>NZ_WSEL01000003.1 GCF_009758015.1 Ramlibacter pinisoli
TGGTCGTGATGCTGGCAGTGCCCGTGGACGCGTTGATGACCACCGCGCCACCGCCGCTGGCGTCACGATCGGCGTTGAGGTCCACGTTCAGTGCACCTGTACCGCCGGCCGCGATGGCCACGGAGCCGGTCGTGGCGTTCACCAGCACATCGCGATCGGCGCGCAGCGTCAGCGTCTTCGCGGCGGCGTTGGTGACGGTGATGTTCTGGTTGACCGTGAGGTCGGCGGCGGCTCCGGTGGCCGTCAGCGTCACATTGCCCCCAGTGCTGATGCCATTCGTGCCGTTGACCGTTCCAACGGTCAGACTGCCGTTGTTGACGACATTGATGTCACCAGCGCCATGGGTGGCGGCGATGGTGGTGAACGAGTTGCCGGCGTTGGTCAGCGCGACCGTTCCGGCGCCTGCCAGCAGCAGACCATTCGACGTGATGGCTGCCGTCTGCGTCACTGCGCCGCCGGCGTTGATCGCCATGCTGCCGGTGAGGGTGATACCGGCGTTGACGGCGATGTTATGGCCCGCCTGCATGTCCAGGCCGGCACCGTTGGTGGTCATCGCAATCGCGTTGCTCACCGTAATGTCGTTTGTCGCCTGCAGTTGGACAGTGGTCGCCGACGCGTTGATCGTCGCCGGATCGATAGTCTGCGTCGTGCCGAAATCAGTGAACTCGTCGACGTCGCCCAGTGCCGCCGGCCCGCCGGTAGCCACGATGATGTTCGTCGGATCCAGCAGCCAGTTGCCGACCGTTCCTTGCGGCGCAGACGTGTCGACCGTGGTGGACTTGGCGATCACCAGGCCTTCCTTGCCTGATGTCTCCACCCGGCCACCGTTGCCGCCCTGCGCGCCACCACGGGCACTGATTGCGCCCCCCACGGCCGTCGAGCCATCGGCCCAAACGACGACCGTGCCGCCGTTACCGCTGTTCACGGCATCGGCGCTGATCTGCGCGCCGGTCGCCATCTGTGTCGCGGATGCGTTCTGCTCCGGTCCCTTGCCCTGCCAGTTGCCCCCCACCAGCACCGTACCGCCCCCGGCATCGCCACTGGCGTCGACCTTCGCGCCCGCCATCAGGCCGACCTTGTCCCCCAGCACCTTGACCGTGCCGCCGGTCTCGCCTGTGTTGGCGCCCTTGGCTTCGAGCGTGCCCGAGACGCTCACCACGCCCTGCACCCCGCCGCTCAGCACGATGGTGCCGTTCTGGTTGGCGATGGTGTTCGCGCGGATCACCCCGCTCTGGTTGATGACTGTCGGGAGCGTGTCCGACAGGCTGCTGGCCAGCACCGCCACCTTGCCGCCGTCGGCGGTGATGGCGCCGCTGTTGGTGATGGCGGCATTCACCGCACCCGCATCCACCGAGAAGTTCACCAGCCCCGCGCCGGCCGGATCGACCGTCACGCGCGAGCCGGCCAGCAGGCCGACCGAGCCGCGGGCGGCGTCGATGGTGCCGCTGTTGTTCACCGTGGGGCCCGCCAACACCACGTAGCGCCCGGCCAGGCTGCCCTGGTTGGTCACCGTGCCCAGGCCGCCGCCGCTGAACTGGTAGCGCCCGGCCAGGAAGTCCGTGTTGCTCAGGTTCAGCGTGGAGGCCACCAGCCCGCCGACGTTGACCTCCGCCCCCGGTGCGAACAGCACGCCCGCCGGGTTCACCAGGAACACCTGGCCGTTGGCCTGCAGCGCGCCGGCGATCGTCGAGGCGCCGCCCGACACGCGGTTGAGCGCCACCGACGCCGCATCCGGCTGCGCGAAGCGCACCAGCTCACCGGTGCCGATGTTGAAGGTGCGCCAGTCCAGGACCGCCTTGGCCGTGCCCTGGTTCACCAGCATGGTGTTGGCCGTGGAGGTGTCGATGTTGACCTGCCCCGCCGAAATCTTGACGGTGGAGGCATCAGGCAGCGCGCGCGCCAGCGGCGTGAAGGTGGACACCAGCGTGGCCAGCAGCACGGAGAAGAGACGGCCGGTGCGCAGGCGGTAGGTGGCTTTCAGCTTGCGCGAGATCTGCACGACGACGGTGCGGATCTGCAGGCGGTGCGAGGCGGGACGGGTGCTGTTCATGATCTTCCTTCGGGTACTGCTACAGGCTTACAGCCACTTCTGAACGGTCAGCCACACGCGCGGCTTGTGGTCCGGATCGCTGGCGGGACGGTCGCTGGTGGTGCGCCAGGCGAGTTGCAGCGTGGCCAGGTAGTCACCCCAGGTGCCTGCCGTCAGGCCGAAGCCCGCCGAGCCCAGGGCTTGCGACTCGGGCGCGGGGAACGGCGCCCCGTCCTGGTGGAAGCGCACCCAGCCCCAGTCGTAGAACACACTCCCGCCCAGCGGCACGCCGCCGACGGCGGCGAACTGGTGGCGGTACTCCAGGTTCAGCACGGCGCCGGTGTCGCCCACGGCCTCGCCCACGGGATAGCCGCGCACGCCGGTCGGGCCACCCAGGCCGATCTGCTCGGCCGAGGTCAGGTTGCGCGAGGCAAGTTGCGCCAGCAGGTTCACCTGGACGCGGTCGCTCGCGCGCAGGAAGGTCGCGCGCTGGAACTCCAGGTTCAGCTTGCTGAAGGAGCCCGCGGTGTTCAGCCCGAGAGCGGCGCTCGCGTCCAGCGCCTGCGACACCGGGTCGAGCTTCAGCCGCCCATGGGTGAGGCTGAGCGCATAGCTGCTGAACGAGCTGCCGCCCAGTCCATCGACGAAGTTGCCCAGCGCGCTCAGGCGCACCGAATCCACTCGGCGCTCCGCCGTGCTGGCCGGCGTGGTGGTGCGGTCGGTGAGGTCCTTGCGCTCCAGCGCCACGCTGCCGAACAGGTTGTAGGCACGCGAGCGGATGAAGGGCTGCGTGGCCGAGAGGTTGAACACCTCGGCCTGGCCGAAGGCGCCGAGCGCCGCGAACTGCTTGCCCAGCGCGTACTCCGTGCGCGCGACCAGCACGCCCAGGCGCGTCGCGTACCGGTCCAGCGTGCTGCTGTAGCCCAGGCGGTAGAGGTTGTTGTCCGAACGGTCGGCCAGTTGCAGGCGCCCGGACAGCACGTCACCGCGGCCGGCCAGGTTCTGTGCCTCGAGGTCCACGTAGGCCCGGTATTCGCCGGCGGAGCGCACCCCGTAGTTGTCGGCACCCAGCAGGGCGGCAAAGCGCTTGTCGCTGGGCTTGGCCACCACGACGACGTCGGCCTCGCCGGCATTGGCGCCCGGTTGCACGTCGGCCACCGCCTCGTAGCCGGCCAGGTCGCGCAGCAGCAGCACCGGCTTTTCCAGCAGCTGCTCGGTGATGGGTGTGCCTGCAGGCAGCGCCTGGCGCACGATGCTGTCGGCCAGGGTCGGCGACAGGCCGCTGCCCTCGAGGCGCACGGTGGCCTTGCCCACCCGCGCTTCGAGCACCTGGATGGTCACCGTGCCGCCGGTCGCGGAGAACTGCTGCTGCGGCAGGTAGGCCTCGGTCAGGATGTAGCCGCGCTCGCGATACAGCTGGCGCACGGCGGCCGCCGCCTGCAGCAGGCCGGCCATGTCGATGGACTTGCCCACGTAGGGTTGCAGCACCCCCTGGATGTCGGCCTCGGCGATCAGCGTGTTGCCCTGCACCCGGAAGGCCGCGGGCGTCAGTTGGACCGAGCGATCGAAGGTGGCTGCCGGAGGTGGCACCGGCACCACCACGGCGGGCGGACCGCCCGGCTCCGGCAGCGTCGGGATTTGCCGTGGTGTCTCGAGGATGGTTCCCGCGTCGGGTCGGGTGCTCAACTGCGCGAATGCGGGCGAAACAAGGAGTCCCATGGCGGCCATTGCGGCCACCCGCGTCGTTCTTCTCTGCACTGCTGCTCCGTCTTTTTTAGATTGCGCGCGGACTCTTACAGTCGGACACAGATGTGTCCATCCCTCGTATGGGGTATGTTACTTTTGACTGACAGAAATCCGAGGGATAACCCGCAGAGGGTTACAAGGACCGGAACGCAACGTCGGCGTCCCGCGCCACCACCAACTGGCCTGCGCTTTGCTAGAGTGGCCTTTTGGTCCCAGCGAGACACGATGGCCGACACCACCTCCGCGCCACGCCACATCCGCCTGACATCCCACAGCGGCGGCGTCGGCGCACCACCCATCCACTGGGGGGCTGCCACCCCGGCCGAGCGGGGCCCCATCGTGGGCACCACCACCACGCGCGCGCACCGCAACGTCATCGGCACCCACAGCGGCTCGTACAGCGTGTACCGCGCGCTGGCCGTGGCCGCCGGGGCCCTCAAGCGCGAGCACCGCGCAGACCTGACGAACACCTCGCCGACCGACCTCATCGGCCCCTATCCGCAGTGGCGCGACGGCAGCAAGATGGTCAGCCTCGATCCCTGGGGCGCGGCGGTGGCCGACGTGTACCGCGCGGAGATCGCGGCCGGCCTGGACATCCGCCCGACCATCGCCGTCACCAAGGCCCACGTCATCCTGCCGGAGGTCATCGAGGCGGTGCAGAAGGGCCGGCTCAAGCCCGATGGCAAGCTGCTCACGGCCAATGGCGCCGCCATGGTGACCAAGGCGGCCATCGAGCCGGTCTGGTACCTGCCCGGGGTGGCCAAGCGCTTCGGCTGCTCGGAGACCGACCTGCGCCGCGTGCTGTTCGAGGAGACCGGCGGCATGTACCCCGAGCTGGTGACGCGCAGCGACCTCGAGGTGTTCCTGCCGCCCATCGGCGGCCAGACCATCTACATCTTCGGCAACCCGCGCGACCTGGCCACCCCCGAGGTCGAGCTCACGGCGCGCGTGCACGACGAGTGCAACGGCTCCGACGTGTTCGGATCGGACATCTGCACCTGCCGCCCCTACCTCACGCACGCCATCGAGGAATGCATCCGCGGCGCGCAGCCCAAGGAAGCCGGCGGCCGCGGCGGCGTGGGCCTGATCGCCTACTCGCGCAAGGAAGGCCGGGCGCTGGGCGAGGTCACCAAGTTCCTGGTCTACAACGCCCGCAAGCGCCAGGTCGGCGGCGACACGGCCGACCAGTACTTCGCCCGCACCGAATGCGTCGCGGGCGTGCAGGACATGCGCTTCCAGGAACTCATGCCCGACGTGCTGCATTGGCTGGGCGTGCGCAAGATCCACCGCCTGGTCTCGATGAGCAACATGAAGTACGACGCCATCACCGGCTCGGGCATCGAGGTTGGCGAACGGGTCAACATCCCGGATGAACTCATCCCGGCCGATGCGCGGGTCGAGATGGACGCCAAGATGGCCGCCGGCTACTTCACGCCCGGCGCGGTGCCGGATGCCGAGCGCCTGAAGCAGACCAAGGGCCGGGGGCTGTCGTGACGGCCGGCACCGACTTCGTGCGGGAGCGCTCGCAGGGCGAACTCGCAGCCGCCGCCCTGCGCTCCACGGTCGCGGTACGCGAGCGCTGCGGCCAGCTGCTCGACCGCGCCCGCATCGGCCATTCGGCCTGGTTTACCCTCGACGAAGGCCGCCTGCGCGACGCCGCCGCCGAGGTGGCCACTGCCACGCGCCGGCGCTACCCCAAGCTGCACATCCCGTTCCACAGCCGCTGGCGCCACTTCGAGGCCGGCGGCACCGACCGCAAGGCCGAGCTCGAGAAGCTGCTGGGCGACGCCCCGATGTCCGTGCGCGCTCGCGCCATGGTCGACCTGACGGTGACCAGCGTGCTGCTCGACGCCGGTGCCGGCGCCCACTGGAAGTACATCGAGTCGGCCACCGGCCAGACCTTCACCCGCTCCGAAGGGCTGGGCGTGGCCAGCTTCCATGCCTTCACCGCCGGCCTGTTCTCCAGCGACAAGCTGCGGCCGCTGCAGGCCGATGCCGAAGGGCTGCGCGCGGTCGACACGGACCTGCTGGCCGAGGCGTTCCAGGTGTCGGAAAACAATCAGCTGGTGGGACTGGAAGGCCGCGCCGTGCTGCTGCGCCGGCTCGGCGAGGTGATGGCCGAGCAGCCCGAGGTGTTCGGCGACGAGGCGCGGCCGGCCGGCCTGTTCGACCTGCTGGTGGCCGGCGAGGGCGGCATCGCGCACACCGCCGACGTCGACGTCCACGACATCCTGTCGCAGCTGCTGGTGTCACTGTCCCCCATCTGGCCCCTGGGCCACAGCATCGGCGGCATCCCCCTGGGCGACGTCTGGCGCCACGACGCCGTGCGCGGCGAGGGCGCCTCCGACGGCTGGGTGCCGTTCCACAAGCTGTCGCAGTGGCTCACGTACTCGCTGCTCGAGCCCTTCCACTGGGCCGGCTGCCGGCTGAGCGGCATCGAGCGCCTGACCGGCCTGCCCGAGTACCGCAACGGCGGCCTGCTGCTGGACACTGGCGTGCTGCAGCTCCGCGAGCCCGAGGCGGCGCGGCAGGTCTGGCATCCGGGCGACGAGATCATCGTGGAATGGCGCGCCCTGACGGTGGCGCTGCTGGACGAACTGGCGCACGGCGTCCGGCGCGAGCTGTCGCTGTCCGACGACAAGCTGCCGCTGGCCTGCGTGCTGGAAGGCGGCACCTGGGCCGCCGGCCGCGAACTCGCGCAGCGCGCCCGCAACGGCCTGCCGCCGTTGCAGGTGCACAGCGACGGGACTGTTTTCTAGTCCGCATCGAAGGGAGTCCGCATTCCCGCAGCCTCGCTATAGTCAGCCCGTCCCCTGCTCACCCACAGCACCATGACCCAAGTCCACGTCCTCGACCACCCGCTGGTGCAGCACAAGCTGACCCTCATGCGCAAGAAGGAGGCCAGCACCAACAGCTTCCGCCGGCTGCTGGGCGAGCTGGCGTCGCTGATGGCGTACGAGGTCACGCGCGACATGGCGCTGTCGGACATCGAGATCGAGACCCCGATGGAGACCATGACCGGCAAGGTCATCGACGGCAAGAAACTGGTGTTCGTGTCCATCCTGCGCGCCGGCACCGGCATCCTGGACGGCATGCTCAACGTGGTGCCGGGCGCCCGCGTCGGCCACATCGGCCTGTACCGCGACCCCAAGACGCTGGTTGCGGTGGAGTACTACTTCAAGATGCCGCAGGACATGCACGAGCGCGACGTGGTCGTGGTCGACCCCATGCTGGCCACCGGCAATTCGGCCATCGCCGCCGTCGAGCGCATCAAGGAGCTGCGGCCCAAGTCGATCAAGTTCGTGTGCCTGCTCACCTGTCCCGAGGGCGTGGCCGCGATGCAGAAGGCCCACCCCGACGTGCCCATCTACACCGCCGCCATCGACCGCGAGCTCAACGACCACGGCTACATCCTGCCCGGCCTGGGCGACGCCGGCGACCGCATCTTCGGCACCAAGTAGGTCCATGCGCCCCACCCTCCGGCGGCTCGTGGCCGCCGTTTTTGTGTCCGGCGCGGCACTCGCGCAGGCGGCGCCCTTCACGCCCGCCTCCGATGAGGAAGTGGTCGAGAAGCTGCCGCTGGCCACCGACGCGGCCGCCAAGCGCGTCGAGGGACTGCGCCGGCAGCTGGCCGCGCGCCCGGGCGACGCCGCCCTGCGCATCGAGGTGGCGCGCCGCTACTTCGAGCTGGCGATGGCCCAGGGCGATCCGCGCCTGGTGGGCTATGCCAGTGCCGCCATCGCGCCGCTGGCGGGCGCCGGTCCGTCCGATCCGGCCTACTGGCTGGTGCGCGGCCAGCTCGAGCAATACAGCCACCAGTTCACCCCGGCACTCGACAGCCTGGCCCAGGCGGCCAGGCTCGCACCCGACCTGCCCGATGCGCCGGCCTGGCGCGCCGCCATCTTCATGGTGCAGGCGCGCTACCCCGAGGCGGCGGCCGAATGCGAGCGCCTGGCGCCCATCGCCGATCCGCTGTTCGCCACCGGCTGCAGCGCCTACGTCCAAGCGGCCACCGGTGGCCTGCGACCGGCCTACGAGCGGCTCGCGGCGGCGGTGGCCGCAGCGCCGCAGGCCTCGCCCGAGCTGCTGGTCTGGGAGCACACGCGGCTGGCCGAGATGGCGCAGCGCCTGGGCGACACGGCGGCGGCCGAACACCACTACAAGGCCGCCCTGGCGCAAGGCGTCACCGACCAGTTCCTGCTCGGCGCCTACGCCGACTTCCTGCTCGATGCCCGCCGGCCGGCCGAGGTGCTGAAGCTGCTGGCCGGCTGGGAGCGGTCCGACGTCCTGCTGCTGCGGCTGGCCCTGGCCGGCAAGGCCACCGGCGCCCGCCAGGCGGCCGACTGGGCCGACCAGCTGCGCGACCGCTTCGCCGCCGCCGCGCTGCGCGGCGACCGGCTGCACGAGCAGGAGGCCGCCCGCTTCGCGCTCGACGTCGAGGGCCAGCCAGCCCGGGCGCTGCAGCTGGCCGGCAGCAACTACCAGGTGCAGAAGGAACCGCGCGATGCCTGGATCCTGCTGCGCGCGGCCCTGGCCGCCCGGCAACCGCAGGCCGCCCGGCCGGCTCTCGACTGGCTGGCCGCCAGCCGCTACGAAGACCCGGCGCTGCAGGCGCTGGCGACGCAGCTCGGGACCGTCCGATGAGCCGGGCACTGCAATGGCTCACCGTCACCCTCCTGCTGCTGGCCGGCAGCGCCTTCGCCCACAAGCCGAGCGACAGCTACCTCACGCTGCGGGCGTCGCCTGACGGCGCGACCATCGAGGTGCGCTGGGACATCGCCCTGCGCGATCTCGACTACGTGCTGGAGATCGACCGCGACGGCAACGGCGAGATCACATGGGGCGAGGTGCGCCGGCGCGGCGCCGACATCCACCAGTACGCCCTGCAGCGGCTGGCGCTGGCCGCCGGCGGCCAGGCCTGCACCTGGGCCGAACCGGCGCCGCTGCGGCTCGACCGGCACAGCGACGGCACCTACGCCGTCCTGGGCCTGCAGGCGCGCTGCGCGCCCGACGCCGCTTCGCTGCGACTGCGGTACTCGGCCCTGTTCGACGTCGATCCCACGCACCGAGGACTGGTCCAGTGGCTCGCACCCGGGTCGACCGGCGCCCAGGCCCTGGTGTTCTCGGCCGAGTCGGCCGAGCAGCCGCTGGCGCTGCGCGGCCCGAGCGCGCTGGAAACCCTGCGCCAGTACATCCTCGAAGGCATCTGGCACATCTGGATCGGCTTCGACCACATCCTGTTCCTGCTGTCGCTGCTGCTGCCGGCCGTGCTGCTGCGCGCCGGCGGCCGCTGGATGCCGGTGGCGCGGCTGCCCGGCGCGCTGGGGGCGGTGGTCAAGGTGGTCACCGCGTTCACGCTCGCCCACTCCATCACGCTGAGCCTGGCCGTGCTGGGCTTCGCCAGCCTGCCGTCGCGCTTCGTCGAATCGGTGATCGCCGCCTCGGTGGTGCTGGCGGCGCTGAACAACCTGCGCGGAACGGTCGAGAAGCGGCGCTGGGTGATGGCCTTCGTCTTCGGGCTCATCCACGGCTTCGGCTTCGCCTCCGCTCTGGCCGACCTGGGCCTGCCGCAGGGGGCGCTGGCGCTGGCGCTGGTGGGCTTCAACGTCGGCGTCGAACTCGGCCAGCTGGCCATCGTGGCGGCCTTCCTGCCGGTGGCGTTCTGGCTGCGCCGCACGGTGTTCTACCGGGTAGGCATCCTGCAGTTCGGCTCCATCCTGATCGCCATCCTGGCCAGCTGGTGGTTCCTGCAGCGGGCGTTCGACCTCTGAAGGCGGGAGCGGGAGCGGACAACCGCGCGCAGAAGGCGCAGAAGGCCATCCGATGAGGTCTTCCTCGATGGCGCCTTCCGCATTTTTCTGCGCCACGTCTGCGCCTTCTGCGCCTTCTGCGCCTTCTGCGTCGGGGTGTCCGTCCCCGGGTTCCCGCCCTTGACGTCGCGGCCTCGCTGGCACGACCCTTGCACGACCCGCACGTCCAACAACGAGGAGCCCCATGACCCGCCAAGCCATCTCCCGCCGCACCGCCGCCGCCGTCCTGGCCGCCACCGCTCTCGCCCCTGGCCTCGCGCTGGCGCAGGCCAAGATCAAGGTCGCCGCCGTCTACACCGTGCCGTTCGAGCAGCAGTGGGTGAGCCGCATCCACAAGGCGCTGAAGGCGGCCGAGGCGCGCGGCGAGATCGAATACAAGGCCAGCGAGAACGTCGCCAACGCCGACTACGAACGCGTGATGCGCGAGTACGCCACCGGCGGCGTGCAGCTGGTGGTGGGCGAGTCGTTCGCGGTGGAAGCGGCGGCACGCAAGGTCGCGAAGGACTTTCCCAAGGTGTCGTTCCTGATGGGTTCGTCGGGCAAGCCGCAGGCGCCCAACTTCAGCGTCTTCGACAACTACATCCAGGAGCCGGCCTACCTGACCGGCATGATCGCCGGCGGCGTGACCAAGACCAACAAGATCGGCATGGTGGGCGGCTTCCCCATCCCCGAGGTCAACCGCCTGATGCACGCCTTCATGGCCGGTGCCAAGGAAGTGAATCCGAAGGTGGAATTCACCGTCACCTTCATCAACAGCTGGTTCGACCCGCCCAAGGCCAAGGAAGCGGCCTTCGCCATGGTCGACAAGGGCGCCGACGTGCTGTACGCCGAGCGCTTCGGCGTGTCCGACGCCGCCAAGGAGAAGGGCAAGCTGGCCATCGGCAACGTGATCAACACCCAGGACAAGTACCCCGACACGGTGGTGGCCTCGGCGCTGTGGAACATGGAGCCCACCATCGACCTGGCGCTCAAGAACGTCAAGGACGGCAAGTTCAAGGCCGAGGACTACGGTCCCTACTCGACGATGAAGCACAAGGGCTCCGAACTCGCGCCCCTGGGCACATTCGAGAAGAAGGTGCCGACCGAGGTCATGGCCAAGGTGCTGGCCAAGCAGAAGGACATCCTGGCCGGCAAGTTCCTCGTCAAGGTCGACGACAGCCAGCCGAAGTCGACGGCGAAGTAATGCCGCTTCCCCGCTCCCTCGCGCGCCGGGGGAGGTCGTCTTCCTTCCTCGCGAGACTTGGGAGGTGCTCGTTTTCCTCCCTCCCCCGCTGGGGGAGGGCCGGGGTGGGGGCACGCCCTGGTGGCTGAACCCGCCCCTTCCCCAGCCCTCCCCCCAGGGGAGAAGGAGCAGAGCCGGATCGTCCTGCGCCTGTCCGGCATCACCAAGCGGTTCGGATCGCTGGTCGCCAACGACGCCATCTCGCTCGACCTGGCGGCCGGCGAGGTGCTGGCGCTGCTGGGCGAGAACGGCGCCGGCAAATCGACGCTGGTCTCCATCCTGTTCGGCCACTACACGGCCGACGCCGGCTCGATCGAGGTGTTCGGCCAGCCGCTGCCACCTGGGCAACCGCGGGCCGCGCTGGCCGCGGGCATCGGCATGGTCCACCAGCACTTCACGCTGGCCGACAACCTCTCGGTGCTGGACAACGTGCTCATGGGAACCGAGCCGCTCTGGCGCCCGCTCAGCCGGCGCGCCGCGGCGCGGGCCCGCCTGCTCGAGGTGGCGCAGCGCTTCGGCCTGCCGGTGCAGCCCGAGGCGCGCATCGGCACGCTGTCGGTCGGCGAACGGCAGCGGGTCGAGATCCTCAAGGCGCTGTACCGCGGCGCCCGCATCCTGATTCTCGACGAGCCCACCGCGGTGCTGACGCCGCAGGAGAGCGAGGCCCTGTTCGCCACCCTGGGCCAGATGGTCGCCCAGGGGCTGTCCATCGTCTTCATCAGCCACAAGCTGGCCGAAGTGCTGCGGGTCGCGCACCGCGTGGCCGTGCTGCGTGGCGGCCGGCTGGTGGCGCAGGCGCCGGCCCGCGGCGCCACCCAGGCGCAGCTGGCCAACTGGATGGTCGGCCAGGCCGTGCAGCTGCCGCAGCGCACGCCACCGGCCGCCGTCGGTGACGTGGCCTGCCGGCTCGAAGGCGTCAGCGTTGCCGGCGGCCGCGAGCGCCTCGAAGCCGCCTCGCTGCAACTGCGCAGCGGCGAGATCACCGCCATCGCCGGCGTCTCGGGCAATGGCCAGCTGGCCCTGGCCGACCTGCTGTGCGGCACGCGCGCCGCTGCCGCCGGCACCGTGTGGCTGGATGGCCAGCCCTGGCGCGCGCAGCCGGGCTGGGTGGCCCGGCACGGCGTGGCCCGCATCCCGGAGGACCGCCACGGAGTCGGCGTGGTGGGCGACCTGCCGGTCTGGGAGAACGCGGTGTCCGAGCGGCTGCACTCCCCGGCCTTTGCGCGCGGGCCGTTCGTGCGGCGCGCAGCCGCCCGCGCGCATGCGCAACGCATCGCCCAGGCCTACGACGTGCGCGGCGCCGGCGTGGAGGCGCCCACCCGCGCGCTGTCGGGCGGCAACATGCAGAAGCTCATCCTGGGCCGTGCCCTGCTGGCGCCGGACGGCCGCACGCCGCGCCTGATCGTGGCCCACCAGCCCACCTGGGGCCTGGACATCGGCGCGGTGGCCTATGTGCAGCGGCAGCTGCTGGCCGCCCGCGACGCCGGCGCAGCCGTGCTGCTGCTGTCGGACGACCTCGACGAAGTGCTGGCGCTGGGCGATCGCATCGCGGTGATCCATGCCGGCCACCTCACGGCCACGCGGCCGGCCGGAGAGTGGACGCGCGAGGCGATCGGGCTGGCGATGGCGGGCGCGGGGGATGCGGACGGCCTGGAGTCCGGCCTTCAAGGGGACGACGGCCACCTGCTGGATGCGGGTCCCACTCGCAGCGGCAGCGGCATCGGGAGCGGATCGCCCCCATGAGGCTCGAACCCCGCACCTCCACGTCCCCGCTCGCGCTGGCCCTGGCGCCCCTCGGCGCTGTCGCGTTCACGCTGGCCGTCAGCACCCTGCTCGTGCTGTGGGCCGGCGCGCCGGTCGGCCCGACCTGGGGCCATCTGGTGCGGGGCGGCTTCGGCTCGGTCTTCGCCTGGACCGAGACGCTGACCCGCGCCACCCCGCTCATCTTCACCGGCCTTGCCGCCACCGTGGCCTTCAAGGCGCGCCTGTTCAACATCGGCGCCGAGGGCCAGCTCTATGCGGGCGCGCTGGCCGCCGTGGCCGTGGGCGGCCTGCACGGCGGCGAGGGCTACGGGCTGCCGTCTCCCCTGCTGTTCGGGCTGATGATGCTGGCCGCCGCGCTGGCCGGTGCGCTGCTGCTGCTCGGCCCGGCCCTGCTCAAGGCCCGGCTGGGGGTGGACGAGGTGGTCACCACGCTGCTGCTCAACTTCGTGGTGCTGCTGGGCGTCTCGGCGCTGCTCGACGGCCCGATGAAGGACCCCACGGCCATGGGCTGGCCGCAGAGCGTGGCCCTGAAGGACGAGCTCTCGCTGGCCCACCTGGTCGAGGGCGCCCGCCTGCACACCGGCCTGCTGGGCGCCGCCGCCCTCGCCGTGGTGGTATGGGCCGTCCTGAAATTCACCACCTTCGGCTTCGACGTCCGGGCGCTCGGCGCCAACGCGCGCGCGGCCGCTTTCGCGGGCGTGCCGGTGACCCGCACCGTGGTCGGCGTCGCCCTGCTCTCCGGTGCGCTGGCGGGCCTGGCCGGCGCCGTCGAGGTGGCAGGCCGCACCGGCTACGTGACGCTCGACATGTCGCCAGGCTACGGCTACAGCGGCATCGTCATCGCCATGCTGGCCGGGCTGCACCCCCTGGGCGTGCTGCTCGCGTCGGTGTTCGTGGCCGGTGTGCTGGTCGGCGCCGACACCATGAGCCGGGCCATCGGCGTGCCCACCTACATCGCCGACGTCATCGTCGCTGCCTCGCTGCTGGCGGTGCTGGTGGCCACGCTGCTGGCGCAGTACCGGGTGCGGTGGCGGTGAGGGTGGGAGCGATGGTGGCTTGTGCCCGTCTTTCCCGTGATGGCGGGGTCGACCCGCGCTCTCGTCATTGCGGGCTTGACCCGCAATCCATCTCCAGGTTCACGTCGAACCGGGACGGTGATCCGGTCGCTGGCGGGTTCCGCGACGGGAGATGGATCCCGGGTCAAGCCCGGGATGACGAAATGTCGGGTCAAGCCCGGGATGACGAAATGTCGGGTCAAGCCCGGGATGACGAAATGTCGGGTCAAGCCCGGGATGACGAAATGTCGGGTCAAGCCCGGGATGACGAAGTGCGGGGTCGGGCCCGGGATGACGAGGCACGGGGGAAAGCCCCGCAACTCCAACCCCGTCATTGCGGGCTCGACCCGCAATCCATCTCCAGGTTCACGTCGAACCGAGGCGGTGATCCGGCCGCTGGCGGCTTCCGAGCCGGGACATGACCGACCTCCTCGACATCCTCGCCAATCCGGCGTTCTGGATCGCCGTGCTGCGCATCGCCACGCCGCTCATCCTGGGCACGCTGGGCGTGCTGCTGTGCGAGCGGGCCGGGGTGCTGAACCTGGGCATCGAGGGGATCATGGTCGCCGGGGCCTTCACCGGGTGGCTGGCCGTGTATGCCGGCGCGAACCTGTGGGCCGGGGTGCTGGTTGCCGCGGCCTGCGGCGCGGTGTTCGGGCTGCTGCACGCCTGGCTGACGGTGGGACTGGCGCTGTCGCAGCACGTCGCCGGGCTGGGCGTGACCCTGCTGGCCACGTCGCTCAGCTACTACGGCTACCGCGTGAGCTTTCCCAAGGTGAACACGCCGCCCACCATCCAGCCGTTCCAGCCCATGGACTGGCTCGGGCTGCCGGTGCTCTCGGCGCAGACGCCGCTCACCCTGCTGGCGCTGCTGCTGGTGCCCGCCATCGGCTGGCTGCTGTACCGCACGCCCGTCGGCCTCGCGCTGCGCATGGTGGGCGAGAACCCGCAGGCCGCCGAGAGCCAGGGGGTCTCGGTGCTGGGCCTGCGCACCGGTGCCATCGTGGCGGGCTCGGCCCTGATGGGCGTGGCCGGCGCCTTCCTCACGCTGTCGGCGTTCAACTCGTTCTACTTCAACATGGTCAACGGCCGCGGCTGGATCTGCGTGGCACTGGTGGTGTTCGCCTCCTGGCGGCCGGGCAAGGCGCTGCTGGGCGCCCTGCTGTTCGCGTTCTTCGACGCCCTGCAACTGCGCCTGCAGCAGGCCGGCGACGCCGCGCTGCCCTACCAGGTCTACCTGATGCTGCCCTACCTGCTGTCCATCCTGGCGCTGGTGCTGGTGGCCCGCAAGGCCGCCTATCCTCAGGCCCTCATGAAGCCCTACCGCAAAGGAGAGCGCTGATGCTCGATCTCCTGGTCACAAACGCCACCCTCCCCGACGGCCGCACCGGCATGTCGGTCGCCGTCCAGGGCGGCACCATCGCCGAGGTCACGGCCGGCCTGCGCGCGCCCGCCCGCGAGACCGTCGATGCCGGCGGCAACCTGCTGGCGCCGCCCTTCTGCGATCCGCACTTCCACATGGACGCAACGCTCAGCTACGGGCTGCCGCGGGTGAACGAGAGCGGCACGCTGCTGGAGGGCATCGCGCTGTGGGGCGAGCTCAAGCCGCTGCTCAAGGCCGAGGACATGATCGCCCGCGCCCTGGCCTATTGCGACTGGGCCGTCGCGCGAGGCCTGCTGGCCATCCGCAGCCACGTGGACACCAGCGACCCCAGCCTGCTGCCGGTCGAGGCGATGCTGGAGGTGAAGAAGCGCGTGGCCGGCTACCTCGACCTGCAGCTGGTGGCCTTCCCGCAGGACGGCGTGCTGCGCACGAAAGGTGGCATCGAGAGCCTGAAGCGGGCGCTCGACTTCGGCGTCGACGTCGTCGGCGGCATCCCCCACTTCGAGCGCACCATGGCCGACGGCGCGGCCAGCGTGAAGCTGCTGTGCGAAATTGCGGCCGAGCGCGGCAAGCTGGTCGACATGCACTGCGACGAGACCGACGACCCCCTGTCGCGCCACATCGAGACGCTGGCCTTCGAGGCCCAGCGCCTGGGGCTGCAGGGCCGCGTCAACGGCAGCCACTGCACGTCCATGCACAGCATGGACAACTACTACGTCAGCAAGCTGCTGCCCCTCATTGCCGAGAGCGGCGTCAGCGTGGTGGCCAATCCGCTGATCAACATCACCATCCAGGGCCGCCACGACACCTACCCCAAGCGGCGCGGCATGACCCGCGTGCCCGAGCTGATGGCCGCCGGCGTCACCGTGGCGTTCGGGCACGACTGCGTGATGGACCCGTGGTACGGCATGGGTTCGGCCGACATGCTGGAGGTGGCGCACATGGGACTGCACGTGGCGCAGATGACCAGCCAGAAGGGCATCCGGGCCTGCTTCGACGCGGTCACCCGCCATGCGGCGCAGGTGATGCACCTGCAGGGCTACGGCATCGAACAGGGCTGCGCGGCCAGCTTCGTGCTGCTGCAGGCGAGCGACCCGGTGGAGGCGATCCGCCTGCGCGCCAACCGGCTGAAGGTGTGGCGCCAGGGCCGGCTGCTGGCCGAGACGCCCGAGGTCTCGTCCCGCCTGCACGTGCCAGGGCGCGCCGACCGGGTCGGCTTCGTCCGCCCGGCCTGAAACGCTGCGGCTCGCCTCAGTGGCGGGCTTGCGAGCCTTCCGGCATCAGGCCGGCAAACATCTTCTGCCAGGCCTGCACCATGGGTGCGACCGCGCCCATCGCGGCATCGCCGAACCCGTTGCCGGTGCCCTGCGGGCTGCGGGACACCGCCTGGTCGGCCGGATCGCCGGCCAGCGGCTGCCCGAGCACACGCGAGGTCGTCAGCAGGCATTCCTGCGCATAGAGGGCCCATTCCTGCCACTGCGAGTACAGCAGCGACGACTGGATCTGCACCACCTCGAGCGGCGAGCCGGCCTTGCGGGCACTGTCGGCCGCCAGGGCGTAGAGCGCGGCGACCCGCTGGCTCGTTTGCGAACCGGCGAGTTGCAGCGCGCCCGCGGCGCGGAACGCCGCGGCCGCCCAGTCGGCATTGCGGGCGAACTGCTGCGGCGGGATCGTGGGCGCCGCCTTGGCGGCAGCGGCAACCTCGCGGCGGGTGTCGGACGTGGTGCCGGTTGCTTTCGTGCTCATGCCTGTTTCCCCTGGTTGGCGGGCCGCGCGTGGCGACGGGAAATGGGCAGTCTAGGTGGGGCCCTGCACCGGGCAAGCTAGTCGGGGCACTTCCGGGTAAGCAGCCGCACGGCCGGCCTGGGTTGCGGCAGCGCTGCCCACGGAAGGGTCGGGCCGGCGATCAGGGCCCGTGTCGGGCTGCACACGCCCGTGGGAAGCGGCCGCCGCCTCTTGCGCAGCCTGGGATCCAGGGGCTATACAGGTGTCACGCGACCGCGTCGACCGGCCCCCAAGAGCTGTTGCCGGGCTGACCTCCAGCCGCGTGCATGAACCAGGGAGGGTTCTCGTGAAAGCATTCCATCTCGAGCGCAGGATGATGTCCTTGCTGGGTGACTTCTATCCCACGGGCCATCTGTTCATCATGTTTCCGTCCGAGGCGCAGGCCCGCAAGGCCGAGACGCTGCTCACGATCGACGGGCAGGACGTCGGCGAGATCAGCCTGCTGACGCCGCAGGACGTGCTGGACGTGGTGCACATCTTCGACGACCGCGACGTCGCGCTGCCGACCGTCGGCGCCGAGGAGCGCACGGCCCGGCACTTCGGCGAACTGGCGCGCGAAGGGCACTACGCCCTGCTCATCCCGGTGCGCAACCTGCAGGCCCGCGAGCGCGTGATGGCCGCGCTGAAGGACGCCGGCATCTCGTGCGCGGTGCGCTACCGCCACTTCGTGATCGAGGAACTGGTCGAATAGCCGGGCGCCAGCCGGCTCTACTCGTCCCTGGGCCGGTACTGCGCCACCAGGTCGGCCTGGACGGCCGGCGGCACCGGCTCGTAGTGGCTGAACGCCAGCGTGTAGCTGCCCTGCCCGCCCGTCAGCGCGTTCAGCCGGCTCTGGTAGCTGGCCAGTTCGGACAGCGGCGCCAGCGCCATGACGGTCGAGCGGCCGTCCGCCGATGCCTGCGTGCCGGTGACCTGGCCGCGCCGCGCCGCCAGGTCGCCGGTGACGTCGCCCAGGTTCTGCTCGGGCACGCCGATCTCCACGTCGACGATGGGCTCCAGCACCGAGGGCCGGGCCTCCCGCACGGCGGCCACCAGCGCCCTGCGGCCCGCCGTCACGAACGCGATCTCCTTGCTGTCCACCGTGTGGTGCTTGCCGTCGTACACGGTCACCTTCAGGTCAACCACCGGATAGCCCGCGATCACGCCCTGCTCCATCGCCTGGCGCACGCCCTTCTCGACCGCCGGCATGAAGTTGCCGGGGATGGCTCCGCCCCGCACGGCGTCGACGAACTCGAAGCCGGCGCCGCGCGGCAGCGGCTCGATGCGCAGGAACACCTCGCCGAACTGGCCGGCGCCGCCGGTCTGCTTCTTGTGCCGGTAGTGGCCCTCGGCCGGGGCGCCCACCGTCTCGCGGTAGGCGATGCGCGGCGGGCGGGTGTCGACCTGGCAGCCGTGCACCTCGGTCAGGCGGTCCAGCAGCGTGCGCAGGTGCAGTTCACCCAGGCCGTAGACCAGCGTCTCGTGCGTGCCGGCGGCCAGCTCGACGCGCAGGCACGGGTCCTCGCTCACCACCTTGTGCAGGATGTCGTGCAGGCGCTGCTCGTCGGCGCGCCGCTTCGGCTCGATGGCCAGCCCGTGCACGGGCATGGGGAACTGCAGCGGCTTGAGGTGGATGTGGGCGTCCTCGGCCGCGTCGTGCAGCACGGCATCGAACTGCAACTCGTCGACCTTGGCGATCGCGCACAGGTCCCCCGGCACCGCCTTGGCCACCTCCGTCAGCTTGTTGCCCTGCAGCCGGAAGAGGTGGCCGACCTTGAAAGGGCGCCGGCCGTCGCCCACGTACAGCTGGCTGTTGGGGGTGATGGTGCCCTGGTGCACCCGGATCACGCCCAGCTTGCCCACATACGGGTCCTGCGACACCTTGAAGACATGGGCCAGCACATGTTTGCTGGGGTCGGGCACCGCCTCGATCGGTTTGGCGGCATCGCCCTCGCCCTCCAGGAAGGCCGGCGGATTGGTCTCGGTGGCGTCGGGCAGCAGCCGCTCGATGATGTCGAGCAGCTCGGGCACGCCGGCGCCGGTGCGCGCCGACACGAAGCAGATGGGGACCAGGTGGCCCTCGCGCATCGCCTGTTCCAGCGGCGCGTGCAGCTCGGCAGGGTCGACGTCGCCGTCCTCCAGGTACCGCTCGACGAAGGCCGCATCCACCTCGACCACCTGCTCCACCAGCGCGCGGTGGGCGGCCTCGACCGAGCCGAAGTCCGGTGCCGGCCCGCTGCCATCGCGCGACCAGAAACAGTCGACCACCGTCTCGCCCTTCTGCGCCGGCAGGTTGACGGGCAGGCACTCCTTGCCGAACACGGCCTGGATCTTCTCCACCAGCGCCTGCAGGTCGGCGCCGGTGTCGATGCGGTTGACAACGATCAGGCGGTCGCGATCGCGGTCCTTCGCCCACTGCATCATGCGCACCGCCATCGGCTCGACGCCGAGGGAGGCGTTGATCACCACCGCCACCGACTCCACCGCCTCCAGCGCCGGCAACGACTGGCCCAGGAAGTCGGGCGCGCCGGGGGTATCGATCAGGTAGGTGGTGATGCCGCGATGCTCGACATGCAGGAGGGTGGCATTGAGCGAGCGCAGCGACCGTTTCTCCAGCGGGTCCCAGTCGGAGACGGTGGTGCCCTTCTCCACGCTGCCGGGCGCGCCCAGCGCACCCGCCTTCCACAACACGGCTTCGGCCAGGCTGGTCTTGCCGGCCGCGCTGGGGCCGACCAGGGCCAGGGTCCGCCGGGAGGCGACGTCACGATGAGCTGGCACGGGACAACTCCTTTCGCGTGGAGGCGAAAAGCATTGTCGTCGGGAGTGGGCTTTCGCGTAGCTCTGCCATTCGCATTCCGGCTTGAATTCACCCGCCCGCGGACTACGGTTGCGTCCCCGGCCTGTTCTGGAGTTGCGCCATGGAACCCCTGTTCCCCGATCCCACCTTCCATCCTTCGCCACGCCTGGCCATGGCCGCGGAACCCGAGAAGCTCGCCTACACCGCCCTTCTCTCGCCGGACCGGTCGCGGCCCGACGCGATCGCGGTGATCGACGTCGATCCCGCCTCGCCCACCTACGGCCAGGAGCTCAACCGCGCTCTGATGCCGCACAAGGGCGACGAACTGCACCACTTCGGCTGGAATGCCTGCAGCTCGGCCCTGTCGCCCCTGTCGGGCCATCCTTTCCTGCAACGCCGGTATCTGATCGTGCCGGGCATGCGGTCGTCGCGCATCCACGTGTTCGACACGCATCCCGACCCGACGCGGCCGACCCTGCTCAAGACCATCGAGCCGGAGGAGATCGTGCGCAAGACCGGCTATTCGCGCCCGCACACCGTGCACTGCGGCCCGGAGGGCATCTACATCAGCACGCTCGGCGGCGGCGGCGCCGACGGCACGCAGGGGCCGCCCGGCGTCTTCATCATGGATTGCCGGACCTTCGAGGTGCTGGGCCGCTGGGAGATCGACCGCGGGCCGCAGCAGCTGCACTACGACTTCTGGTGGAACCTGCCGCGCGACTACATGGTGTCGAGTGAATGGGGGTTGCCGCCGCAGTTCGAAAACGGCATCGTGGCCGAGGACCTGCTGGGCAACAGGTACGGCCACCGCCTGCACTTCTGGGACCTGCGCGACCGCCGGCACGTGCAGACCATCGACCTGGGCGCCAACCACCAGATGGCGCTGGAGGTGCGGCCCGCGCACGACCCCTCGCGCGAGTACGGCTTCGTGGGCGTGGTCGTGGACACCACCAACCTGGAGGCATCGATCTGGACCTGGTGGCGCGAGAACGGCAGCTTCCACGCCCGCAAGACGGCAGTCGTGCCGCCCGAGCCGGCCGACCCGGCGGTGCTGCCGGCGCTGCTGAAGGGATTCGGTGCCGTGCCACCGCTGATCAGCGACATCGACCTGTCGCTCGACGACCGGTTCCTCTACGTGGCGTGCTGGGGCACCGGCCAGCTGCGGCAGTACGACGTGACCGATCCGATGAACCCGACGCTGGCCGGCGACGTGCGCATCGGCGGCGTGGCCGCGCATGCCGCGCACCCGAGCGGCCGGCCGTTCGCGGGCGGGCCGCAGATGACCGAGATCAGCCGCGACGGCCGCCGCGTGTTCTTCACCAACTCGCTGTACAGCAGCTGGGACACCCAGTTCTACCCGGACGGCATCTCCGGCGCCCAGGTGATGTGCAAGGTGGGCGCCAATGGTGGGCTCGAGCTGGACGGCGATTTCTACGTCGACTTCGGCAAGGACTACGGCGCGCACCAGGTCCGCCTGCAGGGCGGCGACTGCTCCACCGATTCGTTCTGCTACCCGTCGGCTTGAGCAGCACCACGGCACTCTGGCTCAGCATCGCCGTGATCGGGGCCTGGCACGGCCTCAACCCGGCGATGGGCTGGCCGCTGGCCGTCGCCAACGGCCTCACCGAGCGCCGCGCCACCGCGGTGTTCGCCACCCTGCTGCCCCTGGGCGGCGGCCACCTCGCCGCGATGGCGGTCGCGCTCGTGCCCTTCGCCTGGCTGCTGGGCTACCTGTCGTGGCGCCACGTCATCCAACTCGCCGCCGGCGCGCTGGTCGTGCTCTACGGCCTGTACAAGCTGGTGCAGCCGCGCCACCCGCGCGCCCTGGCCCGCGTGCGTCCGACGCAGCTGGCCTGGTGGTCCTTCCTGGCCGCCACCGCCCACGGCGCGGGCCTGATGCTGGTGCCCTTCATGCTGGGGCTGTGTGCGCAGGAACCACCGGCACGTGGCGGCCTGGCGGCTGCGCATGCGACGGTGATGGGGACGCTGGCCCAGTCGACCGTCGGCCTGGCCTTGGCGGTGGCGGCGCTCCACACGCTGGCGATGCTGCTGGCCGCGCTGCTGGCGGCCTGGACCGTGTACCGCTACCTGGGGCTGCGCTACCTGTCCAAGGCCTGGTTCAACCTCGACCGGGTGTGGGCGGGCAGCCTGGTGGTGGCGGGGGCGGCGGGTATCGCGACGGCGCTGTGACTGGACAGGGCCGCCTGCCCCTCCCCGTCATTCCACGCCCCACGCCGTCATTGCGGGCTCGACCCGCAATCCATCTCCCAATCGTGGCTCAGGTGCGGCCTCGTTCCGGAGATGGATGCCGGGTCAAGCCCGGCATGACGACTCTAGGGGGGCAAGCCCGGCAGGACACTGTCGGGCGCGCGGCCTCGCGCCAGTCGACAGCCGGGCTACCCGCAGGTTGACTGCGCGGCCGGGCAGCCTAGAGTGGGTGCAGGAGCCGCTCGGCTGTTCCAAAGGCTCGTAGCACAGCAGCCCCTGAAGCGGAGGTTGCCCGATGGCCCGTGCCCTGTGTCGCCTGCTCTGCGTGCTGGCCTTGTTTACTTGCAGTCCTGCCGCGTGGCCGCAGGACGCCGCGCGTGCGCCCGTGCTGGTGATGGAGATCGACGGCGCCATCAGCCCGGCCAGCGCCGACGACCTGCGCCGCGGGCTCGCCCTCGCGCAGCGCCACGCCGCGCAACTGCTCGTGCTGCAGCTGGACACCCCCGGCGGACTCGACACCTCGATGCGCGGGATGATCCGCGACATCCTCTCATCGGCCATCCCCGTGGCCACCTTCGTCGCGCCGGGCGGTGCGCGGGCCGCCAGCGCCGGCACGTTCATCCTCTATGCCAGCCACGTGGCCGCCATGACGCCGGCCAGCAACCTGGGCGCCGCCACGCCCGTCGCGGTCGGCATGCCAGGATCCCCGCCCGCCACCGCCCCGCACCCGCCCGCCTCCGGTGCCAGCGCGCCGCGCGCGGCGGAAACCGACCCCCTGGGCACCAAGCGCGTCTCCGATGCCGCGGCCTACATCCGCAGCCTGGCGCAACTGCGGGGCCGCAACGCCGAATGGGGCGAGAAGGCGGTGCGCGAGGCCGTGAGCCTGTCGTCGGCGGAGGCGCTGCAGCTCAAGGTGGTGGACCTGGTCGCCACCGACGTGCCCGACCTGCTGCGACAACTCGACGGCCGCGAGCTGCGGCTGGCCGCCGGCACGCAGCAACTGCACACGCGCGATGCGCCGGTCGTGCGCTTCGAGCAGGACTGGCGCAGCCGCCTGCTGGCCACCATTGCCAACCCGAGCCTCGCGCTGCTGCTGCTGACCGTGGGCCTGTACGCCCTGGTGTTCGAGTTCAGCTCGCCGGGCCTGATCGCGCCGGGCGTGATCGGCGCGATCTGCGTGCTGGTGGCGCTGTTCGCGCTGCAACTGCTGCCCGTGAACTACGCCGGCCTGGCCCTCATCGTGCTGGGCATCGGCTTCCTGGTGGCCGAAGCCTTCGTGCCCAGCGTGGGCGTGCTCGGCGTCGGTGGCGTGATCGCCTTCGCGCTCGGCGCGGCCGTGCTGATCGACAGCGACTCGCCCGGCTGGGGCGTCCCCCTGTGGCTGATCGCCGTGCTGTCACTGGCGTCCGCGGCCTTCGTGCTCGGCGTGGTCGGCATGGCGGCGCGGGCCCGGCGCCGCCCCGTGGTCACCGGCCTCGCCACCCTGGCGAACGCGACCGGCGAGCTGGTGGAGTTCGCGGGCGGCGAAGGCTGGGCACTGGTGCGCGGCGAACACTGGCGGGTGCACGGCCCGGAGTGGCTGCAAGCCGGCGACGCCGTGCGCGTGCTCTCGATGCGCGACGGCGTGCTCGAGGTGGCGGCGGACTGAGAACCGGTCACGACAACAAGGAGAACACCATGGCGATCACGGGACTCGGGGTGCTGGTGCTGCTGCTGGCGGTGCTGCTGGCCAGCTCGCTGCGCGTGCTGCGCGAGTACCAGCGCGGCGTGGTGTTCCAGCTGGGCCGCTTCTGGAAGGTGAAGGGCCCGGGGCTGGTGATCCTGATCCCTGCCATCCAGCAGATGGTGCGGGTCGACCTGCGCGTGGTGGTGATGGACATCCCGAAGCAGGACGTGATCACGCGCGACAACGTCTCGGTGAAGGTCAACGCGGTGCTGTACTTCCGCGTGGTCGACCCCGAGCGGGCCATCATCCAGGTGGAACACTTTCTCGAGGCCACCATCCAGCTGGCACAGACCACGCTGCGCGCGGTGCTGGGCAAGCACGACCTGGACGGCCTGCTGTCCGAGCGCGAGCGGCTGAACCTGGACATCCAGAAGGTGCTGGACGCGCAGACCGACACCTGGGGCATCAAGGTGACCAACGTCGAGATCAAGGACGTCGACCTGAACGACACCATGGTCCGCGCCATCGCCCGCCAGGCCGAAGCCGAACGCGAGCGGCGGGCGAAGGTGATTCACGCCGAGGGAGAACTGCAGGCGTCGCACAAGCTGGCCGAGGCCGCGGAAGTGCTGGGGCAGCAGCCGCAGGCGCTGCAGCTGCGGTACCTGGAAACGCTGACCGTCATTGCGACGGACAAGAACTCGACGATCGTGTTTCCGTTGCCGATGGAGGTGTTGGGGGCGCTGGTGAAGGGGATTGGGGGCAGAGATGGGGGCGCGAGGGTCGCTTGAGGATTTGATGCCCTGACCTGCCGGCGCCGCCTGGAGATGTGGCTGCCGATGCGCAGGGGCGGCGAGTTGGTCGCTGCCTACTGCGAGGGTTCCGGCGCCGCACCGATCCGGGGCAGGATGACGGTGAATTGGCTGCCATGCCCGGCCCCGAGGCTGCGCACCTCCACCTGGCCCTGATGCTCCGTCACCAGGCGATGGACGAGCGTCAAGCCGATGCCCAGGCCTCCCTCCTTCACCCGGTCGGGAGCGCCCTGGACAAACAGGTCAAAAATGTGTGGCAACAGATCGCCCGGAATCCCGATGCCGCTGTCGACAACGTCGACGATCGCCGACTCCGCGTCGGCCCGCGACGAGATCTGGATGCTGCCGCCCGGTGGCGTGTAGCGCGCCGCGTTCTGGATCAGGTTCGAAAAGACCTGCTCCATCCTGGAGGCGTCCGCCACGACCCAGATGGGCTCGGCCTGCAGCTGGGTCGAGAGATCATGCGATTTGCCGGCGACGACCGCCCCGCTGGTCTCGATCGCCCGCCGCACCACCTGGTTGATGTCGACGACTTCCAGGACGAGGTCCACCTTCCCCTGGCTGATGCGGGCAACGTCCACGAGGTCATCGACCAGGCGTGCCATCTGGCCCACCTGCCGCGAGATGATCTCCGCACGCCGGACGACCTCGTCGTGGCCGAGGTCCCGGCTGCGCCGAAGGATCAACGTCGTCATCTCGATGGTGGCCAGCGGGTTGCGCAGTTCGTGCGCCAGGGTGGTGACGAACTGGTTCTTGCGCTCGTCCGCCATTTCGAGGGCGGTCTGCTTGTGGCGCAGTTCCTGGTGGACGGCCATCAGTTCGCGGTTCTGCTCCGCCAGCAGTTCGTAGGGGGACCGGGCCTTCTGGCCGGCCAGGGTTGTCCGGATCCGGTCGAGTTCCTCCGCGTCCAGCCGCCGCGAACCGCGGGGCAGGTCGATCTCCAGCCGCACCGATGTTCCGCCACCTTCCGGCGACTCGACGGTCAAGCGATCGGTCAGCCGCTGCGCGCCCTGGATTCCCATCGCCGGGCGGCCGTCGGACCGGGCGGCGCCCTGAAGGACGCTCCTGATGTCCGCGATGCCTGGCCCCTGGTCACGGACGACGGCGATCACGCATTGGCGCGTCGGGTCCGGGGAAGCGCCGACGAAGAAGTCGACGGACCCGCCGCCGGCATGCTGGACGGCGTTGCGGACGATCTCCGACAGGGCGGTCGAGAAACGTGCCTGCTGCATCGCATCCAGGCCGACGCTGCTGGCGAACGCGCGGGTGTCCGCGCGGATCATCGACACGTCGTGCGTGCGGAAGTCGACGCTCGAGATCGGATGGGCGAATCGCTCCAGCACGGCTTGTTCCTGACGCGACTGAGTGGCCAGACTACGGCAGGTAGTCGGGCAAGACCTTGGCGACCTGTTGCATGAACTCGAACTCCTCGTCCGAGACCGGCAGTGGTGGAAAGTCAAAGTGGCAGAACGTACCCACCAGCTGGGCGTCGCCGTCGGCCAGTGGAAGCCCGACGTACGACTCCACGACGCCCTTGTAGGGATGGCCCTCCAGCCTGTCGTCGCGCAGGCCGTGGTACCGGAAGAATCCGTCACGAAGCACGAACTGGCAAAAGCTCGTCTCGAATGGAACGGCCTTCAGATGGTCTGGAATGACGTCGCGCTGCTTGTCCACGATCGCAACGTTGCGCATGACGCCACTCTCGAGCCTGTAGACGGCAGTGAACCGGTGGCGCACCCTTCGGTTGAGGAAATCCAGCGCAGGCGACAGGCCACCACGTTCAAGGAGCCCGCGGACTACTTGCAGGGCCGGCGTTTCACTCACGAGGTCATCATAGCTGACCACCGTTAGTCACAGACTGCACATGGATGCAGTACACGGTCACAAGACCGTCGGCCGAAGACGTCTTCCACGCGTCCCTCGCCTCGGCATGACAAGCGCACGACGGGTGGTCGTCACGCCGGCGCGACAAAAGACGTTCAAGGGTGATCAGGAATGCTGCTTAAGCCTTACTCCGAGCGAGAACCAGTGCCAGGCCTTCCTAGAATCCTTCGCATGACACAACAGGGACGGGACACGATGCGCACGACCGCATCGACAACAGCAACTACCAGGGCCACGCCCGCACCGCGAGGCCCGCTCCGGTGAGCGGCCTCACTTCCATCCGAATCGCCGCCCTCCTCGCCATCGGCTACGGCCTGTGGGTGCTGGTCGGCGGGCCAGTGCAGTTCGGGGCCGGCGGCGAGTCGGTGACCATGCGCCTGAGCATCGCCAGCCCGCTGACCTGGCTGGTGGGCCTGCTGGCCGTGGTAATCGGCTGCTCGTTGTGGGCGCGTTTCGCGTGGGCCTGGTGGCTCGGGCTGGCGGCGGCGCTGTTCCAGGGCTGGCGGCTGCTGGCACCCGTGTTCGCCGGGGGCCGCTTTCCCCGCATGCCGGGCACGACCACGCTGCTGGTGCTGGCCCTGCTGCTGGTGTTCATCGTCCTGCTGTTCATGCCCAAGGCACGCGCCAGCTGCAGCCGCTGAGGGCACGCCCGCAGCTCACCCAAGCAGGCGGCGCGACGCCGCCTGAGCGCGCTGCACTGGACCGCCGCTCTCACACCGCCGGCAGGTGCGCCAGCAGATCCCTCAGCGTCTGTTCCTGCTCCGGGTTCTCGGCTTCGATGCCCTCGCGGCAGGCCTTCATGCGGAACGAGTGACCGACCGGACCATCGACAAAGACCCGCACCTCCGATTCGCCGCATACCTTGGCGGCGTCGACCACCGGCACCAGCCGGCTGTTGCCGTGCTGGATCGCATCGTCGGGGATGTCCACCGAGTGCCAGCGGACGTGCGTGAGGCCTCCCTGGGGGCCCCAGCGAACTCCATCGATCACGTAGTACATGGCGGCACCCTAGCCTCGCGTGGCGACCTGGCTCGTAGGAGCACGTCCACCCGTGCGCGCAACACCGTCCGGCGACCAGGCCGGTGCTGCCGCCTGGCCGTTCAGACCCGCCGGGCGTGCCGGCTGATCGCGCGCGCCGCCACCGGCGCCAGCGCCGTGACGTCCTCGACCTCCTGCCCGGTGGGCTGGCGGCTTTCGCGGAAGTAGGTGCCGAAGGTGCCGACCACCCGGCCGGCCTCGTCCTTCAGCGGCATGCTCCAGGCGCCCCGGAAGCCGATGGCCAGCGGCAGGTGCCGCAGTTCCCGCCACTTCTCGTCGGCGTGGAAGTCGGGCGTGAGGACGATGCGGCCGGTGGCGGCGGCGGCCGCGCAGGTGCCGACCGCGGGATCGGGCCGCAGCCGGTCGATCTGGTCGAGGTAGTCGGCCGGCAGGCTGGGCGAGGCGCCGTTGCGCAGCAGGCCTTCGCGGTCGAGCGCAAGGATCGACGCGACGGTCGTGCCGTTCGACAGGGTCTCGACGGCGCCCGTCAGTTGCGAGAGCACCTCACGCAGCGGCGCGCCTCGATCCAGCAGGGATTCGGCACGCTGGACCGCGGCCGCCACGACATGGTCGCGCTCGGCGGTTCGATCGTTAGCATGCATTCTTCCGAGTGTAGAAGAATCGGTCCGCGGCTGGGCTGGCGCGGCTCAATCCAGCAGGTTCGCCGGTACCTTGCCTCCATTGGCGGCCATGCGGCGCATCACTTCCTTGTGCAGCCACATGTTCATCTTGGCGCTGTCGGCCTTGTCGCCGGTGTAGCCCAGTTCATCGGCCAGCTCCTTGCGCTCCTGCAGGCTGCTTTCCATGCCCACCAGCTTCATCAGGTCGACGATGGAGGTGCGCCAGTTCAGCTTCTGCGGGTTCTTGGAGGCCATGTCGTTCAGCACGGCCTCGATGTCGACCGTCTGCGGGGGAGCGGCCGCGACCGCTGCCGCGGCGTTGGCAGCGGCCTGCGCCTCGACGCCGGCTTGCGCCGCCTGCGCGGCGCCGGCGTCCGCCGTGGTCGTTTCCGCCGGGGGCTTGCCGAAGATGCGGCCGAAGATGTTGCCGAAGATGCTCATGAGGTTCTCCTTCAGATGGCCGGCCATCTTGGAACCCCACAGGGTGCGGCGCTGTCGGACGCAGTCGCGTACCGCGCGCCGCTGGTCGGGCCGTTACTCGGCCTTGGCGCCCGAGAACTGGACGATCTTGGCCCACTTCTCGGTTTCCATCCGGTGCAGCGCCCAGAACTGCTCGGGCGTGCCGGGGATGGGCACGCCGCCCAGGTCGGCCAGCTTGGCGCGCATGCCGGGGTCGGCCAGCGCGGCATTGATCTCGCGGTTGAGACGCTCGATGGCGTAGGCCGGCGTGCCCTTGGGCGCCGCGGCGCCGAACCAGGCGCTGGCCTCGTAGCCCGGCACCGACTCGGCCACGGTCTGGGTGTCGGGCAGCACGGGCGAGCGCTGGGCCGTGGTGACGCCCAGCGCGCGCACGGTGCCGGCGCGGATGTGCGTGATGATCGACGGCATGTTGTCGAAGATCACGTCGACCTGGCCGCCGATCAGGTCGGTGGTGGCCGGGCCGGCCCCCTTGTAGGGGATGTGCTTCATGTCGATGCCGGCCATCGACTTGAACAACTCACCCGACAGGTGGACCGAGGTGCCCGCGCCCGACGAGGCCATGTTCACCTTGCCGGGGTTCTTCTTGGCGTACTCGATGAACTCGCCCACCGTCTTGGCCGGGAAGTTCTTGGTCACGGTCATGACGTTGGGCACGCGGATGATGCCGCCCACGGGGACCAGGTCGTCCAGGAAGTTGAACGGCAATTTGGGGTACAGCGTGGCGTTGATGGCGTTGGCCGGGTTCACCAGGAAGATGGTGTAGCCGTCCGGCGCCGCGCGCACGGCGGCCTCGGTCCCGATGTTGTTGCCGCCGCCGGCGCGGTTTTCGATCAGCACCTGCTGGCCCAGCCGCTGCGACAGCCACTGCCCCATCAGGCGAGCCGTCACGTCGGTGCTGCCCCCGGGCGGGTACGACACGATCCAGCGCAGCGGACGATTCGGATAGTCGGACTGCGCGGCGGCCAGCCCGACCAGTCCGCACGTGAGCACCACACCGGCGACGATTCTCTGCAGCAAACGCATCGTGTCTCCTCGTTCTTGAAGGTGCGCCAACAGCGCCCGGCGAGGCTAGACGGTGCCCGCATGGCGCGTCAACGGGGTGACTACCGGGGCACGCGATGCGAAGGGCCGCGAAGCGACGGGCCCGCTACCCGCGCGCCAACGCCTGCGCCACCCGCTCCACGAAGCCCGTTGAATGCGCCGGGTCGAGCCAGCGCACCACCACCACGGCCTCGTGCGCCGGGTCGATCCAGACGTAGTGGCCGCCGGCACCCACCATGAACCAGCTCTCGGGCGAGGCCTGCGGGAACATCGCGCCATCGCGGTTGAGCCAGCTGAGCCAGCCGTAGAACGGCGCGATCGCGCACGGCTGGCGCATGCGCTCGACCCAGCCCCCGGGCAGCAGTTGCACCCCTGCATGGCGCCCGCCATCGAGCAGCAGCTGGCCCACCCGGGCCTGGTCGCGCGCGCCGACCGAGACGCCGCCGCCCCAGTGCGAGCCGCCCGGCACCGACGGCAGCCGCTGGCCGTCGAGCGTGACCCAGGCATCGTCGTAGCCCTGCCAGGCAAAGCCTTCGCCACCGCCCAGGGGCCGCAGCACGGTGTCCAGGAACACCTCCTGCAACGGCCGGCGGAACAGGTGCAGCAGCGCCAGCGACAGCTGGTTGATGCGCACGTCGTTGTATTCCCAGTAGCTGCCCGGCGCCTGCAGCACCCGCGCCTCGCCCTTGCGGCCCTGCGGCGGCTTGGGATCGTGGGTCACGCGCCGGTTGTGCTCGACCTGGTCGGGCATGCCGAAGCAGGTGCCGCTCCACTCGCTGGTCTGCTCCAGCAGGTGGGTCCAGGTGATGGCGCCGTTGTGGTCGCCGTCGAAGCCGATGCCGGGCAGGCGGTGGCCGACCCGCTCGGCCGGATCGAGCAGCCCCCGCGCCAGGGCCACCCCGGCCAGCAGTGCCAGGTAGGTCTTGGCCACGCTGAAGGTCAGGTCGGCCCGGTCGGGCTCGCCCCAGGCCGCGACCTCATGGCCGCCGACCCGCACCACCCCGGAGACGCCGCCGCGCGGGTGCACCGGCCCGCGCAGCCGGTTGAAGGGCGCCGGATCGGCGTGGTGCACGCCCCAGCTCGCCGGGTCGGCGGCGGGGTCGCGCGGCCAGGGAACCTCGTGCGCGCTGGCGTAGGCGATGGCATCGGTGAAGGCGGTCATGGGCCCCGAGCATACGGATCCGGCCGGGCCAGGCCCATCGGGGAACCACGGGCCCCGCTGATCGCCCGATCAGCAATGCGCCGCCCTGGTGCGCCCGGGTCAGGGCCGTGTGAATCCCAGGTAAAGCAGCGCTACAAGGTCCGCACCCCCTTCGCGCTCCGCTGTCGCGCTCGTAAGATCGCAGGTTTCCAGCTGTAACCGAACGATGTCGCTCGTCTCGACCGCACTCCGGCGCCCCTACACCTTCCTCGTGATGGCGTTGCTGATCGTGCTGGCCACGCCGCTGGCGCTGCGCAGCATGGCCACCGACATCTTCCCGGAGATCAACATCCCGGTGGTCAGCATCATCTGGAACTACAACGGCCTGCCGGCCCAGGAGATGGGGCAGCGCATCGCCGCCTCCAGCGAGCGCGGCCTGACCACCACCGTCAGCGACATCGACCACATCGAGTCGACCTCGCTGCCCAGCATCTCGGTGATCAAGGTCTTCTTCCAGCCCAACGCCAACATCCAGAGCGCCATCGCCCAGACCGTGGCCGCGGTGCAGACCCAGGTGCGGCAGCTGCCGCCGGGCATCACGCCGCCGCTCGTCATCAAGTATTCGGCCTCCAGCATCCCGGTGGTGCAGCTGGCCCTGTCCAGCGGCACGCTGCCCGAGCAGTCGGTGTTCGACGCCGCCGTCAACATCCTGCGGCCGCGGCTGGTCACCATCCCCGGGGTGGCCATCCCGTTCCCCTACGGCGGCAAGGTCAAGGTGATCTCGGTCGACCTCGACATCCAGGCGCTGCAGGCGCGCAACCTGGCGCCGGCCGACGTGGTGAACGCCGTCAACACCCAGAACCTGATCCTGCCCTCGGGCACGGCCAAGCTGGGCGACACCGAGTTCACGGTGGGCATGAACGGCTCGCCCGACGCCATCGCCGGGCTGAGCGAACTGCCGGTGCGAACCGCCGCCGGCGCCACCACCTACCTGCGCGACGTGGCCACCGTGCGCGACGGCTTCCAGCCACAGACCAACATCGTGCGCCAGGACGGCCAGCGCGGCGTGCTGCTGTCGGTGCTGAAGAACGGCGGCGCCTCCACGCTGGACATCGTCAAGAACCTCAAGGCCATGCTGCCCATCGCGGGCCAGCAGCTGCCGGCGGACGTCAAGGTCACGCCGCTGTTCGACCAGTCGATCTTCGTCACCGCCGCCATCGAGGGCGTGGTGGCCGAGGCGCTGATCGCCGCCCTCCTCACCGCCGCCATGGTCTTGCTGTTCCTGGGCAACTGGCGCAGCACGCTGATCATCGCCGTCACCATCCCGCTGTCGATCCTGGCTTCCATCCTGGCGCTGTTCGCGCTCGGCGAGACGCTGAACATCATGACGCTGGGCGGGCTGGCGCTGTCGGTCGGCATCCTGGTCGACCAGGCCATCGTGACCATCGAGAACATCGAGCGCCACCTGCACGAGGGCAAGCCGCTGCTCGAATCGATCGAGGTCGGCGCCGGCGAGATCGGCGTGCCGGCCTTCGTGTCCACGCTGTGCATCTGCATCGTGTTCGTGCCGATGTTCTTCCTCACCGGCGTGGCGCGCTTCCTGTTCGTGCCGCTGGCCGAGGCGGTGGTGTTCGCCATGCTGGCGTCCTACTTCCTGTCGCGCACGCTGGTGCCCACGCTGGTGATGCTGCTGATGAAGCAGCACGGCCAGGACCAAGGCGCGCCGGGCCCGCTGCGCCGCATCTACCTGGGCTTCGACCGCCAGTTCGAGCGGCTGCGTGGCGCCTACGCGGTGCTGCTGGCCGGGCTGCTGGCGCGCAAGGGCCGCTTCGGCAGCGTCTTCCTGCTGTTCTGCGTGGTGTCGTGCGGGCTGGTGCCCTTCCTCGGCCGCGACTTCTTCCCCAGCGTCGACGCCGGCCAGATCCGGCTGCACATGCGCACGCCCACCGGCACGCGCATCGAGGAGACGGCCCGCATTGCCGACCAGGTGGAGAACGCCATCCGCCAGCTGATGCCCGAGAGCGAGCTGGAGACCATCCTCGACAACCTGGGCATCCCCAACAGCGGCATCAACCTGTCGTACAGCAACGCCGGGACCATCGGCACCCTCGACGGCGAGATCCTGCTGTCACTGAAGAAGGGGCATCGCCCCACCGAGCACTGGGTGTCGGAGCTGCGCCGCGAGCTGCCGCGGCGCTTCCCCGGCGTGGAGTTCTTCTTCCAGCCGGCCGACATCGTCACCCAGATCCTGAACTTCGGCCTGCCGGCCGCCATCGACGTGCAGTTCACCGGCAGCGACCTGGCCGGCAACGCGCAGCTGGCGGCGGAACTGACCAAGGCCATCCGCAAGATCCCCGGCGCCGTCGACGCCCACGTGCACCAGCGGCTGGACGGCCCCATGCTCAGTCTGCAGATGGACCGCACCCGCCTGCAGCAGCTGGGCCTGTCGGCCACCAACGTGGGCCAGAACGTGCTGATCGCGCTGTCGGGCAGCTCGCAGACCGCGCCGGCGTTCTGGCTCGATCCGCGCAACGGCGTGGTCTACAACATCGTGGTGCAGAGCCCGCAGTACACGGTCGACTCGATCGATTCGCTGCTGAACATCCCGGTGGGCGCGCCCGGCGGCACCGGCACGCCGCAGCTGCTGGGCAACCTGGTGTCGGCGCAGCCGGCCCGCCAGCTGCCCATCGTCTCGCGCTACAACATCGCGCCGGCCGTCGACGTCTTCGTCAGCGTGCAGGGCACCGACCTGGGCAGCGTGGCCACGCAGGTGCGCCAGCTGGTCGACGAGGTCCGACCCAAGCTCAAGCGCGGCAACCAGGTGGAGCTGCGCGGCCAGGTGCAGACGATGCAGAACTCGTTCGTCGGCCTGGGCGTGGGCCTGGCCGGGGCCATCGTGCTGGTCTACCTGCTGGTGGTGGTGAACTTCCAGTCGTGGATCGACGCCGCCATCATCATCGCCGCCCTGCCCGCGGCGCTGGCCGGGATCGCCTGGATGCTGTTCATCACCGGCACCACGCTGAGCGTGCCGGCCCTCACCGGCGCCATCATGACCATGGGCGTGGCCACGGCCAACAGCATCCTGGTGGTCTCGTTCGCGCGCCAGCAGCGCGAGGCCGGCATGGGCCCGCTGGCGTCGGCGCAGGCGGCCGGCGCCACCCGCATCCGGCCGGTGCTCATGACCGCCCTGGCGATGATCATCGGCATGATCCCGATGGCCCTCGGCCTGGGCGAAGGCGGCGAGCAGAATGCGCCGCTGGGCCGCGCCGTCATCGGCGGCCTGCTGTTCGCCACCGTCTCCACGCTCCTGTTCGTGCCCGTGCTGTATGCCGGCGTGCACGAACGCCTCGCACGCCGGGCGGCGCGCCGTGTCCCGCCGCCCACCGCCCTGCCCCAGGAAGGCTGACCGCTCCCATGACCGAAGACACGACCCTGCCCGCCGGCGGCCCGCCGCCCCGCCAGGTCCAGCGCTGGACCCGCATCGTCACCGCCACCCTGCTGGTGCTGCTGGCCCTCGGGGCCGCCCGCACCCTGGTCAGCCGCAACAGCAACGCCAAGGCGCTCGACAAGATCGCAGCCGACAGCTCGGTGCAATACGTGCGCACCACCACCGTCCGCGCCGCCGGCACCGGCCAGAACCTGTCGCTCCCCGGCACGCTGCAGGGCTTCGTGCAGGCGCCGGTGTCGGCGCGCGCCGGCGGCTACCTGCGTCGCTGGACCAAGGACATCGGCAGCCGCGTCGAGCAGGGCGACCTGCTGGCCGAGATCGAGACGCCCGAGCTCGACCAGCAGCTGTCGCAGGCCGTCGCCGCCCGCAACCAGGCCGCGGCCAGCCTGGAGCTGGCGCGCACCACGGTCGAACGCTGGGAGGCGCTGCGCCAGCGCGATGCGGTGTCGCAGCAGGAACTGGAAGAACGGCGCAGCGCCTTCACCCAGTCCAAGGCCAACCTGGCCGGTGCCGACGCCAACGTCGAGCGCCTCAAGCAGCTGGGCGGCTTCAAGCGCGTGGTGGCGCCCTTCGCCGGCGTCATCACCAAGCGCAACGTCGACATCGGCGACCTGATCGACAGCAACCGGCCCCTGTTCCTGCTGTCGCAGACCGACCCGCTGCGCGTGTACGTGAACGTGCCGCAGGCCTATGCGCACCTGGTCAAGCCGGGACAGAAGGCCACCGTGGTGCAGGCCGAGCTGCGTGGCCGCAACTTCACCGGCCAGGTGGCCCGCACTGCCGGCTCCATCGACACCGCCTCCCGCACCATGCAGGTCGAGGTGGCCATTCCGAACAAGGACGGCGCACTGCTGCCTGGCGCGTTCGTGCAGGTGCAGCTCGCGGCCGCCGCCAGCGGCACGCCCACCATCCCGGCCAATGCGCTGCTCATGCGCGGCCAGGGCGTGCTGGTGGCGCGCGTCGATGCCGTCGGCACGGTGCAGCTGGTGCCGGTGCGCCTGGGCCGCAACTTCGGCGACGCGGTGGAGGTGCTCGACGGGCTGTCCGGCAACGAGACGCTGGTGCTCAACCCGTCCGACTCGCTGGCGGCCGGCGACAAGGTGCAGGTCGTCGCGGACGCCAGGGCGTCCGTGGCGTCGGCGCCCAAGGCACCGTGAGCGGCCGGCGTCTCGTCGCGGCCGCCGTGCTGGCCGCGCTGGCCGGCTGCGCGGGCGCGCCGCCCTACCAGCAGCCGGTGGTCGACGTGCCCCCGGCGTGGAAGATCGAGGAGCCGTTCCGGGTCGCCAGGCCCGACGACGCCGCGGTGCGCGGGGCCTGGTGGAAGCTGTTCGGCGACCCCCGGCTCGATGCACTGCAGGAGCAGGCCCTGGCCGCCAGCCCCACGCTGGCCGCCGCCACCGCCCGCCTCGACCAGTCGCGCTCCACGGTCGACGTGGCCAACGCCGGCCTGATGCCGCAGGTGGTGGCGAGCGGGCGCGTCGCGCGCCAGCGCATCTCCGCCAACCGGCCGCTGACCAACTACAACGCGCCCAACTTCTCCACCGTCCAGGACGACTTCACCCTCAACTTCACGGCGGCCTGGGAGTTCGACCTGTTCGGCCGGCTGCGCAGCACGCAGGCCGCGGCCCGCGCCAGCTCCGAGCAGTCGGCGGCCGACCTGCAGAACGTGCGCCTGGCGCTCGGCGCCGACCTGGCTGCGGCGTACTTCAACCTGCGCGAGCTGGACATCGAGCTGGACGTGCTGGCCCAGTCCATCGCGCTGCAGCGGCGCTCGTTCGACCTGGCCAAGGCCCGCTACGACCTGGGTGCCACCAGCGGCCTGGACGTCGCGCAGCAGCAGTCGCTGCTCGATGCCACCCTGGTCCAGGTCGACCTGCTGCGCCGCCAGCGCGGCCAGTTCCAGAACGCCATCGCCACCCTCACCGGGCAGCCGGCCCCGCTGTTCGCCATCGCCCCGGAACTGGGGCCGAGGACGGCGCCGGCCATCCCGGTCGGCCTGCCCTCGGAAATCCTCCAGCGGCGGCCCGACGTCGCATCGGCTGAGCGCGCCGTGGCCGCCGCCAACGCGCAGATCGGCATCGCCCGCGCCGCCTACTACCCGAACATCGCCCTGCTGCCCACCCTGGGCTACGACAGCCGCCACTTCGAGGCCCTGTTCAACACGCCCAGCCTGCTGTGGTCGTTCGGCGTCTCGGCCTCGCAGGTGCTGTTCGACGGCGGCCGCGCCGATGCCACCGTGGCTTTCGCCCAGGCCGGCTACCAGGCCACCGTGGCCAACTACCGCCGCACCGTCCTCACCGCCATGCAGGAAGTGCAGGACGCCCTCGACGGCAGCGCCTCCCTCGATCGCGCGCTGGCCCAGGCTCGCCTGGCCGAGCAGAGCGCGCAGCGCGTGCTGCAACTGGCCACCGACCGATACCAGGGCGGCGCGGCCACCTACCTGGAGGTCATCACCGCGCAGCAATCGCTCCTGAACAGCCAGCGCCTGGCCGCGCAGCTGCTCGGGCAGCGGCTGCTGGTGACGGTGGCGCTGGTGAAGGCGGTCGGCGGGGAGTGGTGAGGGGGCGGCGGCCTTCGCCGTCCACTGGGACGTCGTGCCGCTGGCGACCCCGTCATGCCAGGCTCGCCCGAGAGTCGTCATGCCGGGCTCGACCCGGCATCCATCTCCTGAACGCGGATCGGGCATGAACGACGAACCGGAGATGGATTGCGGGTCAAGCCCGCAATGACGGGAGCAACGCTGGAGATCGATCGCGGGTCAAGCCCGCAATGACGGAGTGGGGGGTGACGGGCTCGGAAAATCGCCGCGCAGGCTCGACCCTGAACGTCGTCATGCCGGGCTCGACCCGGCATCCATCTCCCGAACGCGGATCGGTCACGAACCACGAACTTGGATGGATTGCGGGTCAAGCCCGCAATGACAGAGTGGGACAAGCCCGCAGTGAAAACGCGCGGTTCAAGCCCGCGAGGACGGGAGTCCCCGCAACGACGGGGCGCTACTTCTTCATCGACATGATCCCCATCATCAGGTCCGTGTTCAGCTTCGCCATGGTCTGCATCAGCGTCCACTGCTTGGTCAGGATCTCGGTGAACTGGGGGTTGGTGGGATTGGCCTGGCCGGTCATCGCCAGTTGCGCCGTGGACTGCGCGATGGCCTGCTGCTCGGTGACGATCTTCTTCACGGCGGCGTTGTATTCGTCGAGGGTCATGGCGATCTCCGGGGTGGGTCGGGCGGATTGCCCGCGGCCATCATAGGGACCACAGCCCAGCGCGTGCAATGGTCGGGCAGCTGGCTCAGCCGCACACGCGGGTGCCGAACTGTCCTATCGTGGGGCGCATGTCGTCCGTCCCGCCTGGATCGCCGGTGCGCCCCGAGCCGTCGGGTTCGCGGCCGGGCTGGCTCGTCCTGATCGCGCTGGCCGTCGTGGTCGTGCTCGCGCTGGCCTGGTGGTCGGCACGACCGCACGAGGAGGCCGTCACGGTGCTCGACCCGGCCAGGGTGCGCATCGTGCGCACGCCGGGCGGCATGCTGGAGGTTGCCACGCTGCAGAAGGTCGAGGAGTTCGGCTGGCAGGTCAGCCATACCTGCCCCCTGGTCGATTGCGGTGAGCTGCTGGGCAAGACCACCTCGCGTGTCAGGGTCACCGCGCATGTCACCTACCGCATCCCCCTGGCCGAGCAGTGGACCCTGCGGCTCGACGGTGACCACTACGAGCTGGTGGTGCCGCCGCTCGAGCCCAAGCTGCCGGTCGCGTTCGAGACCGCCGGCATGCAGGTGCAGACCGAACGCGGCGGCTGGTTCAGCCCGGCCGCGGGGCCGAACCGCGAGGCGGTGGTGCGCCAGCTCGGTCCCGAACTGGCGGTGCGGGCCCGGCGCGCCGAGATGAAGCGCCTGGCCGAGCCAGGCGCCGCCGCCACCGTGGCCGAGTTCGCCAGCCGCTGGATGGCCGAACAAATGGAGCCCGCTGCGCAGCGCCCGATCAGAGTACGCTTCGAGGGTGAACCGGTGCCGCCGTCGCCGGCCCAGTGACTTCGGTTTTCTCTGAGCTCGACGCAGGATTCTTCTGCTTTTTTCTTCGGCTTCCAGCCGCTACCTTGTACCGTTCGATCATCTCCCTGGAGACTCTTCCATGAAAAAAGCACTGGCCCTCTTCGCCGTCGCCCTGACAGTGGGCCTGTCGACGCTGTCCATCGACGCGGAAGCCGCCCGCCGGCTGGGCGGTGGAAAGTCCACCGGCATGCAGCGCCAGGCGACCCCGCCCCAGTCGGCGCCGGCCCAGACCCCGCCGGCGAACAACGCACAAGGCGCGCCGTCCCAGGCCGCACCGGCTGCCGGCGCCGCTGCGACGGCACCCGCGGCCGCGGCCCCGCGCCGCAGCTGGATGGGCCCGATCGCCGGCCTGGCCGCAGGCTTGGGCCTGGCCGCCCTCGCCTCGCACTTCGGGTTCGGCGAGGCGCTGGCCAACATGATGATGATCGGCCTGCTCGTCATGGGCGTGCTGCTGGTCATCGGCTTCGTGATGCGCAAGCGCGCGGCCCAGGGTGCCGCACTGGCCGGTGCCGGCGGCGGGGCCGGCCCGTTCCAGCGCCAGCAGCCCGCATCCATCCTGGAGCGCAACACGCAGGACGAGACCCCGCAAGGCGGCTCGCTGATCGGCTCGCGCCTCGGTGGCGGCATCGGCAACGCGGTCGCGGCGGGCCAGCCGGCCAGCATCCCGGCCGGTTTCGATGCGGTCGGCTTCGCGGCCAATGCCAAGGGCCAGTTCATGGCGCTGCAGGCCGCGAACGATGCAGGTGACCTCGCCAGCCTGCGCGAGTTCCTCACGCCCGAGATGTTCGCCCTCGTCCAGGCCGACATCGCCGAGCGCGGCCAGGCGCCGCAGCGCACCGAGGTGTACGGCCTCGACGCCCGCGTGCTGGCGGTGGCCGAGGAGGAGAGCCGCTACGTCGCCAGCGTGCGCTTCACCGGCAGCGTGCGCGACGAGCCCGGTTCGCCCACCGAGGACCTGGACGAGACCTGGCACCTGACCAAGCCGCGCGCCGGCCTGGGCGGCTGGGTGATCGCGGGGATCCAGCAGAACGCGGCCTGACGCGCCTCGTCCCCCACCGTGTGCCCTCCTCCCGGAGGGCACACTCGCTTGCATGGCCGCCCCGCTCAACTACCGCCACCTCTACTATTTCTGGGTCGTCGCCAAGGAAGGCGGCATGGCACGCGCCGCCGCCCGCCTCGACATGGCGGTGCAGACCGTCAGCGCGCAGGTGAAGTCGCTCGAGCAGTCCCTGGGCCACGCGCTGTTCAAGCCCGCCGGGCGGGGCATGGCGCTCACCGAGGCCGGCACCGTCGCCCTGGCCCACGCGGAACAGATCTTCCAGCTGGGCGAGCAGCTGCCCGATGCGGTGCGCGAGGCCGCCACCGGCCAGGGCCTGCGGCTGGCGGTGGGCATCTCCGATGCGCTGCCCAAGCTGGTGGTGCGCCACCTGCTGCAGCCCGCGCTCGACGAGCACGTGCGCCTGCTCTGCCACGAGGACGAATTCGACCGCCTGCTGGGCGACCTCGCCCTGCACCGGCTCGACGCCGTGCTGTCGGACCGGGCGGCGCCCCCCAATCCCAACCTGCGGCTGTACAGCCATGCCCTGGGCGAGGCGGTGCTGGACTGGTGGGCGCCGGTGGCCATGGCCCGGGCGGCCCGGCAGCCGTTCCCGGCCTCATTGGCCGACATGCCGCTGCTGTTGCCCACCGGGCAGTCGGCGGTGCGCACGCGCCTGGACCAGTGGTTCGAGCGCCAGAACCTGCGCCCGCGCGTGGCCGGCGAGTTCGAAGACAGCGCGCTGCTGGCGGCGTTCGGCCGCAGCGGCCTGGGCGCCTTCCCGGCGTCGAGCTGGTCGCGCGACGAGCTGTCCACGGACCGCGGCCTGCAGCGGCTGGGCGACACGCCCGAACTGGTCGAGCAGTTCTTCCTGATCTCGGCCGAGCGGCGCATCCAGCACCCGCTGGTGCAGCGCCTGCTGCCCGCACCGCAGAAACAGGTCGCACGCTGAGGCCGCCGAAAGCCGTCTGCCGCCGCGCGCACGACGACTGACGGTCCGGCCCGCCCGCGCATGCCGCGGGCTTCGATTTCCGGTGCGTTCGCGCACCTCGAGTGCCTCCCCCGGTGCCTAGATTGCGTTCGTCGAGACAGCAACGCCCGCCGCCCCGACGCCGTCATCAACCCTTCCGAAAGGCACCGCCATGAACTCGATCCGCTTCACAGTCGCCGCCGTCCTCGCCGCTGCCGCCGCCCTCGCGGTTGCCCTCGGCAGGCCCGCCCATGCCGGCACCACCATCCCCATCGAGGGTGGCGGCGCCACCGGCATCACCCTCGTCGACATGTCCGTCAACGGCGGCGGCGCCCCGCGCAGCCGCGCCGACGTTGCCGCCGAGGCCCGCGCCACCTGGCGCCAGATGAACTCGCGCAGCGGCCAACAGACCGATGCCGAAGAGCACCTGCACGTCCGCGCGACCAGCACGCGCAGCCGCGACGACGTGCGCCGCGAAGCCTTCGCCTTCTCGCGCCAGGCCCACCCGGACGTCTTCGAAGGCGGCCAGAGCGGAATGATGACGACGATGCACGCGCGCCTGCCGGCACGCAGCGCCCCCGCCCAGATGGCCGCCAGCACCGCCGACTGAGCCGGCGCGCCGGGCGCACGACGCGCCCGGTGCCGCCACCGCTAGGTCGGGTGGCGGATGCGCAGGCTGGACCGCGGCACGGCCCGGTAGGGTTCGCTGTCGCCGGCCTGCAGGAAGGTCTGTTCCAGGTCGCACAGGGCCGCCAGCAACGCTTGCAGTTCCGCGGCCTGCCCGGGCTCCAGCGGGGTCTCGGAAGGCAGGCTGCGGCTGCGGCGCCCTGGCTTGCTCAGCGGCGCCTTGGTCTTCGCGGCTTCGATCTGGTCGAGCAGCGGCACCGCATGCCGGTTCATCCGGGCCGCCACGCCGAAGTTGCGGATGCGCTCGCGCACCGAAACCAGCAGGCAGTTGAGCCGCACCCAGCGGTGCTCCTGCCAGCCGACGGACTGGAACTTCTCGATGAACGCCCGCGCCGCCGGCGTGCCGTAGGTCGTGCCCAGCCGGCGGATCCGGTCGGGTGGCATGCGGATGTTGACGCCGCCCTCGCCCTCGGTCAGGTACAGCCGCACCACGCGGTCGCGCACGCCGGGCATGCGCATCATGGTGCTGTCGTTCCAGCGCCAGGTCGTGCGCCACAGGCTGCCGAGGAAGCCGGCCAGTTGCCAGGGCCGGGTCTCGGGCCCATGGTCCCAGGTGTCGGCACGGCCGCTGGTGTGGAAGGCCGGCAGCCGCACGGCCTCCCGGTTGTTCTCGTCGCGCGTCTCGAGCGAGATGCCGAAGGTCGGCCACATCGGCAGGAAGCTGTCGAACAGGTGGATGGGGAAGTTCGAGCACAGCCCGCCGTCGGACATCCAGCAGCGGCCCATGCGCCGGGCGCCGTGCTCCACGGCGTACAGCGGCACGGCCGAGATCAGCAGGGGGAAGCTCATCGCCAGGCGGGCCGCCACCACGATCGGCAGGTCGGCCACCGGCAGTTCGAGGAAGCCGGGACGCACCGTGTCGGCCGGCGGGTCGGCCTCGCTGCGCGCCGCGTAGGGGTTGGACAGCGCCGCCAGGTACTGCACCAGCCCGCGTGGGAAGTAGTTCTCCAGTTCCTCGACGCGGAAGAACAGCCGGCCCATGTCCTCGGTCTCGTCGAGCGGAAACCGGTACGGCCGCCCATGCGCCAGGTTGCTGGCATAGACCTCCAGGTTGATCGAGCGCGCCCCGGTGCCGTGCACCTCGAAGCCGAGCGCCTTGTCGGCGGCGCCCGGTGCATCCCAGAGATCGCGGAAGGTCAGCGGCTTGTCGTGCAGGCCGCGCCCGGCCACCGCCTGGATGGCGTAGTGCAGGAAGGCGGCCAGGTCGGGCGAGTCGACCGGCGCCTCGGGGTCCCAGCCGCGGCAGAGGCCAAAGCCGTTGCGCACCAGGCCGCGGTGCACGTCCCAGCAGATCCCGGCGACCAGCGCGGCGAACGCGCCCGTGCCCAGCGCCAGCAACGCGGCGGCGGTCCAGGAGACCAGCGGCCACAGGCAAGGCGCCGCGGCCGGGCCCGACCAGCACTGCAGCGCCGTCTGGATGGGCCCGGCCAGCACGATGGCGGCCAGCACGATCGTGAGGCCGGCGACCAGACGGCGGTACTGCCACAGCGCCGCGGCCAGCCCATGCACGACCTGCGACACCGGCCCGCTGCGCTCCAGCGTGGCGAGGAAGATGCCGAACAGCCGGCGCGTGGAATGCTGCGGCACGAACACCCGCTCGAGCCGCGTGCGGCCGTCCTCCTCGCGGGCCAGCTCCTGCGGCAGTTTCGCCAGCCGGTCGAAGCCGTCGCCCGAGCCGTGCCGGCGCCGGTATTCCGCCGCCGCCGCCAGCGCCGCGGCGAAAGCGCCGATGGAGCTGCCGCCGATGCTGCGGAAGCGGTAGTGGCGCGCCAGTTCGACCACCGCCGATGCGTAGATGACGCCGCTGGTGATGCCGCCCTCCATCACGAGGTCGCAGAAGCGGTCGTTCGGTGCGTCGATCGGCTCGGGCCCGGGCCCTGCATCCGGCACGGTCGACGGCTGGTGCGCCGGGCGGGCCGCGTGGGCGTGCGTCGGATTCCGCAGGGTCGCGCCGGCGGCGAGGGTCTCCAGCGCCCGTCGGCTGGGGAACAGCGCATACAGGGTGCCGCGCGTGCGCACGAAAGCCTCGAAGCCGTCCAGCGCGATCTGCCGGCCGCCGGGCAGCGGGATGAGGAACTGCGCCTGCGGCTCGTCGTGGCGGCCCACCAGCGGGTCCTTGGCCCGGCCGCGGTTGGGCGGGCCCATGGGGTTCTTCTCCAGCCACTCGGACACCAGGTGCTCGAACTGGTCGTCGATGCGGGCACAGAAGAACAGGCCGAACAGGCCGACCTCGTCGTCGCCCACCGCACCGTACGGGATGCCGCGCCGGAACAGCGTGCGGTCGCGCTGGGGCATCAGCGGATCGGTGCGCGGATTGGCGCGCCGCATGTGGGCGCCGAACGGGCAGCCCAGCCCCTCGCGGTCCTGCTCGAAGTCGACCTGCGCGAGGCGCGCGGCGTCCGGCGCGGGCGGCTCCTCGGTCTCCCCGGGCAGCACCGGCGCGCCATTGGGCCAGCGCCCGACCATCTTGGCCTTCAGCCAAGTCGGCGTGACGAATGCGTGGCCGGCCGCCCGCAGCTCGGCGGCCTTCCCGTCCAGGTAGCGCTGCAGCCGGCACTCGTGCTGCTCGAGCTTGCGCAGGACGCCGAAGCTGCCATGGCGCAGGAAATGCGCCACGTCGTCCGGCGTCTTCCCGGCGGTCCACAGGTCGGCGCCGTCGTTGTTTGGATAGCCGAGCAGCAGCTCGCCCGGCCGGGGCCGGAACGCCTGCCCGTCCGGCCCGGGGCGGCCCAGCAGGCGCTGGCGGTCGAGGATGCTGGGCCGCGTGATGCCGTCGCGCAGGCCGAAGTGCACGCGGGTGGCCCGGGGATCCTGGTCGTCGCGCAGCTGCTGGCCGTCGGGCAGGGCCGCAGCCGGCTCCCAGCCCGCGAGCCCGTCGGCGCCGCGCAGCTGTCGCAGCCGGCGCACCGCTTCGTCGAGCGTGGCGGCGTCGTTGCCGTGGATGGCGATCCAGGCATGTGCCCGGTCGTGGTGGAACACCGCATCCCAGCGCTCGGCCGCGCTCTCGCCGGCATCGCCCAGGTGGCGCGCCGCGCGCACGTCGGCGCCCTCGGCGAACGCCGGCGACTTGTCCCTGAACGCGACCAGCACCGACGCCGGCGCGCCGAGCGCGCGCAGGCCCTGGTGGGTGAAGCCGATGTTGATGCCGCAGTCGAGGCCGCGGGCCGTGCCCCGGGCGCCGAACGCGAGCAGCTGCGCATCGAGCAGGTTGGCGAGGAACTTCCGCGCACGGGCGGCATCGGTCACGGCCAGCAGCAGCGTGCGCATGCGGGGCGCGTTGTAGCCCGTCAGCGCCAGGCGCTGCACCTCCTTCTCCAGGAGCGCGTCGACGGCGTCGTGCGTCATGGGGTGTCCAGGCCTTCGCGCAGGATGCTGGCCACGCCGACCCGCGGGTAGGCGCTGTAGAAGTAGCCGCCCACCGGCTCGCGGTTGTACTTGCGGATGACGTCGACGAACTCCTTGGGGTGCAGCCGGATCGGCGTGGGCGGCGCATCCTCGAGGTAGCGGAACTGCTCGTCGAACAGCGGCACCTTGAGCGCGAAGTGCTCGACGTAGGCATCGAAGTCGCCGTCGTACACCGTGTACATGGCCAGGTGGGTCTCGTTCTCGACCAGCCCGAACCAGGCGAAGTGCACGTTCTGCGCGTCCTGCAGTGCGCGTTCCACCACGGGGGCGCCGGCGCGGGTCAGGACCTTGAGCTTCTGCGCGTTCTCGCGCACCGGCGCCTTGATGGGCAGGACGACGAACAGGGGTTGCTGGTTGAGCAGGCGGTCGCGCTGGAATCGCAGTGGGAAGCTCTCGCAGATCGCGCCCCAGCGCTTGACCAGCGGACGCGGCAGGTGCGTGGCCGGGTCGATGTCCAGCGCCAGGCCCGGCAAGGCGAGCACCTGGCGCAGCGTGGCATGCACCAGGGGCAGCGCCAGGTGGCGGCCGACGCAGTTGTGCGGCAGGCGCGGGTCGTCGACGGCGCCGCCGAACAGCGCGTCCAGGTTGGCCGGCGGCTGCGCGCCGATCGCCAACAGCAGGTGCGCACCGGCCGGAACCAGGAGGTCGGGGCCGCGCCCCGGGTGGCGCAACTGCAGGGGCTTGACCGCCGTGCGGGCCAGGAACGGGGCCGGCGGCCGGCGTCGCAGGGCATCGTCGACCATCTGCTCCAGCGTCCCGACGTCGCCGTGCCGCGCCGCATGCGTCGCTTGGTCGATGAGCCTCGCGTCCGATGCGTCGGTCGCATGGAAGAAGTGGTCGACGGTGTTCGCGATGGCCGCCGTGACGTTGCCGACGGTGCCGGCCATCAGCCCGAGCGCCACGGTGCGGGTGTCGCCCGCGTCCTCCCCCAGCGCACCGGCCAGCCGGGCGCTGCAGGTGCCCTCGTGGTCGATCACGCCCTCGTCCCACCACTCCTGCGGATCCTCCACGCCGATGGCCCGGTCCACGTGTTCTTCCAGCCGGGCCTTGAGGTCCAGCGCGGCGTCCGACCCGGAGGGCGGCAGGCCGTCGTCCGGCACGAAGTGGCGCCCGATGATCTGGAAGGTGAGCCGCGTGTAGGTGGCCCGCAGCGCCCGCTCCAGCAGGACATGCGACTTCGCCGGCAGGCCGAACACCACCGCGACCAGCCGCAGGGCCGCCTGCTCGGCCACGTCGGTCACCAGGTCGAACTGGTGGTGCTTGCGCGGCAGCACCAGGGCCCGGTCGATGGCCGCCGTGACGCAGGCTTCGATGGTGGCGGGATCGAGATCCAGGGCGTCGAGGGCGGCCCGGCGCTGCCGGGCGTGCGGGCAGTCCGGCCGCCCGTCCAGGTCGTCCTGGCCCAGCATGAAGCGCCCGCCGCTGTCCAGGGCCGCGTAGGGCGCGACGCTGCCGGCTGCCAGCGCCGCCTCGACGTGTTCGCGTGCCGTCAGCAGGTACACGTCCTCGCTCGGCCAATGCGCGGTCCCCCCGGTGCGCAGCACGCTCTTGAAAACCAGCGGCGGAAAGCCCTCGACCGCCAGCTCGCGGTACAGCAGCGCGCGCTTGCGGTCGTTGCGCAGGGTCTCGAACAGCTTGCGGTTCTGCCGCAGGGGGTCGGCCTGCATCCGGATGCTGGCCAGCCTGGAGTGTTCCATCGCTCCCTCCCGTGCGGCCCGGCCGGCCGCGTTGTGTGAGACGACTTACGCAGGCGCGCGCAGCGCCGCCAGGCGGGCCATCGCCCAGTCGACGTCGCGCGTGCCGATTCCCCCTTCGACCGCCTGGCGGGCCGGTGCCAGGATGGCCAGTGCTTCCTCGGGCCTCCCCTGCCCTTCCCGCAGGTCGGCCAGGTCCAGTGCCGCCCGCAGCGCCAGCGAGGCAAGCCGGCGCGCCTGGGCACAGGCCTGCGCCTGCAGCAGCCACCTCTCGGCTTCGCCGGCGCGGTCCAGCCCGGCCCGCAGCGCGCTCTGCAAGGTCAGCCGCCCGGTGAGCCGGCGGATCTCGGCCTCGTAGTAGCGCTCGCCGGTGCGCTCGACGATCGCCAGCGCCTGCTCCAGCAGGGCGAGGCCGGCCTCCGGCCGCTGGTCGAGCGCGTGGCCCTCGGCGCGCATGGTCAGGTAGAACGGCGTGGTCACCACGGCGCCCGAATCGGACCAGGCCTCGAAGCCTTGCCGCATCTCCTCGACACCCGCCGCCACGTCGCCCAGGTCGGCGGCAATGCGGCCGCGCATCACGCGCGCGTGGGCCAGCCAGACCGCGAAACCGTTCTCCTCGCAGACCCGGATGGCGCGCTCGGCCGCGTCCAGCGCGGCGCGGTTCTCGCCGCGGAAGTGCAGCACCGCGGCACGGAAGCCGTCCGCCACGCCGATGCTGAAGCGGTGCCCGATCTCCTGCGCATGCGCCGACACGGCCAGCACGCGGCGCCTGGCCTCGTCGGGACGGCCCAGCTGCCAGAGGGACCAGGCCGAGTAGCACAGGCACATGACGCCGGGGTCCTGCACCGCCTCGGGCCGGTGCTCCAGGCGCAGGTAGTCGGCATGGCAGGCGTCCATCTCCTGCACCGCCTCCAGCATCTGGCCCTGGTGCATCCGGATGTTGGCCAGGGCCCACCGGGACTGCACGCGCTGGATGGGGCCGCCGCTGCCGCTGCCGGCCCGGGCCGCGGCGTCCAGCACGTAGGAGCGTGCCTTGGCGAAGTCGGCGCGCATGAAATGGAAGCCCTCCAGGCCCAGCAGCACGCGCATGGCGGCGCTCTCGTCGCCGAGCAGACGCGCCAGTTCCATCGCCCGGGCATAGGCGCGCTCGACCCGTTCGGAGCCGTAGCCGCGGGTGGCGATCAGGCGCGCAGCCAGCAGCAGTTGCAGGCGCAGTTCGAGCCGTGCGCGGTCCTCGCCGGCCGGCATGCGTGCCAGCACGGCGAGGGCGCGGTCCGCATGGGCGATGGCCTCGGCATGGGCGGAGCGCGACGCGGCCCGGCGCACCGCCGCCTCCCAGAACCGCAGCGCCTCGGCGTCCAGGCCGGCTTCGGTGTAGTGGTCGGCCAGCAGTTCGGGCTGGCGCTCGGCGAGGTCGGCAAAACGCTCGCGGATCACGCCGGCGATGACCTGGTGCAGGCGCAGCCGGTCGCGCTCGAGCAGCGAGCCGTAGGCGGCATCGCGCATCAGCGCATGGCGGAACGCGTAGCGCGGACCGTCGCCGTCGCGGCGGGCCAGCAGCATGCCGGCACGCACGAGCTCTGCCAGCGCCGCCGCCGGGGCCGCCACGGCGATGGGAGAGCCGGGGTGCTGCAGCACGGCCTCGAGCAGCGCGAGCGGGAACTCGCGCCCGATCGTGCCGCCCACCTGCGCCACCTGCTTGGACGCACCCAACCGGTCGAGGCGGGCCGTCAGCAGGTCCAGCACCGTGGCGGGCACGGCCCGGGCACCGGTCGGCGGAACGTCCCCGCTCGCCTCGGTCTCGAGCGCCATGCGCGTGGACTCCTCGATGAACAGCGGCACCCCGTCGGCGCGCTCGGCGATCAGCTGCACCACCTCGCCGGGCAGCCGGCGGCCGCCGCTCGCGCCCCGCACCATGGCCCGCGCCAGCTCGGGCGCAAGGCCCTGCAACTCGGTCTCGTAGGCCGGAAACCGCGGGCGCCAGCGCAGCTCGGCGTCCGGCCGGGCCGTGACGACGATCAGCAGCGGCAGGGCGCGCGTGACCGCCGCCAGCCGGTCGAGGAATTCGGCGGAGGAGGGATCGAGCCAGTGCGTGTCCTCGACGATGAGGCAGGCCGGCGCATGCTGCGCGCGCTGCCGGGCCAGCCCCACCAGCAGGTCCAGCGTGAGTTCGCGCCGGCGCTGCGCCGGCTGCTCCAGGATGGGATGCGGCGTGGGCAGCGGCAGCGCCAGCAGGTCGGCGAGAAGCGCCAGCGCGCCCTCCCCGGCCGTGTCGACGCGCGACACCACGGTGCGCAGGCGCGCCAGGCCGGCCTCGGGCAGCTCGTTGCCGCCCAGGCGCAGCTGGTGGCGCAGCGAGCCGATCAGCGGCTGGAAGGCGCTGTTGGCGTGCTCGGGCGCACAGCGGCACTCGAACACCTGGCCGTCGTCGGCCAGGGCCTGCTTGAACTCGCGCAGCAGCCGCGACTTGCCGATGCCCGCTTCGCCCAGGATGCGCACGATGCGCAGCGAGCCGGCCTTGACCACCGCCCAGTGCGCCTGCAGGGTCTGCAGCTCGTCGCGGCGGCCGACGAAGGGCGTGATCGACGGCTGACCGGCCGCGGCCGGGAGCGGCGTGGCTGCGGCCGGCGCCGCGCCGAGCAGCCGGTGGCAGGCTTGCGGCCCGTCGAAGCCCTTGAGCCCGATGGCGTCGTCCAGCGCCTCGAAGCGGAAGCGGTCCCGGACGATGCGCCGCGTCGACTCGCCCACCACGACGGTGGCCGGCGCCGCGAGCGCCTGCAGGCGGGCCGCCAGGTGGATGGCCGAGCCCACCGGCTGGCCGTCGCGCACCACCACCTGCCCCGTGCACACGCCGATGCGCACGCCCAGCCCGAGCGCCTGCATGGCATCGACCAGTTCCAGGGCGGCTTGCAGGGCCTGCGCCGCTGCGTCCTCCCGCGCCACCGGGGTGCCGAAGTAGCACATGGCGCCATCGTCACCCTGGAAGTCGTCGGGCGTGCCGCCGTGCCGGCGCACGATGTCGACGCAGGCCTGGTGGTAGCGCGACAGCAGGTCGCTATAGGTCTCGGCGCCCAGTTCGCCCAGCAGGCGCGTCGAGCCGGCCAGGTCGATCGACAGGATGGTCACCTGGCGCAGGTTGTCCTCGACCGAGGCACGGCGGTCGCACAGGACCACGGCGCCGTCGCCGTACAGCTCGGCCCGCAGGGCCGCCAGCGCGGTGGGCCCTGCCGTGCGCCGGAACGCGCCGCGCGACGACCGCAGGGCTTCGGCGAGCGGCGCGCCGCGGGCCAGCGCGGCATACAGGGGCAGCAGGAAATCAGCGGCCTGCCCGGCGCCGGCCGGCTCGCAGGACAGGAGGTTCAGTCCGTGCCGGCAGGCATCGAGCGCCACCGCGCGGTTCGGCGGCTGCGCCGAATCCGTGCCGGGGACCGTGTTCTGCGACAGCAGCAACGGCGGCGGTGACGCCAGCCGGCCGATCGAGCCGATGTCCAGCGGTTCGCCCTCCCACCACCAGAGCACGGAGTCGTCCGGCGCCGGCCGGCCGTCGACCGGGCCGGCGAAATGGACGATGTCGTTGGCGCCGATCAGCCGCAGCAGGTCGTCACGCGGCAGGTCGTTCGAGGAGACGACGCTGACCGCGACGCCGGCCATGCTGCGCAGCCCGGCATTGAGGCGCGACGCGGTCGCAGCAGCCGCACCGCCGCCGGCGACCAGCAGCACTTTCAGGGTGCCGCGCGTGGGGGCCGGTGGCGCCGCCCGCGCGGCCTCCATGCCGGCCACGATGCGGCGCGCCAGGCGGAACTTCTCGCCGAGGAAGTCCTGGCCGTCCCAGGCCAGCTCCCAGGGCACCCAGGCCAGCGACCGGTCGAGCTGCAGCGTCAGTGCGCCGGGCGCTGCCTCGCGCAGGAAGGTGGCGATGCCGGGCGGGATGAGCCGGTCCAGCAGCTGGCGGCCGAACGCCCGCAGGTCGCTGCTGGCATCCGCGGTGGAAGGCGCTTCGGTGTCCAGCCACCGCCCCGACTGCACCTGCAGGTCGAGCAGGATGGCTTCGGCGGTGTCGATGGTCTCCAGCCTGGCCAGCGGACCGAGGTCGGTCAGCACGGCCGCCAACCCGCCGCGTTGGGGCAGCACGGTCAGGTGCAGTGGCGGGCCTTCAGTCGGCGGGGACATGGTCGTCCGTCGATCGTGGTGGGACCATCGCGCGGGAAGTCATGTCGTTGGCGTCCTCGGACGTCCGCATGATCTGCACGGGTCCCGCGCGCTGTCAATGACTGAATGCCGTGGCGTTGGGCCTGCGTCCCCGATGGGTTACCGCCAGCTCAGCAGGCCACGCGCCCCTCGCGCAGGCGCTCCATGCGCACAATCGCGCCAGGCGCTGCGCGGGCCACCCTCCGCGCCCTGCACGCCTGATCGCAGGGGAAGCCATGTCCGCACCGATGCCGCCTTCCAGCCTGGGGCTGCGCACCCTCGAGCTGCTCCAGGGCCTGCCGCCACAGCGCCTCGACGAGATCTCGCGCCAGTGCCTGTGGCGCCGGTTCGAGCCGGGCCAGCTGCTCATCGCGCGCGAGCACGACGACCGCGACCTGCACCTGATCGTGGCCGGGGCCGTGCGCGTCACCAGCTATGCGCCGGGCGGGCGCGAAACGAGTTTCCGCGATCTGCAGGCCGGCATGTCGTTCGGCGAGCTGTCCGCGCTGGACGGGCGGCCGCGATCCGCCGACGTCATCGGTCTGCGCTCCGGGCTCATCGCCTCCCTGCCACCGGCGGCCTTCCGCGCACTGCTGCAGCAGGAGTGGACCGTGACCGAGCGGGTGCTGCTGCGACTGACCGACCTGGCCCGCAGCCTGATCGACCGCGTGCTGGACCTCAGCACGCTGAGCGTGCAACAGCGCGTGTGCCTGGAGCTCCTGCGCCTGGCGCAAGCGGCCGGCGTCGACGGCAACCAGGCCCGCATCGAGCCGGCGCCCAAGCACGCCGACCTGGCGCACCTGGTCAGCAGCTACCGCGAGCAGGTCACGCGCGAGCTGTCCGCCCTGGCCAAGGCGGGCGTCGTGGCCCGGCAGGACGGCGCCCTGGTGGTGCGCGACCTCGAGCGCCTGAAGCACATCGCGAACCGGGAGGTGGCGCACTGAGGCGCTGAAGGGCCCCTGATCAGGCTCCACACCAACTGTCGTCATGCCGGATTTGATTCGGCTCCCGCGTCCTGGCCGTGGGTGATGGGACGGGTCTGATCAGGTATCGGAGATGGATTGCGGGTCGAGCCCGCAATGACGGGGGTGCGGTGAAGGCTGGCGCACTCCAGGAATTCCGCGGTGCCACCACAACCTGAATTTCCCGGTGCCACCACAACCGTCGTCATGCCGGACTCGATCCGGCATCCATCCCCCGTCCACGGCGACGGGGCTACGCCCTATGATCGCGCGCCACCGCCGCCGGCCTCGGCGCGGCGCATCCCCCGCCAGTGCCGGCGGCCCCGCATGTCCGATTCCCTCACCCTCCTCTACCTCGACGCCGACCTGGTCGCCATCGACAAGCCGGCCGGCCTGCTCGTCCATCCGAGCGCGCTCGACGCGCACGAGGAGCGCACCGCGCTGCGCACCCTGGAGGCCCAGCTGGGCGAGCGCCTGTTCCCCCTGCACCGGCTCGACAAGGCCACCAGCGGCGTGCTGCTGTTCGCGCGCTCGCGCACGGCGGCCAGCCACTGGCGGATGGCGTTCGAGGCCGGCACGGTGGCCAAGCGCTACGTGGCCCTGGTGCGCGGCTGGCCGCCCGCTGGCGGCGAGATCGACTACCCGCTGGCCCGCGACCCGGAGCTGCCCTCGGCCGGCCAGGAGCGCCTGCCGGCCGTCACGCGCTACGAGCGCCAGGCCTGCTTCGAATGGCCGTTCGCCGTCGACGGCCGCCACCCCACCAGCCGCTACGCACTGGTCGAGGTGACGCCGCTCACCGGGCGCCGCCACCAGATCCGGCGCCACTTCAAGCAGCTGGCGCATCCGGTGGTGGGCGACAGCACGCACGGCAAGGGCGCCCACAACCGCGCCGTCGCCGCCTGGCTGGGGGTGCAGCGGCTGTGGCTGCACGCGGCCTGCGTCGACTTCCCCCGGGGGCCGCGCATCGAGGCACCATGCGGGCCGGAGTGGAATGTCCTACGCGAGTCCGCCGCGATGGATCACAGACCGGGGCCGGGCCTTGGCTAGATTGCAGGTGCAGCCGGATGGTCTGGCTGTCGGAAGGACCACCATGCCCCAATCGACCAAAGACTCCCCGGGCGGGAAGACCCACGCGAAGAAGAAGGGCGCCGCCAAGCCCGCGGTGTCCGACAAGGCCGTCGCCAAGAAGCCGAGCCGCTCCAGCACGTCGCCCACGGGCCCGAGCAAGCACAGCGAGAAGAAGAGCACGCCGCACTGAGTGCCCCGGTGCCGAAAGGCCGGCTCCAAGGCCGAGCCAGCGGCCGGCCGGCGAGGACGAATGCACGGATCGCGCGGCACCGTCAGATTCCCGCAAGCCGCTGCCCAAGAAAGTGGCACCGCGTGCCAGCCCAATGCCGGCGCGGCTCGGCGGGGCGCTCCACAAGCTTGTCCACACCCTTCTCCACGCTTGCCGTGGACAGACGGCCCGCCGGCGTGTGCTAGGGACGCCGGCGGTAGGCCGCGGCCACCATGTCGGCCAGCCGCCGCGCCGCCTCGCCCAGGCCCTGCACGGGCCGGTGCACCAGTCCGATGTCGCGGTGGAAGGTGCGCTCGCCCAGGTCGATCGCGCGCACGCCCGACGGCCAGCGCCGCTGGGCCACCGTCTGGGGCAGCAGGGCGACGCCGGCGCCGTGGGCCACCAGTTGCACGATGGCCTCGAGTTCGTCGAGTTCGCACACTTCCCGCACCTCGATGTGCGCTGCCCGCAGGAAGCGGTCGACCTGGCGGCCGCCATACGAGGCGCGGTCGTAGCGGATGAACGGCCGGGTGGCGAGCAGCCCGGCCCAGTCGTTGCCGCGCACCCCGCGCGGCACCACCAGCCGGAATGGCTCATGCGCCAGCGTGGTCCAGCGCAGGTCGCTCTGGACCGAGAACGGCGGCCGGATGACGACGGCCAGGTCGATCTCGCCGGCGTCGACGAGGTCCACCAACTGCATCGACACCCCGGGCACGACGCGCGTGCGGCAGCCGGGCAGTTGCCGGTGGAACCGGGCCAGCACGCCGGGCAGCACGGACCGCTGCACCGAGGCGATGGCGCCGACGTTAACGACGGCCGGGGCCGCGGCCTGCGGCCGGCGCGCCCCGAGGTTGCCGTAGGCCTGCAGCAGGTCCTGCGCCTGCGCCAGCAGGTCGGTCCCCATCGCGTTGAGGCGGGCGGCCCGGCCGCTGCGGTCGAACAGCTCGAAGCCCAGCTCTTGCTCGAGCCGCTTCATCTGCGCGCTGACGGCGGCCTGCGTCAGCCCGATCCGGTCGCCGGCGGCCGCGAACGTGCCTTCCCGCGCGACGGCGACGAAGGTCTTGAGTTCGCGAATCATCGATTTCCTTGAGGCTCAGCGCAACGAACCATTGATTTTATTTGTGCCTTCGACTCGGTAGGATCTGCGCCCATGCAAGCCCCGACCACCAATCCCGCCCCGCTCTCGCCCTTCCACCTCGCGTTTCCGGTGCACGACCTCGCCCTCGCCCGCCAGTTCTATGGCGAGAAGCTGGGCTGCCCGGAGGGCCGCAGTTCGGACGAGTGGATCGACTTCAACTTCTACGGCCACCAGATCGTGGCCCACCTGGCGCCCCAGGCAACCGGGACGGCGCAGCGCAACGCGGTCGACGGCCACGGCGTGCCGGTGCGGCACTTCGGCATCGTGCTGCCCATGGCCGAGTGGGAGGCGCTGGCCCAGCGGCTGAAGGCGCAGGGGACCCGGTTCGTGATCGAGCCCTACATCCGCTTCCAGGGCCAGCCCGGCGAGCAGGCGACGATGTTCTTCCTCGACCCGTCGGAGAACGCGATCGAAGTCAAGGCGTTCGCCGACATCAACAACCTGTTCGCGAAGTGACGGCGGCGGACGCCCTGTTCACGCTCCCGTCGTTGCGGGCTTGACCCGCACCTCTGTCATTGCGGGCTTGACCCGCAATCCATCTCAGGCCCGTCGTACCTGCCCGATCCGCGTTCGGGAGATGGATGCCGGGTCGAGCCCGGCATGACGACTTCCGGTGTCAGGCCCGGCGCGAACCTACTTGCGCTGGAACTTCTGCACCCGCTTGCCGTTGTCGACCTCGCCGGCGTAGAGGTTGCCCCTGGAGTCGATCGCCAGGTCATGCACCCAGTGGAACTCGCCGGCGTAGCGGCCGGGCCGGCCGAGCGTCTGCACCAGCTGGCCGGTCTCGCGTTCCAGCGTGACGACCAGGTTGTTGCGGCCGTCGGCCAGGTGCAGCCATTTCTGCTGCGGGTCCCTGGAGAGGACGATGTCCCACACCGAGCCGTTGGCCGCCGTGCGCGGCGCCACGCTGAACTCCTTGACGTAGCTGCCGTCCTTGCGGAACACCTGCACGCGGTTGTTCAGGCGGTCGCACACGTAGACCAGCCCGTCGTTGGCGATGCGCACGCAATGCACCGGCGTGCCGAAGTGCTGCAGCTGCTCGTTGGTGGGCGCGACCGACCGGCGCGACTCGGGCTTCTCGGTGGTGTTGGGCGGGCGGCCATAGGCGCCCCAGTGGCGCTTGTAGGCGCCGGTGGTGGCGTCGAACACGATGACGCGGCGGTTGTGGTAGCCGTCGGCCACGTAGACCTCGTTGGCGGCCAGGTCCACCTCCACGCCGGCCGCGCGGCCCAGGCGCGTGGTGTCGGCGCTGTTGGTCTGCGGCCCCACCTTGCCGATCTGCAGCACGAACCGGCCCTCGGGCGTGAACTTGATGATCTGGCCGTCGTTGTCGCCGTTGCCGGTGATCCAGACGAACCCCTTGCCGTCGACGTGCACGCCGTGCTCGTTGCCGGGCCAGTCGTAGCCGGCGCCCGGGCCACCCCACGAGCGCACCAGGCGGCCGTCGGGCCCAAACACCAGCAGCGGCGGCGCCGGCAGGCAGCAGTCGCCGTGCGGCGGCCGGGCGGCCGCGCCGGCCTCGTCCTCGCTCAGGCTCTTCGGTCGCTGCAGCACGTAGACGTTGTCGTCCGGCCCCACCGCCACGCCGCTCACCTGGCCCAGGATCCATTGGTTGGGCAGGGCCTGCGGCCACGCCGCATCGACCTGGAACACCGGCGGCGCCGCGCCGCCCGGCGAGCCGGACGGGGCGGCGCACCCGGCACCGAGCAGGATGGAGGCGGCGGAGGCCACCGCGAGGGCGAGTCGTGCGAGCTGCTGCATGGAAGAGGTCTCCGGGCGAGGAAGGAAGCCGGCGCGCAGGCTCAGCCGTGCGCGAGGCCAGCCTTTATGCCGCAAGAGCCCGCGGCGCGGCCCCCGCAGCAACCCTAGCCGTCGCGCAGTGCCGCCAGGGCCACCCGGATGTCGCCGACCACGATGCGGCACGGCACGGCCAGCATCAGGTTCAGGGGCAGGCCGAACTCTTCCAGCTGCCAGCCGTCGGCATCGACCGCCGTCCCGCCCACCGCGGCGGGGTGGCGCTGCCGGATGCGCTGGGCGAAGCTGCCGGACTCCGGCACGTAGCCCACCACCGGCTTGCCGCGCGCGACGGCGTAGCCGACCTCGAAGCAGGTGCCACTGTCCGGCTCCGGTCCGCGGAAGAAGTCGAGGTTGGCCAGCACCGCGTCGCAGCCGTCGATGTGGGCCACGTTGTGCCGGTAGATGCGCGCCGCGGTGGCGGGCACCAGGGGCGCGCCGGGCGGCAGCGATTCGTCGAGCGGGAACACGCCCGTGTAGCCGAACTCGGCACAGGCCGCGACCAGCGCGCGGCCATGGGCGGCGGCATCGGGGCGGAACACATCGGGACCGGCGAGGTAGAGGCGTCGGATGGGCACGCCCGATTGTGGCGCGCCGCCTTCAGGCCACGTCGGACGGCCGCAACCATTTCTCCAGCCGGATCCCGTCGATGGCGCCGCCGTAGCGGCCGGGCCGGATGCCGAGCTCGTGGTAGCCGTGCTCGTTGTAGAAGGAGCGGCCCGCGACGTTGTCGCGCCGGGCGTCCAGCCGGATGCGCTGCGCACCGGCCGCGATGGCTGAGGCCTCCAGCCAGCGCAACAGCGCGCTGCCCAGGCCGCGGCGCTGGCTGGCCGCCCGCACGGCGAACAGCACCAGGTGGGAATCCTGGTCGAGGTACTCCATGATCCCGAACCCCGCCAGGTCGCCGTCCTGGCGCACCACGGCCACGTTGGTCTCCGGGTCGCGGATGGACCGCAGGACGCGTGCCGGCCGCCAGGTCCACGGCAGGCCGTGCTCGATGAGGTCGCGGGACAACGCGGCAATGCGCCCGGCGTCGCCGGGGGTGGCCAGGTGGATGGGTGGGTCGACGGTCATGATGAGGCGCCTCGCGACCCATTGTCGACCTTTGATCAATTCCTGGGTGGGCGTGGGCCTGGCGTCCCTGTGATCAGGGGCTGGAACCGTCCGCGGTTCAGGTGTGGGCTAGTTCCGGAGATGGATGCCGGGTCGAGCCCGGCATGACGACTTCTTGAGTCGAGCCCGGCATGACGAAATCTTGGGTCGGGCCCGGCATGACGACTCTCCGGGTCGAGCCCGGCGCGCCCCCTGCCCCGTCATTGCGGGCTTGACCCGCAATCCATCTCCCAGTCGCGGTTCTGGCGCGGCCTGGTTCAGGAGATGGATGCCGGGTCGAGCCCGGCATGACGACTTCCTGGGTTGATCACCCCGCGGGCGAGGAGCCGGCCCCGTCGTATCCTCGGCACGCCCAACCGCGCACCCCATGGACGAGTACAACCAGATCGAACCGCCGCCCTCCTTCATCGCCGTCTACAGCACGCCGACGGGGCACCGGCTGACCGCGCCCATGGCGACCGTGCGCGAGCGCTACGAGCTGTGCGAGGACATGGCGCAGCTGGTGGCCGAGCAGGCGTCGACCAGCCTGTTCAAGACCGGCGGCAGCGAGCGCGAGGTGCTGGAGAAGATCCGGCTGGCACTGGCGGGTGACGAGTCGCCGGTGCAGCCGCCCGAGGCGCTGTGGGTGGTGCGCCGGGCCGCCGAGCTGCTCAACTGGGAGATGCCCGCCGACCCCGGCGCGGACGCCGGGGCGACCGGCTGACGTCAGGCGACGACGTCGAAGTGCTCCACGTGGGGCGGCTGGGTGAAGAACGGGCCGATGATGGCGCGCCACTCGGCGAACGCCGGCGATTGGCGGAAGCCGACCGTGTGGGCCTCCAGCGTCTCCCAGTCGATCTTCAGCACGAAGCGGCCCGGCGTCTCCTGGCAGGCCAGGATGGTGTGCGCGCGGTAGCCGGCGGCCTTGGACAGCACGGTGGTGGCGGCGCGCTGGATCGCCTCGGTGAAGGCGGCGCGGTCCTCGGGACGGACGCGGATGTCGGCGATTTCGATGACCATGGAAGCTCCGGATGGTTGATGTCGGGCCGGCCCGGCGGACTCGGCGCGGACGCAGAGTATGCCGGCGCCGCGGTGTAGCCTCGCGCCCATGGACTCGCTGATCGCCGCCTCCGCGCGTGCGCTCGCCACCGGCGACGCGCTGGGTGCCCTGCAGCGCATCGCGCTGCGCGAGGACCCGCCGGCGCTGGCGCTGCGCGGCATCGCCATGGCGCAACTGGGCGAGAACCTGCGCGCCCGCGAGCTGCTGCGGCGCGCGGCGCGCGGCTTCGGCTCGCACGAGGAGCTGGCGCGGGCCCGCTGCGTGGTGGCCGAGGCCGAAGTGGCGCTGGCCATGCGCGACCTGGGCGGCTCGGACCGCCCGCTGGCCGCTGCGTCGGCCACCCTCTCCGCGCACGCCGACCACGCCAATGCCTCGCAGGCGCGCCTGGTCGCCGCGCGCCGGCTGCTGCTGCTGGGGCGGCTCGACGAGGCCGCGGCGGAACTCGCCGTCGTCGACCTGCGCGGACTGCCGCCGACGCTGCGCACGCTCGCGGAACTGGCCGCGGCGGAACTGGCGTTGCGCTCGCTGCGCGTGGCCGACGCGCGCCAGGCGCTCATGCGGGCGCAGGACGCCGCCGACCGCGCGGGCGTCCCCGCCCTGCTGGCCGAGGTGGCCGAGGCGCGGGCAGTGCTCGATCGGCCCGCGGCGCGGCGGCTGGCGGGCGGGGCGGGACAGCCGCTGCGCCTGGACGAGGTGGCGGCCCTGCTGGCCTCGGACGCGCTGGTGGTCGACGCCTGCCGACGCGGCGTCGGCGCAGGCACGGCGTGGCGGCCGCTGGCGCGTCGCCCCATCCTGTTCGCCCTGGCGCGGACGCTCGCCGAGGCCTGGCCGGGCGACGCCGACCGGGACGCGCTGATCGCCGCCGCCTTCCGCACCCGGCATCCCGACGCCACGCACCGGGCACGGCTGCGGGTGGAGATCGGCCGCCTGCGCGCGCTGGTGAAGGACGTTGCGCAGGTCGAGGCCACGCCGCGTGGCTTCACGCTGCGGCCGCTGGGCGAGCGCGAGGTCATCGTGCTCGCGCCGCCCATCGATGGCGAGCAGGCATCCCTGCAGGCGCTGCTGTCCGATGGCGCGGCCTGGTCGACATCCGCCCTGGCGCTGGCGCTCGATGCCAGCCAGCGCACCGTCCAGCGCGCGCTGGCCGACCTGGAAGCCGAGGGGCGGGTGCGCTCCATCGGCCGGGCGCGGGCGCAGCGCTGGCTGGCGCCGCCGCTGGCCGGATTCACGACGATCTTGTTACTCCCTGCCTCGCTGCCGATTGACTAGAGTGCTTCCACGGCGCCGCACAAGGCGCAACGGAAGGACCCGGCGATGGCCAAGACCCACGGCAGCGACAGACCCCAGGCGACCGCCCACCCGGCCGAGATCGTGCGCGAGTACGGCCCGTTCGCCGGCAGCGACAAGGTGGCCGGCGTCACGCACGACGGCACCCGGGTCTGGGCCGCGACCGGCGCCGCCCTGGTGGCCTTCGATCCCGCGACCGGCGAGACCCGGCGCACGCTGGAGCGCGCCTGCGATGCCGGTACCGCCTTCGACGGCACCTACATCTACCAGATCGCCGAGGCGCGCATCGACAAGATCGATCCGGCCACCAACCAGGTCGTGGCATCCATCCCGGCGCCGGGCCACGGCGCCGACTCGGGCCTGGCCTGGGCCGAGGGCAGCCTGTGGGTCGGCCAGTACCGCGACCGCAAGATCCACCAGATCGACCCGGCCACCGGCGCCATCCGCCGCACCATCGAGTCGAACCGCTTCGTCACCGGCGTCACCTGGGTCGACGGCGAGCTGTGGCACGGCACCTGGGAAGGCGACGCGAGCGACATCCGCCGCATCGACCCGCAGACCGGCGACGTGCTCGAGCGGCTCGAGATGCCCGGCGGCGTGTTCGTGAGCGGGCTGGAGTCCGACGGCGCCGACCTGTTCTATGCCGGCGGCGGCGGCAGCGGCAAGGTCCGCGCCGTGCGACGACCCAGACGCACGACCCCGCCGGCCGCCTAGCCGCGCCGCATCGCTTTCCCCCGCGCCGGCCGGCCGGCCGGCACCGATCGCGCCTGGCACCAGGACGCCTGGGCCGCGCATTGCCTGCAACCAACGGCTCGTCGAGCCAAGGAGCGCTTCCATGACCATCGCCACCACCGGACCCAGCCTGCTGCAGCATCCCGTCGTCCCCCACGAGCGCTGGCTGGCGCAGCGCCGCGCCCTGCTGGCGCAGGAGAAGGAGCTGACGCACCTGCGGGACCGCATCGCCGCGCAGCGCCGCGCCCTGCCCTGGGTGCGCCTGGAGAAGCCCTACGTGTTCGACACCACCGAGGGGCAGCGCCCGCTCGCCGACCTGTTCGATGGCCGCAGCCAGCTGCTGGTGCAGCACTTCATGTTCGGGCCGGGCTGGACGCAGGGCTGCCCCAGCTGCTCGTTCATGGCCGACCACATCGCCGGCATGGAAGTGCACCTGGCCCACCGCGACCTGTCGGTGCTGGTGGTCTCGCGCGCGCCGCTGGCCGAGCTGCAGGCCTTCCGCCGCCGCATGGGCTGGCCCTTCCGCTGGGTCTCGTCGGACGGCAACGACTTCAACCACGATTTCCGGGTGAGCTTCACGCCCGAGGAGCGGGCCCGGGGCGCGGTCGACTACAACTTCGGCCCGACCGACTTCCCGAGCGAGGAAGCGCCGGGCATCAGCCTGTTCTACCGCGACGATGCGGGCACGGTGTTCCACACCTACTCGACGTACGGGCGCGGCGTCGAAGCCATGATGGGCACGTACGACCTGCTCGACCTGGCGCCCAAGGGACGCGACGAGCACAACCCGAACTACCCGATGGACTGGGTGCGCCACCACGACCGCTACGAGCCCGCATCTGCCGGCAAGGCGCAGGCGGTGGCCGCGTCGTCCTGTCACGCCACGGTCTGAGCAGAACGGCCGCGCGGAGCAAGCGCCATGACGTCGCTGTGGCCCTGGCTGGCAGTGGCCGGTTTCGGCGCGCTGCACGGGCTGAACCCGGCCGGCGGCTGGCTGCTCGCCGCCGCCTGGGGCCTGCACACGCGGGACCGGCGGCAGGCGCTGCGCGCCCTGCTGCCGATCGCCGCCGGGCACGTGGCGTCGGTCGGGCTGGTGGTGGCTGCGGTGGCGTCCGGCCTGGTGCCGGACCGGGGCGTGGTGCGGATGGCCGCCGGCGGCCTGCTGGTCGTCGCGGTGGCGCTGCACCTAGGCCATGGCTTGCCCAACCGACTGCGCGCTCCCGCAGGCCCTGCAGGCCTGGCGATCGGCTCGTTTCTGGCGGGCACGACACACGGCGCCGGGCTGGCGCTGGTTCCTGCCCTGCTGCCGCTGTGCCTGGGTCAGCCGTCGGCCGATGCCGGTGCGATCGACCTGCTAATGCCGGCGCTCGCGGCCACGGCCGTGCACCTGGCGGCCATGCTGGCCGTCACGGCCCTGGTGGCGACCGCGGTGGCGCGGCCATTGGCGGTCGTGGTTTGCCGGTTGGGTTGGGGGAAGAGGGAGAACCTCGTCATGTGGGGCATGCCCCCCGAGAGTCGTCATGCCGGGGTTGCCCCCGGAAAGTCGTCATGCCGGGGGTGACCCCTGAATGTCGTCATGCCGGGCTCGACCCGGCATCCATCTCCCGAACGATGCAGCGCCCGCACCGTGTTCAGGGGATGGATTGCGGGTCAAGCCCGCAATGACGTGGCAGGGGTCAAGCCCGCCGTGACGTGGGAGGGGTCAAGCCCGCCGTGACGTGGGAGGGATCAGTTCCGGAACGACGTGGGAGGAATCAAGCCCGCATCGCATGACGGCTCCCCCACGGCGCAGGCCGCAAGCACCGCATCGAGGAGCGGGCACGGCCTCCACCGCATGAAGCTCCGCTCCCACTCCCCCTCGTGGGAGAGGGTTGGGGTGAGGGGGTTCGCTGCCCGGGCAGTGTCGTCAGCGGGAGCGTGCCGGCGACCAGCCGGCGCGTCACCCAGTGACGATCAGCTGGTTCTCGACCGACTTCACGCCCTCGACCTTCCGGGCCGTGGCCTCGGCCTTCTGGCGCAGCTGCACGCTCTTGATCTCGCCGCGCAGGCGGACCACGCCCTGGGTGGTGTCGACGTTGATCTTCAGGGCGCTGAGCTCCGGGTCGGCGGCGAAAGCGGCCTTCAGCTTGGTGCCGATCGTCGCGTCGTCGACGGCCTGGCCGGTGCTGCGGGTCGGGCCGCCGGGCGATCCCGGCATGCCCGAACAGCCGGCCAGCGCGGCGGCGGTCATGGCGGCAATGAGCAGCTTTTGCATGTGCAGTCTCCTGTCTGGATGATGGATTGCCCTTTGGGGCAAGTCCAGTCTAGGAGGGCCGCCCACGCTCGGCTGTAGGAGCGTGGCGCAGGCTGGGCCGGGCGTCGGCCTGCGTCCGGGCGGCTAGAACTTGAGCTTCAGCAGCTTGGCGGCATTGCCGCCCACGATCTGCTCGCGCGCCTCGCGCGGCAGGCGCTTGACCTGCGCGACCATGCCCAGCGGGTCGTCGTCGCCCATGTCGTAGGGGTAGTCGGTGCCCAGCACCACGTGGTCGGCGCCGAAGCGGTCGATCAGCCGGCGCAGCATCTCGGGGTCGTGAGTGATCGTGTCGAAGTAGAACTTCTCCAGGTACGACGACGGCTTGCGCTTGATGACCGTGCGGGTGTCGGCGCGGGCACGCCAGGCGTGGTCCATGCGCGCCCAGTAGTGGGCGATGTAGCCGCCGCCGTGCGCCACCAGCACCTTCAGGCGCGGGTGCCGCGCCATGACGCCGTCGAAGATGAGGTGCGAGACCGCCACCGTCGAATCGAGCGGGTTGCCGATGACGTTGTTGAAGTAGTGGTTGGTCAGGCGGTCGGCCTGCGTCCAGCCCAGCGGGTGCATGAACAGCAGGATGCCCAGCTCCTCGCAGCGGGCAAAGAACTTGTCCAAGCCCAGGCTGGGATCGGTGAGGTTCTTGCCGTTGACGTTGGTGCAGATCTCCACGCCGCGCAGGCCGAGGTTCTTCACCGCGTGGTCGAGCTCGCGCACGGCCAGCTGCGCATCCTGCAGCGGGACCGAGCCCAGGCCCACGAAGCGGTCCGGGGTGTCGGCCACCACCTTCGCGATGCCCTCGTTGACCTCGCGCGCCAGCTGCGCCCCGAGGTCCGGCTCGGTGAAATAGAAGAAGTGGTACGGCGCCGGGCACACCGCCTGGATGTCCACGCCCATGCGGTCCATGTCGCGCAGCCGCTCCTTCACGCCGGTGAGCTTGGGCGCGCGGGTGGCCATCTGCTTGACGTTGGTCTCGCGCGTGAGCGCGTTGGCGAACACCGTGGTCGGGTCGTGCTGCGCGGCGTTGAGGTGCGCCGTCCTGGCGTTCACCTCCGGGTTCAGGTAGTGGCAGTGCAGGTCGACCACCTTGGCCTTGCCCTTGCGGTCGCGCGCCACGGTGCGCCGGGGTGCGGCGCTGGCCTTGGCGCTGGCAGCGCGGGTGGCCGCGGCGGACCGCGGGCCGTGGTCGTGCGTGGGATCGGTACAGGCAGGGGAACAGGTGTAGAACAAGGCGTCTCCTGGTTGTTGTCGGACGGACCGTCGCCCTGCCGCATGCGGGTATGTCCCCGCGCCGCCGGGCTCCTTGTTGATCTTAAGATCAATTCATCCGCACCATGGAGAAGACCATGCAGATCGGCATCGCAGGCACCGGCAAGATGGGCAGCGCGATCGCGAAGCGCCTGCTGGCCACCGGCCACCCGGTCGTGGCCTGGAACCGCACCCGTGAGCGGGCGCAACCCGTGCTGGACGCCGGGGCGGCCTGGGCCGAGACGCCGGCAGCGCTGGCCTCGGAGGCCGACTTGGTCATCACCATGGTCAGCGACGACGCCGCGCTGGAAGCGGTGCACTTCGGCCCCGACGGCCTGCTGGCCGGCCGCGTCGACGGGCGGCTGTTCATCGACATGAGCACGGTGGCACCCGACACCCAGCGCAGCGTGGGCCGGCGCGTGCTGGCGGCCGGTGCGCGCTACCTCGAATGCCCGGTGGGCGGCAGCGTCGGCCCGGCGTCGCAGGGCAAGCTGCTCGGCTTCGCCGGCGGCGATGCGCAGGACGTCGAGCGCGCCCGGCCGGTGCTGGAGCAGTTGTGCCGCCGGCTCGAGCACGTGGGCGGCTTCGGCGCCGGCGCCACCATGAAGCTGGCCATCAACCTGCCGCTGCTGGTGTACTGGCAGACACTGTCGGAGGCGCTGTCGCTGCTGCAGCCGCTGGGCCTGGACCCCGCCCGTGTGGTCGACATCCTGGCCGACACCTCCGGCGGCCCCAACATGCTCAAGGTGCGCGGGCCCATGATCGCGCAGGCGCTGGCCGGGCGCGCCACCGGCGAGGTGACGGTCGACGTCGCCACCATGCGCAAGGACGTGCGGGCGATGCTGGCGCAGGCCGACGCCACGCGGTACCGCCTGCCCCTCACCTCGCAACTGCTGCAGACGCTGGAGCAGGCCGGCCGCGCCGGCCTGGACGGCGCGGATTGCACGCAGGTGCCGGTGTGGTGGTTGGCGGCCGCGGGGAAGGCGTGAATCGCCCAGGCATCCGGCTCCGCAACAGGCCGCGCACGAGCCGCGTTCAGGGGGTGGATTGCGGGTCAAGCCCGCAATGACGGGGGATGACAAGGCGTCATGCTGGACTTGATCCGGCATCCAGCTCCGGAAACAGGCCGCGCATGAACCGCGTTCAAGGGATGGATTGCGGGTCAAGCCCGCAATGACGGGGAGAAGGTGAACGGATTGCGGTCAAGGCCGCAATGACGAAGCAAGGGCCAGAGTCGCGACCAGTCCCCTTCTCGATCAAGCAGAGCCTGTCCACGCGGCAGGCGGTGCCTGGCAGGGCCGATTTTGGGGACGGCCGTCTCAGGCGGGCCGGGGCGGAGCGCGCGTCAGCGCGCATCGTGAACTGACTCCGGCTCATTGTCTGAACGGAGAGTGCGTAGCACTCGCAGTGAGTTGGAGCCGGCAAGCCCCGGCCTGCGCTCGAGACGGCGCAGTCGGCGCAAGCGAAGCGACGCGCCGACCGGCACCGCATGAGGCCCTGCCAGGCACCGCCTGCCGCGTCCCACCACTCTCGCAAACTCCGGTGCCACTACCCACTCCCAGCGGACCCGGGCGATCCACCACTTACCCGGCCCCGGCGAAGGTCACCCCGCCGCCTCCACCACCGCATCCATCAGCTTGCGGATCGTCTGCGCCTCGATGCGGCGCGTGATGAACACCAGCCGGGTGTCGGTGTCGTCGCTGGGCCAGCGGTCCAGCTCCACCGGCTCGTGGAAGACGTGCTGCACGCCCTGCACCACCACCGGCTTGCCGTCGACGTTGACGATGCCCTTGACGCGCAGCAGGTCGGGCCCGCGCAGGCTGGTCAGCAGCTCCATGGCGGAGGTGAAGGCGGTCCAGGTGAAGGGCTTGGCGAAGCGCAGCGACAGCGTCTTGATCGACGCATCGTGCAGCGCCGAGCGCGGGGCCAGCGTGCGTTCGCCACCCGACCCCTCGCCCTGCAGCGGCTCGCCCAGGAAGCTGAGCGTGGCCGCCCCGGCGCGGGCGCTGCCCAGGCCCAGGCCCATGAGTTCGTGCGGGTCGATCTCGCCGTGCAGCAGGCTGGAGACCCGGGCGCCCGGGTTGATGTCGGCGACCGTCGCCGTGAGAGCCTCCAGCGCGCCCGGCGGCGCCAGGTCGGTCTTGGTGACGAACACCCGGTCGGCCAGCGCGATCTGCTTGACGGCCTCAGGCTGGGACTGGATCTGCCCTGGCCCGTTGACGGCATCCAGCAGCGTGACCACGCCGTCCAGGCGGTAGTGCGTGGCCAGCATGGTGTCGCTGGACAGTGTCTGCACCACGGGCGCGGGGTCGGCCAGCCCGGTGGTCTCGATGACGACGCGGTCGAACTGCACCATCTGGCCGCTGCGGCGCTGGCCGAACAGCTCGCGCAGGGTGTCCTGCAGGTCGGTCCGCACGCTGCAGCAGATGCAGCCGTTGGCCAGCAGCGCCACGTTCTCGGACGCCATGGTCACGATGTCGTGGTCGATGCCGATCTCGCCGATCTCGTTGATGACGACGGCCACCCGGTTCATGTCCGGGTGCCGCACGAGTTTGGACAGCAGGGTCGTCTTGCCGCTGCCAAGGAAACCGGTGAGCAGCGTGACCGGCAGCTTGCCGGCCAGCGGGTCGCGGGCGGTGGTCACGTCAGATCGTCATCTCCAGCGTGTACAGGCCGCCGGTGAAGCGGTCGACCGTGTACACCACCTGGCGTTCGTCGACGAACACGTCGTTGAGCTGCACCGCGCCGGCCGGCGACAGCTGGGGCGCGCCGGGCACGAAATAGGCGATCTCCTCGACGCGGTACGGATCCCTGGTGTCGTACACGCGCACGCCGCCGTTGAAGAACGAGCCGACGATGATGGTGTCGGAGCGGAACGACGCCGGCCCGGGCAGGTTCTCGTGCAGGTTGTGCGCGCCGTAGCGGCCGCCGCGGCGCCCGAACACTTCCACCGGCGGCATCGGGAAGGTGCCGATGGGAACCGGGTTGGCCTCGCTGCGGGCGTCGAGCACCCAGACCAGCTTGGGCCAGTCGGCGCCGTCGTCCATGACGCACTCGTCGCTGACGATCCACAGGTTGCGTTCGAACAGCGGCAGCACCGTGTGGGTGAAGCCGTTGAACGGCGGCGAGTGGTTCCACATCGACACCGGCTTCATGTTCGACAGGTCGGAGATGTCCAGCACGATGAGGCCACCGTCGATGTAGCCGATGAAGGCGCGGTCGGGCCGCTCGGGGTAGACGTTGGTGTTGTGGGTGCGGAAGCCCAGGTCGAACTTCTTGGGCAGCCGCGCCGGCGGCGGCGCAGCGTCGCCCTCGCGCGTGCCGGGGTACCACCAGCGCCCCACTTCGGTCGGCTTCGACGGGTTGGAAACGTCGAGCACGCGGTAGAACTGGTCGTCGAGCGGATTGCGCGGCTGGAAGTCGGGCGCGCCCGACGACATGTGGATGGTCTTGCCGTCGACGAACCACAGCGCGTGCACGCCGCGCGAGTGCGGGCCCGAGCAGTCGAAGTGCGAGATGAGGCGCGGGTTCTCGGGCACGCTGATGTCGAACAGGTCGACGCCGGCCGGCTGCAGGCCCACGGTCTGGGTCTGGTAGGCCACGGCCAGGAGGTTGCCCACCACGTCGAGCGAGTTGGAGCGCACCTTCATGTGCGGCAGCTCGGTCTGCACCACCATCTTCGGGTTGCGCGGGTCGCTGACGTCGACGCCGGTGAAGTTCTTGGGCGCCGCCTCGTGCGCCAGCCACAGGATGCGGCGGCCGTCGGGCGCGATCTGCATCGACATGCCCTCGCCCAGGCCGCCGAAGCCGGCCAGATCGTGCTGGGCCAGCAGCTTCATGTTGAGCGACAGCGACTGGTCGGCGCGCGAGGCGGTGGTGGTCTTGAGCATGAGGGAAAGTGGGGATGCTTCTTTATCGCTCGATCATATAGGCTGGGCTGGAGCAAGGTCTAGCACGGTTTTTTCCAGAACGGCGTGCGAGCACGCCAGCCACCGAAGGAGCGATCGATGAGACACCCCTCGCCACGCCACCGGGTCAGCCGGCGTGCCTTGTGTTCCCTGGCCCTGGCCTGCCTGCCGCTGGCGGCGCTCCACGCGCAGGAGCCCTTCCCGAGCAAGCCCATCCGCCTGGTCGTCACCTACCCGGCCGGCGGCAGCTCCGACCTCATGGCCCGCATCATGGGCCAGAAGCTGAGCGAGCACTGGAAGCAACCGGTCGTCATCGAGAGCAAGCCGGGCGCGGCAGGCTCCATCGGCATGGAGTTCGCGGCCCGGCAGGCGCCCGACGGCTACAACTTCGTGATCGGCAACCTCGGCCCGGCGGCGGTCAACCCGCTGATCACCAAGGTGCCGTACAACATGGACAAGGACTTCATCCCGGTGGCCCTCACCGCCACCGGCCCCAACATCCTGGTGGTGCCCGCCAATTCGCCGTACAAGACTTTGGGCGAGCTGCTGGCGGCAGCCAAGGCCAAGCCGGGCGGCATCAGCTTCGGCACCAGCGGCGCCGGCAGCATGGCCCACCTGGGCGGCGAGCTGATCATGCGGCAGGCCAACGTGAGGATCACGCCGGTGCCGTACAAGGGCGGCGGCCAGGCCGTCAACGACCTGCTGGCCGGCCACCTCGACATGATGGTGGCCGATGCACTGCCGGTCTCGCAGTTCATCAAGACCAACCGGCTGCGTCCGCTGGCCATCAGCAGCGCCCAGCGCTCGGCGCTGTTCCCCGACATCCCGACCTTCGCCGAAGGCGGCCTCAACGGCCTGGTGGCCGAGAACTGGTGGGGCGTGTACCTGCCGGCCGGCACGCCCAAGGCGGTGGTCGACGCCTACCACGCGGCCCTGGTCAAGGTGATGGCCGACCCCGACCTGAAGGAGAAGTTCGCCGGCCTGGGCGTGGAGGCCATGGCGTCCACCCAGGCCGAGTTCCGCGCCTTCCTGGCCTCGGAACACGCGCGCTACAGCAAGCTGATCTCCGACAACAACATCAAGGGCGACCAGTAGAGGCGGCCCTGGCGTGACCACAGGCAAGAAAGCCACCCGCGGCGGCGCCAAGGCGCCCGCGCGGGCACCGCAGCGGCTGGCGCCGGCCGACCGCGAGCGGCAGATCCTCGACGGCGCCATCGCCTACTTCGCCGAGGCGGGCTTCTCGGGGCAGACGCGCGAGCTGTCCAAGCGCCTGGGCATCACCCAGCCGCTGCTCTATCGCTACTTCGCCAGCAAGCAGGCGCTGATCGAGCGCGTGTACGACACCGTCTTCGCCGGCCGCTGGGACCCCGAGTGGATCGGCCTGGTCGAGGACCACTCGCTGCCGCTGCGCGAGCGGCTGGTGGAGTTCTACCGCCGCTACGCGCAGGCCACCCACCGGCCCGAGTGGATCCGCATCTACCTGCATGCGGGGCTGTCCAACCCGGAGCTGAACCGCCGCTACATCCAGCTCGTGCGGCGCGAGCTGCTGCCCGCCATCTGCCGCGAGCTGCGGCGCGAATGCGGCGTGGCCGCGCCCGACGTGCCGGTGTCCGAGGCCGAGATCGAGTTCGTCTGGACCCTGCACGGCGGCATCTTCTACCAGGCGGTGCGGCGCCACGTGTACAAGGCCCGCATCGGCGGCGACGTCCTGTCGCAGCTGGGCTTCGCGGTCGACAGCTTCCTGGCCGGCGCCAGGACGGTCTACCCGCGGCTGCTGGCCCAGCACGCGCCGCAGGCGCTGGAAGCGCCGGCACCGGCGCCGGTGCCGCGCCGCCGCAAGGCGGCCTGAGGCTCAGGCCTTGCGGCGTTTCGGCGCGCGCCGGGCGCCCGCCTTGCCGGGGCCGGCCCCCATCATGTGTTCCAGCACCGAGTAGACGGCGGCCGTGTCGTCCTGCGCATGGCCCAGCGCCATGGCGGCGTTGTAGATCGGCACGCAGGCGGCGAACAGCGGCGCGGCCGTGTCGGTGGCCAGCAGTGCCTCGTGGATCAGGCGCATGTCCTTCTGCCAGACCTCGACCTTCATGGTGGCCTGGCCCCAGCTGCGCTCGACCATCATCGGCCCGCGCACCTGCAGCATGCGCGAGCCGCCGGCGCCGTCGGCCACCACCTGCACCACCTGGGCCGGATCGAGGCCCGACCGCTCGCCCAGCAGGATGGCCTCGGCCGCCGACTGGTTGTGGATGGCCACCAGCAGGTTGGCCACCAGCTTCATGCGGATGCCGTTGCCGAAGCCACCGACGTCGTAGCGCACGCGGGCGAAGCCGTTGAACACCGCCGCCATGGAGGCGATGGCCTTGGCGTCGCCGCTGGCGTAGACGGCCAGGTCGCGCGTGCGGGCCTGGGCCCCGGTGCCCGACAGGGGGCAGTCGAGCAACGTGATGCCGGCGGCGGCCAGCGTGTCGCGCACCTGCACCTTGGCCGTCTCGGGCAGGGTGCTGGTCTCGGCCGCGACGAGTCCCTTGGCCTTCGCCGCGATGAGCTCGCGGGCGACCTGCTCCAGGGCCGCCACGCTGGGCAGCGACAGCACCAGGTGGCGGCACTGGCGTGCCACCTCGGTGGCGTTGTCGCACGGGATGCCACCGGCGCGCTGGAGCCCCTTGCGGGCAGCGGCCACCGGATCGCAGCCGTAGACCTCGAAGCCGGCCTTGACCAGGTTGGCGGCCATGGCCGAGCCCATGATGCCCAGCCCGATGACGCCCACCCTGGGCGGGGCCGCGGTTGCCGCCTTGGGGTTGCCGGGAGTCTTCCTGCTTGCCGTCTTCGATGCCATCGTTGGGTCGCCGTGGGGAGTGGAGGATGGGCGATTGTGGGCGCGGCTCGACCGTGCGTGGGAGCGGGCAAATGCTGAGCCAGGGAATAAACCGGCAGTGGGCGTCGTTGGTCAGCAGACGGTTCGTTCCCGGCCGTCGCCAACGAACAACCAGGAGATCACCTCATGAAGTTCGCCGCCTCGTTCGCGATCGCCGCCCTCGCCGCCGCTGTCGCCGCGCCCGCCTCGGCGCAGTTCGCCAAGCCCGAAGACGCCGTGAAGTACCGCCAAAGTGTCATGTTCGTGATGTCGCAGCACGTGGCGCGCATCGGTGCGATGGTCAACGGCAAGGCGCCCTACGACGCCAAGGTGGCGGCCGACAACGCCGCGCTGGTGGCGGAGTTCGCCAAGCTGCCCTGGCCCGGCTTCGTGGCCGGCACCGACAAGATCGGCAACACCAAGGCCAAGCCCGAGATCTGGACCGACCAGGCGAAGTTCAAGGAGACCAACGAGAAGCTGGTGGCCGAGACCGAGAAGCTGTCTGCGGCCGCCAAGACCAACAACCTGGACAACCTGAAGGCGGCGTTCTCCAGCACGGCGGACACCTGCAAGTCCTGCCACGACACGTTCCGAAACAAGTAAACCCCGTCCTTCTCACAGGCGGATGTGGCGGCTGCCCCATCCGCCGGCTGCATCGACAGCCGCCCGACAGGCCCGAACTCGACAATCCGGGCCATGCATTTCTCCCGTCGAAGCTTCACCCGCGCCGCCGCCGGCGCCGCGGCGTTAGCCGCCCTCCCCTCCGTCCGCGCGCAATCCGAGCGCATCGTGCTGGCGCAATCGGCGCCCTTCACCGGCCCGGCCGCGCAGCTGGGCATCCAGTTCCACGCCGGCGCCCGGCTCTACCTCGACCAGGTCAACGCCCAGGGCGGCATCAACCGCCGCACGGTGGAGATCGCCAAGGCCGACGACGGCTACGAACCGGACCGCTGCGCGGAGAACACCCGCAAGCTGCTGGCCGACGACCCGGTCGCGCTGTTCGGCTACGTCGGCACCCCCACCAGCCTGGCCGCCCTGCCGTTGGCCACCGCCGCCAGGGTCCCGTTCTACGCCCCGTTCACCGGCGCCATGGGGCTGCGCCAGCCGTTCAACCGCTACGCCTTCCACCTGCGCGCCTCGTACAACGACGAGACCGGCCTGATCGTCCGGCAGCTCACCGGCCTGGGCCTGAAGAAGATCGCGGTGTTCCACCAGAACGACGCCTACGGCAAGGCCGGTCTCGAAGGCGTGCAGCTGGCGCTGGCGGCGCAGTCGATGCAGCCGGTGGCGCTGGCGACCGTGGAGCGCAACTCGGTGGACGTGGCCGGAGCCGTGCGCACGCTCCTCGCCGCCACGCCGGACGCGATCGTGCAGATCGGCGCCTACAAGGCCTGCGCCGCCTTCATCAAGGCCGCCAAGGCCGCGGGCTACGGCGGCACCTTCTACAACGTGTCCTTCGTCGGGACCCAGGCCCTGGCCGACGAGCTGGGCAGGGACGGCGCCGGCGTGGTGGTGTCGCAGGTCATGCCCTCGCCCTACAACCCGGCACGGGCGATCGCGCGCGAGTTCGTCGAGGCCGTGAAGAAGGCGGGCGGCAAGGACGACGGCGCCAACTTCTCCAGCATGGAGGGCTACCTCGCGGCACGGGTGCTGGTGGAGGCGCTGCGCCGCGGGCCGGCCAGGCCGACGCGCGAGAGCCTGGTCACCTCGCTGGAAGGGCTGGGCAGCCAGTCGCTCGGCGGCTTCAACATCGCGCTGTCGCCGACCGACCACGTGGCGTCCCGCTTCGTCGAGCTGTCGATGCTCACCGGCGACGGCCGCGTGCGCACCTGACGCAGCGGCTCCCCGGCTTCAGCGGAGGCGCGCCAGCCGCCGCAGCGCGAGCTGGCAGGCGAAGCCCAGCAGCGTCCAGCCCAGCATCAGGCCCACCAGGTTGACGTGCCCCTGGTGGGGCACCAGCCCGACCAGGAAGGCCCCGAACGCCCCCACCAGCTGCTGCGCGAGGCCGCCGACGGCCGCCGCCGATCCGGCCAGCGCCGGCACCACGCCCACCGTGCCGGCCAGCGTCGGTGGCACCAGCAGGCCGTGGCCGATCCCCAGCAGCAGCAGCGGCAGCACCACCGCCAGCGGCGAGCGCAGGCCCGCCAGGCCGAGGGCCAGAGCCAGCACCAGGGCGCCGATCGTCAGCGCCTGACCCCAGTTCATGATGCGGCGCTCGGGTTGGGTGCGCGCCAGCCGGGTCGTGAGGTAGTTGCCGGCGATGTAGGCCACCGGAACGCAGCCGATGGCCCAGCCCAGCCGCTCCGGCGTGACGCCGTAGCCGGCCAGCACCAGCGGCAGGCCGGCCAGGAAGCTGTAGAAGGTCGCGGTCAGCGTGGCGAGCAGTCCGACGTACAGCCAGAACGACGGTTCGCGCGCCAGCCGCAGGTAACCCGCCAGCGGGCTGGGTCCGCGCGCCTTCGGGGCGCCGTCGGCCGGCGCGGGTCCCGGCAGGCCGAACCAGGCCGCCGCCAGCAGCAGCAGCGACAGCACGGCAACGAGCGCGAAGTTGGCCTGCCAGCCCAGGCGCACGTGCAGCTGCCCGCCGACCACCGCGGCCAGCGGCGGGCACACCCCCATGCTCATGCCGATCAGCGCCATGACGCGGGTGCGTTCGGGCCCGGTGAACAGGTCCTGCACCATGGCCCGCGCGATCACCATGCCGGCGGCGCAGCCCGCCCCCTGCAGCGCCCGCGACAGCACCAGCATGGTGAGGTCGCGCGACAGGGCCGCCGCCACCGAACCGGCGAAGGCCAGCAGCAGGCCGGCCACCAGCGCCGGCTTGCGGCCGACGCGGTCGGACAGTGCGCCGTACACCAGCTGCATGCCGCCGTAGGTGGCGACGAAGGCGCTGAAGGTGAGCTGCACCGCCGCCTGGCTGGCGTCGAACTGGGCCGGCCACTCCTGCATGGACGGCAGGCACGCCGTCATGGCCAGCAGGCCGAAGGCCAGCTGCGTCACCAGGTTGGCGACCAGCCAGCCCGAATGGGCGGGAGCGGGACCGCGGGCGCTCAGCTGGTCAGCTGCGCCCATACCTTGGCCATCCGCTTGACGCTCACCGGCTGCGGCGTGCGCAGCTCCTGCGCGAACAGGCTCACCCGCAGTTCCTCGAGCAGCCAGCGGAACTCCTGCATGCGGTCGTCGACCTGGCCCTTGCGCTCGGCCACCAGGCGCCAGTAGCGCTGTTCCTCCGGCCGCACCTCGGCCAGACGCGCCGCATCACGCGCGGGGTCGGCCCGCAGCTTGTCGAGCCGCAGCGTGATGGCCTTGAGGTAGCGCGGGAAGTGCTGCAGCGCCGTCCACGGCGTGTCGACCAGGAAGCGCTTGGGCACCAGCTTCTGCAGCTGCTGGCTGGCGTCCTGGGTCGCCTCGGGCCCGGTCCGGGTGTCCTTGATCTTGCGCGCGGCGGCGGCGTACTCGGTGAGGATGGTGCCGGCCAGCCGGGCCACCTCGTGCGCGATGAGCACCAGCCGGCCGCGGCCCTCGTCCACCCGCCGCTTGAAGGCGGCCTGGTCGGACGGCAGCGGATCGAGCAGGAACGCGCGGTCGAGCGCCACGTCGACGATCTGCTGGCGCAGCTCGTCCTGCGTGCCCAGCGGCATGTAGCCCACCGCCATCTTCTGCAGGTCGGGGATGTTCTTCTCCAGCGCCTTGAGCGTGTCGCGCACCTGCAGCGCGAACAGCCGCCGCAGGCCGACCCGGTGCCGGGCCGCCGCCACTTCGGGTTCGTCGAACACCTCGATGGTGACGGCGTCGCCCTGGTCGACCAGGGCCGGGAAGCCCACCAGCGAGGTGCTGCCCTTGCGCACTTCCAGCAGTTCGGGCAGCTCGCCGAAGTCCCAGCTGGCGTGGCGGGCGGCGCCGTCGACGCCGGAGGGCTTGGCGCCTCCCCCCGCTGGGGGCCGGTTGGAAGGGGGGCTGACCTGGCTGTCGCGGGCGCTCGCGTCCCGGCCGTCCCCGGCAGGGGAGGACGCGACCTTCAAACCCGCCAGAGCCTGGAATGCGCCGCGTGCCTGCGCGCCCAGTTCCGCCTTCAACGCGCCGAGGTTGCGCCCCATGCCCAGCTGGCGCCCGTGCTCGTCGACGACGCGCACGTTCATGAACAGGTGGGCCGGCACCATGTCCAGCTTGAAATCGGTCCGCTTCACGTCCAGCGAGGTCTGCTCGCGCACCAGCCGCAGCAGCACGTCGGTCAGCGAGCCGGCGGCCCAGCGCGGCGGGGTGGTCAGTTCCGCCGCCAGCCGGGCGGCCGATTCGGGCAGGGGCACGAAGCGCGAGCGCGGCTTCTGCGGCAGGCTCTTGAGCAGTGCCTGCACCTTGTCCTTGAGCATGCCCGGCACCAGCCACTCGGCCCGCTCGTCGCTGACCTGATTGAGGACGTAGAGCGGCACCGTCACGGTCAGTCCGTCGCGCGCGTCACCGGGCTCGTGCAGGTAGGCCGCGGCGCAGTCGATGCCACCCAGGCGGATCGCCTTGGGGAAAGCGTCGGTGGTGATGCCGGCCGCCTCGTGCCGCATCAGTTCGTCGCGCGTCAGGCGCAGCAGCTCGGGGTTGCGGCGGCTCTCGGTGCGGTACCAGCCCTCGAAGGTGTGGCCGTTGAAGACGTCGGCCGGCAGTTGCTGGTCGTAGAAGGCGTAGATCAGCTCGTCGTCGACCAGCACGTCCTGGCGGCGCGACTTGTGCTCCAGCTCCTCGACCTGCTTGACCATCTTGAGGTTGGCGGCCAGGAACGGCAGGCGCGTGTCCCACTGGCCGGCCACCAGGCCCTCGCGGATGAAGATGTCGCGCGCGCCGTGCTGGTCGACCCGCGCGAACGGCACCCGCCGCCCGCTGTAGATCACCAGGCCGTAGAGGGTGGCGCGCTCCAGCGCCATCACCTCGGCGGCCTTCTTCTCCCAGTGCGGATCGAGCAGCTGCTTCTTCAGCAGGTGGCCGGCCACCTCCTCGATCCATTGCGGCTCGATGTTGGCGATGCCGCGCCCGAAGAGCCGCGTGGTCTCCACCAGTTCGGCGCTGACGATCCAGCGGCCGGGCCGCTTCTTCAGGTGCGCGCCGGGGTGGCGGTAGAACTTGATGCCGCGCGCGCCGAGGTAGACGTCCTCGTCCTCCATCTTCCAGCCGACGTTGCCCAGCAGGCCGGCCAGCATCGACTTGTGCAGCGCCTCGTAGCCGGCCGGCTGCGCGTTGAGCCGCCACTTGTGCTCGGCCACCACGGTGTGCAGCTGGCTGTGGATGTCGCGCCACTCGCGCACCCGGCGCACGTTGATGAAGTTCTGGCGCAGCAGCGCCTCGTACTGCCGGTTCGACAGCTTCTGGTGGGCGCCCTCGCCGCCGCGCGCCGCATGGATCCAGTCCCACAACCGCACGTAGCCCGAGAACTCGCTCTTCTCGTCGTCGAACTTGGCGTGCTGCTGGTCGGCCTGGGCCTGCAGGTCCAGCGGCCGGTCGCGCACGTCCTGCACCGACAGCGCGGCGGCGATCACCACCACCTCCGCCAGCGCGCCACGCTCGCGGCCCTCGATGATCATGCGCGCCACCCGCGGGTCGAGCGGCAGCCGCGCCAGTTCGCGCCCGATGCCGGTGAGCTCGTTGGCGTCGTCCACCGCGCCCAGCTCGTTGAGAAGTTGGTAGCCGTCGGCGATGGCGCGCCGCTGTGGCGCCTCCAGGAACGGGAACTGCTCGACGTCGCCCAGGTGCAGCGACTTCATGCGCAGGATGACGCCGGCCAGCGACGAGCGCAGGATCTCGGGATCGGTGAAGCGCGGGCGCGAGAGGAAATCCTTCTCGTCGTACAGGCGGATGCAGATGCCGTTGGCCACCCGGCCGCAGCGGCCGGCGCGCTGGTTGGCGGCGGCCTGGCTCACCGGCTCCACCAGCAACTGCTCGACCTTGCTGCGGAAGCTGTACCGCTTGACCCGCGCCGTGCCGGCGTCGATCACGTAGCGGATGCCCGGCACGGTGAGCGAGGTCTCGGCCACGTTGGTGGCCAGCACGATGCGCCGCCCCGCGTGCGTCTCGAAGATGCGGTCCTGCTCGGCCTGCGACAGGCGCGAGAACAGCGGCAGGACCTCGGCGGTGCGCGTGAGCGGGCTGTGCGCCAGGTGCTTGCGCAGGTGGTCGGCCGCCTCGCGGATCTCGCGTTCGCCGGGCAGGAAGACGAGGACGTCCCCCCCGGCGTTGCCTTGCCAGAGTTCATCGACGCCGTCGGCGATCGCTTCGTTGAGCCCGTAGTCGCGCGATTCCTCGAACGGCCGGTAGCGCTGCTCCACCGGGTACATGCGCCCCGAGACGTAGATGACCGGCGCCTTGCGAACCTCACCCCCCCACGCTCTGCGCTTCGCGTCGTCGCTGCCCCCCAAGGGGGCTGCGCCCGCCTCGGGGCGGCCCAGCGGCGGCGCGGCCGACGCGAAATGCTCGGCGAAGCGCTCGGCGTCGATGGTGGCCGAGGTGACGATGATCTTCAGGTCGGGCCGGCGCGGCAGGATCTGGCGCAGGTAGCCCAGCAGGAAATCGATGTTGAGGCTGCGCTCGTGGGCCTCGTCGATGATCAGCGTGTCGTAGGCCTGCAGCAGCGGGTCGGTCTGGGTCTCGGCCAGCAGGATGCCGTCGGTCATCAGCTTGACCGAGGCGTCGCGCGACAGGCGGTCCTGGAACCGCACCTTGTAGCCCACCACCTCGCCCAGTGGCGTCTCCAGTTCCTCGGCGATGCGCTTGGCCACGCTGGACGCCGCGATGCGCCGCGGCTGCGTGTGGCCGATCAGCCGGCCGCGTTCGCCCGGTTTCGCGTTGAGCTTGCCGCGGCCCATGGCCAGCGCGATCTTGGGCAGCTGGGTGGTCTTGCCCGAGCCGGTCTCGCCACAGACGATGACGACCTGGTGCTCCGAAATGGCCTGCGCGATCTCGTCGCGCTTGCCGGACACGGGCAAGGACTCGGGAAAGGTGATGCGCAGGGCTTCGGGCAAGGGAGCAGGACCGCTCGGGGCGGCCGGACAGGCGCGCCGCGGCACGGCGGCGCAAAGCCCGTGATTATCGGTCCAGCGCGCCGCCTCGCCGGCTGGGTGCCACGGCTAGCGCACGGCGGGCTCGGGCAGCGGCAGCTCGGCGATCTGCCGCGCCTGCTCGTCGTACCAGGCCACCCGCGTGGCGTAGGACCACGCGGTGCGCGACATGGCCCGTGCGCCGGCCACGGCCGTGCCGGGCTTCATGCTGGGCTTGGCGATGAGCACGCCCACGCCCACGTCGGCCACCCACTCGGTGCGGCTGGTCTCCAGGGCGGCGATGTCCTGGCTGGTGCCCAGTGCCACGCCGCGCATCAGGCGCCGGACGATCTGGTGGCCCAGGTCGACCAGCGGATCGGGGCCGGGCGGTCGCCGCATGACGAGCAGGAAGGCGTCTTCCCGCAGGCGCCCGAGCTCGACGCCCGGTGGCGCCACGCGGCGCAGCCGGCTGGCGCAGATGAACAGGCCGTGGTTGTAGGCCGCGCGCCCATGCAGTTGCTCCAGCGCCTGCAGGTTGCCGATGGAGACCACCAGCACGCCCACCGGCAGGCCCTCCCTGGCGCTGCGCGCGAACGCCTCGGTGACCATGGCGTCGGTCTCGACGTGGGAGCGCATGCGGGTGACCGGATCGAAGCTGGGGCCGTGGACCATGACCTCGCGCACGTCGATGAGGTAGGCGTAGCGCACCCACATGGCGGCCGTCATGCAGCTGAGGTAGCCCATGGCCGCCGCCGCCGTTGCGGCATGGAGAGGCCAGGGCATGGCCTCGGGCCGGAAGGCGAACCAGGTCAGGCCGGCGACCGCGATCGACATGCAGCCGACGCCCGCCACCGCCAGCCAGCCGGGCCGCCCGCCGCGCAGGGCCGTGCGCACCGCGCCGGTGAAGGCGGGCGTGATCATCAGGACTTCGGCGAGGGTGCCCAGCGCGAGCGCGCCTTCGGGCGACAGCAGCCAGCCGGCGCCGACGGCCACCAGCATCAGGGCGACGATGGTGGACACGGTCCGCCGGGCCCGCCCGGCCGGTCGCAGCAGGCCCAGCAACCGGAACAGCAGCAGGCCCAGGATGCCGGCGCAGACCGCGGCCGCGTGGGCCTGCAGCCGCATCAGCGTGGCGGGGTCGTCGACGGGCACCCACCCCAGGTAGAGCAGCACGTAGGCGGCCGAGAGCGCCGCGGCCAGGGACCCGGTGAGCGCCACCCGGCGGGCGGAGCGGGTGAAGGCCAGCAATGCGGCGGCCAGTGCCAGGCTCACGGCACCGAAAAACCCGCCCCAGCAACCGATCGCCACGGGATCCAAACGCGACGCTCCCCCACCCTGCGGCCCCAGCGGCCAAGCGTGGGCGGTACCTTACACTGTTCTGCTCACCAGTTCCGTGCTGCCCCTGTCACAGCTGTCATCGCCGACGATGTCCACCGTCTTCAATTTCACGTTCGTGCCCTGGTTCCGGTCGGTGGCGCCGTACATCCACATGCACCGCGGCAAGACGTTCGTGGTGGGCGTCGCCGGCGAGGCCATCGCGGCCGGCAAGCTGCAGGCCATCGCGCAGGACCTGGCCCTGATCCAGAGCATGGGCGTGAAGGTGGTGCTGGTGCACGGCTTCCGCCCGCAGGTGAACGAGCAGCTCAAGGCCAAGGGCCATGCCGCCCGCTATTCGCATGGCATGCGCATCACCGACGAGGTGGCGCTCGACTGCGCCCAGGAGGCCGCCGGCCAGCTGCGCTACGAGATCGAGGCCGCCTTCAGCATGGGCCTGCCCAACACGCCGATGGCGGGCGCCACCGTGCGCGTGATCTCGGGCAACTTCATCACGGCGCGCCCGGTGGGCATCGTCGATGGAGTGGACTTCCAGCATTCGGGGCTGGTGCGCAAGGTCGACGTGGGCGGCATCCGCCGCACCCTGGACCACGGCGCCATGGTGCTGCTGTCGCCGTTCGGGTTCTCGCCGACCGGCGAAGCCTTCAACCTGACGATGGAAGAAGTGGCGACCAGCGTGGCCATCGCGCTACAGGCCGACAAGCTGGTGTTCCTGACCGAGATCCCGGGCGTGCGGGTGCACCCCGGCGAGCCCGAGTCGGACGACAACCCGATCGACACCGAGCTGCCGCTGGCCACCGCCGAGCGACTCCTTGCCCAGCTGCCCAACCCGCAGCAGCCGACCGACACCGCCTTCTACCTGCAGCACTGCGCCAAGGCCTGCAAGGCCGGCGTGGAGCGCAGCCACATCCTGCCGTTCGCGGTCGACGGCTCGCTGCTGCTGGAGATCTATGTGCACGACGGCATCGGCACCATGGTCATCGACGAGAAGCTGGAGAACCTGCGCGAGGCCACGGCCGAGGACATCGGCGGCATCCTGCAGCTGATCGAGCCGTTCGAGCGCGATGGCACCCTGGTGCGGCGCGAGCGCACCGAGATCGAACGCGACATCGCCAACTACAGCATCATCGAACACGACGGCGTGATCTTCGCGTGCGCCGCCCTCTACCCCTATCCCGAGGCCCGCACCGGCGAAATGGCGGCGCTCACGGTGTCGCCGCAAAGCCAGGGCCAGGGCGACGGCGAGAAGATCCTCAAGCGGGTGGAGCAGCGCGCCAAGGCCATGGGCCTGGAGAGCATCTTCGTGCTCACCACGCGCACCATGCACTGGTTCCTGAAGCGCGGGTTCGTCCAGGTCGAACCGGACTGGCTGCCGGAAGCGCGCAAGCGCAAGTACAACTGGGACCGGCGGTCGATGGTGTTCGTGAAGAAGCTGGTCTAGGGAAACGCCGCCTGGCCGAGGGGACGCGTTCCGGAACGACTGGGACGGTGTTCGTGGGCCCGGGGGCGCGACAGGTGGTGCCTGGCAGGGCCTCATGGTGTGCCGGTCGCGGCTTTGCTTCGCTCGCCGCGACTGCGCTGCGCCTAGCACCGGGCCGGGCTTGCCGGCTCCAACTCACTGCGCGCTACGCGCTCCGTTCAGACAAGGAGCCGGAGCCAGTTCACGATGCGCGCTGGCGCGCGCTCCGCCCGGCCCGGTTCGTCTCCGCCGCCCCACAAATCGACCCTGCCAGGCACCACCTGCCGCGTGGACAGGCTCTGCTCGATCAAGAAGGGGTGAACCGGCGCCCTGCCCCTGGTTACACCCCATGCGGGCTTGACGACTCTCTGGGTCCGGCGTGCGACGACCACTTCGGGCGGGCGATCCTGGCACGATGCCCCTACCCCGGCATTGCGGGCTCGACCCGCAATCCATCTCCCGAACGCAATTCCGCTGCGGCCTCATTCCGGAGATGGATGCCGGGTCAAGCCCGGCATGACGGCCCACTTCACCGCGTCCGCGCCCATATGGCGCAGGCCGACCGGCGTGGCCTCGTTGCTGTGCGCGGCCACGGCACCTTCAAGCTCCGCCCCCTCTCCCCCCCCGGGGGAGAGGGTTGGGGTGAGGGGGTTTCCTGCTTGGGAAAGCGTCAAGTGCGTGCGTACGCGGCGTGGCGCTTTCCGAGGGTGGTGACAACCACCCCGAGGAACACGAGCGCAAACGCCAAGAACGCAACAAACGACCAGTTAGCGATCGACCCGCCCAGGAACGTCCAGTCGATCTTGGTGCAGTCGCCGCTGCCCTTGAAGATCATCGGCACCGCGCGCTTGAGCGGGAAGGTCTCGATCATTCCGTAGAAGTCGCGGCCGCAGGACATGATCTCGGGCGGGTACCACTGCAGGAAGCTCTGGCGGGCGGCGACGAAGGCGCCGAAGCCGGAGAACAGCAGGCCCAGCACGCTGCCCGTCAGCCATGCGCCGCGGGAGCGGAAGATGGCCGTGAGGCCGGCCGCCAGGGCCACCAGGATGAGGGCGTAGCGCTGCACGATGCACATGGGACAAGGCTCGAGGCCGACCACGTGCTGCAGGTAGAGCGCGAAGGCGAGCATGCCCACGCAGGCGGCGCACACCAGCGCCAGCGTACGGCGCGGTGCCGCGAACAACCAATCGACCAACTTCTACCCCTCCTGCAACGGGAGCCGGTGGCCCGATGTCAGGCCGCCCCCTCGACGAACACCCGGGCGCGGCGCGGCGTCACCACCAGCGTCTCGCCCTCCTTGAACCCCAATTCCCTGAATTGTTGCGCAGGAATCTGGGCCTCGATGACCGCATCCTTGCCGCTGGGGTTGACGGGTTGGGTGTCGTCGGCGGGAATAAGTTCCAGCCGGGCAATGGGCCCGACGACGATCGCGCGACTGAGCTGGACCACGATGCCCCGGGCGCCGGGCGAATAGCGCTGCACGTCCAGGTCGTGCGGGCGCACGTAGGCGAAGGCCTTGGCGTTCTGCACGTCGGCATGCTCGGGCGCCTCGAGCTGCAGGCCTTCCAGGTGCACCTCGCCCTCGTGGGCGCGGCCGTGGAACATGTTCACGTCGCCCAGGAAGCCATAGACGAACGGGCTGGCGGGATGGTCCCAGACGTCCTGCGGCGAGCCGACCTGTTCGATGCGGCCGGCGTTCATCAGCACCACCCGGTCGGCCACCTCGAGGGCCTCTTCCTGGTCGTGCGTGACAAAGATACTGGTGACGTGCAACTCGTCGTGCAGCCGGCGCAGCCAGCGGCGCAGTTCCTTGCGCACCTTGGCGTCCAGCGCGCCGAACGGCTCGTCGAGCAGCAGCACCTTGGGCTCCACCGCCAGGGCGCGGGCCAGCGCGATGCGCTGGCGCTGGCCGCCGGACAGCTGCGACGGGAATCGGTCGGCCAGCCAGTCGAGCTGCACCAGGCCGAGCAGCTCGTGCACCTTCTGGCGGATCTGCGCCTCGGACGGGCGCTGGCCGCGCGGCTTCACGCGCAGGCCGAAGGCGACGTTCTCGAACACGGTCATGTGCCGGAACAGCGCGTAGTGCTGGAACACGAAGCCCACCTGCCGGTCGCGCACGTGCACGTCGGTGGTGTCCTCGCCGGCGAACAGGATGCTGCCCGCGTCGGCCGTCTCCAGGCCGGCGATGATGCGCAGCAGCGTGGTCTTGCCGCAGCCCGACGGGCCCAGCAGCGCGAGCAGTTCGCCCGAGCCGATGTCGAGCGACACGTCGCGCAGGGCATGGAAGTCGCCGAAGCGCTTGCTGACGTTGCGGATTTCGATGCTCATGGGAACGCTCTCGATAAGTTGGGAGAAAACGCCCTTACGCCGAGGGCGCAGAGGTCTTGCAGAAATCGCAGAAAAGACATGTCGATGATCTGGCCCCTTCCGCGTCTTCTGCGCTGTTTCTGCGCCTTCTGTGGAAGGGGGGCCGTTCCTTCATGCCTCAACTCACGGCAGCCTGAGGCCGTTCCATCGGCCCATCGGCCGCCGCGGCCATGGCGCGCTCGTGCTGCCACTCGGCAACGCTCTTGATCGCCAGGGTCACCACGGCCAGCAGGGCCAGCAGCGAGGCGACCGCGAACGCGGCGACCGACTGGTATTCGTTGTAGAGGATCTCGACGTGCAGCGGCATGGTGTTGGTCTGCCCGCGGATGTGGCCGGACACTACCGACACGGCGCCGAATTCGCCCATGGCGCGGGCGTTGCACAGGATCACGCCGTAGATCAGGCCCCACTTGATGTTGGGCAGGGTCACGTGCCAGAAGGTCTGCCAGCCGTTGGCCCCCAGCACGATGGCGGCCTGCTCCTCGTCGTTGCCCTGCGCCTGCATCAGCGGAATGAGCTCGCGGGCGATGAAGGGGAAGGTGACGAAGATGGTCGCCAGCACGATGCCGGGCACGGCGAACACGATCTTGATGTCGTGCGCGGCCAGCCAGGGCCCGAACCAGCCCTGCGCGCCGAAGATCAGCACGTAGATCAGGCCGGACACGACCGGCGACACCGAGAACGGCAGGTCGACCAGCGTGGTGAGGAAGGCCTTGCCGCGGAACTCGAACTTGGCGATGCACCAGGCCGCGGCGATGCCGAAGGCCAGGTTCAGCGGCACGGCGATGGCAGCGGTGATCAGCGTCAGGCGGATCGCCGCCCAGGCGTCGGGCTCGCGCAGCGCGTCGAGGTAGGCACCGGAGCCCTTGCGCAGCGCCTCGGTGAACACCGCCGCCAGCGGCAGCACCAGGAACAGCAGCAGGAACGCCAGCGCGACCCCGATCAGGGTCCACCGCACCCACGGCGCCTCGGTGGTGATGACGCGCTTGGTCGACAGGTTGCCGGTGCTCATGCCACCCCCTGCGTCTTGCGTTGCCAGGCCTGCAGCGCATTGATGACCAGCAGCAGCGCGAACGAGATGACCAGCATCACGGTGGCCACCGCGGTGGCGCCGGCGTAGTCGTATTGCTCCAGCTTGCCGATGATGATGAGCGGCGTGATCTCCGAGACCATGGGCATGTTGCCGGCGATGAAGATGACCGAGCCGTACTCCCCCACCGCCCGCGCGAACGCCATGGCGAAGCCGGTGAGCAGGGCCGGCAGGATGGCCGGCAGGATCACCCGGCTGAAGGTCTGCCAGCGGGTGGCGCCCAGGCACATGGCCGCCTCCTCCAGCTCGCGCTCGGTGTCTTCCAGCACGGGCTGCACGGTGCGCACCACGAAGGGCAGCCCGATGAAGATGAGGGCGATGACCACGCCGTTGGGGTTGAAGGCCAGCTTGATGCCCAGCGGCTCGAGGTACTGGCCGATCCAGCCGTTGCCGGCCAGCAGCGCGGTCAGCGAGATGCCGGCCACCGCCGTCGGCAGCGCGAACGGCAGGTCGACCAGCGCGTCGACGATCTTCTTGCCGGGGAAGGTGTAGCGCACCAGCACCCAGGCTACCAGCAGGCCGAAGAACACGTTGACGATGGCGGCGATGAAGGAGGCGCCGAACGTCAGGCGGTAGGACGCCATGACCCGCGGCGAGGAGACCGCGGCGACGAACTGGTCCCAGCTCAGGGTGAAGGTCTTGAAGACCAGCGCCGTGAGCGGGATGAGCACGATGAGGCCCAGGTACAGCAGCGTGTACCCGAGCGTGAGGTGGAAGCCCGGCAGCACCCGCTTGCTGCCGCCGCGGCTGCCCTTGGCCGCCGCTGGAAGGGGCGCGGCCAGACGCGCCGCGGAAGCCGACATGCGCTTACTTGACCGTGTAGATCTTGTCGAACTGGCCGCCGTCGTTGAAGTGCACCTTCTGCGCTTCGCCCAGCGAGCCGAACAGCTCCTGCACCGTGAACAGCTTCACCGGCTTGAAGGTCTTCTCGTACTTGGCCAGGATCTTGGGGTTGCGCGGGCGGATGGAATGCTTGGCGGCGATCTCCTGGCCCTCGTCGGAATACAGGAAGTTCAGGTAGGCCTTGGCGAGGTCGCCGGTGCCCTTCTTGGCCACCGTGCGCTCGACCACCGCCACCGGGTTCTCGGCCACGATGCTGGTGGACGGGTAGACCACGTCGACCTTGCCGTTGCCGAACTCGCGGTTGACCGACTCCACCTCGGATTCGAAGGTGATGAGCACGTCGCCGGTGTTGCGCTGCAGGAAGGCGGTGGTGGCATCGCGGCCGCCACGCGCCAGCACCGGCACGTTCTTGTACAGCTTGGTGAGGAACTCGCGTGCCTGGTCGTCGGTGCCGCCCTTCTTCTTCACCGAGCCCCACGCGGCCAGGTAGGCGTAGCGGCCGTTGCCGCCGGTCTTGGGGTTGACCACGACCACCTGCACGCCCGGCTTGACCAGGTCGTCCCAGTCCTTGATGCCCTTGGGGTTGCCCTCGCGCACCAGGAACAGCATGGTGCTGGTGGTGGGCGACGCGTTGTCGGGGAAGCGCTTGGACCAGTCCTTGGCCACCACGCCCTTCTCGGCCAGGAATTCGACGTCGGTGGTGGTGTTCATCGTCACCACGTCGGCGTCCAGGCCGTCGGCCACGGCGCGCGCCTGGGCACTGGAGCCGGCGTGCGACTGCTCGACCTTCACATCCTTGCCGGTCGCCTTCTTGTAGGCGGGAACGAAGGCCGCGTTGATGTCCTTGTAGAACTCGCGCGCAACGTCATAGGACACGTTCAGCAGCGTCTGCTGCGCCGAAGCCACGCCGCTGGCGGCCAGCAGGCCGGCGGCAAGGAGGGTCTTGATCTTGTTCGTCATGGTGCTTGGATGGGAAAAGCGCGAAACCGCCGATTTTCGCGTGCTTTCGGGAGACCCGCGGCGGCCGGGGCTCGCGGCGCGTTCAGCGGCCCGGCTGCGCGGTCAGCCGCAGGTACGGCGTGAGGGCGCGCCAGCCGCGGGGAAAGCGCCGGGTCAGCTCGGCGGGATCCTGCAGGCTGGGCAGGATGACCACGTCGTCGCCGTCGGTCCAGTCGGCCGGGGTGGCCACCTTGTGGCCGTCGGTCAGCTGCAGCGAATCGATGACGCGCAGGATCTCGGTGAAGTTGCGGCCGGTGCTGGCAGGGTACGTGAGCGTGGCGCGGATGACCTTCTTCGGGTCGATGATGAACACGCTGCGCACGGTGGCATTGGCCAGTGCGTTCGGGTGGATCATGTCGTACAGCAGCGCGACCTTGCGGTCGCCGTCGGCCAGGATCGGGAAGCCCACGGCCGCGCCCTGGGTCTCCTCGATGTCGCCCACCCACTGCCGGTGCGACTCGAGCGGATCGACGCTCACCGCGATGGGCTTGACGCCGCGCCGCGCGAACTCGCCGGCCAGCGCGGCCGTGCGGCCGAGCTCGGTGGTGCACACCGGCGTGAAGTCAGCCGGATGCGAGATCAGCACCACCCATGCGGCGCCTGCCCAGGCATGGAACGAGATCGGGCCCGAGGTGGAGTCCTGCTGGAAGTCGGGGGCGATATCGCCCAGCCGCAAGGTGGCCATGGATGCACATTCCGTATAAGGGGACTCGGAATTGTGGTGGCTGGGTTATGAAAACCCAACAACTGTCTGGTTGTTTGCTTATGCGGCCGCTCAGAGCAGCGGCCGTGCCTCGCGGGCGGCTTCCTGCAGCAGCGGCAACAGGTCGCGCTGCAGCGTCGGTGGCAGCAGGCGGTCGCGGGCCGTGACGACGTTCAGCGCCGCCACCACCCGGCCCTCCAGGTTGCGCAGCGGCACCGCCAGCGCGTGCACGCCCAGCTCGTGCTCCTCGCTGGCCACGCACCAGTCCTGTTCGCGCACCTGCGCCACCACCTCGCGCAGGCGCCGGGGGTCCGTCGTCGTGTGGGCCGTCAGCCGCGGCAGCTCGCGGCCGCGCAGCCAGGCGGCGAACTCGGCGCGCGGCCGGGCCGCCAGCAGCACCCGGCCGGTGGAGGTGGCATGGGCGGGCAGGCGCGCGCCCAGGTGCAGGCCGTAGGCCAGCAGGCGGGTCGGGCCGCTGCGGGCAATGATGACCACCTGGTCGCCGTCGAGCACCACGGCCGAGAACGCCTCGCCGGTGCGCGCGGCCAGCCGGTCGAGCGTGGGCTGGATGGCGCGCGGCAGGCGTGCCGAGGCCAGGTAGCTGCCGGAAAAGCGCAGCACCTTGGGCGACAGCCAGAAATGGCTGCCGTCGGTCTCCAGGTAGCCCAGGTGCGCCAGGGTCAGCAGGTGGCGGCGCGCGGCCGCGCGGGTGAGGCCGGCGCGCTGCGCGGCCAGGGTGGCGTTGAGGCGCTGGCGCTCGGTGTCGAAGCTCTCCAGCACGGCCAGGCCCTTGGCCATGCCCTCGATGAAGTCGGCGCGGGCGATCGGCATGGTGTCACTCGTTGCGCGATCATCGCGCAAGGGGCGCAATCATCGCACACGGGCGGCGCACCGCCCTCTCCGCGGCCCGTGCGGCGCCCTAAGCTGCACGCCGACACGCACACTAGGAGACACCCCATGCGCACCCAGGTCGCCATCATCGGCGCCGGCCCGTCCGGCCTCTTGCTCGGCCAGCTGCTCCACAAGGCCGGCATCGACAACGTCATCCTCGAACGGCAGACCGGCGACTACGTGCTGGGCCGCATCCGCGCCGGCATCCTCGAGCAGGGGACCGTCGACCTGATGGACGAGGCGGGCGTGGGCCAGCGCCTGCACCACGATGGGATCGTCCACCACCATATCGAACTGGTGTTCCGCGGCGAGCGGCACCCCATCCCGATCGACGACCTCACCGGCGGCAAGGTGGTCACCGCCTACGGCCAGACCGAGCTCACGCGTGACCTGATGGACGCCCGCCGCGCCGCCGGCCTGCCGACGATCTACGAGGCGGCCGACGTCAGCCTGCACGGCATCGACGGCGACCGGCCGGTGGTGCGCTGGCGCCAGGGCGGCGAGGCGCGCGAGCTGTCGTGCGATTTCGTCGCCGGCTGCGACGGCTTCCACGGCGTGTCGCGGGCGACCGTGAAGGACAAGGTCACCGAATACGAGAAGGTCTATCCCTTCGGCTGGCTGGGCGTGCTGGCCGACACGCCCCCGGTGTCGCCGCACGCCATCGTGTACGGCAACAACGAGCGCGGCTTCTCGCTGTGCTCGATGCGCAGTCTGACGCGCAGCCGCTACTACGTGCAATGCCCGCTCGACGACAAGGTCGAGGCCTGGAGCGACCAGCGTTTCTGGGACGAACTGCGCCGCCGGCTCGACCCGGAGCTCGCCGAGCGCATCGTCACCGGCCCGTCGATCGAGAAGAGCATCGCGCCGCTGCGCAGCTTCGTCGCCGAGCCGATGCGCTTCGGCCGCCTGTTCCTGGCCGGCGACGCCGCGCACATCGTGCCGCCCACCGGCGCCAAGGGCCTGAACCTGGCCGCGAGCGACGTGAAGTACCTGTCGTCCGCCCTCATCGAGCACTACCGCGAACGCAGCCAGGCCGGCATCGAGCACTACTCGGACCACGCGCTGCACCGGGTCTGGAAGGCCGCCCGGTTCTCCTGGTGGCTCACCACGCTGATGCACCGCTTCCCCGACACCGGCGCCTTCGGCCAGCGGCTGCAGGACGCCGAACTGGAGTACCTGGTGAAGTCGCGGGCGGCGTCGACGGTGCTGGCGGAGAACTATGTGGGGTTGCCGCTGTAGGGAGGGCTTGACCGGGCATCCATCTCCCAAGCCGCGCCGCACCCGATTCGCATTCGGGAGATGGATTGCGGGTCAAGCCCGCAATGACGATGCCGGGGAAGCACCACGAAAAAGAGGACTCGTCATGCCGGGCCTGACCCGGCATCCATCTCCCAATCCACGCCGCACCCGTTTCGCGTTCAGGAGATGGATTGCGGGTCGAGCCCGCAATGACTGGGTCTGGATGACCGAGCGGCAAGAGGCGGCCGCCGCCGCTCTGCTAGCCTGTCGCCCATGGCCGCCCTGCCCCCGCCCCTCGCCCAGGTCCGCATCGTCAGCCTGGCCTTGAACCTGCCCGGACCGGCGGCGCTGATGCGCTGCCGGCGCTTCGGCGCGACCTGCGTCAAGGTCGAGCCGCCGGCGGGCGATCCCATGCGCAGCTACAACCCGGCCGCCTACGCGGAACTGCACGAGGGCATCCAGGTGCGCAGCGCCGACCTGAAAGCGCCGGAGGGCCAGGCCGCGCTGCACAAGGAGCTGGCCCGGGCAGACATCCTGCTCACCTCGTTCCGGCCGTCGGCGCTGAAGAAGCTCGGGCTCGAGTGGGCGCAGCTGCACAGCCGCTACCCCTCGCTGTGCCACGTCGCCATCGTCGGCGCGCCGGGTGCCGGGGCCGAGGTGCCCGGGCACGACCTCACCTATGTCGCCGAGCAGGGACTGGTGAACGGCACCGACCTGCCGGCCACGCTGTTCGCCGACATGGCGGGCTCGCTGATGGCCAGCGAGGCCGTGTTCCAGGCCGCCTTGCTGCAGGCCGAGCGCTACGCCGGCACCGGCGACAACCACCCGGTCGGCCGCTACCTCGAGGTCGCCCTGTCGGAGGCCGCACGCTACCTGGCCCTGCCGCGCCACTGGGGCCTGACGCAGCCCAGCGGCGCCGTTGGCGGGGCGCATGCCGGCTACCGGGTCTATCGCTGCAAGGATGGCCGGGTCGCGGTGGCCGCCCTGGAGCCGCACTTCGCCGCCGCCCTGGGAACCGCAGCGGAGATCGAGGCCCCCAGCCTGGAAGCGATGGCCGCGCCGGCGACCCATGCGGCCATCGCCGCCTTCTTCGCCCGCCGCACCCGCGCCGAGCTGGACCGGCTGGCGGCCGAGAAGGACATTCCGCTGCACACCCTGGCGGACTGAAGCGGTCGCATGGCCGCCGCAGTGGGCGGCCAGGATCTCAGCGCGCCTTCCGGCCCGCCGGCTTGCCGCCCGTCTCGCGCGGGGGCAGGCCGGTGTGCTGCGTGAGCAGCCGGCCGCGCGGCGGCCTGGCCGGCGCCGCCTTGGAGCCCTGTCCGCCCGGGGTGGAGTTCTTCCGCCGCGCGCTGACATAGCTGCCATCGGTGACCGGCTGGAAGGTCGGGATCAGGTGGTGCTTGCCGTTGCCGATCAGGTCGGACCGGCCCATGCCCTTGAGCGCCTCGCGCAGCAGCGGCCAGTTGTTCGGGTCGTGGTAGCGCAGGAACGCCTTGTGCAGCCGGCGCCGCCTCTCGCCGCGCACGACGTCGACGCTGTCGTCCGGCGTGGCGTCGCGCCGCACCTTGCGCAGCGTGTTGCGGCCCGAGTGGTACATCGCCGTGGCGGTGGCCATGGGGCTGGGGTAGAACGTCTGCACCTGGTCGGCGCGGAAGCCGTTGCGCTTGAGCCAGAGCGCCAGGTTCATCATGTCCTCGTCGCTGGTGCCCGGGTGGGCGGCGATGAAGTACGGAATGAGGTACTGCTTCTTGCCCGCCTCGGCCGAGTACTTCTCGAACATGGCCTTGAAGCGGTCGTAGCTGCCGATGCCCGGCTTCATCATCTTGGACAGCGGGCCGCCCTCGGTGTGCTCGGGCGCGATCTTCAGGTAGCCGCCCACGTGGTGCTGCACCAGTTCCTTGACGTACTCGGGCGACTGCACCGCCAGGTCGTAGCGCAGGCCCGAGCCGATGAGGATCTTCTTGACGCCCGGCAGCGCGCGGGCGCGCCGGTACATCTTCACCAGGTGGCCGTGGTCGGTGTTCAGGTTCGAGCAGATGCCCGGGTACACGCAGCTGGGCTTGCGGCAGGCGGCCTCGATCTCGGGCGATTTGCAGCCGATGCGGTACATGTTGGCCGTGGGCCCGCCCAGGTCGGACACCACGCCGGTGAAGCCGGCCACCTTGTCGCGGATCTCCTCGATCTCGCGGATGACCGAGTCCTCGCTGCGGCTCTGGATGATGCGGCCCTCGTGCTCGGTGATGGAGCAGAAGGTGCAGCCGCCGAAGCAGCCGCGCATGATGTTCACGCTGAAGCGGATCATCTCCCAGGCCGGGATCTTGGTCCCCGCGTCGTGGGAACCACTGGCGTCGGCGTACGCCGGGTGCGGGCTGCGCGCATACGGCAGGCCGAACACGTGGTCCATCTCCGCGGTCGTGAGCGGGATGGGCGGCGGCGTGATCCAGACGTCGCGGTCGCCGTGCGCCTGCACCAGCGCGCGCGCGTTGCCGGGGTTGGTTTCCAGGTGCAGCACGCGGTTGGCATGCGCGTACAGCACGGGATCGGACTTCACCTGCTCGTACGAGGGCAGCCGGATGACGGTGCGGTCGCGGTTCAGGCGCACGCGCGGGTTGGGGAAGAAGGCGACGGGAACCGTCGTCCCGGCCTGCGCCACCGGCGCGGTGGCGGCCTCGCCGGTCCCCTCTTCCTTCGCACAGGTCTCGCCCTGCGCCTTCGCCTGGTCGGAGGTCGTCAGGTAGGGATTGACGTGGTCGTCCACGCGGCCCGGCTGGTCGACGGTGGTGGAGTCGATCTCCATCCAGCCTTCGGACGCAGCGGGCGTGCTGCGGCGAAAGAATGCGGTGCCGCGCACGTCGGTGATGTGCTCCACCGGCTCCTTGGCGGCCAGGCGGTGCGCGATCTCGACGATGGCACGCTCGGCGTTGCCGTACAGCAGCAGGTCGCACTTGGCGTCGACCAGGATGGAGCGGCGCACCTTGTCCGACCAGTAGTCGTAGTGGGCGATGCGGCGCAGGCTGCCCTCGATGCCGCCCATGACGATGGGCACGTCGTTGTAGGCCTCGCGGCAGCGCTGCGAATAGACCAGCGAGGCGCGATCGGGCCGCTTGCCGCCCACGTCGCCCGGGGTGTAGGCGTCGTCGCTGCGGATCTTCCGGTCGGCCGTGTACCGGTTGATCATCGAGTCCATGTTGCCGGCCGTGACGCCGAAGAACAGGTTGGGCTTGCCCAGCGCCTTGAACGGCTCGGCCGACTGCCAGTCGGGCTGGGCGATGATGCCGACCCGGAAGCCCTGCGCCTCCAGCACCCGGCCGATGACGGCCATGCCGAAGCTCGGGTGGTCGACATATGCGTCGCCGGTGACGACGATGATGTCGCAGCTGTCCCAGCCGAGCTTGTCCATCTCCTCGCGGCTCATCGGCAGGAACGGGGCCGTGCCGAAGCGCGCGGCCCAGTAGCGCCGATAACTGGTGATCGGCTTGGCGGCGCGCGCGAAAAGGGAAACGTCGACAGGGGCGTTCAAGACTGGGGTCCGGGGGGAGAACCCATGATTGTACGGACCACCCCCTGCGAACGCCGCATGGCGGCGGGGTGTCCCTGCCCCGCGAAGGTCACTTCTCCTTCTTGGGCAGCTTGCCCCGGGCGGCGTCGAGTTCCTTCGGGCCGGCCTCGACATTGGGCCCATCCGGATAGCTCTGCGGGCCCTTGGCGATGCCGGGCCTGGCCGGGCCGCCCTTCACGCCGGCCGGCATGTCGGGCGCGGCCTGCCCCAGCAGGTCGTTGCCGGCGGGTGCGTCGTCCTGCGACGCGCCCTCGCCCATCGTCGTGTGCGTGGGATCGCCGTCATGGTTCTCGTTGCTGCCGTGGGCCGGGCCCCGGCCGATGCTGGTGCCGCTCATGATTGCGCTCTCCATCGGTACGATCGGGCAACTCTAGGCCGCAGCCCGGCACGTGGGTGTAGGCGCACCGCTACGATGCACCGATGGCCGAACCGCTCCCCACCGCCGAGGACGTGATCCGCTTCTGGACCGCGGCCGGCCGCTCGCGCTGGTTCCGCAAGGACGCCGCCTTCGATGCCGACTTCCGCGCCCGTTTCCTGCGGGCGCACGAGGCGGCCGCGCGCGGCGAACTGGACTCGTGGCTGGCAACGCCAGACGGCGCCCTCGCGCTGCTGGTGCTGCTGGACCAGTTCCCGCGCAATGCCTTCCGCGGCACGGCGCGCGTGTACGCCACCGACGCCCTGGCCCGCAACGTGACCGACGAGGCCATCGCCCGCGGGCACGACGCCCACGCCGCCAGCGACGACCTGCGCAATTTCTTCTACCTGCCGTTCATGCATTCCGAGTGGCTGCCCGACCAGGACCGTGCCCTGCAGCTGTGCCAGCGCCTGACCACCGACGCCGGCCGGCATGCGCACGTGCACCGGGACGTGGTCGCGCGGTTCGGCCGCTTCCCGCACCGCAACCCGCTGCTGGGGCGGCTGAACACGCCCGAGGAACAGGCCTTCCTCGACGGCGGCGGTTTCGCCGGCTGACCCGCGCGCTCAGCCGTCCAGCTCCGGATAGCTGCGGAAGATGCCTTCCTCGTTGAAGGGAATGCGGCGCTCGCTCGCCAGATAGGCGGCCAGCCGCTTGTGGCGCGGCACCCCGGCGTGCAGGGCGGCCACATGCGGCACCTTCTTCAGCACCCGCCGCGTGGCCTTGGGCAGCGCGTACAGCAGGCCATCGACCACCTGGAACAGCGACAGGTCGGCGTACGACAGGCGGCCGCCAACCAGCCGCGGCACCTCGGCGCCCGCATTGCGCGGGTTGCGCTCCAGGACCGCTTCGCACCACTGCAGGAACTTGGGGATCCGGTTGCGCCGGAAATCCTGCGCCCGCCGCAACGCCTCGGCCTTCTGGTCCTCGTAGTAGAGGCTGCTGCCGATCGGGTGGTGCACGTCGTGCGCCTCGGTGACCAGGTCGGCCAGGGTCAGCTGGATCTGGTGGGTCCACAGCTGGTCGGCCTCGGACGCGGCGACCAGCTTCAGCCGCGGGCCCAGGTACTGCAGGATGGCAGCGGTCTGGCCGATCACGCGACGGCCGTCGACCAGGAACGGGCAGGCGAACGGCGGCCGGGCCACGTCCTGGCCCTCCAGCACGGCCAGCATGGCCGCCATGCCCTGCCCCTGGGCCTGCGGCCCGCGGGCGACGTCCACATATGGCGCGCCGGCGGCCTCCAGCGCGAGCCGGACGAATTCACCGCGGCCCTGGATGCCGGGCCAGTAGTGCAGTTGGTAAGCCATGCCACGGTGTGGGCCGCGCGCCGGCGCGGGGCCGGCGGTGGCCGCGTCAGTGCAGCGGCGCGGCGGCGGCCTGGGTGCCGACGTCGTAGGCACCGAACTTGCGCAGCAGCGCCGGCGCCCGGTCGACCACCATCGGGTCGGTGACGCGCGCCACCAGCATGGTCGCGCCCCGCTCGATCGCCTCCGTGACGATGTCGACGTGGTGGTAGTCGACGTTGGTGCGCACCAGGTCGGCGAACATCCGGCCGACCGACCCCAGCACGGAGTTGTTGCCGATGGTGCGACTGCGGTCCAGGCCCTTCAGGCGCGCCAGGTCGCTCTCGATGTGCACGTCGTCCAGGAGCACGCCTGCCTTGGCGAGCTCCTTCACGGCCTTCTGCGCGATGTGGCCGTTCTCGAAGGCGGCGAGGATGGTGGTCATGGAAGTCCTCCGTGGTGATGGTGTGGAGTGGTCAGCGCGGACGGCCCGCAAGCCGGCCGAGGTCGAGTTGCACCCACGTCGGCGCGTGGTCGCTGGCGTGCGGTTGCCCGCGCACCCAGGTGTCGACACCGGCCGCCTGCAGGCAGGACGACAGCTCGTCGCTGAGCAGCAGGTGGTCGATGCGAAGCCCGGAGTTCTTCTCCCAGTGCTGGCGGAAGTAGTCCCAGAAGGTGTAGATCGCCTCCTGTGGATGAAGTTTGCGGATCGCATCGGTCCAGCCCTGGCCCAGCAGACGCTCCCAGCAGGCGCGGCTTTCGGGCTGCAGCAGTGCGTCCTTGCGCCAGGAACGCGGGTTGTAGATGTCGAAGTCGGTCGGCACCACGTTCCAGTCGCCCGCCATCACCACCGGGTGCCGGCTGCGCCACAGCGCCTGCGCATGCTGGAGCAGGCGCTCGAACCAGGACAGCTTGTAGTCGAACTTGGGCCCCGGCTGCGGGTTGCCATTGGGCAGGTAGAGGCAGGCGACCACGATGCCGTCGACCGCCGCCTCCAGGTAGCGGCTCTGCTCGTCACCGGGGTCGCCCGGCAACTCGCGCCGGATCTCCACCGCCTCGCCGCCGCGGGTCAGGATGGCCACGCCGTTCCACGATCGCTGGCCCTTCCACAAGGCGTGGTAGCCGGCCTCGCGCAACTCGGCCTGGGGGAACACCCCGTCGAGCGCCTTCAGCTCCTGCAGGCAGGCCACGTCGGGTTGCTCGCGCTGCAGCCACTCCAGCAGGTTCGGCAACCGGCTCTTGATGCCATTGACGTTGAAGGTGGCGATCTTCACGGCGCGACCATGATCGCGCCGGCGCCGCCGGGCTCCCGTAGGACCGCGCCCCGACGGCGGTCATGTCCTACGGCGATCGTCAGCTCTGCCTCGGCAGGATGGCGCGCTTCTTCACGCGCGTGCGGCGGAAGGCTTCAGCGCCGCCGCTGCCGCCGCCATCCGGGAAGTCGTGCGGGTCGAGCGGTCCGCGGCGCTTGAGCGGCTGCTCGACGATGGTGCTCGCCGTGCTCTCGCCATGGTCGGGCTTGGCCGGCACGGACTTCGTGGCGTCGGGGCCGCGCCTGGCGCGGCTGGGGCTGGTGGACTGGTTGGAAGACATGGCGATCGGGTTCAACGCCTGCATGGTGGCGCAGCGTGCCGTGGGCCGCTGTCGGTCCAGCGTCGCGGGTGACGTAGGACCCAGGGGGCAGGTCGGCAAGCGACGAACGGCCGAACTCCCGCGCTGGCGGCCGGTCCAACCGGGATGCTCCGAGCCCTCCTGCTCAGCTTGACCGTCGCGCTGGCGGTGCCGGCGTTCGCGCAGGACCCGCTGAAGTCGGGCTCCTGCGACCAGCGCCTCGACGCGCTGCAGGCGGCCCGCATCGCCGGCACCCAGGCGAACGCGGAGCGCATCGAGGTGTTGCGGCGGCAGGCGGCGCAGGCCTGCCTGGGCGGCACCGGCGACGCCACGCGGCCCTCGCCTTCCGTCCGGGCGCCCATCGCTGTCCCGCCCACGGCCACCGCGGTGCCGCCTCCTTCGCAGCCGCCGCTGATGGTGTCGCCGCCCACCGTAGCCATCGAGCGGCCGCCGGTCCTCACCACCTGCGACGCCGGGGGTTGCTGGGACAGCAACGGCACCCGACTGAACCGCGCCGGGCCGCTGCTGATGGGCCCCGGCGGCATGTGCACCACGGTCGGCACGACCGTGCACTGCCCCTAGGGGCAACGGGCACCGCTGACAGCGATTGCAAGAGCACGCCTACGCCCATCGATGCGCGGGCGTGGCGCAATGGCGATCCCAACAACGAGGGATCCGCATGGGCAACAAGATCGTCACCGAGGCTGACCGCCGTCGCGCACCGGCCGTTCCCGCATCCGCCAACTACACTCCGCCTCGTGCTTCCATCGGGCAGAAGCTGAGCCAGGAACGGGGCACGGCCACCCGCAACAAGAAGCACCCCGGCAAACGCCCGCACCAGGGCGGCTGAAAGACAGGAGCAAGCATGCAACTGGACATCTATCGCCGGCCCGAGCCGGAACACAAGTTGTCGTTCATGGCCGTGCCCGCGGGCCAGCCGATTCCCCAGGAAGTGGACAACGTCGACTGGAAGCTGGTGGCCACGGCCACCGAGCTCGATGTCGAAGCGGCGCACCTCGTGGAATACGCGATCGACGACCCCGGCCCGCAGATCCGCGAGAAGGGTTACGCCATCACCAGCGTCACCCACCAGCTGCTGGACGGTTCCTGAAGCAAGCAGCGGGTCCGCCCGGACCCGTGGCCGCCGCACCGCGCGTGCGGCCGGCAACCCGTGCGCCGCTACCATCGGCGCCATGCCGTACACCGTGGCCGTGCGCCACCTCTGCGAATTCACCGCGAAGGCCGGCGACCTGGACCTGCGGTTCACGCCCTCGCCCACCGCGATGGAAGGCATCGCCGGCCATGCGGCGGTGACGTCCGCCCGCGCCGCCGGCTACGAGCGCGAGCTGGCCCTGGAAGGCCGCCACGAGGACCTGCTGGTGCGTGGCCGTGCCGACGGCTTCGATGCGGCGCGCAACCGGCTCGAGGAGATCAAGACCCACCGTGGCGACCTGGCCCGCCAGCCGGCCAACCACCGTGCGCTGCACTGGGCCCAGGCCAAGGTCTACGGCGCGCTGCTGTGCGAGGCGCGCGGGCTGGAGCGGATCACGCTCGCCCTGGTCTATTTCGACGTCGGCAGCGCGAAGGAGACGGTGCTCGAACAGGAGCTGGATCGCGCCACGCTGCGTGCCTTCTTCGAGGACCAGTGCACCCGCTTCCTGGCCTGGGCGCGCCAGGAACTGGCGCACCGGGCCGCACGCGACGAACGCCTGGCCGGCCTGGCCTTCCCGCATGCCGAGTTCCGCCCGGGCCAGCGCGCCCTGGCCGAAGCCGCCTACCGCGCCGCGGCGCAGGGCCGCTGCCTGCTCGCCCAGGCGCCGACCGGCATCGGCAAGACCGTCGGCACGCTGTACCCGGTGCTCAAGGCCTGTCCGGGGCAGAAGATCGACAAGGTGTACTTCCTGGCCGCCAAGACGCCCGGGCGGCAACTCGCGCTGGACGCGCTGCGCGTGATCGGCGGCGACCTGCCGCCGGTGCGGGTGCTGGAACTCACCGCTCGCGACAAGGCCTGCGAGCATCCCGACAAGGCCTGCCATGGCGAATCGTGCCCGCTGGCGCGCGGCTTCTACGACCGCCTGCCGGCCGCGCGCGCCGCCGCCCTGGCCGGCGGCACCATGGACAGGGCCGCGCTGCGCGAGACGGCGCTGGCCCATGCGGTCTGCCCCTACTACCTGGCGCAGGAACTGGCGCGCTGGGCCGACGTCGTGGTGGGCGACTACAACTACGTCTTCGACACCAGCGCGATGCTGCACGCGTTCGCGCAGGAGGGCGGCTGGCGCGTCGCGCTGCTGGTCGACGAGGCGCACAACCTGGTCGAGCGCGGGCGGCAGATGTACACGGCCGAACTCGATCCGGCGGCGCTGCGGGCCGCGCGGTCGGAAGCCTCGCCGCCGGTGCGCCGCGCCCTCGACCGCTTGCGCCGGTCCTGGAGCGAGCTGGCCCCGGCGCAGGGTGGCGGCTACGCCGTGCTGGACGAGATTCCCGGCGGCTGGCTCGCCGCGCTGCAGAAGGCGTCGGCGGCCATCGGCGACCACCTGAACGAGGCGCCGCACGAGCCGCCCGGCGCGCTGCAGCAGTTCCACTTCGACGCCCTGGCCCTGCTGCGGCTGGCCGAGGCCTTCGGCGACCACTCGGTCATCGACGTCACCGAGCGTCCGGGCCGGCGCGGTCCCGACCTGGTGCCCTGCATCCGCAACCTGATCCCGGCACCCTTCCTCGCGCCGCGGTTCGAGGCCGCCCACGCCGCCGTGCTGTTCTCGGCCACGCTGGGCCCGGACGCCTTCTACCGCGACACTCTCGGCCTGCCCGGGGACGCGGTCTGGATCGACGTCGAGTCGCCCTTCGATGCGCACCAGCTCGCGGTGCGGCTGGTGCGCAGCATCTCCACCCGCTGGGCCGACCGCGACCGCTCGCTGCAGCCCATCGCCGACCTCATCGCGCGCCGCTACGCCGCGCAGCCGGGCAACTGGCTGGCGTTCTTCAGCAGCTTCGACTACCTGCGGCGCGTGGCGGCCCTGGTGCGCGAGCGCCATCCCGGCCTGCCGGTGGTGGAGCAGGAGCCGGCCATGCCCGAAGCCGGGCGCCGCGCCTTCCTCGACCGCTTCGTGCCCGGGGGCCGCACGCTCGGCTTCGCGGTGCTGGGGGGCAGCTTCGGCGAGGGCATCGACCTGCCCGGCGACCGGCTGGTCGGCGCCTTCATCGCCACGCTGGGGCTGCCGCAGGTCAACCCCGTGAACGAGGAGATGCGCCGGCGCATGGCGCGTGCGTTCGGCGCCGGCTACGACTACACCTACCTCTACCCCGGCCTGCGCAAGGTGGTGCAGGCGGCCGGCCGGGTGATCCGCACGCGCGAGGACCGCGGCACCGTGGTGCTGATCGACGACCGCTTCGGCCGGCCCGAGGTGCGGGCGCTGCTGCCGTCCTGGTGGCACGTCGAGGACGAGCGCGAGCCGGCTTAGCCGTGGTCCTACAGCCCGCGCTGCCGAGGCACCGAACAATGGCCCCATGGAAGACCTGGAGAGCGATGGTGCGGGCGACGACACGGCGGTGGATCCGGTGCGACGGCACCTGACCGCCCTGCTCGCCTGGCTGGGCCTGGGCGCTCCTGCGCCGGCGCTGCCGCAGACGCGCCAGAAACTGGGCATCGTGCTGCTGCACGGCATCGGGGCCGACGGCTCCAGCATGGCGCCACTGGCCGGCCAGCTGCGCGCACCGGGCTGGCTGGTGGCCACGCCCGACATGCCCTGGTCCAAGGTCACGGCCTTCAGCGAGCCGGTGGCGGTGGCGGAGCGGCAGGTGCGCGAGGCGCTGGAGCGGCTGCGCCGCGACGGGGCGCAACGCCTGGTGCTGGCCGGCTTCAGCATCGGCGGCTTCTTCGCCGCCCGGATGGCGGGCCAGGTGCCGGTCGACGCCCTGGTGGCCATCGCGCCCAACGGCGGCAGCGACATGAAGAAACTGGACGACCAGCTGGCCCGGGCGCGCGAGCTGGTCGCGCAGGGCAAGGGACAGGAACGCACCACCCTGATGGACGCCGACGTGGCCAGCCCCGCGCGCTGGCCGCTGGAAGGCACCCGGCCGGCGCCCTACCTGGAGTGGTACGACCCGCAGGGCGCGATGAACTGGGACCGCGCCTGGCGGGCGCTGAAGCCCGGCCTGCCGGTGCTGCTGGTGGTGCCCACGCGCGACCTGGCCAACCTGCGCCAGAAGAAGGCCGAGCTGTGGTCCATGCTGCCGCCGCATCCGGCCAACCTCCTGCTCGAGCCGCGCAGCGACCACATCGGCGCGCCGGCTGCCTCGGCCGAAGGCGTGGTGCGCTGGCTCGGGTCGACCCTGCTGTAGGCCCTGCCCCACGGGTTGCGTCGCTCCACGCTTGCGTGCGCAGGCCGCGCCGCGGCCTAGAGTGGAGGCATCCAAGTTGCAAAAGGAGTTCACATGAACGAAGAGCAGGTCAAGGGCAAGCTGAAGGAAGCTGCCGGCAAGGTGCAGAAGAACGTGGGCGAGGCCACCGGCAACCGCGAGCAGGAAGCAAAAGGGACCGCGCGCGAACAGGAAGGCAAGGTGCAGAAGAAGGTCGGCGACGTCGAGCAAGGCGTCGAGAAGATCATCCAGAAGCCCTGAGCGGCTTCGCGTCGTTCCCTCATGGCGGGCTTGACCCGCCATCGTCGTCCCCGCCCCGCGGGGACGATTCGTTTCAGGCTTCCGGTGCGCTGCCGTGCAGCTCGGCCAGCAGGTCGAGCGCGAGGTCCTGCAACAGCTGCGCCAGGGCGGCCTGGTCGCCTTCCGCCCCCGCGTTCCTCGTCCGTTGCCAGATGCCGGCCAGCCGCGCGTGTTCGCGCGCGATGGCCTGCTCGGTGAGCACGGGCCAGTTCTGCTGGCCAGCCGGCGCAGCGCGGCCCGCATGCACGATCGCCAGGTAGCGCAGCAGCGCGGCCTGCGCGATGCGGTGCAGCGCATCGTCGTCCCAGGCCAGCTCCGTCGCGCCGGCCTGGCGGCGGCGCCACAGCACGGCGCCCAGCGCCGCCGCCCCGCCGATCAGGCCGCCGATCGCGCTGGCCGCGCCCAGGGTCATCAGGCCGGTGGCGGCGTCGACCGTGACACCGAGCGCCGCACCGCTCGCCGCACCGGCCAGCCCGGCCTGCCGCACGTCGCCGCCGGTGGTGCGGAAGCCGGCCGGCACGGCGTGCTCGAGCAGGCCGTCGGGTGCCGCCTCCAGCGCATGGCGCGCGAGCAGGCGCGCGTTGGTCGCCGACTGGCGGGTGCGCAGCCGCTGGGCGATCACGCCCTGCGCCTGCCGTCGCCCGTCCTCGGTCGGCTCCAGTCCGCCCAGGATGCCGCGCAGACTCCAGGCCGGCAGCGTCTCGGCATCGGCCGCCGCCTGCAGCAGGTCGGCTGCCAGCCACGCCATCGATTCGCGCAGGCGCAGGTCGGCTCGCTGACGCCAATGGGCCCGCAGCCGCGCCACCCCGGCCTGGCGGGACGCGTGCGCGAGGCGGTCCAGGGCATTGCGCAGGCGGGCGTCCTCGCGCCAGGTGGGCAGCGCGGCCAGCGCCAGCACCACGTGGGGCAGGCCCGCCGCGCGCAGGCGCGACGCGCACGCGGCTTCGTCGCGCGTCGCCAGCAGCAGGACGGGCCGGCCGGCCGCCAGCAGGGACGGCAGGGCCGCGGAAAGCCGCTCGTCGTCGGCGGCCACCACCAGGATGTCGCTGCGATCGTCGAGGGGGCCGGGGGCGAGCTCGCGCACCTGCAGCCGGTCGCCGCGGTCGGTGAGCAGGACGTCGGTGGCCTGCTCGCCGGGCGACCAGGCGCCCTCGCCCGCCGCCTGGCGCCACACCAGGACCAGCGTGGCGCGCGCGACCGGGTCGAGCGCCAGCAGGCCGACGCGCAGCCGGGCCGGGCTAACGCGCGCCAGCAGCTGGTCGTAGTGCGGCGCGCGCAGGTCGATCGCCAGCGCGCGCGACAGCCGGCGCGCCCGCCAGCCGGCCCAGCCCGCCAGCAGCAACCGGGGCAACAGCACCACCATGCCGAGCAGCGCCACGTACATCCAGACCCAGCGCCGGGCATCGCTGCGGTCGACTGGGGCGGTGACGCTGAAATGCAGCCGCTCGATGTCCGCGAGGCTGAATGGCTCGAGCTGGAAGGCCCATACCACCGGCGCGAACAGCAGCCGCAGCACCTGGTGCACGTGGCGCGTCTCGAGCAGCGTGCTCTCCCAGCCGACCCGGTACTCGTGCACGACGCCACCCAGCAGGACCGAGCAGGCGACCCCGGCGGCCCATGCCGCGGCGGCGCCGTGCAGCAGCCGCGCCGCGCGCAGGGCCTCCAGGCGGCCGGCCACGGCCAGCCAGAGTTCGCCGAAGGCGGTGGCGACCTGCGCTCGCAGGCCGCCGGAAGCGCGCCCCGGGAACGCCTGCACGAGCGGGTTCCACCACGGCACGCCGGCGGCCGGCCGGGCCCGCCAGGACCGCACGGCGACCACCAGCAGCGCGGCATACACCGCCAGGTTCCAGAGCAGGAAGGCGAGCAGCGGCGGCGACAGCAGGTTGACCTGCTTGGGGTTGTCGATGCGTTCGAGCAGCAGGCCGGCGAGGAAGCCGGCCACCGGCAGCAGCCAGCTCCAGCGGGCCAGCGCCGGACCGGTGGTGGCCAGCGACTGCAGGCGCGGCTGCCGCTGCACGGCCAGCGAGACGATGCGGTCGGCGCGTTCGCGCAGCCAGGCGGCGGTGTCCAGCTTGCGTCCCTGCGCGGGGTCGCCGGTGGCGGCGAGCGCCTCCTGGTCGACACGGTCGCGCTCGGCCTCGCCCACGAGGCGGCCCCCGGCCGCGCTGGTCTCGATGGCTTGCGCCAGCACCAGCCGCCGTGCGGCCGGTTCATCCACCAGGAGCCGTTCCGGAAAGTCCTCGATCACCGGCCGATTCTGCCGGGGCCGGGCTCAGCGGTGGTGCCTCAGCGGTTCTTTTCGTCCGCCAGCCGCCTGGCCTCGCGCATCACGACAACGCTGGGCTGCTTCTCGAACGGCGTGGGCGGCAGGCCGATGAGGGCCTGCAGGTAGGCATGGGCGCGGTTCATGTCCGCCCCGATCATGGCCAGGGCGACCTCATGGTCGGGCTCGTTCTGCGCGATCTCCAGGTAGGCGGCACGGAACCGCGCGTAGTCGGCTTCGGCCCGGGCCACGCGCCGTTGCACCGCCTGCATGTTGGCGTACTCTTCACGGGTGTAACGCATGCACGATGCTAGGCACGGGTCCTACGACGAGGTGCAACAGCCGTGCAAAGTTCGCACCTCGGTGCAACACCGTGACACTCATCACGGTGCGGCGCAGCTAGCGCGCCTGCCGCAGGAAGCGTCGCACGTTGTCGGGATCCGGCCCGATCGACTCCACGGCGTGCTGCAGTTCCTTCTCGCTGCACCCCAACCACCGCATCCAGTTGCGCCGCTCCCATTCGTGGTCGAGACTGATCAGGAACTCATCGACGGTGGTGGACCGGCTCTTGTCTTCGGACATGGAACGCACTCCTTGGTTCGACACCTTCAGGGTAGGCCGCGGCGCGGCGGGCGCGCATCGGAGAGCGCATCCACAAATGGTGCGACGGCGGCCGCGCCACGCGTAGGAACCCACGACGACGCGTGCACGCCGGGCGGCTGCACTGAGCGAACGCTCCTACCGCGGCACGCCCGCGCCACCTACACCGCCAAGCGGGACCCGGCCTAAGCTGCGTCGCAGGAACCCAGCCCCATGGCGAAATCCAGACGTCCCTCGGCGCAGGCCGGAGCGGCGGCCCGCGGCGCCGCCAGCCCTGGCCCGCACAGCGGCCGCGGCGCCGGCAGTGCGCTGGAGGAAATGCTGCGACGCCAGGCGCAGAACCCCCGCCCCGGCTCCCTGGCCCAGCCGCCCGGCAGCGGCCAGGATGGTTCGGCGCCGAAGGCGATCCGGAACGGGCCGCGCGACGGGGACCATCGCAAGCATTGAGGAGCGGCGGCGCCCGCCGCGCGGTCAGGCGCGTGCCAGGCCGCTCTGGGCCAGGGCCGCCTCCAGGGCGGACAGTTCCACCGGCTTGGTGAGGTGAGCGTCGAAGCCCGCCTCGGCCGTGCGGCGGCGGTCGTTCTCCGCTCCCCAGCCCGTGAGCGCCGCGATGAAGACGTCCTTCAACGCAGGGTCGTCGCGCAGCGCGCGCGCCACCTCGAATCCGTCCATCACGGGCAGCCCCAGATCGAGCAGGACGACGTGCGGATGGAAGCGCCGGGCGACTTCGAGGGCCTCCCGGCCGTCGCTGGCGCCTGCCACCTCGTAGCCCAGCATGTCGAGCAGCGCCAGCAGGGTCTCGAGGCCGTCGCGGTTGTCCTCGACCACCATGACACGGCGCGCCGAGGTCTGGCCGGCGGCATCGCCGTCGTCCTCGGGGGCCGCCCGTGGCGGCCGCTCGGTCTCGGCCAGCGGCAGTTCGACGGTGAAGCGGGTGCCTTCGTCGAGGCCCTCGCTGAAGACACGGACCGAGCCGCCGTGCATCTGCACCAGCGTGCGCACGAGCGACAGCCCGATCCCCAGGCCGCCCTGCGCGCGGCCCGCCGAATGGTTCAACTGGGTGAACATCTGGAACAGTTTGCCTTGATCCGCGGGCGGGATGCCGATGCCATTGTCCGCCACCTCCAGCACGGCGTGGCGTCCCTCGAACCAGGCTGCCAGCCGGATCTCGCCCCCGTCGGGCGTGTACTTGGCCGCGTTGTTCAGCAGGTTGCCGATCACCTGGATGATGCGCGCCGGGTCGGCCTGCAGCATCAGGTCGTCGTCGGGCAGCCGCACCTCCAGGCGGTGGCGCGCGGTGTCGATGGCCGGCCGGGCCGTCTCGACGGCGCGTTCCATCAGCGTGCGCAGCCGCACCGGCTCGCACTGCAGCTGGATGAGCCCGCGGTTGATGCGCGAGAGATCGAGCAGGTCGTCGATCAGGCGCGCCATCTGCGTGACCTGGCGGTCGATGACGTCCTGCGCACGCGCCTGCGCCGAGGGCTCGGGCGCCAGCCGCATCATGGCCACCGCGTATTTCATGGGCGCGAGCGGGTTGCGCAGTTCGTGTGCCAGGGTGGCGAGGAATTCGTCCTTGCGGCGGTCCTGGTCGCGCAGCATGGCGCTGTCGCGCACGCGCTCGATGTGGGCCCAGCAACGGTCGACGACGTCGGCCACCAGGGTCACCTCGCGGGCCGTCCAGTCGCGCGGGGCGGCCTGGTGCACCGCCATCATCGCGACCAGCCGGCCGTCCTTGACCAGGCCGGCGCAGATGATGGCCTTGACGCCGATCGCATTGAACATGAGGGCACCGCCCTCGTCGCCCAGTTCGCGGTCGACGTCGCGCACCACCAGGTGCTGCCCGCGCCGCAGGCTGGTGGTGGCCGCGCGGCCGAACAGGTCGAGCGAATAGACGCCCGCGCTGCTGGGAACGCCGGGCATCGACCAGTCGCTGCGGATGGTGAAGCGGTTGCCATCGGGCTCGACGTCGGCATAGGCACAGCGTGTGGCGCCCAGGTACTCGCCCAGCAGGCGCGCCGTGATCTCCATCACCCGGTTGGCATCGGTGAGCGTGCGGGTGGCCTGCCCCACGCGATCGAGCAGCCGGAAGCGCTCCTCGCTGCGCTTGAGGGAGGCCTCGGCCTCCAGGCGGGCGCTGATGTCGACGCACACGCCGACGAATTCGCGCACCTGGTCGCCGTCGACCAGGGGGGAACCGTGCGCGCTGACGTGCCGGTACGTCCCGTCGCGCCGGCGCAGGCGGTAGTCGATGTCGATGGGGTTCGGGTTGCCGACGCCCTCGCGCCACAGGCGCGCGACCCGCGGGCGGTCGTCGGGGTGCACGGCAGCCAGCCAGCCCTGGCCCGCATAGGCTTCGAAGGACTGGCCGGTGAAGGCCTCCCAGCTGGGGAGCGGGCGGCGGATGTCGCCCTGGGCATCGGTGGCCCAGACGATCGTGGAATGGTTCGGGGCGAAGGTGCCGGCCGGCGGGTGGTCCGCACGCAGGTCCCTGCCGAGCAGCGCGTCGGTTTCCAGCATGGGGCGCGATGATGCCACCGAAGGCAACTCATCCGCAGGACGGTTTCCCTGCCTTACGTGCGGCGATACACACGGCCGCGCAGCCGGTTCGCGCATCCTTTCGCAGGTTTGTGGCCCGGAAAGAACAAAGGCCGCATTGCTGCGGCCTTTGTGCGTGCTCCGGGGGACCGGCGCGTCAGGTGGCGGGTTGCAGGCCGACCTTGGAGTTGAAGGTGTAGCACGCCGCCTCGAAGCTGCGGATCTCGTGCAGCGCCTCGCGCAGGCTCATCTCGCCGGCGTCCATCAGCTTGCCCGCCAGGTGCTCGGTGAGCGGCTTCAGGCGCGAGAGCACCGCCTTGGTCTCGCCATAGAGCCGTTCGCTCTGGGCTTCCATGATGCTGCGGGTCTCCTCGTCGACCGCCTTGCTGCCGCCCTCGTGGTTCAGGGCGCCGAAGTTCAGGCGGGTCTTGCGGTACATGCCCATCTCGCCGACGGCATGGTGCAGCAGCTTGGTCACGCGCGTGATGTCGTTGTGCGCGCCGTTGGTCGTGCCCTCCTCGCCGAAGAACAGCTCCTCGTTGGCCATGCCGCCCAGCAGCACGCGCACGTCGTGCTCGATGTCGCCCTTGGTCTTGAGCAGGTTGGCTCCCTGCTTGTGGAACACGAAGCCCAGGGCGTTGTTGCGCGGGTTGGCCTTGAGCGAGATCTTGAGGGTCTTCATCTCGGCCAGGATCTGCTCCCAGTTGCCGCCGGCCTTCTTGCGCTCGGCCTCGAAGTCGACCAGGAAGTGGCCCCACTCGTGGATGGCGATGATGCGGCGGTCGCGCTCGCGCTCCTTGGTGGTGTTGGTGTTGACGTTGCCCACCAGCACCCGCTCGGCGGCCTGCATCAGCGTGTCGGCGCCGATCATCAGGCCGGCCTGCACCGCGCTGATGCCGGCCTGGTTGACGATAGTCTCCAGGTCCGCCGGGCTGCGGCCCTCGGTGATCTCCACCAGGTGGCGCAGGTCGAGGTCGGGCAGCACCTTCTCGGCGCGCTGCGACAGGTAGTGCTTGATGATCGAGTGCCGCTCCTCGCGGTTGGGCAGGCGGAAGTCGACCTTCATCTGGAAGCGGCGCAGCATCGCCTCGTCCATCTGCATCTGCTCGCTGTTGAAGTTGGACGCGACGATCCAGATGATCTCGGCGTCGTTCTTCGTGCGCACGCCGTCCAGCACGGCCAGCAGCATGTTCTGGGTGTCGTCGTCGAACTTGCGGTGGCCGCCGCGGCGCATGAACAGGTCCTGCGCCTCGTCCAGGAAGACGATGCAGCGCTTGCGGCGCTTGGCCATGGCCACGATGCGCGACAGCGTGCCGGCGCCGCCGCCGACGTAACCCGTCTCCAGGTTCACGGCCGAGTGGAACAGGATGGGCAGCTGCAGTTCCTTGGCCAGGTAGCTGGCCAGCTTGGTCTTGCCGGTGCCGGCCGGGCCGCTGAACATCACGTTGAACGGCTTGTTGATGCCGTACTCGGCGTACTCGGCGCGGCGGCTGTACTGGTCCTTGATCTGCGCGACCTCGGCCTTGATGTCGTCCATGCCGACCAGGTCGTCGAGCGACCCGCTGACGTGCGACGGCTCGATGAACTTGAGCGACTTGAACTGGCCCTTGAGCTGGAACGCCAGGAAGGCGATGAGGCCCAGCGTCAGCGAAGCCGACAGCACGCCGGACACGCCGGCCTTCCAGGCATCCTTCTCGGACTGCGGGCGGGCGCCGGCGAAGCCCTGGTCGAGGCGCTCGAGCAGCTGCAGGCTGGAGGGGCTGAGGTCCGAACGCGGCACGAAGGTGAGCTTGCTGCTCCACGGGGCGGACACCGCCTTGTCCGCGAAGATCTTGGTCTCCATGTCGGACGGGTAGTAGGCGTACTGCTTGCCGGCCGACTGGACCAGGACGAAGCGCTCGGACACGTTCCACATCAGCGGCTTGTAGATCACCGTGATGCGGTCGACCGGATTGGTCTGCAGGAAGCTCAGCACCGAGCCTGAGCCGAACACGACCGGCAGCTTCTCATCGAAGGCGGCGACGCCTTCGGTGGCCATGCCGCGCACCTGCTCGGCCACGGCGGCCTGGCGCTGCACGAGCACCAGGGAATAGATGCCGGTGGCCGGGATCATCAGGGCCATGGCAATCACCAGCATCTTGACCGCCGGGCTCTGGATCACGAACCAGTCGGACAGGCGCGCCATCGCCTTGCGGATCGCGAGCCAGACGCTGCCGGACGGTTGCTCGTCCTTGCCGAACTCGGGGGCGGGGGTGGTGGGGGAATTGACCGATAAATCAGACATGCAAGTCCTCTCTTGTCGGTCGAATCCTACAGACGCACCCCTGTGGCGCAAGCAAAAAAAGGGGGCCGGGCGCATTGACGCGCCCCCGCGTGACTTATGCACGCAGGTCTGCGGCAGGCTGGCTCAGCCGTGTGCTAGGCGTATGCCGGCTGGACCGCGCCGAGGCTGCGCAGTTGGTCCTGCGCCCGCCGTTCGACCTCTGCGATGGCCTGCCCCGCATCGCCGTGCAGGTCGTCGCCGCACAGCTTCACGAGGCAGTTGGCGTCCCAGTAGCTTTCGGGCCGGCGACGGCAGATCTTGGCGTAGCCGAGGAACCGGTCGCCGCTCTCGCTGGCATGCGAGGCGATCCAGAAACCTTGGTGGGGGCCGGTGATGCGTTCCATGTCGCGAAGGTCCGATGAGCCAGGGGCGTGCACCCATTCTGGAAGCGCATATCCCTTCGCGGTGTAGGACGCGGGCCCGCGGCCTGTAGGAACGCGCGTGTGTCGGGATAGTGGCTCGGCAGGAGGAACCGCCTGCTGCGCGGCCGGTCGAAACACGCAAGCCGGGTTTTCTTTTCAAGTTTCTTCCCCCGGCTTCTTGTCCTCCGGTCGTGTTGCGCGGCCGGAGGATTTTTTATGGGCCGGATCGGCCGCGTCCTACCCTGTCTCAGCGTCAGTTCCCAGATGCTGCACTGCGGCGAACTCCTAGCATGACCGTCGCCCGCCACGATGCTCGGAGAAACGCATGCCAGACGCCGACTTCGCACCAGCCCTGTCCCCCGCCCACGCGTTCGACGCGCTGAGGCAGCCCGTCCGGAAGTTGCAGGGCCGCCTGCCGCATGCGCACCACACGCCACACGGCTGCGTGTACCAGGGCGAGGGCCAGCCGGTGATCGTGTTCCCCCGCCAGGGCACCGGCCCCGAGTGCACGGCCGCGCTGCGCCGCGTGCTGGCCGATGCTGGCTTCCGGGCCCACGACTGGGGCCATGGAACCGACGAAGGGCCGCGTGCGATGGGCCTGAACCGCTGGCTGCGCAAGCTGGAGGACTGCGTCATCGACGTGTTCGAGGTCACCCAGGCGCCCGTCACCCTGCTGGGCTGGGGCCTGTCGGGCATTTACGCCCGCGAGCTGGCCAAGCGCGCCAACCCATTGGTGCGCCAGGTCATCACGCTGGGCACACCCTTCAACACCGCCGCCGATCCCCACCGGCAGTGCCCGGTGATGGCGATGCTGGACAGCGGGCCCGAACGGATGCCGTTGGCCGTGCGCCAGCGCCTGCGCCAGCGGCCGCCGGTGCCGTGCACGTCGCTCTACAGCAAGGACGACGGCGTGGTGCGCTGGGAGCAGTGCGTCGAGACCGAGACCGAGCACAGCGAGAACGTCGAAGTGCCAGGGGCGCGCCACGACGAACTGGCCGTGCACCCGAAGGCGATCGAGGTCATCACGCACCGGCTCGCCCAGGCCGAGGACAGCTGGAGACCGTTCGGCCCCGCGGGCCCGTCGCTTTCCTGAGGCGCGCTTGCGCGGCCGGGGCGCGGACCGCAATTACTTGACGGAAGCAAGCAGTCGATTGACGATAGCGGCATGGCCACTGCCGCCCCGCCGCCTCCCGTGTCGCCGCGCCACGTCCAGGCGCTGCGCGGCTTCAACCGCTTCTACACCCGCCGCATCGGCGTGCTCGAGCCCTACCTCGGCGGCGACCTGTCGCTGACCGAAGTGCGGGTGCTCTACGAGCTCGCGCACCGCGACCAGCCCACCGCTGCCGAGGTCGGGCGCGACCTGGGCTTCGATGCCGGCTACCTCAGCCGCATCCTGCGGCGCTTCGAGGAGCGTGGCTGGCTGCAACGCGTGCCCTCCCCCGCCGATGCGCGGCAGAGCCTGCTGCGCCTGACGGAATCCGGCCACGCCGCGTTCGCCCCGCTGCAGCAGCGTTCGCGCGACGAGGCCGCCGCGCTGCTCGATCCCCTGCCCCCGAGCCGGCGCGAACAGCTGGTCGCCGCGCTGGAAACCGTGCAGCGCCTGCTCGACGACCAGCCGGTGACAACGCCGCGCACAGTGGTCCTGCGCGAGCCCCGTCCTGGCGACATGGGCTGGGTGGTGGAGCAGCACGGGGCGCTGTACGCCCGCGAATACGGCTATACCACCGAGTTCGAGGCCCTGGTTGCCGACGTGGCTGCCGGCCTCATCCGGTCGTTCGATCCCGCCTGGGAGAAAGGCTGGATCGCCGAGATCGACGGCGAGCGGGTCGGCTCCGTGTTCGTCGTGCGCAAGTCGGCCACAGTGGCGCAGCTGCGCCTGCTGATCCTCACCCCGGCCGCGCGCGGGCTCGGCCTGGGCGGCCGCCTGGTCGACACCTGCATCGCCTTCGCCCGCGACAAGGGCTACCGCAAGCTGGTGCTGTGGACCAACGGCCAGCTGGAAGCGGCGCGCGCCATCTACACGGCGCGTGGGTTCCGCCTGGCGCACAGCGAGCCCCTGGCCGCCTACGGGCAGCAGCTCGTGGGCGAGACCTGGGAACTGCCGCTGCGGTGACCGGATGAGCCTGGCTCTCTGGGCTGCCGCCGCGACCGGCGTGCAGGTCGGCGCCGCCATCGTGGCCTCGCGCTTCGCCGTCGGCGAGGTGCCGCCGCTCACGCTGGCCATGCTGCGCTATGCCATCGGCTTCGCCTGCCTGCTGCCGTTCGCCTGGCGGCCGCTGCGGGTGCTGGCCGGCCCGCAACGCCCGCCGGCGCGCGACCTGGGGGCGATGGCGGCCCTGGGCATCGGCCAGTTCGGCGTGCTCATCGCCCTGCTGAACCTGGGCCTGCGGCAGGTGCCGGCGGCACCCGCCGCGCTGGTGTTCAGCCTGTTCCCGCTGCTCACGCTGCTGCTGGCCGCCGCGCTCGGCCAGGAGCGCATCCACGCCCGGCTGACCGGCGGCGTCGCCCTGTCCATCGCCGGCGTCGCCTGCTGCCTGGCGCCGGGCCTGGGCGGATGGCGGCCGGACGCCTGGGGCGGGGTGCTCGCGGTCCTCGCGGCCGCTGCGACGGGCGCGCTGTGCAGCGTGCTCTACCGGCCCTACCTGCGCCGCTACCCGGTGCTGCCGGTGTCGGCCTTCGCCATGCTGGCCTCGGTCGGGGTGTTGGCGGTGCTGGCGTGGCCGGAGCACTGGCCGGCGCGGCTGGCCGGCTTCAGCGCGCCGGCATGGGCTGCGATCGTCTTCGTCGGGGTCTCCAGCGGGGTCGGTTACGTGGCCTGGCTGTACGCGCTCAAGCACGAGTCGGCGACCCGGGTGACCGTGTTCCTCGCGCTCAATCCGCTCACGGCTTCGGTGCTCGGCTGGCTGGCGCTGGGCGAACGGCCGGCCACCGCGACCTGGCCGGCACTGGTGCTGGTGGCCGCCGGTCTCGGGCTTGCCACGCGGCGCGCCGATAATCCGCGCCCATGAGCTCCCTGCCTGCAGCACCCGCTGCCGCCGAACCGCCCCGGCCGCGACCGGCCTCCGAGGCCGACCTCTTCGTCTCGTTCACCCTGCTGGCCCTCCAGGGCTTCGGCGGCGTGCTGGCCGTCGTGCAGCGCGAACTGGTCGACCGCAAGCGCTGGCTGACGCGCGAGGAGTTCGTGGAGGACTGGGCCGTGGCGCAGATCATGCCGGGGCCCAACGTCGTCAACCTGTCGCTGATGATCGGCGGCCGCTACTTCGGGCTGCGCGGCGCGCTCGCGGCCCTGGCGGGCATGCTGGCCGCCCCCCTGCTGGTGGTGCTGACGCTGGCCCTGCTCCATTCACGCTTCGCCGGCAACCCGCACCTGGCTGCCGCGCTGCGCGGCATGGGCGCCGTCGCGTCCGGCCTGATCACGGCCACGGGGCTGAAGCTGTTCACGGCGCTGCGCAGGCACCCGCTCGGTGCGCCGGCCTGCGCCCTGCTGGGCGCGGCGAGCTTCGCCGGCATCGCGCTGCTGCGCTGGCCGCTCGCCTGGGTGCTCCTGAGCCTGGGCACGGTGGCGTGCTGGCTCACGTGGCGCAAGCTGGGGCAGCCGCAATGAGCATCGTCATGACCCCGGCCGATTGGCTGTCGCTGCTGCTGCACTACCTGCTGCTGTCCGTGCTGTCGGTGGGCGGCGCGATCACCACCGCGCCCGACATGCACCGCTTCCTGGTCCAGGAGAAGTCGTGGCTCTCCGACCCGCAGTTCAGCGCCTCGGTCGCCATCGCCCAGGCGGCGCCCGGCCCCAACGTGCTGTTCGTGGCCCTGCTAGGCTGGAACGTCGGGCTGAATGCCGGCGGCACGGCCACCGCCTGCCTGGGCCTGCTGCTGGCCATGGTGGGCATCCTCGTGCCCAGCGGCACCATCACCTACCTGGCGTCGCAATGGGGCCACCGCAACCGCGAGCTGCGCGCCGTGCGGGCCTTCAAGCAGGGGATGGCGCCCATCGTCATCGCGCTGCTGATCGCCACCGGCTGGGTGCTGGCAACCGGCACCGAGCCGAAGCTGGCCGACTGGCGCCTGTGGCTGCTGGCGGCCGTCACCGCGCTGCTGGTGTGGCGCACCCGCATCCACCTGCTGTGGATGCTGGGCGCGGGTGCCCTGCTGGGATGGTTCGGCGTGCTGTGAGCGCCGCCGCGGCTCAGTGCGGGTTCTCGAAGAACAGGTAGTTGGCGTGCTCGCCGACCTCGAAGTAGACCTTCTTCTCGCCCGGGTCGACGACGAAGTTCAGGTTCTCGTCCAGCACGCCGTAGCCGAAGCGGTAGGCCCGCGCCGCGTTGTCGTCGGTGCCCAGCGCGGTCGACAGCTTGTCGACCCGCAGGAAGCGCCGCACGAGCTTGTCGCCCGCGTAGACCTCGAGCACGCCGTTGGTGCCGGTCCAGTTCTGGATGTCGCGCCCCAGCTTGTTCTGCTGCTCCTGCGTGCAGGCCGCCAACAGCAGCGCCGCGCCCAGCAGGGCCATCGTCGTCTTGGTCTTCATGCGCCATCCTCCAGCAGTTGCGGCAACAGCGTCGCCGACGTGCCGCGCAGCACCGCGTGCGCCGCATCGTCGAGGTCGCTCGGCCCGGGGTTTACCACCACCATGCGCGCCCGCTCCGCGGCGGTGCGCGCCAGGCCCGCCGCCGGGTAGACCACGCCGCTGGTGCCGGCCACCAGCATCAGGTCGCAACTGCGGGCCGCCTGTTCGGCGGCCGCGAGCACCTCGGCCGGCAGCAGTTCGCCGAACCACACCACCGCCGGCCGGCGCAGGTTGCCGCACCGGCCGCAGCGCGGCGGCCGGCCTTCCTGCGGCGGCAAGGCGGTGCAGCAGGGCCTGGGGCGATCGAGCCAACGATCGTCCTGCAGGGTGCCGTGCAGCGCGAGCACGCCCGTGCTGCCTGCGCGCTGGTGCAGGCCGTCGACGTTCTGGGTGATGAGGGCCAGCCGCCCTGGACGGGCCTGCTGGAAGCGGGCGAGCGCCCGGTGGCCGGCATTCGGTTCGACCCGCGCCACCATCGCCCGGCGCATCACGTACCAGTCCCAGACCATCCCCGGGTCGGCCCGGAAGGCCTGCTCGGTGGCCAGGTCCTCGGGCCGGAAACGTGCCCACAGGCCGGTCTGGGCATCGCGGAAGGTCGGCACGCCCGACTCCTGGCTCACGCCGGCGCCGGTGAGCACGGCGATGGAGGTCGCCCCGCGCACCCACTCCCGGACGTCGGCGAGGCTCATGTCCGCTGGCGCAAGGCCTCGTACAGGCAGATGCCGCTGGCCACCGACACGTTCAGGCTCTCGACGGCGCCGCGCATCGGGATGGACACCAGCTCGTCGCAGGTCTTGCGCGTGAGCTGCCGCATGCCCGGCCCCTCGGCGCCCAAGACCAGCGCCACGGGCGCCTTCAGGTCGGCCTGGAACACGGTGCGTGGCGCATCGTCGCTGGTGCCGATGCACCAGATGTCGCGCTCCTTCAGCTCGCCCAGCGTGCGTGCCAGGTTGGTGACCATGAAGTACGGCACCGTCTCGGCCGCGCCGCTCGCCACCTTGGCGACGGTGGCGTTCAGGCCGACGGCATGGTCCTTCGGTGCGATGACGGCATGGGCGCCGGCGCCGTCGGCCACGCGCAGGCAGGCACCCAGGTTGTGCGGGTCGGTCACGCCGTCCAGCACCAGCAGCAAGGGCGGACCTTCGACGGTATCGAGCAGGTCGTCCAGCGAACGCGCGGCCGGCAGCGGCTCGACCCGTGCCGCCACCCCCTGGTGGCCGTGGCTGCCGGCCAGCTTGGCGATGCGCAGCGCGTCGGCTTCGATCAGCCGCACGCCGGCTTCCCGTGCCCGCTCGAGGAACTGCCGCATCCTCGCGTCCTTGCGCGCCACCTCGTAGTAGACCTCGACGACGGACTGGGGCGCGGTCTTCAGGCGCACGCCGACGGCGTGGAACCCGAAGAGGACTTTGGCGGTGGACATGGGACGATTATCGATGGGAGGAAGAAAGGGGACTTCCGTCCGCAGGAGGCGCAGAAGGAACGCAGTGGGACGCAGAACGACGACGAAGTGGGGGTTGCCGTTCGCAGCACTCCCTCCCTCCTTGGACGTCTTCCGCGTCGTCTCCTTCTCTTTTTGCGCTTTCTGGGTACCGGTGTCCGCGCCCGCTCCCGATTCCGTTCCCGCTCGCGCTCCCGCCGTCAGGCCACGACCGTTCCCGCCTCGATCGTGATGCGCCGTTCGCAGCGCGCCGCGATGGCGCGGTCGTGGGTGACGAGCACGAGCGTGGTGCCGCGCTCGCGGTTCAGCTCGAACATGAGGTTCATCACCGTCTCGCCGGTGGCGAAGTCCAGGCTGCCGGTGGGCTCGTCGGCCAGCAGCACCGCCGGCTCGACGACGAAGGCGCGGGCCAGCGCCACGCGCTGCTGCTCGCCGCCCGACAGCACCTTGGGATAGTGGCCGAACCGCTCGGCGAGCCCCACCCGCGACAGCATCTCGCCGGCCGACCGGCGGGCGTCGCGGCGGCCGGCCAGCTCGAGCGGCAGCATCACGTTCTCCAGCGCCGTGAGATTGCCCAGCAGCTGGAAGCTCTGGAACACGAAGCCGACCTTCCGCGCCCGCAGTGCGGCACGGTCGTCCTCGTCGAGGGCGAACAGGTCCTCGCCGTCCAGCCGCACCGTGCCGCGCGTGGGCGTGTCCAGGCCGGCCACGATGGACAGCAGCGTGCTCTTGCCCGATCCCGAGGCGCCGACGATGGCGGCGGTTTCCCGCGGGGCCAGGGAAAAATCGATATCACGGAGAATGTCGAGGGTGCCGGTCGAGTCGGTCACGGACTTGTGGACGTGGTCGACGGCGATGATGGATTCCGGCATGGACGAAAGGATGAGGTGGATCGCAGGGACTTTATCGTGACGCTGGCAGCCGCCCTCGGGGCCGGTGCCTTGCACGCCGCCGAGCCGGCCACGCTGCTGGTCGTCGGTGATTCGTTGAGCGCCGAGTATGGCCTGCGCCGCGGTACCGGCTGGGTGGCCCTGCTGGAGAAGCGGCTGGCCGAGCAGAAGCTGCCGGTCAAGGTCGTCAACGCCAGCATCAGCGGCGACACCACGTCGGGCGGCCGCTCGCGGCTGGCGCCCCTGCTGGCCCAGCACCGGCCGACCCACGTCGCGATCGAGCTGGGCGCCAACGACGCGCTGCGCGGGCTGCCGCTGGCCATGACCGAGGACAACCTCTCGCGCATGACCGAAGCGGCGCAACAGGCCGGGGCCCGCGTGCTGCTGGTGGGCATCCAGCTGCCGCCCAACTACGGCGCCGACTACGGGGCCAGGTTCGCTGCGCTGTACGAGCAGGTGGCGCGGCGGCACAAGGCTGCCGTGGTGCCCTTCCTGCTCAAGGGCGTGGCCGACGCGCCCGATGCCGAGCGGCTGTTCCAGGCCGACCGCATCCACCCGACCGAACAGGCCCAGCCGACCATCCTCGAGAACGTCTGGCCCGAGTTGCGCAAGCTGCTCCAGGCCGACACGGGCAAGGCGATGCCGCCAGGGGAGCGCAAGCCTTGACCGTTCGCGTCATTGCCGCCACCGAAGCGGCGCAACGGCTGTCCGAGTTCAGCCAGGTGATCGACGCGCGCAGCGAGTCCGAGTACGCCGAGGACCGGCTGCCGGGCGCGGTCAACTGGCCTTCGCTCAACGACGAGGAACGTGCGCTGGTCGGCACCCTCTACAAGCAGGTCAGCCCGTTCGAGGCGCGCAAGCGCGGCGCCGGGCTGGTCGCGGCCAACATCGCGCGCCACATCGAGCGCGAGGTCCAGGACAAGTCGCGCGAATGGCAACCGCTCGTCTACTGCTGGCGCGGCGGCAAGCGCAGCGGCGTGCTGGCCGACCTCCTCGACCAGATCGGCTTCCGGGTCACGCTCGTCCAGGGCGGCTACAAGGCGTTCCGCAACGCCGTCCTGGCCGACCTGCCGGTGCTCGCGCAGCGGCTGCAGTACCGGGTGGTGTGCGGCCTGACGGGATCGGGCAAGACCCGGCTGTTGCAGGCGTTGGCGCGCCAGGGCGCGCAGGTGCTCGACCTGGAGGCGCTGGCGCAGCACCGGGGCTCGGTGCTGGGGCTGATGCCTGGCGAGGTGCAGCCCAGCCAGAAGCAGTTCGACATGCGGATCTGGGAGCAGCTGCGCGCCTTCGACCCGGCACGCCCGGTCTACGTCGAGAGCGAGAGCAAGAAGGTGGGCAACGTCGCGGTGCCCGAGCCGCTCATCCTCGCGATGCGGGCCAGTCCCTGCCTGCGGGTGGACCTGCCGATCGACGAGCGGGTGCAACTGCTGCTGGAGGACTACGACTGGTTCGTGCGCGACCCGGAATTCTTCTGCGGCCGCCTGCAGGCGCTGGTGGAACTGCGGGGGGCGGCGGTGGTGCGCGGATGGCAGGAGGCGGCGCGCGCCGGGCAGGTCGGTGAGGTGTTCCGGGAGTTGCTGGAGAAGCACTACGACCCGGGCTACACGGGGTCGATCCAGCGCAACTTCAAGCAGTACGGCCAGGCCGGTGCGCTGACGCCAGCCGGGCGCTCGGCCGAGGCGATGGATGCCGTGGCGAGCGAGCTGCTGGCCCCGGACGGATGAAGCTCAGGACTGGGGCGGCTGGGCCGTCGGGGCGGAAGGCACGTCGTCGCCGGCAGGCTGCTGCTGCTCGGGTTCACCGGGGACGCCGGCCTTCCGGTCGGCTTTGGCCTTGAGCTTGTCTTCCTTCTTGCGCTTCTTGGCCAGCTCTTTCTGCCGCTTCTCGTATCCGTAGTTGGGTGATGGCACTCGCGTTCCGCTCCGTTGGGGGTGATGGCCCCAATGTACGCGAAATCCCCGCGCACGCCAGCGCTCAACCGAGCACCTGCAGGGCCTGTTCGAGGTCGGCCTGCAGAGCCGCCGGCTCCTCCAGTCCGACCGAGAACCGAACCAGTGTGCCGCGGTACGGCCAGCTGCCCGGCCGGCGCATCGAGAGGATGTCGTAGGGCACGACCAGGCTTACCGGGCCACCCCAGGAATAGCCGAGCTTGAAGAGGCGCAGCGCGTCGCAGAACGCATCGACGCGGTCCGGCGCATGGCGCTCGTGGAACACGACCGAGAACAGGCCGGCCGCAAGGCCATCGGCGCCGCACAGTGCCTGCCAGTGGTTGTGGCCCGGCGAGCCTTCCAGCGCCGGGTGCAGCACCTGCGCCACCTCGGGGCGGCCCTGGAACCAGCGCGCCAACTGCCGGGCGGCGGTGTCGTGGGCCCGGTACCGCAGCGGCAGGCTCGGCAGCGAACGCAGGACCATCTCGACATCGTTGCCCCCGACGCCCCACCCCATGCGCATGTGGGTGAGCTTCAGGCGCACGTGCAGCGCCTCGTCGCGCGTGACCACGCAGCCCATGAGCACGTCGCCGCCGCCGCTCGGGTACTTGGTGAGCGCCTGCACGACGATGTCGGCGCCACAGGCGAAGCCGTCGAAGGCCAGGCCCGCACCCCAGGTGTTGTCGAGCGCCGTGGTGATGCCGCGCGCCCGGCAGGCGCCGACGAGCGCCTGCAGCGGGGGGAACTCCATCGTCACCGAGCCGGGCGCCTCCAGCCACACCAGCCGCGTCTTGGGCCCGATCCGTCGCATCAGGTCGGCCGGGTCCATGGCGTCGTAGCGCTGGTGCGTGATGCCCCACTGGTGGAGTTCGCCTTCGGCCAGGGCCCGCGAGGGGCCATACGCGTTGTCCGGCAGCAGCACTTCGTCGCCGGCCGCCAGCAGCGACAGGTCGACGTTGGCAATCGCCGCCAGCCCGCTCGGCACCAGCAGGCATTGGAGGCCGTGCTCCAGGGCGGCGATGCGCTCCTCCAGCTGGAACGTGGTGGGCGTGCCGTGCAGGCCGTAGGTGTAGCCGTGCTTGTGGCGCCAGTCGCGCGCGCGCAGGGCGGCGACGTCGGAGAAGATGACGGTGGAGGCCTTGTAGACCCCTGCCTGCGGGGCGGCGAAGCCTTCCGGCGGACGGTACGGGTGGTGGATGAGGTCGGCGGCCGGCTGCTTGGTCATGAACCTATGGTAACGACCGCCGGTCGACGCGTTCGCGCGGAATAGCATGCAACGCGAACACCCCTTGAGCGAGGATCCGGCTCCGCCGGTCTCGCTCAACTGATCGGGAACCACCTGAAGAACGCGCAGCGTTCTTCAGGTGAATCACTCAGACTTTCCACTTCTCCAGCAGCTTCTCCGCGCCCATGCTGTCGTAGCCCTCGAACGGCTGGTGGATCCAGGGGTTGGTGGGCAGGAACTCGACCTGGTAGTCGGGCGTGAAGGTCGACAGGCCCTTGGTCCAGATCACGGCGCTGCGCAGCTCGGTGATCGGCGGGTAGTTGTTCTTCAGCATGTCGACCACCTTGTGCAGCGTGTGGCCGGAGTCGGCGAGGTCGTCGACCAGCAGCACCCTGCCGGCGATCTCGCCCTTGGGCGTGGTGATGTAGCGCGCGATGTCCAGGTGGCCCTGCACCGTGCCGGCCTCGGCCCGGTACGAGCTGGTGGACATGATGGCCAGCGGCTTGTCGAAGATGCGCGAGAGGATGTCACCCGGGCGCATGCCGCCGCGCGCCAGGCACAGGATGGTGTCGAACCTCCACCCCGACTGGTGCACCTTGATCGCGAGCTTCTCGATCAGGTTGTGGTACTCGTCGTAGCTCACGTACAGGTGCTTGCCGTCTTCCGTCAACATCATGGTCCTCCTCGTTGCCTCGTGTTCCCTCGTCCTGGTCAGGCCAGGTACGGGTGCCGCATCATGATGGTGTGGTCGCGGTCGGGGCTGGTCGAGATGATATCGACGGGCACCCCGGTGACCTGCTCGATGCGCTGCAGGTACAGGCGTGCGTTGACCGGCAGCTTGTCGTACTCGGTCACGCCGACCGTGCTCTCGCGCCAGCCTTCCATGGTTTCGTAGATCGGGGTGCAGCGCGCGATCTCGTCGGCGCCCAGCGGCAGGATGTCGGTGGTCTCGCCATCGAGCTCGTAGCCGGTGCACAGCTTCAGCTCCTCGATACCGTCGAGCACGTCCAGCTTGGTGATGCACAGGCCCGACAGGCCGTTGACCTGGGCGCTGCGCTTGAGCAGTGCAGCGTCGAACCAGCCGCAGCGGCGCGAGCGGCCGGTGGTGACGCCCTTCTCGGCGCCGACGGTCGACAGGTGGTAGCCCACCGTGCCGGGCTTCTCCCAGTCGAGCTCGGTCGGGAACGGGCCGCCGCCCACCCGGGTGCAGTACGCCTTGGTGATGCCCAGGATGTAGTGCAGCATGCCCGGCCCCACGCCGGACCCGGCCGAGGCGTTGCCCGCCACGCAGTTGCTGGACGTGACGTAGGGGTAGGTGCCGTGGTCGACGTCGAGCAGCGTGCCCTGCGCGCCCTCGAACAGCAGGTTGTCGCCGTGGAAATGGGCTTCGTTCAGTTCGCGCGAGACGTCGGCCATCATCGGCCGCAGCTGCTGGCCCAGTGCGAGCGCCTCGTCCAGGGTCTTCTGGTAGTCCACGGCCGGCGCGTGCAGGTAGGTGGTGAGCACGTGGTTGTGCAGCTCCAGCAGCACCTTGAGCTTCTCGGCGAAGCGCTCGGGGTGCTTGAGGTCCTGCACCCGCAGTGCGCGGCGGGCGATCTTGTCCTCGTAGGCCGGCCCGATGCCGCGCCCGGTGGTGCCGATCTTCTCGGTGCCGCCCTTTTCGCGCAGCTGCTCGCGGGCCACGTCGAGCGCGGCGTGGATCGGCAGAATCAGCGGGCAGGCCTCGCTGATGCGCAGGCGCGAACGCACCTCGACGCCGGCCTTCTCCAGGCCTTCGATCTCCTCGAACAGCTTGGCCGCCGACAGCACCACGCCGTTGCCGATGTAGCACTTGACGCCCGGGCGCATGATGCCGCTGGGAATGAGGTGCAGCGCGGTCTTGACGCCATTGATCACCAGCGTGTGGCCGGCGTTGTGGCCGCCCTGGAAGCGCACGACGCCCTGCGCCATCTCGGTCAGCCAGTCGACCAGCTTGCCCTTGCCCTCGTCGCCCCACTGGGTGCCCACGACGACCACATTGCGACCCGTTGTCTTGTTCATGACGAAAGGAATCCGGAAAAAAGAAGGGAGATCAGAGGGAGCGCAGGACCCATCGGCCCTGCTCGGCGACCAGTTCGCGGTCGCAGTGGAATTCGTCCACCTCGTGGCCGTGGCCGGGCAGCGTGCAGACCACGGTTTCGCCGGCCGCGCGCAGGCGCGCGATCTCGGCGCGCAGCGGCTCCTGCTCGCCCCAGGGCGCGCGGATGGCGGCCTTCAGGGGCCGCTTGGGAACCACCCCGACCAGTTCCTTGACGTCGAGCGAGAAGCCGACGGCCGGCCGGTTGCGCCCGAACACCGCCCCGACCTCGTCGTAGCGGCCGCCGCGCACCAGCGCATCGCTCGCGCCGGCCGTGTAAATGCCGAACCGCATGCCGCTGTAGTAGGCGTAGCCGCGCAGGTCGCCCAGGTCGTAGCTCACCGTGGCGCCTTCGATCTGGCCGCCCAGCCACCGGAGCTGCTGCAGGGCCTCGTGCAGGCCGGGCACGGGAGGCAGCACGCGGCGCGCCTCGTCGAGCACCTTGGCGTCGCCGTAGAGGGAGACCAGGGCGGCCAGGCCCTCGCGGGCCGCGCTGGGGAAGGATCGGGTGAGCCGGGCCAGCGCGCTCGCGTCCTTGGCCGCCAATGCGGCGTGCACGTCGCGCAGCGCCTGCGCATCGACCGTGACATCCGTGAACAGCGCGCGCACGATGCGCGCATCCGCCAGGTCGACCGTGGCCGAGCCGACGCCCGTGGCGCGCAGGCAGTCCATCGCCAGCAGCAGCACCTCCAGGTCGGCTTCGATGCCACCGTGCCCGTAGACCTCGGCGCCGAACTGCAGCGGTTCGCGGGTAGCGTGGGGGCGGTCCGGGCGGGTGTGCAGCACCGGGCCGCAGTAGCACAGGCGCGCGACGCCGGAGCGGTTGAGCAGGTGGGCGTCGATGCGGGCGACCTGGGGCGTGGTGTCGGCACGCAGGCCCAGGGTGCGACCGGAGATCTGGTCGACCAGCTTGAAGGTCTGCAGGCCCAGGGCCTCGCCGGTGCCGGTGAGCAGCGACTCGAGGTGCTCGAGCAGCGGCGGCATCACCAGCTCGCAGCCGTAGCCCCGCGCCGTGTCGAGCAACTGGCGCCGCAGTTCCTCGATGTGCCGCGCCTCGGAGGGCAGGACGTCGGCGATGTGATCCGGCAGGAGCCAGGCGGACATGAAGGGAGGAGGCGCTGTTAAAACAGGGATTTTACGCGGCGCGCCGGCCCCCTCCCCGGTGCCTCATGCGTGACCGCCGATGGCACGGGGAACGACGCCGAAGGAACTCAGCCCACCAGCCAGAGCAGCACCAGGCCGAGCAGCACGCTGCACAGGCCGAAGAAGCGCAACTGGCCGTCGCGCAGGACCAGCAGCTTCTGGAAGGTGTTGCGCCAGCCGCGCGGGGCCAGCAGCGGCAGCAGGCCCTCGAACACCAGCACCAGGGCCAGCGCGGCCCAGAAGGTGTTGCTGTCCAAGGCCGGCTATTTCCTGGCGGGTGCCGGGGCGGGTGCGGCGGCGCCGCCGCCGCGGAAGGCGCTGAAGAACTCGGAGCCGCTCGGATCGACCACCATCACGTCGCCCTTCTTGTTGAAGGTGGCGCGGTAGGCCTCCAGGCTGCGGTAGAACTTCGCGAACTGCGCATCGCGGCCGAACGATTCGCCGTAGATGCTGGCTGCCTGCGCGTCGCCGTCGCCCTTGATCTTCTGCGCGTCGCGGTACGCGTTGGCGATGGTGATCTCGCGCTGGCGGTCGGCGTCGGCGCGGATCTTCTCGCCCTCGGCCGCGCCGGTGGAACGCAGTTCGTTGGCCACCCGCTTGCGCTCGGCCTCCATGCGGCGGTAGACCGACTCGGTGATGGCCTCCACGTAGTCGGCGCGCGTGATGCGCACGTCGATGACGTCGACGCCCCAGGGCTTGCTGCCCTTGACCACCTCGAGCACCTCGCGCTTGACGTCGGCCATGAGCTGCTCGCGCTTGGTGGACAGCAACTCGCGCACGGTGCGCCGGTTGATCTCTTCCTGGAAGGCGTTGCGCACCACCCGGTTGAGCTGGTTGGCGCCGGCCGCCTCGTCGAGGCCGACGTTGCGGATGTACTGTGATGGATCGCTGATGCGCCAGCGCACGTACCAGTCGATGACCACGCGCTGCTTCTCGGCGGTGAGCATCGGCTCGGTGTCGCTGCTGTCCAGCGTCAGGAGGCGCTTGTCGATGTAGCTGACGTTCTGGAACGGCGGCGGCAGCTTGAAGTTCAGCCCCGGCTCGGTGATCACGTCCTTGATCTGGCCGAGCGAGTAGACGACGCCGAACTGGCGCTGGTCGACGACGAAGAGCATGGAGCTCAGGAGGGCCAGGATGATGAGGGCCGTGGCGGCGAAGAATCCGATGCGGTTCATGGTGTCTTGTCCTCCTGCTCAGCGCGACTCGCGCTCGCGGCCACGGGCGTTGTCGCGGGTTCGCGCGTCCACGGAGGAGGAGCCGGACGAGCCGGCAGCGGGGCCACTGGGCGGGACAGCCGGCTCGGGTGCGATGGCCGGCGTGCCGGACGCCACCTGCTGCAACAGGCGATCGAGCGGGAGGTACAGCAGACTGGCCCCCTGGCGCGACTCGACCAGCACCTTGGTGACGCTGGCGTAGATCTGCTGCATGGTCTCGAGGTACAGGCGGTCGCGGGTGACCTGCGGCGCCTTCTGGTACTGGGCCAGCACGGCGTTGAAGCGCTGCGTGTCGCCCTGCGCCTGCGAGACCACGCGGGACTTGTAGCCCTCGGCCTCTTCCTTCAGCCGCGCGGCGGAACCGACGGCGCGCGGGATGACGTCGTTGGCGTAGGCCTGGGCCTCGTTCTTGGCCCGCTCGCGCTCCTGGCCGGCCTTGAGCACGTCGTCGAAGGCGGACTGCACCTGCTCCGGGGGACGCACGCCGCCCTGCTGCAGGTTGATGCCCACCACCTCGATGCCGACCTTGTAGCGGTCCAGGATCTGCTGCATCAGGGTGCGCACGCGCGGCCCGATCTGGTCCCGCTCGTCGGCCAGTGCGGAATCCATGCGCATCTTGCCGACCACGTCGCGCACGGCCGTCTCGGCCGCCTGCACCACTGCCTCGCCCGGGTTCTTGCTCTCGAACAGGTAGGCGCGTGCGTCGTTCAGCCGGTACTGCACGGCGAACTTGATCTCGACGATGTTCTCGTCCTCGGTCAGCATGGCCGACTCGCGCAGGCCGGTGGCCTTGATGACGGCGTCGCGGCCGACGTCGACCGAGCGGATCTGCGTGACGTTCACGACGTCATGGCGCTCGATCGGGTATGGCAGCCGGTAGTTGATGCCGGCACCGACCGAGGAGTGGTAGCGGCCGAAGCGCGTGACCACCGCCTGCTGGCCTTCCTGCACGATGAAGATGCCGGTGCCCAGCCAGATGAGGGCCAGCACGCCGATGATCAGACCGACGCCCAGGCCCGCGCTCTTCATGTCGGGCTGGAAGCCGCCACCGTTGTTGCCGGGATCGGGACGGCGGCCGCGGTTGCCTCCGAAGAGGCCACCCAGGCGGCGATTGAAATCGCGCCAGAGCTCGTCGAGGTCGGGTGGACCCTGGTTGGGGCCGCGGCCGTTGCCGCCCTCGGGCTTGTTGTCCTTGCCGTCGTCGCCCCCGCGCCCCCAGCGCGGATCGTTCAGGTTGAACATGCCTCGGACGCGGCCCGGGAGAGCCGCCAGGACGCCGGGGAAGTGGAGCTTCATGCGCTTCGTGTTGTGGTCGTTGCTTGGTCGATTGTGCCCAATCAGGCGGGCTCGTCGTGCAATTCGGGACTTGAACGGGGGGATGTGTGCTGCGCGGCACTCGCCGCGCGCTCGGCCAGCTCGGCTCTCAGCTCTGCCAGGCCCTCCCCCGTGCGGCTGCTGACGAACAGGCGCCGGACCGCCTCGCCCTCGAGTCCGAACAGGTCGCTGCGCACCCGGGGCTGCTGCGACGGCTCGAGCGCATCGGTCTTGTTGAACACCAGCACCTGCGGCACGTGGTCGGCCCCGATTTCCTGCAGTACGCGCTGCACTTCACCGATCTGCTCGGGGTGGTTCGGGTTGGCGGCATCGACCACGTGCAGCAGCAGGTCGGCGTCGGTCGCCTCCTGCAGCGTGGCCTGGAAGGCGTCGATGAGGCCGTGCGGCAGGTCGCGGATGAAGCCGACCGTGTCGGACAGCGACACCGACCGGCCGGCCCCCTCGGCGTCGCCCAGGTAGAGCTGGCGGGTGGTGGTGTCGAGGGTCGCGAAGAGCTGGTCGGCGGCGTAGGCCCGCGCCTTCACCAGCGCATTGAACAGCGTCGACTTTCCGGCGTTGGTGTAGCCGACGATGGAGATGTTGTAGGCGCCCTGGCGCTCGCGCTGGCGCCGCTGGGTGTGGCGCTGCTTCTTCACCTTCTCGAGCCGGTCGCGGGTACGCCGGATGGCATCGCCGATCATCCGGCGGTCGAGTTCGATCTGCTTTTCGCCCGGACCGCCGCGCACGCCCGCGCCGCCGGTCTGGCGCTCCAGGTGCGACCAGCGGCGCACCAGGCGCGTGCTGACGTACTGCAGGCGGGCCAGCTCGACCTGCAGTTTGCCTTCGTGGCTGCGCGCCCGCTGGGCGAAGATCTCCAGGATCAGCAGGGTGCGGTCGTTGACCGGCAGGCCCAGGTGGCGCTCGAGGTTGCGCTGCTGGCCGGGGCTGAGCGACTGGTCGAACAGCACTTCGGTGGCGCCATGCTCCTCGGCCAGGGCCTTGATCTCGTCGGCCTTGCCCTTGCCGACGAACAGCGCGGCGTCCGGCGCCTTGCGCTTGGCGGTGATGCGGGCCACCGGCTGCAGGCCGGCCGTGCGGGCGAGCTCGCCCAGTTCGGCGAGCTCGCCGTCGAAATGGGGCAGCCCGAGATCCACCCCGACCAGGACGGTGGGGGCGGTGGAACGATCAGGGGAATCAGGCAAATCGGCGTCCGGGGGATTTCGGCGGTGGAAGACCCCCGGCGCGCGTGCCGCGAGCCGCGCCCGCGATCAGGTGGCGGCTTCGTTGCTCTCGGCCGTGGAGAAGTTCACGGCCCGGCCGGGGACGATGGTGGAGATGGCGTGCTTGTAGACCATCTGGGTCACCGTGTTGCGAAGGAGCACCACGTATTGGTCGAACGATTCGATCTGGCCCTGCAACTTGATGCCGTTGACGAGGTAGATCGACACCGGCACGTGCTCCCGTCGCAGCGTGTTGAGGAACGGGTCTTGTAGCAGCTGCCCTTTGTTGCTCACGATATTCTCCGTGTTCGAAGCGTTGTTGGAACTTGCACCTTACCACAGCGACCCAGCCGTGCAAGTAGGCAGCGGGCTAGACCCGGCACTTGGGGATGGCACGGGGTCGTTCAAGTGCGTGAGGCCTCCCCGGGCCGTCATTCCTTGTCGGCGTAGGGATTGTGGGAGGTCTTCAGCTCGATGCGCAGCGGCGTCCCGATGAGATTGAACTCCTTGCGGAACCGGCCCTCGAGGAAGCGCTTGTAGGCATCGGTCACGTGCTCCAGCGAGTTGCCGTGGATCACGATCACCGGCGGGTTCATGCCGCCCTGGTGCGCATAGCGCAGCTTGGGCCGGAACATGCCCGACCGCTTGGGGGCCTGGAACTGCACCGCCTCCTGCAGCAGCCGCGTGAGCACCGGGGTCGACATCTTGGTCATCGCGGCCTGGTGGGCCTGGGCGATCGATTGCCACACGGGCGTCAGGCCCTGGCGCTTCTTGGCCGAGATCAGGTGCAGGGCCGCGAACTTCAGGAACGCCAGCCGAGCCTCGATCTGGCGCTGCACCTGCTCGCGCTGGTAGGCATCCACGGCGTCCCACTTGTTGATGGCCAGGACCACCGCCCGGCCGCTCTCGAGGATGTAGCCGGCGATGTGGGCGTCCTGGTCGGTCACGCCCTGCGTGGCGTCGAGCAGCAGCAGCACGACGTTGGCGGACTCGATCGCCTGCAGCGTCTTGACGACCGAGAACTTCTCGATCGCCTCGAACACCTTGCCCTTGCGGCGCAGGCCGGCGGTGTCGATGAGCTCGTAGCGCTTGCCGCCCCGCTCGAACGGCACCGAGATGGCGTCGCGCGTGGTGCCCGGCAGGTCGAAGGCCACCAGGCGTTCCTCGCCCAGCCAGGTGTTGATGAGGGTGGACTTGCCGACGTTGGGCCGGCCGGCCACCGCCAGCTTGATGACGCTCTCGTTGACGGCCGCCTCGTCCTCGTCGTCCGGCAGGCCCAGCGGCTCCAGGGCCACCTCGACCAGGCTGCGGATCCCCTGCCCGTGCGCGGCCGAGACGGCGTGTACCTCGCCCAGGCCGAGTTCATAGAACTCGGTGAGCTGAACGCCCTCGGTCATGCCCTCGGCCTTGTTGGCCGCCAGCACCGTCGGCTTGCCCAGCTTGCGCAGGTAGTTGGCGATGTCGTGGTCCTGGGCCGAGAGGCCGCCGCGGGCGTCGACCACGAAGACCACCACGTCCGCCTCGGCCACGGCCTGCCGCGTCTGCTTGGCCATCTCCATGAAGATGCCCGACTCGGCCGTGGGCTCGAAGCCGCCGGTGTCGATGACGATGAACTCGTGCTTGCCCTGCCGCGCGTTGCCGTAGTGGCGGTCGCGCGTGAGGCCGGCGAAGTCGGCCACGATGGCGTCGCGCGACTTGGTGATGCGGTTGAAGAGCGTCGACTTGCCGACGTTCGGGCGGCCCACCAGGGCCATCACGGGTTTCATGGTCCGCCCTCGGGATGCGGTTATTGCGGCACGAAGCCGTAGACCCCGCCGTTGCGGGTGACAACGACCAGGGTGCTGCCGGCGATCACCGGCGGGGCCACGACCGGCGAACCGTCGGTCGTCAGGCGGGTGAGCAGCTTGCCGTCCTCGCGCGAGAGCACGTGCAGCAGGCCGGTGGAGTCGCCCACGGCGACCGAATTGCCCACCAGCAGCGGCGTGCCGGTGCCGCGGTGCAGCAGCTTGTCGGTGGTCCAGGCGCGCTCGCCGTTGTCGCGGCGCCAAGCCACGACGCGGCCGTCGGATTCGGTGCCGACCACCAGGCGGTCGTCACCACCCAGGCCGTCGCCGCCATTGGATGGCTTGGTCCAGGCCAGGCCACCGCGGGTCGCGTCGAGGCAGCCCACCGAGGCCTGGAAGGCACGCACGCACACCGAGTTGCCGACGCGGCTGGGCCGGCCGACCAGGTCGACCAGGCGCTCGACGTCGTTCGTGCCGCGCGGCGTGGCGATGGCGGCGTCCCAGCGGACGCTGCCGTTGTTGGGGTTCAGGCCGACCACGCGGCCGCCCTGCCCGGCCAGCAGCGTGTCGCCCACGGCCAGCAGCACGCCCGACTGGCGCAGGACCAGCGGCTCGCCGGGGCGCGGCTGCGACCACAGGCGGCGGCCGCTCTGGCCGTCGAAGGCGGACACCGAGCGGTCGGCGGCCAGCACGAACACGCGGTTGCCGGCCACCAGCGGGGCCGTGTAGGCCTGGGCAGCCAGCTTCTGGCGCCACAGCACCTTGCCGGCGCTGGCAGCCACCAGTTCGTTGTCGCGCGTGACGACCGCCAGCGTGGTGCCGTCGCTGCCGGCGCCGGCCACGATGGCCGAGCCGACGCCGGCGCGCCAGAGTTCACGGCCGGTGCCCGCATCGAGCATGGCCACGGTGCCATCGCTGCTCGCCAGCGCGAGCTGGGTGCCGTTGACGGCGACCGTCATCGGGAACCCGACTTCGCCGAGCTTCGTGGTCCATGCCTGGCGCACGGCCAGCAGACCCGGATTGGGCTCGAGTTGCGGCGGCGCCGCCTTGTCGCTGCCGCCCAGGAAGGACGGCATCATCGAGCAGCCCGCCAGGCCCAGCAGGCTGGCCGCGAGCACGGCGGCCGCGCCGATGCGGCCGGCGGTCATCGCTTGCTTGATCATGACTTGGCGCTCCCGGCGGCCGGCTTGTCGCCGGTGGCGAGCGACTTCGGGTCGACGCCCAGCGCGGTGAGCTTCACCTCCAGCAGGCGGCGGTACTCGGACTGCTCGTCCAGGGCCTGGTAGGCCTTGCCGTACTCGGCCTTGGCCTCGGCCTTCTTGCCCTGCAGCTGGTAGATGTCGCCGCGGCGGTCGGCCACCAGGGCCGCGAACGGTGCGGGCACATCGGCGGCGAGCTGCTTGAGCGCCTCGTCGTACGACTTGGTCTCGACCAGCACGGACGCCAGCCGCAGGCGGGCGATGGCCTGGTAGCCCTCGTCGGACGCCTGCTCGGCCACCCAGGCGAGCGCCGCCTTGGCGGTGTCGGGCTTGCCCTTGTCGACTGCGACCTGCGCCACCAGCAGCCCCGCCTGCTGCGCGAACAGCGTGCGGCCGTACTTGTCCTTTACGTCGGCGAAGCCCCGTTCGGCCCGGGCCAGGTCGCCGGCCTGCACCGCGCGCTCGACGTCCTCGTAGATGGCGGAGGCCCGCGCCGACTGCGCGCGCTGCCAGTACTGCCAGCCGTTCATGGCCGCGATGGCGCCGAACACGATGATGAGCAGCCAGGAGATCAGGTTGCCGTAGGTCTTCCAGAAGTGCTTGAGCTGGTCAAGCTGCTCCTGTTCTTCGAGATCGAGGTGGGATGCCATGGAAAAGTGCTCGTTCGGCCGCGGGTCGGGCAGCCGGAGATTGTAAGGAGGCGTGCAGTCAGGCCCTGAGGCGGTCGGCCCAGGCGGCCACGTCGGCCAGCGGCAACCGTTGCTGCTCGCCGGAGCCGTCGCGCAGCGCCTTGAGCGTCACCTCGCCGGCCGCCAGCTCGTCGGCGCCGAACACGAGGGCATGGCGCGCCCCGCTGCCGTCGGCCTTCTTGAACTGCGACTTCATGCTGCCGGGACCGTCGGGACCGCCCGCATGCTGCACGACGCGCACGCCGGCGGCGCGCAGGGCCTCGAGGGCCACCACGACGGGTGCCAGCGGCGTGCCGGGCGGCACGACGGCATAGGCATCGGGCGCCTGCGAGGGCATCGGGAGCTGCAATTCCTGGATGAGCAGCAGCAGCCGCTCGATGCCCAGGCCGAAGCCCACGGCCGGCGCCGGCTTTCCGCCCAGCTGGGCGATGAGCCCGTCGTAGCGGCCACCGCCGCACACCGTTCCCTGTGACCCGAGCTGGTCGGTGACCCACTCGAAGACGGTGAGGTTGTAGTAGTCCATGCCGCGCACCAGGCGCGGGTTGACGCGATACGCCAGGCCCACGGCATCGAGCGTGGCCCGGACGGCGTCGAAGTGGGCCAGCGACGCCTCGCCCAGGAAATCGATGAGCTTGGGAGCCTGCTCGATCAGCGCCTGCATCGCGGGGTTCTTGCTGTCCAGGATGCGCAGCGGGTTCGACTGCAGGCGGCGCTGCGAGTCGGCGTCCAGCGCCTGCGCGTGCTGCTCGAAATAGCCCACCAGGGCCTCGCGGTGCGCCTTGCGTTCGTCGGGCTGGCCCAGGCTGTTGATCTCCAGCCGGACGTGCTGTCCCTCGACCAGCCCGAGCTCGCGCCAGAGCGCGCGCGCCATCAGGATCATCTCGGCATCGACGTCCGGGCCAGCGAAGCCCAGCGCCTCGACGTCGAGCTGGTGGAACTGCCGGTAGCGGCCTTTCTGCGGACGCTCGTGGCGGAACATCGGCCCGACGGTCCAGATGCGCAGCGGCCCGTTGTACAGCGCGTTGTGCTCGACGACCGCACGCACGATGCCGGCGGTGGCTTCGGGGCGCAGCGTGAGCTTGTCGCCGTTCATCGAGTCGGTGAAGGAGTACATCTCCTTCTCCACGATGTCGGTCACCTCCCCCAGCCCGCGCACGAACAGCGCGGTGGGTTCCACGATGGGGGTCAGCAGGTACTGGTAGCCGTAGCGTCCCAGCACGTCGCGCACCGCCGTCTCGAACCACTGCCACAGCGCGGAATCGGGCAGTTTCTCCGTGCGCGGCACCGAGGCCGGCAGGATGTCGTTCATGCCCTTGACGGCACTCAGTTTGTCAGCCATGTCTGGGTCGGACGTTCAGTGCTGGGCATCGGGCGCCGGACGCGCCCCCGCCTCAAGCCGCAACGCCGAATCTCTTCTCTATGTAGTTCTCGACGATCTGGTGGAACTCGGCCGCGATGTTGTCGCCGCGCAGCGTGAGCGCCTTCTCGCCATCGATGAAGACCGGGGCGGCCGGCGCCTCGCCGGTGCCGGGCAGGCTGATGCCGATGTCGGCGTGCTTGCTCTCGCCGGGACCGTTGACGATGCAGCCCATGACGGCCAGCCTCAGGTTCTCGACGCCGGGGTACTTGCTGCGCCACACCGGCATGTTGGCCCGCAGGTGGTCGTCGATCTGCTTGGCCAGTTCCTGGAAGGTGGTGCTGGTCGTGCGGCCGCAGCCCGGGCAGGCCGTGACGCTGGGCACGAAGATGCGCAGGCCCAGCGACTGCAGGATCTCGGAGGCGATGACCACCTCCTGGGTGCGCGACTCGCCGGGTTGCGGCGTGAGCGAGACCCGGATGGTGTCGCCGATGCCTTCCTGCAGCAGGATGGACATCGCCACGCTCGAAGCCACCGTGCCCTTGGTGCCCATGCCGGCCTCCGTGAGGCCCAAGTGCAGCGCGTAGTCGCAGCGGCGCGCCAGTTCGCGGTAGACGGAGATGAGGTCCTGGACGCCGCTGACCTTGCAGGACAGCAGGATCTGGTCGCCGTTCATGCCCATCGCCTCGGCACGCCGGGCCGATTCGATGGCCGAGGTGATGAGGGCCTCGTACATGACGCTGCGCGCTTCCCACGGCTGCGCGCGGCGGGCGTTCTCGTCCATCAGCGAGGCGAGCAGTTCCTGGTCGAGGCTGCCCCAGTTGACGCCGATGCGCACCGGCTTGTCCCAGCGCATGGCGGCCTCGATCATCTGGCCGAACTGCCGGTCGCGCTTGTCGCCCTTGCCCACGTTGCCGGGATTGATGCGGTACTTGGACAGCGCCTGGGCGCAGTCGGGGAACTCGGTGAGCAGGCGGTGGCCGTTGTAGTGGAAGTCGCCGATCAGCGGCACGTCGACGCCCATGCGATCGAGCTGCTCGCGGATGTAGGGCACCTGCCGCGCCGCCTCGGGCGTGTTGACCGTGATGCGCACCACCTCGGAGCCGGCCTGCGCCAGTTCCTTGACCTGGATGGCGGTGCCGATCGCGTCCTCGGTGTCGGTGTTGGTCATCGACTGCACCCGCACCGGGGCGTCGCCGCCGACGGTGACCACGCGGTCACCCCAGGCGACGCGCGCCTGGCGCGTGCGGCGCCGGGCAGGCGCTGCGGGCTCGACGGGCAGGCAGGATTCAGGCATGGAGGACATCACTTCACCTCGAACCGTGCGACGTTGTCTTTCGCCACGGCCGCCAGGTCATAGGGTTGGCCGCGCACCTGCACCGAGGTGGCGTTGGCGCTGCCGACCGTGACGACCAGCGGTGGGCTGCCGGACGCGCCGGCGGTTTCGCCGGCGGCCATGAGGCGGCGCAGCGTGACCGTGCCCTTGGCATCGGTGACCTGCACCCACGACGGGCCGGTGGCCTTGAACACGATCAGCCCGCTGGCGGGCACGGCCGTGCCATCGGCGGGCGCAGACGCGGCCGCCTGGGTGGACGGAGCAACCACCGTGACGGGGGCCGCGGCCGATGCCGTGGCGGACGGAGCCGCGGCGGTGGGAGTCGGCGCCGAATCGGCGCTGGCGACAGGAGGCATCACGGGCGGCGCGCCCGGCGCGGATGCCGCCGGCGCCTCGGCGCCGGGCGCCAGGATTGCCGGCGCCATGGGCACGCCCGCGGGGGCTTCGGCGGGCTTGGACGCGACTTCGTCCCGGCCCCCGGCGGGCAGGAAGATGATGACCAGGGCGCCCAGCAGGAGGGCGAAGACCGCCAGGAACACCGGGCGGGTGAGCCGGTCGAACAGGCTCGGCCCCACGTAGTCGCCGGGAGCGCGGAACGGGGCGTTGATCGGCTCGCGCTCGGGTCCCAGGCGCGGGGCATTGCCCTGTGGCAGCCGGTCGAGCATGGGCTGGGCATCGACCTTGAGCGTGCGGCACACCGCCGACGCCAGCGCCCGCGCGAACACCGCATCGGGCAATTCGTCGTAGCGGTCGCCCTCCAGTGCCTCGAGCTTGCGCACGGGCACCTTGAGCGAAGCCGCCAGCGCCGCCACGTGCAGGCCGGACGCCTCGCGGGCCTGGCGCAACAGGCTGCCCGCGCTGGGGCCGCCCGCTTGCCCCTCAGTCATCGAACGCTCCCTTGTCCAGGAGGGTGACCTCGCGCGATTGCGGGTACCGCTTGCGCAACTGCTCGCCCAGCTGCGCGAGGGCGACCTGGTCGCCGATCTTGCGCTCGACCTTCACGCCCAGCCAGAGCGTCTCGGCGTTGGCCAGCTCGGTGTTGTTCAGGCGCCGGATGTAGAACTGGGCCCGCTGCAGGTCGCCGCGGGCATACAGCAGGTTGGCGAGGTTGTAGCCGATGATGGGATTGCCGGCGTCCAGCTCGTAGGCCTTGGACAGGCTGCGCTCGGCGTCGCCGGGCTTGCCGGCACGCGCCAGGCACAGGCCCTGCGCCATGAGCGTCTTGGCGCGGTCGCCGTAGATGGGGCTGTTCAGCGCCTGCTCGAACGACCGCTGGGCGTCGTCGTAGCGGCGCTGCTGGCACTGCAGCCAGCCCAGGTTGTGCAGGGTGTTGGCGTCGCGCGGGTTGAGCGCCACGGCCCGCCGGAAGCTGTCCTCGGCCTGGCCCATGTCGTTCATTCGCATGTACACCAGGCCGCGCAGGTTGAAGGCGTCGGGGAAGGTGGGATCGGCCAGGATGACCTGCTTGAGCTCGTCGAGCGCGATGCTGGTCTTGCCCTGCTCGAAGTAGCCCACCGCCAGCTCCATCCGGATGCGGGCGCGGCGCCGGTGCTCGGGCTCGTCGGATTCGGTGATCGGGTCGCTGGTCTTGGCCTGCTCGGTGGCCGGGGCGGCACAGCCACCCACCGCGAGCATGCCGGCCAGCAGGCCGGACCAGGACAGGGCCGTGAGCACGACACCGATGGAGCCGAGGCGCTTCATGTGATTCAACCCTCTTTCGCGACGCCGGCAGGGACCTGCCGCAGCATGACCGTGCGCTGCTGGGCGATGCGTTCGCCCACGCGGGTGCGGTCCTTCACGTCGCCGGCGAGTTGCCCGCACGCGGCGTCGATGTCGTCCCCCCTCGTTTTTCGCACGGTGGTGACGATACCAGCATCACTCAGCATTTTCGCGAACGCGACCACCCGGGTGTTGGGCGATCGCGTCAGCCCGGACTGCGGGAACGGGTTGAACGGAATGAGGTTGAACTTGCAGTTGACGCCGCTGGCGCGAACCAGGTCGACCAGCTGGCGCGCGTGCTCCGGCTGGTCGTTGACGCCATCGAGCATGCAGTACTCGAAGGTGATGAAGTCGCGCGGCGCGTGCTCGAGGTAACGGCCGCAGGCGGCCAGCAGCTCGGCCAGCGGGTACTTCCGGTTCAGGGGCACAAGGTTGTCGCGCAGCGGGTCGTTGGGCGCGTGCAGCGACACGGCCAGGGCCACCGGGCAATCCTGCCCGAGGCGGTCGATCATCGGCACCACCCCGGAGGTGGACACGGTGACGCGGCGCCGCGACAGGCCGTAGCCGTGGTCGTCAAGCATGACGCGCAATGCCGGCACCAGCGCGGCGTAGTTCTGGAGCGGCTCGCCCATGCCCATCATCACCACGTTGGAGATGACGCGGTCGGTCGTGCCCAGGTGGCCGCGCAGGAAATGCTCGGCGAACCACAGCTGGGCGAGGATCTCGCCCGTGCTGAGGTTGCGCGAGAAGCCCTGGTGCCCGGTGGAGCAGAAGCGGCAGCCCACCGCGCAGCCGGCTTGGGACGAGACGCACAGCGTGCCGCGGTCGTCCTCGGGGATGAACACGGCCTCGACGGCATTGCCGTCGCCGACATCGAACAGCCACTTGATGGTGCCGTCGGCGGACTCGTGCTGGCTGATGACCGGCAGGCCCTCGATGCGGGCCGCGCCGCGCAGCTTCTCGCGCAGCGACTTCGCCAGGTCGGACATCTGGTCGAACTCGCGCGCACCGCGCTGGTGGATCCAGCGGAACAGCTGGGTCGCCCGGAAGCGCTTTTCGCCCAGCGTTTGGCAGAACGCGGCCAGCCCTTCGAGGTCGAAGTCGAGGAGGTTGGCCGTGGTCATCGCATGGGAGATTCCCGCGTCAGCGGGAATAGACGTTCATGCCGGGGAAGAAGAAGCCGACCTCGACGGCGGCCGTCTCGGGCGCGTCGGAGCCGTGCACCGCGTTGGCGTCGATGCTGTCGGCGAAGTCGGCGCGGATGGTGCCCTTCTCGGCCTTCTTGGGATCGGTGGCGCCCATCAGGTCGCGGTTCTTCAGGATGGCGCTCTCGCCCTCGAGCACCTGGATCATCACCGGGCCGGAGATCATGAAGCTCACCAGGTCGTTGAAGAACGGGCGCGCCTTGTGCACGGCATAGAACTGCTCGGCTTCCTGGCGCGACAGGTGCGCCATGCGGGCAGCCACGACCTTCAGGCCGGCGCCTTCGAAGCGCGCGTAGATCTGGCCGATGACGTTCTTGGCCACCGCGTCGGGCTTGATGATGGAAAGGGTGCGTTCGATCGCCATTGCTGGTTCCTGGAGTCGGTTAGGGAAAAGTGTCGAGGCCCGCGCCGCCCCGATTAGGGGCGCCGCAGGCGGGAAAGTTCGGCAAAGCCCAGGATTTTAACCGGCGGGCCTCATGCCGGCTGGCAAGGCTTCAACGGCCGCCGCGATTGCCTCTGCGGGGGCCTCCACCGCCGCCTCCACCACCGCCGCCGCCTCCCCCACCGCCGCGTCGTTGGCCGCCACCGCCACCGCCGGCGCCGCCACCCTGGCGCTGGCGCATGAAGCTGTCCGCGCCGATGTAGCCGAACGAAGTCTTCATGGGGTCGGGCTGGCCGCCGCCGGAACCGCCACCGCCACCGCCCGCGCGGTCGCCCTTGTTGCGGCGCTGCTGGCCTTGCTGTCCCTGCCCCTGCTGGCCCTGCCCCCTGCCACCCCGGCCGCCGCCAGCACCGCCGCCGCCTCCGCCCGCTCCGCGGGACTGGCCGGCGTCCGGACGCGGGCCGCCGCCGCGGTTGCCGCGCCGGCGGTTGCGCGACTTGCCGTCGCCATGCTCAGCCGGTTCGGCCAGGGACGCGCCGGCCGCTTGCGTCAGCGAGCGGATGTCGCGCTCGTCCAGTTCCATGAAGGCGCCGCGCTTGAGCCCGCGCGGCAGCACCATGGCGCCGTAGCGGATGCGGATCAGGCGGCTGACCGCATGGCCGAGCGCCTCGAACAGGCGGCGCACCTCGCGGTTGCGGCCTTCGGAGATCGTGACGCGGTACCAGTTGTTGGCGCCCTCGCCGCCGCCGTCCTCGACGGATCCGAACTGGGCCTTGCCGTCATCGAGTTCCACGCCCTCGAGCAGGCGCTGCTTCTCCTCGGCCGACAGCGCGCCCAGGACCCGGACGGCGTACTCGCGCTCGAGACCGAAGCGCGGATGCATCAGGCGGTTGGCCAGCTCGCCCGAGCTGGTGAACAGCAGCAGGCCTTCGGTGTTCAGGTCCAGCCGGCCGACCGACTGCCACTTGCCCTGGTACAGCTTGGGCAGCTTGCGGAAGACGGTCGGGCGGTTCTGCGGATCGTCGTGGGTGACGACCTCGCCGGCCGGCTTGTGATAGGCGATCACGCGGGGCGGCGGAGGCGCGATGCGCACCTTGATCGGGCGCCCGTTGACCTTGATCTGGTCGCCGAACTGGATGCGTTGGCCGATGTGGGCAGGCTCGTTGTTGACCGAGATCCGGCCTTCCATGATGAGCTGTTCCATCTCGAGCCGGGACCCGAGGCCGGCCTGCGCCAGCACCTTGTGCAGCTTGGGCGTGTCGGCCTGCGGCGCCAGCACGCGCTTGGCCAGCGCCACCTCGGCGCTCTGCTCGTCGGCGTCGAACTTGCCGGAGACCACGTCCTCGAAGCGGATCGGCTCCGGTGGCGGGCCGCTGGGCTCGCGCCGGACGGGCCGGTCGTCGTGGTCGTCGTCCTCGTCGTCCTCGTGGCCATCGGCGTGGTCCTCGTCCTCGCCCTCGTCGTCGGCGGCCATGCGCTGCTGGTTGCGCGGGGCCTCGGCCACGGGCACGGCGACCGCGGCTGGCTGCTGGACCGGCGCCTGGACGGCCTTGTCCTTCTCGTCGTCGGCGTCCGGGGCAACGCCCTGCAGGTCGGTGGAAGTCATGCGCGTCGGGTCAAGGGCGCCGGCTCGGAAACACCGGTGTCGGCGTCTCCGGCTACGGCCGGGGTGTCGGTCGGGTCGGGGACGGCAGGCGCTGCCGCGTCGTCCGTTCCGGGCATGGGGGCATCCTGCGCCAGGATGGCGGCTTCGTTGGCCGGTGCAAGGCCCGCGTCGGCATCGGCGGGCGCCTCGATGGCCAGCGCACCCTGCGCGCCGTCGTCGCCGCCGGCCAGGCCGGCCAGCGCCACCATCTGCTGCGACGGCTCCTCGAGCATGGGCAGCTGGTCCAGCGACGCAAGGCCGAGGTCGTCGAGGAACTGGCGGGTGGTGGCGTAGAGCGCCGGACGGCCCGGTGCCTCGCGATGGCCGATCACCTCGACCCAGCCGCGATCCTCGAGCTGCTTGAGGATCTGGGTGTTGATCGTGACGCCGCGGATGTCTTCCATGTCGCCGCGCGTGACCGGCTGGCGGTACGCAATGATGGCCAGCGTCTCCATCGCAGCGCGCGTGTACCTGGGCGGCTTCTCGGGGTGCAGGCGGTCCAGGTACTCGCGCATCTGGGGCCGGCTCTGGAAGCGCCAGCCGCTGGCCACGCAGACCAGTTCGACGCCGCGCTGCGTCCAGTCGTGCTGCAGGTCGTCCAGCAGCATCTTGATGGTATCGGCGCCGAGCTCGTCGTTGAACAGCACGCGCAACTCGCGCACCGGCAACGGCTGCTGCGAGCAGATCAACGCGGTTTCGAGGACGCGCTTGGCATCCGCGGTATTCATCTGGTCTCTCTTGTCGTGGGACCGGCGCCGGGGGCGCGGCGGTCGCTGGGGGGCCCGGGTGGGGGCGGCGCCATCAGGCTGTGCGGGGGGATCCGGCGGGCCTGGAAGGTGCCTGCGGTGCCGGTTGATTGTAACGCAGCCCCCATCCGGACAACCCGGCGGCCAGGTCGGCAGGCAGTTCCGAGCGCAGGTCCAGCGGCGCGCCCGTGAAAGGGTGGACGAAGGCCAGCCGGAAGGCATGCAGGGCCTGGCGCTGCACCCCGGCCGCGGCTGCGCCGCCATAAAGCGTGTCGCCGACCAGGGGATGGCCCAGGTGCGCCATGTGGACCCGGATCTGGTGGGTGCGCCCGGTGTGCAGGCTGGCGCGCACCAGGCAGCCGAGATCGTTGCCGTCGAGGAACTCGAAGGTCGTGCGCGCCTCCTTGCCCGCCTCGCGCCCGAGGTCCACCACCGCCATGCGCAGCCGGTTGCGCACATCGCGGCCGATCGGCGCGTCGACGTCGCGGGGCGACGGGCCGGACCAACGGCGATGCCCCAGTGCGAGGTACTGCCGGGAGACTTCGCGCGCCGCGATCATGCGCACCAGCGCGTCCATCGCCGGCCGGCTGCGGGCCACCACCATCAGCCCGCTGGTGTCCTTGTCCAGGCGGTGCACGATGCCGGCCCGCGGCACGTCGGCGGCGCGCGGGTCGCGGCCCAGCAGGCCGTTCAGCAGCGTCCCGCTCCAGTTCCCGGGCGCAGGATGGACGACCAGGCCGACCGGCTTGTCGACCACCAGCAGGTGCTCGTCCTCATAGGGCACCGACAGCGCCATGGCCTCGGGGCGGAAGGCCTGGCTCTGCGGCGTCGGCCGCAACTCGATGGCGAGCACGTCGCTCGCCTTGACGCGGTGCGCCGGCCGGCTGGCGGAACGGCCGTTGATGGCGACGGCGCCGTCGGCCACCAGTTGCTGCAGGAAACTGCGCGAGAACTCGGGCAGCAGGGCTGCCAGCACCCGGTCGAGGCGCTCGCCGTGCTGCGCCGGGGGCACCTGCACCTGGCGCAGTTCGGCCTCGACGACGCCTGCCTCGGCCTCGTCGTCGGGCGGGTCGTCCGCGCGGGGCGCGGAGGGTGCGGCTCCTATAATCGTCCGGCCCTGTTTCAAGAAGGTCTGCGCTTCATGCTTCGAGTCAAATTATCGTGCCTGGCGACCGTGCTGCTGGTGCTGGCGGGATGTTCCTCGACGAAGGAAGACAAGACCGCGACCTGGAGCCCGAACCGCATCTACGCCGAGGCCAAGGAGGAAATGAGCTCCAACGCCTGGGACAAGGCCGTCCCGCTGCTCGAGAAGCTGGAAGGCCGGGCCGCCGGCACGCCGCTCGCGCAGCAGGCGCAGCTGGAGAAGGCCTACGCGCAGTACCGCGGTGGCGAACCGGCCCAGGCCATCGCCACGATCGACCGCTTCATCAAGCTGCACCCCGCGAGTCCCGGCATCGACTACGCGCTGTACCTCAAGGGCCTGGTCAACTTCAACGACAACCTCGGTGCGCTGTCCTGGCTGACGCGCCAGGACCTGTCCGAGCGTGACCAGAAGGCCGCCAAGGAGTCGTTCGAGGCCTTCAAGGAGCTCGCCGCCCGCTTCCCCGACTCGCGCTACACGCCGGACGCCCGTTCGCGCATGACGTACATCGTCAACTCGCTGGCGCAGTACGAGGTGCATGTGGCGCGCTACTACTACAGGCGCGGGGCCTACGTGGCCGCCATCAGCCGCGCCCAGTCCGCCGTCACCGAGTACCAGGCCGTCCCCGCGCACGAGGAGGCGCTGTTCCTGCTGATGCAGTCGTACGACGCGCTCGGCATGACCCAACTGCGGGACGACTCGCGCCGCGTGCTGGAGAAGAACTACCCGGGCAGCCAGTACCTGCCGCAGGGCACAAGGTCCGAGGACAAGGGCCCGTGGTGGAAGCTCTGGTGAGCGCCGGCCGCTAGCCGGCCAGCTCGTCCAGCGCCTGCAGGTACTCGTCCTGCGACTGCAGGCGGCGCATCGGCGGCATGGCCGCCAGCAGGCGGCGTCCGTACCCCATCGTCCCCAGCCGGGTGTCGCACACCACGAGGACGCCACGGTCGCTCTCGCGCCGGATCAGGCGGCCCGCGCCCTGCTTGAGCGCCACCGCCGCCTCCGGCACCGAGTGGTCGTTGAACGGGCTGCGGCCCTGCCCTTCCAGCCGTTGCGACCGCGCCTCGACCAACGGGTCGCCGGGGGGCGGGAACGGCAGCTTGTCGATCACGACCAGCTGCAGCGCATCGCCCGGGATGTCGACCCCCTCCCAGAACGAGGCCGAGGCCACCAGCAGGCAGCCGGGGCCGCCGTGCGTGGAGCCCTCGCGGAGCCGGTCCATGAGCCGGGTCTTCGGCCACTGCCCTTGCACCAGCACCTCGATGTCGCCGCGATCCTGGAAGCGGCGCTGCAGGTCCTCGCCGATGCTGCGCAAGGCGCGCAGCGTGGTGGTGAGCACCAGGGTGCGGCCGCCCAGCCGCTCGGCCGACGCCGCCGCCAGCCGCGCGACGGCGGCACTGTGGCCCGGGTCGGCCGGCCGCGGCAGGTCGCGGGGCAGGTACAGGGCTGCCTGCGCGGCATAGTCGAACGGGCTGCCGACGCGCAGCACGGTCGCCTCCTCCAGCCCGCAGGGTTCGGTGAACCACGACAGGCGTGGATCGTCGCCCAGCGTCGCCGAGGTGAAGATCCAGCTCCTGCCCGCCGGCGGCGGGTCATCGGTCCCGGACGGGTCCTCCGCCGGCAGCTTCAGCAGGCGGGTGCGCACGGTCTCGGCGATGTCCAGCGGGGACTCGATCAGGCGGAGGTTCTGCCCGACGTCGACCCAGCGCACCGAGCCCGGCGCGCAGTCCTGGCCGAAGCGGCGCGTGCGTTCGGCCAGCTTGCTCACCCGCTCGTGCAGGCGCACGAAATCCGGCGCGAGCTCGCTGACCGTGGCGAGGGCGTCGAGCGCGCCGTCCAGCGCCTGCGACACCGCGGCCAGGCCGTCCGCCCACTGCGTCGGATCGACCCCCTCGGGCGTGTCGCCGGTCCAGCGCAGCCGGTTGCCGGCAGCGCTCCGTCCCACCGTCAGCCGCAGGTCGCGCGCTGCGCGCTCCAGGGCGCCGCCGCACTGCTGCCAGTCGGCCAGCCCGCGCGCCAGTTGCAGGCCGGCCGCGAGGATGTCCCGCGTGACGTCCAGCAGCTGACCCGTGGCCAGCTGGGCGCCCAGGAACTGCACGCCGGTCTCGTTCAGCTGGTGGGCCTCGTCGAAGATAGCGACCCGCACCGTCGGCAGCAGTTCCGCCATGCCGGACTCGCGCACCGCCAGGTCGGCGAAGAACAGGTGGTGGTTGATCACGACCACGTCGGCGGCGAGCGCCTCGCGCCGGGCCTGGTTGACATGGCAGGCACGGAACTTGGGGCAGGCCGAGCCCAGGCAGTTCTCGCGCGTGGACGTCACCAGCGGCAGGACGGGCGAGCGCTCGTCCAGGCCGGCCATCTCGCCCAGGTCGCCGCTGCGCGTGGTCTGGGCCCAGCGCTCCACGCGGGCCAGCGCCGCGGCCACCGCGCGGTCGCCGGCGCCGGGGTCCTGCCGGGCCAGGTCGAGGCGGTGCGCGCACAGGTAGCTGCCGCGCCCCTTGAGCAGCGCGGTGCGCACCGGAACGCCCAGCGCCTCGGCCAGGCGCGGCAGGTCGCGGCCGAACAGCTGGTCCTGCAGGGTCTTGGTGGCGGTGGACACGAGCGCCCGCTCGCCGGACAGCAGCACGGGAACCAGGTAGGCGAAGGTCTTGCCGACGCCGGTGCCGGCCTCGGCCACCAGCGCGCCGCCTTCCTCGATGGTGCGCGCCACGGCCAGCGCCATCTCGGTCTGGGCCTCGCGGGGCCGGAAGGTCTCGCCCGCTTCTCCCAGCGGGCCGTCGGCCTCGAAGGCCCGGCGCACGGCCGTCAGCAACTCGGTCACGCGGGCTCTTTGGGGTCTAGCGAGAGTTCGAACTGCGCGATCAGGTCCCGCAGCGCCAGCCGGCGCTTCTTGAGCCGGCGCAGCGTCAGCTCGTCGACCGGGCGGTCGTCGCCCGCGCGGTCGATGAGGGCGTCGAGATCGGCGTGCTCCATCCGCAGCTCGATCAGCCGCCGTTCGGGCGAATGCAGGTTGGATTCCACGGCAAAAGTTGGCGGTCGGCCGCCGAGAGCTCTGCGGGCGGTGACGATAATACGTGCTTCAGGGGCAATCATCACGCGGCCAGGCCGCAAAGGCCGCAACGACATGGGCAAAGGCTACCGACTCACCGCAGCCACCGGCATCCACAAGGGTGACCGCGAATACCAGCAGGACCAGGTGGCCTTGATCGCGCACCCCCGGGCGCAAGGCTGCGTGCTGGGCATCGTGGCCGACGGCATGGGCGGCCGCAGCGGCGGCCGCAAGGCCTCCGACCAGGTGATGCTCACGGCCAAGCAGCTGTTCGAGCGCTACTCGCCCGAGCAGGACGAGGCCTCGGGCCTGCTGCGCCAGATCGTCCAGGAGTCGCACCTGGTGATCAAGCTCACCGCCATCTCCGCCGAGCAGGAACCGCACAGCACCGTCGCGGCATTCCTCATCAACCCGGCGGGCGACTGCCACTGGGTGCATGCCGGCGATTCGCGCATCTACCACTTCCAGTCCGGCAAGCTGGTCAAGCGCACGATGGACCATTCGTACGTGCAGACGCTGGTCGATCGCGGCGAACTCACCGAGGAAGAGGCCAACGTCCACCCGCAGTCCAACATCCTCATGGGGTGCCTGGGCGCCGAGGACGACCCGCCGGCCGACATCAACCTCATCGCCCAGCTGCAGCCGGGCGACGTGCTCATGGCCTGCAGCGACGGCGTGTGGCACTACTTCAGCCCCAACGAGCTCGGCTCGGTGCTGTCGTCGCTGTCGCCGCGCGAGGCCAGTGAGTTCCTGATCGAAAAGGCGCGTTCGCGCGCCCGCGGGGGCGGCGACAACCTGTCCCTGGTGATCGTCAAGCTGGAGCCGCTGGGCGCCTGACACGCCCGCCGACTCAGGGCGGAACCGGCAGCGGCTTCACGGCCTTGTTGGACCGCGCCGCACGCTCCTCCACCTTTTCGCGGTGCTCGCGCGCATCCTCGATGCGCTGGTCGTGGCGGCGCTGGTTCTCCGCCACGTCGGCCCCGTCGCCTGCCGCGCGCTTCGGCTCGGCGGCGGCCGCGGAGCGGCCCTGCGCCGCCGAAGCCGCCTGCGCGGCCTTGGCGGCCTTGTCGGCGGCCCGCTGCTCGCGGGCGGCCTGCTCCTCCACCCCCTTGGCACGACGCTCCTCCTGGTCGCGCCGGTGCTGGGCATCCTTCTCCTCCAGCTCGCGCATGCGCTCGGCAGTGCGCTGCTTGCGCTCCAGGTCGTTGAGGCCGATCTCCTGGCGCCGCAGGTCGGACATGGCCTCGCGCCGCTTGCTGCGCGCGGCCTCGACGCAGCCCGTGACGGCGAACCGCTGGTAGCAGGCCTTCTGCTCGGCGAAGAACTCGGCGTCGAGGCGGGTGCGCTCGGCGGCGATGCGCTCGCGCTCGGCGGCGAGCTCCTTGGCGTCCTGGGCCACGGCGGCGGCCGGCAGCAAGGCGAGCAGGAGCAGGAAGGTCGGCAGGTGGCGGCGGCTCATGTCAGCCTAGTGTCCACCGTGCGGCGTTCGAGCGCCAGGAACTGCGCCGATTGCATCTCCGCCAGCCGGGACACCGTGCGCGGGAACTCGTGCGCCAGCGGCCCTTCGGTATAGAGCTGGTCGGCGAGCACGGCGGCCGAGAGGATGAGCTTGACGCGGCGGTCGTACAGCACGTCCACCAGCCAGGTGAAGCGGCGCGCCTCCGACGCCAGGTTCACCGGCATGTAGGGGACGTCGGACAGCAGGACGGTGTGGAACTGGGTGGCGATCTCCAGGTAGTCGTTCTGCGACCGCGGACCGCCGCACAGCGTGCGGAAGTCGAACCAGACCACCCCGCCCGCCTTGCGCCGCGCCCGGATCTCGCGCTGCTCGATGCGCAGCACCGGGTCCTCGTCGTGCGCCTCGGCCAGCTCGGTGAACGCCTCGTTCATCTCGGCGTCGGCCTGGGGGCCCAGCGGCGTGTGGTACAGCTTCACGTGCTCCAGCGTGCGCTGGCGGTAGTCGACGCCGTTGTCGACGTTCACGATCTCCAGGTTCGCCTTCAGCAGCGCGATGGCCGGCAGCAGGCGGTCGCGGTGGAGCCCGTTCGGGTACAGGTCGTCCGGCCGGAAGTTCGAGGTCGTCACGAAGCCCACCCCGTTGTCGAACAGCGCCTGCAGCAGGCGGTGCAGGATCATCGCGTCGGTGATGTCGGCGACGTGGAACTCGTCGAAGCAGATCAGCTTGAAGCGCCTGGCCATGCGCTCGCCCAGCTCGTCGAGCGGGTTGACCGTGCCCTGCAGCTCCGCCAGTTCGCGGTGCACCTCGCGCATGAACTCGTGGAAGTGCAGGCGCGTCTTGCGCCGGATCGGCACGGCCTGGAAGAAGCAGTCCATCAGGAAGCTCTTGCCGCGTCCGACCCCGCCGTGCATGTACACGCCACGCGGGATGTCGGGGTGGTTGATCAGCTTCTTGAAACTGTTGGAGCGCTTGACCTTGTAGTGTCCCCACTCTTCGGCGCAACGCTCCAGCGCGTCTACCGCGCGCAGTTGCGCGGGGTCGCTCCGGTAGCCACGCCGGGTGAGCTCCTGCTCATAGATCGCCTTGACGCTCATGCGCGGGGGTGTCGCGTCCTTCGCCAGCCGGTGGCGGCCGTCAGAAGTTCAGCGTCCGCTTGTCGACCGCCAGCGCCGCTTCCTTGGTCGCCTCGGACAGCGACGGGTGGGCGTGGCAGATGCGGGCGAGGTCCTCGGCACTGGCGCGGAACTCCATCGCCACCACGGCCTCGGAGATCAGCTCGCTGGCCATGGGGCCGACGATGTGCACCCCGAGGATCTCGTCGGTGGTGGCGTCCGCCAGGAACTTCACCATGCCGGTCGTGTCGCCCAGCGCGCGCGCGCGGCCGTTGGCCATGAACGGGAAGGTGCCGGCCTTGTACTTCACGCCGGCGGCCTTGAGCTGCTGCTCGGTCTGGCCGACCCACGCGATCTCCGGGCTGGTGTAGATCACCCAGGGGATGGTGTTGAAGTTGACGTGCCCGTGCTGGCCGGCGATGCGCTCGGCCACCGCCACGCCCTCCTCCTCGGCCTTGTGGGCCAACATCGGCCCGCGCACCACGTCGCCGATGGCCCAGACGTTGGGCAGGCTGGTGCGGCACTCGTCGTCCACCACGATGGCGCCGCGCTCGTCCAGCTTCAGGCCCACGGCATCCGCCGCCAGGCCGGTGGTGTTCGGCACGCGGCCGATGGAGACGATGAGCTTGTCGACCTCCAGCGTCTGCGCCTCGCCCTTGGCGTTGGTCCAGGCAACGCTGACACCCTTGGGACCGTTGGTGACCTCGCCGACCTTCACGCCCAGCTCGATCTTCAGGCCCTGCTTGGTGAACGCCTTCTGCGCCTCCTTGGCGATCTGTTCGTCGACCGCGCCCAGGAACGTGGGCAGTGCCTCCAGCACCGTGACCTCGGCACCCAGACGCCGCCACACCGAGCCCATCTCCAGGCCGATGACGCCCGAGCCGACGAGGCCCAGCTTTCTGGGCACCTGCGGAACGCGCAGCGCGCCGTCGTTCGACAGGATGTTCACCTCGTCGAATGCCGCGCCAGGCAGCGCGCGCGGGTTGGAGCCGGTCGCCAGGATGACGTGCCGGGCCGTGATGCTGTCCTCGGTCGGGCCGCTGACCTTGATCTCGTAGCCGCCCTCGCCGGCCTTCACGAACGACCCGCGGCCGTGGAAGAACGTCACCTTGTTCTTCTTGAACAGGAACAGGATGCCGTCGTTGTTCTGCTTCACGACCTGGTCCTTGCGGGCCAGCATCTTCGCGACGTCGATCTCGAGGCCGCTGATCTTGATGCCGTGGTCGCCGAAGTGCTTGCCGGCCTCCTCGAAGTTCTCCGAGGACTGCAGCAGCGCCTTGGACGGGATGCAGCCGACGTTCGTGCAGGTGCCGCCGGGCGCCGGCTTGCCGTCCTTGTTCTTCCACTCGTCGATGCAGGCGGTGTTGAACCCCAGCTGCGCCGCGCGGATGGCGGCGATGTAGCCGCCGGGGCCGCCGCCGATCACGACGACATCGAATTGCTTGCTCATCAGACTCTCCAGCCCTCAGTGCGAGAGCTTCAGGGTGACGACGCCGCCGACGATCAGCGCCACGCCGAGCACCCGGCCCGGGGTCAGCGCGTCACCGAAGAACAGGACGCCGATCAAAAACGTTCCGGCGCCGCCGATGCCGGTCCAGACGGCATAGGCGGTTCCGATGGGAATGTGGCGCTGCGCCAGCCACAGCAGCAGGCCCGACAGGGCCATGCAGACGATGGCGATGCCGATGCCCCAGGCCTTGAGCCCCTGTTGCGAGAGCTTGAAGCCGACCGGCCAGCCCACTTCGAACAGGCCGGCGGCCAGTAGGTACAGCCACGCCATGACGCGGTTCGCGCCGTCAGATGTCGAACAGCAGGCGCGCCGGGTCTTCCAGCGCTTCCTTCATCGCCACCAGGCCCAGCACCGCCTCGCGGCCGTCGATGATGCGGTGGTCGTAGCTCATGGCGAGGTAGTTGATCGGGCGCACCACGACCTGGCCGTTCTCGACGACCGCGCGGTCCTTGGTCGCATGCACGCCCAGGATGGCCGACTGCGGCGGATTGATGATAGGGGTCGACAGCATCGAGCCGAACACGCCGCCGTTGGAGATGGAGAAGGTGCCGCCGGTCATCTCCTCGATGCCCAGCTTGCCGTCGCGCGCCTTGGCGCCGTACTCGGCGATCTTCTTCTCGATGTCCGCGAACGACTGCTGGTCGGCATTGCGCAGGATCGGCACCACCAGGCCGCGCGGCGAGCCCACGGCGATGCCGATGTCGAAGTAGCCGTGGTAGACGATGTCGTTGCCGTCGACGCTGGCGTTGAGAACCGGGTACTTCTTCAGCGCGTGCACGGCCGCCTTGACGAAGAAGGACATGAAGCCGAGCTTGACGCCGTGCTCCTTCTCGAACTTCTCCTGGAACTTCTTGCGCATCTCCATCACCGGGGCCATGTTGACCTCGTTGAAGGTGGTGAGGATGGCGTTGCTCGACTGCGACTGCAGCAGGCGCTCGGCCACCCGGGCACGCAGGCGGCTCATCGGCACGCGCTGCTCGGGGCGGCCGCCGAGGTCGGGCGCGACCGGCGCCGCCACCTGGGGCAGCGCGGGCGCGGGAGGACGGGCCGAGGGGACAGCCGCGGCGGGCTTGGCGCCACCGGCGACCGCCGACAGGACGTCGCCCTTGGTGATGCGGCCGTCGCGGCCGGTACCGGGCACGGAGCCGGCAGCCAGGCTGTTGTCGGCCATCAGCTTGGCCGCCGCGGGCATCGCCACGTCGGACTTGGAACCGCCGGTCGCCGGCGCGGCGGCCGGCTTGGCGGCGGCCGGGGCCGCCGTGGCGGCAGCAGCCGGTGCCGCCGCAGCAGCAGAGGCACGGCCCGCGCTGTCGATCTTCGCGATGACCTGATCGGCCGTCACGGTGCCGCCGTCGGCCACCACGATCTCGGACAGCACGCCGGCGCTGGGGGCCGGCACCTCGAGCACGACCTTGTCGGTCTCGATCTCGATCAGGATCTCGTCCTGCGCGACGGCCTCGCCGGCCTTCTTCTTCCACTGCAGCAGGGTCGCTTCCGCCACCGACTCCGACAGCTGGGGCACCTTCACGTCAACGATCGACATGTTCTTCTTCCGTTTTGCGTTAAGCGTCGGGCAGCGGGCGAGAACCAGCGACGGCGCACGCGCGCCATTGCCGATGCCCGCGCCGGACTGGTTACTTGGTGAGGACGAAACCCTTGAGCTTGCCGAACGCGCCGTCGACCAGCGCTTTCTGCTGCTCCTGGTGCAGGTGCGAGTAGCCCACGGCCGGGGACGCCGAGGCGGCCCGACCGGAGTAGCCGAGCTTCTGCCCCTCGACCAGGTTCTCGTGGATGTAGTGCTGCACGAAGAACCAGGCGCCCTGGTTCTGAGGCTCGTCCTGGCACCACACGACGTCGGTCGCATTCGGGTACTTGCGCAGCTCCGCCGCGAACGCCTTGTGCGGGAACGGATAGAGCTGCTCGACACGCAGGATCGCGGTGTCGTCGGCGCCCTTCTCCTCGCGCTTCTTGGCCAGGTCGTAGTAGACCTTGCCCGAGCACACGACCACGCGCTTGACCTTGTCGGCCTTGAGGTCCTTGTTCTCGGGGATGACGGTCTGGAAGCCGCCGCGGGTGAATTCGGACAGCGGCGAGGTGGCGTCCTTGTTCCGCAGCAGCGACTTGGGCGTCATGATCACCAGCGGCTTGCGCAGCTGGCGGATCATCTGCCGGCGCAGCACGTGGAAGATCTGGCTGGCGGTCGTCGGCTGCACCACCTGGATGTTGGTGTCGGCAGACAGCTGCATGAAGCGCTCCAGGCGGGCCGAGCTGTGCTCGGGGCCCTGGCCCTCGTAGCCGTGCGGCAGCATCAGGGTGATGCCGTTGACGCGGCCCCACTTCACCTCGCCGGAGGCGATGAACTGGTCGATGACGACCTGCGCGCCGTTGGCGAAATCGCCGAACTGGGCTTCCCAGATCACCAGCGTGTTCGGGTCGTTCGACGCATAGCCGTACTCGAAGCCGAGAACGGCCTCCTCGGACAGGATGGAGTCGATGCAGACGAACGGCGCCTGGTTCTCGGCCACGTTCTGCAGCGGGATGTAGGTGCCGATGTCCCAGCGCTCGCGGTTCTGGTCGTGCAGCACGGCGTGGCGATGCGTGAAGGTGCCACGGCCCACGTCCTCGCCGGACAGGCGCACCGGGTAGCCGCTGGCGACCAGCGACGCGAAGGCCATGTGCTCGCCCATGCCCCAGTCGACGTTGACGTCGCCGCGCCCCATGGCGGCGCGGTCCTCCAGGACCTTCTTGACCAGCGGGTGCACCGTGAAGTGCTCGGGCACCGTGGTGATGCGCTCGCCCAGGCGCTTCCACTCGGCCATCGGGATGGCGGTGTCGCCCGCGTCCGTCCACTTCTTGCCCAGGAAGGGCGTCCAGTCGACGGCGTACTTGCTCTTGAAGTTGGTCAGGACCGGGTCGACCGTGTGCCGGCCCGCGTCCATCGCGGAGCGGAAGGCCTTGACCATGTCGTCGCCCAGCGTGTCGCCCATGCCCTGGGCGGCCAGCTTGTCGGCGTACAGCCTGCGCGTGCCGGGGTGCTGGGCGATCTTCTTGTACATCAGCGGCTGGGTGAGCGACGGGGTGTCCTGCTCGTTGTGGCCCAGCTTCCGGAAGCACACGATGTCGACCACCACGTCCTTGGCGAACTCCATGCGGTACTCCAGCGCCAGCTGCGTGGCCAGCGCGACCGCCTCGGGGTCGTCACCGTTCACGTGCAGCACCGGCGCCTCGATCATCTTGACGACGTCGGTGCAGTACAGCGTCGAGCGCGTGTCGCGCGGATCGGAGGTGGTGAAGCCGATCTGGTTGTTGATGACGATGTGCACCGTGCCGCCCGTGTAGTAGCCACGAGTCTCGGCCAGCGCCAGCGTCTCCTGCACCACGCCTTGGCCGGCGATGGCGGCATCGCCGTGCACCAGCACCGGCAGCACCTGCTTGCCCTTGGGGTCGGCGCGGCGGTCCATGCGGGCGCGCACGGAGCCCTCGACCACCGGGTTGACGATCTCCAGGTGCGAAGGGTTGAAGGCCAGCGACAGGTGCACCGGGCCGCCGGGCGTGCTGACGTCCGAGCTGAAGCCCTGGTGGTACTTCACGTCGCCGGACGGCAGGTCTTCCTTGGCCGTGTGGTCGAACTCGGCGAACAGGTCCGCCGGCATCTTGCCCAGCGAGTTCACCAGCACGTTCAGGCGGCCGCGGTGGGCCATGCCGATCACGATCTCCTGCACGCCCTTGGCGCCGGCCTGCTGGATCAGCTCGTCCATCGAGGCGATGAAGCTCTCGCCGCCTTCGAGCGAGAAGCGCTTCTGGCCGACGTACTTGGTGTGCAGGAAGCGCTCGAGGCCCTCGGCGGCCGTCAGGCGGTCGAGGATGTGCTTCTTCTTCTCGGCGCTGAACTGGGGCTTGCTGCGGATGGATTCCAGCTTCTGCTGCCACCAGCGCTTGCGGCCCTGGTCGCTGATGTACATGTACTCGGCGCCGATGGTGCCGCAGTAGGTCTCGCGCAGCGCATTGGTCAGCTCGCGCAGGGACATGCTGTCCTTGCCGAAGAAGGTGTTGCTGATGTTGAACACCGTCTCCTGGTCGGCCGCGGTGAAGCCGTAGAAGGACGCCTCCAGCTCGGGGATGTTCTCGCGCTCGGTGCGCTTGAGCGGATCGACGTCGGCCCAGCGGCAACCGACGTTGCGGTAGGCGGCGATGAGCTGCTGGACGGCGGTGCGCTTGCGGGCCAGCTCGGAATCGGCGCCGCCGGCCACGACGACCTTGGTACCGCCCTGCTTGGCGCGCTCGGCGAAGGCGTTGATCACCGGCAGGTGCGGCACATCCTTGGCATGGCTGCCGTCGGCCGCGGGCACGTGCTGCAGGGCGTCGAAGTATTCGCGCCAGTTGTCGGGAACGCTGCCGGGGTTGGCGAGGTAGTTCTCGTACATCTCCTCGACGTAGGGCGCGTTGCCCCCGAACAGGTAGGAGTTGCCGAGATAGGCCGTGTAGACGGAGCTCTGATCGCTCATCTCGCTGACTTTCTGCTCCCCTGGAGGGAACTTCAGTTGGTTGAGGAAACCTTCCGCGACACGGCTGAACCGGATGGCGGATGCGACTGTGGGCTGGAAGGGGCCTGAGGTTGCGGCCGCGATTGTGCCATCGATCGCCCCCACTTCGGCAAAGGGGATTTGCCTGCGGCCGGCCGCGTCAGGCAGTGATCAGGTCGCGGATCTGCTGGAGGGCGGACGGATCCTCGATGGTGGTGAGGTCGCCCGGGTCGCGGCCCTCGCAGACGGCCTGGATGGCACGCCGCAGCAGTTTGCCGCTGCGAGTCTTGGGCAACAGCGTGACGAACCGGACGCGGGACGGGCGGGCCACCGCGCCGAGCTGCTGGTCGACGACCTTCAGGATGGCACCCTCCAGCTTCAGTGCGTCGGCCGGGTCGGCCACCGCGGCCGCGTCGCGCGGCACCACGAACGCCATGGCCACCTGGCCCTTGACCGGATCGGCCACCCCGACCACGGCGACCTCGGCCACGGCGGGATGGCTGGAGATGCTTTCCTCGATCTCGCGCGTGCCCAGCCGGTGGCCGGCCACGTTGATCACGTCGTCGGTGCGCCCCAGGATGTAGTAGTAACCATCTGCATCGCGGATGCCCCAGTCGAAGGTGCTGTAGACCATCTTGCCGGGAATGGACTTCCAGTAGGTCTGGACGTAGCGGGCATCGTCGCGCCACACCGTCTGCATGAAACCGGGCGGCGTGGGCCCTTCGATGACGACGACGCCCTTCTGGTCGGGCTCGGTGAGTTCTTCGCCGGTGGCCTCGTGGACGATGCGGACCTTGAACCCGTACATCGGCACGCCCGGGCTGCCGAACTTGCCGGGTTGCTTCTCCACCCCGTTCGCGATCGTGAGGATGGGCCAGCCGCTTTCGGTCTGCCAGTAGTTGTCGACGACCGGCACACCCAGCCCATCGGCGATCCAGCGCGCCGTGGGCTCGTCCAGCGGCTCGCCGGCCAGGAACAGCGCCCGCAGGCTCGACAGGTCGTACTTTTGCAGGAAGGCCGGGTCCTGCTTCTTGAGGACCCGCACCGCGGTGGGCGCGCTGAACATGACCGAGACCTTGTACTTCTCGACCAGGCTCCACCAGATGCCCGCGTCCGGCCGGATCGGCAGCCCCTCGTACAGGATGGTCGCCATGCCGGCGATCAGCGGCCCGTAGACGATGTAGCTGTGGCCCACCACCCAGCCGATGTCGCTGGTGCTGAAGTAGGTTTCGCCGGCCTGCGCGTCGAAGATGTGCCGCATGCTGGCCGCCAGCGCCACGGCATAGCCGCCGACGTCGCGCTGCACGCCCTTCGGGCGGCCGGTCGTGCCGCTGGTGTAGATGGTGTAGCTCACGTCGGTGGCGTCCATCCACTCGCACGCCACCGTGGTGTGCAGGTGCTTGTCGCGCAGCGGGGCCCAGTCATGGTCGCGGCCGGGCACCCGCTCCATCGGCGCCAGGCCACGGTCGGCCAGCAGCACGGCGCGCGGCTTGTGCGACGAGAGGCGGATGGCCTCGTCCAGCAGCGGCTTGTAGGCGGTGACCTTGCCGCCGCGCGAACCGGCGTCGGCGCTGACGATCACCAGCGGCCCGGCGTCCTCGATGCGGGACGCGAGCGAGACCGAGGCGAAGCCGCCGAACACCACCGAATGGATGGCACCGATGCGGGCGCACGCCAGCATCGCGAACACCGCCTCCGCGATCATCGGCATGTAGACCAGCACCCGGTCGCCGCGGCCCACACCCAGCTCGCGCAGCATGGCGGCGGTGCGCTGCACCTCGGCGTGCAGTTGCCGGAAGGTGTAGGTAGCCTCGGTGCCGGTTTCGCTGGACACCGCGATCAGCGCGGCCTGGTCGCCCCGTTGTGCCAGGTGCCGGTCGACGGCGTTGTGGCAGAGGTTGGTGGTGCCGCCGACGAACCAGCGCGTGAACGGTGGCCGGTCGTTGTCGCAGATGCGGACCGGCGGCGTCTTCCAGTCCACCAGGCGGGCCTGTTCGGCCCAGAACGCATCCGGCTCCTCGATGGAGCGGCGGTGGAAGTCGGCGTAACCCATGGTGTCTCCTCGTCTGGTGGCCGGGCCATTGTGGCCGCCGGCCTTGCCCGACGCTGACAGGCCGCCGCTACCGCACCAGGTCGAGCACGTCCTTGAAGCGCGGGTGGCCGGCATCGCGCAGCCACTCGAACGCGACCATCTCGGTCGTGACCAGTTCGCAGCCGGCGCCGGCCAGCCGGTCGAAGGCGGCGTCGCGGTTGCGCTCGGTTCGGGAGCCGCAGGCGTCAGTGACGATCCAGACGTCGAGCTCCTCGTCGAGCAGGTCGAGCGCGGTCTGCAGCAGGCACACATGGGCTTCGCAGCCGGCCAGCACGATGCTCTCGCGCGGGGCGGCGGCGGCCGCCGCGGGCTTGCGCAGGTGCTTGGGCAAGCTGCGGGCATTGCCGCCCTGCTGCTCGCGCGCCGGCGCCCGCAGGCGCGGCAGCAGGACGCCGGCGGCGCTGAACACCATCTTGGGCAGCACCGTGTCGACATGAGGCAGCAGCTCCGGCACGGTCGGGCCCAGCCCGGCCGGGTTCTCCTCCGTGCCCCAGCAGGGCACGTCGAGCAGGCGGGCGATGCGCGCCAGCCGCACGGCGTTCGCCAGCACGGCCGCAGCCTCGTGCACGGCCGGCATCAGGCGCTGCTGGCAGTCGACGAGGACGAGTTGGCTCTCTTGGGCATCCAGCAGCATCGGGGGCTCGGGTCGTTCGGGGCGCCCGATGATACGGGCCTCAGGACACCGCGTAGTCGTCCAGGTGGTCGTCGTGGCCGTGCAGCGGCGCGGGCCGTGAATGGCGCTCGCGCGAGCGGCGCAGGTAGGTGCGGCGCAGCTCCTGGTGTTCGCGGTGGCGCGCGAGCCGCACGCTCAGGCGCTCGTACAGCGCCCAGACGGCGCCCTCCCCGGGGCCGCAGGTGTCGACGGTCACTTCCGGCACCAGCACCAGGTCGTCGTCGGGCAGGTCCAGCTCCAGGCGGCATGGCCGGCCGAACACGCCGAAGATGGCGTCCGCCGCCTCCTGGTGCCGGGTCGCGGGCAGCAGCACCGCGAACTGGGCCGGGCCGGTGCGCGCGGCCAGCCCCTGGCGCCCGGCCAGCCGCAGCAGGCGTTCGACCAGGGTCTTTCGCAGCGCCTCGCTGACGTGGCTGCCGTACATGCCGCGGACCTCGAGCAGATCCTGGAAATCGAAGATGGCCAGCGCCGCCTCCCGGCCGGTGCGCGCCACCAGCCGGTCGCCCAGCTCCAGAAGCCCTTGGCGGCTGTGGAGCCCGGTCTGCTCATCCCGGCCGCCGCGGGCCCTTCGCAGCCTCTGCAGCAGGGTGCGCAGGAACCCGGGAGCGGCGGCCCGGACGGACTCGCGACCGTCGAGTTCGATGCTGGTGGGTTCGAAGTCCTTGTGCACGATGGTTTCCTGCAGTCCCGCGCGCTTGGGGGGGCTGGCTGCGATGACAACACGCGTCCTGTTTGCGCTCTTCAGGCGTTTGCGCCACCACCGTAGGCATTTGGCTTACTCGGCCACGTGTGGCCGGGCCGAACCGCCGCGCTGCCGGGCTGCAGGCACTAAACTGGCAGGCCTCGCGCTGATTCCCCGCAGCGCTCCCGCCGCCATCTGCATGAGAACTCCCTCCACGTCCGACAAGCCCATCCGCGTGGTGCTCGCCGACGACCACGACCTCGTGCGGTCCGGCATCAAGGCGCTGTTGTCGATGGTCGAAGGCGTCGAGGTGGTCGCGGAAGCGCGCAACGGCAGCGAACTGGTGACCCTGGTCGATTCGCTGCGGCCCGACGTGGTGATGACGGACATCTCGATGCCCGGCATGGACGGCATCGCGGCCATCGGCGAGATCCATGGCCGCCACCCCGGTGTCCGGCTGCTGGTGTTGTCGATGTACGACACCGTCGATTTCGTCAAGCGCGCGGTGGCCAGCGGCGCCTGCGGTTACCTCATGAAGGACGCACCGCCCTTCGAGCTGGAGCAGTCCATCCGCAGCGTGATGGCCACCGGCACCTACTTCAGCCCCGTCATCGCCCAGCGGCTGCTGCAGCCGTCCGAACCGACCGCGAACGACGAACTCACCGACCGCCAGGTCGAGATCCTCAAGCTCATCGCGCAGGGCAAGGCGTCCAAGGAGATCGCCTTCGAGCTCGGCCTGTCGCCCAAGACGGTGGACGTCCACCGCGCCCGCATCATGGAACGGCTGCGGCTGAACGACATCGCCAGCCTCACCCGCTACGCGGTGCGCAAGGGGCTGGTCAAGCCCTGAGGCTCCTCAGGGGAGCAGCCGCAGCAGGCGCCCGTCGGCGCTGTCGGTCAGCAGGTAGAGCAGCCCATCGGGCCCCTGGCGGACGTCCCGCACCCGGCCGATGCCTTCCAGCAGCTTGTGCTCGCGCGCGACCTTGCCGTCGGCGAGTTCGACGCGGTCGAGGTAGCCGAATTTCAGCGAGCCGATGAACAGGCTGCCCTTCCAGTCCGGGCCGTAGCGGTCGCTGGTGAGGAACGCCATGCCCGAAGGCGCGATCGAGGGCACCCAGTAATGCAGGGGCTGCTCCAGGCCGGCCCGCGCTGTGATGCCGTCGCCGATCGGGCCGCCGCCGTAGTTCTCGCCGTACGTGATGATGGGCCAGCCGTAGTTGCGGCCCGGCTGCGGCAGGTTGATCTCGTCGCCGCCCTGTGGCCCGTGTTCGTGCATCCACAGGCGGCCGTCCGGACCCAGGGTGGCGCCCTGGCTGTTTCGGTGGCCCAGGCTCCAGATCTCGGGCAGGGCCCCGTGCCGCCCGGCGAACGGGTTGCCGGGCGCGGCCTGCCCGTCCTTGGTCAGCCGGACGATCTTGCCCAGGTGGTTGTCCAGGCGCTGCGCGTCCTGCTTGCGGACGAACCGCTCGCCGAGTGTGAGGAACAGCAGGCCGTCCGGCGTCTCGACGATGCGGCAGCCGAAGTGCAGGCTGCTCGCCACCTTCGGCTTCTGGCTGAAGATCACCTGCACGTCGTCGAGCCGGCTGCGGTCCGGCGCCAGCCGGGCCCGGGCCAACGCGGTGGAGTTGCCGCCGGGACCGGGCTCCGAGAAACAGAAGAACAGCTGGCGGTTGCGCTCGAAGTCCGAGTCCAGCACCAGGTCCAGCAGGCCGCCCTGCCCGCCCGCGACCACCGGGGGCACGCTGCCGATCGGAGCGCCCACGCGGCCATCCGGTTCGACGATGCGCATGCGTCCGGCCCGCTCGGTGACCAGGAAGCGGCCGCCTTCGATGAAAGCAACTGCCCAGGGATTCGCCAGGCCGGTGGCAACCGGTTGCACGCGCGGCTGTGCCGCCAGCCCCGCCAGCGTGAAAAGCAGCACGCAGGCCACCACGCCACGACCGATCGACCCGCCCCCGACTGCTAAGCTCATCAGATCCCCCGACTTCCGCAATCCGCGATCTGACCCGAGCGGGCCATTGCGAAACTCCAATCGCATCAATAAGTTACAAAGCGTCGTTCGCTTGACTTCGACTTTTCTGAACCTTACTCTCCGCGCGATGTTCAAGTGGCTCATCAGTTCCCTCGTGCTGGCCGGCGCCCTGTCGGCCCAGGCAGCGCCCTCGGCGCCGACGGACGATGACCAGCGCCTCACGGCCGACAAGGGCCTGCTGGTGCGGCTCGGGCAGGTGCGCGACCGCATCACCGACACCACGTCCGAGCTGGTCGTCACCGCCATGGGATTCATGGGGGTGCCGTACCGGCGCGGCGGCATTTCCGCCGAGACCGGGTTCGACTGCAGCGGCTTCGTCAAGGCGATGTACGAGCAGACGGTGGGCCTGATCCTGCCGCGGCGCGCCAACGAACAGGCCGCCGCCACCCAGGCGATCGACAAGAAGGATCTCCAGCCCGGCGACCTGGTGTTCTTCAACACCATGCGGCGGGCCTTCAGCCACGTCGGCATCTACGTCGGCGACGGCAAGTTCATCCATTCGCCCAAGCCCGGCGCCGAGGTGCGGGTCGAAGACATGGGCGTGGGCTACTGGAAGCGCCGCTTCGACGGCGCGCGGCGCGTGCTGCTGTCGCAGCAACAGCCGGCCCCGTCAATGGGCAACAGCCCGGCCGACAACCTCCCGACCGGCCCCTGAGCCGGCCTCCCTTCGTACTACAGCCGCCGGTGGGCGGCTGGCGAGGCTACTTGCGCGGCGGCGGGACGTCGGTGCAGGTACCGTGGGCGATCTCGGCGGCCATGCCGATCGATTCGCCCAGCGTCGGGTGCGGATGGATGGTCTTGCCGATGTCCACCTCGTCGGCGCCCATCTCGATGGCCAGCGCCACCTCGCTGATGAGGTCGCCGGCGTGCGTGCCGACGATGCCGCCGCCGAGGATGCGGTGCGTGTTGGCATCGAACAGCAGCTTGGTGAAGCCCTCGTCGCGCGTGTTCGCGATCGCCCGGCCCGACGCCGACCAGGGGAAGTGCCCCTTCTTGATGGCGATGCCCTGCGCCTTGGCCTGGTCCTCGGTGAGGCCCACCCACGCCACCTCGGGGTCGGTGTAGGCGACGCTCGGGATCACGCGGGCGTCGAACGCCACCTTCTCGCCGGCGGCGGCTTCCGCCGCCACGTGCGCCTCGTGCACGGCCTTGTGGGCCAGCATGGGCTGGCCGACGATGTCGCCGATGGCGAAGATGTGCGGGACGTTGGTGCGCATCTGCACGTCGACCGGGATGAAGCCGCGGTCGCTGACGGTGATGCCGGCCTTCTCGGCGCCGATCTTCTTGCCGTTGGGACTGCGGCCGACGGCCTGCAACACCAGGTCGTACACCTGCGGCTCCTTGGGTGCCTGTTCGCCCTCGAACCGCACCAGGATGCCGTCCTTGGTGGCTTCCGCCCCGACCGTCTTGGTCTTGAGCATGATGTTGTCGAACCGCGGGGCGTTCATCTTCTGCCACACGCGCACCAGGTCGCGGTCGGCGCCCTGCATCAGGCCGTCGAGCATCTCGACCACGTCGAGCCGGGCGCCGAGCGTGGAATACACCGTCCCCATCTCCAGGCCGATGATGCCGCCGCCCAGGATCAGCATCCGCTTGGGCGCGCTCGCCAGTTCCAGCGCGCCGGTCGAATCGACGACGCGCGGATCCTTGGGCATGAAGGGCAGTGAGACCGCCTGCGAGCCGGCGGCGATGATCGCGTTCTTGAAGCGGATCACCTGCTTCTTGCCAGTCGTGTCCTTGCCCGTGCCGGTGGTCTCCTCCACCTGCACCGTGTGCGGATCGAGGAAGGTGCCGTTGCCGCGCACGACAGTCACCTTGCGCATCTTGGCCATGGCGGCCAGTCCGCCGGTGAGCTTGCCGGTGACCTTGTCCTTGTGCGCCTTGAGCTTGGCGCGGTCGATGGCGGGCTTGCCGTAGGACACGCCCAGCGATTCGAAGTGGCTGACCTCGTCCATCACCGCGGCGACGTGCAGCAGCGCCTTGGACGGGATGCAGCCGACGTTCAGGCACACGCCGCCGAGCGTCGCATAGCGCTCGACCAGCACCACCTTCATGCCCAGGTCGGCGGCGCGGAAGGCAGCGGAATAGCCGCCCGGCCCGGCGCCCAGCACCAGCATGTCGCACTCGAGGTCGGCACCGCCGGCGTAGGTCGACGCCACCGGGGCCGGGGCCGGCGCCGCCGCCGGCGCCTGGGGCGCGGGCGCGGCCGGTGCCGGCGCAGGGGCCGCGCCCTGGGCCTCGAGCACCAGCAGCACGGAACCCTCGGACACCTTGTCGCCGATCTTGACCTTCAGTTCCTTGACGGTGCCGGCATGGCTGGACGGAATCTCCATCGAAGCCTTGTCGCTCTCCACCGTGATGAGCGATTGCTCCGCCTTGACGGTGTCGCCCGGCTTGACCAGCACCTCGATGACGGCCACGTCCTTGAAGTCCCCGATATCGGGGACCCGCACGTCGAGCAGGCTCATTTGGACTCCCTCATCTTCACGGTGAACACATCGAACGGCAGGGCAGAGTTGCGGTCGAACTCGCACCCGGCCGTGATGCCGGCTTCGGCCACTTCACGGGCCGTCTTCGCCTTGTTGTAGATCGAATGCATCGCCCCGAGGGCGAAGCTGCGTCCGGAGCCGATGCCCCAGAACTCCTTGAACTCGAACACCTCGCGGTAGCTGTACAGGCCGTAGATGCCGCTCGCGTTGGCGATGACCACGCTGAACTGGCTGGACTCGTACGGGTCGCTGTCCTCCTCCTTGGTCTGCAGGAAGAAGTTGTCCTTGAGGTAGGGATGCAGCTTGGTGAAGGTGTCGAACACCTCGTCCTTGCTGCCCAGGTGCAGGATCTCCCGCGGCATCGACGACATCGCCTTGCGCAGCACGGGGAAGTGCGCCACCGTGCCGGCCATGCCGATGTAGCTGGGCCCGCCATCGGTGTCGACGCGGAAGATCTTGGTGTTGTCCTCGTAGCGCTTGGACAGCATCGTGTCGCCAAAGGTCACCAGGGTATCGGCTGCGATGGCGATCTGCCCGGCCTTCTTCACTACGACAACGGTGGTCATTACGTCGAGGTCTCTTTTCTTCTTAGAGGAGCACGCGGCGGAAGTCCGCCAGGATGGCCCCCAGGTAGGCATTGAAGCGCGCGGCCGAGGCACCGTCGATGACGCGGTGGTCCCACGACAGCGACAGCGGCAGCATCAGCCGCGGCTGGAACTGCTTGCCATCCCAGACCGGTTCGGTCTGGCTGCGACAGACCCCGAGGATAGCGACTTCCGGCGCGTTGATGATCGGCGTGAAGTAACGGCCGCCGATCCCGCCGAGCGACGAGATCGTGAAGGTGGCTCCGGTCATGTCGGCAGGGCCGAGCTTGCCGTCGCGCGCCTTCTTGGCGAGGTCGCCCATCTCCTGGCTGATCTGCAGCACGCCCTTCTTGTCGGCGTCCTTCACCACCGGCACCACCAGCCCGTTGGGCGTGTCGGCGGCGAAGCCGATGTGCCAGTAGTTCTTCAGCACCAGCTGCTCGCCGTCGAGCGAGCTGTTGAACTCGGGGAACTTCTTGAGGGCCGCGACGCTGGCCTTGATGAGGAAGGCGAGCATCGTGACCTTGACGCCGCTCTTCTCGTTCTCCTTGTTCAGCTGGACGCGGAAGGCCTCGAGATCGGTGATGTCGGCATCGTCGTGGTTGGTGACGTGCGGGATCATCACCCAGTTGCGGTGCAGGTTGGCGCCGCTGATCTTCTTGATGCGCGACAGGTCCTTGCGCTCCACCGGGCCGAACTTGGTGAAGTCCACCTTGGGCCAGGGCAGCAGGCCCAGCGCCTCGCCACCGCCGCCGCCGGCCGGTGCCTTGGCCGCCGCGGCCTTGGTGACGGCCTCCCCGCGCATGACCGCCTTGGTGAAGCCCTGCACGTCTTCCTGCAGGATGCGGCCCTTGGGGCCCGTACCCTTGACTTCGTCGAGCGGCACGCCGAGCTCGCGCGCGAACTTCCGCACGGACGGCGATGCATGCGGCATGCTGGCAGTGGGCGCGCCCGGTTCGTGCGGCGGCAGGGCCGCGGTGGGAACGGTTCGTTCGGCCGTGCCGGGGCCGGCGGGCGCGGCGGGCACGGGAGCCGGCGCGGCGACGGGCGCCGCTGCAGCAGGAGCCGGTGCCGGTGCCTGTGCGGCTGCAGCGCCTTCCAGCACCGCCACCAGGTCGCCGATGTTGACCTTGTCGCCGATCTTGACCTTCAGTTCCCGGAGCGTGCCGGCGGCCGACGACGGGATCTCCATCGAGGCCTTGTCCGACTCCACCGTGATGAGCGACTGCTCCGGCTGGATGCTGTCGCCCGGCTTGACCAGCACCTCGATGACGGCCACGTCCTTGAAGTCGCCGATGTCGGGGACGCGAACCTCGACCGATCCACCGCCGGACGCCGCCGGGGGCGCGGCGGGTGCCGGCACGGAGGCGGCAGGAGCAGCGGCCGCCTTCGCCGGCGCGGACGCGGCCGGCGCGGGGGCTGCTGCGCCGGCGGCCTCGACGATCAGCAGCACCGACCCTTCGGCCACCTTGTCGCCGACCTTGACCTTCAGTTCCTGGACGACGCCGCCGACGGACGACGGGATCTCCATCGAGGCCTTGTCGGATTCCACCGTCACGAGCGACTGCTCGGGCTTGATGGTGTCGCCGGCCTTGACCAGCACTTCGATGACCGCGACTTCATCGAAGTCCCCGATGTCGGGGACCTTCACTTCGACGGATGCCATGGGCTTGTTCTCCTCGTTCTTGTTGGCGCCGCGTGGCAGGCGCGTCAGGCGTACAGCGGATTGATCTTGTCGACGGACAGCCCGTACTTCTTGATGGCCTCGGCCACCTTGGCCGCCGGCACCGCCCCGTCCTCGCTCAGCGCCTTGAGCGCCGCGACCACGACATAGTGGCGGTTCACCTCGAAGTGCTCGCGCAGCATGCTGCGGAAGTCGCTGCGGCCGAAGCCGTCGGTGCCCAGCACCTTGTAGCTGCGCCCCTTGGGGATGTAGGCGCGGATCTGCTCGGTGTAGGCCTTGATGTAGTCGGTGGACGCGACCACCGGGCCGGGTTGCGACTCGAGCTGCTGCGTCACGAAGGCGACGCGCGGCTTGTCGGTCGGGTGCAGCAGGTTCCAGCGCTCGCAGTCCTGGCCGTCACGGGCCAGTTCGTTGAAGCTCGGGCAGCTCCACACGTTGGCCGACACGCCCCAGTCCTTCTCCAGCAGTTCCTGTGCGGCGATCGACTCGCGCAGGATGGTGCCCGACCCCAGCAGGTTGACCGTCGCCTTGCCCTTGCCGGCCTTGGCGCCGGGCTTGTACAGGTACATGCCCTTGACGATCTGCTCCTCGGTGCCAGGCACCAGGCCGGGCATCGGGTAGTTCTCGTTCAGCAGCGTGATGTAGTAGAAGACGTTCTCCTGCTTCTCGACCATGCGCTTCAGGCCGTGCTGCATGATCACCGCGACCTCGTGCGCGAACGTCGGGTCGTAGCTCACGCAGTTCGGGATGGTGTGCGCCAGCACGTGGCTGTGGCCGTCCTCGTGCTGCAGGCCCTCGCCGTTGAGCGTCGTGCGGCCGGACGTGCCGCCCAGCAGGAACCCGCGGGCCTGCATGTCACCGGCCGCCCAGGCCAGGTCGCCCACGCGCTGCAGCCCGAACATCGAGTAGTAGATGTAGAACGGCACCATGATGCGGTTGTTCGTCGAGTACGACGTCGCCGCGGCGATCCAGCTGGCCATCCCGCCGGCCTCGTTGATGCCCTCCTGCAGGATCTGGCCGTTGACCTCCTCCTTGTAGTAGGAGACCTGGTCACGGTCCTGCGGGGTGTACTTCTGGCCGTCCGGGTTGTAGATGCCGATCTGGCGGAACAGGCCCTCCATGCCGAACGTGCGGGCCTCGTCGACCAGGATGGGCACCGTGCGCGGGCCCATTTCCTTGTCGCGCAGCAGCGCCGTGAGGAAGCGGACGTAGGCCTGCGTCGTGCTGATCTCGCGGCCCTCGGCCGTCGGGTCGAGCACCGCCTTGAAGGCTTCCAGCGGGGGCACCTTCAGCTGCTCGTCGGCCTTGGCGCGGCGCTTGGGCAGGTAACCGCCCAGCGCCTTGCGCCGCTCGTGCAGGTACTTCATCTCCGGCGTGTGCTCGTCGGGCTTGTAGAACGGGATCTCGGCAAGCTTGTCGTCCGGGATCGGGATGTTGAAGCGGTCGCGGAAGGCGCGGATGTCGTCGTCGCCGAGCTTCTTGGCCTGGTGGGCGATGTTGCGCCCCTCGCCCGCCTTGCCCATGCCGAAGCCCTTGACCGTCTTGATCAGCAGCACGGTCGGCTGGCCCTTGTGGTGGACGGCCTTGTGGTAGGCCGAGTACACCTTCTGCGGGTCGTGGCCGCCGCGGTTCAGGCGCCAGATGTCCTCGTCGCTCATCTTCGCGACCATCTCCAGCGCCTTGGGGTGCTGGCCGAAGAAGTTCTTGCGCACGAATGCGCCGTCGTTGGCCTTCATGGCCTGGTAGTCGCCGTCCAGCGTCTGCAGCATGATCTGCTTCAGGATGCCTTCCTTGTCGCGCGCCAGCAGCGGGTCCCAGTAGCTGCCCCAGATCAGCTTGATGACGTTCCAGCCCGCGCCGCGGAATTCGCCTTCAAGCTCCTGGATGATCTTGCCGTTGCCGCGCACCGGGCCGTCCAGGCGCTGCAGGTTGCAGTTGACCACGAAGATCAGGTTGTCGAGCTTTTCACGGGCCGCCAGGCCGATGGCGCCGAGCGACTCGACTTCATCCATCTCGCCGTCGCCGCAGAACACCCAGACCTTGCGGTTCTCGGTGTTGGCGATGCCGCGGGCATGCAGGTACTTCAGGAAGCGCGCCTGGTAGATCGCCATCAGCGGGCCCAGGCCCATCGACACGGTCGGGAACTGCCAGAACTCCGGCATCAGCTTGGGATGCGGATAGCTGGACAGGCCCTTGCCTTTCACTTCCTGGCGGAAGTTGAGCAGCTGCTCCTCGGAGATCCGGCCCTCGAGGTACGCCCGCGCGTAGATGCCGGGCGAGCTGTGCCCCTGGATGTACAGGCAGTCGCCGCCGTGGTCCTCGCTCTCGGCGTGCCAGAAATGGTTGAAGCCGGCGCCGAACATGTTGGCCAGCGACGCGAACGAGCTGATGTGGCCGCCCAGGTCGCCGCCGTCCTCGGGATGGAGCCGGTTGGCCTTGACCACCATGGCCATGGCGTTCCAGCGCATGTAGGCGCGCAGGCGCTCCTCAATCTCGAGGTTGCCCGGGCAACGCTCCTCGTCCTGCGGCTCGATCGTGTTGATGTAGCCGGTGGTCGCCGAGAACGGGAGGTCGATGCCCTCCTGGCGTGCCTGCTCCAGCAAATGCTCCAGCAGGAAGTGCCCCCGCTCTCGACCCTCCGTGGCGATGACCGCGGATAGCGCGTCGATCCATTCACGGGTTTCCTGCGCGTCCGCGTCGTTGGCGGCCGCGCCGAACAGGTGGTCGGGCTGAGCTGACATGGCTTTGTCTCCAGTGTTCGTGGTGATTTTGGTACGGGTGCCGTACGCCTGTGCGCAGTGTCGCACACCTCGCCGAAGATTTCAAATGGTGCTCATGCATTTCGTAATGTGAATTCTCGGCACGAAAATCACTCACCTACACTCGGATACTCCATGCAAGACAGCCCCTCCCACGAGCTGCACGAAGCCGCCGCGCCGGTCCCCTGGCTGCGGCGCTGGTGGCGGCGCCAGACACCCGGCCGCCAGGACCGGTACGCCATGCTGGCGCCCCTGGCGGCGGTGCTGCTGTTCCTGGCCGCCATCATCTCCGCCTTCTGGTACCTGCGGTTGGAGGAAATCGACCGCGAGCAGGAGGCCGTCCGGCGCGACGTCGAATACGGGCAGCAACGGCTGCGCCTGCGGCTGCTCGAGCGGCAGGAGCAATTGATGCGCCTGGCCCGCGACGTCTCCAACAAGGACGTCGACGCCGAGGACTTCGTCGGCCGGGCCGAAACGCTGGTCACCCAGTACCCGGAACTGCAGGCCCTGGCCTGGATCGACGAGCGGCGCCGCCTCAAGGCCGCCTACGCCGGGCCCAGCGTGCCCACCGCGCAGCAGCGCCTGCCGGGGGACCTGCTACGCAGTGGGGAGACCGAGGCGACCTATTCCCTGGTGCGCGACCTGCAGCAGCCGGTGTACTCGCAGCCGTCCCGAAACGGCGACGCCGTGCCGCTGCTGCAGCTGCACGTGCCGCTGGCCGACCAGGCCCGCTTCGCTGGCGTCATCCTGGGCGAGTACTCCATCGACAGCCTCCTGCGTTACGGGGTGCCGGCCGAGGTGTCGGCGCGCTACGCCGTGTCGCTGCTCGATGGCAAGGGACGGCTGCTTGCCGGGCAGTCGCTGCCGCCCCGCGGGCCGGCCAGCGCCCTCCTCGCCTGGGCCACGCCGCAGGCCAACGAGTTCGAGGTGCCGGTCTCGCCGGTCGGCAACGGCCTGGTGCTGCGGGCGCAGGCCTACCGCACCTCGCTGGGGGTGGTGGGCAGCGGCCTGTTCTGGCTGGTGGGCACGCTCAGCGCCATGACGGCCTGGATGCTCATCGGCAACTGGCGCCACACGCGCCGCCGCATGCAGGCCCAGCAGGCCCTGATCGCCGAGACCAATTTCCGCCGGGCCATGGAGAATTCCATGCTCACCGGCATGCGCGCCCTCGACATGCACGGCCGCATCACCTACGTGAACCCGGCCTTCTGCCAGATGACCGGCTGGAGCGAGGCCCAGCTCGTGGGCCGCACCGCCCCCTTCCCCTACTGGCCCGAGGAGGACAGCGAGCAGCTCGCCGCCCGGCTGGACGATGAACTGAACGGCCGCACCCTGCCCGGCGGCTTCCAGGTGCGCGTCAAGCGCCGCGACGGCTCGCTGTTCGATGCCCGCATGTACGTCTCGCCGCTGATCGACCCCAAGGGCCACCAGACCGGCTGGATGACGTCGATGACGGACATCACCGAGCCGAACCGCATCCGCGAGCAGCTGCAGGCCTCCCACGAGCGCTTCACCACCGTGCTGGAGGCCCTCGATGCGTCGGTGTCGGTCGCGCCGCTGGGCAGCGAGGAACTGCTGTTCGCCAACAAGCTGTACCGCCTGTGGTTCGGCCAGCACACGGTGGGGCACCTGCAGATGGTGGCCCAGGCCGGCGTGCCCGACACGCCGCGTTCGGACGAATCGCTCGACGAGGTCGACTCGTTCGTGGGCCTGCCCACCGGGCAGCTGACGGCGGCCCAGTCCGAGAACGCCGAGATCTTCGTGCCGGAACTGGGCAAGTGGCTGGAGGTGCGTTCGCGCTACCTGAACTGGGTGGACGGCCGGCTGGCGCAGATGGTGATCGCCACCGACATCACGCCGCGCCGGCATGCCGAGGAGCAGTCGGCCGCGCAGGCCGAGCGCGCCCAGTCGGCCAGCCGCCTGATCACGATGGGCGAGATGGCGTCGAGCGTCGCGCACGAGCTGAACCAGCCGCTCACCGCGATCAACAACTACTGCAACGGCCTGGTCTCGCGCATCAAGGCCGGCCAGATCAAGCAGGACGACCTGCTCCTGGCCCTGGACAAGACGGCGCGCCAGGCCCAGCGCGCCGGCCAGATCATCCAGCGCATCCGCAGCTTTGTGCGGCGCAGCGAGCCGAACCGGGCCCCCTCCGACGTCGCCGCGATGGTGGCCGAGGCGGTCGAACTGGCCGACATCGAGCTGCGCCGGCGCAACGTGCGCCTGTCGCACTACGTGGCCGCGCAGCTGCCCAAGCTGCTGGTCGATCCCATCCTGATCGAACAGGTGCTGGTCAACCTCCTGAAGAACGCGGCCGAATCCATCGACAACGCGCACCGGACGACCGCACAGCGCAGCGTCGAACTGCGCGCCATCCTGCGCGAGGTCGACGAGCAGGCAGTGGTGGAGTTCTCGGTCGTCGATTCCGGCAAAGGCCTGGCGCCCGAGGTCATGGACCGCCTGTACGAGGCCTTCTTCTCCACCAAGGCCGAAGGCATGGGCATCGGCCTGAACTTGTGCCGCACCATCGTCGAATCGCACCAGGGTCGGATGCAGGCCGAGAACATCTACAATGGCGCCGACGTCGTAGGCTGCCGGTTTTCCTTCTGGATTCCTGTCTCCGGCGCTATCAGTTCCGCAGCAAACAAGGACGCCGGAGTACCTGCATGAGCCTGATCCCGAAGAAGGGCACCGTCTACGTGGTCGACGACGACGAAGCGGTCCGCGACTCGCTGCAATGGCTGCTCGAAGGCAAAGACTACCGGGTGCGGTGCTTCGAATCGGCCGAGTCCTTCCTGGCCCGCTACGACCCGCGCGAGGTCGCCTGCCTGATCGTCGACATCCGCATGGCCGGCATGACCGGCCTCGAACTGCAGGATCGGCTGATCGAGCGCAAGTCGCCGCTGCCCATCGTCTTCATCACCGGCCACGGCGACGTGCCCATGGCCGTGAACACGATGAAGAAGGGCGCGATGGACTTCATCCAGAAGCCCTTCAAGGAAGAGGAACTGGTCAGCCTGGTCGAGCGCATGCTCGAACACGCGCGCGGCGCCTTCGCCGAATACCAGAGCGCCGCCAGCCGCGATGCCCTGCTCTCCAAGCTCACCAGCCGCGAAGCCCAGGTGCTCGAACGCATCGTCGCCGGCCGCCTGAACAAGCAGATCGCCGACGACCTGGGCATCAGCATCAAGACGGTAGAGGCGCACCGAGCCAACATCATGGAAAAGCTCAACGCCAACACCGTGGCCGACCTGCTCAAGATCGCCCTCGGCCAGGGCAGCGCCGCCAAGGCCTGATCCCAGTCCAGCATCGGGCGTCGAGCGAGGTCCCGGCGTCCACGGCCGCTGGACGTCCATCCCTACGCCCCATGACCGCACAACTGATCGACGGCAACGCGCTGTCCAAGAAGATCCGCGCCGACGTCGCCGGCCGCACCCAGGCGCTGCGCGCCCGTGGCATCCAGCCCGCGCTGGCCATCGTCCTGGTCGGCAGCGACCCCGCCAGCCAGGTCTACACGCGCCACAAGGTCAACGACAGCACCGAGACCGGCCTGCAGGCCACGCTCGAGACCTACCCGGCCGACCTGTCCGAGGAGAAGCTCCTTGCCCGCATCCGGGAACTGAACGCCGACCCCGCCGTGCACGGCATCCTGGTTCAGTTGCCGCTGCCCAAGCACCTGAACGCCAGCAAGGTGATCGAGACGATCGCGCCCGCCAAGGACGTCGATGGCTTCCACGTCGCCAGCGCCGGCGCCCTGGTCACGGGCCAGCCGGGCTTCTGGCCCTGCACCCCGTACGGCTGCATGAAGATGCTCGAAAGCATCGGCTACGACCTGCGCGGCAAGCACGCCGTCGTCATCGGCCGAAGCAACATCGTCGGCAAGCCGATGGCCCTGATGTTGCTGCAGAAGAACGCGACCGTGACCATCTGCCACAGCGGCACCACCGACCTGAAGGCCCACACGCGGCAGGCCGACGTGGTCGTGGCGGCGGTGGGCAAGCGCAACGTGCTGACGGCCGACATGGTCAAGCCCGGCGCGGTCGTCATCGACGTCGGCATGAACCGCGACGAGGCCGGCAAGCTCTGCGGTGATGTCGACTTTGCAGGCGTGCGGGAGGTGGCCGGGTGGATCACGCCGGTGCCCGGCGGAGTCGGCCCCATGACCCGCGCCATGCTGCTGGTGAATACCCTGGAAGCCGCCGAGCGCGCGGCCGGCTGAATCGGGGCGATTGGCAACGGCAATCCCGCCGCCCGTTGAAGCGGGGCGGGCTTGCCGCAAAATGGGCCTCATGCTCGCTAATCCCCTCCTCGACACCCACGACCTTCCCCTTTTCGACCAGATCCGGCCGGAGCATGTCGCCCCGGCCATGGACGCCCTGCTGGCGGAAGGCGAGGCCGCGCTCGAGGCGGTGGTCGCACCGGAATTCCCCGCCGACTGGACGGCGCTGGCCGCGCGCCTGGACTGCACGACCGAGCGGCTGAGCCGGGCGTTCGGCGCCGTCGGCCACCTGAACAGCGTCGCCGACACGCCCGAGTTGCGAGCCGCCTACAACGAGGTGCTGCCCCGTGTCACGGAGTTCTGGACCCGGCTGGGCGCTGACGAGCGCCTGTATTCCAAGTACAAGGCCATCGACCCGGGCAGTCTCAATCCCGAGCAGCGCCAGGCGCTGAAGAACGCTGTCCGCAATTTCGTGCTGGGCGGCGCGGAACTGCAGGGGGCCGCCAAGGAGCGCTTCGCGGCCATCCAGGAGCGCCAGGCCGAGGTGGCGCAGAAGTTCAGCGAGAACGCGCTCGACGCCACCGATGCCTTCGCCTACTACGCATCGCGCGAGGAACTGGCCGGCGTGCCCGAGGACACGGTGCAGGCCGCCCGCGCCGCGGCCGAGGCCGAGGGCAAGGACGGACACAAGATCACGCTGAAGATGCCCAGCTACCTGCCGGTGATGCAGTTCGCGCACGACCGCGGGCTGCGCGAGCGGGTCTACCGCGCCTATGTCACCCGCGCAAGCGAGCAGTCGCCGGAGGAGTTCCGCCAGTTCGACAACAGCGACCTGATCCGCGAGATCCTGGCGCTGCGCCAGGAAGAGGCGAAGCTCCTCGGCTACCCCAATTTCGGCGAGGTGTCGGTCGTGCCCAAGATGGCCGAATCGCCCGACCAGGTGATCGGCTTCCTGCGCGAGCTGGCCGCCAAGGCCCGGCCCTTCGCCGAGAAGGACGTGGCCGACATGCGCGCGTTCGCGGCCGACAGGCTGGGGCTGCGCGATCCGCAGGCCTGGGACTGGAGCTACATCGCCGAGAAGCTGAAGGAGGAGCGCTATGCCTTCAGCGAACAGGAGGTCAAGCAGTACTTCACCGCGCCCAAGGTGCTGGCCGGTCTGTTCAAGATCGTCGAGACGCTGTTCGAAGTGGTGATCCGGCGCGACCATGCGCCGGTGTGGAACCCCGGCGTGGAGTTCTACCGCATCGAGCGTGAGCGCAAGGACGCCGACGCCCATGTCAGCACCGAGCTGGTGGGGCAGTTCTACCTCGATCCCTCGGCCCGCAACGGCAAGCGCGGCGGCGCCTGGATGGACGACGTGCGGGCGCGCTGGCTGCGCCCCGACGACGGCCGCCTGCAGACGCCCGTGGCCCACCTGGTCTGCAACTTCGCCGACGGGGTGGAGGGAAAACCCCCGTTGCTCACGCACGACGACGTCATCACCTTGTTTCACGAGGCTGGCCATGGCCTCCACCACATGCTCACGCGGGTGAACGAGCGCGACGTCTCGGGCATCAGCGGGGTGGAATGGGACGCCGTGGAGCTTCCCAGCCAGTTCATGGAGAACTTCTGCTGGGAGTGGAGCGTGCTGCGCCACATGACCGCCCACGTCGACACGGGCGAGCCGCTGCCGCGCGAGCTGTTCGACAAGATGCTGGCAGCCCGCAATTTCCAGAGCGGCCTGGCCACCCTGCGCCAGGTGGAATTCGCCCTGTTCGACATGCTGCTGCACACCGGCCACGACCCCGCCGGCGACTTCATGGCGGTACTGCGCCAGGTGCGCGCCGAAGTGGCCGTGCTGCCCGCACCGGCCTTCAGCCGCACCGCCCACACCTTCAGCCACATCTTCGCCGGCGGCTACGCGGCGGGCTATTACAGCTACAAGTGGGCCGAGGTCCTGTCCGCCGACGCCTATGCGGCGTTCGAGGAGACCGCCGGCGAGGACGGTTCCCCCAGCGTCGAAACCGGGCGAAAATACCGGCAGGCCATCCTCGAGTCCGGCGGCAGCCGGCCGGCCATGGAATCGTTCAAGGCGTTCCGTGGCCGCGAGCCCAGCATGGACGCACTGCTGCGGCACCAGGGCATGGCCTGACGGAGCTTTTTCCAGACGCGTACCGAAGACGGAGCCATGCCACACCAACGCCCCCTTTCGACACGCCGCCTTGCGGCCGCCCTCGCACTCGTCGCCCTGGCCTGCTCGGCCGGCGCCCAGCAGGTCTATCGCATCGTCGGTGCGGACGGGAAGGTGACCTTCTCCGACCAGCCGCCCCCCGATTCGAAGGCGAAGGCGGTGCCAACGGCGTCGGCCGGCGGATCGGGAGCGGTGGGCCTGCCGTTCGAGCTGCGCCAGGTGGCCAGCAAGTATCCCGTCACGCTCTACACCGGCCCCGAGTGCGCGCCTTGCGGCTCCGGCCGCGCCTACCTGTCGTCGCGCGGCGTGCCCTTCACCGAGAAGACGGTCAGCACGAACGAGGACATCCAGGCCCTGCAGCGCCTGTCCGGCGCGGCGACGCTGCCGCTGCTCACCATCGGTGGCCAGCAGCTCAATGGCTACTCCGAGCCGGAGTGGACCCAGTTCCTGAATGCGGCCGGCTATCCCGGCTCGTCGCAGTTGCCGGCCAGCTACCGCCCCCCCGCGGCCACCCCGCTGGTCGCGGCGGCCGCGCCCCGCCCGGCGGCGCCGCCGACGGCACCCAGCGCGCAGCAGGTGCCCACGCCCGCAGCGCCCGCCGCCACCGCAGGCAGCAACCCGGCCGGCATCCAGTTCTAGAAATCGAGCTGCCGCACGCCGGCAGCCGTGCCCAGCAGGCACACCGCCGCCTTCTGGTGGGCGAACACGCCCACGGTCACGACGCCCGGCCATTGGTTCACCTCGGACTCGAACGCCAGCGGGTCGGCGATGCGCAGGCCGGCGACATCCAGGATGTGCTGGCCGTTGTCGGTGACCAGCGGCGCTCCATCCTTGATCCGCAAGCGGGCCTGGCCGCCCTTGGCCGCGAACAGCCGGGTGATGCGCGCCGCGGCCATCGGGATCACCTCCACCGGGACCGGGAACGCGCCCAGCGCCTGCACCAGCTTGGACTCGTCCGCGATGCACACGAAGCGGCGCGACTGCGCGGCCACGATCTTCTCGCGCGTGAGGGCGGCGCCGCCGCCCTTGATCATGTGGCCGCGCGGATCGATCTCGTCTGCGCCATCGATGTAGACCGCCAGCTCGCCGACCTCGTTGGCGTCGAAGACCGGGATCCCCAGCGCCCGCAGGCGTTCGGTGGATGCCACCGAGCTGGACACCGCGCCCGGAATGCGGTCCTTCATCGCCGCCAGCGCGTCGATGAACTTGTTGACGGTGGAGCCGGTCCCGACACCGACGATTTCGCCGGGCACCACGTGTTTGAGCGCCGCCTGGCCAACCAGGGCCTTCAGTTCATCCTGTGTCACGCGACAATCTCCCGGCTGGTTTGCATCGCGACGAATTATCCATGCCCCTCCTCCCCTACGGCCTCGCCCGCCCCTTCCTCTTCGGCCTCGATCCCGAGACCGCGCACGACCTCACGCTGGAATCCCTGGCCCGGCTGCAGGGCACGCCCCTGGCCTGGACCTGGTGCTCTGCCCTGGTGGACGACCCGATCGAGCTGGCCGGGCTGCGCTTTCCCAACCGGGTGGGCCTGGCGGCCGGCCTGGACAAGAACGCCCGCTGCATCGACGGCCTGGGCGCGATGGGCTTCGGCTTCGTCGAGGTAGGCACGGTCACGCCCAAGGCGCAGCCGGGCAATCCCAAGCCGCGCATGTTCCGCCTGCCGCAGGCGAACGCGCTGATCAACCGGCTGGGCTTCAACAACGACGGCCTGGATGCCTTCGTGGCCAACGTCCAGCGCTCGTCGTTCCGGCGCCAGGGACGCATCCTGGGCCTGAACATCGGCAAGAACGCGGCCACGCCCATCGAGCGCGCCACCGACGACTACCTGACGGGTCTGGCCGGCGTGTACCCGCATGCCGACTACGTGACGGTGAACATCTCCAGCCCCAACACGAAGAACCTGCGCGCGTTGCAGTCCGACGAGGCGCTCGACGGCCTGCTGGGTGCCATCGGCCAGCGCCGCGAGTCGCTGGCGCGCGAGCATGGCCGCCGCGTGCCGGTGTTCGTGAAGATCGCCCCGGACCTCGACGAGGCGCAGGTCGACGTGATCGCGGCGACCCTGCAGCGCCACGGCATGGACGGTGTGATCGCCACCAACACCACCATCGCCCGCGACGCGGTCGTCGGGATGCGGCATGGCGAGGAAATCGGCGGCCTGAGCGGCGCCCCCGTGCTGGCGGCGAGCAACCGCGTGATCGCGCAGTTGCGCGCGCGTCTGGGCCGCGCTTTCCCCATCATCGGTGTCGGCGGCATCCTCAGTGCCGAGGACGCGGTGGCCAAGGTGCGCGCCGGCGCCGACGTGGTACAGATCTACACCGGCCTGATCTACAAGGGCCCGGCACTGGTCGGCCAAGTCGCGCGGGCGCTGAAGGACCAGGCCCGTCGCTAGGCAGCGAGCCGGGCCAGCACGTCCTCGGCCACGGCCATGGCGCTGGTGAGCCCCGGCGACTCGATGCCGAACAGGTTCACCAGCCCCGGCACGCCGTGCACGGCCGGGCCATCGATGCGGAAGTCGGCCGCCGGCTCATGGGGCCCGTGGATCTTGGGGCGCACCCCGCTGTAGCTCGGTTGCAGGCTGCCATCGGGCAGGCCGGGCCAGTAGCGCCGGACCTCGGCATAGAACCCGTCGGCCCGCGCGGGATCGACCTGGTAGTCGATGTCCTCGGGCCGCTGCACGTCGAGCCACTCGATGTCGGGACCGAACTTGGCCTGCCCCCCCAGGTCGATGGTCAGGTGCGTGCCCAGGTGGGCGTCAGCCGGTGCGGGATAGATCAGCCGGCTGAATGGCGCCTTGCCCGACAGCGCGTAGTAGTTGCCCTTGGCGAACCATTCGCGCGGGACGTGCCGCTCGTCCAGCCCATCGAAGCGCCGCGCCAGTGCGCAGGCGTGGAGCGAGGCGGCGTTGACGACGATGTCCGCAGCCAGCTCGCTGCCGTCGGCCAGCCGCACCACGTGCGGTTCGCCGGCTCCCCGGGCCAGACGCACGCCGTCAACCGCCGACTCGAAGGCCACCATGCCGCCGGCGCGCTCCAGGTCGCCCTGCAACGCCAGCATGAAGCCATGGCTGTCGACGATGCCCGTGCTGGGCGAGTGCAGTGCGGCGATGCAGCGCAGCGCCGGCTCGAGTGCGCGGGCCTGGTCGCCGTCGAGCCACTCGACGGGCACCCCGTTGGCGGCCGCACGCTCCTGCAGGCGGCGCAAGGCCGCGACCTCGCCTTCGTCGTTGGCGACGGTCAGCTTGCCGCAGCGGCGGTGCTCGACGCCGTGGCTGGCGCACAGCGCATACAGCAGTTCCTTGCCGCGCACGCACAGCCTGGCCTTGAGCGAGCCCGGCGCGTAGTACAGGCCGGCGTGGATCACCTCGCTGTTGCGCGAACTCACGCCCTGGCCGATGCCGGACTGGCCCTCGGCCACGATGGTCTCCCGGCCGGCCTGCGCCAGTGCCCGTGCCACCGCCAGGCCAACCACACCGGCCCCCACCACCACGGCATCGACGCGGTCCATCAGTGGACAGCCGCCCACGGGGCGGCGAGATACGAACGGCTCATGGGCGGATTGTGGAACAGACGCAGCACTCCGCCGCGATCGGGCGGAGCCTGGCAATCAAAGGCCCGGAAAGCAAAAAACGGCACCCGAGGGTGCCGTTTCGCTGGGAATCTGGTGGGTGATGCAGGGTTTGAACCTGCGACCCCTGCCGTGTGAAGGCAGTGCTCTACCGCTGAGCTAATCACCCTTTGCAAACGAGCCGCGGGCTCGCTGCAGAACAGCCCATGATTATGCCACAGGAACAGGCCCATCCTGCCGCGTCTGGATGCGCCACAACGTCTTGCCGCCGCTGGCCTTGTCCAACTGGAGCAGCACCTCCTCGTGCGCGGCCGACTCCTGGTCGCTGGCCAGCAGCACGGGCAGCGTGAACTGGCGCAGGTCGACGCGGGTCTGGATGCCGGCTGCCGCCTCCGTCGGGGCGACGTCGATCAGCAGCGCCTCCTGGCCACGCGTCATGTTGATGTAGACGTCGGCCAGCAGTTCCGCGTCGAGCAACGCGCCGTGCAGCGTGCGGCCCGAGTTGTCGACCTCCAGGCGGTCGCACAGGGCGTCGAGGCTGTTGCGCTTGCCGGGGAACAGCTCCTTGGCCATGGCCAGCGAATCGGTCACGCGGTCCACCACCGTGCGCAGCGGCGGCCGGCCCAGCAGCTCCAGCTCCTTGTTCAGGAAGCTGACGTCGAAGGCGGCGTTGTGGATGATCAACTCCGCGCCCTGCAGGTACTCCAGCAATTCGTCGGCGACGGCCCCGAACTTCGGCTTGTCGCGCAGGAACTCATTGCTGATGCCGTGGACCTTCAGGGCATCCTCGTGGCTGTCCCGCTCCGGATTCAGGTACCAGTGCTTGTTGTTGCCGGTCAGCTTGCGCGCCATGAGTTCGACGCAGCCGATCTCGATGATGCGGTCGCCGGCTTCGGCCGACAGGCCCGTGGTTTCGGTGTCGAGGACGATCTGGCGCATGGCCGCGATTATGCTGGCGCGCTCATCCATTGCGCGACGGAACGGTGACCGATCCGCCGGAACAGTGGCGTTGGTCACGCGGGCGATCGCCTGGTCGCCCGCCCTGGCCGCTAGTGGATTTCCTTGGCGTGGTTGATCGAGTACTTGGGGATCTCGACCACCAGGTCCTTCTGCGCCAGGATCGCCTGGCAGGACAGCCGCGAGTTGGGCTCCAGCCCCCAGGCGCGATCAAGAAGGTCTTCCTCGCCCTCCTCCATCTCGTTCAAGGAAGCGAAGCCTTCCCGCACGATGACGTGGCAGGTGGTGCACGCGCAGCTCATGTCGCAGGCGTGCTCTATCTTGATGCCGTGGTCCAGGAGCGCCTCGCAGATCGAGGTACCGGCCGGCGCCTCCACCTGTGCGCCTTGCGGACAATACTCGGGGTGCGGCAGGATGCGGATGACGGTCATGCTCAGAGGGTTTCCACGTTGCGGCCCGCCAGCGCCTGGCGGATGCTCTGGTTCATGCGCCGGGCGGCGAAGTCCTCGGTGCCCTTGGCCAGCGCCTCCGTGGCCGCCTCGATGGCGGCGGCGTCCTGGGCCTCGGCCGCCCGTTCGCGCAGGACGGCCATCAGGCCGTCGATGGTCTGGCGCTCATCGGCATCCAGCAACTGGCCGTCGGCGTCGAGCGCACTGTGCGTGGCCAGCAGCATGCGGTCGGCCTCCAGGCGGGCCTCGGCCAGCGCCCGGGCCTGGATGTCCTGCTGCGCGGTGGAAAAACTCTCCTGCAGCATGCTCGCGATCTGATCGTCGGACAGCCCGTACGACGGCTTGACGTCGATGCGCGCCTCCACGCCACTGCCCTGCTCGCGCGCGTTGACGCTCAGCAGGCCATCGGCGTCGACGGTGAAGGTGACGCGGATGCGGGCCGCGCCCGCTGCCATCGGCGGGATGCCACGCAGCTCGAACCGGGCCAGGCTGCGGCAGTCCTGCACCAGGTCGCGCTCGCCCTGCACCACATGCAGGGCCATGGCGGTCTGGCCATCCTTGTAGGTCGTGAAATCCTGCGCCTTGGCCGTCGGAATGGTCTCGTTGCGCGGCACGATGCGCTCGACCAATCCGCCCATGGTCTCGATGCCCAGCGACAGCGGGATCACGTCCAGCAGCAGCAGGTCGCCACTGGCGTTGTTGCCGGCCAGCTGGTTGGCCTGGACGGCGGCGCCGAGCGCCACCACCTCGTCCGGATTGAGGTTGGTCAGCGGCTCGCGGCCGAAGAACTCCGCCACCGCGACCCGCACCTGGGGCATCCGGGTCGATCCGCCGACCAGCACGACGCCCTGGATCGCGTCGCGCGCCAGCTTCGCGTCGCGCATCGCCTTGCGCACGGCCGACAGGGTGCGCTGGGTGAGTGCCGCGGTCACGCGGTCGAATTCGCTGCGCGTCACCGTGACGGGCACCTCGCGGCCGCCCGCCTGCACCGGCACCACGGTGGTGTCGTCGTCCGTCAGGCGTTCCTTGGCGGCCCGGGCGGCCTTCTTCACGGCGGCCTTCTCGGACGGCGTGGACGCCTCCAGGCCGGCCGTCGCCAGCAGGTGGTCGGCCAGGGCCCGGTCGTAGTCGTCGCCCCCAAGCGCCGAGTCGCCGCCCGTGGCAATCACCTCGAACACGCCGCGCGTGAGCCGCAGGATGGAGATGTCGAAGGTGCCGCCGCCGAGGTCGTAGACCGCGTACACGCCCTCGCTGGCGTTGTCGAGGCCGTAGGCGATGGCCGCCGCGGTGGGCTCGTTGATCAGGCGCAGCACCTTCAGGCCGGCCAGCTGCGCCGCGTCCTTCGTGGCCTGCCGCTGGCCTTCGTCGAAATAGGCAGGCACGGTGATCACCGCCCCGTACAGCTCGTCGTCGAAGGTGTCCTCGGCGCGATAGCGCAAGGTGGCGAGGATTTCGGCGCTGATCTCGACCGGCGACTTCTCCCCCGCCCGCGTCTGCAGCGTCACCATGCCCGGGTGGTCGGCGAAGCGGTACGGCAGCTTGGCGCGGTTGGCGATGTCGGCCAGGCCGCGTCCCATGAAACGCTTGACCGAGGCGATCGTGTTCTCGGGATCGTCGGCCTCGGCGGCCTGGGCGTCGAAACCGATCTGCCGGCCGCCGCCCTCTAGGTAGCGCACCACGGACGGCAGGAGCACCTGGCCCTGCCCGTCCGGCAGGCATTCGGCAACGCCGTTGCGCACGGAGGCAACGAGAGAGTGGGTGGTGCCCAGATCGATACCCACCGCGATGCGGCGCTGGTGGGGGTCGGGCGCCTGGCCGGGCTCCGAAATCTGCAGGAGGGCCATCAGTGCACCGGTGGAAGGAAGGAAACGCTCGTCATGCCGCTATTGTCCCAGCTGGTCGAAGCGCGCCTCGACGTCATGGGCAAAGCGCTCGACGAACATCAGCGCCCTCACCTGCTGCGCCGCGGCCGCCGCATCCTGCTGCTGGTCGAGCAGGCGCTCGATGTCACCCACGATGCGTGCCCGCGCCACCCCCAGCGTGGCCTCCAGCGCGTCCAGCTCGTCCTCGCCCGAGGCCTCCTCGAGCGCCTCGCGCCACTCCATCTGCTCCATGAGGAAGTGGGGCGGCATGGCCGTGTTCCGTTCGGCATTGATGGGCGAACCACGCAGTTCGCACAGGTAGGCGGCCCGGCGCAACGGGTCCTTCAGGCGCTGGTAGGCCTCGTTGATGCGCACCGACCACTGCATGGCGATGCGCTGCGCCGCCGGGCCCTGGGCCGAGAACTTGTCGGGGTGTGCTTCGCGCTGCAGTTCCTTCCAGCGCGCGTCGACGGCGGCTCGATCCTGCGCAAACCGTTCGGGCAGGCCGAACAGCTCGAAATCACTGGACTGCAGGTTCACCCGGGCCTGGAAAGCAAGCGATCAGACCCGGAACGACTCGCCGCAGCCGCAGCGATCGCGCTCGTTCGGGTTGTTGAACCGGAACCCCTCGTTCAGCCCCTCGCGCACGAAGTCGAGTTGCGTGCCGTCGATGTAGGCCAGGCTCTTGGGATCGATCAGGATCTTGATGCCCTGGTTCTCGAACACCAGGTCTTCCGGGGCCGCCTCGTCCACGTACTCGAGCTTGTAGGCCAGGCCCGAGCAGCCGGTGGTCTTCACCCCCAGCCGCACGCCGAGCCCCTTGCCCCGCTTGGTGAGATAGCGCTGGACATGGCGGGCCGCCGCTTCCGTCAACGTGACTGCCATGTCGGTCAATGGGCGTGCTTTTTCTTGTAGTCCTCGACGGCAGCCTTGATGGCGTCCTCGGCGAGGATGGAGCAGTGGATCTTCACCGGCGGCAGGGCCAGTTCCTCGGCGATCTGGCTGTTCTTCAGCTGCGCGGCCTGGTCGAGCGTCTTGCCCTTGACCCATTCGGTCACCAGCGAACTGGACGCGATGGCCGAGCCACAGCCATAGGTCTTGAAGCGCGCGTCCTCGATGACGCCGGTCTGCGGGTTGACCTTGATCTGCAGCTTCATGACGTCGCCGCAGGCCGGGGCGCCCACCATGCCGGTGCCGATGCTCTCGTCACCCTTGTCGAACGAACCCACGTTGCGCGGGTTCTCATAGTGGTCAACGACCTTGTCTGAATAAGCCATACGTACCTCTGTCTGTCAGTGCGCCGTCCACTGGATGGTGCTGATGTCCACGCCGTCCTGGTACATCTCCCAGAGCGGGCTGAGCTCGCGCAAGCGGGCCACGTTCTTGCGAATGGTGTCCACCGCGTAGTCGATTTCTTCCTCGGTCGTGAAGCGGCCGATCGTCATGCGCAGGCTGCTGTGCGCCAACTCGTCGCTGCGGCCGAGGGCGCGCAGCACGTAGCTCGGCTCGAGCGATGCCGAGGTGCACGCCGAACCGGACGACACCGCCAGGCCCTTGATGCCCATGATCAGCGACTCGCCCTCGACGAAGTTGAAGCTGATGTTCAGGTTCTGCGCAACGCGCCGCCCGGCGGCCATGCTGCCGTTGATGAACACCTGCTCGACGTCCTTGAGGCCCTCGAGCAGCCGTTGCTGCAGCGCGCGGGCCTTGGCGTTGTCCTGCGCCATCTCTTCCCTGGCGAGGCGGAAGGCCTCGCCCATGCCGACGATCTGGTGCGTGGGCAGCGTGCCCGAGCGCATGCCGCGCTCGTGGCCACCGCCGTGCATCTGCGCTTCCAGCCGCACGCGCGGCTTGCGGCGCACGTACAGCGCGCCGATGCCCTTGGGCCCGTAGGTCTTGTGCGAGGCCAGGCTCATGAGGTCGACCGGCAGCGTCTTCAGGTCGATCTCGACCTTGCCGGTGGCCTGCGCCGCATCGACGTGGAAGATGACGCCCTTTTCGCGGCACAGCGCGCCGATGGTGGGGATGTCCTGGATGACACCGATCTCGTTGTTGACCAGCATGACGCTGACCACGATGGTGTCGGGCCGCAGCGCGGCCTTGAGCTTCTCCAGGTCGACCAGGCCGTCTTCCTGCACGTCGAGGTAGGTGACCTCGAACCCCTGCCGCTCCAGCTCGCGGGTGGTGTCCAGCACCGCCTTGTGCTCGGTCTTGACCGTGATGAGGTGCTTGCCGCGCGTCTTGTAGAAGTGCGCCGCGCCCTTCAGGGCCAGGTTGTTGGATTCCGTTGCACCCGAGGTCCAGACGATCTCGCGCGGGTCGGCGCCGATCAGGGCCGCCACCTGCTCACGCGCCTTCTCGACGGCGGCCTCGGCCTCCCAGCCCCATGCGTGGCTGCGCGAGGCCGGATTGCCGAAGTGCTCGCGCAGCCAGGGGATCATTGCGTCGACGACGCGCGGGTCCACCGGCGTCGTGGCGCCGTAATCCATGTAGATCGGGAAGTGCGGGGTCATGTCCATGGCAGGGACGGAACTCTGGAAAAAGGTGGATCGGAGTCAGGACTTGGCCAGGGCGGCACTGCCCAGGGCGAAGACCGAGTTCGGCGCGTTCACCCGGATCGGCTTGACGACCGGCTGGCTGGAGATGGCGCGCTTGACGGCCGGCTTGTCCTCGATCTGGACGCCCTTGGCGATCTGCTCGTCCACCAGCTTCTGCAGCGACACCGAATCGAGGAACTCGACCATGCGCTGGTTCAGCTGCGACCAGAGCTCGTGCGTCATGCAGCGCCCGCCCTCGCCGTTGCAGTTCTCCTTGCCGGCGCACTGGGTGGCGTCGATCGGCTCGTCGACCGAGACGATGATGTCGGCCACCGTGATCTCGGAGGCCTTGCGGCCCAGCGTGTAGCCGCCGCCCGGCCCGCGGGTGGATTCCACCAGCTCGTGCCGGCGCAATTTGCCGAACAGCTGCTCCAGGTACGACAGCGAGATCTGCTGCCGCTGGCTGATAGCCGCCAGCGTGACGGGACCATTGTTCTGGCGCAGAGCCAGATCAATCATCGCGGTGACCGCAAAACGGCCTTTGGTTGTGAGACGCATCGCAACCTCCTGTTGTGCTGCTTGTCCGACTTTGTTGCGCCGCAGCAGCCTTGCTGCCACGGCCCGTCTCCACCCTTGCTTTCCGGCGTGGGGCCGGCCCTCGTGGCGCTCTGCGGCGCCCAGCTGTTCGTTCTGTGCTCGATCCCGAGCGATTCAATCAAGTATACCCGAAAACCCGCTGAATCGCTCGGGTAATCAGACTGGACAGTCGCAGGGTTGGTTCCCGGCCGCCCCGACCCGTCCGACGGGTGGAGGTCAGCCGCGACGGCCGGATTCGATGGGCACGATGTTGTCCCGGCCCGGCGCGCCGAACGCCTGCTCCTTGAGCAGCGCCAGCTGGTCGCGCACCCGCGCCGCCTTCTCGAACTCGAGGTTGCGCGCGTGTTCCAGCATCTGCTTTTCCAGCCGCTTGATCTCGCGCGCGATGTCCTTCTCGGACATGTCCTCGGCCAGGGCCCGCTGGAGCTCCTGCTTCTCCTGCTCCTTGCTGGCCTTCTCGCTGTAGACGCCGTCGATCAGGTCGCGAACCTGCTTCTTGATGCTGCGCGGCGTGATGCCATGCAACTCGTTGTGGGCGATCTGCCGGGCCCTGCGCCGCTCGGTCTCGCCGATCGCCTTCTTCATCGACTCGGTCATCCTGTCGGCGTACAGGATCGCCCGGCCGTGCAGGTTGCGCGCCGCCCGCCCGATGGTCTGGATGAGCGACCGCTCGGCCCGCAGGAAGCCCTCCTTGTCGGCATCCAGGATGGCCACCAGCGACACCTCGGGGATGTCCAGGCCCTCGCGCAGCAGGTTGATGCCCACCAGCACGTCGAAGGCGCCCAGGCGCAGGTCACGCAGGATCTCCACGCGCTCGACGGTGTCGATGTCGCTGTGCATGTAGCGCACCTTGACCCCGTTGTCGGCCAGGTAGTCGGTCAGCTGCTCGGCCATGCGCTTGGTCAGCGTGGTGATCAGCACGCGCTCGTGCTTCTCCGACCGGATGCGGATCTCCTGCAGCACGTCGTCGACCTGGTGCGTCGCCGGCCGGACCTCGACCTCGGGATCGATCAGCCCGGTCGGGCGCACCAGCTGCTCGACGACCTGCCCGGCGTGTTCGTTCTCGTAGTTCGCCGGCGTGGCCGAGACGAAGACGACCTGGCGCATGCGCGTCTCGAACTCCTCGAACTTCAGCGGCCGGTTGTCCAGCGCCGAGGGCAGCCGGAAACCGTACTCCACCAGCGTGGTCTTGCGCTGCCGGTCGCCGGCATACATGGCGTTCAGCTGGCCGATCATCTGGTGGCTCTCGTCCAGGAACATCAGCGAGTCCTTGGGCAGGTAGTCCGTCAGCGTCGAGGGCGGCGCACCCGGAGGAGCGCCCGACAGGTGCCGCGTGTAGTTCTCGATGCCCTTGCAGTGGCCCACCTCGCTGAGCATCTCGAGGTCGAAGCGGGTCCGCTGCTCCAGCCGCTGCGCCTCGACCAGCTTGCCGGCGGAGACCAGCTCCTTCAGGCGCTGCTCCAGCTCGATCTTGATCGACTCCACCGCCGACACGACCTTCTCGCGCGGCGTCACGTAGTGGCTGGACGGATAGATGGTGAAGCGCGGCACCTTCTGGCGGATGCGGCCGGTCAGCGGGTCGAACAGCTGCAGCGTCTCGATCTCGTCGTCGAACAGCTCCAGCCGCACCGCCAGTTCGCTGTGTTCGGCCGGGAACACGTCGATGGTGTCGCCGCGCACGCGGAAGGTGCCGCGCGAGAAATCCTGCTCGTTGCGCGTGTACTGCATCCGGATCAGCTGGCTGATGACGTCGCGCTGGCCGATCTTGTCGCCCACCCGGCAGATGAACCGCATCTGCGTGTAATCCTCCGGGGCGCCGATGCCGTAGATGGCGCTCACCGTGGCGACGATCACGGTGTCGCGCCGCTCCAGCACGCTCTTGGTGGCCGACAGCCGCATCTGCTCGATGTGCTCGTTGATCGAGCTGTCCTTCTCGATGAACAGGTCGCGCTGGGGGACGTAAGCCTCGGGCTGGTAGTAGTCGTAGTAGCTCACGAAGTACTCCACCGCGTTCTTGGGGAAGAACTCGCGGAACTCCGAGTACAGCTGCGCCGCCAGCGTCTTGTTCGGCGCGAACACGATCGCCGGCCGTCCCAGCCGGGCGATCACGTTGGCCATGGTGAAGGTCTTGCCCGACCCGGTGACACCCAGCAGCGTCTGGAACACCTCCCCGTCCTCCACGCCCTCCACTAGCTTGTCGATCGCATGGGGCTGGTCGCCGGCGGGCGGATACGGCTGGAACAGCTCGAACGGCGAGCCGGGGAACGTGAGGAACGTCCCCTGTTGCGGTTCCTGCATGACTTCAGTGACTTCTGGCATGTGGTCGGGCGGATCGGGTGGGGGCGGACGTTTAAAATCGCGGGCAACCGGACAGCGTACAGCAACACCGGGCCGCCGCGCAGCTGCCTGCGCCGACCACCTTCCGAAGGATTTCCTGCATGTCTTTGTTCCAAGCCGTCGAGATGGCCCCGCGCGATCCCATCCTGGGTCTCAACGAGCAGTTCGCCGCCGACACCAACCCCAACAAGGTCAACCTGGGGGTCGGCGTCTATTACGACGACAACGGCAAGCTGCCCCTGCTCGAGTGCGTGCAGAAGGCCGAGAAGCTCATGATGGAAGCGCCCAAGGCGCGCGGCTACCTGCCCATCGACGGCATCGCCGCCTATGACAGCGCCGTCAAGAGCCTGGTATTTGGGGCCGACAGCGAACCGGTCAAGAGCGGCCGCGTCGCCACCGTGCAGGCCCTGGGCGGCACCGGCGGCCTGAAGATCGGCGCCGACTTCCTGCGCAAGGTGCGCCCGGATGCCAAGGTCCTGATCAGCGACCCGAGCTGGGAGAACCACCGCGCCCTGTTCAGCCAGGCCGGCTTCACGGTCGAGGCCTATCCGTACTACGTCGCGGCCCGCCGCGGCATCGACTTCGACGGCATGCTGACGGCGCTGAACATGGCGCCGCAGGGCACCGTCGTGGTCCTGCACGCCTGCTGCCACAACCCCACGGGCTACGACCTCACGCCGGCCCAATGGGACCAGGTCATCGCCGCCACCAAGGCGCGCCAGCTGGTGCCCTTCCTGGACATGGCCTACCAGGGCTTCGGCCAGGGCATCCAGGAGGACGGCGCCGTGATCGGCAAGTTCGTGGCGTCCGGCCAGGACTTCTTCGTCTCCACTTCGTTCTCCAAGAGCTTCAGCCTGTACGGCGAGCGGGTCGGCGGCCTGTCGGTGCTGTGCGGCACCAAGGACGAAGCGGCGCGCGTCCTGAGCCAGCTCAAGATCGTCATCCGCACCAACTACAGCAACCCGCCGATCCACGGCGGCACGGTGGTGGCGACGGTGCTCAACACGCCCGAGCTGCGGACGCTGTGGGAGAAGGAGCTCGCCGGCATGCGGGTGCGCATCAAGCAGATGCGCACCGCCCTGGTCGAGAAGCTCAAGACCGCCGGCGTCCAGCAGGACATGTCGTTCATCACCCAGCAGGTCGGCATGTTCAGCTACTCCGGGCTGGCCAAGGAGCAGATGGTCCGGCTGCGCGAGGAGTTCGGCGTCTACGGCACGGACACCGGCCGCATGTGCGTCGCCGCCCTGAACAGCAAGAACATCGACTACGTCTGCCAGTCGATCGCCAAGGTGCTCTGAGTCCTTCACGCTCCCCACCCGAAAGGCCGCTGCTTGCGGCCTTTTTTCTTGGGCTGCAACGTGCCCCGTCTCACATCAAGTGACAGTCCTGTCCGGCACGCCAGGACTCGTCCGCGCGCGAAGCTTTTGGTCCTGACGACGCTGCAGCGCAACACACGGCTACAGTGGTCTTACGGATGAGCAAAACTGAAGTGGACTGCTATATTGCAGCGCACAACACAAAGGCCCGCGCATGCTCTACCAGATTTACGAGGCACACCGCTCCCTGATGGAGCCGTTCGCCGATTTTGCCCAGGCCGCTGCGAAGCTTTACAGCAACCCGCTCACGCCTTTCGGCCAGAACCCCCTGTCGCAGCGCGTGTCCGCCAGCTACGAGCTGGTGTACCGCCTGTGGAAGGACTATGAGAAACCCAGCTTCGGCATCCAGACCGTGGAGATCGACGACATCGACGTTGTCGTCCACGAGACGGTCGAGATCGACAAGCCGTTCTGCGAACTGCGCCGTTTCAAGCGCTTCACCGACGATCCGGCGACGCTGACGAACCTCAAGGCGCAGCCGGCCGTGCTGATCGTCGCACCGCTGTCTGGCCACTACGCGACGCTGCTGCGCGACACGGTCCACAGCATGCTGCAGGACCACAAGGTCTTCATCACCGACTGGAAGAACGCCCGCATGGTGCCGCTGTCGCAGGGTGAGTTCCACCTCGACGACTACGTCAACTACGTGCAGGAGTTCATCCGGCACCTGCAGGGGCAATACGGCAACTGCCACGTCGTGAGCGTCTGCCAGCCGACGGTGCCCGTGCTCGCGGCCGTGTCGCTGATGGCGTCGCGCGGCGAGGTGACCCCGCTGACCATGACGATGATGGGCGGCCCCATCGACGCCCGCAAGTCGCCCACCGCGGTGAACAACCTGGCGATGAACAAGAGCTACTCCTGGTTCGAGAGCAACGTCATCTACCGTGTCCCGACCAACTTCCCGGGTGCGGGCCGGCGCGTCTACCCGGGCTTCCTGCAGCACACCGGGTTCGTGGCGATGAACCCCGACCGCCACCTCTCGAGCCACTACGACTACTTCAAACACCTCATCGCCGGCGACGACGCCGGGGCCGAGGCGCACCGCAAGTTCTACGACGAGTACAACGCCGTGCTCGACATGGACGCCGACTACTACCTCGAGACCATTCGCACGGTGTTCCAGGAATTCGCGCTGGTCAACGGCACGTGGGACGTCATCAGCAACGATGGCGACCTCGAGCGCGTGCGTCCCGAGGACATCCGCGACACGGCCCTGCTGTCCATCGAGGGCGAGCTGGACGACATCTCCGGCGCCGGCCAGACCGAGGCCGTCCACGGCCTGTGCCCGGGCGTGCCCAAGACGCGCCAGAAGCACATCGAGGTCTCGGGCGCCGGGCACTACGGCATCTTCAGCGGCCGCCGCTGGCGCGAGATCGTGTACCCGCAGGTGCGCGACTACATCGCGCGCTTCAACCAGGGGCCCACCGTCGCCACCGAGAGCCGGGCGCCCACGCGCGCGGCGGCCCGCAGGAAGGCGGCTGAGCCGGCGGCGTGACACCGGCCGAGCGGCTCCATGCCGCCCTGCCGCAGACACAGTGCACGCGCTGCGGCTTTCCCGACTGCCGCGGCTACGCACAGGCCATCGCGGCGGGCGAAGCGGACATCGACCGCTGCCCGCCCGGCGGCCAGGAAGGCATCGGGCGCCTGGCCGCCCTGACCGGCCGGCCCGTGATTCCGCTCAATCCGGCCTACGGCACCGAAGGCCCCCGTGCCGTCGCGGTGATCGACGAGGCCTGGTGCATCGGCTGCACGCTGTGCCTGGACGCCTGCCCCACCGATGCGATCGTCGGCGCCAACAAGCGCATGCACACCGTCATCGAGCCGGCCTGCACCGGCTGCGAACTCTGCATCCCGGTCTGCCCGGTGGATTGCATCTCGCTCGAGAACGCCAGCGGCGACCGCACCGGCTGGGCAGCCTGGAGCGACACCGCCGCGGCCGAGGCCCTGGCGCGCTACGAATGGCATCTTGAGCGGGGCGAGCGCCAGCGAAGCGAGAACGACGAACGGCTGGAGCGCAAGGCGCGCGCCAAGCTGGCCGACCTGCCCGCCCACACCGAAGGTGCGACGGGCGCCGAGGCCGACCGCAAGCGCGCCATCATCGAAGCGGCCCTGGCGCGCGCGAAGGCGCGGCGCCAGAACGGCTGAAGCGCCGCCGCGGTCCCGCGTCGTCCTCGCCTGGCGCTCAGCCGCCGCCGGCGTCGTTCACCTGCTCGTTGAATTCGGCCAGGCCCATCGCCATGCCGATCTCGCGCGGCAGTGCATCCCGGGCCGAGAAGACCCCGAGGATGCGGTCGCCACGCAGCACGGGCAGATGGCGGAAGCCCTTCTCCAGCATGATGACCACCGCTTCGGACACCGGCGTTTCCGGTCCGACGCAGATCGGCTTGGGCGTCATCACGTCGCGCACCTTCGTGGTCGCGGGATCCAGCGCGCGCGCCACCACGCGCGTCATCAGGTCGCGCTCGGTCAGGATGCCCAGCATCCGGTCCGGCGGCTCCATCACGAGCACGCTGCCGCAGATCGCCCGCGTCATCACGCAGGCGGCCTCGTGCACGCTGGCATCAGGGGCGACGCGCACGACATGCTTGCGCGACATCGACTGGAACACGGTGCGCTCGCTCATTGGTCACTCCTTGCCGCGCGGGGCGGCCCAGCCGCGCGGTCAGCGCAACGATGCGTTCAGCTTGTCCAGCGCCGGCCGGCCGGGACACAGTTGTGCCAGGCCCAGCGCGTTCAGCGGCCGGGCACTGGTGTTCAGCGCCATGTGCAGGTCGGTCGCCAGCGGGTCGACATAGAGCAGCCCGGTCACGACCTCGCCGCGGGACTGGTGCTGCTGCACATGGGCCATGGCCTGCTCGCGGTTCGTGGCGTCGTAGTCCGCATGCAGGCGCCGCAGCCGCAGGAAGGTGCCGTCGTGCTGGCGCACGTCCACCACTTCGCCCGGCCCATAGTCGGCCGTGATCTCCTCGCCGGGCGCGATGAAGTCGATGCGGCTGACCGATTCGTTGTGCTCGCGCACGTAGTCGTAGCTCTTGGTGCTGCCCGGATGGTTGTTGAAGGCGACGCAGGGGCTGATCACGTCGATGAACGCGGCGCCGCCGTGCTGGATGGCGCCCTTGACCAGCGGCACCAGCTGCTGCTTGTTGCCCGAGAAGCCGCGGGCCACGTAGGTGGCGCCCAGCTGCAGCGCGATGCCCACCAGGTCGACCGGACTGTCGCTGTTGATCACGCCCTTCTTGCTCTTGGATCCCTGGTCGGCGGTGGCCGAGAACTGGCCCTTGGTCAGGCCATAGACGCCGTTGTTCTCGACGATGTAGGCCATGCGCACGCCGCGCCGCATCGCATGCGCGAACTGGCCCAGGCCGATGGAGGCCGAGTCGCCGTCGCCCGACACGCCCAGGTACAGCAGGTCGCGGTTGGCCAGGTTGGCGCCGGTGAGCACGCTGGGCATGCGGCCATGCACGGTGTTGAAGCCGTGTGAGGCGCCCAGGAAGTAGTCGGGCGTCTTCGAGCTGCAGCCGATGCCCGACAGCTTGGCGACGCGGTGCGGCTCGATGTCCAGTTCCCAGCAGGCCTGGATGATGGCGGCCGAGATCGAGTCGTGGCCGCAACCCGCGCACAGCGTGGAGATCTTGCCCTCGTAGTCGCGGCGCGTGTAGCCGACGCGATTCTTCTCGAGCGTGGGATGGCGCAGAGGCGGCTTGGCGATGTAGGTCATGCCTGGGCTTCCTTCGGATCGGCGGTCGGCCGGACGACCTGCGTGATGGCGCGGGTGATGAAGCGGGCCGTGATCGGGGTGCCGTCGTAGTGCAGCACCTTCACCAGCCGCGCCGGGTCGACCTCCAGCTCGTTCACCAGCAGGCTGCGCATCTGCGCGTCGCGGTTCTGCTCGACCACGAACACCTGGTCGTGCGCGGCGATGAACGCGGCCACGCTGTCCGGGAACGGGAACGCCCGCAGGCGCATCGCATCGACGTGGATGCCCTCGGCCTGCAGCACCGCGAGCGCCTCGGCCATGGCCGGGCTGGTCGAGCCGAAGTAGATGACCCCCAGGCGGGTCGGCTGCGCGGCCATCGCGATGACCGGCTGCGGCACGAGGTCAGCGGCAGTGCGGAACTTCTTGAGCAGGCGCTCGACGTTGTAGATGTAGTCGGGGCCCCGCTCCGAATAGCGGGCATAGGGATCGCGCGTCGTGCCCCGGGTGAAGTAGCTGCCCCGCGTCGGGTGCGTGCCCGGCAGGGTGCGCCAGGGAATCCCGTCGCCGTCCACGTCCTTGTAGCGGCCGAAATCCCGGCCGGCCTCGAGTTCCTCCGCCGTCATCACCTTGCCACGATCGTAGGAACGGCCCTCCTCCCAGGCGAACGGCCTGCACAGGCGCTGGTTCATGCCGATGTCCAGGTCGGTCATGACGAACACCGGTGTCTGCAGCCGGTCGGCCAGGTCGAGCGCGCAGGCGGCATGCTCGAAGCACTCGTGCGGGTCCTCCGGCAGCAGCAGCACGTGCTTGGTGTCGCCATGCGAGGCGTAGGCACAGGCCAGCAGGTCGGCCTGCTGGGTCCTCGTCGGCATGCCCGTGGACGGCCCGCCGCGCTGCACGTTGATGATGGTGACCGGGATCTCGGCGAAGTACGCCAGGCCGATGAACTCGGTCATCAGCGAGATGCCGGGGCCGGAGGTCGCCGTGAAGGCCCGCGCGCCGTTCCACCCGGCCCCCACCACCATGCCGATGGAGGCGATCTCGTCCTCGGCCTGCACGATGGCGTAGCAGTTCTGCCCGGTGGCGGGATCGACGCGGAACTTCGCGCAGTACTTCTGGAAGGCCTCGGCCACCGACGACGACGGCGTGATCGGGTACCAGGCCGCCACCGTCGCACCGCCATAGACGCAGCCGAGCGCCGCGGCGCTGTTGCCGTCGATGAAGATGCCGTCGCCCACGCGGTCGGCCCGCCGCACCCGCACGCCCAGCGGCCCCTGCAGGTGCTCCTTGGCGAAGTCGCGCCCCAGGTGCAGCGCCTGGACATTGGACGCCAGCAGCTTTTCCTTGCCGCGGTACTGCTCGCCGAACAGCTTCTCGATCACCTGGTCGTCGATCTCGAGCAGCACCGAGAGCGCGCCGACATAGACGATGTTCTTGAACAGCTGGCGCTGCCGCGGGTCGCTGTAGACGGCGTTGCAGATCTCGGTCAGCGGCATGCCGATGACGTGGATGTCGGGGCGGAACCGGGAAGCCGGCATGGGCCGCGTGCTGTCGTAGAACAGGTAGCCGCCGGGTTCGAGCTCCGCGACGTCGGCATCCCAGGTCTGCGGGTTCATCGCGACCATCATGTCGATGCCGCCGCGCCGGCCCAGCCAGCCGTCCTCGCTCACCCGCACCTCGTACCAGGTGGGCAGGCCCTGGATGTTGCTGGGGAAGATGTTGCGCGGGCTGACCGGCACCCCCATCCGCAGGATGGCCTTGGCGAACAGTTCGTTGGCCGATGCCGATCCCGAGCCGTTGACGTTCGCGAACTTGATGACGAAGTCGTTCACCGCCTCGATGCGCGGCGGCACCGGACGCTCGCCGTGGACGCCCGGCACCAGGTCGCTTGCGCCGCGGAAGGGTTCGACGGCGCTCATGCGGCGACTCCATGCGCGGCGGCGGCATCGCGGGCACGCGGGCCGGCCTGGGTGGTGCGAAGCAGGAACTTCTGCATGTCCCAGGCGCCGGTCGGGCAGCGCTCCGCGCACAACCCGCAGTGCAGGCACACGTCCTCGTCCTTGACCATGATCCGTCCCGTCTTGAGTTCACCGCTGGTGTAGAGGTCCTGCGCGAGGTTGAGCGCCGGCGCCTTCAGCCGCGGCCGGATGTCCTTCTCGTTGCCGTTCTCGGTGAAGGTGATGCAGTCCATCGGGCAGATGTCGACGCAGGCATCGCACTCGATGCAGGCGTTTTCGGCGAAGACCGTCTGGACATCGCAGTTCAGGCAGCGCTGCGCTTCCTTGAAGGCGGTGGCGGCATCGAAGCCCAGCTCGACCTCGACCTTGATGCTGGCCAGCGCGATCTCGGCCTTGGCCCACGGCACCTTGTAGCGCAGGTCCACCGACGTGTCGTTGTCGTAGCTCCACTCGTGGATGCCCATCTTCTGCGACATCAGGTTGACCATCGGGGCGGGCCGCTGGGTCGTGTCCAGTCCGTGCAGGAAGCGGTCGATCGAGACCGCGGCCTCGTGACCGTGGGCGACGGCGGTGATGATGTTCTTGGGCCCGAAGGCGGCGTCCCCGCCGAAGAAGACCTGCGGCAACGTCGACTGGTGGGTGTCCTTGGCCAGCCTGGGCAGGCCGTGCTCGTCGAAGGCCAGGCCGCAGTCGCGCTCGATCCAGGGGAACGCGTTCTCCTGGCCGACGGCCACCAGCACGTCGTCGCAGGGGAAGAACCGGTCCGGCTCGCCGGTGGGCACCAGGCTGCGGCGGCCGCGCTCGTCGTACACCGCCTGCACGATCTCGAACGTCATGCCGGTGAGCCGCCCCCCCTCGTGCACGAAGGCCTTGGGCACGTGGAAGTTGAGGATCGGGATGCCCTCGTGCATCGCGTCCTCCTTCTCCCAGGGGGACGCCTTCATCTCCTCGAAGCCGCTGCGCACGATGACCTTGACGTCGCTGCCGCCCAGGCGGCGGGCCGACCGGCAGCAATCCATCGCGGTGTTGCCGCCGCCGAGCACGATGACGCGCTGGCCGATGGAGGTGACATGCCCGAAGGAGACGGACGCGAGCCAGTCGATGCCGATGTGCACGTGCGCGGCCGCCTCGCGGCGACCCGGCAGGTCGAGGTCGCGGCCGCGCGGAGCGCCGCAACCGACGAACACGGCGTCGTAGTCCTGCGCCAGCAGGGCTTTCATCGACTCGATGCGCCGGTTCGCCTCGAACCGCACGCCCAGCCCGAGGATGTAGCCGACCTCCTCGTCGATGACGGACTCGGGCAGGCGAAAGCGCGGGATCTGCGTCCACATGAAGCCGCCCGCCTTGGCTTCACCGTCGAACACGGTGACGTCGTAGCCCAGCGGCGCCAGGTCGCGGGCCACCGTCAGCGAGGCCGGACCCGCGCCCACGCAGGCAACGCGCCGGCCGTTGGAAGGCGCGACCGTGGGCATGCGGTGGCGCACGTCCTCCTTCATGTCGGCGGCGGCGCGCTTGAGGCGGCAGATGGCCACCGGCTCGGGCTGCTGCGCATTCACCTCCTCGACCCGGCCCCGCCGGCAGGCCGGCTCGCACGGGCGGTCGCACGTGCGGCCGAGGATGCCCGGGAAGACGTTGGACACCCAGTTGACCATGTAGGCGTCGCCGTAGCGGCCCTGTGCGATCAGCCGGATGTATTCGGGAACGGGGGTGTGGGCGGGGCACGCGTACTGGCAATCGACGACCTTGTGGAAATAGGCCGGATTCGCGGTGTCGGTTCGCTGCAAGGCTGGGTCTCCTCTGCGATGTCCCGCGCGCCCGCAGCGCGTCCGGGGGTGGTGGCCGCGGTGGCCCCACCCCCTCACTATGCGTTCGGCTTCGCACGCCGGGTCGGGGGAATACCCCAAGCCCCGCGGCCCTCAACTCGACCGTGCGCCACGCGGTGTGCCTGCGCGTGGCCGGTCGCCAGCGCTCAGTCCGCCGGCGGGGCCTCGCCCAGCACCACGCGTTCGTACGCGTGCAACGACGGCAGGCCGCCGGTGTGCAGGAACAGCACGTTTTCGTCCGGCTTGAGCACGCCCTTGCGCGCCAGGCCGATCAGGCCCGCCAGGATCTTGCCGGTGTAGACCGGGTCCAGCGGGATGCCTTCGGTGCGCGCGAGCAGTTGCACCGCCTCGACCATGGCGGCATTGGGGATCGAATACTTGGGTTGCCAGTAGCCGCCCACGCTCTGCACCGCCTCGCGCGGCACGGTGATGCCGGTCCCGAGCAGGTCCATGACGGCCTGCGCCTCCTTGTGCACCAGCGGCTCCTGGTCCGCCGGGTCGCGGCTGACGCCGATGCCGGTGATCGGGATGCCGATGTTGTTGCCCAGGAAGCCGGCCACCATGCCGCCGTGCGTGCCCGAACTGCCGGAACCGACGATGAGCCGGTCGATGCGCAGCCCCGTCTCGAACAGTTGCTGCTGCAACTCCTGCGCACAGGCGACATAGCCCAGCCCGCCGAGCGCGTTGGAGCCACCACCCGGGATGATGTAGGCCTTGCGGCCCTGCGCCGCCAGGTCGTCGGCGATCTTCTGCATCTCGGCGGCCATGTTGCTGCCGCCGGGCACGACGGTGATGGCCTCCACGCCCAGCAGCCGGAACATGAAGTTGTTGCCGCTGGCCTGCGGGTCGTAGCTGTCCGGCACGCGTTCCTCGATGACGAAGCGGCACTTCAGCCCCTCCTTCACCGCGGCCGCCAGCGTGATGCGGCAATGGTTGGACTGCGGCGCCCCGCAGGTGACCAGCGTGTCGGCGCCCTGAGCCAGGGCATCAGCCACCAGGAACTCGAGCTTGCGGGTCTTGTTGCCGCCCGGGAACAGGCCGAGCATGTCGTCGCGCTTGATCCAGATGCGCGGCCCCTGCCCGCCCGGGCAGGTGGCGGCCAGGGCCCGGCTGAAGTGGGGGAGGAATTCGATCGGGGTGGCGAACGGCGTGTAGCGCCGGCGGGGGAAGCGTGAAAGGTCCATCGCCCGATCTTAATCAGGCCGCCCTCCTAGAATCGACGCTCCACATGACAACCGGAACCACAGGCATGACTCTCCGCTGGATCGGCGCCCTCGCGCTCACCCTGGGCACTTCCTTCAGCTTCGCGCAGGGCTTCCCGGCCAAGCCGATCCGCTTCGTCGTGCCCTACCTCGCGGGCGGCACGACCGACCTGGTCGCGCGCACGGTCGGCGAACAGGTCGGACGCAAGCTCGGCCAGCCGGTCGTCATCGAGAACCGTCCCGGCGCGGGCGGCAACATCGGCATGGACGCGGTGGCCAAGGCGCCGGCCGACGGCTACACCATCGGGTTCGGCGCCATCTCCACCAATGCGCTCAACCCGCACCTGTACAAGAAGATGCCGTTCGATCCGCGCAAGGATTTCACCGCCATCAGCATGCTGGGCTATTCGACCATCGTGCTGGAGGTGGGCCCGGGCGTGCCGGTGAAGGACGTCAAGGAGTTCATCGCCTACGCGAAGAAGAACCCCGGACTGCAGTTTGGCACCGCCGGCGCCGGCACCTCGATGCACCTGGCCGGCACCATGTTCGCCCAGATGGCGGGGGTCAACCTCGTGCACGTTCCCTACAAGGGCAGCGTGCCCGGCATCACCGACATGATCGGCGGCCACCTGCCGGCGATGTTCGACAACCTGCCGGCCTCGCTGCCCCACATCCAGGCCGGCAAGCTCAAGGCGCTGGCGGTGGCGGGCAAGCACCGCTCGCCCTCGCTGCCGGACGTGCCGACCATCGCCGAGGCCGGCCTGGCCGGCTACGAGGTCGATCCCTGGTTCGGCGTGTACGGCCCGGCCGGCCTCGATGCGCGCATCGTCAAGGCCCTGAACGAGGCCTTCGCCGAGGCGCTGGCCATGCCCGCGATCAAGGAGAAGCTGGAGAAGGCCGGCTTCACGCCGCAGGGCTCGACGGCACAGGAACTGGAGACGCTCACGCAGGCGGAATACGTGCGCCTGGGCAAGGTCGCCACCCAGGCTCAGATGTCGGCCGACTGAGCCAGCGCCGTGAAGGCGCGCACCACCTCCGGTGGCGCCTGCACCAGCTCGATCAGCACGCCCTCGCCCCCCAGCGGGAATTCCTCGTTGCCCTTGGGGTGCACGAAGCAGATGTCGAAGCCGGCGGCGCCTCGCCGGATGCCGCCCGGCGCGAAGCGCAGGCCCTGGGCCTGCAGCCACTCGACCGCCACCGGCAGGTCGTCCACCCACAGCCCGATGTGGTTGAGCGGCGTCGCGTGCACGGCGGGCTTCTTGTCCGGGTCCAGCGGCTGCATCAGGTCGACCTCGACCTTGAAGGCGCCGGCGCCGGTGGCGCAGATGTCCTCGTCGACGTTCTCGCGCTCGCTGCGGAAGGTGCCGGTCACCTCCAGGCCGAACAGGTCGACCCAGAGCTTGCGCAGGCGCTGCTTGTCGGGGCCGCCGATGGCGATCTGCTGGACGCCGAGGACACGGAAGGGACGTTGGTTCATGCGGGAACTTTCAGTTCGTCGAAGGACAGGGCCAGGCTGCGCGCCACGCGCGCCTGGCCGTCGATGAGGTTGAGCAGCAGGCCGCGCCCCGCCCAGTCGATGTCGACGGCGCCGAAGTGCAGCTCGGTGAAGGGGTCGCCGATGCGGTTCGGCCCCGCCTCCCGCACGCCCCGGAAGGTGTGGGTGAAGCCGCTGGCCGTGCATTCGGTCAGGGGATAGGGCAGGCGTTCGGTCTCGCGGTAGAAGGCGCCGAAGTGCCGGTCGCCCGACAGCAGCACCACGCCGGTGGCGCCGGTCTCGCGCAGCACGCGGAACAGCCGCTCGCGCTCCAGCGGCAGGTTGCCCCAGCGCTCCCAGCCGTGGCCCTCTGCCAGGAGCTGGATGCCGGACATCACCAGCCGGATCTCGGCCGGCTCGCGCAGCTGCTGCTCCAGCCAGCGCCACTGCGCCGGGCCCAGCATCGTCTTGGCCGGATCGGGGTCGGGCAGGTAGCGCTCCTTGCCCGGCGCGTTGCGCTGGTCGGTGCGGCGCAGCGGCGAGCGGAACCAGCGGTCGTCCAGCAGGATGACCTGGACCCGTCGCCCCGCGGGGCCGAACACGCGCGCGTCGTAGAGCCCCTCGCGCAAGCGCCGCGGGTCGCCGGCGGGCACCTGCCAGTAGTCCAGGAAGGCGTCCTTGGAGGCCTGCCTGCCGGCGAATTCGGCGCCGCCGTCGTTCAGGCCGTAGTCGTTGTCGTCCCAGATCGCCATGTGCGGCACCGTCGACCGCAGCCGCACCAGCCGCTCGGAGCGCTCGGCCTGGGCATAGGCGTCGCGCAACCTCTCGGCGGTGAAGGGCTCCTCGCAGTAGACGTTGTCGCCGCCGAACAGGAACAGGTCCGGGCGCGATGCCAGCACGGCGTCCCAGATGCCCTGCGGCAGCTTCTGGTCGCAGCACGAGCCGAAGCCGATGCGCCGCAGCGGCTCGCCGCCACCGGCCCCGGGCAGCGCGCAGGCGCCGAGCGCCAGCGACGCGCCGGCCGCCAGGAGCTCGCGTCGTTGCAGCACGGCCTCAGGCGAACTCGATGATCGGCTGGTCGACGGCGAGCGATTCGCCCTTGGCCGCCAGCACCTTGCCCACCACGCCGTCGGCGGTGGCGAACAGGACGTTCTCCATCTTCATCGCCTCGATGACGGCGACGCGCTCGCCCGCCTGCACCTTCTGGCCCGGCTGCACGGCCACGTCGACCAGCAGCCCAGGCATGGGCGACAGCACGAAGCGGCTCATGTCCGGCGGCGCCTTGTACGGCATCAGCGCATGCAGCTGCGCCGTCCTCGGCGTCAACACCATGGCGGTGAGGCGCGTGCCGTGGTGGTCGATGGCGATGGCCAGCGGGTTCTTCGGCAGCCCTCGCTCCACCAGCGCGGTGAACGGCTGGCCGCCCACGGTGCCGCGGATGCGTGCGGCGCCCAGGTGCCAGCTGGTGCAGATCTCGTAGCGCTTGCCGTTGGTCTCGACCACGCTGGAGCCGGACACGGCCTGGAAGTCGGAGACCTTGGCCGGGTGCGCCTCGGTCACGCCGCCCTCGCCCAGCTTGACCACCACGTAGTCCTCGCCGACGCGGAACTCGTGCCCGGACATCTGGCCGCTGATGCCGGCCGAGCGCTGCAGGGCGCGCCGGTTCACGAAGGCCGCCAGCGCCACCAGGAAATCGGGATCGCCATGCGCCACGTCCTCGGCCCGGAAACCCTTGCCGTAGTGCTCGGCGATGAAGCCGGTGTTGAACTGGCCGCTGACGAAATCGGGATGCGCCAGCAGCGCGGCCTGGAACGGCACGTTGCTGGAGATGCCGCGGATCACGAAGCCGTTGAGCGCCTCGCGCATCTTGGCGATGGCTTCCGCGCGGTCCTTGCCGTGCACGATGAGCTTGGCGATCATCGAGTCGTAGGTCATGGGGATCTCGCCGCCCTCGGTCACGCCGGTGTCCACCCGCACGCCGTGCAGGTGGCCGGTGTCCGCGGCCCACATGCTCTCGCGCGGGGGCTGGAAGCGCACCAGCCGGCCGGTGGACGGCAGGAAGCCACGGAACGGGTCCTCGGCGTTGATGCGGCACTCGATGGCCCAGCCGTCGCGCTTGACGTCGTCCTGCGTGAGCGGCAGCTTCTCGCCGGCCGCCACGCGGATCATCAGCTCCACCAGGTCCAGCCCGGTGATGCACTCGGTCACCGGGTGCTCCACCTGCAGCCGGGTGTTCATCTCCAGGAAGTAGAAGCTCTGGTCCTTGCCGACCACGAATTCGACCGTGCCGGCCGACTGGTACTTCACCGCCTTGGCCAGCGCCACCGCCTGCTCGCCCATGGCCCGGCGCGTGGCCTCGCTGATGAAGGGCGACGGCGCCTCCTCGATCACCTTCTGGTGGCGGCGCTGGATGGAGCACTCGCGCTCGTTCAGGTAGATCACGTTGCCGTGCGCATCGCCCAGCACCTGGATCTCGATGTGGCGCGGCTCCTCGACGAACTTCTCGATGAACACGCGGTCGTCGCCAAAGCTGTTGCGCGCCTCGTTGCGGCAGGAGGTGAAGCCCTCGAGCGCCTCCTTGTCATTGAAGGCCACGCGCAGGCCCTTGCCGCCGCCGCCGGCAGACGCCTTGATCATCACCGGGTAGCCGACGTCGCGCGCGATCTGCACGGCCTGCTCGGCCGACTCGATGGCATCGTTCCAGCCGGGGATGGTGTTCACCTTGGCCGCGCCGGCCAGCTTCTTGGAGGCGATCTTGTCGCCCATCGCCGCGATGGAGTGGTGCTTGGGCCCGATGAAGGTGATGCCCTCCTCCTCGACCTTGCGTGCGAACTCCTCGTTCTCGGACAGGAAGCCGTAGCCCGGGTGCACCGCCTGCGCGCCGGTCTGTTTGCAGGCCTCGATGATGCGGTCCATCCGCAGGTAGCTCTCGCGGCTGGGGGCCGGGCCGATGTGCACCGCCTCGTCGGCCAGCTTCACGTGGCGCGCCTCGCGGTCGGCGTCGGAATAGACGGCCACGGTCTTGATGCCCATCTTGCGGGCCGTCTTGATGACGCGGCAGGCGATCTCGCCACGGTTGGCGATCAGGATCTTGTCGAACATGGTCTGCAACCTCTTCAGAGGGGAATGTTCCCGTGCTTGCGCCACGGGTTTTCGAGCTTCTTGTCGCGCAGCATCACCAGCGAGCGGCAGATGCGCTTGCGGGTCTCGTGCGGCAGGATCACGTCGTCGATGAAGCCGCGGGCGCCGGCGACGAAGGGGTTGGCGAAGCGGGCCTTGTACTCGGCCTCGCGGGCGGCCAGCTTGGCCGGCTCGTTCTTGTCCTCGCGGAAGATGATCTCCACCGCGCCCTTGGCGCCCATCACCGCGATCTCGGCGTTCGGCCAGGCGAAGTTGACGTCGCCGCGCAGGTGCTTGGAGCTCATCACGTCGTAGGCGCCGCCATAGGCCTTGCGCGTGATCACCGTCACCTTGGGCACGGTGCACTCGGCGTAGGCGTACAGCAGCTTGGCGCCGTGCTTGATGATGCCGCCGTACTCCTGGCTGGTGCCGGGCATGAAGCCGGGCACGTCCACGAAGGTGATGACGGGGATGTTGAAGGCGTCGCAGAAGCGCACGAAGCGCGCCGCCTTGATCGAGCTCTTGATGTCCAGGCAGCCGGCCAGCACCAGCGGCTGGTTGGCCACGATGCCCACCGTCTGCCCCTCCATGCGGGCGAAACCGATCACGATGTTCTTGGCGTAGTCGGGCTGCAGCTCGAAGAAGTCGCCGTCGTCGACCGTCTTGACGATCAGCTCCTTCATGTCGTACGGCTTGTTCGGGTTGTCCGGCACCAGCGTGTCGAGCGAGTAGTCCATGCGGTCCACCGGGTCGTTGCTCGGGCGGATCGGCGGCTTCTCGCGGTTGTTCAGCGGCAGGTAGTTGTACAGCCGGCGCAGCAGGATGAGCGCCTCGACGTCGTTCTCGAACGCCAGGTCGGCCACGCCGCTGCGGGTGGTGTGCGTGGTGGCGCCGCCCAGTTCCTCGGCCGTCACCTCCTCGTGCGTGACGGTCTTCACCACGTCGGGCCCGGTCACGAACATGTAGGAGCTGTCCTTGACCATGAAGATGAAGTCGGTCATGGCCGGCGAGTACACGGCGCCGCCCGCGCACGGGCCCATCACCATGCTGATCTGGGGCACCACGCCCGAGGCCATCACGTTGCGCTGGAACACGTCGGCATAGCCGCCCAGCGACGCCACGCCCTCCTGGATGCGGGCGCCGCCGGAATCGTTCAGGCCGATCACTGGCGCACCGACCTTCATGGCCTGGTCCATCACCTTGCAGATCTTCTCGGCATGCGCCTCCGACAGCGCGCCGCCGAAGACGGTGAAGTCCTGGCTGAAGACGAACACCAGCCGGCCGTTGATCATCCCGTAGCCGGTGACCACGCCGTCGCCCGGCACCTTGTTGCCTTCCATGCCGAAGTCGTGGCTGCGGTGTTCGACGAACATGTCCCACTCCTCGAACGTGCCTTCGTCGAGCAGCAGCTCGATCCGTTCGCGGGCGGTGAGCTTGCCCTTCCGGTGTTGCGCGTCGATGCGCTTCTGTCCGCCCCCCAGGCGAGCGGCGGCGCGCTTGCGTTCGAGCTGGTCGAGGATGTCTTGCATGAACTTTTCTCCTTGTTCGTGGTCAGGCCGGACCGGCCCCGGCGTCCGTTCCCGGAATGCCGAAGGCAGCCAGCAGGCGCCGCGCCGCGGTGGACGCCGGCAGGCGCCCCTCGTCGACGTCGGCGGAAATGGTCGGCAGCAACTCGCGCACCTGCGCGTCCTGCCGGAAGGCGGACCGCAGGCCGCCCTCGATGCGCTCCCACATCCAGGCCATCGCCTGGTGGCGCCGGCGCTCCTGCAGACGGCCTTCGTCGGTGCGCACCTGGCGGAACCGGACCACGGCGGCCCAGAAGGCCTCGATGCCGGTGTTGCGCAGGGCGCTGAGCTGCAGCACCTGCGGATGCCAGGCGCCGCGCTCGCGGCCGTGCTGGGAGAACAGCCGCAGCGCGCTGGTGATCTGGGCCTGGGCGCGGGTGGCGGCATCGGCGTCGAGGTCGGCCTTGTTGATGACCACCAGGTCGGCCAGCTCCATCACGCCCTTCTTGATCGCCTGCAGGTCGTCCCCGGCATTGGGCAGTTGCATGAGGACGAACATGTCGGTCATGCCGGCCACGGCCGTCTCGCTCTGGCCGACGCCGACCGTCTCGACGATCACCACGTCGTAGCCGGCCGCCTCGCACACCAGCATGGCCTCGCGCGTCTTCTCGGCCACGCCGCCCAGCGTGCCGCTGGAGGGGCTGGGGCGGATGTAGGCCATCGGGTGCACCGACAGGTGCTCCATGCGGGTCTTGTCGCCCAGGATGGAGCCGCCCGAGACGCTGCTGGACGGGTCGATGGTGAGCACCGCGACCTTGTGGCCCTGCGCGATCAGGTGCAGCCCGAGCGCCTCGATGAAGGTGCTCTTGCCGACGCCGGGCACGCCGGAGATGCCGAGGCGGAACGACGTCCCCGTGTGCGGCAGCAGCTCGGTGAGCAGGACGTCGGCCTGGACACGGTGGTCGGGGCGGGTCGACTCGAGCAGGGTGATGGCCTTGGCGATGGCCCGGCGCTGCTGCGCGCCCTCACCATCCACCACCGCCCCGGCAAGCGGATGCGCCATGGTCACGGGAGCTGGATCCCGGCCGATGCGGGGATTGCGTGGATGCCCGTGACAACGGGGACGACGTGGATCCCCGCGAAATCGGGGATGGCGTGGATCCCCGCCTTCGCGGGGATGACGCGGTTCAACGCGCCATGGGCGCGGCTCACCGTGTCACCTTGCGGATCTGCTCCAGCACGTCCTTGGCGCTGGCGGGGATGGGCGTGCCGGGTCCGTAGATGCCCTTGACGCCGGCCTCGTACAGGTAGGCGTAGTCCTGCTGCGGGATCACGCCGCCGACGAACACGATGATGTCGTCGGCGCCCTGCTCCCTCAGCTCCTGGATGATGGCCGGCACCAGCGTCTTGTGGCCGGCCGCCAGGGTGGAGACGCCGACGGCATGCACGTCGTTCTCGATCGCCTGGCGCGCGCACTCCTGCGGCGTCTGGAACAGCGGCCCCATGTCGACGTCGAAGCCCAGGTCGGCGTAGGCGGTGGCCACCACCTTGGCGCCGCGGTCGTGGCCGTCCTGCCCCAGCTTGGCGACCATCACGCGCGGGCGGCGGCCCTGCTCGCGGGCGAACGTGTCGATCTCGCCCTTCAGTCTGTCCCAGCCCTCGGCCGAGTCGTAGGCAGCCGCGTACACACCGGTCACCTTCTGCGTATCGGCGCGGTGGCGCCCGAACACCTTCTCCAGCGCATCGGACACCTCGCCGACCGTGGCACGCAGGCGCATCGCCCGGATGCTCAGGTCGAGCAGGTTGCCGTCGCCGTTCCTGGCCGCCGTTGTCAGGGCCTCCAGCGCCGCCTGCACCTGGGCCTGGTCGCGCGTGGCGCGGATGCCGTTCAGCCGGGCGACCTGCTGCTCGCGCACCATGTGGTTGTCGACCTCGAGGATCTCGATCGGATCCTCCTTGGCCAGCCGGTACTTGTTGACGCCGACGATCACGTCCTTGCCGGAGTCGATGCGGGCCTGCTTCTCGGCGGCAGCCGCCTCGATCTTCAGCTTGGCCCAGCCCGAGTCGACGGCCCGCGTCATGCCGCCCATGGCCTCGACTTCCTCGATGATGGCCCAGGCCGCGTCGGCCATGTCCTGGGTGAGCTTCTCCATCATGTAGCTGCCGGCCCAGGGGTCGATGACGCTGGGGATGTGCGTCTCTTCCTGCAGGATCAGCTGGGTGTTGCGGGCGATGCGCGAGGACGTCTCGCTGGGCAGCGCGATGGCCTCGTCGAAGCTGTTGGTGTGCAGCGACTGGGTGCCGCCGAACACCGCGGCCATCGCCTCGATGGTGGTGCGCACCACGTTGTTGTAGGGGTCCTGCTCGGTGAGCGACCAGCCCGAGGTCTGGCAGTGCGTGCGCAGCATCAGGCTCTTTGGGTTCTTCGCGCCGAAGCCCTTCATGATGCGGCACCACAGCAGGCGGGCGGCGCGCATCTTCGCGATCTCGAGATAGAAGTTCATCCCGATCGCCCAGAAGAACGACAGGCGGCCGGCGAAGTCGTCCACGCCCAGCCCCTTGGCGGTGGCGGTCTTCACGTACTCCTTGCCGTCGGCCAGCGTGAACGCCAGTTCCAGCGCCTGGTTCGCGCCCGCCTCCTGCATGTGGTAGCCGGAGATCGAGATCGAGTTGAACTTCGGCATCTTCTGCGCGGTGTACTCGATGATGTCGCCGATGATCCGCATGCTCGGCTCGGGCGGGTAGATGTAGGTGTTGCGGACCATGAACTCCTTGAGGATGTCGTTCTGGATGGTCCCCGACAGCTGGTCCTGCCGCACGCCCTGCTCTTCCGCCGCCACCACGTAGCCGGCCAGCACCGGCAGCACGGCACCGTTCATGGTCATGGACACGCTCACCTGGTCGAGCGGGATGCCGTCGAACAGGATCTTCATGTCCTCCACCGAGTCGATCGCCACGCCGGCCTTGCCGACGTCGCCGGTCACGCGCGGATGGTCGCTGTCGTAGCCGCGGTGGGTGGCCAGATCGAAAGCGACCGACACGCCCTGCCCGCCCGCGGCCAGCGCCTTGCGATAGAAGGCGTTGGATTCCTCGGCGGTGGAAAAACCCGCGTACTGGCGGATGGTCCACGGCCGCACGGCGTACATCGTGGCCTGGGGCCCGCGGATGTAGGGCGCGAACCCGGGCAGGGTGTCGGTGTTCGGCAGGCCCTGCAGGTCGGCCGCCGTGTACAGCGGCTTGACGGTGATGCCGTCGGGCGTCACCCAGTTCAGGGCGTCGACGCTGCCGCCCGGGGCGGACTTGGCCGCCGCTTTCTTCCAGAGGTCCAGGTCCGGGGTATCGCTCATGTCTCGCTTCGGGTCGGTCATAACATCGCAATCTTCGCAAAAACCGGGCGATCGGACAACGGCTAAACTGTCCCTTAGGTGCAATTCAGCCCTGTGAATTTGCGAAGATTGCGAAGATGACCAAGACCTTCATGGGCGTCCGCCTCAAGACGTTGCGCGAGCAGCAGGGACTGACGCAGGCCGCCCTGGCGGCCTCGCTGAAGATCTCGCCCAGCTACCTCAACCAGATCGAGAACGACCAGCGTCCCCTGACGGTGCCGGTGCTGCTGCGGCTGCAGGCCACCCATGGCATCGACCTGCAGCTGTTTTCGGACGACGAGAGCGCGCGCCGGCTGAGCGAACTGCGCACGGTGTTTTCCGACCACCCGGACGCCAACCTGGTCCCGCTGGCGGAGGCCAAGGTGGTGGCCTCGCAACTTCCCTCGGTGACGAAGGTGCTGTTGCACCTGCACAAGCGGTCGCGCGCTTCGGAGGAGCGGCTGTCGTCGATCGCGGCGGATGCGGACGGCGACCGCATGGCGTCCGATCGCGCATCGCCCCTGCAGCCCTACGAGGAAGTGCGCGAGTTCTTCTATGCCCGCCACCACCACATGGCCGTGCTGGACGAGCGGGCGGAGCAGTTGTACGAGGCCGTGACCGGCGACTCGCGCGCGGCGATCGGCGCTTCCGAATTGCTGGGGTGCCTGCGGACGAGGCTGGTCGAACAGCACGGCGTCGAGGTGCGCGAAACCGTGGCCAGCCGCACGTCGGACCAGGCACTGCGCAGCTACGACGCCGGCGCGCGGACGATTTTCCTGGCGACCGACCTGGACCCGGGGCAGCAGGCGTTCCAGCTGGGCGTGCAACTGGCCTTCCTCGAAACCGGTCCGCTGATCGACTCGTTCACCACTGCCGATGCGTTCACGACCTCGCAGGCGCGAAGCCTCGCGCGGCTGGGCTTCGCCAACCACTTCGCCGGCGCGCTCGTGCTGCCGAACCGGCTCTTCCAGGATGCGGCCGAGGCGCTGCGGTACGACATCGAACTGCTGAGCGACCGCTTCGGCGTCAGCTTCGAGACCATCGGCCACCGCCTGTCGACGATGCGCCACACGCCGGGACGCGGCATCCCGTTCTTCTTCGTGCGGGTGGACCGCGCCGGCAACGTGTCGAAGCGGCAGTCCACCGGCGACTTCCATTTTTCGCGCCACGGCGGCACCTGCCCGCTCTGGAACGTCTACGAGGCGTTTTCGCATCCGGGCCAGATCCTCACCCAGCTCTCGAGCATGCCGGACGGGCGCACCTACCTGTGGATCGCGCGCACGGTGGAACACCGGCGTGGCGGCTACGGCGCGCCCAAGCGCATCTTCGCGGTGGCCCTGGGCTGCGACGCGCGCTACGCGGACCGCCTCGTGTATGCCAAGGGCCTCAACCTGGTCGATCCCGACGCGGCCACGCCGATCGGCGCCGGCTGCAAGGTCTGCGACCGCACGGACTGTGCCCAGCGCGCGTTCCCGCCGCTGGGACGCACGCTGCAGATCGACGAGAACCAGCGCGGCTTCGCGCCCTATGCCTCGAGCATGTGAAGGACAGCCGGCCATGCGCGACCTCGATCCGATTTCCATCCGCCTGTTCCTGGCCACGCTGGAGGAAGGCAGCATCGCCCGGGCGGCGGCGCGCGAGAGCATCGTGCCGTCGGCGGTCAGCAAGCGCATCTCCGACCTGGAGGCGCAGCTGCGGGTGCCCCTGCTCGAGCGTGGCGCGAAGGGCGCGCAGGCCACCCCCGCCGGCCAGGCGCTGGCCCACCACGCCCGCCACCTGCTGCAGTCCATGGAGCGCATGCAGCGCGAAATGGCCGGCTATGTCGAAGGCGTGCGCGGCGTCATCAGGCTGCTGGCCAGCGTGACCTCGCTGGCGGGGGAGTTGCCGGCCGACATCATGCGGTTTCGCGCCGACCGGTCGCAGATCGAGGTGGACGTGGAGGAGCGTGTCACCCCGGCGATCTACCGTGGCGTGCGCGAGGGACTGGCCGACGTGGGCGTGGCGTCCGAATTCGCCAGCCACGAGGGCCTGCAGGTGTTCCCGTACCGCCGCTATGCGCTGGCGGCCGTGCTGCCGGCCGGGCACGCGCTGGCGCGGGAGCCCGCCATCCCGTACGCCGACCTGCTCGACGACGACCTGGTGGAGCTGAGCCGGGACAGCGGGATCGCGCAGGTCTTCGACGACGCCGCGCGCGAGGCCCGGACCTCGCGCACGGTGCGCGCCCGGGTGAGCTCGTTCGAGACCGTCTGCACGCTGGTCGCCCGCGGCATGGGCGTGGGGGTGGTGCCCCTTTACCTGAAAGCGGCCAAGGAGCGGGCGCTGGACGTGCGCTTCGTGCCGCTGACGGACGCCTGGTCGCAGCCGCGCAGCTTCGTGGCCGTGCGCGACTTCGACGCGTTGCCGGTCGCCGCCCAGGCGTTCGTGACCCACCTTCGCGCCAGCGCGGCAGCCGCAGGCTGATCCGCAGCCTGCATCCGGGTTTTCCCCGGGTTCTCGGGACGAGAAGGCACCGGTTCCGAACCATTGCTTGGCGCGCCGGCGGCGAGCGCTGATGATTCGCGCGACCCCACGACCGCCCCACATGACCGAGACCCCCACCTACCTTTCCGACGACTCCCTGCCCCTGCGCGGCATCAAGGTCCTGGAGCTGTCCCACATGATCATGGGCCCGGCCGGCGGGCTGGTGCTCGCCGACCTCGGTGCCGAGGTCATCAAGGTCGAACCGCTGGACGGCGACCGCACGCGCCGGCTCAAGGGATCGGGCATCGGCTACTTCCCGGTGTTCAGCCGCAACAAGCAGAGCCTGGCGGTCGACCTCAAGTCGGCCGAGGGCCAGGCGCTGGTGCGCGAGCTGGCGCAGGGCTGCGACATGCTGCTGGAGAACTTCCGCGACGACAGCCTGGTGCAATACGGCCTGGACTACCCGACGCTGAGCGCATCCAACCCCGGCCTGATCTACATCTCGCTCAAGGGGTTCCTGTCCGGCCCCTACAAGCAGCGCACGGCGCTGGACGAAGTCGTCCAGATGATGGGCGGCATGGCCTACATCAATGGCGGCACGGGAGCGCCGCAGCGCGTGGCGCCGTCGATCAACGACATCCTGGGCGGCACGTTCGGCGTGGTGGGCGCGCTGGCCGCCCTGCACGACCGCCAGCGCACCGGCCGCGGCCGGCACGTGCGCGCGGGCCTGTTCGAGAACAACCTGCTGCTGGTCGCGCAGTTCATCGCGCAATACCAGCTGACCGGCACCCCGCCCATCCCCATGGGCGACAAGCGCACGCCACCCTGGGGCGTCTACGACATCTTCGACACCCAGGACGGCCGCGTCTTCGTGGCGGTGGTCAGCGACGCGAACTGGCAGACCTTCTGCCGCGACTTCCTGCCGCCAACTTTCGGCGAGGACGCGCGCCTGCGCACCGCCATCCAGCGCGAGGCGGCCCGGCCCTGGCTGGTGCCGGCCGTGGCCGAGGTGCTCAAGGAATGGAAGACGGCCGAGCTCTGTGCGGCGCTGGAGGCCGCCGGGCTCTCGTACGGGCCGATCCGCCAGCCGCACGACCTGCTAGAAGACCGGCACCTGAACGAGGGCGGCGCCCTGCTGCCGACCACCATGCCCGACGGCACGCGCGTGGCCGCCGCCGCGCTGCCCATCGAATTCGACGGCCGCAAGGTCGGCAAGCGCCTGGACCCGCAGCCCGTGGGCGCGCAGACGCGCGAGATCCTGCGCGGCATGGGCCTGGACGAGACGCGCATCGACGCCCTGGTGAGCCAGGGCGTGGTCGGTGCGTGAAGAAACCCTGACAAGACGAGAGCGCAAGGAGACACCATGAACCGCCGCGACTTCACCCTGCTGGCCGCCAGCCTGGCCAGCATCCCCGCCTGGGCCCAGGCCTGGCCCGCCAAGCCGATCCGCATGATCATCCCCTCGACGCCGGGCGGCGGCACCGACTTCACCGGGCGCCAGCTCAGCACCAAGCTGGCGGAAATGAACGGCTGGTCGGTCGTGCCGGACAACCGGCCCGGCGCCGGCACCGCGCTGGGCCTGGCCGAAGCGGCGCGGGCCAAGCCCGACGGCTATGAGCTGGTGATCGCGCAGTCGGACAACGTCTCGCTGATCCCCCTCCTGCTGAAGGTCGCCTACGACCCGATCAAGGACCTCACGCCGATCGCGCTGGCGGCCGTCACGCCGCTGGTGATCCTGGTCCCGGAGAACTCGCCCTACAAGACGCTGCCCGACCTGATCAAGGCGGCCAAGGAACAGCCCGGCCGCCTGACCTACGGCACCTCCGGCACCGGCGGCGGCGTGCACATCGCCCTGGAGATGCTGCAGCTGGCCGCTGGCTGCAAGATGCAGCACGTGCCCTACAAGGGGTCGACGCCGGCCCTGGCCGACCTGATGGGCGGTCACCTGAACTTCGCCGGCTCCTCGATCTCGTCGGCCGCCTCGCTGATCCATTCGGGCAAGGTGCGCGCGCTGGCGGTGACTTCCGCCAAGCGCAACGCCAGCCTGCCCGAGGTGCCGGCCGTGGCCGAGTTCGGCTACAAGGACTTCAACGCCATCAGCTTCTACGGCGTGATGGGCCCCGCCGGCATCCCGGCACCGGTGGTCGCCCGCCTGAACGCCGACATCAACAAGATCCTGCAGCGGTCCGACGTCAAGGCCGCATTCCAGGCACAGGGCTTCGACGCCGGCGGCGGCACGCCCGAGGAGTTCGCCGCCCTGATCCGCGCCGACATCCAGAAGTCGCGCGAGATCATCACCACCGCCGGGATCAAGGTCGAATGAGCGCACACCCCGACTCCGTGCTGGTCTGCGAGGTCGGCCCGCGCGACGGCCTGCAGATGGCCCAGGGCCGCATGGCCACCGACGTGAAGCTGCGCTGGATCCGCCAGCTCGCCGATGCCGGGCTGCGCGAGATCGAAGTGGGCAGCTTCGTCTCGCCGCGGATGATTCCGCAGATGGCGGACACCGGCGAGGTGGTGCGCGGCGCGCTCGCCATCGACGGCCTGACCGTCTGTGCGCTGGCCTGCAACCTCAAGGGCGCCATCGCGGCGCACGAGGCCGGCGCGCACGTGGTCGCGATCCCGGTCTCGGTGAGCGATACCCACAGCCACGCCAACGTGAACAAGGGCACCGACGCCCAGGTCGAGATGGTGCGCAGCATCGTCGACTGGGTTCGCGCGCAGTCGCGCCCGATGCGCATCGACGTGGCCGCCGCGACGGCCTTCGGCTGCTCGATGGAGGGGGACGTGCCGCGGCGCCGGGTGGCGCAGGTCGCCGCCGCACTGGCGGCCACGGGCGCCGACCGCGTGGCGCTGGCCGACACGGTGGGCTATGCGCATCCGGCCCTGGTCCGCGAGACGGTCCGCGAGGTGCAGGATGCGATCGGCGCCACGCTGACCAAGCTGCACCTGCACGACACCATGGGCCTGGGCCTGGCCAATGCGCTGGCCGGGCTGGATGAGGGCATCCGCGAGTTCGATGCCTGCCTCGCCGGCCTGGGCGGCTGCCCCTTCGCACCCGGCGCCTCGGGCAACATCGTGACCGAGGACCTGGTGTTCATGCTGGAGAGCATGGGCCGCCCCACCGGCGTCGACCTGCCCCGGCTGCTCGAGGCCCGCTCGCTGTTGCGCCAGGCCCTGCCGCAGGAGCCGATGCGCAGCGGCGTGGCGGCGGCGGGCATCCCGCGCACGTTCAGGACCTGAGCCTCAAGCCCGAGCTGCACAGGCCGATCGCGACCGGTCGGCGGCGTGCGGTTGCATGGGGTGCTCACCTGGACCGCTTGGCGCGCCAGGCGTATCGTGACGACAGGCTGCGCACCGCCGCGCGGCGAAGGGGTACGCCATGCAGATCCTTCTTCCCGTGGACGGCAGCGAATACACCAAGCGCATGCTGGCCTACATCGGCACCCACCATGACCTGCTGGGCACGGAGCACGACTACACGGCTTTCACGGTCGTGCATTCGCTGTCCCCGCACGCCGCCCGCTTCCTCGATCCGGCCGTGCTGGCCGACTACTACGCCGAACAGGCCGACGAGGTGCTGCGGCCGGTGCAGGCTTACGCGGCCGAACAGGGCTGGCGGATGAAGGTGGCCCGTGCCCACGGCCCGGCCGCCAAGCTCATCGCCTTGTATGCGCAGGAACATGCCCAGGACCTGATCGTCATGGGCGCCCACGGGCACTCGGCCCTCGGCAACATGGTGATGGGGTCGACCACCAATGGCGTGCTTGCCCGCTGCAAGGTGCCGGTGCTGCTGATCCGTTGAGGCGGCCGCCGGCCGTCGGGGTCGCTCAGTCGGGCTTGGCGCCCGACTCCTTCACCACCTTCGCCCACTTCACCATCTCGGTCTGCACCATGCCGGCCAGCTGCTCGGGCGTGCCGGGCGCCGGCTCGAGACCCAGGGTCGCGAGCTTCTCCTTCACGTCGGGCATCGCGAGCACCCGCGCCGTCTCGGCGTTGATCTTCAGCTGCACCTCGCGCGGCAGGTTGGCCGGTGCGAACAGCGCGAACCAGGACGTCGCCTCGAAGCCGGGCAGGCCCGACTCGGCCAGCGTCGGGATCTGCGGTGCGGCCGGCGAGCGCTGCGCGCTGGTGACGGCGATGGCGCGCAGCTCACCCGACTTCACCAGCGGCAACGCCGAGGGCATGTTGTCGAAGATCATCGTGATGCGCCCGCCCAGCAGGTCGGGAATGGCGGCGGCGCGGCCCTTGTAGGGGATGTGCTGCATCTTCACGCCGGCCAGCGTGTTGAACAACTCGCCCGACAGGTGGATCGAGGTGCCGCTGCCACTGGAGCCGAAGCTCAGCGGCTGCTGCTTGGCCAGGGCGATCAGCTCGGGCACCGTCCTGGCGGGAACGCTGTTGTTGACCACCAGCAGGTTGGGCGTCGACGCCAGGAAGGCGATGGGCGTGAAGTCCTTCTGCGGGTGGTAGGGCATGTTGGGGTACAGCGCCGCGTTGATCGCATGCGTGCCCACCGTTCCCACCACCAGTGTGGCGCCGTCTGCCGGGCTCTTGGCCACGAAGTCGGCGCCGATGTTGCCGCCCGCCCCGGGCTTGTTGTCGACGGTGATGGTCTGGCCGAGCGAGCTCCACTTGTCGGCCAGGATGCGCGCCAGCGTGTCGGGCGCGCCGCCGGGCGTGAAGGTCACCACGATGCGGATCGGCTTGGTGGGCCAGGTGGCCTGTGCCGAGGCGGCCAGGCTGGCCAGGCCGAGGACGAGGCCGGCGCCCAGCCGGGCGATCCATGCTGCTGTCATGCACTGTCTCCTGCTTGTTTGCGAGGCATTCTGCCCAAGGCGCCTGGGCGCAAGCCCCGGGAAAGCGAGAGGTCCCGGGCCGGCCAGCGCAGCGCGTTGTCGGCCTTTCGCATGCCATCATGCGGCCCACCTCAACAAGGCTCAACCCAGCATGCGACTGACCGTCTCCTTGCGTCTGGCTGTCGCCACGGCGTTCCTGGCTGGCTCCGTCTTTGCCCAGGACGCCCGCCCCCCCGCGGCCGCCACCCTGCCGCTGGCGGACGTCCATTTCCACCTGATGACCTTCATGACCCCGGCCGACCTGAAGGCCCGCATGGAGAAGCACAACATCCAGTGGACCATCAGCGCCGGTGCCTTCGGCATCCCCGATGTGGCGACCCCCATGGAACGGGACGCCGGGGCCCAGCAGTTGCTGAAGGACCGCTACATCCCGGCCACCGGCCTTTACGAGACCTACCACGCCGAACGCAAGGTCGGGGTCCGGCTCTACACCGACCAACCCAGCCCGGAGCGGGAAGAATTGCTGCGCAGCATCGAGGAGCAGCTGGCGGTGCAACCCCGGGTGGTGGCGGAGATGGTGCCGAATGCGGAGTCGTCCAGCGTGCTTCCGACGTTTCGGCGGCGGATCGCCACCGACGGACCGTACTACCGGCAGCTGCTCACGGTCGCGAAGAAGCAGGGCCGCCCGGTGCCGATGCACATGCAGTTCCACCGCGAGTCGGTCCAGCAGCTGTCACAGCTGCTGCAGGACCAGCCGGACGGCATCGTCCTGCTCTCGCACTGCGGCAAGGACAGCGCCGCCAAAGACGTCCGGGTCATGCTTGAGAAACACCCGAACCTGTACTGCGACCTCAGCTTCCGCGGGGCACCGCTGGCCACGGCGGAAAGCCGCCAGGATCCGGCGCGCCTCATCTTCTGGGGCAAGAGCCTGTTCCAGTCGGCCGGCATGAAGCCCGAGTGGCGGCAGCTGGTCGAAGACCATCCCGACCGCTTCATGGTCGGCATCGACGACGTGCACAGCTGGGGCATCTACGACGACACCGTGACCGCCATCCGCGAAGGCGTGCTGGCCCAGCTCACGCCCGCGACGGCGGAAAAGGTGGCCTTCCGCAATGCGGTGCGGCTGTTCCGCCTGGCCGCGCCCGACGCGGCCGTGGCCGGCGCGGAGCCCGCCGCGCAGCAACGGGCGCCCTGAGCGCCCATGCCGGCGGCCGGCGCCGGCCGCCGGTCAGAACGCCGAGATGCCGGTCTGGGCGCGCCCCAGGATGAGCGCGTGGATGTCGTGCGTGCCCTCGTAGGTGTTCACCACCTCGAGGTTGACCAGGTGGCGGGCCACCCCGAACTCGTCGCTGATGCCGTTGCCGCCCATCATGTCGCGCGCCAGCCGCGCGATGTCCAGCGCCTTGCCGCAGGAGTTGCGCTTCAGGATGGACGTGATTTCCACCGAGGCGGTGCCCTCGTCCTTCATGCGGCCCAGGCGCAGGCAGCCCTGCAGGCCGAGCGTGATCTCGGTCTGGATGTCGGCCAGCTTCTTCTGGATCAGCTGGTTGGCCGCCAGCGGCTTGCCGAACTGCTTGCGGTCCAGCACGTACTGGCGGGCGCGGTGCCAGCAGTCCTCAGCGGCGCCGAGAGCGCCCCAGGCGATGCCGTAGCGGGCCGAGTTCAGGCAGGTGAATGGGCCCTTCAGGCCGCGCACCTCGGGGAAGGCGTTCTCCTCGGGGCAGAACACCTCGTCCATCACCACCTCCCCGGTGGTCGAGGCACGCAGGCCAACCTTGCCCAGGATCTTGGGTGCCGACAGGCCCTTCCAGCCCTTCTCCAGCACGAAGCCGCGGATGGCGCCCTCGTCGTCCTTGGCCCAGATGACGAACACGTCGGCAAACGGCGAGTTGGAGATCCACATCTTGCTGCCGGTGAGCTTGTAGCCGCCGTCGACCTTGCGGGCGCGCGTGATCATGCTGCCGGGGTCCGAGCCGTGGTTCGGCTCGGTGAGGCCGAAGCAGCCGATCCATTCGCCGGTGGCCAGCTTGGGCAGGTACTTCTGCTTCGTCGCCTCGTTGCCGAACTCGAAGATCGGCACCATGACCAGCGACGACTGCACGCTCATCATCGAGCGGTAGCCCGAGTCGACGCGCTCGACCTCACGGGCGATGAGGCCGTAGCAGACGTAGTTGAGGCCGGCGCCGCCGTACTGCTCGGGGATGGTCGAGCCGAGCAGGCCCAGCTCGCCCATCTCGCGGAAGATCTTCGGGTCGGTGGTCTCGGTGCGGAACGCTTCGATCACGCGCGGAGCCAGGCGATCCTGGCTGTAGGCCTGCGCGGCATCGCGCACGGCTCGCTCGTCGTCGGTGAGCTGCTGGTCCAGCAGCAGGGGGTCGGCCCAGTTGAAAGCGGCTTTGGCAGCCATGAACGATTCTCCTAATCCGGCAACACGGCCGTCACTTCGATCTCGACCTTGGCTCGGTCCTCGATGAGGGCCCTCACCTCCACCGCCGTCATGGCGATGTCGTAATGGCCGATCAGCTCGCGGAACGCGGCGCCGACCTTCTTGCCGGCCGCCAGGTACTCGCGCTTGTCGGTGACGTACCACGTCATCCGGACGATATTTTCAGGCCTGGCACCGGCCTCCCGCAGCACGTCGGCGACATTGCGCAGCGCCTGCCAGGCCTGGTCGCCGAAATCGTCGCTGTGGAACACGCCCTGGGCGTCCCAGCCGATCATGCCGGCGATGGACAGCAGCCGGCCGCGCGCGATCACCGCGTTGGCGTAGCCCTTGGGCCGGGGCCAGCCCTGGGGCAGCACCACCTGGTGGTTGGACATGGGGAAGCCTCCTGTGGTTCGTGGGGCGCTCAGGCCGACCTGGCGTCCTTGAGCAGTTCGCGCGCGATGATGAGCTGCTGCACCTCGCTCGCGCCTTCGTAGATGCGCAGCGCGCGGATGTCTCGGTACAGCATCTCCACCGGCTGGCCGCTGACGACGCCCAGCCCGCCGAACACCTGCACGGCGGCATCGATCACCTGCTGGGCGCCCTCGGTGGCGGTGAGCTTGGCCATCGCGGCCTCGCGCGTGACGGGGCGGCCCTGGTCGCGCTGCCAGGCGGCCCGGTACACCAGCAGCGCGGCGCTGTCGATGGTGGTGGCCATCTGGGCCAGCTTGGCCTGGGTGAGCTGGAAGTCGGCCAGCACCTGGCCGAACATCCGGCGGCTGGTGGCCCGGCGCAGCGCCTCGTCCAGCGCACGGCGCGCGAACCCGAGCGCGGCCGCCGCGACCGAGGTGCGGAACACGTCCAGCGTCCGCATCGCCACCTTGAAGCCCTCGCCCGGCTCGCCGATGCGCTGCGACAGCGGCACGCGGCAGCCGCTGAAGCGCAGGCGGGCCAGCGGATGCGGCGCGAGGACGTCGATGCGTTCGGCGACCTCGAATCCGGGCGTGTCGGCGTCGACGATGAACGCCGAAATGCCGCGGGCGCCCGGCGCCTCGCCGCTGCGCGCGAACACCACGTAGAAGTCGGCGATGCCGCCGTTGGAGATCCAGGTCTTCTCCCCGTCCAGCACCGCATGGTCGCCTTCGATGCGTGCCGCACACTGCAGCGCGGCCACGTCCGAGCCGGCCTCGGGCTCGGACAGGGCGAAAGCGGCAATCGCCTGGCCGGCCGCCACACGGCCGAGGTAGCGCTCCTTCTGCTGCGGCGTGCCCTGCAGGCTGATGGCGCCGGAGCCCAGTCCCTGCATCGCGAACGCGAAGTCGGCCAGCCCGCTGTGGCGGGCCAGCGTTTCCCGCACCAGGCAGATGGCGCGGGTGTCGATGGCCGCCGCGGCGCCATGCTCGCCACCGACGGCGTGGCGCAGCCAGCCGCCGGCACCCAGCGCCTGCACCAGCGCGCGGCACTGCGCGTCGACGTCCTGGCCGTGGGCCTGCGGCACGTGCTGCGCCGCCCAGGCCTCCAGGGCCAGGGCCAGCTCGCGGTGGCGCGGCTCGAGGAAGGGCCAGTCGAGGTAGGCGGTATCGGCCATTCAGTTCCCCTCGAACACCGGCTTGCGCCTGGCCACGAACGCTTCGTAGGCACGCGTGAAGTCCTCGGTGAGCATGCAGAGGGCCTGGGCCTGGGCCTCCGCCTCGATGGCCTGCTCCAGCGTCATGGCCCACTCGTGGTGCAGCATGGTCTTGGTGATGCCGTTGGCAAACGTCGGGCCGTCCGCCAGCTCCGCGGCCAGCTTCTGCGCCTCGGCCAGCAGCTCGTCCGGACCGCACAGGCGGTTGAAGAAGCCCCAGCGCTCGCCCTCCTCGCCGCCGAGCGACCGGCCGGTGTAGAGCAACTCGCTCGCGCGGCCCTGGCCGACGATGCGCGGCAGGATGGCGCAGGCGCCCATGTCGCAGCCGGCCAGCCCCACCCGGTTGAAGAGGAAGGCGGTCTTGCTGCGCGCCGTGCCCAGGCGCAGGTCGGAGGCCATGGCGACGATGGCGCCGGCGCCGGCGCACACGCCGTCGACCGCCGCCACGATCGGCTGCGGGCAGGCCCGCATCGCCTTGACCAGGTCACCGGTCATGCGGGTGAACAGCAGCAGCTCCGGCGCCTGCAGCCGCACCAGCGGGCCGATGATCTCGTGCACGTCGCCGCCCGAGCAGAAGTTGCCGCCCGAGCCGGTGACCACCACCGCCTTGACGTCGGTGGCCTGGCGCAGGCGGCCGAACAGGTCGCGCAGTTCGGCGTACGACTCGAAGGTGAGCGGGTTCTTGCGCTCGGGGCGGTCGAGGACGACCGTAGCCACCTTGCCCTGGACGGTCCAGCGGAAATGACGCGCCTCGTAGCCGGCCAGCTGCTGCAGGTTGCCTGCCGCCAGTGCCGGGTCGAGCCGCGGCGTGCTCTCGATGCTCATGGTGTCTCCTGTGGTCGGTCAGACGCCTTGCGCCTGGTTGGCCTGCTCCAGCGGCGACAGCCCGGCGGCCTGGGCCGCCATCGTGCGCTCGCGCTCGAGGTTGCGTTCGAGCTGGTTCTTGCCCGCGAGATATTGCACCGGCCAGGGCACGTCGCGGTAGCCCAGCTTGGCAGCCTCCAGCAGCGTCCAGGCGGGGTTGGCCAGGTGCGGCCGCGCGATGGCGCACAGGTCGGCGCGCCCCGCGGCGATGATGCTGTCGACCTGGTCGGCCTCGGTGATGGCGCCCACGGCCATGGTGGCGATGCCGGCCTCGTTGCGGATGCGGTCGGCGAACGGGGTCTGGTACATCCGGCCGTACACGGGCTTCTGCTTCTTGCTCACCTGGCCCGACGAGCAGTCGATCAGGTCGCAGCCGGCTGCCCGGAACGCCTGGGCGATGGCCACCGCGTCGTCGGGCGTGATACCGCCCTCGACCCAGTCGTGGGCCGAGATGCGGACCGACATCGGCCGCTCCTGCGGCCAGGCGGCGCGCATCACCCGGAACACCTCCAGCGGATAGCGCAGCCGGTTGGCCAGGGAGCCGCCGTAGATGTCGGTGCGGTGGTTGGTCAGGGGCGACAGGAAGCTCGACAGCAGGTAGCCGTGCGCGCAGTGCAGCTCCAGCCAGTCGAAGCCGGCCTGCGCGGCCAGCCTGGTGCTGCGCACGAAGTCGTCGCGCACGCGATCCATGTCGTCGCGGGTCATGGGGCGCGACCAGTCGCTCACGCCGTCCAGGTATTGCTGGGGCGACGCCGACAGCAACGGCCAGTTGCCGGCGGCCAGCGGCTGGTCCTCGCCTTCCCAGGGCACGCAGGTCGATCCCTTGGGACCGGCATGGCCGAGCTGCATGGCGATCTTCGCGCCGGTGTGGCGGTGCACGTAGTCGACGATGCGCGTCCAGCCGGCCGCCTGCTCGTCGTTCCACAGGCCCGGGCATCCCGGCGTGATGCGTGCATCGGGGGTCGGGCAGGTCATCTCGACGAACACCAGCCCGGCGCCGCCCATGGCCCGGGCGCCCAGGTGCACCAGGTGGTAGTCGGCCGGCAGCCCGTCGGTGCAGGAATACTGCGCCATCGGCGAGACCACGACCCGGTTCTTCAGCGTGGTGCCGCGCAGCGTGAACGGCGTGAGCATGGGCGGGACCGGCTGCTGAGCCGGACCGCGGCGCACGCCGGCGGCCTGCGCGATCCAGTCCTCGTACTGCTCGACATACCCCTTGTCGCGCAGCCGCAGGTTCTCGTGGCTGATGCGCTGGCTGCGGGTGAGCAGCGAGTAGGCGAACTGCGGCGGCGGCAGGTTGACGTAGCGCGCCACGTTCTCGAACCACTCGGTGGAGTTGCGGGCGGCGTTCTGGATCTTCAGCACCTCGACGCTGCGCACCGCCTCGTAGTCGGCCAGCGCCCGGTTCAGGTCGCCGGCCTGGCGGCCGATGCAGCGGGCCAGCTCGATCGCATCCTCCAGCGCCAGCTTGGTGCCCGAACCGATCGAGAAATGCGCCGTGTGCGCGGCATCGCCCATCAGCACCACCGGGGCGTGGCCGTTGTGGTGCACCCAGGTGCGGCAGACCACGCGCGGGAACCGGATCCACTGCGCCGAGCCGCGCAGGTGGGCGGCATTGGACATCAGCTTGTGGCCGTCCAGCGTGCGGGCGAACAGGCGCTCGCAGAACGCGATGGCCTCCTCCTTCTCCATGGTGTCCAGGCCGGCCCGGCGCCAGACGTCCTCCGGCGTCTCGACGATGAAGGTGGAGGTGGTGGCGTCGAACTGGTAGGCGTGGGCCTGGAACCAGCCGTGCTCGGTCTCTTCGAACGCGAAGGTGAAGGCGTCGAACAGCTTGTGCGTGCCCAGCCAGACGAAGCGGCACTGCCGCAGGTCGATGTCGGGCTGGAAGGCGGCGGCGTAGCGCGTGCGGATGCGGCTGTTCAGGCCGTCACTGGCGATCACCAGGTCGGCGTCGGCATAGGCCCGGTCGTCGGTGACGTCGGTCTCGAACACCAGCTGCACGCCCAGCTGCTCGCAGCGCCGCTGCAGGATGTTCAGCAGCCGCTTGCGGCCGATGCCGCAGAAGCCGTGCCCGCCCGAGCGGAACTGCTGGCCGCGGATGTTGACCTCGATGTCGTCCCAGTGGTTGAAGGCGTCCAGGATCTCGCCGGCGGTCTGTGCGTCGGCCACCTGCAGGTTGCCCAGCGTCTGGTCGGAGAACACGACGCCCCAGCCGAAGGTGTCGTAGGGCTTGTTGCGCTCGACCACCACGATCTCGTGCCGCGGGTCCTGCTTCTTCATCAGCAGCGCGAAGTACAGGCCGGCCGGGCCGCCGCCGATGCAGACGATCTTCATGCAAATACTCCAAGCCTGGATATTTGAAGTTTAAAGTATCTGGGCGCGCAGGGCCAGCCTCCCCGCCTCCGCGGCTGATCAGGCGGCCTGGGCCAGCGGTTGGTGCGCCAGTGCCATCACCTCGCGCGGGTCACGGCCCTTCAGGCGGTGGTCGCTCCAGACCTGGCGCCAGCGCCGCGCGCCCGGCAGGCCGTTGTACAGCCCCAGCATGTGGCGCGCAATCGTGTTCCAGGGCGTGCCGTGGGCGCGGGCCTGCCCGGCCATGTAGTCGGCCATCGCCGCCTCGACCGCCTCCCGGCTGAGTTCGCGTTCCGGGGCACCGAAGAAGGTCTGGTCCCAGGAGGCCATCCACCAGGGGTTGTGGTAGGCCTCGCGCCCGGCCATCACGCCATCGAGCACGCGCAGCTCGTTCTCGACCTGGCCGCTGGTGGTGATGCCGCCGTTGATGACGAAGTCGAGGTGCGGGAAGTCCCGCTTGAGCTGGCGCACGGTCTCGTAGCGCAGCGGCGGGATGTCGCGGTTCTCCTTGGGCGACAGGCCTTTCAGCCAGGCGTTGCGCGCGTGGACGATGAAGACCCGGCAGCCGGCCTCGCTGACGGTGCCGACGAAGTCGCGCACGAACCCGTAGCGCTCCTCGCGGTCGATGCCGATGCGGTGCTTCACCGTCACGGGCACGGCGACCGCGTCGACCATCGCCTTGACGCAATCCGCCACCAGCTGCGGCTCGGCCATGAGGCAGGCCCCGAAGGCGCCGCGCTGCACCCGCTCGCTCGGGCACCCGCAGTTGAGGTTGATCTCGTCGTAGCCCCAGCGCTCGCCCAGCCGGGCGCAGTGCGCCAGGTCGTCGGGCTCGCTGCCCCCGAGCTGCAGGGCAACCGGGTGCTCCTCGTCCGCGAAGTCCAGGTGCCGCGGCACATCGCCGTGCAGCAGCGCGCCGGTGGTCACCATCTCCGTGTACAGCAGCGTCTCGCGGCTGAGCAGGCGGTGGAAATGGCGGCAATGCCGGTCGGTCCAGTCCATCATCGGCGCGACGGACAGGCGGCGGGCGCGGCGGAGCGAATCGGGAGAAGGCTGGGGCAAAGCGACGGTCATGGCAGAAGCCGGCTCAGCCCGGCAGGTCGCCATTGTCTCAGTCGTCGCTACCGCTCGTGCGCACGTCACGTCCATGAGGCGGCGGCCACGGACGGTGAGACGGTCGCCGGCACATCGAGCCGGGGCGGCCATGTCCGATCGCGCGACGCCTGCGATGACCTGGGCCGTCGCCCGGCGCGGCGGCCGCGAGCAGCCGGGCCGCGGTGTCGACGGTGTCGCCGCTGACCGCATAGGTGCCACCGGGCACCGTGTCCGGGGCCGGCGGCGACCACCCGGTTGGACGCCGACGCTGCCCGGATGCTAGGGCAACCCCGGGGGTGCAATGGCCTCCACTGTATATAGTATCCCGCGATCGACGCGTAGAAGAAGGTGTGCGCGCCGGGTTGAATGCTCTATTGGCAAAGTCGAAGCGCGAACAGGACGGTCCACCTGGCATCGACTTTGCATACAGTATTCCTGTCGTCTTTTCATTCGCAAGGAGTCGTCCCGATGATCTCGAAGAAGGTTCGTGGCTGGGCAATGACCGCCGCGCTCGTGCTGGGGCTGGCCGGCGGTGCCGCCGCCCAGGGTAGTCCCACCAAGGTGCGCTACGAGGAGGTGGTGCGCTCCGTGCTGTACCTGCCCGCCTACGTCGCCCTCAGCCAGGGCTACTTCAAGGACGCCGGCCTGGACGTTTCCATGAAGACGTCGCAGGGCACGGACAAGGGCATGGCGGCACTGCTGTCGGGCAGCGCGGACATCGTCCTGATCGGCCCGGAGGCCTCCATCTACGTCGCCAACAGCGAGTCGCCCGTGAAGCCGAAGATCTTCGCCGGCCTGACGGCCACCGACGGCTTCCTGCTGGTCGCTCGCACGAAGCCGGCCGGCGCCTTCGACTGGAAGCAGGTCAAGGGCAAGAGCGTGATGGCGTTCCGCCCGGGCTCCAATCCCGACGTGTTCCTGCAGACGGCCATGCGCAAGCACGGCATCGACCCCAAGGCCGACGTCAAGATCGTCAACAACATCGGTCCGGCCGCGCGCACCGGCGCCTGGATGGCCGGCCAGGCCGACTTCGGCATCTTCCTCGAGCCGGAAGCGACCATGATGGAAAAGAACGGCCAGGGCTTCGTGGTCGCTTCCGTCGGCCGCGAAGTGGGCCCGGTCGACTACACCGTCTTCACAGCCACGGACGCCTTCCTGAAGCAGAACCCCGGCGTGGCGCAGGCCTGGACCCAGGCCATCGTGCGCGCGCAGAAGCATGTCGCCACGGCGGCGCCGGCGCAGCTGGCCGGGCAGATCGCTTCCTTCTTCCCCGGCATGAGCGAGGCCGAACTGGTCGCCGCCGTGGAACGCTACCGCGGCATCGGGCTGTGGAAGGTCGACCCGGTCGTGGAACGCCGCGCCATCGAGAGCCTGCAGGACATGCTGGTCGCCAGTGGCGTGCTCGACGCCGCCAAGCGCGTGCGCTACGAGGCCGTGGTGGTCAACGACTTCGCCAGCAAGGCGGTCCGCTGATGTCCGCCGTGCTACAGGAATCGGCGCTTCCGCTCGCGCCGCGCGTGGCCCTGCGCGACGTGTCGCTGCGCTACTTCACCGCAGCCGGCGAGACGCAGGCCCTCGATCGCATCAGCCTGGAGGTGGGCGCCGGCGAATTCGTGAGCCTGATCGGCCAGTCCGGTTGCGGCAAGAGCACGCTGCTGTCGCTGGTCGCGGGCATCCTGCCACCGTCCTCGGGCGAGGTCCGTGTCGACGGAGTCCCGGTGCAGGGACCCTCCCCGCGCGTGGGCTACATGCTGCAGCAGGACTACCTGTTCGAATGGCGCACGATCCTGGACAACGCGCTGCTCGGTGCACAGATCCAGCAGCGTGACCTGAAGCAGGCCCGCGAGCGGGCCATCCACCTGCTGCACAAGTGCGGCATGGGGGCCTTCCTGCACCATTACCCGCGCCAGCTGTCCGGCGGCATGCGCCAGCGTGTCGCCCTGGCGCGCACGCTGGTCACCGAGCCCGACGTCGTGCTGCTCGACGAGCCGTTCTCGGCGCTCGACTCGCAGACCCGGCTGGCCATCGCGGACGAAGTGGTGGACGTGCTGCGCAGCGAGGGCAAATCAGTGCTCCTGGTCACCCACGACATCGGCGAGGCGATCGCCATGACCGACCGCGTGGTGGTGCTGTCGCGCCGGCCCGGACGCATCAAGAGCGAATTCAGCATGACGTTCGGCGGCGGCAAGCGGCCGACGCCGATGCAGGCCCGCGCACGCCCCGAATTCAACGACTATTTCCGCACGCTCTGGGATGAGCTGGACGTGCACGTGGAGGGCTGAAATGGCAACCACCTTGACCCTGGCGTCCACCCCCGACGCCGCCCCCGCCCCGAGCCCGGAATACCGGGCCTGGCGCACGCGCGAGCAGCGCCGCCGCTACTGGATCCTCGGCACGCAGGCGCTGCTGCTGGCGCTGTTCCTGGCGCTGTGGGAAGTCCTGGCCCGCACGCACCTGGTCAACCCGCTGCTCACCAGCTATCCCAGCGCTCTGTGGCCGGCCTTCCAGGACCTGCTGCGCAACGGCGACCTCCTGGGCCACACCTGGGCCACCCTGAAGGCGACGCTCATCGGCTTCACGCTGAGCATGGCCATCGGCGTGGCGGTCGCGGCAGGCCTGTGGTGGTCCGGCTTCGCGAACAAGGTGCTGGACCCGTTCCTGGTGGTGGCCAACGCCATGCCCAAGATCGCGTTCGTGCCCATCTTCTACATCTGGCTGGGCTCGGACTACTCGGTCTACGGCATGGCCGTCGCGATCGCCGTGTTCGTCACCATCATGGTGATCTACGAGGGCTTCCAGGGCATCGACCCGAACAAGATCAAGCTGGCCCGCACGTTCGGCGCGAGCCGTGCGCAGGTGCTGCGCCTGGTCGTGCTGCCGGGCAGCGTGCCGACGCTGATCGCGGCCCTCAAGATGAACATCGGGCTGGCGCTGGTGGGCGTGATCGTGGGCGAGTTCCAGTCGGCCAACGCCGGCCTGGGCTTCCTGATCCTCAACGGCAGCCAGGTGTTCAAGCTGAACATCGTGATGACCGCGATCGTGGTGCTGGGCGTGCTGTCGGGCCTGATGTACCTGGGCATCGCGCGGATCGAGGCGGCCCTGTCCCGCCGCTACGCCTGAAGGAAGGGTGTCCATGGACTTTCCGCAGTGGGTGGTGGACCGGGTGCTCGCCCGCCAGGGCTGCCTGCATCCCTACGAGCGCTTCGACGCGGCACGCACGGCCTTCGTCGTCGTCGACATGCAGAACTACTACACCCAGCCCGGGTACCTGGGCGAATGCGCGGCGTCACGGGCCACCTTCCCGGCCGTCAACCGCCTCGCGGACGCCCTGCGCGCCTCAGGCGGCCACGTGGTCTGGGTGCAGACCAGCGCCGACGGCGCCGACGAGTTCTGGTCGCACCACCATGCGTACATGCTGACCCCCGAGCGCAGTGCCCGCCGCCTGCGCGAGCTGGCCAGCAGCCATGCCGGCTACCAGCTCGCACCCGGGCTGCACGTGGCCCCGGCCGATGCCCGCGTGACCAAGCGCTGCTACAGCGCCCTGGCCCCGAACTCGTCGCCGCTGGACGCGGTGCTGCGCGAACGCGGCGTGACGCACGTGCTGGTGGGCGGCACGGTGACCAACGTGTGCTGCGAATCGACCGCGCGCGACGCCATGATGATGGACTACGCCACCGTCATGGTGCACGACGCGCTGTCCGCGGTGACGCCGCACGAGCACGAGACCAGCCTGCAGAACTGGATGCTGTTCTTCGGCGACGTGCTGGGTACGCAGGACATCATCCGGCGCCTGCAGGCCGCGCCGGTCGCTGCCACCGCCTGAGCGGCGCGGCAAGTTCTGCCACTTCCGGCCAGTGGGGTCTCAGTCGTCGGCGGGGGCGCGCCCGGTGCCGGCTGCCTTGCCCGTCCCCGACCAGCGGTCATACGAGCCTTCGGCCGTGATCCCGAACTGGTCGAGCACGCGCCAGACCGTGTGGTCGACCATCTCGTCGATGGAGCTCGGCAGCGCATAGAAGGCCGGCACGGGCGGCATGATGCGGGCGCCCATCTCGGTGGCATTGGTCATGTTGCGCAGGTGGGCCAGGGTCAGGGGTGTCTCGCGCGCCATCAGCACCAGGGTGCGCCGCTCCTTGAGCGTGACATCCGCCGCCCGCGTGATCAGGTTGTCGTTGAAGCCATGCGCCACGGCCGCCAGGGTGCGCATGGAACACGGCGCGACGACCATGCCGCCGTGCCGGAAGGAGCCGCTGGCGATGGCCGCGCCGACGTCGTTGATGTCGTAATGGACGTCGGCCAGGGCCTGCACCGTGGACCGGGCCAGTCCCATCTCCTGCTGCAGGGTCAGCCAGCCCGAGCGCGACACGACCAGGTGCGTCTCGACGCCGAGCTCGCGCAGGCGTGCCAGGAGGCGCACCCCGTACACCGCGCCGGTGGCGCCGGTGATGCCGACCACCATGCGCGCGCTCATGTGCCCAGCCCGCCCGGCAGGTAATCGGCCAGCCGCACCGCCTCGACGCCGGGGATGGTCTTGCGCTGGAACTCGGCCTCCCGGCCCCAGGGCCGGGTGGCGTCCAGGCCGAGCCGGCCCCAGTGGTCCTTGTGGGGGTCTCGGTAGAAGCCGGGCACGTCGGGCACGACCATCGTGCGGGTGTCGGCCCGGCCCCTCGTCAGGAAGGCCCACACCACCTCGTCGAGGTTGTCGATGTCGACGTCCTCGTCGACCACCACCACCAGCTTGTTGTAGTCGAGGTGCGAGCCCATCGCGGCCAACAGCACGTGCTGCGCGTGGCCCTCGTACTGCTTGCGGATCTTGACGATGGTGTTCATCACCGTCGGCCGGCAAGAGACGTCCAGCACCCCGCGCACCTGGCTCTTCAGGACGCGGTAGATGCGTGCGGCGGTGGCCGCCTCCAGCGGCCGCAGGTCCTCGTCGGAGCCGCAGATGAGCCCGTGGAACACGGCGCCGCGACGCCAGCTGACGTGGGTGACCTCGAACACGTGGTTCTCGCCGACCTCGACGTAGTAGCCCATGAACTCGCCGAACGGGCCTTCCGGCCGCCGGACACCGGGCAGGATGCGGCCCTCGATCACGATCTCGGCGTCGGCCGGCACGTCCAGGTCGATGGTGCGGCAGCGCCGCACCGGCAACGGCTCGCCGCGCATGGAGGCGGCCAGCGCCATCTCGTTGCCCTCCGGCGGCAGCGAGACGCAGGCGGCCATGAACACTTCCGGCGCGGTCCCGATCAGGATGGCGGCTTCCAGCGGCTGGCCGCGCGCTTCGGCGGCCAGCTGGTACTTCGCCAGGTCGTGCGAGCTGCCCAGGCGGATGCGCAGCTCGTCGTCCGATACCAGCATGGACCGGTGGAATGACAGGTTGGGCACGCCGCTGTCGGGGTCCCTGGCGAGGAAGATGCCCGAGGTGATGTACGGCGCACCATCGCGCCCGTGGTAGGTCAGGATGGGCAGGTCGGACAGGCGCCCCGACTCCAGTTCCTCGCCGGCGCCATCGGGCACCCGCACGAACCAGTCGTCGAGGCGCTCGGAGGCGGCGATGTGCTCCTGCAGCCGCTCGCAGAAGGTCTGGCCGGCCCCGCAGCGGATCATTTCGCGCAGCCTCGCATGCTGGCTGAAGACGTTCAGCACCACCGGCATGCGATGGCCCTTCACGTGGCGGAACAGCACCGCCTTGGGCGATGCCTGCTGCAACCGGCGGGCGACCGCGGCCGCCTCGAAGCGCGGGTCGACCTCGCGCTCGACTTCCAGCAGGTCGCCGCGGGCGCGCAGCTGGTCCAGGTACTGTCTCATGGCCGCATTGTGGCCGCGGCCAGGTAGCCCAGGCGCTCGTCCTCGGCCACCGCGCGCGGGTCGCGCTGCGCCGCCGGGCCCAGGCCCGCGCCGCCGGGAACGTCGATGCGCAGCACCTCGCCCGCGGGGACGGTCTGCAGTCCCATGGACCGCAGCGCCTGTCCGCTGGCCAGCCCGACCCAGCCCGGCGCGCCGTCGTCGCCGCCGTCGCGTCCCCGCGCCGGGTTGCGCACGCGGTCGAAGATGCCGAACACCTGGAACGGCGAGCCGTCCAGCGTGGCCACCTCGACCCGCTGGCCGAGACCGCCCCGGAACCGCCCTGCCCCGCCGGAGCCGGGCAGCAGTTCCTTGCGCCAGATGACGATCGGGGCCGCGCTTTCGCACACCTCGACCGGGATGGCGCGGATGCCGCTCGGGAAGGCGGTGGCGGACAGGCCGTCGCTCGCCGGCCGGGCACCCGAGCCACCGGCGTTGAAGAACAGGATCTCGAACGGCGGGACCTTGCAGCCTTCGCTGCCGGCCGCGCGGGCGACGGCCGGGCCGCCGCGCAGCTGCAGGCCCCAGTTGCAGGCCGCGCCCTCGGCCGGGATCCGGCCCGGCATCGCGCCGGCCAGCGCGGCCAGCACGACCTCGGGCAGGAACTGGCCGATGATGTGGCGCGCGCACACCGGCGCCGGGTGCTGGGCATTCAGGATGGACCCTGCCGGCGCGTCGACCTCGACCAGCGCCAGTGACCCGGCGTTGTTCGGCACGTCGGGCGCCACCGCCGCGCGGACCCCGAAGGCGGCATAGGCACGGGTGTAGTTCAGCACCAGGTTGATGCCGTGGCTGCTGGCCGGCGAGCTGCCGTCGAATCCCACCCGGATGCGGCCGTCGCCGATGGTCACCGAGCACTGGATGTGCACCGGCGCGTCGTAGCCGTCCAGCTGGAGGCTGGAGCGGTACGTGCCGGGCGGCAGCGCATCGATCGCCCGGCGCATGCCGGCGGCCGACCGTGCCATCACGGCCTGGGCGATCGACGCCAGCCCGCGCTCGCCGAACTCGTCGAGCATGGCGGCCAGCCGGCGCCCGCTGACTTCGTTGGCCGTGATGTACGACAGGATGTCCCCCACCACCAGATCGGGCTGGCGCACGTTGGCCCGCACGATGCTGAGCAGGTCGCCGTTCACCTGCCCGGCGCGCGCCAGCGGCAGGATAGGGATGTAGAGGCCCTCCTCGTGGACGGACCGGCCATCGGGGCCCTGCCCCAGTCCGCCGACATCGACCTGGTGGCAGGTGCAGGCGAAGAAGCCGATCACCTCGCCGGCCTGGAACACAGGCGACAGCACGGTGACGTCGTGCAGGTGGCCCGAGGTGAGCCAGGGATCGTTGGTGATGAAGTGGTCGCCCTCGCGCATCGCCGCGGCCGGGTACTTGGCCAGGAAGTGCACGGCGCAGGCGGCCATCGAGTTCACATGGCCCGGGGTGCCGGTCACGGCCTGGGCGATCAGGCGGCCCTGCAGGTCGAACAGGCCGGCCGACAGGTCGCCGGCTTCGCGCACCGTGGGCGAGAAGGCGGTGCGCATCAGCGTGCGCGCCTGCTCCTCGACCACCGAGATCAGCCGGCCCCAGAGCACCTGCACGCGGATGTCGTCGGGCATGGCGTCAGCCGGGGCGTCCGTGCTGCCGGCGAGCAGCAGCTGCAGGTGGCCGCCCGGTGCCCCCGCGACCTCGAACCCGGCCGGCACGACGACGGTCGTCTCTTCCTCGCGCAGCAGGGCCGGACCGGCAAGCCGGCCCGCGCGGGCGACGGCGCGGGCCGAGGTGGCACGGCCGTCGGTCCACTGGCGGCGGCCCTGGTCGAAGAAGCGACAGGCAGTCCCACCCGCCTGTTCGCGGCCGGCGTCGGTCATCGCGGGAATCCGGCGCGGCGCCGCGGCTTCCACCCGCACCGACCAGCCGAGCACCTCGACGGTCGCGCCATCGATCACCCGGCCGTACAGCGACCGGTAGGCGGCCTCGAAGGCTTCGCGCAGTCCGGCACCGTCCTCCGCCTCCAGCTCGCGGCCCGGCACGGGCACGCGGATCTCGTGTCCCTGGCCCTGGTAGCGCATCCAGGCGGTGCGCGCCTCCCGCAGGTCCTCGCCGGAGGCGGCGCGCCGCACCACCTCGTGCATCGCAACGGCCATGGGCGCCAGCAACGCGTTGGCGGCGGCGGCATCGAACTGCGGCAGCGGCATGCGGACGCTGCGCGTGCTCTCGAAGGCGATCGCCGCGCGCAGGAACCCGAGCGCGGAGCCGACGCCGGCACCGTCGGGCACCACCACCTGCTCCAGCCCGAGCTTGCGGGCCAGCCGGGCCGCGTGCAGCGGCGCCATGCCGCCGATGGCGACCAGCGTGCGCCCTTCCACGCCCTTGCCGACCTCGACGGCATGCTCGTGCACGGCGGTGGCCATGCTCTCGTCCACCAGCTCGCAGATGCTCCAGGCGGTGTCGGCCACGGACAGGCCGAGCGCCTCGGCCAGCGGCCGCAGCGCCTCGTTGGCCGCGTCGACGTCGAGCGGCATGCGGCCGCCGGCGAACGATCGGGCGTCCAGGCGCCCCAGCACCAGGTGGGCATCGGTGACCGTCGGCAGCCGGCCGCCCCGGCCGTAGCACGCCGGTCCCGGCTCGGAGCCGGCGCTCTCGGGCCCGACCCGCAGCCGGCCGAGCGCATCGACGTGGGCGATGGAGCCGCCCCCGGCCCCGATCTCCGCCAGTTCGACCACCGGGAAGCGCAGCGGGATGCCGCTGCCGGCCTTGAACCGGGCCAGCCGCGCCACCTCCATGGTGCGGGCCGTCTGCGGCGCCCCACCATCGATGAAGCAGAGCTTGGCCGTGGTGCCGCCGATGTCCACCAGCAGGGCCTTGTCGATGCCCAGTTCGGTGGCGACGCTCGCGGCCAGGATGGCACCGCCCGCCGGACCGGACTCGAGCAGCCGCACGGGGAAAGCACGTGCCGTGGCGACGTCGCACAGGCCGCCGTTCGACAGCATCAGCGCCAGCGGGGCGCGGACGCCGCGCTGCGCCAGGGCCGCCTCGAGGCGGCCGAGGTAGCCGGCCATCAGCGGCTGCACGTAGGCATTCACGCAGGCGGTAGCGAACCGCTCGTACTCCCGGATCTCGGGCGCCACCTCGGCCGACGTGGAGACGAACAGGTGGGGCCGGTGACGGCGCAGGAACTCGGCCGCGCTTCGCTCGTGCGCCGGGTTGGCATGGCTGTGCAGGAAGCCGACGGCCACAGCGCTCACGTCGGCCGCGTCGAGGGCCGGCAGCAGGGCCTGCAGGGCCTCGTCGGTCAGCGGCCGCAGCACGCGGCCCGAGGCGGCCATCCGCTCCGGGAGCGTGAAGCGCAGATGACGCGGAACCAGCGGCGCCGGCTTGTCGACGTTCAGGTCGTAGTGGTCATAGCGGCTCTCGCTGCCCATCTCGAGCGTGTCGCGGAAGCCCTCGGTGGTGACGAAGGCCAGCCGGGCACCGCGGCGCTCGATCACCGCGTTGGTCGCCAGGGTCGTGCCGTGCAGGACCGATTCCAGCTCGGCCGGACGGATCGCGGCATCGGCCAGCAGCCGGTCGAGTCCTTCCAGGACGGCACGTTCCGGAGCGTCCGGGGTCGTGAGGACCTTGGCGAAGAAGCGCTGGCCGACGCCGCCGCGCTCGACCTCGAGCGCGAAGTCGGTGAAGGTGCCGCCGATGTCGATGCCGACGCGGGCACGCAGGGCGGGGCTCATGCGCGGCTCCGCCGGCGGGCCGGCGCCAGGCCCAGCATGCAGTCGCTGGCCTCGCGCATCAGCTGGCGCATCTGTGCCTCGGCCTGCTCGTGGGCGCCGGCGCGGATGGCTTCCACCAGCGCCCGGTGGTGCTTGACCACGGTCGCGCGGTGCTCCGGTCGGGCCAACGTAGCACGGCGCAGCGCCTGGATAGACGCGTCATAGCGGCTGGCGGCTTCGGCCAGCCGCCCGTTGCCCGCCAGCCGCATCAGCCCCTGGCGGAACGCATGGTTGGCGATCGAGAACTTCTGCGGCGACTTCAGCGGCAGCGCCCGCTCCTCGTCGGCCAGCGCGGCTTCGAGCTGCTGCACCCCGGCCGGGGTGGCCCGGTCGGCCGCGCGGGCGGCGATGTAGGGCTCCATCAGCAGCCGCACCTCCATGATCTCCTCGATGTCGGCCCGCGTGAGGGTCGATACGACGCGGCGCGCGCCGGAATCGACCAGGCCTTCGCGCCGCAGCCGCGCCAGCGCCTCGCGCACCGGCGTGCGCGACACGCCCAGCAGCGTCGCCAGCTGGGTCTCGGTGAGCTTTTGCGCCGGGTCGAGCGCGCCGCTGGCGATCTTCTGGTGCACCGCCCGGTACACCTTCTCGGACAGAGGCTCGCCGCGGCGCAGCGGCGCCAGCGGGGGATCGGGCTGTTTCATGCCGGTCAATGTAGCAGCGGGGGCCGCCCGCACCAACCCGAAAAATGCCGCGGAACGACAAATACAAATGTTTTTTTCTGTCCAGCCGGAGCAGCGGCGCCAGTCGAGGAAGCCGCCATTGCGCCGTCCGGCAGGGCCGCATACACTGAAAAAACAATTGCATTTGCGCAGCACTTCCGGAGGCTCCATGAACCCGCATCGCCGCTCGCTGGCCCGCTTCGGCGCCGCCGCCCTCCTCGCCCTGGCCGCCGGCGCCGCGCCGGCCCAGGATGCCCCCATCCACCTGCTGGTGGGCTTCGCCCCGGGCGGCATGACGGACGTGGTCGGCCGGGTGCTGGCACAGGGCCTGCAGGCCGAGCTGGGCCGCACCGTGCTGGTGGAGAACCGGCCGGGCGCCGGCGGACAGATCGCCGCACAGGCGCTCAAGGCGGCGCGGCCGGACGGCAACACGCTGTTCCTGACCAACAACCACACCACGGCCATGATCCCGCTGACCACGGTCAACCCCGGCTACGAGGCCAGGGACTTCGCGGCCGTGGGCCTGGTGGCCACCAATCCGAACTTCTTCATCGTCAACCCGGCCGTGGTCGGCCCGTCGGTCGACAGCGTCAAGGCGTTCGTGCAATGGGCCAAGGCCAATCCGGCACGCGGCAACATCGGCGTGCCGGCACCTGCCAGCGCGCCCGAGTTCTCGGTCACCGTCATGGGCCAGTCGCTCGGGGCCGACCTCAAGCCGGTGGCCTACCGCGGCGACGCACCGCTGGTGCAGGACCTGCTGGGCGGGCAGATCGCCGCCGGCATCTCCGGCATCTCCTCGGCGCTGCCGCACGTCAAGGCGGGCAAGCTCAAGCTGGTGGCCGTCGACGGGCCGAAGCGCCTGGCCGGCTTCCCGGACATCCCGACCTACGGCGAGTTGGGCATCCAGGGCCTGGACGACGTCATCTTCATCGGCGTGGTCGCGCCGGCCGGCATGCCCGCCGACCTGATCGCCCGCTACAACGCCGCCATCAACAAGGTGGTGGCGTCCCGGGCCTTCCTCGAGCGCACCAGCGAGGCCGGCATCGTGCCGCTGACCGGCACGCCGGAGGAGATGGCTCGCCGCACCGAGGCCAGCCGGCTGGCCAACATCCCCCTGGTGAAGGCGGCCGGCTTCAAGCCGCAATAAGCCTCCACTCGCCGTCGCGACGCCTCGCGGGCGACGGCTGACGGTGGCGTTGGGCCGCAGCAGCAGGTGCAGCGCGTCGCGGGTCTGCGCGGCCGACACCATGGAGTCGATTCCGCCCGGCGCCAGCATGTGGCGGGGCACGGCGGCGGCGCGCGACCGCTCCTACAGGGGTCGCCCTCGACTGCCGACAGCGGCGGGCGACAAGCCGCGCTGCAATAGCTGTCCCACGGAGCACCCATGAAGCACTTCGAACTCAGCCAAGACATGCTCAACCTGCGTGGCCAGTTCTACCCGACCGGCCACATCGTCGCCATGTTCGCCACTGCCGACGCGGCCGAGGCCGCCGGAAGCGCGCTGCAGTCCGCAGGGTTGGACGCCGACGACATCAGCCTGATCACGCCGGAAGCGATGTTGCGCGACATCGTGCGCACCGTCGGCAGCTCCGGCGCGACCCTGCCCTCAGCCGGCACCGAGGCCGACACGGTGCGACGCTACGCCGACTACGCCTCGAGCGGCCATTACGGCCTGCTGGTGAAGGCGCCCGACCATGACGACAGCGACCGGGTCATGGAAGTGCTGCAGCGCCACCAGGTGGCGCATGCGCAGAAGTACCGGATGCTGGTGATCGAAGACCTGGCCTGATCGGCGCAGCCCACAAGGCACGAAGCCCGCGCGAGCGGGCTTCGAAGCATTCGGCCGGGGTGCGGAAGCCGAGGCCTCCGCGCCGTTTCAGCCCATGTGCAGGCCGCCGTTGACCGAGAAGTCGGCGCCGGTCGAGTAGCCCCCGTCCTCGGACGCCAGCCAGGCGATGATGGAGGCGATCTCCTCGGGCTGGCCCAGCCGCTTGACCGGGATGGTGGAGACGATCTTGTCGAGGACATCCTGGCGGATCGCCTTGACCATGTCGGTGCCGATGTAGCCCGGGCTCACGGTGTTGACCGTGACGCCCTTGCCCGCCAGCTCCTGCGCCAGGGCCATCGTGAACCCGTGCATGCCCGCCTTGGCGGCCGAGTAGTTGGTCTGCCCGGCCTGCCCCTTCTCGCCGTTGACGGACGAGATGTTGACGATGCGGCCCCAGCCCCGCTCGACCATGTCGCCGACCACCTGCTTGGTGACGTTGAACATGGAGTTGAGGTTGGTCTCGATCACTGCGTCCCAGTCTTCCCGGGTCATCTTCAGGAACATGCGGTCGCGCGTGATGCCCGCATTGTTGACCAGCACGTCGATGGGCCCGTGGTCGGCCTTCGCCTTGGTGAACGCTTCGACGGTGGAGCTCCAGTCGCCGACGTTGCCGACCGACGCGTAGAACGTGTAGCCCTTGGCCTTCTGTTCATCGAGCCACTTCGCGTAGTCGCGCGTCGGGCCGCAACCCGCGATGACCGTGAAGCCTTCCTTGTGCATGCGCTGGCAGATGGCGGTGCCGATGCCACCCATGCCGCCCGTGACGTAAGCCACCTTTTGTCCCATCGTGTTCTCCTTGCAAGTTGCGTCAAACCGACTTCGGCCCGACCGGGTGGCCCGGGTCGAAATTCACTCTATCCACTCAGGCCGCTTCGACCGCGAGGGAAACCCCCATGCCGCCGCCGATGCACAGCGCGGCGAGGCCCTTCTTGGCTTCGCGGCGCTGCATTTCGTGCAGCAACGTCACGAGGATGCGGCAGCCCGACGCACCGATGGGGTGCCCGATGGCAATCGCGCCACCATTGACGTTCACCTTGGCCGGGTCGATGCCGAGTTCCTTGTTGACGGCACAGGCCTGGGCCGCGAACGCTTCGTTCAGCTCGAACAGCTGCACGTCCTGCACGTTCCAGCCGGCGCGCTGCAACGCCTTGCGCGAAGCAGGAACCGGGCCCATGCCCATCGTGGCCGGATCGAGGCCCGACGTACCGAAGGCGGCGATGCGAGCCAGCGGCTTGAGGCCGAGCGAGGCCGCCTTCTTCGCGCTCATCACCACCACCGCGGCGGCGCCGTCGTTGATGCCGGACGCGTTGCCGGCGGTGACGCTACCGGCCTTGTCGAATGCCGGCCGCAGGCCGGCCAGCGCTTCGGCGTTGGTCTTCTTGTTGATGAACTCGTCGGCCGAGAACACCAGCGGGTCGCCCTTCTTCTGCGGGATGGAGACCGGCACGATCTCGTCCTTGAACTTGCCGGCTTCCTGGGCCGCGGCCGCCTTCTGCTGGCTGGCCAGCGCCAGCGCGTCCTGCGAGCCGCGGTCGATGCCGTACTGCTTGGCCACGTTCTCGGCCGTGATGCCCATGTGGTACTGGTTGTAGACGTCCCACAGGCCGTCGACGATCATCGAATCGATCATCTTCCAGTCGCCCATGCGCTGGCCGTCGCGCGAATTCAGCAGCACGTGCGGCGCGGCACTCATGTTCTCCTGGCCGCCGGCCACGATGATCTCGGCGTCGCCCCAGGCAATCGCCTGCGCCGCCAGCATCACGGCCTTCAGGCCGGAGCCGCAGACGGCGTTGATGGTGAGCCCGGGCACTTCCTTGGGCAGGCCGGCCTTGATCAGCGCCTGGCGGGCCGGGTTCTGGCCCGAGCCCGCCGCCAGGACCTGGCCCATGATGACTTCGCTGACCTGAGCCGGATCGACCTTGGCGCGGGCCAGTGCCTCGCGGATGACGATCGCACCCAGCTCGGGCGCGGGAACCTTGGCGAGGCTGCCGCCGAACTTGCCGACCGCGGTACGCGTCGCGGAGACGATGACGATGTCTTCCATGGGAACTCCTTTGATGGGCTGAAGCTGTGAGCGAAGGGAAATCGGCTGTGCAGCACGGGGCATGCCCGGACCGCCGGAGGGTGGATCAGGCCTTGGCCTTGACGTAACGGCCGGGCGCCGGCTCGATGGGCTGGTAGGCGGTGCCCTTGCCGTAGCGCTTGGGCGCGGGGACCTGCTTGCCCGCCAGCGGCTTGAGCCAGCCGGACCAGTCGGACCACCAGCTGCCCGGGTGCTCGGTCGCTCCCGCCAGCCAGTCGGCATGCACGTCGGGCAGCTTGTCGTTGGTCCAGTACGAGCGCTTCTTCTTGGCCGGGGGGTTGATCACGCCGGCGATGTGGCCGGACGCGCCCATGACGAAGCGCTTCTTGCCGGGCAGGTGGTTGACGCTGGCGTAGGCCGAACCGATGGGCACGATGTGGTCCTCGCGCGAGCCGTAGACGTAGACCGGCATGTCGAGCTTGCCCAGGTCGATCTTCTCGCCGCAGACCGTCACCTTGCCGGGCTTGGTGAGGTTGTTCTCGAGGTAGGTGTTGCGCAGGTACCAGGCGTACATCGGCCCCGGCAGGTTGGTCGAGTCGCTGTTCCAGTACAGCAGGTCGAAGGCCGGCGGCGTCTCGCCCTTGAGGTAGTTGCCCACCACGTAGTTCCACACCAGGTCGTTGGGGCGCAGGAAGCTGAAGGTGGACGCGAGTTCCTGGCCCTTGAGCAGGCCGCGCTGGCCCATCTGGAGCTCGCGGTACTGGACGAAATGCTCGTCGATGAACAGGTCGAGGACGCCGGTCTCGGTGAAGTCGAGGAGCGTGGTGAGGAAGGTGGCGGAGGCCACCGGCTTCTCGCCGCGCGCGGCCAGCACCGCCAGCGCCGTGCCCAGCAGCGTGCCACCGACGCAGAACCCCAGCGCATTGATCTGCTTGCTGCCGGCGATCTCGCGCACGACGCGAATGGCCTCGACGGGGCCCTCGCCCACGTAGTCGTCCCAGCCCTTGTCCTGCAGCGTCTGGTCGGGGTTGCGCCAGCTCACGACGAAGGTGCGGTGGCCCTGGTCGACCAGGTACTTCACCAGCGAATTCTCCGGCTGCAGGTCGAGGATGTAGAACTTGTTGATGCAGGGCGGCACGACCAGGTACGGCCGTTCGTACACCTTGGCAGTGCTCGGCTTGTACTCGATGAGCTGCATGAGCTCGTTCTCGAACACGACGGCGCCCTCGGTCGTGGCGACGTTGCGGCCGACCTCGAACTGGCTCTCGTCGGTCATCGAGACGTAGCCCTGCTGCAGGTCGTTCAGCAGGTTCTGGATGCCCTTGGCGATGCTTTCGCCGCGCGTCTCGATGGCCTTCCTCTGCGCTTCCGCGTTCAGTGCCAGGAAGTTGCTAGGAGCGGATGCCGCCATCCACTGCTCGACCGCGAAGCGCAGCCTGGCCTTGGTCTTGGGGTCGGTGTCGGTCGCCTCGACCAGGCCCAGCAGCGTGCGGCCGTTGAGCAGGTACGTCGCCGCCGAGAACGCGGCAACGGGATTGCTGCCCCAGTCGGGCGACGCGAAGCGCTTGTCGCCACTGGCGACACCGGCGAGCCCGTGGTTCCACAGCTCGGCCGCCTCCTTCAGGTAGGCCTGCTGCAGGGCAGCCAGCTTGTCGGGCGAGAAAGAGAGGTGGGGAATGGAATGGCCGTTGGCACTCGCGGTACCGGCCTTGCTGATGGCCTGCATCGCCTTGCTCCAGCCGTCGCCTAGGGCTTGCTGGAACTGCTGCGTGGCGGCGGCCCAGCCTGGGTCAGAATGCATCGCTTGTCTCCTGATGTTCTGTCTTATTGGGGTGAACCCTGAGTATCACATCATCCATGTTGCACTGCAACATTTTTCGCCGCACCACCCCGTGTACCTGATCGCCATCGGCTGGCTCTACGTCGTGCTGATGATGTCCGTGGCCGAAGCCACGAACACCACCGGCACGGTGCTGGGCGCCATCTTCACGTTTCTCCTGTACGGACTCGGGCCCGTTGCTCTCCTGATGTACATCATGGGCACCCCGGCGCGCAAGCGGGCAATCCGCTTACGCGAGGAAGCCGAAAGGCGCGAGCAGGTCGCGCCTGGCTCAGCCCAGCCAGACGGCGGCAGCGAAGCGTCCGCTGACGCGGTCGCGCCGGTGCGAAAAGAACCGTGAGGGATTGCTGACGGTGCACCAGGCCGGCGTGCCGTCATTGCCGTGGACGGCACGCAGGCCCAGCGCGCGCAAACGGTCTCGCGCCAGGCCCTGCAGGTTGGCCAGCCACTTGCCCGGCGAGGAAGCAGTGAACCGGCGCGCGGCATCGCTCGCTGTCGACTCGAACGCCGTCTTCACCTCGTCGCCCACTTCGAACGCGCTCGGGCCGATGCAGGGGCCGAGCCACACGAGGGTGCGGGCGGCGGCATCCTCCGGCGAGGACGCGACCTGTGGCCAGTACGCGCGCCACAGCGCCTCCAGCACGCCCTGCCCCTGGGTGCCGGCCAGGCCACGCCAGCCTGCGTGCGCCGCCGCGACGCAGCGTCCCTGCGTGTCCGCCAGCAGGACCGGCAGGCAGTCGGCCACCATGATCGTGCACGCCATCTGGCGCTCGGTGGTCCAGCAGGCGTCGGCGACGGTGCCGTCGACGCTGTGCGCAGCGAGGCGAGCAACGTCACTCCCGTGCACCTGCTTCAGGAACACCGGACGCGCACCAAGGGCGCGCGCATAGCGCTGGCGGTTCTCGGCGACGGCCTGCGCGTCGTCGCCCACGTGATCGCCCAGGTTCAGGCTCGCATAGGAGTCGACTGACACCCCGCCCTCGCGCACCGAGCACGCCGCGTGCACGCCGGCCGGCATCGGCCAATCGGGCACCAGCCAGTCGCAGGGCAATGCCGTGGTCAAGCTTCGTTGTCCGGGCAGGCGGACGGCTGCGCCTTCTGGAACGCGGGCAGCCGCATGCAGGCCTCGAAGGCGGCCATGGTGCGATCGAGTCCCGAGAAGTCGACGCCGAAGCGCTGCCCGTTGAAGATCTGGGGCACCAGGCAGCAATCGGCCAGCGTGGGCGCCTCGCCATGGCTGTAGGTGCCGCGCGGCAGCTGCGCCAGCTCGCGCTCGTAGGCCAGGAGCCCGTCGCGCACCCAGTGCCGGTACCAGGTGTTCTTGGCTTCCTCGGCCACCTTCATCTCACGCACCAGGTACTTGAGCACGCGCAGGTTGTTGAGCGGATGGATCTCGCACGAGACCAGCTGCGCCAGGGCCCGGACCCGGGCCCGGCCGAGTGCATCGGCCGGCAGCAAGGGTGGCTGCGGATGCGTCTCGTCGAGGTATTCGATGATGGCCATCGACTGCCCCAGCCGCTCGCCGCCGTCGGTCTCCAGGGTCGGCACCAGGCCGGTCGGGGAGACGGCGGCGTAGGCCGGCTGCTTGTGGTCGCCGCGCACCAGGTGCACCGGGAGGTACTCGTACGACAGTCCCTTGAGTTCCAGCGCGATGCGCACGCGGAACGAGGCAGAGGACCGGAAGTAGTTGTGCAGCTTCATGCGGCGAGCATAAACCGCAGCCACGGCGGATCAACCGCCGACCACGAGCCGGATCGCGGGCATCAGCTGTTCGGTTTCGGCGCGCCGCTCCAGGGCCAGCCGCATGTTCACCTGCGCGACCTCGGTGTGCTCGATGGCCAGCGCCTGGGCCCGTGCACCCTCCCCGCGGCACATGGCATCGACCAGCATGTGGTGCTGGCGATGCGCGTAGCGCATCCAGTCGCGGTCCTGCTCGGCGGTGGACATCATCGGCAGCATGGCCGAGGCCGGCGCGAACGGCAGCGCATTGTTGAGGGCGACGGCGCGCTGCAGGGCCCGGTTGCCGCTGGCGTCCAGGACCAGGGCGTGGAACCGGTCGTTCATGGCTGCGTAGCCGGCATAGGCGGCGATGTCCAGCGTCGGCGGCGCCAGCAGCCGATCGCCCTCGGCCAGGCAGGCTTCCAGCCCGTGCTGCAACTGGCGTGGCACGCCGTGCTCGGCCACCAGCCGCGCCGCCATGCCCTCGAGGTGGCCGCGCACCGCAATGGCATCGGCGATCTCGCGCGGCGTGAACTGGCGCACCAGGTACTTGCCGGTCTCGCTGACGTCGATCAGCCCTTCCTGCTCGAGCGTCACCAGTGCCGCGCGCACGGGTGTGCGTGACGCACCGAGCCGTTCGGCCAGTTGCTGCTCGGCCAGGTGCTGGCCGGGCGCGAACTCGCCGCGCAGGATCAGGTCCCGAAGCTGCATCAGCACCGACTCTTGCAGGTTCATGGCACCGACTGTACACTGAATCGCAATTTCGGTATACCGTTTCAAGGAGCGCGGATGAAGGCCGACCAGAACGAACTGCTCACCCGCATCGGGCCGGGCACCGCCTGTGGCGCAGTGCTGCGCCAGTACTGGCAACCCGTGGCCCTGGTCGACGAGTTCGATCCGCGGCTGGACCCACGCATGGGCCAGCGGCCCGTCAAGGCCGTCCGCGTGCTGGGCCAGGACCTCGTGCTGTTCCGTGACGCCCAGGGCCAATGGGGCCTGATCGACCGCGACTGCCCGCACCGCGGCGCCGACCTGTCGTTCGGCCGGCACGAGGGCGACGGCCTGCGCTGCCCCTTCCACGGCTGGAAATTCGCTGCCGACGGCCGGTGCCTCGAGACGCCGGCCGAGCCGGCCGGCAGCAAGCTGTGCGAGCGGGTGCGGCAACGCAGCTATCCCGTGCTGGAGCGCAGCGGCATCCTGTTCGGCTGGTTCGGCGAACCGGGCAGCACGCCGCCGCCCTTCCCCGCCTTCGACTGCTTCCAGGCCCCCGCCACCCACAGCTTCGCGTTCAAGGGGCTGTGGCAGTGCAACTGGCTGCAGGCCTTCGAGGTCGGCATCGACCCGGCGCACCCCTCGTTCCTGCACCGGTTCCTGAACGACGCCTCCCTCGACGCCGTGGGCGACAACGCCGCCGGCCGGCAATTCCGCAGTGCCAGCGCCGGCCAGGCCGCAGGCGGCGAGCGCTGGCCGATGACGCGCATCATGCGGGAGTTCCACCAGCCGGAGATCAGCTTCGAGCCGCGTCCCTGGGGCCTGCAGCTCACGGCCTTGCGGCCGATGACCGACGAGCTCACGCACGTGCGGGTCACGCATGCCATCTTCCCGCACACCTTCGTCATCCCGCTGTCGGAGACGCTCACCATCACGCAGCTGCACGTGCCGGTGGACGACACGCGCACCTACTGGTATTCGGTGTTCACGAGTTTCGCGGGCCCGGTCGACCAGGAGGCGATGCGCAACCAGCGGCTGCAGTTCATCTCCCTGCCCGACTACGTGCCCAAGTCCGGCCGCCACAACAACTGGGGCTTCAATGCCGACGAGCAGCGCTCGACCACCTATCTCGGCATGGGCGAGGACGACATCAACGTGCACGACCAGTGGGCGGTGGAAAGCATGGGCGCGATCCAGGACCGCACCCGCGAGCACCTGGGCACCAGCGACAAGGTGATCATGGCCAACCGGCGGATGCTGCTCAAGGCGATCGAGAGCGTCCAGGCAGGCGGCGCGGCGCCCGGCGTGGCCGACGCCACCCTGGCCGCGCAGATGCAGGGCCCCGACACGGTCGACGGCATCGCACCGGCCGGCGAGTGGCCCACCTGGTGGCGCGAGCGCGTGCAGGCCAAGCGCGATGGCGCACCCTGGATCGCCCAGGCGCCGACAGCCGTCCAGCCCGCATGACGAGCTTCGCGCAACGCTGCGGCCTGCACGATGCCGCGCGCGCCGCGGCCGTCGACCGGGTCGCGCGGCAGGTTGCCGCCTCCGGCCTGGAGCTGGTGCGGGTGGCCTGGTGCGACCTGCATGGCGTCACGCGCGGCAAGACGCTGGTGGCCGCCGGGACCCGGCGCGCGCTCGACGAGGGCGTCGGCATGGTCAGCACGCTGATGCTCAAGGACACATCCGATCGCACCGCCTTCAAGGTGTTCGAGCCCGGGGGCACCGCATCGCTGCCCGGCTTCGGCCAGGCCAACAACCTGTTGCTGCTGCCCGATCCCGACAGCTTCCGGCAATTGCCGTGGACGCCGGCGACCGGCTGGCTGCGCGCGCAGCCGTGGTTCCAGGACGGCCGGCCGGTTCCCCTCGACACGCGCCACGTGCTGCAGGACGCCCTCGCGAAGCTGGATGCCGCGGGCTACGCGATGCGCTGCGGGCTCGAGGTCGAGTTCCACATCTACCGCATCACGGACGAGGCGCCGCAGCTCGATTCCGAGCTGGCCGCCTGGCCCGGCCTGCCGCCTGCCGTGCAGCTGGTCCACCCCGGCTACAACCTGCTGGCCGAGGGCTGGTACGACCAGGCCGAGGAGCCGCTGCGGATCGTGCAGACGACCGCCCAGGCGCTGGGCCTGCCACTCGCATCGCTGGAAATCGAGCTCGGCCCGAGCCAGGTGGAGGCGGTGTTCGACGTCACCGACGCCCTGACGGCGGCCGACAACATGGTGCTGTTCCGCAGCGCGGTGCGGCAAAGCCTGCGGCGGGCCGGCTACCACGCCACCTTCATGTGCCGGCCGCCGTTTCCCAACATCATGTCCAGCGGTTGGCACCTGCACCAGTCGCTGGTCGACAAGGCCACCGGCGTGAACGCCTTCCTGCGCGAGCTTCCGGCGGACGGCAGCACGGACGCCGACGCAAGCCACACCCTGTCGGCGGTGGGTGAGCAGTACCTGGCCGGCCTGCTGGCCCACGCACGGGGGATGGCGGTGTTCTGCACGCCAACCGTCAACGGCTTCGGACGCTTCCGGCCCAACGCGTTGGCGCCGCAATCGGTGCTGTGGGGCCGCGACAACCGGGGCGCCATGCTGCGCGTCATCGGCGGCTGCGGCGACGCCGCCACGCGCATCGAGAACCGGATCGGCGAACCGGCCGCCAACCCCTACCTCTACTTCGCCTCGCAGATCCACGCCGGGCTGGACGGCATCTTGCGCGGACTCTCCGCGCCGCCGGCCACCGACGCGCCGTATGGCGAGGCGAACGCGAAGCTGCCCACCACCCTGGGCGAAGCGCTGGACGCCTTGCGCGACGATCCGGCGCTCATCGAGGGCTTCGGTGGCGCCTTCTGCGACTACTTTACCCAGGTCAAGCGGTCGGAGCTGGCAAGGCACGACCAGGCCGAGGACAAGACCGACTTCATGCGCCGCGAGTACTTCTCGCGCTTCTGACACCGATGCGGATCCACCTCTTCCCTGCCGGCGCCACCGAACCGGTGACGCTTGCCGGCAAACCCGGCCAGAGCCTGATGCAGGCGGCCGTCGACGCCAACGTGCACGGCATCGAGGCCGAGTGCGGCGGGCTGCTCACCTGCGCGACCTGCCACGTCTACGTGCGCGAGCCCTTCGCGTCGCAGTTGCCGCCGCCGGGCAGCGATGAGCTCGGCATGCTGGAATTCACTGCCTCTGCGCGCCAGGCCAACAGCCGCCTGTCGTGCCAGATCGCCCTCGTGCCCGCCCTCGACGGGTTGGCCGTCGACCTGCCGCCGACCCAGACCTGAGGCTCAGCGCACCTGCACGGCCGGGATGCCGGGGCTGGCGGCCGGCGCGCCGCTGGCCACGTTGGCCCGCTCCCCCAGGAAGATCTCGACGCGGCGGTTCCTGGACCGCCCAGCCTCGGTGTTGTTGTCGGCAATGGGCTCGTGTTCGCCCCGGCCGGCCGTGGCCACCCGGCGCGGGTCGACGCCACGTGCAGCCAGGTAGTCGCGCGCGGCATCGGCGCGGTGCTGGGACAACGGGTCGTTCACCGAGTCCGGCCCGGTGCTGTCGGTGTGCCCGATGATGCGCAACTCGGTGTTCGGCTGGCCCGACAGGCCGCTGGCGAACTGGTCCAGCACCGGCCGCAGGTTGGACTTGATGTCGGCCCGCCCGGTGTCGAACGAGATGTCGCTCGGGATCTCCAGCTTGAGCTGGTTGTCCGCCGTCTGGGTGACCGCAACCCCGGTGCCGACGGTGGCGCGCTGCATCGCCTGCTTCTTCTGCTCCATGTGCTGCGACCAGACATAGCCACCCAGGGCACCCAGGCCGGCCCCGATGGCAGCGCCCTTGGCATCGTGGCCGATCGCCGCCCCGGCAAGGCCGCCGACGCCGGCGCCGATGGCCGTGTTGCGTGTCGTGGGGCCCATTTGGGGGGCGGACATGTCGGCACAGCCGGCCAGGGCGGCCAGCGCGAGCGCCGTGGGTGCAAGGAGGGAACGTGTCGTCATGGCTGAACTCCGGATCAATGTCCCGATTGGACCGGCTGGGCGCAGCCCGGCGCGCCCGGGCCGGCCAACAGCCGCCGCAAGACGCCGCCGCCAGCCCGTGTCAGCCGCCGCCGCCCTCGTGCCCCTGCACCAGCTTGGCGAGCAGGCGCATCAGCTGCTCCTGCTCGCGTGCCTCGAGCGGGCCGAGGATGCGCCGCTGCGCGCGCGACACCGCCCGCTTCATGGACGCGGCGGCCTGTTCGCCCGCCGGCGTCACCCACAGCAGCTTGCGCCGGCGGTCGAGCCTGTCCGGCTCGCGCCGGACCCAGCCCTTGGCCTCCAGCCGGCCGACCACCGATCCGAAGGTCGCCGCGTCGAAGGCCACCCGTGAGGCCAGCGTGACCTGGTCCTCGCCCGGCTCGTCCATCAGGGCATTCAGGATCGCGAACTGGACCGGCGTGACGTCGTGCCCGTCCATCTCTTCCGCGAACACGGCCACGGCCACCTGGTGCGCCCGCCGGATCAGGTGGCCGGGGGCCTGCTGGAAGTCGAAGCTCTTGGGCATGCGTCGAGTGTAGCCAGCAGGTGCACGTTGCGCGCCCTCCGGTTCGTATGTATGCTTATCAATTCCGCGCGCAACACCTCGCCTGACCATGCCCTCTCCCTCCAACCTGATCGTGGCCGGCGGCGGCATCGGCGGCCTGGCTGCCGCCTACGTGCTGGCGCGCCAGGGCACGCCGGTCACCGTGCTCGAGCAGTCATCCGCATTCGGCGAGATCGGCGCCGGCATCCAGCTCGGTCCCAACATCTTCCGGATGTTCGAGTACCTGGGCCTCACGAACGCGGTGCGTGACGTCGCCTACTTTCCTCCCGGCATGGGCATGAACGACGTGCGCACCGGCGAGGCCGTGGTGCGGGTGCCGCTGGCCGAGGCCGCCATCGCCGCCTACGGCTTCCCCTACGGCGTGATCTACCGGGCCGACCTGCACCAGGTGTTCCTGGACGCGTGCAAGGCGCTGCCCGGCGTCACCCTGCGCACCGCCGCCAAGGTCGAGGGGTTCGAGCAGGACGCCGCCGGTGTGCGGGTGCGGCTGGCCGGCGGCGACGTCGTCGAAGGGTCCGCGCTGGTCGGCGCCGACGGGCTCTGGAGCCGGGTGCGCGAGGCGGTCGTCGGCGACGGCAAGCCGCGCGTGTCGGGTCACATCGCCTACCGGGCGGTGCTGCCGCGCGCGGAGGTGCCGGCGCACCTGTGGCACGACGACGTGGTGCTGTGGGGCGGCGAGAAGACGCACCTGGTGCACTACCCGCTGCGCCGCGGCGAGCTGTTCAACCTGGTGGCCGTCTTCCACAGTAACAAGTACGACGAGGGCTGGAACACCTTCGGCGACACCGCCGAGCTGCAGGAGCGGTTTGCCCAGGCGGTGCCGCAGGTGCGCGAACTGCTGGGCAAGATCGAGACCTGGAAGATGTGGGTGCTGTGCGACCGCGAGCCGGTCGCCAACTGGACGAAGGGTCGCGTCACGCTGCTGGGCGACGCCGCCCATCCCATGCTGCAGTACCTGGCCCAAGGCGCCGGCCAGGCCATCGAGGACGCCGTGGTGCTCGGGGCGGCCTTGCGACATGCCGGGGGCGATGCCGCCCATGCGTTCCAGCTGTACCAGCAGGCGCGCTACCTGCGCACCGGCCGGGTCCAGCTGACGGCACGCTTCTACGGCGACATCTACCATGCGAGCGGCGTCGCCCGCGAACTGCGCAACCGCATGTTCCAGGGCGGCCAGGAATCGGCCGGCTTCGCCGGCCTGAAATGGATGTACCAGGGCATAGACCCCGACCGACTGTTTGCATGACCACCACCCGCACCCTCACCCTCACCGAACCCAGCCGCCAGACCCCCATCTACGGCGAGTACGACGTCGTCGTGCTCGGCGGTGGCCCGGCCGGCATTGCCGCCGCCGTGTCCGCAGCCCGGGCCGGCCGCTCGACCCTCCTGGTGGAGCGCTACGGCTTTCTTGGCGGCATGGGCACCGCCGCCGGTGTCACCAACTTCTGCGGACTGCACGCCAACGTGCACGGCGACATCCGGCGCGTGGTGCACGGCGTGGCCAGCGAGCTGCTCGAGCGCATCGACCGCCTCGGCGGCCTGAACACGCCGCACGCCCTGTTCGGCAAGACGGTGGCCCAGGCCTACGACACGGCGGCATACAAGATCGCGGCCGACGAGCTGATGGCCTCGGCCGGCGTGCACCTGCTGTTCCACGCACTCGGCGCCGGCGTGCTCATGGACGCGCCGGGCCGCATCGGCGCCCTGCTGGTCGAGACCAAGTCCGGCCGCCGGGCCATCGTGGGCCGCGCATTCGTCGACGGCTCCGGCGACGGGGACCTCGCCGCCTGGGCCGGCGCGCCCTGGGACGCCGGCGACGGCGCCGGCAACTTCCTCTACCCCTCGACGATGTTCCGGCTGAACGACATCGACCCGGAGCGCGCCGGCAACGCCTGGGAAGTGATCCCCCGGCTGATGCTGCAGGCGCAGGCCGAGGGGCGGTACCACTTTCCGCGCAAGACGCCGATCGTGCGCCCGCAGAAGAGCGGCATCGAATGGCGGGTCAACCTCACGCAGCTCGCCAACGTCGACGGCAATGCCATGGACGGCACCGACGCCGACGAACTGAGCCAGGCCGAGGTGCTGGGACGCCGGCAGATCGCCAGCGTGGCCGGTTTCCTGCGTGAAGTGCCGGGCTTCGAACGCGCCTACATCGTCGACATCGCGCCGCAGGTCGGCATCCGCGAAACCCGCAGGGTGCGCGGCCACTACCAGCTGACCGAGTCCGACGTCCTCGACTGCGCCAGCTTTCCCGACACCATCGGCGTCAACGGCTGGCCGCTGGAGCTACACCTGAAGGGCGACGTCGAGTTCCGCTGGCCGAAGATCCCCGAGAGCCGCGGCTTCAACCACCTGCCCTATCGCATGATCGTGCCTCTGGGCGTCGACAACCTCTGGGTCGCCGGCCGTTGCGCCTCGATGACGCACGAGGCGCAGTCGGCCGCCCGGGTGACGGGCGCCTGCTTCGTCATGGGCGAGGCCGCGGGCGCAGCCGCCCACCTCGCGCTGGAGGAGGATGGCCGCGCCGCCGGCGTGGACACCGGTGCGCTGCAGGCCCGGCTCGAGGCGCAGGGCGCGTGGCTGGGACGCGAAGACTGACAACCACCAGGAGGCCGCGATGAACGCTCCCGACAGCACCCTGCTCGCCCGGCAACAGCTGTACCGCGACATGGATCCGCACCACCTCACGCCGCTGTGGGACGTGCTGCATGCCCTGGTACCGCCCAAGCCGGCCACGCCCTGCGTGCCGGCGCACTGGGAGTACGCCCGGGTGCGGCCGTTCCTGCTGCGCGCCGGCGAAGCCATCACCGCGGCGGAGGCCGTGCGCCGGGTGCTGATCCTCGAGAACCCCGGCCTGCGCGGCCAGTCGGCGGTGACGCAGTCACTCTATGCCGGGCTGCAGCTGATCCTGCCCGGCGAGGTGGCGCCCAGCCACCGCCACACGCAGAGCGCATTGCGCTTCATCGTCGAAGGCAGCGGGGCCTATACGGCGGTCGACGGCGAGCGCACCACCATGCGCCCCGGCGACTTCATCATCACCCCCAGCTGGACATGGCACGACCACGGCCACGAGGCGCAGGGCCCCGTCGTCTGGCTGGACGGGCTCGACATCCCCATGGTCCGCTTCTTCGATGCGGGCTTCGCCGAGAACGGCAGCAGCGCCTCGCAGGCGGTGAGCAAGCCGGAAGGCGGCAGCTACGCACGCTTCGGCCACAACATGGCGCCGGTGCGGCACGAGGCACCCTTCGGCGCGACCTCGCCGATCTTCAGCTACCCGTACGACCGCACGCTCGAGGCGCTGGCTCGCCTGGAACGCGATGCCCCCATCGATCCCTGGGACGGCGTCAAGCTGCGCTACGTCAACCCGCTCACCGGCGGCTGGCCGATGCCGACCATGGCGACCTTCATGCAGAAGCTCCCGGCCGGCTTCCAGGGCAAGGGCTGGCGCCAGACCGATGGCGCCGTCTACAGCGTGGTCGAGGGCAGCGGCGTGGCGGAGATCGAGGCCGGCGACCAGCACTGGCGCTTCGAGCTCTCGCCGCGCGATCATTTCGTCGTGCCGTCGTGGCACACTGCCCGGCTCAATTCGGAGGCCGGCTGCGTGCTGTTCAGCTACTCCGATCGGCCAGTGCACCAGGCACTGGCCCTCCACAAGGAAGAAAGGTTGCCATGAGTTTCGTCATCACCCCGCCGGCCCAGGTCTCCCTGCCGGTCGTCGGCCGCGGCGAGCGGTTCCCCGTGCGCCGGGTCTACTGCGTCGGCCGCAACTACGTCGAGCACGCCAAGGAGATGGGCTTCACCGGCCGCGAGCCGCCGTTCTTCTTCTTCAAGCCGGCCGACGCCGTGGTGCCGGTTGCGGCCGGCGAGACCGCCACCATCCGCTATCCCAGCCTCACCAAGGACCTGCACCACGAGATCGAGCTGGTGGCGTGCATCGGCACGGGCGGCAAGAACATCAAGGCCGCCGATGCGCGCAAGCACATCTGGGGCTACGCGGTCGGCCTGGACATGACCCGCCGCGACCTGCAGGGCGAGATGAAGAAGCAGGGCCGTCCCTGGGAGATCGGCAAGTCGTTCGAGGAGTCGGCCCCCACCGGGCCGGTGACGCCGGCCGCGCAGGCGGGCGACATCGAGAACGCCGAGATCTGGATCCAGGTGAACGGCAAGGACCGGCAGCGCAGCACGGTCACCAAGCTGATCTGGAACCTGGGGGAGATCATCGAGCACCTGTCCGCCGCCTGGGAACTGGCCCCCGGCGACCTGATCTTCACCGGCACGCCCGAAGGCGTGGCAGCCGTGGTTGCGGGCGACACCCTGGTCGGTGGCGTCGGCGGCATCGGCGAGTTGCGCGTGCGCATCGCCTGACGTTTTTCGGCGACTGGCCCGTATTGCGGGCATGAAGAAAGCGGCCCTGCGTGGCCGCTTTCTTACAATCGGACACTCTTCCAGAAAGGGCTGCCGTGAAGTTGCTCGACCTCCTTGCCCGGGTGTGTGCCGTCCTTGCCGGCGTCCTCCTGACGCTGATCACCCTCATGACGTGCGTGAGTCTGATCGGCCGCAACACCATCGGCACCACGCTGGTGGGCGACTTCGAACTCACGGGGGTGGCCACGGGGGCGGCCATCGCGCTGTTCATGCCGTGGTGCCAGGTCCGGCACGGCAATATCATCGTGGACTTCTTCACCGCCAAGGCGAGCGAGCGGACCAATGCGCTCCTGGACCGCTTCGGCTGCCTGCTCCTGGCGCTCGTGTTCGCCCTGCTCGCCTGGCGCACGACCCATGGCGCGCTGAGCGCGTGGGCCGGCCACTCGGAGTCGCAGATCATCGGTTTCCCGGAGTGGGTGGTGCACACGACGATGGTGCCGCCGTTCATCCTGACCTCCGTGATCGCGCTGTGGCAGGCCGCCTTCGGGCTGGATGGGGCACCGGAGGCACACGGATGATTCGCGCTGCCTCTCCCCAGGCCCATTGCGCCTTCCGTCCGGAGCTGTCCCTGTGAACGCGGTCGAACTGACGCTGGGCATCTTCGCCGTCATGCTGGTGCTGATGGCGGTGCGGGTGCCGATCTCCATCGCCATGTTCGTCGCCGGCACCGCCGGCTACCTGACGCAGACCGGCTGGGGCCCGTTCTCCAACTTCCTGAACACCCAGGCGTTTGCACGCTTCGCGAGCTATGACCTGTCGGTCATCCCGCTGTTCATCCTGATGGGGCACTTCGCCACCCAGGGCGGGATCAGCAAGGCGCTGTTCTCGTTCGCGGCCGCCATCATGGGTCGCTTCAAGGGTGGGCTGGCGATGGCGTCGGTGCTGGCGTGCGCCGCGTTCGGCGCGATCTGCGGGTCGTCGGTCGCGACGGCCGCCACCATCACCTCGGTGGCCCTGCCGGAGATGAAGCGCCACGGCTACTCCGGCCGGCTGGCCACCGGCACCCTGGCCGCGGCGGGCACGCTGGGCATCCTGATCCCGCCGTCGGTGCCGCTGGTGATCTACGCCATCCTGACCGAGCAGAACATCGCCAAGCTGTTCGCCGCCGCCATGATCCCCGGCATCATCGCCATGTTCGGCTACATGGTGGCCATCGCCATCTACGTGCGCCTGGTCCCGGGGCAGGCGCCCGAGACCGACGAGGCGCCCCGCCTCACGCGCGACGCGATCAAGGGGGTCATCCCGATCGTGCTGATCTTCCTGCTGGTGTTCGGCGGCATCTACGGCGGGCTGTTCACGCCCACCGAGGGCGCCGGTGTCGGCGCAGCTTCCACCTTCGTGGCCGCGCTGATCAAGCGCGAGATCACCTGGGACAAGTTCAAGCAGTGCTTCTACGCCACGGCCGAGAGCTCGGCCATGATCTTCCTGATCTTCATCGGTGCCGACCTGATGAACTCGGCACTGGCGCTGACGCAGGTGCCGAACCAGTTGGCCTCGGTGGTGGGCAGCTGGGGCCTGTCGCCGCTGATGGTGGTGGCGGCCATCCTGCTGTTCTACGTCGTGCTGGGCGCCGTGATGGACGAGCTCAGCATGATCCTGCTCACCATCCCGATCTTCTTCCCGATGGTGATGACGCTCGACTTCGGGATGCCCAAGGAATCGGTGGCGATCTGGTTCGGCATCATGGTCCTGATGGTGGTGGAGTTCGGCCTGCTTGCGCCACCGGTCGGGCTCAATGTCTACGTCGTCAACGGGATGGCCAAGGACGTGCCCATCGCCGAGAGTTACCGCGGCGTGATGCCCTTCCTGGTGAGCGACACGCTGCGCACCCTGCTGCTGCTGTTCTTCCCCGCGATCTCGCTCTGGCTGGTGAAGTACGTGGGTTGAGGCCGGCGGCGTCGAACCGGCGCGGTTGCGGGAAAGCCCCGTAGGCCGGCGCGCCACGGCCGCGTTAAGGTCCCACGACCCACGTTTTGGAGCCCCCCATGATCCAGCGCCGCACCCTCCTGAAGACCTCCGCTGCAGCGGCCCTGGCCGCGCCCGCCCTGAGCGGCCTGGCGCAACAGGGCGTCACGCTCAAGTTCCACACCTTCATGGCCCCGCAGTCCAACGTCTGGTTGAACATGCACAAGGCCTGGATGGACAAGGTCGAGAAGGATTCGGGCAGCCGCATCAAGTTCGAGGCCTACCCCGCCATGCAGCTGGGCGGCACGCCGGTGCAGCTGTACGACCAGGCGCGCGACGGGGTGGTCGACATCATCTGGACCCTGCCCGGCAACACCGCCGGCCGCTTCCCGCGCGTGGAGGTGTTCGAACTGCCGTTCATGATGTCCAACGCCGAAGCCACGTCCAAGGCGTACTGGGAGTACGTGCAGACCATGGCCCCGGACGAATTCAAGGACACGCAGGTCATCGCCCTGCACGTCCATGGCCCGGGCGTCATCCACACCGCCGAGAAGGCGGTGAAGAACGTCGGCGACATGCGCGGCCTGAAGATGCGCGCCCCCACCCGCCAGGTCACCAAGCTGATGGGCGCGCTGGGCGCCACCCCGGTGGGCATGCCGCTGCCGCAGATCCCCGACGCGCTGTCCAAGGGCACCATCCAGGGCTGCGTCATCCCTTGGGAGGTGGTGCCGTCGGTGAAGGTGCACGAGCTCACCAAGTTCCACGCCGAATTCGATCCGGCGGGCGGCTCGCTCTACACCACGACGTTCGTCATGGCGATGAACAAGAACAAGTACAACGCGCTGCCGCCGGACCTGAAGAAGGTGATCGACGCCAATTCGGGCCTGGCCACCTCCGCCTGGCTGGGCAAGGTGCAGCAGAACGGCGACGTGGCCGGCCGCAAGGCCGCTGCCGACCGCGGCAACAACATCTTCAACGTCAGCGCCACGGAAGCGCAGGAGTTCCGCCGCCGCTCGCGCCAGATCGAGGTCGAGTGGGTCGAGGACATGAACAAGCGCGGCTTCGACGGCCGCAAGCTGCTGGAGACGGCCCGCTCGCTGATCGACAAGCACACCAAGGGCACCAAGGCCTGAGGGGCCCTTCCATCTGGCCGAGGGCTCCCCGGGTGGGAGCCCTTGCTGTTTACACTCGGTCCATGCCCTTTCGCACGCCGATCAAGCACTGCCGCAACTGCGGGAAGGACGTGGTCTACCGGGTCCCCGACGACGGCGACACGCGCGAGCGCGCGGTGTGCCCGGCCTGCGGGACCATCCACTACGAGAACCCCCTGAACGTGGTGGGCACCGTGCCCTACCTGGGCGACAAGGTGCTGCTGTGCAAGCGCAACATCGAACCGCGCTGGGGCAAGTGGACCTTGCCTGCGGGCTTCATGGAGCTCGGCGAGACCACGATCGAGGGAGCCGAGCGCGAAACCGACGAGGAAGCCGGGGCCCAGGTCGAGATGGGCGGCCTGCTCACCGTCGTGAGCGTGCCCCTGGTCGGGCAGGTGCACCTGTTCTACCTGGCGCGCCTGCTGAGCGACCGGTTCGAACCGGGGCACGAGACGCTGGAAGCCCGCCTGTTCGGCGAAGACGAGATCCCGTGGGACGAGATCGCGTTCAAGACCGTGCGCGAGACCTTGCTGCGCTACTTCGAGGATCGGCGCCGCGGCACGTTCGCGGTGCACAACCTCTCGGTCACCTAGTCTGCTGGGCCCTCTCGGCCTCGACCTGGTGTTGCCGCTGCTCCTCGCGTAGCCGGACGCAGAACGGATAGGCGCCGTACTCCGGCTTGCCGCACTCCGTGTGCAGGCACAGTGGCTTGGCCAGGAAGGTGCGGTCCTTGCAGGTTTCCATCGGCGACGCCAGGCGGGCGGCGGCTGCCGTGGCCGTCGGCTTCTCCTCGCGCTGCGCGACGACGGGCTCGGTTCTGGCAGCCGATGCGGCCGATGCCGGAGCGCCGGCGGCCGCCGGCACCGTGGGCTTCTGGCCAGCCGGTTGGGAGGAAGCGGAGGCCTTGCGTGCGCTGGCCGACGCGGCCGGCCTGGCGGCCGAGGCGGCCGCCAGTGCAGCGGACGCGGTCAGTGCCGGCCTGGAAGTGCCGGCACTCGCGGCGGCCACCGCAACGGACGCCCCGGGCGCCGGCTGTGCCGATGCCGGTGCGGCAGCAACGATGCTGTCCTGCGAAGGGGCACCGGCCACCGGCGTGGCGGCGCCTGGCCGCAGGGCGAACCACCCCGCGGCGACCACCACGGTGGCCAGGCCGACGCCGGCAATTGCAGCCATCGGGACCTTCCTGCGCGCCACCAGCGGCACGGTCGGCTCCGGCGCCCGCCGCGCGGCAGGGGCCGGCGTGGCCGCACCGAGGGCCGGCGTCGCCGGCACCGGCGAAGGCGCGGCAGTCGGTGCTGTCGGCGTCGGCGCGGGCACTGCCACGGCGGGCGGCACGGTGCCGCGCGTGAAGGGAACCGTCGGATCGCGGGTGAGTTCGTCGTCCTGGGCGGCCGACGCCACTGGTGCCGTCGGCGAGCCGGTCAAGGTGCCGCCCGGTGGCCGCGTCGTGCCTTGCAGCATGGTCAGGTCGGGATCGGGCTCGGCGCCCAGCCGCAGCAGGCGTCGGCGCGCCAGGTCGGCATAGATGCCTTGCGGGAAGCGGGCCAGGAAACCTTCGAGCTCCTTGGTGTCGACCGTGTCGCGCACCGACCGCCAGTACTCGAGTTCGAGTTCCTGGTTGATGCCGCCCGGCAGGCTGGGCAACGGCGCGATCGGAGCCGTCGTGGTGTGCAAGCCCGGCAACGTGCGGCCGGGCTGTGTGGCCAGCCCCACCACGGCGATGCCGAAAGCGGCCTGGAGCGCGGCGGAAAACTCCCCGGCCGTCTGGTAGCGCTCGTCACGGTTCTTGGCCAGTCCCCGCAGCAGGACCTCGTCGGCGCCGGGTGGCAGCGCTGGCTGGATCGACGAGGGCAAGGCCGGGGCCTGTCCGATGATCTGGTGGATGATGGTGAAGTCGTTGTCACCCTCGAACGGCCGCACGCCCGTGAGCAGCTGGTAGGCCACGACGCCGGCCGAGAACAGGTCGGCGCGGGTGTCGACCTTCAGCCCCTGCACCTGCTCGGGCGCCATGTACTTCAGCGTGCCGATCATGCTGCCCTGGGTGCGCGTGGCCTCCCCCGAGATGCGGGCCACGCCGAAGTCGGTGAGCTTGACCCGGCCGTCTGCCTCGATCAGCAGGTTGGCCGGCTTGATGTCCCGGTGGACGACGCCCTGCCGGTGCGCGAAGTCGAGTGCCGCCAGCAGGTCGCAGGTGAGCTGGAGGGCCTGCTCGGGCGTGGGCTTCAGCCCGCGGTCCAGGTGGTGCTTGAGGTCTTCGCCCTGGATGAACTCCATGACCAGGAACGCGGTGTCGCCGTGCCGGTCGCTGTCGTAGACGGTGACGATGTTCGGGTGCTGCAACCGCGCGGCGGAACGGGCCTCGATGCGGAACCGGGCTTCGTACTCGGCGGCGGCGTCGGGCCCGAGGTCGTCGACCATGATGGTCTTGATGGCGACGCGGCGATCGAGATTCGGATCGCGGCCTTCGTACACAACGCCCATCGCCCCCTTGCCGAGGACACGGAGCAACTCGTAGCGACCCAGCTTCTTGTACTGCACTCGGAGGCGGCCCGTCGATCAGGAGGTGACGCTGAACTCGATCTGCGGGGCGCTCTCGGCGTCGCGGTCGCAGCCGAGGATGATGGTGCCCCGGCCGACCAGGTAGCACTCGGAGCGGCGCAGCACGATGGGCGCGCCCTGCCCGCCCACGTAGACCCAGGTGCCGAAGCTGGACTGGTCGTTCAGGATGAAGTGGCCGCCGCGCCATTCGACCGTGGCATGCAGCCGGGACACCCGGGCGTCGTTGACCGACAGCGCAGCGGTGGTGGCCCGCCCCACGGTGACGGGCGCGCCGCGCGGGCCCAACTGCAGGGTGCGGCCGGGCGCGGTGAGTTCGAGCTGGGCCTCGGCGGTGGGCCTGAACATCGAACTGCCCATCATCGTGGCGTCGACGTCCCGCTCGGGCAGCCATTGCACGCGGAACACCTCGGTGGCCTCGGACTTGCCGCGCAGGTACATGGGGCCGATGCTGCGCAGTTGCACCTGCTGCCCGGGCGCGAGCGCATCGCGCACGCGATGCGTGGCCAGGATCTGGTCGGCGCCGGCCAGGTCGGCCAGTCGGGCAGCGCAGTTGACAGCATCGCCGTAGCAGTCGCCCTGGATCTCGACCACCTCGCCCGACTCCACGCCCATCTGCATCTGCACCGGATTGCCGGTGCCGTCCGGGTAGACCGGCGTGTCCTTCAGGCGCTGGAGGATGCCGATGCAGGCCGCGATGGCATCGGATTCGCGGGGGAACGTGACGAAGAGGCCGTCGCCCAGAAGCTTGACGACCCGGCCGTTGTGCTGCTCGAAGCTGCGCGACAGGGCCGTGGTCAGCTGCGTCACGAAGCGGCCGGCCGTCTCGTCACCGAGCCGTTCGAAGATGCCGGTGCTTCCGACCAGGTCAGCAAATACCACGGTGGCCATTCGGCGCGATTGTATGCGCCTGGCTGAGCTGGAACAAAGAAGCCGGCGCAACGTGAGTTGCGCCGGCTTGGCCCATGGCTGGATTGTTGGTCGGCGTGGCGGGATTCGAACTCGCGACCCCTTGCACCCCATGCAAGTGCGCTACCAGGCTGCGCTACACGCCGAGCCCACAATTATAGCCTGCAGATCAGTGACTGGCCGACAGCAGTTCGCGAATCTCGAACAACTCGCGGCGCACGAGCAGCAGCTGCTCGGACATCTCGCTGGCCTCGGGGGACGGCGTGCTGTCCTCGAAGTCGTCCATCGTCGAATCCTCGACCTCGATGACCTCCACGCCCTCGAGCATGACTTCGCCGGCGCGGCGCTTGTCGCGCTCGAGCTGCACCAGTTCCTGCAGCTTGTTGCGCGCGCCGCTGATGGTGAAGCCCTGGTCGTACAGCAGGTCCCGGATGCGCCGGATCATCAGCACCTCGTGGTGCTGGTAGTAGCGCCGGTTGCCGCGCCGCTTCATCGGGCGCAGCTGCGTGAACTCCTGCTCCCAATACCGCAGCACGTGCGGCTTGACGCCGCACAGGTCACTGACCTCACCGATGGTGAAGTAGCGCTTGGCCGGGATGGATGGGAGAGGTTTCTCCACTGAAATCAATGTCGTAGGAGAGGAAGCTGCTAGGTTACTCTAAGACAGTCGCAGGCGCAAAGCGGGCGCGCCCGGGGCCGCACGCTGCTCGTCAGGCTGCAGATGAATCCGCGCCGCCGTTGCCCTGGATCTGTTCCTTGAGCTTGTGGCTGGCGTGGAAGGTGACCACGCGGCGCGCCTGGATGGGAATGGCTTCGCCGGTGCGGGGGTTGCGACCCGGCCGGGGTGCCTTGGTGCGGATCTGGAAATTGCCGAAGCCCGAGATCTTCACGTCCTGGCCTTCGACCAGGCTGCCGGCGATGAGGTCGAAGAAGGCGTCGATCATGTCCTTCGACTCGCGCTTGTTCAACCCGATCTGCTCGAACAGCAGTTCCGCCAGTTGCGCCTTGGTCAGCGCCGGCGTCTCCAGGCTTTCCACCGTGAACTCCATCGCCGCCCCGTCCTTGTTCGTGGTTGTGAGCACCGCCCCTCCTAGCTCCTGAGCCGGCCGCCGACCTGCCGGACGACGTTGTCGACGACGGCTGTCACGGCCGCCTCGATCTGGTCGTCGGTCAGTGTCGCGTCGGGGCTGGCGAGCGTCAAGCGCACAGCCATGCTTTTCTCGTCCTGGCCCATGCCCGCGACCGGCTGCTTCGGCTTGTAGACGTCGAACAGCAACACGTCGCGCAGCAAGCCCGCGGTGTCAGCGTCGCGAATGGCGTCCACCAGTTGCGAGTGCGTGACCGCGTCAGCCACGATCAGGGCCAGGTCACGTTCGGCCGGCTGGAACCGCGGCACCGGCACGAACGCCGGCACCTGCCGCTCGACCACCGCGTCGAGATCCAGTTCGAAGAGCACCGGGGCGTGCGGGAACTCCCAGCCCTGGCGCCAGCGCGGGTGCAGCTCACCCACCACCCCCACCTCGCGGCCATCCAGCAGGATGCGGGCGCAGCGGCCGGGATGCAGCGCCGGGTGCTCGGCCGCCTCGAACGTGGCCGTGCGAGGCGCGAGCAGCGCCTCCACATCGCCCTTGGCATCGAAGAAATCGGCGCCCGACGTCTTGCGAGCCCACTGCAGGCCATCGGGCTCGCCGTAAGCGAGCCCGGCGACCCGCATCGGCTGCCGGACACCACGGACGGTGGCGTCGGTGGTCTGGACCGACGCGTCGCGCATGAACACGCGCCCCAGTTCGAAGACCCGCACGCGCTCGGCCTTGCGATCCAGGTTGAACTTGAGCACGTGCAGCAGCGAGCCGACCAGCGAGGAGCGCATCACACCCATCTGGCTGGCGATGGGGTTGAGCAGGCGGATGGGATCGGCGTTGCCGGCCAGATCCTTCTCCCAGCGTTCCTCGACGAAGCTGAAGTTGATGGTCTCCTGGTAGCCGAGCCCGGCGAGCAGGCGGCGCACGGCGAACCGCGAGCGGCGCGATTCGGGCGGCAGCATGGCCGTGATGGGCGCGAGCGGCGCGGTCGTCGGCAGGTTCTCGTAGCCGATGATGCGCGCCACCTCCTCGACCAGATCCTCCTCGATGGCCAGGTCGAAGCGGTAGGCCGGCGGCGTGACGGTGATCACGTCGCCCGCGGCCTGCGCGGGCAGGCCCAGCCGGCGGAACGCCTCCAGGCACTGCGCCGCGTCGATGGGCATCCCGATGATCCTGGAGGCCCGTGCCACGCGCAGCGAAACCGGCTTCTGCTCCGGCATGCGAAGAACCTGGTCGTCCATGGGACCGGCCTCGCCACCGCAGATGTCGAGGATCAACCGGGTGATTCGGTCGATGTGCTCCACCGTCAGGCTGGGATCGACCCCGCGCTCGAAGCGGTGCCCCGCGTCGGTGGAGAAGTTGTAGCGACGCGAACGGCCCTGCACCGCCTGCGGCCACCAGAAGGCGGCCTCGACGTAGACGTGGCGGGTGTCGTCGGACACTGCCGTCGCGTCCCCTCCCATGATGCCGGCAAGCGACTCCACCTGGTCGCCGTCGGCAATGACGCCGACCTTCTCGTCGACCGTGATCGTGGTACCGTTCAGCAGCTTGAGCTGTTCGCCGGGTCGACCCCAGCGCACGTCCAGTCCGCCGCGGATCTTGTCCCGGTCGAAGATGTGCGAGGGCCGGCCGAACTCGAACATCACGTAGTTCGAGATGTCGACCAGCGCGGTGACGCTGCGCTGGCCGCAACGGGCCAGGCGGTCGACCATCCATTGCGGCGTGGCGGCCTTGGTGTTCACGTTGCGCACGACCCGGCCGGAGAACCGGCCGCACAGGTCCGGGGCGGTGACGGTCACCTTCAGCTTCTCGTCGTGGACGGGGGGCACGGCCGGATACGCCGGCACCTGCAGGGGCGCGCCCGTCAGCGCCGAGAGTTCGCGCGCGACGCCGTACACGCTGAGTGCGTGCGCCAGGTTGGGCGTGAGCTTGAGGGTGAACACATGGTCGTCGAGCTGCAGGACCTCGCGCACGTCGCGCCCCAGCGGCGAATCGGCCGGCAGCTCCAGCAGGCCGCCGTGGTCGTCGCTCAGCTTCAGCTCACGCGCCGAGCACAGCATGCCCTGGCTCTCCACGCCGCGCAGCTTGCCCAGCCGGATCAGGAACGGCTTGCCGTCGTCTCCCGGCGGCAGCTCGGCACCGACCAGCGCACACGGCACGCGGATGCCGGGGCGCGCGTTCGGCGCGCCGCAGACGATGTTCAGGAGGTCACCCTGCCCCACGTCGACCTGGCACACGCGCAGGCGATCGGCGTTCGGATGCTGGACGGCTTCCTTGATCTCGCCCACCACGATCTTGCTGAAGGGTGGCGCCACGGGGCGGAGGTCTTCCACCTCCAGGCCGCCCATGGTGAGCACGTCAGCGATCTGTTGGGTGGACAGCGGCGGGTTGCAGAACTCGCGCAGCCAGGACTCGGGAAATTGCATGGTTGTCGGGGCGTGCGTTTAGCGGAACTGGCGCAGGAAGCGGATGTCGCCGTCGAAGAACAGGCGCAGGTCGTTGACGCCGTAGCGCAGCATGGTCAGGCGGTCCGGGCCCATGCCGAAGGCGAACCCGATGTAGCGCTCGGGGTCCAGGCCCATGTTGCGCACCACGGCCGGATGCACCTGGCCGGAGCCGGCCACCTCGAGCCAGCGGCCCGCGAGCGGACCCGACTGGAACTGGATGTCGATCTCGGCGCTGGGTTCGGTAAACGGGAAGAAGCTGGGCCGGAAGCGCAGCTTCAGGTCGTCGCTCTCGAAGAACGTGCGGCAGAAGTCGGTGAAGACGACCTTGAGGTCCTTGAAGCTCACGTTCTCGCCCAGCCACAGGCCTTCGCACTGGTGGAACATCGGCGAGTGGGTGGCATCGCTGTCCACGCGGTACGTGCGCCCTGGTGCAATGACGCGGATCTCGGGCATCGGCTGCCCGGCCTTCACCGCTTGGGCGAACTTCTTGATGTGCTGGTGGGCGTACCGCACCTGCATCGGGCTCGTGTGCGGCCGCAGGTTGTAGGGAATGCCGTCCTCGCCCTGGATGTCGACGTAGAACGTGTCCTGCATCGAGCGCGCCGGGTGGTTGGGCGGGTTGTTCAGCGACGTGAAGCTGTGCCAGTCGCTCTCGACCTCGGGGCCGTCGGCGACATCGAAGCCCATGCTGGCGAAGATCAGCTCGATGCGCTCGAGCGTCAGGCTGACGGGATGCAGCCCGCCCGGCTCGCGCACGCGGCCCGGCAGCGAGACGTCGAGCGCCTCGGCCTGCAGTTGCAGCGCGAGTTCGGCATCGGCCAGTTGCTGCCGCCGCTCGGTGAGGGCAGCCTCGATCGCCTGCTTGGCGACGTTGATCGCCGCGCCACGGGTCTTCTTCTCCTCGACGGGCAGCGCGCCCAGGCCCTTCATCAGCTCGGTGATGCGGCCGGCCTTGCCGGTGAACTGCGCCTTCGCGTTCTCGAGGTCCGCCGGCGTGGGGGCGCCGGAAAAGGCGCGACGCGCGGCATCGACGATGGAATCCAGATCGGTCATAGACGAAAAAAACAGGGGCTAGTGCGTTGCCCTAGCCCCTGTCCTTGAGGTTACCTCTGATGGGCGGGCACCACAGGCGCCCACCTTGAACTCAAGCAGCCAGCTTGGCCTTGACCTGCTCCACGATGCCGGCAAAAGCGGCCTTGTCGTGCACGGCGATGTCGGCGAGGACCTTGCGGTCGATCTCGATGCCGGCCTTGCGGATGCCGTTGGCGAACTGGCTGTACGTCAGGCCGCACTCACGGGCCGCCGCGTTGATACGGGCGATCCAGAGCTGGCGGAAGACGCGCTTCTTGGCGCGGCGGTCGCGGTAGGCGTACTGGCCCGCCTTCATCACCGCTTCCTTGGCGATGCGGAAGACGTTGCCGCGGCGGCCGCGGAAGCCCTTGGCGAGGGCGAGAACCTTCTTGTGGCGGGCGCGAGCCGTTACACCACGTTTGACGCGAGGCATGTGTGTTCTCCTTCTTCGTCAGATGCCGGCGAACGGCAGCATTTGCGCCATGTGGCCCATGTTGGTCTCGTGGACCGCCACGGCACCGCGCAGGTGGCGCTTGTTCTTGGTGGACTTCTTGGTCAGGATGTGACGCTTGAAGGCCTGGCCGCGCTTGACGGTGCCGCCGGGACGGACGCGGAAGCGCTTCTTGGCTCCGCTCTTGGTCTTCATCTTGGGCATGTGCATGCTCCTTTTCTGCTTGTGCTCGTGAGGCGCCGCGAATCCTTCGCGTCTTGATGGCCCCGAGCCACTTGTGCGGCGAGTCTTGAGCTCGCCACTTGTTGCGGTACGCCGCAGCGCACCGCGGAAAGGCCGAAGCCCTTCCATCGCCGGTCCGCACCGGCGACCAACCTGTACGGACCTGGAACTCCTCTTACGCTGTCGCCGCTCCCGCGGCTTCGGCGGCGGGCTTCGCCTGCGCGGCACCCGTCTTCTTGCGGCTCGGCGCGATCATCATGATCATCTGCCGACCCTCGAGCTTGGGGAACTGCTCCACCAGGATGGTGTCGCCCAGCTCGTCGCGGATGCGCTGCAGCAGCGCCATCCCGATCTCCTGGTGCGTGATCTCGCGGCCGCGGAAACGGAGCGTGATCTTGCACTTGTCACCCTCGGCAAGAAAGCGCTTGATGTTGCGCATCTTGATGTTGTAGTCACCGTCGTCGGTGCCAGGGCGGAACTTGATTTCCTTGATCTCGATGACCGTCTGCTTCGACTTCGCTTCGGCGGCCTTCTTCTGTTCCTGGTACTTGAACTTGCCGTAGTCCATCAACCGGCACACGGGCGGGTTGGCGGTCGCGGCAATCTCGACCAGATCCACATCCAGCTCGCCTGCCATGCGCAGCGCCTCCTGGAGGCTCACGATGCCCAAGGGCTCGTTGTCGGGTCCGGACAACCGGACTTCCGGGGCCATGATTTCCCGGTTCAGGCGGTGCTTGCGTTCCTCGCGGTGGCGGCGGTCGCGAAAGTCAGTAGCGATGGTCTCGTTCCTTCAAATCTGAATAGCTACGAAAAACGTAGCAAAACCGCTTCAGTGCGCGCGGGCTGCAGCCTTTCCTTCAGTGAAGATCAGCTTTTGCTGGCGATGTCCTGGGCCATCCTCTGGGAGAACGCCTCTAGGGGCATCGCGCCGAGGTCCTTGTTCCCCCGGGCGCGCACTGCAACGGCACCTGCCGCCTTCTCCTTGTCGCCTACGACCAGGATGTAAGGCAGCTTCTGCAGCGAATGCTCGCGTATTTTATACGTAATTTTCTCGTTGCGCAGATCGAGCTCGACCCTAAGCCCTTGATTTTGCAGAGCTTTGGCAACGTCACGGGCGTAATCGGCCTGTCCGTCCGTGATGTTCAGCACGGCCACCTGCACCGGCGCCAGCCACGACGGGAGCGCGCCGGCATGGTGTTCGACCAGCATACCGATGAAACGCTCCAGGCTGCCGACGATGGCGCGATGCAGCATCACGGGGTGGGCACGCCCGCTGGTCTCCGTGACGTATTCCGCACCCAGCCGCTCGGCCGTGTTGAAGTCGACCTGCATGGTGCCGCACTGCCACTGCCGGCCCAGCGCGTCCTTCAGCGTGTATTCGATCTTCGGGCCGTAGAAGGCGCCGTCGCCGGGCGACACCACGAAGTCGACGCCGGAGCGCCGCAGCGCCTCCATGCAGGCGTGTTCAGCCTTGTCCCACAAGGCATCCGAGCCCACCCGGTTGTCCGGGCGCGTGGCCACCTTGTAGAGGATGTCGGTGAAGCCGAAGTCCTGGTAGACCTGCTGCAGCTTGGTCGTGTACGCCACGCATTCCTCGAGGATCTGGTCCTCGGTCACGAAGGCATGGCCGTCGTCCTGGGTAAACCCGCGCACGCGCATGATGCCGTGCAGGGCGCCGGACGGCTCGTTGCGATGGCACTGGCCGAACTCGCCGTACCGCAGCGGCAGGTCGCGGTAGCTGCGCAGCTGCGACTTGAAGATCAGGACGTGCCCCGGGCAGTTCATCGGCTTGAGCGCGTAGTCACGCTTCTCGCTCTCCGTCGTGAACATGTTCTCGCGGTAGTTCTGCCAGTGACCGGTCTTCTCCCACAGGCTGCGGTCCAGGATCTGGGGCCCCTTGACCTCCTGGTACCCGGTGTCCTTGTAGACCTGCCGCATGTACTGTTCGACCGCCTGCCAGACCGACCAGCCCTTGGGATGCCAGAACACCACGCCGGGCGCCACGTCGTCGATGTGGTACAGGTCCAGCTCCCGCCCGAGCTTGCGGTGGTCGCGCTTCTCGGCCTCTTCCAGCATCGTCAGGTACTGCTGGAGTTCGTCCTTGGTCGCCCAGGCGGTGCCGTAGACCCGCTGCAGCATCTCGTTGCGATGGTCGCCGCGCCAGTAGGCGCCGGCCACCTTCATCAGCTTGAAATGCCGAAGTTTGCCGGTGCTGGGCACGTGGGGCCCGCGGCACAGGTCCTCGAAGCCACCCTCGCGGTACAGCGACACGTCTTCGTTCGCCGGGATGCTGGCGATGATCTCGGCCTTGTACTGCTCGCCGATGCCCTTGAAATACTCGACGGCCTCGTCGCGCGGCAGCACGCGGCGGCTGACGGGCTCGTCCTTCGCGGCGAGCTCCCCCATGCGCTTCTCGATGGCCGCCAGGTCCTCGGGCGTGAACGGGCGCTTGTACGAGAAGTCGTAGTAGAAGCCGTTCTCGATCACCGGCCCGATCGTCACCTGCGCTTCGGGGAACAGCTCCTTGACGGCGTAGGCGAGCAGGTGCGCCGTCGAATGGCGGATCACCTCCAGGCCGTCCGCATCCTTGGCCGTGACGATGGCCACCGACGCGTCGCGGTCGACCGTGTGCGACGTGTCGACGACCTTCCCGTCCACCTTGCCGGCCAGCGCCGCCTTGGCGAGCCCCGCCCCGATGGACGCGGCGATGTCGGCCACCGTCACGGGGCCTGGATAGTCACGGCGCGAGCCGTCGGGAAGCGTGATGTGGATCATGGTGGCAATTTCCAGCGGGACAAACGAAAAGCGCGGCCTGTAGCCGCGCTCTTGCCGGAGAACTGGTCAGTCCTGGGTCGCGCGACTACCCGGCCACTACAGGGCCGTGGTTCCTTCCGGAGTAGTTCGCGGTGTCATAACCGATGCTGCCTTTCTCGCCCTTGTGGATCTCGAATCGGCTCGATTCTAACCCCGCCGCGGCGAATCCGCCCCCCTTGCCCTCGGCCGCCGTCGGGGCGCCCGGACACAAAAAACCGGGCCGCGAGGGGCCCGGTCGTCGGCAAGTCCCGCGGTCAGGCGGCCTTGCGTTCCTCGAAGAACTGCTCGTCCTCGGTCGACCCCTTGAGCGCCGCCGTGGACGCATTGGCCTCGATGGTCGTGGTGACGGCATCGAAGTAGCCCGTGCCCACCTCGCGCTGGTGCTTGACGGCCGTGAAGCCCTTGTCGGCCGCCGCGAACTCCTTCTGCTGCAGCTCGACGAAGGCGCTCATGTTGTTGCGGGCGTAGCCGTGGGCCAGCTCGAACATCGAGTAGTTCAGGCTGTGGAAGCCCGCCAGGGTGATGAACTGGAACTTGTAGCCCATGGCGCCCAACTCCTTCTGGAACCTGGCGATCGTGGCGTCGTCGAGGTTCTTCTTCCAGTTGAACGAGGGCGAGCAGTTGTAGGCCAGCAGCTTGCCCGGGAACTTCGCGTGGATCGCGTCCGCGAAGTCCTTGGCGAACTTCAGGTCCGGCGTGCCCGTCTCGCACCAGATCAGGTCCACGTACTCGGCATAGGCCAGGCCGCGGCTGACGGCCTGGTCGAAGCCCTTGCGGGTGCGGTAGAAGCCCTCGACGGTGCGCTCGCCGGTGCAGAACGGCAGGTCGATCGGATCGACGTCGCTGGTCACCAGGTCGGCGGCCTCGGCATCGGTGCGGGCCAGCAGGATGGTGGGCACGCCCATCACGTCGGCGGCCAAGCGGGCCGCCACCAGCTTGGCCACCGCTTCGCGGGTGGGCACCAGCACCTTGCCGCCCATGTGGCCGCACTTCTTCACCGAGGCGAGCTGGTCCTCGAAGTGCACGCCGGCGGCGCCCGCCTCGATCATGGCCTTCATCAGCTCGAAGGCATTCAGCACGCCACCGAAACCTGCCTCGGCGTCGGCGACGATGGGCGCGAAGTAGTCGACATAGCCCTCGTCGCCGGGCCCCTTGCCTTCGCTCCACTGGATCTGGTCGGCGCGCTGGAAGGTGTTGTTGATCTTCTTGACCACCTTGGGCACCGAGTCCACCGCGTACAGCGACTGGTCGGGGTACATCTCGCCGGTGCTGTTGGCATCGCCGGCAACCTGCCATCCCGACAGGTAGATGCCCTTCAGGCCGGCCTTGACCTGCTGCATGGCCTGGTTGCCCGTCAAGGCACCCAGGGTGTTCACGAAGGGCTCCGTGTTCAGCAGCGTCCAGAGCTTGTCGGCGCCGCGGTGAGCCAGCGTGTGCTCGATGGCCAGCGAGCCGCGCAGGCGCACGACGTCGGCGGCGCTGTAGCCGCGCTTGATGCCCTTCCAGCGCGGGTTCTCCGCCCAGTCACGTTCCAGTTCGGCGATCTGCTGTTCGCGGCTGAGGTGGGTCCAGTGGGTCATCGCATTCACTCCGTTGGTTGATTGAACCGGCCGACGCAGCGGGGCGTCGTTGCGATGACTTTAAGTCTTCTAGAAGACTTCGCGGAGATCTTGTATCTTATAGAAGACTAAATATTTTTCCCTTATCTTTCAACCACTTAATCTCTAGATTTCGCAATGCGGCGAGCGGTCTCTCATATCGAGAAAAAATGACGCGACGCAGCATTCGCTCTTTTCGCGATATGAAAGACGATCGCACGCCCGTGAAACCGGCAGGAGCGCTCGCGGTCGACCGGGAACTGCCAGCCGCTGGGGCAAGATGCGCGCTTTTGCGGCTCGCCCGATGTCCCCTCGTCCCGTCGCCTGCGCCTGCCTGGCCCTCAGCATGGCGCTCGTCGGCAGTTACGTCGCCCTGTCCAAGCCGCTCGTCGCGGCGCTGCCGGTCTTCCTCCTGGCCTGGCTGCGCTTCGCCATCGGCGGCCTGGCGATGGTGCACTGGGTCCGCAAGCCGGCCGACGAAGCAGCCCTCAGCCGGTCGACCCGCCGGCTCGTCTTCCTCGAATCCCTGCTCGGTAACTTCCTCTTCACCATCTGCATGCTGTACGGCGTCAGCATGACCAGTGCCGTGTCGGCGGGCGTGATCATGGCGTCCATCCCCGCCGTGGTCGCCATCCTGAGCTGGACCTTCCTTGGCGAGCGGATCCCGGAGCGCGTCTGGGGCGCGGTGGCGTGCGCCGTGGCCGGCATCGGCCTGCTGGCGCTGGGCAAGGAGGACACAGGCGACTCGTCCGATGCCGTCCTCGGCAACCTGCTGGTCGTCGGCGCAGTGCTCTGCGAGGCCTCCTATGCGGTCATCGGCAAGAAGCTGACGGGCGCGCTGGGCCCGAGGCGCATCACGTCCCTGGTGAACCTGTGGGGGCTGGCGCTGATGACGCCGCTGGGGCTTTACCAGGCCTGGGGATTCGATTTCGGCGCCATCCGCCCGGGAACCTGGCTGCTCCTGCTGTTCTATTCGCTGGCGGCCAGCGTCTGGAGCGTCTGGTTGTGGATGACCGGCCTGCGGCACGTGCCGGCGGCCCTGGGTGGGGTGTTCACGGTGATGCTGCCGGTGACGGCGGCGCTGGTGGGCGTCGTCGCCCTGGGCGAACCGTTCGGTCCGCGCCAGGCAGTCGCATTCGGCCTGGCCCTGGCCGGTGTGCTGCTGGCCACCCTGCGCAAGCGCTCCGCCGCCGCGCCCTGACCACAGCCAACCTCAGCGTCCCGTCACTTTCCGGATCGCCGGCTTGATGTTCTCGCGCCGGGCCGGCAGCACCGCCGCGTTCTCGCGCGGCATGTTCAGCACTATGCTGGTCGAGGTCTCGGTCAGGAGGCAGAACTTCGTGACCACGGCGTCGAGGTGCTCGACGTCGATGACCGCGATCTCCAGGATCCAGCTGTCCTCGCCCGTGACATTGAAGGCGTTGATGACCTCCGGCGTCTGCTCGATCAGCTTCACCACCCGGGCGTACTCCACCCGCCCCACCCGCACGACCGCCCGGATCCCGTAGCCGAGGCGGCCGTGGTCGACCACCGCGCGGTAGCCCTTGATGACCCCCTGCAGCTCCAGCTTGCGAACGCGCTCGGTGACTGCGGGCTGCGACAGGTGGACGCGGCGGCCGAGTTCGGCCATCGAGATGCGCGCGTCCTGCTGCAACTCGGCCAGGATGCGGCTGTCGTAGGCGTCGAAACTGGATTCTTCTGTCGCCATGGCTTCCAACCTTTCTTTTCAAGGCACCTTCGATTTGTGGCCTTGGATTGTCCATGGAATGTGGCGATCCGGCGATCTAGCATCGCAACATGCGAACCGCCACCATCGGCGCCGGCCCGCGGCCCGGCCACCTGCTCGTCCCCGCCCTGCTCGCCTGCTACCTCGTCTGGGGTTCGACCTACCTGGCCATCCGGCTGGCCCTCGAGAGCTTCCCGCCCTTCTTCCAGATGGGCACCCGCTTCCTGGCGGCGGGCGGCCTGCTGCTCGCCTGGTCCGCCGGCCGGGGCGGTGCGTGGCCGACTGCGGCGCAGTGGCGCAATGCGGCCATCGTCGGCACGTTGATGCTCGGGCTGGGCATGGGCCTGACGGCCACGGCGGAGCAGTCCGTGGGGTCGGGCCTGGTCGCCGCCTTCATTGCCGTCGTGCCGGTCCTGGTGTGCCTGTGGGGGCTGCTGGTCGGCCAGAGGCCGCGGCGACTCGAATTGGCCGGCATGGCGGTCGGCCTGGCGGGCGTCCTGCTGCTGCTGCGCGGTGCCAGCTTCGGCGGCTCCCCGGCGGCCATCGGGTGCATGGCGGCCGCCACACTGGCCTGGTCGCTTGGCTCCGTCCTCTCGGCAACGCGCCTTCCGCTGGCCCCCGGCGCGGCCGGCTTTGCGAGCGAAATGTTGTGCGGCGGCGCGGCGTTGATGCTGGTTTCTCTCGTGCTGGGTGAGCAGCCGCAATGGCCGCCGCAGACGCACGCCGCGCTCGCCTGGCTGTACCTCGTGGGGGCCGGATCGCTCGTGGCGTTCAGCGCCTACCTATACCTTCTGGGCCACGCGCCGCCCGCCCTGGCGACCAGCTATGCGTTCGTGAACCCAGTCATCGCGCTCCTGCTGGGTGTGGGATTCGCCGGCGAGAACGTCAGCGGCGCCGAGTGGGCCGCCTGCGCCGTGATCCTGGGTGGCGTGATGCTGATCCTGCGAGGGAAGGTGGAGGCCAAGTCGGCTTGAAAAAAAACGACAGCCTCCAGTGAAAAACGCCTTTTTCCCCTTGGAAGCCCGCTTTTTCTCCCTTAGCATCCGCTCTGCCAGTGGGTCTCGAGATTTTTCCATTGGTGAACACTCAACTTCTAGAAGGAAATCAAGTCATGGCAACTGCAAAGAAAGCTGCGGCAAAAAAGGCGCCCGCCAAGAAGGCTGCCCCCGCGAAGAAGGCTGCGGTCAAGAAGGCCCCGGCGAAGAAGGCGGCAGCACCGGCGAAGAAGGCCGCTGCCAAGAAGGCTGCTCCGGCTAAGAAGGCCGCTCCGGCGAAGAAGGCCGCCGTGAAGAAGGCCCCCGCCAAGAAGCGCACCCCCAATGCGGCGTTCATGAAGGCGCTGACCCCGAGCCCGCAACTGGCCGCCGTCGTCGGCTCCGCCCCGCTGCCCCGCACCGAAGTGGTCAGCAAGCTGTGGGCTTACATCAAGAAGAACAAGCTGCAGGACTCCGTGAACAAGCGCATGGTCAATGCCGACGCGAAGCTCAAGGACATCTTCGGCAAGTCGCAAGTCTCGATGTTCGAGATGGCCGGCCTGATCGGCAAGCATGTGAAGTAACTGGCTACCGCCAGCAATGAAAAAGGGCCGCGCAAGCGGCCCTTTTTTCTTGTACGCCGCGCCCGCGGCCGCCGCGTCAGCCGCGCCGCAGGGCGGCGTCCCGGATGGCGCTGAGCGTGCCACGCGTCGTGATCACCTCCGGATCCAGCATCACCTCGATCAGGGTGCCCTGGGGCCGCTCCAGGGCGGCCACGAACTCCGGCTCGAACTCGGCTGTCTTCGTGATGCGCACTCCCGCGTAGCCGTAGGCACGGGCCAGGCCCACGAAGTCGGGGTTGGCCAGCTGCGTGCCATGCACGTGCTGCGGGTAGTCGCGCTCCTGGTGCATGCGGATGGTGCCGAACATGCCGTTGTTCAACAGCACGATGATGCTCTTGCCCCCGAATTGCGCCGCGGTGGCCAGTTCCTGGCCATTCATGAGGAAGTCGCCGTCGCCCGCGATCGTGAACGCGGTCCGCCCGGTCAGCAGGTTCGCGGCGATGCCGGCCGGCACCCCGTAGCCCATCGCGCCCACGGTGGGCGCCAGCTGCGTCTTGTGGCCCTTGGCCAGTCCGTTGTGGCGGAAGAAGCGGTGCACCCAGCTGGCGAAGTTGCCGGCGCCGTTGGTGAGGACCGCGTCCGCCGGCAGGCGCTTCTGCAGCACGGCCACGATGGCCGGCATGTCGATTCCGCCCGGTAGCGCCTGCGGCACCAGGTTGGCCTCGTAGTCGGCATGCACGCCCTCGCTCCAGGCCTGCCAGGGCACTTCCGGCGGCGCGGTCAGCACCTCCAGCGACCGGGCGGCCGCGTTCATGGTGGCATTGATCGCCAGGTCGGCCTGGTAGACGCGGTGCAGTTCCTCGGCGCTCGCATGGATGTGCACCAACTTCTGCGTGGGCCGCGGCGCCTTCAGCAGCGTGTAGCCGCCGGTCGTCATCTCGCCCAGGCGCGGCCCGATGGCCAGCACCAGGTCGCTCTCGCGGATGCGCGCCGCCAGCTTCGGGTTGATCCCGATGCCGACGTCGCCGGCATACAGCGGATGGTGGTTGTCGAAGGTGTCCTGGAACCGGAACGCGTTGCCCACCGGCAGCCTCCAGTTCTCGGCGAAGCGCTGCAGGGCCTGCGCCGCCTGGGGCGTCCAGCCGCCGCCGCCGGCGATGACGATCGGCCGCTGCGCCGCCAGCAGCATCTCGCGCAGGCGGCGCAGGGAACCGGGATCGCTCCACGCCTCGGCGGGCTCCACGCGGGCCAGCGGCGACGCACTGGTGGTCTTGGCCAGCATGTCCTCCGGCAGCACGAGGACGACGGGGCCAGGCCGGCCGTTCATCGCCGTCGCGAAGGCGCGCGCGATGTACTCGGGAATGCGATCCGCCTCGTCGATGCGCTCGACCCGCTTGGCCATGCCCTTGGTGCTGGGACCGAAGAAGCTGGTGTATTCGACTTCCTGGAACGCCTCGCGGTCGCGCTGGTCGGAGGCGACGTCGCCGACGAACAGCACCATCGGCGTGGAGTCCTGGAATGCGGTGTGGACGCCGATCGAGGCGTTGGTCGCGCCGGGCCCCCGGGTCACCAAGCAGACGCCAGGCCGGCCGGTGAGCTTGCCCGCTGCCTCGGCCATGAATGCCGCCCCGCCCTCCTGCCGGTTGATGACGAACCGGATGGCGTCCTGGTGGTGGTGGAAGCCGTCGAGGACGGCCAGGAAGCTTTCGCCGGGAACGCCGAATGCATGCGTCACGCCTTGCGCGACGAGGCACTCGACAATCAGGTGGCCAGCGAGGACGGGGGTGCGTTCAGATGCCATCGGCTTGACTGGATTAACCAGAAGGTGAATTATTTGCCATGACCCGAAGCACGACGCGTGAGGCCACGCCTGCCCCGGAGGAGCGCCTGCGCGATGCCGACCGCTCCCAGAACACCATCTTAGCGGCGGCCCGGGACGAATTCGCCGAGTACGGCCTGGGCGGCGCGCGCATGGACCGCATCGCCGAGCGCGCGGCGCTGAACAAGCGCCTGATCTACTACTACTTCGAGGACAAGGAGACCCTGTTCCAGGCCGTCCTCGAGCAGTCGTACCGCGACATCCGCGAGGCCGAGCAGCAGCTGAACCTCCTGGAGCTGGCGCCCGCCGACGCCCTGCGGCGGCTGGTCGAATTCACCTGGGCCTACTACCTCGAGCACCCCGAGTTCCTCACCCTGCTGAACAGCGCCAACCTGCACAAGGCGCGCCACCTGCAGGAGTCGCGCAAGGCACGCGAGCTGAACTCTCCGTTGATCGAGATGCTGGCCGGCATCCTGGAGCGGGGCCGGCGCGACGGCACGTTCCGCGGCGGCGTCGACCCGATGCAGCTCTACATCTCCATCGCGGGCCTGTCGTACTTCTACCTGTCGAACAACCACACGCTGTCGGCCATCTTCGGCCGCGACCTGCTCTCCGCCAAGGCCCGGCAGGAACGGCTCACGCACATGTGCGACGTGATCCTCGGGTATGTCCTGAGGAACTGAAGCGCAAGGCCCGAGCCGCAGCGCTTGCCACGGCCGCCCGTCTCCCTATAATTCACCAAACAGTGAATTAACCGCAGGAGACACCGTGGCACCGAGCCGTCGACACTTGGCCTTCATCCTTGCCAGCCTCGCCGCGCTGGCCCCCCTGGGCGCCGCCGCCCAGAGCGGCTACCCCAACAAGCCCATCCGGGTGATCGTGCCGTTCGCGGCCGGCAGCACCACCGACATCATTGCGCGCGCCATCGCCGACAAGATGTCGCAGAGCATGGGCCAGCAGCTCGTCATCGACAACCGCGGCGGGGCCAGCGGCACCATCGGCCAGGCGGCGGTGGCCCAGGCGGCCCCGGACGGCTACACGGTCATGGTCCACTCGTCGTCGCACACGGTCAGCCCGCACACGTTCGCCAAGCTGCCGTTCGACACCGAGAAAGACTTCGCCGGCGTCACGCCGATCTCGAGCACCCCGAACGTGCTGGTGGTCTCGCCGGCCAAGAACTTCAAGGCCCTGGGCGAGCTGCTCGCGGCGGCGCGCGCCAAGCCCGGCAGCATGAACTTCGCCTCGGCGGGCCAGGGCAGCGCCACCCACCTCAACGCCGAGAAGTTCAAGCTGGCCGCGAAGATCGACGCCCAGAACATCCCGTTCAAGGGCTCCGCCGAGGCGGTGACCGAGGTGGCGGCGGGCCGGGTCGACTACTACTTCTCGCCCATTGCCCCGGTCATCGGCCAGATCCGCAGCGGCCAGCTGGTGCCGCTGGCGGTCGGCTCGCCCAAGCGCGCCGCCGCCCTGCCCAACGTGCCCACCACGGCCGAAGCCGGCGTGCCGGGCTCGGAATTCAACTTCTGGATCGGGATGATGGTGCCGGCGCGCACGCCGCGCGACATCGTCAACCGCCTGCAGGAGGAAGTGGTGAAGGCGCTGGCCACGCCCGAGGTGAAGGAGCGCTTCACGGCGCTGGGCGCCGACGCCTGGACCCTCAAGCCCGAACAGTTCGACGCGTACATCCGCGACGAGATCAAGAGCAACGCCGCGCTGGTCAAGGCCGCCGGCCTGGAAGTGCAGAAGTAACGCCAACGCCCGCTTCGGCGGGCACCAACGAGGAACTGATATGCCCACCCAACGTCTCGGAATCATCATGCACGGCGTCACCGGACGCATGGGCATGAACCAGCACCTGATCCGGTCCATCGTCGCCATCCGCAACCAGGGCGGCGTGCAGCTGTCCAACGGCGACAGGGTCATGCCCGACCCCATCCTCGTCGGCCGCAATGCCGAGAAGATGGAGGCGCTGGCGAAGTCGCAGAAGATCGAACGCTGGACCACCGACCTGGACAAGGCGCTCGCCAATCCCGACGACACCATCTTCTTCGATGCCGGCACCACGCAGATGCGCCCGACGCTGCTGGCCAAGGCCATCCGCGCCGGCAAGCACGTGTACTGCGAAAAGCCGATCGCGACCAACCTGAACGAGGCGGTCGAGATCGCCCGGCTGGCTGAGAAGTCGGGCCTCAAGCACGGCGCCGTGCAGGACAAGCTGTTCCTGCCCGGGCTGCGCAAGCTCGACATGCTGCGCCGCGCCGGCTTCTTCGGCCGCATGCTGAGCGTGCGGCTCGAATTCGGCTACTGGGTGTTCGAAGGCGACCTGCAGCCGATCCAGCGTCCGAGCTGGAACTACCGTGAGGAAGACGGCGGCGGAATGATCCTGGACATGATGTGTCACTGGCGCTACGTGCTGGACAACCTGTTCGGCGAGGTGAAGTCGATCTCCTGCCTGGGCGCCACCCACATCCCGCAGCGCTGGGACGAAGCCGGCAAACCGTACCAGGCCACCGCCGACGACGCGGCCTATGCCATGGCGGAACTGGTGGGCCATGGCGGCGAGCCGGTGGTCGCCCAGATGAACATGTCGTGGGCCACCCGCGTGCGCCGCGACGACCTGGTGACCTTCCACGTCGACGGCACCCACGGGTCCGCGGTGGCCGGCCTGCAGGAATGCCGGGCCCAGAGCCGCGTCACCACGCCGCGGCCGGTGTGGAACCCGGACGTCAAGCAGACCATGAACTTCTTCGAGCAGTGGCAGGAAGTGCCGGACTCGCAGGTCTACGACAACGGCTTCAAGATCCAGTGGGAGCACTTCATCCGGCACGTGGTCGAGAACGAGCCGTACAAGTGGACCCTGCCCGAAGGCGCCAAGGGCGTGCAGCTGGTCGAGGCCGCGCTGCAGTCCTGGAAGGAGCGCCGCTGGGTCGACGTGCCCGCACTGAAGGTCTGAGGCCACCATGGCGCTGTCCCTCACCCTGCCCGCCGCCGCCGGCGGCAACCTCGCGCGCTACACGCTGCGCGGCAACGCGCCGGTTCTCCCCGCCCAGGGCGTGCGGTTCGACCGCATCGCCTACTCGGCCGCGCACGTGGTGGCCGATCCCCGCGCTGCCATCGACCCCTGGCTGCAGGCCGCCGTCGACTGGGACGCGACCATCGGCTACCGCCGGCGCCTGTGGGCGCTCGGCCTCGGTGTCGCGGAAGCCATGGACACCGCCCAGCGCGGCATGGGGCTGGACTGGCCCACTTCGCTCGAACTGATCCGGCGTTCGCTCGATGCGGCGCGCGACGTTCCGGGCGCCCTGGTCGCCTCCGGCTGCGGCACCGACCACCTGGCCCTGGACGAGGTGCGCTCGGTCGACGACGTGATCCGCGGCTACGACGAGCAGATGGCTGCCATCGAGAAGCTCGGCGGGCGGCTCATCGTCATGGCCAGCCGCGCCCTCGCCCGCGTGGCCCGCGGCCCGGCCGATTACGAACGGGTCTACGACCACATCCTGCGCCAGGCCCGGCAGCCGGTCGTCCTGCACTGGCTGGGCGAGATGTTCGATCCGGCGCTGGCCGGCTACTGGGGCAGCGCCGACACCGACCGGGCGATGGACACCGCGCTCGGCGTCATCGCCGCCAACGCGTCCAAGGTCGACGGCATCAAGATTTCCCTGCTCGACAAGGACAAGGAAATCGCGATGCGCCGACGCCTGCCGGCCGGCGTGCGCATGTACACCGGCGACGACTTCAACTACGCCGAGCTGATCGCCGGCGACGGCTTCGGCAGCGAACCGACCCACGGCAAGAGCGACGCCCTGCTGGGCATCTTCGACGCCATCGCACCGGCGGCCAGTGCGGCGCTGGGCGAACTGGCGCAGGGCAACCTGGAGCGCTTCCACACCATCCTCGGCCCCACCGTTCCGCTGTCGCGGCACATCTTTGCGGCGCCCACGCGCTTCTACAAGACCGGCGTCGTGTTCATGGCCTGGCTCAACGGCCACCAGGACCACTTCACCATGGTCGGCGGCCAGCAGAGCACCCGCAGCCTGCCGCACCTGGCCGAGCTGTTCCGCCTGGCCGATGCTGCCGACCTGCTGGAGAAGCCGGACCTGGCCGTGCGCCGCATGCAGACGCTGCTGGCGCTGCACGGCATCGAGGACTGACGGATCGCGACCTCCTCGCGCGTGGTGCGCGACGCCAACATCCAGATCGAGTGATCCCGCCGGCGGACAACCGGCTCTATCAGAGGAGACAAGCATGTCGAGACTACTGCGTTGGACGGCGGCCATCGGCCTTTCGCTCGCGGCCCTGGGGGCATCGGCCCAGGCCTGGCCGGCACGGCCGGTGAAGGTGATCATCCCGTTCCCGCCGGGGGGCACCCTCGACACCCTCGGCCGCAGCCTGGCACAGAAGCTGTCGGAGCAGCTGGGCCAGCCGTTCGTGGTCGAGAACAAGCCCGGTGGCAACGGCACCATCGGCGCCGACCAGGTGGCCAAGGCGCAAGCCGACGGCTACACGCTGCTGTTCAACGCCTCCACCTTCGTCAGCGCCCCGATGACGATGAAGTCCGTGCCGTACAGCGTGACGCGCGACTTCGCTCCGATCGCGCTGGTCGCCAAGGCGCCGCTGTCGGTCGCCGTCAACAAGGACCTGCCCATCACCGACCTGAAGTCGCTGCAGGCCTACGGCAAGGCCAATCCCGGCAAGCTGACCTTCGCCGTCGGCTCGATCGGATCGGCAGGCCACCTGGCCACCGAACTGCTCAAGCGTTCGGCGGGGGTCGACTACACGGTGATCCCCTACAAGGGCACGGCACCGGCCTTCCAGGACCTGATCGGCGGCCAGATCGCCGGCTTCATCGACCCCATCCTCGGTTCGCTGCAATACCACCGCAGCGGCATGCTGCGCGTCATCGCCGTCACCTCGGACAAGCGCACGCCCAACCTGCCCGACGTCCCGACGGTCGCCGAGACCCTGCCGGGGTACGACTTCTACAGCTGGTACGGCCTGTGGGCGCCGGCCAAGGCGCCGGCGGAGATCGTGCAGCGCCTGAACGCCGAGGTGAACAAGGCGCTGGCCGGCGAGATCCGCGACAAGTTCACGCCGCAGGGCCTGGTCTTCTCGCCCGGCTCGGCCGACGAGTTCGCGCGCTTCCAGGCCGCCGACATGGCGCGGGCGCAGAAGATCATCACGGACGGCAATATCCGTGTCGAATGAGGCGCCCCTCGCGGCCGTCACCGGCAGCAGCTCGGGCATCGGGCTGGCGGTAGCGCAGGCCCTGCTGGAACAGGGCTGGCGCGTGATCGGTCTCGATCGCGCGCCGGCTGCGCTCGATGCGGCGGGGTTCCGCCACCATGCAATCGACCTCACCGACGCCGCGGCCCTGGAGGGCGCGGCAATCGCGGCCCGCGGCGCCGCCGCGCTCGTCCATGCGGCCGGCGTGCTGCGCGTGGGGCCGCTGGGCGAACTGCAGCCGGACGACGGCACCCTGATGTGGAAGCTGCATGTCGATGCCGCCAGCCGGCTGGCCGACCGGCTGGTGCCGCCGATGGCCGCGGCCGGCCGCGGCCGGGTGGTCCTGGTGGGCAGCCGGGTCGCCCGCGGCATGGCCGGCCGCAGCCAGTACGCCGCGACCAAGGCCGCCCTCGTCTCGCTCGCCCGCAGTTGGGCTGCCGAGCTCGCGCCCCGCGGCGTCACCGTGAACGTGGTGTCGCCGGCGGCCACCCGCACCGCCATGCTCGCCGATCCGGCGCGCGGCTCGGTCGCGCCGCGGCCCACGCCCCTGGGCCGCCTCATCGAACCCTCGGAGGTGGCGTCGCTCGTCGCCTTCCTGCTCTCGCCGGCCGCAGCCGCCATCACCGGCCAGGACATCCAGGTGTGCGGCGGCGCATCGCTGGACCGTTGACCATGAATGAACGCACCGTCGGCATCGTCGGGCTCGGCCTGGTCGGCCAGGCACTCGCCGCCCGCCTGCGCGCCCAGGGATGGCGCACGATCGGCCACGACGTGCGCCCGGAGGCCGTCGCCGCGTTCGCCGCCGCCGGCGGCGAGGCCGCCTCCAGCACCGGGGACGTCGGCCGTCTGGCCCAGACGGTGCTGCTCGCGGTGTTCGACACCGCCGGCGTGCTGCAGGTGCTGGAAGGCGCCGGCGGCCTGCTCGGCCCAGGCCACCAGGTGCGCACCGTCATCGACTGCTCCACCGGCGATCCCGACCAGCTCGCCGCCCTGGGGCGTCGCCTCGCAGCCCAGCACATCGACCTGGTGGAAGCGCCGCTGTCCGGCTCCAGCCAGCAGATCGGCGCCGGCAAAGCCACTGCTCTGGTGGGTGGCAGCGATGCCGCCGTGCAGGCCTGCGGGCCGCTGCTCCAGGCCGTCGCCGCCCGCTCGGTGCACGTGGGCCCGCCCGGCATGGGCGCGCGGGCCAAGCTGGCCACCAACCTCGTGCTGGGCCTGAACCGCGCCGCCTTTGCCGAGGGCCTGGCCTTCGCCGAGGCGCTGGGCATCCCGCCCGATCGCTTCCTGCAGCTGGTGCTGGCCACCCCGGCGCGCTCGGACGCGGCGGCCGTCAAGGGCCCGCAGATGGTGGCCAACGATTTCGCGCCCCGCTCGCGCATCCGCCAGCACCTGAAGGACCTGGACCTCATGCTGGCCGGGGCCCACGGGCACGGCCTGGACCTTCCCCTCACCGCCGTCCATGCGCAGCTGCTGCGCGAAGCCGTCGCCGACGGGGACGGTGACCTCGACAACGCCGCCGTCGTCCGCCGCCTGCGCGGGCGGCGGCGGTCTTCTGCGAACGATCCCGATGCGTGATTTCTCCACCGACCACCGCTGGCTCTCCATCAACACCGCCACCGTCCGCAAGAGCCGCGGACAGGACCTGCCGCTGCCGCAGATCCTGGACGCGTGCGCGGCGCGCGGCATCCGCGCCATTTCGCCCTGGCGCGACCAGGTCGCTGCCGCCGGGCTGGCGGCGGTGTCGAAGCAGGTGAAGGCCCTGGGCCTGGAACTGTCGGGCTATTGCCGGGGCGGCATGTTCCCGGCGACCGACGCCGCCGGCCTGCAGGCGGCCCACGACGACAACCGGCGCGCCGTGGATGAGGCACGCGAGCTGGGCGCCGCCTGCCTGGTGCTGGTGGTGGGCGGGCTGCCCGGGGCACTGGCGGGCCGGGCGGCGCACAAGGACCTGGCGCTGGCGCGCAGCCAGGTGCGCGACGGGATCGGCGCCCTGCTGGACTACGCGCGCTCGGCCGGGATGCCGCTGGCCATCGAGCCCCTGCACCCGATGTACGCGGGCGACCGGGCCTGCATCAACACGATGGAACAGGCGCTGGACGTCTGCGACGAACTCGATCCGTCGCGCTCGGGCGCGCTGGGCGTCGCCGTCGACGTCTACCACGTCTGGTGGGACCCCAAGCTGGAGGCGCAGATCCGCCGCGCCGGCCGTAGACGGCTGCTGGCGTTCCACGTCTGCGACTGGCTGACGCCGACGCGCGACCTGCTCAACGACAGGGGAATGATGGGCGACGGGGTGATTGACATCCCGCTCATCCGCAGCTGGGTCGAGGCCCAGGGGTTCGCGGGGTACAGCGAAGTGGAGATCTTCTCCACACTCGACTGGTGGCAGCGCGATGCGTCCGAGGTCCTGAACACCTGCATCGCGCGCCATCGCGGCGCCGTCTGAACGGCGCCGCGGGCAGCCGGATCAGGCGACCTGCAGCTTGGGCGTGGCCGGGCGGGCGGCCGGCGCGGCGGGGGTGGCGGCGAACTCGATCTCGCCGGAGAGCTGGCCGCCCTCCTCGATCACGACCTTGCCGTAGCGGATGCGGCCCGTGACCTTGCCGGTCGCGTAGATCACCAGCTTCTGGCGCACCGTCAGGTTGCCTTCGAAGGTGCCGCGGATCTCGGCGATGTCGATCTCGGCCGAGCCCTTGAAGGCACCGCGCTCGGAGATCTGGATCATGCGGGAGTCCATGGTCGCCTCGACCGAGCCCTCGACCACCAGCGTGTCGCAATCGGTGATCTCGACACCCTTGAGCTTGATGTTGGGGCCGACGGTCAGCTTGGCTTCGCCTTCCGTGACCGTGCTCGGGCTGTTGGCAGCCGGCGCGGTGGGAGCGGCGGCCGCAGCGGCCAGCGCGGCGCCGTTCGGGGTATTCGGACGCACGTCCTCGCGCTTGCCGTTGTTGAAGAAGGGGGATTGCAGTGCCATCGCGAATACCTCGTCAGTGGTGTGTTGAAGAGCCTCGAATGCTATGGACGAGCCTGCTTACACGCATCAATGGCTGAGCAAGTTCGGTAACTGTTTACATGGCACGGTGCCGCAGCGGCTCCGCCACAGGCGATGTAACAGCGATTGCGGCGGTTCAGGCCGCGCGGCAGGATCGTGCCAGGACGAGGATCGGACGATGACCAAGCGACTGTGGTGGGCCCTGTGCCTAGTGGGTGTCGGCGCCGTCGCGCGTGCGCAGGTGCCGTCGCCAGAGCCCGTGTTCGACACCCGGGAGGCCAACCTCATCGCGGTACTGCGCGAGTCGGCCGGCGCCAACCAGGAGGAGGAGACGCTGCAGCCCTACGGGACGCTGCAGGCGCGGCTGCCGGACGGCAGCGAGGTCGAGCTGGAAACCAGCTGGTACCGCTACGTCGGGGACATGCATATCCGGCTGGTCTTTGACAGCCGCACGCAGTTGCAGAGCGCCTCGCCCGACGATCTCGACCGACTGCGCCTGGATCCGGAGCAGGCCGTGCGGGTGGCCGTGGGCAACTTGCGGCGCACCTATGGCGAGCCCCAGGTGCGGCCCTGGACCGGCGGGCTGATGCAGGTGAGCGGCCGGGCCGACGACCTGAACAGCAGCTATTTCCTCGACCGCGACTTCTGGTCCGACCTGGAAGCCCGCCACCGCAGCGGGCTGGTGGTGGCCGTGCCCCAGCGCGGCGGGCTGCTGTACGCCCCCGCGGACGATCCGCACGCGATCACCGCGCTGCGCTTCAGCGCGCCGGCGCTGTATGCGGCCTCGCGCACCCGCGTGTCGTCGGCCCTCTACCTGTTCAAGGACGGGCACTGGAGCGTGTTCCAGCCCCCGTTGTCCGCCGAGCGGACGGCTCAGTAGCCGACCAGGTAGCGCTGGCCACGCCAGCTCAGCACGGCCTGGTTGGGCCGGATCTGCTCCAGCAGCACGCCCGGGACCGGCTCCGCGCCTTCGTTGAAGACCTGCCCGTTCACGATCAGCATCCGCTGCGCCGCGTTCGGCGAGTACACGCCCCCCGTGATGGCCAGCTTGGGGGCGCCGGCGGGTGCCACGGCAGAAGGCTCCGGGGCCGGCGCGGATGCAGCGGCGACCGGGGCGGCCCCCGCTGTCGGCGCCGAAGCAGCTGCGGCCGCCGGGGCGGCTGGACGCGGGGCGGATGCGGCGACAGCCGCCGAGGCACGGATCCTTGGCGCCGATGCCTTCCCGGCGGCGGCGGGGACCGGCGCAGGCGTCGCCACGGCGGGCGGCGGAGGCGGCGGTTCGATGCGGGCGGCCGGAGCGGCAGGCGCGGGCGTTGCGGGTAGCGCCGCAGACGGCGCCGCAGGCGTTGGCACGACGGCTGCAGGGGGCGGCACCACGGTTGCCGGCACCGGCGGAGTGGTCGTGTTGGCCTGGGCGAGCGGCGGGGCTGGCGGCGCCGGCGGGCGCGCCAGCTGCCATGCGGCCAGTCCGATGGACACCAGGCCCACGCCGAGCACTCCCCACAGCTGCGGCGACTTGCCGGCGGCCTCTTCGTCCTCGCCGACGCCGAGCGGGCGATCGTTCAGGCCCGGCAACCGGCTTCGATCGCGCTGGGCGTCTGCCTTGCGCAGGGCGTCGAGGATGTAGGACATCGGTCAGGGCGCCAGCCGCGGCTCATCGACGCGGGCTTGGCGATTGAGTTGCATGAAGGTCAGCGGCCCCAGCGTGCCGTCGACGGGGAGCCCCTGCTCCAGCTGAAAGCTGCGGATGCGCTGGCGCAGCGGCGCCGCGGCCTTGCCGCCGGCGGTGTCGACCGGCAGTTGCGCGGCGGCCCAGCGCTGAGCGGCAGGCAGGGTGGTGTCGGCCTCGCGGGGGTCGTAACCGACCGGCGCCTTCCACAGGGTCGCCCACTCGCCGTTCCAGCGCGAGGCCAGGGCCGCCAGCGTGACGGTCTGCGCCGTCCCGCCGGCCGACAGGGTCGCCGTCTTGTCCGTCAGGGCCGTGAGCAAGGCATAGGACGGCGTGCCGCTCTCGCGGTCGAGCGTGACGATGCCGGGCCGGTCCAGCTGGCGGATCAGCGGCAAGGGCGTGCTGCGCGTGTAGCAGTGCAGGCCCTGCCGCGGCAGCAGCTTGCACGGGTCGCCATCGCCGGCCTCGGCGTTCCAGGCCTTGGCCAGCTCGCGCCATGCCGCGCGTTCGTCGCGCAGCAAGGTGGGGGGTGCCGCCGAGGCCGGGGCCGCCGGCGCCGCGGCGGTCGGGATGACGCCCGCGCCGGCAGCGGGGGCGGCGGCGACGCTGGCCGGGGCGCTGGCGGCGGATGTGGCGGCGCTGGCAGCGGGAGCGGCCGGAACGGCAGCGACGGCGGCCGAGGCGGGCCGGGCCGGCCGGGGCGTGGCGACCCCGGCGGCCGGCGCCGGCCCCTCGCCCAGCAACCGCGCTAGGACCACCAGCGCGGCCCCGGCGGCAATCCCCAGGCCCAGGACGAAGGCGGGACGCGGCCAGGCGCCGGGACGCGCATGCTCGGGCGCACCGAAGACCTCGCGCGCCGCCTGCCGCACGATGGCGGGGGTGACGGCCGCCTCGCTGCGCGCATAGGCGCCGAGCAGCGCGCGGTCGCACAGCAGGTTGATGCGCCGTGGCACGCCCCCTGTGAGCCGGTGCACCAGGGCCAGCGCGCGGCGCTCGAATGGCAGGGCGCGCGACAGGCCCGCGACCTCCAGCCGGTGGCGGACGTAGCGGACGGTCTCTTCGCGCGTCAGCGCGTCGAGGTGGTAGCGGGCGATGACGCGCTGCGCGAGCTGCTCCAGTTCGGGCCGGGCCAGCAGGCCGCGCAGCTCGGGCTGGCCGATCAGGATGATCTGCAGCAGCTTGCGCTCGTTGGTCTCGAGGTTGGTCAGCAGCCGCAGCTGCTCCAGCACGTCGGCCGACAGGTTCTGCGCCTCGTCGATGACCAGCACGCTGTTGCGGCCGGCGGCATGCGCCTGCAGCAGGTAGGCGTTGAGCGGGTCGAGCCAATCCTTGGCGGTGGCGCCTTCCTGGCGTGGAACGGCGATGTGGAACTCCTCGCACACCGACTGCAGCAGTTCCAGGGCGGTGAGCTTGGGATTGAAGATGTACGCGACGTCGGTCGCGGGCGGGATCTGCTCCAGGAAGCAGCGGCACACCGTGGTCTTGCCGGTGCCGATCTCGCCCGTCAGCAGGACGAACCCGCCGCCCCCGCCCACCCCGTACAGCAGGTGCGCCAGCGCCTCCCGGTGACGCTCGCTCATGTAGAGATAGCGTGGGTCCGGCGCGATGGAGAAGGGCTCCTGGGACAACCCGAAGTACGGCGCGTACATGGGCCGAGGATACCGCTGACCCTTGCCCCTGCGGGCGGGCCGGGGCGGTGTCAGGCCGCGAACGGCTGCGCGCGGCGTGCCCTGCGCACGTTGAAGGCGCTGGTGATCAGCAGCAATTGGACGGCCACCAGGCCCAGCCACACGGCGCCGTAGTGGCCGCGGTCCATCAGTTGCCCGAACAGCAGCGGCGCCACCGCCTGGCCGATGTCCAGCCCCGAATAGACGATGCCGTACACCCGGCCGCTGGCGTTGGCCGGCGTGGAGCGCTTGACCAGCAGGTCCCGCGAGGGCCCGGCGATGCCGCTCGCGAATCCCATCACGCCGAACAAGGCGGGCACCAGCAGCGCCGGCACCGGCGCGAGGGCGACCGTCAGGGCCACCGCGGCAGCCACCCCGAATCCCACGGCCACCACCTTTTCGCAGCGCGATGGGTCGGCGGCGAGGAAGCCGCCCAGGGCCATGCCGCCGGCGCTGCAGACCATGTACACGGTCAGGCACATGGCGACCAGGGCCATCGGCACGTCGTGCAGGTGGCGCGCCGCCTCCGGCGCGAAGGCCTGCACCACGCTCAGCACCATGGCGTAGACGAAGAAGAACGCGAAGCACATCCAGACGGCGGGCACGCGCAGGAAATCGAACGTGGCCGCGCCGGACGCCGCAGCGGCGTTCGAAGGCCGCGCCTTGGGTAGGGCCAGTTGCTCGCGGTTCAGCCACAGCACGAGCAGCACCGCCCAGGCGAGTGCGCCGGCAGCCGCCAAGGCGGCGCGCCAAGAGAACGCGAGGGCGATCGGCACCAGCAGCGCCGGCGCGAGCGCCCAGCCCAGGCTGCCGGTGATGCCGTGGACGCTGTAGGCATGGCCGAGCCGGGACGCGCTGACCTTGCGATTGAGCAGCGTGTAGTCGACGGGGTGGAACACGCCATTGCCGATGCCCGCGACCAGCGAGCACGCCGCCATCGTCCAGTAGCCCGTGCTCAGCGAGAACCCGAAGGCCGCCAGGCCCACCAGCGCCAAGCCGGCGAACAGCACCGGGCGCGGCCCGTGGCGGTCGACCAGGAAGCCCGAGGCGGCCTGCACGGCGCACGAGACGACGAAGAAGATCGTCATCAGGAATCCCAGCTGCGTGTAGCTGGCGTGCAGCGCGTCCTTCAGCCACGGGAACAGCGGCGCCAGCAGCAGCTGGCTGAAGTGGCTGATGAGGTGCGCCAGTCCCACCAGGCCGATCACCTGCGCATCCTGGCGCAGGGGGACGGACGGCGGGACGGCATAGGCGGCGAGGCTGGACATGGACCGATCCTAGCCAGCGGTGCCAAGTTCCGGAATGCGACGAATCGCCAGCTTTCGTCGGATATCGGCCAGAATCGCGGACATGCCCAGGCGACCTGCCCCGCGTGCCATTCCGGTCGGCGACACGGACGACTTCGAGCCCACCCGGGCCCGGCCGGTGCGGTTGCGCGCGCGCAGCCTGCCGGCCGACAGCCACTTCGAGCCGCACCGGCACGGCTGGGCGCAGCTGGCGTACTGCTCCAGCGGCGTGCTGCAGGTCTCGGCCCAGCAGGGCGTGGACCTGTCCGACGAAGTCACCTTCATCGTCCCGCCGTCGCGCGCGGTGTGGATTGAGCCGCGGGCGCGGCACTCGGTGCACGTGCTCGAGCGCGCAGAGTTCCGGACCCTGTACCTGCATGCCTCGGTCACGCCGGACGGCTGGGACGGCTGCCGGGTGATCCTGGTCTCGCCGCTGCTGCGCGAGTTGATCGGGGCGCTCGACGCCAGCCCGCCAACGCGTGAACGCGAGCGCCTGCTGGCCGCCATGGTCCTGGACGAGTTGCACCACGCCGACGCGCAGTCGCTGGGCGTGCCGCTGCCGCCGCCGGACGGCGACAAGCGGCTGCGCGCCCTGTGCGAGGCGGTGCTGCGCGCGCCGGGCCAGCGGGCCAGCCTGGCCGAATGGGCCGCGGACGTGGGCGCCAGTGAACGAACCTTGGCACGCCTGTTCCAGGCCGAACTCGGCACCGGCTACCAGCAGTGGCGCCAGCAGGCGGTGCTCGCGCACGCGCTGCCGATGCTCGCGCGCGGCGTACCCGTCAACCAGGTCGCCGCGGCGACCGGGTACGCCAGCGAGAGCGCCTTCAGCGCCATGTTCAAGACGGCGATGGGGCAACCGCCACGGCAGTTCCAGCCGCGCCGGCCTGCCGCATGACGCTCAGCGCCGGCCTGCTCCTGTTCCGCCGCACGCCGGCGGCGCTCGAGGTCCTGCTCGCGCATCCCGGCGGGCCGTACTGGGCCCGCAAGGACCAGGGCGCGTGGACCCTGCCCAAGGGCGAAGTGCAGCCGGGAGAGGAACCGCTCGCCGCCGCCTGCCGCGAGTTCGCCGAGGAGACCGGCCACGCCCCGGCCGGGCCCTTCATCGCGCTGGGCGAGGTCCGGCAGGCCGGCGGCAAGCGGGTGCAGGCCTGGGCCGTCGAAGGCAGCTTCGACCCGGCGCAACTGCGCTGCAACCAGTTCGAGATGGAATGGCCCCCGCGTTCGGGCCGGCGGCAATCGTTTCCCGAGATCGACCGTGTCGGCTGGTTCGGGCCGGCCGAGGCGGCTTCCCGGCTGCTGGCGGGCCAGCGGCCCTTCCTCGAACGCCTGCAGCTGGCGCTGGCCGGGTGACGCCTGTTGTAAGGACGCATCCTCCGTGCAGCGGCCGTGCCGTTTCGCTTGGGCCCGCATGCAGCCCGCAGCTACACTTTCCGTAGCACCGCCTGAGCCCATGCCGGACCTGCCACCCGACCCCAGCCACTACGAGACGCTCGACGTCCGCGCCGACGCCTCGGCCAGCGCGCTGCGGCAGGCATACCGGCGGGCGGCGCAGCACCACCACCCCGACCGCAGCGGCGGCGACGCCGGCGCCCAGGCGCGCATGGCACGCATCAACGAGGCCTATGCCGTGCTGTCGCATCCGCAGCGGCGGGCGAGCTACGACCTGTGGTTGCGCGCCCGCCAGGCCCGCCAGCAGGCCGACGCAGCGGCCCATGCCGCCCGTCCCTCCCGCTTCGCGGCCTCCTGGCCCTGGGGCCTGGTCGCCGCCACCAGCGCCTTCGCGGTCTTCTCGGTGGGAGCCGTGGTCTACAAGACCAGCTGGGCGGCCTCGGCCATCGCGGCCAAGGCCGCCGCGCCACAGGTGGCAGGCCGCTAGCCGCCCCGGCGGCTCAGGTTCCGAAAAAGCCGCGCGCCAGGTGGCGCGCGAAGCTCTCGGTCCAGCCCGCACCGTCGCTGGCGTCGTACTGCGCGGCCGCATGCCGGGTGATGACGTGGACCCGCCGCATGGCCGCCCCGTCGTTGTTGGCAGCCTCGAACATCTGGGCCCGGAAGGCCGACGGATCGCGGCCGCTCGCGAGGATGGCGTCCTCGAAGGCCTGCGCTTCCGCGGTCGGGATGGGGGTGCGTAGGACCAGCATGGATGGCGCCTTTCAACCTCAACGCGGGGGCCGACTACCGCGAGGACAGTGGCGCCCGCCAGCGTGCAACAGGGCGCAACCGCCCTGTCAGGCGCCCGTTCGCACGACCAGCCGGCCGCGCACCTGGCCGGCCATGAGGCGCCCGGCCTGCTCGACCGCGTCGGCCAGTCCGATCTCGGTCGTGATCGCCTCCAGCTGCACCGGATCCAGGTCCCGGGCCAGCCGGCCCCAGGCCTGCTCGCGCAGTGCCAGCGGCGCCATCACGGAGTCGACGCCCAGGAGCGCCACGCCGCGCAGGATGAACGGGGCCACGCTGGCGGTCAGGTCCATGCCCTGGGCCAGGCCGCAGGCAGCCACCGCGCCGCCGTAGCGCGTCTGGGCCAGGGCATTGGCGAGCGTGTGGCTGCCCACCGCGTCGACCACGCCGGCCCAGCGCTCCTTCTGCAGCGGTTTGCCGGGTGCGGCAAATTCCGCGCGGTCGATCACGGTGGCGGCACCCAACCCCTGCAGGTAGGTGGTTTCGGACGCCTTGCCCGTGGCCGCGACGACCCGGTGGCCCAGTTTCGCCAGCAAGGCGATGGCGACGGAGCCCACGCCACCGGTCGCGCCGGTGACGAGGACGTCACCGCTGCCGGGGACGAGCCCGTGCCGTTCCAGTGCCAGGACACACAGCATGGCGGTGTAGCCGGCGGTGCCGATGGCCATGGCCTGGCGGGCGCTGAAAGCGGCCGGCCGACGCACCAGCCACTCCCCCTTGAGCCGGGCCTTGGCCGCCAGGCAGCCCTTGTGGGTCTCGCCGACGCCGAAGCCGTTGAGGATCACCTCGTCGCCGGGCTTCCACAGTGCCGAGTCGCTGGCGAGCACGGTGCCGGCACCGTCGATGCCCGCCACCATCGGCCAGTTGCGCACGACCGGCGAACGGTTGGTGATCGCCAGCCCGTCCTTGTAGTTCAAGGTCGAGTACGCCACCGCGACCGTGACGTCGCCATCCGGCAGGAACTCGTCGCCGACCTCGCGGACGGCGGCCTGGAAGTCGGGCGACTTGTCGAGAACGAGGGCTGGGAACATGCGGGCGGCTCCTGCTGCGAGGGTCCGCGCCAGGATAGCCAACCTGGCCGGCGCCTGCCGAAGCCGGCGCCGGAAGCACCCACCCGCGTCAGGCGGTGGCTGGCTCGGGCTCGCCTTCGGCTGTCACCGGGCCGAAATGGAACACGCCAGGCTCGCGCACCGGATCCACCTCGACCGGGATCACGCTCTTGGGCGGGAACCGGCCCTCCAGGATCAGCCGCGACAGCGGGTTCTCGATGCGCTGCTGGATGGCGCGCTTGAGCGGCCGGGCCCCGAACAGCGGATCGAACCCCACCTTGGCCAGTTCCTCCAGGGCCGCCGTCGACACCTGCAACGTCAGGTCCATCTTCGCCAGCCGCTGCTCCAGCACCTGCAGCTGGATGCGGCCGATGTCGGCGATGTGCTTGGCGTCGAGGCCGTGGAACACCACCGTCTCGTCGATGCGGTTCAGGAACTCGGGCCGGAAGTGGTTCTTCAACTCGTCCCAGACCGCCTCCTTCACGTCCTCGTACGGCTTGCCCACCATCGCCTGGATCATGTGCGAGCCGATGTTGCTGGTCATCACGATCACGGTGTTCTTGAAGTCCACCGTGCGGCCCTGGCCGTCGGTGAGGCGGCCGTCGTCAAGCACCTGCAGCAGCACGTTGAAGACGTCGTGGTGCGCCTTCTCGATCTCGTCGAGCAGGATCACGCTGTACGGCTTGCGCCGCACCGCCTCCGTCAGGTAGCCGCCCTCCTCGTAGCCCACGTAGCCGGGTGGCGCGCCGATCAGGCGGGCCACCGAGTGCTTCTCCATGAACTCGCTCATGTCGATGCGGACGAGGTGTTCCTCGCTGTCGAACAGGAAGGTCGCCAGCGCCTTGCACAGCTCGGTCTTGCCCACCCCGGTGGGCCCGAGGAACAGGAACGAGCCGGTGGGCCGGTTCGGGTCGGCCAGGCCGGACCGCGAGCGACGGATGGCGTTGGCCACGGCGCTGATCGCCTCGTCCTGGCCGATCACGCGCTGGTGCAGCTTGCCTTCCATCTGCAGCAGCTTCTCGCGCTCGCCCTGCATCAGCTTGGACACGGGGATGCCGGTGGCACGCGCCACGACCTCGGCGATCTCCTCGGCGCCGACCTGGGTGCGCAGCAGCTGCGCCTTGCCCGCCTTGGCCTTACCGGCCTCGGCATCCTGCGCTTCCTTCAGCTTGCGCTCCAGTTCGGGGAGCTTGCCGTACTGCAGTTCGGCGACCTTGTTGAAGTCGGCCTTGCGCTTGAACTCCTCGATCTGGAACTTGACCCGGTCCATCTCCTCGCGGATCTGGGCGCTGCCCTGCGCGGCGGCTTTCTCCGCCTTCCAGATGTCCTCCAGGTCGGCGATCTCCTTGCGGAGCTTGCCGATCTCGTCCTCGATCAGGCCAAGGCGCTTCTGGGATGACTCGTCGGTCTCCTTCTTCATCGCCTCGCGCTCGATCTGCAGCTGGATCAGGCGGCGGTCGAGGCGGTCGATGGCCTCCGGCTTGGAGTCGATCTCGATCTTGATCTTGGAGGCGGCCTCGTCGATCAGGTCGATGGCCTTGTCCGGCAGGAACCGGTCGGTGATGTAGCGGTGCGACAGCTCTGCGGCCGCGACGATGGCCGGGTCGGTGATGTCGACCCCGTGGTGGGCTTCGTACTTCTCCTGCAGGCCGCGCAGGATGGCGATGGTGGCCTCCACCGTCGGCTCGCCGACCAGGATCTTCTGGAACCGGCGCTCCAGTGCGGCGTCCTTCTCGATGTACTTGCGGTACTCGTCCAGCGTGGTGGCGCCGACGCAATGCAGTTCGCCGCGCGCCAGCGCCGGCTTGAGCATGTTGCCCGCGTCCATGGCGCCCTCGGCCTTGCCGGCACCCACCATGGTGTGCAGTTCGTCGATGAACACGATGGTCTGGCCCTCGTCCTTGGCCAGCTCGTTCAGCACGTTCTTCAGGCGCTCCTCGAACTCGCCGCGGAACTTCGCGCCCGCGAGAAGGGCCGCCATGTCGAGCGACAGCACCCGCTTGTTCTTCAGGGACTCGGGCACCTCGCCCGCGACGATGCGTTGCGCCAGGCCCTCGACGATGGCGGTCTTGCCGACGCCGGGCTCGCCGATCAGCACCGGGTTGTTCTTGGTGCGCCGCTGCAGCACCTGGATGGCGCGGCGGATTTCCTCGTCGCGGCCGATGACGGGATCGAGCTTGCCCAGGCGGGCGCGCTCGGTGAGGTCGAGGCAGTACTTCTTGAGCGCGTCGCGGTTGCCCTCGGACTCGGCACTGTCGACCTTCCGGCCCCCGCGGACGGCGTCCACGGCGGCTTCGAGCGCCTTGCGCGACAGGCCGTTCTCGCGTGCGATGCGGCCGATGTCCTGCTTGCTCTCGGCCAGCGCCAGCAACACCAGTTCGCTGGCGATGTACTCGTCGCCACGCTTGTGGGCTTCCTTCTCGGCCGCCTGCAGCAGCGCGACCAGCTCACGGCCGACCTGCACCTGCTCCTGGCCCGAGACCTGGGGCCGCTTGTGCATGGCGCCTTCGGCGGCGGCCTGCAGGCCGGCGACGTTGACGCCGGCACGCTGCAGCAGCGCACGCGGGCCATCCTCCTGGCGCAGCATGGCCACGAGCAGGTGCTCGGGCTCGATGTACTGGTGATCGTTGGCCAGTGCCAGGCTCTGGGCCTCGCCCAGGGCCTCCTGGAACTTGGTGGTGAGTTTGTCGAGTCGCATGGGGCGTGGATCTCCGATGGCCTCACAGCTTGCGCCTTGGCCCCAGCTTTTCAAGGGTCAAACTCCCTCCTCTCGGCCGTGGATGGGCTGACTAGAATGGCACCGATGCAGATCCACCAGCTGTCCGTGACCTACCAGGCCGAACAGGACCGTGTGCTGCTGCGCGTGAACAGCACCGGTGGTGACGAGATGCGCCTGTGGCTCACCCGCCGGCTGATGCTGGGCCTGTGGCCCTTGCTCACGAAGCTGCAGACCGACCAGGTCCTGAAGATGGAGGCCGCCGGCACCGAGCTGGAGCGCGCCGACGAGGAACTGCGCCGCATGCTGGCCGAGTTCCGCAAGGAAGAACTGCTGCAGCGGGCCGACTTCCAGACGCCCTACGAAGACAAGCCCAACCTGCCGCTCGGCGCCGAACCTCTGCTGGTCACGGACGTCGACGCCTCGCCCCTACCCAACGGGCGCCTGCGCCTGGGTTTCAACGAGAGGGCCGCAGTGAGCGGCGGCGCCAAGCCGCGCGGCTTCCAGGTCGAACTCGATCCCAAGCTGACCCAGGGACTGATGTACCTGCTCGACCAGGCCCTTGCGAATGCACAGTGGCGCGAGGGGTTTGCCGGCACAGTGGTTCCCCCCCTTGAGGGCGAGACGGCCGACGCGGCCGATGCCCGGCCCCGCTACCTCAACTGAGCCGCCCGTCGTTGCGCGGCACGCAGCGGTTCCTGTCATCGTGGCGGGTCAACCGGCAGGGAACGGGGCTCGGCAGGGCACAATCCACGCCATTCACCGACATCCCGTCCCCCACATCCTGTCCCCCCACGCCGTGGCCGCACCCAACAGCACGACCAGGAACCCGCCGACGAGCCTCTCGCGCCTCTATGCGCGTCCGGGGTTCCTGCTGCGCCGCGCACACCAGATCTCGGCGGCGGTGTTCGAGGAGGAATGCCGCCCCGTCCAGCTGACGCCGGCCCAGTTCGGGGTGCTGACGGTCCTGCAGGCCAGGCCCGGCATGGGGCAGTCGAGCCTGGCGCGCGCGCTCGGCTTCGACAAGGTCACCGTGCTGCGGGTGCTGCGCGGGCTCGAGGCCCGGGGGCTGGTCGACCGCCAGGCCGCCGAGGGCAAGCGCAATGTCTCGGTGGTGCTCACCGACGCCGGCGCGGCCTTGCTGGCCGAGGCGCAGCGCCCGGCCGAACGGGCCTATCGACGCCTGATGGCGCCGCTCGACCGCGCCCAGCAGGAGCAGTTGCTCGGGCTGCTGCAGTTGCTGACCGGTGAGCTGGAAGACCAGGCCCGGGCAGCGTTCGTGCGCCCGGACGACCTCGCCGCGTGATCAGCCGGCGTTGCCGGCCGCAATGCCCCAGCGGGCCAGCGCCGCATCGTCGCTGACGCGGGCATCGACCCAACGCTCGCCCTGGGCCGTGCGCTCCTTCTTCCAGAACGGGGCCTGGGTCTTGAGGTAGTCCATCAGGAACTCGCAGGCCTGGAAACTCTGCCCGCGATGGGCCGAGGTCACGGCCACCAGGACGATCTGCTCGCCCGGCCGCAACAGGCCGACACGGTGCACCACCCGGGCCGCGAAGATGTCGAAGCGTCGGTGCGCCTCGTCGACCATGGCCTCGATGGCCTTCTCGGTCATGCCGGGATAGTGCTCGAGCTCCATGTCCAGCACCTCGGACTCGCCCGGCTTGCCGGCAGCGCGCACGGTGCCCACGAAGCTGCACACCGCGCCGACCCGGTGATCGGCCTCGCGCAAGCGGGCCATCTCCTGCCCGGCGTCGAAATCGGCGGACTGAATGCTCACGCGCGGCAGGGCCATGATCAGCCTCCGGTCACCGGCGGAAAGAACGCGACCTCGCAGCCCTCGCGCAGGGCGGTGCCCTCGTCGGCCATGACCTGGTCGAGCGCCATGCGGACCGCCCGGCCGGTGGCCAGTGCCTCGGCGTAGGGCGCGCCCAGGGCGACCAGTTCGCGGCGCAGGCCGCTGAGGGTGCTGGCGGCTGTGTCGCGCTCCTCGGCGCCACGGCCGACGGACTCGCGCACCGACGCGAAATAGCGCAGGCGCACCTTCATGCCAGCAGCTCCGCGAGGGACAGGAACCGCACCGGGTCGCCGTGCGCGAGGGTCCGGCCGGCCGGCACGTCGGCCAGCCCGTCGGCCCAGACGGTGGACGTGAGCACGCCGGAGCTTTGGTTCGGGAACAGTTCCAGCCCGCCGGCCGCATTGCGTCGCACGCGCAGGAACTCGCGCCGCTTGTCGGGACGCTGCCAGTCGAAGTGCACGGGGACCTGCATCGGCTGCGGCTGCAGCACGGTCGCCCCCTGCAGGCGCAGCAGGAACGGTCGCACCAGCAGCAGGAAGGTGACGAAGCTGGAGACCGGATTGCCGGGCAGGCCGATGAAGTGCGCGTCGGCCACCCGGCCGTGCGAGAACGGCTTGCCAGGCTTCATCGCGATCTGCCAGAGGTCGAGCGACCCCAGCTCCTGCACCGCAGGCTTGACGTGGTCCTCCTCGCCGACCGACACGCCTCCGCTGGTGAGGATCAGGTCGTGGCCGCCGGCCGCGTCGCGCAGGGCGGCGATGGTGGCGTCGCGGCGGTCGGGCACGATGCCCAGGTCGGTCACTTCGCAGCCGCAGCGCGCCAGCAGCTGGCGCAGGAAGAAGCGGTTCGAGTTGTAGATGGCGCCGGGCCGCATCTGCTCCGGCGGGACGCTGCCCGGCATCACCAGTTCGTCGCCGGTGGAGAACAGCGCAACCCGCGGCCGCCGCGCGACCTGCAGGCGGTCACGGCCGATCCCGGCCGCAAGGCCGCAGGCCGCAGGATCGAGCCGGTGGCCGCGCTGCAGCACCACCGAGCCGCGCAGGACGTCTTCGCCGCTGCGGCGGATCCACTGGCCGGCTTCCGGGACACGCAGGATGCGCACCGTGTCTCCACCAGCCGCCTCGGTGTCTTCCTGCATGACGATGGCGTCGGCGCCGGCGGGCACGGGGGCGCCGGTGAAGATGCGCGCTACCGTCCCCGGCTGCAGGGGCTGGGCAGCCTGCCCCGCGGGGATGCGCTGGCTGACCGGCAGCGACACGCCTTCGTCGGCGATCTCGGCGCGCCGCACCGCATAGCCGTCCATCGAGCTGTTGTCCTGCGGCGGCACCTGCAGCGCAGCCACGAGGTCCTCGGCCAGGACACGCCCGTCGGCGTCGAAGGTGGCGACGGCTTCCGTGCCCGCAAGCGGCTGCACCCGGCCCAGCAGGTCGGCCAGGGCATCGTCGAGCGATCGCAGCGGCGGGCGCGAGTTCACGTGTAGAACTCCGGGTGGTAGACGAACCGATCCGCATTGTCGGTCAGCCATCCGGCCACCGCATCGGCATCGTTGACGTCCAGCACGGGTCGCATGGTCTCCTGCGGGAGGGACGCCTGGTCGGTGGCGATGGCGACGATGAAGTCATCGTCGGGGTAGCGCACCTGCGCTCCTTCCTGGGCCCGCCAGACCTCGATCTTGAGCAGGTTGCTCTGCTTGAAGCCCTCGACCAGCACCCAGTCCACGCCGTCGTACAGCTCGGCGATGAGGTGGTGCACCGAGAGTTGCGCCGGTTGCTCGAACTCGCGGATCAGGGCCAGCCGCTTGCTGGAGGCGACGACGACCTCGAACGCGCCCGCCTCCCGGTGGCGGAACGTGTCCTTGCCCGGGTGGTCGATGTCGAAGCTGTGGTGGGCGTGCTTGACCACCGAGACGCGCTGGCCGCGCGCCTTCAGGGCGGGGATGACGCGCTCGATCAGCGTCGTCTTGCCCGAGCCGGAGTAGCCGGCGAATCCGACGACCTTCATGCGGATGGGATCCTCAGGCGCAGTGCGCCGTGATGTAGGACTTGACCTGGGCCACGTCGGCCGGCAGGACGGTGACACGCTTGGGCAGCGTCTCGATGCCCTCGAAGCGGGCCGGGCGGTCGGGCTGGCGCCCCAGGGCCTCCACGATGGTGGCGGCGAACTTCACCGGCAACGCCGTCTCGAGCACCACCATCGGCACGCCGGGCTGCGCCAGGTGACGGGCCACCTTCAGGCCGTCGGCCGTGTGGGTGTCGACCATGACGTGCAGCCGCTGCCAGGTCTCTCGGATGGTCGCCAGCCGGTCGGCGTGGGTGCTCTTGCCGCTGCGGAACCCGAACCGGGTGGCGGCCTGGGCGAAAGCAGGATCGGCCGAGAGGTCGAAGCGGCCCGACCGGCCGAGCTCGTCCTGGAACAGCTGCCGCGTGCGGGCTGCGTCGCGCCCCAGCAGGTCGAACACGAAGCGTTCGAAGTTGCTGGCCTTGCTGATGTCCATCGACGGACTGGAGGTCTCGTGCGTGTCGGCGCCGGACCGCACCCGGTACACGCCGGTGCGGAAGAACTCGTCGAGCACGTCGTTCTCGTTGGTGGCGAGCACCAGCGTCTCGATCGGCAGGCCCATCATGCGCGCGACGTGGCCGGCGCAGATGTTGCCGAAATTGCCCGAGGGGACAGCGAAGCTGACTCTCTGCCCGTTCTCGGTCGTCGCCTGGAAGTAGCCGGCGAAGTAGTACACCACCTGCGCCACCAGGCGCGCCCAGTTGATCGAGTTGACCGTGCCGATGCGGTACTTGCGCTTGAAATCGAGGTCGTTGCTGACGGCCTTGACGATGTCCTGGCAATCGTCGAAGACGCCCTGGATCGCGAGGTTGTGGATGTTCGCGTCCTGCAGGCTGAACATCTGGGCCTGCTGGAACGGGCTCATGCGCCCGTGCGGCGACGTCATGAACACCCGGATGCCGCGCTTGCCGCGCATGGCGTGCTCGGCGGCGCTGCCGGTGTCGCCCGAGGTGGCGCCCAGGATGTTGAGCGACTCGCCGCGCCGGCCCAGCTCGTACTCGAACAGGTTGCCCAGCAGCTGCATGGCCATGTCCTTGAAGGCCAGCGTCGGACCGTTGGACAGGGCCTCGAGGAACAGGCCGTCCTCGAGCTTCTTGAGGGGAACGATCGCCGCGCTGCCGAACACCTGCCCGGTATACGTCTTCGCGCACAGGGCGCGCAGGTCGGCGGCCGGGATGTCGTCGATGTAGAGCGACAGGATCTCGAACGCCAGCTCGTGGTAGGCCAGGCCGCGCCAGCGCGCGAGCGTGGCGGCATCCACCTGCGGGTAGCGCTCGGGCAGGTACAGCCCGCCGTCGGGCGCCAGGCCCTCCAGCAGGATCTCGCAGAAGCGCTTGCGATCGAGGTGACCGCGCGTCGACAGGTACAGCATGGACTAGGCGAGTTCTTCCTTGCGGATGCGCACGATGGGCGCGATGACGGTGGGCAGGGCCTGCATCTGCGCGATGGCTTCGTTCATCGTGCCCTCGCGCGTGTCGTGGGTCAGGATGATGAGGTCGGTGTGCCGCTCGCCCTCGCCCGCCTCGCGCTGCAGGATGGCGTCGATGGAGATGCCGGCCGAGGCCAGCAGGCCGGTGACCTTCGCCAGCACGCCGGCCTCGTCGGCCACCCGCAGGCGCAGGTAGTAGCTGGTGACCACCTCCGCCATGGGCAGCACCGGCTGGTCGCTCATCTGGTCGGGCTGGAACGCCAGGTGCGGGACGCGGTGCGCCGCATCGGCCGTGTGCAGGCGCGTGATGTCCACCAGGTCGGCGATGACGGCGCTGGCCGTGGGCTCACTGCCCGCGCCCTTGCCGTAGTACAGGGTCGTGCCCACGGCGTCGGCCTGCACCACCACCGCATTCATCGCGCCCTCGACGTTGGCGATGAGGCGCCTGGCCGGCACCAGGCTGGGATGCACGCGCAGCTCGATGCCGGCGGGCACGCGCTTGGTGATGCCCAGCAGCTTGATGCGGTAGCCCAGCTGCTCGGCATAGCGGATGTCCTGCGCGCCCAGTTGCGTGATGCCTTCGACATAGGCCTTGTCGAACTGCACCGGGATGCCGAACGCGATGGCGCTCATGATGGTCGCCTTGTGCGCGGCGTCGACACCCTCGATGTCGAAGGTGGGGTCGGCCTCGGCGTAGCCCAGGCGCTGCGCCTCCTTCAGCACGGCGTCGAAGTCGAGACCCTTGTCCCGCATCTCCGACAGGATGAAGTTGGTGGTGCCGTTGATGATGCCGGCGATCCACTGGATGCGGTTGGCGGTCAGCCCCTCGCGCAGCGCCTTGATGATGGGGATGCCACCGGCGACCGCCGCCTCGAACGCCACCATCACGCCGCGCTGGTGGGCGGCGGCGAAGATCTCGGTGCCGTGCACGGCCAGCAGCGCCTTGTTGGCGGTGACCACGTGCTTGCCGGCCGCGATGGCCTCCATCACCAGCTGGCGGGCGATGCCGTAGCCGCCGATCAGCTCGACCACGATGTCGATCTCGGGATCGGCGATGACCTCGCGCGCGTCCTTCACGACGCGCACGGCGTCGCCGGCCACGGAACGGGCGCGGTCGACGTCGAGGTCGGCCACCATGGCGATCTCGATGGCGCGGCCGGCGCGGCGCTGGATTTCCTCGCGATTGCGCTGCAGGACGTTGAACACGCCGCTGCCGACGGTGCCGATGCCCAGCAGGCCGACCTGGATGGGTTTCATCACGCCTCCCGACGAGCCGCCTTGCGGCTGGCAGAAGCCCCCTTGGACGGGAGCGGGGACACGAATATAGGAGCGTGGAGGCTCATGAACTATGACGCTTGCGGTAGTTGTCTAGGAATCGTGCGATGCGGCCGACGGCCTCCCGCAGGTCGTCCTCGTGCGGCAGGAACACGATGCGGAAATGCTGGTTGTCGGGATAGTTGAAGCCCGAGCCCTGCACCAGCATCACGCGGGTTTCCTGCAGCAGTTCGAGGAAGAACTGGCGGTCGTCGGCGATGGGATAGATCTTGGGGTCGAGCCGCGCGAACATGTACAGGGCGGCCCTGGGCTTGACGCAGGTGACCCCCGGGATGGCGGTGATCAGTTCGTAGGCCAGGTCGCGCTGGCGGCGCAGCCGGCCTCCGGCGCACACCAGGTCGTTGATGCTCTGGTAGCCGCCCAGGGCGGTCTGGATGGCGTACTGGCCGGGCACGTTGGCGCACAGGCGCATGTTCGAGAGCATGGTCAGGCCCTCGATGTAGTCGCTGGCGGCGCGCTTGTCGCCCGACACCACCAGCCAGCCGGCGCGGTAGCCGCACGAGCGGTAGCTCTTGGACAGCGAGTTGAAGGTGAGCGTGAGGACGTCCTCGGACAGGCTGCCGATGGCCGTGTGCTTCACGTCGTCGTAGAGCACCTTGTCGTAGACCTCGTCGGCCAGGATCACCAGGCCGTGCTCGCGCGCCACCGCGACGATGGCGCGCAGCAGTTCGTCGGAATAGAGCGCCCCGGTCGGGTTGTTGGGGTTGATGACGACGATGCCCTTGGTGCGCGGCGTGATGCGGCGGCGGATGTCCTCCAGGTCGGGCATCCAGCCGTTCGCCTCGTCGCACCGGTAGTGCACCGGCGTGCCCCCGGAAAGACTGGTGGCGGCGGTCCACAAGGGGTAGTCGGGCGAGGGCAGCAGCAGTTCGTCGCCGTCGTCCAGCAGCGCATTGGTGGCCATCGCGATGAGTTCGCTGGCCCCGTTGCCGAGGTAGATGTCGTCCAGCGTGACGCCGTGGATGCCCTGCTGCTGGGTGTAGTGCATCACCGCCTTGCGGGCGGCGAAGATGCCCTTGCTGTCCGAGTACCCGGCGGAATTGCCCAGGTTGCGGATCATGTCCTGCTGGATTTCCTCGGGGGCATCGAACCCGAACACGGCGAGGTTGCCGATGTTCAGCTTGATGATCTTGTGCCCTTCCTCTTCCATCTGCCGGGCTGCGTCCATGATGGGCCCGCGGATGTCATAGAGGACGTTGGCGAGCTTGGCGGATTTCTGGACGTTTTTCAAAGCCTCTCCTGCAGCGGCGTCGTCAAGGGTGAAAACCTATAATTTGACCATAGTTCCGCTGGGCCACCGCCCGGCTCGGCCCTCCACTCCTCACCCCGTTCCGCATGAAGCTGCAGCCCGACCAGTTCGACGTGCAGGCCATCACCGGCTATGGCCCCGGCTGGGTCGGCATCAACACCGACCGCATCACCCACAGCGTGGTCGTCGGCTCGCGCGGCGAGCGGATCGATTGGGGCGCGGCAGCCTTCGACGACCTCGGCCCCGATCACTTCGCCCGCCTGGCCGAGCTGCAGCCGGAAGTGGTCATCTTCGGCAGCGGTTCGCGCATCCGCTTTCCGCGGCCGGCCTGGCTGGCACCGCTGGTGGCGCGCGGGATCGGCCTCGAGACCATGGACACGGCTGCGGCCTGCCGCACCTACAACATCCTGGCGCAGGAGGGCCGGCACGTCGCCGCGGCCCTCCTACTGGAGGCTGACGGCTGAGGAGGGCGCGTCAGGGTCGTTTCAGGTAAAATCGGCTGTTGCAGCCCGGTCGCGCGCGTCCGGGCGCAGCAACGAGCAACCCCTGTCACACGAGCAAAAAATCCCATGGCGATCGTTGTCAACAAGCCCCTTCCCGAATTCGAAGCGAACGCCACGGGCGGCCTCAAGGTCAGCAATACCTCCCACGTCGGCCAGATCCTGGTGTTGTACTTCTATCCGAAGGACAACACCCCGGGCTGCACCACCGAAGCGATGCAGTTCCGCGACAAGTACAAGGACTTCGTGAAGGCGGGCGCCACGGTGTTCGGGGTCTCGCGCGACAACATGAAGTCGCACGATGACTTCAAGGCCAAGCTCGAGCTGCCCTTCGAGCTGATCGCCGACACGGAAGAGAAGCTCTGCCACATGTTCGGGGTGGTCAAGAACAAGATCATGTATGGCAAGAAGGTCAAGGGCATCGAGCGCAGCACCTTCCTGGTCGGCGCCGACGGCGTGCTCAAGCAGGAGTGGCGCGGCCTGAAAGTGCCGGGCCACGTCGACGAGGTCCTCAAGGCCGTGAAGCTGCTGAAAAAGGCTGCCTGACAGAGGGTGACGTTTGGTAGCAACGGCGGGTGGTCCGTCATGGTGGCCTCGGTGCCGTCGTGTATAGTGAATTCATGCCGTTGATCCTGACGCCCAGCGTCATCACTGCATCCGCAGAACAAGCCGCCGGCTTCGCCAGGCGGCTTTTTCGTTTTCTGACCCCTGCTTTCGGGACCCCCCTGCCCTATGCCGTTGCCCCCCGCCCCCACGAAGCGCGCCGCCCTGCTCCCGGTCGAGGCCTACGACGCCCCGGCCCGGTCCTCGCACAAGGCGGCACGAAAATCGGAGGCTCCCGGAGCGGACAACCCGCTGGCTGAGCGGCCGCAGCTCGAGGATTTCGACCCCCGCGTCGGTGGCGAGGCCGCGCATCCCGCGGCCTTCCTGGACGAGGCACCCGCCGTTGTCGAGCGTCCGGTGCAGCGCTCGGCCGCCCGCAAGAGCCCGCCGGTTGCCGAGCCGGCGCCGCGCATCAAGAAGACCCGCGCCAACGGGCCTACCAAGCTCTTCGTGCTGGACACGAACGTGCTCATGCACGACCCGATGAGCCTGTTCCGGTTCGAGGAACACGACATCTACCTGCCGATGATCGTGCTCGAGGAGCTCGACGGGCACAAGAAGGGCACCACCGAAGTCGCCCGCAATGCCCGCCAGGCCAGCCGGTCGCTGGATGCGCTGGCCGGCGCACAGGGTGCCGACATCGGCGCCGGCCTCAAGCTCAACACCACCGGTCACCCCGAAGCCGGTGGCTGCCTGCTCTTCCAGACCCAGTCGCTGGCCAACCACCTGCCGCCCAGCCTGCCCCAGGGCAAGGCCGACAACCAGATCCTGGGCGTGGTGCAGGCGCTGCGCGAGCAACACGCCCCGCGCGACGTCGTGCTGGTGTCCAAGGACATCAACATGCGCGTCAAGGCGCGCGCGCTCGGCCTGGCGACCGACGACTACCGCAACGACAAGACGCTGGACGACCTGGAGCTGATGTACTCCGGCGCGCTGGCGCTGCCCGCCGACTTCTGGGCCAAGCACGGCAAGACGGTCGAGAGCTGGCAGAGCGGGCAGTTGACGTACTACCGCGTCACCGGGCCCATCGTCCCCAGCCTGATGATCAATCAGTTCGTGTACTTCGAGGCTCCCGGCGAGCCGAGCCTGTACGCGCGGGTGACCGAGATCCGCGGCAAGACCGCGGTGCTGCGCACCCTGAAGGACTACGGCCACCTGAAGAACGCCGTGTGGGGCGTCACCACCCGCAATCGCGAGCAGAACTTCGCGATGAACCTGCTGATGGACCCGGAGGTGGACTTCGTCACCCTCACCGGAACGGCCGGAACGGGCAAGACGCTGATGGCCCTGGCTGCCGGCCTGACGCAGGTGCTGGACGACCGCCGCTACACGGAAATCATCATGACCCGGGCCACGGTCAGCGTGGGCGAGGACATCGGCTTCCTGCCCGGCACCGAGGAGGAGAAGATGGGCCCCTGGATGGGCGCGCTCGACGACAACCTCGAAGTGCTCGGCAAGACCGACAGCGGCGCCGGTGAGTGGGGCCGCGCCGCCACCAACGAGCTGATCCGCAGCAAGATCAAGATCAAGAGCATGAACTTCATGCGCGGGCGAACCTTCCTGAACAAGTACGTCATCATCGACGAGGCGCAGAACCTCACGCCCAAGCAGATGAAGACGCTGATCACGCGGGCCGGCCCGGGCACCAAGATCATCTGCATGGGCAACCTCGCGCAGATCGACACGCCCTACCTCACCGAGGGCTCCTCGGGCCTGACCTTCGCGGTCGACAAGTTCAAGGGCTGGCCGCACAGCGGGCACATCACCCTCGCGCGCGGCGAACGCTCGCGGCTCGCCGACTTCGCCAGCGAAGTGCTCTAGCCGCGGGCCGCAGCGCGGCCTGTAACGGTCGGGCCGCAGGCTCGGCCATTCGTTGCGAACGGTTGCGCCTGCAGCCGCGACGCCTCGCTACCCTCGTTCCCGAGGCGCGCACGCACAGCGCCGAGCAGGGAAGGAACGAATGAAAGCTTGGTATGCGGCCGCATGCCTTGTGCTGGCGTTGTGCGGCTGCGGCGGTGGCTCGGGCGGGAGCACCACGTCGCCATCGGCATCGGCCTCCGGCCAGGTGATTCCCGGTGCCGGCGCCGCCGGTGCCAACGTGGTGCAAGTCACCGTCGACCGCGGCACGGACGGCTCCGCGCTCAACGCGCCGTTCGTCACGGTCACCGTGTGCCAGCCCGGCACCTCGTCCTGCATCGACATCGACCACGTGCTGGTCGACACGGGTTCGAGCGGGTTGCGCATCGCGGCCTCGGCGCTCGCCTCGGGCCCGGCGTTGCCAGGGGTGACCACGGCCGGCCGGGCCGTCGGCGAATGCGCGCACTTCGCGAGCGGGTTCGCCTGGGGATCGGTCCGCCAGGCCGACGTCCGCCTGGGCGGCTCCACCGCGTCCGGGATCTCGATCCACGTGGTGGACGATCCCGTCGCGCCCTTCACGGCAGTTCCTGCGGACTGCTCGGCGACCGGCCGCAGCATCGGCGCCGGGCGCGGGTCGCGCGGCATCCTGGGCGTCGGCCTGTTCGATCGCGACTGCGGCACCGCGTGCGAGGTGAGCACCGCGCCGGCGGTGTACTTCGCCTGCGACGAGAGCGGTTGCACGTCGATCCGCGTGGCCGTCGCCAGCCAGGTGCGCAACCCGGTGGCGGCGATGCCGACCGACAACAACGGCGTGGTGCTCTCGCTACCGGCCGTCCCGGCCGGCGGCGCAGCGGGCGCGACCGGCGTGATGCTGCTGGGCGTCGGCACGCAGGCCAACAACCAGCTGGGCAATGCCACCGTCTACGCCACCGACTCGCAGGGTTTCTTCACCACCACCTACAAGGGCGTCACCTACCCGGCCAGCTTCCTGGACAGCGGCTCGAACGGGCTGTTCTTCAGCGATCCTTCGCTGCCGCAATGCGGCGATTTCTACTGTCCGGGCGCGACACTGGCCCTGTCGGCCACCAACATGTCGGCCACCGGCGTGTCCGGGACGGTGACCTTCACGCTGGACAGCATCGACCTCCTGGCGCCCAACGCGGGCGTCGCGAACATCGGCGGCGACCCCGGGCTGGCGCGGACGTTCGACTGGGGCCTGCCGTTCTTCCTGGGACGGACCGTGTTCGTGGCGCGCGCCGGAGCGGCGACCCCGGCCGGCCCCGGCCCCTACTGGGCGTATTGAACCGACGTCAGAAGTCGTCGCCGCTACCCATCGCCAGCGACTCGAACCGCGTGAGCTGCTTCATGAAGGCCAGCTTGCACGTGCCGGTGGGGCCGTTGCGCTGCTTGCTGATGATGATCTCGGCGACGCCGGGCTCCTTGGAGTCCTTGTTGTAGTAGTCGTCGCGGTAGATGAACATGATGACGTCGGCGTCCTGCTCGATGGCACCGGACTCGCGCAGGTCGCTCATCATCGGGCGCTTGTCGGTGCGCGACTCCACCCCGCGCGACAGCTGCGACAACGCGATGACGGGACAGCCCAGCTCCTTGGCCAGCATCTTCAGGCCGCGCGAGATCTCGCCCACGGCCGTGGCCCGGTTCTCGTCGTTCATGCCCGTCGAGACGCTCATCAGCTGCAGGTAGTCGACCACGATGAGGCCCAGCTTGCCGCCGCACTGGCGCGCCAGGCGCCGGGCGTTGGCGCGCAGTTCGCTGACGGTGAGGCCGGGCGTCTCGTCGATGTGCAGCGACACGTTGCGCAGCCGTTCGATCGCCTCGGTCAGCCTGGGCCACTCCTCGTCGCTCAGCTTGCCGGTGCGCAGGTGTCCCTGGTCGATACGGCCGATCGAGCCCACGATACGCACCGCCAGCTGCGAGGCGCCCATTTCCATGGAGAACACCGCGACCGGCAGGCCCTCGTTGAGCGCGACGTGCTCGGCGATGTTGATGGCGAACGCCGTCTTGCCCATCGACGGGCGCGCGGCCAGCACGATCATGTCGCCAGCCTGCAGCCCCGAGGTCATGCGGTCGAGGTCGTGGAAGCCGGTGGGCACCCCGGTGATGTCGTTCGGGTTGTCCGCCATCTCCTGGACCCGGTCGAGCAGCTCGACGACGAGGCTGTCCATGCCCTGGAAGCCCTGCTTCATCCGCGAGCCTTCCTCGCCGATGTTGAAGATCTTCTGCTCGGCCTCGTCCAGGATCTGGTCGACCGCCTTGCCCAGCGGGTTGAACGCCTTGGTGGCGATCTCGTCCGCGGCCGACACCAGCTTGCGCAGGATGGACCGCTCGCGGACGATCTCGGCATAGCGCCGGATGTTGCTGGCGCTCGGCACGTACTGCGCCAGGCTGTTCAGGTAGGCCAGCCCACCCACCTCGTCGGACTTGCCCAGGCTCTGCAGGTGTTCGAACACCGTGATGACGTCTGCAGGCTTGCTGGCGTTGATCAGCGCTCCGATGGCTGCATACACCAGCTTGTGCTCGTAGCGGTAGAAGTCGCCATCGGTCAGCAGGTCGCCGACCCGGTCCCAGGCGCCGTTGTCGAGCAGCAGGCCGCCCAGCACGCTGGATTCGGCTTCGACCGAATGGGGCGGCACGCGCAGCTGCGCGATCTGCCGGTCACGCGGGAAGTCGTCTTCGACGGGGGTCAGGACGGCGGACATGGGCGGGGGGATCTCCTCGGCAATGATGCTAACGGCCACCTGGGAACTGTCCAGGGACAACGTTGGGCAGATCAGGTGGACAGGGTGTGGACAGATGGCCGGAAGCTGTGGATTTCCGGACCGGAAAAAACAAAACCGCCCCGTAGGGCGGCTTGTCTGGCGACGACGACGCTGCTCGCGCAGCCTCGCGGCGGCTCAAAGGCTCAGGCGGTCTCGCCGTACACCGTGACGTTGATGTCGACCACCACGTCGGTGTGGAGCGCCACGCTGACGGTGGAGTCGCCGACGGTCTTGATCGGACCGTTGGGCATGCGCACCTGCGACTTGGCGACCTTGTAGCCCTGGCGGCCGAGTTCCTCGGCGACGTCCGCGTTGGTGACCGAGCCGAACAGGCGGCCATCGACACCGGCCTTCTGCGTCAGCTTGATCGTGGTGCCGCCCAGCTTCTCGCCCTGGGCCTGGGAATCGGACAGCTTGGCCGCGGCGGCCTTCTCGAGTTCGACGCGCTTGGCCTCGAACTCGGCCTTGTTCGCCTCGGTGGCGCGGCGGGCGCGGCCGGTGGGGATCAGGAAGTTGCGGGCGTAGCCGTCCTTGACCTTGACGATCTCGCCGAGGCCGCCGAGGTTCACGACCTTGTCCAGAAGAATGACTTGCATGGGGGTCGCTCCTTAGATGCGGTGCTGGTCGCTGTACGGAACCAGGGCCAGGAAGCGCGCGCGCTTGATGGCGGTGTTGAGCTGGCGCTGGTAGATCGCGCGGGTGCCGGTCAGGCGCGCCGGGATGATCTTGCCGTTCTCGGCGATGAAGTCGCGCAGGGTGTCGACGTCCTTGTAGTCGATTTCCTCGACGCCGGCGACGGTGAAGCGGCAGAAACGCTTGCGCTTGAACAGCAGCGACTGCGTGTTGCGCTTCGGACGCTTGTCCTTGTTGAATTTCTTGAACGTGGCCATGTGGATGCCTCTTTACGCTGATTCGAACGATTGGATGTGGAGCACGGGGTGCTTGCCGTTGCGCGGTGTGGCCAGGAAGCCGGTGAAGGCCCAGTGGCTGCCGACCGGCTGGCGGACGATGGTCTCCGCCAGGCTGCCGATCACGACCGCACGGACCGCCGCCTTCACCTGCCGCGCCTGACCCGCTTCACGGACATCGGACTCATGCTCGAGCCTCAGGTCCAGGGCCGGAAGCCCGGCCGGGGTATAGCGCAGCGTGCTGGCTTCGGCGATCACCGCGCTGAGCGCGACGTGATTCATCGCCAGGCGGCCCGCAACGGCTGCCGTCTTACGACGCCTGGTACTCCGCCTGCTGGGCCTTGCGAGCTTCCTCGCGCTCGACCGTCTTCATCATGGACGACGGACCGGTGTCGGCCTTCTTGCGAACCACGGTGAGGTGGCGCAGCACGGCATCGTTGAAGCGGAAGGCGTGCTCGAGCTCGCCCATCACGTTCTGGTCAGCCTCGATGTTAATGCACAGGTAGTGCGCCTTGCCGAGCTTGTTGATCTGGTAGGCCAGCTGGCGGCGACCCCAGTCCTCGACACGGTGGACCTTGCCACCGCCGGCGGTGATCATGCCCTTGTAACGCTCCAGCATGGCCGGAACCTGCTCGCTCTGGTCCGGGTGGATCAGCAGCACGATTTCATAATGACGCATGGACTCTCCTTGAGGATGTGCCGGCAACTGGCGGCCCTCTCGGACCGTTTCGCCCCGGCGGGACAGCCGCCCCCAGCGTCAACTCAGGGGTGCGGCAAGGCAAAGCCAAAGATTATACGACAGCCCGACAAGCTGCCCCAGGGGGGCACTCAGGCCTCGTCGTGCATGCCGTACGTGGCGTCCAGCTTCTCCATGTAGCGTGCATGGAACCAGTTGATGGCGACGAACACCCCCAACCCGCCCTGCGCACCCACCCAGAACCCGAGCGGCCAGCCGGCGAAGTGCATCTGCAGGTCGCGGGCGAAGTAGCCGACGCCGAAGGTGGCGCAGAACCAGACGGCCAGCAGCGCGCCGGTGACGGCAAGGCTCTTGCGCCAGTAGATCCGTTCCCGCTCCTGCGCATCCATGTGCTGCTCCTTCAGCGGCCATGCTTGGCGGACGGGCTTACCGACGGCTGACAGACGGGACCGCGGCGCTCGGACATTTGCGGGGGATGCGGCGGCGACGCTATGCTCCCACCGTATCGATGGGCCACAGGGCGAGGATGGACAAGCACACGATCTACCGCAAGTCGGCCAGCGGCACGGAGGCCCTGGCCACCCGCGACGCCGCGCTGGGCGTGCGCCTCCGGTCCTTGCTGATCCTGGTGGACGGCAAGCGCGACGTGGGTGAGCTGTGCCGCCTGGCGCAGTCGATCGGGGATGCCGAGCGCCTGCTCACCGACCTGGACGACCTGGGCATGATCGAGAGCGCCAGCCGGTCCGACTTCAGCCCCCTCTAGCCTGCCGGACGGCCGGCCGCAGCGCGCCCCGGCGGGTGGCCAGGCTCACGGCGACGTTCACCGTCACACCGGCCGCCACCCCGAACACGCCGGAGCACACCGGCACGATGCCGAACCACAGCTGCGGCGGCCCGGCCAGCCCGATCCAGGCCCGCAGCCAGGGCGCATTGGCGGCGATGTAGTACGTCGTCAGGCCCAGGCCGGCCGCCATGCCGGCCACCGCCCCGGCCCGCGTGGCGCCCTTCCAGAAAATGCCCAGCACCAGGCCCGGGACGAAGGTGGACGCGGCAAGCGAGAACGACGCCGACACGAGTGGCAGGATGTCCGCGGGCTTGAGTGAGGCCACCACCGCCGCCAGCAATGCCGTGAGCAACAGCGCGAACTTCGACAGGATCACCCGCTGCTCCGGGTTCATGCGGGTGGCGACGTCCTGGCTGTACAGGTCGCGCACCATGGCATTGCTGATCGTGAGCAGCAGGCCGTCGGCGGTGGAGAGGGCCGCGGCCAGTCCGCCCGCCGCCACCAGCGCCGAGACGATGTAGGGCATGCCGCCGATCTCGGGTGTGGCCAGCATGATGACGTCCGCCCCGAGGCGGATCTCGCCGAACTGCACCTTGCCGTCGCCGTTGATGTCGGTCACGGCCACCAGCGACTGGTCGACCCGGGCCCACTGGACGATCCATGGCGGCAGGGCGTCGAAGCTGCTGCCGACGAGGTGCTGCATCACTTCGAACTTCACCAGCACGGCGAGCGCCGGCACGCTCAGGTAGAGCAGCGTGATGAAGAACAGCGCCCAGGCCACCGACTTGCGCGCCTGCGCCACGCCCGGCGTCGTGTAGAAGCGGGTCAGCAGGTGGGGCAAACCCGCCGTGCCCAGCATCAGGCAGAAGATCAGGGCCAGGAAGTTGCGGCGCGACAGGTTGAACGCCTCCTGCTCCTGCGGCGTCCCATCGGGGTCGCCGGCGAAGGGACGCGAGTGCGGTGGCATCCCGGTGAGCGGCCGCGAGCGATCCAGGCTTTCCTGCAGGGCCCTGCCCCACTGGTCGCGGGCCGACTGCGCATCGCGCGGCAGCGCCGCGAACTCCCGGTGTGCTGCGACGATGCGGGCCGAGTCCGCGCCCTCGGCCTTGAGCCGGCGGATGCGTTCCTGCGCCGCCGCCCGCTCACGCTCCAGCGAGCCTTCGATGTCGGTGAGCCACAGCCGGTAGCGCTCGGCGCGGCGCAGGTATTCGGCCTGCACTTCCTTTTCCTTCGGGTCGTCGACCAGCCGGCGTTCCAGCTGCTCGATCTTGTCGAGCTGCTTGCCGTAGACCAGCGGCGCGAGCGGGTTGCCCAGCTGCTTGTAGGCGAGCCAGGAGACCGGAATCAGGAAGGCCAGCAACAGCACGACGTATTGCGCCACCTGGGTCCAGGTGACCGCCCGCATGCCGCCCAGGAAGGAGCACAGCAGCACGCCGCCGAGCCCGAGCAGGATGCCGATCTCGAACTGCACGCCGGTGAGCCGCGAGGCGATCAGGCCGATGCCGTAGATCTGGGCGATGACGTAGGTGAACGAGCAGGCGATGGCGCCGACCGCCGCCAGCCGGCGCGGCCAGGCGCCGCCATAGCGCACCTGGAAGAAGTCGGGCAAGGTGTACAGGCGCAGGCTGCGCAGGTAGGGCGCGACCAGCAGCCCCACCAGGCAGAAGCCGCCGGACCACCCGAGCACGTAGGCCAGCCCGCCCGGCTGCTCCGCCGTGCCGGTGTAGCCCTGCAGGTACAGCCCCCCGGCCAGGCTGATGAAGGACGCCGCGCTCATCCAGTCGGCGGCGGCGGCCATGCCGTTGTAGAACGGCGGGATGCGCCGCCCCGCGACGTAGTACTCCTCCGGGTCCGTGGTGCGGCCCCAGATGCCGATGGCGGCATAGGCCATGACGGTGGCGAACAGCAGGAAGGGCCCGAGCCACTGGCGCGAGATGCCTTCCTGTTCGGCCCATGCCAGCAGCAGCAGCATGGCGCACAGCCCGGCGACGTAAGTCGCCAGGATGCGCCCGAGCCGGCGCTCGTAGCGCGCGCCCTGGCGGTCGGTATCGGCCATGTGTGTCCTCCCGCCCGATGATCGCACCGGGCCGGGAGGCGGCGGCTAGGGATTGCTCGCGGGCCTCAGCGCTTGGCCAGCTGCTGCCAGGTGGCGATGACGCTGTCCGGGTTGAGCGAGATCGAGGTGATGCCCTCGTCCGCCAGCCACTGGGCGAAGTCCGGATGGTCGCTGGGGCCCTGGCCGCAGATGCCGACGTACTTGCCCTGTGCCCGGCAGGCCTTGATGGCGCGCGAGAGCATCGCCTTGACGGCCGGATCGCGCTCGTCGAAGTCGGCGGCCAGCAATTCCAGGCCCGAGTCGCGGTCGAGGCCGAGCGTGAGCTGCGTCAGGTCGTTCGAGCCGATCGAGAAGCCGTCGAAGTACTCGAGGAACTCGTCGGCCAGGATGGCGTTGCTGGGCACCTCGCACATCATGATCACGCGCAGGCCGTCCTCGCCCCGGCGCAGCCCCTGCACCGCCAGCAGCTCCGTGACACGTTTGGCCTGGGCCAGAGTCCGCACGAATGGGACCATGATCTCCACGTTGGTCAGGCCCATGTCGCGACGCACGCGCAGCATCGCCTCGCATTCCATGGCAAAGGCCTCGCGGAAGGCCTCGCTCACGTAGCGGGCGGCGCCGCGGAACCCGAGCATCGGGTTCTCTTCTTCCGGCTCGTAGCGCGAGCCTCCGATGAGCTTGCGGTACTCGTTGCTCTTGAAGTCGGACAGCCGCACGATGACCGGCTTGGGCCAGAACGCGGCCGCGATGGTTGCCACGCCTTCGGCGACCTTGTCGACGTAGAAGGCGCGCGGCGAGGCGTGGCCGCGCGCCACCGATTCCACCGCCTTCTTCAGGTCGGCGTCGACGTTGGGGTAGTCGAGGATGGCCTTCGGGTGAACCCCGATGTTGTTGTTGATGATGAACTCGAGCCGCGCCAGCCCGACGCCATGGTTGGGGAGCTGGGCGAAGTCGAACGCCAGCTGCGGGTTGCCCACGTTCATCGTCATCTTGACCGCGATGTCGGGCATGACGCCGCGCTGCACCTCGCTGACCTCGGTCTCCAGCAGGCCGTCGTAGATGAAGCCGGTGTCGCCCTCGGCGCAGCTGACGGTGACCAGGGTGCCGTCCTTGAGCAGCGCGGTCGCGTCGCCGCAGCCGACCACTGCCGGGATGCCCAGCTCGCGGGCGATGATGGCGGCGTGGCAGGTGCGCCCGCCGCGGTTGGTGACGATAGCCGCCGCGCGCTTCATCACCGGCTCCCAGTTCGGGTCGGTCATGTCGGTGACCAGGATGTCGCCAGCCTGCACCCGCTCCATCTCGGCGATGCTGTGGACCAGGCGCACCGGCCCGGTGCCGATCTTCTGGCCGATGGCCCGGCCCTCGGCCAGCACGCTGCCCTTGCCCTTGAGCTTGTAGCGCATCTCGGCCTTGCCCTGCTGCTGGCTCTTCACCGTCTCGGGACGGGCCTGCAGGATGTAGAGCTGGCCGTCGCTGCCGTCCTTGCCCCACTCGATGTCCATCGGTCGGCCGTAGTGTTCCTCGATGACCAGCGCATAGCTCGCCAGCTGCTCGACGTCGGCGTCGGTCAGCGAATAGCGGTTGCGCTGCTCGAGCGGAACGTCGACGGTCTTGACGAGCTTGCCGGTGGCCTTCTTCTCGTCGGCGCCGCTGAACACCATCTGGATCAGCTTGGAGCCCAGGTTGCGGCGGATGACGGCCTTCTTGCCGGCCCGCAGCATCGGCTTGTGGACGTAGAACTCGTCCGGGTTGACGGCGCCCTGCACCACCGTCTCGCCCAGGCCGTAGCTGGAGGTGATGAACACGACGTCGCTGAAGCCCGACTCGGTGTCGATGGTGAACATCACGCCGGCCGCACCGAGGTCGCTGCGCACCATGCGCTGCACCCCGGCCGAAAGCGCCACGTCGGCGTGGGCGAAGCCCTTGTGCACCCGGTAGCTGATGGCCCGGTCGTTGTAGAGGGAGGCGAACACCTCCTTCATCTTGTGCAGTACGTCCTCGATGCCCACCACGTTCAGGAAGGTCTCCTGCTGGCCGGCGAACGAGGCGTCGGGCAGGTCCTCGGCGGTGGCCGACGAGCGCACGGCGAAGCTGGCCTGGGGACTGCCGGCCTGCAGCGTCTCGAACGCGGAGCGAATCTCGCGCTCCAGGTCGGCCGGGAACGGCTGGGCCTCCAGCCAGCCCCGGATCTCGGCGCCGGCCGCGGCCAGCGCCCGGACATCCTCGGTGTCCAGCGCCTGCAGGCGCTTCTGGATGCGGTCGGCCAGCCCGTCGTGGGCCAGGAACTGGCGGAACGCGTGCGCCGTGGTGGCGAAGCCGGTGGGCACGCGAACGCCCTGTGGCAGTTGCGAAATCATCTCGCCGAGGCTGGCGTTCTTGCCGCCAACCGCCTCGACGTCGGTCATCCTCAGGTTCTCAAACGGTACGACCAGGGCGGTCGCGCTGAACAGGGCAGACATGGGGAAGCTCCAGAAGTTGAAACCGGGTCCGCGCTCCAGCGCAGCGGGTCGCGTCCAGGCGTGCGGCTTCGTTGTTCTTCGAATGGGCCGGGGGCACGACGGGACGGACACATGATGGGGTGCATTGTAGGCAGGGCGGGGAGCCGCCGGGCCGGCGCCGGTTGCTACGATCGGACCATGGCCATGCACTCGCGCACCGTCTTCTTCATCTCGGATGGCACCGGCATCACGGCCGAGACGTTCGGCAACGCCATCCTGGCGCAGTTCGAGTTCAAGCCCAGGCACGTGCGGCTGCCCTTCATCGACACCGTCGACAAGGCGCACCAGGTGGTGCGCCAGGTCAACCACGTGGCCGAGCTCGAGGGCCGCCGCCCCATCGTGTTCACCACGCTGGTGAACGTGGAGATCCTGCAGGTCATCGAGGACGGCTGCCGGGGCATGCTGCTCGACATGTTCGGCACCTTCGTGCGGCCGCTGGAAATCGAGCTGGGCATGAAGTCCAACCACCGGGTGGGCCGCTTCTCCGACGTGAGCAAGAGCAAGGAATACCACGACCGCATCGAGGCCATCAACTTCAGCCTGGCCCACGACGACGGCCAGAGCAACCGAGACCTCGAGCAGGCCGACGTCATCCTGGTCGGGGTCAGCCGCAGCGGCAAGACGCCGACGTCGCTGTACCTGGCCATGCAGCACGGCCTGAAGGCGGCCAACTACCCGCTGATCCCCGATGACTTCGAGCGCCAGCAGCTGCCGGCCGCGCTGGCGGCGCACCGCAAGAAGATCTTCGGGCTGACCATCCAGCCCGAGCGCCTGGCCGAGATCCGCAACGAGCGCCGGCCGAATTCGCGCTACGCTGCCCTGGCGAACTGCCGCATGGAAGTCGCTGAGGCGGAGGCCATGATGCGGCGCGCCGGCATCCGCTGGCTCTCGACGACCACCAAGTCGATCGAGGAGATCGCCACCACCATCCTGCAGGAGATCCGGCCCGAGCGGCTGGAGTATTGACGTCCCGGCCGCTTGCGCGGCCGCGGTCAATAGAGCCAAGCAATGCAATGGGTTGGCTCAATCAATTGGCTTTATCGGCTGGCCGGCCCTAACCTATCGTCTGTTCCCCACCACTACCCACTAGAGGAAAGTTCAAGCATGTCCCTGATCAACAGCCAAGTCGTCCCGTTCCAGGCCACCGCGTACCACAACGGCAAGTTCGTGCCGGTGAGCGAGCAGACCTTCAAGGGCAAGTGGTCCGTCGTCGTGTTCTACCCCGCCGACTTCACCTTCGTGTGCCCCACCGAGCTGGGCGACCTGGCCGACAACTACGCCGAGTTCAAGAAGCTGGGCGTGGAAGTCTACGGCGTGTCCACCGACACCCACTTCACCCACAAGGCCTGGCACGACACGTCGGACACCATCCGCAAGGTGCAGTACCCGCTGATCGGCGACCCCAGCCACCAGCTGGCCCGCTTCTTCCAGGTGCTGATCACCGAAGGCGAGGACACCGGCCTGGCGCTGCGCGGCACGTTCGTGATCGACCCGGAAGGCAAGATCAAGACCATCGAGGTGCACGACAACGGCATCGGCCGCGACGCCAAGGAGACCCTGCGCCGCGTGAAGGCCGCCCAGTACATCGCCGCCCACCCGGGCGAGGTGTGCCCCGCCAAGTGGGAAGAAGGCGCCCAGACCCTGAAGCCGTCGCTGGACCTGGTCGGCAAGATCTGACCCTGCGCGCGTGACGGCGGCCTCGCGGCCGCCCGCTTCCGCCGCCAAGGGCCCCGGTGCACGCCGCCGCGGCCCTTTTCTTTTCCGCCATCCAAAGGACTGACACCCCATGCTCGAAGCCAGCCTCAAAGCCCAGCTCGCCAGCTACCTGGACCGGATCTCCCAGCCCGTCGAGATCACCGCCACGCTGGACGACACGCCCGCCTCCGCCGACATGCGCGCCCTGCTGAAGGACGTCGCGGACAGCTCGCGCCTGATCACCGTCACCGAAGTGCGTGGCGGCAACATGCGCAGTCCGTCGTTCGCGATCAACCGCCCAGGCGAGACCGGCGGCCCGCGCTTTGCCGGCCTGCCGATGGGCCATGAGTTCACCTCGCTGGTGCTGGCGCTGCTCCAGGTCGGCGGCTATCCGCCCAAGGTGGAGCAGGCGCTGCTCGAGCAGATCCGCGGGCTGGACGGCGACTTCGAGTTCGAGGTGTACGTGTCCCTCACCTGCCACAACTGCCCGGACGTGGTGCAGGCCCTCAACCTGATGGCGGTGCAGAACCCGCGCATCAGGACCACGATGATCGAGGGCGGCCTGTTCCAGGACGAGATCAAGGAGCGCCAGATCATGGGCGTGCCGACGGTGTTCCTGAACGGCACCTTCTTCGACTCCGGCCGCCTGAGCCTGGAGGAGATCGTGGCCAAGATCGACAAGGGCGGCGCCGAGCGCGACGCGAAGAAGATCGCGGCCAAGGACCCGTTCGACGTGCTGATCGTCGGTGGCGGGCCGGCTGGCGCCGCGGCGGCCGTGTACGCGGCGCGCAAGGGCATCCGCACCGGCGTGGCCTCGGAACGGTTCGGCGGCCAGGTGCTCGACACCCTGGGCATCGAGAACTTCGTGTCGGTCAAGGAGACCGAAGGGCCGAAGTTCGCGCTGGCCCTGGAGGAGCACGTGCGCCATTACGACGTGGACATCATGAACCTGCAGCGCGCCAAGGCGCTGCAGGCCGATGCCGGGCTGATCGAGGTGGCGCTGGAGAGCGGCGCCTCGCTCAAGGCCAGGAGCGTGATCATCACGACCGGCGCGCGCTGGCGCAACATCAACGTCCCGGGCGAGAAGGAGTTCAGGAACAAGGGCGTGGCCTATTGCCCGCACTGCGACGGCCCCCTGTACAAGGGCAAGCGGGTGGCGGTGATCGGGGGCGGCAATTCCGGCGTGGAGGCGGCCATCGACCTGGCGGGCATCGTGGCGCATGTCACGCTGGTGGAATACGACACCCACTTGCGGGCCGACGAGGTGCTGCAGCGCAAGCTGCGCAGCCTGCCGAACGTGAGCGTGATCCTGAACGCGCAGACCACGGCGATCACCGGCGACCAGAAGGTCAACGGCCTCACCTACAAGGATCGTGCGGGCGGCGAGCAGCGGCGCGTCGACCTGGAGGGTGTGTTCGTGCAGATCGGGCTGGTTCCCAACACCGAATGGCTCAAGGGGACCCTGGAGCTGTCGCGGCACGGCGAGATCGTGGTCGACGCGAAGGGCCAGACCTCGATGCCGGGCGTGTTCGCCGCCGGCGACGCGACCACGGTGCCGTTCAAGCAGATCATCATCGCCGCCGGCGACGGCGCCAAGGCGGCACTGGGGGCCTTCGATCACCTGATCCGCACCACCGCTCCGGCGTGACGCGAATGCTTCTCACACGCAGGCCGCAGGCCTGCGTGTGGGGATCCGCCGGGTCGCGGGACTTGGCGTCAGAATGTGCGACTCACGCACACCCCGGAGAACAACAGTGCAAGGCAACCCCCAAGTCATCCAGCAGTTGCAAGCCCAGCTGAAGAACGAGCTCACGGCGACCAACCAGTACTTCCTGCACTACAGGATCCTGAAGCACTGGGGACTCGACAAGCTGGCGAAGAAGGAATACGAGGAGTCGATCGGCGAGATGAAGCACGCCGACCGGCTGATCGCCCGCATCCTGATGCTGGACGGCCTGCCCAACCTGCAGGACCTGGGCAAGCTGCTGGTTGGCGAGGACGTGCCGGAAATCCTGAACGCCGACCTGCAGAGCGAGCGAAGCGCGCAGGCCACGGTGAAGGCGGGCATTGCGGCCTGCGAGAGCGCGCAGGACTACGTCTCGCGCGAGATCCTGGAGGACATCCTCACCGACACCGAGGAGCACATCGACTTCCTCGAGACCCAGATCGACCTGCTCGGCAAGGTCGGTCTGCAGAACTACCTGCAGTCCCAGATGGGTGAGCCCGGCTAAGCCCGGCTCCGTCCCGATCAGAACCGGCCGCGCAGCACGCGCTGGCCGGTTTTTCTTTTTGGCGCACCGCCAAGCTGGCCGCAACTCGCCAGTCACTCCGCGCCGGGAGCAACGACGACGGCGGGCGCGTCGGCACCCTTCTCTCGGAGCGATCGGAACAGACGACGAGACCCGTGCCCCGGAGGGAAAGCGCCGCCCGGCTCATGCAGGCCTCTCGACTCTAAATGAGAGGGATTCGCATTTGCGTGTACACTTTGTAAATCCCATCCGGCGAGCCAGCCATTCCGCCAGCCAGCCTCACTGATTCGCCGCACCTACCTGCGGCCTTGGAGGTTTCCTTGGCTTCGAATGCACCCGCCGTCCTGTCCGCCCAGCCTGCGGCCAGCAACCGCACCCCATCCAGCCCTGCCCTGCTGCCGCTCGGCGCCATGATGCTGGCGGCCTCGTTCGGATCGCTCGCGCAGACCAATCCCGGCAGCGAAGGCGGACGGACCCTGCAGCAGGTGGAGGTGAAGGACAAGGCCGAGGCGCCTGAAGGCAAGGATTCCGTGCGTGCCACCCGCAGCACCATCGGCAAGGGCAACCAGGAACTGCGCGACATCCCGCAGTCGATCACCGTCGTGACCGAGAAGCTCATCGACGATCGCAATCTCGACACCGTGAAGGACGTGCTGCGCAACACGGGCGGCATCAGCTTCCAGGCGGCCGAAGGCGGCGAGGAAGACATCCGGCTGCGTGGCTTCTCGCTCGCCGGGACCGGCGACATCTTCCTGGACGGCATGCGCGACCCGGCGTTCTACGACCGCGACACGTTCAATAACGACCGCGTCGAACTGCTGCGCGGCTCCGCCTCCATGCTGTTCGGGCGCGGGTCCACTGGGGGCGCCGTCAACCAGGTCAGCAAGGTGCCCCGCCTGATCGACGAGAACGAGGTCGCCACCACGATCGGCAACCACGCGTACGGCCGCATCACCGGCGACTTCAACCGCCAGGTGGGCCAGGATGCCGCCGTGCGCCTGAACGTCATGCGCACCAAGGCCGACAACAACGGCGCCGGCAGCAGCGTGGACAAGGAAGGCGTGGCCGGCGCATTCCGGTGGGGCATCGGGCTGCGCAACGAGTTCCTCGTCAACGCCTACTACCTGAACAACAACAACGGCATCAACTACGGCCTGCCCTGGATCAAGCCGCGTGCGTCCGACACCACCGCCAGCAACACCATCATCGGTGGCCTCAAGCCGACCGACTACTTCGGCATGGCGAGCGACTACAACGCCGGCCTCGCCAAGATGCTGGGGATCAACCACATCCACCGATTCGACGACGGCAGCGAACTGCGCACCCAGGTGCGCAAGGGCATCTTCCAGCGTGACCTGCGTGCCAGCGCCATCCGCTTCGCGGCGGCGGGCCTGCAACCGGGCGGCGCGGCCGCGGACCTGGCCACCTTCGGCCCGGGCACCGTGTTCACGCGCGGCACCAACCTGAAGATCCAGGACGTCGACACCCTGCACGGCCAGAGTGACCTGAGCACCAGGTTCAATGCTCTGGGATACAAACACGAAGTGCAGACCGGCGTCGATTTCGCGCGCGAGGAGAAGACCCTGCTGGCCAGCCGCACGGCGGCACAGGGAGGGGTCGACCTGGTCAAACCCAACACCCTGGCCGGCACCCCCAATGACGGGGCCACGATCCCCGAGGCCAACCGCGTGCTGCGCGACAGCAGCAATTTCGTCGCCAAGGCCTACGGCCTCTACGCGCAGGACCTGATGCAGGTGGCGCCGCACTGGAAGCTGCTGGGCGGCCTGCGCTACGACAACATGGACGGGCGCTACAACCAGTTCGCCATTCCCGCCAACGCTTCCGGCCCGGTGACCACCACCAGCTTCCAGCAGAAGATCTCCGAATGGAGCCAGCGCGTCGGGGTGCTGTACCAGCCCAACGACCTGCACTCGTTCCACGCGTCGTACGGCACGTCGTTCAACACCTCGGGCGACACCTATTCGTACAACGCGCAGAGCGCCAACACGCCGCCGGAGAAGAGCCAGAACATCGAGGTCGGGGCCAAGCTGGACACGGCCGACCACCGGTTCACGACGCGGCTGGCCATCTTCCACTCGACCAAGATGAACGAGCGCAACACGGACATTGACACCGCCGCCGACCGGCTGCTGCTGTCGGGCAAGCGCCACTCCGCCGGCTTCGAGATCGACCTCACCGGGCGCCTCACGCCCCGCTGGGAGGTCTACGGCTCCTATATGTGGATGCCGATCGCCAAGGTCGACGAGGCGGCGCCCTGCCCCGCGGCGCCGGCCGCCTGCGCCCAGGGCACGGTGGGCAACCGGGTCGGCGACCGGCCCGGCCTGAGCCCGCGCCACAGCGGCACGATCTGGAGCACCTACCAGCTGACCGGCGCCGTCCGCGTGGGCGCGGGCATCAATTTCCGCAGTGCCCAGGCGCCGGCAGACGTCACCGCGCCGGCCTGGGAAGCCCCCGGCTTCGCCACGGTCGACCTGATGGCGGAATACCGCTTCAGCGAACAGGTCACGATCAAGGGCAACATCATCAATGCCGGCGACAAGCTGTATGCCGATTCCCTCTACCGCGGCCACTACGTTCCCGGTGCCGGGCGGCTGGTGCAGGTCGGCCTCATCACCCGGTTCTGAAAGGCCACGCCATGGTGCTCACGTTCCCGCTGCTCTCCGAACCGGACGTGGAGCGCGCGCGTGAGCTGCTGGAAGGCGCGCCCTGGGTGGACGGGCGCGCCACGGCCGGCGACCAGGCGGCGCAAGCCAAACGCAACGAACAGGTCCCCGGCGACGCCCCGGCGGCACGCGAACTGCAGGCATTGGTCCTGCGCGCCCTCGAACGGTCGCCCCGCTTCCTGGCGGCCGCCCTGCCCAAGCGCGTCTTTCCGCCGGCGTTCAACCGCTACGCCGACGAGGCGAACCACTACGGCCCGCACGTCGACGGTGCCGTCCGCTTCGCCGAGGGCGGCCAGCGTGTCCGCACCGACCTGTCCTGCACGGTGTTCCTGTGCGCGCCGGAGAGCTACGACGGCGGCGAACTCGTGATCCACGACGGGACAGCGTCGCAATCCGTGAAACTGCCCGCGGGCCACGCCGTCCTCTACCCCGGCACCAGCGTGCACGAGGTACGGCCCGTCACCCGTGGCAGCCGGCTCGCCAGCTTCTTCTGGGTCGAGAGCATGGTGCGCGGCGAGGAGCGGCGGCGCCTGCTGCTCGAGCTCGACGATGCCCTCACGGCGCTGCGCCAATTGCATGGCGAGAGCGCCGAGACCGTGTCGCTGATGGGCACGTACCACAACCTCCTGCGCATGTGGGCGGACACGTGAGAACGACGCCGGTCGCGCTGCCCCCCGGCGTCGTTGCCCTGTCGGACCACGAGGCGCGTGCGCGCACCGGCCTGGACCCGAACACCTGGGCTTACCTCGACAGCGTGGCAGGCGATGGCCTGACACGGCGGGCGAACCGCGCGGGCTGGAACGCGCTCCAGCTCTGGCCGCGGGTCCTGGCCCCGCTGGCGGGGCTCAGCACGGAAGTGACGCTGGCCGGAAGCCGCCTCGCCCACCCACTCCTCGTCGCACCGCTCGCGCACCAGCGCCTGTTGCACGGGGACGGCGAGGTAGCAAGCGCGATCGCCGCCTCGGCACAGCAGGCCGGCTTCGTGTTGAGCACGTTGTCGAACGTGCCGCTGGAGACGGTGGCCGCCGCCGTGCGCAACGACCAGGACCGGGGCCCGCTCTGGTTCCAGCTTTATCTGCAGGCCGACCGCGCGCGGTCGCTGGATCTCATCCGGCGGGCCGAGGCGGCGGGCTACGAAGCGCTGGTGCTGACCGTCGATGCGCCAGTCAACGGCGTGCGGGATGCCGAGCGCCGGGCGGGCTTCCGGCTGCCGTCCGGGGTGGTGGCGGCCAACCTCGCATCGACCGCTGCGGGCGACGGCACGCTGGCAGGCCTGCTGGCGCGTGCCCCGACCTGGGCCGACGTGGAATGGGTCGCCGCCCAGACCCGGCTGCCGCTGTGGATCAAGGGCGTGCTGCACCCGGCCGACGCCCGCCGTGCCCAGGCGCTCGGCGTCGCGGGCCTCGTCGTGTCCAACCATGGCGGCCGCACGCTCGACGGCACGCCGGCCACGGCCCAGGCACTGCCCCAGATTGCCAAGGCAACCGGCGGCACCCTGCCGCTGATCGTCGACGGGGGCATCCGTCGGGGCACCGATGTGCTGAAGGCGCTGGCGCTGGGTGCCTCGGCCGTGCTCATCGGCCGACCGGTCGGCTGGGGGCTGGCCAGCGCCGGCGCACTGGGCGTCTCGCACGTGCTGCGGGTGCTGCGGGACGAGCTGGAGGCGGCCATGGCCTTGTCGGGCGTTACCAGCCTGCGGGACATGCCGGACGACCTGCTGGATCCGAATGCCCTCGCCCGCCAAACGGCTTGCGAATGAGAGAGATTCTCATTTATACTCTGCTCGTCGCTGCCTGATCCACCACTGTCCGCCATGATCGTCTGTGTCTGCCGCCGAGTTTCCGACCGCGAGATCGTCCGCCACGCGCGTGCCGGCATGAGCTTCGACGACATCCAGTTCGAGCTGGGCGTCGCCACGCAATGCGGGCAGTGCGAAGGCTGCGCCCGCGACATCGTCGACCAGTGCTGCCACAGTGCTCCGGTTGCCGCCCTGCGCGGCGCCGCCTCGGCCGAGAGCGTCGCATGGGCTGGCTCCCCTTCCTTGGGCTGAGCGTCGCCCTGGTGCTGCTGGCGCTGCGGTGGGTGTTCCGCCGCTAGCGCCCAGCACCTCCACCCGATTCGCATCCTCGGTTTCCGCATTCCCGTGTCCGTCGCCGCCCCTCCCTTCACCCGCCATCGCAACCTCGTCATCGCCGGCGGCGTGGTGCTGTTCCATGTGGCGGCCCTGTGGGCGCTGCAATCCGGCCTGCTGCGGCGAACGATCGAGATCATCGTTCCGGCGGCGATCCTGACCGAGCTGACGCCCGAGGAGCCCAAGGTGGCGCCACCGCCGCCGGCCCCGCCGCCCCCCGTCAAGGCCGAGCCGCCGCCGAAGAAGGCGCCGGCACCGCGCCCGCTGCCACCCGCCCCGCAGCCGGTCGCGCGGCCCGATCCCGCTCCGGCTCCCAATGCCCCCCTGGGCGTCGCCACGCCCCAGCCGCCCGCGCCGCCCATCGCGGCCCCGGTCGCGCCTGCGCCGCCGGCTCCCGCTCCGGCGCCGCCGGCACCCCGGGTCGAACTGCCTTCGACCGACGCCGACTACCTGCAGAACCCCAAGCCCGCCTACCCGCCGATCAGCAAGCGCCTCGGCGAGCAGGGCAAGGTGGTGGTGCGCGTCCTGATCGGCACCGACGGCCTCGCACAGCGCGCCGAAGTGGCCGATTCGAGCGGCTACGACCGCCTCGACCAGGCCGCCGTCGCCACGGTCCTCAAGTGGCGCTATGTTCCCGGCAAGCGCGGTGGCGTTCCGGAGGCGATGTGGTTCCGGGTCCCGATCAATTTCGTGCTGGAGTGAATAACAGAATGACATCCCAATTTGGCCTGCTGAACCTCTGGAACCAGGGGGACCTCGTTACCCGCGGCGTCGCGATCCTGCTGCTCGTGATGTCGCTCTCGTCCTGGATCGTCATCATCGTCAAAGCGCTCGATCTCGGCCGGCACGCCCGCCAGGCGCGCCAGACCGAAGGCTTCTGGCACAGCGCCGATTTCGCCGAGGGCGTGAGCAAGCTCGGCACCGACCCGGCCAACCCGTTCCGGGCGCTGGCGACCGAAGGACGCGAAGCGACGGCGCACCACCACGCGCAGCCGCAGTTGCACGATTCGCTGGACGTCAGCGAGTGGCTCACGCGCAGCCTGCGCAACTCGATCGACGAATCCACCGCCCGCCTGCAGTCCGGCCTGGCGGTGCTGGCGTCGGTCGGGTCCACTGCGCCGTTCGTGGGCCTGTTCGGCACCGTCTGGGGCATCTACCACGCGCTGATGGAGATCAGCGTGGCGGGCCAGGCCACCATCGACAAGGTGGCCGGCCCGATCGGCGAGGCGCTGATCATGACGGCGCTCGGCCTGGCTGTCGCCATCCCGGCCGTGCTGGGCTACAACGCACTGGTGCGCGGCAACAAGACCGTCATCATGAAGCTCAACCGCTTCGCCCATGACCTGCACGCCTACTTCCTCACCGGTGCGCGGGTGTCCGCCGGCGGCGCCGGCAACGTGGTGGCGATGAAGAAGGGGGTCTGACGTGGCCTTCGGCACCCAGGACGACACCGACGAGGTGATGAACGAGATCAACATGACGCCCCTGGTGGACGTCATGCTGGTCCTGCTCATCATCTTCATCATCACCGTCCCGGTGATGAAGCACGCGGTCAACATCGACCTGCCGCGCGCCAGTGCCCAGCCGCAGGACACCAAGCCGGAAACGGTGCGGCTGTCGGTCGACTCGCAGGGCAACTATTTCTGGAACGAACGCCAGGTGGCCGAGGCCGACCTGGCCGGCCTGCTGAAGGTGGAAGCGGCGCGCACCCCGCAACCCGAACTGCACATCCGCGGCGACAAGGCGGTGCGCTACGAGAAGGTGGCGCAGGCCATGGCGGCGGCGCAACAGGCCGGGCTGCGCAAGATCGGCTTCATCACGGAGCCGCGTACGCCATGACGCCGCCGGCCGGTTCGCAGGCCGGTGCGTCGGCTGGCCGCGAGGAGGAGCGCAGCGCCGAGACACTGCCGTCCGGGCCGCCGACGCCCCTGGACAGCACCACCCTGCTGCGGGGTGGACGTTCGGTGGAGATCCGCCACAACGGCGAGATCTATCGCCTGCAGGCCACCCGCCTCGGCAAGCTCATCCTGACCAAGTGAGGGTCAGAGCCCCAGCGCGGCAATGCCGGCGCGGGCGACCTGGGCATCCTCGCTGGACTTGACCCCGCTGACACCGACTGCGCCGATGCACAGGCCGTCCTTGAGGATGGGCACGCCGCCTTCCAGTAGGCCGCGGATGTCGGGCGCACTCAGGAACGACACCCGGCCGCCGTTGATCATCTCCTCGTAAAGGCGGCTCTCGCGCCGGCCGAGCGCCGCCGTGTTCGCCTTTGCAGGCGCGATGTGGGCCGAGACGGGCGCGGCACCATCGAGGCGCTGCAACCAGAGCAGGTGGCCGCCGTCGTCGACGATGGCGATGCTCACGGCCCAGTGGTTCTTCAGTGCCTCGGCTTCCGCGGCGGCGGCGATGGCCTTGACGTCCGCGAGTTCCAGCATGGATTTGGTCTTCATGGTGCGGGCGAGCATACCGCCAGGGGATATGCTCGGGCCCAACGGGAACCTCACTAGAATCTTTTCGTCTAACTCGACGTTCACCGAAAAGGAGCTTTGGTATGAACGAGCAAGTCTCTCCGGCCGGCTACGGCTATGCCCTGCCCTCCGTGCAGGAGCGCAACCGCGTCCTGCGCAACACCTACTGGCTGCTCGCCCTGAGCCTGTTGCCCACGGTGCTGGGTGCCTGGGTCGGCGTGTCCACCGGCATCACCGCGAGGCTGACCCCTGGCATGGGCCTGGTGGTGTTCCTGGGCGGTGCCTTCGCCTTCATGTTCGCCATCGAAAAGACCAAGAACTCCACCGCCGGCATCGGCGTGCTGCTGGCGTTCACCTTCTTCATGGGCCTGATGATCTCGCGCCTGATCGCCACGGTGCTGGGCTTCCGCAACGGCCCCAGCCTCATCATGACGGCATTCGGCGGCACCGCCGGCGTGTTCTTCGTGATGGCCAGCCTGTCCACCGTGATCAAGCGCGACCTGTCGGGCTTCGGCAAGTTCCTGTTCGTCGGTGCGATGGCACTGATGGTCGGCTCCATCATCAATGCGTTCGTCGGCTCCGGCACCGGCATGCTGGTCATCTGCGTGCTGGCCATCGCGATCTTCAGCGGACTCATGCTGTACGACCTCAAGCGCATCGTCGACGGCGGCGAAACCAACTACATCTCCGCCACCCTGGCGCTGTACCTGGATGCGTTCAACGTGTTCCAGAGCCTGCTGGCCCTGCTGGGCATCGCGGGCGGCGAGCGGGACTGACCGACCGGTTCGTTCCCCGTCAACGAGGGCCCCGCGGGGCCCTCGTCCATTTCAGCTCCCGCTTTTTTCGAACACCGCGATGCTCTCGACGTGGGCGGTGTGCGGGAACATGTTCACCACCCCGGCGGCCGTGCAGCGGTAGCCGCCCTGGTGCACCAGCAGGCCGGCATCGCGCGCCAGCGTGGCCGGATTGCAGCTGACGTAGACGATGCGGTGTGGCGGCGTCCAGCCTGCCGCCAGTTCCGGCTGCTGGTACAGGTCGGCAAGCGCCTTGGCGAGCGAGAAAGCACCTTCCCGCGGGGGATCGACCAGCCACTTGTCGGCCACGCCGTCACTCGTCAGCAGTTGCGGCGTCATCTCGAACAGGTTGCGGGCCACGAAGCTCGTGGGCGCCAGGGCGCACCGGCGGGCATTGCCGGCCAGGTTCTCGCGCGAGCGCGCCACCAGCGTCTCGCTGCCCTCGATGCCGAGCACTTCGCGCGCCCGGGTCGCAAGGGGCAGCGTGAAATTGCCCAGCCCGCAGAACCAGTCGATCACCCGGTCCTGCCGCTGCACGTCCAGCAGCCGCAGCGCCCGCCCGACCAGCACCTGGTTGACGTGCGGATTGACCTGGGTGAAGTCGGTGGGGCGGAACGGCATCCGGATGCCGAACTCGGGCAGTGCGTAGGCCAGCTCCGGACCGCCCTCGTCCAGCAGGTGGACGGTGTCGGGCCCCTTGGGCTGCAGCCACCATTGCACGCCGGCATGCTCGCGCGCGAACGCCCGCAGCTTGGCCAGGTCGCCGGCGCTGAGCGGCTCCAGGTGGCGCAGCACCAGCGCGATGACATCGTCGCCGCAGGCCAGCTCGATCTGCGGACAGGTCTCGATGGCGTCCATCGAACCGACCAGGGCACGCAAGGGCAGCAGCAGGTCGCTCACCGCCTTCGGCACCACGTGGCACTCGCGGATGTCGGCCACGTAGCGGCTCTTGCGCTCGTGGAAGCCGACCAGCACGGTGCCCTTCTTGCGCACGTGGCGCACGGAGAAGCGGGCGCGCCAGCGGTAGTTCCACGCCGGTCCCTCGATCGGCCGCAACACCGTCTCGGGACGTACCTTGCCCAGGTGCCAGAGGTTGTCCTCCAGCACGCGCTGCTTGACCGCGACTTGCGCGCCCGGATGCAGGTGCTGCATCTTGCAGCCGCCGCACGCCCCCTCGTGCAGGCCGAAATGCGGGCAGCGCGGGCGCACGCGCTGCGACGACTCGCGGTGGATCGCCGTCAGCTGGGCCTGCTCCCAGTTGTTCTTGCGTCGTGTCACGGTCGCGCTGACCAGTTCGGTCGGCAGCGCCCCATCGATGAACACGACCTTGCCGTCGGGCCGCCGCGCGACCCCTTGCGCCTCGATGTCCAGGGCGTCCACCGCCAGCCAGCCTTCCGGCAGCGCGGCCCCCTCGTCCTTCTTGTCCGTCATGCCCCGATTGTCTCAGGCCATACTGGGCGCCCCCCGCCGGAGGTGGCCATGGAACTGCGCATCTGCATCGACGTCGACGACCTGGAGCGCGGCATCGCGTTCTACACGGACGGCCTGGGCCTTCGGGTCGGCCGCCGCCTGCGCAGCGACTGGGTCGAACTGCTGGGCGCCGCCAGCCCGATCGACCTGCTGGTGGAAGCATCCGGCAGTGCACCGCTGGGCGATGCCCGCCCGCAGCGGCGCAGCTACGAGCGGCACTGGACCCCGGTGCACCTGGACTTCGTGGTCGACGACATCGAGCTGTCCGTGCAGCGCCTGGTCGGGCTGGGCGCCACGCTCGAGAGGCCACTGCAGGAGCGGCGCTGGGGCCGGATGGCGAACCTGGCCGATCCGTTCGGCCACGGCATCGACCTGCTCGAATTCCGCGGCCGCGGCTATGACGAGATGCTGCAGCCGGCCTGAGGCATCAAGCCCAGGCGGCCAGGTACTCGCGCCAGTGCGGCTCGGCCTCGGCCAGCCCGCCGAGCGTGCCCTTCACGAGTGCGATTTCCTGCTCGTACTCCGCTTCGGTGAGGCCCGAGCGCATCTTCTGGAAGCGGCAGTACAGCAGGTAGGTGTTCATCACGTCGGTTTCGCAGTAGCGGCGGATGTCCTCCAGCTTGCCGTCCAGGTAGGCCTGGTAGACCTGCGAGCCGTCCATGCCCAGCTTGCCGGGAAAGCCGCACAGCTTGGCCATGGCATCGAGCGGCGCACTGGCGCGCGGCTGGTACATGGCCAGCAGATCCATCAGGTCCAGGTGGCGCATGTGGTAACGGCTGATGTAGTTGTTCCACTTGAACTCCCGGTCGTCGTCGCCGAGGTCCCAGTACTTGTCGGCCACCACCCCATGCCGCAGGCCGCGGTAGTGCAGCACCGGCAGGTCGAAGCCGCCGCCGTTCCAGCTCACCAGCTGGGGCACGTGCTTCTCGACGGTGTGGAAGAAGTTCTGCACCACCTTGCCCTCGCTGGCCCCGTCGCGGTCGACGAACGAGTGCACCCGCAGGCCCTCGCCGTTGCGGAAGACGCAGCTGATCACGAGGATGCGCTGCAGGTGCAGCGGCATGAAATCGCTCTGGCCCTTGTCCTTGCGCTCCTGCGCCCAGGCCGCGTAGACCTGCGCATCGCTGGCGTCGGCCGGCGCGTCCCGCAGCAGGCGCAGGCCGGCCACGTCGGGGATGGATTCGATGTCGAAGACGAGAACGGGCCAACTCATGATGGGGCACTGTAGCAGTGCCCCATCATGAGTTGGCCTGCGGCCGCTTCAGGAACCCCCACCCTGCCCTCCCCCGGAGGGGGAGGGTTCGGCCGCGACCCGCCAGACGTAGTGAGCGCAAGAAGCGGCGAGACGCTAGAACAGCGCTTCGCGGGTGATGCCGTTGCGCACCATGTGGCGCTTGAGCTTGAGCAGGGCCTCGTTCTGGATCTGGCGCACGCGTTCGCGCGTGAGGCCCAGGCGCTCGCTCAGCACCTCCAGCGTCTCGGGTTCGCGGTCGTGCAGGCCGAAGCGCCCTTCGAGCACTTCCTTCTCGCGCCCCGACAGGGTGTCGATCCAGTTGGCGAGCAGCCGCTCGACCTCGTGGTTCTGCGTGACGCCGGTCGGATCGACCGCCAGTTCGTCGGCGATGGAGTCGCCCAGGGTGTGCTCGTCCTCGGTGCGGTCGACCGTGGCGTCGAGCGAGCGCGGCGTTTCCGCCAGGGCCAGCAGGTCGGCGACTTCCTGCACGTTGCGGCCCAGCAAGGCAGCCACGTCCTCGACCCGCACGCCGTCGCCGCCGGCGGTGGCGCGGGAAGCCTGGAAGGCCGAGTCGTTCTCGAGCGTCCGGCGGGCCCGCAACACCTGCTGCAACTCGCGCACCACGTGCACCGGCAGTCGGATGGTGCGACCCTGGTTCATCACGGCGCGCTCGACGGACTGGCGGATCCACCAGGTGGCATAGGTCGAGAAGCGGAAGCCCCGTTCGGGCTCGAACTTCTCAATGGCGTGCATCAGGCCGAGGTTGCCCTCCTCGATGAGGTCGGACAGTGGAACCCCGCGGCCCAGGTACCCCTTGGCGATGCTCACGACCAGCCTGAGGTTGTGCTCGATCATGGACTGCCGGGCTGCGAAGTCGCCACCGCGCGCCCGGGTGGCGGTCTCGAACTCCTCCTGCGGGGTGAACAGCTCGGTGCGGCGAACGTCCCGCAGGTAGAGGGTGAGGGTGTCGCTGGACTCGCCGGCCAGGTCGGCCACGATCTCGCGGATGGGTATTTCGGTCGATTCCGAGCCGTTGCCGGTCGGCTCGTCGGCCGGCAACGGCACACCCTGCCCCACCGCGCCCGGATCAGGCGAACTGCCTTGTCCGTTGCGCTTGCGGGCCATCGTTACCTCGGCAGGAAAGCGACGGGATCCACGGGCTTGCCTTGGCGCCGGATCTCGAAGTGGAGCTTGACCCGATCGGTGTCGCTGGACCCCATTTCGGCGATCTTCTGGCCCCGGCGCACCGTCTGGTCTTCCTTGACCAGCAGCGTCTGGTTGTGCGCGTAGGCGGTGAGATAAGTGTTGTTGTGCTTCAGGATGATCAGGTTGCCGTAACCACGCAGGCCGGCGCCGGCATAGACCACCCGGCCGTCGGCGGCAGCCAGGACCGGGTCGCCGAGCTTGCCTGCGATGTCCAGGCCCTTGTTCTTCACCTCGTCGAAGGACGCCAGCACCGCGGTATTGCCCGGCGCCGGCCAGCCCCAGGACACGTTGTCGTCGGGCGTCTGGGGCTGCGGGGCGGGTTGGGGCGCTGCCGCCGCCACCACGGGGGCCGCGGTGGTGGCTGTTCCGGTCGCGGTGGTCGAGGTGGTGCGCGTGGCGCTGGCCGAGGACGCCGGCTGCGAGGCGGCGGCGACCGGCTGCGACGCCGAGCTGGCCGGGGGCACCGGCGTGGCCGCCACGCTGGCGGCCTGCACCGGACGGGCCACGGCCACCTCCGGCGGCTGCACGCGCAGCACCTGCCCGACTTCGATCACGTTCGGGTTGTCGAGACCGTTCCAGCGCACGACATCGCGCCAGTTCTGGCCATGCTCGAGCGCGATGCGGATCAGGGTATCGCCCTGGCGAACCGTGTAGTACCCGGGCTTGCCGGCGTTTTCCGTGCCGGGCAGTGGCAGGGGGCGCGTGGGATCCGCGAGCACGGCAGGGGCCGTGGCCGCAGGGGGGCGGGCACCTCCACTGCGGTCCTCCACCGGGGCCGGTGCCCGCGTCTTGGACGCGCAGCCGGCCAGCACCAGTGCGGTCAAGACCAGCAGTGCGCCCGTACCAGACCTGAAGGTCCCGAGTGTGGTCGATCGTTCTGTCATGCGATGCCGGATTTTAGGGGGACAAACAGAACGGTCTCAAGAATGGTGCGGCGCAGCTCGCGCGCGCCCTTCTCCAGCACGACCAGTGCCTGGCGTCCGTCGGGCATCAGCGTGGGGGCGACGATGCGGCCGCCCACGGCGAGCTGCTCGATCCAGGCATCGGGGACAGCGTCGCCGCCAGCCGCCGCGATGATGCCCGCATACGGGGCCCCCTTGGCGAAGCCCTGCATGCCATCGCCGAACAGCAGGTGCACGTTGGCGAGCCGCAGGGGCCGCAGGTTCTCGCGGGCCTTGTCGTGCAAGCCACGCAGCCGCTCGATGCTGTAGACCTCCTTCGCAAGGTGCGCCAGCACGGCGGCCTGGAAACCACAGCCCGTCCCGACCTCCAGCACGCGGCCCAGCCGGCCCGACGGCGTGCCGGCCAGCAGCAGCTCGGCCATGCGCGCGACCACGCTCGGCTTGGAGATGGTCTGGCCCAGGCCGATGGGCAGGCTGGTGTCCTCGTAGGCCTGGTTGGCCAGCGCACTGTCGACGAAGCGGTGCCGATCGACCGCTCCCATGGCGGCCAGCACGCGGCTGTCGGCCAGACCGCCGGCGGCCAGCCGAGTCACCATGCGCGCGCGCACGGCACCCGAGTCGAGCCCGACGCCCTGCGGCGCCACGACCGGCCGAGTGGCCGGCACTGGCCTGGCGCGGCCCGCCGCCGGCGCGACGGCCGGGGTGAGGTCCAGCCGGGCCGGAAAACCGGGGCGGCGCGTCATCGGGTGGGCGCGAAGCGACGGACGCGTTCTGTCCAGTCGGGCAGCTTCGCGTGCTCGGTCAGGTCGACGTGCAAGGGCGTGACGGAGACCCTGCCCTGGGCCGTGGCATGGAAGTCGGTGCCGTCCGCACCGTCCTTGGGCAGCCCGGCGCCACCGATCCAGTACAGGGTGTCGCCATGGGGGCTCGCCTGCGCGATCACTTTCTCGGCCGCATGGCGCCGACCCAGGCGGCAGACCTCGAACGGGCCGATGTCGGCCAGGGCCCGGTTGGGCACATTGACGTTCAGCAGGAACGGCCGGTTCGGGTCGAGGCCGCCGGCCAGGATGCCCTGGACCAGTTCGCGCGCCTTGGCGGCGGCGGCGTCCAGGTTCGCCCAGCCCTTGTCGACGAGCGAGAACGCGATGGCCGGGATGCCGAACAGGTAGCCCTCCATGGCCGCGCCCACGGTCCCGGAATAGATGGTGTCGTCGCCCATGTTGGCGCCGTTGTTGATGCCGCTCACGACCAGGTCGGGCGGCTGCTCGAGCAGACCGGTGAGCGCGATGTGGACGCAATCGGCCGGCGTGCCGTTGACATACCGGAACCCGTTGGCCGCGCCATGCACGGACAGGGGCGAATGGAGGGTCAGCGCGTTGGACTTGGCACTGTTGTTGTGCTCGGGGGCGATGACCTCGACGTCCGCGAGGTCCCGCAGCGCGGCGTGCAGGGCCACGAGGCCCGGCGCCTGGTAACCGTCGTCGTTGGAGAGGAGGATCTTCATGGAAGCAGGCGGCCTGCGTTCGATTGTAGGGGTGGGGTCGCCGCTGGGACATCGACCGTTGCGGCGCCGCACCTAAGATGGCGCGCTTTCGCGAAGGAGAACGCCATGCATGCCTGGTTGTGCGAGAACCCCGTCGGCGTCGACGCGCTGCAATGGAAGGAACTGCCCACGCCCGAGCCGAAACCGGGCGAGGTGCGGGTGGCCATCAAGGCAGCCAGCCTGAACTTCCCCGACCTGCTGATCGTCCAGAACAAGTACCAGCACAAGCCGCCCCTGCCCTTCGTGCCCGGATCCGAGTACGCCGGCGTGGTCGAGGCCGTGGGCGAAGGTGTCACGCAGCTGAAGGTCGGCCAGGGCGTGGCCTGCCTGTCGGGCACCGGCGGCTTCGCGACCCACACCCTCGCGCCGGCGCCCCTGTGCATGCCGCTGCCGGACGGTTTCCCGTTCGTCGACGCGGCGGCCTTCATCATGATCTACGCCACCTCGCACCACGCCCTCGTCGACCGCGCACAGCTCAAGGCCGGCGAAACCGTGCTGGTGCTCGGCGCGGCCGGCGGCGTCGGTACTGCGGCCATCCAGATCGCCAAGGCCATGGGGGCCCGGGTGATCGCCGCCGCCTCCACCGACGACAAGTGCGCGCTGTGCGCCTCGCTGGGCGCCGACGCCACCATCAACTACGGCCAGGGCAACCTGCGCGACGCGATCAAGGCAGCCACCGACGGCAAGGGCCCCGACGTCATCTACGACCCGGTGGGCGGCGACTTCGCCGAGCCGGCCTTCCGCTCGATCGCCTGGCGCGGGCGCTACCTGGTGGTGGGCTTCGCCGCCGGGCCCATCCCGTCCCTGCCGCTCAACCTGGCGCTGCTCAAGGGGGCCTCCATCGTCGGCGTGTTCTGGGGCGACTTCGCCCGCCGCGAGCCCAAGGCCAACGCGGCCATGATGGCCGAACTGGCCGGCTGGTACGCACAGGGCAAGGTGAAACCGGTGATCGACCGCACCATGCCGATGGCGCAGCTCAAGCAGGCCTACGCCCACATGGGATCGCGGGCGGTCAAGGGCAAGCTGGTGATGGTGAACGACTGAGCGCGCTGGCGCCCAAGAAAAAAGCCGGTCCAGGGGACCGGCTTTTTCACGAGAGTCTGGGGTGGCTGATGGGACTCGAACCCACGACAACCAGAATCACAATCTGGGACTCTACCAACTGAGCTACAGCCACCGTCGAAGCCCGTGATTATAGCCGGGGCTGGAGGGCCTTCGGCTCAGCGTGTTGCGGTCTCGGTCGCATCGCGGGCCGGCTTGGGAATCACGATCTGGGCCTTGAAGCGTTCCTTGAGCAGGTCGTAGTAGGCCAGCGCCTCGGCATTGCTCCACCAGCGGCCGTACTGGGCCGCTTCTTCCTTGGCCTGCGCCGGCTCGGGGGCCGGCCGCTGCACCTGCTTGGCTACCTTGACGATCGCATAGCCCTGCTCGGCCAGGTCCACCCCGGCCAGCACCGGCAGGGCCGACGTGTCGGCACGAAGGGCCGCCTCGACGACGGCGGCGGGCTGCTTGGCCGGATCCTCCCGGGACACCACCACTGCTTGCGGCAGGGTCGCGGCGGCCGGGTTGGCCTTCCAGGCGGCCAGCTTGTCGGCGCCTTCCTTGCGGGCCAGTTCGGCGGCCTTGGCCGCCACGACGCGCTTTCGCACCTCGTCCTGCACGTCGGCCAGCGGCAGCGTGCGCGCCGGGCTGTACTGCACGATGCGGGCGGACACCAGCTGGTTGGACGCCGTCTCGACCGCCTCCGTGTTGCGCTTCCTCTCGATGCTCTCGGGCGAAAACACGGCGGCCAGCAGCTTCGGGTTGGCCAGCAGGTCCTTGGACGGCGCGGCCGGCGTGCGGCGGACGTTGGTGGCGGTCTTCACGTCCGTCTTGAACCGCTCGGCGACCGACTTGAAACCATCGGAGGCCTCGTAGACCGCATTGCTGAACGTGTCGGCCGTCTCGGCGAACTTCTTCTGCGCCTGTTGCCTGCGCACCTCGGTCTCCAGTTCGGGGCGCATCTGCTCGAACGACTTCTGCTGCGGCGCACGCACGTCGGTGAGCATCACCACGTGCCAGCCGAACTCCGTCTCGACCGGGCTGGCCGCGACGTCGCCCTTCTTCAGCGAGAACACCGCGTCCTCGAGTGCCTTGCTCGCGAAGCCGCCGCGCGCCGACCATTCGAGATCGCCCCCGTTGGCGGCGGAAGCGGGGTCCTGCGAGTTCTTCTTGGCCAGGTCACCGAACGTCTGCGGCGCCTTGCGCGCCGCGTCGGCCAGTTCCTGGGCGCGGGCCCGTGCCTTGTCCTTGTCGGCCTGCGACGCGCCCTTGGGAACGGCGACGAGGATGTGGCTCGCGCGGCGCTCTTCCTGGCTGGCCAGGCGGGCCGCGTTCTGCTCGTAGTACGTCTTGAGATCCTGCTCGTTCAGCGTGATGCCCTTCTTCACCGTGTCGAGGTCCAGGACCACGTATTCGATGGAGGCCTGCTCCGGCGCCTGGAACTGCTGCGGATTGGCCTTGTAGTAGGCCTCGATGTCGGCCGGCGACGGGTTCACCTTGGCCGCGTAGTCGGCCGGGTCGAAGCGGGCCACCTGCACCTCGCGCTTGTCGAAGAACGCGGCCAGCGACACGTTGGCCTGTGCCGGCGCGCCGAAACCGGAGCCGACGACGCCGGCCAGCACCTGGCGCGACCCCAGGTCGGCCCGCACCTGCTCCTCGAACTGCTGCGGCGACAGGCCCTGGGCGCCCAGCAGCTGCCTGTAGCGCTCCATGTCCAGGCGGCCGTCCTTGCCCCGCAGCGACGCGATGACTTCGTTGGACTGCAGTTCGCGGGCCAGGCGCTGGTCGCTGGCCTGCAGCCGGGACTTGGCGGCGGCGGCGGCGAGCACGCGGTCACGCACCATGCGTTCGAGTGTCGCGTAACGCGCCGCCGGGGAATCGAGCAGCTTGGGGTCCAGGTTGGGAATCTGCTGGCGCATCTTGTCCACCTCGGACTTGTGCTCGGCATCCCACTGCGACTGCGTGATGGTCTGGCCATCGACCTTCGCGACCGTGGGCCCCTTCTCCTGGTAGCGGTTGTAGCCTTCCAGGCCGAACAGCACGAAGGAAGGGAAGATCAGCAGAAACAGCAGGATCTGCATCACCCGGGTGTGCTTGCGGACGAAATCGAACATTGCGCGGCTCTCGAATCAAAAACTTGGGTCCGCCGGATGACGGATCGCGGGTGCGCCGGAAAAAACAAAAGGCGAACATCCGTTCGCCTTCGCTGGTTGGTGGGTGCTGACGGGATCGAACCGCCGACCTACGCCTTGTAAGGGCGCCGCTCTGCCAGCTGAGCTAAGCACCCCACCGACGCGCCATCTTCAGTTCAGCGCATCCTTGAGCGCCTTGCCGGGACGGAACTTGGGCACCTTGGCGGCCTTGATTTTAATCTGCGCGCCGGTACGGGGATTGCGACCGCTGCGAGCCGCACGCTTGCCGACGGCGAACGTGCCGAAACCCACCAGCGACACCGAGCCGCCCTTCTTCAGCGTCGTCTTGACGGCGCCGATCATCGACTCCAGCGCGCGCGTGGCCGCGGCTTTCGAGATGTCGGCGTGTTTGGCGATGTGCTCGATCAGTTCGGTTTTGTTCACAAGAGCCCCTCGTTGAGAGAAAGTGTTGGACAGGTCGTGTCTTCGAAAAATTTTTGTCTCCCGACCCTGGCGCGCCGCATCTGCGGTGCTGGAGGTGCCAGGATGGGGAGACGTTCGTGCCGCGGCCGTGAGCCACTGGTCGCTGAATTAGAGCCATGGCCCCTACCCCCTGTCAATCACGTTGGCAGGTTTACAACACGGCGGCCGCGCATTCCCGGCGGCGCCATGCCGGTGGTACGGGGGTGGTAGGCGCGGGCCGAGGGGTCCCGCGCCACTTTGTCACGCGGCACGCAGCCGCGCGGATTCAGCGGCCTTTCAGAGGGCGCTGGCGATCGCCCGGCCCAGGTCGCCGGTGCTGGCCTTGCCGCCGATGTCGGGGGTCTTGGGCGCACCGGACTTGGGGTCGAGCACCTTCTCGATGGTGCGCAGCACGGCGTCGTGCGCCTCCTTGTACCCGAGGAATTCCAGCATCATCGCGCCGCACCAGATCTGCCCGATCGGGTTGGCGATACCGCGCCCCGCGATGTCGGGTGCCGACCCGTGGACCGGCTCGAACAACGAGGGGAACTTGCGGTCCGGGTTCAGGTTGGCGCTCGGCGCGATGCCGATGGTGCCGGTGCAGGCCGGGCCCAGGTCGCTGAGGATGTCGCCGAACAGGTTGCTGGCCACCACCACGTCGAAGAAGTCGGGCCGCTGCACGAAGTGGGCGGTGAGGATGTCGATGTGGAACTTGTCCAGTTTCACCCCCGGGTAGGCCTTGGCCATCTCCGCCACGCGCTCGTCCCAGTACGGCATGGTGATCGCGATGCCGTTGGACTTGGTGGCGCTGGTCAGGTGCTTCTTGGGCCGCGACTGGGCAAGCTCGAAGGCGAACTTCAGCACGCGGTCGACACCCACGCGGGAGAACACGCTCTCCTGCATGACGAGTTCGCGCTCGGTGCCGGCATACATGCGGCCGCCGATGCTGGAGTACTCGCCCTCGGTGTTCTCACGCACGATGTACATGTCGATCTCGCCGGGCTGGCGGGCCGTGCCGTCGCGGCGCACCACGGGCGCGATGATGCCGGGCATCAGGCGGGCCGGCCGCAGGTTGATGTACTGGTCGAACTCGCGGCGGAACAGCAGCAGCGACTGCCACAGGGACGTGTGGTCGGCGATCTTCTCGGGCCAGCCGACGGCACCGAAGAAGATGGCGTCGTGGCCGCCGATCTGCTCCTTCCAGTCGTCCGGCATGTACTTGCCGTGCTTCTCGCAATAGTCCCAGCACGAGAAGTCGAAATGGTCGAACTGCAGGTCGATGCCGAACTTCGAGGCCGCCGCCTCCATGACCCGCACGCCCTCGGGCATGGTTTCCTTGCCGATGCCGTCGCCGGCGATGACTGCGATCCTCTTCTTGCTCATGGTGTGCTCCTGAAAAACTGCAGCGCTTCGCCCAACAGGGCCTGCGGCGCCTCTTCCGCAATGTAGTGTCCGCACGGCAGGGACTTCCCCTCCACCGTCGCGGCCCGCTCGCGCCAGAGCGCGAGCACGTCGAAATTCCGCCCCACGGCACCGTGCTCGCCCCACAGCACGCGCAGCGGCTGGGACAACCGGCGGCCAGCGGCCACGTCGGCGCGATCATGCGCCAGGTCGATGCCGGCCGAGGCCCGGTAGTCAGCGCAGATCGACTGCGCGGTGCCGGGCCGTGCGATGCAACGCTCGTACTCCGCCAGCGCCTCCGGCGCGAAGGCGGCCAGGCCGGCGTGCCGCGCGCCCATGACGCTGCGCAGGTAGCGCACCGGGTCGGTGTCGATCAGCGCCTCGGGCAACGGGGACGGCTGGACGAGGAAGAACCAGTGCCAGTACGCCAGCGCGAACGCCTGCGAGGTGTTCTCGTACATGGCCAGCGTCGGCGCGATGTCCAGCAGCAGCAGCCGTTCGACGGCCTCCGGCGCGTCGGCCGCCAGCCGGTGCGCCACGCGCGCGCCGCGGTCGTGCGCCAGCACCTGGAAGCGCTCGTACCCGAGCGCTCGCATCACGTGCAGACCGTCGCGTGCCATCTCGCGCTTGCTGTAGGCGGCGCTGCCTTCCCCGGCCGGCGGGCGGCCCGAATCGCCATAACCCCGCAGGTCCATCAGGACGACGCGATGCCGCTGCGCCAGCTCAGGCGCGACGCGGTGCCACATCGCCATCGACTGGGGATGGCCGTGCAGCAGCAGCAAGGGTGTGCCGGCGCCTCCGACGCGCACGTGCAGCGCGATCCCGTCGCGGTTGACCTGGCGTGGTTCGAATCCTTGCAGCACCCGTCGATTCTGGCATCCGGCCCCCTGCAGCATCAAGCAATAATCGGGCAATCGATTCTTTCCGCAATGGCAATGATGAAGGCCCGCCTCGACCGCTCCGACCTGGAATTGCTGCTGGCCATCCGCCAGCACGGCAGCTTGTCGGGAGCAGCGTCCGCGGCGGACGTCGTTCCCTCGGTGGTCACCAAGCGGCTGGCTGCGCTGGAGGCCCGGATCGGCCTGCAGCTGTTCCAGCGCACGACGCGCAAGGTCGTCCCGACGGCAGAAGGCGAGCAGTTGTGCGATCGGGCCGGACGGCTGCTGTCCGGCTTCGCCGACCTCGAGACCGACCTGCAGGAGCGCCAGAAGGACCCCGTCGGTCGTATCCGTCTGGCCAGCACCTTCGGCTTCGGCCGGTCCTGGCTCGGCCCTGCCCTCGCGCAGTTCGCCTCCCGCCACCCCCGCATCGAGGTGCAGTTGCAGTTGACCGAACGGCTTCCCGACCTTGCGGTGGAAGGCTACGACGGCGCCGTCTGGCTGTGGTCGGTGCGCGGCCAGCGTGCCAGCGAATGGACGGGGCGCCGGCTGGCACGCAACCAGCGGGTGCTGGTGGCCGCCCCCGAGTACCTGCAGCGCCGCGGAACACCCCTGACGGTGGAGGAGCTGGCCTCGCACGAATGCCTGGTCGTGCGGGAAAGCGAGCGCTTCGACGTCTGGCGGTTGCAGCGCGAGCGCGACCGCGGCGAGGTGCGCGTTCGCGTCGCAGGCCGGCTGTCCAGCAACTCCGGCGAGCTGGTCCGCGACTGGTGCCTGGCGGGCCACGGCATCATGCTGCGCAGCCTCTGGGACATCGCCGGCCTGCTGGCCACCGGCGAGCTCGTGCGGGTGCTGCCGGGCCATGCGATGGTGGATGCCGACATCCACTGGCTCGCGCCGCACACACCGACGACGCCCCGGCGCATCCGGCTGCTCGTCGATTTCCTGGCCGACCAGTTCAGGACCGAGCCGTGGACGCCGAAGGCGGCGCCGGTGACCGCACGACCAGGCTCACGCCGACGGCCGTGAGCGCGACACCCGCGACGATGACCGGGGTGATGGCCTCGCCGAACAGCGCCCACGCCATCAGGGCGGTGGTCGGCGGCACCAGGTACATCAGGCTGGTGACGGTGGTTGCGGCGCCGCGCTGGATCAGGAGGTACAGCAGGGAACTGCCGCCCAGCGTGAGCCCGAGCACCGACCACGCCATCGCGCCGGCGAGCTCCACGTTGAAGCCGCCGCTGGCCGCCTGCCAGGCCATCGGTTCGCTCTCGAGCAGTAGCGCCAGCGGCAAGGTGAGTGCCAGCGCGGCGAGCAATTGCACCAGGTTGGCGGTGCGCACGTCGCACGGCGCCACGTAGCGCTTCTGGTAGAGCGTTCCGGCGGTGATCGAGAGCAGCGCCACCAGCGCGCAGGCCAAATTGGCGGGATGCACCTCGCCGAACCCGAGTTTCTGCCACACCACCAGCAGCAGGCCGGCGAGACCCAGGGCCAGGCCCGACCACTGCCGCCGGCTCACCCGCCCGCCCTGGGCCGCAATCCAGAAGGCCGTGAGCACCGGCTGCAGTCCCACCAGCAATGCCGCCAGGCCGGCGCCCATGCCGTCCTTGACGGCAGCCCAGACGCCTCCCAGGTAGCCGGCGTGCATCAGGATGCCGGTGATCGCCAGGTGCAGCCCCTGCACACGATCGCGCGGCCAGGCCGCGCGGGCGAGCACGGCCCAGGCGAGGAAGCAGGCCGAGGACAGCGCATAGCGCATCGACAGGAACTTCAGCGGCGGCGAATGCGGCATGCCGTACCGGGCCACGATGAAGCCCGTGGCCCAGATCACCACGAAGACGGCGGGCATCGCCCGCACCAGCGCGTCCTGGCGGGAAGGTGACGGCATCGATTGGCTACTTCACCCGCTTGCGGATCTCGGGCAGGGCCTTGCGCAGGTAGTACGCCATCGACCAGACCGTCAGGATGGCGGCCAGCCAGATCAACCAGTGGCCCCACAGCCCGGTGTCGATGATCCCGAACAGGTTGCCGTCGAACAGCAGGAACGGGATGGCGACCATCTGCACGGTCGTCTTCACCTTGCCCAGCATGTGGACCGCCACGCTGCGGGATGCCCCGATCTGCGCCATCCACTCGCGCAGCGCGGAGATGGCGATCTCGCGGCCGATGATGATCAGCGCCACGAACACATCGGCGCGCTTCAGGTGCACCAGGACCAGCAGGGATGCGCAGACCAGGAACTTGTCGGCCACCGGGTCGAGGAAGGCGCCGAACGCCGAGGTCTGGTTCAAACGCCGGGCCAGGAAGCCGTCCAGCCAGTCGGTCAACGCGAAGGTGACGAACATCACCGTCGCAATCAGATTCTGGATCGGGTGCGGCAACCCCAGGTAGAACACCCCGACGATCAGCGGAATCGCGACGATGCGAGTCCAGGTCAGGATCGTCGGAACTGTGAAAAACATGGGCGCGATTCTGGCATGGCGCTCCGCGGCGCGATCTACGGCGCCTCGACCAGCGTGCGCAACTGGAATTTCAGCTCCCGGTTGTAGAGGAAGGTCTCGTTGAACTGCCAGGGCCGCGGCAGGTGCGCGACCGATCCGAACGGTGCAGCCCGGCGGATCGCCCTGGACGCCATCTCCACCGTCTGCGGCGACTGGCCAGGCACGCGCAGCACCAGGATTTCCCGCACCGAACCGTCCCGGTTCAACTGCACCTGCAGGACGGGAATGGACTGCAGCGGATCGGGCAGCGCGCCCGCGAACGTTTCACCGGCGCTGGCGACCTGGATGCGGCGCGCAGCGCGCAACCTGTACTCGTCCCAGTCTCTCGCCGCCGACGGATCGGACGGCAGGACCGCGCCGGCGGCCGACTGCGTGCCGCCGGCGCTACCGGGAAAGCCGCCGACGGACGGCAGCGTCAAGGGTCCGCTGCAAGCCGCCAACAGGCCGGCCCACGCGCCGGCCAACCATCTAGTGAAGCGCACGGTAGATCTCCTCTGCCAGGTCGCGGCCGATCCCTTCGACCGCCGCGATGTCGTCCACACCCGCCGATGCCACGCCGCGGATGCCGCCGAAGCGCTGCAGCAGCCGCGCGCGCTTCTTGGCGCCGATGCCCGGGATGTCCTCGAGCTTGCTGCCGCCCACGCGCACCTTGGCGCGGCGCGCGCGCATGCCGGTGATGGCGAAGCGGTGCGCCTCGTCGCGGATCTGCGCCACCAGCATCAGCGCCGCCGAATCCTTGCCCAGGTAGACCTTCTCGCGGCCGTCGGCGAACACGAGCTCCTCCAGTCCCACCCGGCGGCCTTCGCCCTTCTCCACCCCGACGATGACCGACAGGTCGAGGCCGAGCTCGGCGAACACCTCGCGCGCCATGCTCACCTGCCCCCGGCCGCCGTCCACCAGCACCAGATCCGGCAGGCGGGTGGCGCCGCCGCGATACGTCTTCTTCGGCTTCGCTTCCCCTGTCTGGTCCGCGCCGCCCTGGTCAGGTGCGGCTTCGACCTCCGGCGCCACGGGCTGCTCGAGCCCTTCGGCCGGGGGCGAGGCATCGGGCGAATCGCGCCCGGTCTCGGCCAGCCGCGCGTAGCGGCGGGTGAGCACCTGGCGCATGGCTGCGTAATCGTCACCTGGCGTGATGCCGTCGATATTGAAGCGGCGGTACTCCGCGTTCTGCATCTTGTGGTGGTGGAACACGACGCACGAAGCCTGCGTGGCCTCGCCCGCGGTGTGCGAGATGTCGAAGCATTCGACGCAGAAGCCATCCAGATCGTCGGGCTCCAGGTCCAGGGCGTCCGCCAGCGCTCGCGTGCGTGCCTGCTGCGACCCTTCCTCGGCCAGCAGGCGGGCCAGCTGGATGGCGGCGTTCTTTTCGGCCATCTCCAGCCACAGCCGGCGCTGTTCGCGGGGGTTGTGTACGGCCGAGACGCGGATGCCGGACTGGACCGTGAGAGCTTCCACCAGTTCGCGCGCGACCGGCACGCTGGTGATGAGGGCCGGCGGCACCGGCACGCCGATGTAGTGCTGCGCGATGAACGCCTCCAGAACCTGCACCTCGACCGGCTGCGCCTGCACCTCGTCCTGCGCGTCGTCGAAGTCCTGCACCACGGTGGCGTCCTCCACGTGGGACGGGAAATACGGCCGATCGCCCAGGTGGCGTCCGCCGCGCACCATGGCCAGGTTGACGCAGGCCTTGCCGCCCTGCACCTTCACGGCCAGGATGTCAACGTCCTTGTCGGAGCCGGTGTCCACCGACTGCTGGTGCAGCACCTTCGACAGCGCGGCCATCTGGTTGCGCAGTTCCGCCGCCTGCTCGAACTGCAGCTTTTCCGCGTGGGCGAGCATCCGCTGCTCGAGTTGCGCCAGCACGGCCTGGGTGTCGCCGCGCAGGAAGGCCTCGGCGTTGCGCACGTCCTCGCGGTAGGCCTCGGGGGTGACGAGCTGCACGCAAGGCCCGGAGCAGCGCTTGATCTGGTACAGCAGGCAGGGCCGGGTGCGGTTGGCGAACACCGTGTCCTCGCAGGTGCGCAGCCGGAACACCTTCTGCAGCAGCTGGATCGATTCCTTGACCGCCCAGGCGCTGGGGTAGGGGCCGAAGTAGCGGTGCTTGCGGTCGACCGCTCCGCGGTAATACGCGACCCGCGGGAACACCGCCGCCGTCTGCGCGCCGGTTCCGGCCTCGTCGAACCCGGCCTTGTCCGGCGCGCCGTGGATCTTCAGGTACGGGTAGCTCTTGTCGTCCCGAAAGAGGATGTTGAAGCGCGGATTGAGCGCCTTGATGAGATTGTTCTCGAGCAGCAGCGCCTCGGCCTCGGAGCGGACGACCGTCGTCTCCATGCGGGCGATGCGCGAGATCATGTGGCCGATGCGCGTGCCACCGTGGTTCTTCTGGAAATAGCTGGAGACGCGCTTCTTGAGGTTGCGGGCCTTGCCCACGTAGAGCACGCCGCCGTCGGCATCGAAGTAGCGGTAGACGCCGGGCAGCTGCGGCAGCGCGGCCACCTCGGACAACAGCTGGTCGGAATGCACGCCGCGTTCGGAAGTCATGGGCTGCTTATTATCCCGGCTCCATGCAGTGGGACATCTTCTGCCGGGTCATCGACAACCACGGTGACATCGGCGTGTGCTGGCGGCTGGCCGCCGATCTCGGTGGCCGGGGCGAAGCCGTGAGGCTGTGGGTCGACGACCCCGGCGCTCTGGACTGGATGGCACCCGGAGGCCGGCCAGGCGTGGAAGTCCACCGCTGGGACGGCCCCATCGATGCCGCGCCGGCGGACGTGGTGGTCGAGGCCTTCGGCTGCGAGCTCGACGAGGCCTTCCAAGCCGCGATCGCGGAATGCGCGCGCCGCACGGGCCGCCAGCCGGCCTGGCTGAACCTCGAATACCTGTCGGCCGAGGACTGGGTCGAGCGCTGCCACGGCCTGCCCTCGCCCGTGCTGGCGGGGCCGGCCGCCGGCCTGACCAAGCGCTTCTTCTACCCGGGCTTCGCGGCCGACACCGGCGGCCTGCTGCGCGAGCCCGACCTGCGGGCGCGGCAGGCCGGCTTCGACCGCGACGCCTGGCTGCGCAGCCATGGCATCGAGGCCGCCGGCGACCGCCTGGTGAGCCTGTTCTGCTACGAGCCGCCGGGATTGCCCGGCCTGTTGCAAGACCTGGCCCGCGGCCCGCACCCGACGCGCCTGCTGGTCACTGCCGGCCGGGCGGCAGCGGCCGTCCGGGACCTGCTCGACGGCGGCCTGCTGGGCGCCGGGCAAGGCACCGGGGCCCTCACGGTCCATTGGTTGCCGCTGCTGACACAACCCGGATTCGACGAGTTGCTCTGGGCTTGCGACTTCAATTTCGTGCGCGGCGAGGATTCGCTGGTGCGTGCGCTGTGGGCCGGCAAGCCGTTCGCCTGGAACATCTACCCGCAGGATGACGGCGTGCACCTGGACAAGCTCGAGGCCTTCCTGGCGTGGTCGCAGGCACCTGAGGCGCTGCGCCGGCTGCACGCGGCCTGGAACCAGCCCGGCCAGCCGTGGCACGGCCTGGCCATCGACGCCTGGCAGGAACCGGCCCGGCGCGCGCGGGGTTGCGCGTTGGCGCTGCCCGACCTCACCTCCAGCCTGCTCCAAGCCGTACGCGGTTGAGCCCGTTGCTCAGCGGGAGCGGCAAGGCGCGAACACGTCCAGATCGCGCTCGTAGGCCTGCGTCTGCACGTCCAGCGCGCCGAGCACTGAATGGAACAGGTTGTCGTGGCTCACCGGCCGGCCGGCCCGGCCGCGCAGGCAGGCGAGGTCGAGCCCGGTGCTGCGCACGAAGCCCGGCGAGACCCAGGCCACCATGGGCACGTGCTTCTGCACGTCGGGCGCGATCGGAAAAGGCACGCCGTGCAGGTAGAGGCCGGACTCGCCGAGCGACTCGCCGTGGTCCGAGACGTACAGCATGGCGGTGTCAAGGCTCGCGTCCTGCGCCTGCAACAGATCGACCAGGCGCCCCAGCACATGGTCGGTGTACAGCAGGGTGTTGTCGTAGGCATTCACGATCTCGGCCTGGGTGCAGCGCCGCAGTTCCTCCTGCTCGCAGGCCGGGACGAACCGCCGGAAGGCCGGCGGGTAGCGCCTGAAGTAGGCAGGACCGTGGCTGCCGAGCTGGTGCAGCACCACGAAAAGGTTGCCCTTGGCATCCATGGCGACCTGCCCCAGCCCGTCGAGCAGCGCCTCGTCGAAACAGGTCCCGCCGGGGCAGAGCTCCGGGGCCAGCGTCCGCGCCATCTCCTGGACCTTCAGCCCGGCACAGACCCCCTTGCAGCCCGATTGGTTGTCGCGCCAGAGCACCTCGATGCCGGCGCGCTGCAGCACGTGCAGCAGCGACTCGTGCGACAGGATCCTGTCCTCGTCGTAGTTGCGGCGGCCGATGGACGAGAACATGCAGGGCAGCGACACCTCGGTCGACGTGCCGCAGGCCGTCGCCTGCGTGAAATTCACCACGTCCCGCCGGGCCAGCTCGGGGGTGGTCTGGCGCGAGTAGCCACCGAGGCCGAAGTTCTGGGCGCGGGCCGTCTCCCCGACCACCAGCACGAACAGGGTCTTGCGCCGCTGCTGCCAGCCGGCGGCGAGGTGCGCGTCCGGCCCGACCGCTAGCAGTTGGGCCGGCCGGCCCCGGCCGCCCCAGGCCTCGGCAATGACCGCCGCGACCGCATTGCCGGGATTCAGCAGGAACCGCACCTCGCGCTGGTTGCGCATGAGCGAAGCGAAGTCGGCGAACACCGGCAGCAGCGCCACCACCATCACGACAAAGCCGCCCAGCACCCAGGCGGCGCGCACGAGGACTGCCCGGCCGCGCGACCGGCGCAGGAGCCTCGGCCAGCACAGCAGCGCCGCCGGCACGACACCGAACAGCACCATGTGGACGAGGAAGTCCAGGCCCAGCAGTTCACGCGCCTCGCCGGGATTGGTCGCCAGCACGTTGCGCAGCATGGTGCGGTCGAAGAAGATGGCATAGCGGTCCATGTAGAAGGACAGCGCCGCAGCCACGAGCACCAGGGCGACGAGCAGCAGGCGCACGGTCCAGCGGGTCGCCAGCAGGCCCGTGAATGCCACGTAAGCGCCGGTGAACGAGGCGAACATCGCGGCCGCCAGCGCCCAGGTGCCGGCCAAGGCCCAGTCCCGCCCGGCCAGGGCCGCCCGCCAGAACGGCAGGTTGCAGGCCAGCAGCAGGTAGAGCGCGCAGGCGAGCAGCAGCGTTTCGACGTGGAGGCTCGGACGGCGGATCGGCATGGGCTCCCGAGTATCACCTCACTGCCCACACGGTTGGGTTCCCGAACCGGAACGGGGTAAAATGCGGGGCTTTGCGCGATTTCGCCTCCGGCGGGGTCCAGCGCCTTTCGCCGCCTCCTGCCGCCTCTGACGGGCGCCGCGGCCTAATCTTCGCGACATCGTCGCCACCAGCACCATGAAAATCGCTCAAGAAATCCGCGCCGGCAATGTGATCATGCACAGCAACGCGCCCTGGGTCGTGCTCAAGACTGAATACTCGCGCGGCGGCCGCAACTCGGCCACCGTCCGCATGAAGCTCAAGAGCCTGCTGTCCAACCAGGGCACTGAGGTCGTCTTCAAGGCCGACGACAAGATGGACCAGATCGTCCTGGACAAGAAGGAGTGCACCTACTCCTACTTCGCCGACCCGATGTACGTCTGCATGGACACCGAATACAACCAGTACGAGGTGGAGGCCGAGAACATGGGCGACGCGCTGAACTACCTCGAGGACGGCATGGCGCTGGAAGTGGTGTTCTACGAAGGCAAGGCCATCTCGGTCGAGATGCCCACCAGCGTCGAGCGCGAGATCACCTGGACCGAGCCCGCCGTCAAGGGCGACACGTCCGGCAAAGTGCTCAAGCCCGCCAAGATCGCCACCGGCTTCGAGATCGGCGTGCCGATCTTCGTGGCCCAGGGCGACAAGGTCGAGATCGACACCCGCACCGGCGAATACCGCCGCCGCGTCTGAGCGGCCGCGACGCGCACCACCCAAGGCTCCGCAAGGAGCCTTTTTCATGCCGGAGCCGTCCCTGGATTTCGACCCCGCCCTGATCGTTGCGCCGTTCCGGATGCAGCCCGGGCTGCGGCGACTGCCGACCGGCGCGCCGCAACTGACGGCCCTGGACCCGGCCAGCCGGTTGTTCGCGGAAAAGAGGCGGGTCGTGGTGGCCGGCGCCGCCCGGCATGCGGTTCCGGGTTTCGACCCCGGTCCAGCCATGGCTGCCCTGGCTGCCCAGGCACGGGACCAAGGCCTGGCGTGGCCGGCCGACGACCGGCCGGAGCTCGCATTCGAGGAAGACTTCGCCGTCCTCGACGGCGCGACCGGCAGCCTGCCCTGGCTGAGCGTCTGCGTGCCGTCGCACTGGGCGCCCGAGGACAAGCTCGGGCTCGACTTCGCTGCCCTGCACGGCCACGTGGCCGACAACACGCTGCTGCTGGCGGCGGGACCCCAGCTGGTCGAGCTGGCGACCTCGGGCGAGCGCTGGGAACGCCACGTCTGGACGCTGACGCCCTCCCCCCGCCATGACCAGCATCCCCGGCGCCACGGGCGCGAGCCCTGGCCGGCCGGCATGGACCCCGAGGCGTTCGCGCAGGCCACCTGGCTGCGCGCCGAACGCCAGACCTTCCTGCCGGTCGGGGGCGGCACGCGCCAGGCGGTGTTCACCATCCGCGTGATGCTCGCCCGCTTGCAGGATGCCATCGCCACGCCCGACGACAGTCGGCGCCTGCACGACGCCCTCGCGTCCATGACGCCCGCCGTGCTCGCGTACAAGGGCCTTGCGGCGGCCCGCGAGCCGCTGCTGCGCTGGCTGTCGTCCCGGATGGCCTGATGGACCTGCTGCTGCGCATCGCCGGAGTCATCGTGCCGGTGTTCTTCATCGTCGCGGTCGGCTATGCGTACGGGCGCCGCGTCCGGCCCGACCTCGGCACGTTCAACCGCATCGTGCTCGACGTGATGGCGCCGATGCTGGTCTACACCGGCCTGGCGAACAAGGATTTCCACCTGGCCGAGCACCAGGGACTGATCGTCGCCGGCGCGCTCGTTGTGCTCCTGTCGGGGCTTGCGGCCTGGGCGCTCGCGCGCACCGCCGGCGCCCAGCCGAGGACGCTGGTGCCGGTGGTGATGTTCAACAACTCCGGCAACATGGGCCTGCCGCTGGCCATGCTGGCCTTCGGCCCCTCCCAATTCGGTGCCGCCGTGGCGCTGTTCTCCGTCAGCAGCCTGTTCCACTTTTCCCTCGGCGCACGCATCACCAGCGCCCACGCCACCACGCGCGAGCTGCTGCTCAGCCCCCTCATGGTGTCCTCGGCGCTCGGCTTCGCCAGTGCCTTCTCGGGTGTGAGGCCCCCCGAGATCCTGATGACGGGGATGCGGATGTTGGGTGAGCCGATGCTGCCGTTGATGCTGCTGGCGCTCGGCGTCCGCCTGACGGCGCTGCGCCGGTCGGACGTGTCACCCGGCCTGCTGGGGGCATTCGCCCGGCCCCTGATCGGGCTGGGACTGGCCCTGCCGCTGGCCTGGTGGCTCGACCTGGCACCGGACGCGCGCGCCCAGCTGATGCTGTTCGCGGCCCTGCCCCCGGCGGTGATGCAGTTCCTGCTGGCCGAACGCTATCGCCAGGAACCGCAGCGCGTGGCCGCCATGATCCTGCTGGGGAACGCGTTGGCAGTGGTGTTCGTGCCGCTCGCGCTGGTCCTCGCGCTGCAGCGTCAGTAGAGGCGACGCGCCAGCAGCACGGCCAGCACCACGAAGACCACGAAGCTCGTGCTGGCCACCGAGACCCAGAGCACATGCTGGCCGGCCACCGCCACCGGCCCATCGGAGGCCAGGCCCGCCGGCCAGGGCGTGGCCGATGGCAGCCATCCCACCAGCTCCGAAGCAGCGTCGGGCGTGAACAGTTCCAGCCGCACGATGTGCAGCGGCTGGTCGTCCGGCCCGCGCAAGCCGAGCTCGACTTCCGAGCCGCGCACGCGCGCGTGCACGATGTCCTTCAGGGGCAGCTTGACCCGGTCGTCTTTCCAGCCCAGCCCCTTGCGGAACCGTCCCGCGATGCGCAAGGCGTCGTTCTGCACGCGCGCCTCGACCTCGCCATGGAACGCTGGAATGCCGTGGCCGCGGCCGCTGACGCTGCGCAGGCTGGCCGGAAAGGTGGCCTGGACGATGGAAAAGCCGCCGGTGCGGTTCGGCTGGAAGTCGTTGGAGCGCGGCCGGCGGCCGATGAGGCTCGCGACGGTCAGCTGGTTGCCGTCGGTATCGACCAGCACGTGGTCGCTGTCGAGGGCACCCTTGATGCGCATGCCGACAATGGTGCGCCGGTCGTACGGCCCCACCTTGCGTCCCTCCAGCACGACATGGAACAGCGGGTCCTTGTCCATCGTGTCGTCTCCCTGATTTTTTGTGGCGGCAAGGATAACGCCAGCGCACAGGGCTTTCCCGTCAGAATGCCAATCATGTCTTCCACCCGCAACATCCACGACAACCGCCTCGCCGATGCCTGGGCCACCCTGAAGGCCCATTCCGACGCCGGGCTGCCGCTGGACCCCGACGCGAGCCGCTTGGCCTTCGCCGACCCCGAATTCCTGCTGCGCCGCGAGACGCGCGGCATCCGGATCCAGCTCGAGCTGCTCAAGCCCGACCTCGAACAGCACGCGCGCGGCATCGAGAACACGATCGTGGTCTTCGGCAGTGCCCGCTTCCGCAGCGAGGAAGAGGCCACGGCCCTCGTCACGGCGGCGGAAGCCGGCGGCGACGAGACGGCGATCCGGCGTGCCCGCGCCCTCGCGCGCAATTCGCACTACTACGAGAAGGCGCGCGCCTTCGGCCGCATGGTGGCGCAGTACAGCGCGGGCAAGGATCCGCGCGACATGCTGTTCATCTGCACCGGCGGCGGCCCCGGCATCATGCAGGCGGCCAACCGCGGCGCCTTCGAGGGCGACGGCGTCAGCGTCGGCCTGTCGATCGCCCTGCCCATGGAGGAGGCCGCCAACCCCTACGTCACGCCGGAGCTGTCGTTCAAGTTCCACTACTTCGCGCTGCGCAAGATGCATTTCATGATGCGTGCCAAGGCGCTGGTGGCCTTCCCGGGCGGCTTCGGCACGCTCGACGAACTGTTCGAGGTCATCACCCTGGTGCAGACCCGCAAGGCCCGGCAGGTGCCCATCGTGCTGTTCGGCTCCGACTACTGGAAACGCCTGATCGACTTCGACATGCTGATCGACGAAGGCGTGGTCTCCCCGGCCGACCTGGCCCTGTTCCAGTACGCCGACGAGCCCCAGGCGGCCTGGGACTACATCCGCCGCTTCTACGGGCTGTGAGGCGAGGCGGCGCGCAAGCCGTACGCCATCCGGGTGCCGCTGCCGACCGCGGCAGCCACGACCCAGAACACGCCGGCGATGCCGATCACCGCCCCGGCCGCCCCGAACAGCAGGGGCATGCTCACGCTCGAGGCGTTGATCGCCATCAGGCGTAGGCCCACGGCCTGCCCATGGCGGTGTTCGGGTGTGATCTGGTGCAGCGTGCTCATGACCATGGGCTGGACCATGCCCAACGCAATGCCCAGCAGGATGGAGCACAGCCCCATCGCCAGCGCGCCTTGCGTGAACGGATAGAGGGTGAACAGCACGGCCGTCGCCGCCATGGCCGCGGTGATCACGGCCCACTCCGCCACCCGGGCGGCGATGACGGGCAACAGCACGCGCACGATGGCGGCAGCCACGGCGAACGCGCCCAGGATGGTGCCGATGACGGAGGCCGACAGGCCGCGTTCATGCCCCAGCACCGGCACCACGAATGTGTGCACGTCCCAGCACGAGGACAGCAGCCAGTTGACCAGCAGCAGGCGGCGGAACATGGGCTCGCGCAGCAGGTCCCAGGCCGGGCCGGGCCGCGTCCCGTGCGGCGCCTGGACAGGTGGCAGCTCGCGTGCCCCGCGCACCCACGCCCAGCCGATCAGGGGCAGCACGGCCACCAGGAGGAAGGCGAGCCGGAAGCCGCCGTGGTCGATCACCAGCCCGGCGGCGAAGGGGCCGAGGAAATTGGAGAAGGCCGGGCCGATGGCCAGCCAGGAAAACACCTGCCGCAGCTGGGTGCCCCCCTCGGCCGCACGGCCCGCATGCCGCTGGAGCGCGATGCTCGCGGCACCGGTGGCTCCGCCGGTCAGCAACGCGGCCACGCACAGCACGGGAAAGACGGGAAAGGCCACCGCCAGCGCCCCACCGAATGCCGCGGCGCAGACCGACCATCCGAACGGCCGCCGCAGCCCGTGCAGGTCGGCGTAGCGACCGGCCGGCAGGGCCAGGAAGACCTGCGTCAGCGCGAACAGCGCCAGCAGGATGCCGACGGCCGCCTCGCTGTAGCCGGCCCGCAGCGCCATCAGGGGCGCGGCCATCCGCAGCCCCGCCATGCTGGCATGCAGGAACACCTGCCCGGTGATCAGGCGTGCGAGTTCCTTGTTCATGCCCCCGGTCATCTGCTGGAGTGGTCCCCATCCGCGAGCGTCGGCAGCAGGGCCTGGGCCTGTTCGTCGGGCAGCGCTTCCACGACCTTCAATGCGCGGCGCATCTGGTTGGTGCGCGTCTGGGCGGTGTCGAGCGTCTCCGACGCCTTGCGCATCTGGTCGCGGATCTTCTCGACCCACCCGCCATAGCGGTCGAACTCGGTCTTGACGGCGCCCAGCACCTTCCAGACCTCGGATGCCTGCCGCTCCAGGGCCAGCGTGCGGAACCCCATGTGCAGGCTGTTGAGCATGGCCAGGAAGGTCGTCGGGCCGGCCAGCGTGACCCGGTAGTCGCGCTGCAGGTGGTCCATCAGGCCGGGCCGGCGCAGCACCTCGGCGTACAGGCTCTCGATGGGCAGGAACAGGATGGCGAAGTCGGTGGTGTGCGGCGGGGCCAGGTACGACTCGCAGATCGACCGGGCTTCCTGGCGGATGCGCACCTCGAGCGCACGACCTGCGCTCTCCACGCCGGCGGCATCGGCACGGTCGTGGGCGTCGAGCAGCCGCTCGTAGTCGTCGCGCGGGAACTTGGCGTCGACGGGCAGCCACACCGGCGTGCCGTCGGCGCTGCGGCCCGGGAACCGGACGGCGAAATCGACCCGCTGGTTGCTGTGCGGCTTGGTCTCGACCTGGCGGCCGTACTGCTCCGGCGTGAGCACCTGCTCGAGCAGCGCCTCGAGTTGCACCTCGCCGAACATGCCCCGCGTCTTGACGTTGGTCAGCACGCGCTGCAGGTCGCCCACGCCCTGGGCCAGCGACTGCATCTCGCCCAGGCCCTTGTGCACCTGCTCCAGGCGCTCGGCGACCTGGCGGAAGCTCTCGCCCAGCCGTGTCTCCAGGGTGGTCTGCAGCTTCTCGTCGACCGTCTTGCGCATCTCGTCGAGCTTGGCGGTGTTGGACTGCTGCAGGATGGACAGCTGCGCTTCCAGCGTGGCGCGCACTTCCGCGATGCGCCGGGCGTTCTGCTCCGACAGGTCCTGCAGCTGGTGGGTGAGCGTGTCCGCCAGCGTCTTTTGCAGCAACGCGAGCTGTTGCGCGAAGGCATCGATCTGCGTGTTCTGCGTCCTCGTGGCCTCGGCCGCCTGCTTGACCACCGCGTCCTGGAACGTGGCCAGCGTGTGCGTCATTTCCTGCCGGGCACCGCGCGAGGACTCCGCGATCTCGCGCCTCAGTTCGCGCTCCACCCGCTCGCTGGCAGCCAGCAGCTCGGCTCGGCCGGTCTCCGGCTGGACCGGCTTGCGCACCAGCAGGACAATGACCAGCGCCAGCGTGATCAGGACCGCCAGGCTGGCAATGCCCAGCCCGGCCAGCAACCACGGCTCCATGCTCAGCCCAGCACCTCGGGATTCAGCGGCGTAAGCGGTTTTCCGTTCACCAGGAAGGCGATCAGGTTGTCGGCCGCCAGGTCGGCCATGGCGCGCCGGGTGGGCACGGACGCACTGGCGATGTGCGGCGTGAGCACCACGTTCGGGACGGCCAGCAGGTCGGGATGCACCTTGGGCTCGCCCTCGAACACATCCAGCCCCGCGGCCGCGATGCGGCGCTCGCGCAGTGCCTGGGCCAGGGCAGCGTCGTCGACGATGCCACCGCGGGCGACGTTGACGAGGGTGGCCGTGGGCTTCATCAGGGCGAGTTCGGCCGCGCCGATCGCATGGTGGGACGACGCCGAGTACGGCAGCACCAGCACCAGGTGGTCGGCCGTGCGCAGCAGTTCCTCCTTGGACACGTAGCTGGCCTTGCAGGAGGCCTCGAGGTCGGACGTCAGGCGCGAGCGGTTGTGGTAGATCACCCGCATGCCGAAGCCGTGCGCGCCGCGGCGGGCGATGCCCTGCCCGATGCGGCCCATGCCCAGGATGCCGAGGGTGCTGCCATGCACGTCGGAGCCGGCGAACATGTCATAGGCCCACTTGGTCCACTTGCCCGCCCGCAGGTAATGCTCGCTTTCGGTGACGCGCCGGGCAGTCGCCATCAGCAGCGCGAAGCCGAAGTCCGCCGTGGTCTCGGTCAGCACGTCGGGCGTGTTCGTGCCCAGCACCTTGGCGGCGGTCATCGCCGGCAGGTCGAAGTTGTTGTAGCCCACGGCCATGTTGGCGCAGATGCGCAGCTGCGGGCAGGCGGCCAGGACCGCCGCGTCGATGCGCTCGCCACCGGTCGTGAAGACGCCGACCTTGCCTTGCAGGCGGGCGACGAGCTCGTCACGCGTCCAGGAGGCGTCGGCCTGGTTGTGCTCGACTTCGAAATGCTGTCCGAGGCGGGCGATGACTTCCGGGAAGACGGCGCGCGCCACGAGGATGGAAGGCTTGGTCATGGGTGTGCTCAGCGGAACCAGATGAAGGTCATGATCGCGAACAGCGGCAGCAGGAACGCCGCCGACCACGCCATGTACCCGAAGAAGCCCGGCATTGTGACACCGCGATCCTCGGCGATGGCCTTGACCATCAGGTTGGGAGCGTTGCCGATGTAGGTGTTGGCTCCCATGAAGACGGAGCCGGCGGAGATGGCGGCCAGGGTGGGCGCCAGGATCGTCATGAGCGCGCCGGGATCGCCGCCCGCGGTGTTGAAGAAGACCAGGTACGTCGGCGCGTTGTCCAGGAAGGAGCTGAGCACGCCCGAGGCCCAGAAATACATCGCCGGATCGGGGCTTCCGTCGGGGCGCGTGACGGCGGCGATGACGGGGCCGAACGGCCCGTCGAGGCCGGCGCGCAGCATCGCGATCACCGGGATGATGGTCAGGAAGATGCCGGCGAACAGCTTGGCCACTTCCTGCATCGGGGCCCAGGAGAACTGGTTGGCCAGGTGCACCGCCCGGGGCGTGATCTGGAGCGAGACCAGCGTCACCAGCAGCAGGCCGACGTCGCGCACCAGGCCCGGCAGGCCGACCGGCGTTCCGGCGATCTCGATCGCGACGTCGGACCGCCAGGTCCCTGACAGCAACACGAGGAAAACGATCACCGCCAGCAGCCAGAAGTTGCGCGCGCCGTCGAACCCGATCGCGAGCGTGTCCGGGGTCGGGTCGAACGACTGCCGCTCCTCGCGCCGGTGGTAGTACCAGCTGTCCAGCAGGTAGAAGGCGCCCAGCAGGCAGCCGACGAGGAACAGGGTCTCGGGGAAGATCTGTCCCACCGTCCAGAAGAAGTCGATGCCCTTCAGGAAGCCCAGGAACAGCGGCGGATCGCCCAGCGGCGTCAACGAGCCGCCGGCGTTGGACACGATGAAGATGAAGAACACCACCACGTGGGCCTTGTGCTGCCGGTCGTCGTTGGCCCGGATCAACGGCCGGATCAGCAGCATGGAAGCGCCGGTGGTGCCCATGAAGCTGGCCAGCACGGCGCCGATCGCCAAAATCGTGGTGTTCAGCCCCGGGCTGCCATGCAGGTTGCCGCGCACGTGGATGCCGCCGGCCACCGTGAACAGGGCCGTGAGCAGGATCACGAAGGGGATGTACTCCGCCAACAGCGCGTGCACGAGAGCCGCGCCGGCGGCAGCGGGCCCGGACGACGCCGCCAGCGGCACCAGGAAGGCCAGAGCCCAGGCGGCGGCCACCTTGCCGTAGTGGTGGTGCCAGAAGCGCGGGACGAGCAACGGCATCAGCGCGATCGACAGCAGGATGCCGACGAAGGGAATCGCCCAGAAGGCGGAGAACCGGTGCCCGTCCAGGTCGGCGGCCAGCGCCATCTGCGGCAGCCACGCAGTTGCGATCGCCACCGTGCGCGCATGTCTCAAGGGGATGTCTCCTGCATCCGCGCGCCGGCGCGGGCCCGCCGAGCATACCGAAGGCGTCGAACGCGCCCCGCCTGCCTCAGCTGTAGGCCGGAGCCTACGGTCTGTGGCAGGCCGCGCCTACCGTGGCGATGCTGCGACCCGTCCTAAAGTTGAGGCAAGCACCACTCGATCCCATCGCCCGATGGGGTCCGGGCGGAAGCAAGGATTCCGCGGCGTCTGGACAGCGCCGCAGGGGCCGGCGGCAGAGCGGCTCCTTGAGCGCAGGGCGCGGCGCCGAGGCACCGGTACCGCGCCCTCTTTTTGCCCTGGACTCATTCGACCCAGCGCGTGAACGAGGCCACCGGCTCGCGCGGGGTGTGGAAGCTGTTCACGCGGGCCGACACGTCGGCGTACCCCAGCGACATGCCGCAGACCATCATCTCGTCCGGGCCGGCACCGATGTGGGGCAGGATCAGGCGCGCGAAGCCGTTCCAGGCCGCCTGCGGGCAGGTGTGCAGCCCCTCGGCCCGGGCCGCGACCATGAGCGACTGAAGGAACATGCCGTAGTCGACCAGCGATCCTCGGCCCATGATGCGATCGACCGTGAACATCAGGCCGACCGGCGCATCGAAGAAACGGAAGTTGCGCTGGTGCTGCTCGTGCATCCTGGCCTTCTCGCCCTTGACGATGCCCAGCAGGCCGTAGAGGCTCCAGCCGTTCTCGCGCCGGCGATCGATGTACGGCGAGACCCACTTCTGCGGGTAGTAGTCGTATTCCTCGCGGTACGTGTCGGCCAGCGACGGATTGGCGGCGAGCGCATCGTGGGCGGCGCAGACCTTCTCGACCAGGCTGTCCCGGCTGGGGCCCTGCAGCACGTAAACCTTCCAGGGTTGCGTGTTCGTGCCCGACGGCGCCCGGCTGGCAATCGCCAGCAGCTTCTCGATGGTGGCGCGCGGTACCGGCGTGGGCAGGAAGGCCCGGACCGAAAACCGGCTCCCGATGGCCGCGGCGACGCTCGCCGGGTCGGCCACCGTGGTGCTGACCTGCGGCGTGTTCATTGCAGCTCCTCCAGGACCGCCCGCAGCGGGGCCGGCAGGGGCACCGGCCTGCGGGACCCACGGTCGACGTAGACATGGACGAAGTGGCCCTTCGCGGCCGTGACCGGCTCGCCGGCGCCGAACAGGCCGACCTCGTAGCGCACGCTCGACGTCCCAAGCTTCGCGACCCGGATGCCCGCCTCGACGGCCTGGGGAAAGGCCAGCGGCGCGAAGTAGTTGCACTGCGTCTCGATCACCAGGCCGATGGTCGCGCCCCCATGGATGTCGAGGACGCCCTGCTCGATCAGGTACGCGTTGACGGCGGTGTCGAACCAGCTGTAGTAGACGACGTTGTTGACATGCCCGTAGGCGTCGTTGTCCATCCAGCGGGTGGTGATGGGGCGGAAGGCACGGTAGGCCGCACGGGGTTCCGGCCCGGGCTTGTCGGTGACGGGGGCGCTCATCGGCGACGATTCTGCCAGTGGCGCCAGTAGCCGGCAGCCACGCGGAAGGTGTTCACCTGCGCCTGGACTGTGTCCTCCATCCGGTGACCGTACCCGCCGGCCATGGCGAAGGCCAGCGGCAGGCCGCGCTGCGCCGCCCAGTCGAACACGCGCCGATCACGCGCCTCCAGGCCGTCCCAGGTGAGCTTCAGACGCCCCAGCCGGTCGCCCTCATGCGGATCCGCCCCGGCCAGGTAAATCACCAGGCCGGGATCGAAGCGGCGCTCGAGGTCCCCCAGGGCCGTGTCCAGCGCCTCCAGGTATTCGTCGTCACCGCAGCCGTCGGGCAGATCGACATCCAGGTCGCCCGACTCCTTGCGGAACGGGAAGTTCTTCTGCCCGTGCATCGACAGGGTGAACACCGTCGGGTCGTCCCGGAAGATGCGGGCGGTGCCGTTGCCCTGGTGGACGTCGAGGTCGACGATCGCAACCCGCAACGACCGTCCTCGCCGGCCGTGTTCGGCCTGCATGAGCCGCGTGGCGACCGCGGCATCGTTGAAGACGCAGAAACCGCCGCCCCGGTCGGCCATCGCATGGTGGGTGCCACCGGCGATGTTGGCTGCGAGCCCCTCGGCGAAGGCGACCCGGCAGGCCGCTATGGTGGCGCCCACCGACCGCCGGGCTCGCTCCGCCATGGCCGGGCTCCAGGGGAAGCCGATCTCGCGCAGGATGACGGGATCCACGGTTCCGTCAGCGATGCCCTGGATGTAGGCCAGTGTGTGCGCCAGGGCCAGCTCACCGTCGCTGGCAGGCAAAGCCTGCATGAGCTGGACGTCCGGTACCTCAGCCGCCAAACGGTCGCGCAGCAACTGGTACTTGCCCATCGGGAACCGGTGGCCCGGCGGTAGCGGGAGCACGAACTGGGTCGCGTAGTAGACCTGCATCGGGGCCATTGTCCCGGCGGTCCGGGAACCCCGACTTTAGGTGGGAGGCCCTAAATTGTTGCGGCGCAACAAAAAAGCCTTGCAATCCCCGTCCGGCCCCCTACAATTTGACCCATGCTGCACTGCAACAAAACAGGGCAGCGAAGCCAACCGACCATACCACTACGGAGAATCTCTCATGCTGACCGCTGAACAAGTCCTCGCCTCGCAAAAAGCTTCCGTCGAAACCCTCTTCGGCCTGACCACCAAGGCCTTCGAAGGCGTCGAGAAGCTGGTCGAGCTGAACCTGACGGCTTCCAAGGCCGCGCTGGTCGAGGCCGCCGGCACCACCCAGTCGATCCTGGCCGTCAAGGACGCGCAGGAACTGCTGGCCCTGCAAGCCAGCCTGTTCCAGCCCCTGGCCGAGAAGACCGCCGCCTACAGCCGTCACCTGTACGACATCGCCGCCGGCACCGGCGCCGAGTTCGGCAAGACTTTCGAAGCCCAGGCCACCGACGCCCAGAAGAAGTTCATGGCCGTGGTCGACAACGCCGCCAAGAACGCCCCCGCCGGTTCCGAGACCGCCGTGGCCGTGTTCAAGAGCGCCGTTGCAGCTGGCAACAACGCCCTGGAATCGGTGCAGAAGGCCGTCAAGCAAGCCACCGAAGTGGCCGAAGCCAACTTCAACGCTGTCGCCAACACGGCTGTCAGCGCCACCAAGACGACCGCCAAGGCCAAGCGCTGATCGACTCTTGAAACGCCGGGTCCCGCCCGCAGCTCATTGGAGCGGGAACTCCCGACGTCTCGGAGCCTCTATCCGGGACTCTCGTGATGGACGGGAGTTCTTCAGGTTGTCTCCTCGGGTCCTTTCGACACCTTCACGGTTCAGGGATCCTTCAACCCCGGTCGCAAGGCCGGGGTTTTTTTCTGGCCGGTCCGAAAGCGCAGCGGCGCCCCGCTGCCGGGACAGGCCGGACCGGCCAGGTCACTTCGTCTTCGCGGCCATTGCCGCCTTGAGCTGGGGCAGCAATCGCAGCATCGCGGTCCTTCCGGCATCGATCGCCCGGCGCCGCGACGCGAAATCAGCCCCGCTCATGCTCGCGAGGGGTGGACGCACGACCACGTCGGCCTCCTGTAGTTCCCAGCGGTTGATGCTCTTGCCCATGATCGCGAAGGTCTGCATCAGCATCTGCAGGGGATCGGCCGAGGGATTGCCCTCGGTCGCGGCCGAGATGTCGATGGCCAGCACGACGTCGGCGCCCATGCGGCGCGCATACCGCACCGGCACCGGCGCGACCAGGCCCCCATCGACATATTCGGCGCCGTTGATCCGCACGGGCAGGAACACCGCCGGCACGGCACTGGAGGCGCGCACCGCCGTCCCCGTGTCCCCCCGCTGGAACAGCACGCCTTCGCCGGTGTCGAGCCGCGTCGAGACCACGCCCACCGGCATCGCCATCTGCTCGAGCAACCGGTTGCCGACCTGCGCGTTCACATAGCGCGCCAAGGCTTCGCCCTTGAGCACGCCGCGGTTGAACAGGGGCAACGTCCAGTCGGTGAAGGCTGCCTCGTCCATCCCCTCGGCCACCTGCTGCAGCTGAGCACCGGTTCGCCCGGAGGCGTACAGCACGGCCACCAGGCTGCCTGCTGAGGTGCCCACGACCAGGTCCGGGCGCAAGCCTGCCTCTTCCAGCACCTGGATGACGCCAACGTGGGCAAAGCCGCGGGCCGCGCCACCCCCGAGCGCCAAGCCCAGCCGCGGCGGCACGGGGACGCTCACTGCCGGTGGCGCGACAGGAATCGGGACGGGGACGACCGGCCGCTCCGGCGTGGCGCACGCGGCGAGCAGCAGGCAGGCCAGCAGGCAGCCGGACCGCCAGCTGTCGATTTTTGTATTAAGAATGATTCGCGTTTGAGATACCATCCGGCCACCGATTCGCACTTCTTCCGACCCCCTACTCCACGATCCCATGAAAAACCAGCACTTCGCCACGGCCGTCGCCCTCGCGGCCGGCCTCGTCGCCACTGCCTTGCCGGCCGCCGCGCAAGAGCAGGTCCTCAACCTGTACTCGGCCCGCCACTACTCGACCGACGAGGCCCTGTACGCCGACTTCACGAAGGCCACCGGGATCAAGATCAACCGTGTCGATGCCGACGACGCCGGCATTCTGGCTCGGCTGAAAGCCGAGGGCGCCGCCTCTCCGGCCGACGTGATTCTGCTGGTCGACGCCGCGCGCCTCTACAAGGGCGAGGCGGAGGGCCTGTTCAAGCCGGTCAAGTCCAAGGTGCTGGAGGACGCCATCCCGGCCCAGTACCGCGGCACCGCCACCGCCGAAGGCACGCCGTGGTTCGGCTTCTCCACCCGCGCGCGCGTCATCGTCTACGACAAGATCAAGGTCAAGCGCGAGGACGTCGACACCTACGAGGAACTGGGCGATCCCAAGAACAAGGGCCGCATCTGCATTCGCTCGGGCTCGCATCCCTACAACCTGTCCCTGTTCGGCGCCGTGACCGAACACCTCGGTGAAGCCAAGGCGCAGGAATGGCTCAAGGGCGTGCAGGCCAACCTGGCGCGCGACCCCAAGGGCGGCGACTCCGACCAGATCAAGGCCGTGGCGGCCGGCGAGTGCCAGATCGCGGTCAGCAACACCTATTACATCGCCCGGCTCATGCGCTCCAGCAACCCCGAGGACCGGGCAGCGATGGAGAAGGTGAGCGTGGTGTTCCCCAACCAGCAGAGCTGGGGCACGCACGTCAACATTGCCGGCGGCGCCATGGCCAAGAACGCCAAGAACCCCGCTGCCGCCGTGAAGTTCCTGGAATACCTCGCCAGCCCCTCCGCGCAGAACTACTTCGCCAACGGCAACAACGAGTGGCCGGTGGCCAAGGGCGTCAAGACGAACAATGCGGCGCTGACCGCCATGAGCGGCGGCGGCGACTTCAAGACCGAGACCATTCCCCTGGCCGCCGTCGGCGCCAACCAGGTCAAGATCCAGCAGATGCTCGATCGCGTCGGCTTCAAGTGACGCAGGCCGGACGGCGCAGTGGCCGGTCGACAGCATCCCTGCCCGCGTGGGCAGGCAGGAGGGCCGCACCAGCGGCCCTTTTGCCGTCCTTCATAATTGACGTGAACGTCAACACCAGCAGGAGTTTCCATGGACATCAAGGGCAAGGTCTTCATCGTCACCGGTGGCGCGTCGGGCCTGGGTGAGGGAACGGCGCGCATGCTCGCGGCCGAGGGCGGCAAGGTCGTCATCGCCGACATGCAGGCCGACAAGGGCGAGGCCGTCGCGCGCGAGATCGGCGGCGCCTTCGTCAAGTGCGACGTGAGCCAGGAGGCCGATGGCCAGGCGGTCGTCGCCAAGGCCGTGTCCCTGGGCAAGCTAATGGGCCTGGTCAACTGCGCCGGCATCGCGCCGGCCGAAAAGACCGTGGGCAAGAACGGCGCGCACAACTTCGCCCTGTTCGCCAAGACCGTCACGGTCAACCTGGTGGGCAGCTTCAACATGATCCGGTTGGCCGCCGAGGCGATGGGCAAGAACGACCCGGAGCCGACGGGCGAGCGCGGTTGCCTGATTTCCACCGCGTCCGTGGCGGCCTATGACGGCCAGATCGGGCAGGCCGCGTACAGCGCGTCCAAGGGCGGCGTCGTCGGCATGACCCTGCCGATCGCCCGCGACCTGGCTCGCAGCGGCATCCGCAACATGACCATCGCCCCCGGCATCTTCGGCACGCCCATGCTGTTCGGCATGCCCAAGGAAGTGCAGGACTCGCTCGCCGCCAGCGTGCCCTTCCCCTCGCGCCTGGGCACGCCGCAGGACTACGCCCGCCTGGCCAAGCACATCTTCGAGAACGACATGCTCAACGGCGAGGTGATCCGCCTCGACGGTGCGATCCGCCTGGCTCCGCGCTGATGGTCTGGTGACTCCGGGCACGCGCCGCCTGGCCGCGCGTTGGGGCGCGGCGCTGCTGGCCGCACTGCTGGCCGGCTGCGCAGCGCCCCCTGAACCCGTCCAGGCGCAGCCCGAGGCGGCCTCCGGCTGGACGCCCAAGTCGACCTGGACCGGCGCCCGTTTCGCCGTCGCCGCCGCCAATCCACTGGCCACCGAGGCCGGCGTCCGGATCCTGCGGGCCGGCGGGTCCGCGATCGATGCTGCCGTCGCCGTGCAAATGGTGCTGGCGCTGGTCGAACCACAGTCCAGCGGGATCGGCGGTGGTGCCTTCCTGCTGTACCACGACGGCCGGACGACCGAAGCGTTCGATGGTCGCGAGACGGCGCCGGCCGCGGCGACGGATGACTTGTTCCTGCGTGCCGACGGACAGCCGATGGCCTTGCGCGAGGCGATGGTCGGCGGCCGCGCAGTCGGCGTCCCCGGCGCGGTGGCGATGCTGCAGCAAGTCCACCGCCGCCACGGACGCCTGCCCTGGCGCACCTTGTTCGAGCCGGCGATCCGCCTGGCCGACGAGGGATTCGCGGTCAGTCCCCGCCTGCACGCGCTGCTGGCGGAGGACGCCGATCTGGTGCGGGACCCGGTCGCCGCCCGCTACTTCTACGATGATGCGGGCCGGCCCTGGCCGGCCGGCCACCGCTTGCGCAACCCCGAACTCGCAGCGGTCCTGCGCGCCATCGCCGAGGGGGGTGCAGATGCCCTCGCGCAAGGCGAGGTGGCGCAGGCCATCGTCGGGGCGGTGCGGGGGCACGCCAGGAACCCGGGCCGCCTTGCCGCACGCGACCTCGCGGCGTACCGGCCGGTCGAGCGCCCGCCGTTGTGCTTCGACCACCTGGTCTACCGGGTGTGCGGCATGCCGCCGCCCAGTTCGGGCCAGGTTGCCATCGGCCAGATCCTGGGCCTCCTGCAAGCCGCCGGCGCCGACCGCGAGCCGGCTGGCGACGGCCCATCGGGTCGCTGGCTGCACCTCTACACCGAAGCCTCGCGCCTGGCCTTCGCGGACCGGGCACAGTACGTGGCCGACCCGGCCTTCGTCCCGCCGCCCGCCGGCGGCTGGGGCTCGCTGCTGGCGCCCCGCTACCTGGCGGAGCGTGCCCACCTGATCGGCGAGATCCGGCAGCCGACGGTCGCGCCGGGACGGACCGACAACAGGCCGGTGGCCCACGCGCCGATGGCGGACCAGGTCGAGGAAGGCACGTCGCACGTGTCCGTGATCGATGGGGCCGGGCACGCACTCGCGCTGACCACCAGCATCGAGGCGGCCTGGGGCTCCCATGTCATGGTCAACCGGGGCCACGGGCTGGCGGGCGGCTTCCTGCTCAACAACCAGCTCACCGACTTCAGCTTCCTGCCCCGCGATGCCCAGGGCCGCCCGGTCGCCAACCGCGTCGAGCCCGGCAAGCGGCCGCGCTCGTCCATGGCCCCTACCCTGGTCTTCGACCGGGCCACCGGCCAGCCCGTGCTCGTCGCGGGCAGCCCCGGTGGAACCATGATCATCCACTACGTCGCCCGGACGCTCTGGGGCCTGTGGCACTGGCACCTGGGCCTGCAGCAAGCGGTGGACGGGCCCAATTTCGGGGTGGCCGGGAGCGACGCGCCGCTCCTGGTGGAACCCGGCCGGATCCCCGACACCGCGCTGGCTGGCGTCGGCGCACGCGGCCACCGAATCCAGGCCTCGGCGCTCACCAGCGGGTTGCAGCTCCTGGCCCGCACGCCGGACGGACGCATCACCGGCGCTGCCGATCCTCGCCGCGAGGGCGTCGTCGCCGGCGAGTAACCCGGCGTCCGCACAAACCGGCTAAATTCGACGACTGTTCCGGAGGACCCCAATGACAAGAAACCCGTACAAATGGATGGCGGCCCTGGCCTGCGTGCTGGCCTCGCAGGGCGCCTGGGCAGGCAGGACGCTCGACGGCATCAAGCAGAGGGGACAGCTCGTCTGCGGCGTCAGCAGCGGTGTCGCCGGCTTTTCGCAGGCCGACAGCAACGGCCAGTGGTCCGGACTCGACGTCGACATCTGCCGCGCCATCGCTGCCAGCGTGCTCGGGGACGGCGCCAAGGTGAAATTCGTGCCGCTGGTCTCGCAGCAGCGCTTCGCCGCCCTGCAGTCGGGCGAAGTGGACATCCTGTCGCGCAACACCACCTGGACCCTGACGCGCGACGCCTCGCTCGGGCTCAATTTCGTCGGCATCGCCTACTACGACGGCCAGGGCTTCATGGTGCCGGCCAAAGGCAAAGTCAAGAGCGCCAAGCAGCTCAAGAACGCGACGGTGTGCGTCCAGTCCGGCACCACCACGGAGAAGAACCTGAGCGACTTCTCGCGCGCCAACAACCTCAACCTGAAGCCGGTGGTGTTCGAGAAGTTCGACGCCGCCAACGCCGCCTACTTTTCCGGCCGCTGCCAGGCGTACACGACCGATGCGTCCGGCCTCGCGTCGGTGCGCAACAAGGAAGCCAAGAGCCCGGCCGACCACGTGATCCTGCCCGAGCTCATCTCCAAGGAACCGCTGGGGCCGGCGGTGCGCCGCGGCGACGACGAGTTCTTCGCCATCGCCAAGTGGGTCCTCTACGGCCTGATCGAGGCCGAGGAATACGGCATCACCCAGGGCACGGTCGATGCCCTGGCGCGTGACAGCAAGGACCCGGCGGTCGGGCGCCTGCTCGGCACGACGGAGGACACCGGCAAGCTGCTCGGCCTCGACAAGGACTGGCTGGCCCGCGCCGTCAAGGCGACCGGCAATTACGGCGAGATCTTCGAACGCAACGTGGGTCCCAAGAGCGCACTTGCCCTGCCGCGCGGCAGCAACAACCTGTGGAACAAGGGCGGCCTGATGTACGCCCCGCCCGTGCGCTGATGCCGGTCGCGGCCCGGCCGGCGCCCCGGCGCGCCGCGCAGCCCGGCCGCTGGCGCGCCTGGGTCTACCAGGCGTTGCTGGTCGTGGTGGTGGTCGCGGCCGTTGCCGTGCTGGCGCATGTCACCCTGGCCCACATGCGCGAGCGGGGGATCCGCAGCGGCTTCGGCTTCCTGGGCGATCCGGCCGGGTTCGACATCGGCGAGGGCTGGCTGCCCTACCAGCCCTCCAGTCCCTACTGGCAGGCCTTCCTGGCCGGCATCGTCAACACCCTGCGCGCGGCCATCCCGGCCATCGTCGCCTGCACCCTGATCGGCGTCGCGCTCGGCGTCGGCCGGTTGGCCCCCAATGCGCCGCTCAGGGGCCTGTGTCGGGCCTGGGTGGAGGTGGCCCGCAACGTGCCCCTGCTGCTGCAATTGCTCACGTGGTACCTGCTGCTGACGGAGTACCTGCCTTCCGTCGACGAAGCGTGGACCCTGGGCACGGTCGCGCGCCTGAGCAAGAACGGGCTGGAATTCGGCGACGAATTCGCATCAGCGCTGTCGCCCGAATACCTGGCCGTGGTGCTGGGCCTGACCGTGTACACCTCCGCGTACGTGGCCGAAGTCGTGCGCGCCGGCATCCTGGCCGTGCCGGAAGGCCAGGTCGAAGCCGCCGAGGCCCTCGGGCTGCTGCCGGCGCAGAAGCTGCGGCTGGTGGTCCTGCCCCAGGCACTGCGCCTGATTGTTCCGCCCCTGACCAACCAGTACCTGAATCTCACCAAGAACTCCTCGCTCGCCGTGGCCGTGGGCTACCCCGACCTGGTCTCCGTCGCGAACACGTCCCTGAACCAGTCCGGTCGCGCGGTGGAGTGCATCGCGATCATCATGGCCGTGTACCTCGTGCTGTCGCTGGCCACCGCCTGGATGATGGGCGCGGTGAACCGCCGGGCGGCCCTGCGGGAGCGCTAGCCGGTGGCTACGCTGTCCCCCGTCCCGGCACGTGCCGCGCCCGCCGTCGCGGGCGGTGCCTGGCAGCGATGGCAGCGCGGGTTGTTCGCCACCCCGCTCCAGTCCGCCCTGTCGGTGTTGCTGCTGTCGTTGCTCGCCTGGGGGGGTGCCCGGCTGGTCGAGTGGGCCGTGCTGCACGCCGTGTGGTCCGCCGATGCGGACAGCTGCCAGGCTGCGCGCGGCATCGGGGCGTGCTGGGGCGTGGTCGCGGAGAAAGGCCGGCTGGTGCTGCTCGGTCGCTATCCAGCCGACGCGACCTGGCGACCGGTCACGGCCACCCTGGTGCTGCTGGCCGGCGTGGTGGCGACCATGTCCGGCACCACCCGCCGCCCCTGGCTGCTCCTGGCATGGCCGGCCGGCCTCGCGGTGTTCATCGTGCTGATGGGTGGTGGCGCGGGCCTGCCGCGCGTCCCCACCGACCTCTGGGGCGGTCTGCCGCTCACGGTGTTCCTCACCGCCGCCGCACTGCTCCTGGCCTTTCCGATCGCCGTCCTGCTGGCCCTGGGCCGGCGCAGCACGCTGCCGGCGGTACGGACCCTGTGCGCCGGCTTCATCGAGCTCGTGCGCGGGGTGCCGCTCATCTCCGTGCTGTTCATGGCCTCCTTCATGCTGCCCCTGCTGCTGTCGCCCGGCCGTTCGCCCGACGTGCTGGTGCGGGTGGTCGCGGGTCTGGCGCTGTTCGCGGCCGCCTACATGGCCGAAGTGGTCCGCGGCGGGCTGCAGTCCATCCCCCGCACCCAGTCCGAGGCCGCGGCCAGCCTGGGCCTGGGCTGGTGGCAGGCGCAGCGCAAGATCGTCCTGCCCCAGGCGCTGGGGGCGGTCGTGCCGGCGCTCGTGAACAACTGCCTGTCGCTGTTCAAGGACACTTCGCTGGTGACCATCGTCTCCCTCTACGAGCTCACGGGATCGCTCGCCCTCGCCCTCGGCTCGGATCCCGTCTGGCGGCCCTTCAAGATCGAGGCCTACCTGTTCATCGCGGCGGTCTACTTCGCGTTCTGCTTCGCCATGTCGAGTGCGAGCCGGCGCCTCGAGGTCCGGCTCGCCAGGAGCCGCGCGCGATGAATGCCAGTGCGCAGCCGATGATCCGCTTCCAGCGGGTCAACAAGTGGTTCGACAGCGGCCTGCATGTCCTGCGGGACATCGACCTGTCCGTCCAGCCGGGCGAGCGCGTCGTCGTCTGCGGTCCCTCGGGCTCCGGCAAGTCGACGCTGATCCGCTGCATCAACGGCCTGGAGCCGTTCCAGGAAGGCGAACTCACCGTGTCGGGCATCCGGCTCGGCGACGGCGCCAAGGCCCTGGCGGCCGTCCGGCGCCAGGTCGGCATGGTGTTCCAGCAGTTCAACCTGTTCCCGCACCTGACGGTGCTGGAAAACCTGACGCTGGCGCCGACCTGGGTCGGCGGGCTGTCGAAGGTGGAGGCCGCCGAGCGGGCGATGGCGCAGCTCGAACGCGTGCGCATCGCGGAACAGGCCGTCAAGTACCCGCTGCAGCTCTCGGGCGGCCAACAGCAACGGGTGGCGATCGCGCGTGCGTTGTGCCTGCAGCCGCGCGTGATGCTGTTCGACGAACCCACTTCCGCCCTCGACCCCGAGATGGTCAAGGAGGTGCTGGACGTCATCGGCGAACTGGCGGCCCAGGGCATGACCCTGCTGTGCGTCACGCACGAGATGGCCTTCGCACGGGCGATGGCCGACCGGGTGCTGTTCATGGACGAGGGCCAGATCCTGGAGGACGCCCCCCCGGCCGAGTTCTTCGACCGGCCCGCCTCCGCGCGCGCGGCCGACTTCCTCTCGCGCGTCATCGATCGCTAGCCGCCTCCTGGCGGTCGATCCGCTCGAACTCGGAGATCACCTGCGCCCCCAGCAGCAGCAAGGTGGCACCGATCTCGAGGCTGAGCAGCACCACGATGGCGGTCGTCAACGACCCATAGACGACGCTCACCTGGGAGAGCGTGCCGAAATACCAGACCAGGACGTGGCGTGCCACCTCCCACAGCAGCGCCGCGGTCACTCCGCCGGGCAGCGCGTGGCGCCAGGTGAGCCGGCCCACCGGCATCACGATGTAAAGCGAGGTGAGCAGGACGATCTCGCCCCCCAGCCCGAGCAGGTAGAGCAATGCCCCGGACAGGCCGCCGAGCGACCACTCGCGCGACCCCAGCCGGATGCTCTCGTCGCTCAGGGTCTCCAGCCGGCCGGCGACCAGCGTCATCACGAGCAGCCCCACGCCCAGGCAGAGCACGTAGCAGTACGGCATGAGGGCGGAGACCAGGAAATGGCGGCGCCGGACCACGAAGCGGTGCAGGAAGATGACCGACATGGCCTTCTCCAGCACCGTGAAAGCCAGCGAGCTGAAGAACAGCATGGTGCCCAGCAAGACCCAGCCCACGACCTGGCGGTGGGCGACGAAGGAGCCCAGTTCCTGGATGACCGCCTGCGACTGGCCCGGCAGCAGCCACTCCAGGTAGCGGCTCAGGGTGTCGAGCAGTTCGGCCTGGTCGATGACGTGCGACAGGGCGATCACCAGCAGGATGAGCAGCGGCACGACCGACAGTAGCGCGTAGTAGGCCACCGCACCCGCCAGCAGCAGGCCCTGGTTGCCGGCGAATCCGGCCAGCACCCGGCGCACGAACGCGCCGGGATGGGCGATCACGTGGGCAGCGGCCGGGCTGAGGATGCGCATGCCGGGCAGTATCCGGCGCCCGACCGCAGCATGGGGCCCGCTGTTACCGGCGGATGCGCCGGCGCGACTTCAAACGTCAATGGCCTGGGCCGAGCCGGCCTGCTTGCGCAATTCGAACTTCTGGATCTTGCCCGTCGAGGTCTTCGGCAGTTCGCCGAACACCACCGCCCTGGGGACCTTGAATCCCGCCAGGTGCTTGCGGCAATGCGCCACGATGTCCTGTGGCGTGGTCTGCGCGCCTGGTTTCAGCTCGACGAAGGCGCAGGGTGTCTCGCCCCACTTCGGGTCGGGCCGCGCCACCACGGCGGCGGCCAGCACATCCGGGTGGCGATACAGGACGTCCTCGACTTCGATCGACGAGATGTTCTCGCCGCCGGAAATGATGATGTCCTTGCTGCGGTCCTTGATCTTGATGTAGCCGTCGGGGAACTGCACGGCCAGGTCGCCGGTGTGGAACCAGCCGCCGGCGAAGGCTTCCTGCGTGGCCTTGGCGTTCTTCAGGTAGCCCTTCATGGTGATGTTGCCGCGGAACATGATCTCGCCCATGGTCTCGCCGTCCCACGGGACCGGCTGCATCGTTTCGGGGTCCATCACGCGAGCGCCCTGCTGCAGGTGGTAGCGCACGCCCTGCCGGGCATTCAGGCGGGCCCGCTCGCCGATGTCGAGCCGGTCCCAGGCCTCGTGCTTGGGACAGACCGTCGCCGGCCCGTAGACCTCGGTCAGCCCGTACACGTGGGTCAGGTCGAACCCCAGCCGCTCCATGCCCTCGATCATCGATGCCGGCGGGGCCGCCCCGGCCACCATGGCCTTGACCCCGCGCGGCAGCCCCTGCCTGAGCTCGTCGGGCGCGTTGACCAGCATGCCGTGCACGATCGGCGCGCCGCAGTAGTGCGTGACGCCGTGTTCCTTGATGGCCTCGATGATCGCCCGGGCTTCCACCCGCCGCAGGCACACGTTGACGCCGGCGCGCGCCGCCACGGTCCAGGGGAAGCACCAGCCGTTGCAGTGGAACATGGGCAGGGTCCACAGGTAGACCGCATGCTTGGGCATGTCCCATTCGAGGATGTTCGACACGGCGTTGGTGGCCGCGCCGCGGTGGTGGTAGACCACGCCCTTGGGATTTCCGGTGGTGCCGCTGGTGTAGTTCAGCGCGATGGCATCCCACTCGTCGGCAGGCAGTTGCCAGGGGTGGCGGGGGTCGCCTTCGGCCAGGAAGGCTTCGTACGTGACCTCGCCCTGCTGCTGCGTCGCGCCCGTGTACAGCTCGTCCTCGACGTCGATGACCAGCAGCGGCTCCTTCCCCTGCCGGCGGGCGAGGGCCTGCTGCATCACGGCCGAGAACTCGGGGTCGACGATGACGGCCTTGGCCTCGCCGTGGTCCAGCATGAAGGCGATGCTGTCGGCATCGAGTCGCGTGTTCAGTGCATTGAGCACCGCGCCTGCCATCGGGATGCCGAAATGCGCCTCCACCATGGGCGGCGTGTTCGGCAGCATCACCGCCACGGTGTCGCCCTTGCCGATGCCGCGGCGCTCCAGCGCGCTGGCCAGGCGGCGGCAGCGCGACTCCACTTCGCCCCAGGTGCGCCGCAGCGGGCCGTGCACGACGGCGAGGCGGTCGGGGTAGATCTCGGCGGTGCGCTCCAGGAACGCGAGCGGCGTGATGGGAGCGAAGTTGGCAGGGTTGCGCGGAAGGTCCTGCTCGAAAATGCTGGCCATGCGTGTGTCTCCTTCGTGCGCCAGGGGGCCGGCTAGGGTAAGGCCGCTCGCGACATTGGCGCTCTAGGTAAGAATACCGAGCAGATGGCCATTCCCCAGTCGTTCATCCAGGAGTTGCTGGCGCGTGCCGACGTGGTGGAGATCGTCGGCCGCACGGTGCCGCTGAAGAAGACGGGCGCCAACTTCTCCGGCCTGTGTCCCTTCCATTCGGAGAAGAGTCCCTCCTTCACCGTCAGCCCGACCAAGCAGTTCTACCACTGCTTCGGCTGCGGCAAGAACGGCAATGCGATCTCGTTCCTGATGGAACACGCCGGCATGAACTTCGTCGAGGCGGTCAAGGACCTCGCCGGCCAGTACGGCATGCAGGTGCCCGAGGAAGACCGTTCCCCGGAGGAGCGCGAGCGGGCCGCCCGGGAGCGCGAGAAGCAGGCCACCCTGTCCGACGTGCTGGAGAAGGCTGGCGCGGCCTATCGCAAGCACCTGCGCAGCTCGCCGCGCGCCGTCGACTACTTCAAGCGGCGCGGGGTGTCCGGCGAGGTGGCCAAGGCCTTCGGCCTCGGCTATGCGCCCGAGGGCTGGCGCAGCCTGGCGAGCGTCTTTCCGAACTACGACGACCCGCTGCTGGCCGAAAGCGGGCTGGTCATCGTCGGCGAGGACGACGGTAGCGGCCAGGGCCAGGCCAAGCGCTACGACCGCTTCCGCGATCGCGTGATGTTCCCGATTCGCAACGTCAAGGGCGAGTGCATCGGGTTCGGCGGCCGGGTGCTGGGCGACGAGAAGCCCAAGTACCTGAACTCCCCCGAGACGCCGGTGTTCAGCAAGGGACGCGAGCTGTACGGCCTGTTCGAGGCGCGCAACCATCTGCGCGAGGCCGGCTACGTGCTGGTGACCGAGGGCTACATGGACGTGGTCGCGCTGGCCCAGCTCGGATTCCCGAATGCCGTGGCCACCCTGGGGACGGCCTGCACGCCGGAGCACGTGCACAAGCTGTTCCGCTTCACCGACAGCGTGGTGTTCAGCTTCGACGGCGATAACGCCGGCCGTCGGGCAGCCCGCAAGGCCCTGGACGGCGCCCTGCCCTATGCCACCGACGTCCGCAGCATCAAGTTCCTGTTCCTGCCGGCCGAGCACGACCCGGACAGCTACATCCGCGAGTTCGGGGCCGAGGCGTTTGCCAGGTGCGTCGGCGAGGCCACGCCGCTGTCGCGCTTCCTGATCGAGGCGGCGCGCGAAGGCTGTGATGTCGGCACGGCCGAGGGGCGCGCGCACCTGGCCGCTAATGCCAAGCCGCTGTGGCAGCTCCTGCCCGATGGCGCACTGAAGCGACAACTGCTCGGCGAGATCGCCGAAGCCGTCCAGCTGGACGTGGCCGACCTGGACGGCCTGTGGTCGGGCCGTGCGCCCGAGCGGCGGCGCCCGGCCGGGACCGCCCGACCGCGCCGCCCGGAGAGCCCGCAGCCGCCGCGCCGCGTGGCGGGCCGCCAGGCCCCGGTGAGCCGGGCCGACCATGCGGCCCGGCTGCTGCTGGGCCAGGCCCAGGCCTGGGACCAGCTGACCAACGAGGACCATGCCCTGCTGTGCGGGCTGTCCGCCCCCCACGGTCCCTTGTTCGCCTGGCTCGACAGCCAGGTGCACGAGCACGGCCCGCTACCGTGGGGCCAGCTTCACGAGGCGGTGCAAGGCCATCCCGTGGCCGAGCTGGCGGACCGGCTGATGACGGACGGGGTGGCCTCGACAACAGCCGCTTCCGACGCCGCCGCCGAACTCCGTGACCTGCTGGACCGCATGCTCGTCGAGCGCCTCAAGGCAGAGGAAACCGCTGCCATCGAGGCCAACGACCTCGAGCGCTACCGCGCCCTGCATGCCCGACGGCGTGGGCTGGAGGCGACACTTTGAACCATTGCACGCCCTTGAATTCGAGACCCGACGGTATAATGTAGGGTTGTCAGCGGCAAGAGCGACAGCAGCACCTCCGGGCCGGCCAACAGTGCAGCGCAACAGCGCACGACCGAGCCACATTACCGCAAGGACTGCACCCCAAATGTTCGCCCACCCATCTTGCCCATGAAGGTCAACGCTGCCCGCTCCGCGGGCGGCCTGGCCTCTCGCCCGCGCCGGGTTGTTGGTTGGCGCATCCAGTTTCTGACGTTCTTGCATCGAGGTTGTCCATGCCTGCATCGAAGTCCGCGAAGCTCGCCAAACCAGCGAAACCCAGCGCGAAAAAACCAGTCAAACCCGCCTCGCCGCCCGCCAAGGCGCCGCTGAAGGTCGTCCCGACCTCCAGCGTGCCTGCCGCCACGAACAGCAGCAAGTCAGCCACGAAAGCCAAGCCCGTGCCCAGCAGTACCAAGCCCTCCCCCGTTGCCAAGGCCGACAAGGCCACCGCCAAGGACGAGTCGAAGAAGACCCTGAAGGCCGTCGCCACCGAAGAGCCCGCCAAGAAGAAGCCCGGCCGCCCGCCCAAGGCCGCCGCCGCCGAAACCAGCGCCCCGGCCAAGACCACCGGCGCCAAGCGCGGGCGCAAGCCCAAGGCCGGCACCGAGAAGCCGGAAGACGACGACGACCTGACGGACATCGAGGCGGAATTCGCCGAGGAACCGGCCGCGGAAACCGCGGTGACGACCGAGAAGGTCAAGCCTCTGCGCATGAAGATCAGCAAGGCCAAGGAACGGGCCTTGATGAAGGAATTCGGCCTGGACGAGACGGTCCTCACCGAAGAGGAGATGACCAAGCGGCGCCAGCGCCTGAAGACGCTGATCAAGCTGGGCAAGACCCGCGGCTACCTCACCCACGCCGAGATCACCGACCACCTGCCCGAGAAGCTGGTCGACGCCGAGACCCTGGAAGTCGTGGTCTCGATGCTCAACGACATGGGCGTGGCGGTGTACGAGCAGACGCCCGACGCCGAGACGCTGCTGCTCACCAACACCGGCCCCACCGCCGCCACCGAAGAGGAAGCGGAAGAGGAAGCCGAGGCCGCCCTGTCCACCGTCGACAGCGAGTTCGGCCGCACCACCGACCCGGTGCGCATGTACATGCGCGAGATGGGCACGGTGGAACTGCTCACGCGCGAGGGCGAGATCGAGATCGCCAAGCGCATCGAGGGCGGCCTGCAGTCGATGATGGAAGCCATCTCCGCCTCGCCGGCCACCATCGCCGAGATCCTGCGGCTGGCCGCCGAGATCCGCGAGGGCAAGGTCGTCATCTCCACCATCGTCGACGGGTTCTCCAACCCGAACGAGGCCGACGACTACGTGGCCGAGGAAGACTTCGACGAGTTCGACGCCGATGACGACGACGACGGCAACGGCGGCTCCAAGGCGCTCACCAAGAAGCTCGAGGAACTGAAGTCGCAGGCCCTCGAGCGTTTCGAGCGCATCGCCGGCCTGTTCGAGAAGGTGCACAAGGTCTACGACAAGGAAGGCTACGGCACGCCGTCGTACCACAAGGCCCAGAAGTCCCTGTCCGAGGAGCTGATGACCATCCGCTTCACGGCCAAGACCATCGAGAAGCTGTGCGACATGGTGCGCGGCCAGGTCGACGATGTGCGCAAGAAGGAGCGCGAACTGCGCCGCATCATCGTCGACAAGTGCGGCATGCCCCAGGAAATCTTCATCAAGGAGTTCCCGCCCAACCTGCTGAACCTGAAGTGGGTGGAGAAGCAGGCCGCCGCCGGCAAGCCCTGGAGCATCGTGATCGCCCGCAACATCCCGCCGATCCAGGAACTGCAGCAGAAGCTGACCGACCTGCAGTCGCGCGTGGTGGTGCCGCTGCCCGAACTCAAGGAGATCAACAAGCGCATGAACGAGGGCGAGGCCTCGTCGCGCGACGCCAAGAAGGAGATGATCGAGGCCAACCTGCGCCTGGTGATCTCCATCGCCAAGAAGTACACCAACCGCGGCCTGCAGTTCCTCGACCTGATCCAGGAAGGCAACATCGGCCTGATGAAGGCGGTCGACAAGTTCGAATACCGCCGCGGCTACAAGTTCTCGACCTATGCGACGTGGTGGATCCGCCAGGCCATCACCCGGTCCATCGCCGACCAGGCCCGCACGATCCGCATCCCGGTGCACATGATCGAGACCATCAACAAGATGAATCGCATCTCGCGGCAGCACCTGCAGGAGTTCGGCTTCGAGCCGGACGCCAGCATCCTGGCCGCCAAGATGGAGATCCCCGAGGACAAGATCCGCAAGATCATGAAGATCGCCAAGGAACCGATCTCCATGGAAACGCCGATCGGGGACGACGACGACAGCCACCTGGGCGATTTCATCGAGGACACCAACAACACCGCGCCGATCGAGGCGGCCATGCAGGCCGGCCTGCGCGACGTGGTCAAGGACATCCTCGACTCGCTCACCCCGCGCGAGGCCAAGGTGCTGCGCATGCGCTTCGGCATCGAGATGAGCACCGACCACACGCTCGAGGAAGTCGGCAAGCAGTTCGACGTGACCCGCGAGCGCATCCGCCAGATCGAGGCCAAGGCCCTGCGCAAGCTCAAGCACCCGTCGCGGTCGGACAAGCTGCGCTCGTTCATCGACACGCTCTGACCTCGTCATCCCCGCTGCGGCGGGGATTCCGGGCTTTCAGGAAGGCGCCCCGCGGGGCGCCTTTTTTCATGCTGCTGGCAGAACCCGAGAGCTTTCCAGGAGAGGGTTAACCATCCTCTTGCCGTCGGCCGGACTTCCTACAATGGCCGCGTTCCTGAACGCGTCACCGACAGTAGAGGAGACTTCCATGCTCGAATCCAAGCTGCGGCCCAACCGTCGACACATCCTGACTGCGGCAAGCGCCCTGGGCGCCGCCGCCGTGGTTCCCGGACTTGCGCGCGCCCAGGGCGCGTGGCCCAACCGGCCGGTCACCGTGATCTGCCCCTGGGGCGCGGGCGGCGGAACCGATGCCACGGTGCGCATCATCGCCAGCCTGCTGGAAAAGGACCTGGGCCAGCCCTTCAACGTGGTGAACCGCACCGGGGGCTCGGGCGTCGTCGGCCACTCCGCGATCGCCACGGCGCCCGCCGACGGCTACACGCTGGGCATGCTGACCGTCGAGATCGCGATGATGCACTGGCAAAAGCTCACCGACCTGAGCCCGACCAGCTACACGCCGCTGGCCCTGATGAACGAAGACCCGCCGGGGATTACCGTCAACGCAGCGGCGCCGTACCAGAACGTCAAGGCGCTGGCCGATGCGATCAAGGCCTCGCCGGTGGGCAAATTCAAGGCTTCGGGCACGGGCCAGGGCGGCATCTGGCACCTGGCCCTCGTCGGCTGGCTGCAGGCCATGGGCCTCAAGCCGAACCACGTGGCCTGGGTACCGTCCAACGGCGCCGGTCCGGCGATGCAGGACCTGGCAGCCAACGGGCTCGATCTCGTCACCTGCTCGCTGCCCGAGTCGCGTGCGCTGGTCGAGGCCGGCAAGGCCAAGTCGCTGGCCATCATGGCCAACGAGCGCAACCCCGCCTTCGCGAGCGTGCCGACGCTCAAGGAGGCGATGGGCGTGGACTACTCCGTCGGCGCCTGGCGCGGTATCGCGGGCCCCAAGGGCCTGCCGGCCGACATCTCGGCCAAGCTGGTCGCGTCGCTGAAGAAGGCCAACGACTCCAAGGAGTTCCGCGACTTCATGGCCAACCGCGGCTTCGGCGTCAAGTGGGCCGACCCGGCCGGTTTCACCAGCTTCATGGCCACCTCCGATGCCGCCATGGGCGCCGCCATGAAATCCGCCGGCCTGGTGACCTGAAGGTGCGGCAGCTCCGCGCGGGCACGTCGCATCCCGGCAGCGCATGAAGGTCTCCGACCGGGTCACCGGGGGGATCCTCGTCGGCCTGGGTATCGCCGCGGCCTGGGGCGGCTCCAAGCTGCCGCCGGTGCCCGGCCAACAGGTCGGCCCCAACGTGTTTCCGATGGTCATCGGCACTGCACTGGTGCTGTGCGGCGTGCTGATCATCCTGGGCGTCGGACGCACCTTCGAGGAAGAGGAAAAGATCGTCACGTCGGCAACGGGCGACGTGGCCGACGGCGACGCGATCGAACCGCCGCGGGGGCGCATCGAAACCTTCCTGGGTGGCGGCTGGAAGGTGCTGGTTCCACCGGCGGCGCTCTTCTTCTATTACTTCGCTTCAGAGCGGTTGGGGTTCTGGATCACCGCGCTGCTGATGATCTTCGCGCTGGCGCGCAGCCAGGGCGCGAAGTGGAAACACGCCGTGGCGCTGGCCATCTGCGCGCCGGCGCTCGTGCACCTGGTCTTCTACAAGCTGTTGCGCGTGCCACTTCCCCCCGGGCTGCTGAAATTCCCGTGGGCTTGAGAATCGACACTGGAGAGTGATGTGAACCAACTGCTCCAGGGCTTTTCCATGGTCATGCAGACCGACGTGCTGCTGACCATCCTATGCGCCTCCATCTACGGCCTGATCGTGGGCGCCCTGCCCGGCCTCTCGGCCACGATGGCAACGGCCCTGCTGGTTCCGGTGACGTTCTACATGTCGCCGATCGCGGCCGTCTCGGCCATCATCGCCGCCTCGGCGATGGCCATCTTCTCGGGCGACATCCCGGGCTGCCTGCTGCGCATTCCCGGCACGCCGGCTTCGGCCGCGTACACCGACGAGGCCTTCGCGATGACCATGAAGGGGCAGCCCGAGCTGGCCCTGGGCATCTGCCTGTGGTTCTCGGCCATCGGCGGCATCATCGGCACGATCTCGCTGATCGCGATGGCGCCGGCCCTGGCCGAGATGGCCTTCCAGTTCTCCACCTTCGAGTATTTCTGGCTCGCGCTGCTCGGGCTGATGTGCGCCACGATGGTGGCACGCTCGTCGCCCATCAAGGCGATTGCGGCCATGTTCCTGGGCCTGCTCATCACCTGCGTGGGGAACGAGAACCCGGCCGGCACGCCGCGCTTCACTTTCGGCGTGGCCGAGCTCCTGGGCGGCATCGAGATCATCCCGGTGCTGGTGGGGGTGTTCGCCGTCTCCGAGGTGATGCGGGCCTACAAGGCGCAGGACGTGCCCGTGCTGCCTCCGCGCAAGTTCGGCAGCATCCTCGCGGGCCAATGGGCGCTGACCAAGTCACATCCCAAGCAGCAGATCCGCGGCAACATTGTCGGCATCATCATCGGCGTGCTGCCCGGTGCCGGCGCCGACATGGCGGCCTGGATCAGCTATGCCATGTCCAAGCGCTTCTCCAAGACGCCGGAGAAGTTCGGCACCGGCCACCCCGAAGGGCTGATCGAAGCCGGCGCCAGCAACAACGCCAGCCTGGCCTCCGGATGGGTGCCGTCCCTGCTGTTCGGCATCCCAGGGGACACCATCACGGCCATCGCCATCGGCGTTCTCTACATGAAGGGCCTGAACCCCGGGCCGACGCTGTTCACGGAAAAGGCGTCGAGCATGTACGCCCTGTACATCGTCTTTATGCTGTCCAACATCATCATGATCCCGCTGGGCATCATGATGATCCGCTCGGCCCGTTACGTGCTGTACGTGCCCCGCTCGCTCATCATGCCGCTGATCGTGCTGCTGTGCGCCGTCGGCTCCTTTGCCACCGGCAACAACCTCGCGCTGGTGTTCACCGTCGCCACCTTCGGGCTCGTGGGCTACTTCATGGACAGGAACGGCTACCCCGTGGCGGCCCTGGTGCTGGGCGCCGTCATGGGCACGATGGTCGAACAGAACTTCGTGACGTCGCTGATCAAGTCCGATGGCAGCCTGCTGCCGTTCTTCAGCCGCCCGGTGGCGGCCGTGCTCGCCATCATGAGTTTCGCCGCGGTGCTGTGGCCGCTGGCCGTGTGGGTGCGCAAACCGCGCACCGCGGGCCTGGCACGGGCCACCCATCCGTCCTAGCCGTCCACCCGCCCGCCGCCGGGCGTCACGCGCACGACTGGTCTCGAACTGCGGCGATGGTCAGACCATGTCCTGCGGCCGCACCCACTTGTCGAACTCTTCGGCCGTGACGTGACCGGTCGCGAGGGCGGCCGCGCGCAGCGTCGTGCCTTCCTTGTGCGCCTTCTTGGCGATCTGGGCGGCCTTGTCGTAGCCGATGTGGGTGTTCAGGGCTGTCACCAGCATCAGGGATCGGCCCACCAGGTCGGCGATGCGGTCGCGGTTGGGCTCGATGCCCACCGCGCAGTGGTCGTTGAAGCTGCGCATCCCGTCGGCCAGGAGGCGCGCGCTCTGCAGGAAGTTGTGGGCGATCATGGGCCGGAACACGTTCAGCTCGAAGTTGCCCGAGGCCCCGCCGATATTGATGGCCACGTCGTTGCCGAACACCTGGCAGCACAGCATGGTCACGGCTTCGCACTGGGTCGGATTCACCTTGCCCGGCATGATGGACGAGCCCGGCTCGTTCTCCGGAATGCTGATCTCGCCGATGCCGCTGCGCGGCCCGCTGGCCAGCCAGCGGATGTCGTTCGCGATCTTGAACAGGCTGGCCGCCAGGGTCTTGAGCGCGCCGTGCGCATGCACGAGCGCATCGGCCGCGGCCATGACCTCGAACTTGTTGGGCGCGGTCACGAACGGCAGGCCGGTGAGGCGCGCGAGTTCCTGCGCGACCTTCTCCGCATACCCCGGCGGCGCGTTCAACCCGGTGCCGACCGCCGTGCCGCCCAGCGCCAGTTCGCACAGGTGCGGCAGCGCGGCATGCAGGTGCCGGTCGGCCTGCTCGAGCTGCGCGACGTAACCCGAAAACTCCTGGCCGAGCGTCAGCGGCGTCGCATCCTGCAGGTGCGTGCGACCGATCTTCACGATGTCCTGGAAAGCCGCGCTCTTGGCCGCCAGCGTGGCCTTGAGTGCCATCAGCGACGGCATGAGCCGGTTGCGCAAGGCGTCGACGGCAGCCACGTGCATGGCCGTCGGGAACACGTCGTTGGACGACTGGCTCCGGTTGACGTCGTCATTCGGGTGGATCTGCCGCTCTTCGCCGCGCTGGCCTCCGAGCAACTCGCTTGCACGGTTGGCGAGCACCTCGTTGACGTTCATGTTGGTCTGCGTGCCCGACCCGGTCTGCCAGACCACGAGCGGGAACTCGTCCCAATGGTCGCCGGCGAGGACTTCGTCAGCGGCGGCGATGATGGCCGATGCCTTGCGGTCGTCCATGAGGCCGAGCAGGTGGTTGGCCACAGCGGACGAGCGTTTGACCTGGACCAGCGCCCGGATGATCTCGCGCGGCTGGCGCTCGCCCGAGATGTCGAAATTCAGCAGCGAGCGCTGCGTCTGCGCGCCCCAGAGGCGCTCGGCCGGCACCTCGATCGGGCCGAAGGTGTCTTTCTCGATGCGGGTAGACATGGTGGGCGGCACGTGTGACAAAAGGGGCAGCCACCGTACCAGACTCCCCTGCCCTTGTTGCTGCCGGGGTGACCGGCGCCGAAGCGGTGGCGAGCGCAACGGCCCGGGTCTAGAGTGGCACATGGCTGCCCTGTCCGTCCGGCCCAGCCGTCGCTCTCGGGCCGCATCGCGCGCCGCGTGGACGCTCCCGCTCGCCACGGCGCAGGCCGTCGCTGTCCCGGCCATCGACGAGCCAGAACCGGACTGGACGTTGCCCGTCACCACCCCGGGCAATCCAGCCCGGCCGGGCATCGCCGAGCTGGCGGACCGGCGCGCCAGGGACCCCGCCAGGCAGCTCGCCCTGCGCAACACCGCCATCGTGGCTGGCGGCACTGCCGTCGTCGGCGCGTACGGCCTTGCCCGATGGTGGCAGGACGGGTTCGACGGCCGGTTCAAGACCACCAACGAAGGCTGGTTCAGCCAGGACACGGACTACGGCGGAGCCGACAAGCTCGGCCACGCGTACATCAACTACGCCAACGTCCGCCTGCTCACGCCGCTGTTCCAGACCGCAGGAAACAGCCACCAGGCTTCGGTGCGACTTGCAGGCCTGACGACGGTGGGCATCTTCACGGCGGTGGAAGTGGTGGACGGCTATTCGCGCAAGTACCGGTTCAGCCCGCAGGACGCGCTCATGAACGTGGCCGGGGCGGCGTTCGGCGTGCTGATGGAGTCACGGCAGGACCTGGACGACAAGTTCGACTTCCGCTTCGCCTACCGGCCCTCGCCCGGCTCGGGCTTCGAGCCTTTCGGGGATTACTCGGGCCAGCGCTACCTGATGGTGGCCAAGGCCGACGGGTTCGACGCCCTGCGCCGCATCCCGGTCCTGCGCTATCTCGAGTTCAGCGTGGGCTACCAGGCACGCGGATTCGAGCCGGGCGGGGAGCGCCGGCGAGACATCTACTTGGGCGTGGGGCTGAACCTGTCACGCCTGCTCGCCGACTCCGCCTACGGCGGACAGATGCACTCGACACCGGTCCAGCGTGCCACCGATCGCATGTTCGACCTGCTGCAGTTCCCGACCGCCGTGTACGCCAACAAGCGCCTCGACTGAGGCGGCCTGTGCTGGCGGCGCGCCCTCCGGCAGGCCGTTTCCGCGCAGAGGGCCGCTCAACAGCAGGTGGGATAATTGCCCCTTGCTTCCTTCATTGCGCTGCCCATGACCACCACCATCCAGCAGGCCGACCTGATCGAATCCATCGCGGCCGCGCTGCAGTACATCAGCTACTACCACCCCGCCGACTACATCGCCCACCTGGCCCGTGCCTACGAGCGCGAGCAGAGCCCGGCGGCCAAGGATGCCATCGCGCAGATCCTGACCAACAGCAAGATGAGCGCCACCGGCCACCGGCCGATCTGCCAGGACACCGGCATCGTCAACGTGTTCCTGAAGGTCGGCATGGACGTGCGCTTCGCGGGGTTCACGGGCAGCCTGGAGGACGCCATCAACGAGGGCGTGCGCCGCGGCTACAACCACCCGGACAACACGCTGCGCGCCAGCGTGGTCGCGGACCCCCAGTTCGCGCGCAAGAACACCCAGGACAACACGCCTGCGGTCGTCTTCACGGAGCTGGTGCCCGGCGACAAGGTCGACATCACCGTGGCGGCCAAGGGCGGCGGCAGCGAGAACAAGAGCAAGATGGTCATGCTCAACCCGAGCGACTCCATCGTCGACTGGGTCCTCAAGACGGTGCCGACCATGGGCGCCGGCTGGTGCCCCCCAGGCATGCTGGGCATCGGCATCGGCGGCACCGCCGAGAAGGCCGTCCTGCTGGCCAAGGAAAGCCTGATGGACGACATCGACATGTACGAGCTGCAGGCCAAGGCGGCCAAGGGCGAGAAGCTGTCGCAGGTCGAGGAAATGCGGCTCGAGCTGTTCGAGAAGGTCAATGCCCTGGGCATCGGCGCGCAGGGCCTGGGCGGGCTCACGACCGTGCTGGACGTCAAGATCCGCATGTACCCCACGCACGCCGCGAGCAAGCCGGTGGCGATGATCCCGAACTGCGCGGCCACCCGCCACGCCCACTTCGTCATGGACGGCTCCGGGCCGGTGTACCTCCCCGCTCCCAGCCTGGACCTCTGGCCGAAGGTCGAATGGGCGCCCGACACCGAGAAGAGCAAGCGGGTGAACCTCGACACCCTGACGCGCGAGGAAGTTGCCAGCTGGAAGCCCGGCGACACGCTGCTGCTGAACGGCAAGATGCTCACCGGCCGCGATGCCGCGCACAAGCGCATCCAGGACATGCTGGCCAAGGGCGAGAAGCTGCCGGTGGACTTCACCAACCGGGTCATCTACTACGTCGGCCCGGTCGACCCGGTGAAGGACGAGGCGGTGGGCCCGGCCGGTCCCACCACCGCGACCCGCATGGACAAGTTCACCGACATGATGCTGGCCAGGACCGGCCTCATCGCCATGATCGGCAAGGCCGAGCGCGGCCCGACGGCCATCGAGGCGATCAAGCAGCACAAGTCGGCCTACCTGATGGCCGTGGGCGGTGCCGCCTATCTCGTGTCCAAGGCGATCAAGACGGCCAAGGTGGTCGGGTTCGCCGACCTCGGCATGGAAGCCATCTACGAGTTCGACGTGGTCGACATGCCGGTGACGGTGGCCGTCGATGCCGGCGGCACCAGCGCCCACATCACCGGCCCGGCCGAGTGGAGCAAGCGCATCGCCACCGGCGAATTCAAGAAGATCCCGGTCGCCGCGGCCTGAGGCACCGGCTCAGGCGGTCGCCAGCGGCGCCGTGCCGCGGGCGTCGTCCTGCGCATCGGCGTCGGATGCGGCGAGGCGGCCGCGCGCCACGTCGACCTTGAGCAGCACCACCAGCCCACCCAGGAACAGCAGCGCCGTCGACAGGATCGCGGCGCGCTGGTTGCCCCCGGTGGCCCAGGTGATGGCCCCGTACGACAGCGGGCCGATGATGCTGGCCAGCCGAATGGCGAACGTCCACAGGCCGAAGAACTCCGCCGCCTGGCGGCGCGGCGCGAACATGCCCGCCATCGCCCGCCCGGCCGACTGGCTGGAGCCCATGCACAGGCCGGCGATCCCGGCCGCCCACCAGAACTCGCCCTTGCTCGTGGACCAGGCTGCGATGATGCAGGTCGCCACCCAACCCACCAGCGTACTGCCCAGCGCCAGCTTGTGGCCGATGCGATCCTGCAGGTAGCCCCAGACGAAGGCGCCGGCGGCAGCGGCGAAGTTCAGCACCAACACCAGCACCATGGTCTCCTGCTGCTGGAACCCGATGACCTGTTCGGCGTAGATGGCCGCCAGTGCCACCGCGACGGCCACCCCGCCCTGGTACAGGACGGCACAGGCCATCAGCCACATGAAATCACGGTACCGGCGGGCCTGCCGGAAGGTGCGGCCGAGCTGCTGCAAGGACGCTGCCAGGCCTCCCTGGACCCGCGCCACGGGATCGGGCTGCGCGCGCTCGCGCAGCAGGCGGAAGGTGAAGAGCGAGGCGCCCCCGTACAGCACAGCGGTGAGCAGCATCGTCACGGGCACGAACTGCTCGGCCGTGATGCCGTGCTTCTGCGCCCAGAGCACGTAGGCCAGGCTCAGGCCGAGCGCCAGCATGCCCCCGAAGTAGCCGAAGCCCCAGCCCCAGCCACTCACCTTGCCCATCGCCTCCGGTCGGGCGAGCTCCGGCAGGAAGGCGGCCGTGAGCGACTCGCCGTAGCTGTAGAACGTGTTCGACAGGATGATCAGCAGCATCGCCAGTGCCACCCCACCGGGCGCAGCCAGGGACAGGGCCGCGGTGCAGGCGACACACCCCAGGGTGACCAGCGCCAGCAGGCGCTTCTTGGACGCCCGCAGGTCCGCCAGGGCGCCCAGGCTGGGCATCGTGACCATCACGATGCCGTAGGAGATGCTCAGGGCGACCGTCCACGCGAAGGTGGCCCAGGGCGCGTTGCCTGCGATGCCACCGACGAAGTAGGCCGCGAACACCGCAGTGATGACGACGGTGGTGTAGCCCGAGTTGGCGAAGTCGTACATCGCCCAGCCGAACACCTCGCGCTTGCGCACGCCGGGGTTCAATGCATCCTGGGGGAAGAGGGTCATGTGCGGCGGATTGTGGCACCCACCGCGACGGTCGGCGAGACCTAGTGCAGGTGCCGCGGCCGGCGGCCGCCGCCGTGGCTGCCCCCGCTGCCGCCGCTGCTGCCCCGCGGCGGCTTGCCGATCTCGAGCGAGCTGACCAGCGCATCAAAGCGCTGCGAGAACAGCTTGTCGATCTCGGCCACCACGCCGCCGAGTTCGGAGCCGTCGAAGTGGCGCTCCATCAGGTTCACGACGTCCTCCACCAGCAGGTCGCGCTGGACCTGCATGATGGCGGCAGGGGTGGGGCCGACGAACAGCATGATGAAGTCGTCGCGCGACTCCGCCTCGGGCGGCTCCTCCTCCTCGTCGAAGTCGGCGTCGTAGAAGGTGACCTCGATGGCCGCGCCCTGCTCCGCCAGCTCGTTCAGGCTCATGCACATCTCGTCGAGCGACTGGCGGAAATCCTCGTCGCCGTTGATGGTCCAGCACATGGTGAGCAGGTGCTCGTGGGCGTCGAACTTGATGCCCGGCTCTTCTTCGTAGGAGCTTTCGGCGCCGTCGGCCAGCGACTTCGCGCCGGCATAGGTCCACAGGGGCTTGAGCGCCTCCTGCAGCTGCGCGTAGCTCACGTCGGCACGCAGGGGCACGTCGCCATGGACGTGGATTTCGAAGGGCGCGCTGTCGTAATTCGCCATGGGTATCCGCCTATACGCTGGACCGCGCGCCCTGCCGCGGCCCTCATCCTTAGCTTTGCCGCCGTCACCACCGCGTGACCGCGCCCGACTACTGCCGGGCAGGTGCGGCGATCCTGCCGTTCAACTCCCGGCAAGCCACACCTGGCTCTCCGTAGGCATTGTCTCACGCAGGATGCGCCGGCCCGCCGGGCTGCTGAAGCAGCACTGCGAGCAGCACAGGCACCTGCCGCCGAAACGGCAGAGGCAGCCACCGAAGAGATCGTTACAGGACGCGACGGGCGTGTCTGCTTCGCGACCAAGAGACACACATCGTGTCGGTTGTCAGCGCGCATAAACGATGCCCGAGCTACCGCGCGTGATGGCTCGACGCAGGGAGATGTGATGTCCAAGAAGCATGTGTTCGCGGCGTGTGTGGCAGCGGCCGCGCACGCCGCGGCGGCCGGGGGACTCGGTGACGTTCGCCTGGACCTGCCCTCGGTGCAGGAAGCCACGCTCCAGAAGAAGACGCCCGCCGGTGCCGACTACGTGGAAACTCAATTGCGGCTCGAGACCGGCACGCGGCTGCGCGTGTTCCGCGCGGCCGACGGGGTGATCTTCGCCGCCAGCTGGGCCGGCCCGTTCCTTCCCGACCTGCGCGAGGTGCTCGGCACGCATTTCGCGGCCGTTGCAGCCCGGCAGGAGGCGCCCGGCCCACGCAACCGCATGGTGGTTCGACAGGACGACGTCGTCCTCGTCTCCGACGGCAGGCTGGGCGCGTTCCAGGGCCAGGCGTGGCTGCCTGGACAGTTGCCGGCTGGCTTCGACCTGCGCGTGCTGCCATGAAGGCGCTGCACGCATTGCGCCGACCGACTGTCGGCTGGGCCTTCCGCTGTTGGCTAGCCGTGCTCCTGGTCGCGGCGCTGACGGCCTGCGGCGGCGGAGGCGGCGGCGACGGCGGGACGCCGACGGTCGACGGCGGCACGAGCGCCGCGACGGCCTCGACCTTTCCGACGCTGCCGACGGTTGCCATCCCCGCGCCGGCGCCGAACGTGCTGCAAGTGGTCCTGGACCGCGGTCCGCAGGGAAGCGCCTTCAACACGCCCTTCGTGTCCGTGACGCTGTGCGTGCCGGGCACCGAGGTCTGCCAGACGCTGGATCACATCGTCCTCGACACGGCTTCCCATGGCCTGCGGGTCATTGCATCGGCGCTGCGGCCGGAACTGGCATTGCCAGCCGTGACGGTGGCAGCGACGGCAGGAGCCGCGCCCTTGCCCGCAGCGGAGTGCATGCCGTTCGCCAGCGGCTACGCCTGGGGCAGCCTGCGCAAGGCGGATCTCGCGATGGCAGGCGAGCGCGCCGCAGGGATGACCATCCAGGTGATCGGCGACCGCAGCGCGCCGTACGCGACGGTCCCCGCCGCATGCACCCGCAACGGCCGGAACCTTGCGGGCCTGCTGGACGCCAACGGCATCCTGGGGGTCGGCCCGCAGAAGCTCGATTGCGGTGCGGCGTGCGCGACCAGCGCATCGCCCTCGGTCTACTTCGCCTGCGGCACGGGCGGATGCACGTCCACGCGGATGACGCTGGAGGCGCAGGTCGCCAACCCGGTCCCCTCGCTCCCGGTGAACAACAACGGCCTCATGGTGGTCCTGCCCCAGGTCCCGATCGGCGGAACCGGCCCCACCGTGGGCGCCGTGGTGTTCGGCGTGGGCACGCAGGCCAACAACCAGATCGGCACTGCCACGGTGATCGGCCTGGACCCGCAGGGTTTCTTCACCACGCAGTACAAGGGGGTGGCCTATGCAGCATTCCTGGACACGGGATCGAACGGCATCTACTTCCCCGACGCGCAACTGGCGACGTGTGGGGGCCTGTATTGCCCGATCCTCCCGGCGCCGCGCAGTGCGACGATCACGTCGGCGCTCGGGGCCAGCGCCGCGATCGACTTCCTGGTCGATTCACCGTTCTGGCTGATCCCGGAGGCCGCAGCCGCCCACCTGGGGGGCTCCGACGGCGCGCCGCTGTCGTTGCTGTTCAACTGGGGCCTGCCCTTCTTCTTCGGGCGCGCGGTGCACCTGGCGATCCAGGATGCGACCACGCCGGCGGGACGAGGACCCTACTGGGCGTTCTGAACGAACCGGGAGATGGTGCTCTCGGAGGCCGTGCGCGGATGGCTGGGCGCTGGAGCGGCGGATGCCGTCATGTTGGCGGCGGGTGGTGCCTCGAACCGGAATCGAACCGGTACGCCTTGTTCAAGGGCGGCGGATTTTAAGTCCGCTGTGTCTACCAATTTCACCATCGAGGCCGCGGCCCAATGTAAGCCAAAAAAAAACAGCCCCGCGCGGGCGGGGCTGTGAAGTCTGGAGGCGCGGCCCGGAGTCGAACCGGGCTGGACGGATTTGCAATCCGGTGCATAACCGCTTTGCTACCGCGCCACTGATCCGGGTGCCACAAGAAAAAGGGAAGCCGGTGCTTCCCTTTGACGCGGTACCTGGAGCGGGAGAAGAGTCTCGAACTCTCGACCTCAACCTTGGCAAGGTTGCGCTCTACCAACTGAGCTACTCCCGCGTGAGACCGCAATTCTATAACAAAAAAACGCCTCCTCGAACGCTCGACGAGAAATCTCAGTGCTTCACCGACAACGGCCTCGCCGCGGGCTCGGGGCCGACGCGTGCCGGATCGATCGCGGGGGCCGCGGCCTGCGTCTCGTCGTCGGACAGCGGCGTGGGCTGGCGCTCCAGGGCGACCTCAAGCACCTTGTCGATCCACTTCACCGGCACGATCTCGAGCCCGCTCTTCACGTTCTCGGGAATGTCCTGCAGGTCCTTCGCGTTCTCCTCGGGAATGAGCACCGTCTTGATGCCGCCGCGCAGGGCCGCCAGCAGCTTCTCCTTCAGGCCACCGATGGCGGTGACCTCGCCGCGCAGGGTGATCTCGCCTGTCATCGCGACGTCGGCCCGCACCGGAATGCCGGTGAGCGCCGACACGATGGCGGTGGTCATGGCCGCACCCGCGCTCGGACCGTCCTTGGGGGTCGCGCCATCCGGCACGTGGATGTGCATGTCCTTCTTCTCGAACACTTCGTCCTTGATGCCCAGGCCGCGCGAACGGCTGCGTACCACCGTGCGGGCCGCCTCGACCGATTCCTTCATCACGTCGCCGAGCGAGCCGGTGCGCGTGATGTTGCCCTTGCCCGGCATGAGCGCGGCCTCGATGGTGAGCAGGTCGCCGCCCACCTCGGTCCACGCCAGGCCGACCACCTGGCCCACCTGGTTCTGCTGCTCGGCCCGCCCGTAGGTGTACTTGCGCACGCCGAGGAAATCATTGAGGTTGTCGGCATCGACCGTGACCCGCGGCTTGTACTTCTTCAGCAGCAGGCCCTTGACCACCTTGCGGCAGATCTTGCCCAGGTCGCGCTCGAGCGAGCGCACGCCGGCCTCGCGCGTGTAGTAGCGGATGATGTCGCGCACCGCGTCCTCGGTGACCAGCAGCTCGGTGTCCTTGACGCCGTTGTTCTCCATCTGCTTGGGCAGCAGGTACTTCAACGCGATGTTGGTCTTCTCGTCCTCGGTGTAGCCGGAGAGGCGGATCACCTCCATCCGGTCCAGCAGTGCCGGGGGGATGTTCATCGAGTTCGACGTCGCCACGAACATGACGTCGGACAGGTCGAAGTCGACCTCGACGTAGTGGTCGCCGAACTTGTGGTTCTGCTCCGGATCCAGCACCTCGAGCAGCGCGCTCGAGGGATCGCCGCGGAAGTCGGTGCCCAGCTTGTCGATCTCGTCCAGCAGGAACAGCGGGTTGCGCGTGCCGGCCTTGTTCAGGTTCGACAGCACCTTGCCCGGCAGCGCGCCGATGTAGGTGCGGCGGTGGCCGCGGATTTCCGCTTCGTCGCGCATGCCGCCCAGGGCCATGCGGACGTACTTGCGACCGGTGGCCTTGGCGATCGACTGGCCCAGCGACGTCTTGCCGACGCCAGGGGGGCCCACGAGGCACAGGATCGGCGCCTTGACCTTGTCGACGCGCTGCTGCACCGCGAGGTATTCGAGGATGCGGTCCTTGACCTTGTCGAGGCCGTAGTGGTCCTCGTTCAGCACCGTCTCGGCGTGCCCCAGGTCGTGCTTGATCTTGGTCTTCTTGGCCCAGGGCAGGCCCACCAGCACGTCGATGTAGTTGCGCACCACGGTCGCCTCGGCCGACATCGGCGACATCAGCTTGAGCTTCTTGAGCTCGCCCTCGGCCTTCTTCAAGGCGTCCTTGGGCATCTTGGCGGCCTTGATCTTCTTCTCGATCTCCTCGATGTCGGCGCCCTCCTCGCCCTCACCGAGTTCCTTCTGGATGGCCTTGACCTGCTCGTTCAGGTAGAAGTCGCGCTGGTTCTTCTCCATCTGGCGCTTCACGCGCGAGCGGATCTTCTTGTCGACGTTCAGGATGTCGACCTCGCGCTCGATCTGCTCGAACAGGTTTTCCAGCCGGCCCTTGATGTCGGCCAGATCCAGGACGACCTGCTTGTTGTCGAGCTTGAGCGGCAGGTGGGCGGCGATGGTGTCGGCCAGGCGGCCGGGGTCATCGATGCTGGAGATCGAGGTGAGGATCTCGGGCGGGATTTTCTTGTTCAGCTTGACGTACTGGTCGAACTGCTGCATCACCGCGCGGCGCAGCGCCTCGATCTCGCTCGACTTGCTCTCCTGCTCGGAGGCGTCGACGGGGCTGACGTTGGCGACGAAGTGCTGCTCGCCTTCCTCGATGCGGTTGACGCGGGCACGCTGCTGGCCCTCGACCAGCACCTTCACGGTGCCGTCGGGCAGCTTGAGCATCTGCAGGATGGTGGAGACGCAGCCGACCTCGAACATGTCGCTGACCGAGGGCTCGTCCTTGGCGGCCGCCTTCTGGGCCACCAGCATGATGCGGCGCTCGGCCTCCATGGCCGCTTCCAGGGCCTTGATGCTCTTGGGGCGGCCCACGAACAGCGGGATGACCATGTGGGGGAACACCACCACGTCCCGCAGCGGCAGCAGCGGGAGGTCAATCGGGGTGGCGGGAAGCGGGACGTGTCCGGACATGGGACTCCTTTGTGTGACCAGCCGCAGATGGACTGGAAAAGCGCATTTTCAACCCGCCGGTGCCTGCCGGGGGCGCCATGAGCACCCGAAACCGCGTGGCCTTCAGGTCCTTGGTCAGGCTTTCTTGGCCGCTTCGCGGTAGACGAGCAGGGGCGGCTTGCTCTCCTCGATGGTGGACTCGTCCACCACGACCTTGTCGACGTTCGAGGTATTGGGCAGCTCGAACATGGTGTCGATCAGCGACTGCTCCAGGATGGACCGCAGGCCGCGGGCGCCGGTCTTGCGCGCCAAGGCCTTCCTGGCGATCGCACGCAGGGCGTTGGGCCGGATCTCCAGGTCGACGCCTTCCATGGAGAGCAGCTTGGCGTACTGCTTGACCAGCGCGTTCTTCGGCTCCGTCAGGATCTGGACCAGGGCCTCCTCGGACAGTTCGGCCAGGGTGGCGACCACGGGCATGCGGCCGACCAGTTCGGGAATGAGGCCGAACTTGATCAGGTCCTCCGGCTCGACGTCGCGGAAGACGTCGGTGAGGCTGCGTTCCTTCTTGCTCTTGACCGCTGCGCCGAAGCCGATGCCCGAGCCCTCGGTGCGCTGCTCGATGACCTTCTCGAGGCCGGCGAACGCGCCGCCGCAGATGAACAGGATGTTGGTCGTGTCGATCTGCAGGAAGTCCTGGTTCGGGTGCTTGCGGCCGCCCTGCGGCGGCACGCTGGCCATGGTGCCCTCGATCAGCTTCAGCAGGGCCTGCTGCACGCCCTCGCCCGACACGTCGCGCGTGATGCTGGGGTTGTCGCTCTTGCGCGAGATCTTGTCGATCTCGTCGATGTAGACGATGCCGCGCTGGGCCCGCTCCACCTCGTAGTTGCAGCTCTGGAGCAGCTTCTGGATGATGTTCTCGACGTCCTCGCCGACGTAGCCCGCCTCGGTGAGCGTGGTGGCGTCGGCCATCACGAACGGGACGTCGAGCATGCGCGCCAGCGTCTGGGCCAGCAAGGTCTTGCCGGAACCGGTGGGGCCGATCAGGAGGATGTTGCTCTTGGTGAGCTCGACGTCGTCCTTCTTGGCCTTGTCCTTGTGGCGCAGGCGCTTGTAGTGGTTGTAGACCGCCACCGAGAGCGAGCGCTTGGCGGCTTCCTGGCCGATGACGTAGTTGTCCAGGTTGGACTTGATCTCGGCGGGGGTGGGCAGGTCGCCTCGCGCCTCCCGCTGCTCGTCACCCGCGGGCAGTTCGTCGCGGATGATCTCGTTGCACAGGTCGATGCACTCGTCGCAGATGAACACCGACGGACCCGCGATGAGCTTCTTGACCTCGTGCTGGCTCTTCCCGCAAAACGAGCAATAGAGCGTTTTCTCGCTGGATGAGCCTTTCTTGTCGGCCATTGGTGCGGTGTCCTCGCGACTGGATTTTCAATGATAACCAAACAGGAAACCGCGCCCTTTGTCGGAAGGGACGCCGTTGCTTGGCTGCAACCGGCCCCCGGGGCGGGCCGGTCGGTGGAGGACGCGGATCGTCAGGGGCGCTTGGCAATCACCTGGTCGACAAGCCCGTACTCCTTGGCCTCGTCGGCCGCGAGGAAATAGTCACGCTCGGTGTCGCGCTCGATGCGCTCCAGGGGCTGGCCGGTCTTCTCCGCCAGGATCCTGTTCAACGTGGCGCGGGTCTTGAGAATCTCGTTGGCGTGGATCTCGATGTCGCTCGCCTGGCCCTGCATGCCGCCCAGCGGCTGGTGGATCATGATCTTCGAGTGCGGCAGCGAGAACCGCTTGCCCTTGGCGCCGGCGGCCAGCAGGAAGGCGCCCATGCTGGCGGCCATGCCGGTGCACAGCGTGGAGACGTCCGGCTTGACGAAGTTCATGGTGTCGTAGATCGCCATGCCGGCGCTGACGCTGCCGCCCGGGGAGTTGATGTAGAACGAGATGTCCTTGTCGGGGTTCTCGCTCTCCAGGAACAGCAGCTGCGCCACTACCAGGTTGGCCGTCTGGTCGTTGACCGGACCGACCAGGAACACCACCCGCTCCCGGAGCAGGCGGCTGTAGATGTCGTAGGACCGCTCGCCGCGGCCCGACTGCTCGATGACCATCGGGATCATGCCGAGGGCCTGGGTCTCAAGTGCGCTCATGGGGGATTCTGGCTTTCGGAGTGTCGGCTGGTACTGTAGCCAAAATTGACATGGGGCCCGGGTGCAGGACTGCAAGTCCCGCACACGAGCCCCATGCGCCGCCTGCCCGGGCGGGCAGGCCGGGCAGCGTCACTGCTGGCCCATCAGCTCGTCGAACGAGACCTGCTTGTCCTTGACCTGGGCCTTGGCCAGCACGAAATCGGTGACGTTGTTCTCGATCACCACTGCCTCGACCTCGGCCAGGCGGCGGTTGTCGCTGTAGTACCAGCGCACGACATCGGCCGGCTTCTCGTAGCTGGCGGACAGCTCTTCCACGTGGGCGCGGATCTGCTCCGGCTTGGCCTGCAGGTCGTGGGCGCGGACGAGCTCGGCAACCACCAGGCCCAGGCGCACGCGGCGCTCGGCCTGCGGGCGGAACACGTCATCGGGGATCGGGGCCTTGTCGGCGTCCTTGATGCCGCGCTGCTTGAGGTCGGCGCGGGCGCCTTCGATCATGCGGTCGACTTCGGCCTGGACGCTGCTCTTGGGCAGGTCGAGCTCGGCCTTGGCCACCAGGGCGTCCATCACGGCCTGCTTGTTGCGGGACAGCAGCCGGAACTTGACTTCGCGCTCGAGGTTCTTCTTGATGTCGGCGCGCAGGGCCTCGACGGTGCCGTTCTCGATGCCGAGCGACTTGGCCAGTTCCTCGTTCACCTCGGGCAGCTTGGCCGCCTCGATCTTCTTGACCGTCACCAGGAAGTCGGCGGTCTTGCCCGCCACGTCCTTGCCGTGGTAGTCGGCCGGGAAGGCCAGCGGGAAGGTCTTGCTCTCGCCGGCCTTCATGCCGCGCACGGCCTCCTCGAACTCCTTGAGCATCTGGCCTTCGCCGACCAGGAACTGGAAGTCCTCGGCCTTGCCGCCCTGGAACGGCTCGCCGTCGATCTTGCCCTCGAAGTCCACCGTCACGCGGTCGCCGTCCTGGGCGGCGGCATCCTGCGCGCGCTGCGCGAAGGTGCGGCGCTGCTTGCGCAGGATGTCCAGCGTCTTGTCGATGGCGGCATCGCTCACCTCGGCCGCCAGCTTCTCCACCTCGGCGCCGGCCAGGTCGGCGATCTTGACTTCGGGATAGACCTCGAACACCGCGTCGAATTCCAGCTGCCCCTCGGGCGACTGCTCCTTCTCGGTGATCTTGGGCTGGCCGGCCACGCGCAGCTTGGCCTCGTTGGCGGCCTGGGCGAATGCCTCGCCGACCTTGGCGTTCATCACCTCGAAGTGCACCGAATAGCCGTACCGCTGGGCCACGACGTTCATCGGCACCTTGCCCGGCCGGAAGCCGTCCATCTTCACGGTGCGCGCGAGGCGCTTGAGGCGGGAATCGACCTCGGACTGGATCGCGGTGACGGGCAGCGTCAGGGTGATTTTGCGTTCGAGCTTGTCGAGGGTTTCAACGGTCACGGCCATGGTGGTTCTCTCTTCGTGGGTCGGGTGGTGCGCGGGGTCGGACTCGAACCGACACGCCCGTGAAGGCGTCAGGACCTAAACCTGGTGCGTCTACCAATTTCGCCACCCGCGCGGTCCAAAAGCAGGGCGGGCGGCACGCAGCCGCCCGTCCGAATCCGGTCAACCCGGGATTTTAATGCTTACGCGGGCAGGGTCCGCGCCACCGGAAGAACGGCAGCCGGCACTTCGTCGCGCCGCACCCGGAACCAGGCCGCGTACATGGCCGGCAAGGCCAGCAGTGTCAGCACCGTGGCGACGACCAGCCCGCCCATGATCGCGACCGCCATCGGGCCCCAGAACACCGAGCGCGAGAGCGGGATCATCGCCAGCACGGCGGCAGCCGCGGTCAGCACGATGGGCCGCAGGCGCCGCACCGCCGACTCCACGATCGCGTCCCAGGCCGGCACGCCGCGCGCACGGTCCTGCTCGATCTGGTCGATCAGGATGACCGAATTGCGCTGGATCATCCCCATCAGGGCGATCACGCCCAACAGGGCCACGAAGCCGAACGGACGGTTCAGGAGCAGCAGCGCCCCGGCCACGCCGGCGATCCCCAGCGGGCCGGTGATGAAGACCAGCAGGGCCCGGCTGAAGCTGTGCAGCTGCAGCATGAGCAGCGTGAACGTGATGAACAGCATGATGGGCACGCCCGCCGAAATGGAGGAGGTTCCCTTGGAGCTCTCCTCGACGGCACCGGCGACCTCGATCCGGTAGCCCAGGGGCCAGCCGGCCTCCAGCTTCTTCAGGCCCGGCAGCAGCTCGTTCGTGACGGTGGCGCCCTGCAGGCCCTCGACGATGTCGCCCTGCACCGTGATCGCGTAGTCGCGGTTCTCGCGCCACATCACGCCCGGCTCCCAGGTGAACACCGGCTTGGCGATCTGGGTCAGCGGGATCGACTTGCCCGAGGCGGTGGGCAGGTAGGCGTTGCCCAGGTCGGTGATCGCGTTGCGTTCGTCCAGCGGCTGGCGCAGCACGATGTCGATCAGCTTGTCGCCCTCGCGGTACTGGCCGACCGGCGTGCCGGCCAGGATGGTGCGCGACGCCTGGGCGATCGACTGGCTGGTGACGCCCAGGGCCCGGGCCTTGGTCTGGTCGACTTCCAGCCGCAGCACCTTGACCGACTCGTTCCAGTTGTCGTTGACGCCACGGGTGTTGGGGCTCTTGCGCATTGCGGCCTTGACCTCGTCGGCCCGCGCCCGCAGCACGGCGGGGTCCGGCCCCACCACGCGGAACTGCACCGGGTACGCCACGGGCGGGCCGTTCGGCAGCAGCTTGACGCGGCCCCGCACCTCGGGGAACTCGCTTGCCAGCAACGCCGGCAGCTGCACCCGCAGCGCCTCGCGCACCCGCAGGTCGCGCGGCTGGATGATGAACTGCGACACGTTGGTCTGCGGGAACACCTGGTCCAGGGGCAGGTAGAAGCGGGGCACGCCCGAGCCCACCCAGGTGCTGACGGCCGTCACGCCCGGCTCCAGGAGGAGGCGCTGCTCGACCCGGCGCGACACGGCCTCGTTGGCCGCGAACGAGGTGCCTTCCGGGAACCAGATGTCGACCAGGATCTCCGGCCGGCTCGAGTCCGGGAAGAACTGCTGCTGCACCTTGCCCATGCCCGCGAGGCCCAGCGCGAACACCAGGATGGTGGCGCTGATGGTCAGCCAGCGGTGCTCCACGCACCAGTTCACGGTCCGGCGGAAGCGCCGGTAGAACGGGGTGTCGAAATGCTCCTCGTGCTCGCCGGTCACGGGCCGGGCCTTCAGGAACAGGGTGCCCAAGTAGGGCACGAAGTAGACCGAGCACACCCAGCTGATGACGAGCGCGATGACCGTCACCGCGAAGATGGCGTAGGTGTACTCGCCCACCGTCGACTTCGCCATCCCGATGGGCAGGAAGCCGGCCGCGGTGATCAGGGTGCCGGTCAGCATCGGCATCGCCGTCACCTCGTAGGCGAAGGTGGCGGCCCGCACCTTGTCGTAGCCCTCCTCCATCTTGCGCACCATCATCTCGACCGCGATGATGGCGTCGTCCACCAGCAGGCCGAGCGCGATGATCAGCGACCCGAGCGAGATCTTGTGCAGGCCGATGCCCCAGTAGCCCATCGCCAGGAAGGTGACGGCCAGCACCAGCGGGATGGTGATGCCCACCACCAGCCCGGGCCGCACGTCCACCACGTAGCGCTTCCACAGCGGCAGGCCGGCCGCATCGGGACGCTTGTGGAACCCGAGCGCGATGAAGCTCACGGCCAGCACGATGACCACGGCCTCGATCAGCGTGTGCACGAATTCGTTGACCGACGAGGACACCGCCCGCGGCTGGTCCTGCAACTGCACCAGCCGCACGCCGGCCGGCAGGCCGTCCTCGATGCGGTCGAAGGCGGTCTTGAGCGACTGGCCCAGGGCGATGATGTCGCCACCCTTGGCCATCGAGACGCCCAGTGCCACCACTTCCTTGCCGCCGTGGCGCACCTTGACCAGCGGCGGATCGACGTAGCCGCGCCGGATCTCGGCGATGTCACCCAGGCGCAGCTGGCTGCCCGACGCACCGCGGATCGGCATCGCGGCCAGCTGGTCGACAGCCTGGAACTGCCCGCCGACGCGGACCTGGACGACGTCCAGCGGGGTCTGCACCGCGCCGGCCGATTCCACGGCGTTCTGCTGCCCCAGCTGCGCGAGCACCTGGTTCATGTCCAGCCCGAGCTGGGCCAGCCGCTTCTGCGAGATCTCGACGTACAGCTTCTCGTCCTGCACACCGAACAGCTCGACCTTCGCGACGTCCCGCACCCGCAGCAGCTGCTGGCGGACGTCGTCGGCGAAGACCTTCAACTCGGCGTAACTGAAGCCGCCGTCGGCCTCCAGGGCGTAGATGACCCCGTAGACATCGCCGAATTCGTCGTTGAAGAACGGCCCCTGGATGCCGGGCGGCAAGGTGCCGCGCATGTCGCCGATCTTCTTGCGCACCGTGTACCAGACGTTGGCCACGTCGCCCGGCCGGGACGAGTCCTTGATCTGGAAGATGATCTGCGACTCGCCGGGCTTGGAATAGCTGCGGATCTTGTCGGCATACGGCACCTCCTGCAGCGTCCGCTCCAGCTTGTCGGTCACCTGCTCGGCGACCTGCTGCGCGGTGGCGCCGGGCCAGTTGGTGCGCACCACCATGGCCCGGAACGTGAACGGCGGGTCCTCGTCCTGCCCGAGCTGGAAGTAGGCCGCCAGGCCCAGCAGCATCAGCACCACCATCAGGTAGCGCGTGAGGGCCGCGTGCTCGAGCGCCCAGCGCGAAAGATTGAAGCCGGGCTTGGGGTCCTGGTCGCTCATGGATCCGCTCACTTGTTGACGACCGGCTGCACGGCGGCGGGCGGCACCTGCGCTGCGGCGCCGAGGACGGCGGCCGACGCCTTGTCCTCATAGATGCGCACCTTCTGTCCGGGCGACAGCACGTGCACGCCGGCCGAGACGACCATCATCCCGGGCTGCAGCCCGCCGGCGATGACGGCCTCGTTGCCGTCGGCGGTGGTCACCTGCACCGGCTGCGAGCGCACCGTCATGGTCGGCTGGTCCAGCACCCAGACGGCGGTGGCGGCTCCCTCCTGGCGCAAGGCGCTGGTCGGCAGCTTGATCACCGCCGACCCCGCCAGGCCCAGCCCTTCGGGCACCACGGTCGCCGTGGCGCCCAGCGGCGGCTGCTCGGCCCCGTCCAGGCCCACCTTGACGGCGTAGGTGCGGGTCACCGGGTCGGCGCTGGCCGCCACCTCGCGCACCCTGCCCTTGAAGTCGCCGCCGCTGGCCCAGGCCCGCACCGCCACCGCGGAACCGGGGCGGATGGCCGCGACCTTGTCTTCCGGCACCGAGAACACCACGTCGCGCGGACCGTCCTGCGCGATGCGGACCACGGCCGAGCCGGCGGCCACCACCTGGCCCGGCTCCGCCTCGATCGCCGTGACCACGCCCGCCACGTCGGCCACCAGGTCGGTGTAGCGGGCCTGGTTGGACTGGGCGGCAAGCTGCGCCTGCGCCTGCTCCAGCTGAGCCTGGGCGGCCTTGAGGGTGGTGTCCCGGCGTTCCAGTTCGGCGCCGCTGATGAAGTTCTGGTCACGCAGGACGGCGTAGCGCTTGTAGTCGGCCGCGGCCAGGTCGCGGTTGGTGAGCGCCGCCGCCACCTGGGCCCGCGAGGCGTCGGCTGCCAGGCGGTAGTCCTGGGGATCGAGCTGGGCCAGCAGCTGGCCCGGCTTGACGCGCTGTCCCACCTCGGCCTGCCGCCGGACGATCTTGCCGGCCACCCGGAACCCCAGGCGCGACTCGATCCGGGGCCGGACCTCGCCCGCGTATTCGTGGCTGGACTGGAAGGTGCCGCTGCCGACGGTCAGGACCTTCACCGAGCGCACCGGCTCGGGGGCCGGCTCGGGCCGGGAACACCCCGCCAGCACGGCGGCAACCAGCCAGGGAAGCAGCAGGCCCGCGAGGCGGGCCGGGGTCGGGGTGGTCATGGGGAATCTCGCTAATGACTGACTGGTTAGTAATCTACGCGCTGGGTCCGGCGGCGTCAAGCGAGAATCGCGGGCTGTGACCCATCCGGACCGGGCGCTGCGCGTCGACCACTACGAGAATTTTCCCGTCGCCTCCTGGCTGTGCCCGCCCCGGCTGCGGCCGCCGATCGCGGCCATCTACTGGTTCGCCCGCACGGCGGATGACATCGCCGACGAGGGCGAGGCGCCGGCCGCGCAACGGCTGGGCGACCTGGCGGCCTACCGCGCCGCCTTGCTGGCCGCTGCCGCCGGCCAGCCGTCCGAGGCCTGGTCGCCGGTGTTCCGGCCGCTGGCGCGCGCCATCGCCGACCACCGCCTGCCGCTGGGCCCCCTGCAGGACCTGCTCAGCGCCTTCGAGCAGGACGTGGCCAAGACCCGCGACGGCGCCGGCTATGCCGACCGCGCCGAGCTGGTGGACTATTGCCGCCGCTCGGCCGACCCCGTGGGGCGCCTGCTGCTGCACCTGTACGGCGTCGGCGACGCCAGCTCGCTCGCGCGCAGCGACCGGGTCTGCACCGCCTTGCAGTTGATCAACTTCTGGCAGGACATCGGCCAGGACCTGGCCCGCGGCCGCCGCTACCTCCCGGCCGCCGATTGCGCGGCGCACGGCATCGACCCGGACCGGCCGCACGACGCGCCGCGCGAGGCGCGCGTGGCGCTGGTGCGCGCCCTGTGCGCGTGGGCGCGCGAGGTCATGCTCGAGGGCGCGCCGCTGGTGCACCGCATCCCCGGGCGGGCCGGCTGGGAGCTGCGCCTGGTCGTGCAGGGCGGGCTCCGCATCCTGGCCCGCATCGAGGCGCTCGGCTTCGACACCTTCCACGCCCGGCCCAAGCTCGGTGCCGCCGACGCCCTGCCCGTTCTGTGGCGCGCGGTGCGGATGTGACAATCGCCGCATGACCCCGGAGCAATACGTCCAGGAGAAGGCGGCAGCGTCGGGCAGCAGCTTCTACTACGCCTTCCTCTTCCTGCCGCGGCCCCGCCGCGAAGCCATCACCGCGTTCTACGCCTTCTGCCGCGAGGTCGACGACGTCGTCGACGAAGTGACCGACCCCGGCGTGGCGCAGACCAAGCTCGCCTGGTGGCAGACCGAGGTGGCGCGTTCCTTCGCCGGCCAGCCGCAGCATCCGGCGATGCGGGCGCTGATGCCCGCCGCCGCGGCATTCGGCATCGAGGAGCGCCAGCTGCAGGCCGTCATCGAGGGCTGCCAGATGGACCTGGTGCAGACCCGCTACCTGGACTTCCAGGCGCTGGAGCGCTACTGCCACCTGGTGGCCGGCGTGGTCGGCGAGGTCGCCGCGCGCATCTTCGGCCAGTCCCGGCCCGAGACGACGCAGTACGCCCACAAGCTCGGGCTGGCCTTCCAGCTGACGAACATCATCCGCGACGTCGGCGAGGATGCGCTGCGCGGCCGCATCTACCTGCCGGTCAGCGAACTGCAGCAGTTCGACGTCAAGGCGCACGAGATCACCAAGCGCCAGTACTCCGACCGCTTCGTCGAGCTGATGCGGTTCCAGGCCGCGCGCGCCCATCGCCTCTACGACGAGGCGCTGGCGCTGCTGCCGACCGAGGACCGGCGCAGCCAGAAGCCCGGCCTGATGATGGCCAGCATCTACCGCACCCTGCTGCGCGAGATCGAGGGCGACGGTTTCCAGGTGCTGCACCAGCGCGTGAGCCTGACGCCGTTGCGCAAGTTCTGGCTGGCCTGGAAGGTCCAGGCGCTGGGCCGGCTGTGACGCAGGGCGCCTCGCGCGTCGCCGTCATCGGCGCCGGCTGGGCGGGCCTGGCCGCCGCCGTCGCGGCGTCCCGCGCCGGCCATGCCGTCACGGTGTTCGAGACCACCCGCCAGCCGGGCGGCCGCGCCCGCCGGCTCGACCTGGTGCTGCCGGACGGCGAGGCCGTGGCGCTGGACAACGGCCAGCACATCCTGATCGGCGCCTATGTCCAGACGCTGGCGCTGATGCGCGAGGTCGGCGTCGATCCTGCACGCGTCCTGCGGCGGCTGCCCCTCACGCTGCGCTTCCCGGACGGCGACGGGGTGGCCCTGCCCGACTGGCCGGTCCCGCTCGATGCGGCCTGGGGCATCGCCCGCGCGCGCGGCTGGAGCCTGGCCGACAAGGCGTCGCTGTTGCGGCATGCGGTGGGCTGGCAGATGCAGGGCTTCACCTGCGACGAGTCCCTGACCGTCGCGGCGCTGTGCCGGAAGCTGCGTCCCGCCGTGCTGCGCGACCTGATCGATCCCCTGTGCGTGTCGGCGCTCAACACGCCGTCCGGGCGCGCCAGCGGCCGGGTGTTCCTGCGCGTGCTGCGCGATGCGCTGTTCGCACCCGCCCAGGGGGGCTGGGGAGCGTCCAACCTGCTGCTGCCCGCCGCCGACCTGGGCGCCCTGTTCCCCCAGGCGGCCGTCGGCTGGCTGCAGGCGCGCGGCGCCCAGGTGCGGTTCGGGGCACGCGTCCAGACGCTTCACCCGGAGGGCGACGGCTGGCAGGTGGACGGCCAGGCCTTCGACGCCGTCCTGCTGGCGGCACCACCCTGGGAGGCCGAACGCCTTGTGGCCGGCGCCGGCGTCGAGGCCCGCGACTGGCTGGCAGCAGCCGGCGGCCTGGCGCACGAGGCGATCGCGACCGTCTACACCATGGGCGGGCCGCGGCTGCCCTTGCCGCTGCTCGCCTTGCGTCCCGGTCCGCAGGCGCCGGCGCAGTTCGCGTTCGACCGCGGCCACCTGGGCGGGCCGCCCGGCCTGCTGGCCTGGGTGGTGAGTGCGAGCACGGGCGACGCCGCCACGCTGGAGGGCCAGGTGGTCGCGCAGGCGCGCGCGCTGGGATGGCGCGTCGACCCGATCCGCACCGTGGTGGAAAAGCGCGCCACCTTCGCCTGCACGCCGGGCCTGCGCCGGCCGGGCGTCCGGGTCGCCCCCGGCCTGTTCGCCTGCGGCGACTATGTCGAGGGCCCCTACCCCGCCACCCTGGAAGGCGCCGTGCGCTCGGCCCTGCAGGCTGTCGACCTGCTCGGCCGACCGGTCAGCTGAACAGCTCGCAGATTTCCGCCAGGCTGGCCACCGTCAGGTGCGGTTGCTGTTCGTGCGGCCACAGGTTGTCGCTGCGATTGACCCAGACGGTCTGCATGCCGGCGTTCAGCCCGCCGATGACGTCCAGCGTCGCATCGTCGCCGACATGGAGCACGGCCTCGGGTGGCACGTCCACGGCGCCGGCGGCGGCATGGAAGATGCGCGGATCCGGCTTGCCCACGCCGAAGTCGCGCGCCGACACGGCGGCCTTGAAGTAGGTTGCGATCCCGACGCGCGCCAGGTCGGCGTTGCCGTTGGACAGGCTCACCAGGGGAAAGCGCTGCGACAGGAAGCGCAGTGCCGGCTCCACGTCCTCGAACAGCTCCACCTGCTGGCGGGCCGCGAAGAAGACATCGAAGGCGGTCTCGGCCAGCAGCGGGTCCTCGCCCGCGCGGTACAGCGCCAGCCGGATCGACTCGCGCCGCACCGAGCTCAGGTCGTGCTTCAGGTCGGGCCGCTGCTCGGCGACATGGTTGCGGATCTCGCGTAGCGCCGCCGGATTGGAGAACAGCGCCGCCGCCATCGGGGCGTGCTCCACCAGCCACTCGTGCAGCACCTTCTCGGCGCGCTCGATCGTGGGCCAGATCGGCCACAGGGTGTCGTCCAGGTCCAGGCTGATGGCCCGGACCCTCGAAGATTCCAGCATGCAGGCGAGAATACCGGATGCCCCCGGCCCTGCCTTACCAGACGGAACCGCCCTTCACCCACGGCCAGGCACCCGCCACCGGCGTGCTCCTGTGCAACCTGGGAACGCCCGACGAACCCACCCCCGACGCCGTGCGGCGCTACCTGCGCGAGTTCCTCGGCGACCCGCGCGTCGTCGAGATTCCGCGTGCCGTCTGGCTGCCGCTGCTGCACGGCGTCATCCTGCCGCTGCGCTCGGCGAAATCGGCCGCCAAGTACGCGACCATCTGGACCCCCGAAGGCTCCCCGCTGAAGGTCTGGACCGAGCGGCAGGCCAAGCTGCTGCAAGGCTGGCTGGGCGAGGCCGGGCACCGGGTCCTGGTGCGGTACGCCATGCGCTACGGCACGCCGTCGATCGCGTCGCAACTCGACGCCCTCAAGGCTGCCGGCGCCACCCGCATCCTGGTTTTGAGCGCGTACCCGCAGTACTCGGGCACCACCACGGCCAGCGTGGTCGACGAGGTGGCCAGCTGGAGCCGGCGCATCCGCCACGTGCCCGAACTGCGGTTCGTCAACCGTTACCACGACGACCGCGGCTACATCGAGGCCCTCGCCCGCCGCATCGAGACCCATTGGCGCCAGCACGGACGGCCCGACCACCTGGTCCTGAGCTTCCACGGCGTGCCCGAACGCACCCTGAAGCTGGGCGATCCCTACCACTGCGAATGCCAGGCGACCGGCCGCCTGCTGGCGGCACGCCTCGGCCTGGCGCCCGGCAGCTGGACGCTGTCTTTCCAGTCGCGCTTCGGCAAGGCCAAGTGGCTGGAGCCCTACACCCAGCCCACCCTGGTGGCGCTGGCACGCCGCGGCGTTGCCCGCGTCGACGTCGCCTGCCCGGGCTTCACCAGCGATTGCCTCGAGACCCTGGAGGAGATCGCGCAGGAAGGCCGCGATGCCTTCCTGGCGGCCGGGGGCAAGGCCTTCCACTTCATTCCCTGCCTGAATGCCGACGCGGCCTGGATCCGTGCGCTCGGCGAAATCACGGCGCGTCACCTGGCCGGCTGGCCGACGCAGCTGCCGGCCGACCCGCAAGCCCTGGCCGCCGCGCGCGACCGCGCCCTGGCTACGGGTGCAGCGCGCTGACGGGCCGGCGGCCGGCAGCCGCCTGCTCGTGGCCGTCGATGAAGCCCGCCACCAGGTCCAGCTGGTCCGGCACGTTCAGCGCCGGCGCATGGCCGCAGCCGGGAATCTCGACCACGCGGAACAGTCCCCGTGAACCGGGACCGCGGCGCTGCATCTCCTCCACCGCGTCGGGCAGCACCAGGTCGGAGTCGGCCCCGCGCAGGCACAGCACCGGGATGTCGATCGCGTCCCAGTGCTCCCACAGCTCGTAGTCGTTCGGGTGGTCGATGAACTGGCGCACCATGGCGGGGTCGTAGTGCGGCGTCACGCGGCCGTCGGGTAGCCGCCGGGTGGAGGTCTCGGTCAGCCGCCGCCACTGCGCATCGCTCAGCCAGCCGAAGGGCCGGTAGACCTGCCGGTAGAACGCCTCCAGTTCCGAGACCGTGGCGAAGGCCGGCGGACTGCCGGCGTAGGCCTTGATCCGCTCCAGCGCCGGGGCTGCCAGCCGCGGGGCGTTGTCGTTCAGCACCAGGCTGCGGATGCGGCCTTTCAGCTGCGGCTGCGCCAGGCCGGCCGCGCAGACGGTGCCGATGGCGCCGCCCATCGACGTGCCGACCCAGTGCGCCTGCTCGATGCCCAGGCGGTCCATCAGCTCGGCCGCGAGCTGCGCGTAGAACGCCAGCGTGTATTCGGCGCCGGGGTCGGCGCTCCACTGCGACAGGCCGCGGCCCAGCGTGTCGGGACAGACCACGCGCCAGCGGCCGGCCAGATGCTGAGCCAGTTCATCCATGTCGCGGCCGGTGCGGGCCAGCCCGTGCCAGGCGATCACCGTTCCCTGGTGCTGGCTGCCCCATTCGGTGTAGTGGATCTCGCGGCCGGCACAGGTCACGTAGTTGGATGTGAAGTGCATGGTGCTCCTGTCTCCGGGCCGCGGCACCGGCCCCTTACTGCGGGACGGCCAGCGTGGTGCCGGTCAGGCCGATGCGGTCGCCCGCCGCGGGCGTCAGGCTGATCGGCGGAATGTTGGTCGCCGTCAGCGCCGGGGCCGCGCCGGGCGTGCCGCCACGCGGCGTGGTGCGCACCACCTGGCTGGGCGGCAGCGCCGCGCCGGTGGTCAGGTGCGCGTACATCATGTCCATCGCCTGGTTGAAGTACACGTGCAGCGGGACGAACCGGGTGTCGAAGCCGGACAGCGGGATGAAGGTGTCGAAGTGCTGGCCGTTCGTGACCTCGATGTAGCTCAGCCTGGAATTCCTCTCGGCGCCGGCATTGAACGCCGTGTAGGCCCGGGCGTTGTTGTTCACGGGCACCAGGGCGTCGCTGCGGCCGCTGGCAATCAGCGTCGGGATGCCGCGCAGGTCGCCACTCACCGTCACCTCCGCAATGCCGGCCCGCACGGCGGCACTCTGGGCGGCCGTCGGCGTGGTGACCGCCGTGAGCGCCGCGCCGGTCACGGGGTTGGTGCCGGTCACCAGCGCCCGCTGGCACAGCGCCGTGTCGAGGCCGAAGTCCTGTGTCCCGGTGGAGGCCGAGAACGCGAACTGCCACGCCACCGAGCCACCCGGCGAGGCGTCATAGACCGGCGTCGCGGGCGTGCCGTTCGCCGTGCCGTTGGCGGTGGCGAAGCTCTGGGCCTTGGCCGTCGCAGTGGCGGCAATCGGCGCCCCGGCCAGGCTCACGGCAGCGAAACTGGTGGCGCACACGTTGTCCAGCACCGAGAAACGGCCGTAGGCCAGCGGGTACATCGCCGACAGGATGGGACCGTTGCCCAGGCCCCAGTAGCTGTTGTGCATCTGGTCGTGCTCGGCCGTCCAGCCGTAGGCCTTCAGCCTGGCGAGGGCGTCGGCCGACTGCGCCGCCACCGTCGCGCCGCTGACCAGGCCCTTGGCAGCCAGGCTGGCACAGCGTGCCTGGGCTCGCCCCAGGTTCATGCCGTTGATCGCCATCAGGTTGAAGATGCTGATTTCCGCCATGGGCGCAGCCAGCTGCGCGCACGGCTGGTACAGGTTGCCGAAGGTCACGTAGTCGGCCAGCGTCTTTCCCTGGCCGGCGGCCGGCACGCCGCCGACCGTGATGGCATAGCCGGTCGCGGTGGGCATCTCCAGGACGGGTTCGGACGCAACCACGCCGTCGATCAGGCCGGTCTTGTCCAGCTCGGCGGCGCGGATGACGGCGGCGCCGCCGTTGGACGCGGATCCGGCGATCACCAAAGTGTTGGACTTGTTCATGCGCGGCCCGCCCCGATTGCCGAGGTGGTCGTTGAGCGCGAAAAAGGCGTACTGCGCCGCCGCCAGCGTGTCGCTACCCCAGTCCTTCTCGGGGTTCTGCTGCGAATGCGCATGCTTGAGCGCGAAGCGGTTGGGCAGAAGCGCGTTGAACGCAGCGCGCGCGGCGTCGGTCACGTTGGCGGCGAATTGCGCCAGTGCGCCGGCAGCCGCGCGCGTGGCGCGGGTGCCATCGATCCGGTTCACCGTGTCGTCGCCCAGATCGTGCAGGCCGACGCCTTTGCCGGCGTCCGTCAGGGCCACGGCGCAGCCGTGCTTCAGCCCCCACTCACCGGCGGTGCCGATCGCACCGTAGACGCCGCGCGATCCGGACGATGGGCCGAGCACCAGGCACGCCTTGTCCCGGTTGAAGCTGTCCGGGATCTGCACCACCATGACGACGCGCTTGCGTCCGCTACCGTCGTCCAGCGAGGCGACGTATTCCACGCCGGGGATGAGGCCCTCGTTGCTGGTGACGGTGCCGTCCGTCGCCACGTTGGGGCCGTAGAAGGTGCCGTAGCCGCCCGCCGCCGACGGGTCGAGGATGCCGCGGTAGTTGGAGTACAGCGCGTTGCGGCGGAGTTCGGCCGCCGTCGGGTTGGCCGCATCGGCGTAGGCCGGCGCCGCCGCGGCGCCCAGGCCGGTCTTGCCGATGCCGCCCGTCAACAGATCCTGCGTCTGCGCGGTGGAGCCGGTCCCGACCGCGGTGGCGGGATAGCGGGTGACGCTGTGCTGCGTCACGTCCAGCGGCATCGCATTGGCCGGCAACTCGACATCCGGCGGCACATTCGCCCGCGGCGTGCTGGCCAGCACGCCCGACGCCAGGGCGGAAGAGGACGAGCCCCCTCCTCCGCCACAACCCGCCAGGGCCGCGGCGGCGGCAATGGCGCACAGGGGAAGGAAGCGGCGCGGCGAGGTGCGCCCAGGATCAGCTGTTTTCAACATAGTCTCCTTGCTTGCTCTTCTTGCGGGTGGATGCGGCCGGAACGGCCGCGGCGGGGGAAACCGGTCGCGGGCGCGCCGGCGCCTGCAGCGCGCGCAGGCGGCCGACGACACCGGTGGGGAAGTAGTACACGGAGAGGACGAACAGCACGCCGAGCCACAGCAGCCAGCGGTCCGGCGAGAGCAACGCCGCCAGCCAGGGCAGCCCCGCGGCCGCTTCGCTGGCGATCCGCAGCAGATCCTGCAGGTAGCTCTGGGCGACGACGAACAGGCCGGAGCCGATCGCCGCGCCGTAGATGGTGCCCATGCCGCCGATCACGACGATCAGCAGCACGTCGAGCATCACCTCGAACGACAGCGAGGTGTCCGGGCCGTTGTAGCGCAGCCAGAGGGCCAGCATAGCACCGGCCAGGGTCGCGAACAGCGCCGACAGGATGGCCGAGGTGGTGCGGTAGACCACCACCCGGTAGCCGATGGCCTCGGCGCGGAACTCGTTCTCGCGGATCGCCTGCAGCACGCGCCCGAACGGCGAGTTCACGATGCGCAGCAGCGCCAGCACCAGCACGAGCGCCGTGACGAACAGCAGGTAGTAGCAGGCCAGGCGGCCGTCCAGGCTCACGCCCAGGAAGGGCTCGGCGGCGAATTCGTGGCTGGGCGACAGCAGTTCCGGCACCTTGAACGTCAGGCCATCCTCGCCGCCGGTGATGTCCGACAGCTGGGACGCCAGCGTCTGGAAGGCGGCCGCGACCGCCAGCGTGATCATCGAGAAGAAGATCGCCCGCACCCGCAGCGAGAACAGGCCGATGCCCAGGGCCAGCACGAACGACAGCGCGAGCGCCGCGGCGATGCCCAGGCCCAAGGCGCCCCACCCCGGGCCGAGCCGGGTGAACGCGATCGCCACGCCGTAGGCGCCGATGCCGAAGAACATGGTGTGGGCGAAGCTGACGATGCCGGTGTAGCCCAGCAGCAGGTCGAAGCTCGCCACCAGCACCACGAACACCAGCACCTTGGCGGCGACGTTGAGGGCCTTGACGCCGGGCACCAGGAACGGAGCGAACGCCAGCGCGAGCAGCAGCGCGACCAGCACTACCGCCAGCACGCGGCTGCGCGGAAAGTCGTGGGAGAGGAGTCGGGCCAGCATGGTCAGGACTCCCGATGGGCCGCCCCCAGGGAGGCCTGGGCCCCCTCGGAGGGCAGCGACGACACGACGTGTGGAGCGTGGGGGCTCATGATTCACCGCGACAGCGCGTAGACGCCCTGCGGCCGCCACAGCAGGACGGCGAGCATGAGCGCGATGTTGGAGAACAGCGCCGCCTTGGGCACCAGGAAGCCGGTGTAGTTGGCCATCAGGCCGACCAGCAGGGCCCCGATCAGGGCGCCGCCGGTGGATCCCAGCCCGCCGATGATCAGCACGATGAAGATCAGCACGTTCACCTGGGCGCCCATCTGCGGCACCACGTTCTGCTGGTACAGGCCCCACATGACGCCGCCCAGGCCGGCCAGAGCGCTGCCGGCCACGAACACGCCGACGAACAGCACGTGGATGCGGTAGCCGAGCGACTCGACCATTTCGCGGTCCTGCACGCCGGCGCGGATCAGCAGGCCGAGCTTGGTGCGCGTGAGCGTCCACAGCAGGCCGGCGAAGACCGCCAGGCCCACCACCACGGCGATCAGGCGGTACTTCTCGACCGCCGCATCGCCCAGCAGAAGCGTGCCGCGCATGCCCGGCGGCAGCGGCAGCGGAATCTGCAGCGGGCCCCAGATGACCTTGATCAGCTCCTCGCCGATGATCATCCCGCCCATGGTGATGAGGATCTGCTTGAGGTGGTTGCCGTAGACCGGCCGCACGATCAGGCGCTCGAACGCGAGGCCGATGGCTGCGGCCACGGCCATCGCCACCAGCATCGCCGGCACCACCGCCACCAGGTTGCGCCACAGGCTCTCCGAGCCGGTCCAGTCGCCCATGCTGCCCAGCACGCTGGTGGCGACGAAGGCGCCGAGCGCGATGAACACGCCGTGGCCGAAATTGAGCACGTCCATCAGCCCGAACACCAGCGTCAGGCCGGAGGCGATGATGAAGATGATCATGCCCATCGCCAGGCCGGCCACGGTGAGCGTGACCCAGGTCGAGCCGGAGCCGATGAACGGCAGCACGGCCAGCGCCAGCACGGGCACCAGCGCCAGCGGCTTCCAGTCGAGGTCCAGCCCTTTCACAGCGCCAGCCCCAGCAGCGACTGCTGCAGGTCCTCGTCGTCGGCCAGGGCCTGCATGGACCCGGCGTGCACGACCTGGCCGTTGTCCATCACGGCGACGGTGTCGCCCAGCCTCTTGGCGAAATTGAAGTTCTGCTCGACCAGCAGGATGGTGACGCCGCTCTCCTTCAGCTGGGCGAAGGCGTCGATCATGTTGTTGATGATGGCCGGCGCCAGGCCCTTGCTGGGTTCGTCGATCACCAGCAGCTCGCGCGGCTCGACGATGGCGCGCGACACGGCCAGCATCTGCTTCTGCCCGCCCGACAACTTGCCCGCCGGGTGGTTCCAGAACTTCTCGACCGCCGGGAACAGCGAGAAGATCCACTGCAGCCGGGACTCGTCCATCTGGCTGGCGTGGCGCGCCGCACGCGCGGCCAGCAGCATGTTCTCGCGCACCGTGAGGTCGGCGAAGATGCCCATGGTCTCGGGCACGTAGGCCACGCCCAGGCCGGCGATCTGCGGCGTCGGCAGTGCGGTGATATCGCGCCCGGCCAGCGTCACGCGGCCGCGCGAGGCCTTCCACAGGCCCATGATGGTGCGCAGCGTCGTCGTCTTGCCGGCGCCATTGCGCCCCAGCAGCATGGTGAGCTGGCCGCGCGGCACCACCAGGTCCACGCCGTGCAGGATGTGGTACGCGCCGATGTGCGTGTGCACCCCTTCGAGGGTGAGCAGGTTGTCGTTCATGCGGCCTCCTTCGCCACGCCCAGATAGGCTTCCTGGACGATGGGGGAGGCAATCACGGTGGCAGGATCGCCGTCCGCCACCAGCGTGCCGTTGTGCAGCACGATGATGCGGTCGGCCAGTTCGCGCACCACGTCCATCTTGTGTTCCACCAGCAGGATCGTCTTGGTCCGGTCCGCCTTCAGCCGGCGGATCAGGTCGAGGATGACGGGCGCCTCGGCGGCGTTCATGCCGGCCGTGGGCTCGTCGAACATGAACACCTGCGGCTCCAGCGCCATCAGCATGGCGACCTCCAGCTTGCGCTGGTCGCCGTGCGGCAGGTTGGCCACCAGTTCGTGTTCCTTGTCCTTCAGCGCGATGTCGGCCAGGATGGCGTCGGCCCGCTCGCGCAGCGCGGCGTGGTCGCTCCACACGCTCCACAGGTTCAGGCCGCGCCGGTGGGCGCCGTCTCGCGCCGCCTGCACCGCCAGCCGCACGTTCTCCAGCACGGTCAGGCGCGGGAACAGGTTGGTGAGCTGGAATGCCCGGCCCAGCCCGGCCCGCGTGCGTCCCGAGGCCGGCAGGCGCGACAGGTCGCGGTCGCCCAGGTGCACGGTGCCGGCGCTGGCCGGCAGCTGGCCCGAGATCAGGTTGAAGTAGGTCGTCTTGCCGGCGCCGTTCGGGCCGACGATGGCCGTGAGCGTGCCCGGCTCGAAGCTGCAGCTGACGCCGTTGACGGCCACGTGGCCGCCGAAGCGAACGGTCAGGTTCTCGGTGACGAGTCGGCTCATGGAATCGCAGGTGAGCGCGAACGAGCGCGCAGGGTGGCCCATGGACGGCGCGCAATGGCATGCAGCGCCGTCCCCCTTGCACCGAGGAGCCGGCTTTGCCGGGCCTCGATGGACTGATCAGAGCACCCGCGAATCGCCCGGCGATGCGCGGGTGAACGTCCCTATCGCTTGTTCTTGACCGGGACGGTCATCTCTTCCGGCTTGATCTCGCGCACGAGTTCAGGCACGCCCCAGGCGAACGCCGGGTCGTCCTTGATCCGGAAGTGGTACATGCTCTGCATGGCCTGGTGGTCTTCCTTGCGGAAGGTCATCTTGCCCTTGGGCGTGTCGAAGCTCATGCCTTCCATGGCGGTGATGAGCTTGTCGGCCCCCGTGTCGCCGTTGGTCTTCTTGAGCGCGGCCACGACCGCCATGCCGGCCGAGAAGCCGCCCGCGGTGAAGAAGTCCGGCGGCGACTTGAACTGCTTGTAGTGCATCGCGACCATGGCCTCGTTGGCCGGGTTCTTGGGGATGCCGAAGTAGTAGTACGCGGCGCCTTCCATGCCCGGGAAGCGCTTGTAGGAGGTCATCGCCGGCAGGATGTTGCCGCCCGAGGCCACCTCGATGCCGAACCGGTTCTTCAGGTCGGCGTCGGCCAGGGCGTTGTAGGGCGGCGTGCCGCCGGCCCAGACCACCTCGATGATCTTGCGGCCCGGCTTGTCCTTGAGCGCCGCGATCAGCCGCTGCAGGCCGGCCGTGAAGTCGGTCGTCGTCGGCGGCAGGTACTCCTCGTGGACGATCTTGGACTTCTTCAGCGCTTCCTTGAACGCCTTGACGCCGTCGCGGCCGAACGCGTAGTCCTGCGCCAGCATGGCGATGGACACGCCGTCCTTGTCGACCGCCACCGCGTTGGAGATCGCGTCCTGCGAGCTGTTGCGGCCGGTGCGGAAGATGTACTTGTTCCACTTCTCGCCGGTGATGGCGTCGGCCACCGCGGGCTCGACCAGCAGGATCTTCTTGTATTCCTCGGCCACCGGCAGCATCGCGAGGGCGACGCCGGACGAGGTGGGCCCGATGGCGAGGTCGACCTTGTCGTCGGCGTAGGCCGTGGCCAGGAGCGACTTGCCCAGGTCGGGCTTGCCCTGGTCGTCCTTCTCGAGGACGACGATCTTGCGGCCGTTGACGGCCATGGTGCCGCCGGTCGCGTACTCCAGTCCCATCAACAGGCCGACCTGCGTCTGCTTGCCGTAGGCCTCGAGCGGGCCCGTGCGGCTGTAGATGTGGGCGATCTTGAGGTCCTTGCCCTGGGCGAACGCCAGGGATGAGGACAAGGTCGTGGCGGCCAGTGCGGCCAATGCGACCCAGGTGCGTCGTTGCATGTGCTTGTCTCCTGTTGGAACTGCAGAACCCGGGCTGGCGTTCGCACGCGCCGTGCCAGCCTGGCAAGTGCTTGATTTGTAAGGCTTCTCCGACGACTGATCCGCCGGGTGCCTGAAGATCAGCCAGGTCGAGTGTATGGTTTTCAGGCAACTGCCTGGAGATCAGACATTCTCTCGTAGAGCTTGGCGCGCGAGATGCCGAGCATCCGGGCCGCCGCGACCTTGTTGCCGCTGGTGGCCAGCAGTGCCGCCGCGATCGCGGCCCGTTCCACCTCGGCCACCTGCTCGGACAGCGGCCGCAAACGGTCGGACGGTGCCGCCGGTGCCGGGCCGGACGTGGCGGCCGGTGCGACCTGCTCCACCCCGGACTCCCGCAGGACCTGCTCCAGGTGCTGCGGCTCGATGCGCGGCGAGTCGCTGCGCATCACGGCCTGTTCGACCACGTTGCGCAGCTCGCGGATGTTGCCCCGCCACGCCTGCGCGGCCAGCAGCGCCGTGGCGTCGGCACTGAGCTCCGGCGGCGGCGTCCCGTTGCGCAGGGCCATGTCCTCGCCCAGCACTTCCAGCAGCGCCGGGATGTCGGCACGCCGCTCGCGCAGCGGCGGCACCCGGATGGGCAGGACGTTGAGGCGGTAGTAGAGGTCCTCGCGGAACCGCCCGGCCCGCACCAGCGCGCCGAGGTCGCGCGAGGTGGCGGCGATCACGCGCGCATCGAACGGCACGACCTTGTTCGAGCCGAGCGGCTCGATCTCGCCCTCCTGCAGCGCCCGCAGCAGCTTGGCCTGCAGCGACAAGGGCATGTCGCCGATCTCGTCGAGGAACAGCGTGCCGCCGTCGGCCAGCTTGAACTTGCCGTCGCGGCCCTTGCGGTCGGCACCCGTGTAGGCCCCGGGCGCCACCCCGAAGAATTCGGCTTCCAGCAGCGTGTCGGGCACGGCGGCGATGTTGACGCTGACCAGCGGGCCGTCCGCGCGCGCCGACGCCGCGTGGATGGCATGCGCCAGCAGCTCCTTGCCGGTGCCGGTCTCGCCCAGCAGCAGCACCGGGCTGGACGACGCGGCCGCGCGCCGCGCCTGCCGCTTGACCTCGACCGCCGGCGCGCTGGAGCCGACGAAGCTGGCCAGCGTGTACTTGGTGCGGCGCTGGCTGGCCAGTTCGCGCCGGGCATCGTCGAGGTCGCGCTGCAGGTTCGCGAACTTGTGGATCAGTGGCTGCAGCGTCGTCTCGGGGTGGTCGAACAGCACGATGCCCAGGGCGCCGATCACCTGGCCGGCCGCGTCGCGCAGCGGGATGCGGCTGACCACGAAGGTGCCGGCCTTGTTCGACAGCAGGTCGATGAGGATGGGCTTGCCGGTGCGGATGACCCGGTCCATCTGCGTGTTCTGCACCACCTCGGCCACCGGATGGCCGACGAAGTCTTCCACCCGCGGGTAGCCCAGGGCCGGCAGGAACCGCTTGTACTGCTCGTTGATCCAGACCACCCGGCCGTCGCGGTCGACCAGCAGCATGCCCTCGCTCGCATTGGCGAACAGGTCGAACATCGACCGTGCGGCCAGCTCCAGGATGCTCTGGCCGTCGCGCGGCAGGCTGTCGTCTTGCGGCATGGGCCGCATCTTAGCGACGGCCCAGCGTCAGGCCGCCGCCGCCGCCTCCCGCCGCGCCGACAGGACCTTCAGCAGCCGCGGCAGGACCAGCACGGCGACGATGACGACCATCAGGGCCACCGACATCGGGCGCTCCAGGAACACCCGGCCGCTGCCCTCGCCGATCGACAGGGCGTTGCGCAGCTGCGCCTCCGCCAGCGGTCCCAGGATCATCCCGACGACGACCGGCGCGGTCGGGAAGTCGAAGCGGCGCATCAGCACGCCCGCCAGGCCGATGCCCCATAGCAGCACCAGGTCGAACGCGCTCTGGCGCATGCCGTAGGCGCCCACGGTGGCGAAGATCAGGATGCCGGCGTACAGCTGCGGCTTGGGAATCTTCAGCAGCTGCACCCACAGCTTGACCAGCGGCAGATTCAGGATCAGCAGCATCACGTTGCCGATGTAGAGCGACGCGATCAGGGCCCAGACCAGCGCGGCCGAGGTGGTGAACAGCTGCGGGCCGGGCTGGATGCCGTAGTTCTGGAACGCGCCCAGCAGGATGGCGGTGGTGTTGGAGGTCGGGATGCCCAGCGTCAGCAGCGGGATCATGGCGGCGGTGACGGTGGCGTTGTTGGCCGCCTCCGGGCCGGCCACGCCCTCGATGGCGCCGGCACCGCCGAACTCGGCCCGGTGCTCGCCCTTGGCCAGCTTCTTCTCGACCGCGTAGCTGAGGAAGGTGGGGATTTCCGTGCCGCCGGCCGGGATGCAGCCGAACGGCGTGCCGATGGCGGTGCCGCGCAACCAGGCGGGGATCGAGCGCTTCCAGTCGCTGCCGCTCATGTAGACCCGGCTCATGCGGTTCTGCGTCTCGTGCTCCCGGCCCTCGTAGAGGCCGAAGTACAGCACCTCGGCCACCGCGAACAGGCCCACCGCCACCAGCACGATCTCGATGCCGTCAAGCAGCTCGGCGACGCCGAACGTGTAGCGCGCCTGGCCCGAGATCTGGTCCAGGCCGATCAGGCCCACGGCCAGCCCGATGAACAGCGAGGTCATGCCGCGCACCGTGCTCTTGCCCAGCACCGCGCTGACGGTGGTGAACGCCAGCACCATGAGCAGGAAGTACTCGGGCGGGCCCAGCCGCACAGCGAAGTCGGCCACGTAGGGCGCGAACAACGTGACGATCACGGTCGCGATGGTGCCGGCCACGAACGACCCGATGGCGGCGGTGGCGAGCGCCGCGCCGGCGCGCCCGCTCTTGGCCATCTTGTTGCCCTCCATCGCGGTGACCATGCTGGCCGTCTCGCCCGGCGTGTTCAGCAGGATGGAGGTGGTGGAGCCGCCGTACATCGCCCCGTAGTAGATGCCCGCGAAGAAGATCATCGACGAGGTGATCTCCACCTTGGCCGTGATCGGCAGCAGCATGGCCACGGCCACGGCCGGGCCGATGCCGGGCAGCACGCCGACGGCGGTGCCGAGGGCACAGCCCACCAGGGCCCAGAGCAGGTTGGCGGGGGTGATGGCGACGGCAAAGCCGTGCAGCAGGGCGCTGAGGATGTCCACGGGGTGCCTCCTTCAGAGCCAGCCGGTGCCGGTGAGCCCCGGCAGGTTGATGGCCAGGAACCGGGTGAACATCCAGTACACCGGCGCCGCGATCGCCAGGCCGGTGAACGCGTCGATGGCCAGCGTGCGCGGCTGGCTGACGCCGGGCTGCCCGGTTGCGCGGCGCAGCCCCTGCACGGCCAGCAGGTAGCACAGGCCGCAGCTCAGGATGAAGCCGATGATGGTGATGAGGGCGGCATTCGCCAGCAGGCCGGCCGAGACCCAGGCGATGCCGGGCCACCAGGCCTGCGCGGCGCCGGACGGCGCATCCATGTCGCGGAAGCCCCCGGTGCGCGCCTCACGCACGATCAGGATGCCGCAGATGGTGAGCACGACGGCCACCACCCAGGGCAGGAAGTTGGGCCCGGCGCCGCCGTAGCCGGCCTCGGACGGGATGCTGATCGCGCCCGCGCCCAGGGCCACGCCGAGCAGGACGATGCCGGCGCCGACCAGGGTCTGCGCCAGCGCGGGGGATGCGGGGGTGTCGCTCATCGTGTCTCCTCGGAACTCGTGAAAACGCCCGGCGGGGCCGGGCGTTGGGGCGTGGTCGGCCGGCGGGAAGGCGCCGTTCAGACCATGCCGGACTTGACCATGGTGGCGCGCAGGCTGGCGAACTCGTCGTCGACGAACTTGGCGAACTCGGCGCCGCTCATCACGGCCGGCGTCCAGTCGTTCTTCTCCAGCGACTCCTGCCACGACTTGGTCTTCATGGCGGCCAGCACCATGTCGGTCAGGGCCTTCTTCTGCGCATCGGTGATGCCGGGGCCGCCATAGACACCGCGCCAGTTGCCGATCTCGACGTCGATGCCCTGCTCCTTCAGCGTGGGCACGTTGTTCAGGCGCTTGGCCGAGGTGACCGCGATGGGCTTCATCTTGCCGGACTTGATGTACTCGGCGAATTCGCTGAAGCCGCTGCCGCCCACCGTGACGTTGCCGCCCAGGATGGCCGCGGTGGCCTCGCCGCCCCCGCGGAAGGCGACGTAGTTGATCTTGGACGGATCGACGCCGACCTTCTGCGCGATCATGGCCGCGGCGATGTGCTCGGTGGAGCCTCGCGAGCCGCCGCCCCACTTGACGCTGCCCGGGTCCTTCTTGAGCTGGGCGACCACGTCGGCCATCGTCTTGAAGGGCGAGTTGGACGGCAGCACGAACACGTTGTATTCGCTGGTCAGGCGCGCGATGGGCGTGACCTGCGACAGGTTAACCGGCGGCTTGCCGGTGATGATGCCGCCCAGCATGACGGCGCCCATCACCATCAGGGCGTTCGGGTCGCCCTTGGCGGAATTGACGAACTGCGCCAGGCCCAGCGCCCCGGCGGCGCCGCCCTTGTTGTCGTAGGTGACGCTGTCGGCCACCTTCGCATCCTGCAGGGCCTTGCCCAGCGCCCGGCCGGTGGTGTCCCAGCCGCCCCCCGGGTTGGCCGGGATCATCATCTTGACGGCGGCGGCGGCGCGGGCCGACAGCGGCAATGCGCCGGCGGCGGCCAGCGCGGCCATGGACTTGAGGAAGGTGTCGCGGCGCATGGACTGTGTCTCCTTGGAAGCGGATGCTGCGGTACGGCGCGATGATGCGCCGCGGGGCTGTCAATCGGCTGTCCAAGGCATTGGGGAAACTACGGAGCGCCGCTTCCGCTACCCTGCCGGGCTTCCATGCAAGTGCTCCTGGTCGAGGACGACCCCTCCATGCGCGCGGCGCTCGAACGCAGCCTGTCGCGCCGCGGCCTGGCCATCGTCGGCTGCGGCGATGGCCACGAGGCGCTGGCGCACTGGCGTGCCGGCGCCTTCGACGTCGTCGTGCTGGATCTCAGCCTGCCCGGACTGGACGGCCTGGAGGTCCTGGCCGCCGGCCGCGCGCAGGGGCTGGCCACGCCGGTCCTGATCCTCACCGCCCGCGGCACCGTGGGCGACCGCGTGCTGGGCCTGAACACCGGCGCCGACGACTACCTGCCCAAGCCGTTCGACCTCGACGAGCTCGAAGCCCGCGTGCGCGCCCTCGGGCGCCGCCGCGCCGAGCCGGCCGCCCCCGCCGCCGACCTGCAGCTGGGGGCGTTGCGGCTGGACCGCCTGAGCGGCGCGGTCTACCACGGCAGCGACGTGCTGGAACTCACGCCGCGCGAGGCCGCCCTGCTCCAGGCCCTCATGGCCCGGCCCGGCCATGCGGTGGCGAAGGAGCGCCTGTTCGAGCTGGTGTTCCCCGGCGAGCCGGACCTGCAGGTCGAGGCGGTGGAGGTGGTGGTCTACCGGCTGCGCAAGAAGCTGGCCGCCACGGGGGTCACGCTGATGACGCTGCGCGGCCTGGGCTACCTGGTCAAGGCCGCCTGATGCCGCCGGTACCGGGCGGGACCGTCTCCCTGCGGCGCTACCTGCTGCTGGGCATCCTCGGGCCGGTGCTGGTGCTGGTGGCCGCCAACGCGATCAGCCTCTACCGCGAGACGCTGGACGCGCTGAACACGGCCTACGACCGCACCCTGCTCGCCTCGGCCAAGGTCATCGGCGAGCAGCTGGACGTCACCGGCTACGACCGCCAGGCCGTGCTGCGTGCCACCGTGCCCTACTCCGCCCTCGAGGCGTTCGAGGCCGACAACCGCAGCCGGCTGTTCTACCGCGTGTCCGACCTGCACGGCGAGCTGGTGTCGGGCTACGGCGACCTTCCCTTCTGGCGCGGCGAGCTGCCGCTGCGTCCGCCCTACGCCGCGCTGGTCGACTTCTACGACGACCGCTTCCGCGGCGAGGCCGTGCGCGTGGCCGTCCTGCTGCAGCCGGTGGCAAGCGGCACCGGCCGCGGCATGGCCGTCGTGCAGGTTGCGGAAACGCTGGAACTGCGGCGGCGGCTGGCGCGCGAGATCCTGCTGGACACCCTCTGGCACCAGGCCCTGCTGGTGGCGGTGATCGCGCTGGTGGCGGCGGTCGTCGTCCAGCGTGCCACGAAGCCGGTGCGCAAGCTGTCGGCCCGCCTGCAGGCACGCGCGGAGAGCGACCTGACGCCGATCGCCGCACCGGACGCCCCGCGCGAGCTGCTGCCGCTGGTGGAAGCGACCAACGGGCTGATGGCGCGGCTGGCCCAGCTGCTGGACAACCAGAAGCGCTTCGTGCGCGACACGGCGCACCAGCTGCGCACGCCGCTGGCGGTGCTCAAGACCCAGGTGCAATCGGCGCTGCGCGGCGATGTCGAGCCGCGGCAGGCGCTGCAGGAGGTGAATGCCACCGTCGACCGGGCCACGGTGCTGGCGAATCAGATGCTGTCGCTGGCCAAGGTGGAGCAGTTGCGCGGCGAGCCGGGCGCCGACGTGCACGACCTGGCGGCTGTGGTGCGGGAGATCGCGCTCGAGCTGTCGCCCCTGGTGGCGGAGCGGGACCTGGACTTCGTGCTCGCCACGACGGCGGCGCCGGTGCGCGCGCACGACTGGATGCTGCGCGAGCTCACGCGCAACCTGCTGCACAACGCCATCCGCCACAGCCCGGCCGGCGGCTCGCTGGCGGTGCGCGTGGTCACGGATGGCCGCTGGACGGCCCTGACGATCGCCGACGAGGGCCCGGGCGTCGACCCGGCCGTGCGGCAGCGCCTGTTCCAGCCCTTCGCAGCCGGCGGCCTGCGCGGCGGCTCCGGACTGGGCCTGGCGATCTGCCACGACATCGTCCAGGTGCTGGGCGGCAGCATCGTGCTCGAGGATCGCACGGTGGGCAGCCGAATCGCCGGGCTCGATGCCACGGTCCGGCTGCCGCTTGCCACAATCAGGACCGATGGACCGACTGCGCATTGACAAGTGGCTGTGGAGCGCGCGCTTCTACAAGACGCGCACCCTGGCGGCCGAGGAGATCGGCAAGGGCCGGGTGGAAGTGAACGGCCAGGAGGCCAAGCCGGCGCGCGAGGTGAAGGTGGGCGACACCGTGGCCATGCGGCGCGAGGCCGTCACCCGCACGGTGGTGGTCAGGGGCCTGTCGTCCGTGCGTGGCCCGGCGCCGGTGGCGCAGCAGCTGTACGAGGAAACACCCGAGAGCCTGAAGGCCCGCGAGGCGGCGGCCCAGCAGCGGCACTATGCCAAGGAGCCCGCGCTGGCCATCGAGCACGGCCGGCCCACCAAGCGCGGTCGGCGCGACCTGGATGCGGCCAATCGCCAGGGCTGGGGCGATCGCTGGAGCGCCTCGGTCGACGACGACGCGAACTGAGCCTGTCGGACGCCTCCGACGAGCTTGTCGGAGCTGAACCATTTGTCACGTCGAAGCCAGCCGTTGGTCACGGAATTGCCATCACCCCGGTCAATACTCGCGGTCTCCCAGCAGTTCAAGGAGGACAGACCCATGAACGAACGCAAGACCCGCTCCATGCTCCAGCGCGTGCCCGTCATCCTCGCGGTGACAGCGGCCTCGTACGGCCTGCAGCTGCCGCCCGCCTTTGCGCGGCCGACCGGCACCAATGGTTCGGCCGGCATCTCGGCCAGCCAGCCGGTCAACCCGCCCCCCGTCCAGACCAAGGCCAGCCGCCGCGCTTCCTGAGGCGCGATGAGCCCCGTCCAACAAGGCCGCCGCGAGGCGGCTTTTTCATTGGCAGAAGCCGAAGCGCCGATCAGCGTTGACGGTCCGCACGCGCCCCATCGAGGCGGTCGGCCATGGCCCGGCGAAAGAGCACGGCCGCGAACGGCAGGTCTTCGAGCACATAGCGGCGGAACAACCGTTTGGGCTCCTGCACGAGGCGGTGCATCCACTCCAGGCCGAGCTTCTGCATCAGCGGCGGCGCACGCCTGCGGTGGCCGGCGATGAAGCTCAGGCTGATCCCCACCCCCATCCAGCAGACATTGGGCAGCCGCTTGTGCAGCTTGTGGATCACGAGTTCCTGCTTGGGCGACCCCAGGGCCACCAGCACCAGGTCGGGCCGTGCCTCGGACAGCGTCGCGGCCACTTGCTCCACTTCCGCGTCGGTGGGCCGCGCGCTGAACCAGGGTGAACTCAGGCCGGCGATCTGCAGCGTCGGGAACTCCGCGACGAGCTTGTCGGCGGCCGCCCGCGCGGCACCCGCCTCACCACCCAGGAGATACACGCGCCAGCCGCCCTCGGCCGCACGCTGGCACAGCGGCCGCACGAGCGAGGAGCCGGCCACCCGCTCTGGCAGTGGCGTGCCCTGCAGATGGCTGGCCCACACCAGCGGCATGCCATCGGCGACGCGCACGTCGGCGTCCGCATAGATGCGGCGCGCTGCCGGGTCCTTCACGAAGCGGCGCAGGAAATCGAGGTTGGCTGTGACGACCCAGAGGCCCTTGCCGCGCGCCAGGCTCGCGAACAGGTGGTCGAGCAACATCTCCGATCGGACGCTGGCGAGAGCCATGCCGCACAGCACGACGAGGGGGAAGTTTTGGGGCATCGGGCGATGCTCGGCGCTTGCCCCCTTTTCAAGGTGTTTGCGCCTGTAGCAATGCGCGTGCGACCCATCGGGCGGCAAGCCAACGCCGGCCTTGCACCGAGCGCGGCAAGGCCGTTACGACCCGAGAGGACTTGGACAGGATGAGCCAGGCCCGGCAACCAAAAAGAACATGTTTGTGTGGCTCAGGAGGAGGCCATGTCAATGGCCCAGCCGAGGGGGCCGGAAAAGCAAAACGGGCCGCGAGGCCCGTTGCTGTTTGCGCTGGCGGAAACGGAGGGATTCGAACCCTCGATGGGGCTCTACACCCCATACTCCCTTAGCAGGGGAGCACCTTCGGCCACTCGGTCACGTTTCCAGCGCGAGAGCGATTATGCCCCAAGGCCCTGCCCTTTTCTGCGGGGCCGGATGGGGCAGTTCCACCACCGGCGTCAGCCCGCGGCAGGCTGGTCGAGGTCGAACGCGCGATGCAGCGCGCGCACCGCCAGTTCCATGTACTTCTCGTCGATGACCACCGAGGTCTTGATCTCGCTGGTGGAGATCATCTGGATGTTGATGCCGTCCTCGGCCAGCGCCCGGAACATCTTGCTGGCGATGCCGACGTGGCTGCGCATGCCGATGCCCACGATGCTCACCTTGCAGATGCGGGTGTCGCCCTCCAGGCGATCGGTGCCCAGGCTGGGAAGCACCTTGGTCTTGAGCAGGTCCATCGTGCGCGCGTAGTCGTTGCGGTGCACGGTGAAGCTGAAGTCGGTCTTCCCGTCCTTGGAGATGTTCTGGATGATGACGTCGACCTCGATGTTGGCGTCGGCCACCGCGCCCAGGATGCTGTAGGCGATGCCCGGCCGGTCGGGCACGCCCAGGATCGAGACCTTGGCCTCGTCACGGTTGAAGGCAATGCCGGAAACGACGGCTTGTTCCATTTGTTCGTCTTCCTCGAAAGTGATCAGGGTGCCGGACTTGGCCTCTTCCTCGATCGGGATGTCCCAGGGGGTGAAGCTCGACAGCACGCGCAGCGGCACGCGGTACTTGCCGGCGAACTCGACCGAGCGGATCTGGAGCACCTTGGAGCCCATGGAGGCCATCTCCAGCATCTCCTCGAAGCTCACGGTGGCGAGGCGGCGCGCCTCGGGGACGACGCGCGGGTCGGTGGTGTAGACGCCGTCGACGTCGGTGTAGATCAGGCACTCGGCGGCCTGCATGGCCGCTGCCACCGCCACCGCCGACGTGTCGCTGCCGCCGCGGCCCAGTGTGGTGATGTGGCCGCCGTCGTCCATGCCCTGGAAGCCGGTGATGACCACCACCTTGCCGGCGGCCAGGTCGGCGCGCACCCTGGCGTCGTCGATCGACTCGATGCGGGCCTTGGTGTAGGCGCTGTTGGTGCGCACCGGCACCTGCCAGCCGGCGTAGCTGACGGACTCGACGCCTTCGGCCTGCAGCGCGATGGCCAGCAAGCCGACCGAGACCTGCTCGCCGGTGGAGCCCAGCATGTCCAGCTCGCGCAGGTAGGCGTCGGAGGGCTTGGCGGGCGCCAGCTCCTTGGCCAGCCCGAGAAGGCGGTTGGTCTCGCCGCTCATGGCGCTGGGCACGACCACCATCTGGTGGCCGGCGCGCGCCCACTTGGCGACCCGCTTGGCGACGTTGCGGATGCGCTCGGTCGAGCCCATCGACGTGCCGCCGTATTTGTGAACGATCAGTGCCATGGAAGATGCGTAGAAAAGCCCGAGCCGGAAGCTGCCGGTCGGGCCGCACGGGAAACCGCGCATTTTAGCCGCCGCCGGGCGCGGCTACCTCTTCCGTATCCGTTCCGTGCCCCTTCAGGCTGGGTCGAAGCGCAACCGGGGTCCCTCCCGCAGGACGTGGCCGGTTCCGACCCGCAGCCGCACGGCATGGCCGCGGGTGGTGCAGTCCGCCACCTGGTCGAGCAGCTCATCGAGCTGCGCCGCGCTCGCCGCGGTGTCGTGGAAGGCGCGCAGCCAGTGCCGCAGCACGTTGGCCTGGCGGTCGCGCGAGAGCACCTGCAGGCGGGCCAGCAACGGCGAGCCGTCCATCGCGTCCAGGTCCTGCGCGGCCACCTCGTCGAGCAGGCGCTGCGCCTGCGCCGCATGCCGGGCCGAGCGGGCGAACGTCACGCGCCAGGTGGGAAACGCGGCGGCGATCGCGGGCAACACGGTGTGCCGGATCCGGTTGCGCGTGAACCGCGTGTCGGCGTTGCTGGGGTCGTCGACGAAGGGGATACCGGCAGCCGCCAGCCACTCGCGCAGCGCGGCGCCACTGGTGTCCAGCAGCGGGCGCAGGAAGGTCACCCCGTCACGATCGAAGTCGACCGGCATCGCCGCCAGGCCCGGCAGGCCAGCGCCGCGGCTGAGCGCCAGCAGGACGGTCTCGACCTGGTCGTCGGCGTGCTGGGCGAGCAGCACGCAACCGATTCCGGCTTGGCGCGCCGCCTGTGCCAGGGCGCCATAGCGTGCCCGGCGGGCGGCATCTTCCGGGCTCTCGCCAGGCTGGTGGCGGGCATCGACGCGCTGCACGTGCAGGGGCACGCCGGCGTCGGCGCAGGTGCTTGCACAGCGGGCCTCGAACGCATCGGCCGCGGCCTGCAGGCCATGGTGGACATGGAGCGCATGCACGCGACCGGGCCAGCGCTCGGCCGCCGCCAGCAGCAGGGCCGTGGAATCGGCGCCGCCGCTGTAGGCGACACCGACGGGGAACGGGGGATCGAACGCCTGCAGCGGCGCCAGCGCGGGGTTGGCCGGCCGGTCAGCGGGCCTCGGCCTTGGTGTCGCTGAATCGGCCATAGCTTTGCAGCCGCTCATAGCGCCGATCGAGCAGCTCGCGCGGCTTGAAGTCGGCCAGCTGCCGCCAGGCGTCGTTGAGGCCGCGCTTGAGGAAGGCGGCCATCTGCTTGTGGTCGCGGTGCGCGCCGCCCACGGGCTCGTTGACGATCTTGTCGACCAGGCCCAGGGCCTTGAGGCGGTGCGCGGTGATGCCCATGGCATCGGCGGCGTCCTGCGCCTTCTCCGATGTCTTCCAGAGGATGGAGGCGCAGCCCTCGGGGCTGATGACCGAGTAGATGGAGTACTGCAGCATCAGGACCTGGTCGGCCACCGAGATGGCCAGCGCTCCGCCGGAGCCGCCCTCGCCGATCACGGTCGTGATGATGGGCACCTCGAGCTGGGCCATCTCGTAGATGTTGCGGCCGATAGCCTCGGACTGGCCGCGCTCCTCGGCGTCGATGCCGGGGTAGGCGCCGGGGGTGTCGACGAACGTGAACACCGGCAGCTTGAACTTCTCGGCCGTCTTCATCAGCCGCAGCGCCTTGCGGTAGCCCTCGGGCCGGCTCATGCCGAAGTTGCGCGCGGCACGCTCCTTGGTGTCGCGGCCCTTCTGGTGGCCCAGGACCATGCAGGGATTGCCGTTGAAGCGGGCCAGGCCGCCGACGATGGACAGGTCGTCGGCGAAGTGGCGGTCACCGTGCAGCTCGATGAAGTCGGTGAAGATCTCCGCCACGTAGTCGAGCGTGTACGGTCGCTCCGGGTGGCGCGCGATCTTGGTGATCTGCCACGGCGTGAGCTGCGCGTAGATGTCCTTGGTGAGCTGCTGGCTCTTCTTGGAGAGCTGGTCGATCTCTTCCGAGATGTCGACGGCGGATTCGGACTGGACGTAGCGCAGCTCGTCGATCTTGGTCTCGAGTTCGGCGATGGGCTGCTCGAAATCCAGGAATGTCTTCTTGGCCAAGGCGTTGGCTCCTTGTGGTGCGGGGCTGCTGGTCAGTAGACGGGCAGCGGGTCGAGCGACCGCCAAATATACCAAGTCGCCACGCTGCAGTAGGGCTGCCAGGCGGCGGCCACCTCGCGGGCCTCGCTGCGGCTGACCGGGTCGCCCGAGAAATAGTTGCGGCTGATGCCGGTGATGAGGCCCGCGTCGTCCAGCGGCAGGACGTTGGGCCGCATCATGTGGAAGATGAGGAACATCTCGGCAGTCCAGCGGCCGATGCCGCGGATGCCGACCAGCTCGGCGATGATGGCCTCGTCGTCCATCCCGGGCCAGGCATTGGCGTGGATCGCGCCCGAATCGAAATGCAGGGCCAGGTCGACCAGGTATTCGATCTTGCGCGCCGACAGGCCGGCCTGTCGCATGTCGTCGACCTTGAGCTTGAGCACGTTGGCCGGCGTCATCCGGCGCGGCAGCCGTGCGAAACGGTCCCAGACGCTCTGCGCCGCCTTCACCGAGATCTGCTGGCCCACGATGCTGCGCGCCAGCGTGGTGAACGCGTCGCCGCGCGACTGCAGGCAGGCGTCACCGAACTGCGGGATCAGGCGCTTGAGGACCCGGTCCTTGCGCGCCAGGTGCCGGCAGGCCTCGGGCCAGTAGTCGGGCTTGACGAATTCGACCGGGGAGCCGACGGCGTCCGACATCAGGACGCCTCCCAGGTGGTGCCGGTCGGCGAATCCTTCAGCACGATGCCCTGGGCCAGCAGCTCGGCGCGGATGCGGTCGGCGGCGGCGAAGTCCCTGGCCTGCTTGGCGGCGGCGCGGGCGGCGATCTGCTGCTGGATGTGGGCCTCGTCGACCGTCGTGCCGCCGCGCAGGTAGGCGCGCGGGTCACCCTGCAGGATGCCCAGCGTGGCGCCGAGGGCCTTGAGCAGCCCGGCCGCCTGCGGCGACTTCGAGCGGTTGACCTCGGCAGCCAGCTCGAACAGCACGGCCACTGCCTCGGGCGTGGCGAAGTCGTTGTTCATCGCCGCGCGGAACCGGGCCGCATGCGGTGCCGACCAGTCGATCTCGACCGCTGCCGGCGGCACGGCGTCCAGCGCCGTGTACAGGCGGCGCAACGCGCCGCGCGCGTCCTCGAGGTGGGCGTCGCTGTAGTTCAGCGGGCTGCGGTAATGGGTGCGGACGATGAAGAAGCGCAGCGTCTGCGCATCGAACTTGCGCAGGACGTCACGCACCGTGAAGAAGTTGCCCAGCGACTTCGACATCTTCTCGTTGTCGATGTTCACGAAGCCGTTGTGCATCCAGAAGCGCGCCAGCGGCACGCCATTGGCGCCCTCGCTCTGCGCGATCTCGTTCTCGTGGTGCGGGAAGGTCAGGTCGGCGCCGCCGCCGTGGATGTCGAAGGTGTCGCCCAGCAGGCTGCAGGCCATCGCCGAGCATTCGATGTGCCAGCCCGGCCGCCCGGCGCCGTATTCGCTGGGCCACTGGGCGTCGGCCGGCTCGGTGGGCTTGGCGGCCTTCCACAGCACGAAGTCGAGCGGGTCGTCCTTGCCCTCGAGCACCGCCACCCGCTCGCCGGCATGCAGCTCGTCGAGCGACTTGCCCGACAGCTTGCCGTAGCCGGGAAAGCGCCGCACGGCGTAGTTGACGTCGCCGCCACTGCGGTACGCCAGCCCCTTGCCCTCGAGCTTGCGCACGATGTCCAGCATCTGCGGCACGTAGTCGGTGGCGCGCGGATCGTGCGTCGGCCGTTCGATGCCCAGGGCATCGAAGTCGCGGTACATCTCGTCGATCATGCGGCGGGTGAGAGCGCGCACCGGCTCGCCGTTCTCGACCGCCCGGCGGATGATCTTGTCGTCGATGTCGGTGATGTTGCGCACGAACGTGACGCGCAGGCCACGCGTGCGCAGCCAGCGCTGGACGATGTCGAACGCCACGTTGGCGCGGGCGTGGCCCACGTGGCAGAGGTCGTACACGGTGATGCCGCAGACGTACATCCGCACGTGGCCGGGCTCGAGGGGAACGAAGTCCTCCAGCGCCCGCGTCAGTGTGTTGTAGATGCGCAGGCTCATGACGTGTGTGGGGGGCGCGGCGGCGGTGTCCGGCGCTCGCAGAGGTGGCTTCTCGGGGGACGGGGACCGGGTTTCTTGTCGAGGTGCCCGGCTACAATCGGCCGCAGTATATAGCCCGCCGGGCACGCCTGACGCGCATTCTCGAGGCCTCCCATGTCGCACGCCCGCCCCACCTTCCCGCACACGCTCCGACTGCTGGCCCTGGCCGCGGCGCTGGTCTCCGGCCTCGCACATGCCGACGATTATTCCGACGTCAACCAGCTGCTGCGTTCGGGCAAGACGGCCGAGGCGCTGGCCAGGTCCGACCAGTACCTGGCCGGCAAGCCGCGCGATCCGCAGATGCGCTTCCTGCGCGGCGTCATCCTCACCGAGTCGGGCCGCACCAACGACGCCATCGCCAGCTTCCTCAAGCTCACCGAGGACTACCCCGAGCTGCCCGAGCCGTACAACAACCTTGCGGTGCTCTACGCGGGCCAGAGCCAGTTCGACAAGGCCAGGGCCGCCCTCGAGATGGCGATCCGCACCAACCCGAGCTACGCCACCGCGCACGAGAACCTCGGCGACGTCTACGCCAAGCTGGCCAGCCAGGCCTACAGCAAGGCGCTGCAGCTCGACGCCGCCAACACGGCGGTCCAGCCCAAGCTCGCGCTGATCCGCGAACTGTTCGCCCCCGCGCCTGCCAAGGGCGGGCGTCCCGCGACGCCGGCCGCCGCCGCGCCGGTCCCGGCCGCCTCGACCACGACGGCCAAGTCGCCGGCAGCTGCACCCGCTCCCGCAGCAGCGGCGGCCCCGGCGCTTGCTCCCGCACCCGCCGTGACCGCGAAGGCTCCGGCTGCCGCGCCCGCGGCCACGCCGGCCGCCGCGCCGGCCACGACGGCGGCGCCCGCTGCCGCCGCCGGCACAAAGGACGTCGAGTCGGCCGTGCAGGCCTGGGCGACCGCCTGGTCGTCCAAGGACGTCGGCGGCTACCTGGCCGCCTACAGCAAGGAATTCGATCCGCCCGGCAACCAGTCCCGCAAGGCCTGGGAGGACGAGCGGCGCCAGCGCATCGTCGGCAAGTCGCGCATCAGCGTGCGGCTGTCCGATGTGTCGGTGTCCGTCAACGGGAGCAAGGCAGTCGCCAGGTTCAAGCAGGCCTACAGCGCCGACAGCCTGAACGTCACCAGCCGCAAGACGCTCGACCTGCAGAAGGTCGGCGATCGCTGGGTCATCGTCCGCGAGAGCACCGGCTGACCCTCGCCCGCGCGATCCGCGCAGCACGGCCAGTGTCGAAGCGTCCGTTCCCCTTCCTGCCGGCGCGCCCAGCGGTCGCGCCCCTGGTCCTGGCGGCCTGCCTGGGCTGCGGGCTCGCCGCGGCCGCCGCCGCGCTCCCCCACGGCCGGCACCACGGCAAGCCAGCCCCCGCGCCGGCAGCAGCGGCGCCGCGTGACGGCCAGGCCGAGGCGCGCCTGATCGAGATCTACCGCCTCATCGGCCATGGGCAGGCACGTGCCGCCCTGGCCAAGGCCGACACGCTGGTGCGCGACCACCCGAACTTCCAGCTGGCCCACCTCGTCCACGGCGACCTGCTCGCGGCCCAGGCGCGCCCGCTGCGCGCCTGGGGCGACGTGCCCGAAGGGGCCGCGGCCGCCGGCGCGCAGCTGCTCGGCGAACTGCGCGAGGAATCGCTGCTGCGCATCCGCGCCCTCAAGGAGCGGCCGCCGGAAGGCGCCGTGCCCTCGCAGTTCCTGCAGCTGGCGCCGCGCAGCAAGCACGCCATCGCGGTCGATACCTCGCGCGCGCGCCTGTACCTGTTCGAGAACACGCCGTCGGGCCTGAAGCTGCTGGCCGACTACTACATCTCGGTCGGCAAGCTGGGCACCGACAAGGCGGTGGAAGGCGACCTGCGCACCCCGCTGGGCGTCTACTACGTCACCAGCAACCTCGACCCGAAGTCGCTGAAGGATTTCTACGGCTCCGGCGCGCTGCCGATCAACTACCCCAACCCCTACGACGCGCGCCGCGGCCGCACCGGTGGCGGCATCTGGTTGCACGGCACGCCCCCTGGCCAGTTCTCGCGGGCGCCCAAGGCCACCGACGGCTGCGTGGTCCTGGCCAACCCCGACCTCGATCGCATCATCCGCACCGTCGAGGTCCGCTCGACGCCGGTGGTCATCGCACCCTCGCTGCGCTGGGTGGCACCGCAGAGCATGCCGGCCGAAGGCAAGTCCTTCGCCGACACCCTCGGCGCGTGGCGCGCGGCCAAGGCCTCCGGCGACCTGACGCGGGTGCTTTCGTTCTACACGCCCGACATGTCGGCCAACGGCAAGGGCGTGGCCGAATGGCTGCCGCAGCTGAAGTCGGAAATCGGCCGTGCGCGCGGCCGCGACCTCGAGCTCAAGGACCTGTCGTACCTGCGCTGGACCGACTCGGCCGACACCATGGTGGTAACCTTCGGCGAGGTCCCCGTGGGCGACCGCACCGGCCCCGTCAAGCGCCAATACTGGATGCGACAGGGGCAGCAATGGAAGATCTTTTTCGAAGGAGTGATCGGTTGATCCCTGCCCTTACCCGCCGAGCCGTGGGCGTCGTTTTCGCAGCGCTGCTGGCGGCTGCACCCGCCTGGGCCCAGGAAGGCCCCCGCGTGAAGCTCAGCACCAGTGCCGGCGACATCGTTCTTGCGCTGTACCAGGACAAGGCCCCCAAGACGGTCGAGAACTTCCTGCAGTACGTGCGCGAGAAGCACTACGACGGCACCGTGTTCCACCGCGTCATCGACGGCTTCATGATCCAGGGCGGCGGCTTCGGCACCGACATGCAGCAGAAGGCCACGCGCGCCCCGATCGCGCTGGAGACCCGGCCCGAGCTGAAGAACGACCGCGGCACGGTGGCGATGGCCCGCACCGGCAACCCGAATTCCGCCACCGCGCAGTTCTTCATCAACGTCGTCGACAACCGCAACCTCAACGCTCCCATGCCCGACGGGTACGGCTACGCCGTCTTCGGCAAGGTGGTCGAGGGCATGGACGTGGTCGACAAGATCAAGGGGGTGCCCACCGGCAACAAGGGGCCGTTGCAGAACGTGCCCTCCACCCCCGTGGTCATCAACTCCGCAACCCTCGTGAAGTGAGAGGCAACAGAACATGAGCAATCCCAAGGTCGAACTGCACATCGCCGGCTACGGCGTCATCACCCTCGAGCTGGACCAGGACAAGGCGCCCAAGTCGGTCGCCAACTTCCTGGCCTACGTGAAGAAGGGCCACTACGACGGCACCATCTTCCACCGCGTCATCGACGGCTTCATGGTCCAGGGCGGCGGCATGGAGCCCGGCATGGGCCAGAAGCCCACCGATGCCGCGATCGAGAACGAGGCCAACAACGGCCTGAAGAACGACAAGTACACCGTGGCCATGGCGCGCACCAATGCGCCGCACTCGGCCACCGCGCAGTTCTTCATCAACGTGGCCGACAACGCCTTCCTGAACCACACCGCGCCCAGCGCGCAGGGCTGGGGCTACGCGGTGTTCGGCAAGGTGGTCGGCGGCACCGACATCGTCGACCGCATCAAGGGCGTGAAGACCGGCCGCAAGGGCTTCCACGACGACGTGCCCCAGCAGGACGTGGTGATCGAGAAGGCCGTCGCGCCCTGAGGTGACCGCGCCGCAGGTCGCCGAACTGCCCGCCGCGCCCTCGTGGCGTGCGGTGGACTGCATCTCCGACCTGCACCTGCATCCGGCCGAACCGGCCACCTTCGACGCCTGGCGCGCCTACATGGCCGCCACGCCGGCGGATGCCGTGGTCATCCTCGGCGACCTGTTCGAGGCCTGGCCCGGCGACGACGTGCTGGGCGCCGATGCCTTCGCTGCCAGCTGCGCGGCGGTGTTGCGCGAAGCGGTGCTGCAGCGTCCCGTCTACTTCCTGCATGGCAACCGCGATTTCCTGGTGGGCGACGGGTTCGCGCGCGCCACCGGCGTGCGGCTGCTGGCCGATCCCACGGTGTTCGCACTGGCCGGCCGGCGCTGGCTGCTCAGCCACGGCGACGAGCTCTGCCTGGGCGACACCGAGTACCTGGCCTTCCGCGCCCAGGTGCGCGCCCCGGCGTGGCAGGCAGCATTCCTCGCGCGCCCGCTGGCCGAGCGGCAGGCCTACGCCCAGTCGCTGCGCGCCGAAAGCGAGCAGCGCAAGCGCTCCGGCCGGACCTACGCGGACGTCGACCCGGGCGCCGCGCTGGCCTGGCTGCATGCCGCCCGGGCCGATACGCTCGTGCATGGCCACACGCACCGTCCGGGCGACCACGCACTGGACGGCGGCCACCAGCGCATCACGCTGACCGACTGGGACCTGGCGGCGCGTCCGCCGCGCGCCGAGGCACTGCGGCTGTCCGCCAGCGGCGCCCGGCGCGTGGCCCTCGCCTGATGTTCGGCTGGTGGCGCCGGCGGCGCCCCCCTCCCCCCATCCCCGACGAGCAGTGGCAGGCCACGCTCGCCGCCTTCCCGTTCCTGCGGCGCGGCACGCCGGTCGACGATGCCGCCCTGCGCCTGCTCACCGCGCGCTTCCTGCAGCAGAAGGAATTCCACGGCGCCGGCGGGCTGGCGATCACCGATGACATCGCGCTGGCCATCGCGGCCCAGGCGGTGCTGCCGGTGCTGCACCTCGGCCTGGACTGGTACGACGATTTCGTCGGCATCGTGGTCCACCCGGACCAGGTGGTGGCGCGCCGCACCGTCCAGGACGACGCGGGTGTCGTGCACGAATGGGACGAGGTGCTGGCCGGCGAGGCCATGGACCAGGGTCCCGTGATGCTCAGCTGGAGCGACGTGCGCAGCGCCGGCGCGGCAGCCGAGTCCGGCTACAACGTGGTCGTGCACGAGTTCATCCACAAGATCGACATGCGCGACGGCGACCCGGATGGCTGCCCGCCCCTGCCGGCCAAGGCCCGTGCAGCCTGGCGGCGGACCCTGGACGCCGAATACGAGCGCTTCCGCGAGCAGGTGGTGGTGGCCGAGCGGTTCTCCGGCGAGCCGCCCTGGCTCGACACCTACGGTGCTGAGAACCCGGGCGAATTCTTCGCGGTGGCCGGCGAGGCCTATTTCGTGAACCGGGCCCGGCTGGCCGTCGACTTCCCGGTCCTGGTGACCCTGTTCGACGGCTTCTTCGGTCCGCGCGGCTGACCGCGCGGCCGCGTCACTTCAGCAGCACCTTCAGGACGTTCTGCAGGCGGCGGGCGGCGCCGGCGTCGTAGGGCGACGCCAGCACGCGCGCGGTGTCCTCGCCCCAGGTCTGCGCCGGCGTCGGGTCGTTGCGCCGCGTGAGCAGCAGCAACTGCATCTGCCGCCGGGCGGCGATCTGGTCGGCCGGGGTGGGCGCCTCAGCCGCGATCTCCAGCCGCAGCAGGGCGTCGCCCGGCTCGCCGGCCGGAGCCGCCTGCAGCGACTTGACCCAGCTGCCGCGCACCGCCGGCGCCACGGCACGGCCCAGTTCGCTCTGGCTGGGCACCTGCTCGGCCGACCGCTGCTCCCAGGCTGCCAGCAATTGCGTCAGCGCCTCGCCGTGCGCCTGCGCGGCGAGCTTGCGCAGGGTCTGCTGCGCGTGGTCCAGCGCGTCGCGCTGGGCGCGGAACGCCACGTCACCCAGGCGCGGGCCACGGTCCTCGGCGGCGCGGTCGCCGAAGCGGCCCCGGCCACGGTCGGCGTCGCGCCCGAACGGGTCGGGTGCACGGCCACCGCCCGGGCCACCCCGGCGGTCGCCGAAGCGGCCGCCGCGACCAGCCTGCGCGGGCTCGGCCTTCTTCATGCCGGGCCGGTCGTCGCCGCGCATGGCCACCACGGGCTTGGGCGACGGCTTCGGCGGTGCGGCAGGAGCCGCGGCCTCGGCGCCTTCGGTGGCGGGATCGGCTCCGGCAGCCGGGTCGGCCTCCACCGCTTCGTCGCCGGCGGGAGCCGTGGCGGCAGACGGCTCGCTCTGGCCACCGACGCGTGCCTGCTCGGCCTTGGCTTCTGCCTGGCCGCGCAGCGCAGCATCGAGGGCCGCCATCGCGGTGCGGATGCGATGAGCGTCGCCGCTGGCGTTGGCCGCCTCGAGCGCCTTGGACGCTTCCAGCACGGCGCGATCGCGATCGCTCAGGGCCGAGGCCGCACGCTCGCGATCTTCCGTCTTGCGCTGGAAGGCGTCGTCGATCGGCTTGCGGAACGCGTCCCACAGCTTCTGTTCCTGCTTGCGGTCGAGCGGCACCGTCTGGGCCTCGGCCTGCCAGCGCTGCTGCAGCGACTTGACGGCATCGATGCGCAATTGCGGCGCGGCGCCCAGCACCTTGGCCTCGTCGATCATCGCGTGGCGGCGCTCGAGGCTCTGCTTCTGCGCCGCTGCCAGCGGCGCCTCGGCGGCCTGGATCGCCTGCTTCCACTGCGGCTGCAGCTCGGCGAACGCCTTCTCGCTGAGGTGGCCCGCCTCGCGCCAGCGGTTCTCGAACTGGTGGATGACGCGGTTGAAGCCCTTCCAGTCGCCGCCGGCGGCCGTGGCATTGGCGCCGGCCCAGGCCTTGACCTCGTCGATCAGGGCCACGCGGTGCGCGCGGTGTTCGGCCGCCTCGGACTTGACCTTGTCCAGCCAGGCCTCCACCACCTTGTGCGCCTCGTTGCAGGCCTCGTCGAAGCGACGCCACAGGGCGTGGTTGGGCGGCCCGCCCTGGTCGACCTGCTTCCACTGCTCGCGCAGGGCACGCAGCTGTTCCTGCATCTTGCGGCCGCCGAAGCGCGGCTTGCGGATCACGTGCTGGCCGGGTGCGGGTGCCGGTGCGAGCGCCGGCGCCGGCGCGGGCGCGGGTGCCGGCGCCGCGGCCTGCTCGGGCGGCGCGTCGCCAGCGGTGCCAGCTTCGGCCGCTGCCGCACTTGCTTCGGGCTGGCCTTCGGCCGGGGCCGGAGCCGGGGCCGCAGCGGGCTCCACCGGCTGCTCGAGCGCAGCCGCCGGGACGGTGGCGACGGTCTCGAACAGGCCCTCGGCCTTGGCGACCAGTTCCTGGCGCAGCTGGTCGGCACGCCAGCGCTGCCAGCCCTCGAGCTCGCCCGCCGAGGCGAGCAGCGCATGGGCCTGGTTCTCCAGCTTGTCCTCGATCAGCTTGCCGTGTTCCTTCAGGGCATTGCGCAGCGCCGCAGCGGCGCCCGAAGTCGCCTTGCCGTGGCCCTGCGCCAGTTCCTGTTCGAGCTTGACCAGCGCGGCGCCGACCGTCTCGTTGGCCTTGGCGCGCACCTCCGGGTCGACCTTGGGCCGCGCCGGCTTGGCGGCGGGCGCCTCAACCGGCACGCCGCGCGCGGCGCGCAGTTCATCGGCCCACACGGGCACCGGCGGCAGCGGCGCCGCCGGATCGGCGTCGGCCGCGGCGGCCAGGGCGAGCGCGCTCTGGAACGCCTCCCACACGGCCTGCAGCTGCCCGCGCGAGGCTTCCAGCAGGGGCGGGAAACGGGGGTCGACGCTGGCCCAGTTGGAATCGGCCACCAGGGCGTCGGCCTGCGACTGCCATTCCGGCACGTCGGCCCGCAGTGCGTCGGCGGCCCCCTGGGCGTCGCGCCACGACTTGGTGGACAGCACCTCGATGCGCTGGGCCAGCAGGACGGCGGCCTCGCGCTGCACCTGGACCCGATGCTGCAGGTCCTCGATGCCCTTCACGCGGTCGGCCAGGCGCGTCTTGAGCGACGCCAGCGGCTCCCGGCTGAGCGGAGCGCCAGCCTTGGCGGCGTCGCGCTGCCAGGCCATGGCGTCGGCGATGTTCACGCGCGGCTGTCCGAGCAGGCCCTCGGCCTTCTGCGCCCACTCGGCGGCGATGGCCTCCTGGCCCTTGCTGCGCTTGATCTCGTCCAGGCGCGCGCGCACCAGGCGGGCGGCTCCCTTGTCGCGGGCGCTCAGTTCCCGGTAGACCTCCTGCAACTGCTCGCCGCCCGGGTTGCCCGCCAGCCAGTCACGCAGGCGCGCGGCGCGCTCGCCCGAGGTGGGCGCGGAGAAGGCACCGCCCGTCATCTCGTCGAGGGCCTGGGTGTCGGAAGGTTTGGAGCTGGTAGCGGTCACTTGGGTCGGATCTGAAAAAAACACGCCCTCGCGTCTGCGGGGGCCGGGCCGTATTCTCGCCGCGAAAGCGAATGACACCAGCGAGGCCGCAAAAACGAGAAAGCCCGGCAGGGGCCTGAAGCCGGTCTGCCGGGCTTGGCGACGGCACGAGGCCGACGTCGCTTGTGCCGCCAGGAGCTCATCGTCCCGGCGCCACCGGGAGCAAGAGATTGCCCCCAGGAGGGACCGGCTCCGCTACCGGAGTGGCGGGACCGGTTCAATGCTCGATCACTCGAGCCCAGACAAGTTAGAGGAATCGCCATCCCATTGCCAATGCGAGTTTTCAATCAGCCGCTCCTGCCCAATGCGGGTGGATGGGCATCCAGCGGGTGGGCATCGGCTGACACGGTGATTCGCCGCCGGACGACGGTTCAGCAGGCCCGAACGCCGTAAATTGGTGTTTCCATTGGCAATTTTTTGCATAAGAAATAACTCTTTAATTCTTGACTCGTTATTAGGCAGCCTCCTAGAATCCGCCCGTCCCGTCCAGCCACATGGCGGGGGACACCCGAACCGCTGCCGAACCCGGCAAAGTCGTCGCCCTGTTGCAGGTCCCTCCAAGGGAGCCCCGGGGCCTCGATGGCGACCCAATCCAAACGAGGAGCTTGATGGACGGCGCGCTCGAACGAGCGCCCCCCAGCAAGCCCCGCGCGTAGAAAGGCGTGCTATGACAGCGTCAGGACGAGTGGCCCAGGCATTGCGAACCTTCGCATCCGATGTCGCCGAGGGCTTCTTCGAGATCACCCACAACGGATTCGCCCTCGTCGGCGTCAGCGTCGTGTTCGCGCTCGCCATGCTCTCGGTCCGGCCGGACCTGCGGCAGGTGGGCGAGTCCCAGCTGATGAGCTGGCTGCAGGCCCGGCAGGTGGCGGCGCTGGGCATGGTGCCCGAGCTGGACGCCATCGACCGCGCCACGGCGGCCAACCCCAAGGACCTGCCCAAGCAGCAGGCCGCCGTCGCCTATTGGCTGAGCAAGAAGTACCGCGTGGCGCCGGAACCGGTGAGCGCCCTGGTCGCCGAGGCCTACGAGGTCGGCCGCAAGACCAAGCTCGACCCCACCCTGATCCTGGCGGTCATGGCCGTGGAATCCGGCTTCAACCCGTTCGCCCAGAGCCCGGTGGGCGCCCAGGGCCTGATGCAGGTCATGACCGGCGTGCACAGCGACAAGTACGAGATCTTCGGCGGCAAGCTGGCGGCCTTCGACCCCGTGACCAACCTGCGGGTGGGTGTCAAGGTGCTGCAGGAGTGCATCCAGCGCGCCGGCTCCCTGCAGGGCGGGCTGAAGTTCTACGTCGGCGCCGCCCTGCTGGCCGAGGACGGCGGCTACGCCGACAAGGTGATGGCCGAACACGCCCGCCTGCAGCAGGTGGCCGCCGGCCGCGCCGTGCCGCTGGCACCGCCGGGCACGCTGCGCACGGTGGTCCCGGTGCCGGCGAAGGACGAGCCGCTGGCCGCGCCCGAGCGGGCTGCCGACAAGGTCGCCTCCATTTTCTGACCTCCGGGCTCGGCTACACTCTTCCCGGTACGCGACTGGCGATAGGCGCGGCGCCCTGCAGGGGCCCTGGCGCTGACGTGGGCCACCACTGGGAAGCGTGCCGCCGGCGCAGTCGCCGGTGTTCCGCCGTTCGCCTGGGCAGCCCTTGTGCATCACAGGGACCACACGTCTGGACTGCCGCCATGTACCACCGCAACATCCTCATCGAGCAAGCCGATCCCGAGCTGTGGACGGCCATCGTCGCCGAGAACCGCCGCCAGGAAGAGCACATCGAGCTGATCGCCAGCGAGAACTACGCTTCCCCCGCCGTCATGGCGGCCCAGGGCACGCAGCTCACCAACAAGTACGCCGAGGGCTATCCCGGCAAGCGCTATTACGGCGGCTGCGAGAACGTCGACATCGCCGAGCAGCTGGCGATCGACCGCGTCAAGCAGCTGTTCGGCGCCGAGGCCGCCAACGTGCAGGCCCATTCCGGCGCGCAGGCCAACGAGGCCGTGTTCCTGGCCTTCCTCAAGCCCGGCGACACCATCATGGGCATGAGTCTGGCCGAAGGCGGCCACCTCACGCACGGCATGGCGCTCAACATGAGCGGCAAGTGGTTCAACGTGGTCTCCTACGGCCTGGACGCCCAGGAAGCGATCGACTACGACGCCATGGAGCGCAAGGCGCGCGAGACCAGGCCCAAGCTGATCATCGCCGGCGCCTCCGCCTACGCCCTGCGCATCGACTTCGAGCGCTTCGCCCGGGTCGCCCGCGAGGTCGGGGCCATCTTCATGGTCGACATGGCCCACTATGCCGGCCTCATCGCCGCCGGCGAGTACCCCAACCCGGTGCCGCACGCCGACGTGGTGACTTCCACCACCCACAAGAGCCTGCGCGGCCCGCGCGGCGGCATCATCCTGATGAAGTCGCAGCATGAGAAGGCGATCAACAGCGCCATCTTCCCCGGCCTGCAGGGCGGCCCGCTGATGCACGTCATCGCCGCCAAGGCGGTCGCCTTCAAGGAGGCGCTCCAGCCCGAGTTCAAGGCCTACCAGCAGCAGGTGGTGAAGAACGCCCGCGTGGTGGCCGAGACGCTGGTCGAGCGCGGCCTGCGCATCGTCAGCGGCCGCACCGAGAGCCACGTCATGCTGGTCGACCTGCGCGCCAAGGGCATCACCGGCAAGGACGCCGAGGCGGTGCTGGGCAGCGCGCACATGACGATCAACAAGAACGCCATCCCCAACGATCCCGAGAAGCCGATGGTCACCAGCGGCGTGCGAATCGGCACGCCCGCCATGACCACCCGCGGGTTCCGGGAGGACGAGGCGCGGATCACCGCCAACCTCATCGCCGACGTGCTGGACAACCCGCGCGACCCGGCCAACATCGCGGCGGTGCGCGAGAAGGTCAACGCCCTCACCCGCCGGTTCCCGGTCTACAAGTGAGCAAGTGAGACTGTGATGAAGTGCCCCTTCTGCGGCAACGTCGATACCCAGGTGGTGGAGACGCGCGTCGCCGAAGACGGGGACTTCATCCGCCGGCGCCGCCAGTGCGCCCACTGCGAGAAGCGCTTCACCACCTACGAGCGGCCCGACGTCACCTTCCCCGCGGTGGTCAAGAAGGATGGCCGCCGCATCGACTACGAGCGCGCCAAGCTGCTCGGTTCCATGACGCTGGCGCTGCGCAAGCGGCCGGTCAGCACCGAGCAGGTCGACGGCGCGGTGGAACGCATCGAGGAGAAGCTGCTCAACCTCGGCCTGCGCGAAATCCCAAGTGCCCGCATCGGGGAGCTCGTGATGCGCGAGCTGAAGAAGCTCGACAAGGTGGGCTACGTGCGCTTTGCCAGCGTGTACCGCAGCTTCGAGGACATCGACGAATTCAAGACGGTGGTCGACGAGATCCGGCGCTAGACCTGGTCAGCAACTGCCGACCGTTGTCTTCTGCACGCGCGGGCGGCCGCTGGCGTTGATGACGATCTGCCGGGCCGCCGTGGGCCCCGCCGACTCGCGGCAGACGGTCAGGGTGCCGGCCTGGAAACCGCCGCCCACCAGCCGCGTGGACCCGTTGCCCACATAGGCCACGTAGCGCGCCAGGCTGCCGTTGCCGGTGAGGCGCACGTCGGCCGGCAACGCCCCCTGGCGCTGCAGCAGGGGCTCCGACGCATCGCGCTGCCCGTCGTCGTCGCCGTCCACGAACACGATCCAGCCCTGCTGCCAGCCGCCGGCGTCGGCGCAGGATGACCCGTTCGACGACTTGCAGGACACCACGCGCCCGCGCCGGTGGATGGCCTCGCTGCGGGTGAGCAGCAGGTCCCCGAGCAGGTCGTTGGCGGCCGCGCTCACACGCACCGATGCGGCGAGAGCGCGCAGGGACGGCATGGCGGTCGAGGCAAGGACGGCCGACACCGCCAGCACGGCCAGCACCTCGACCAGCGTGAAGCCGGGCTCGGGCGGCCTGCGCCCCTGCCAGGCGCGGCCGCTGCCCGAGCGCGGTGTGGTTCTCCCCATGCCCGCAATCTAGGCGCTGCGGGCGCATCGCCAAGGCAACTCTGCCCCACCGGCCCGTCGCCCCAAGTCACCGCCAGGCTGTGCGCCAGTTCACCGGGCGCCCCCCAGGCTAGCGAACCGGCCACGGGGCGAAAAAAAAGGGGGCCTCATGGCCCCCCAGTCCCCGTCCCGCTTTGCGGCTATTTCTTGTACCAGTAAGTCCGCTTCAACCTCTTCGGGATCACCTTGCCCACGTTGCAGTTCTCGAGTGCCGAGTTGCAAGGGGTGCTGTTCGTGCCGCCCAGCTGGTCGCCGGCGATGCCGCAGCCGATGCAGAACTTCTCGTTCGTGGTCGTGGTGGTCGTGCTGCCGTTGCCGTTGTTGGTGGTCTTGGTGATCTGCACCACGCCGGCCACCGCGCTGGGGGGCATGCCGCCGCCCTGCAGCACGTTGCTCACGGCCGACCCGTCGAAGGGGCTGACGCCGTAGGCCTTGGCCTGGCCCAGGTTGGCGGCGCAGGTGGCGCTGGTGTCGATCGGCTTGTTGGTCGAGAAGAACACCGTGCCATTGACCGTCAGAGGCGCATTGACCACCTTCTCGCCCGTAGCGAGGGTGATGTAGAAGCCGTCCCGGGTCCCGTTCCAGTTCGTGCTGGTGGCGTTGAACAGGTTGCTCAGGTTCAGGTCGTGGGTATCCGGCGTGCCGACCGTGGTGCCCGTGTCCTTGAGCATGAAGAAACGGTCGACCACGTTGTAGGACGAGCCGTTGCCCGTGTTCTTCAGCGGATGCTCGCGGTCACCGGAGGCAATGGAGATCGCCTCGTAGGACCCGGTCGCGCCCGGGCCCTTGATGGTCAGCACCGAGGGCGGGAAGAAGAACTTGCGCGGTGCGCGCGCCACCGTGTCGGGGGAGACGATGGGGCAGGTCGGGTTCGCCGCGGCACCGTTGTCGCAGCCCAGGGCGGCGATCTTGGTGACCGACCAGCGGGTGCGGTCGCTGTTGCTCACGTCCAGGCGCCACACGTTGCCGCCCAGGTCGCCGACGTACAGCTTGTCGACCCGGCCGTCGTTGTCGCGGTCGACGAACGTGACGTCGGACGGGATCGGCTGCGTCATGCCCGACACCTGCTTGCAGGTCGCCGAGGTGGTGCAGCCGGGCGTGGCGCTCCAGACCAGGTCACCGCTGACGGCATCGACGATGTAGACGGCGCGACCCATGGTGGACGTGCCGGGCGGCTCGGTGTCCTGGGCCGGGTCATAGCCGCCGCCGAAGACCAGCACCGGGTTGGCCCAGTTCTGCAGCACCGTCAGCCGCGGGCGCGACCAGGTCTGGCCCAGTTCCTCGAAGCCGGTGCTGGTGTTGCTGATGGTCCAGAGCCGCTGGGGCGACTGCGGCTGGCTGACGTCCAGGCCATAGATGAACCGGCCACCGCGCCGCATCGTCAGGTAGAGGTAGGACGTGGCGACCGTCCCGTCGGCGGCGAGCCGCTGGTAGGCGCCGGTCGGGCCGTCGATGAAGTAGTTCTTCGGCTGCGCCGACGGCAGGGCCGTCGACGGGAACTTCAGTTCCGGGGAGTTCCTGCGCAGCCGGTTGAGGTAGGCGTAGTGTTCCGGAAGGATCAGCCCCCACAGCTCGCCACCGGCCGGCACGTTGCCGATGTTGCCGGTCTGGTTGCCGTTGACGGCGCGGAACACGCCGTCGTTGGCGCCGTAGAAGGCCACGATGCCGCGGGTGTCGCCGTAGTTGACCACCAGGGGGCGGGAATGCAGCACGTCGCCGTGGATCGAACCGCGCACCGTGATGCCGCTGCCCGGCCCGTTCTCGTCGCCCTCGCTGTCGAGGCCGCGAACCCACTTGATGACGGTGTCGCGATCGGGCGGCGAGGTCGAGCTGTACGCCTGCATGTTGGCGCCCGTGGCCTGCCGGGCCGGCGTGACGGCGATCTGGTAGGTGAACGTCGTGCAGTTCAGCAGACTGGTGCAGGTGATCGGGTACGAGCCCAGGTACTCGCTTTCGTCAGTGTAGGGCCCGCTGACCGCCGCGACGGTGATCATGTCCCCGGTCAGGAACGGGTTCGTCGGCGCCGTGACGGTGACGAGGCCATTCGCGTCGCGCGCCACCGAGATCGCGTTGACCGAGCCGCCGCCGATACCGACTGTCGTGCCGCCGGGCACGGTTGCCGGGGTTGCGGGAAGCGGAACGGAGTAGGTGAACGAGGTGCACGGAGCCGTGCACGAGATGGTGGCGTTGGTGCTGGTGAATCCGGCCGTGGTCGAGGCGATCGAGATCGTGTCGCCATTGGCGAAGAAGTTCGACGGTGCCCCGGTCACCCGGATCGTGGCGCTGGCGGCGTTGTTGTCCCGGGCCAGGTTGACGGCCTGCGTGCCGGTCGACCTCGTGACGGTCGGGCTGGTATTCAGGTTGGTGTTGGTGTTGCCCGTTGCGCTGATGCGGAACTGCGTCGGACCGACATAGGTGATGCTGTAGGTCCCGTCCACCGTCTTGGTATTGGCGATCGTGACCGTCTGGCCGTCATGCAGTAGGTGGTTGGCGCCGGTCGTGACGGTGTAGACGGCGACCTGGTTGTTACCGCTCTGGCCGTTCGTGGAATATTGCGTCAGGCTGGCGATCGGGGTGGCGTTCCCGGCGACGTAGGCGGCCGTTCCCGTGGCGGAGAGTCCCGTGGGCAGGGTCAGCGAATAGGAGAACGACAGTCGGTCGGGCGACACCGCGGTGATGACAGCCGAGGAACTGTAGCCGGTGATGTTGTTGCTGAACTGGACCGTGTCGCCGGCGTTGAACGTGTGGGCCGACGACGTCGTGACGGTCACCGTGTCGGTGGCACTGGCGCTGCCGGCGGCCGTGTTCGCGGTGCGCGTGATGCTGGAGACACCGAACGGGTTGCTCCCCTGCTTGCTGACCTGGTAGGTGCCGAGGGCCGGAGTCCTCGGCGTGTCCGGAAGGCCGGTGATGGTGAACGTCGTCGAGCTGTTCACGGTCGTCGCGGTCAGCGTCTGCGTGACGTTGTAGGCGGCCTGGTCCACGTTCTTGACCGTCACGGTCGATCCGACGGTGAACCCGTGGCGGCCCGACGTGGTGACCAGCGCCGTCGTGCCGGTGCGGTAGATGGAGGAAATGCGCACCGAGTTGTCGCTGCCGAACGCATTGGCGGGGATGCCGGCGTTGGCGGTCGAGAACTCGTTGGCTGCCGCGGTCAGGTTGTTGCTGCAGCTGGTCCCGCTCGGGCAGTAGGTGTAGAGGCGGCGCGGGTTGGTGCCGCTGGCCATCGCGCCGGCGAAGGTGGCCGTCAGGTTCTCCTTGCGCAGTTGCTGGGCGACACCGCCCTTTTCGACCACCTCGCCATCGGGCGAGTCGTAGGTGCTGGCCGGGGTGCCCTTGGCGTCGTTGACCCAGAAGCCGCCGGTGGTCGTGTCATCGGGCGCAGTGCTGGTGTCCTTGGTGGTCCAGTAGCTCACGGCGGTGGGGGACAGGAAGCCGGTGCCGGCCGAGCTGATGGCCGGGTTGCCGTTCTTGTCGCCCATCACCAGGTTGCCGCCGGCGCCGGGCACCAGCTTGTATTGCTTCAGGTTGCCCATCCAGCGCGGCAGGCCGTCGGCATCGGGGCGGAACATGCCCAGGAAGATCTGGTTCAGGTAGGTGCCCTGCGCGTTCACCGACACCGGCAGCGAGGCCGACGAGAACACGCTGTTGACCGCCTGGACTTCGTTGAGGATCTTCAGGATGGCCTCGGACAGGCCGGAGGCGTCGCTGGTCTGGAAATACTTGCCGCCGCCATACCTTGCCATGCTCGACAGCAGGGCCGGGTAGTCGGCCTTTCGGCAGGTCGGGCTGGTGATGCCGATGGTGTAGGTGATGACGTTCTGCGTGCCGGTCTGGACATTGCTGCCGGCGTCCTGCTGGAACATCAGCCGGGCCCATTCGTCGGCCCAGTTCGACGACCAGTCGCTCGCGCTGTTGGCGGCCGGCATGCTGGCGGAGCCGCAGGTCGACTGCTCGAAGACGACCGTCGTCGCGATCTTGTTCTTCTGTGCGGTGCTGGCGTTGACCCGCGCATCCGCCATCGAGTAGTTGCTGGTGCCGCCATCGGCGCCGGGCGAGGGATTCTCGGCCGGCGGCGTCTTGTCGGTGTTGGCGATGTAGATGATGAAGTTGCGCTGGCATCCGGCCGACAGCAGGGAGGTGCCGTAGTCGGTGCCCGACATGCCCACCTTGCCGTTGAAGTAGGCCCAGGCCTCCTGCATCGCCGTGCCGGTGGCGGCCGAGTTGACCTTCACGCTGAAGTTGTTGGCGTCGCTGTTGTTGCCCTGGGCGTTCCAGGTCTTGATGAACTCGACGAAGCTGGCCTTGTTCGAGCGGCCGTAGGTCGCGTTCGTGGTCGACGTCATCGGGGTCAGCTTGCGCAGCAGGCAGCCGCCGGAGCCGGAGGCGTTGCACTTCTCGTGGAAGGCCTTGTCGGTGCCGGCGCGGGTGTCTGAACCGTAGCCGTTGCCGTTGCTCACCATCAGGCCGATGTTGACGGACCCGTCGGGCAGCGAGTTGATGGCGTCGACCAGGGCGCACTGCAGCATGCCGGCCGACTTGCTGGCCCCCATCGACGGGGCGGTTGCCGTGCCGGTGTAGGCGGAGCAGCCCGCACCGCTGGCGGTGGCGTCGAAATCGGCGCCGTTGTCCAGGATGAACAGCACGTTGGGCGTGCCCGACGTCCCGCTGTTGTCGACGTAGATGTCGGTGTCCTCCGCGTGCAGCGAGGCGGAGAAGCCCGCCAGCACCAGCGACAGGACGACCAGGAAGGCTTGCATACTTTTTTTCATGACGGCTCCCGCCCGCGGGTTGTGCCCGCAGTGTTCATGGACATTCCACCTGCGCACCGACGCGCACGGAGGCTCCCTGCAGCATCGACACCTGCGCGCCGGACTTGGCGTCGGTCAGCGAGGCGGCCACGTCCCACTGCTGGTCCTTGCAGGCGCTCGGCGTGGTGGTGAGCGTGCCGGACGACGTCACCAGCTTGTCGGTGTCGGTCGCCTCGAAGCACACCTGGTCGTTGGTCTTGGTCGGGTCCAGGTCGCTGGTGGGCACGTTCTTGGTGAAGATGCAGCCGGGCTTGGTAATGGCCACCGTGTAGGTCATGCCGCCGGTGTTGACGGACACCGTGGGCTGGGCGGCGATGGCGCTGATGTCGGTGGCGGCGGCCATCGTGGTGACGGTGCTTTCCAGCGCCACCTGGGCGGCGGCCGAGGCCTCGGTCTCCGCCTGCGCGTTGCCGGCGATCTTCAGGTTGATGTTGCCGAAGCGGATGGCCGAGACGACCAGCAGGCTCAGCACGACGAGCATGACCAGCGCGACGACGAGCGTCATGCCGGACTGGGAATGGCGGCGGTTCACGAGACCCTCCGGGCGCTGGGATTGACCAGGCGGACCGACTGCACGAAGACGTGCCGCTTGTAGCCCTGGTCGGCGGTGGCAGGCGTGACGGTGCCCGCCGTGCCGAGGGGATAGGTCTTGGTGTCGGTGAAGCCGGGCGTCTTGTCGGTGCTGCGCGCCAGCAGGTAGACCTTGGCGGTCATGACGTCGGGCCAGGTGTCCTTGGTCAGCGCCGAACCGCTGACGTCTGTGCCGTCGGGGGAGCCGTTGGCATCGGTGTCGACGCCGTAGTCCACCTGCAGGTTCTCGATGCCTTCGGCGATGGTGACCGTGTTCCAGCTGGCGAGGCCGCCGGCCACCGTGAGCTCGACCATCTTCAGGGTCGGGATCGGGTTGCCACCGTCACCGGCGGCGCAGCTGCCGCCCGATTGCACGCTGCACTGGCTGATGTAATAGATGTGCACCACGACCTTGCGGAAGCTGGCCGGCGTGGTCAGGTCCTTCTTCAGGAGGGGGAAATTGGTGGAGTTGGAGGCCGAGGCGCCGGCATGGAGCCGCGAGTCGAACGACTTGGTGGCCAGCACCAGGCCGGTCTGGACGTACAGCTGGCCGTTCACCATCTTCGCCAGGTCGGGCGCGCCGGCCGTTTCCAGGCTGCTGGTGTCCGGATCGGCGTGGCGGACCACCAGGATGTCGGTGTTGGGCGCCACGTCGCTCAGGCAGGACGCCACCTGGGAGTTGCCGGGCACCGTTCCCGAAGTGACGGGTGTCGTCGTGCTTCCCACGTTGTAGCCCTGCACGTGCAGGGCGATGGCGGACGCGACGTCCGCCTCGGTGGTGCTGCAAGGGTCGGGAAGCGCCGCGGGCGCCGACGGCGCGGTGGTGAGCTCCCCCCAGTAGCCGGCCATCTGCAGGTCGTCGGCCATCGCGCGCACAGCATAGCGGCCGTTCTCGATCAGGCGGCCGGCGCGCTCGACCTCGGCGCGGTTGCTGCTCTGGTCGGCGATCAGCGTCGCGAGCGCGGCGACAATCAGCATGCCGAGCGCGATCGAGACCATGAACTCGATCAGCGTCAGGCCGCGCTGGCCGCGCCGGCGGTTGCCGTGATGGTGGGTGTGTCGCATGGGATTCAGCTCGCGGTGCCCGGCAGGACGGTGACGCTCACGGCCCGGCGCTGGGCGTCGTCGGTGCCGTAGGAGCCGGTGCCGCAGGTGATGCCGGCCGGCGGCGCCCCCGCGGCCTGCACGCCCTGCCACGCCACGCTGACCTGGAACACGCCGGTGGTGGCGTTCTTGGTGATGCAGCCGCGGGCGCCCAGGATGGCGCCGACGCTGTTCGCGCCCGACAGTTCGGCGCTGCCCAGCAGCAGGTTGCGCCACTCGTTCAGGTCGCTCAGGGCCCGGACCTGGCGGGCGTCGGTGTTGGGCAGGGCGCAGCCGGGGGTGGCCGTGAGGACGGCGCTGCTCGTGCCCACCGTGGCGGCCGGGACGTAGCAGTCGGCGGCGGTGGCGTTGGTGCCGATGCGCGCCACCATGTCCTGCACCAGCAGCAGCGCCTGCACGCGCTGGTAGGACTCGAGCTGGGCGCGCTGGCTCTGGACCATGACGCCGATGAGCCCCAGCAGGCCGACCATCAGGATGATGAGCGACACCAGGACCTCGATCAGGGTGGCGCCTTGCTGGCGCCGACGGGCGGCGGTGGGGCATTGCATCAGCAGTTCCTGGAGGTGGTGTTGGGCACTCCGCTCACGTTGATGGACACGCAGCGCACCGAACTGGTGTTGCCGCCGCTGAACTGGAACGTGAGGGTGGAGGCGATGCGGCCGTTGCCCTGGTACACGACGCTGGCCGTGGGATCCGGGGTGGTGGTGACCGTCACGCCGCCGAGCGCCTGCTGGGTGGCCAGGGTGGCCCCCCCGCCGGTCACGGTCCAGCCGGTGGTCCAGCCGGTGCCGACCGGGGCAATGGTCACCGTGGTGTTGCGCTTGATCGCCTCGCTGCGGGCCACCAGCAGCGCGGTGGCGAAATCGGACCCGGCCGTCTTCACGCGCTGGGTCTCCATGAAGTTGCGGAACGACGGGATGCCGATGCCCAGCATCAGGGCGAGCAGGCTCACCACCACCATCAGCTCGATGAGCGTGAAGCCCCGCTGTCGGGGGTGACCGGATGGGAGGGTGGACGGCAGGGTCATGGCGGCTGTCACCAGCAGGTGGTCGAGCCGCCCGAGGCGCCCTTGGCGCCCGCGTTGGTCAGCGTCAGCGTGCCGCAGGTGGCGTCGTTGACCGTCTGCGGCGCCCTGGGGGCGGCGGTGACGGTCCAGGCCGGCGACGTGTCGGAGGTGACGGTGATGGTGTAGTAGCCGGACACGTCGGTGCCCAGGGTGATGCCCAGGCCGGACAGGTCGGTGGAGGAACCCGCCGGGCTCGGGTAGTAGCTGCGCGAATTGAGCATGTACTGCTCCTGGCGGCTGCCCACGTTGTGCATGACGGCCTGCGCCGCGGCGCGCCGGCCCTTGGCCAGGTACTTGGTGTACGAGGGGAACGCCACCGCGGCCAGGATGCCGATGACGGCCACGGTGATCATCAGCTCGATGAGCGTGAAGCCACGCAGCCTGTTCTTCCCCGTGATCCTGGTCATGCCTTCCCCCTCCATTGCGGCAGGCTGAACCATAGCGAGGCCGCGCCGCTGCGCCATCTCCGACCGACGACCGGCACCGCCCGGGGGCCAAGTGGCATCGCCGACAATCGCCCGCATGGACGTTTCGACCCCGATGCGACAGGCGCTCGCCCTGGCCGGACAGGCGGTGGGCCTGACCGAGCCCAATCCGCGCGTCGGCTGCGTGCTGGTGGGAGCCGATGGCGCGGTGCTCGGGCAAGGCCACACCCAGCGCGCCGGCGGCCCGCACGCCGAGATCGTGGCGCTGCGCGACGCCGCCGCGGCCGGGCGCGACGTCCGGGGCGCGACCGCCTACGTCACGCTGGAGCCCTGCTCCCACCACGGCCGCACCGGCCCGTGCTGCGACGCCCTGGTGGCCGCCGGCATCGCCCGCGTCGTGGCCAGCTGCACCGACCCCAATCCGCTGGTGGCGGGCCAAGGCTTCGGGCGCCTGCGCGCCGCCGGCGTGGCCGTCGAGACCGGCGACGGCGGCGCGGCCTCCCGGGAGCTGAACCTGGGGTTCTTCAGCCGGATGGTGCGCGGCACGCCCTGGGTGCGGCTCAAGGTCGCGGCCTCGCTGGACGGAAAGACCGCGCTGGACGATGGCCGCAGCCAGTGGATCACCGGCGAGGCGGCCCGCGCCGACGGCCACGCCTGGCGGGCGCGGGCGACGGCGGTGCTCACGGGCATCGGCACCGTGCTGCAGGACGACCCCCGGCTCGACGTGCGGCTGGCGCCGGCCGAGCGCCAACCCGACCTCGCCGTGGTCGACAGCCGCCTGGAGCTGCCCCCGACGGCGCGCCTGTTCCTGCCCGGGCGCCGGCTGTGGGTCTACACCGCGCAGCCCGATGCGGCGCGCCGCGCGGAACTGGAGGCCCGGGGCGCCGAGGTGATCGCCCTGCCCGGCCCCGGTGGCAAGGTCGACCTGGCCGCCATGCTGCGCGACCTGGCCCGCCGCGAAGTCAACGAACTGCACGTGGAGGCCGGCTTCAAGCTCAATGGCTCGCTGGTGCGCGAAGGCCTGGTCGATGAGGTGCTGGCCTACCTGGCCCCCAAGCTGATCGGCCAGGGACAGGGCGTGGCCAGCTTCGGCCCGCTGCCCGCGCTGGACGCCGCTCTTCCCCTGCGCTTCCTGACCACCGACCGCATCGGCGACGACCTGCGCGTCATCGCGCGGGTGGCCGGCCGGGACGTGTTCTGAGGCCGCCGCTGGCTCCCGTCCGCAGAACCCCCCAAAATTCGCGGAAGTCCCCAAAGACATCCATCCAACGGATTCTTTGGCGCCGTTCGCGCCCTCTGGCGTCTACTGCGTCCGGGTGTCCGCTCCCGCATTCAACCCCGCTCCGGAGCGGCCGACCCGAACCTGCGAAAATGCGCGGATGTTCACCGGAATCATCACCGGCGTGGGGCGCATCGCCGCCGTCCACGACCTCGGGGCCAGTTCCCACCACGGCAAGCGCCTCACGGTCGAGGCGCCCGCGGGCTACCTGGACGACGTGGGCCTGGGGGACAGCATCGCGCTCAACGGCGCCTGCATGACCGTCACCACGCTCGACCCGGCCCGCCGCGTCTTCACTGTCGATGTCTCCGCCGAGTCGCTGGACAAGACCAGCGGCCTGGGCGACACCGGCCCCGTCAACCTGGAGAAGGCACTGCGCGCGCACGACCGCCTGGGCGGCCACATCGTGTCCGGCCACGTCGACGGCATCGGCACCGTGGTGCGCTTCGAGCCGGTGGGCGAGAGCCACGAACTGCGCATCCTCGCGCCGGCCTTCCTGGCCCGGTACCTGGCCTACAAGGGCTCGGTCACCGTCAACGGCGTGAGCCTCACCGTCAACGCCGTGCACGACACGGCACAAGGCTGCGAATTGAGCATCAACCTGATCCCGCACACGGTGGAGAACACCGCGCTGCACGCCCTGCGCACCGGCAGCCGCGTCAACCTCGAGATCGACCTCATCGCCCGCTACGTCGAGCGCATGCTGGCCGGCGCCAAGGTGCCCGCATGAGCCGCGCCACCAGCCCCGTGGCCATCTCGCCGGTGGAGGACATCGTCGCCGACATCCGTGCCGGCCGCATCGTGATCCTGGTCGACGAGGAAGACCGCGAGAACGAAGGCGACCTGGTGCTGGCCGCCGACCACGTCACGCCGGAAGCCGTCAACTTCATGGCCCGGTTCGGCCGCGGCCTGATCTGCCTGACCCTCACCCGCGACCGCTGCGAGCGGCTGCGCCTGCCGCCCATGGTGGCGCGCAACGGCACCAAGATGGGCACCGCCTTCACCGTCTCCATCGAGGCCGCCGAGGGCGTCACCACCGGCATCTCGGCGGCCGACCGGGCGCGCACCGTGCAAGCCGCCGTGGCCCGCGAGGCCCGCGCCGAGGACCTGGTGCAGCCCGGGCACATCTTCCCCCTGCAGGCGGTCGACGGCGGGGTGCTCATGCGCGCCGGCCACACCGAGGCCGGCTGCGACCTGGCCGGCATGGCCGGCCTGACGCCCGCCGCCGTCATCTGCGAGATCATGAAGGACGACGGCACCATGGCCCGCCTGCCGGACCTGCAGCTGTTCGCCGCCGAGCATGGCCTGAAGATCGGCACCATCGCCGACCTCATCGAGCATCGCAGCCGCCACGAGTCGCTGATCGAGAAGATCGGCTCGCGGCCCCTGCACACCAGCTTCGGCACCTTCACCGCCCATGCCTGGCGCGACAAGCCCAGCCAGGCCGTGCACCTGGCGCTGGTGGTCGGCCAGTGGCAGCGCGACGACATCGTCCCGGTCCGCGTGCACGAGCCCCTGTCGGTGCTCGACGCGCTGGAGACCGCGCGCCCCATGCACTCCTGGAGCCTCGATGCCAGCTTGCAGCACATCGCCCGCGCCGGCCAGGGCGTGGCCGTGCTGCTGAACTGCGGCGAATCGGCCGACCAGCTGGTCGCGCAGTTCGAAGGAACCGCCCGCGCCTCGCAGGCGCCCGAGCGCGGCCGCATGGACCTGCGCACCTACGGCGTCGGCGCGCAGATCCTGCGCGAGTGCGGCGTGCACCGCATGACCCTGCTGGGCACGCCGCGGCGGCTCCCCAGCATGGCGGGCTACGGCCTGGAAATCGCCGGCCACCTGGCCCCCACTTCCCACTGAGGACATCCATGTTCGGAGCAGAGAAAGGCAAGGCCGACCGGCTGGACGGCAAGGGCCTGTCCATCGGGGTCGTGCAGGCCCGGTTCAACGAATCCATCACCGACGCCCTGGCGCTGGCCTGCAAGTCGGAGCTGGTGCGCCTGGGCGTCGAGCCCGGCAGCATCGAGCACGTGCTGGTGCCCGGCGCGCTGGAGATCCCGCTGGCGCTGCAGGCGATGGCCGAGAAGGGTGGCTACGACGCCCTCATCGCCCTGGGCTGCGTGATCCGCGGCGAGACCTACCACTTTGAGCTGGTGGCCAACGAATCAGCCGCCGGTGTCACGCGCATCGCGCTCGACTACCAGCTGCCGGTGGCCAACGTCATTCTGACGACGGAGAACCTCGAGCAGGCCGTCGCCCGCCAGACCGACAAGGGCGTCGACGCCGCACGTGTCGTGGTCGAGATGGCCAACCTGCTGGAGCGCCTCGGATGAGCGACGAGCACCCCACCACCCCGCCCCGGCTGCCGGCCAAGGCCCCGGGCCGCACCGCCACCGGCGCCCGCAAGGCATCGGCCAAGTCGGCGCGCAGCCGGTCGCGCGAGTTCGCACTGCAGGCGCTCTACCAGCACATGGTGGGCGGCAACGACGTTGACGCCATCGACCGGTTCACCCGCGACCTGGCCGGCTTCCACAAGGCCGACTCGGTGCACTACGACGCCCTGCTGCACGGCTGCATCGAGCAGGCCGCCGCCCTCGACGCCCTGATCGTGCCGCTGCTGGACCGCAAGCTGGCCGAGATCTCGCCCATCGAGCACGCCGTCATGTGGATCGGCGCCTGGGAGTTCCAGCATGCCGCCGACGTGCCCTGGCGCGTGGTGCTCAACGAATGCATCGAGCTGGCCAAGGAGTTCGGCGGCACCGACGGCCACAAGTACGTCAACGCGGTGCTCAATGGCCTGGCGCCGCAACTGCGGCCCACCGAGGTCGAAGCCGACAAGGCCAGCGGAAAGGCGCGCGGATGAGGATCGCCCGGCGCGCCGAGAGGATCGAGCCGTTCTACGTCATGGAGGTGGCCAAGGCCGCCGCCCGGCTGGCCCGCGACGTCGCCCGCAGCGACCGGCCGATGGTGTTCCTCAACATCGGCGAGCCGGACTTCACGGCGCCGCCGCTGGTGCGGGAAGCAGCCGAACGCGCCGTGCGCGGCGGCGCCACGCAGTACACCCACGCCGTCGGACTGGAGCCGCTGCGGGCCGCCATCAGCGGCTGGTACCGGCAGCGCTTCGGGCTCGACGTCCCGGCACGGCGCATCGTGGTGACGGCCGGCGCGTCGGCGGCCCTCCAGCTGGCGTGCCTGGCGCTCATCGAGGCCGGCGACGAAGTCCTGATGCCCGACCCCAGCTATCCCTGCAACCGGCATTTCGTCAGCGCGGCCGAGGGCACGGCGGTGCTGGTGCCCACGACGGCGGCCGACCGGTTCCAGCTGTCGGCGGCGCAGGTGGAGACCCACTGGGGCCCGCGCACCCGCGGCGTGCTGCTGGCCTCGCCGTCCAACCCCACCGGCACGTCCATCGACCCGCAGGAGCTGCGCCGCATCCTGGACGTGGTGCGGGCCCGCGGCGGCATCGCCATCACCGACGAGATCTACCTGGGCCTGTCGCACGACGACCGCTACGGCCAGTCGGCCCTGGCGCTGGACGACCAGGTCATCAGCATCAACAGCTTCTCCAAGTACTTCAACATGACCGGCTGGCGCCTGGGCTGGATGGTCATGCCCGAGGAGCTGGTGCCCGTGGTGGAGCGATTGGCGCAGAACCTCTTCATCTGCGCCAGCACGGTCGCCCAGCACGCCGCCCTGGCCTGCTTCGAGCCCGACAGCATCGCCGAGTACGAGCGCCGCCGGGCCGCCTTCAAGGAGCGGCGCGACTGGTTCATCCCGGCCCTGGAGTCGGTCGGCCTGCCGGTGCCCGTGATGCCCGACGGCGCCTTCTATGCCTGGGCCGACTGCTCGGCCTGGTGCGACCGGCTCGGTTTGCCCGGCAGCTGGGAGCTGGCCTTCGAGATCATGGACAAGGCGCACGTCGCCGTGACGCCCGGGCGCGACTTCGGCACCGCCGACACGCACCGGTTCATCCGCTTCTCCACCGCGAGCAGCCTGGAGCACCTGCACGAGGCGGTGCGGCGGCTGCGCGCCATGGCCCCCTGATGGCGTTCGCGTTCCCGGTCCGCATCTACTGGGAAGACACCGATGCCGGCGGCATCGTCTTCTACGCCAACTACCTGAAGTTCTTCGAGCGCGCCCGCACCGAATGGCTGCGCTCGCTGGGCATCGAGCAGCGCCGGCTGCGCGAGACCACCGGGGGCATGTTCATCGTCGCCGACACCGCGCTGCGTTATCTGCAGCCAGCCCGGCTGGACGACGAACTTCTGGTCACGGCCGCGCTCCAAGAGGCAGGCCGGGCCACCCTGACCCTGTCGCAGCAAGCCCTGCGCCAGCCCGGCGGCGAGCTCCTCGCCGAAGGAACCATCCGCATCGGCTGGGTCGACGCTTCCACGCTGAGGCCTGCCAGAATCCCATCCATGATCCTCGAGACCCTGAACCGATGAACCAAGACCTGTCGATCCTGCAACTGGTACTGGGAGCCAGCTGGGTCGTCCAGCTCGTCATGCTGCTGCTGGTGGGCGTTTCCATTGCCAGCTGGGCCGCCATCTTCGGCAAGCTGTTCGCCCTCAAGCGCGTGCGGTCGCTCAACGATGCGTTCGAGCGCGACTTCTGGTCCGGCACCAGCCTCAACGAGCTGTTTTCGGCGGCGGCCCAGAACGCCAAGCGCGCCGGCCCCATGGAACGCATCTTCGCCAGCGGCATGCGCGAGTACCAGAAGCTGCGTGAACGCCGCATCCAGGACCCCGCCACCCTGCTCGACGGCGCCCGCCGCGCCATGCGGGCCAGCTACCAGCGCGAGGTCGACGCGGTCGAGTCGCACCTGTCGTTCCTGGCCTCGGTCGGCTCCGTGTCGCCCTACGTCGGGCTGTTCGGCACCGTCTGGGGGATCATGCATGCGTTCACCGGGCTGGCCAGCCTGCAGCAGGTGACGCTGGCGACCGTGGCTCCCGGCATCGCCGAGGCGCTGGTCGCCACCGCGATCGGCCTGTTCGCTGCCATTCCCGCCGTCGTCGCCTACAACCGCTTCGCGCGCGACATCGACCGGGTGGCCATCAAGCTGGAGACCTTCATCGAGGAGTTCTCCAACATCCTGCAGCGCAACTCTAGCTCCGGCACCATGACGACGACCGTTGCCGCCTCGAGGCTCTGACATGCCCGCCGTCGCCGCCCGCGGCCGAGGCCGCCGCACCATCAACGAGATCAACATGGTCCCGTTCATCGACGTCATGCTGGTGCTGCTGATCATCTTCATGGTCACGGCCCCGCTCATCACGCCCAGCCTCATCGACCTGCCCAGCGTGGGCAAGGCCAACCGCCAGCCCGACCAGAAGTTCGAGGTGGTGATCGGCAAGGACGAGAAGCTGGTGCTCAAGGCCGGCGACCAGTCCAAGTCGATTGGCCCGGCCGAGCTCGCCGCGGCGGTGCTCGCCGCCCAGGCCGGCAAGCCGGCCGGCTCCACCGCCGTCGTGATCAGCGCCGACCGCAACGTGAAATACGAGACCGTGGTGCGCGTGATGGACACCCTGCAGCGCGCGGGCGTGCAGCGCGTCGGACTGTCGGTGCAACTGGCCCGCTGATACCCATGTTCCACGCCGCCGCCGGTCGCCCCGAATTCCTGCCGCCGCCCGAGCCCGGGCTGCTTCGGTCGGTCACCCTGGCCCTGCTGGCACACGTGGTCCTGGTGCTGGCGCTCAGCTGGGGCATCCACTGGAAGCGCGACGACAACACGGTCGCCGTCGAGGCCGAGATCTGGTCGGCGGCCGTCCAGCAGGCCGCGCCCAAGCCGGTCGAGACACCGCCCACCCCCAAGGTGGACACCACGCCACCGCCACCGCCGCCCCCCGCGCCCACCCCGCCGCAGCAGCGCGACGCCGAGATCGCGATCGAGCGCGAGAAGGAGCGCCTGGCGCAGGAAAAGGCCCTCCAGCAGGAGCAGGCCCGCAAGGCCGCCGCCGAGGAGGCGGAGCGGCGCGAGGCGGCCGACCGCCGGCGCAAGCAGGAGGAGGCGCGCAAGGAGGAGGCGGCGAAGAAGGCCGCCGAAGAGCGCAAGCGCGCCGAGCAGACCGTGGCGCGCGAGAAGCGCGAGCAGGAAGAGCGCCTGGCCAAGCAGCGCGCCGAGAACCTCAAGCGCATCCAGGGCATGGCCGGCGCCACCGGCGTGCCGGGCTCCGAGGGCCTGGCGCTGCGCTCGTCCGGCCCGTCGGACAGCTACGGTGGCCGCATCCGGGCCAAGGTCCGGCCCAACATCGTGTTCTCCGACGACATCTCCGGCAACCCCAGCGCCGAAGTGCTGGTGCGGCTGGCGCCCGACGGCACCATCGTCGGCACGAAGATCCGCAAGGAGAGCGGCCAGAAGTCCTGGGACGACGCCGTGCTGCGCGCCCTGGCCCGCACCGAGGTGTTCCCCCGCGACGTCGACGGCCGCGTGCCGCCGGAAGTGGTGCTGGTGTTCCGGCCGCGCGACTAGCGAGGCCGGGGCAGTGGCCGTTCAGGACTTGCCGGCATCCAGCGCCAGTATCCACTCCAGCACCTGCGGCAGCGCCGCCTCCGGCACGCTGAAGTGGTCGCCGCCCACCTCGATGGTGCGGGTGAGCGGGTTGGCAGGCAGTCTGTCGACGTAGTAGCGCCGGGCGGCAGGGGTGAAGTTGTCCGCGCTGCCCAGCACCGTTAGCACCGGCACCGTCGCCGGGATGCGCGGCGCCGTGTTCCCCATCTCGGCGTCGCCGGTCGGGTCGAAGTAGGACAGGTAGGCCTTGGCGGTGGTGCGCACCGACAGGGTCCGGCCCTGGTTGTTGTCGTTGAAGCCGGCCTTCTCGTCGCCCTTGCCGGCCGCCACCATCGCGCGCGCCTCGTCCACGCTCTGTCGCACCGACACGAACCTCGGGTTGTCGTAGTACCCGCGCGGGACATGCCCTGGTGCCAGCAGGACCAGCGCCTGCACATCGCCGCCGCGCGCGGCATGGCTCATGGCCGCCGGCACGCCCATGCTGTGCCCCATGGCCACGATGCGCGTGGCGCCCTTCTTGCGCAACTCGGCCGCCAGGCCGGCCATCTCCTGCATCGCCAGGTCCCAGTCGCCATCGATGTAGCGCCGCTTCGACCACGGCATGTCCGTCGCCACGACCAGCAGGCCTGCATCTTCCAGCCTGGACTTCAGCAGCCGCGAGCCGGTCTCCTGCGCGGAACCTGTCTTGCCGTGCAGCAGCAGCACGCCCGTGCCTACAGCCGCCTGGGCCTTGGCCCCGCAGGCCAGCAACACGCCCACGGCGCCCAGCGCCTGCCGGCGATCCAGTCGATCGATCATGCCTGTCCCCTCCTCGCGCCGCGCGGGCGCCACCTCAGTCGTAGACGATCTGCGCCGCCCCGTTGTCGGCCTGCGCCATCCAGCTGGCCAGCGCCGCGTCGGTCGGGAAGAAGCGGGCCTGCTCGCCCAGCTGCAGCTCCGCCGTCGCCGCGTCGCGCCGCAGCGCCAGCCGCACCGGCAGCCCGCGCACCACGTCGCCCTGCTCCGTCTGCTCGCGCCGGGCCGGGAACTCGCGCACCAGGCGTTGGATGTCGGGTGCCTTGCCGTTGACTGCCACGCGCAGGAACTTGCCGAACCGGCAGCGCGCCGTCGCCAGGTCCCAGGCCTGCTGGATCGAGAGCCGGAAGCCGCCGGTGAAGCGGTCCGGCTGCAGCTTGGCCTGCACGATGACCAGCTCGTCGTCCTTGAGCAGGTTGCGGTGGGCGTTGATCACGGCCTCGTCGGCGGTGGCCTCGATGGTGCCGCTCTTGTCGTCCAGCTTGAACAGCGCCAGCTTGCCGCGCTGGCCGTTGATGACGCGGAAGTCGGTGATGATGCCGGCCAGCAGCTGCTGGTCGCGGCTGTCGACCAGGTCGTCGACCTTGGTGCGCACGAAGCGCCGCACCTCCAGCGCCACCTCGTCGAAGAGGTGGCCCGACAGGTAGAAGCCCACCGCCGTCTTCTCGAACGTCAGCCGCTCCTTCACGCCCCAGGGCATGGCCTCCACCAGCGGCGGCTCCTGCGTGCTGGCGGCATGCGAATCGCCCATGTCGAACAGGCCGCCCTGGTGGGCGTTGGCCTCGGCGGCATTGGCGAAGTCGAACGCGCGGTCGATCGAGGCCACCAGCGCAGCCCGGTTCATCTGCAGCGCATCGAAGGCGCCGGCCTTGATCAGGGCTTCCACCGTGCGCTTGTTGATGCGGGTGCGGTCGACCCGCACGCAGAAGTCGTACAGGCTGGTGAAGGGGCCGGACGTGGACCCGGACGAGCCGGCCCCCTTGCCTTCGCGCGCCGCGACGATGGCCTCGATGGCCTGCTGGCCCGTGCCCTTGACGGCCCCCAGGCCGTAGCGGATGACCTTGTCGGTGACCGGCTCGAAGCGGTAGCCGCCGCGGTTGACGTCGGGCGGCTCGAACGACAGGCCGAAGTTCTTCACCGCGTCCTCGAACAGCACCTTCAGCTTGTCGGTGTTGTCCATTTCCACGGTCATGTTCGCGCAGAAGAACTCGGCCGTGTAGTGCACCTTCAGCCAGCCCGTGTGGTAGGCCAGCAGCGAGTAGGCGGCGGCGTGCGACTTGTTGAAGCCGTAGCCCGCGAACTTCTCCATCAGGTCGAAGATCTCGTCGGCCTTCTCCTGCGGGATGGCGTTCTTGGCCGCACCGGCGCGGAACGTCTCGCGGTGCAGGGCCATCTCCTCGGCCTTCTTCTTGCCCATCGCGCGGCGCAGCAGGTCGGCGCCGCCGAGCGAGTAGCCGCCCAGGATCTGCGCCGTCTGCATCACCTGCTCCTGGTAGACCATGATCCCGTAGGTCTCCGAGAGCATGTTGGCCACCAGCGGGTGCGGGTACTCCACGGTCTCGCGGCCGTGCTTGCGCGCCACGAAGCTGGGGATCAGGTCCATCGGGCCCGGCCGGTACAGCGCGTTCAGGGCGATCAGGTCCTCCAGCCGGGTGGGCCGCGCATCACGCAGCATGCCCTGCATCCCGCGCGATTCGAACTGGAACACCGCCTCGGTCTTGCCGTCGGCGAACAGCCGGTAGGTGGGCGCATCGTCCAGCGGGATGGCCTCGAAGGTGAAGTCCTTCTGGCTGGCGTGGCGCTGGCGGATGAACTCGCGGGCGATCTCCAGGATGGTGAGCGTGGCCAGGCCCAGGAAGTCGAACTTCACCAGGCCGGCGGCCTCGACGTCGTCCTTGTCGTACTGGCTCACCGCCGAATCACTGCCCGGCTGCTGGTACAGCGGCGTGAAGTCGGTGAGCTTGCCCGGGGCGATGAGCACGCCGCCGGCGTGCATGCCGACGTTGCGGGTCATGCCCTCGAGCTTCTGCGCGAAGGCCAGCAGGGTCTTGACCTCGTCTTCCTTGTCCAGGCGCTCGGCCAGGATCGGCTCCTGCTGGATGGCCTCGGCGATGGTGATGTGGGTGCCGGGCTTGTTGGGAATGAGCTTGCTGATGCCGTCGCAGAACGTGTAGCTCATGTCCAGCACGCGGCCGACGTCGCGGATGGCCGCGCGCGCGGCCATGGTGCCGAAGGTGGCGATCTGGCTGACCGCCTCGCGGCCGTACTTGTCCTTGACGTACTCGATGACGCGGTCGCGGTTGCCCTGGCAGAAGTCGATGTCGAAGTCGGGCATCGACACCCGCTCGGGGTTCAGGAAGCGCTCGAACAGCAGGTTGTACTGCAGCGGGTCGAGGTCGGTGATCTTGAGCGCGTACGCCACCAGCGAGCCGGCACCCGAGCCGCGGCCCGGCCCCACCGGGCAGCCGTTGTTCTTGGCCCAGTTGATGAAGTCGCCCACGATCAGGAAGTAGCCCGGGAACCCCATCTTGAGGATGGTGCCGATCTCGAACTCGAGGCGCTCGACGTAGCGCGCCATCTGCTTGTCGCGCGCAGCCGCGTCGGGGTACAGCTGTGCCATCCGCTCCTTCAGCCCCTCGTGCGAGGCGAAGCGGAAGTACTCGTCGATCGGCATGCCGTTGGGCGTCGGGAAGTTGGGCAGGCGCGGCTTGCCCAGCTCCAGCACCAGGTTGCAGCGCTTGGCGATCTCCAGCGTGTTGGCCACGGCCGACGGCACGTCGGCGAACAGCGCCTCCATGTCGGCGGACGGCTTGAACCACTGGTCGCGCGTGAACTTGCGTACCCGGCGCTGGTTGGCCAGGATCTCGCCCTCGGCGATGCACACCCGGGCCTCGTGCGACTCGTAGTCGTCCGGCGCGGTGAACTGCACCGGGTGGGTCGCGACCACCGGCAGCTTGAGGTTGGCCGCCAGCTGCACCGCCGCCGCCACGTGGCGCTCGTCGTCGGCCCGGCCGGCGCGCTGGATCTCCACGTAGAAGCGGTGCGGGAAGACCGACGCCAGCTCCAGCGCCACCTGGCTGGCGCGCGCCTCGTCGCCCTGCGCCAGCGCCTGCCCCACCGGACCGGCCTGGGCGCCCGACAGCAGGATCAGGCCTTCGGCCAGCTCGCGCAGCCACTCGAACCTGCAGGCGGCCTGCGCCCGCACCACGTTGCGGGTCCAGGCGCGTGCCAGCAGCTCGCACAGGTTCAGGTAGCCGACACGGTTCTGCACCAGCACGAGCACGCGCGACAGCGCCGTCTCGTCGGTGCCGACGCCCTGCAGCAGCAGCTCGGCGCCGACCAGCGGCTTCACGCCCGTGCCGCGCGCGGCCTTGTAGAACTTGATGGCCCCGAACAGGTTGTTCAGGTCGGTGATCGCCAGGGCCGGTTGGCCATCGGCGGCCGCGGCCTTCACGACGTCGTCGATGCGGTTGGTGCCGTCGACGACGGAAAATTCGGTGTGCAGGCGCAGGTGGACGAACATGGTTCCGATTGTAGGAAGGGCCATGGCGCCGCCCTTCGTAGAATTCCCGGATGGACGCCGTGTTGAATGTGTCGGGCTATCGATTCGCCCGGCTGGACGAGCCGCAACACCTGCGTGACCTGCTGCACGCCGAGGCGTCGGCATTGGGCCTGCGGGGCACCATCCTGCTGGCGCACGAGGGCATCAACCTGTTCCTGGCCGGCCACGCGCCGCAGGTCGACGCGCTGCTCGCGCTGGTGCGCCGGCAGCCCGGACTGCAGGCCCTGGAGGCCAAGCGCAGCTGGTCGCGCGCCCAGCCGTTCCGCCGCCTGCTGGTCAAGGTCAAGCGCGAGATCATCCGCATGAACCAGCCCGCCATCGCGCCGCAAGCCGGCCGCGCGCCCGCCGTCGACGCGGCCAAGGCCAGGCGCTGGCTCGACCAGGGCCACGACGACGAGGGCCGGCCGGTGGTCACGCTGGACACCCGCAATGCCTTCGAGGTCGACTACGGCACCTTCGACGGGGCCATCGACTGGCGGCTGCAGAAGTTCAGCGACTTCCCGGCCGCGCTGCAGGCGCACCGCGCCGAGCTGGAAGGCAAGACGGTGGTGAGCTTCTGCACCGGCGGCATCCGCTGCGAAAAGGCCGTGCTGGCCATGCAGGCTGCCGGCCTGCAGCACGTGTGGCAGCTGGAAGGCGGCATCCTGAAGTACTTCGAGGAAGCCGGCGGCTCCCATTTCCATGGCCGCTGCTTCGTGTTCGACGAGCGCGAGGCGCTGGATGCGGGGCTGGCGTCGGTGAGGGAATGACAGGCGGACATCCGTACCCGAAGGTCCTTCGGGTCCGGATGGTCGAATTCAGGACATCGGCTCAGGCGGCGAAAACCGCGTCGGTGGCAAGGGGATGAACTCGTCGTCGCCCGGCACGCCCGCGAAGCGACCCGCCTCCCAGTCGGCGCTGGCCTGCAGGATGCGGTCCTTGCTGCTGGAGACGAAGTTCCAGTACATGTAGCGCGGGCCCAGCGGCTCGCCGCCCACGACGACGAAGCGCGCGGGGCCGGTGGCGGCGATGCGCACCGGGGCGCCGGGCTCCAGCACCAGCATCTGCTGCGCCGGCACGGCCGTGCCGTCCAGCGAGAACTCGCCGGCGACCGGGTAGACGGCGAGCTCGGGCGCGAGGGCGGGCAACTCGAAGCGGCCGCCTGCCGGCAGCGCGACGTCGAGGTACAGCGTCGGCGAGGCGGGCTGCACCGGCGAGCGGACGCCGAACGCCTCGCCGACCAGCACGCGCACCCGGGCGCCGTCGGCCTGCACCTGCGGGATGGCGTCCGCGGGTGTGTGCACGAACGACGCCTCGGACTCCTCGGCCGCCTCCGGCAACGCCACCCACAGCTGCAAGCCATGGTTGACGTAGGGCTGCTGGCGCAGGTCGTCGGGCTTTCGTTCGGAGTGCACGATGCCGCGGCCGGCGCTCATCCAGTTGATGGCGCCCGGCTCGATGCGCTGCGCCGTGCCCAGGCTGTCGCGGTGCATCATCGCGCCCTCGAACAGGTAGGAGAGCGTAGCCAGGCCGATGTGCGGATGCGGCCGCACGTCGTGGTTGGTGCCCGGCTCCTCGGTCACCGGACCGAAGTGGTCGAAGAACACGAACGGGCCGACGCTGCGGCGCCGCGCCGCCGGCAGCAGGCGGCGGACCTTGAAACCGCCCCCCAGGTCCTTCTCATGGCCGAGCAGCTGCAGCGCAGCAGGCATGGTGCGTCCTCCTATTTGCGTGACCAGCGCGCGGCCGCCTCGGCCACGCGCTTGCCGAATTCGGTGGCGAACTTCAGGTCGCCGGGGAACATCTCGGCCGGCGAGGCGTCCGAGGGCGACACCGACGCCGCGCCCGACCACACGCCCAGCCAGTTGAGGTCGGCGCGCGTGGCGGCCTTGCTGTTGGCCGGCATCATGCCGGTGCCGACCCACACGCCGCCGTGCTGCATGGCCAGCGTGAACAGGTAATTGAGCGTGCTGGTCTTGTCGCCGATCGTGCTGGCGCTGTTCGTGAAGCCGGCGAACAGCTTGTTCTTCCAGGCGCCGCTGTACCAGGGCCTGGACGAGGCATCGGCGAATTTCTTGAACTGCCAGCTCGGGCCGCCCATGTAGGTCGGCGCGCCGAAGATGATGGCGTCGGCCTCGGCCAGCAGCTCCCAGCCGCCGTCGGGCAGGTTGCCATCGGCGTCGATGGCGATCAGGCGGGCGTCGGCACCCTCGGCCACGGCCTGGGCCTGGCGCTGGGTGTGGCCATAGCCGGAGTGGTAGACGACTGCGATGGAGGGCATGGGCGGCAAACGATCCGGGCTTCAGGTTCGGTGGAGGGAGACGGGCGCTGCCGCCCGCGGGCGGCAGCGAGGCGGCGGTGCGTCAGCGCCGGGCGCCGTCGAGGCTCCAGCGGCCGGGACCGAAGGCCCAGACGAACAGCAGGCCGCCGAGCACGCCCATGTTCTTCCAGAAGGCCTGTTGCTGCATCATGCGCTGCGCTTCGGGCACGGCCCAGAAGTTGTGGAACAGCGGCGTGATCACGGCCACGAAGACCGCCAGGCCCAGCGCCGCCCAGCGTGCGCGCCAGCCGACCAGCAGCAGCAGGCCCAGGCCCAGCTCGGCCGCGATGGCGATCGCCGCGCAGACCTCCGGCATGGGAACGCCCTTGGCGGCGATGTAGCCGACCGTGCCGGCGAAGCCGACGATCTTGCTGAAGCCGGCCGGCACGAACAGCCAGGCCAGCAGCACGCGGCCGATGAGGGTGGCGAGGTTCTGCGCGGTGGCGGACGAGTCGGTGATGCCGACGCCGGTGGCGCCGTGGGTCAGGGTAGCCATGATGAAACTCCTTGTTCAGGCTCGGGTGGGAAGAGAAAACCGGAAACCGGGATCAGGGTTCGAGGTCGAAAACCAGAACTTCGCCCTGCTTGCCGTTGCGAACTTGCACACGCGTCTCGTCCTCGAGTAGGACGGCGTCGCCGGACTGCAGCCGCTGGCCGTTGACTTCGAGTTCGCCGCGCACCAGGTGCACGTAGCCTTTGCGGCCACTCGCCAGCTGCAGCTCGGCCGTCTCGGCGCCGTCGAACAGGCCGGCGTACAGGCGCGCGCTGGCATGCAGCTGCACGGAGCCTTCGGCGCCGTCCGGCGAGGCCACCAGGCGCAGCCGGCCGCGCTTGTCGGCGTCGGTGAAGCTCTTCTGCTCGTAGCTGGGCGGGATGCCGGTGACGTTGGGCTCGATCCAGATCTGCAGGAAATGCGTGACCTGCTCGGGCGCGTGGTTGAACTCGCTGTGCTGCACGCCGGTGCCGGCGCTCATGCGCTGTACGTCGCCGGGCGGGATGCCCTTGACGTTGCCCATGCTGTCCTTGTGCGCCAGGTTGCCCTGCAGCACGTAGCTCACGATCTCCATGTCGCGGTGGCCGTGGGTGCCGAAGCCGGTGCCGGGGGCGATGCGGTCCTCGTTGATGACGCGCAGGTTGCCCCAGCCCATGTGCTGCGGGTCGTAGTAGTTGGCGAACGAGAAGCTGTGGTGGGAGTCCAGCCAGCCGTGGTTGGCATGGCCTCGATCCTGGGAGCGGCGGACGGTCAACATGGCGAGGTCCTTTCTTGGTTGCCGGTCGATGACTGGCAATGTAGGCGCAGCCCCCACGGTCGGGCAGCAGCCGGCTTTGATGGCATCATTCAAAAAAATTGAACGCACCATGGCCACCCCCACCCCGCGCGACGTGCTCACCCCGGACGCGCTAGCCCTTCTTCAGACCGTGGCCCGGGCCGGGAGTTTCGCGGCCGCCGCGCGCGAGCTCGGCCTGGTGCCCAGCGCCGTGACCTACCGCGTGCGCCAGGTCGAGGACGCGCTGGATGCCCTGCTCTTCGACCGCGCCTCGCGCCAGGCCCGGCTCACCGAGGCCGGCGCCGAACTGCTCCGGGAAGGCGAGCGGCTGCTGGGCGAGGTGGACGCGGTGGCCAACCGCGTGCGCCGCGTCGCCACCGGCTGGGAGTCGCAGCTCACCGTCGCGGTCGACACCGTGGTGTCCTGCTCGACCGTGATGGAGCTGGCCCAGGCTTTCCTGGAGGTGGCGCCGACCACGCGGCTGCGCCTGCGCGACGAGGTGCTCTCGGGCACGCTCGACACGGTCATCAACGGCCAGGCCGACCTGGCACTGGGCATCACGCTGGAGCCGAACAACACCGCCGGCGTGCGCAGCCGGCCGCTGGGCGACCTGACGTTCGTGTTCGCCGTGGCGCCGCACCACCCGGTGGCCGCCCTGCCCGAGCCGGTGACCGACGAGCAACTGCAGCGCCACCGCGTGGTCGCGGTGGCCGACTCGGTCCAGCGCGGCGACGGCCTCACGCTGGGACTGATGGCCGGGCAGGAGGTGCTCACCGTGCCGACCATGCGCGCCAAGCTCGACGCCCAGCTGCGCGGCCTGGGCGTGGGGTTCCTGCCCGAACCGCTGGCACGGCCGTTCCTGCAGACGGGCCGGCTGGTGCCCAAGTTCACGCTGCGGCCCAACCGGCTGAGCCGCCTGGGTTACGCCTGGCGCGACGGGGGTGTGCTCGGCCCGGGCAAGGGCCTGCAATGGTGGCTTCAGCAACTGGACAGCGCGGCCACGCGCACTGCGCTGTTGGAGCGTCATGTGGGACCGCTGCTGGGCTGATGCCACAATCCCCGCGATGCCGACCTCCCGCCCCACTCCGCCCGCCCGCCACATCGCCATCGTGGGCGCCGGGATCGCCGGCATCGCCTGCGCCCGCACGCTGGTCCAGGCCGGCCACCGTGTCACCGTGTTCGAGAAGGCGCTGAAGGTCGGCGGCCGCATGGCCAGCCGCGAGACGCCGTTCGGCAGCTTCGACCACGGCGCGCAGTACTTCACCGTCCGCGATGCGCGCTTCCAGGGCGCCCTCGACACCGCGCCCGGCTTGAGCCGGCCCTGGAGCGCCAACGCCGTGCGGGTGCTCGATCCGCTCGGGCGGGTGGCCGAGGCCTCGCTGCCCACGACCGAGGCGCACTGGGTCGGCGCCCCGGCCATGGACGCCCTGCCGCGGCAGTGGGCGCAGCCGCTGCTGGCCGCGGGCGCGGTCGAACTCGGCACCACGGTGGACGGCATCGAGCGCGACGCCCTGGACGCCCAGCGCTGGCAGCTGCGCACCTCCGGCGCCGACGAGAGCGTGCACGTCTTCTCCGGCTTCGACGCCGTCCTGCTGGCCATCCCCGCGCCGCGGGCCTCCGCGCTGCTGGAGCGCTGCCGGCTGGCGCCGCTGTTCGTCGAGAAGCTGGCCGCCATCGACATTGCGCCCTGCTGGACGCTGATGCTGGCCTTCCCGCAGGCCGCACAACCCGGGCTGCCGCACCTCGGACCGCAATGGAACGCGGCCCTGAGCACCCACCACCGCATCGCCTGGCTGGCGCGCGAGTCGTCCAAGCCGCGCCGCGGGCCGGTCGAGCGCTGGACCGTGCAGGCCAGCCCGGCCTGGTCGACCGAGCATTTCGACGACGACGTGGACCGGGTGCGCGCCAAGCTGCTCAAGGCCTTCGCCGAGGTCACCGGCATCCGGGCCCAGCCCGCGCACGCCGACGTCAAGCGCTGGCGCCACGCCAAGACCGGCACGCCGCTCGGGCGCTCGCACCTGTGGGACGCGAAGATCGGCCTGGGCCTGTGCGGCGACTGGTGCCTGGGCCACCGCGTCGAGAACGCCTTCGTCTCCGGCCTGGAGCTGGCGCTGGCCGCACTGGCCGACTAGCCCCGCACCCTGGCAGCGGCCTGGCCGAGGTGAGCGCATGAGCCCCGGGTATCGCGGCCGCTTCGCCCCCTCGCCCACCGGGCCGCTGCACGCCGGCTCGCTGGTCGCCGCACTGGCCAGCTGGCTCGACGCCCGCGCGCACGGCGGCCGGTGGCTGGTGCGCATCGAGGACATCGACACGCCGCGCTGCGTGCCCGGCGCGGACGCCACCATCCTGCAGCAGCTGGCCACCTGCGGGCTGCTCCCCGACGAGCCGCCGACCTGGCAGTCGCGCCGGGGCGACCTGTACCAGGCCGCGCTCGACGCACTGGTGGCACGCGGCGCCGCCTATCCGTGCGGCTGCTCGCGCAAGGACATCGAGCAGGCGCTGGCGGCGCAGGGCCGTCCGCGCATTCGCGGCGAGGAGGCGCCCTATCCGGGCACCTGCCGCACCGGCCTGCACGGCAAGCCCGCGCGCGCCTGGCGCCTGCGCGTGGCCGACGGCATGGTCGCCTGGACCGACCGGCGCCTGGGCGCGCAGCAGCAGGACGTCGCCCGGGCCGTGGGCGACTTCGTGCTGCGCCGGGCCGACGGCCTGTGGGCCTACCAGCTCGCCGTGGTGGTCGACGACGACGCGCAAGGCATCACGCACGTCGTGCGCGGCGAGGACCTGGCGGACAACACGCCGCGCCAGCTGCTGCTGCAGCGCGCGCTCGGCCTGGCCGCGCCGTCGTACCTGCACACGCCGCTGGTGCTGGGTGCCGACGGCGAGAAGCTGTCGAAGCAGAACGGCGCCCTGGCGCTGGACCTGTCGGATCCGTTGCGCACGCTCCACGCCGCCGCATCGGTTCTGGGCCTTCCTGCACACGCCGGCCCGATCGGCGATGCAGTCGCCAGCTGGGTGCAGGCCTGGCCCTTTCTACAATCGGCGGGTGACTGAACACGGCCCGTCCGACGACGCGCGCGCGCCCGAGGGCGTGCCGCACCCCCGCACCATCCGCAGCTTCGTGCGCCGCGCCGGCCGCACCACCACTGGCCAGGCGCGCGCGATGGAGGAACTCGGGCCGAGCTTCATCGTGCCGTACCGGCCCGAGCGGCTCGACTACGCCGCCGCCTTCGGCCGCGAGGCGCCCACGGTGCTGGAGATCGGCTTCGGCATGGGCGAGGCCACGGCGCACATCGCGGCGCTGATGCCGCAGGTCAACTTCCTGTGCTGCGAGGTCCACGAACCCGGCGTCGGTGCGCTGCTCAAGCGCATCGGCGAGCAGGACCTGGCCAACATCCGCATCGTCGCCCACGACGCGGTGGAGGTGCTCGCCCACATGATCGCGCCGGCCAGCCTGGCGGGGGTCCACATCTTCTTTCCCGACCCGTGGCACAAGCTGCGCCACAACAAGCGCCGCCTGGTGCAGCCGCCGCTGGTGGCGACGCTGGCCGACCGGCTCGCTCCCGGCGGCTACATCCACTGCGCCACCGACTGGGAACCCTACGCCCAGCAGATGCTGCAGGTGCTGGGCGACGAGCCCGCCCTGCGCAACACCGCCTCCGACTACGCGCCGCGGCCGCACTACCGGCCCCTGACCAAGTTCGAGAACCGCGGCCTCAAGCTGGGGCACGGCGTCTGGGACCTCGTCTTCACCCGCACCGCCGCCTGAGCGCGGTGGCACCCAACCTGCCATTGCCTCCGCCAGGAGGCCAGCCCACCTTGCTCGACCGTCGCACGCTCCTCGCCGCCGCCGCATCCGCCACGCTGCCCCTGCTGGCCAGGGCCCAGGGCAAGCCGGGCCGCAACCGGATCGTGCTGGGCCAGTCGGTCCCGCTCACCGGCGCGGCCGACCAGATCGGTCTCGCGTTCGCCGGCGGCTCCAAGCTGTTCTTCGATGCGGCCAATGCCCGCCCGGCCGCACCCTGGAGCTTCGAGCTGGTGCAGGTCGACGACGGCTACGACCCGGCCAAGGCGGCCGCCAACGCAAAGAAGCTGCTGGCCGGCGGCGCCGACCTGCTGTTCGGGTTCGTGGGCACCGGCAGCGGCGATGCCGCGGCCGCCGTCGCCCGCCAGGAAGGCGCACTGCTGTTCGCCCCCCTCGCCGCCTCCGACGCGCTGCGCGATCCCTCGGTGACGCAGGTGTTCCACGTGCGCCCCAGCCTCGCCGACGAGGCCTTCAAGATGGTGCGCCACTGCGCCACGCTCGGCCAGAACCGCCTGGCGGTGGTCGGCGAAGACGACGCCATGGGCCGCGCCGGCCTGGCGGCCGTCAACCAGGCGATCGCCGACCTGAAGATGCCGCCGCTGGTGGCGTCGGCCTTCGTGCCGGTCAACAGCGACAAGGTCGACGCCGCGGTGGCCGCGCTGGCCAATGCGCAGCCGCAGGCCATCCTGCAGGTCTCGCTGTTCAACACCACGGCCGCCTTCATCCGCAGGATGCGCAAGACCGGCTACGCCGGCGCGTTCATGAACTTCTCCGTGGTCGGCATCGACCCGCTGTTCGCTGCACTGGGCAAGGAGATCGGCGGCGTGGTGGTGTCGCAGGTCGTGCCCTCGCCGCGCAGCACCACCGTGCCCATCGTCAAGGAATACCTGCAGGCGCTGGACAACAGCGACCAGACGCCCTCGTACGAGAGCCTGGAGGGCTACATCGCGGCCAAGACGCTGGCCGAAGCCGTCCGGCGCAGCGGCCGGGTGGACAGGGCGGCGCTGCAGAAGACCATGGCCGCGATGACCGACTACGACGTCGGCGGCTTCCGCATCAACCTGCGCGCCGGTGTCCGCGATTCGGTGCGCACCGTCGACCTGGTGTCGATCACCGCCGACGGCCGCATCGTGCGCTGAGGCGCCGGGGCCGCGGCCCCGGCAACGGGATCAGGCCCTCTCGGCCACCCAGGCCTGCACCGACTGCAGGGCGCCGGCCAGCTTGCTGGCATCGGTGCCGCCGGCCATGGCCAGGTCGGGCTTGCCGCCGCCCTTGCCGCCCACCTGCTGGGCGACGAAGTTCACCAGCTCGCCGGCCTTGACCGTGGCCATGCGGTCGGCCGTGACGCCGGCCGCGATCTGGACCTTGCCGCCGTCGACCGCCGCCAGCACGATGGCCGCCGTCTTGAGCTTGTCCTTGAGCTTGTCCATGGTGTCGCGCAGCGTCTTGGCGTCGGCGCCCTGCAGCGTGGCCGCCAGCACCTTGATGCCCTTGACGTCGACCGCCTGCGCCACCAGCTCGTCGCCCTGCGACGAGGCCAGCTTGCCCTTGAGCTGCGCCACTTCCTTCTCGAGCGAGCGCACCTGGTCCAGCACCTGGCCGATGCGCGCCTGCAGCTCCGCCGCCGGCGTCTTCAGCGCCGCGGCGGCGCTCTGCACGGTCGATTCCACCTGCTGCAGGTAGGCCAGCGCATTGGCGCCGGTGACCGCCTCGACGCGCCGGATGCCGGCTGCCACGCCGCCCTCGGCCACGATCTTGAACAGGCCGATGTCGCCGGTGCGCTGCACGTGGGTGCCGCCGCACAGCTCGCGGCTGCTGCCGATGTCCAGCACGCGCACGCTGTCGCCGTACTTCTCGCCGAACAGCATGACGGCGCCGGTGGCCTTGGCCGACTCGATGTCCATCACGCGTGCCTGCGTGGCGTGGTTCTCCAGGATCTCGGCGTTGACCCGCTTCTCGATCTCGCGCACCTGCTCGTCGGTGACGGGCACGTTGTGCGTGAAGTCGAACCGCGTCTTGTCGGCATCGACCAGCGAGCCCTTCTGCTGCACGTGCGAGCCCAGCACCTCGCGCAGGGCCTTGTGCATCAGGTGCGTGACGCTGTGGTTGCGCATGGTGGCCTGGCGGCGCGCGACGTCCACCCGGGCGGTGACCGCATCGCCGACCTTGAGCGTGCCTTGCGCCATCGAACCGTGGTGGCCGTAGACGTCGGCCTTGATCTTCTGCGTGTCCTCGACGCCGAACTGCACGCCCTCGGCGGTGAGGACGCCGCTGTCGCCGACCTGGCCGCCGCTCTCGGCATAGAAGGGCGTGGTGTCCAGCACCACGACGCCCTGCTCGCCTTCGGCCAGCTGCTGCACCGGCGTGCCGTCGCGGTACAGGGCCGCGACCCGGGCCGGCTCTTCCAGCCGCTCGTAGCCGGTGAACGGGTGGCCCGCGCCGGTGTACTCCAGCGCGCGGTCCATCTTGAACTTGCCCGCTGCGCGGCCGGCCGCCTTCTGCTTCTCCATCGCAGCATTGAAGCCGGCGACGTCCACCGTGACGCCGCGCTCGCGGCAGACGTCCTGCGTCAGGTCGAGCGGGAAGCCATAGGTGTCGTGCAGCTTGAAGGCGACCTCGCCCGGCAGCACCCTGGGACTGGCGACGTCGTGCCCCGGCAGCGCCGGCACGTCGGACGTGTCGTCGCTGCCGATCGCGGCATCGAGGATCTCCATGCCGTTCTCGAGCGTCTCGAAGAAACGCTCCTCCTCGGCCTTCAGCACCTCGGCGATGCGCTTTCCCTCGGCCTGCAGGCGCGGGTAGGCCGCGCCCATCAGCGCCACCAGGTCGGGCACCAGCTTGTGGAAGAACGGCGTCTTCTTGCCCAGCTTGTAGCCGTGCCGGATGCCGCGGCGCACGATGCGGCGCTGCACGTAGCCGCGGCCCTCGTTGCTCGGAATCACGCCGTCGCTGACCAGGAACGCGGTGGCGCGCACGTGGTCGGCGATGACGCGCAGCGACGGATTGGCCAGGTCCTTGGTGCCGGTCTCGCGCGCCGCGGCGGCGATCAGCTTCTCGAAGATGTCGATCTCGTAGTTGCTGTGCACGTGCTGCAGGATGGCCGCCAGGCGCTCCAGGCCCATGCCGGTGTCCACGCAGGGCGCGGGCAGCCTGACCACGCTGCCGTCCGGCTGCATGTCGAACTGCATGAACACGTGGTTCCAGATCTCGATGAAGCGGTCGCCGTCCTCGTCGGGGCTGCCGGGCGGGCCGCCGGGAATGCCCTCGCCGTGGTCGTAGAAGATCTCCGAGCAGGGGCCGCAGGGGCCGGTGTCGGCCATCATCCAGAAGTTGTCGCTCTTGTACTTGCCGCCCTTGTTGTCGCCGATGCGGATGACGCGCTCGGGCGGCAGGCCGATCTCCCGGGTCCAGATGTCGTAGGCCTCGTCGTCCTCGTGGTAGACCGTGGCGAGCAGCTTGTCCCTGGGCAGCCCGTACACCTCGGTCAGCAGTTCCCAGCCCCACTTGAGCGACTCGCGCTTGAAGTAGTCGCCGAAGCTCCAGTTGCCCAGCATCTCGAAGAAGGTGTGGTGCCGCGCGGTGTAGCCCACGTTCTCCAGGTCGTTGTGCTTGCCCCCCGCACGCAGGCAGGCCTGCACCGACGCGGCGCGCACGTAGGGCCGCTTGTCGGTGCCCAGGAACACGTCCTTGAACTGCACCATGCCCGAGTTGGTGAACATCAGCGTCGGGTCGTTGCCCGGCACGAGCGGGCTGGAATCGACGACCGTGTGGCCCTTGCTGGCGAAGAAGTCCAGGAAGGTCTTGCGGATCTCGGCGACGGTGACGGGCTGCTTGGAAGTCATGGTGATGGGCTGGGGCTTCCGGCATGGGGGCGGAAGCGGGTGACGGCGCGCACGCGCGCGCGAAGGGGTGGATTATAGGTTTGGGTCAGGCCGCGGCCGGGGTGGGCCCGGGCGGCCGCGCGCGGGCCGCGAACGCGAACGCGATCTGGGCGATGCCCGCCGCCAGCCCCACCGCCACGCCGATCTGCCAGGCCAAGGTGTAGTTGCCCAGCGCGTCGAACAGCAGCCCGCCGCCGTAGGCACCGGCGAAGCTGCCGACCTGGTGGCTGACGAAGGCCACCCCGCCCAGCATCGCCTGCCAGCGCAGGCCGAACCGGTCGACGATCCAGCCGGCCACCAGCGGCCCCACCCCCAGCCAGAGGAATCCCATGACCGAGGCGAAGAACAGCGTGCTGGCCGGCGTCGGCACCGAGAGGAAGTACCAGGCCAGCGTGGCCGAGCGCAGGGTGTAGATCAGGCCGAGCAGCAGCAGCTTGTTCCAGCGACCGCCGGCCCAGCCGAAGAACAGGCTGCCCAGCACGTTGAAGGCGCCGATGCAGCCCAGCGCCTGCGCGCTGAGCATGGGATCCATGCCGCAGATCTCGAGGTAGGCCGGCAGGTGCGTGGTCAGGAAGATCAGCTGCATGCCGCAGACGAAGTACGCCGCCGCCATGACCAGGAAGGGCACGCTGCCGAAGGCTGCGCGCAGCGCCGCCGCAGCAGTCTCGTCGCCGGCCGCGGCACCGTAAGCGGGCAGCGGCTCGCGATCGCCGCGGCCCGCAAACCAGGCCGCCGGCAGCATCACCAGGGCCATCAGCGTGAAGCCCACCAGCCCGATGCGCCAGCCCTGCTGCTGCATCAGCAGCTGGCCGACCGGCGCGGCGACCATGGCGCCGAGCGAGCCGGCGGCCGACACGATGCCCAGCACGGTGCTGCGCACCGCCGCCGGCACGGCGCGCGCGGCGACCGCCATGGCCATGGCCGGGCCGGTGCAGGCCATGGCAAGCCCGATGCACAGGCCGGCGCCGGCGATCACCGGCACCAGGCCGCCGGCGCTGGCCAGCAGGACCAGCCCGGCGATGTACACCACCGCGCCGCCCAGCATCAGCGGCCGGTAGCCCACCCGCACCGCCAGCGCGCCGGCGAACGGCTGCAGCACGCCCCACGACAGGTTCTGGACCGCGATGGCGAGCGTGAAGTCGGCCACCGGGATGCCGATGTCGCGCGTGAGGCTGGGCATGAAGATGCCCAGGCTCTGCCGCAGCCCCATCGCGAAGGTCAGCAGGAGCGATGCCCCCAGCAGCAATGGCAGGGCTGGACGCAGGGCGGCAAGGCGGCTCATTTTTTGTGGGTCTCCGGGAGTGCTCGGCAGTCTAGGGGCGGATGCACGCCGCTGCCGTCGCTCGCCCGACAGGCCCCGCACGCGTCGTGGCTGGCCACGGCCGAGCCAGGCTGGCCGCGCGGGCAGGTACCCCAGCCGCGGTACCTGCTGAACTCCCCTCCTACACCGCCCCCGGGCTTCGGCTGACTTCGCACCTCCGGCACCAACAGGAGAGTCATGGATACCCCCACTTCCCCCTGCCGGAGTCACCCATGACCACAGCAATCACCGATTGGAGCGCAGCGCTGATGACATCGCTGGCCGCTGCGCTGGCCATGTTCCTCTCCGCGATTCCCAAGATCATCGGCTTTGCCGTCATCGTCATCGTCGGCTGGCTGCTGTCGGCACTGGTCGAGAAGGCCATCGCCGCCGTGCTGCGCACGGTGAAGTTCAACGACCTGGCGGGGCGCTCCGGCCTGGGCGACTTCGTGCAGAGGATGGGGACCGGCACCGACCCGGCCGGGATGATCGGGCTGGTGGCCAAGTGGTTCATCCGCCTGATCGCGCTGGTGGTCGCCTTCGATGCGCTGGGCCTGCCGGCCGTGTCGGACGTGCTGCGCGAACTGCTGCTGTGGCTGCCCAACGTGGTCGTGGCCCTGGTGGTGCTGGTGATCGGCGGCCTGGCCGCCCGCGCTTTGAGCAACCTCGTGCGCGGTGCCGCCAGCGAAGCCGGCATCAGCAACGCCAACCTGCTGGCCAAGGTGGCCTCGGCCCTGGTCTGGACCTTCGCGATCGTGGTCGCCGTCAACCAGATCGGCATCGCGACCACGCTGGTGAACACGCTGTTCATGGCCTTCGTCGGCGCCATCGCACTGGGCCTGGGGCTGGCCTTCGGCCTGGGCGGGCGCGAGACCGCCAGCCAGATCCTGAACAAGTGGTACGCCGCGGCGCAGGACAACGCGCCCCGGCTGGCCCGGGCCGCCGAGGCAGGCAGTGAGATGGCGCGCGAGCAGGCCGCCGGCGTGGCGACTGGCGGGTACGGCAGCGGTTCCGCCGGTGGCGGCTACCAGGGTGGCGGCTCCACGGGCGGCACCGGCGGCAGCTACCAGGGCACTGGCTACGCCGGCGGGCCGCAGTACCCGACCGATGGCGGTCCCCGCACGGGGAGCGCCGGCGCATCGCAGGGCAACGACCAGATGTACCCGACGCCTTCGGCGCCGCGCCACCCGAGCGAGGGCGGCTCCTAGAGGACGGCTCCCGCCGGTGCAAGGGCCGCCGGCCGGGCGGCCTATTCCTTCACGCGCGGAAGATCTCGACCAGGTCGGCTTCGCCGCCGTTGTCCTCGAGCTGCAGGCTGCCCTCGATGTGGTCGAGATGGTCCAGCATCAGCTTTTCGGCCCGGGCACGGTCCTTCTTCGCCAGCGCGTCGATGATGAGGCTGTGCTCGTCGTGCCGGCAGCTCTGGGCCGTGGGCGCGTCGTACAGGAAGATCGTCAGGCAGGTCAGCATGCACAGCTCGCGCATGCTGCGGGCCAGGGACGAGTTGCCGGCCAGTTCCGCGACCAGGGTGTGGAACTCGCCCGAGAGCCGGATGACGGCGCGCTTGTCGTTGCGGCGGCGCGCATCGGCCTCCAGTTCGGCGTGCTGGCGCAGGCGGTTGATCTTGTCGGCAGTTACCGTGTCGATCAGCCGCTTGAGCACGGCGGGCTCGATCAGGCGCCGGGCCTCGAACACGTCGCGCGCCTGCTCGGGGGTCGGCTTGGCCACATAGGCGCCGCGCTGCGGATACAGCTCGACGATCTGCTCGTGGGCCAGCCTGGCCAGCACCTCGCGGATGCGCGCGCGGCTGACACCGAAGATCTCCGCCATCTTCTCCTCGCCCAGCTTGATGCCCGGCTGCAACCGGTGCTCCAGGATGGCGACGTAGATGCGCTCGTAGATCTCGTCGACCGTGGCGTCGCGTTCGGGCCGCTCGGGGCTGGGGGTGCGCTTGGCGCTCGGGGCACTCTTGCGCGCGGTGGCGGGCATGGCAGGCGGGGTGGAGGGGTCGGCGGGCATTCTATCGACGGGTGCGCGCCGCCCGCGGGTCAGGTCCATTGGAACAGGCCTCCCCAGCCCCGGATCGCCGCGGCCGGCGCACCGGCGGCGCGAAGCATGCCCCACACGGTGGTGGCGACGGTGTCCAGCAGCGGAATCCCGAGGCGGCGCTCCACATCGTCGGCGAGCGGCGCGGCGCGCAGGTTGGTGCAATAGGTGGCGATCGCCTGCGGCCTGGCCTGCGCGACGTCCTCGATCATCTGCCGCAGCTGCGCCGGCGGCACCAGCCCGAAGGCATGGTTGTCGCGGATCGACAGGTGGCGCTCGGCCACGATCTCGATGCCCAGCGCGCGGTAGTTGTCGACGATGCGCTGCTGCACGTCGGCCGTGTAGGGCGTCACCAGCGCCAGTTCGCGCACCCCGCGGATGGCCAGCAGTTCGTTCAGCGCGAGCACCGCCGTCGTCGCCGGGATGCCGGTGAGCGCGGTGATGCGCTCGCACAGCCGGCGGTCCTGTTCGAACCCCATCCAGCCGGCGGCCGTGCCGCTCCAGCCGATGACCTGCACCTTGGCGTCGGCCAGCAACTCGGCCGCGGCCAGGATCCTGGCGTCGTCGAACTGCACCAGGGCCTGCCGATCGAGCGCGATCTCGGTGACCTTGAAGCGGGAGAAATGGGCACTGGCGTCCGGCAGGCCGGCCAGCATCGCCTGGGTGAGGGGCTCCAGGGCGGTGTTGGACGAAGGCGTCAGCACGCCGAGGCGGATGGGTTCGGGCATGGAGGGATCCAGCAAGGGCTGCGCCAGGGGGCGGTGCACAACATTTGAACAGAATCACCGCGATTTTGTTGACATCAGTGTAAACACCGACCGCCTGACGGCGGCGACCGATCGATAGTCTCACCAGCTAATTCCAGTGGCCGACCCGTCCTGCTGGCCCGCTACTTGCACAGAGAGTCCTGATGTCCAGCCTTCATCTGCCTGCCGGCACCGCTTGCGCGCACTCCAAGTTGTCGACAATCATGTCTGCACCAACTGGATGCTTTTGTCGCACAACGCTGGTGCCCACCGAGGTCGCCCGATGAGCAACGCAACCTTCGACCTGGTGATCCGCCAGGCGCGCGCCGCCACCGCGAGCGACGTGTTCGAGACCGACATCGGCATCCGCGGCGGCCGCATCGTGCAACTCGGCCAGGGCCTGGCCCAGGGCCAGGCCGAGATCGACGCGCGGGGCCGCACCGTCACCCCCGGCGGCGTGGACGCGCACTGCCACCTCGACCAGCCCATGGAAGCGCCGGCCCGCATGGCCGACGATTTCCGCACGGGCACGCGGTCGGCCGCGGCCGGCGGCACCACGACCGTCATCCCGTTCGCCGCGCAGGCCAAGGGCGAGTCGCTGCGCGCTGCCGTCGTCGACTACCACGCGCGCTCCGAAGGGCGCGCGGTCATCGACTACGCCTTCCACCTGATCGTGAGCGACCCCACGCCCGAGGTCCTGGCCACCGAACTGCCGGCCCTCATCGGCGAGGGCTACACCTCGTTCAAGGTCTACATGACCTACGACGACCTCAAGCTGGACGACGGCCAGATCCTCGACGTGCTGGACGTCGCCCGCACCCACGGCGCGCTGGCCATGCTGCATGCCGAGAACGCCGACTGCATCGAGTGGCTGACCAGGCGGCTGGAAGCGGCCGGCCGCACCGCCCCGCGCTTCCACGCCCATGCGCGGCCGATGCTGGTCGAGCGCGAGGCCACGCACCGCGCCATCGCCCTGTCGCAGCTGGTCGACGTGCCCATCCTCATCGTCCACGTGTCCGGCAAGGAAGCGGTCGAGCAGATCCGCTGGGCACGCGCGCACGGCCTGCCGGTGTTCGCCGAGACCTGCCCGCAGTACCTGTTCCTCACCGCCGAGGACCTGGGCATCGACGACAGCTACCACGGGGCCAAGTGCATCTGCAGCCCGCCGCCGCGCGGCAAGGAGAACCAGCAGGTGATCTGGGACGGCCTGGCCGACGGGCTGTTCACGGTGTTCTCGTCCGACCATGCGCCCTTCAAGTTCGACGCGCCCGAGGGCAAGAAGCCGGGCGGCGCCGAGGTGCCGTTCCGCCACATCCCGAACGGCATCCCGGGCCTGGAGACGCGGCTGCCGCTGCTCTATTCGGAAGGTGTCCTGGGCGGCCGCATCACGCTGCAGAAATTCGTCGAGCTCACCGCCACCAACCCGGCCAAGGCCTACGGGTTGCACCCGCGCAAGGGAACCATCGCCATCGGCAGCGATGCCGACCTGGTGATCTGGGATGAGCACGAGCACGTGGTGCGCAATGCCGCCCTGCACCACGCGGTCGACTACACCCCCTATGAAGGCATGGTGCTGCAGGCCTGGCCCGCGCTGACGCTCAGCCGCGGCGAGGTGGTCTGGGACGGCCGGCAGGTGGTGGGCCGCGAAGGCCGCGGCCGCTTCCTGCCCTGCGGCCAGCCCACCCTGCTGCCCAAGCGCTGACAACCGGAGGACGAAATGCGCCTACTGGTCATCAACCCCAACATCTCGGACGACGTCACGGCGCTGATCCGCGCCGAGGCGCAGCGCAGCGCCAGCCCGGGCACGGAACTGACGGTGCTCACGGCGCCATTCGGCGTCGCCTACATCGAGACCCGCATGGAAGCCATCGTCGGCGCCTACGCCACGCTGCAGCTGGCCGCCGAGCATGCCGAGGGCCACGACGCCGTGGTGGTGGCGGCCTTCGGCGACGCCGGCGCCGACGGCATCCGCGAGCTGCTGCCGATCCCGGTGGTGGGCATGACGCAGGCCGCCCTGGCCAGCGCCCACCTGCTGGGCCGGCGCTTCTCCATCGTGGCCATCTCGCGCCGCATCGCTGCCTGGTACCGCGAGACCGTGCACGCCTACGGCTTCACCGACCGCATGGCCAGCCTGCGCTTCCTCGACCGGCCGCTGTCGGGCCCGGGCTCCGTGCAGCAGGAGCACCGCGACCGCCTGCTCGAGCTGTGCGACGCCTGCGTGCGCGAGGACGGCGCCGAGGTCATCGTGCTGGCCGGCGCGCCGCTGGCCGGCCTGGCGCGCAGCGTCGCCGGGCAGATCGCCGTGCCGGTGGTCGACGGCGTCAGCAGCGCCATCCGCCACGCCGAGTCGCTCGTCGCGCTGCAGCCGGGCGCCGCCACCGCCGGCAGCTACGCGATGCCGCCTGCCAAGCCCCACCGCGGCCTGCCGCCCGCCCTGGCGCGCCGCCTCGACGCGCCGCGCTGACCCCCGAACCCTTCCCAGGAGCCCCGCCCATGACCCGTCCCGTCCCCTCCCTGCGCCGCCTGGCGCTCGCCTGCGCCCTGGCGCTCGCCGCGCCGCTGCCGGCGCTGGCCCAGCAGAAGCTGCAGATCGCCGGCAATTTCGCCGGCGAACATCCCAGCAGCGTCGCGGTCGAGCAGGTGTTCCGCAAGGAGGTCGCGCGGCTCACCAACAACCAGCTGCAGGTCGATGTCTTCCCGGCCATGCAGCTGGGCGGCGCCAAGGAGAACGTCGACGCCGTGCGCTCCGGCACCCTGGCCATCACCTGGGTCGGCGCGGCATTCCTGTCCCGCATCGTCCCCGAGCTGGAGGCGGTCAGCCTGCCGTTCGTCTTCGCCAACCGCGAGGCCGCCTTCCGCGTCATCGACGGGCCGGTCGGCGCCGCGATCGACAGGAAGCTGCAGGACAAGGGATTCACCAGTCTCGGCTGGATGGAGCTGGGCATGCGCCACGTCACCAACAGCAAGGGGCCGGTCAAGTCCATGGCCGACCTCAAGGGCCTGAAGGTCCGGCTGCAGCCCAACGAGACCCACCTGGCCACTTTCCGCGCGTTGGGTGCCAATCCGGTTGCGATGGACGTCAAGGAGCTGTACTCGGCTCTCGAGCAGCGGGTGGTGGACGGCCAGGAGAACCCCTACACGGTCATCGCCGCCGGCCGCTACAGCGAGGTGCAGAAGCAGCTGTCGAACACCGGCCATTTCTTCGACTTCATCGCCGTCGTCGCCAGCAAGAAGGCCTTCGAGCAGCTCAAGCCCGAGCAGCAGAAGGCGGTGCGCGAGGCCATGACCACGACCATCGCCTTCCAGCGCAAGCTGGCCGCCGAGGAAGAGGGCAAGCGACTCGCCGAGCTGAAGGGCAGGATGACGTTCACCGAGCTCACGCCGGCCGCACGCGACGAGATGCGCAAGGCGACGCTGCCGGTGGTCGAGGACGTCAAGAAGCGCGCCGGCGCCGACCTGGTCAACCAGGTCCTAGCCGAGGCCGCCAAGCACTGACCGGCACCGGGCACGACCATGGACCAGGCACTCCCCCTCGCAACCTCCCACCCGCCGGCCTGGCCGCTGCGCCTGCTCGGCCTGGCCGACCGGGCCGTCACCGGCCTTGTGCTTGCGGCCATGGCCGCCATGGTCGTCGTCGTCTCGGCCCAGGTGGCCCTGCGCTATGGCCTGAACCGCTCGCTCGACTGGGCCGATGAGATCGGCCGCCTGGGCTTCGTCTGGTCGGTCTTCCTCGCCATCCCGCTGGGCGTGCGCGAGGGCTCGCACATCGGCATCGACCTGCTGGTGGACAAGCTCCCGGCGGCGGCCGGCGCGCAGCTGCGCCGCGCCGGCGCCCTGCTGGCGACGGTGCTGATGGCGCTGATCGCCTGGGCGGCGGTGCGCGTCTCCCTCGAGCAGTGGGACGAGCTGATGTCCACGGTCGACCTGAGCGTCGGCTGGTTCATCGTGCCGGTGGCCATCGGCGCCGCGCTGTCCGCCCTGCACCTGCTGCGCATCGCCGTCCAGGGCCCGCCTGCCGCCCGCACCGGGAGCGCCGAATGAGCCTGGCCGTCGTTCTGGGATTCATGGCGCTGGCGATGCTGGGCCTGCCGATCGCCTTCTCGATGGGCGTTGCAGCGCTCGGCGCCCTGTGGGCGACCGGCGTCGATTTCTCGATGGTGCCCACCCGCATGATGCATGCGGTCAACTCGTTCCCCCTGATGTCCATCCCGTTCTTCATGCTCGCCGGCGAGCTGATGATCAAGGCCGGCATCGTGGAGCGGCTGATCGCCCTGGCCAATACGATGGTGGGCCGCGTGCGCGGCGGCCTGGCACACGTCACCATGCTGGCCGGCGCCGGACTGGCCACCGTGTCGGGCGCGGCCGTGTCGGATGCCAGCGCCCTGTCGTCGACCCTGGTGCCGTCCCTGACGAAGGTGTACGACCGCGGTTTCGCCACCGCCATCGTGGCGGCGGCCGCCAACCTCGGGCCCATCATCCCCCCCAGCGGCGCGATGATCGTCTACGCCTTCATGGCCGGCTCGTCGGTATCGGTCGGCGGCATGTTCATGGCCGGCGTGGTGCCGGGGCTGGTCATCACGATCGGCTTCATCGCCCTGTGCTCCTGGATCGCCGGCCGCCGCGGCTGGGCCGTCACCGGCGAGCCGTTCCGGCTGGCAGCCGTGGTGGCCGAGCTGAAGCGTTCGCTGATCGTGCTGGCGATGCCGGTGGTCGTCATCGGCGGCATCGTCGGCGGCGCGTTCACGGCCACCGAAGGCTCGGCGATCGCCGTCATCTACGCGGCCCTGCTGGGCTTCTTCGTCACGCGCACGCTGCGCGTGGCCGACCTGCCCGGCATCGCGGTGCGGGCCGCCATCACCACCGCCATGGTCGGCGCGTTGATCGCGTTCGCGTCGGTCATCACCTACCTCATGACGGTGGACCTGCTGCCGCAGAAGCTGTCGGTGCTGCTGCGCGGCTTCACCGACAGCCCTCTCGCCTACATGGCGCTGGTGGCGGTGCTGCTGTTCGTCGTCGGCATGTTCCTCGAATCGAACGCTGCCTACATCATGCTGGTGCCGCTGCTGCACCCGATCGCCATCCAGTACGGCATCGATCCGCTGCACTTCGGCTTCCTGTTCGTGCTCAACCTGGTGATCGGCATGCTCACCCCGCCGGTCGGCGTGGTGCTGTTCGTGGTCTGCGGCATCACCGGCGTGCGAATGCGCGAGCTGGTGGCCAACCTGTGGCCCTTCATCGTCCTGATGTACGGCGTGCTGGTGGCCTGCATGCTGTTCCCGCCCCTGGTGACCGCGCTGCCGCGCGCGCTGGGCTACTGAGTCAACGAAGCAACCAAAGTCGGAGAAACCATGATCTGCCCCACCCACCGGCCGGAGCTCCGGCCATGAAGACGCTGCTCCCACCCGGACCCGCCAGCCGCGCCGTGGCCGGCTTCACCGACGCCGCCGCCCTCGCCTGCGGCTGGTGGCTGATCGGCCTGTCGGTCGTCACCTGCGTCGAGATGCTGGGCCGCAAGCTGCTCGGCTTCAGCCTGCAGGGTGTCGACGAGGTCGGCTCGTACACCTACGCGGTGGTCGGCAGCATCGGCTTCGCCCACACGCTGGTCTCGCGCAGCCACACCCGGGTCGACTTCCTGCTGTCGAAGTTCTCGCCGCGCGTGCAGGCCGTGCTGAACCTGCTGGCCATGCTCACGCTCACCGCGCTGGCCCTCTTGTGCCTGTGGCGCGGCCTGAACGTGGTGCTGGAAAGCGTGGACATGAAGTCCACCGCGGCCACCCCGCTGGCCACGCCGATGTGGATCCCCCAGGTGGTGTGGCTGTTCGGGTACCTGCTGTTCGCCGTCGTGGCCCTGCTGGCCGCCGGGCACTGCCTGCGGCTGTTCGTCACGGGCCAGCACGGCCAGCTGAACGGCCAGTTCGGCCCGCAGACGCTGGAGGAGGAGATCGAGGCCGAGACCGAGCTGCACCTGCAGCCCTCGGCCGACACCGACGCGACGGCCGCGCCGCTGGCGGGAGCAAAAGCATGATCAGCCCCGTCGAGATCCTGATCGGCCTGCTGCTCATGCTGGGCCTGATGTTCGTGGGCATCCACGTGGCCACCACGATGCTGGTGGTCGGCCTGCTGGGCGCCGTCATCCACTTCGGGCTGCCGGCCTTCAACGCGCTGGGCGAGCAGATCTGGGCGGCCGGCGAGGACTACCTGCTGCTGTCGATCCCGCTGTACATCCTGCTCGGCGAGATCCTGATGCGCGGCGGCGCCACCGACAAGATGTACCAGTCGCTGGCCGATTGGCTCCAACGGCTGCCCGGCGGGCTGCTGCACACCAACATCGGCGCCTCGGCACTCTTCTCCGCGGTGAGCGGGTCGTCGGTGGCCACGGCCGCCACCATCTCCACGGTGGCGCTGCCGTCGTTCAAGAACCGCGGCTACGACCAGCGCATGGTGCTGGGCTCGATCGCCGCCGGCGCCAGCCTGGGCAACCTCATCCCGCCGGGCGTGGCCTTCATCATCTACGGCTCGATGACCAACACGTCGGCCTCGCGGCTGTACATGGCCGGCATCGTGCCGGGCGCCATCATGACGGTGCTGTTCCTGCTCACCATCCTGGCCATCTGCGTCTGGCGGCCGTCGATGGCCGGCAAACCCGAAGGCGGCGTGCCGTGGGGCGAGCGCCTGAAGCACTCGGTGCACCTGGCCGGCCCGCTGCTGGTGTTCGGCGTCGTGATGGGCGGCATCTACACCGGCTGGGCCACCGTCACCGAAAGCGCCGCGCTCGGCGTCATCGTGTGCCTGCCGATCGCCTGGGGCTACGGCAAGCTCACCGTGCCGATGCTGCACGAGTGCTTCCGCTCGACGCTGCGCCTGACCGCGATGACGGCGCTGATCCTGGTGGCCGCGCTCTACCTGAACTTCGTGCTGTCCATGCTGGGCGTACCGCAGTCGCTCGCCAGCCTGATCAAGTCGCTCGACGTCTCGCCACTGCTGCTGCTGTGGGTGCTGGCGGTCATGTACGTGCTGCTGGGCGTGGCGCTGGAGACCATGCCGATGATGGTCGGCACGCTGCCGGTGGTGTTCCCCATCATCCAGGCCGCCGGCATCGACCCGATCTTCTTCGGCGTCTTCATGGTGCTGATGTGCGAGCTGTCCCTCCTCAGCCCGCCGATCGGCATGACGCTCTACGTCATCCAGGGGGTGCGCGGCGAGGGCTCGATCAACGAAGTCTTCCAGGGCACCCTGCCCTTCCTCGTGGCCATGATCGCCATGACGGCCATCCTGATCCACTTCCCGGCCATCGCCACGTGGCTGCCCAACCTGATGTATGGACGCTGACGCCATGAAACCCCTTCGCCTGTCCCATCTCGTCACGGCCGCTGCGTTCGCGCTGGCCGGCCTGGCGGCCCATGCCGAGCCCGTCAAGCTTCGCGTGGCCGGCAACCTGGTGGCCGCCGGCCTGCTGCAACAGCAGCGCGAGCAGCCCTTCTTCGAGAGTTTCACGAAGACCACCGGCCTGCCGATCGAGATGGACTACAAGCCGATGGACGTGCTGGGCGTGAAGGACGCCGACGGCCTGCGCATCATCCGCTCGGGACTGTTCGATATCGTCATGCTGCGCCTGGCCTCGGTCTCGCGAGACGACCCGACGCTGCTCGGGCCCGACATCGTGGGCCTGTCCACCGACTACGACACCGCGCGCAAGGTGTTCGACGCCTGGCGCGAGCCGCTCGACCAGCGGCTGCAGGCCAAGCACAACGCCAAGCTGCTGGCCGCCTACCCGTTCGGCCCGCAGATCCTGTTCTGCAAGCCGGCCATCAGCGGCCTGGCCGACCTCAAGGGCAAGAAGGTGCGGGTGAGCGACCAGTCGCTGGCCAAGTTTGTCGAGGGCCTGGGCGGCATCCCGGTCAGCCTGTCGTTCGGCGAGACGCAGCAGGCGCTGGAGCGCGGCGTCACCGATTGCGCCATCACCGGCCCGGCCTCGGCCAACTCGGGCGGCTGGCCCGAGGTCACCACCCACACCCTGCCGCTGGGTTTCCAGGTGCACTACAACGCGTTCGCCATCAACCTGGCCAAGTGGAACGCGTTGCCGCCCGAGCAACGCACCAAGCTGGCGGAGGCGTTCCGCAAGTTCGAGGCCGACGCCTGGACCTACTCGCGCGAGCTCTGGGACGATGCCGCCCGCTGCAACGTGGGCAAGGACCCCTGCAGGATCGGCAAGAAGTTCGCGCTCAAGGAAGTGCCGGTCAGTGCCGCCGACCGCAAGGTGGTGGCCGACGCCGTGCGCACCGTCTCGCTGCCGCTGTGGTCGGAGGCCTGCGACAAGGTCAACGACAAGTGCTCCGCCGCCTGGAAGCAGGTGATCGGCCCGGTCGTCGGCCTGAAGTGACCCCCACCCGTCTCCCTCTCCCCTCCCAACCTGGAACGCCCCTCCCCATGAAACTGCTCAAGATCGCCCTGTCCTGCGCGCTGGCGCTGGGCCTCACCGCCGGCCATGCCCAGAACCTGAAGCTGCGCGCGGCCGGCAACCTGGTGGCCACCGGCCTGATCCAGCAGACCAAGGAGCAGCCGTTCTTCGAGAACTTCGCGAAGAACACCGGCACCCCCATCGACGTCGACTACAAGCCGATGGACGTGCTCGGGGTGAAGGACGCCGACGGCCTGCGCGTCCTCAAGTCGGGCCTGTTCGACATCGTCACGCTGCGCCTGGCGCAGGTGTCGCGCGACGAGCCGTTCTTCCTCGGTCCCGACATCGTCGGCCTGTCCACCGACTACGAGACGGCCCGCAAGGTGGTCGACGCCTACCGCGAGGCATTCGACAAGCGCCTGCAGGAGCGCTACGGCGGCAAGCTGCTGGGCGTGTACCCGTTCGGCCCGCAGGTGGTGTTCTGCAAGGTGCCGATCGGCGGCCTGGCCGACCTGAAGGCCAAGAAGGTGCGGGTGTACGACGCCTCGCTGGCCAAGTTCATCGAGAAGCTGGGCGGCATCCCGGTCACCATCCCGTTCGGCGAGACGCAGCAGGCGCTGGAGCGCGGCGTCACCGACTGCGCCATCACCGGCCCCAGCTCCGCCAACTCGGCCGGCTGGCCCGAGGTCACCACGCACTTCATGCCGATCGGCTTCCAGATCGCGCTGAATGCCTATGCGATGAACCTGGACAAGTGGAACAAGCTGCCGGCCGACCAGAAGGCCAAACTCACCGAGTCGTTCAAGAAGTTCGAGACCGAGGTCTGGGCCTATTCGAAGGAGCTGTTCGACGACGCGGCACGCTGCAACGTCGGCAAGGAACCCTGCAAGACGGTCAAGAAGTACAAGATGACCGACGTGCCGGTCAGCGCCGCGGACAACAAGCTGATCCACGACGCGCTGATGACGGTCTCGCTGCCCACCTGGAGCGAGGTCTGCGACAAGTCCTACGACAAGTGCTCCGCCACCTGGAAGCAGGTGGTCGGCCCCATCGTCGGCATCAAGTGATCCGATGACGGACGACGGCGACCTGTGGCGGCTGGCCGCCACCGAACTGGCGCGGCGCTACCGCGACGGCAGCCTCGAGCCGGTGGCCGTGGCCCGGGCTTGCCTGGCCCGCCTGGAGCAGGTGAATCCGCTGCTCAATGCGGTGATCGCCCGGCGCGACGAGGCGTTCCTGCAGGAGGCCGCGGCGGCCGCGGCCCGGTTCCGCGCCGGCCGGCCGCTGTCGCCGCTCGACGGCATTCCGCTGTCGGTCAAGGACAGCCTCTACACCCGCGACCAGCCCACCACCTGGGGCACGCGGGGCCTGCGCGACTGGTGCACCGGCGAGGACGAGCTGGCCGTCGCGCGCGCCCGCGCGGCCGGCGCGCTGGTGCTGGGCAAGACCAACGTGCCCGAGTTCGCGCTCGAGGGCTACACCGACAACCCGGTCTTCGGCGTCACCGGCAACCCCTGGAACAGCGCGCTCACCCCCGGCGGATCCAGCGGTGGCGCGGTCGCCGCGGTGGCCGCGGGCATCGGTCCGCTGGCGATCGGCCAGGACGGGGGCGGGTCCATCCGCCGCCCCGCGTCGCACGCCGGCCTGGTCGGCCTGAAGCCGTCGCTCAGCGCCGTGCCGCGCGAACACGTCTTCCCCAGCCTGCTGCTGGACTTCGAGGTCATCGGGCCATTGGCGCGGACCGTGGCCGATGCGAGGCTGCTGTTCGGGCAGATGCGGGGGCCGCACCCCGCCGATCGGTCGTCGTTCAGCGCGGCGTGGGCGGCGACGACCGCCCCCCCGCCGGTGCCACTGCGCATCCTCTACGTCGAGCGCTTCGGCGATGCCCCGCTCGATCCGCAGATCGCGGCCAGCGTGCAGCGCGGCGTCCAGGCGCTGGCCTCGCTCGGGCACCGGGTCGAGACGGGCGCGCTGCCGCTCGACCTGGGCTTCTTCACCGACGCCTGGCCCCAGATCGGCCAGGTCGGCCTGGCCCGGATGTTCGAGCAGCACCCCGACTGGGCCGCGCAGGCATCGCCCAAGTACCTGGAGATGGCCGCGCTCGGCCAGCGGGTGCCCGCCGCCCGGCTCTGGCACATCGTGGAATCGGTGCGGCGATTGCGCCGCGAGGTGGCGCTGCTGTTCGAGCGCGTCGACGTGATCGCCCTGCCGTCGGCCGCGGCCCTGCCCTGGCCGAAGGCCGACGCGTATCCGCCCGTCATCGACGGCCGGCCGGTCGGGCCGCGCGGCCACGCCGTCTACACCGGCTGGGTCAACGCCGCGGGGCTGCCGGCGCTCGCGGTCCCGTGCGAACCGTCGAGCGAAGGCCTGCCGATCGGCATGCAACTGGTGGGCGGCTACGGGCGCGACGATTTGCTGCTCGACCTGGGCGAGGCGTTCGAAGCGGCGCAGCCCTGGGCGCACCGCTGGCCGACCCTGGGTCCCCGGGCGGCCTGAGCGCGCGCCCCGCCCGGACTCGTCGGGCGATCTCGGCCTGTCGCGCCGGGCGCCGCCCCCGGCGTCAACCGTGCCCGGACGGCAACCGCTGCGCCAGGTCGTCCTCGTACTTGCCGTCGATCAGCACGAACACCACCGTGGCCGGCGCGTCCGAGCGGTTCGACCAGGCGTGGTTGGTGCCGCACTGCACCAGGATGTCGCCGGCCCTCAGCACCACCTCCGAGTCGTCGAGCAACATCGTGATCTCGCCGTCCAGGACGATCGCATAGTCGATGGTCTCGGTGCGGTGCATCAGCGGATGCCGGCCGGACGCGGCGTAGGTGTGGCCGGCCGGGTTGCCCAGCGACTCGAACAGCTGGCTCGATGTCGTGACGTCCATGCCGTCCAGGCTGCCGCGGTCGGGCGGGAAAACGTTGACGCGGATGACGGAGCCGCGCGGCGTCGGCAACTGGCGGCGCGGGCCGAGGGTCGTCTCGGCCGTCTCGCCAGCGATCGATGCCGGCGTCTCCAGCGTGCGGAAGATGTCGGTCGAGACATACCCTGGCCGCAGCGGCGTGGTGTGGATGAAGGGCGAAGGCCCGTCCGACAGGACGATGGCCTTGCCGTTCGCGTCATGGCCGGTCACGACCCGGCGAACCATGGCAGTCACTGCATTCTCCTTGTGCGGCCTCATTCGGCCTTCAGTTTCTTCTCGGTGATCAGCCGCGACCAGGTCTGGCTCTCGGCGTCGATCATGCGGGTGAACTCCGGCCCCGACACCACCAGCGGGCTGGCCCCGGCGGCGGACAGGCGCTTCTTGAAGTCCTCGGTGCCCGCCGCTGCCCGGACGGCCGCCGCGATGCGCTCCACCGTCTCGGGCGCCATGCCGCGCGGTCCCATGATGGCGAACCAGGGCAGGATCTCGACGCCCGGGATGCCCTGCTCGGCGAGGGTGGGCACGCCCGGCGCCAGCTCGCTGCGCTTGCCCACGGTGGCGATGAGCCGGGCCTTGCCCGCCGCCACCGACGGCTGGGCCAGCCCGACGGCGATGAACATGCCCGAGATCTGGCCGGCCAGCACGTCGGCGAAGGCCGGCGACGCGCCCTTGTACGGCACGTGCAGCAGGTCGACGCGGGTCGCATCCTTGAACAGCTCGATGTAGGCATGCAGGATGTTGCCCAGCCCGGCCGACCCCATGCTCAGGGGCGGGTTGGACCGCCGGGCCAGCTGCAGGAATTCCTGCAGGTTGGTGGCCTGCACGTTGGTGGCGAGGATGAGTCCGATGTCCGTCTGCGCGATGCAGACGATGGGCACCAGGTCGCGCTGCGGGTCGTACGCCATCGACTTGTCGATGAACGGGCTGAACGTGATCATTCCCGAGCTGACGAACAGCAGGTTGGAGCCGTCGGCCGGCCCCAGCTTCAGGGCGTTCACGGCCACGGCCCCGTTGCCGCCGGGCCGGTTCTCGGTGACCACCGTGGTCTTGAGGTTGGTGCGCAGTGCGTCCGCGGCGAGCCGGCCGAACACGTCGGTCGGGCCGCCGGGGGCGAACGGGATCCAGATCTTGATCATGGCCGGCACGGCAGGCGCCTGCGCCTGCGCGGGCGCCGCCAGCAGGCTGCCGGCCACCCAGGCCAGCGCCGCCAGCGCGCGGGCGCCGGCGCGCCACGCCACGTTTCGGGTCCTGTGGGCCCGGTGGGTCCTCGCGGACGTCGGTGTCGTCATCTTGGTCTCCTCATTGTTCGGTGGACGGCTGTGCGCGGACACATTCTGCTTGCCGGCCGGCCGCCCGTGCACCGACACTGGGGTCTGCCCATGTCCACACCGGTCCCGCGGCGGGTGCTGCCCGTCATCGTCCTGTCGCAGTTCGCCGGCACCTCGCTCTGGTTCGCCGTCAATGCCGTCCTGCCGGACCTGCAGCGCAACTGGGCGCTGCCGGCCACGGCGCTGGCCACGCTGACCAGCTCCGTCCAGCTCGGATTCGTCGCCGGCACGCTGGCCTTCGCGCTGCTGATGCTGGCCGACCGCTTCCGTCCGACCCGGGTGTTCCTCGCCTGCTCGCTGCTCGGCGCCCTGTGCAACGCCGTCCTGGTCCTGGTGCCGCCATCGTTCGGCCTGCTGGTGGCGTTGCGGTTCGCGGTCGGCTTCCTGCTGGCCGGCATCTACCCGGTGGGCATGAAGATCGCCGCCAGCTGGTACCGCGAAGGCCTGGGTGCCGCGCTCGGGGTGCTGGTGGGTGCGCTGGTGCTGGGAACGGCGCTGCCGCACGGCCTGCGCGCGCTCGCCGCCGACGCCGGCGGCGCGGCGGCGCCCTGGCAGCTGGTGATCCTGGCGGTCTCGCTGTTCGCGGCGCTCGGCGGCATCGCCACCGCCTGGCTGGTGCCCGACCAGCCGCGCACCGTCGGCACCCGGGTGACGCCGCGCGCCCTGGCCGCGATCTGGTCCGAACCCCGGCTGCGCGCCTCGGTCTTCGGCTACTTCGGCCACATGTGGGAGCTGTACTCGTTCTACGCGCTGGCGCCGGTGATCATCGCGGTGCGCTGGCAGGGCACGCGGGTGAGCGCCCTGGCCTTCTGGGCCATCGGCGCCGGCGCGCTGGGCTGCATCGCCGGCGGCCTGCTGGCCCGGCGCCTGGGCAGCGCCCGCATCGCCCAATGGCAGCTGGCCACCAGCGGCTGCTGCTGCCTGCTCGCGCCGGTCCTGCTCCAGGCGCCCGCGCCGCTGTTCGTGGCCTGGCTGCTGCTCTGGGGCACCACCGTGGTCGGCGACTCGCCGCAGTTCTCTGCCCTCACCGCCCGCAACGCGCCGAAGGAAGTTGTCGGCAGCGTGCTGACGTTCACCAACTGCCTCGGCTTCGCGATCTCCGTGGCCAGCATCGAGCTGTTCGTGCGGGCCGCGGCCGCCTGGCCCCTGGGTGCCGTGCTGCCCTGGCTGGCGCTGGGTCCCGCCCTCGGCCTGCTGGCCCTTCGGCCGCTGCTGCGGCCACTGGCGGCCGCCCCCTCCGGCTGAAATACGGCCGCCCAGGCGCGGCCATTGGGTAGAATCCGCGCCTGTCCCGCGGGCGTCGTTCAATGGCAGGACCTGAGCTTCCCAAGCTCAAGACGTGGGTTCGATTCCCATCGCCCGCTCCACATCTTCGCAAGATGTGTGCAGTCGACCGACTGCCCGGGCAGGGTGCAAGTCGCCCCCCGCAACGCCCCTCCCCTGTCGACCCGACGAATCGAGCTGGAGGTCGTCGAACGACTAGCGGCGAACGTCTTCCCGTGGCCACCCGATCGGAAGCACCTGCTGGACGTGGCGGGCGAGTCCCAGCACGCGCGGCTCGGAAAAACGCGGTCCGATGATCTGCAACCCGACGGGAAGCCCGCTCCTGCTCAGTCCGGCCGGCACCGAACAGCCGACCAGACTCATCAGGGTCACCAGGTAAGCCGGTGCAATCCAGTCGACATAGTTGCTCAACTTCACGCCGCCGATCGAGTCGGGGAATCCTTGTTCGACCGGGAACGGTTCCACGGGCGCGGCTGGCGTGATCAGGAAATCGTAGTCGCCGAACAGCTGCCGGAACTTGCGCAGCAACCCGGCACGCACCTGCTGCGCGGCAGCCATGTCGCGCGAACCCACCTCCAGGCCGTCGCGAACGTTGCCGGCGAGATTCTTCCCCATCTTGTCCAGCAGGTGCAGCCGCTCGAACTGCTGGCCGACCATCCAATCCGCGCGCAGCGTCATGTAGGCTTCGCGCCCCTCGGCAGCCGAGAAAGCGATCTCGTCGACGCGCGCGCCGTCCGCGGCAAGGCGGTGCACTGCTGCGCGGCATACGCGCTCCACTTCCGGATCGACACCGATTCCGGCGATGTCGGAGACATAGGCGATGCGCAAACCTGCAATGTCGTTGGCACCGCGGACTTCGTCCAGCGCACTGCGCCATGTCGGCGCGACGGAGATCGGCCACAACGGGTCGAGGCCGACCATGGCGTCGAGCATCAGCGCGGCGTCCTCGGCTTTTCGCGCCAGGGGGCCGTGCACCTGGCCCGGGTCCCAGGGCAGTGCCATGGGGTCGTTCGGGATCAGGCCCGGCGTCGTGCGCAGGCCCACGATCCCGCAGAACGCCGCCGGGATCCGGACGGAGCAGCCGAAATCGGTCCCCTGGGCAAGCGGGACCATGCCGCTGGCAACGGCGGCGGCCGAACCGCCCGACGACCCAGCCGGGCTGAGGGCCGGATTCCAGGGGTTGCGAGTCGCGCCGAAGACTGCATTGACCGTACTGGCGCCAGCCGCGAACTCGGGTGTGTTGGATTTCCCCAGGATGATGGCGCCTGCCCGCTTGAGCCGGGCCACGACCTCGGCGTCGTGGTCCGGCACGTGATCCGCGTAGAGCGGCGAGCCATAGGTGGTGCGGATTCCGGCCGTCTCGGTGATGTCCTTGATGACGACCGGCAACCCGTGCAGGATGCCGAGGTCGCCGCCGCGCATCACCGCGTCTTCGGCCTGGCGGGCCGCTTTCCTGGCCTCCTCGGTGCAAAGCGTGACGATGGCATTGAGAACCGGGTTGAGGCGTGCGATGGCAGCGAGGTGCGCGTCCAGCAGTTCAACGGGGCTGACTTTCCGGGCGCGAACCAGGTCGCGCTGCTCGACCGCCCCCAACCTGGTCAGGTCGCTTTCCAGTTGGGCGACGCCCATGGTCATTCCCCCAGGTCGACGATGGCGACCATCGGCCCGCCTCCGTGCGGTCCCTGGTGCATGGCGTCGACGGAAACGAACGCCGCCGGATCGCCGATCGCTGCCGCCACCACACCGCCGACGGCCGCCTTGCTGTGTCGATGGTGGTGCACGTCGGAGTCGTCCAGCATGATCTGGCGCCGCCCACGCAGCACGCCGCTCTTGTCGGCCTCGCACTTGATGAAGCAATTGACGAGCTTGCCGCCCAGGTCGGAAGCCCGTGCCCGCTCGGGCAGGTCCAGCCCCGCATTGCGGATGCCGGCGTAGATGCCGTCGATGTCGAGCGCATCCTTCATCACGCTGTGGCCGATGCGGAAGGGGCCGCCGGCGCCGTCGACGTTGCCGATCAGCACGATCTGGGCGCAGTCGAGCTCCACGCCGGACGAGCACGACGCAACGGACGAATACAGGGCGAGATTGCGGCAGATCTCATCGGCCCTGGGCATCGAGATCTCACCCAATGCCACGGCGATGCCAAGGCCGGTGGTGCCATTCGAAACACCCATCGATTCATGCACGTCGCAGACGACCGATTGACCGCGCCGCTCGGCGTCCTGGATCGTCTCGATCGTCAGGAGCGGAGTCTTGGTCTGGACGTAGTGCACGTCCTTCGGATCGGTGATGCCGGCGTTCTTCATCGCGGCGAGAACGCCTTCCGCGACGATCTCGACCATCGCGAGGCGGCCGATGTCCTCGGGCTTGATGGTCCTGCTCATCGCAATGCCGATCGCCAGCCTGCCCTTGCCCTTGGTGCCGGTCTTGGCGTTGCGCGCGAACACCGTCGCGTGCGGGGTGATGACGCCATCGCACCCGCCCGACCAGACCATCGGGATCTGCTTGACTTCCGCGACGCTTCGCGTGCCGTGCTTCATGAGGACCGCTCGAAACGCCTGGTCCGACAGGATCCGCGTGAAGTCGTTGACGCCTCCGTTGCCCTCGGTCTTGCCGATCACCGCGATGACTTCATCCGCCTTCATTCGCCCCGAGAGAATGTGCTGCTCCAGACCCGAAGCATCGGTCACGTGCTTGATCTCGACTTTTGCAACATCAACAGCCATGGACGGCCTCCTTCAAAGATTCAAGAATTTCCAGGCACACCCGGGGCGTCCCACCGGAGCTTCCGGTGGATCGATCGCCTCTTGCGGGTGTGGTCAGGCCGGCCGGCGACATCGCCGACGCGGAGGGGACAGCGCGGATCAGTAGTTGAAGGCGCGCGTGTTGGGGTCGTAAGCCGCGCCGTCCGTCGACTTCTTCGCGTAGTTGTACGTCGAGCGCGTGAGCGTATCCATGTGCTCCTCGAAGTGGAGGATCTTGTCGTCGCGCACCACGTACAGGTTGAACACGAACAGGTCGACAAGCTGCCCGTCGTGCGTCTCACCGTTCCAGCGGAAGCGATGGGCCACGCGGTCGCCCTCGGCAATCCAGACGGTGAAGGGGCCGTCGATCGTCGAATGGAACAAGGGCTTGAATGCATCCTCGACTGCAGCGAACTTCTTGGAAACCGCTTCCTTGCCGACGATCGGATTCATGCCTGGCAGCAGCAACTGCACGTCGTCTGCAAGGTACTTGAGGTTGGCCGCACGGCCATCTTCGCGCTGGCCCTTCTGCCACGCTTTGACTACTTCGAGGGGCGTCATGATCGAACTCCTGGATGGTTGGGTTGGTCAGGCGTGCAGAGGCGGTGAGACCGCGTGCGCGCCTTTGGGTGTGCGCTGTAGCAGCAGCATGAGAAATGGAAGCAGGATCAACAGCGTGGACACTGCAGCGATGACCGGATCGACCTGGTTTCGGATGTTCTCCCACATCTTGATCGGGATGGTCACGACCTTCGTGCCGGCGATCAGTCCCGTGATGATCAGTTCATCGAAGGAGTGCAGGAACGCCAGCAGAGTGGCGGTCAGGAGCGATGGCAGCAGCAGGGGCATCATCACCCGCTTGAATGTCATCGAGCGGCTGGCGCCCAGGCTCTGGGAGGCCATTTCCAGCCGGTAGTCGAATGTCGAGAACGCAGCGACCATGACGACGACCACCAGCGGGATGGACAGGCAGATGTGCATGGCCACCACGCCGCTCAAGGTTCCATACAGGCCAAGGTCGGACAGCACCTTGAACGCGCCGAGCGCCGTCACCACGGTGGGAACCACCATCGGCGCCAGGGCCAGGCCGTAGAACAGACGGCCCTCGTTGCGGGGACTGAGGCGGGCGATGCCGTAGGCAGCCGCGGTTCCGAGCAGCACCGTCAGCAACCCGCTGGTGCCGGCAATCTTCAGGCTGGCCAGGCCCGCATGTCGCCAGTCGGCATCGCGCAGGAGGAATTCATACCAGCGCAGGGACCACTCGGTGGGCGGGAATGCCAGGGTATCCCTGCCGTTGAACGAGGCGATCACCACGATCACACTGGGCAGGACCAGGTAAATGCACGCCAGCGTGCCGAAGGCGAACAGCAGGTGCCGCCCATTCAGGCCCCCGCTTGCCTGCTCGCGCTCCCTCTGGCGCCGCCAGCGCAGGCCACTGAGCGCGACTGCGGGCGTCAGGTCGGCGAGCTGCGAAGGCAGCAGGCGTGAAAGGGAGCGCGCGGAGCCCCGCGCGGGGACATCTGCGTCATCCGCCTGCTTGGCGCCCTTGGCACGCAGCGAGACGCCCCCCAGCGCCAGGAAGATCAGCAGCGTGCCGCCAAGAAGGACCAGCGCCAAGGCGGAGGCGAAGCCGAAATTGAGCGAACTTTCGACGTTGTTGGCGACCAGGTTTCCCAGCATCAGGTCACTCGAGTGCCCCAGCATGGCGGGAGTGATGTAGAAGCCCAGCGAGATGATGAAGACCAGGATGCATCCGCCGCGCACCCCGGACAACGTCTGGGGGAAATACACCGTCAGGAAGGCCCGGATCCTTCCGCTTCCCAGGCCCTGGGCCGCGCGCCACAGCATGGGATCCATGGCCTGCATGGATGAATAGACCGGAAGGATCATGATCGGCAACATGACATGAACCATGCCGATCATCATTCCCGCCCTGCTGTAAAGCAGCTCCAGCGGCCTGTCGATCAGGTGCAGCGCCATCAGCGCCCGGTTGATGGCCCCTTCGTCCCCCAGCAGGACGACCCAGGCGTAACTGCGGACCAGCAGGCTGGTGAGAAACGGCATCACCACGCAGAAGATCACGACCTTCTTGGCGGTCCCCCGCAGTTGCGACAGGAATGCCGCAGTGGGATAGCCGATCAGAAGGCACAGCCCGGTGACGCTGGCCGCGATCACGAACGTCCTGAGCGCGATCGCGGAGTTGACGGGATTCAGCGCCGCGGTGAACTCCGCCAGCGTGAAAGCCGGGAAGTGGACGCTCAGGCCGGCGATCCGGACCAGCGGGTAGTAGAAGAACAGCAGCAGCAACAGCAGCACCGGGACGACGGCCAGCCGCAGGACGGTGACTCTGGCCAGGGTCGTCATGTGGGTTTCCGGATGCGGGTGTCGGCCGACGGCGCGTGCTTACTGGGTGATCCAGGCGTTCCAGCGTTCGGCAATGCGCTCGCTGTTCGTCTTGCCGTCCGCACCGACCTGCCCGTACCAGTCGAAATTGACCATGTAGGCACGCTTGCGATTTTCCGGAGACGAGACCATCGTCGCCGCCAGCTCCTTCGAAATCATGTCGAATGCCGCCGGATTCGAAGGGCCGTAGCCGGTCAGAGTCGCAAATGCGGCCTGACGGTCGGGTCGCGACGCAAATTCGATGAACTTGTGTGCTTCCTTGACGTTCTTCGCGCCCTTGGGGATGACCCAGTAGATGCCGCTCATCTTGGCCTGGTTCCAGCTGATGCGCATCGGCTTGCCGGCTTGCGTCAGCGCGGTGAAGCGGCCGTCGTAGCCCATGCCGATGTTGGCTCCACCACTCTGGAACAGCTGCATCTGCTCACTGCCCACCTTCCACCACTTGCGGATGTGCGGCTTGATCTTGTCCAGGCTGCGAAACGCCCGGTCGATGTCCAGCGGATAGAGCTTGTCGACAGGGACACCGTCGGCGAGCAGCGCCTCTTCCAGGGGCCCTTCCGATCCCAGGGTACCGCCCTCCAGCGTGCGCGTGCCCGGGAATTTCTTGACGTCCCAGAAATCGGCCCAACTCTCCGGCGCCGGTTTGCCCACGGGGAAACTGGCCTCGGAGAAGCCGAGCACCCAGGCGAAGCTGAAGCTCTGGACACCCCACGGCGTCTTCGACTCGCGCGGCAACTTGTCCATGAGGGCACTGTCGAACTGCTTGTAGTCGATCGCCTCGAGCAGGTTGTCGCGAGCCAGGATGCCGATGTTGGGCGGCGTCATCGCCGCCAGGTCGAAGTCGACGTTCCCGCTCTGGACCTTGAGCTTGAAGGAGGACAGGGTCGCCTGGTCCTTGACGGCGATCACCTTGATCCCGGTCTCCTTCTCGAAGGGCTCCACGAAGGCCTTGACGTTGCTTTCGCCCTGCAGCCCACCCCCGGTGATGACCGTGAGCGTCCTTTGCTGCGCCCCCGCGGCAAAGACTGCGCCGGCGCCGAGAAGGGCGACGAGGCAGCGGGCAATTCGAAATGTTTGCATTGCGTGTCTCCTATCGAAATGGATGCGATCTAGGCGTCGAGGGCAAACACCCGGAGGTCTTCCGAATGGAAGCTGATCTCGACCTTGTCGCCCGACGAAAAATGCTGGCCCTTGCGGGACCGCGCTACCTTGGCCATCAGACTCTGGCCGCCTGCTTCGATGTGGTACTGGTGGGCGTCACCCAGGAAAGCAATCTGGGAGACGACGCCCGCCAGTGCCGAACCCCTGCCGCACTCCTGGCCTCCGCCCGGCCGATGGGGCTCGATCTGGACGGCTTCGGGACGGACCAGGACGCGCACGCGCTGCCCGGCAGTCCAGCGCGCGGGCGTGCAAGCTCTCACGACGCCGTCGAGGACGGCGATGTCGACACTGTTCCCATCGTCGCCCTGGACGACACCGTCGATGAAGTTCGCGTCGCCGACAAACCCTGCGACATACGCATTGCACGGATCCTCGTAGACCTCGAGGGGATGCCCGATCTGGGCGATGCGGCCCGCCTGCAGGACCACGACCCGATCTGACATCGTCAGGGCCTCCTCCTGGTCGTGGGTCACGTAGATGATCGTCTTGCCCAACTCACTGTGCAGGTCCTTGATTTCGACGCGCATCTCCTGCCGCAACTTCCGGTCGAGCGCGCTGAGCGATTCATCCATCAGGATCAGTGGCGGGTCGAACACGATGGCGCGCGCCAGTGCGATGCGCTGCTGTTGTCCGCCACTGAGCTGGGAGGGATATCGGTTCTCGAATCCCACCATGCGCACGCGTTTCAACGCAATCGCGATCAGCTCGCGTGCAGTCCCTTCAGGAACGCCGCGCGCCTTGAGTGGGAACGCGACGTTCTCGCGCACTGTCATGTTGGGGAACAGCGCGTAGCTCTGGAACACGATCCCCTGGTTGCGGCGGTTGGGAGGCACCTGGTCGAGCCGCTTCCCATCCACGAAGATCTGCCCCGCGGTGGGCTCGATGAAGCCCGCCAGCAGCATCAGAAGCGTGGTCTTGCCGGACCCGCTCGGTCCGAGGAGGGAAACGAATTCCCCCGCGCCGATCTTCAGGTTGATGCAGTCGGCCGCCATCACGCCCTGGTAACTCTTGGAGATGTCGCGGAACTCCACCTGGCCGGAAGGGCGCTGCTCGCGATCGGGTCGAGTTTTTTCCACGACCAAAGCATATCGACCGGGTTTGGCCGGTGCAAAAACTGATTTCCGATCAAGCCATCAGCAAACCCGATACCATGCCCTTCCACCAAGCAAGAGGTGCCCGACATGCAGTGGAGAAAAATCCGCTCTGCACTCGAAGTGGCCAAGCACAGCAGCTTCACGCGGGCCGCAGATCATCTGCACGTGTCACAGCCGGCGCTGAGCGAGCAGGTCAAGCAGCTGGAAGACAGCCTGGGCTTCCCGCTCTTCCTGCGCACCAGCCGCGGCGTCGAAGTCACGGAAAAGGGGCGCACCTTCCTGCATGAGGCTGCCCGCATCGCCAACGAAATGGTCCACCTGCAGGATGTTGCGAACAACCTGCTCGCCGGGAGCACGGCGACCATCAAGATCGGACTGATCTCCGGGCTGGCGCCCTTGCTCGTGCAGCGCATTTTTCCCTTGGGTGACGCGCTGCGGGACAAGCAGCTCGAGATCCACACGGCACCGACGCGCACGATCTTCAACGACCTGTTCGAAGGCCGCCTGGACATGGGCTTCGCGGTGGGCGTCGACCCGGACTTCATCCCGCTGGGCCTCACCATGGAGCCCCTGTTCGACGTGGAGCTTGCACTCATCGTGCCGCCCCAGCATCCGCTGTCGCAGGTGGGCGCGACTTGCAGCATCGCCCAGATCGCGGGCGAGCCGATGATCATGAACGAGCTGTCCGTTGGCTACGGCCTGGCGGTGATGAAGATCTTCGGCCGGCTGGGTTTGCATCCCCGCATCCAGGCCGTGGTCGACAACGTGGAGACCGTGATGGCGCTCGTCGAGGCGGGCGTGGGCATCGCCCTGGTTCCGGTCGCCTCGGCCCGCAATCTGGCGGCACTAGGCCGCCTGACCATCGTTGCCATCGAGCCAGCAGAACGCATCACGGTCGAGCTTTATCGGCCGCGCGCTGGCCTGGCCCGGTTCAAGGAAGAGTTCTACCGGCAGATCGTCTCCAGGGCGTCCCACTCGGCAAGCGGGCTCGACAGCGCGTCAGGCGCCGCGCGGTGACATTCCGCGGATGCCTCGCCGCCGCGGCGCGAGGCCGGATGGCCTGCCCCGCCCCGATCGCCGCACCGGCGCATCACTCGTCCATGACGATGCCCGCGCCCTTGGCGATGGACTTGAACTTCTCCATGTCCTTGACGATGGCCCGGTTGAAGTCGGCCGCGTTGCCGAACGTCGTGTTCAGGCCCACTTCATAGGTCCTGGCCTTCACCTCAGGCGCGTCGAGCGTCGCGCGCAGCGCCTTCTCGAGCTTGTCGACGATGGCCTGCGGCGTGCCGGCCGGTGCCATCACGCCTTGCCACCAGGTCATCTCGAAGCCCTTGAGGCCGCTTTCGTCCAGCGTCGGCAGGTTCGGGAAGCGGGGATCGCGCGTCAGGCCGGTCGTCGCGATGGCCTTCAGGCGCCCGGCATCCACCGACGGCTTGGCGGCGCCCAGGTCGGTGCAGTTCACGTTGCCGGCGATCACGTCCTGCAGCGCCGGACCGCTGCCCTTGTAGGGCACGTGCAGGGTGTCCACCTTGGCCATCGAGTTGAACAGCGCCCCGGTGAAGTGGTTGCCGCTGCCCTGCCCCGCCGACGCATAGGTCAGCTTGCCGGGATTCTTCCTCGCGTACTCGACCAGCTCCTGGGCCGTGTTGACGGGCACCGACGGATGGCACACCAGCGTGGTCGCATACGAGAACAGGAGCGCCACCGGCTTGAAGTCGGTGATCGGGTCGTAGGTCACCGACTTCGACGTGGCCGGCAACAGGGCGTTGCCCACCGAGTTGGCATACAGCAGGGTGTAGCCGTCCGCGGGCGACCGCGCCACTTCGGCCGGCCCGATGCGGCCACCGCCACCCGCCTTGTCCTCCACGTACACCGGCTGGCCCAGCTCGCTCGCCAGCCGGTTGGCCACGACCCGCGCCGCAATGTCGGTGATGCCGCCGGGCGCACCGGGCACCACGAGCCGGATCGGCTTGGTCGGGAAGGCCTGCGCCAGCGCGCAACCCGCCGTCGCCAGCAGGGCGACCGCGACCAGGCCCTGGAGCGGACGGCCGCATGCGGCGGGGAAAGGGATCGTGGACGTCATGGTTCACCTGTCAGTGGGTCGGGATGGAGTGGGGGCGCGGCCGTTGTCTCGTCGCGCGGCCGCGTCGGCTCAGATGTCGTAGCGCTCCCCGGCACGCAGCCGGTCTTCTCGCGCCGCCTGCGCCTGCGATTTCTTGCGCGCGAGCTCCAGGACCACGGCCGCCCGGTCCCGGGCGACCACGACCACGCCGTCGTCGTCGCCGACGATGAAGTCGCCCGGATGCACGCGGATGCCGCCGACGGTGACCTCGACACCGGTCGAGCCCGGCTGCAGGCGGGTGGCGCCGCGCACCGACGTGCCGGCACAGAACACCGAAAAGCCCAGCCCGATGATCTCGGCGCTGTCGCGCGTGCGCCCGTTCGTGACCACGCCGGCCAATCCGCGGCGCTGGGCGGCGATGCTGCCGGCGCCGCCCCACACGGCCGCCTCGGGGTGGCCGCCGCACTCGATCACGAGCACGGACCCGGGGGGCGCCTCGTCGACCGCCCGCCGCACCGGGGTCAGGTCGCCGGGCGGGCATTTCACCGTGAAGGCCGGTCCGGCGACGCGCGCGCCGCGGAACAGCGCGTGCACGTCCGGCCCCATGTCGCCCGCGCGCTCGTTGCAGTCGAAGATGGTGGCGGCGTCCAGCAGCGCGAAGCCGCTGGCCAGCTCCTGGTCGGTCATGGCGCGTTCACCTGGACGATGGGGATGGTGCGGGAGCCGGTCTTTTCGGCATCCGTGGCGCCCGGCGCCTGTCCGGGCCAGGGCTCGCCGAGCTCCGGGTGCTCGTGCAGGAAGTGCCGCAGGAATCCCTGTTGCCCGCCCTGCCCGATCAGCGCCCGCTCCTGGGCACCCAAGGCCGGATAGCTGCGCCGCTCGCCGGTGGTGTGGTTGACCAGCAGCCCGGTCTCGAAGTCGACCTCGATGTCGTCGCCGTCGTTCACCACCTGGCCCACGCCCTCGCAGCGGTGCAGGCAGGCCAGGCCCAGGTTCATCGTCGCCCGCGCCACGCCGGCCGGCGCCGACTCGCACAGCACGCGGATGCCCAGCGCCTGCAGCGCGATGTAGCCGTTGGTGTGCGGCTTGCCGCAGCCGAAGTTGCGGCCGGCCACGATGAAGTCCCCGGGCTTCACGCGGGCCATGAAGCCGGGCCGGTACTCCTCGAACAGATGCGGGATCAGCTGCTCCGGATCGACGATGCGCGCCTGCATCATGGCCCGCGTCATCACGCCGCCGTCATGGGGCACGTCGTCGCCAATCCGGTGGGCGGTGGCGCGGGTTCGCCAGGACATCGTCATCGTGGTCCTCGTCAGGCGGTGGGGTGCGGAGCGGTGATGCGGCCGGCCACGGCCGAGGCAGCCACGGTGAGCGGACTGGCCAGGTAGGCCAGCGACGTGGGCGACCCCATGCGGCCGGCGCTGTTGGTGGCCGCCGTCGAGATCGACACCTCGCCGGCGGCGAGCTGTCCGGTGCGGCCGCCCGCGCACGGCCCGCAACCCGGCGGCAGCACGCTGGCGCCGGCGTCCAGGAACACCTGCAGCACGCCGTCGTCGGACAGGCGGCGGGCGATGCGGGTCGTGCCCGGCACGACCACCATGCGCACCCCGGGGGCCAGCGAACGGCCGCGCAGGAACGCCGCAGCCTCGCTGAAGTCCTCGTACATGGCGGAGCCGCACGAGCCGATGTAGGCGTGGTCGATCCGCTGGTCGGCGACCGACGCCAGCGGTGCCGCCTTGTCGGGTGCGCCCGGCAGCGCCACCTGCGGCTCCAGGGCGGACAGGTCCCATCCGACGTCGGCCTCGTAGCCCGCGTCGTCGTCGCCCACCAGCGATGCCAGCTCCGGCACCGGGCGGCCGTCCAGCGTCATCGGGGGAAAGAGCACGCTGAGCGCGCCGATCTCGGTGAGCGTGTTGCACAGGCCCACGCGGCTGGCGATCGGCATGGCTTCCACCGCCGGGCCGCAGAACTCGAACACGCGGCCGTCGTACGGAGCCGCGAGACGGCCCGAGGTGAGCGCATGCGACAGCGCGAAGCCGAGATCGCGCGCATGCACGCCGGGCCGCCAGGCACCGGTGAGGGTGACGCGGACCGACCCCGGCACCTGCGTGAGCAGCGTGCCGGTGGCCGCCACCACGCAGATCTCGCCGAGCACGCCCAGGGCGAGCGCGCCGATGGCGCCGAAGTTGGTGCAGTGCGGGTCGTAGGCGAAGACGACATGGCCCGGACGCACCATGCCGGTCTCCATCGGGAACAGGTGGCCATGGCCGTTCTGCCCCACATCGGAGAAGTGCCCGACGCGCCACTCGCGCGCGATGCGGCGATTGGCGAGGCCGCGCTCGGCGACGCGCGGTGTGGTGTAGATCACGTCGTGGTCGGTCACGAAGGCCATGCGCTCGGGCCGGCTGATGCGCCGGTAGCCCAGCCCGCTGAGTTCCTTGTAGAGCGACTCGACGTAGCCGTCGTGCACGATCACGGCGTCCGGCTCGGGCTGCAGCATGTCGCCGGCCTTGCACGCCGCCAGGCCCGCGGCACGCGCGAGCATCTTCTCGGCCATGGTCATGGCGGCCACGCTGCGTCCCGCGCTCATCGGTCGCTCCCTTTCGCCTCGACGGCGCGCAGGTGGCGCCGTGCCGGCTTCTTGCCCGGCGCATGGCCCGCCGCCTGTGCGGCCATCGCGGCCAGCCCCGTGGCACGGGCATGCATCACGTACGTCCGTGCGGCCTCTTCCGCCGCAGCCGGGTCGCGCTGACGGATCGCGCCGGCGACGGCCTTGAGTTCGGCCGACCCCTGGTCGGCCCGTCCCGCGACCTGGAGCGAGGTGCTCCACAGGTAGCTGAGCCGCGCGATCAGCTGCATCGCCGTCGCCTTGACCGACGCGCTGTGGCAGCCGTCGGTGAAGATCTCGTAGTAGGTGCTCTTGGCCTCGAACACGCGCTCGCGGTCGCCCCGCCGCAGCGCCACGCCGAGGGCTTCGGCCGCACGCTCCAGCGCCAGGGTCTCCGCATCGGTGCCGCGCTCGGCGAAGTACCGGGCACACAGCGCCTCGACGCCGGCGCGCAGGTCGTACAACTCGCCCGCTTCCTGCTGGCTGATGGTGCGCACGACCGGGCCGCGATAGGTCACGACCTCGACCAGGCCCTCGGCCTCGAGCTGCCGGAATGCCTCGCGCACCGAGGCGCGGCTGACGTCGAGCCGCTCGCACAGCTCGCGCTCGATGAGGCGGTCACCCGGGCTGAAGTGCCCGCGCGTGATGGCCATGCGCAGTTTCTGCACGATCAGCGCACGCAAGGTCACGGGGCCGTCGTCGATCTTCAGCCAGTCGCGGGTCGGGGCGTTCATGCTCGTCGGATTGCCAGATTGTCTGACAATCCTAGGCAACGACCCACCGCCGTGCATGGGGACAAACCCTGCGGGATTGCCGCCACCGGTTCCAGCGCACCCGTCCCGTCCGGACGGGGCGCGGGCGTGTCAGCCTGCCGGCGCGGGCCGCCTCAGGTTGCGGGCGGCGCCGCGGGCGGCTGGATGCCGAGCGCCTCGCCTGCGAAGCGGATCGCATCGTCCAGCACGTCGACCGAGCCCGGGAACAGGCGGGTGAAGTTCATGAACGCATGCGGCAGGCCCGGATAGCGCTGCAGCGTGCAGCGCACGCCGGCGGCCGCCATGCGCCCGTGCATGGCGAGCGTGTCCTCGAGCAGCGGGTCGAGATTGCCCACGCCCAGCCAGGCGGGCGGCAGGTCCTCGACCGGCTGGCGGGCCGGGATCGCGGAAGGTTCGGGGTCGAGCGTGTCGCTGCCGAGGTACTGCTGCCAGAACCAGCGCGACTGCGGCCGCAGGTTGGCCTTGGGACCGTCGAAGTTGCCGTAGAACAGGAGCAGCCCCGCCGGCGCCGGTGCGCCCTCGTCGCGCAGCCGCATCGCCGCCACCAGCGACACGGTGGCGCCGGCCGATTCGCCCCACAGCACGCACCGCTTGCCGTCCACGCCATGGCGCCCGCCCTCGGCGCGCAGCCACTGCAGCGTGGCCAGCAGCTCCTGCACCTGTGTCGGCTGGCGGTGCTCGGGCGTGCGGCGGTAGTCGATGCCGACCACGGCGCAGCCGCTGCGCAGCGCGCCCAGCCGCATCACCCGGTCGTGCGAATCCAGGCCGCCGGCCCACCAGCCCGAGCCGCGCAGGAACACCAGCACCGGCAGGGGCTCGGCCGGGGCATCCACGGGACGGTAGACCCGCAGCGGGATGTCGCCGTGCGGGCCGGGGATGGAAAGGTTGCGGATGTTCAGGCCCGCCGGCGGGTCCTGGTTCAGGAAGGCGAAGTAGCGGTCCTGCGCCGCGCGCGCCTCGCCCAGCGGCGTGGACGAGGGATCGCCGGCCTTGAGGCCGGCGGCCTCGACCTGCGCGACGGCGGCGGCGTACGCCGGGTCCTGCGGTTCAGCGGCCATGGCGGTCTCCGGCAGCGGCGGAAGGAAAGGGGCGCACGGTCGGCGGAAGGGTCATGTCTCGTCGTGGTTGTCTGGATCGGCGCGCGGGAGGCGTGGCGGCCGCCCGAGTCTAGGCAGCGCCACGCACGCGGGCCATGCGCGGGGATCGATAGCAGGAATTCGCCAACCCGGATGACCCGGCCGCCGGCTCAGCCCTTGGCCGTGTACGGCTCCAGCGACCGGGCCGATTCCAGCAGCAGTCCACGCAGCCAGCGGTGACCGGGATCCTTCTGGCTGCGCTCGTGCCAGTAGGCGGCATAGCGGATGCGCGGCAGCCGCAGCGGCGGCTCCAGGATCTGCAGCGGGTGCTGCTTCTTCAGCACCGTGGCCAGCCGCAGCGGCACCGTTGCGATCAGGTCGGTGCCGACCATCATCAGCGGGATGGTCAGGAAGTTCTGCACCAGGAAAGCCAGGTTGAGCTGGCGGCCGAGCTGCTCCACCGCCTCGTCGATCATGCGGCCGGTGGTGGTGCGGCCGGTGCCCAGCGGCCGCGCATGCGGCAGCGACAGGAACTGCTCCAGGCTGATGCTGCCCCTGACGGTCGGGTGGTCGGCGGCGGCGATGCACACGATGCGGTCCTGGAACAGCTGCATCGACCGCAGCGACTGCGGCGGCCGCGGCAGCCAGGCCACCCGCAGGTCGAGCCGGCCCGTCTCGAGCAGCTCGAGCGCCCGGTCGCGGTCGGGCGTCTGCACCTCGATGCGCACGTGGGGCGCCTCCTGCCGGGCCCGGCGCGCCAGCCCCGGCAGCAGCAGGCGCTCGGCGTACTCGGGCGCGCTGACCACGAAGGACTGCGTCGACTCCGCCGGATCGAACGGCCGCGCCAGCCCCAGCAGGCCGTCGTAGGTGGCCAGCAGCTCGCGCACCCCCTGCTCGAAGTCGGGTGCCCGGGTGCTGGGCACCATGCCGGCGCGCGAGCGCAGCAGGAGCGGATCGTCGAACAGCACGCGCAGGCGGGCCAGCGCGTGGCTGGCCGCCGGCTGGCTGATGCCCAGGTGCTCGGCGGCAGTGGACACGTTCTTCTCCGCCATCAGCACCAGGAAGGCCCGCAGCAGCCGGATGTCGATGTTATCCATGGCGGCGAATTATCGTTATTCGCGCCGGCCCCGGCGGCATCGGCTGCGTTGCTCCTTAGACTCACACGGCAGTACCTCAGGAGACAAGCCATGGAACGCTGGACCCCCACCCAGGAAGAGATGAAGTCGCGCATCGCGCGCTTCCACGACGTCGTGCCCGTGAAGAACAAGCACCTCGACGAGAAGGGCATCCCGCCCGACGTGCTCGAGATGATCATGGCCAAGACCACCCGCAACGTGATGTCGCCCGGCCCCCTGCCCGGACAGCTGTCGCCCAAGCCGGCGGTCGAGGGCGGCGACGCCGGCGTGTTCCGACTGGGCATCGCCACCTGCCCGCCGGGCCAGGGCCCCGGCCTGCACGTGCACTACCGCACGCACGAGACCTTCATCGCCATGACCGGCCGCTGGGAGATCCAGTGGGGCGACCATGGCGAGGAGTCGGTCATGCTGGAACACATGGACCTGATCGCCGTGCCGCCGCGGGTCACGCGCCGCTTCATCAACCGCTCCGACCAGGATGCGCACCTGATGGTCATCATCCAGGGCCAGCGCGACGAATTCGACGACGTCGACCGCGTGCCGCAGACGGCGCAAGCCATCGCCGCCAAGTACGGCCAGGGCATGGTCGACAAGCTGCAGAGCCTGGGCTGGAAATTCACCATCGGTGTCGAGCATGAAGCCAAGCAAGCCGCATGAGGGCCTCGGCCGGCGCGCCTGGCTGCAGGCGGCCGGCGCCACCGCGCTGACCCTGGGCCTGCCCGGCCTCGGGCGCGCCCAGGGCAGCTACCCCAACCAGCCGATCCGCATCGTCATCCCGTTCGCGGCCGGAGGCACGCTCGACGTGGCCGTGCGCCCGCTGGCACAGGTGATGTCGGGCCCGCTCGGCCAGAACATCATCATCGACAACAAGGCGGGCGCCAACGGCGTCATCGGCACCGAGTACGTGGCCCGCGCCGCCCCCGACGGCTACACGCTGCTGGCGGTCACCGCCTCGTTCGCGCTCAACGCGACGATGTACAAGGACCTGCGCTACGACGTCATCAAGGACTTCGCGCCGGTGGCCGGCCTGATGCAGGGCACCGGCTTCGTCCTCATCGTCCACCCGTCGGTGCCGGCCAACACGGTGCAGGAGCTGATCGCGCTGGACCGCAAGGCGCCCGGCAAGCTCACCTACAGCTCGCCCGGCGTGGGCAACACCATCCACATCGCCACCGAGCTGTTCAACCAGCGCGCCGGCACCCAGCTGCTGCACGTGCCCTACAAGGGCAGCGCGCCGTCGCTGCAGGCGGTGGTGTCGGGCGAGGCCCAGGTGGCGATCATGCCGCCCGGCATCGTCATGCCCTTCATCCGCTCGGGCAAGCTGCGGGCGCTGGGCTTCACCGGGCCGCAGCGCATGCCCGAACTGCCCGAGGTGCCCATCATGGCCGAGGCCGGCGTGAAGGACTTCGTGTTCTCCGGCACCTGGATGGGCCTGTTCGCCCCGGCGGCGACGCCGCGCCCCATCGTCAACCGCCTGCACGCCGAGGTGGTGAAGGCGCTCCAGCAGCCGGCCCTGCGCCAGACGCTGGCCGGCGCGGTCGCGGGCTACGTGCCCGACGGCAGCACGCCGGAGCACTTCGGCGCCCAGGTCCAGGACGACGTGAAGCGCTACGGCGACATCCTGCGCAAGTTCAACATCAAGGCCGACTAGGCCGGGACACCCCATGGCACAAGCGACATCGGGCGCGCGCTACTTCGCGCGCCTCCTCGAGGCGTACGGCGTCACGCACGTCTTCTTCATGGACGCCGTCCTGCGGCGCGCCCTGGCCGAGATGGAAGACACGCCCATCGTCCGCGTGCTCGGCCACTCCGAGAAGGGCGTCGGCTACATGGCCGACGGCTACGCGCGCATCGCCGGGCGGCCCGGCATCTGCATGGCGCAGTCGGTCGGCGCCGCCAACCTGGCGGCTTCCATGCAGGACGCCTGGCTGGGCCAGTCGCCGGTGATCGCCATCACCGGCCGCCACGTCGCGCCCATGCAGTACCGCAACGCCTACCAGGAAGTCGACCACGGGCCGCTGTTCCAGCCGGTCACCAAGTTCTCGGCGCGCATCGAGGCCATCGAGCAGATGCCGCTGCTGGTGCGCCAGGCCTTCCGCGAGGCCACCACCGGCACGCCGCGGCCGGTGCACCTGGACATCGCCGGCCTCACCGGCGACGCGCTGACCCCGCTGGAGGCGCCCTTCGCGCTCGACGTCGACGAGGCGCACACCCGCTACCCGGCCCACCGGCCCGCGCCGGACGCCGCCGCGGTGCAGAAGGCGGTGCAGCTGCTGGCCGGCAGCGCGCGCCCGGTCATCGTGGCCGACCGCGGCGTGGCCATCAGCGGCGCGGCGCAGGCCCTGCGCGAGCTCGGCGAGCGGCTGCAGGCGCCCATCGTCACCACGCTGGACGCCAAGTCGTGCATCGTCGAGGACGACCCGCTCTACGCCGGCCCGGTGGGCCTGTATGGCCGCAGCTGCGCCAACCACGTGGTGGCCGAGGCCGACCTGGTGATCTACGCCGGCAGCAGCACCAACGACCACACCACGGCCAACTGGAAGATGCCGCGCGCCGGCACGCCCATCATCCAGATCGACCTCGACCCGGCCGAGATCGGCCGCAACTACCCCAACACGCTGGGCCTGCAGTGCGACGTGCGCGCCGGCCTGCTGGCCCTGGCCGGCGCGGTCGCCGCGGGCCAGCGCGCCGACTGGCTGGCCCGCAGCCGCGAGCACGTGGCCGCCTGGCGCGCCGAGGTGGAACCGCAACTGGCCAGCGACGACGCGCCCATGGTCCCGCAGCGGCTGTGCCGCGAGCTCACGCGCGTGCTGCCCGCCAACGCCATCGTGGTGGCCGACACCGGCTACTCGGCGCTGTGGGCCGGCAACCTGGTCGACCTGCGCCATCCGGGCCAGACCTTCCTGCGCGCCGCCGGCTCGCTGGGCTGGTCCTTCCCCGCCTCGCTCGGCGCCAAGGCCGCCGCGCCCGACCGGCCGGTGGTCTGCTTCACCGGCGACGGCGGCTTCTCCTACCACCTGCCCGAGCTGGAGACGGCGCGGCGCTGCAACCTCAAGACCATCACCGTCGTGAACAACAACCATTGCCTGTCGCAGGGCGTGCGCAACCTCAACATCGCCTACGAGGGGCGCGCCGAAGGCCGCAAGTCCGACTGCTACGTCTACGAGGAACACGACTTCGCCGCCATCGCGCGCGCCTTCGGCTGCGTCGGCCTCACGGTCGACAAGCCGCAGGACTTCGGCGCCGCCTTCGACAAGGCGCTGGCCAGCGAGCTGCCGGTCGTCATCGACGTCAAGACCGCCTTCGCCTACCAGGCACCGATGGCGTGGGTGCCCGCATGACCGCCCCCGCCACCGCACGGCGCTTCGCGCCGCTGGAGCTGGATGCCATGACGCCCGAGCAGCGCTTCGTCGCCCAGGGCCTCATCGACGGGCCGCGCGGCGGCATCCGCGGCCCCTTCCACGCGCTGCTGCGCAACCCCCGGCTGGCCGACCGGGTGCGCACGCTGGGCGATTCGATCCGGTTCGAGAACTCGCTGCCGGCCGCCCTGCGCGAGTTCGTCATCCTGCTGGTGGCCCGGTTCTGGTCGGCGCGCTACGAGTGGCATGCGCACAGCAAGATGGCCGTCGAGGCGGGCGTCGACCAGTCCGTCATCGACGCCATCGGGCAGGGCCGCACGCCCCAGGGCATGACGGCCGACCAGGCGCTGCTGCACCGCTTCATCAGCGAGCTGCTGCAGGACAAGGACGTGAGCGACGGCACCTACGCGCAGGCGCTGGAGCGGTTCGGCGAGCCGGCTCTGCTCGACGTGCTGTGCACTGCCGGCTACTTCAGCTTCGTGTCGCTGATCCTGAACACGATCCGCCAGCCCGTGCCCGAGGGCGGCGTGCAGTTGCCGGCGCTGGATGCGGCCCGCTGACCAAGCCGCCGAGGACAGCCCCATGACGCGTTCGTCCCGGCGCGCCCTGCTGGCCCGGGCGGCGGCGCTGTGCGCCCTGCCCGCCGGCGCGGCACTCGCCCAGTCCCCGCGCTCCGGCTATCCGTCGCGGCCCATCACCCTGGTCGTGCCGTTCCCGCCCGGGGGCGCCACCGACCTGATGGCGCGCTCCATCGGCCAGCGGTTCACGCGCGCCTGGGGCCAGCCGGTCACCATCGAGAACAAGCCGGGTGCGGGCGGCATGCTGGCGGCGAGCCAGGTCGCCAAGGCCGGGGCCGACGGCCACACGCTGTTCTTCGGCGCCGGGGCCCAGCTGGCCGTCAATGCCAGCCTCTATTCCAACGTGCCTTACGACACGGCGCGCGACTTCGCGCCGGTGGCGCTGGTCGGCAGCGTGGCCAACCTGCTGGTGGCCCATCCCTCGCAGCCGTTCGCCCGGCTGGCCGACCTGATCCAGCGCGCCAGGGCCGAGCCCGGCAAGCTGAGCTATGCGTCGCCCGGCAGCGGCTCCACCGCGCACCTGGCGATGGAGCTGCTGAAGGTGGAGGCGGGCCTGGACATCGTGCACGTGCCCTACAAGGGCGCCGCCGGCGGCGTGACCGACGTGCTGGGCAACCAGGTGCCGCTGATGATCGTCAGCATGCCCTCGGTGGTGGGCCACGTGAAGACCGGCAAGCTGGTCGCCCTGGGCATCACCGACCTGCGGCGCTCGCCGGCGCTGCCCGACGTGCCGCCGTTCGCCGACACCCTGCCCGGCTTCGAGGCCACCGGCTGGTACGGCCTGGTGGCCCCGGCGCAGACCCCGGCCGCCATCGTGCAGCAGCTCGGGGCCGAGGTGAACGCCGCCCTGCAGGACGCCGAGGTGCGCCGCAGCTTCGAGAGCCAGGGCATCCAGGTGCTGGGCAGCAGCCCCGAGCAGTTCGCCGCCCACATCGCCGCCGAGACGCGCAAGTGGGCCACCGTCATCGCCAAGGCCCGCATCAAGGCCGATTGAGGTTCCCATGCCCGTGACCAAGGTCGTCCGCGTCTACACCGGCGCGGACCAGCGTTCCCATTTCGAGGACCTCGAGCTGCCGATGTCGCTGTTCGAGCTCGGCACCCTGCGTTCGCAGAAGACGGCGTCCATCCCGGTCACGCAGTTCGTCTTCCGCGAGTCGTTCATGGACAGCGGGCCGGATTTCCACACCCCGCCGCGGCGGCAGTTCGTCATCACGCTGTGGGGCGCCACCGAACTCACCGTGGGCGACGGCTCCAGCCGGGTGTTCGGCCCCGGCGACGCCCTCTTCGCCGAGGACCTGACGGGTGAAGGCCACCGCACGCGCGAACTGCTCGGCCCGCGCAAGAGCCTGATCCTGGCCGTCCCCGATTCCTTCCAACTGCACGACCTGCTCGCCAAGCGATGACTTCCAACCCTCCCCTGCCCGCGCCGCTGCTCGCGCCGGGCCTGAAGTTCTCGGGCACCGTCGCGCACCTGATCGCGCAGGCCCTCCAGCGGCACGGCGTGGAGGTCGTGTTCGGCCAGAGCCTGCCCTCGATGCTGCACCTGGCGTGCGAGCAGGCCGGCATCCGGCAGCTGGCGTACCGGACCGAGAACGCCGGCGGCTACATGGCCGACGCCCACGCTCGCCTGACGCTGCGGCCGTCCATCGTCACCGCGCAGAACGGCCCGGCCGCCACGCTGCTGGTGGCGCCGCTGGCCGAGGCCCTCAAGGCGTCCGTGCCCCTCATCGCGCTGGTGCAGGACGTCAACCGGGCCGACACCGACCGCAATGCCTTCCAGGACCTGGACCACCTGCAGCTGTTCGCCGGCTGCGCCAAGTGGATCCGGCGCGTCACCGAAGCCTCCCGGGTCGAGGACTACGTCGACCAGGCGTTCGTCGCCGCCTGCTCCGGCCGGCCCGGCCCGGTGGTCCTGCTGCTGCCGGCCGACCTGCTGCAGGAAGCGGCCCCGCCCGCGCAGCGCCGCGCGAACCTGGGCCGCTTCCCGCTCGACCGGCCGGTGGCGGCCCCGGACGCGCTGCGCCAGGCCGCGACGCTGCTGGCCGGCGCCCGCGCGCCGCTCGTGATCGCCGGCGGCGGCGTGCACCTGTCCGGCGCGCACGACGCGCTGGCGGCCCTGCAGGAGGCCGCCCACCTGCCGGTGGCCACCACCGTGATGGGCAAGGGCGCGGTCGACGAACTGCACCCGCTCTCGATCGGCGTGGTCGGCTACTTCATGGGACGCAACGGCGCCACCCGCCACCACCGAGAACTCGTGACGCAGGCCGACGTGGTCCTGCTGGTGGGCACGCGCACCAACCAGAACGGCACCGACTCCTGGAAGCTGTACCCGCGCGGCGCGACCTACATCCACCTCGATGCCGATCCCACCGAGGTGGGCCGCAACTACGAGGCGCTGCGGCTGGTGGGCGACGCCCGCGAGACGCTGGCGGCACTCACGCGCGAACTGGCCGCCGCCGACCTGTCGGTGCGCGCCGGCCAGCGCACGGCGCTGCAGGGCCGCATCGCCGGCGCCCGCGACGCGCACCGCCGCGAGGCCCAGGCCGTCGTCGGGTCCGCCGCCGTGCCGGTGCGGCCCGAGCGCGTGATGCAGGAGCTCGACCGGGTGCTCACGCCGGACAGCCTGGTGGTGTCCGACGCCAGCTACTCGTCGGTGTGGACGAGCAACTACCTCACCAGCCGGCGCGCCGGCATGCGCTTCCTCACGCCGCGCGGGCTGGCCGGCCTGGGCTGGGGCTTCCCCATGGCGCTGGGGGCCAAGGTAGCCCGGCCCGATGCCGAGGTGTTCTGCGTGGCCGGCGACGGCGGCTTCGGCCACGTCTGGTCCGAGCTGGAGACGGCCGCCCGCGGCGGCCTGCGGGTGACGCTGATCGTCCTGAACAACGGCATCCTCGGCTTCCAGAAGCATGCCGAGAACGTGAAGTACGGGGCCCACACCACCGCGGTGGACTTCGCGCCGGTGGACCACGCGGCCATCGCCCGCGCCTGCGGCTGCGACGGCATCCGCGTGACGCATCCCGACGAACTGGCGCCGGCCCTGCAGCAGGCCCGGCGGTCCGCCGTCACGACGCTGATCGACGTGGTGTGCGACCCGAACGCATTCCCGCCCCTGACCTTCTTCACGCCCGACGTCGTGGCGGCGCCGGCATGAGCGGGCCGCTGCACGGCCAGGTGGCCTGGATATCGGGTGCCAGCAGCGGCATCGGGCTGGCCAGCGCGCGCCTGCTGGCCCAGGACGGCGCCACCGTGGTGCTCACCGCGCGGGACGCGGCCAACCTGGAACACGCGGCCGACGAGCTGCGAGGCCTGGCCGGACCGGTGCACGCCGTCGCGGCCGATGTCACCGACGGCGCCGCCGTCCAGGCCGCCGCGCAGCACATCGCAGCCGGCTTCGGCGGCGTCGACATCCTGGTCAACTCGGCCGGCCTGAACGTGGCGCGCCGGGCCTGGTCCGAGGTCGAACCTCCCGACTGGCAGCGTGTGTTCGACGTCAACGTCACCGGCACCTACCACTGCATCCGCGCGGTGTTGCCCGGCATGCGAGCGAAGGGCGCGGGCCTGGTGATCAACATCGCGTCCTGGGCCGGCCGCTTTCCGTCCGGCAAGGCCGGCCCGGCCTACAACGCCGCCAAGAGCGCCGTGATCGCGCTCACGCAGACGCTGAACATGGAGGAACACCGGCACGGCATCCGCGCCTGCGCGCTGTCGCCGGGCGAAACCGCGACGCCCATCATGGCGCGCCGCGCGGTGCCGCCGACGCCGCAGGAACTGGCCCGCATGCTGCAGCCGGACGACGTGGCGGCGGTGGTGCAGATGGTGGCGCGGATGCCGCCGCGCGCCTGCGTGAACGAGGTGGTCATCACCCCCACCGCCAACCACGCCTGGCGCTGAGCCCGGCCGCTAGGGTCGGCCTCGATGCGGGCCCTGCCCGATCGCTGGACAATCGGGCATGGACATGCCCACTGGCACCCAGAGCCTCGCGCGCGGCATCAAGCTGCTGCGCGTGCTCGCCACGCGCGGCGACATCGGCTGGCGCCTGTCCGACCTCGCCGCCGCCTGCGGCCTCGACAAGGGAACGGCGCACCGCATGCTGGCCGCCCTGGTGATCGAGCGGCTGGTGCAGCAACGCCCCGGCGACAAGCGCTACCTGCCCGGCCCGCTGCTGTACGAACTCGGGCTGTCGCTGCACGGCCAGCATGCCTTCCAGGGCGCCGCCGAGAAGCAGCTGGCGGCCTGGGTGCGCCGCATCGACGCCAGCGCACTGCTGCTGCTGCGCAGCGGCTGCGAGTACGTGTGCAGCGTGCGCGCCGGCCCGGCCAAGGTGCCGGGGCTGATGGTCGACCAGGGCACGCGCCGCCCGCTCTTCACCTCGGTCGGCGGCGTCGCCATCCTGCAGGCGCTGCCGCCCGACGAGGCCGCCGAGGTGCTCGAGAACAACGTCGCGCAGGAGGTCGCCAAGCGCGGCGCCGTGCGCCTGGACGCGCTGGCGGCGATGCGCGAGCGGTCGCAGCGGCATGGCTTCGGCGTCAACCTGGGCGACGTGGTGAGCGGCGTCCATGCCTTCGCCGTGGCCGTGCACGCACCCGACGGCCAGCCGTTCGCCGCACTGTGCCTGGTCGGCACCGAGGAACGCTTCCCGGCGGCCAGCCCGCAGGACGTGCGGCCGGAACTCGACCGCATGGCCCGGCAGCTCGAGGCCGACGCCGCGCGGCTGCTGTTCAGCCCGCGCGTGGCCGAAGCATAAGGTTCAGGATGTGAAACTTCACCCGGCGCAGCCCTTGGGCGGCGCCGCCGGGACCGATAACGTTCGGGCCCATGGATTTCCGCTCCGCGATCAACCTCGACGACTTCCGGGCCATTGCGCGCCGCAAGCTTCCGCGCATCGCCTTCGACTTCATCGAAGGCGGGGCCGACGACGAACACTGCCTGCAACGCAACCGCGACGCGTTCCAGCAATACCGGCTGCTGCCGCGCTACCTGGTCGACGTGAGCGAGCGCGACCAGTCGACGGTGCTGCTGGGCCGCCGCTACGCGAGCCCGTTCGGCATCTCCCCGACCGGCCTGGCCGGCCTGTTCTGCCCCGACGCCGACGTGTTGCTGGCGCAGGCCGCCGCAGCCGCCAACGTGCCCTTCCTGCTGTCCAGCGCCGCCAACGGGTCGCTCGAGGACGTGGTGCGCGCCGCGCCCGAGCACGTCTGGTTCCAGATGTACTGCACCCGCGACGAGGCGATCAACGCCGACCTGGTGCGCCGGGCGCGCGCCGCCGGCGTGCGCGTGCTGGTGGTGTCGGTCGACGTGCCGGTCAACTCGAACCGCGAGCGCAACCGCCGCAACGGCTTCAGCCGCCCCTTCCGCATGACGCCCGGCGTGGTGCTGGAAGCGCTGGCGCATCCGGCCTGGGTGCTGCGCTACCTGCGCACCGGCGGCATCCCGATGATGCGCAACTGGCAGCCCTACGGGCCGGCCGGCGCGAACGCCGCGCAGGTGGCCGACCTGTACGGCACGCTGACGCCCGCCCCCATGGTGTCGTGGGGCCACCTGCAGCGCATCCGCGAAGCCTGGCCGGGCCCGCTGGTCGTCAAGGGCCTGCTGCATCCCGACGACGCGCGCCAGGCCACGCGGCTGGGCGCCGACGCGCTGGTGGTGTCCAACCACGGCGGCCGCCAGCTCGACGCCGCACCGTCGCCGCTGGAGATGCTGCCGGCGATCCGCGCCGCCGTCGGCGACGACACGGAGCTCATCCTCGACAGCGGCGTGCGCCGCGGCTCGGACATCGTGATCGCGCGCTGCCTCGGCGCCAAGGCCGCCCTGTTCGGCCGCCCCACCCTGTTCGCTGCCGCCGCCGGCGGCCGGGCCGGCATCGACCGTGCGCTGCAGATCGTGCGCAACGAGGTCGACATGGTGCTGGCCCAGATCGGCTGCCGCGCCTTCGATTCGCTGCACCGCGGCTACCTGTGGCCGGCAACGGCCGACCGGCAACCGGCCGCGCCGCAGGCGGCGCCCGCGCCTGTGCTGCAGGCAGCCCAGCACGAGACCGCCTGAGCGTGCGGCCCAGCTCCTCCTGCCAGTCACCAAGAGTTTCAAAACATGAAACTTCGACTGACTTCCCGGTCGTCGCGCCCCGTAGCGGGCGCTAAGGTCGGCGGCCGAAACAGGAGACAAGCCGTGCCCTCGACCATCCGCCGCCAGCTGCTGGCTCTCGCCGCCGCGCCCCTGCTGGCCACCGCCGGCCTCGCCCACGCGCAAGGCCATGCCGACTACCCCAACCGCCCGGTGAAGATCATCGTGGCCTACCCCGCGGGCCAGAGCACCGACATCGCCACCCGCTACTTCGCGACCAAGCTGACGCAGGCCATGGGCCAGAGCTTCTTCGTCGAGAACCGGCCCGGCGCGTCCGGCAACATCGGGACCGCCGTCGCGGCGCGCGCCACCCCGGACGGCTACACGCTGATCATGGGCGCCTCGGGCACGCACGCGATGAACCCGGCGCTGTTCGACAACACGGGTTTCGATGCCGACAAGGATTTCGACGCCATCGTGCTGACGGCGCTGATCCCGTTCGCCATCTCCACCGGCCCGAACAGCCCGGTCAACTCGCTCACCGAGCTGATTGCGCTCGCAAGGAAGCAGCCGGGCCAGGTGAACGCCGCCATTCCCAGCGTCACCGGCCAGCTGGTGTTCGAGATGCTCAAGCAGCGGGACGTGCCGCTGTTCGCGGTGAAGTTCAAGGGCTCGGCCGACTCGATGACCGCCGTGCTCGGTGGCCACGTGCAGGTGCTGATCGACACCGTGGCCGCCACGCGCACGCAGCTGGGCAAGATCAAGCCGCTGGCCGTGACCACCGCCGCGCCCATGGGCTCCATGCCGGGCGTGAAGACCGCGAGCGAACAGGGCCTGGCCAACTTCAACATCGCCGCCTGGAACGCGCTGATGACGCCCAAGGGCGTGCCCGCCGACATCCAGGCCAGGCTGGCCGCCGAGATGCGCAAGATCCTCGACCTGCCCGAGACCCAGAAAGCCCTGGCCGACCTGGGCTTCGAACGCGCCCCCGTGCGCACCAATGCCGAACTGAACGCGTGGCTGGCCGAGGAGCGCCGCAACTACGCCCACGTGATCAAGACGGCCCAGATGAAACCCGAATGAGGTCCCGCATGCCCAAGATCCGCACCACCCCCCTGCACAGCACCTTCGCCACCGAGGTGCACGTCCCCGTGATGGACATCCTCGACGATCCGGATGCGATCGAGGAACTCAAAGGCCTGTGGCAGAAGTCGCCGGTGATGATCTTCCGCCGCCAGTCGCTGGAGGAATCGGAACTGGTGCGCTTCACCGAGCGCTTCGGCAAGTGCGAGACCACCGGCCGCAAGGACATCCAGTCGCCCTACCAGGAACAGATCATCTACTTCAGCACGCTGAAGTACGCCAACGGCAACTTCGTCGGCGGCTTCGCCGGCGGCGACGACGTCGACTGGCACTCCGACCAGACCTACCAGGTCCGTCCGGCCACCGGCGCCATGCTGTACGGCACCGAAGTGCCGCGCGACGGCGGCGACATCTACTGGGCCGACCAGTACGGCGCCTGGGACCGCCTGCCCAAGGACATCCAGCAGCTGATCGAGGGCCGCAACGGCACCTACCGCTACGCCAAGCGCTACGCGATGCTCAATGCGCTGGAGCTCAAGGACAAGGAAAAGGCCAACGCGATGCTGAGCCTTCCCGACGCGCAGCACCCGCTGGTGCTCACGCACCCGCGCACCGGCCGCAAGGCGCTCTATGCCGACCCCACCACGCTGGTGGCCATCGAAGGCCTGTCCGACGAAGAAGCCGCCCGCGTGATGCCCATCCTGTTCGAAGCCGGCGGCCACCCGTCGCTGGTCTACCGGCACAAGGTGCACAACGGCGACCTGCTGATGTGGGACAACGGCTGCACCATGCACCGCCGCGACGAGATGCGGCTGGACCAGCCGCGCCTGATGAAGCGCACGACCTTCCGCCTGGCGGCCGGCGACTACTGCGTGCCGAAGGCCTGACGCCCATGAGCCCGTCCAAGGTCTACCTCAAGGTCAACCGCGTCCCGGCCGACATCGTCGCCAAGGCGCGCGAGATCACCGTCGCCGACATCCACGAGGCCATGGGCCCGCCCGGCCGCGCGGCGCTGATGGCAGGCCGCATGCGGCCGCTGCAACCGGGCCAGAAGATCGCCGGGCCGGCCGTCACGGCGTTCTGCTGGCCGGGCGACAACCTGATGATGCACCGCGCGCTCTACCTGGCCCAGCCCGGCGACGTGCTGGTCGTGGTCTGCCAGGCCGAGCTGTCCGGCGCGCAGTGGGGCGACCTGGCCACCCGCTACGCGATGAAGAAGGGACTGGCCGGCGTGGTGGTGCAAGGCAGCGCGCGCGACATCGACCAGGTGCGCGAGCTGGGCTTCCCGGTGTGGTCGACCCACATCTCGCCAATCCACCCGGACAAGTCCGGCCACGGCTACGTCAACGCGCCCGTGGTGTGCGAAGGCGTGAACGTGTGTCCCGGCGACCTGATCGTGGCCGATGGCGACGGCGTCATCGCCGTGCCGCGCAAGGACGCCGCGCGCGTCGTCGCTGCCGCCCAGGCCAAGATGAGCAAGGAAGACGAGGTCATCGAGAAGGTGCGCAACGGCGCCGCCGTCTGGGACCTCAGCGGCGCCGCCGCGATCTACGCCAAGTTGGAGATCGAGGAAGTCGACGCCGCGTTCGACGACTGACGGCCGGGCGACGGGGCCACCGCGGCCTGCGGCGGCTGCGCCCCGTCGCCTTCGTCCGCGGCCGGCTGCCGCGACGCCAGGTAGCGCCGGTTCTCCAGCCGCTCGCGGGCGCCCTCCTCGTCATAGAGGAACGGCAGGAACACGTAGCGCTTGCCGCGGGTCACCGGGGTGGCCTCGTGCAGCAGCGAGCAGGAGAACACCACGGCTCCGCCCGGCGGCGGCGCATACAGGCGGTTGCCGAATTCGGGAAAGCGCAGCTCGCCGCCTTCAAACTGGCCGGTGTTGAGCACCACCGAGACGGCGAAGCGCCGGTGGCTCGTGCCGCGCGTGGTGTTGTCGCGGTGGGCGCGGAAATGGTCGTTCGTGCTGGCGTCATAGCAGGCCACCAGCAGTCGCTCCATCCGCGTGGCCCGGAACTGGAACGCCCTCTGGACTTCCGGCAGCAGCCGCTCCTGGATGCGGCTCTGGCAGGCGCGGCCCAGCGCGGCATCGTCGATGTTGCGGTCGCGGCGGCGCTTGAAGCCGTAGTCGTGATGCTCCACCGTGAGGCCGGCCTCCTCCCGCATGGTGCCCGACTCCTGGCCGCCGGTGACGCCGTGGTAGCGGATCAGGGCCTCGCACAGCGCCGGCTCGAAGACGCGCGGCACCACCAGCACCGGCGCGAACGCGGCGTCGGCGTCGGCGGCGCCGGGGGCCGGCTGGCGTAGGCTGCGCACCACGGCCATGACGCGCCGGAGGTGGGTTTCCGGCTCCTGGCGCAGGTCGAGCACCGCGACCACGCGCAGGCGCTCGTCGAGGATCACCGTGCAGGGGGTGTCGGCGGCCTGGTACAGCGTGGACACCGAGCGGTCGAAGTCCCAGAAGTAGCGCAGGCCCGGCAGCTGGTCACGCACGCGCCCGAGCTCCTCGTCCTGCGGGTCGGTGCTGATGCCGAAGAAGAAGGCCCCGGCGTCGTCGGAGACGGCGGCGTGGCGGTGCAGGTCCTGCAGCACGCGGGCGCTGGCCGGTGAGGCCGACGAGCCGAAGAAGCACAGCACGAGAACGTGGCCGCCCATCGTGTGGATGTGGAAGCGCGGCTTGCCCGTCGCGCGCGCCACGAACCAGGGTGCCGGCGTTCCCGGGATCAGCATCGCGGCCGCTCCCGGCGCTCCTGGCGCTCATCGCGCAGGAAGAACTGATGGACCGCCGACCGGGCGCGTGCGTGGGCCTCGACGTCCGCGGTCTTGAGCTCGGCGATCGCGCCGTGCAGCACCTTGTTCATCAGCCCGCGCGAGAACGCCTGCAGCACCGCCTCGATGCCTTCGCTGCGGGCCAGCAGCCGGCGCGCCCGCACCAGCTCCAGCGTCCTCCACTCCTCGGCACGTGCGTGCAGCTGCCGGATCAGGGGCACCGAGTGGCGCTGCGACAGCCACTGCTCGAAGCTGTCCACCGCCACGGCAATGAGGCCTTCGGCCTGCGCCACGGCGGCCGAGCGTCCGGCGCGGCCGGCGCTGACGATCCGCGACAGGTCGTCGAGGTCGTGCAGGTGCACGTGGGGCACCGATCCGGCCGCCGACTCGATGTCGCGCGGCACCGCCAGGTCGACCAGCAGCATCGGCGCCTGCCGGCGCCGCGCCATCGCCTGCTGCACGGCGGCGGCGCTGACCAGGGGCTCCTGGGCGCCGGTGCAGCTGACGACCACGTCGAACCGGTGCAGCCGGGCGGCCACCTCGGACAACCGCACGACCTTGGCGCCGAAGCGGGCGGCCAGGGTCTCGGCGCGCTCGCGCGTGCGGTTGGCCACGGCCATGGCCAGGGGCTTTTTGGCCGCGAAATGGGTGGCGGCCAGTTCCACCATCTCGCCGGCGCCGACGAACAGCACCCGCCGGTCCTGCAGGGAACCGAACAGCTGGGTGGCCAGCCGCACGGCGGCCCCGGCGACGCTGATGGAGTGCGAGCCGATGTCCGTGGCACTGCGCACCTCCTTGGCGACGGCGAAGGAGCGCTGGAACAGCTGGTTGAGCTCCGGGCCCAGCGTGCCGGCGCGCTCGGCGATGCGCACCGCCGTCTTCAGCTGCCCCAGCACCTGGGGTTCGCCGAGCACCATGGAATCGAGGCCGCAGGCGACGCGGAAGGCATGGCGCGCCGCCTGGCCGTCCTGCAGCATGAAGGCGCGCTCGCGCAGGGCCGGCGCCGGAACGCCGCCGCAGGTGGCCAGCCAGCCGAACGCCGGCGCCACGTCCTCGTGCGAGCCGGTGCAGTAGATCTCGGTGCGGTTGCAGGTGGACAGCAGCGCGACCTCGGGCCGACCGGGCAGGACCTCCTGCAGGTCCCGCAGCATGGGCTCCAGGCGATCGGCGGGCAGCGCGAACCGGCCGCGGAAATCGAGCGGCGCCGTCGCGTGGTGAAGACCCAGGGACCAGATCGACATGGAGAGCATCCTTGGCGCGTTCGCCGCGCCAGCCAGGTCATGATCCGGGATCGGCCCTTCCGTGTGGAGCGAATTCGGGTTTTCGAGCGAAAAAAAACCTTGCCGAGGTCGTCACCCTCCTCATTTCAGGGGAGTCCACCCTCCCCAATTCGTGCGCCGCCCCCGGATCGCTAGCGCTCGCCCGCCATGACCAGGCCCTCGATCGCGTGCTTCTGCACGATCGGCTCGAGCTGGTCGACGACCCGGCACACCAGGTGGTCGCGCACCGACGCCGGCAGCGCGGCGTGGAAGTCCCGCGTCACCATCAGGTCGTGCAAGGCCGCATGGCCGGCGCCCGGTGCGTCGTATCCCAGCACCAGCACCGGTCGCGCGATCGGCGACAGGTGCTCGGTGCCCCGGTGCAGGGTGAGCGCCGAGCGGCAGCTGATGTCGCCGGCCTGCGGGAATTTGCGCGAGCCGCCCTCGGCATAGCGGCCGCAGGCCTCGGGCGGCGGGAACATGCCGTGCTTCCACGAACGGCCATCGTCCCACTGCGTGCCATGCGCCACCTCCAGCGGCCCCATGTCGGGCGTGACGTCGACGCCGGTGAGGTTGAAGGCCAGCGAGGTGATCTGGCGCTGCTCGTAGGTCGCGCGCGGGGACGGGAAGTCGCGGTGCCAGGGCTGGTACTGCGCGCCCTGGAACGGCACGTCCAGGCCGATCTCGACGATCTCGTACCGCGGCCCGAGCACGGCCTCGGCCATCGCGCACACCCACGGATGGGTGACCAGGTCGACGAAGCCGCGGAAGGCCTGCGGATGGGCCTCGACGTACCAGCGCCGCGGACCGCGCCCGACGGCGCCGCCGGGGCGCTGGATGGCCTCCCAGAAGGCCGTCATCATGTCCTCGCGCAGGTCCTCCACCAGCGCGCGCGGGAAAGCCCCCTGCTTCGCGGTGATGCCGTCGCGCATCAGCGTGGCGACGCTCTCGCGCAGTGCGTCGGGTGGTTCCCGGGTCGCGGCTTGCATCAGTGTCTCCGGTCGTCTGTCCACAACAGGCACCGTAGCAGCGGCCCGGCGCGATCGCCCACCGTAAGCGCTGTTACGCCGAGGCTCCCTCTCGATCCAGAACTAGTGCACGGCGGCGCGCCAGGCTCGGCCGCCGGTGACCGACCTCAGCCCGCCGGGACCAGGGGCATCGGCAGGTTGCTCGCCCAGCTCGGCGCCGGTGTGGCTCAGAGGGCCTGGGCGCCCGTTTCCTTGACGACCCGGGCCCACTTGGCCAGTTCGCTGCGCAGGTACTCGCGCGACTCGGCCACGCTGCCGCCCTGCGGCTCGAAGCCGGTGGCGGCCAGCTTGGCCTGGAAGTCGTGGTCCTGCTGCAGCCGAGCGATCTCGCGGTTCACGCGCTGCACGACGGCGTCCGGCGTGCGGCCGGGCGCGAACACGCCGACCCAGGTGACGTCCTCGAAGCCGGGGAAGCCCGACTCGGCCACGGTCGGCACGTCGGGCAGCACGCGCGAGCGCCGGCTGCCGGTGACCACCAGGCCGCGCACGCGCCCGCCCTTGACCAGTTCGACCGCCGCCGGCAGGGCCACGCTCGCGAGCTGGACCTGGCCGGCCATGGCCGCATTGAGCGCGGGCCCGGCACCCTGGTACGGCACGTGGGTGACTGGCACCTTGCCCAGCACCTTGAAGATGTACTCGGCCGTCAGGTGCGGCGTGGTGCCCGCCCCCGCCGTGCCGTAGTTCCAGTCGCCGGACCGGGCCGCCTCCATCACCTCCTTGAGCGTGCGGGCCTTCAGGCCGGGCGCCAGGGTGATCAGGTTGGGGCTGGAGGCGACCACCGAGGCCAGTACCAGGTCCTTCTCGGCGTCGAAGCCCAGGCTGCGCTGCATCGAGGGATTGACTGCGTAGGAGCTGGTGTTGACCAGCAGCGTGTAGCCGTCCGGCTCGGCGCGCGCGACCTGGCCCGAGGCCAGGCTGCCGCCGGCGCCCGGCCGGTTCTCCACGACGACCGGCTGCCCGAGCGTCTCGGTGAGCTTCTGCGCCATCAGGCGCGCGATGATGTCGGCCGGACCGGCCGGGGCGAAGGCGACCACGAGGCGGATCGGCCGGGACGGCCAGGCCGGTGCCTGCGACCAGGCGGCAAGCGGCGCGGCGGCCATGGCGGCCGCCCCCACGCCAGTGAGGAACGTGCGGCGTTGCATCGGCATCAGGCGGGGATGGTGGCCAGCACGTGACGGGCCATCTGCTCGCGCGTGCAGACCCAGACGTCGTCGGTCGCCAGGACGCGGCGCATGATCTCCTCGTACACCCAGGCGCCCGAGGGACGGCCCATGACGTGGGTGTGCGCCGTCACGTCGAGCATCAGCGGTACCGGCTCGGCGCGCATGGCGGCGAAGGTGTCCTCGAACGTGTCGAGCATGTGGCGCGGCCCCTGGCCGTAGCGGATGCAGGTGGGCAGGTCGTTGACGTCCATGGTCAGCGGGATGCCGACGATGCGCTTGCCGCCGAAGTCCATCACGTAGGGCCGGTCGTCGTCGTTCACGTCGCCGTGGTGCAGGTAGCCGGCCTCGGCCAGCAGGCGCGAGCTGTTCAGGCTGCCGGTGCCGCGCGGGCTGATCCAGCCCAGCGGCGCCACGCCCGCCGTCTTGTGCAGCAGGTCGTGGTTGCGCGCCAGGTTGGCGCGCTCGCCGGCCTCGTCGAAGTAGACCGGGATCACGTCCATGCCCCACGAGTGGTTCACGATCTCGTGCCCCAGGTCGGCGAGCCTGCGCACCATCTGCGGGTCGCGCTCGCAGATGACGCCGTTGACCATGACGCTGGTCTTGACCCGGTGCTTCTCGGCGATGCCCACCAGCCGCTGGATGCCGCGCACCAGGCCGAACGAGCCCCACGAGTGGGCGTTGGTGTCGAAGAAGCCGGGCTTGAGCACGTTGCCCATGGGGCCGATGCCGGGCGCCTGGCCATCGGACCAGGCCTCGTAGGCGATGTTGAAGATGACGGCCAGGCGCCGGCCGCCGGGCCAGCGGAAGTCGTCGGGCAGGCGGGTGATGCGCGGCTGCATCTCAGGCCTCCTGCGCGACGGTGTTGGCCAGGAGGCCGACGCCCTCGATCTCGATCTCGATCCGGTCGCCCGGCTGCATCCACACCGGCGGCTTGCGCGCATAGCCCACGCCCGAGGGCGTGCCCATGGCGATGACGTCGCCCGGCTCCAGCGTGAGCACCTCGCTCAGCAGGACCAGGGCGTCCTCGACCGACACGATCATGTTGGACGTGTTGTCGCTCTGCATCACCTGCCCGTTCAGGCGCGACTCGATGTGCAGGCCCTTGGCGCCGGACGGCAGGTCGGCCGCGGGCACCAGCCAGGGACCGAAGGGGCCGGTGCCGTCGAAGTTCTTGCCGATCGTCCACTGCGTGCTGCGGCGCTGGTAGTCGCGCAGCGTGCCGTCGTTGAAGCAGGCATAGCCCAGCACCGCGGACAGGGCGTTGCCCGGCTTGAGGTGACGCGAGCGGTTGCCGATGACCACCGCCAGCTCGGCCTCGAAGTCGAGGCTGTTCGACACGTGCGGGCGGACCAGGGGCGCCTCGTGGGCGATGAGCGAGGTGGCGCCGCGGAAGAAGAAGGCCGGGTACTCGGGCTTGGCATTGCCGCCCTCGGCCGCGTGGGCGGCGTAGTTGAGCCCCAGGCAGATCACCTTGCCCGGCCGCTCGACCGGGGTGAGCCAGCGGACCGTGGCCGAGTCCAGCCGCGGCGCCTTCGACAGGTCGGGCTTGCCGGCGACAAAGCCGGCGACCGTCGCCATGTCGGCGTTCGCCGGCAGCTGGGCATCGAGGGAGACGAGGTGGCCGTCGTGGAAGCCGGCCCATTGCGGGCGGCCGTCGATGGAAATGCGGGCTAGTTTTGACATGTCGATAAAACTTGAGTATTCGCTTGTTTTGTCGATAATCATCGTAGACACAAGCCGTCTATCGACAGACCGGGTAAACCCTCATGCCTGAAGCCACCACCCTGATCCGCACCGCGTACGACCGCCTGCGCACCGACGTGCTGGACGGCGCCTGGCCGCCGGGCAGCAAGCTGGTGCTGCAGCAGCTGAAGGAGCGCTACGAGGTCGGCGCCAGCCCGCTGCGCGAGGCGCTCAACCGGCTCGCGAGCGAAGGCTGGGTGGTGCACCACGAGCAGCGCGGCTTCAGCGTGGCGGAGGCCAGCGACGCCAGCCTGCGCGACCTGGTGCGCACCCGCACCGCCGTCGAGTCACTGGCGCTGGAGCAGGCGATCGCGCGCCGGTCGCCTGCCTGGGAGGAGTCGGTGGTGCTGGCCATGCACCGGCTGTCGCGCACGCCGCGCTCGCTGCGGGACGACAGCTACGAGGAGAACCCGGAATGGGAACGCCTGCACCGGCAGTTCCACCGCGCCCTGCTGGCCGGCTGCGAATCGCCGCTGCTCCTGGGCTTCTGCGAGCAGCTGTACGAACAGGCCTACCGCTACCGCCAGCTGGCCGCGCGCAAGGCCTACCGGCAACGCAACGAGCTCGACGAGCACGAGGCGCTGTCGAAGGCCGCGATGGCGGGCGACCTGGTGCGCGCGCGCGCACTGCTGACGGCGCACTACGAGCGCACCGCCGGCTTCCTGGAGCCGGCGGCGGCGCTCAAAGCGGCCTGATCTGCACCTTGCGGTACCGCACCACGCCGCCCGCGTACTGCAGGCCGATGACGCCGCCGTTCTCGCGCGCCTCGTCGGTCTCGGCGGTCTTCACGCCGTTGAGCGTCACGACCATGCGCTTGCCCTTGGCCGTGACCTCCATGGTGTTCCACTTGCCGCCGGTCACGGGCACCGGGGTCGGCGCCTTGGCCAGCCACACGATGGCGCCGGTGGCGAAGCTCGGGTCGGGCCGCTTGTCGAAGATGTTGGCCTCGTGGCAGGTGCGGTCGGTCATCGGCCGCACGTCGCTGCAGCGCATGTAGATGCCGCTGTTGGCGGTCTCGTTGACCCAGAACTCGGCGCGGATCTGGAAATCCTTGTATGCGGTCTTGGTGGTCAGGTAGTTGGTGCCTTCGGTGCCGACGCGGTTGTCGGCGACGATGGCATCGGATTCCGCGTGCCAGTTGGCGGTGCCCAGGTTGACGAAGTTCTCCATGCCCTTGCCGCCGTCGATCAGCGTCTGCCAGTCGCCGCCCGAACCCGGCATGCCGGCGCAACCGGCCAGCGCGATCGCGGTCGCGGCGGCGAGCGCCGCGGTTCCCAAAGCCTTGTTCATGTCTCGCTCCTGTGGTGGAGCGGGCATTGGAAGCGGCCTGCGCCGCCGCCGTCAATGCTCGGCTGCCCCAGTCCCCCACCTCATCGCACGAGCGGCGCCGTGGCGGCCTTGGGCTCGCCGGCGCGGATGCTGCCGTCCGGGCGGTGGTAGGTGCCGATGAGCAGTCCGCTGGCGACCGCCCGCGCGCGGATTGCCGCCGCGACCTCGTCGCGGCCCGGCTTGCTGCTGAAGGCTTCGCCGGCCGCCAGCGCGAACAGCTGGAACGCATAGCGGTGCGTGCCGTGGCCGGGCGGGGGATCGGGCGGGATCCAGCCGGCGCGCAGGTAGGAGTTGCGGCCGGCATGCACCTCGTCGCCGTCGTGGCCGGGGCTTTGCAGCGCGCCCTCGTGCAGCGCGCCGTCTTCGGGCGGGATGTCGACCACGATGGCATGCACCAGGGGCTCGCTGGTCGGCGCGTCGGCATCCTCGACCACCAGCACCAGGCTGGCCGCGCCGGCCGGCACGCCCAGCCATTGCAGCGGCGGCGACTCGCCCTCGCCGTCGGCCGTGTACCGCGCCGGGATCTCGGCATGGTCGGCGAAGGCGAGGCTGGACACCTGCAGCGTGCCGTGGCCGGCGCGCAGGCCGCAGCGGTTGAAGACGAGGTGGTCCAGGCCGGCGCGGCGGTCGCGCAGCGCATGGCCCAGGGCTTCGGGCAGTTTCTCGAGCATGGCTGCAGGTGTAGACCGGCGCGCCGCAATCGCCTGTCGGACGACGCCGCAGGCGCGCAGGGTCGGGCCACGGCGGCGCCGAAGCAGGAGCCGCCCGGCCTCAGTGGAAGTCGCGGCTGCGGTTGCCCTGCCGGCCCAGCCGCCCCAGCAGCGGCGTCAGGTCCTCCAGCTGCTCCGCCAGCAGGTGGCAGACCCGCCCGCCGCTGGCCTCGTCGCGTTGCCAGGTGCCGTGCACGGCCAGCAGGCGCGCATGCATCAGCGGCTCGCGCTGGTCTTCCCGGACGCTTTTCCAGACGATGACGTTGACCGGGCCGGTCTCGTCCTCCAGCGTCACGAAGACCGTGCCGCCGGCGGTGGCCGGCTGCTGGCGCACCGTGACCATGCCGCAGGCCGACACGCGGCGGCCGTTGGGCAGCCCCGCGAGCTGCTCGGCGTTCAGGAAGCGCCGCCTGGCCAGCCGCTCGCGCAGCAGCGCCAGCGGATGCCGGCGCAGCGTGAGGCCCATGGCGGCGTAGTCGAACACGATCTCCTCGCCTTCCGGCGCGGCCGGCAGCGCCAGCGGCTCCTCCTGGATCGGGGCCTGTTCCAGCAGCGCCGGCGCACGGCGGCGCCCGGCCGCCTCCCAGACCTGCTGGCGGCGATGGCCGGCCAGCGACTGCAGCGCGTCGGCCGCGGCCAGCGCCGCCAGGTCCTGCACGTCCAGCCGGGCCCGCAAGGCCAGGTCCTCGGTGTCGGCGAAGGCGCCCTGCCCGCGCGCGGCCGGGATGCGCCGCGCCGCTTCCTCGCGCAGGCTGCCCACCAGCCGCAGCCCCAGCCGCACGGCGGGCCGCGCCAGGTCGCCGGCCAGCGTGCAGTCCCAGTCGCTGTGCGACACGTCGGGCTGCAGCACCTGGATGCCGTGGCGCTGCGCATCCTGGATCAGCTGCGAAGGGCCGTAGAACCCCATGGGCTGCGAATTGAGCATGGCGGCCAGGAAGCAGGCCGGCTCGTGGCACTTGAGCCAGCTGCTCGAATAGGCCAGCAGCGCGAAGCTGTAGGCATGGCTTTCCGGGAAGCCGTAGTCGCCGAAGCCCTTGACCTGCTCGAAGATGCGGTGCGCGAACTCCTCGCTGTAGCCGTTGGCCAGCATGCCGCCCTTGAGCCGGGCCTCGAACTTGTCGACCCCGCCCTTGCGCTTCCAGGCCGCCATGGCGCGCCGCAGGGCATCGGCGTCGGCGGCCGAGAAGCCGGCCGCGATCATGGAGATCTCCATCACCTGCTCCTGGAAGATCGGGATCCCCAGCGTGCGCTCCAGCGCCTTCTTCAGGCGCGGCTCGCCGGTTTCGCGGCTGGAGCGCTCGTACTGGATGGCCTCGCCCTTGTCGCGCCGCTCGCGGGCCTTGAGGTAGGGATGGACCATGCCGCCGGTGATGGGGCCGGGCCGCACGATCGCGACCTCGACCACCAGGTCGTAGAACTCCCGGGGCTTCAGGCGCGGCAGCATCGACATCTGGGCCCGGCTCTCGATCTGGAACACGCCCACCGTGTCGGCCTTGCGGACCATGGCGTAGGTGGCCTCGTCGCCGTCGGGGATGTCGTAGCGGGTGAACGGCGCCCCGCGCCGCTGCGTCACCAGGTCGATGCAGCGCCGGATGGCGGTGAGCATGCCCAGCGCCAGCACGTCGACCTTCATCAGGCCCATGTCCTCCAGGTCGTCCTTGTCCCACTGGATGATGGAGCGGTCCTTCATGCTGGCGTTCTCCACCGGCACCAGCCGCGTGAGGCGCGTCTGCGTGAGCACGAAGCCGCCCACGTGCTGCGACAGGTGGCGCGGGAAGCCCATGAGCTCCTGCGTGAGCTCCAGCCACAGGCGGGCCTGGTGCTCGGCCAGGGGCACGCCGCAGGCGGCCGCCATGCCGCGCAGCTTCTCGGTGGCCAGTTGGTCGTCGAACCAGAAATGGTCCTTGGCGAAGGCGTCGATGAGCGGCTCGCCGATGCCCAGCGCCTTGCCGACGTCGCGGATGGCGCTGCGCGTGCGGTAGCTGATGACCACCGCCGCGATGGCGGCCCGCTCGCGGCCGTACTTGCCGTAGATGTACTGGATGACCTCCTCGCGCCGCTCGTGCTCGAAGTCGACGTCGATGTCGGGCGGCTCGTTCCTGCGGCTCTCGCTGATGAAGCGCTCCAGCAGCGGCTGCGACAGCATCGGGTCCATCGCGGTGATGCCCAGGCAGAAGCACACCGCCGAATTGGCCGCCGAGCCGCGGCCCTGGCACAGGATGCGCCTGGAGTTGGCGAACTCCACGATGTCGTGCACCGTGAGGAAGAACATCTCGTAGCGGCACAGCTCGATGAGGGCCAGCTCCTTCTCGACCAGGTCGCGCACGCGCTGCGGGATGCCCGCCGGATAGCGCCTGCCGGCGCCCAGGTACGTGAGATGGCGCAGGCCCTCGAGGGGGGTCATGCCGGGCGGCACCGTCTCCAGCGGGTAGTCGTAGCGGATCTCCTGCAGGTCGAAGCGGCAGCGCCGCTGCACGTCCAGCGTGTGGGCGAGCAGCGGCGCCGGGTACAGCTCGGCCAGGCGCTTGCGCTGGCGCAGGTGGCGCTCGGCGTTGCCTTGCAGGGCCAGGCCGCAGTCGGCCACCGGCTTGCCCAGGCGCACCGCCGTGATGACGTCCTGCAAGGGCTTGCGCGAGCGGGCGTGCATGTGCACGTCGCCGGTGGCGATCAGCGGCACGCCGGTGCGGTCGGCGGCCTCCTCCAGCAGGGCCAGCCAGAGGTCGTCGTCCAGCAGGTGCGGCAGGTTGACGGCCAGCCACAGCGACGGGCCGTACAGCCCGCGCAACTGCTGCAGCCGCCTGCACAGCGCCGTCATGTCCAGGTCCCGGCCCGGCACGCGCCGGGGCAGGAACAGCACCTCGCAGCCTTGCAGCAGGCGCAGGTCGCTGCGGTCCCAGCCCACGTCGTAGGTGCCCTTCGGCGCCTCGATCCGGGCCGCCGTGATGAATTCGCACAGGCCGCCCCAGCCCTGCAGGTCGCGGGCGATGGCGACCAGGCGGGCATCGCCGAAATCGAACTCGCTGCCGCACAGCAACTGGAACTTCCGCTTGCGCTTTTGCGCCGGGAACGCCTCTTCCAGCCGGTCGATGAAGCCGAAGTAATCCCTCAGCCCCGACCAGGCCCGCACCACGCCGGCCACCGAGCATTCGTCGGTGAGGGCCAGCGCCTCGTAGCCCAGGTCGTAGGCGCGCCGCACCAGCTCCTGCGGATGCGAGGCACCGCGCTGGAAGCTGAAGTTGCTCAGGCAGTGCAGTTCCACGTAGCCGGGCAGCACCTGCGGCCCGGTGCCCAGGATGGGCGGCAGGTGTTCCTCGTCGAGCACCGGCCGGGGCTTGACCTGGCTCTCAGGCATACAGCCCCTGCAGGTACCAGGCGAACTGGCGCGCCTGGGCCAGGTCCTCGGCCAGGTGGCAGGGCCGCTCGCGAAAGATCCAGACCAGGCCGGAGCGCGGGCTGCGCGCCACGAAGTAGTCGCGCAGGGTGGGGCCGGCGCCGTCCCACCAGGCCGTCTCGACCCGGTACAGGCGCGCCAGCCGGCGCAGCGGGCCGCCGAAGCACGGCGTCTCGCCCTGCATGCGCAGGCGCAGCGGCTGCGGCAGGACCCAGGACGGATAGAGCGCGTCGGGCTCCTCCACCGGCGCACTGCTGCCCTCGCGGGCCGGCTTCCAGGCCTGCTTGCATTCGGGCCGGTGGTCGGCCTGCGGCACCGGCACCACCACGTTCTCCTCGCCCAGGCGCACCGACAGGCGTTCGACCAGCTGGTGCAGCTTCTCGCCCTGCCCCTGCTCCTGCGGCAGCAGGCTGGTGGTGGCCCCCGCCCAGGGCACCGTCTCGAGCGAGCGCAGCCGCAGGTGGTTGGCGGGGGCCGCCAGGGTGGCGCGCTCCAGGTGCTCGCGCACCAGCCGGCGCAGGTGGGCCATGTCCTGGGTGGGCTGGGCGGTGCGCACCTGCAGCTGTTCCCGGGGCGGCAGCTTCACGCCGTTCAGGCGCCGCAGGTCCAGCGTCCATTCGAGTTCCAGCGCCAGCACGCCGCGGTTGCGCGCCTGCAGCCAGACCTGCAGGCGGGCCAGCAGCTGTTCGGCGCCGAGCAGCAACTCGGGGGCCGTGCTGGCCAGCGCGGCGAGTTCGGCGTTGAGGTCGAACGCCTCGGGCAGCACCTGCCAGGGATAGGTTTCCGGCCGTTCCCCGAAGGCCGAATCCAGGGCCGCCAGCAGGTCCGCGCCGAACCGGCGCGACAGGCCGCCGCGCGGCATCGCCCGCACCTGCCCCCAGGTGCGGGTGCCGGTGCGTTCGAGCAGGGCCACGTGCGGCAGGGCGGCACCGAGCAGCTCCAGCGGCAGGTCGTCGGGCAGCGCGGCCGGCCTGGCGATGCCACGCTGCTTGCAGCGCAGCAGCGCCAGGGCCACCAGGGACGTGGATGCCGCGGCCCACGGCACCTCGCCCAGGTCGGGGTGCGAACGCAGCAACAGGTGCAGCAGGGCCTGGCGGCCGCCGAACAGCCTCAGGCTGCCGGACACCTCGAGCAGCACGGCCTCGTCGACGTGGGTGACGCGCGGCGTGAACCGCAACGCCCACCAGGTCCAGGGCTGGCGGTCCTGCTCACGGAAGGGACACAAGGCGATCCAGAACATGCGATCTCCTGGGTTCGGGGGTGGCGGGGACCTCGACCGGCGTGCGCCGGCGCGAGGCCAGCAGGGCCTGCAGGCGTGCCGGCACCGCGGGCAGGTGCAGCGGTTCGTCGAGCGGCGGGCCGCGCCGCTTGACGATGTGCACCTCCATCTCCTGGCTGCCCTGCAGCAGCAGCCGCAAGGGCGCCGGACTGGCGTGCAGCCGCGCCTGCACGCCGCGCAGCACGAACAGCAGCTTGCCGTGCTGGCGCGCAGCCAGGTGCAGCCGGCGCAACTCGGGCGTGCGCACCTGCGGCAGCCAGGCCAGCACGGCCTGGACGTCGGTGCAGCGCAGCGACTGCTCGGCCGACCAGAGGCGGGCCGCGGCCGGCTCGGCGCGGATCCAGAGCAGGCGGTCGGCCGGCAGGCCCTGCGCCGCCAGGGCCGGGCCGAAGGGATGGAACGGAGGGCCGACCAGCACGACCGGCCCCTGCCGGTCGGCCACCCGGGCGGCCAGCACCGGCAGCAACAGCTGCCAGGCATGGGCCTCGGGCCTCTCCTGCAGCAACTCGACCAGGCAGCCCAGCGGCCAGCCGCCACCGGGCAGCTGGGCGTCGAGGGCCGCATGCCCGCTGGGCAGCACGGCCTCCTCGCGCGCCAGGTCGGTGACGCGCCAGACGTGCGGGATGGCGAGGACTGCAGCGGGCTGCATGGAGGGGGGTGGTGAGGGAAAGCGGGAGCCGGAATCTACTGTTCATTTATACAGTAAACTGCCGCCATCGATTGTGCGAATTCGCCACTGCCGGCCCTGCCTTCGCAAGGCCTGTGGCATCCTTGCGCCCCTTGTTCCGCCGCTTCGAAGCCCTCCTCCACCCCTACCCCGCCGCCGAACCGGCCCTGCCGCCGAAGCGCTTCGTCGCGTTCGTCTGGGCCTGCACCGAGGGCCTGCGCGGCTACATCGGCTGGCTCGCGTTGCTGTCGGCCAGTGTGTCGGCCTACGAAGCCCTGCTGTTCTCCATGCTGGGCCAGATCGTCGACTGGCTCGGCCGCGTCCAGCCGGCCAGCCTGTGGCAGGCGCACGGCCCGATGCTCCGGCTGCTGGCGGGCGTGCTGCTGGCCAGCATCGTGCTGATCGCGATGCAGACCATCGTCAAGCACCAGACGCTGGCCATCAACTTCCCGCTGCGGCTGCGCTGGAACTTCCACCGGCTCATGCTCGGCCAGAGCATGGCGTTCTACGCCGACGAGTTCGCCGGCCGCGTCACCACCAAGGTGATGCAGACCGCGCTGGCGGTGCGCGAGATGGTGTTCACCACCACCGAGGTGATCATCGGCATCGGCGTCTACTTCATCTCGCTGGTGCTGCTGGCCGGCGGCTTCGACCCCCGGCTGATGCTGCCCTTCCTGGGCTGGCTGGCCTGCTACGCGGTCTCGGTCTGGTACTTCGTGCCGCGCCTGGGGCGCATCGGCAAGAAGCAGGCCGATGCACGCGCCATGATGACGGGGCGCATCACCGACGCCTACACCAACATCCCCACCGTCAAGCTGTTCTCGCACACCCACCGCGAGGCCGGCTTCGCGCGCGAGGCGATGCAGGAGTTCCAGGCCACCGGCTACCGCCAGATGCGGCTGGTGAGCGCCTTCGAGATCGTCAACCACGCGCTGGTGGTCGGGCTGATCCTGGCGGTGACCGGCTACTCGCTGCAGCTGTGGTCGCAGGGCGAGGTGGGACCCGGTGCCGTGGCCGCCGTGACGGCGATGGCTCTGCGCATCAGCGGCATGTCGCACTGGATCATGTGGGAGATGGCCTCGCTGTTCGAGAACGTCGGCACCGTGCAGGACGGCATCGGCACCCTCACCCGGCCGCGCGCCGTGGTCGACGCACCCCAGGCCCGGCCGCTGGAAGTGCCGCGCGGCGAGGTCCGCTTCGAGGACGTGCGGTTCGGCTACGGCAAGCCCACCCCGGTCATCGACGCCTTCGACCTGGTGGTGCGGCCGGGCGAGCGCATCGGGCTGATCGGCCGCTCGGGCGCCGGCAAGTCGACGCTGGTCAACCTGCTGCTGCGCTTCTACGACCTGGACGGTGGCCGCATCGTCATCGACGGCCAGGACATCGCGGCCGTCACGCAGGACAGCCTGCGCGCCCACATCGGCCTGGTGACGCAGGACACCTCGCTGCTGCATCGCTCGGTGCGCGACAACATCCTGTACGGCCGGCCCGGCGCCAGCGAGGCCGAGATGGAACTGGCCGCGCGCCGCGCCCACGCGCACGAGTTCATCGTGCACCTCAGCGATCCCCACGGCCGCCAGGGCTTCGATGCCCATGTCGGTGAGCGCGGGGTGAAGCTCTCGGGCGGCCAGCGGCAGCGGGTGGCAATCGCGCGCGTGATGCTCAAGGACGCGCCCATCCTGCTGCTCGACGAGGCCACCAGCGCGCTCGACTCCGAAGTGGAGGCGGCCATCCAGGCCAGCCTGGACGAACTGATGCAGGGCAAGACCGTGATCGCCATCGCCCACCGGCTGTCGACCATCGCGGCGATGGACCGGCTGGTGGTGATGGACCAGGGCCGCATCGTCGAGGAAGGCGACCACCGCAGCCTGCTGGCGCTGGGCGGGCTGTATGCCCGGCTGTGGGCGCACCAGAGCGGCGGCTTCCTGGGCGAGTCGGACGTCGAGGTCGATGCCTACGCCTAGGGCGCTGGGGCCGCACGATTTCGCTGGCGACGCGGTGGTGGTGGCGCAGGCGCTGATCGGCGCGACGCTGCTGGTGGATGGCGTGGGCGGCCGCATCGTCGAGACCGAGGCCTACGACCGCGAGGATCCGGCCTCGCACAGCCACAGCGGCCCGACCGCGCGCAACCAGGCCATGTTCGGCCCGCCCGGACGCGCCTACGTCTACCGCTCGTACGGCATCCACTGGTGCCTGAACTTCGTCTGCCGGGAGGACGGCCACGGCGCCGGCGTGCTGATCCGCGCCATCGAACCCACCCACGGCCTCGATGCCATGCGCGTGCGGCGGGGCCTGCAGGACGAGCGCCTGCTGTGCGCCGGCCCCGGGCGGGTCGGCCAGGCCCTGGCCATCGCCCACGGGATGAACGGCCACCGGCTGGACCGTCCGCCCTTCCAGGTGTTCGCCGCCCCCGACCCGCCGCCGATCGTGGCCGGCCCGCGCATCGGCATCAGCAAGGCCATGGACGTGCCGTGGCGCTTCGGCTGGGTCGGCTCGCGGTATTTGAGCCGGCCGTTCCGCTGATCAGGGCTGTTTCTGGAGGCGCGTCATTGCGGGCTTGACCCGCAGATCTCGTCATTGCGGGCTTGACCCGCAGATCTCGTCATTGCGGGCTTGCCCCGCAATCCATCTCCCGAACGTGGTTCGGGTGCGACCTGGTTCCGGAGATGGATGCCGGGTCAAGCCCGGCATGACGATTCTGGGGGGTGGGGTCAGCGTGACGTTGTCAGGCCCGAGCCCGGCATGACGACTCTGAAGGTGGTCACCGGATGAGAGGCGACTACCGCCGGCCCCCCTGCGCCGGCAGTTGCACCGCCTGCGGGGGCCGCGCGTCGCCCGGATACACGCGCGGCCGGTTGGGTCCGGCGCCCACGACGGGGGCGGGTACCAGTCCGGAATCGGCCAGGCCATTGGGTGGCGGACCGGCGGGCGCGCCCGGTGTGGGACCCGCGCCCATCGCCGTCGTCGCCGATTCCTGCAGGCCCGAATCGGTCACCACCACGCCTGGGCGCATGCTGTCGGGCCGGTCGGGGACCACCACGACGCCATTGCCGAGCGTGGTGTGCGGCAGCCCCATGGCCTTGGCGGTGGCCGCGTCGGTCAGCAGCGGCGAGCGGCCGGTGGTCGAGGGCCGCTGGAGCTGCCGCCGCGTCTCGTTCAGGCGCGGGCAGCCGGCGTCGTCGCCGAACACCATGTGGCCGCCCGGCCAGCGCGCATCCACGGCCTCGCGCAGCGGCTGGGTCATGTCGACCGGCGGCACCTGGGCGTTGTAGACCAGGGTGTTGGTGCGGTCGTAGACGGTGTAGCAGGCCATCGCCGGCACAGCGGCGAAGCAGGCCAGGGCCACGAAGGCGAAGCGGGTGTTCATGGGGTGCTCCCCGCGGCCGGCGGCCGCCATGGGTGCATGGTCGGCAGCGCCGGGGTGGCTCAGCGCAGGCGGATAACGGCAGCCGGTGTCAGCCGCCTTCCATGGCGTGTCACGCCACGTTACCGGTGTGGCGGCGCGTGTCGGGTTTCAGCCCGGCGGCAGCGCTGCTGCCGCGTCGGCGTCACTGGCGCAGCGTGACGCCGGTCTTGGCCTGCACCTGCTCGAACGTGACGCCGGGCGCCAGCTCGATGAGCTTGAGGCCCTGGGGCGTGACGTCCATCACCGCGAGGTCGGTGATGATGCGGTCGACCACGCCCACGCCGGTGAGCGGCAGGGTGCACTTGGGCAGGATCTTCAGGTCTTCGCCGCCGTCCTTCTTGCGCGCCACGTGCTCCATCAGCACGATCACGCGCGGCACGCCGGCCACAAGGTCCATCGCGCCGCCCATCCCCTTGACCATCTTGCCGGGGATCATCCAGTTGGCCAGGTCGCCGTGCTCGCTGACCTGCATGGCGCCCAGGATAGACAGGTTGATCTTGCCGCCACGGATCATGGCGAAGCTCTCGTGGCTGCCGAAGATGGACGAGCCCTTGATGGTGGTGACGGTCTGCTTGCCGGCGTTGATGAGGTCGGGGTCGACCTCGGCCTCGGTCGGGAACGGGCCGATGCCCAGCATGCCGTTCTCGGACTGCAGCCACACTTCCTTGTCGCCGGTGAAGTTGGCCACCAGCGTGGGGATGCCGATGCCGAGGTTCACGTAGAAGCCGTCCTCGAGTTCCTGGGCCGCGCGCGCGGCCATCTGGTCTTGGGTCCAGGGCATGGTCTCTCCTTAGGAACGGACGGTGCGCTTCTCGATGCGCTTCTCGGGGCTGGCGTTGAGCACGATGCGGTGCACGTAGATGCCGGGCAGGTGGATGTCGTCGGGGGCCAGCTCGCCGACCTCGACGACCTTCTCCACCTCGACGATGCAGACCTTGCCGGCCATGGCGGCGGCCGGGTTGAAGTTGCGCGCGGTCAGGTTGAAGCGCAGGTTGCCGCTCTTGTCGGCCACGTCGGCCTTGACCAGCGCCACGTCGGGCACCAGCGAGCGCTCCATCACGTAGGTCTCGCCGTCGAACTCGCGCAGCTCCTTGCCCTCGGCCACCATGGTGCCGACACCGGTCTTGGTGAAGAAGGCCGGGATGCCGGCGCCGCCGGCGCGCAGCTTCTCGGCCAGCGTGCCCTGCGGCGTGAATTCGAGCTCGAGTTCGCCGGCCAGGTACTGGCGCTCGAACTCCTTGTTCTCGCCGACGTAGGACGAGATCATCTTCCTGATCTGGCGCGTCTGCAGCAGCTTGCCCAGGCCGAAGTCGTCGACGCCGGCATTGTTGGAAATGGCGGTGAGGTCCTTGGCGCCGCTGTCGCGCACGGCATCGATCAGGGCCTCGGGGATGCCACAGAGGCCGAAGCCACCGACGGCGAGCAGCTGGCCGCTGCGCACGACGCCGTCGATCGCAGCGGCCGCAGAGGGATAGAGCTTGTTCAAGAGGAGTCTCCTTCGCGGAACCTGGCCGGGCGGGGTGCCGGCGAACCCGGCTACGATACTACCTATGTTGCTACGTAGTTTTGCCTAGGGAACGGGCCCGATGGACGTCGATTACCGCCTGGCCTTCGACCTCGCGCCTGTCGGGCTGTGCCTGTCGCGCAACCGCGCCATTGTCGACTGCAATCGCCAGTTATGCGAGATGTTCGGCTTCGCGCGGGAGCTGCTGATCGGCCAGTCGTTCATGACGCTGTACCCCACTCCGGACGAGTACGAACGGCTGGGCGCGCGCATGGCCCCGATCCTCAATGCCAAGGGCCACTACGCCGACGACCGCATCATGAAGCGCGCCAACGGCGAGGTGTTCTGGTGCCACGTCACCGGCCGCGCGCTCAACCGCGATGCGCCGCACGAGTCCGGCATCTGGTCGTTCGAGGACCTCAGCTCGCAGCGCCCGGTGAAGGCCGAGCTCACGGCGCGCGAGCGCGAGGTGGCGGCGCGGCTGCTGGAGGGCATGACCTCCAAGGAAATCGGCAAGGCACTGGCGATCAGCCACCGCACGGTGGAGATCTACCGCGCGCGCCTGATGCGCAAGTACAAGGCCAACACCACCGCCGACCTGGTGCACAAGCTGACCGCCGGCCAGTAGCCCGCCGCTGCTCACGCGCGTGTGGCGGCGTCCTGCAGGTAGCCGCTCTCGAACCGGCGGATGTCGTCCGCCATCTCGAGCGTCAGGCCCACCGCGTCCAGGCCGCGCAGCAGCATCGACCGGTGCCGCGCATCGAAACGGAACGGCAGGATGCAGCCATCGCCCGCGGTGGTGATCGTCTGCGCCTCCAGGTCGACCGTCATCTGGCACCGTTGCGGGTCGGCGGCCAGCGCGAGCAGGCGCTCGGCCTCCTCGGCCGGAACGCAGATCGCCGGGACCCCGTTGCGGATGCAGTTGTCCGCGAAGATGCCGCCGAAACTGCTGCCGATGACGCAGCGCAGGCCCAGCTGCAGCATCCCCCACACGGCGTGTTCGCGGCTGGAGCCGCAGCCGTAGTTCGGGCCGGTGACCAGCAGCCGCGCCTGCGTCCAGGGCGCCCGGTTCAGGACGAACTGCGGTCGCGCACGGCCCTGCTCGTCGAACCGCAGGTCGTGCAGGAATCCGCCGGCCAGCCCGCTCTCGCGGTCGACGCCGCGCAGGAACTGCTTGGGCATGATCTGGTCGGTGTCGAGGTTGGCCATGGGCAGCGGCGCGGCCGGGCCGGTGAGGGTTCGGAACGGTTCCATGGTCACTCCTGGGCGGGCAGCAACCGGCGCACGTCGGTGAGCGCGCCGCGGACGGCGGCCGCGGCCACCATGGCCGGACTCATGAGGTGGGTGCGCGCGCCCGGGCCCTGCCGGCCCTCGAAGTTGCGGTTGGTGCTGGAGGCGCAGCGGTCGCCCGCCCCCAGGTGGTCGTCATTCATCGCCACGCACATGGAGCAGCCCGCCTGGCGCCATTCGAAACCGGCCTCGCGGAACACCTGGGCCAGGCCTTCCGCCTCGGCCTGGGCGCGCACCTGGGTCGACCCGGGCACGACCAGCGCCCGGACACCGGCCGCCACCCGCCGCCCGCGCAGGACGCGTGCGGCGTCGCGCAGGTCGTCGATGCGGCCGTTGGTGCACGAGCCGATGAAGGCGTGGCTGATGGCCAGCCCGTCCAGCCGCTCGCCCGGCTGCAGCCCCATGTACGCCAGCGCCCGCTCGGCACCGCGTCGCCGGGTCGGGTCGCGCTCGGCCGCCGGGTCGGGAACGGCGGCATCGATGGTGGCGCCCTGGTCCGGGCTGGTGCCCCACGTGACCATGGGCGCGATCGACGCGGCGTCGAGCGAGACGGTGCGGTCGAACACGGCGCCGTCGTCGCTGCGCAGCGTGCGCCACGCCGCCACGGCGCGATCCCACGCGGCACCCTGGGGGACGCGGCGGCGGCCGTGCAGGTAGGCGAACAGCGCGTCGTCGGGGGCCACGATGGCGCCGCGCGCGGCCGCCTCCACGCTCATGTTGCACAGGGTCAGGCGGCCCTCCACGCCGAGCGCGCGGATCGCCGGCCCGGTGTACTCGATCACGTGCCCGCCGGCGCCATCGGCGCCGATCCGCCGGATCAGCTCGAGGACCAGGTCCTTGGCGCTGACGCCGAAGCCGAGCCGGCCGCCGACCTCGACGTTCATGGTCTTCTGCACCGTGTAGGTCAGGGTCTGGGTGGCCAGCAGGTGCTCGATCTCGCTGCTGCCGATGCCGAACGCCAGCGCGCCCATGGCACCGTGGCTGGTGGTGTGGCTGTCGCCGGCGGCCATCACCATGCCCGGCAGGACCAGGCCCTGCTCGCTGGCCACGATGTGCTCGATGCCCTGGCGCGCATCCAGCATGTCGTACAGCTCGATGCCGTGCCGCGCGCAGTTGGCCGCCAGCGTGCGCACCTGCAGCGAGCGTTCGGCGTCGGCGATGACCATGGTGCCGGCGTTGCGCTCGGGGGTGGTCGGATTCACGTGGTCGACCACCGCGATGGTGGCGGACGGGCGCCAGACGCTGCGGCCGGCCGCGTGCAGTGCGGCGAAGGCCTGCGGGCTGGTGTACTCGTTGAGGACCTGCCGGTCGACGTAGAGCAGGACCTGGCCGCCCTCGCCGAGCCCGCGCACGGTGTGCGCGTCGACGATGCGGCGGTACAGGGTGCGCGCGGTCACCGGGCGGAGGCCGCGTAGGCGGCGGTGGCGGCGACGACGTCGTCGGTGCGGATGTCGCTCTCCGTCAGCCCCTCGGGCAGGAGGATGACGCCGTCCTCGTCGGCCACCAGGCGGCGGCCGGGCACGAAGGTGACGCCGCCGAACGTGACCGGGACGTCCACCTCCCCGCGACCGGTGCGCTCGCCGCGCTTGGGAACGGTGCCCAGCGCCTTGACGCCGATGTCCATGGCGTCGATCTCGACGCCATCGCGGATCGCGCCGTGGATCACCAGCCCCGCCCAGCCGTTGCGGCTGGCCACGGCGGCCATCACGTCGCCGAAGATGGCCCGTGCCATCGAACCGCCGCCGTCGATCACCAGCACCTGTCCCTGCCCCGGCTGGTTGACCAGGTCGCGCATCAGGGCGATGTCCTCGTGGCAGCGGATGGTGCGGATGGCACCGGCGAAGGCCCGGCGCCGGCCCCAGCCGCGCAGGGGCAGCGCGCAGGGCTCGGCCTGCTCGCAGGCGTCGCAAAGGTCGGAAGTCTTCAGGCTCATGTCAGTCCAGGGTGATCCCTGCCTCCTTCACCAGCCGGGCGTAGGCGGCGCTGTCCGAGGCCAGGAAGCGGGCGAAGTCCTCGGGCGAGCCGCCCAGGATCTCGCCACCCTGCGAGGCGATCTTCTCGGCCACGTCGGGTTGCCGCAGGATGGCGGCGATCTCGCTGTTCAGGCGCCGGGTGAGGTCGGCCGGCATCCGCGCCGGGCCCATGACGGCGAACCACTGCTGCATCTCGGCATTCTTCACGCCCGCCTCCTCCATCGTCGGCACCTCGGGCAGCATCGGCGAGCGCTTGGCGCTGGTGACCGCCAGCAGCCGGACCTTGCCCGCCCTGGCGTGGGCCATGACGTTGGGCGGGCTCTCGAAGTTCAGGTCGACCTGCCCCGACAGCAGGTCCACGATCGCCTGGCCGCTGCCCTTGTACGGCACGTGGGTCATCTGGGTGCCGGTGGCAAGCGGGCGGCGGCCAGGTGCTGGGCACTGCCGCCGCCGGACGAGGCGTAGCTCAGGCCGTTCGGCTTGCTCTTGGCCAGGGCCACGAACTCGCCGACGGTGCGCGCCGGCAGGCCCGCCGTCACGGTGAGCAGCAGCGGCGTGTTGGCCACCAGGATGATGGGCGTGAAGTCCTTGACGACGTCGTACGGCAGCTTGGGGTACAGCGCCGGCGCCACCGAATTGGAGTTGCTGTGCGCCAGCAGCAGGGTGTAGCCGTCGGGCCGGCTCTTGGCGACCAGGTCGGCGCCCAGCGTGCCGGCGGCGCCGGGCTTGTTCTCGACCACCACCGGCTGGCCCAGGCGGTCCGACAGCTTCTGGCCGATCAGTCGGCCCAGGACGTCGGTGAAGCCCCCGGGCGCGAAGCCGACCACGATGCGGATCGGCTTGTCGGGCCACTGCTGGGCGCCGGCGAACGGGCTGGCGCCGGCCAGCGCCAGGGCGAGGGCTGCCAGCGCGTGGCGGCGGCCGAAGGTGGGAATGAGCATGGGTTGTCTCCTCTGATCTCTGGGAACGGGGCGATGGTGGCGGCCTGCCATGCCCGCCACCATCAACGGATGGCCAAGGGGCCATCGCCAACTGCGAAGACTACTGCCGGCGCTGCTGCGCGCAGCGCTGCAGGTGCTCGACCAGGCGCCGGGCCGCCTGCGGGAGCTCGGCCTGGGCGCGCACGCAGAGCGCCAGCTCGCGGCGGGCCCACGGCTCGGCGAGCGGCACTTCGCACAGGTTCAGCCGCTCCACGAACAGCCGCACCAGGCCGGTCGGCGCGATGGCGATCCCCAGGCCGGCGGACACCATCAGGCACAGGGCGTCGTAGCCAGTGACGTGGACCCGCAGCCGGACCGCCCGGCCGCTGCTGGCGGCCGCCTCGGCCAGCTGGCTGTTGATGGCGCTGCCGGTGCGCAGGCCGACGAAATCCCAGTCGAGCAGGTCGGCCAGCCGCAGGCTCCTGTGCGCGGCCAGCGGATGGTCGCGGCGCAGCACCACGGCCAGCTCGTCCACCTCGTAGGGAAGGATCTCGACGCCCTCCCCCTGCGGCGGACGGATGCAGATGCCGACGTCGGCCGCGTTATCCGCCACCGCCCGGGCCGTGACGGCGCTGTTGCGCTCTTCGAGGTGCAGCCGCACCTCGGGGTACTCGGCGGCGAACGCGGCCAGGTCCTGCGGCAGGAATTCGGTGATGGCGGAGATGTTGGCGAACAGCCGCACCTCGCCGCGCGTGCCGGTGGCGTAGTCGAGCATCTGCGCATGGACGCCGTCGAGCGCATGCAGTGCCTGGCGCGCCAGCCGCAGCAGCGCGACGCCGGCCGCGGTCGGCTCGACCCCCTTGTGGCTGCGCGTCAGCAACTGGGTGCGCAGCGTGCCCTCGAGTTCGGTGATGCGCTTGCTGATGGCGGCGGCGGCGATGTGCTCGCGTTCGGCCGCCTTGCCGATTCCCTGCTCCTCGACGACCGCGATGAAGAGCTTCAGCGACAGGGGATCCAGCGGCAGGGGCACGCCGGACTCAGGCGGAGGGCGCCGGCTTCAGGCGCGCCCGGATGGCGCCGAAGATGACCACCAGGCCGGGGATGAGGATCATGGCCCAGATGATCTTGTCGAGGTTTTCCTTCACCCACGGCACGCTGCCGAAGAAGTAGCCGGCGGCGACGATGCCGCCCACCCACAGGCCACCACCGGTGACGTCGTAGAGCGTGAACTTGCTGCGCGTCATGCGCGCCACGCCGGCCACGAACGGCGCGAAGGTGCGCAGGAACGGCATGAAGCGCGCCGCGATGATGGTGAAGCCGCCGTACTTCTCGTAGAACGCATGGGCCTGGTCGAAGGCGCGGCGGTTGAAGAAGCGCGACTGCTCCCACTGGAACACCTTGGGCCCCACCTGGCGGCCGATGGCGTAGTTGCTCTGGTTGCCCAGCACGGCCGCGGCCCACAGCAGCGCGATCGACGTGCCGAGATCCATCAGGCCCACGCCGCACATCGCGCCGACCACGAACAGCAGCGAGTCGCCCGGCAGGAACGGCATCACCACCACGCCGGTCTCGACGAAGATGATCAGGAACAGCAGCGCGTACACCCAGGTGCCGTAGGTCGCCACGAAAGTCTGCAGGTGCTTGTCGACGTGCAGGATGAAATCGATCAGGAAAGCCGCGTACTCCATGGCGGGCGATTATCGGCCCGGGCGGGCGCGCTCCTTAGAATCGCGGGCGTGAATGCAGTGCTCCATCCGGACCATCGTCGTCCGATCCGCGACCTCCCCGACGAGTTGATCAGCCAGATCGCGGCCGGCGAGGTGGTGGAGCGCCCGGCCTCGGTGGTGCGCGAGCTGGTCGACAACGCACTGGACGCCGGCGCCACCCAGGTCACCGTCCGGCTGCTGGCCGGCGGGGTGCGGCTGGTGTCGGTGGAGGACGACGGCGGCGGCATCCCGCGCGATGAATTGCCGATCGCGTTGCGCCGGCACGCCACCAGCAAGATCGGCAGCCTGCAGGACCTGGAGCAGGTGGCCACCATGGGCTTTCGCGGCGAGGCGCTGGCCGCCATCGCCTCGGTGTCCGAGCTGTCCATCCTCTCGCGCACGCCCGGCCAACCCAGCGCCTTCCTGCTCGATGGCCGCAGCGGCGAACTGCGGCCGGCCGCGCGCGCCGGCGGCACCACGGTCGAAGTCAAGGAACTGTTCTTCAGCACGCCGGCGCGCCGCAAGTTCCTCAAGACCGACGCCACCGAGCTGGCCCACTGCATCGAGGCCGTGCGCCGCCACGCGCTGGCCCGGCCCGAGACCGGCTTCGCGATCTGGCACGAGGGCAAGCTGGTCGAGCAATGGCGGCCCGCCAGCCGCGACCAGCGCCTGGCCGACGTGCTGGGCGAGGACTTCCTGGCGCAGAGCGTCGCCATCGACCAGGTCGTGGGGCCGGTGCGCGTCACCGGCCGCGCCGGCATCCCGGATGCCGCCCGCTCGCGCCCCGACCACCAGTTCGCCTACGTCAACGGCCGCTACGTCCGCGACAAGGTGCTCACGCATGCCGCGCGCAGCGCATACGAAGACGTGCTGCACGGCCAGCGGCAACCGGTGTACGCGCTCTACCTGGACATCGAGCCGTCGCGCGTCGACGTGAACGTGCACCCGACCAAGATCGAGGTGCGCTTCCGCGATGGCCGCGAGGTACACCAGGCGGTGCGCCGCGCCGTCGAGGCCGCCCTGGCCGCGCCGCGCGCCGCCGCGCTGGACGTGGCGCCACCGCTGTTGCCCCCGGACCTGCCCCAACGCCCCACCGGCCAGCCCGCCTGGTCGCAGCCGCGCATGGCGTTCGATGCGCCGGTGGGCCAGCCGGTACGGGACCTGTCGGCCCTGTGGCAGCCGGCTCCCGCGCCGCTGGCCGCCGAGGTGCCCGCCGCGTTCGCCCCGGCGCCCGCATCGCAGGCCGTGGCGGCACCGGCGCTGCCCGAGGGCGACTGGCCGCTGGGCCGGGCCATCGCCCAGCTGCACGGCATCTACATCCTGGCCGAGAACCGCCAGGGCCTCATCGTGGTGGACATGCATGCGGCCCACGAGCGCATCGTGTACGAGCGGCTCAAGGACCAGCTCGAGGCCGGCGCCGAGACGGCGCTGGCCAGCCAGCCGCTGCTGATCCCGGCCACCTTCGCCGCCACGCCGCAGGAGATCGCCACCGCCGAAGGCGCGGCCGATGCGCTGCGAACGCTGGGCCTGGAGATCACGCCGTTCTCGGCCCGCACCCTGGCCGTGCGGGCCGTGCCCACCACGCTGGCGCACGGCGACGCGGTGGAACTGGCGCGCAGCGTGCTGGCCGAACTGGCGCAGCACGAGGCCAGCACGGTGGTCCAGCGCGCGCGCAACGAACTGCTGGCCACCATGGCCTGCCACGGCGCGGTGCGCGCCAACCGCAAGCTCACGCTGGACGAGATGAACGGCCTGCTGCGCCAGATGGAGGCCACCGAGCGTTCGGACCAGTGCAACCACGGCCGCCCGACCTGGCGGCAGCTGACGGTGCGCGAACTCGACGCGCTGTTCCTGCGCGGGCGCTGAGGCCCGCCGGCCTCAGGGGCGTGCGCCCTTCCACCCCGAGTGGGTGATGTCGAAGATGATGCCGTCCTTGTCGGTGTACTTCTTCTCGTAGTACTCGGTCGACTGCACGTCGGGCACGTCCTGGAACAGGGTGGCGCCGTGCTGCTCCACCTGCCGGCTCTGGGCCGCGAGGTCCTCGCAGATGAAGCCCATGTGGTGCAGGCCGACGAAGTCCTTGCCGCGCGGGCCGGCCGGGGCGTCGGTGCGGTATTTCAGCAGCGCCAGGCTCACCGTGCCGTCGGACAGGTAGACGCCGGTGGCGGTGGCCGAATTGGCCTGGCCGACGATCTCGAGCCCGAAGGCGTCGCGGTAGAACCGGGCCGACGCCTCGGGGTCGGGGACGGACAGGGCGATGTGCCGGAGCTTGGCCATGGGTGTGTCCTCGCGGCGGGGCGCCGTCACTCGGGCTTGATGCCGATCTTGTGCACCAGGTTGCCCCAGCGCACGACCTCCGCCTTCACGTACTCGGTGGTGCGCGCGGGCGGGTCGCCGACGATCTCGAAGGCCACCGCCTGGATGCGCTGGCGGATCTCCGGATCCTTCAGCACGCGCTGCAGCGCGTCGTCGAGCCTGGTGACGATGGCCGGCGGCGTGCCGGCGGGCACGAAGACACCGACCCAGGTGTAGTCGAGCATGTCCGGGTAGCCCAGCTCGGCCAGCGTGGGCACGTCGGGCAGCAGCGGCTGGCGCTTGGCACTGGAGACCGCGATGGCGTGCAGCTTGCCGGCCTTGATGTTCTGCATCGGCGCGGCCAGCGCGGCCGACCCGATGGGCGGCTCGCCGCCCAGCAGCGCGGCGACGGCCGGCCCGGCGCCGCGGAAGTGCGCGGCGGGCAGGCCGAGCTTGGAGACGACGTTGAACAGGTTCTCGCCCGTGAGGTGCGGCGTCGTGCCGCTGCCCGGGGTGGCGAAGGCGAGCTTGCGGTCCTTGGCGTAGGCCAGCAGTTCGGGCAGGGTCTTCGCCGGCACGCTGGGGTGGGCCAGGATGACGTTGGGCTGCTGGGCCACCAGGTTGACGGCCACGAAGTCCTTCTCGGCCGAATACCCCGACTCGGGGAAGTTGGCGTTGACCGCGAAGGCCGATGAGGTCATCAGCACCGTGTAGCCGTCGGCCGGCGACTTGGCCACGGCCTGCGTGCCGATGTTGCCGCCGGCGCCGCCACGGTTGTCGATCACGATGGGCTGGCCCAGCAGTTCGCCCAGCTTGGGCGCCACCAGGCGGGCCACGACGTCGGGCGGGCCGCCGGGTGCGAACGGCACGATCACCTTGACCGGCTTGCTGGGCCAGGCAGCCGGCTGCGCCAGCGCCACCGGGGCCAGCGCCGCGCCGGCCAGGGCGAGCAGGACGGCGGCGGCGACGCGGCGGCGTGGCTGCCGGGAACGGGACATCAATGGGGAAACAGGCATCGGTCGGGACTCTCGGAGGAAATGGAAGGAGGGAAAGGCCGGACCCCCGGACCTTGGTGCGCCCGTAACGTAGCAGTGTTTGCATGCCAACGTGTTCAGGGAAAGCCCCGGTATCCCCACGGCTGAGGCGGGACCTGCGCCACCCGTGCCGTCGGCGGGTTACCCTCCTCGGCCAACTGAACTTTCGCGCACCGCTTCCACTCTGTTCCTGCGCATGAACAAACGAGTCCTCGCCGCCACGGCCGTCGTCCTGGGCCTCGTCTTCAACCTCGGTTGCGCCAGCCTCGACCAGAAGCAGCGCGAATGGATCTTCCAGCCGAGCGACCGTGCCTGGGGCGGCAGCGCCAGCGAGGCGGAGGGCATGGACGACGTCTGGATCGACTTCCCCTCCCGCGTCACCGGCGAACCCTCGCGCCTTCACGCCCTCTGGCTGGAGGCCGACAGGCCGCGCGCCGGCGCGCCGGTGCTGCTGTACCTGCACGGCGCGCGCTGGAACGTCGCCGGCTCGGCCGGCCGCATGCGCCGGCTGCAGGACATGGGTTTCGGCGTGCTGGCCATCGACTACCGCGGCTTCGGCAAGAGCAGCCCCGGGCTGCCCTCGGAAGACACCGCCTACGAGGACGCCAAGGCGGCCTGGGACTGGCTGGCGCAGCACCGGCCGGGGCGCCCCCGCTACATCTTCGGCCACTCGCTGGGCGGCGCCGTCGCCATCGACCTGGCCTCGCGCGTCGACGACGAGCAGGGCACGATCGTCGAAGGCACGTTCACCTCCATCCCCGATGTCGCCAGCAGCTTCAAGTGGGGCTGGCTGCCGGTCGGCCCGCTCATCACCCAGCGCTTCGCGTCGATCGACAAGGTGGCCAAGGTCGGCTCGCCGCTCCTGGTGGTGCACGGCGCCAACGACAGCCTGATCCGCAGCGACCTCGGCCAGCGCCTGTTCGACGCCGCCACCGGCAAGAAGAAGTTCCTGCTGGTCGACGGCGGCTCGCACCACAGCACCATGCTGGTCGGCCAGGCGCGCTACCGCGAGGCGATCGAACAGCTGTTCAGCCTGCGCTGAACGGCGGCGGCGCGGCCCGGGCCTTCTGCTAGGCTCGGCGCCGGTGTCCCCAAGCCCCCTTCCCCGCCTGCTTGCCCTTGCCGGCCCCACGGCGGCCGGCAAGACGGACGCCGCGCTGGCCATCGCGCAGGCGCTGGACGCCGAGATCGTGAGCGTCGATTCGGCGCTGGTCTACCGCGGCATGGACATCGGCACGGCCAAGCCCACACCGGAGCAGCTTGCGGCGGTGCCCCACCACCTGGTCGACATCCGCGATCCCGCCGAGACCTACAGCGCCGCCGCCTTCGTCGCCGACGCCACGCGCCTGGTCGGCGAGATCCACGCGCGCGGCCACGTCGCCCTGCTGGCCGGCGGCACCATGCTCTATTTCAAGGCGCTGTTCGACGGCCTCGATCCGCTGCCGGCCGCGCAGCCGGAACTGCGCGCGGCCATCGATGCCGAGGCCGCCCGGCATGGCTGGCCCGCCCTGCACGTGGAACTGGCGCGGGTCGACCCGCCGACCGCGCAGCGGCTGGCGCCGAACGACTCGCAGCGCATCGGCCGCGCGCTGGAGGTGTTCCGCGCCACCGGGCGGCCGCTGAGCGAGTTGCACCAGGGCCGATCCGGCCAGGGCCTGCGCCCGGCCGCCCTGCTCTCGCTCGAGCCGACCGACCGCCACTGGCTGCACGAGCGCATCGGGCGCCGCTTCGACGCGATGCTCGCGGCCGGCTTCCTGGACGAGGTGCGGCGCCTGCGGGCACGCGGCGACCTCGAACCTTCGCTGCCCAGCATGCGCTGCGTCGGCTACCGCCAGGCCTGGGAATCCCTGGACCAGGACTGGCCGCTGCATCGCCTGCGCGAGCAGGGCGTGGCCGCCACCCGCCAGCTGGCCAAGCGCCAGCTCACCTGGCTGCGCGGCATGGAGCGGCGGGTGATCGCCTGCGACGCGCCGGATGCGACGGCGCGCGTGCTGGCCGCCGCCCGCGAGGTGATCCGTTGAGCCTGCCGCCGCTGGTCCAGGTCGAGGGACTCGCCAAGCACTACGGCGAAACGCACGTCTTCCGCGACGTCAGCCTCAGCATCCGGCGCGGCGAGTTCGTGGCCGTCGTCGGCGAGTCGGGCGTCGGCAAGTCGACCCTGCTCAACTGCCTGGCCGGACTGGACACCTGGGACGCCGGCCGCATCCTGTTCGAGGGCCAGGACCTCGCCGGGCTCGACGATGCGGGCCGGGCCCTGCTGCGCCGCGAACGGGTGGGCTTCGTGTTCCAGGCCTTCCACGTCCTGCCGCACCTGGACGTGGCGCAGAACGTCGGGCTGCCACTGCTGCTGCGCGGCCGTCCGGACACGGCGCGGGTGGAGGCGATGCTCGAAGACGTGGGGCTCGGCGGTCTGGGCGCGCGCCTTCCGCAACAGCTCAGTGGCGGGCAACTGCAGCGCGTGGCCATCGCCCGGGCGCTGGTGCATGCACCGCCTCTGCTGCTGGCCGACGAGCCGACCGGCAACCTCGATCCGAGGACGGCCGAGCAGGTGATGGATCTGCTGGTGGCCCAGACGCGGACCCGGCAGGCCGCGCTGGTGCTGGTGACGCATTCGGCAACGGCGGCCGCGCGGGCCGACCGGGTGCTGCACCTGAGCGCCGACGGGATCGGCGCGGACTGAAGGCTCAGCCGCGCTTGCGCGGGGCCGGCCCGCGGATCGGGATGGGCTTGCGCGCCGCGGCGGGGGCCATGGGGGCGTGCTGCTCCATCCACTCACGGATCAGCCTGCGCATCACCTGCGACGGGGTCATGTCCTGCGAATAGCAGAGCTTCTCGAACGCCGCTTTTCTGGCGGGATCGATGAGGACCGTGAGCCTGGCGGTCTTGTTCTCCATGGGGCGATTGGGCTGCGATGTGTATCGGATTCTAATCGAGCCGGTCTACCTCATCCTGCGCTGGCCCATCCGGACCGGCGAGCTCAGCTCGCACGGGTCCGGCGCAGGCGCTTGGTCCGAAGGGGACCCGGTTCCACATCGACGCCGTGGCGGTCGAGGTAGTCCTTGATCAGCTGCCGGATCATCTGGGACGACGTCACGTCCTGCGATGCGCACAGGTCGTCGAATGCTTTCTTCTTATCCGCATCGATGAGGATGGTGAACCGCGCAGCCTTCTCGTCCGCTGCCTTGTCTTGCGCTGACTTGTCTACTACCATTCAACCAACCGTACAGGTGAATAACATGATAATACTATGCACCTGTCGCGAAATGTGACGAGCAGTCCCACGTCGCTCGTCGCCGCAGGCCGGCAGCGCACCGGAACATTCCCTGCGTGCTGAGCCATATGTAGGTGGACACCACGCCCCGATGTCCTGTGCCTGAGTCCGCGCGCTGCGATGGCGCAGGTCTGTTCCGACGTTCTCCTACAGGGGCCCCCTGGGGGCGGAACCCAAGATGGGCCATTCCCACCAGGAGTCCCCCATATGCCCACCGCCCGAACCGGCAAGGACGCGTGCGACCTGCTCGACGCAGACCACCGCGCCGTCAAGAAACTGTTCAAGGAATTCGAGGAACTGACGGGCTCGCGTGCTCGCAACGCCGGCCAAAAGAAGATGGACCTGGCCCAGCAGATCTGCATGGAGCTGACCGTCCACGCACAGGTCGAGGAAGAGATCTTCTACCCGGCCCTGCGCGCGGCCCTCAAGGACACCGACCTGCTCGACGAGGCCGAGGTCGAGCACCAGACCGCCAAGGACCTCATCGCCCAGATCGAGTCGGCAACGGAGCCCGACGAGAAGTTCGAGGCCAAGGTCAAGGTGCTGGGCGAGTACATCGACCACCACGTCAAGGAAGAGCGCAACGAGATGTTCCCCAAGGCCCGCGCTGCCCGGAAGCTCGACCTGGTCTCGATGCGCGACGAGCTCGAGGCCCGGAAGGAAGAGCTGATGTCCGAGCTGGGCGCCGAAGCCTGACTTCCATCGTGCCCGGTCGGTTGCGCGGGCCGCGAGCGGCGCATCAACGGCTCCAGTAGTCGTAGAGGAAGGCGTCCTGCAGCCCGGCGCGGCGGTAGAGCGCCTGGGCCGAGACGTTGACCTGCTCGACCTGCAGGAAGACGGACTCCACGCCGCGCTGGTGCGCCTGCCGGCCGAAGGAGGCGAGGATCGCGCCGGCCCAGCCGCGGCCGCGCGCGGCGGGGACGGTGCGCATGCCATGCACGCCGCACCAGCCTTCGGCGAAGCATGCGGACCCCACCGCGACCAGATCTCCCGCGACTCGAACGCCGGCAAAGACGTTGGCGCGGCCGCGGCGCAGGATGGCGAGCCGGCTGGCCCCATCGACCGGATCGAAGCCCGGCCCGAGAAAGACGCCGGCCCAATCGCCATCCGGCCCATCCGTGATCTCGACCGGTGCGGTCTCCGGCAGGCCCATGAGTCCCGCGACGGGGCCGGCCATGGTGAGCGTGGGCTTGCGCGCCTGCAAGCCGGCCTCGCCCACGCGCGCGCGGATCGCGTCGAACGCAGCGGTGCGCGGAATGCGCAGGACCGGCTGGCGGCCGGCATCGCGAAAGCTGGAGAGCACAGACTGCAGCGCATCGCCGACATCCGGCGCGTGCCGCGTCGGCACGGCGCTGTGCACGCGGCCGACGGTGCCATCGTCCAGGCCGACCAGCCAGCCGTCGAGCGTGATGAGTCGTTGCGGCGGCACGGCCTGCAGGGTGGCGCGTTCGATGGCGGCGACATCCAGGAGCATGCGGCATCGTAGCGGCGCCGGTGCGCGGCCCTGCACAATGCCGCATGCTTGCCCTGCTGCGCACCTACTCCTGGCAGGAGCTGCGCCGCCAGCCCTGGCGCGGTGCCGCGGCGATGGCGGCCGTGATGCTCGGCGTGGCACTGGCGCTGGCCGTGCACCTGATCAACGCATCGGCGCTGAGCGAGTTCTCGGCCGCCGTGCGCTCGGTCAACGGCCAGCCCGACCTGGAGCTGCGCGCCACCCGGGGCGGTTTCGACGAAGCGCTGTTCGGCCGCGTCGCGACCGATCCGCAGGTCGAGCTGGCCAGCCCGGTGCTGGAATTCGCGACCAACGCCTTCGGTCGCGCCGGCGCGCGCGTCGGCCTGCGCGTGGTCGGCCTCGACCCGCTGGTGGCCGCCTCGCTCGCGCCCGCGCTCCTGCCCCAGTCGGCGCGCGACGCCGACCGGATGGCCATGTTCGCGCCGGCCACGGTGTTCCTCAACCCGGCCGCCCGCGACGTACTCGCGGGCGAGCGCCTGCAGCTGCAGGCCGGGCTGCAGTTGCGCGAGGTGCAGGTGGCCGGCCACGTGACCGCCGCCGGCGCGCCGCTCGCGGTGATGGACATCGCCGCCGCCCAGGACCTGTTCGGCCGCGGCGGCGAGCTCTCGCGCATCGACGTCAAGCTGCGCGCGGGCGCCGACCGCGACGCCTTCGTGCAGGCGCTGGCGCTGCCGCCGGGCGTGGTCGCCGCCACCCCGGGTGACGCGACCCAGCGCGTGAGCAACCTGTCGCGTGCCTACCGGGTCAACCTCACGGTGCTGGCGCTGGTGGCCCTTTTCACCGGAGCCTTCCTGGTGTTCTCGGTGCTGTCGCTCAGCGTGGCCCGGCGGTCGCAGCAGTTCGCGCTGCTGGGCGTGCTGGGGCTGGACGCGCGCCGGCGCCGCCAGCTGGTGCTGGCCGAATCGGCGCTGCTCGGGCTGGCCGGCAGCGCCGCCGGGGTCGCGCTCGGCGCCCTGCTGGCACAACTCGCGCTGCGGCTGCTGGGCGGCGACCTGGGCGGCGGCTACTTCGAAGGCGTGGCGCCGCGCCTGCAGTGGAGCACCCCGTCCGCGGTCGGCTACGGTGCGCTCGGTGTGGTGGCCGCGATGGTCGGCGGCTGGTTCCCGGCCCGCAGCGCCGAGCGGCTGCCGCTCGCCCAGTCGCTCAAGGGCCTGCGCGCCAGCACACCGCACGGCGGTCACCGCTGGATCGGCCTCGCGCTGCTGGTGCTCGCGGGTGGCCTGGCCTTGCTGCCGCCGGTCGCCGGCCTGCCGCTGGCAGCCTATCTCGCCATCGGCCTGCTGCTGGTCGGCGGCATCACCGCCCTGCCGCCCGTCGTCGGCGTGCTCTACGACCGGCTGGCGCCGGCCGTCGCCCACCGGCTGCTGCCGCTGCTGGCCGTCGAACGGGCCCGCCGCGTGCGCGAGACCGCGGCGGTGGCCGTGAGCGGCGTGGTCGCGGCGCTCAGCCTGGCCGTCGCACTCACGGTGATGGTGGCGAGCTTTCGCGATTCGGTCACGCGCTGGCTGGACGTGGTGCTGCCCGCCGACCTCTACGTGCGCACGGCCACCAGCACCTCCGCCGGCGAGACCGCGTTCCTGGAGCCGGGGCTGGTGCGGGCCGCAGCCGCCCTGCCCGGCGTCGCGCGCGTCGCCACCCAGCGCGTGCGCCCCCTGCAGCCCGATGCACGGCGGCCCAGCGTGGCGCTGCTCGCGCGCGCCATCGGCGAGCCGTCGCGCGGCATGCCGCTGGTGGGCGCGCTGGCACCGGTGGCGCCCGGGCAGGTGCCGGTGTACGTGAGCGAGGCGATGGTCGACCTGTACGGCGCCCGCCTCGGCCAGCCACTGCCACTGCTGGACGCGGCGCTCGGACTGCCGGCCGCGGCCGCCAGCCGCTTCACGGTCGCCGGGGTCTGGCGCGACTACGTCCGCCAGAGCGGCGCGCTGCTGCTGGAGCAGGCCGACTACGAGCGCCTCACCGGCGACCGGCGGGCCAACGACCTGGTCGTCTGGCTGACGCCGGGCGCCGATCCGGCGCGCGTCCAGGAGGCGCTGCGGCGCGCCGCGGGACCGGCCGGCGCGCTGCTGGAGTTCGCGTCGGCACGTGACATCCGCGCCACGTCGCTGCGCATCTTCGACCGCAGCTTCGCCGTCACCTACTGGCTGCAGGCGGTGGCGATCGGCATCGGGCTGTTCGGCGTCGCGGCCAGCTTCAGCGCCCAGGTGCTGGCCCGGCGCAAGGAGTTCGGCCTGCTCGCCCACCTGGGCCTCACGCGGCGCCAGATCCTGGCCGTGGTGGCCGGCGAAGGCGCGGCCTGGACGCTGGTGGGCGCGCTGGCCGGCCTGGCGCTCGGACTGGCGGTGGCCGTGGTGCTGGTGCACGTGGTCAATCCGCAGAGCTTCCACTGGACCATGGACCTGCTGGTGCCCTGGCTGCGGCTGCTCGCCCTGTGCCTGGCGGTGGTCGCCGCGGGAACGCTCACCGCCTGGCTGGCGGGCCGGGCGGCCGCCGGCCGCGACGCCGTCCTGGCGGTGAAGGAGGACTGGTGATCGGCCGCCGTCCGCTGCTGGCCGCGCTGCCTGCGCTGGCCATGGCCCGGGCCCACGCGCTGCCCGAGCGGGCGCTGCAGTTCCCGCGCGACTTCGGCGCCCATCCCGACCTGCGCACCGAGTGGTGGTACATCACCGGCTTCGCCGCCGCCGGCGGGCGCGACTTCGGCTATCAGCTCACCTTCTTCCGCACCCGCATCGACGGCACGCAAGGCCTGCAGTCCGCCTTCGCGGCCCGGCAGCTGGTGTTCGCCCATGCGGCGCTCACCGATGTCCAGGGCCGGCGCCTGTGGCACGACCAGCGCATCGCCCGCGAGGGCTTCGGCGTGGCCCGGGCGGGCAGTGCCGACACCAGCGTGCGGCTGCGCGACTGGGAGCTCACGCGCGCCGCCGACGGCCGCTACACCGCGCGGCTGCCCGGCCCGGACTTCTCGCTCGACCTGCGGTTCGCGCCCACCCAGCCCATGCTGCTGCAGGGGCAGGCCGGCCTGTCACGCAAGGGCCCCTCGCCCGACCAGGCCAGTTACTACTACAGCGAGCCGCAGCTGGCGGCCAGCGGCACCGTGACGCTGCAGGGACGGCGTTTCGCGGTGCAGGGCAAGGGCTGGCTGGATCACGAATGGAGCGAGGCGCTGCTGCACCCCGACGCCGTGGGCTGGGACTGGATCGGCATGAACCTGGACGACGGCAGCGCCCTCACCGCCTTCCAGCTGCGGCGCAAGAACGGCTCGCCGCTGTGGGACGGCGGGTCGTTCCGCTCCCCGGGCGGCAGCACCTACATCGCCAGCCCGGGCGAGACGCAGTTCCGGCCGCAGCGGCGCTGGACCAGCCCGCTGTCCGGGGCCACCTATCCGGTCGAGTGGATGGTGCGCACGCCGGCTGACTTCTACACGGTGCGCGCGCTGGTCGACGGCCAGGAACTGGACAGCCGCGCGTCGACCGGCGCGATCTACTGGGAAGGCCTGTCCGAGCTGGTGGACAGCAACGGGCGCCGCGTCGGCCGCGGCTACCTGGAGATGACCGGCTACGCCCAGCGGCTGCGGCTGTAGCCCGCGCTGCGCTCAGAAGGCGGAGAACGCCGACTGGGCCAGCACCGTCTCGCGCAGTGCCTGGGCCTTCTTCTGGTCGAACGGGCCCTGCGCCTTGGCCAGCACGTTGCCCTCGCGGTCGACCACCAGCACCGATGCGTGGTCGGTGGAGCCCAGGCCCGCGGCGCGAACGAAGGCATCGCGGTCGATGAAGAGGGGCAGCAGCCGCTCCTGCTCGGACGGCGACGGGTAGCGGCGCGCCAGGTGCTGCTCGATGCGTTCGCGCTCGGCCGGCTCTTTCTGGCTCCAGACCGGCAGCCGCACCCAGGCGATGTTCGAGTCCTGGTGCAGGCCCAGGCCGTCGATCCAGCGTTGCGCTTCCTCGCGCTGGTCCTTGCGGAACATGACGACGGCGACGGTGCGATCGGAAGGCAGCTGCCGCGGCAACGTCACGTGCGTCTGGTCAAGGCGCTTCGCACTCATGGTGGGCAGCTTGCCCAGCACGCCGCTCTCGTTTGGTGCGGCGAGCGCCAGCGCGAACGCCGCGCCCATGGCACCCAACCATCCAACCACCGGAGTCCAGATGTTCGCCGCCATGACACGCTCCCGTGAATGCGTTCCGAGATGCACAAAGTGTTCCACAGCCGAGTGCCGCAATCACGTCAGTTTTGTAAACCTATGCGCACTTAGTGGGCACCGGCCGCTGCATCCGCCCCGGCGCCGGCGCCCTGCGGCCTGCGCGTCAGCCAGACCAGCGGGATGAGCGCCAGGAACAGCGCCGCCGAGATCCAGAACAGGTCGGTCGCGGCCATGGTGAAGGCCTGCTGGTCCGCGAGCCGGTTCACCTGCGCCAGCGCCTGCTCGGCCGACAGGCCGCCCGCCTGCAGCCCGCCCAGCGCCGCCTGCACGGCGGAGTTGGACGGGTTGACTGCCTCGGCCAGGTGCGTGTGGTGCAGCGCCGCCCGGCTTTCCCAGAGCGTGGTCGCGATCGAGGTGCCCATCGCGCCGGCCGTGATGCGCACGAAATTGGTGAGGCCCGAGGCGGCCGGCATGCGGTCGGGTGTCAATCCTGACAGGGTGATGGTCGACAGCGGGATGAAGAAGAACGCCATGGCCACGCCCTGGATGATGGTCGGGACCAGGATGGTGCGGAAATCGGCCGAAGTGTTGAAGTGGGACCGCATCCACAGCACCAGCGCGAACACGATGAAGGCGAAAGTTGCATAGCGGCGCGGGTCGACCTTGGCCACCGTCTTGCCGACCAGCGGCGACAGCACGATCGCCAGCAGGCCCACCGGCGCCATGACCATGCCGGCGTCGGTGGCGGTGTAGCCCATGAACTGCTGCAGCCACAGCGGCAGCAGCACCACGTTGCCGAAGAACAGCCCGTAGGCGATCGACACCGACAGCGTGCCGGCCCAGAAGTTGCGCCGCGCGAACAGGCGCAGCTCCACCACCGGGTGCTCATCCGTGAGTTCCCAGACCAGGAAGAACGCGAAGCCCACCACCGCCACCACGGTCAGCGCCACGATCAGCGGCGAGTGGAACCAGTCGTTCTCCTTGCCCAGGTCCAGCACCATCTGCAGCGCGGCGATCCACACCACCAGCAGCGCCAGGCCGACCTTGTCGATCGGCAGCTGCCGGGTCACGCTCTCGCGTTGGCGGTAGATGCCCCAGGACGCCGTCGCGGCCACCAGGCCGACCGGGATGTTGATGTAGAAGATCCACGGCCAGTTGATGTTGTCCGTGATCCAGCCCCCGAGCAGCGGCCCCAGCACCGGCGCCACCAGCGTGGTCATGGCCCACATGGCCATCGCCAGCCCGGCCAGCGCGCGCGGATAGCTGGCCAGCAGCAGCGACTGCGACAGCGGGATCATGGGCCCGGCCACGAAGCCCTGCAGGGCGCGGAAGGCGATCAGCATGGTCATGTTCGGCGCCAGGCCGCAGAGCCACGAGGCGGCGACGAACAGCAGCACGCTGGCGACGAACAGCCGCACCTGGCCGAACCGCTGTGACAGCCAGCCGGTGAGCGGCACGGCGATCGCGTTGGCGACGGCGAAGCTGGTGATGACCCAGGTGCCCTGGTTCGGGCTCACGCCCAGGTCGCCGGCGATGGCCGGCAACGACACGTTGGCGATCGACGTGTCCAGCACGTTCATGAACGTCGCCGCCGACAGCGCCACCGTGCCCCACAGGCGGGCGGCGCCCTCCAGCGGCGGGTGCGCGAGCGGCGCTCCGGCGGCCCCGGCCATCAGTGGCTCCCGGTGCCCGCCGCGGCGGCGCCGGCGGCAACGTGCTGCGCCGGCGCCTGTGCCGCCACGCTGGCGGAGCCGCCCCGGCCGAGGTTGCCGGCGATGATGCGGCGCACGTCGGCCTCGGCCCCCGCGTCCTGCGACTCGAACACCGCGGTCTGCACCGTGGCCGAGGCACGCGGCGCGTCGGCCAGCGACTTGCCGTCCTGCTGGGTCACGTCGACCCTGGCGTCCATCGACAGGCCCACGCGCAGCGGATTCTTCGCCACCTGCCCGGGCTCCAGCGCAATGCGCACCGGCACCCGCTGCACCACCTTGATCCAGTTGCCGGTGGCATTCTGGGCCGGCAGCAGCGCGAACGCCGAGCCGGTGCCCACGCCCAGGCCTTCGACCTTGCCGCGGTACTCGACCTTCTTGCCGTAGACGTCGGCGACCAGCGTGACCGGCTGGCCGATGCGGATCCTGCGCAGCTGCACTTCCTTGAAGTTGGCATCCACCCAGACCTGCTGCAGCGGCACGATGGCCATCAGCGGCGTGCCGGCGGCCACCCGCTGGCCGAGCTGCACGGTGCGCTTGGCGACATAGCCGTCCACCGGCGCCGGCAGGGCCGCGCGTTGCGACGCCAGCCAGGCCTCGCGCACCTTGGCGGCGGCGGACAGCACGCTGGGATGCTGCTCGACACTGGTGCCGTCGGTCTGGGCCCGGTTGCTGGCGAGCTGCTCGCGTGCGGCCACCACGGCGGCCTGCGCCGCGGCCAGTGCGCTCCTGGCGTTGGCCAGCTGCGTCTGCGCATGGTTCAGCTCTTCCTTGGACACCGCCCCGTTGCCGGTCAGCGCCATGCGGCGGTTCAGGTCGTCGTTGGCGCGCTGCACGTCCGCCTGGGCCTTGGCGATGTCGGCCTGGCGCAGGTCGACCTGGGCCGCCAGCGCGCCGTTGTTGGCGTACAGCGTGCGCACCTGGCGCACGGTCTGGGCCAGGTTGGCCTCGGCCTGCTGCAGCGCCACGGCCACGTCGGCCGGGTCCAGGCGCACCAGCGGCTGGCCGGCCTTCACGAAGTCGGTGTCGTCGGCGTGGATCGCCAGCACGGTGCCGCCGATCTGCGGTGTGATCTGCACCACGTTGCCCTGCACGTAGGCGTTGTCGGTCGACTCGTAGTGGCTGGCGACGAGGTATTCGTAGCCGCCCCAGCCGAGGCCGCCGACGGCCACGGCGGCGCCCAGGACGGCCAGGCCCTTGCGGCGGGTGGACTTGCGCGCGGCCTGCGCCGCTTCGGTTTGTTGGATGTCGGTCATGGTGGGATCCGTTCTCACTTCTGGGAGGCGAGCCGCAGGCTCTCGGGGTCGGGCTGGAAGCCGCCGCCGAGCGCGCGCATCAGCTGCACCTGGGTGTCGAGGGCGCGGGCGGCGAGGTCGACCGCCAGCCGGCGCTGGGCGAGCACGGCGGTTTCGGCGGACAGCACGTTCAGGTAGGTGCCCAGGCCGGCACGGTACCGCTGCAGCGCGATGTCGTAGGCGCCCTCGGCCGCCACCTGCCCCTCGCGCTGCTGCGCCTGCTGGCGCTCGATGGACTGGGCCGAGGCGAGCTGGTCGGCGACGTCGCGCACCGCATCGAGCACCGCGCCGTTGTAGCTCTCGACCGCCAGGTCGAGGTCGGCCGTCCTGCCGCCCAGGTTGGCGCGCAGCCGGCCGGCGTCGAAGATCGGCAGGTGCACGGCGGGGCCCACGCCCCATTGCTGGCTGCCCATGTCGACCAGCCGGCCCAGGCCCACGCTCGACAGGCCGACGAAGGCCGACAGGTTGACGTTGGGATAGAACGAGGCCTTGGCGCTTTCCACGTCGTGGCTGGCCGCCTCGACCCGCCAGCGCGCCGCCGTGATGTCGGCCCGGCGCGCCAGCAGGTCGGCCGGGATGGTGGCCGGCAGCGGCACCGGACGGGCGTCGGCCAGCAGGCGCGGTTCCAGCTGCAGCTGCGGCTGGCCGACCAGGGCGGCGAGCGCGTTGCGCGTCAGCTGCACCTGCTCCTCCAGCGCCTCGATCTGCTGGCGGGCGTCCGGGATCGCGGCTTCGCCCTGGCGCTCTTCGAGCGTGGTGTCCAGGCCGGCCCGCACGCGGTCGCGCACCAGCCGCAGGAATTCCTCGCGCTGGGCGAGCGTGCGCCGCGCCACGTCCAGCTGGTCGTTCAGCCGCTCCAGCTGGAAGTAGCCGCGCGCGACCTGGGCCGCGAGCAGCGTGTGGGCGGCGCCGACGTCCGCCTGCGCGGCGCGCGAGGCGCCCAGCGCCGCTTCCAGCGCCTGGCTGTACTTGCCGAAGAAGTCGAGCTCCCAGCTGGCGCCCAGCTGCAGCGTGCCCGTGTTGCGGACCGAGCCGGCCAGCGGCGGCGGGAAGAGGCCGTTCTCGGTGAACAGCTGGCGCTTGAGGTCGAGCGAGGCGTCCACCTGCGGCTGGGTGGCCGCATGGGCGCCTTCCAGCACGGACTGCGCGCGGGCCAGCCGCGCTTGGGCGACCTTCAGGTTGGGGTTGTCGGCCAGGGCCTGCGCCACCAGCCGATCGAGCTGGGTGTCGCCGAAGCCGGCCCACCACTGCGGCGCGACCGGGGCCGGCACGGCGGTAGCCGTCGCGGCCGGCAGGCCCAGCGACTCGGGGCGGCGCAGCCTGGCCTGCGGTTCGATGCCGCCGGTGCTGGCGCAACCGGCCAGCAGCACGGCGGCCATGGTGGCGGCCCAGCGGCCCGGCACCTTGGCGGTCGTCATGTGTTCTCCCTGTCTTTCTGGCAGCCGATGCCGTTGTCCAGCATGCGCTGCAGCATCGACCTGAGCAGTTCCACCTCGTCGTGGCTGAAGCCACGCAGGTGGGCGTTGAGCACCTTGCACAGGGCTTGCGGAATGTGGCCGGAGGCCTCGCGGCCCTGGTCGGTGAGCTCGAGGTTCACCACCCGCCGGTCCTGCGACGAGCGCACGCGGCGCAGCAGGCCCTTGGCCTCCAGGCGGTCGAGCGTGCGGGTCATGGCGCCGGCATCGAGCTGGCATTCGCGCGCCAGTTCGGCCGCGGTGCTGCCGTGGCCCAGGTGCAGCTTGTACATCGGCACCCATTGCGCGTTCGTCAGCCCGCGCGGATCGAGCTCCTGCTGCACCTCCGACGCGAAGACCGTGATCAGCCGCCGCATGAGGTAGGCCACGCTGTCGTCCGACCGGTAGTCGTCCGGGCTGTAGAACTCGGTCTCCGCGCCCGCCGCGGCCTTGGCGGCGCGCCGGGAGCTGGGCTTGGTGGTTTCCATGGCGGCGATATTAGTTGCCTAGACAATCATTGTCAAGGCTACCTTTGAGTAGGCAAGTAGTACACTGCGCGCCGATGCCAGCCGTTTCTCCTACCCGCGGATCGCCGCGCGCACTCTCCGGCCTGCTGCCCTTCCTGCGTCCCTACCGCGGCCGCATTGCGCTGGCCGGGCTGTTCCTGGTGCTCGCGGCGGCGGCCACGCTGGTCTTCCCCGTCGCGCTGCGCGGCCTGATCGACCAGGGCCTGGTGGAGCCCGGCCACGGCGAGCGGCTGGTCGCGCTGCGCGGCCACTTCTTCGAGCTGTTCGGGGTCGCCGTGGCGCTGGGGCTGTTCTCGGCGGCGCGCTTCTATTCCGTCAGCTGGCTCGGCGAACGCGTCACCGCCGACCTGCGCAGCGCCGTCTACGCCCACGTGCTGCGCCAGAGCCCCGAGTTCTTCGAGACCACGCGCACCGGCGAAGTGCTCTCGCGCCTGACCACCGACACCACCCTGGTCCAGACGGTGGTCGGCTCGTCGTTCTCGCTCGGCCTGCGCAACGTGGTGATGGGCGCCGGCGCCCTGGTGGTGCTGGTCTACACCCACCCCTACGTGATGTCGCTCGTGATCGCCGCGGTGCTGCTGGTGGTGGTGCCGGCGGCGCTGTTCGGGCGGCGCGTGCGGCGCCTCTCGCGCGCCAGCCAGGACCGGGTGGCGGACTCCAGCGCGATCGCGGCCGAAGTGCTGAACGCCATCCCGGTGGTCCAGAGCTACACCGGCGAGGCCCGCGAGGCGCACCGCTTCGCCGAGGCGACCGACCACGCGTTCCGCACCGGGGTGCGGCGCACCCGGGCCCGCGCCGTGCTGGTGGCCTTCATCATCATCGCCAACGCGGCGCTGGTGCTGTGGGGCCTGTACCAGGGCGCGCAGGCCGTGATGGCCGGCAGCCTCAGCGCCGGCCAGCTCGGGCAGGCGGCCCTGTACGTGATCATCTTCGCCGGCGCGGTGGCGGTGCTGGGCGAGGTCTACGGCGACCTGCTGCGCGCCGCCGGTGCCACCGAGCGCCTGATGGAGCTGCTGGCCAGCCGCTCGCCGGTGGCGCCGCCACTGCACCCGGTGGCGGCGCCAGCCACCCGACGCGGCAGCGCGGTGGCGCTGCACGGCGTCACCTTCCACTACCCCTCGCGGCCGGCCCAGCCGTCGCTGCGCGACATCGAACTGGAGGTGGCCCCTGGCGAGACGGTGGCGCTGGTGGGGCCCAGCGGCGCCGGCAAGAGCACCGTGTTCTCGCTCCTGCTGCGCTTCTACGACCCCTCGGCCGGCGCCATCGCCATCGACGGCGTGCCGGTGCAGCAGCGCGACCTGCAGGAGCTGCGCTCGCGCATCGGGCTGGTGGCCCAGGAGCCCGTGGTGTTCTCCACCAGCGCCCTGGAGAACATCCGCTACGGCCGCCCGGAGGCCAGCGACGCCGAGGTGGTGGCCGCCGCCCGCGCCGCCTACGCGCACGAATTCATCAGCGAGCTGCCCGAGGGCTACGCCACCTTCCTGGGCGAGCGCGGGGTGCGCCTGTCGGGCGGCCAGCGCCAGCGCATCGCCATCGCCCGCGCGATGCTGAAGAACCCGCCGCTGCTGCTGCTCGACGAGGCCACCAGCGCGCTGGATGCCGAGAGCGAGCGCGTGGTCCAGGCCGCGCTGGCGTCGGCGATGCGCGACCGCACCACCCTGGTCATCGCGCACCGGCTCGCCACGGTGCAGCAGGCCGATCGCATCGTGGTGCTGGACCAGGGCCGCATCGTCGAACAGGGCCCGCACGAGGCGCTGGTGGCCGCCGGCGGCGTGTACGCCCGGCTGGCGGCGCTGCAGCTGCTGGACTGACGCGGCCCAGGCACCGGCGCCGGCCGGCCGCTCCCCACCGCATCGGCATGGCCCGGGGCTTGCCGGATCGCTTGGTTTTCCCACTTGCGCGGCGCCGCGCCCCCACCCTATATTGAGCGACCGATCAACACGAACGGCCGCCCCACCCTCCCTGCATGAGCCTGCCCCGCCCTCGCTTCGCCGCGTCCCTTGCCGCGCTCGTGCTCGCGGCGGCGCCGGCGTGGGGCTCCCCGCCGCTGCAGGTGGCCACCCTCGCCGCCACCTGTGCCAACTGCCACGGCACCCAGGGCCGCGCGGTCGCCGGCTCGCCGCTGCCCACGCTGGCCGGCATGCCCAGCGACGCGATGCTGGCGCAGTTGCGCGCCTTCCGCGCCGGCACGCGGCCCTCGACCATCATGGCCCAGCTGAGCAAGGGCTACTCCGAGGCCCAGTTGGAGCAGGTGGCCGAGTACTTCGCCCGCCAGCCGCGCTGAACCGGACGATGCAGCGCCGCACCCTGCTCCAGGCATCCGGCGCCGCCACGCTCTCGGCCCTGGCGGGTTGCGCCAGCCCGGTCGGCACGCGCCCGCGCGTGGTGGTGGTCGGCGGCGGCTACGGCGGGGCCACGGCCGCCAAGTACCTGCGCCTGTTCTCCGACGGCCGGGTGGACGTGACCGTCGTCGAGCCGCAGGCCGACCTGGTCTCGTGCCCGCTGTCCAACCTGGTGCTGGGCGGCAGCGCCACGCTGGCCCAGCTCACCACGCCGCTCGCCGGCCTGGCCGCGCGCCACGGCGTGGCGCTGGCGCAGGACACGGTGCGCAGCATCGACCCGGCGCGCAAGACCGTCACGCTGGCGGGCGGGCGCAGCCTGGCCTACGACAAGCTGGTCGTCTCGCCGGGCGTGGACCTGCAGTTCGACCGCATCGGCGGCCTGCAGGCCGCGCACGCCGCCGGCGCCGTGCTGCAGGCGTGGAAGGCCGGCCCCGAGACCCTGGCCCTGCGCCGGCAGCTGGAAGCGATGCCCGACGGCGGCGTGTACGCCATCGCCATCCCCGAGCAACCCTATCGCTGCCCGCCCGGCCCCTACGAGCGGGCCTGCCAGGTCGCGTGGTACTTCCGGCAGGCCAAGCCGCGCAGCAAAGTGCTGGTGCTGGACGCCAACCCGGACGTGGTCTCCAAGCCGGCCCTGTTCCGGCGCGCCTGGGCCGAGCTGTACCCCGGCCTGGTCGAGTACCGGCCCAACCACAAGGTGACCGCGGTGGACGCACGCGCGGGCCTGCTCAAGGCCGACCTGCAGGACGACGTGCGCGCCGACGTGCTCAACGTCCTGCCGCCGATGCGCGCCGGCCTGGTCGCCGTGCAGGCCGGCCTGGCCAACCAGGCGGGCAACCGCTGGTGCGGAGTCGACTACCTCGGCTTCGAATCGACCGCGGCGGCCGACGTGCACGTGCTCGGCGATGCCATCCTGGCTGCCTCGGGCATGCCCAAGAGTGCGCACATGGCGAACAACCACGCCAAGGTGGCGGCCGCCGTCATCGTCTCGCGCCTGCTGGGCTGGGAGGCGCCGGTCGCGCCGCTGCTCACCAACACCTGCTACAGCTTCGTGGACGACAAGCGCGTGATCCACGTGGCCAGCGTGCACGAGTACGCCGACCGGACCTGGCGCATCGTCGCCGGCTCGGGCGGCGTGTCGCCGGCGCCCACCGACCTGGAAGGCGTCTACGCCTGGAACTGGGCCCGCACCATGTGGGCCGACGCACTGGCCTGAGCCCCCGCCGATCCAACCAAGGAGACCAAGAGCATGGCAAGAATCCACGTCAACGGCGCCCCGCGCGAGTTCGAGGCCGAGCCGGACACCCCGCTGCTCTGGGTGCTGCGCGAGCAACTGGGCCTGACCGGCACCAAGTACGGCTGCGGCATCGCGGCCTGCGGCGCCTGCACCGTGCACCTGGACGGCGTGCCCACCCGCAGCTGCGTGCGGCCGGTCTCCACCATCGGCCCGGACGAGAAGATCGTCACCATCGAGGGCCTGTCGCCGGACGGCTCGCACCCGGTGCAGAAGGCCTGGGTGGCGCTGGACGTGCCGCAGTGCGGCTACTGCCAGTGCGGCATGGTGATGGCGGCCACGGCGCTGCTCAAGGCCAAGCCCAACCCAACCGATGCCGACATCGACGACGCGATGAGCAACATCTGCCGCTGCGGCACCTACAACCGGGTGCGCGCGGCCATCAAGTCCGTCGCCCAGGGCAGCACCCGCAACGCCGGCCTGCAGATCCAGCACCGCGACGGGAGCGTGGCATGAAGCGCCGCGGCTTTCTCCAGGTCACCGCGTCGGCCGGCCTCGCCATCGGCTTCCACGTGCCGTTCGGTGCGCTGGCGCAGGACGCCACGCCCGAGATCAACGCCTGGGTAGTGGTCAAGCCCGACGACACCGTGGTGATCCGCATCGCCCGCTCCGAGATGGGCCAGGGCAGCCTCACCGGGCTGGCGCAGCTGGTCGCCGAAGAACTCGACTGCAACTGGGCCAGGGTGACCACCGAGTACCCGACGCCGGGCCAGAACCTCGCGCGCAACCGCGCCTGGGGCAATTTCTCCACCGGCGGCAGCCGCGGCATCCGCGAGTCGCACGACTACGTCCGCAAGGGCGGCGCCGCCGCCCGGCTGATGCTGGTGCAGGCGGCCGCGGCCGAGTGGAAGGTCCCGGTGGCCGAATGCCGCGCTGCCGGCAGCGTCATCACCCACGTGCCCAGTGGCCGCACCCTCAGCTACGGCAAGGTCGCCGCCGCCGCCGGCAAGCTGCAGCCGCCCACCGAGGTGCCGCTGAAGGACCCGAAGGACTGGAAGATCGCCGGCAAGCGGCTGGCGCGGCTCGACACCGTCGACAAGGTCACAGGCCGCCAGGTGTACGGCGCCGACCTCAAGCTGCCCGGCATGCTGAACGCGGCGATCAAGGACTGCCCCGTGTTCGGCGGCAAGGTCAAGAGCTTCAACGCCGCGGCCGTTGCGGGCCGCCCGGGCGTGAAGAAGGTGCTGCAGGTCGGCGACAGCGCCGTCGCCGTGGTGGCCGACACCTGGTGGCGCGCCAAGACCGCGCTCGACGCGCTGCCGATCGAGTGGGACGAGGGCCCGAATGCCAAGGCGTCCAGTGCCACGGTGGCGCAGGTGCTGAAGGCCGGCCTCGACGCCCCGGAGGCGGCGGTCGGCAACAGCAACGGCGACGCCAGGGCGGCGCTGGCCTCGGCGGCGCGCCGCATCGAGGCGGTGTACGCCTACCCGCACCAGAACCACGCGACCATGGAACCGATGAACTCCACGGCCCGCTGGACGCCCGAGCGCTGCGAGGTCTGGACCCCGACCCAGAACGGCGAGGCGGCGCTGGCCGCGACGTCGGAGGCGGCCGGCCTGCCGGCGCGCCAGTGCGAGGTCTACAAGATCCACCTGGGCGGCGGCTTCGGCCGGCGCGGCGCCGTGCACGACTGGGTGCGGCAGGCGGTGCTGATCGCCAGGGAGATGCCCGGCACCCCGGTCAAGCTGCTGTGGACGCGCGAGGAGGACATGACGCACGGGCGCTACCACCCCGTCACGCAGTGCAAGCTGACGGCGGGACTGGATGCGCAGGGCAACGTCACCGCGCTGCACATGCGCATCTCGGGCCAGTCCATCGTCGCCGGCATCTCGCCGCAGTCCATCCAGGGCGGCCGCGACCCTGTGGTGTTCCAGGGCCTGAACGCGCCCGGCCCGGAGGCATCGATCGGCTACGGCTTCCCCCACCTGCTGATCGACCATGCGATGCGCAACCCGCCGGTGCCGCCGGGTTTCTGGCGCGGCGTGAACCTGAACCAGAACACGATCTACCTCGAGTGCTTCATCGACGAGATCGCCGCCGCCACGAAGCAGGATCCGCTGGCCCTGCGCCGCAAGCTCATGGCCCAGCATCCCAAGCACCTGGCCGTGCTCAACGCCGTCGCGCAGAAGGTCGGCTGGGACACGCCGGCGCCCGACATCGGCGGGCAGAAGGTGTTCCGCGGACTGGCGCAGACCATGGGCTTCGGCAGCTACGTCGCCGCCTGCGCCGAGGTCTCGGTCAACCCCGAGGGCGAGCTCAAGGTGCACCGCATCGTGGCCGCCACCGACCCTGGCCATGCCGTCAACCCGCAGCAGATCGAGGCCCAGGTCGAGGGCTCGTTCGCCTACGGCCTGTCGGCGGCCCTGTTCGGCGAATGCACGCTCAAGGACGGACGCATCGAGCAGACCAACTTCAGCGACTACCCGGTGCTCCACATGCGCCACATGCCGAGGGTGGAGACGGTCATCGTGCCCTCGGGCGGCTTCTGGGGCGGCGTGGGCGAGCCCACCATCGCGGTCGCGGCGCCGGCGGTGCTGAACGCCGTCTACGCGGCCACCGGCAAGCGCATCCGTGACCTGCCGCTGAAGCACCACAGCCTCAAGCAAGCCTGATGCACCGGGGCCTGGCCACGGCCGCGCTATTGATGGCCGGCGCCGCGGCGGCGCAGGACCTGGTGCCCTATACCGTGAGCGGCGACGGCATCGAGCGGCCGCTGGCGGCGCCCGGCGATCCGGCGCGCGGCCGGGCCATCGCCGCCAGCCGCCAGCAGGGGCTGTGCCTGCTGTGCCATCCGGCGCCGATCCCCGAGGAACGCTTCCAGGGCAACCTGGCACCGGATCTGGCGGGCGTCGGCGCGCGCTACACCACGGCGCAACTGAGGCTGCGCGTCGTCGACGCCCGGCGTGTCACCCCGGCCAGCTTCATGCCGGCCTTCCACGGCACCGCCAACCTCTCGCGCGTCGGCGCCGCCTGGCAGGGCAAACCCGTGCTCAGCGCGCAGCAGGTGGAGGACGTCGTCGCGTGGTTGTCCACCTTGCGCTAGGCTCGCCCGCATGACGCCTTCCACCTCGTACGGCCGCCGCGCGCTGCTGGGCGCGGGCGCGGCCCTGGTGCTGGTGCGTCCCGCCCTCGCCCAGCCGCTCGGCAACGCCGCCGGCAAGCAGATGGAGGAGGCCGTCGCCGCCTTCGCGCAGGGGCGACCGGTACGCCCGGGCCGCGTGACGTTCGACATCGCCTCGCTGGTCGACAACGGCAACGTGGTGCCCGTCACCGTCTCGGTCGACAGCCCGATGACGCCCGCCGACCATGTCGTGCAGCTGGCCATCTTCAACGACCGCAACCCGCAGCGCGACGTGGCCGTGTTCACGCTGGGCCCGCGCGCCGGCAAGGCCGTGGTGGCCACCCGCATCCGGTTGGCCACCAGCCAGCAGCTGGTCGCCGTCGCACGCCTGTCCGACGGCAGCCTGTGGAGCCACACGGTGGACGTGATCGTGGCGCTGGCGGCCTGCATCGAGGGCTCGTGACCATGGCGCCCGCGTCCCGCGCTTCGTCGTCCCGCCGCCCCGCGCAAGGTCGGCCCACCGGAGGCCCGGCATGGCCCGCGTCCTGATCCAGGTACCCGCCAGCGCTCGCCGCGGCGAGGTGATCGAGCTGCGCGCCAGCATCGCCCACGTGATGGAGACCGGCTACCGCGCCGGCGCCGACGGGCAGGCGGTGGCGCGCGACATCATCCGGCGCTTCACCTGCCGCTACGCCGGCGAAGTCGTCTTCGCGGCCGAGCTCCATCCGGCGATCGCGGCCAATCCCTACCTGGCCTTCCACGCCGTCGCCACCGAGAGCGGCACGCTGGAATTCGAGTGGCAGGGTGACAACGGCTTCGCGCAGGTCGAACGGCGCGAGCTGCAGGTCACGTGAGGCTGCATCTGGCCGGCATCGCCCTCGCCGCGCTGGTCGGGTGCACGGCCGCACCGCCAGGGCCGGCGCCTGCCGCGCAGCGCTCCGGCTTCCTCGACATGGGCGTGGCGGTGCAGGAGATGCAGCAAGACGACGCCGCCAATCCCGCCATGCTGTGGGTGCAGGACGGCCGCCAGCTGTGGTTGCGCCCCGAGGGCCCGCGCTCGGCGTCCTGCACCTCCTGCCACGGCGACGTGACGTCGCTGCGGGGCGTGGCGGCGCGCTACCCGGCCTGGGACGAGCCCCTGCGACGGCCGGTGGACCTGGCCACCCGCATCAACCTGTGCCGCGAACGCCACCAGGGCGCCCTGCCCTGGCCCGCCGAACACCAGGACCTGCTGGCGCTGGAGGCGCTGGTGGGCCTGCAGTCGCGCGGCCTGCCGATCACGCCGCCGGCCGACGAGCGGTTGCAGCCCTTCCAGCGCCGCGGCGCCGCCCTGTTCCAGCAGCGCATCGGCCAGCTCGACCTGTCGTGCGCGACCTGCCACGACCAGCTGGCCGGCGGCAAGCTGGCCGGCGCCCCGATCACGCAGGGCCAAGCGACCGGCTATCCCATCTACCGCCTCGAGTGGCAGGCGCCCGGCTCGCTGGCACGCCGCATCCGCAACTGCATGACCGGCGTGCGCGCCGAGCCATTGGCCGCCGGCAGCGTGGAGATGGTGGAACTCGAACTGCACCTGGCCGCGCGGGCCATGGGGATGGCGGTGGAAACGCCGGCGGTGCGGCCCTAGCGCGGCCGCGTCGGGCCTACTGCAGCGGCCCCTTCAGGGCCTTGGGCACCGGCAGCGGCAGCACGCCGATGCCTTCATCCAGCAGGGCTTCGGTTTCCTCGCGCGAGGCCTGGCCGCGGATGCCGCGCTCCTCGGTCTCGCCGTAGTGGATGCGGCGGGCCTCCTCGGCGAAGCGCTCGCCGACGTCCTCGGTGTTGGCCATCACGTGGCGCACCATCTTCAGCCAGGCCGCCTGCATGGCTGCCTCGGGCATCGTGGCCACCTCCTGGCGCGGCTGGGCTTCAGGCTGGGGCTGGGCTGCGCCGAGGTTCAGGCGCGGGGCCGACGGCATCTTGGCGATGGCGGTGTCGCCGCAGTAGGGGCACTCGACCAGGCCGCGCCCGAGTTGGTCCTGGAAGTCGTCTTCCGAGCCGAACCAGCCTTCGAAGGCATGGAGGTGCGTGCACTGGAGGTTGAGGACTTTCATGGCCCGTCCATTATGGGCGCCAGTTCAAAGACCAGGACCCCGACAGGACGTTCTGCAGCCACAGCATGCAGCTGAGCGTCTTGGCATCCGTCACGCGACCGTCGCGGCACCACTGCAGCAGCTCGGTCGGCGTGGCCGCGAACACGTCGAGGAATTCGCCGGCGTCCAGGCTCCTCTCGCCGGCCACCAGGCCACGGGCGAACCAGATGTCGATGAACTCGGTCGAATACGCGATGACCGGGTGCATCAGGCCGGCGTGCGCCCATTCGCGGGCCGTGTAGCCGGTCTCCTCGCGCAGTTCGCGCTCCGCGCACGCACGGCGGTCCTCGCCGGGGTCGATCTTGCCGGCCGGGAATTCGATCATCACCTGCCCCACCGGGTGACGGTGCTGGCGCTCCAGCACCACGCGGCCGTCGTCGAGCAGGGGCACCACCACGACGGCGCCGGGGTGGACGACATATTCGCGCGTGGCCGGCTGGCCATCGGGCAGCGCGACGTGATCGCGCACCACGTGCAGGAAGCGGCCGCGCAGCAGTTCCTCCTGCGACACCGTGGTCTCGACCAGGTGCAGGTGGCGTTCAGTCATGGCGCCGCTTGTACAGGTAGCGCCAGACGAAACCGGGGAAGGCGAGCGTCAGGAACAGTGCGCCGGTGATGGCGTAGAACTCCCAGCCCTGCGGCGCGATCTGCCCGAGGCGGTTCTCCAGCAGCAGGCCGAGGCCGCCGACTAGAAGGTAGAAGGCCACCAGCTCGAGCACGCGGACACCGAGCGGCTTGGGCGCACGCAACGGCCAGACCCCGAGCAGTTGCCGGTCGAGCACGAACGGCAGGTTGGCCGCCACCACGGCGACCACGATCACCAGCCAGACCGAGACGGCCTGCGACACCCCCGCCACCTCAGGTGGCGAGCGTCTTGACGATCGCGTCGGCGCACAGCGTCATCAGACCGCCGGGCACCAGGCCCAGGATCAGCACCAGCGCGCCGTTGATCGACAGCACGGTGCGCACGTCGGCCGGGGCGGACACCGTGGTGGCCGTGATCGGCGAGTCGAAGTACATGACCTTCACGACGCGCAGGTAGTAGAACGCGCCGATCAGCGACGCCAGGACCGCGAAGATCGCCAGGCCGATGTAGAGCGGCTCGCCGCTGGCCACCAGCGCCTGCAGGACGGCCAGCTTGGCGTAGAAGCCCACCAGCGGCGGGATGCCGGCCAGCGAGAACATGCAGATGGCCATGATGCCGGCGTACAGCGGGCTGCGCTGGTTCAGGCCGGCCAGGTCGGCGATCTCCTCGCTCTCGAAGCCCTCGCGCGCCAGCAGCAGCACGATGCCGAAGGCGCCGAGCGTGGTGAGCACGTAGGTGATGATGTAGAACATCGACGCGCTGTACGCGAACTGCGCGTTGCCGGTGTTGCCGTTCACGACGCCGGCGGTCAGGCCCAGCACCACGAAGCCCATCTGCGCGATGGTCGAGTAGGCCAGCATGCGCTTGAGGTTGCTCTGCGCGATGGCGGCCAGGTTGCCCACCAGCAGCGACGCCACGGCCAGCAGCATCAGCATCTGCTGCCAGTCGAGCGCGAGCGGGATCATGCCTTCGACCAGCAGGCGGATGGCGATACCGAACGCGGCCAGCTCCGGCGCCGAGCCGATCATCAGCGTGATGGACGTGGGGGCGCCCTGGTACACGTCGGGGATCCACATGTGGAACGGGGCGGCGCCCAGCTTGAAGGCCAGCCCGGCGACGATGAACACCAGGCCGAACACCAGCACCTGGTGGCGCACGCGGCCGCTGCCGATGACGCGGAACACCTCGTTGATGTCGAGCGAGCCGGTGGCGCCGTACAGCATGGAGATGCCGTACAGCAGGAAGCCGGAGGCCATGGCGCCGAGCACGAAGTACTTCATGGCGGCCTCGGTGGACGTGGCGTTGTCGCGGCGCAGTGCGACCAGCGCGTAGCTGCACAGCGTCATGAGCTCCAGGCCCAGGTAGATCATCAGGAAGTTGCTGCCCGAGATCATCACGAACATGCCCAGCAGCGCGAACATCGCCAGCGTGAACATCTCGCCGCCACGCAGCATGTCGCGGTCGGCCGCGTAGGGACGGCCGTACACCAGCGTCACCATCATGGCGAGGGAGGCGAAGCACTTGAGCCAGTTGCCCATGGGGTCGCTCACGACCATGTGGCCGAAGGCGTAGGCGGTCTGGCCGTTGATGGCGAATTCGGCCGACAGGTAGGCGACGACCGCCAGCGTGCCGAGGGTCAGGCCGTACGACAGCGTGCGCAGGCGGGAGCGGACGCCGAGGTCGACCAGGGCGATGACGCACGCCATCACCATCAGGAAGATCTCGGGCGAGACGACGAACAGGCTTGTTGTGTCGAACATGGTGGCCGCGACCTCAATTCAGTTTCGAAGCAGCGACCTGCTTCAGGAAGTTCGCCACGGACGCGTCCATCACGTCGGTGAACGGCTTCGGATAGACGCCCATCACCAGCACCGCGGCGGCCAGCAGGCCCAGCATCAGGAACTCGCGGGCATTGATGTCGGTGAGTTCGCGCACGTGGTCGTTGGCCACCGGGCCGAGGTACACGCGCTTGTACATCCAGAGGCTGTAGGCGGCGCCCCAGACCAGGGCGGTGGAAGCCAGCAGGCCCAGCCAGAAGTTCGCCTTGACCGTGCCCAGGATGACCATCCACTCGCCGACGAAGCCGGCGGTGGCGGGCAGGCCGCAGTTGGCCATGGTGAACAGCAGCGCGAACGCGGCGAAGTTCGGCATGGTGTTGACCACGCCGCCGTAGTCGGCGATCTCGCGCGAATGCACGCGGTCGTACAGCACGCCGATGCACAGGAACATGGCGCCCGAGACGAAGCCGTGGGCGATCATCTGCACCAGGCCGCCGGAGACGCCCAGGTCGCTGAAGATGAAGAAACCGAGCGTGACGAAGCCCATGTGCGCGACGGACGAATAGGCCACCAGCTTCTTCATGTCCTTCTGCACCATCGCGACCAGGCCGACGTAGATGACGGCGATGATGGACAGCGCGATGATGAACCAGGCCCACTCGCGCGCGGCGTCCGGCGCGATGGGCATGGAAAAGCGCAGGAAGCCGTAGGCACCGAGCTTCAGCATGATGGCGGCCAGCACCGCCGAGCCGCCGGTGGGCGCCTCCACGTGCACGTCGGGCAGCCAGGTGTGCACCGGCCACATCGGCACCTTCACGGCGAAGGCGGCGAAGAAGGCGAAGAACAGCAGCGTCTGCACCGTGCCGGCCAGCGGCAGCTTGTGCCAGGTGGCGATGTCGAAGCTGCCACCCGACTTGGAGTACAGGTAGATCAGCGCGATGAGCATCAGCAGCGATCCCAGCAGCGTGTACAGGAAGAACTTGAACGCCGCGTAGATCTTCCTCGGGCCGCCCCAGATGCCGATGATCAGGTACATCGGGATCAGCGTGGCCTCGAAGAACACGTAGAACAGCATCGCGTCGAGGGCGCAGAAGACGCCGATCATCAGCCCCGACAGGATGAGGAAGGCGCCCATGTACTGGTTGACGCGCTCGGTGATCACCTCCCAGGCGGAAATGACCACCACCACCGTGATGAAGGCGGTGAGCAGCACGAACCAGAACGAGATGCCGTCCAGCCCCAGGTGGTAGCTGACGTTGAAGCGGTCGATCCAGGGCGCCTTTTCGACGAACTGCATCTCGGCGGTGCCGTTCTTGAACGCGCCGTACAGCGGCAGCGTGACCAGGAAGCTGACGATGGCGCCGATCAACGCCAGCCAGCGCACGGCGCGCGCATGCTCGTCCCTCCCCAGGGCAAGCAACACGATGCCGAACAGGATCGGCGTCCAGATGGCGAGGCTGAGCACTCCCACGTTCTTCTTCTCCTTAGTGGCCTAGCCAGACGAACCACGTCATCAGCACGAACACGCCGACGATCATGGCCAGCGCGTAGTGGTAGATGTAGCCGGACTGCAGGCGGCGCGTGACGCCGGCGAACCAGCCGACCACGTGCGCACTGCCGTTGACCATCGCGCCGTCGATGACGGCCTGGTCGCCGCCCTTCCACAGCCCGATGCCGAGCCCGCGCGCGCCGCGCGCCAGCACGTTCTCGTTGAACCAGTCCATGTAGTACTTGTTGTCGAGCAGCCGGTACAGCGGGCTCACCATCGTCTGGATGCGTGCCGGCAGCGCCGTGTTCACCATGTACAGGTAGTAGGCCAGCGCGACGCCGGCCGCCGCCAGCCAGAACACCGGCGAGGTCAGGCCGTGCAGCGCCATGGCCAGCGGGCCGTGGAATTCCTTGGCCATCTCCTCCAGCGCCGGGTGCTTCTCCAGGTTGACCAGGATGGCGTCCTTGAAGAAGTCGCCGTACAGCATCGGCCCGATGAACAGGTAGCCGGCCAGCACCGACGGGATGGCCAGCGCCACCAGCGGCACGGTGACGACCCAGGGCGACTCGTGCGGCGCGTGGTGCTCGTCCTGGTGGTGGTGCGGATCGGGCTCCTCGCTCGCGTCGTGCTCGTGGGCCGGGATCTGGTCGAAGCGCTCCTTGCCGTGGAAGACCAGGAAGTACATGCGGAACGAATAGAAGGCCGTGACGAACACGCCGGCCATGACCGCGAAGTAGGCGAAGCCCGCGCCCGGCAGCTTGGACAGGTGCACCGCCTCGATGATGCTGTCCTTGGAATAGAAGCCGGCGAACAGCGGCGTGCCGATGAGGGCGAGCGAGCCGAGCAGCGAGGTGATCCAGGTGACGGGCATGTACTTGCGCACGCCGCCCATCCAGCGGATGTCCTGGTTGTGGTGCATGCCGATGATGACTGAGCCGGCGGCCAGGAACAGCAGCGCCTTGAAGAAGGCGTGCGTCATCAGGTGGAACACCGCCACCGAGTAGGCCGAGGCGCCCAGCGCCACCGTCATGTACCCCAGCTGCGAGAGCGTGGAATACGCGACGACGCGCTTGATGTCGTTCTGGATGATGCCCAGGAAGCCCATGAACAGCGCGGTGATGGCGCCGATGACGAGGATGACCGACAGGGCCGTGTCGCTCAGCTCGAACAGGGGCGACATGCGAGCGACCATGAAGATGCCGGCCGTCACCATCGTGGCCGCGTGGATCAGCGCCGAGATCGGGGTCGGGCCTTCCATCGAGTCGGGCAGCCAGACGTGCAGCGGGAACTGCGCGCTCTTGCCCATGGCGCCGACGAACAGGCAGATGCAGATGACGGTGATCAGCATCCAGCTGGTGCCGGGGAAGGTGAGCTTGGCCAGTTCGTCCGCCTTGGCGAAGGCCTCGACATAGCTCAAGGTGCCGGCAAAGGCGACGATGAGGCCGATGCCCAGGATGAAGCCGAAATCGCCGACCCGGTTGACCAGAAAGGCCTTCATGTTGGCGAAGATGGCGCTGGGCTTGTTGAACCAGAACCCGATGAGCAGGTAGGACACCAGGCCCACCGCCTCCCAGCCGAAGAACAGCTGCAGGAAGTTGTTGCTCATGACCAGCATGAGCATCGAGAACGTGAACAGCGAGATGTAGGCGAAGAAGCGGTTGTAGCCGTCGTCCTCCTCCATGTACCCGATGGTGTAGATGTGCACCATCAGCGACACGAAGGTCACCACCACCATCATCATGGCCGTGAGGCCGTCGACCAGGAAGCCGATCTCCATCTTCAGGCCGCCCACCACCATCCACTCGTAGATGGTCGCGTTGAAGCGCGCGCCGTCCAGCGCCACGCTCTTGAGCGTCATGGCCGAGACGACCATGGCGATGAACACGCCCAGGATGGTGAAGGTGTGCGACAGCCGCCGGCCGATCCAGTTGCCGCCGAAGGTGGTGCCCAGGATGCCGGCCAGCGCGGAGCCCACCAGCGGGGCCAGTGGGACAACGAGCAGGGTCGATGCGTTGAGGGTCTGACTCATGTTTCTTTCCTGACCCGCCGTGCCGCCCGCGCGGAAGGTCGCGTTCTCATTCTTGTGTCACCCCTTCAGGGTGTTCAGTTCTTCGACGTTGATGTTCGACTTGTTCCGGAACAGCAGCACCAGGATTGCGAGGCCGATGGCGGACTCGGCAGCGGCCACGGTGAGGATGAAGAACACGAACACCTGGCCGTGCATGTCGCCCAGGTAGTAGGAGAACGCCACGAAGTTCATGTTGACCGCCAGCAGCATCAGTTCGATGGCCATCAGCAGCACGATCAGGTTGCGGCGGTTCAGGAAGATGCCCACCACCGACAGCGCGAACAGGATCGCGCCGAGCGACAGGAAGTGACCCAGCGTGAGGCTCATGCCTTGCCCTCCACCGCCGCGGCGGGTGCTTCGGGAACCGGTGCCACCATCGTGGGCGGCATCCTGACCACGCGCAGGCGGTCGCGGGCGCGCACCTTGACCTGCTCGGCCGGATCCATGTGCTTGCTGTCCTTGCGCTCGCGCAGGGTGAGCGCAATGGCGGCGACGATGGCCACCAGCAGGATGACGGCGGCGACCTCGAGCGGGAACAGGTACTGGGTGTACAGCAGCTTGCCCAGTTCCTTGGTGTTGGACACCTGGGCCAGGGCGCCCGCGCCGGTCTGGGCGGCCTGGACGGCGGCCGGTCCGTTGGTGGGCTCGGCGGGCCGGAAGCCCCCCATGAGGACGGCGGCCATCTCCAGCGCGATGACCACGCCGACCAGCGCGGCCAGCGGGAAATGCTTCCAGAAGCCGGTGCGCAGGCTGTCGACGTTGATGTCCAGCATCATCACGACGAACAGGAACAGCACCATGACCGCGCCCACGTACACCAGCACCAGCGAGATGGCGAGGAATTCGGCCTTCAGCAGCATCCAGACCGCGGCGGCCTGGAAGAAGGCCAGCACGAGGTAGAGAGCCGCGTACACCGGGTTGCGCGCCGTGATGACACGGAACGACGCGAACAGCAGCACCGCCGAGAAGAGGTAGAAGAAACCGGCCTGGATGTTCATGGGAAGCTTCGGAGCGTTGAGCGTGGAGGCATCGCTGTCGTCTTGGTTGTCTGGTCGTCGCGCCCGGCGCCGGCCCGGCGCCCGGCTCGTCTCATCGGTACTTGGCGTCCTGCGCCCGGCGCTCGGCGATCTCCGCCTCGTAGCGGTCGCCCACCGCGAGCAGCATGTCCTTGGTGAAGTACAGGTCGCCGCGCTTCTCGCCGTGGTACTCCAGGACGTGGGTCTCGACGATGGAGTCGACCGGGCAGCTCTCCTCGCAGAAGCCGCAGAAGATGCACTTGGTCAGGTCGATGTCGTAGCGGGTGGTGCGGCGGGTGCCGTCGGCGCGCTGGTCGCTCTCGATGGTGATGGCCAGCGCGGGGCACACGGCCTCGCACAGCTTGCAGGCGATGCAGCGTTCCTCGCCGGTCTCGTAGCGGCGCAGCGCGTGCAGGCCCCGGAAGCGCGGCGACAGCGGCGTCTTCTCCTCTGGGAACTGCACCGTGATCTTGCGGCTGAAGGCGTACTTGCCGGTGATGGCCAGGCCCTTGAAGAGCTCCACCAGCATGAAGCTGGACAGGAAGTCCTTGAGCGAGAACGTCGAGGCCGGGCGTGGCAGGGTTTGCGTGGACATGGCGGGCCCGTTATTTCCAGATGTTGTACGGGGTCTGCATCCAGGCGCCCACGACGATGAGCCAGACCAGCGTGACCGGAATGAAGATCTTCCAGCCCAGGCGCATGATCTGGTCGTAGCGGTAGCGCGGGAACGTCGAGCGGACCCACAGGAACATGGTGACGACCATGAAGGTCTTGACGCCCAGCCAGATCCAGCCGGGGATCCACGCCAGCAGCGGCGCGTCGATGGGAGGCAGCCAGCCGCCCAGGAACATGATGACGGCCAGGATCGAGACCAGCCACATGTTGGCGTACTCGGCCAGGAAGAACATGGCGAAGCTCATGCCCGAGTACTCGATCATGTGGCCCGCGACGATCTCGGACTCGCCTTCCACCACGTCGAACGGATGGCGGTTGGTCTCGGCCAGGCCGGAGACGAAGTAGACGACGAAGATTGGCAGCAGCGGCAGCCAGTTCCAGGACAGGAACGTCAGGCCAATGCCGGCGAAGTAGCCCTTGGCCTGGCTCATCACCACGTCGGTCATGTTCAGGCTGCCGGTGACCATCAGCACCACCACCAGCGCGAAGCCCATGGCGATCTCGTAGCTGACCATCTGGGCCGAGGCCCGCAGCGCACCCAGGAAGGCGTACTTCGAGTTCGATGCCCAGCCGGCGATGATGACGCCGTACACCTCCAGCGAAGTGATGGCCATGATGAACAGCAGGCCGGCGTTGATGTTGGCCAGCGCAATGTCCGGGCCGAACGGGATGACCACCCAGGCGGCCAGCGCCGGCATGATGGTCATGATGGGGCCGAGCAGGAACAGCCCCTTGTTGGCCACCGTCGGGAGGATGATCTCCTTGGTCAGCAGCTTGAAGGCGTCGGCGATCGGCTGCAGCAGCCCGAGCGGGCCGACCCGGTTGGGGCCGATGCGGATCTGCGTGAAGCCGATGGCCTTGCGCTCCCAGAGCGTGAGGTAGGCCACCGCGCCCATGAGCGGAGCGACCACCAGCACGATCTTGATCAGCGTCCAGACCACCGGCCAGCCCGCGGCTGTCCACCACGGCGCGCCGATGAGGCCGTTGCCGAAGCCGTAGATCGAATCGATCATGCGAGGGCCTCCTCGCGCGCGGCGGCGGCCTGGCGCGTGGACTGCGGCAGCGCCGCCTGGCCGTCGGCCGTGAACTGCAGCGACTCGGCGCGGCGCACGATGCCGTCGAGCTGGTAGATCGCGGCGGTGGCCGGGGTGCCGGCCTGCACCGACAGGTCGATGCGGGCGGACGTGCGATTGACCAGCAGGTCGGCCTGCGCCATGGGCTTGTCCACGTCGGCGGCGCCGCGGGCGGCGGCCAGCACCTCGTTGGCGGACTCGTAGCCGAAGTTCGGCAGGCCCAGCATGTTGCCCAGCACGCGCAGCACCTTCCAGGCGGGACGGGCCTCGCCCAGCGGCTTGACGACGGCATGGAACGACTGCACGCGGCCCTCGGCGTTGACGAAGGTGCCGGGCGTCTCGGTCCAGGGCGCGATGGGCAGCAGCACGTCGCTGAAGGCCAGGTTGGCCTTGAACGGGCTCAGCGTCACGACCATCTCCGACTTGGCCAGCGCCTCGGCGGCGCGCGCGCCGGCGGCCGAGTCGAACTCGGGTTCGGTGTTCAGCAGGATCGCGGCCTTCAGGCCACCGGCCAGCATCTGGCCGGCATCCAGGCCGCCCTGCCCCGGCAGCGCGCCGACCAGCTGGGCGCCGACGGTGTTGGCGGCTTCGGTGAGGTAGCCGACCGAAGCACCGGTCGCCTCGCCGATCCACTGCGCCAGCGCGAGCAGCGTGGACGCGTTGGCGTGGTGCGCGGCGGCGTTGCCCAGCAGGATGGCCTTGCGCTCGCCCGACAGCAGCGAGGCGGCGATGGCCTTGGCGGCGTCGGTCGCGGTGCCGTCCGCCGGAGCCGTGCTGCCCTTCTGGCCGGCGATGGCGCTCGCCACGTCGGCCAGCACCTGGGCCCACTGGCCGGCCGGTGCGGCAACCGAGGATGCGAGCGGCATCGCCCAGTCGTGCTCGGAGTCGTGCAGGCGCGAGACCGCGGCGCCCTTGCGCGCAGCGGCGCGGATGCGCAACGCGAACAGCGGGTGGTCCTTGCGCAGGTTGGAGCCGACCACCAGCACCCGCTGCAGGTCGGACAGCGACGCGATGCTGGTGCCCAGCCAGCGCACGCCCTCGGCGGGCGCGAACTGCGCATGGCGCAAGCGGTGGTCGATGTTCTGGCTGCCCAGGCCGCGCACCAGGGCGCCGGCCAGGAACAGCTCCTCGACGGTGCTGTGCGGGCTGGCCAGCAGGCCGATGGCGGACGCGCCGTGGTCGCCCTTGATCTGCTTGAGGCCGTTGGCCACGTACTCCAGCGCGGTCTGCCAGTCGACGGTCTTCCACTCGCCGCCCTGCTTGACCATGGGCGCGGTGAGCCGCTGGTCGGCGTTGACGGCCTCGTAGGAGAAGCGGTCGCGGTCGGCCAGCCAGCACTCGTTGACGGCCTCGTTCTCCAGCGGGAGCACGCGCATCACGCGGTTGTTCTTGACCTGAACGATGAGGTTGGCGCCGCTGGAATCGTGCGGGGCCACCGACTTGCGGCGCGACAGCTCCCAGTTGCGGGCGCTGTAGCGGAACGGCTTGCTGGTGAGCGCGCCGACCGGGCACAGGTCGATCATGTTGCCGGACACCTCGGAGTCGACGGTGTCGCCCAGCACGGTGGTGATCTCGGAGTGCTCGCCCCGGTGGATCATGCCCAGCTCCATCACGCCGGCCACTTCCTGGCCGAAGCGCACGCAGCGGGTGCAGTGGATGCAGCGGCTCATCTCCTCCATGGAGATCAGCGGGCCGACGTCCTTGTGCAGCACCACGCGCTTTTCCTCCTCGTAGCGCGAGGAGGAGCCGCCGTAGCCGACGGCCAGGTCCTGCAGCTGGCACTCGCCGCCCTGGTCGCAGATGGGGCAGTCGAGCGGGTGGTTGATGAGGAGGAACTCCATCACCGACTGCTGCGCCTTGATGGCCTTGTCGCTGCGCGTGTGGACCACCATGCCGTTGGTGACGGGCGTGGCGCAGGCCGGCATCGGCTTGGGCGCCTTCTCCACGTCGACCAGGCACATGCGGCAGTTGGCCGCGATGGACAGCTTCTTGTGGTAGCAGAAGTGCGGGATGTAGGTACCGGCCTTCTCGGCGGCATGCATGACCATGCTGCCGTCGGCGATCTCGACCTTCTGCCCGTCTAACGTGATTTCAGCCATGGGGTTGCTTTCAGCCTCTCGCGCCCGCGGGAACCGGCTGGCGGCCGTCGGAGGTCTGCAGGTCGGGCCGCTGGATCTTGGCCTCGAACTCGTGCTTGAAGTGCTTGATCATGGCGCGCACCGGCATGGCCGCCGCGTCGCCGAGGGCGCAGATGGTGCGGCCCTGGATGTTGTCGGCCACCGAGTTGAGCAGCGCGATGTCGGCGGGCTTGCCGTGGCCGTTGTGGATGCGGTCGACCACGCGCCACAGCCAGCCGGTGCCCTCGCGGCAGGGCGTGCACTGGCCACAGGACTCGTGCATGTAGAAGTACGACAGGCGCAGCAGGCTCTCGACCATGTCGCGCGTCTCGTCCATCACGATGACCGCGCCCGAGCCCAGCATCGAGCCGGCCTTGGCGATGGAGTCGTAGTCCATCGTGCACTGCATCATGATGTCGGCCGGCAGGACCGGCGCCGACGACCCGCCGGGGATGACGGCCTTGAGCTTGCGGCCGCCGCGCACGCCGCCGGCCAGCTCGAGCAGCTTGCTGAACGGCGTGCCCAGCGGGATCTCGTAGTTGCCTGGCATCTCGACGTCACCCGAGACCGAGTAGATCTTGGTGCCGCCGTTGTTCGGCTTGCCGATGTCGAGGAAGGCCTGGCCGCCGTTGCGGATGATCCAGGGCACCGCCGCGAAGGTCTCGGTGTTGTTGATGGTGGTGGGCTTGCCGTACAGGCCGAAGCTCGCCGGGAACGGCGGCTTGAAGCGCGGCTGGCCCTTCTTGCCTTCCAGCGACTCGAGCAGCGCCGTTTCCTCGCCGCAGATGTAGGCGCCGAAGCCGTGCGACGCGTGCAGCTGGAACGAGAAGCTGGAACCCAGGATGTTGTTGCCCAGGTAGCCGGCCGCCCTCGCCTCCTCGAGCGCTTCCTCGAAGCGGTCGTAGGTCTGGAAGATCTCGCCGTGGATGTAGTTGTAGCCCACCGAGATGCCCATCGCGTAGGCCGCGATGATCATCCCCTCGATGACGATGTGCGGGTTGAACTGCAGGATGTCGCGGTCCTTGCAGGTGCCCGGTTCGCCCTCGTCGGAGTTGCACACCAGGTACTTCTGCCCCGGGAACTGGCGCGGCATGAAGCTCCACTTCAGGCCGGTGGGGAAGCCCGCGCCGCCGCGGCCGCGCAGCGCCGACTCCTTGACGGTGGCGATCACCTGGTCCTGCGTGAGGCCCTCGCTGAGGATCTTGCGCAGCGCCTGGTAGCCCTCGCGCGCCTCGTAGTCCTTCAGGCGCCAGTTGGTGCCGTCGATGCCGGCGTAGATCTGGGGATTGATGTGGCGGCCGTGGAAGCAGGTCTGCACCCCGGTGGCCTGGAATTGCGACAGCACTTGCTGGGCGTTCATGCGTTCAACCCGCCTTCCGCAGGCCATCGACCAGCTGGTCGAGCTTGTCGTTGCTCATGAAGCTGCACATGGTGCGGTCGTTGACCAGCATCACCGGCGAGTCGGCGCAGGCGCCCAGGCACTCGCTCTGCTGCAGCGTGAACAGGCCGTCGGGCGTGGTCTCGCCCATGTGCACGCCCAGCTTGTGCTCCAGGTGGTGCAGCGCCTTGGCGCCGTCACGCAGCTGGCACGGCAGGTTGGTGCACACGTTCAGCTTGTACTTGCCGACCGGCGCCTGGTTGTACATGTTGTAGAAGGTCGTGACCTCGTGCACCGCGATCGGCGGCATGCCGAGATAGTCGGCGACCGCCTTCTCGGCGTCCTGGCCGACGAAGCCCTGCTCCTGCTGCACGATGGCCAGGCAGGCCATGACGGCCGACTGCTTCTGGTCGGCCGGGTACTTGGCCACTTCGCGGTCGAAGCGGGTCCGGGTCGATTCGGAAATCATCGATCGATCTCTCCAAACACGATGTCCATCGTGCCGATGATGGCGACGGCGTCGGCGATCATGTGGCCCCTGCCCATCTCGTCCAGCGACGCCAGGTGGGGGAAGCCCGGCGCGCGGATCTTCAGGCGGTACGGCTTGTTGGCGCCGTCGCTCACGAGGTAGATGCCGAACTCGCCCTTGGGGTGCTCCACCGCGGCATAGGCCTCGCCCTCGGGGACGCGGAAGCCCTCGGAGAACAGCTTGAAGTGGTGGATCAGCTCCTCCATGTTGGTCTTCATGGATTCGCGGTCGGGCGGCGCCACCTTGTGGTTGTCGGTGATCACGGGACCCGGGTTCACGCGCAGCCAGTCGACGCACTGCTTGATGATGCGGTTGGCCTCGCGCATCTCCTGCACGCGCACCAGGTAGCGGTCGTAGCAGTCGCCGGTCTTGCCGAGCGGGATGTCGAAGTCCATCCGGTCGTAGACCTCGTAGGGCTGCGTCTTGCGCAGGTCCCAGGCGATGCCCGAGCCGCGCAGCATGGGGCCGGTGAACCCGAGGTTCAGGGCGCGCTCGGGCGTGACCACGCCGATGCCCACGGTGCGCTGCTTCCAGATGCGGTTGTCGGTGAGCAGCGTCTCGTACTCGTCGACGTAGGTCGGGAAGCGGCGCACGAAGTCGTCGATGAAGTCCAGCAGCGTCCCCTGCCGGTTCTCGTTCATGCGCTTGATCTCGCGCTCGTTGCGCACCTTGCTCGCCTTGTACTGCGGCATGGTGTCCGGCAGGTCCCGGTAGACGCCGCCCGGGCGGAAGTAGGCTGCGTGCATGCGCGCGCCCGACACCGCCTCGTACATGTCGAACAGGTCCTCCCGCTCGCGGAAGCAGTAGATCAGCATGTTCATGGCGCCGCAGTCGAGGCCGTGCGCACCGAGCCACAGCAGGTGGTTCAGCAGGCGCGTGATCTCGGAGAACATGACGCGGATGTACTGGGCGCGCTCGGGCACCTCGATGCCCATCATCTTCTCGATGGCCAGGCAGTACGCGTGCTCGTTGCACATCATCGAGACGTAGTCCAGCCGGTCCATGTAGGGCAGCGACTGGATGAAGGTGCGGGTCTCGGCCAGCTTCTCGGTGGCGCGGTGCAGCAGGCCGATGTGCGGGTCGGCGCGCTGGATGACCTCGCCGTCGAGCTCCAGCACCAGGCGCAGCACGCCGTGCGCGGCCGGGTGCTGCGGGCCGAAGTTGAGCGTGTAGTTCTTGATCTCAGCCATTGTTGCTACCCATGCCGCGGCCGGGCTGGATGCCGCCGTAGTGGTCCTCGCGGATGATGCGCGGCGTGATCTCGCGCGGCTCGATGGTCACCGGCTGGTAGATCACGCGCTGGCGCTCGGGGTCGTACTTCATCTCGACGTGGCCGGACACCGGGAAGTCCTTGCGGAACGGGTGGCCGATGAAGCCGTAGTCGGTGAGGATGCGGCGCAGGTCGGCGTGGCCGTCGAACACGATGCCGTACAGGTCGAACGCTTCGCGCTCGAACCAGTTGGCCGAACTCCACAGGTCGGTGAGCGACGCCACCACCGGCAGTTCGTCGTCGGGACAGAACACGCGCAGGCGCACGCGCTGGTTGAGGCTGACCGACAGGAAGTGCGACACCACGGCGTAGCGCAGGCCGTCCCAGCCGCCGTTGCCGTAGTCGGAATAGTCGAGACCGCAGACGTCGATCAGTTGCTCGAACCGGCAGGCCGGGTCGTCGCGCAGGCGCTGGGCGGCCGCCAGGTAGTTGTCGGCCGTGACCGTGACGGTGACTTCGCCCAGCCGCAGGTCGACTCGCTTGGCCAGCGGGCCGAGCACCTGGGTGAGCGTGGCTTGCAGCGCGGCGGGATCGACCGCGTAGGAAGTGGAGACGGTCATGCGATCAGGCCCGCGCGATGGTCTGCGTGCGGCGGATCTTCTGCTGCAGCTGGATGATGCCGTACAGCAGTGCCTCCGCCGTGGGCGGGCAGCCGGGGACGTACACGTCGACCGGCACGATGCGGTCGCAGCCGCGCACCACCGAATAGCTGTAGTGGTAGTAGCCGCCGCCGTTGGCGCAGGTGCCCATGGACAGCACCCAGCGCGGCTCGGGCATCTGGTCGTAGACCTTGCGCAGCGCCGGCGCCATCTTGTTGCACAGCGTGCCGGCCACGATCATGAGGTCGGACTGGCGCGGGCTGGGGCGGAACAGCATGCCGAAACGGTCGATGTCGTAGCGGGCGGCGCCCGCGTGCATCATCTCCACCGCGCAGCAAGCGAGTCCGAACGTCATGGGCCACAGCGAGCCGGTCTTGGCCCAGTTGATGACGCTGTCCACGGTCGTCGTGACGACGCCCTTGTCGAGAATGCCTTCGTTAGCCATTGATTTCTGAGTCCCTGCGCGCCGGGGTCATTCCCAGTCGAGCGCGCCCTTTTTCCACTCGTAGACGAAACCGACCACCAGGATGGCCAGGAAGACCATCATCGACCAGAAGCCCACCGCGCCGATTTCCTTGAGCGCGACGGCCCACGGAAACAGGAAGGCGATCTCGAGGTCGAACAGGATGAACAGGATGGCCACGAGGTAGTAGCGCACGTCGAATTTCATGCGCGCGTCCTCGAAGGCCTCGAAGCCGCATTCGTAGGGGGAGTTCTTGGCGGCGTCCGGCTTGTTGAAGCCCGCCGCGCCGGCGAAGACGTAGCCCAGAACCTGTGGCAGCACTCCGACCGCGATGCCCACCAGGATGAACAGGAGGACGGGGAGGTACTGATCGAGTTGCATGTGGGCCCTGGGTCCGCGCTTCGAGCCGCGGGGCGTGGCCCGCGGCTCTTTGTGTCTGGTGCCGTCGGCGAGACTCGAACTCGCACAGCTTTCGCCACTACCCCCTCAAGATAGCGTGTCTACCAATTTCACCACGACGGCCGTCTGTTGCTGCCCGGACAGGCATGAGGCTTGTTTTGTTTTTCGGCTTTCCGGGCAGCCTTGGAGTTTACTCCGAATCGCGAGCATTTCCCCTGACGGGGTGCTGGCGGATGCGCTCAGCGCGTCGGAATCTGGCCCGCGCCAGACGCCGGCACGGCGGGCACCGCCGCCGCGGGCGCGCTGGCCGGCCCCGAGGTGCCGGGGATCTGCGCCGCGGGGCCGGAAGCGGCCGGGGCGGCGGGCACCACGACCGCGCGGTCGAGCACGCTGCCCGAATCCGGGGCGCGGTAGTTGCTCTGGTAGGCCAGCGCCAGCGTGCAGACGAAGAACACGGCGGCCAGCACAGCCGTGGTGCGCGACAGGAAGTTCGCGCTGCCCGAGGCACCGAACAGGCTGCCGGAGCTGCCGCTGCCGAAGGCGGCGCCCATGTCGGCGCCCTTGCCGTGCTGGATGAGGATGAGGCCGATCATGCCCAGCGCGGCCAGGATCTGGACGGCCAGCAGGATGGTGAAAAGCACTTGCATTCTTGTGTCGCTCCGTGGGGATGGGTGGCCGCGCTCAGCGGGCGGCCGCGATGATCTGCAGGAAATCGGGGGCCTTCAGCGAAGCTCCACCGATGAGCCCGCCGTCGATGTCGGGCTGGGCGAGCAGGCTGGCGGCGTTGGCCGCGTTCATGCTGCCGCCGTACAGGATGCAGACGCGATCGGCCTGCGGCGTGGCGGCCTTCAGCTGCGCGCGCAGCACGGCATGCACCTGCTGGGCCTGCTCGGGGGTGGCCGTCTTGCCGGTGCCGATGGCCCAGACCGGCTCGTAGGCGACCACGATCTCGGTGATGCAGTGGCCGTTGGTGTGGATCACGGTGGCCAGCTGGCGCCGCACCACCTCCTCGGTGTGGCCGGCCTCGCGCTCGGCCAGGGTCTCGCCGACGCAAACGATGGGGGTGATGCCGTGGGCCAGGGCCGCCTTGGCCTTGTCGGCCACCAGCTGGTCGTCCTCGCCGTGGTACTGGCGTCGCTCCGAGTGGCCGACGATGGCGTAGCGCACCCCGAAGTCCTTCAGCATGGTCGCCGAGACCTCGCCGGTGTAGGCGCCCTGCTCGTGGCGGGAGACGTCCTGCGCACCCAATTCCAGCGCCGAGCCGTGCCGCAGCATCTGCAGCTGGGCCAGGTACGGCGCCGGCACGCACACCGCGACGGTGCAGGTCGCGCCCTGCAGGCCGCCGATGACGGTGCGCACCAGCGCGTCGTTGGCTTCGACGCTGCCGTTCATCTTCCAGTTGCCGGCGATCAGCTTTTTCTTGGTCATGCTTTCCAACGACGATCAGGACCAGGTCAGCACGATCTTGCCGACGTGCTGGTTCGATTCCATCAGGGTGTGCGCCTGCGCAGCGTCCTGGGCGGCGAAGGTGGCGTGGATCACGGGCTTGATGCGGCCCGACTCCAGCAGCGGCCACACCTTCTCGCGCAGCGAGCTGGCGATGGCACCCTTGAAGGCCACCGGCCGCGGCCGCAGCGTGGAGCCGGTGATGGTGAGGCGGCGGCGCAGCACCAGGCCGGCGTTGACCTCGCTCTTGCTGCCACCCTGCACGGCGATGATGACCAGCCGGCCGTCCTCGGCCAGGCACTGCACCTCGCGCGCGACGTAGGCGCCGGCCACCATGTCGAGGATGACGTCCACGCCCTTGCCGCCGGTGAGCTGCTTGGCTTCCTCGGCGAAGTCCTTCGCCTTGTAGTTGATGGCGTGGTCGGCGCCCAGGCGCAGGCAGGCATCGCACTTCTCGTCGCTGCCCGCGGTGGCGAACACCGTCGCACCCAGGGCCTTGGCCATCTGGATGGCGGTGACGCCGATGCCGCTGGTGCCGCCCTGGACCATGAAGGTCTCGCCCGCCTGCAGGCGGCCGCGGTCGAAGACGTTGCTCCAGACGGTGAAGAAGGTCTCGGGCAGCGAGGCCGCCTCGATGTCCGACAGGCCGCGCGGCACCGGCAGGCACTGGGCCACGGGGGCCACGCACAGCTGCGCGTAGCCGCCGCCGGCCACCAGGGCGCAGACGCGGTCGCCCACCTTCAGGCCGGCGGCCGCCATCGCCTGCGCATCACCGGCCACCACCTCGCCCGCCACTTCGAGGCCGGGCAGGTCGGAGGCGCCAGGCGGCACCGGGTAGTTGCCGGTGCGCTGCAGGACGTCGGGGCGGTTGACGCCGCTCGCGGCGACGCGGATGAGCAGTTCGCCCGGGCCCGCGACGGGGTCGGGGCGCTCGCCCAGGCGCAACACCTCGGGGGCACCGTAGGAGGTGATCTCGACGGCTTTCATGGTGGCGTTCCTCGTTGCTGTCAGTGCGGGCGTCGCCCGCCATCCATCTCCCGGGCCGGGCCCGGGAGGACGGATCCGGGAATCACTCCTGCGGATCCGTCAGCGTGGCCTGGGGCTGGACGTCGCCAGCCGGGGGCCGGTCGCCGTGCGAACGCTCGCCACGGTCGCCGCGCTCACCCCGGTCGCCGCGGTACTCGCCGCGCGGCGGGCGGTCGCCACGCTCGCGGCGCTCGCGCGGGGGCTGGTCTTCCATGCCTTCCGGACGGTCGAGCAGCGCCTTCATGGACAGCTTGACGCGGCCCTTGTCGTCGGTCTCGAGCACCTTGACGCGCACCACCTGGCCTTCGCTGAGGTAGTCGGTGACCTTCTCCACCCGCTCGTGGGCGATCTGGCTGATGTGCAGCAGGCCGTCCTTGCCGGGCAGCAGGTTGATCAGCGCGCCGAAGTCCAGGATCTTGGTGACCGGGCCTTCGTAGACCTTGCCGATCTCGACCTCGGCCGTGATCTGCTCGATGCGCTTCTTCGCTTCCTCGGCCTTGGCAGCGTCGGTGGCGGCGATGGTGATGGTGCCGTCTTCCTCGATGTTGATCTGGCAGCCGGTCTCGTCGGTCAGCGCGCGGATGACCGAGCCGCCCTTGCCGATGACGTCGCGGATCTTCTCCGGGTTGATCTTCATCGTGTACAGCTTGGGCGCGAAGGTGCTGATCTCGGTCTTGGCCGAGCCCATCGCCTCCTGCATCTTGCCCAGGATGTGCATGCGCGCTTCCTTGGCCTGCGCCAGGGCGACCTGCATGATCTCCTTGGTGATGCCCTGGATCTTGATGTCCATCTGCAGCGCGGTGATGCCGTTGGTGGTGCCGGCCACCTTGAAGTCCATGTCGCCGAGGTGGTCCTCGTCGCCCAGGATGTCGGTCAGCACGGCGAAGCGGTTGCCGTCCTTGATCAGGCCCATGGCGATGCCGGCCACGTGGGCCTTCATCGGCACGCCGGCGTCCATCAGCGACAGGCAGCCGCCGCACACCGACGCCATCGACGACGAGCCGTTCGACTCGGTGATCTCCGACACCACGCGCATGGTGTAGGGGAACTCGTCCTTGCTCGGCAGGCAGGCGATCAGCGCCCGCTTGGCCAGGCGGCCGTGGCCCACTTCGCGGCGCTTGGTCGAGCCCATGCGGCCCACTTCGCCGGTGGCGAAGGGAGGCATGTTGTAGTGGAACAGGAAGCGGTCCTCGAACTCGCCGGCCAGCGCGTCGATGCGCTGCGCGTCGCGCTCGGTGCCCAGGGTGGTGACCACCAGGGCCTGGGTCTCGCCGCGGGTGAACAGCGCCGAGCCGTGGGTCCGCGGCAGCACGCTGTTGCGGATCTCGATCGGGCGCACGGTGCGGGTGTCGCGGCCGTCGATGCGCGGCTCGCCGGCCAGGATCTGGCTGCGAACGATGCGCGCCTCGATGTCGAACAGCAGGCCCTCGACCTTGATCGGGTCGAAGTCGGCGCCCGACTCCTTGAGCGAGGCCAGCACCGAGGCGCTGGTTTCGCGCAGGGCCTGGGTGCGGGCCTGCTTGCTGCGGATCTGGTAGGCGGCGCGCAGCTTGTCCTCGGCCAGCTGGCCGACCTTGCCGATGAAGGCCTCGTCCTTGGCGGGCGCCTGCCAGTCCCAGACCGGCTTGCCGGCGTCGCGCACCAGTTCATGGATGGCGTTGATGGCGATCTTGCCCTGCTCGTGGCCGAACACCACGGCGCCCAGCATCACTTCCTCGGGCAGCTGCTGCGCCTCGGACTCGACCATCAGCACGGCGGCCTCGGTGCCGGCGACCACCAGGTCGAGGAGCGAGTCCTTGCGCTGGGTCTGGCCCGGGTTGAGCACGTACTCGTTGTTGATGTAGCCCACGCGCGCGGCGCCGATCGGGCCCGCGAACGGGATGCCGGAGACGGCCAGTGCGGCGCTGGTGCCGATCATGGCGGCGATGTCGGCGTCGACCTCGGGGTTCAGCGAGACGGTGTGGATGACCACGTGCACCTCGTTGAAGAAGCCCTCGGGGAACAGCGGGCGGATCGGGCGGTCGATCAGGCGGCTGGTGAGCGTCTCGAGTTCGCTGGGCTTGGCCTCGCGCTTGAAGAAGCTGCCGGGGATCTTGCCGGCGGCGTAGGTCTTCTCGATGTAGTCGACGGTGAGCGGGAAGAAGTCCTGGCCGGGCTTGGCCGACTTGGAGCCCACCACGGTGGCCAGCACCACGGTGTCGTCGATGTTCACCAGCACGGCGCCGGATGCCTGGCGGGCGATCTCACCGGTTTCCAGGGTGACCGTGTGCTGGCCCCATTGGAAGGTCTTGGTGACTTTGTTGAAGATGCTCATGGCTTGCCTCTTGGTCTCTCGTTGAGGGTGGAGGCGGGCCGAACACGATGCCATTCCATCAGCGGCCGGCAGGGCCGTTGGTGGAATGACACAGCGCGTATCCGGTCCGGGGTCTCCGATGTGCAAAGCGCCTGAGCCAGCTCGCTGCCGACCCAGGCGCCCTTGCGTTCTGTACGGCCCGGCTTACTTGCGCAGGCCGAGCTTGCCGATCAGCGCCGTGTAGCGCTCGGCGTCGTTGTCCTTCAGGTACGCCAGCAGGCTCTTGCGGCGGTTCACCATGCGCAGCAGGCCACGGCGGCCGTGGTGGTCCTTGGCATGGGTCTTGAAGTGGGGCGTCAGCTCGTTGATGCGGGCGGTCAGAAGAGCGACCTGCACTTCCGGGCTGCCGGTGTCATTGGTGCCGCGGGCATGCGCCGCGACGATCTCGGCCTTGTTGAGGGCGGACATCTTGGGGTTCCTTGAATCGGAGGATTGACTTGCGTTGGGGCTGGAACCGCCCCAACGTGCTTGCTCCGCAGCCAGCTGGCCGCAGAACCGTGGGATTGTACACGACCGGGCGATCAGGCCCGCCCGGCGCGGGGCTGCCGGTCGAGCCAGGCGGCCAGCCGGTCGACCCCCTGCTCCAGCCGCTGCGGGTCCCGCGAGGCGAAGCACCAGCGCAGCCAGCCCTGGGCCTCGGGGGCGAAGGCGTTGCCCGGCGCGATGCCCAGCCCCGCCTCGGCCACCAGCCGCTTGGCCAGGGCAAGCGAGTCGCCGAAGCCGGCCAGCTGGAAGAAGGCGTACATGCCGCCGTCCGGCAGGGCCAGCGACACGCCCGGCAGCGCCTGCAGCCGCGGGACCAGCACGTCGCGGCAGCCCCGCAGGTGGGCCACCACGCGCGGGGTCACCTCGTCGGTGCGCGTCACCGCGGCCAGCGCCCCGCGCTGGGTGAACACGCTGGCGCAGGAGGTGTTGAACTCGATCAGCTTGCCCATGGAATGCGTCATCGCGGTGGGCATGACCAGCCAGCCCAGCCGCCAGCCGGTCATGAGGAAGCTCTTGGAGAAGCTGTGGGCCACCACCAGCCGGTCGTCGGGCCCGGCGATGTCCAGGAAGCTGGGCGCGCAGCGGGCGCCCTCGGGGTAGTACAGCCGCTCGTACACCTCGTCGGCGAGGATCCAGGTTCCCGTGCGGCGGCAGTGGTCCAGGATGGCCTGCTGCTCGGCCCGCGTGAGCGTCCAGCCGGTGGGGTTGTTGGGCGCGTTGACGATCAGCAGCCGGGTGGCGGGCGTGACTGCATCCAGCAGCTTTTGCAGGTCGAGCGTCCAGGCGCCCTCGCGCGGCTGCAGCGACACCCGGCGCAGGTCGGCGCCCAGGATCAGCGGCTGCGCGGTGAGGTTGGGCCACACCGGCGTGACGGCCACGACCTGGTCGCCGGCGTCCACCAGCATCTGCACCGCCAGCATCAGGGCGTTGACGCCGCCCGAGGTGATGGCGATGCGCTCGGGCCCCACCGGCCCGTGCAGGGCCGAGGTGTACGCCGAGACCGCCTCGCGCAGCTCGGGCAGCCCCAGGTTGTGGGCGTAGAAGGTCTCGCCGTCGCGGATCGACGCGATGGCCGCCTCGCGGATGAAGTCGGGCGTGACCTCGTCGCTCTCGCCGAACCAGAAGGCCAGCACGTCGGCGCGTCCCATGCCGGCGTTGGCGACTTCACGGATCTTGGATTCTTCGAGGTTGAGGATGGCTTGGCGCATGGGGAATGCAGGATCGTGTTTCAGGTCGGCCGGACCATCCGGCAGGTGGTGGGCAGCTCCGCGTTCTGCGGCGCGATGACGCGCACGACGCGGAAGCCGTAGCCGGAGCCTTCGACGTCGAAGCGCACGCCCGGCGCCCCCACGCGGTCCATCTGGCCCACGACCAGGGCCTGCTGGAACTGGTGGTCGGCCGCGCGCATCGTCCCGGCCTGGCCGGCCAGCGTCACCTGGGCCTGCTCCAGCGCCCGGGCGACCGGCACGATGGCGGTGGAGCCGGCCTTCTCGATGGACTGGGCCAGCGCCTCGATCATCAGCTGCATGCGCATGTGCACGTAGTCGTCCTGCGGCCGCGGGAAGCGCTGGCGGAAGCTCTGGTAGAACGCCTCGCTGCGCGCCGTGGGCAGGTTGGGCAGCCAGTCGGCCACCGCGATCACGCGGCCCACGCCGGCCTCGCCCAGGGCCGCCGGCGCGCCCAGCGCATTGCCGTAGAAGGTGTAGAACTTGCCGTCGTAGCCGACCTCGCGCGCCGCCTTGACCAGCAGCGTGAGGTCGTTGCCCCAGTTGCCCGTGATCACCGCGCTGGCGCCGCTGGCCTTGATCTTGGCGGCGTAGGGCAGGAAGTCCTTCACCCGGCCCAGCGGGTGCAGTTCGTCGCCGACGATCTGCACGTCCGGCCGCTGCACGCCCAGCTGGCGGCGCGCCTCGCGCAGCACCGCCTGGCCGAAGCTGTAGTCCTGGCCGATGAGGTAGCAGCTGCGCACCGACTGGTCGTCGCGCAGCACCTGCACCAGCGCCGCCATGCGCATGTCGGCATGGGCATCGAAGCGGAAGTGCCAGAAGCTGCAGCGCTCGTTGGTGAGCACCGGGTCCACCGCCGAGTAGTTGAGGTACAGCACGCCACGCCGGGGATCGCGCTCGTTCTGCTTGGCGACCGCATCGACCAGCACCGCCGCCACCGCCGAGGAATTGCCCTGTAGCACGACCTGCGCGCCGTCATCGATGGCGGAGCGCAGCGCGGCCAGTGCCTCCTCGGGCTGGCCCTTGCTGTCGTAGCGCTCCAGCGCCAGCGGCCGGGCGCCGCCGGGCAGCTTGATGCCGCCACGCTGGTTGACGCGTTCCACTGCCCACAGCAGGTTGCGGTACACGGCCTCGCCGGTGTTGGCGAACGGGCCCGAGAGGGATTCGACCATGGCCAGCTTCACGGGCGCCGCGGGGGCCTGCGCGCGGGCGAAAGCGGGAGCAAGTAGCGTCGCGGCCAGCGATTTCAAGACCTGGCGGCGCGGGGTTGGCAGATGCATTTTTCTCTTGAAAACACGGCGCCCGGGCACACGTTGGATGCAGGCGGCGATCGATGGAATGAAAGCCGCGCAGTGTAAGGTTTCAAAGGAGTCCACCATGTTTCTCGCCCCCGTCGTTCGCACCCGTGCCACCGCCCCCGCCCTGCGTTCCTTCGACCGCAGCTTCGAGCGTTTCGTCAATGACGCCTTCTTCGGCAATGGCCCGTCGCAGGGCTTCGGCCTGACCCAGGACGACAAGGCCTGGACCGTCACCCTCGACCTGCCGGGCGTCGCCCGCGAAGACCTCGCGATCGACATCGACGGCGCGGTGGTCCGCATCCAGACCAAGGCCGACGCCAAGCGCCAGTACAAGGCCGCCTACGAGCTGCCCCAGGAGATCGACGTCGACGCCACCAGCGCGAAGCTCGAGAACGGCGTCCTGACGCTGAGCCTGGCCAAGAAGCAGCCGGTGAACACGTCGCGCCAGATCGAAGTCAAGTAATCCGGCAACCCGGGCGGACGCCCGGACGCAGAAGGCGCAGAAGAACCTCCCAAGGTTTCTTCTGCGCCTTTTTCCTTGTTCGGCGCCTTCTGCGGCCGGAAGTCCGCTGCCGCGTTCTAAAGCTCAGCCAAAGGCCACCGCGGCTTGACGTCGAAGGCGTACGAGCGGCTGGCCGTTGCCACGCCCGCGGCCAGGCGCATGGCCGCCGCCATGGCGATCATGGCGCCGTTGTCGGTGCACAGGGCCAGCTCGGGGTAGTGCACGCGCACGCCGTGCCGGGCGCAGGCCGCGTTGAGCTTCTCGCGCAGCAGGCGGTTGGCGCCGACGCCGCCGGCCACCACCAGCCGCTGCAGGCCGGTCTCGCGCAGGGCCGCCAGCGATTTCTTCAGCAGCACGTCGACGATGGCGGCCTCGGTCGAGGCGGCCAGGTCGGCCTTGCGCGGCTCCAGGCCATCGCCCAGCTTGCGCACCTGCGTCAGCACCGCGGTCTTCAATCCTGCGAAGGAGAAATCGAGGTCGCCGCTGTGCAGCAGCGGCCGCGGCAGCGCGAAGGCGGCCGGGTCGCCCTGCTGGGCCAGCCGCGACAGCGCCGGCCCGCCCGGATAGCCCAGGCCCAGCAGCTTGGCGCTCTTGTCGAAGGCCTCGCCGGCGGCGTCGTCGATGGTCTCGCCCAGCAGCTCGTACCGCCCCACCCCGTCGACCCGCATCAGCTGCGTGTGGCCGCCCGAGACCAGCAGGGCGACGAAGGGGAATTGCGGCGGATCGTCGCCCAGGAACGGCGACAGCAGGTGGCCCTCCAGGTGGTGCACGCCCAGCACCGGGCGGTCGAGGGCCGCGCCCAGCGCGCAGGCCACGCCGGCGCCGACCAGCAGCGCGCCCGCCAGGCCCGGGCCGCGGGTGAAGGCCACCGTCTCGACCTCGGCCAGCGTGCGCCCGGCCTCGCGCAGCACCTCGCGCGTGAGCGGCAGCACCCGCCGGATGTGGTCGCGGCTGGCCAGCTCGGGCACGACGCCGCCATAGGCCTGGTGCATCTGCACCTGGCTGTGCAGCGCATGACCGAGCAGTTTCGGAACACCCGGACCGCCGGCGTCCACGAGCGCCACGCCCGTCTCGTCACAGGAAGATTCGATCCCCAGCACCAGCATCGGTCGAGTGTAGCCAAGGCCCTCCGCGGCCCCGCCGCCGAGCTGGCGGCACGCTTGTTGCTGCAACGCCCGATCCCATGAGATCCGGATCCGACTTCCTGCTGGCCGCGCGCCAATGCGAGATCGCCGAACTCGAACAGCTCGGCCGCACCGCCGAGCTGGTCGGCGTCATCGCGCGCTTCATCCATGCACTGCAGCGCGAGCGCGGCATGTCCAGCATCTTCCTGAGCTCGCACGGCGCGCAGTTCGGCGAGCTGCGCGCGCACCAGGTCGCCGAGTGCCTGGCCAGCGAGGGCGAGGTGCGGGAGCGGTTCGAGCGCATGGCCACCGGCTCGGCCGACGACCGCAGCGGCTCGCGCCTGTTCAGCCGAGTGGCGGTGGTGCTCCATGGACTGGAGGGCCTGCCGCGCCTGCGCGAGCGGGTCGACGCCCAGGGCCTGGGCGCGGCGGAAGCCGCCGTGGCCTTCGGCCGGCTGATCTCCGGGCTGCTGGCGGTGGTGTTCGAGGCGGCCGACACCGCCACCGACCCCGAGGTCTCGCGCGCCCTGGTCGCCCTGTTCAATTTCATGCAGGGCAAGGAGTTCGCCGGCCAGGAGCGGGCACTGGGCGCGCGGGCGTTCGCCACCGGCGTGATCGACTCCGCCGGCCAGGAGCACTGGCGCCACCTGATCGAGTCGCAACAGGGCTGCTTCCAGGTGTTCGCCGACTTCTCCGACCCGCAGGTGCTGCGCGCCGAGCAGGCCGCCCGCGACTCCACGGTCCTGGCCGAGGTCGAACGCCTGCGGCGCATCGGCTGCACCGCGCGCCGGGAGCTCGAGGCCGGCCTGGCCAACCGGTGGTACGACTACTGCACCCGCCGCATCGATGCGATGCGCAGCGTGGAGGACCTGCTGGCGGTCAACCTGCGCGACCTGTGCCGCGAGCGCATCGCGCAGGCCCGGGCCGAACTGCAGGACCAGCGCGCCACGCTCGACGCGCTCTCCACCAGCACCGGCGCCGCACCGGGCGCGGCCGGCGCCGCACGGTTCGGCCCGTTGCTGGAGCGCTCGCTCTTCAACATGGTGCAGGAGCAGTCGCGCCGGCTGCAGGCCATGAGTGACGAACTCGATGCCGTGCGCGCCACCCTGAACGAACGCAAGCTGATCGAACGCGCCAAGGGCCTGCTGATGGCGCACCGCCAGATGAGCGAGGACGAGGCGTACAAGGCGCTGCGGCAGATGGCCATGAACCAGAACCGCCGCATCCTGGACGTGGCCAACGCGGTGCTGTCGCTGGCCGACGTGCTGCCGGGCGGTCGCTGAGCGGCACCCTGCTGCAGCGCACAAAAATCGTGCACGGGCGCCCGCGGACGGCGCGGCACCACCCCTTCGCGCCCGGCCGAATGCCCCGAAAGGGCCGCGCACAGCGCATCTCCACTGGCTGAGCAGGTTGGCACGGTCCGTGCAAGTGAGGTTGCAACGGATGCCAACGGCGGTATCCGCAACCGATTCCCGAATCCTGGACAACGGCGTCCATTTCCGATGTGCCCCCGACCAAGGGGCCCGTCGCGAGATGGGCGCCATTTTTTTTGTTTCGCCACTTCTTCGTCACTTCCTGGAGCACGCAATGCAGACCAAAGCGATTCCTTCCACGCGCCGCGCCGTCCTCAGGGGCGCAGCCGCCCTGGGTGCCGCCACCGTTGCCGGAGGCCTGTGGCCCCGCCACGTCCTGGCGCAGGGAACCGCCCTCGAGACGAAGGCCGCCAAGCTGGGCTTCATCGCGCTGACCGACGCCGCGCCGCTGTTCGTGGCCGACGAAAAGGGCCTCTTCAAGAAGCACGGCATGACCGAGGTCGAGGTCCTGAAGCAGTCGTCCTGGGGCACGACGCGCGACAACCTGGTGCTGGGCTCGAAGAGCAACGGCATCGACGGCGCGCACATCCTGACGCCCATGCCCTACCTGATCACCACGGGCGCCACCACGGCCAACAACGTGCAGGTGCCGATCAACATCCTGGCCCGCCTGAACCTGGGCGGCCAGTGCATCTCGGTGGCCAACGAATACAAGGACCTGAAGGTCGGCCTGGACAACAAGGATTTCGGCAAGGCGCTGCTGGCCAAGCGCGTGAAGTCGGGCAAGCCGGTCAACGCCGCCATGACCTTCCCCGGCGGCACCCACGACATGTGGATCCGCTACTGGATGGCCGCCGGCGGCGTCGACCCCAACCGCGACATCACCACCATCGTGGTGCCGCCCGCACAGATGGTGGCCAACATGAAGGTGGGCAGCATGGACACCTTCTGCGTCTGCGAGCCCTGGAACCGCCAGTTGATCAACCAGAAGATCGGCTACACGGCGCTGACCACCAGCGAGATGTGGATGAACCACCCGGAGAAGGCGTTCGCGATGCGCGCCGACTACGTGCAGGCCAATCCGAACGCCACCAAGGCCCTGCTCAAGGCCGTGATGGAAGCCCAGATGTGGTGCGAGGACCCGAAGAACCGCGCCGAGGTCGCCGAGATCTGCTCGCGCCGGCGCTGGATCAGCGCGCCCGTCGAGGACATCGTCGACCGGCTCAAGGGCGACTTCGACTACGGCACCGGCCGCATCGAAGCGAACAGCAAGTTCCAGATGCGCTACTGGAAGGACCAGGCCAGCTACCCGTTCCAGAGCCACGACCTGTGGTTCCTGACCGAGAACATCCGCTGGGGCTACCTGCCGCCCAGCATCGACACCAAGGCCCTCATCGCCAAGGTGAACCGCGAGGACATCTGGCGCACCGCGGCGGCCGAACTCGGGGTGGACAAGAAGGACATCCCCACCTCCACCTCGCGCGGGGTCGAGAAGTTCTTCGACGGCAAGGTGTTCGACCCGGCCAACCCGAAGAAGTACCTCGACAGCCTGGCGATCAAGAACATCAAGTCGGCGGCCTGAGGAGAACGCGATGAGCACCGACACCGTCGAAACGATCGGGCTGCCCGCAGCGGCAGCCGTGCCGGGCCGGCTGCGCGCCTGGGGCGCCCAGGCCGTCCAGGGCTTCATGACCCACGTGCTGCCGCCGCTGCTGATCCTCGGCGTGCTGCTGATCATCTGGCAGATGCTGGGGTCGCGGCCCGGCGCCTCCCTGCCGGCGCCCAGCAAGGTGGTGCAGGACACCTGGGAGCTGATCGCGCACCCGTTCTACGACCGCGGCGGCAACGACGTCGGCATCGCCTGGCAGCTGCTGGCCAGCCTCAAGCGCGTGGCCTACGGCTACTCGCTGGCGGTGGTGGTGGGCGTGAGCCTGGGCGTGCTGGTGGGGCAGTCGACCTGGGCCCTGCGCGGCCTGGACCCGCTGTTCCAGGTGCTGCGCACGGTGCCGCCGCTGGCCTGGCTGCCGATCTCGCTGGCCGGCTTCCGCGACGGCCATCCCAGCGCCATCTTCGTGATCTTCATCACCTCGATCTGGCCGATCATCATCAACACCTCGATCGGCATCCGCAACATCCCGGAGGACTACCGCAACGTCGCGAAGGTGATCCGCCTGAACGGCGTCGAGTACTTCGGCAAGATCATGCTGCCGGCGGCCGCGCCCTTCATCTTCTCGGGCCTGCGCATCGGGGTCGGCCTGTCCTGGCTGGCCATCATCGCCGCCGAGATGCTGATCGGCGGGGTGGGCATCGGCTTCTTCATCTGGGATGCCTGGAACTCCTCGCGCATCAGCGACATCATCCTGGCGCTCGTCTACGTGGGCCTGATCGGCTTCACCCTCGACCGCATCGTCGCCTTCATCGGCCGCAAGGTCACCCGCGGCACCTCAGCCAGCTGACAGGGAACCCCACCATGAGCAACGGCTACCTCTCCCTCTCGCAGGTCGACATGACCTTCACCGGCGCCAGCGGCATCAACCAGGTCCTGCGCAACATCAACCTCGACGTCGCCCGCGGCGAATACATCTCCCTCATCGGACACTCGGGCTGCGGCAAGTCCACGGTGCTGAACATCGTGGCCGGCCTGCTGCGGGCCAGCTCGGGCGGGGTCATCGTCGACAACCGCGAGGTCGACGCCCCGGGCCCGGACCGCGCGGTGGTGTTCCAGAACCACTCGCTGCTGCCCTGGCTGACGGTCTACCAGAACGTCGAGATCGCGGTCGAGAAGATCTTCGGGCGCACGCGCACCGCCGCCGAGCGCCGCGAGTGGGTGCTGCACAACCTGGCGATGGTGAACATGACGCACGCGCTCGACCGGCTGCCCTCCGAGATCTCCGGCGGCATGAAGCAGCGGGTGGGCATCGCGCGCGCCCTGTCGATGGAACCCAAGGTGCTGCTGCTGGACGAGCCGTTCGGCGCGCTCGACGCGCTGACCCGCGCCCACCTGCAGGACGAGGTGATCCGGATCCAGTCGGAGCTGGGCAACACCGTCCTGATGATCACCCACGACGTCGACGAGGCGGTGCTGATGTCCGACCGGGTGGTGATGATGACCAACGGCCCGTCGGCCACCATCGGCCAGATCCTGCCGGTGCCGCTGGAGCGGCCGCGCAACCGGATCGCGCTGGCCGAGGACAAGGTCTACAACCACTGCCGCCAGGAGATCCTGACCTTCCTGTACGAGAAGCAGCGCAAGGTCGAGACCATCCACGCCGGCCGCTCGATGAAGAGCCTGGCCAAGGCCGACGTGGCGCTGCGCGCCTGAGATGCGGCGGCCCGCCACGGGCCGCTCCTTCACAACAACCACCAGGAACCCATGGCAGCTGTCCTTCCCCTCGATCCCGGCGCGACGGCGCCGCGGCCCGCGCGCACCGGCACGCGCGCCTTCCAGTTCGGCAAGTACCGCGAGATCATCATCGCGGTCGCGTTCTTCCTGCTGTTCGACCTCGGCGTGCTGGTCCTGAACTTCTACACGTCGTTCAAGATCGACCAGGACACCGTCGCCATCAACCTGGCCGGCCGCCAGCGCTACGTCTCGCAGCGCATCGCGCGCACCCTGCTCGAGCTCGACGCCGCCCGTGCCGCCGGCCGCCCGATGAAGGCCGAGACGCTGGCCGAGCTGCGCGCCGGCGCAAAGATCTTCGACCTGTCGCACGAGGCCTTCAAGCACGGCGCCACCATCCCCGGCGGCGACGGCAAGCCGGTGTTCCTGGACGCCGTCACGTCCGAGCAGGGCCGTGCGCTGGAGGCCCGGGTCGACACGCTGTGGAAGCCCTATTTCCAGAAGCTGCAGCCCCTCCTGGCCGACGGCTTCGGCGACCAGCAGCTGGCCGACGCGCTGGCCTACAGCCAGGCCAGCAACATCGCGCTGCTGAATGTCGCCAACGAGTTCGTCACCGAGACGCAGCAGATCGGCGCCTCGCGGGCCAGCACGCTGCGCCTGGTGCAGACCGGCGGCATCGTGCTCGCGCTGCTGAACTTCGCCTTCATCCTGTTCAAGTTCCTGCGCCGCCTGCAGACGTCGGACGCCGCCATCGAATCGGCCAACGAGGAGAACCGCGAGATCCTGACCTCGGTGCGCGAGGGCCTGTTCCTGCTGACGCCCGACTTCCGCCTCGGCTCGCAGCTGTCGGCCTCGGCTCACGGCCTGTTCGGCCGCCAGCTGGCCGCCGGCGACAACTTCTTCACCGTGCTGCAGCCGCTGGTGACCGAGAAGGCGCTGTCCGACGCCCGCGACTACGTCGAGCTGCTGTTCTCGGCGCACGTCAAGGAAGCGCTGGTGCAGGACATCAACCCGCTGTCGGAGGTGGAGCTGCTCACGCACAACCGCCTGGGCCGCGAGTCGCGCCGCTACCTCTCGTTCCACTTCAACCGGGTGCAGGTCGGCGGCGCGGTGCGCCACCTGCTGGTGACCGTGCAGGACATCACCGCCCGCATCGAGCTGGAGCGCAAGCTGGGCGAGGAACGCCAGCGCTCGCAGAAGGAATTCGGGATGCTGCTCAAGGCCATCGACGCCGACCCGGCGCTGCTGCGCCAGTTCGTCGGGCACGCCGAGACCGGCCTGCTGGAAGTCAACGACCTGCTGCGCGGCACCTCCGGCACGCAGGGCGAGGCGGCCATCCTCAAGCGGCTGGACCAGGCTGCGCGTCGTGTCCACGCGATCAAGGGCGACGCCGCCACCCTGGGCCTGGACAGCATCGCCGCCCAGGCCCACCAGTTCGAGACCGAGCTGGCGCGCGTGCGCCAGACCGGCGGCGGCGACATCGGGGCCGCGCTGGTGGCGCTGCCCCTGCCGCTGGAGGAACTGCTCACCAAGATCGGCGCCCTCAAGGCCCTGACCGGCGTGCAGCGCGCGGCGGCCGAGCCGGCCGCGGCGGATGCCGGCAATGCCGCCCTGGTGCGGCTGGCGCAGGAGGTGGCGGCCGCCGGCGGCAAGAAGGTGGAGCCGACGGTGCGCATGGGTGCCGTCGCCGACCTGGAGCCCGAGGCTGCCGGCCTGGTGCGCGAGATCGCGGTGCAGCTGCTGCGCAACGCCCTCGCCCACGGCGTCGAGCCGCCGGCCGAGCGACGCGCCGCCGGCAAGCCCGAGGAGGGCAAGGTCGAGGTGCAGCTGGTGCGCGGCGAGGCCGACTGGTGCCTGTCGGTGCGTGACGACGGCGGCGGGCTGTCGGCCCCCCGGGTGCGCCAGCGCCTGCTGGACCTGCGCTGGTACACCCCCGCCCAGCTCGAGAACTTCGACGACCGCCAGATCGTCTCGCACATCTTCCGCCCCGGGTTCTCCACCGCGTCCGACGTGTCCCTGCACGCCGGCCGTGGGGTCGGCCTGGACCTCGTGCAGGCCAACGTGCAGAAGCTGGGCGCCCGCCTGACGCTCAGCTCCACGCCGGGCCGCCACACCGAATTCAAGATCCGGTTCGCCTGACCATGCGCCTTCTCATCGTCGACGACTCCAACATGATCCGTTCGCGCATCTCGCGCGTCGTGCAGCAGGGCGGCATCGCCGACCTGTCCCTGGTGGGCATGGCCCGCAACGGCGCCGAGGCGGTGCGCATCGCCCGCGCCAGCCAGCCCGACGTGGTGACCATGGACCTCACGATGCCCGAGATGGACGGCGTCGAGTGCATCGAGCACCTGCTGCGGCTGAACCCCAAGCTCAACATCCTGGTGGTCAGCGCGCTGTCCGACAAGAGCACCGCCATCGCGGCGCTCAAGAAGGGCGCACGCGGCTTCGTCGGCAAGCCGTTCTCGGACGACGAACTGAAGATGGCCCTCCTCGACGTCATGGAGGCCCGCTGATGGCCGACAACTCCCTGCACGAGGCCGAACTCAAGCTGTTCGTCGAATCGGTGCGGAACTACTTCAAGACGACCACGCACCAGGAGCCCCAGATCACCTCGGCCTACCTCGCCACCGGGGACGTCGAGGGCCACGACTTCAATGGCGTGGTCACCTTCTCCGGCAGCTACAAGGGCCACGTCACCGTCTCCATGCCGCCGCAGCTGCTGCGCGAGCTGCTGCTGCTGCAAAAGGAGAACGACCTGTCCGAGGGCAACCTGCTGGACGCGGTGGGCGAGATCGCCAACACCCTGGCCGGCAACGCGCGCCAGGGCCTGGGTGCGGGCCTGGACATCAGCGTGCCGGCCAAGCTGCGCGGCCATGCCGGCCTGCGGGCGCGGGTGCGCAAGCACCCCTGCGTGATCACGCTGCGCTGGAACCACCAGCCGGCGCTGGTGGTCGTCGACATGGAAAGGCGCGCCTAGCGGCCCGCCACACGGCCCGCCGGTCAGCCCATCAGGACCTGGATGCTGTGCTGGTAGGCCGTGGTCAGCCGCTCGAAGGTGTCCAGCAACTCCTCGCTGGTGGCGGCCAGGGCCGTGCGGCCGCCGGCCTGGCCGGCCCGCGGCACGGCCTGCAGCAGTGCCTGCCAGCCGGTGCGCCCGCGCTCCAGCAGCTGCGCGATCTCGCTGCCGGCGAGCGGCGCGGCCGCCAGCGCCGCCAGTCCGCCGTCCACCTCGTGCCGGGTCAGCTCCAGCCGCGGCCCCACGTCGGCGGCCAGGGCCGGCTGCGCGGCCAGCAGCGCCAGCTTGGCCATGCGCTGCGACAGCATGCGCTGCTTGCCGGCCATGTTGACGATGCCCACGGTACGCGCCAGCCCGGACGACTCGAGCGCCGACACCAGTGCCTCGGCCTGCTCGAGCACGGCCTCGGCGAGATCGTCCAGCTCGGCCAGCGCCGCGGTCTCGGGACGCCGCTCCAGCAGCGCGCGCATCGCGCCCCAGCCGGCCTGCGCCGCTTCCAGCAGGTCGCCGAAGGTCTCGGGCGACAGGGTCTGCTGCAGCCCCGCCAGGTTGGTCTCGACGCGGGCGATCGACTCGCGCACCAGGGCGTTGGCGGCGGCCGCCTCGGTGCCGGCGCAGGCCAGCGCATACAGCTTCACCAGCCGCTGCGACAGCATGCGCTGCTGGCCGGCCTGGTTGATGGCCTGCGCCAGCCGGGCGGCGTCGATCACCTGGCGCGACACCTGGCCCACCCGCTGGTTGCCTTGCATCGAGGCGCTGCGCAGCAGGGTGAAAGCCTCCTGCTCGGACACCCGGCTGGCACGCATCAGGATGCCCTTGGCCTGGTCGACCAGCTTGCGCTCCTCCAGCCGCTCGGACAGCTCGGCCACGCGCTCGCGGAGCGCGCCCTCGTGGGCCGCCCGGGCCACGGCCAGCTGCACCAGCGGCCGCAGGCGCCGGGCCGCATAGCCCTGCACCACCCAGGCATGCACACCGGCGTCGAGCGCGCGCTGCATCGGTTCGGCCGAGGCATCGTCGGTGAACACCAGCAGCGGCATCCGCTGCTGGCTCTGCAGGGTGGCGATGGCCTGCAGGAAAGCGTCGTCGGGCCGCGGCATCCAGCACAGCACCGCATCGGGCTGCAGGCGCAGGGCCTCGCGCACCAGGTTCGCGCATTCGCCCACGCCCGGCACGTCGAAGCCGGCGCGACGCGCGTCGTCGGCGAGCGGGGGCACGCCGGCATCGGCGGTGTGGAGCAGCAGCAGGGAGGTCACGCGGTCGGATTCCGGAGCGGGGGATGAGCATAGTGCAAGCGCCAGGCCTCCCGGCTGGCATGGACCCTGCTTGGGAAACGGCAACGGGTGTGCCGCTGCACCCGGACCGTGCACCGTACCGCCGGTCTTGCGCACATCGTCGTGTGCTGTCCTGTACTCCCCCTGGGCGTCGCGCCGACCGGCCGGCTCCGGGACCAGACACACCATGAACGAGCGCACTCCCTTCCTGCAGTCCGGCCACGCTCCCACGCTGTTCGCGGCCTTCCTCTACTTCGCGTTCTCCTGCGCGATCTGGGTGCTCAACGGCGCCATGGCGCCCTTCATCCGCGAGGCCTACCAGCTCAGCGCGTCCCAGCAGGGCCTGATGCTGTCGATTCCCATCATCGCCGGCGCCGTCATGCGCTTTCCGCTCGGCGTGCTGGCCCAGTACATCGGCCGCAAGAACGCCACGCTGGTCGAGATGGGCCTGGTCGGCGTGGCCATGCTGTTCGGGCTGTTCTTCGTCCACAACTTCGACGACCTGCTGGCCATGGGCGTGCTGCTGGGCATCGCGGGCGCCAGCTTCGGCGTGGCGCTGTCGCTGGGCGCCGGTTCCTTCCCGCCGCAGCACAAGGGGCTGGCGATGGGCCTGGTGGGCGCCGGCAACGTGGGCACCGCGGTCTCGGTGCTGGTGGCGCCGCCGCTGGCCCAGTGGCTGGGCTGGCAGGCCGTGTACGGCGTCGCGGCCTGCGCCATCCTGGTGCCGGCGGCCGTGATGGTGCTGCTGGCGCGCGAGCCGGACGACGTCGCCGCCCACGCCAGCCTGCGCGAGCACGTGGCCTGCCTGTTCGAGCGCGATGGCTGGGTGTTCAGCCTGATCTACTGCATCACCTTCGGCGGCTTCATCGGCCTGACCAGCTTCCTGCCCTCCTACTACTTCGAGCAGTTCGGCGTCAGCAAGGTGCAGGCGGGCCAGCTCACGATGCTGGCCGCCTTCATGGGCGCCACCCTGCGCGTCGTCGGGGGCTGGATCTCCGACCGCTGGGGCGGCCTGAACACGCTCACGCTGGTGCTGGCCGTGGTGGCCGGATCGCTGGTGCTGATCGGGCTGTCAGGCGGTTCCCTCGTCGCCACCACGCTGCTGCTGATGCTGTGCTTCGCGGCCCTGGGAGCGGGCAACGGCGCGCTGTTCCAGCTGGTGCCGCTGCGCTGGCCGGCAACCACCGCGGTGGCCGGTTCCATGATCGGCGAGATCGGCGCCCTCGGCGGCGGGCTGGTGCCCGGCTCGATGGGCCTGTGCCGCGAATACCTCGGCAGCTACGCCGGCGGCTTCTTCCTGCTGGCCGGCCTGGCGGTGGTGGTGCTGGTGGTGATGCGCATCATGCAGATCCGCTGGACCCGCACCTGGGCCGAGAAAGGCGGTCGTGCGCGCTCGCCAGCGCATGCGGCACCGGTCCGAGCGTCATCGGCAAAGGCCGCCGGCCGTGCCGGCGCCAAGAGGGCAGCACCGTGACCCTACCGCGGCAGGAACAGCAGCCAGACCAGCAGCAGCGCGTTGAGCGCCACGCTGGCCACCAGGGCGGCCTTCCAGACACCGGCGGGGTCGCGGGTGAAGTACGGCGTCGGGCCGGGCGCCGCGACCGGGCGCGAGGCGCCGCGCTCGAGCGCCAGCACCAGTTCCTCGGCGGTCTCGAAGCGCTGGCGCGGGTCGCGGGCGACCGCACGCAGCACCACGTGGTCGAGCCAGACGGGCACGTCCGGCCGCAGGCGGCTGGGCGGGCGCGGGTCGCGCCGATAGCGCGCCCGCTGGTAGGGCTCGATCTCGCCGTACGGGAGGTGGCCCGTGAGCCACTGGTACAGCGTCACGCCCAGGGCGAAGAGGTCGCCCTGCGCGGTCGCGGGGCCGGCGCCCTCCTCCCACTGCTCGGGGTTCATGTAGCTGGGCGTGCCGGCGTGCAGGTCGCGCCGGGCCTCGGACTCGAAGCCGGACACGGCCACGCCCAGGTCCAGCACGCGCCAGTGGCCGTCGTCGCCGCGGTGCAGGTTGCCGGGCTTGATGTCCCGGTGCACCACGTCCTGGCGGTGCAGCCGGCCCAGGGCCCGCGCCACCTCGATCGTGCTGCGCACCACCTCCTCCACGGTGAACGGCTGGCGGCGCGACAGGGCCTGCTCCAGGGTCTGCCCGCCGTGCCAGTCGAAGACCGCGTAGAAGGCGCTGGGCTCGCGCGGCTGGCGCACCCGCACGAAACCGCTGCGGCCGGCGCCGACCTGCTCGGCCAGCCGCAGGCCCAGCCAGATCTCGTGGGCCAGCATGGCGCGCTCCTCGGGGTCGCCGGCCCGCGCCTCGTGCAGCACCTTCAGGGTGACCAGTTCGCGCGTGCCGGCCTCGCGCGCCTGGTACAGCCGGTGGACGCCGGTGTCGGCCACCAGGGCCGTGACGGTGTAGGCATCCAGCGTGTCGCCCACCTTCAGGCGCGCCGGCGCGGGCAGGTGGCCGGCGACCAGCACGTCCTCCAGGCGCACGGCCGCCAGGTCCTGCACCCGGATCACCAGGGCGCTGGCGTTGTCGCGGCTGCCGGCGCGCAGGGCGGCCTCGACCAGCACCTCGCTGGTGGCCTGGGCCCCGCCCGCGGCCCGTTGCAGCTCGCGCGCCAGCGCACCGCCCAGCGGCCGGTGCACGCCGTCGCTGGTCAGCACGAACACGTCGCCGCGCTGCAGCTCGCCCTGCAGGTAGTCGACCCGCACGTGGTCCTCCAGGCCGAGCGCGCGCGTGAGGCGGCTGGCCATGTCGGGATGGTCGAACACGTGGTCGGTGGTCAGCTGGGTGCAGCGGCCCTCGCGCAGCAGCCAGGCGCGCGTGTCGCCCACGTGCGCCAGCGTCCAGCTCTGGCCGCGCAGCACCAGCGCCGTGAGCGTCGTCATGGCGCCGGCCCCGCGGCGCCGGTTGGTCGCGGCCAACCAGGCGTTCTGGGCCCCGATCAGGCGGTCGAGCGCCGCGCTGGTCTCCCAGGTCGCGGGCGTGCCGAACCAGTCCTGCAGCAGCGCCATCACGCTGGTCTGTGCCGCCTCGCGGCCGCCGCCCCCGGCCGACACGCCGTCGGCGATGGCGGCGATGAGGCCGCGCGCGGCCTCGTGCGGCTGCGGCCGCAACGCGGCGGCGAAGTCCTCGTTGTGCTCGCGCCCGCCGCGTGCGCTGTGCCAGCCGATGTCCACCTGCAGAGCCATGGGGCGATCGTAGCCTTGCCCGTGGCCCCACACCCCTTCCTTCCCATCCCGCCAGGAGTCCAGGCATGAAGAAGATGAAACTCGTGATGATCGGCAACGGCATGGCCGGCGTACGCACCATCGAGGAGCTCCTCAAGATCGCGCCCGAGCTGTACGACATCACCGTGTTCGGCGCCGAGCCGCACCCGAACTACAACCGCATCCTGCTGTCGCCGGTGCTGGCCGGCGAGCAGACGCTCGACGAGATCGTGCTGAACTCCTGGGAGTGGTACGAGCAGAACCGGATCCGGCTCCACGCCGGCCGCAAGGTGGTGGAGATCGACCGCGTCCGGCGCGTGGTGCGGGCCGACGACGGCACCGAGGAGCCCTACGACCGCCTGCTGCTGTGCACCGGCTCCAACCCCTTCATCCTGCCGGTGCCCGGCAAGGACCTGCAGGGCGTGATCGCCTACCGCGACATCGCCGACACCAACACCATGATCGAGGCGGCCACGAAGTACCGCAAGGCGGTGGTCATCGGCGGCGGCCTGCTGGGCCTGGAGGCGGCCAACGGGCTGATGAAGCGCGGCATGGACGTGAGCGTGGTGCACGTGATGCCCTGGCTGATGGAGCGCCAGCTCGACGACGTGGCCGGCAAGCTGCTGCAGAAGTCGCTCGAGGAGCGCGGCCTGAAGTTCCTGATCGGCGCCCAGACCCAGGAGCTGGTGGGCGGCGACGACGGCCGCGTGACGGGCATCCGCTTCAAGGACGGCACCCAGGTCGACGCCGACCTGGTGGTGATGGCGGTGGGCATCCGCCCCAACACCGAGCTGGCCGAGAAGGCGCGCCTGCACTGCAACCGCGGCATCGTGGTGAACGACACCATGCAGACGGTCACGGATGCCCGGATCTACTCGGTGGGCGAATGCGCGGCCCACCGCGGCATCGCCTACGGCCTGGTGGCGCCGCTGTTCGAGCAGGCCAAGGTCGCGGCCAACCACCTGGCGCAGTTCGGCATCGGCCGCTACACCGGCTCGCTCACCTCCACCAAGCTGAAGGTGACCGGCATCGACCTGTTCTCCGCCGGCGAGTTCATGGGCGGCGAAGGCACCGAGCAGATCGTCATGAGCGACCCGTTCGGCGGCGTCTACAAGAAGCTGGTGATCAAGGACGACAAGCTGGTGGGCGCCTGCCTGTACGGCGACACGGTGGACGGCAGCTACTACTTCAAGCTGCTGCGCGAGGGCCGCAAGATCGGCGACATCCGCGACCGGCTGATGTTCGGCGAGTCGAACCTGGGCGACGCCGGCCACCAGGGCCAGAACCGGGCGGCCGCCATGGCCGACGCCGACGAGGTGTGCGGCTGCAACGGCGTCAGCAAGGGCGCGATCTGCAAGGCCATCAAGGAAAAGGGCCTGTTCACGCTGGACGACGTGCGCAAGCACACCAAGGCCAGCGCCTCGTGCGGCTCGTGCACCGGGCTGGTCGAGCAGATCATCATGTTCACCGCCGGCGGCGACTACTCGGCCGCGCCGAAGAAGAAGGCGGTGTGCGGCTGCACCGACCACGGCCACCAGGCGGTGCGCGACGCGATCCGCGCCAACCGGCTGCTCACCATCCCCGACACCATGCGCTTCCTGGAGTGGCGCACGCCCAACGGCTGCGCGACCTGCCGGCCGGCCCTCAACTACTACCTGATCTCCACCTGGCCCAAGGAGGCCCGGGACGACCCGCAGTCGCGCTACATCAACGAGCGCAGCCACGCCAACATCCAGAAGGACGGCACCTATTCGGTGATCCCGCGCATGTGGGGCGGCGAGACCACCGCGGACGAACTGCGCCGCATCGCCGACGTGGTCGACAAGTACAGGATTCCGACCGTCAAGGTCACCGGCGGCCAGCGCATCGACCTGCTGGGCGTGAAGAAGGAGGACCTGTCCAACGTCTGGAAGGACATCGGCATGCCGTCCGGCCATGCCTATGCCAAGGCGCTGCGCACGGTCAAGACCTGCGTGGGCAGCGAGTGGTGCCGCTTCGGCACCCAGGACTCGACCCAGATGGGCAAGGACCTGGAGCGCGCCCTGTGGCGCATGTACGCGCCGCACAAGGTCAAGCTGGCCGTCTCGGGCTGCCCGCGCAACTGCGCCGAGTCGGGCATCAAGGACGTCGGCGTGATCGGCGTCGATTCCGGCTGGGAGCTGTACGTGGGCGGCAACGGCGGGATCAAGACCGAAGCCGGCCAGTTCTTCTGCAAGGTCAGGACCAGCGCCGAGGTGCTGGAGTACAGCGGCGCCTTCCTGCAGCTGTACCGCGAGGAAGGCTGGTACCTGGAGCGCACGGTGCACTACCTGCAGCGCGTCGGGCTGGACCACGTGAAGGCCAGGATCCTGGACGACCATGAGGGCCGCCAGGCGCTGTGGGAGCGCCTGCAGTTCAGCCTGGACGGCGAACCCGATCCCTGGTTCGAGCAGCGCGAGGCCCTGGTGGACACCCGCCAGTTCAGCAAGCTGGATGCCGCGGCGCAGGAGGCCTGAGATGAGCGACTGGACCGTGATCTGCCGGGTGGACGACATCCCGGTGCTGGGGGCGCGGCGGGTGGCCCGGCCGCGCGGCGTCGACGTGGCCGTGTTCCGCAATGGCGAGGACCAGGTCTTCGCCCTGCTCGACCGCTGCCCGCACAAGGGCGGGCCGCTCTCGCAGGGCATCGTGTTCGGCACCAGCGTGGCCTGCCCGCTGCACAACCAGACCATCGGCCTGGACGACGGTTGCGCCAAGGCGCCCGACGAGGGCTGCACGCCCACCTTCGCCTGCCGCGTCGAGGACGGCAACGTGCTGCTCGACGCCGGGGAACTGGCCACCCGGGCACTTGACCTCGCAGCGCCGCGGGCCGGCCCGACCGCCTCGCGCGGGGCGGTCGGCGACGCGACCTTCGAGGTCCAGGCGCCGCACGGGGAGTGACGTGACGGAAACGAAATCCACCTGTCCTTACTGCGGCGTCGGCTGTGGAGTGGTCATCGAGTCGCAGGCCGGCCAGGTCACTGGCGTGCGCGGCGATCCCGACCACCCGGCCAACTTCGGGCGGCTGTGCACCAAGGGCTCGACGCTGCACCTGACGGCCTCGCCGGCCATCACGCGCCAGGCCCGCCTGCTGCAGCCGATGCAGCGTGGCCAGCGCGGCGAGGCGCCGCAGCCGGTGTCCTGGGACGCCGCACTCGACCACGCGGCCGACACGATCGCCGGCATCGTCGCCCGGCACGGCCCCGACGCGGTGGGCTTCTACGTCTCCGGCCAGCTGCTGACGGAGGACTACTACGTCTTCAACAAGCTGGCCAAGGGCCTGCTGGGCACCAACAACATCGACACCAACTCGCGCCTGTGCATGAGCAGCGCGGTGGCCGGCTACAAGCTCACGCTCGGGGCCGACGCGCCGCCGGCCTGCTACGAGGACGTCGACCATGCCGGCTGCCTGTTCATCGCCGGCAGCAACGCGGCCTGGGCGCACCCGGTGCTGTACCGCCGCATCGAGGAAGCCCGGGCGCGCCGTCCGCAGATGAAGGTGATCGTGGTCGACCCGCGCCGCACCGACACCGCCGAGCTCGCCGACCTGGTGCTGCCGCTGCAGCCGGGCACCGACGTGATGCTGTTCAATGGCCTGCTGCACATCATGCTGTGGGAAGGCTGGACCGATGCCGGCTGGATCGAACGGCACACCACCGGTTTCGATGCCCTCAAGGGCACGGTGCGCGACTGCACGCCCGACCTGGTGGCGCAGGTGTGCGGCCTGCGCAAGGAAGACCTGCTGACGGCGGCGCGCTGGTTCGCGACCTCGGACGCCACGCTCAGCCTGTACTGCCAGGGACTGAACCAGAGCAGCAGCGGCACCGCCAAGAACGCCGCGCTGATCAACCTGCACCTGGCCACGGGCCAGATCGGCAAGCCCGGCGCGGGCCCGTTCTCCCTCACCGGCCAGCCCAACGCCATGGGCGGGCGCGAGGTGGGCGGGCTGGCCAACCTGCTGTCGGCGCACCGCGACCTGGCCAACCCGCAGCACCGCGCCGAAGTGGCGGCGCTGTGGGGCGTGCCGGCGGTGCCCGACAAGCCCGGCCGCACGGCGGTGGAGATGTTCCAGGCCGCCGCCGACGGCGAGATCCGGGCCCTGTGGATCGCGTGCACCAATCCCGCGCAATCCATGCCCGACCAGGCGACGGTGCGCCGCGCCCTGGAGCGCGCCGAGTTCGTCGTGGTGCAGGAGGCCTTCGCCACCACCTCGACCTGCGCCTTCGCCGACCTGCTGCTGCCCGCCACCACCTGGGGCGAGAAGGACGGCACGGTGACCAACAGCGAACGCCGCATCAGCCGCGTGCGCCCCGCCCTGCCGGCCGCCGGCGCGGCGCGGCACGACTGGCGCATCGGCGTCGACTTCGCGCACCGGCTGGAGGCGCGGATGGGCCGTACGGCCACGCTGTTCCCGTACGAGACGCCGGAGTCGGTGTGGAACGAGCACCGCGAGTCGACCCGTGGCCGCGACCTCGACATCACCGGGCTGAGCTACGCCCTGCTGGAGGCGGCGCCGCGCCAGTGGCCGTTCGCCGACGGTGCCACCGCCGGCCGGGCGCGCCTGTACGAGGACGGCCGGTTCGCCACCGCCGACGGCAAGGCCCGCTTCGTCGACACCGTCTACAAGCCGCTGGCCGAGCCGCGCGAGTCGCGCTACCCGTTCTCGCTGACCACCGGACGGCTGCGCGACCAGTGGCACGGCATGAGCCGCACCGGCACGCTGGGACGCCTGTTCGGCCATGTGCCCGAGCCGGTCGTGCAGATGCACCCGCAGGACATGGCGCGCCGCCAGCTGCGCGACGGCGACCTGGTGTACGTCACCTCCAAGCGCGGTTCCATCGTGGTGCCGGCGCAGGCGGACACCGGCCTCGGCCTGAGCCAGGCGTTCATCGCCATGCACTGGGGCGAGGAATATTTGTCCGGCTGCTCCAGCACCGGCACCCCGCTGGCCGGCATCAACGCATTGACCACCTCGGCCTACTGCCCGCAGTCCAAGCAGCCCGAGCTCAAGCACGCGGCGGTGAAGATCCTGAAGGCCGAGCTGCCCTGGTCGCTGCTGGCCATGGCCTGGCTGCCGGAGGACGGTGCGCTGCGGGCCCGCGAGGAACTCAAGGGCCTGATGGCGCTGTTCCCCTTCGCCTCCTGCGTGCCGTTCGGCCGCGAGCGCAGCGGCGTGCTGTTCCGGGCCGCCGCGCACGACGCACCGCCCGCGACCGTGCTGGACCGGATCGAGGTGGCGCTCGGGCTCGATGGCCTGCAGGGCCTGCGCTACAACGACCCCAAGCACGGCCAGCGCCGCGTGGCCCAGCTGGTGCGCAACGGCGCCGAGGCGCGGCTGGACGGCATCCTGCTGGCCGGCGACACCCGGGCCGAAGCCTGGATCCGCACCCTGCTGCAGGACGAGCTGCCGGCGCAGGCCTACGGCCGCCTGCTGCTGGCCCCCAGCGCCAAGGCGCCGGTGGCGGTGCAGGCCGCGTCGCGCCAGGTCTGCACCTGCTTCAACGTGCGGGAGGACCAGATCCGGCAGGCCCTGCAGCAGTGCAATGGCGACGAGGACGAGCGCCTGGCCGGCCTGCAGGACCAGCTGCGGTGCGGCACCAATTGCGGTTCCTGCGTGCCCGAGCTGCGCCGCATGGTCCGGGCCGCGGCGCCGGCCGGCATATCGGTCTAACCGGAGGTCATGAGGGCTCTGGGACAATCGACCGCGTGGGCATCAGCCAGTACATCAAGGAAATCGGCCGCGGCAAGCAGGGCGCGCGTCCGCTCGACCGCGCCCAGGCGGCCGACCTGTTCGGCCAGCTGCTCGATGGCACGGTCAGCGACCTCGAGGTCGGCGCGTTCTGCCTGGCCATGCGCATCAAGGGCGAGACGCCGCAGGAGATGGCCGGCTTCCTGGACGCCACCCACGCCCGCCTGCACCGCGTGCCGGCGGCCGGGCGCGCCGTGGTCGTCCTGCCCAGCTACAACGGGGCGCGCCGGCTGCCGGTGCTCACGCCCCTGCTCGCGCTGCTGCTGGCCCGCCAGGGCCTGCCGGTGCTGATCCACGGCGCCGCGACCGAGACCAGCCGCATCGCCGTCGCCGACGTGCTGGAGCCGCTGGGCATCCAGGCGCGCGAGACCGTGGGCCCCATCGCGCCCGGCGAAGCCGCGTACCTGCCCACGCACCTGCTGCACCCCGGGCTGAAGCGACTGCTCGACGTACGCCGGGTCGTCGGCCTGCGCAACTCGTCGCACAGCCTGGTCAAGCTGATGAATCCTTGCGACGGGCCCGCCGTGGTGGTGGGCAGCTACACCCATCCGGAATACGCCGTGTCGATGGCCGCGGTCTACGAGCTGATGGGCACCACCGCCCTGCTGCTGCGCGGCACCGAGGGCGAGGTGGTGGCCGACGCGCGCCGCCTGCCGCAGATGGACGGCTTCGTGCGCGGCCGGCGCGTGCCGCTCGAGGAAGGCCGGCGCGGCACGCTGACCGACCTGCCCGGGTGGCCGCAGGGCACCGATCCCGCTGCCACCGCCGCGTACATCGGCGACGTGCTCGACGGCCGCCAGCCGGTGCCGGCCTCGCTGCAGCTGCAGGTGGAACATATCTTGCGACTGGCAGCCCAGGCCTGACAGGAGACACGACCATGGCGATGACGACGACACAGGGCAAGGTGACGCTGGTGGGTGCCGGTCCCGGCGACCCGGAGCTGCTGACGCTCAAGGCCATGAAGGCCATCCAGGCCGCCTCCGTGGTGCTCGTCGACGACCTCGTCGGCCCGGAGATCGTCGCGCTGGCCCGGCCGGGCGCGCGCATCGTCCACGTGGGCAAGCGCGGCGGCTGCAAGAGCACGCCGCAGGCCTTCATCGAACGCCTGATGGTCATGGCCGCGCGCGAGGGCGAGACCGTGGTGCGCCTGAAGGGCGGCGACCCGTTCATCTTCGGCCGCGGCGGCGAGGAGGTGGAGCACCTGCGCGCCGCCGGTGTCCACGTCGAGGTGGTCAACGGCATCACCTCGGGCCTGGCCGCCGTCACCGCGCTGGGCGTGGCACTCACCCACCGCGACCACGCCCAGGGTGTGGTGTTCGTCACCGGCCACGCCCAGCGCGGCGGCGACGCCCCGGACTGGCGTGCGCTGGCACAGGCCGCGCACCAGGCCCGCCTCACGCTGGTGATCTACATGGGCGTCAGCGGCGCATCCGGCATCCAGGAGCAGCTGCTCACCGGCCTGCCCGCGAACACGCCGGCGGCCATCGTCCAGCGCGCCACGCTGCCCGGGCAGCGCCACGCCGTCACCACGCTGGGCGAGCTGGCCGCCACCATCGAGCGCGAGGACCTGGCCAGCCCGTCGGTCATCGTGGTGGGCGACGTCCTGCGCGGCATCGCCGCGGTGGCCGACACCACCAGCCACGTCCGCGCGGCCTGAGCCCCGCGCCCGGCGGCGACAATCGCCGCGTGAGCGACTCTCCTAGCGTCTACGACGCCATCGTCATCGGCGCCGGCGCGGCCGGCCTGTTCTGCGCCGGCGTCGCCGGCCAGCTGGGCGTCAAGGTCCTGCTGGTCGACCACGCCCCCAAGGTCGGCGAGAAGATCCGCATCTCGGGCGGCGGCCGCTGCAACTTCACCAACCGCGAGCTCGACCCGCGCGCGCCGCACCGGCACTTCCTGGGTGGCAACCCGCAGTTCTGCCGCTCGGCGCTCTCGCGCTACACGGCCGGCGATTTCATCGACCTGGTGCGGCGGCACGGCATCGCCTTCCACGAGAAGCACAAGGGCCAGCTGTTCGGCGACCGCAGCTCGGAGGATTTCATCCGCCTGCTGCTGGCCGAGTGCGGCGCCGGCGGGGTCGAGCACTGGCAGCCGTGCCGGGTCGAGGCCGTGCGCCGCGAGGGCGAGCGCTACGCGGTGGACACCGACCGCGGCACCGTCCACACCCCGCGCGTGGTGGTGGCCACCGGCGGCCTGTCCATCCCGCAGATCGGCGCCAGCGATTTCGGCCACCGGCTGGCGCGCCAGTTCGGGCTCGACCTGGTAGAGCCGCGTCCGGCGCTGGTGCCGCTCACCTTCGGCGGCGAGGCCTGGCAGCCGTACGCGCAACTCGCCGGCCTGGCCTTGCCGGTGCGCATCGCCACCGGCGAGAAGAAGGCGGCGATGGCATTCGACGAGGACCTGCTCTTCACCCACCGCGGCCTGTCGGGTCCCGCGGTGCTGCAGATCTCCAGCTACTGGACGCCCGGCACGCCGATCCGCGTCGACCTGGCGCCCGGCAGCGACGTCGCGCAGCTGCTCGCGCAGGCCAAGCTGCGCTCGCGCAAGCTGCTGGCCAACGAACTGGCGGCCATCGTCCCCGCGCGCCTGGCCGACGCCTGGACGCAGCAGGACCCGGGCTGGCAGCGCCCGGTGAACGAGGCCGCCGACAAGGCGCTGGGCGCGCTGGCGCAGGGCCTGGCGCGCTGGGAGCTGCTGCCCACCGGGACCGAGGGCTATCGCAAGGCCGAGGTCACCGCCGGCGGCATCGACACGCGCATGCTGTCGCAGCAGACCATGGAGTCGCGCCAGAGCGGCCTGTACTTCATCGGCGAGGTGGTCGACGTCACCGGCTGGCTGGGGGGCTACAACTTCCAGTGGGCCTGGGCCAGCGGCTGGGCCTGCGGGCAGGCACTGGCGGCGGCCCGCGCCGCCTGAATCACCCCATGTAGCGGGCGATGAGCTCCGTGAGGCGGTCCATCGGGACCGGCTTGACCAGGTGGTCGTCGAAGCCCGCCTCCAGGGCGCGGGCGCGGTCGCTCTCCTGGCCGTAGCCGGTGAGCGCGATCAGCCCGATGCCGCTGCCCTCGGGCCGCTGGCGCACCATGCCGGCCAGCTCGTAGCCGTCGATGCCGGGCAGGCCGATGTCCAGCAGCGCGACCTGGGGCCGGAACGCCGCCAGCGCCGCCAGCGCCGACTGGGCGTCACCGGCGGTGCGGGTCTCGTAGCCGAGCAACTGCAGCAGCTCGGCCAGCGTCTCGGCGGCATCGACGTTGTCGTCGACCACCAAGATGCGGCCGCTGCCCGGGCCGGTCTCGGCATGGGCCGGCGCATGGGCCGGCGCCGCCGCCGTCTCGGTGACCGGCAGCCGCACGGTGAAGGTGGCGCCGCGCCCGACGCCGTCGCTGTGGGCGCGGACGTCGCCGCCGTGCAGGTCGACCAGGCTGCGCACGATGGCCAGCCCCAGCCCGAGGCCGCCGGTACGCCGGTCCATCGCCTGGCGGCCCTGCACGAACATGTCGAACACGCCCGTCAGCAGCGCCGGGTCGATGCCGCAGCCGGTGTCCTGCACCTGCACCAGCGCCGTCGGGCCCTCGCGCCGCACGCGCACGGCGACCTGGCCGCCGGTCGGGGTGAACTTGGCCGCATTCACCAGCAGGTTGCCCAGCACCTGCGCCAGCCGCACGAAGTCGCCCTCCACCGTCACCGGCTCGCGCGGCAGTTCCACATCGACCGGATGCTCGTGCCGCTCGAACAGCGGCCGGGTCATCTCCAGCGCGTTGGCAGCCACGGCACGCAGGTCGATCGCCTCGCGCTGCAGTTCCACCTTGCCGCGGGTGATGCGCGAGACGTCGAGCAGGTCGTCGATCAGGCGCGACAGGTGGTTCACCTGGCGGCCGATGACCCGCCTCTCCTCCAGTGCGACCTGCGGCGAGCGGCGCGCCATGAGCTCCAGCGCGGTGGCAATGGGCGCCAGCGGGTTGCGCAGCTCGTGGCCCAGCATGGCCAGGAATTCGTCCTTGGCGCGGTTGGCGGCCTCCGCCTGGCGCCGGGCCGCCTCGGCCTCGCCGAACAGGCGGGCGTTGTCCAGTGCCAGCGCCGCCCGCCGGCCGAGCTCGACGAGCAGGGCCCGGTCCTCCTCGTCGAACTGGCGTTTGGATTCCGCCTGCATCACGGCCATGGCGCCGATGGTGCGGCCGTGCGCCACCAGCGGGAGGACGAACTGCGCCCCCATGCCGAAGACGGCGGCGTAGCGCACCAGCGCGGGGTCCGGGTTGGCCGGTGGCCGGGAGAAGTGGCCGTGGAACGGCGCTCCGGTGCGGATCACCCAGGCCATGGTGCCCGGCGTGTCGGGGCGGGTCTGGAAGCTGCGGGCGATCTCCAGCGCCTGCGCGGCGCGCTGCGGGTCGCTGTGGAAGGCCAGCTTGCGCTGCAGCACGCCGGCGTCGTCGAGCAGGTCGATGCGGCACCAGTCGGCGATGCTGGGCACCACGGTGCGGGCCACGGCGAGCAGCGCCTGCTCCGGCTCGAGCGACACCGCCATGCGCTCGCCGGCCGAGGCCAGCAGCTCCATGCGGCGCCGCGACGCCTCGGCCTGGCCGCGGGCCCGCCGTTCGGCCGCCAGCAGCTCGACGCGTTCGGTGACGTCGGTGGTGGCGCCCACCATGCGCAGGGGGCGGCCGTCGGCACTGCGCACGACGTGGCCACGGGTGGCGATCCAGCGCTGGCGACCGGCGCGCGGGCGGGTGCGGAATTCGACGTCGAAGGCCGGGCCGCCCCGCAGGGCGTCCTGCAGGGCGCCCTGCACGCCCGCCAGGTCATCGGGGTGCACCAGCTCGCTCCAGGCCTCGATGCCCGAGCCTTCGAAGCGGCGCGGCAGGTCGTACAGGGCGTGCATGTGCTCGGACCAGGTCGTGCGGTCGGCCGCGATGTCCCAGTCCCAGGTGCCCACCTGGCCGGCACCGACCGCCGTGCGCAGGCGCTCCTCGCTCAGGCGCAGCGCGGTCTCGGTGCGCAGGTGCTGCTCGAGCAGCCGCGCGTTGGCGACCAGCGGGGCCGCCATCTCGACCAGTTCGGCGGCCAGGGCCAGGTCGGCCTCGGTGTGGCGGCGCTCCGAGTCGCCCATGAACAGGGACAGGGCACCCAGCACCTCGCCCTGCCACCGCATCGGCACGGTGAGCATCGAGCGCGCACCCAGCTCGCGCAGCAGCTGCAGCTGGCCCTGGTCGGCGCGGGCGACGGTGCGATACCAGGCCTCGTCGATCTGGGGGTGCAGGGCCGCCCTGCCGCTGCACAGGGCGCAGAGCAGGAGCTCCGGATTCTCCTGGCGGGACCACCGGCTGGCCGCCAGCAGGCGCTCGATCTCGGGCGACTGGTGGGCCGCGGCGGTGCGCCGGACCGTCCCCTCGGCCAGGACGTCGAAGTAGCCGAAATCGCCCAGGCCCGGCAGGCAGGCTGCGACGGTGCGCCTCAGCACGTCGTCGAAGCCGGTGCCGGCGGCCACCAGGCGCGCCGCATCGGTGAGCAGCTCGCGCGGATTGCGGGTGATGGAGGGCCGGAAGGTGGTGGTTGCGGGTGCCACCGCGCAATTTTCGGCGGAAAGCGCGGCCGCGTCGCCCCCATGGAACCCGCCGCTTGGCCGCGCCTTCGGTCAGGGCTATAATCCGCGGCTTTGCCGGCATCCCCCGACGGCCTGATCCGTTGTAAGTCGGGGACCCCCAGCTGCGAGCCCGATCTTCTCGCGGCACCACCAAGATCCATGTGATTCATGACCACCATTCGTGTTAAGGAAAACGAGCCGTTCGACGTGGCACTGCGCCGCTTCAAGCGCACCATCGAGAAGCTGGGCCTGCTGACGGAACTGCGCGCCCGCGAGTTCTACGAGAAGCCCACGGCCGAGCGCAAGCGCAAGAAGGCCGCTGCGGTCAAGCGCCACTACAAGCGCGTGCGCAGCATGCAGCTGCCCAAGAAGCTCTACTGACCGACGCCGCCTTCGGGCGGTCGCCAGCCAGCCTGCCCCGGGGACGCTCGCGGCGGGCTTTTTCTTTTTGCCGGAGGAACGAGATGGCCCTGAAGGAACGAATCAACGAGGACATGAAGGCCGCCATGCGCGCGCGCGAGACCGAGCGCCTGGGCACCATCCGCCTGCTGACCGCCGCGATGAAGCAGAAGGAAGTCGACGAGCGCGTCGACCTCGACGACGCGGCGATCGTCGGCATCGTCGACAAGCTCATCAAGCAGCGCAAGGACAGCATCGAGGCCTTCCAGAAGGCCGGCCGCCAGGAGCTGGCCGACAAGGAAGCCGCCGAGATCACCGTGCTGCAGGCCTACCTGCCGGCCCGCCTGTCGGCCGACGAGATCGCCACCGAAGTCCGCGCCATCGTCGCCGAGCTGGGCGCCACGGGCCCCGGCGACATGGGCAAGGTCATGGGCGCCGCCAAGCAGCGCCTGGCGGGCAAGGCCGAGATGGGCCAGGTGTCGGCTGCGGTGAAGGCTGCGCTGGCGGGGTAAGGACACACCACAACGCCGTCATGCCGGGCTCGACCGGCATCCATCTCCGGACGCTGGTGCGCACCCGGACCACGTTCGGGAGATGGATTGCGGGTCAAGCCCGCAATGACGGGGATGTGGTGAAGACGCGGAGCGCCGGCGCCCCTCGACAACCTTCAGGCTGTTCTTTCGCGCCCTTCGCGCAACCTTTGCGTCCTGCGCGGACGGAAGTCCGCTCCCTCCTTCTCCGCCTTGGTGACCGTGGATCCCGGCATTCGCCGGGATGGCCGGCGCTCGCGCGGCTTCGCCGCGCTACGAGCCGGCCACCTTCATCCGGTTGACCAGGATCGAGCCCACGGTCTTGGCGCCGTAGTTGTAGGTGTCGGCGCCCACGGCGTCGATGCCCAGGAACATGTCCTTCATGTTGCCGGCGATGGTGATCTCCTGCACCGGGTAGGCGATCTCGCCGTTCTCGACCCAGAAACCGCTGGCGCCGCGCGAGTAGTCGCCGGTCACGTAGTTCACGCCCTGCCCCATCAGCTCGATCACGAACAGGCCGGTGCCCAGCTTGCGCAGCATGGCCACCAGGTCGTCGCCGGGCTGGGTGAGGCGCGAGGTGAGGGTCAGGTTGTGCGAACCGCCGGCGTTGCCGGTGGTCTTCATGCCCAGCTTGCGGGCCGAATAGCTCGACAGGAAGTATCCCTCCACCCGGCCGGCGTCCACCACCTTGCGGCCGCTGGTGCGCACGCCCTCCTCGTCGAACGGGGCGCTGCCTTTGCCGCGCTGCAGGTGCGGGTCCTCCAGCACGTCGATGTGGTCCGGGAAGATGGTCTTGCCCAGGGAATCGACCAGGAAGCTGCTGCGCCGGTACAGCGAGCCCCCGCTGGTGGCCTGCACGAAGGCGCCCAGCAGGCCGGCGGCCAGCGGCGACTCGAACAGCACCGGGCACTCGCGGGTGGCGATCTTGCGCGACTTCAGTCGCGACAGCGCGCGTTCGGCGGCATAGCGGCCCACGTCCTCGGGCCGGGCCAGCTCGCCGGCGGCGCGCATCGAGGAGTACCAGGCGTCGCGCTGCATGCCGCCGCCCTTGCCGGCAATGGGCGCGACCGAGATCGAATGGCGCGAGCTGGCATAGCCGCCGCGGAACCCGCGCGTGTGCGAGCTGAAGAAATGGCTCTGCTGCGCCGACACGCCGGCGCCTTCGCTGTTGGTGATGCGCTTGTCGGTAGCGAACGCTGCCGCCTCGCAGGCGAGCGCGATCTCGGTGGCCTTTTCGCTGTCGATGGTCCAGGGGTGGAACAGGTCGAGGTCGGGCTGCTCGCTCGCGCCGGCGATGTCCTGTGCATCGGGCAGGCCGGCCACCGGGTCCTCGGCCGTGAAGCGCGCGATGTCGTAGGCGGCCTGCACGGTCTGCTCGATGGCGGCCTCGGAGAAGTCGGACGTGCTGGCGTTGCCGCGGCGCTGGCCGATGTAGACGGTGACGCCCAGCGACTTGTCGCGGTTGCGCTCGACGTTCTCCAGCTCGCCCTTGCGTACCGACACCGACAGGCCGCAGCCTTCCGAGGCCTCGGCTCCGGCATCCGTCGCGCCGAGCTTCTTCGCATGGGCCAAGGCCTTGTCGACGAGTTGCTCGAAGGTGGCGCGGTCGTAGGAGAAGCCGGTGGCGGGGCGGTGGGAGGGTTGGTTCATGGCGGGGGCTATGATACTTGCGGCCGCTCGCACAGCCGGGCAGCGCCACCCCCTCCCCACCATGTCACGCAAACCGAAAAAGGGCTATTTCGTGCGCGGGCAGTTCGTCGCCGAAGGCAGCGAACTCGACCTGCAGCTGAAGGCCGAACAGAAGCATTTCCAGGAGAGCAGCAAGACCGAGCTCAAGCGGGAGAGCACCGAGCTGCAGAAGCTCGGTGAAGACCTGCTCACGCTGCGTGCGGGCCTGCGCGAGGGCCTGCAGCTGTCCGAGAAACTGGTCGATGCGCTCGACGAAGCCAACCGCATCACCAACTTCGAGGGCCGGCGCCGCCAGATGCAGTTCGTCGGCAAGCTCATGCGGCAACTCGACGAGGAGCAGCTCGCTGCCGTGCGCGCCGCACTCGAGGAGCAGCGCAAGGGATCCGCGAGCGAGAGCCTGGCCCTGCACGAGGCCGAGCGCTGGCGCGACGACCTGATCGCGCGCGACGAGGCGCTGCAGGAATGGCTCGACCGGCATCCCGGCACCGACAGCCAGCAGCTGCGCGCCCTGATCCGCCAGGCGCGCAAGGACCGCCAGCCCAGCCAGGACGAGGTCTCGCGCGGCGAGGTGCCCCGGCACGGGCGGGCCTACCGCGAGATCTTCCAGTTCGTGAGGGAGCAACTGCAGCATGACTGACACCTTCGACCCGGTGCGCATCGGCATCGTTTCGGTCAGCGACCGCGCCTCCAGCGGCGTGTACGAGGACAAGGGCCTGCCCGCGCTCAAGGACTGGCTCACGCGCGCGCTGAAGAACCCCGTCACCTTCGAGCCGCGCCTCATCCCCGACGAGAAGGAGCGCATCAGCGCCGCGCTGGTGGAACTGGTCGACGCCGGCTGCAGCCTGGTGCTCACCACCGGCGGCACCGGCCCGGCGCGGCGCGACGTCACCCCCGAGGCCACGCTGGCCATCGCCGACAAGGAGATGCCCGGGTTCGGCGAGCAGATGCGCCAGATCAGCCTGCGCTTCGTGCCGACGGCCATCCTCTCGCGCCAGGTGGCGGTGATCCGCGCCTCCAGCCTCGTGCTCAACCTGCCGGGCCAGCCCAAGTCGATCCAGGAAACGCTGGAAGGCCTGAAGGATGCCGGCGGCCAGCAGCTGGTGCCCGGCATCTTCGCCGCCGTGCCCTACTGCATCGACCTGATCGGCGGCCCCTACCTCGAGACCCACGACGAGGTCTGCAAGGCCTTCCGGCCCAAGTCGGCGGTGCGCGCGCCGCGCCCGGCGTGAGCGCCGTCGCCGCCACCCTGGCCGACATCGCCGCGCGCGACGGCGAGCTGCAGGCTTTCGTCGCCGTCCACGACGCCGCCGCCGTGCAACACGAGCTCGAGCGCGCCCTCGCACAGGGCGGCGCGCTGCAGGGCCTGCCGGTGGGCGTGAAGGACATCTTCGACACCGCGACGCTGCCCACCGGCTACGGCTCGCCCATCTTCGCCGGCCACCGGCCGCGCAGCGACGCCGCCATCGTGCAGGCGATCCGGCGCGCCGGCGGCGTGGTGGTGGGCAAGACCAGCACCACCGAGTTCGCGTTCCTCCACCCCACGGCCACGCGCAATCCCAATGCGGCGGGGCACACCCCCGGCGGCTCGTCGGCCGGATCCGCGGCCGCCGTGGCGGCGGGGCTGGTGCCGCTGGCCGTGGGCACGCAGACCGGCGGCTCGGTCATCCGGCCGGCCTCCTACTGCGGCGTGGTGGGGTTCAAGCCGACCTACGGCGCGCTGCCCACGCCCGGCCTCAAGCCCTTCTCCTGGTCGCTCGACACCGTGGGCCTGTTCACCCGCTCGGTCGCCGACATGACCCGCTGGGCCGGCGCCATCGCCGGCCAGGACTGGTCGGCACGCGGCGGGCGCCAGCCCGTGTTCGGCATCGCCTGGCAATGGCCCTGGGAACCCCTGTCGGCCAGCGCCCGCCAGGCGCTGGAGACGGCCCGGCGCCGGCTCGAAGCCGCCGGTGCGACGGTGCGCGAGATCCCCCTGCCCACCTGGCTGGGCACCGTGTTCCAGGCCCACGACGCCGTCCAGGGCTGGGAAGCGGCGCGCGCGCTGGCCGACGAATTCGAGCTGCACCGCGAGCAGCTGTCGCCCATCCTGCGCGACTACCTCACCCGGGCGCGCAGCGTGGGCGACGCCGCCTATGCGCAAGCCCAGGCCGACGCCGCCGCCGGCCGCGCCCGGCTCGAAGAGCTATTCGAGGGCATCGACGTGCTGCTGTGCCCGTCGGCCCCCGACGAGGCGCCACCGGGGTTCGGTTCCACCGGCGCCTCGACCTGGAACCGCGCCTGGACCCTGCTGCACGTCCCCTGCGCCACGGTCCCGGGCGCCACCGGCGTCCATGGCCTGCCGATGGGCGTGCAGGTGATCGCGCCGCTGCGCCAGGATGCGCTGTGCCTGCAGGGCGCGGCGGTGCTGGAGCGGGCGCTGTCCGGTCCGGACTGACAGGCTCCCGGGTGCCGCGTCCCGGGTGCCGGAGGCCCCGTCATGCGGGGCTCGATCCTGAACGTCGTCATGCCGGGCTCGACCCGGCATCCATCTCCGACACCACGAGCTTGCGTGATCCACGCTCCGGAGATGGATTGCGGGTCAAGCCCGCAATGACGGGCATGTAGCCTGCAATGACGGGCACGTAGCTCGTAATGACGGGGATATCGTGCGGGGTTTCAACCCCAAAGTCTCGTCATGCCGGGCTCGACCCGGCATCCATCTCCGACACCACGAGCTGGCGCGATCCACGCGTCGGAGATGGATTGCGGGCCAAGCCCGCAATGACGGGCTGCATGTAGCCCGCAATGACGAGATGGCGTTGAAGCCGCCGGCCTGGCCACTCAGGCCCGCACGACGTCCTTGCGCTCCTGCCTCAGGGTCTCCAGCGCCTGCCACAGCAACTGGATCTGGTGTTCCTGCGACGCGGCGCTATCGATCAGGCCGCGCATCGCCTGCGACACCGGGTCGTCGGCCAGCGTCACGCCATAGGCCGGGAAGCCGGGGCCGGCCTTGTCCTCGGCCTGGATGATGCGCGCCGGGATGCCCACGGCGGTGGCGCCCGCGGGCACCGGCTTGGTGACGACGGCGTTGGAGCCGATGGCCGCGCCGTCGCCGACTGTGAAGCCGCCCAGCACCTTGGCGCCCGCGCCGACCACCACGTTGCGGCCCAGCGTCGGGTGGCGCTTGGCGCCGCGCACCAGCGAAGTGCCGCCCAGCGTCACGCCCTGGTAGATCGTGCAGCCGTCACCCACCTCCGCCGTGGCGCCGATCACGACGCCCATGCCGTGGTCGATGAACACGCCGTTGCCGATGCGCGCCGCCGGATGGATCTCGATGCCGGTGAGCCAGCGCGAGACCTGCGAGACGAAGCGCCCGGCCCAGCGCAATCCGTGCCGCCAGCACCCGTGCGCCAGGCGGTGCAGCACCAGGGCATGCAGGCCGGGATAGCAGGTCAACACCTCCCAGGTCCCGCGCGCGGCGGGATCGCGGTCGAGGATGCACTGGATGTCGGAGCGCAGCCGCTGGAACATGACGTCGGGTAATGAGCTTCTGGGGCCGGCCAGTCTATGGCTTGCCCCGGCCGGCTGCCTGCAGCATGGCCTTGGCGACACCACGCAGGATGTGGATTTCCTCCGGGGTCGGTTGCGCGCGATTGAATAGCTGGTTAAGGCGCGGCATCAGCTTCTTGGGCGCCTGCGGATCGAGGAAGCCGATCGCCACCAGCGCCTGCTCCCAGTGCGCCAGCATGCCGGCCACCGCCTGCGCGTCGGCCGCCGCGGCCGCCGGCGCCGCCGGCTCGACGCCGTAGCCGCCCAGCGCCAGCCGCCATTCGTAGGCGATCACCTGCACCGCCGCGGCCAGGTTCAGCGAGCCGTAGTCCGGGGCGGTGGGAATCGTCAGCGCCACGTGGCAGCGGTACACGTCCTCGTTGCGCATGCCATAGCGCTCCGACCCAAACAGGAAGCCCACGCCCTGCGCCGTGCCGGCCAGCCGCGGCAGGTGCTCGCGTGGCGTGGCCGTGGGCGGGCCGAAGTCGCGCGGCGTCATGGCGGTGGCACACAGCACGTCGAGGCCGTCCACCGCCTCGTCGAGCGTGGCGACCAGGCGCGCGCGCGCCAGCACCTCGGTAGCACCGCTGGCCCGGTCCACCGCTTCCTGCCGCGTGAGCACGTCGTCCCAGCGCGGGGCCACCAGCACCAGGTCGTCGAAGCCCATGACCTTCATGGCCCGCGCGACCGCGCCGACGTTGCCCGAGTGGCTGGGCTCGATGAGGATGAAGCGGGTCGGCACGGCGGCCCTCGCGAGCCGCTAGGGCCGCACCGCCCGGTAGAGGGCGCGCACCAGGTCGGTCTGCGTGATGATGCCCACCAGCTTGCCCACCTCGTCGATGATGGGGATGTGGTGGTGCCCGCCTTCCGAGAACACCGGAATCAGCTCGGCGATCGGCCGGTTGCTGCTGGCCACGCGCACCTTGCGCGTCATGATCTGGCCCACCACCTCGGGCTTGTCGGTGTGGGTGATGCCGCTGGCGCGCAGCAGGGCCCGCAGCCGCTCCCCCAGCCCCTCGTGCTGGTCGAGGTCGGCGTGCCGCATGAAGTCGGCCATGGTCACGATGCCGGCGATGCGCTGGGCCCGGTCGGTCACCGGCAGGGCCTTGACCTGGCGCCGGCGCATCAGCTCCCAGGCCTCGCGCAGCGGGGTGCCGAACTGCACCGCGATCGGGTCGGGCGACATCACGTCGGCGCAGCGCAGCGCGCCCAGGTGGCGCTGGTAGGCGGCCATCTCGGCGCCTTCCAGCAGGGCCTGCAGGTCGCCGCGGCTGATGTCCAGCACCTGGTTGTAGTGCTCCAGGGCCTTGTCGAGATCGGCCGCCGTGAAGTGGCTGCCCACCGGGTGCGGTCCCTGCGGGGCCGCGGCCTCGCCGCGCGGGTATGGCCGGCCGGTGAGGCTGTTGTAGGCCATGCCGGCCAGCACCAGCAGGACGGAGTTGACCAGCACCGGGAACAGCGCGAAGCCGAAGTCGGTGGTGTGGGTCAGGACCATCAGCAGCGCCGAGGCGCCGCCCGGCGGGTGCAGGCAGCGCAGGCGGATCATCAAGCCGATGGCCAGCGCCACCGCGACGGCGGCCGCCAGCGCGGGATCGGGGATCCAGTTGGCACAGGCGATGCCCACCAGGGCCGCCAGCGTGTTGCCCCCCAGCACCGACCAGGGCTGGGCCAGCGGACTGGCCGGAACGGCGAACACCAGCACCGCCGAGGCCCCCAGCGGCGCGACCAGCCAGGCCGTCGCGGCGCCGTGGCCGGACAGCAGGCGGCTGAAGAGGGCGGCCAGCAGGATGCCGATGCCGGCACCCGCCACGGCGCGGGCGAGTTCCTTCGAGTCGATGCCCACCGGGGCCGGCCGCAGGCGGGCCAGCCAGGCCCGCCAACGGTTCGGCGCGGCGGCGGAGGCGGCGAAGGCGATGGAGTCGGATGAGGTAGGTGGCATGTGCACGATTCCGGGGCGCGGCAGGCACCACGGGCCGGGCATTCTCGCCGATGGGCGGCCGCCGACATGGCGGCCGGTAAAATCGGGCTAACGTGGCAGGCCGTATCGACGGCCCGCCTTCCGCCCCACCCGGGCGAAGCTCTTCGCACAACCCATGTCGCCCAACCTGCACCCCATGCTCAACGTGGCCACGAAGGCCGCACGCGCCGCCGGCGCCATCATCAACCGGGCCGCGCTCGACATCGAGGCCGTCCGCGTGTCTCAGAAACAGGTGAACGACTTCGTCACCGAAGTCGACCACGCGAGCGAGGCCGCCGTCATCGAGACGCTCCTCACCGCCTACCCCGACCACGGCATCCTGGCCGAGGAAAGCGGCCGGGAGCATGGCAAGCAGGGCAGCGACTTCGTCTGGATCATCGATCCGCTCGACGGCACCACCAACTTCATCCACGGCTTCCCGGTCTATTGCGTCAGCATCGCGCTGGCGGTCAAGGGCCGCGTCGAGCAGGCCGTCATCTACGACCCGACCCGCAACGACCTGTTCACGGCCACCCGTGGCCGCGGCGCGTTCATGAACGAGCGCCGCATCCGGGTGTCCAAGCGCACCGAGCTGTCGCGCTGCCTCATCTCCACCGGCTTCCCGTTCCGCCCGGGCGACAACTTCAACAACTACCTGCGCATGATGGCCGACGTGATGCAGCGCACGGCCGGCCTGCGCCGCCCCGGCGCGGCCGCGCTCGACCTGGCCTACGTCGCCGCCGGCTTCACCGACGGCTTCTTCGAGACCGGCCTGTCGCCCTGGGACGTGGCGGCCGGCTCGCTGCTGGTCACCGAGGCCGGAGGCCTGATCGGCAACTTCACCGGCGAGGCCGACTTCATGGACCAGAAGGAATGCGTGGCGGGCAACCCGCGCGTGTACGGCCAGCTGGTGGGCATGCTGTCGAAGTACAGCAAGTTCGCCAGCGCCGGCGAGAAGGCCTCGGTGCGCAACGCTCCCAGCCTGGTGGCACCGGACAGCACGCCCACGGCCGACACGCGGGACGCCGCCGACGACGCCCCGTTTTGAACGTCATGACCGGCTTGCTGGCCGAGTTGCTGCACGAGGACCCGTGGACCGCCACGGCGCTGCTGGCGCTGGGCGCGGTCTTGGTGGCGCTGCTGGTGCACACCATCGTGGGGGGGCTGCTTCGGCGCGCCACCCGCGGGGCGCCCATCCTGCACGCCATGCTGGTCAGCGTGCAGGGAGCGGCCGGCGCGGCCCTGCCGCTGTTCGCGCTGCAGCTGGTGTGGCAGCTGGCACCCAACTCGCTGCTCCTGATCGCCGACGTGCGGCACCTCAACGGCATCCTGCTGATCGCCGCGCTCACCTGGCTGGCGATGGCGGCGGTGCAGGGCATCGCCACCGGCGTGATCAGCCGGCACCCGGTGGACGTCGAGGACAACATCCAGGCCCGTCGCATCCACACCCAGGCCCGGGTGCTGGCACGCACCGTGATGACCATCGTGCTGATCGCGGGCATCTCGATGGCGCTCATGACCTTTCCCGGCGCGCGCCAGGTCGGCACCAGCCTGCTGGCGTCGGCCGGCGTGCTGGGCATCATCGCCGGCATGGCGGCGCGCCCGGTCTTCAGCAACCTCATCTCGGGCCTGCAGCTGGCACTGGCGCAGCCGCTGCGGCTGGACGACGTGCTGATCGTCAACGGCGAATGGGGCCGGGTCGAGGAGATCACCGGCACCTACGTGGTGCTGGCGCTGTGGGACGAACGGCGCCTCATCGTGCCGTTGCAGTGGTTCATCGAGAACCCGTTCCAGAACTGGACGCGCAGCAGCTCGCGGCTGCACCAGTCGGTGTTCCTGTTCGTCGACTACGCCATGCCGCTGGAGCCGCTGCGCGCGGAGCTCAAGCGGGTGGTGCAGGAGGCGCCGGAATGGGACGGCCGCACGGCGCAACTGGTGGCGGTGGATGCCACCGAGCATGCGCTGAAGCTGCGGGTGCTGGTGTCGGCCCGCGCGGCCGGCCCCGGCTTCGACCTCGGGTGCAAGGTGCGCGAGGCCCTGTTCGCGATGATGGCCCGCGACTACCCGCAGTTCCTGCCCAGGGCCAGGATGAGCGTGGGGCGGTCGGCCTTCGGCGAGGATGCCGCGCCCGACGCCGGGTTCGACGCGCGCCCGGCGCCGCTCAGCGCCCAGCGCCGGTCGCGCTAGCGCGAACCGTCGTCCCAGGCCAGCAAGGGCCCGCGCGGCGCGCGGCGGCGGAATGCCGCCACGTACAGCTGGCCGAAGAACAGCACGATGTTCATCTTCTGGATGGCGTCGCGGTGCAGCCGCCAGGCGTGCTGCAGTTGCCCCGTGTTCAGGCCCTCGGCCACCGCATCGGCCAGCTCCAGGCGGGCGCCGGCCGCCGCCTCCTGGGCCTTGGCGGCGGCGCGGCTGGCGGCGCTGCAGATCACCTTCAGGTAGACCATCTGGTGCTGGGGGACCATCACGAACTCGTTGTTGCCGGACATCGAACGCCTCCCTGACGCCGTTTCCTGTCCAGCCATGGTTGCAAGTGAGCCGTGGCGCCCCTGTAGGACGCCTGCGGGTGGCACTGTGGGTGGGCCGCGCGGCGATCTGCGACTTGTTACGCAAGTGCGCCAGCGAACATGCGGCGCGGCGGCTGCACGGCTGAGTTGCCATGGCGCTGGGGGACAATAGCTGGATGTCCGGCCTCGCCGAAGCACCCTCCCCCGCTCTCGAGCAGCACACCCCCATGATGCAGCAGTACCTGGCCATCAAGGCCGGGTACCCGTCCACGCTGGTCTTCTACCGCATGGGCGACTTCTACGAGCTGTTCTTCGCCGATGCCGAGAAGGCCGCGCGCCTGCTCGACATCACGCTGACCCGCCGCGGCAATTCCGCCGGCCAGCCGGTCGTCATGGCCGGCGTGCCCTTCCATTCCGTCGAGGGCTACCTCGCCCGCCTGATCAAGCTCGGCGAATCGGTCGCCATCTGCGAGCAGGTCGGCGACGTCGGCGCCAGCAAGGGCCCGGTGGAGCGCAAGGTGGTGCGCGTGGTCACGCCCGGCACGCTCACCGACAGCGAGCTGCTCGGCGACAAGGCCGAGGCCGTGCTGCTGGCCGTGCACCAGGGCTCGCGCCACCGCTGCGGCCTGGCCTGGCTGTCGGTGACCCAGGGCGCGCTGCAGCTTGCCGAGTGCGCCGGCGACGAACTCGAGGCCTGGGTGGCCCGCATCGCGCCCAGCGAGCTGCTGGCCAGCACCGACGTCACCGCCGCCTTCGGCCAGCGGTTGCGGGCACTGCGCTTTGCCACCAGCGTGTCGCTCACCGAGCGGCCGGCGTTCCAGTTCGACAGCGGCCTGGGCCTGCGCAAGCTGCTGGAGCAGCTGAACGCCGCCACGCTCGCGGCCTGGGGCGCCGACGAGCTGGTGCACGCGCACGCCGCGGCGGCCGCCCTGCTCGCCTATGCCGAGCACACCCAGGGCCGCGCCCTCACCCACGTCCAGGGCCTGCAGGTGCAGCGCGACGACGAGCTGATCGACCTGCCGATCACCACCCGCCGCAACCTGGAGCTAGTGCAGACGCTGCGCGGCGAGGAGGCACCCACCCTGTTCTCCCTGCTGGACACCTGCATGACCGGCATGGGCAGCCGCCTGCTCAAGTGCTGGCTGCTGGAGCCGCGCCGCGACCGCACCCAGGCCGTGGAGCGGCTCGACTCGATCGAGCACCTGCGCGAGGGCGCCTGGCAGCGCCTGCGCGCCGAGCTCAAGGGCACCAGCGACGTCGAGCGCATCACCGCCCGCACGGCGCTGCGCCAGGTGCGCCCGCGCGAGCTGGTGGGCCTGCGCTTCTCACTCGACAAGGCGCGCCAGCTCGCCGCCGCCATCGCCCCGGCCACCCCGCTGCTGGCCCGGCTGGCGCAGGACCTGGCACCGCCCCCCGGCTGCGCCGAGCTGCTGGCCGCCGCCCTGCTGGAGGAGCCGGCCGCGCTGGTGCGCGACGGCGGCGTCATCGCCGCCGGCCACGACGCCGACCTGGACGAGCTGCGCGCCATCCAGACCAACGCCGACGGCTTCCTGGTCGACCTGGAGCAGCGCGAGCGGGCCCGCACCGGCATCGCCAACCTCAAGGTGCAGTTCAACCGGGTGCACGGCTTCTACATCGAGATCACCCAGGGCCAGCTGGACAAGGTGCCCGACGACTACCGGCGCCGCCAGACGCTCAAGAACGCCGAGCGCTTCATCACGCCGGAGCTCAAGGCGTTCGAGGACAAGGCACTGTCGGCCCAGGAAAGGGCACTGGCCCGCGAGAAGTTCCTCTACGAGCAGTTGCTCGACGCCCTGCAGCCACACGTGCCCACCCTGTCGCGGCTGGCGCGCGCGCTGGCCTCGCTCGACGCCCTGTGCGCGCTGGCCGAGCGCTCGCTCACGCTGCACTGGTCGCGCCCGCAGTTCGCGCGCGAGCCCGGCATCGAGATCGTCCAGGGCCGCCATCCGGTGGTGGAGGCGCGGCTGGCCGAGACCAGCGGCGGCGCCTTCATCGCCAACGACACCCGGCTGGGCCCGCGCCAGCGCATGCAGGTGATCACCGGCCCCAACATGGGCGGCAAGAGCACCTACATGCGCCAGGTGGCGCTGGTCTGCCTGCTGGCGGCGATGGGCTCGTACGTGCCGGCCGCCGCCTGCCGGCTGGGGCCGATGGACGCCATCCACACCCGCATCGGCGCGGCCGACGACCTGGCCAACGCCCAGTCCACCTTCATGCTGGAGATGACCGAGGCGGCCCAGATCCTGCATGCGGCCACCGGGCACAGCCTGGTGCTGATGGACGAGATCGGCCGCGGCACCTCCACCTTCGACGGCCTGGCGCTGGCGTCGGGCATCGCTGCGCACCTGCACGACAAGACCCAGGCCTACACCTTGTTCGCGACCCACTATTTCGAGCTGACCGAGTTCCCGGCCCGCCACCACGGCGCCGTGAACGTGCACGTCAGCGCCACCGAATCGGGCGCCGACATCGTCTTCCTGCACGAGATCCAGCCCGGCCCGGCCAGCCGCAGCTACGGCATCCAGGTCGCGCGCCTGGCCGGCATGCCGGCCGCCGTGGTGCACCACGCGCGCCATGCGCTGGCCTCGCTGGAGCAGCAGCAGGAGCTGGCGCGCGAGCAGGTCGACCTGTTCGCGCCGCCACCGGAGGTCGTGGACGCCGGCCCCAGCCCGGTGGAGGCGTCCCTGGCCGCGCTGGACCCGGATACCATGACCCCACGCGAGGCGCTCGATGCGCTGTATGCGCTGAAGAAGAAGTTGTCATGAGCCACCCGCCCCACCCCGTCCTGCCCGGCCCGTGCCGGCACCCCTCGCCATGACCTACTGCGTCGGCATCAAGCTCAACGCCGGGCTGGTGTTCCTGTCCGACTCGCGCACCAACGCGGGCGTGGACCACATCAGCACCTTCCGCAAGATGATCGTCTACGAGCGCGCCGGCGACCGCTTCATGGTCCTGCTGTCGGCCGGCAACCTCTCGATCTCGCAGTCGGTGCGCGAGATCCTGCAGGTCGAGCAGCTCAAGGAAGGCGAAGGCAGCGAGCCGATCACGATCTGGAACGCCCGCAGCATGTTCGACGCCGCCCGGGTGCTGGGGCAGGCGGTGCGCCGGGTCTACGACCGCGACGCCGAGTCGCTCAAGTACGCCGGCGTCGAGTTCAACGTCTCGCTGATCTTCGGCGGCCAGATCAAGGGCGAGGGCATGCGCCTGTTCCACGTCTACTCGGCCGGCAACTTCATCGAGGCCACGTCCGAGACCCCCTACTTCCAGATCGGCGAGAGCAAGTACGGCAAGCCCGTGCTCGACCGCGTGATCACGCCCGACACGCCGCTCGACGAGGCCGCCAAGTGCGCGCTGGTGTCGATGGACTCCACCATGAAGTCCAACCTGTCGGTCGGCCCCCCGCTCGACCTGGTGGTCTACGAGGTCAACCGCTTCCAGTCCGACAAGCTGGTGAGCATCGACATGGCCAACCCGTACTACCGCATGCTGCACAGCAGCTGGGGCCAGAAGCTGCGCGAGGTGTTCGACAGCCTGGACGACCCGGTCTGGGACGATGCCCACACCGAGACCCCGCTCAAGGTGACGGACGGCCAGAACAAGCCGCTGCGCAAGATCACGCGGGCGGAAGAAAAGCTGATCTGACCCTCGCTGGCCGGTGTCCCTGATCGTCTTCTCCCACGCCAACAGCTTCCCTGCGGCCACCTACACGGTGCTGTTCAAGCAGCTGCGCTCGCGCGGCTTCGTCGTCAAGGCGCCCGACAAGTTCGGCCACGATCCGGACTACCCGGTCACCGACAACTGGCCGCACCTGGTGCAGCAGCTGCACGACTTCGCCCGGCGCGAAGTCGACAAGGCGGGCGAGCCGGCCTTCCTGGTCGGCCATTCGCTGGGCGGCTTCCTGAGCGTGCTGGCCGCCACCCGGCATCCCGAACTGGCGCGCGGCGTCCTGATGCTCGACTCGCCCCTGATCGGCGGCTGGAAGGCCACGGCCCTGGGCGCGGCCAAGCAGACCCAGCTGGTGGGCGCCGTGTCGCCGGGGCGCATCAGCCGCCAGCGCAAGAACCGTTGGCCCACCCGGCAGGCGGCCTTCGAGCACTTCCGCCACAAGAAGGCGTTCGCCCACTGGGACGAGCAGGTGCTGCACGACTACGTGAACCTGTGCACCCACGACGAGGACGGCGAACGGGTGCTGAGCTTCGACCGCGCCATCGAGACCACCATCTACGACACCCTGCCCCACCACATCCAGGGGGCCCTGCGCCGCCATCCCCTGCGCTGCCCGGCGGCCTTCATCGGCGGCTGCCAGTCGGAGGAATTGCGCCGGGTGGGGCTGGCATTGACGCAGAAGATCACCGAAGGCCGCGTGATGATGCTCGATGGAAGCCACCTGTTCCCCATGGAGCAGCCCCTGGCCACGGCGGCGGCGATCGAGGCCGCCCTGCGTTCGCTGGAGCACGCCGGTAGGTAATCGCCCGCAGGACGCGGGCGTCCGGCGACGCCCGACGTCCTACAAGCAGGCGCCGCACCGGCGCACAGACGTGGATGGGTTGAAGGCGCACAGTGCACCCATGACTTCCACACAGACCTTCCCGTCGTCCCTGGCGGGGTCCCAGGCGCCGCCCCTGTCGCTGCTGGCGACCGAGCCCCTGCGGGCCCTGTTCGATTTTTGCGCCGGCAAGTTCTCCGACGCGGCGCAGGCCGTCGGCGACGGCCATCCCGTCGTCGTGTTCCCCGGCCTCGGCGCGGCCCCCTTCACCACCTCGCCGCTGCGCCGCTACCTGGGCGAGTCGGGCTTCACCCCCCACTGCTGGGGCCGCGGCGTCAACACCGGGCCCGAGGGCGACTTCGACGCCTGGCTCGATGGGCTGGAGGCCGACGTGCGCCGCTGGCGTGCGGACAGCCGCCGCGCGGTCAGCCTGGTCGGCTGGAGCCTGGGCGGCATCTACGCGCGGGAACTGGCCAAACGCGCGCCGGACTGCGTGCGGCAGGTCATCACGCTGGGCACGCCGTTCGCGTCCATGCGCGGCGCCACCCACGCCGACGCCGTCTACAAGCTGATCAACGGCAGCGCGACCCAGCTGACACCGGAGATGGAGGCGCGGCTGCGCGCCTGCCCGCCGGTGCCCACCACCTCGGTCTTCAGCAAGAGCGACGGCGTGGTGAGCTGGCGCGGCTGCATCGAGAAGAAGTCGCCACAGGCCGAAAGCATCGAGGTCACCGCCAGCCACCTGGGGATGGTCAGCCATCCCGACGTGCTGCGGGTGGTCGTCGACCGGCTGGCGCAGCCGGAGGGTCGCTGGCGCCCGTTCCGGCAACGCGCCGCCTGATCCGAAGGGGCTGCCACGGCGGCCCAAAGAAAAAGGGCTGCCGATGGCAGCCCTCGATGGACCGATCGCACGCTCAGTGCGAGCTGGGCTTGTCGTCGCCTTGCTGGCTGCGCCGGCCGCGGTAGTTCTGCCGGCGCAGGCTGTCCAGCGCCGATGCCGAACCCAGCCCCCAGGTGCTGTCGGCGTCGCGCTGCGGCGGCTCCTGCTGCGGGGCGTCAGGAGCCTTGTCGCCGGCGTCCGGCTGGTTCGAGGGAGGTTGCTGCGGCATCGTGGGCAGGCAGCACGCACATACGCGCCACCTTGGATGCATCTTGCCGTGGAATGCGCGCCGTCCCTGTCGGGTTCGAGCAGATGAAGCAAGTAGGACGGCGCGCCTCGGCCGCGTCAGTCGTGCCAGTCCACCCAGCCCATCGAGGACGTCAGCAGCACCAGCAGGCCGAAGGCGATGCGGTACCAGGCGAAGGGGGTGAACCGGTGGCTGGAGATGTACCGCAGCAGCCAGTGCACGCAGGCCCAGGCACTCACGAACGAGAACAGCAGCCCCACCAGGAACATCGGCAGGTCGGCCGCCGTGAGCAGCGCGCGCTCCTTGTACAGGCTGTACGCGCCGGCGCCGATCAGCGTCGGGATGGCCAGGTAGAACGAGAAGTCGGTCGCCGCCTTGCGCGACAGCCCGAGCAGCATGCCGCCGATGATGGTGGCGCCGCTGCGGCTGGTGCCCGGCACCATGGCCAGGCACTGCACCAGCCCCACCTTCAGCGCATCCAGCGCCGACATCTGGTCGACGTCCTCGATCCGGCTGGCGGCCTGCTGGCGCTTCTCGGCCCACAGGATCACCAGGCCGCCGACGATGAAGGTGGTGGCCACGACACCGGGGGTGAACAGGTGGGCCTTGATGGCCTTGCCCAGCAGCAGCCCGAGCACGACCGCCGGCAGGAAGGCGATGAAGACGTTGAGGGCGAAGCGTTGCGCCTGGCCCTGGGTGGGCAGCGCCACCAGCGTGGACCGGATCTTCTGCCAGTAGACGATGATGACCGCCAGGATGGCGCCGGTCTGGATCGCGATCTCGAAGACCTTGGCCTTCTCGTCGTTCACGCCCAGCAGGGCCCCGGCCAGGATGAGGTGACCGGTGCTGGAGATCGGCAGGAACTCCGTCAGGCCCTCCACCACCCCCATGATCGCGGCCTTGGCCAGCAGGACGACATCCACGCGCTCTTCCTTGTTCGTGACAGCAGCGCGGGATTATCGGCGGGCTCAGCTGGACGCGGCCTGACCGGACGGCCAAAAGTCACGCCAGCGCGGCCCGCAGTTCGGCGGCGCACAACCGTACCGCGGCATTCGCCTCGTCGATCACCTTGCCCATGGTGATGAAGCCGTGGATCTGGCGCTCGAAGCTCACGAGCGTGGCCCGGTTGCCGGCTTCGTCGAGCTTCTGCGCGTAGGCCACGCCCTCGTCGCGCAGCGGGTCGTAGCCGGCCACCAGCACCAGCGCGGGCGGCAGCCCGGCCAGGTCCGGGTGCAGGATGGGCGAGGCGCGCCAGTCCTGGTCATGGCGCGGGTCGTCAATGTAGAGGTCGTGGTAATAGGCCACCGTTTCCTGCTCCAGCAGGTAGCCCTTGCCGTTGCGCGTGCGCGAGGGATAGTCGGTGCGCTGGTCGGTCGCCGGGTAGATCAGCAGCTGGTAGCGGATGGCCGGGCCGCCACCGTCGCGCGCCGCCAGTGCCACCACGGTCGCCAGGTTGCCGCCGGCGCTGTCGCCGCCCACCGCCAGCCGGGTCGGATCGACCTGCAGGGCGGCCGCGTTCGCCACCACCCATTGCGTTGCCGCCACGCAGTCGTGCATCGCCGCTGGGAACCGGCTTTCCGGGCCCAGCCGGTAGTCGACCGCCACCACCGCGCAACCGGCACCGTTGGCCAGCGTGCGGCAGAGCACGTCGTGGGTGTCGAGGTCGCCGATCACCCAGCCGCCGCCGTGGAAGTACACCAGCACCGGCACGACGTCGCCCGCGCGGCTGCCCGCCGGCCGGTACAGCCGCAACGGGATCGCGCCGGCCGGCCCGCTGGCCTGCAGCTCGCGCACGTCCGCCACGTCCGGCGGCTCGGGCTGGGTGACCGCGCGCCGCACCCGGTAGAACTCGCGCGCCTGCTGGGGCGTGAGGGTGTGGGTGGGCGGGATGTTTCTGGATTCGATGAGGCGCAACAGCGCCTGGGCTTGGGGATGCAGCATGGGACTCCTGGGGGCCAGGGCCGGATGGTGCCGCAAGCCGGACGTCCGCGGCATGGGGGGCTCGACCGCGATCGATCTCCGGCTCGAGGTTCGTGGTTCGTGCCCGATCCGCAGTCGGGAGATGGATGCCGGGTCAAGCCCGGCATGACGACTTTTGGGGGTCGGGCCCGGCATGACGACTTGCAGGGTCGAGCCCGGCAGAACGACTTTCTGGGTCGCGCCTGCGCGACGACCCCCAATTCCGGGACGCCCCCACTTCGTCATTGCGGGCTCGACCCGCAATCCATCTCCGGGACCTGGCGCGACCGGGGACGTGAACACGGCTGTGACGGCCTGGCACCTGGAGATGGATGCCGGGCCAAGCCCGGCATGACGACTCCTTGAGCGTCTGACCCCAGCCCAGCCGGCCTGCAGTTCGCGCCGCCATCCTGCACTTCGCTCCCCCGCCGGCGCGGTTCGTCCCAAGCCGCTGGAGCGCCCGGCGCCCGGTCGGCACAGTCCGTCTCCATCGACCTTCGCCCCGGAGCCCGCCATGCAACTGACCCCCATCATCGCCGTCCACATGACCGCCGCGCTGGGCGCGCTGGCCACCGGTCCCGTCGCGCTGTGGGCGCGCCGCGGCCGCCAGCAACGCCCCCGGCTGCACCGCGCCTTCGGCTACGCCTGGGTGACCCTGATGGTGGTCGCGGCCGTGTCGGCGCTGTTCATCCGCGACCGTTCGCTGCCCAACCTGGGCGGCTACACCCCCATCCACCTGCTGGTGCCGGTGACGCTGGCGATGCTGGTGGTCTCGTTCCGGCGCCTGGCCCTGGGCAACGTCGCCGGCCATCGCGCCGTGATGCAGCGGCTGTACGTCGGCGCCTGCCTGGTTGCCGGCGCCTTCACCCTGCTGCCGAACCGCTACCTCGGCCGCCTGCTCTGGACCAGCGTCGGGCTGGCCTGAACCCTTCCACCCGCACGCCAGGAGACCACCATGCTGCTGTCCATCGTCCTGCACCAGCCCCAGCTGCTGATCGCCATCGTCCGCGGCACGCCCACCTGGGTCTGGGGGCTGCTCGCCGCCCTGGTCGGCTTCGGCGCCAGCCAGCTGCGCGACCGCACCGCCAGCCTGGCGCGCATCTCCACCCTGCCGGTCGCGATGGCCGCCTTCTCGGCCTTCGGCATGGTGAGCGCCTTCGGCGCGGCGCCGAACATGGACGAGCTGCTGGCCGTGTGGCTGGGCGTCGCGGCCGCGGTCACGGCGGCCCTGGCTCCGGGCCGCGCGGCCGCCGTGTACGACGCCCGCCGCCGCGAGTACCGCCTGCCGGGCAGCGTGGTGCCGCTGCTGCTGATGGCCGGCATCTTCCTCGTGAAGTGGAGCGTCGGCGTCGAGCTGGCGCTGCAGCCCCAGGTGGTGCGCGACGCCAGCTTCACCCTCCCGGTGGCGGCCCTCTACGGCCTGGCCACCGGCCTGTTCGTCGGCCGCGCCGCCCGCCTGTGGCGCCTGGCCGTCCGGCGCCCGGCCGTCGCACCGGCGTCCGCCTGATCCATCCACCCTGCCAAGGAGAAACCTCATGGACACGACCCTGAACCACGACGACCTCGACCGCCTCGCCCGCCGGCGTGCCGGTGCCAAGCTGGGCTGGATGATCCACGCCACCGTCTTCGTCGCCGTCAACCTGCTGCTGGCGTTCCTGTCCGCCTCCAGCGGCCGCGGCTGGGCCATCTACCCCGCGCTCGGCTGGTCGATCGGGCTGGCCGTGCACGGCGTGCTGGTGTATGGCCTGGGCGGCGGCAGCGGCCTGTACGCGCAACTGGTGCAACGGGAGCGGGCCCGCCTGGCCGCCCGGGATCCGTGGTGAGCCGCGCCCTGCAGCGCCGGTTGCTGGCGGGCCTGCTGGCCGCCTGCGCCACCGCCGTCCAGGCCGGCATGGGCGTGCTGCAGCTGCCGCCGGCGGAAGGGGACGGCCCGGTGACCGTGTTCTATCCCTCCAGCGCCGCCGACCAGCCGGTGCAGCGCGGCCCCTTCCACCTGCGCCTGGCCGTCGACGGGGCACCGGTGCGCGGCAACGGCCGGCTGGTGGCGCTGTCGCACGGCTCCGGCGGCAATCCCTGGGTGCACACGGACCTGGCCCGCGCGCTGGTCGATGCCGGCTTCACCGTCGCCCTGCCCGAGCACCAGGGCGACAACGCCCGCGACCCCGGCCGGCCCGGCCCCGAGAGCTGGAAGCTGCGGCCGGCCGAGGTGTCGCGGGCCATCGACGCGGTCGGGCGCGACGCCCGCCTGGCGCCCCTGCTGGAACTGGACCGCGTCGGCCTGTACGGCATGTCGGCGGGCGGCCACACGGCCCTGGTGCTGGCCGGCGGACGCTGGTCGCCGGCGCGCTTTCGCGACCACTGCGAGGCCCATATCGCCGACGACTTCCCGGCCTGCGTGGGGCTGCTCACGCGCCTGAACGGCGACGTGCTCGACGGGGTGAAGCAGGCCGTCGCCGTGCGCGTGATCCGCAGCCGGTTCGACGACGAGAGCCCGCAGGCACACAGCGACCCGCGCATCCAGGCAGTGGTGGCCGGCGTGCCCTTCGCGGCCGACTTCGATCCGGCTTCGCTCGCCCGGCCGCGCGTGCCGCTGGCGCTGGTGACCGCGGGCGGCGACCGGTGGCTGGCGCCGCGCCTGCACGGCGGCGCCGTCCTGGCCGCCTGCCTGCCCCGCTGCGAGTGGCTGGCCGACCTGCCCGGCGCGGGCCACGGCGCCCTGCTGTCGCCGCTGCCCCCGCTCGACAGGCTGGGCGACGTCGCACGCGAGCTGCTGGACGACCCGCCCGGGTTCGACCGCACGCAGATGGCCGCCATCGACCGCCTCATCGCAGCCTGGTTCACCCGGCGCCTCGCCACCCCGCAACCCTAGAATGCCCCGCTGATGCCCGAGCGCCGCCTGACCCCCGACGAAATCGACCGCCTGGCGCGCAAGCGTGCCGGCGCCAAGCTGGGCTGGTACATCCACGCCACCGTGTACGTGCTGGTCAACCTCGTCATGCTGGGCATGTCGCACCATGGCTTCGGCACCCGCCCCTGGTCGGTGTTCCCGGTCCTGGGCTGGGGCCTGGGCCTGGTGCTGCACGGCGTGTCGGTATTCGTGCTGGGTCGTGGCAGCGGCGTGCGCGAATACCTGGTGCGGCGCGAGCGCGAGCGCCTCGAACGCGAGAACAGCGGGCCGTCGCCATGAGGCTGGACTGGGTCGACAAGCTGCAGCACATGCTGCAGACGGCGGCCTTCTGCCTGGCCGTCGCCACCCTGCAATACGCGTTCGAGCCGACGCGCCCCTACGGCCCGCCGCTGGCGTACTCGCTGGCCATCGGGCTGCTCACCTGGGCGATCGTCGACCTGGGCCGGCACCTCGTGCCCTCCGCGGCCGAGACCGGCTGGCCGACCGGCATCCAGGGGCTGGCGCTGGTCCTCGTGGGCATCGTGCTGGGCTGGTTCGGCGGCAACGCCATCGGCGACCTGCTGTGCCGCACCTTCGGCCTCTACCCCCCCGGCCTGGTGATCGACCGCGGGCGCGACCTGCGCAACTCGATCCTGATCACGGCCATGGCCGGCATCGCGGGCAGCTACTACTTCTACAGCCGCAACCGGGGTGCCTACCTGGAGCGCCGCATGGGCGAGGCGCAGCGCCACGCGAACGAGGCGCGCCTGAAGCTGCTGGAGACGCAGCTCGAGCCGCACATGCTGTTCAACACGCTGGCCAACCTGCGGGCGCTGATCGGCGTCGACCCGGCGCGGGCGCAGCACATGCTCGATCACATGATCGCCTACCTGCGCTCCACGCTCGACGCGTCGCGCGCCACCACGCACCCGCTGCAGGCCGAGTTCGACCGCCTGCGCGACTACCTGGCGCTGATGGCCATCCGCATGGGCGAGCGCCTGCAGGTCGACCTGCAGCTGCCCGCCGACCTGGCGCTGCAGCCCGTGCCTACCCTGCTGTTGCAACCGCTGGTGGAAAACGCCATCCAGCACGGGCTGGAGCCGCAGGTCGGGGGCGGCCGGCTCACCGTGGCGGCGCGGCGCGACGATGGCCAGCTGGTGCTGGAGGTCACCGACAGCGGCGCCGGCCTGAGCGGCTCCACGCCCGGCAGCGGCTTCGGCCTGGCGCAGGTGCGCGAGCGCCTGGCCACCCTGCACGGCAGCCGCGCCACGCTGTCGCTCGAACCGGCGCAGCCGCGCGGCACCCGCGCCACCATCCGCCTGCCCGCCGCATGACCGCGCCCACCGCCCTGATCGCCGAGGACGAACCCCTGCTGGCCCAGGCCCTGCGGGCCGAACTGGCACGCGCCTGGCCCGAGCTGGTGGTCGCCGGCGTGGTGGGCGACGGGGCGTCGGCGGTGCGCGAGGCGCTGGCGCTGCGGCCCGACGTGCTGTTCTTCGACATCCGCATGCCCGGCCAGGGCGGCCTGGAAGCGGCCACCGAGCTGGCCGAGGACTGGCCCGCGGGCGCGCCGTTCCCGGCCCTGGTGTTCGTCACCGCCTACGACCAGTACGCGGTGCAGGCCTTCGAGGCGCGGGCGATCGACTACGTGCTCAAGCCGGTGCAGGCCGAACGCCTGGCCCGGACGGTGGTGCGGCTGCAGGAGACGCTGGCCCAGCGCGCCGGCGGCAGCGGCGGCCTCGATGCCGCCGTCGACCAGCTGCGCCACCTGCTGGCCGCGCGAGCCCCGGCGGCGGCGCCGCTGCGCGTCATCCAGGCCAGCGTGGGCACTGCGCTGCGCATGGTGCCGGTCGACGAGGTGCTGGTGTTCGAGGCCGCCGACAAGTACGTGCGCGTGCTCACCGCGGCCCACGAGTACCTGATCCGCACCCCGCTCAAGGAGCTGGTGCCGCAGCTGGACGCCCAGGCGTTCTGGCAGGTGCACCGCGGCACGGTGGTGCGCGCCGACGCCATCGACACCGTCACCCGCGACGAGGCCGGCAAGCTGCACCTGCAATTGCGCGGCCGGCCGGAGAAGTGGCCGGTGAGCCGGCTGTACGCGCATCTGTTCCGGGCGATGTAGACGGGTGCCCGGCATGCCGGGCTTGCCCCTGTGCCGGGTTCGACCCCTTGGCCTCGCGGGTGAGCGAATGCCGTCGTTGCGGGCGAGGAGATTTCGTCATTGCGGGCTCGACCCGCAATCCATCCCCAGGACCTGGCACGCCCCGGGACGTGAACACGGCAGTGGCTGGTTGGCGGCCTGAAGATGGATGCCGGGTCGAGCCCGGCATGACGAGGACAGGGGACGAGCCCGGCCTGACGCAAAGGGCGGCATTCCGCCCGGCAGTCACCCCCGCACCGACGCCCACCATTCCCTGGCCGTCGCCTTCACCACCGACAGCGCCTCCGGGTCGCCCTTGAGCAGGGCACCGATCGACGCCTTCGCCTGCTTGGGCGTGACGTGCGGCGGGATGGGCAGGACGTTGGGGTCGACCACGAGGTCCAGCACCACCGGTCGGTCGGCGCCCAGCGCCTCTTCCAGTGCCAGCGTCACCTGCTCGGGCCGCTCGACCCGCAGGCCGCCCAGGCCGAGCAGCCGGGCGTAGTCGGCATACGGGAACCCGGGCAGCAGCTGCGAGGCGTCAAAGCGCGGCGCACCGGTGGTGCCGCGCTGTTCCCAGGTCACCATGTTCAGGTCGCCGTTGTTCAGCACCAGCACCACCAGCCGCGGGTCGGCCCACTGCTTCCAGCGGTGGGCGATGGTCACCAGCGCGTTCAGGCCAAGCATCTGCATGGCGCCATCGCCCAGCAGCGCGAGCGCCGGCCGGCCGGGATAGGCCAGCTTGGCCGCCAGCGCATACGGCAAGGCGCAGCCCATCGACGCCAGTCCGCCCGAGACCGAGCCCATCATCCCCTGGCGGAACTTCAGGTCGCGCGCGTACCAGGCCGCGCTGGTGCCCGAATCGCAGCAGACGATGGCATCGTCGGGCAGGCGCGGCGACAGCTCGTGGAACACGCGTTGCGGATTGATGGGCACGGCATCGCTGGCGGCTCGCTCGGCCAGGGTGCGCCACCACTTGTCCACGCCGGCCTCGATCTGCTGGCGCCACGCCCGGTCGCTCTTCGGCTGCAGCAGGGGCAGCAAGGCCTGCAGGGTCTTGCGGCTGTCGCCCACCAGGTTCACTTCGGTCGGGTAGCGCAGGCCCAGGCGCCGGTTGTCCAGGTCGATCTGCACCGCGCGCGCCTGGCCCTCCTTGGGCAGGTATTCCGAATAGGGGAAGCTGGTGCCGACCATCAGCAGCGTGTCGCAGCCCTGCATGAGCGCCCAGCTCGGTTCGGTGCCCAGCAGGCCGATGGCGCCGGTGACGAACGGCAGGTCGTCCGGCACGACGGCCTTGCCGAGCAGCGCCTTGGCGATGCCAGCGCCCAGCCGGTCCGCCAGCGCGATGACCTCCTGGCCCGCCTGCAGCGCGCCGGCGCCCACCAGGATGGCCACGCGCTGGCCGGCGTTGAGCACGTCGGCGGCGGCCTGCAGCGCGCCCGCATCCGGCACCTGCGCCTCGCCGGTGACGCCGATGCCGCTGTGCACCGAGCCGTGTTCGCGCGGCGGCGTCTCCACTGCAGCGGCCTCCTGCAGGTCGTTGGGCAGGATCACGCAGGTGACCGTGCGCTGGTCGCGCGCGATGCGCATGGCACGGTCGATGAGGTGCCGCACCTGGGCCGGCACCATGGCGGTCTGCACGAACTCGTGCGCGACGTCCTTGAACAGCGCCGCGAGGTCCACCTCCTGCTGGTAGTCGCCGCCCATGGCCATGCGCGCCTGCTGCCCGACGATGGCCACCACCGGCTGGTGGTCGGCCTTGGCGTCGTACAGGCCATTGAGGAGGTGGATGGCACCCGGCCCCGACGTGGCCAGGCACACGCCCACCTCGCCGGTGAACTTCGCGTGCGCGCAGGCCATGAAGGCCGCGAGCTCCTCGTGGCGGGCCTGCACGAACTCCAGTGCCGGCACGCGCGGGAACGCCGTGACCACGCCGTTGATGCCATCGCCCGGATACCCGAACACGCGCCGCACGCCCCACGCCTGCAGGCGCTCGAGGACCTGGTCACCCACTGTCTTGCTGCTCATGCGAGGCAGCTTAGGCAGCGCGCCGCCTCCATGGCGTCAGTGCATGGCGCGCGGGCTGTCAGCGCGCAGCAGTGTCGAGTAGCGCAATCGACCCTGCGGTCGCGTTCCATTCGAGACAAATTGCGGCTCCGTCCTACAGCCCCTGAAAGTGGCCTGCGGTTTACTACGGGCACGGAATTGCAGGGGCTGGCAGGCATGCGCACAGCCAACCCCTCAGGGAAATCACCCCGACTCCTCTGAGTCCCCTCCTCCTCCGGGGTGAGCTGGTCCGGCCCTCCGTCCCGCGACTGGCATGTTGCCCCCAGGCCCAAAGCCTGGGGGCTCTTTTTTGGGCGGTCGCTTCGTGTTCAGTCGGGCTGGTGGAGGTGTCGTGTAGGACCAACCCGTCAGGTCCGATCCCGCCTACGACTGGTCCTCGTGCACACGGGCAAGTGCCCGCCCGCACGGCGCCTACGGTGTCATGAATGTCGCAGGAGACGCGGCATCACCACCATGGCCCGAGACGATTCACCGCAACGCGATCCTGAAAACAAGCGCAGCCCTTCGGCGACACGGACGGCGCGGGCCAATGCCTGGGGTCCGCGGCGCGGCAAGAGCGGCTACGGGCTGGACAGCATCCGCCCGCACCTGATGGCCCAGATCGAGCGGCAGAAGCTGCTGCACCCCACCTTCCCGCCCGAGCCACCGCTGCGCGGCGAGGACGAGTGACGACAGGTGTGACGGGCGGCCGGCATCTCGACCACGGTCACATTCATCGGCAAGGCTGGCTGCGCTGACTAAACTCCGGGGGTCGTGACCCTCGCCGCTTTCCGCCGCACCCTTCGCAGCCACCCGCTTGGCTGGCTGCTGGTGCTGGCCTTGTGGCTACCGGCGGCGCAATGGGCGGCAGCCACCCACGCGCTGCTGCACCTGCAGTCTGCCAGCGCGGGATCGGACCGGCAGGCGCCCGCCCATCTGCCCATCCAGTGCGACCTTTGCGCCGTCGCCGCCGTGGTCGGCGGCGCCGCGCCGGCGTCTGCCGCTCCCGCCGCGCTGCCACCCGCGCCACCGCTCGCGCAACCGTCCTTCCAACCTGCCCCCGCCCCGCGCCCCGTCGCAATAGCGGCCTATCGCAGCCGCGCCCCACCGCTCCCGCACGCCTGATTGCCGGTTGCACGCGCGGAACCCGCGCGTGCGCTTGTCATTCGTGCAAGGAGCACTCCATGGAATCCACTTGGCGCCGGGCAGGGCTGGTCCTCTGCCTCGCCGCGGGCAGTGCCGCTGCCCAACCCGCCCCCGACACCCAGAGCCTGCGCCGCGAACTCGACGCGATGCGGGCCGAATACGAGCAGCGCATCCGTGCGCTGGAAGAGCGCCTGCGTGCGGCCGAGCAGGCCGCGCAAAGCCAGCAGGCGCCCGCTCAAAGCCAACAGGCCGCGCCGGGAGCAGTCGTCGTTCCCGCCGTGCCGGCGGCAGTGGCCGTTCCCGCAGTGCCTGCGCCGTCGCCCACGCCGACCGCGCGCGCCAGTCCACCACCGCTGCTCGAGGCATCGCTCATCCTGTCCGGCCAGTACACGCACACCTCGCGCGACCCGGCCGACTACCGCATCCGCGGCTTCCCGCTGCCGCCGACCGCCGAGATCGGGCCCGGCACCCGCGGCTTCAGCCTCGCCGAAAGCGAACTGGGGCTCACCGCCAACATCGACCCGTGGTTCCGGGGCTTTGCCGCCATTGCCTTCACGCCGGACAACCAGGTGTCGGTCGAGGAGGCGTACGTGCAGACCACGTCCCTGGGCCAGGGACTGACGCTGAAGGCCGGCCGCTTCTTCTCCAGCGTCGGCTACCTGAATGCCCAGCACGCCCACACCTGGGACTTCGTCGACGCGCCGCTGGCCTACCAGGCCATGCTGGGCAGGCAGTTCGGCGACGACGGCGTGCAGCTGGCCTGGCTCGCGCCGACCGATCAGTTCTTCGAGATTCGCGCAGAGCTGGGCCGCGGCCGCAGCTTCCCGGGCACCGACACCAACCGCAACGGCGCCGGCATGGCCGCCGTCTCCGCCCACAGCGGCGGCGACATCGGCGACAGCCACAGCTGGCGCGCCGGCCTGTCCTTCCTGCGCGCCCGCGCCGACAACCAGGACCTGGCCGCCTTCGACAGCGTCGGCAACCCGATCACCAACGCCTTCACCGGCAACACCAGGGTCTGGGTGGCCGACGCGGTGTGGAAGTGGGCGCCCAACGGCAATCCGTCGCGCCAGAACTTCAAGCTGCAGGCCGAATACCTGTACAGCACGCGGGACGGCTCGGTCGTGGTCGACACCACGGGGCTCGCCTCGCCGGGCAACTTCCGGGCCTCGCAGTCGGGCTGGTACCTGCAAGGCCTCTACCAATTCATGCCGCGCTGGCGCGTGGGGCTGCGCACCGAGCGCCTCAATCCGGGCGTGCCCGACTACGGCGCCAACGCCGGCCTCGTCGGCCTGGACAGCGGCAACCCGACCAAGCAGACCCTGATGCTGGACTGGAGTCCCAGCGAGTTCTCGCGCTGGCGTCTCCAGGCTGCGCAGGACCGCGCCCGCCCCGGCGACCCCGACTGGCAGTGGACGGTGCAATACCAGATGAGCCTGGGCGCGCACGGCGCGCACAGCTATTGAGAAGGAGACCTCGATGACACACATGAAGCAACTGCTGGCGGCTGCCGTCGCGGCGCTGGCGCTGGCCGCTGCGCCAGCCCATGCCGCCCTGAAGGTGCTGGCCTGCGAGCCCGAATGGGGCGCACTGGCGCAGGAGCTCGGGGGATCGCTGGTCGACGTCAGCGTCGCCACCACCTCCCTGCAGGATCCGCACCAGATCCAGGCCCGGCCCAGCCTGATCGCCCGCACGCGCAACGCCGACCTGGTGGTCTGCACCGGGGCCGAGCTGGAAGCCGGTTGGCTGCCGGTGCTGCTGCAGCAATCAGGCAACGACCGCGTGCAGCCCGGCCGGGCCGGCAACTTCGCCGCCGCCGACTACGTGCGCAAGCTCGAGATCCCTGCCAGCCTGGACCGCTCCCAGGGCGACGTGCACGCAGCGGGCAACCCGCACATCCAGACCGACCCGCGCAATATCGCGGCGGTTGCCACGGCACTCGCTACGCGCCTGCAGCAGGTGGACACCGCCCACGCCGCGCAGTACGGCGAGCGCGCGGCGGCTTTCCAGCAGAAGTGGCAGCAGGCGATCGCGCGCTGGAACGCGCAGGCGGTGCCATTGCGCGGGCTGCCGGTGGCGTCCCAGCACAAGGGCTATGTCTACCTGTACGACTGGCTGGGGATGAAGGAAGTGGTGGTGCTGGAACCCAAGCCCGGCGTCGAGCCGAGCGCCGCCCACCTGCAAGGTGTCCTGGCCGCGCTGAAAGCGACACCGGCCCGCATGGTGCTGTATTCCGCCTACCAGGATCCGCGGCCCTCGGAGTGGCTGGGCAAGAACGCCGGCATTCCCGTGGTGAAGATCCCCTTCACGGTGGGCGGCAGCGACGCCGCCAAGGACCTGTTCGGCCTGTTCGACGACACGCTCGCGCGCCTGCTGGCGGCGGCCGGCGGCAAATGAGCTGGGGCGCCATCGACCTGGGCATCCTCGGCCCGGCGCTGCTCGCCGGGCTGCTGGTGCTGGCCACCCACATTCCGCTGGGCATGCAGGTGCTCGAACGCGGCATCGTGTTCATCGACCTCGCCATTGCGCAGATCGCCGGACTGGGCGTGATCGCCGCGGATTCCCTGGGCCTGCCGGAACACGGCCTCGCCGTGCAGGTGGCCGCGGTCTGTGCGGCACTGCTGGGCGCCGGCCTGCTCACCTGGACCGAGCGCAAGCTGCCGCAGCAGCAGGAAGCGCTCATCGGTGTGCTGTTCGTGCTGGCGGCGTCCGTGGGCATCCTGCTGCTGGCCGGCAATCCGCACGGCGGCGAACACCTGAAGAACCTGCTGGTCGGCCAGATCCTCTGGGTGGGCAGCACGGACCTGGTCGCGCTGGCGATCGTGACGGCGCTGCTGCTGGCCGCCATGGCCCTGGGCTGGACGCGGCGGCTGGGCCGCTTCGGCTTCTACGCTGCCTTCGCGGTGGCCGTCACCGCTTCCGTGCAGCTGGTCGGTGTGTACCTGGTGTTCACCAGCCTGATCGTGCCGGCGCTCGCCACCGTGCGGCGGCAGGGGCGCGCACGGCTGGTGCTCGGCTATGCCGTGGGCGCCATCGGCTACGTGCTGGGGCTGGTGCTGTCGGCCGTGTTCGACCTGCCGTCCGGGGCCGTGATCGTCTGCGCGCTGGCGGCGACCGCGGTGGCCGCGTCCAGGCTGCCCACGGCCCAGGCCCTGCCGGAACGCCAGCGCGCCTGACGCCGGCGCCCGGCTGGGGCCGGCATGAGCGGCCCCCGGCGGTTTCACCAGGTCGCGCCGGCGACGCGCCCATGAAAAAAGCCCCCGAGCGCCGAACGCTTCCGGGGGCACCTTGGAGAGAACGGAGAATGGATCCGGGCTCGAGGCGGTGCGGCGCAGCCGCTCAGCGCCAGTAGTGGTGGTGATGGCCGCGGTGGATGGGCACCGCCTGCTGCACGACCACCGGCTGCACGAGGGCTCCTGCCGGGTAGACCACGGCCGGCTGCGTGTACATCACCGGCGGGACCGAGTAGATGGTGGTGGGCTGCCACACCGGCTGCGGCTGCACATAGACCGGCTGCGGCTGCACGTAGACGGGCGCCGGCGCCACGCCGACGGCCATGCCGGGGGAACTGATGCCGACGGACCAGGAGACGCCGCCGCCGGCCTGGGCGGCGCCGGCCGCGACCAGGGCCGTCAGGCCGACGGCCAGGGCGGCGGCCTTGCTGAAGAGGGAAGTGCGGATCGACATGATTACTGCTCCTATGACGATGTTCTTGGGGCGGCTGTGCGACGCCTCTGTGCATATTGAACGCCCGAGCATCGAGGTTCGGATACCGCTGTTCCGTCAAAGCCGTTGCCAGACGTAACCCAGCCATACCGGGGGTAACCCGGGTCAACCCTAGAATTGACCGGCTATGACCACCCCGACCGGCGACAAAGACGCTGCCAAACCCAGCAATTTCCTGCGGCAGATCATCGAGCGCGACCTCGAGCAGGGCATTTACAGCCAGAGACATTGGGCCGGCATCCCGGGTGATGCGGCAACACAACAGTCCGGGCCGCTGGACCCGGCCCGCATCCGAACCCGCTTCCCGCCCGAGCCCAACGGCTACCTTCACGTGGGCCATGCCAAGAGCATCTGCCTGAATTTCGGCCTCGCCAACGAATACGGCGGCGTGTGCCACATGCGCTTCGACGACACCAACCCCGAGAAGGAGGAGATGGAGTACGTCGAGGGCATCAAGGACGCCGTGCGCTGGCTCGGGTTCAGCTGGGACGCCCACGGCACCAGCCACCTCTACCAGGCCAGCGACTACTTCGACTTCATGTACCGCGCGGCGGAGTACCTGGTCGAAGCCGGCCTGGCCTACGTGGACGAGCAGACGCCCGAGCAGATGCGCGCGAACCGCGGCGACTTCTCGCGCCCGGGCACCGACAGCCCGTTCCGCAGCCGCAGCATCGACGAGAACCGCAACCGGTTCCGCGAGATGCGCGACGGCAAGCTGGCCGACGGGGCCGCGGTGCTGCGCGCCAAGATCGACATGGCCAGCCCCAACATCAACATGCGGGACCCGGCGCTCTACCGCATCAAGCATGCGGAGCACCACAACACCGGCAACACCTGGTGCATCTACCCGATGTACACCTTCGCGCACCCGATCGAGGACGCGCTGGAGAACATCACCCACAGCCTGTGCACGCTGGAGTTCGAGGACCAGCGACCGTTCTACGACTGGCTGCTCGATCGCTTGGCCGAAGGCGGCCTGGTCAACAAGCCGCACCCGCGCCAGTACGAGTTCGCCCGGCTGAACCTCACCTACGTGGTCACCAGCAAGCGCAAGCTCAAGCAGCTGGTGGACGAGAAGCACGTGAGCGGCTGGGACGACCCCCGCCTGCCCACCATCGTGGGCCTGCGCCGGCGCGGCTACACGCCCGAGAGCCTGCAGCTGTTCGCCGAGCGCATCGGCGTGACCAAGGCGGACAGCTGGATCGACTACAGCACCCTGGAAATCGCCCTGCGCGACGACCTCGACCCCAAGGCCGCCCGCGCCATGGCGGTGCTCGACCCGGTGAAGCTGGTGATCGAGAACTGGGGCGAGTTGATGGGCGGGGACGACCAGCTCGACCCCTGCTCCGCCCCCGTGCATCCGCACGACGAATCGCGCGGCCGCCGCAGCTTCATGTTCGGCAAGGAGCTGTGGATCGAGCGCACCGACTACGAGGAAACCCCGCCCAAGGGCTTCTTCCGCCTGTTCCCGGGCAACAAGGTGCGCCTGAAGTACGGCCACGTGATCGAGTGCGTCGGCGCCGACAGGGACGCCCAGGGCACCGTGGTGCAGGTCCGGGCCAGGCTGGTGCCGGACACCAAGAGCGGCACGCCGGGCGCCGACAAGGTGAAGGTCAAGGGCACCATCACCTGGGTCGGCGTCGCCGATGGGCTCAAGGCCGAAGTGCGGCTCTACGACCGGCTGTTCGCGGTGGCCCAGCCGGACACCGGGGAGAAGGACTTCCTGGAGGAGCTGAACCCGGATTCGCTGAAGGTGGTGACGGCGTATGTGGAGCCGTCGCTGGGCAGCTCACAGGGGGATGAGAAGTTCCAGTTCGAGAGGCACGGGTACTTCGTGGCGGATCGGAAGGATCACGACTCGACAGCGGGGAAGGTGGTCTTCAACCGGGTGACGGGATTGAAGGACAGCTGGGGCAAGTAGAACGTCAGGAAGTCAGCAGGGGCGGCCCTGAGATCATTCCGCCGGGCGAGCTCTTGAACGCCTACTGCAGCCTGACCTCCCCATCGAACCCCACCTTCAACTTCAACCCCGGCACCTCCAGCGTCATCGTCGCGGGCAGCGTCTCGTTGCCGCTGATGCGTCCTTCCTGCAGCGCCTTGGCCACCGCCTGCTCGATGTCGCGCTGCGAGCTCACGCCGACGACTTTCAGGAACTTGCGGATGCTGAGGTTGAACACTTCGTCGTCCATGGCGGCTCTCCTGGGGATGGGAGCACCGATGCTAGGGCGCGGATGGCGGGCGAGGCAAATCCGCCTTTAGCTCATCCGCACGCCAGCGCCGAACTACATCCACACCCGCGCTAGCCCGACACTCACCGCGCCGGGCTGCACCATGCTGCGCGCATGAAGCTCCGAACTCCCCTCGCCGCCGGCGCCTCCGTGGTCCTGGCGGCCATTGGCAATGCGCTGTGGGTCGAGCGCCGCACGCGCGAAGCGGAGCGGCGGTTCCACGCGCCGCACCACCACATCTACATCCACGGCACGCACCTGCACTACCGGCTGGTCGGCGAAGGCCCGCCCGTGCTGCTGCTGCACGGCAACCTGGTGCACGGAGCCGACTGGGAGGCGAGCGGGCTGCTGGAGCGGCTGGCCGAGCGCCACCAGGTGCTGGTGATCGACCGCCCCGGGTTCGGCTTCAGCGACCGGCCGCGCGGCATCGCGTGGACGCCGGCGCGCCAGGCCCGCCTGCTGCACGACGCGGCGGAGGCGCTCGACGTGCACCGGCCGGTGGTCGTCGGCCACTCCCTGGGGGCACAGGTGGCGCTGGCGATGGCGCTGCAGCAGCAGGCGAGCGTGGCGGGCCTGGTGCTCGTGAGCGGCTATTACTGGCCGAACCTGCGGCTGGACCGGTGGATGGCGGCGCCCGTGTCGGTGCCGGTGCTGGGCGACGTGCTGCGCTACACGACCTCGGCGTGGACGGCGCGGGCCACCTTCGGTTCGACGCTGCGTGCGCTGTTCGATCCCGAGCCGGTGCCCGAGTCCTTCTTGCAGCTGCTGCCGCGCGACCTGCTGCTGCGCCCGCTGCAGCAGCGCGCGACCGCGGAAGACGGCAACCACATGGTCGGCCAGGCCCGCGCGCTGGAGCCGCACTACGGCTCGCTGCGCATGCCCGTCACCGTGATCGCCGGCACGCAGGACCGCATCGTGCCGCCCAAGCAGTCGGTGCAGCTGCATGAGGCCGTGCCGCGCGCGCGCCTGCGCCTGGTCGACGGCGTCGGCCACATGGCGCACTACCGGGCGCACGAGCAGATCCTGGCGGGCGTCGACGAGGCGCTGGAGTCGGACCGCACCATGCCGCTGGTGCGGCGCACCGAGCCGGCCGTGCGCGACACGGCGACGGTCGGCGTGCAGAGCGTGGGCTAGCCCGTCGCCGCCTCGCGGTCACCGGCCGCGGTGTCACATGCAGCAAGGTGCGTGTGCGGGACGCAACGCGAAGTCCGCATCGGCAGTGGCGCGCTGTACAGTTGCTGGGCCAGAGAAGGAGCGCACCATGGCCAACCGTGACCAACACAGCAAGAAGATGGCGAAGAAGCCGAAAAAGGACCACACGCCTCCCAAGGAAGGCGGCTCGACCTCCGACCGGCCGATGCCCCCGATGACCACGGTGATGCCCAAGGGCAAGCTGAAGAACAAGCAGTAGGCGCAATCCCGGCTGGACCGTCGGGCACGCCAGAGCAGAACTACGCGCACCGCCGAATTGGCCCGACAGCACTCGGGGCGCCGTTCTCCATGCTGCGCGCATGGACCACCTTCCACGCCTCACACCGCTCGGCTACGGCGCCCTGGCTGCCGTGGCCGCCATCGGCAGCGCCCTCTGGGTCGAGCACGCCTCGCGCGAGGCCGAGCGCCACCACCATGCACCGCACCACCTGCTGTACGTGCACGGCACGCGCCTGCACTACCGGCTGGTCGGCGAGGGGCCGCCGGTGCTGCTGGTGCACGGCAACCTGGTGCACGGCGCCGACTTCGAGGCCAGCGGCCTGCTCGCCCGGCTGGCCGAGCGGTACCAGGTGCTGGTGATCGACCGGCCCGGGTTCGGCCACAGCGACCGGCCGCGCGGCTACGCGTGGACGCCGGCGCGGCAGGCGCGCCTGCTGCACCAGGCCGCCGCGGCGCTGGGCGTGCACCGGCCGGTGGTCGTGGGGCATTCACTGGGCGCGCAGGTGGCGCTGGCCATGGCCCTGCAGGAACCGGCCGACGTGGCCGGGCTGGTGCTGGTCAGCGGCTACTACTGGCCCACCCCGCGGCTGGACCGCTGGCTCACGGCGCCGGCCGCCGTGCCCATCCTGGGCGACGTGCTGCGCTACACCACCTCCGCGTGGACGGCGCGGGCGACCCTGGGCGCCACGCTGCGCGCGATCTTCGACCCGTGGCCGGTGCCCGAGCAGTTCCAGCACTTGCTGCCGCGCGAGCTGCTGCTGCGCCCGCTGCAGCAACGGGCCACGGCCGAAGACGGCGCCCGCATGGTGGCCCAGGCCCGCGCGCTGCGGCCGCACTACGCCACGCTGCGCACCCCGGTGACCGTGGTCGCGGGCACCGAGGACGGCATCGTGTCGCCGCAGCAGTCGGTGCGGCTGCATGCCACCGTGCCGCGGGCGCGCCTGCGCATGGTCTCGGGCATGGGCCACATGGCGCACTACCAGGCGCACGAGCAGATCCTGTCCGGCATCGAGGAGGCGCTGGCGGCCGGCCGTCAGGGACTGGTGATGCCGGGCCATGTGGCGGCGGAGGCGCCCGTGGCCGGCCCGACGCCCCTCGGCGCGTCGGTGGCGGCTTCGCACGTGGTCGACACGCACTGACCGGATCGCGGCCGCCGACCTGCGTCACGGCCCCCGTCACGCCCATCCAGCACGGCGAGTCCGGCTCGCCGGTCCTACCCCGCGGCCCTACTCCGCGGCCTTCTCCGCGCGCTGCCGGGCCGGCCCCTCGGCCCGCTGCAGGTTCAGCGCCGAGTTGACGATGCCGATGTGGCTGAAGGCCTGCGGGAAGTTGCCCAGCATGCGCCGGGCCACCGGGTCGTACTCCTCCGACAGCAGGCCGACGTCGTTGCACAGGCCCAGCAGGCGCTCGTACAGGGAGCGTGCTTCCTGCAGCCGGCCCTGCAGCACCAGGTTGTCGACCAGCCAGAAGCTGCAGGCGACGAACACGCCTTCGCCGGGCGGCAGGCCGTCCACCGCGGGGTGGGTGATGTAGCGGCACACCAGGCCGTCGCGCACCAGGTCGCGCTCGATCGCCGCCACGGTGGCCAGCATGCGCGGATCCTGCGGCGGCAGGAAACCCACGATCGGCAGCATCAGCAGCGCGGCGTCCAGGTCCCGGCCGCCCGCGAACTGCACGAAGCAGCCGGCCTGCGGGTCCAGGCAGTGCCGGCAGATCCAGGCATGGATCTCGTCGCGCAACGCGCGCCAGGGCGCCAGGTCGATGTCGGCCTGCTGCATCTCGGCCAGGCGCACGTAGCGGTCGATGGCCACCCAGGCCATCACCTTCGAATGCGTGAACTGGCGCGGCGGCCCGCGCACCTCCCACATGCCGGCGTCGGGTTCCTGCCAGATGCGGGCCACGTGCCGCATCACGGCCAGGGCGCGCTGCATCCCTTCCTTCTCGGGCGTCAGGCCGGCGGCCACCGAGTGCAGCAGCACGTCGGCCACCTCGCCGTAGATGTCCAGCTGGCGCTGGCGCGAGGCGGCATTGCCGATGCGCACCGGCCGGGCGCCGCCGTAGCCGGGCAGCCAGTCGGCCTCCCACTCGGGCAGCAGCCGCTCGCCGGCCACGCCGTACATGATCTGCATCTCGGCCGGCGAGGCCGCGCAGGCGCGCAGCAGCCAGTTGCGCCACTCGCGCGCCTCGTCCTGGTAGCCGGTCTGCAGCAGGGCCAGCAGCGCCATCGTCGAATCGCGCAGCCAGCAGAAACGGTAGTCCAGTTGCGCGCGCCGCCCCAGGCCTCGGGCAGCGAGGTGGTGGCGGCGGCCACCATGCCGCCGGTGCGCACGTTGGTCAGCGCCTTCAGCGTGAGCAGCGAGCGGTGCACCATCGCGACCCAGGGCCCGCCCACCTGGCAGCGCGACAGCCAGCCGCGCCAGTACGCGGTGGTCTCCTGCAGTGCCCGCTGCGCGTCCAGCGGCGGCGGGATGTCCTCGTACGAGACCGAATGGGTGAGCACGAAGGCCACCTCCTCGCCGGCGCCGATCTCGAAGTCGGCGTAGCTGCGGAAGTCCTGGCCCGCGTGCGGCACCGGGCCACGCAGCACCACCCGGTGCGCGCCCGCCACGGCGCACAGCACGCCGCCCTCGTGCGTGACCCAGGGCTTGGTCTGGCCATAGCCGAAGCGGATCGCCAGCTCGCTGCGCACGCGCACCCGCCCGCGCAGACCGCGCACCAGCCGCACCAGGTGGCGCAGCCCGGTGCCCACCGGCAGCGCGTCGACGACCTCGACGCTGCCCTCGCTGCAGTCGAAGCGCGTCTCCAGCAGCAGCGTGTCGTCGCGATACTGGCGCGTGGCGGTCGCGCTGCCGTCCAGCGGTGCGATGCGCCAGAAGCCGTTGTCGTCGTCGCCCAGCAGGGCGCAGAACAGCGCCTCGGAATCGATGCGCGGCCAGCAGAGCCAGTCGATCGCGCCGCTGCGGTCGACCAGGGCCACGGTCTCGCCGTCCCCCAGCAGGGCGTGGTCTTCGATGCGGCGGGGCATGGCCGCATCTTGCCGGGCGATGGCCGGCCGCGTGTCGGATGCAAGCCCGACCTTCGCCGTCGGCACCGGCTGCAGAGCCAGGCCACGGGCTGACCGAACCGGTCCATGACGCCCCTGCGCCGACGAGCCAGCGCGGCCGCGCGCGACCGTTCGCGTCGGGCATGATCGCCGCATGCTTTCCGCCTCGTTCGACACGCTCCCCCTCTCCCCCGCCACCCTCGACAACCTGCAGCGCCTGGGCTACCTGCAGATGACGGCGATCCAGGCCGCCGCCCTGCCCACCGCGCTGCTGGGCAAGGATGTGATCGCCCAGGCCAAGACCGGCAGCGGCAAGACCGCCGCTTTCGCGCTCACCCTGCTGGCCAACCTCAATCCGCGCCGCTTCGCCGTGCAGTCGCTGGTGCTGTGCCCCACCCGCGAGCTGGCCGACCAGGTGACCACGGAAGTGCGCCGGCTCGCCCGCTCCGAAGACAACATCAAGGTGGTGACCCTGTGCGGCGGCGTGCCGCTGCGCGGGCAGCTGGCCACGCTGGAGCATGGCGCCCACATCGTGGTGGGCACGCCGGGCCGGGTGCTGGACCACCTGGAGCGCGGCAGCCTCGGTCTGGCGGCGCTGAACACGCTGGTGCTGGACGAGGCCGACCGCATGCTGGACATGGGCTTCGTCGACGACATCGGCAAGGTCGCCAGCCAGTGCCCGCCCGTGCGCCAGACGCTGCTGTTCTCCGCCACCTACCCGGAGGGCATCGCGAAACTGGCGGCGCAGTTCATGCGCGAGCCGCTGACGGTGAAGGTCGAGGCGCAGCACGCCAGCGGCACCATCGCGCAGCGCTGGTACGAGGTCGCCGACCGCGATCGCCTCCCCGCCATCGCTCGCCTGCTCGACCACTTCCGGCCGGCCAGCACGCTGGCCTTCTGCAACACCAAGGTGCGCTGCCGCGAGGTGGTCGAGGCGCTGCAGGCGCAGGGCTTCAGCGCGCTGGCGCTGTACGGCGACCTGGAGCAGCGCGAGCGCGACCAGGTGCTGGTGCGCTTCGCCAACCGCAGCTGCTCGGTGCTGGTGGCCACCGACGTCGCCGCCCGGGGCCTCGACATCGCCAGCCTGGCCTGCGTGCTGAACGTCGACGTCACGCCCGACCCCGAGGTGCACATCCACCGCATCGGCCGCACCGGCCGCGCCGGCGAGACCGGCCTCGCCCTCCACCTGGCCAGCCTGGACGAGATGGGGGCGGTCGGCCGCATCGAGCAGTTGCAGGGCCGCGAGAGCGAGTGGCACCCGCTGGACGAATTGACACCGGCCGGCGGTGCCCCGCTGGTGCCGCCCATGGTGACATTGCACATCCAGGGCGGGCGCAAGGAAAAGATCCGCCCCGGCGACGTGCTGGGCGCACTGACCAAGGACCTGGGCTACACCCGCGAACAGGTCGGCAAGATCGACGTCAACGAGTTCTCCACCTACGTCGCGGTGGAACGCAGCATCGCCCAGCAGGCGGCGGCGCGCCTGAACGCCGGCAAGGTGAAGGGGCGCGGGGTGAAGGTGCGGGTGCTGGACGACACGGATGGCGGGGACTGACCAGGCCGTCCTCCCGTTCATCCCACAGAGAATCGCCCGATGCCCCTTGTCGCCACCTCCGCCCGTCGCCAGCTCGCGATGGCCATCATGCTCGCCCTGGCCGTTGCCGGCGGGATCATCCGGCACGAAGCGCCCAATCCGTCCACCCTGCGCGACATCGGCACGCTGCTGCTGGTGATGTGGCTGCCCGCGGTGGGCAACTTCGTCGGCTTCCTGATGCGCAAGATCCCGTCCGGCACGCCGCCGCCGACGCACTTCGATCCGGACTCACCGTTCGTCGCGCAGTTGCGGGTTCGACTCGAGCCCGGCCCGCTGCCGGACGGCTTCCTGGCCTCGCTCGAGCCGGTGGACGATCTCGGCACGCTGCTGGTCGGCCGCCGCGGGTTCACGATCCGGTTCGATCGGCCGGTGGCCGAGTGGCTCGCCGCGCCGGGCAGCGACCCCGTCGCGGTGGAGTGCCTGCTGCCCGATGTGGCCCTGCGCACCTTGTTGCCGGGCACGCAGGTCCACCTGCTGGTGGGGACGACGGCCGTTGCGAAGGGGCAGGTCGTGGAGCAGGTCACGCTCCCGGCCTGAGCCCCGCCTCCGGAGGAAGGACCAGCGGGCCCCGGCCCTTGCCCAACCTCTCATCCAGCAGCGCCACCAGGTCGCCCGGCGCCACCGGCTTGGTGAGGTGGGCGTCGAAGCCGGCCGTCTTGGCCGCCTGCTGGTCGCTCTGCTGGCCCCAGCCGGTCAGCGCGATCAGCAACGGTTGCTGCGACAGGTCGGTGCTGGCACGGATGCGGCGGCAGGCCTCGTAGCCGTCGATGTCCGGCAGTCCGATGTCCAGCAGCACCACCTCCGGCTCCTGCTCGCGCACCACCCGCACGGCCGATTCGCCGTCGTGCGCCAGGACGACGGCATAGCCGTTCATGCCCAGCAGCTCGCCCAGCGTGTCGGCCGCATCGCGGTTGTCGTCGACCACCAGCACGCGGCCGCCCTGCCCGTTCATCTGCGTCGACTCGGGGGCGGGCGGCTGGATGGCCGGGGGGGCCTCGATGCGCGGCAGCCCGATGCAGAAGCTGCTGCCGTGGCCCAGCCCCTTGCTCTCGGCGCGGATGGTGCCGCCGTGCAGCTCCACCAGCCGGCGCGTGAGCGCCAGGCCGATGCCCAGGCCGGTGTTGCCGCCGTGCCCGCTGTGCCGCTCCTGCACGAAGAGGTCGAAGATGCGTTCCAGGTTCTCGGGCGAGATGCCGACACCGCTGTCGCGCACCTCGACCAGCACCTGGTCGCCCTGCGCATGCACGCGCACCCCCAGGCGGCCGCCGGCGGCGGTGAACTTCACGGCGTTGTTCAGCAGGTTGACCACGCACTGCGTGAGGCGGGTGACGTCGCCGCGCACCCAGGGCGGCGGCTGCCCGATCTCCTGCTCCAGCACCAGGCCCGCGCGGGTGGCAGTGGCGCTGAGGGCATCGACGGCGGCCGCGGCCACCTCCGCCATGTTCACCGGCTCCTGGCGCAGGTGGATGCGGCCCAGGGTGATGCGCGAGACGTCGAGCAGGTCATCCACCAGGTGCGACAGGTGCAGGGTCTGGCGCTCGATGGCGGCGCGCGCCCGCTCCACCACCGGATCGGCGGTGCCCCGCAACCGGATCAATTCCACCGCGGTGCGGATCGGGGCCAGCGGGTTGCGCAGTTCGTGCGCCAGCGTGGCCAGGAATTCGTCCTTCTGGCGATCGGCCTGGCGCAGCATGACCTCCTGGCTCTCGGCCAGGCGGCGGCGCGTGCGCTCCTCCACGCGCTTCTGCTCGGCGACGGCGCCCTCGCGCAGGGCCTTGGCCAGCACGTCCAGTTCGGCGATGCCGGTGTCGCGCTCCGGCGGCGGCGGCCGGCCGGCCAGGGCGTCCTCGCCCAGCTCGCGCAGCGGCCGCGCGAGGCGCCGGCTCAGGATGCCGGCCAGGGTGATGCTGACGGCCATCGCTGCCAGCAGGAGCAGCACCCAGGCCAGCGACGTGATGCGGGTCGGGAACACGTGCCCGCCATGTTCCTGCGAGACGCGCACCGTGAACCCGTTGGTGGGCGAGCGGGCCCACGCGCCCATCAGGCTCTTGCCGTCCCGCCCGGTGGCCCGGTACAGGCCGCTGCTGCGGTCCGGCTCCATCGCGATGGGCGTGGCCTTGTCCGCCAGGTGGGCGGCCGAACTCTTGTTGGTGGCGACCACCACGCCGCGCCGGTCGATCAGGCTGGCCCGGATCTCGGGTGCGCGAACGGCCGAGCGCAGGCGGTCCTCCAGCACCGCCGGAGGGTAGGAAAAGATCAGCGCATAGCGCGGCTGGCCATCGCGCTGCACCGGGATGGACAGCGACAGCGCCGGGCGGTGCACGTTCACCCCGTAGTAGAGGTCGCTGTAGGCCGGCCGGTTGGTCTGGAACACCTGGCGCGACAGGTTGCCCGAACTCAGGGGCAGGGCCTTCCCCTCCCAGTTCACCTCCAGCCGCTGCTCGCCCAGCTGCCACAGGTTGGGCAGCGCATCGCCCCAGTTCACCGCCGTGTTGAACTGGGCCTTGCCGTCGGGACCGACCAGCACGATGACGCTGCCGGGGACGCGGCGCGTGATCTCGGAGGCGAACAGGCGCAGCTGCTGCCAGTCCTGGCGATCGATCTGCGGCGAGGCCGCCAGCACGTCGAGCTGGGCACGGCCGCGGTCGAACTCGGCGTCGGTCACCTCCACCAGCGTCTCGGCCAGCGCCGCCAGGCGGGTGCTGGCCGTGCGGTTCTCCTGCGCGGTCTGCAGCGCCAGCAGGGCCAACGTTCCGAGGAGCAGGGGCGTGATGACGGCAGCCAGCAACCACCAGAGGACGTGGTTGAGGTTTCGAGGCCGCGGGAGAAACTTCAAGTGCATTGCGGCGGCAGCAACGCCGCTGGAGAAGTGCCGACCAACTCTAGCCGCAAGACCCGGCGAGCGGGAGCAGACGGGCGCGCAATCCGCCATCGGAATGGGCCGTCGTCGCACGGGCAGCTCGGCCGGACGGGAGACGGCTCAGCCGTGCGCGATGCTTCGCTGGGCGACGAAGCATGGGCGCGCGGCCATGCCGCACACTGGGCGCATGAACACCAACCAGGTCGCCCGCATTGCCGCGCTGCTGGGCGAGCCGGCACGCACCGGCATGCTGCTGGCCCTGATGGACGGGCGGGCCCTCACCGCGCATGAGCTGGCGGCCGCCGGCGGCATCACGCCCGCCACCGCCAGCCGGCACCTGGCGCTGCTGGTCGAGGCCGACCTGCTGCGGCTGGACCGGCAGGGCCGGCACCGCTACCACCGGCTGGCTTCGCCCGAGGTGGCGCGCCTGCTCGAAAGCGTCATGCAGCTGGCGGCGCAGTCGGCGCCCGACCGTCCGCGCGTGGCCACCGGCCCGCGCGACGCGACGATGCGCCTGGCACGCACCTGCTACGACCACCTGGCCGGCCGCATCGCCGTGGCGATCGCCCAGCGGCTGGTGGACGAACGTGCGGTGCTGGTGGAAGACGACACGGCCGTGGTCACCGAGCGCGCCGGCCCGGTGCTGGAGGGACTGGGCCTGCGCTCGGAGGTGGTGCACGCGCGTGGCCCCGGCCAGCGGCCCGCCTGCCGGCCCTGCCTGGACTGGGGCGAGCGGCGCATGCACCTGGCCGGCCGCCTGGGCGCCTTGCTGTGCTCGCACACGCTGCAGATGGGCTGGCTGCTGCAGGCGCCCGGCACGCGGGCGCTGCAGCTCACGCCGCGCGGCGCCGTGGCGCTGCGCGACTGGCTGGGCGTGGAGCGCTGGATGTCGGTGCAGGCTGGCGACCCCGTTCAGCAGCGCAGTTCGCGGTAGCGCACCCGCAGCATCGCGAGGTCGCCCTCCTCCGCCTCGGTCGGCATCGAGCCCTTGTTGCGCATGCGCACCTCGTCGGCACGGATGTGCCCCTGCAGCGCTTCGCACTGCTGGCGCGTGTCGGCATCGAGCGCGGCGCGGGCCATCTGGTGCGCACGGTCCTGCGGCGGCACCGCGTGGCGGTCGAAGGTCTTGCTCACCCGGCCCGTGCCCAGCTGCTGGGCGCCGGCGCACGGCACATGGGTGTACGTCAGGCCGGTCGCTCCGGCGCAGCGGTACACGGGGTTCTGCGGCGGTGGCTGGTTCTGGGCCGGATAGCCGCCGTCCTGCGCGCCCGCCGGCGGCGCGGACAACAAGGCGATGGAAGCGATCGACAGCAGGCGAGGCAAGGTGTGCATGGCGAGCTCCGTGACGAATGGCTGAGCTTCCATGCTGCCCAAGCCGCCGACGGGCTGCCTGCCGAAACTGCAACCAAACTCGGCCGTAGGCGAGCAAGCGTGAGCCGTGTAACCAGACATTCCGGGCTGTCGCGCCGGCGCCGCAACTCAGGTGCCGCCGAACCGCCGCCGGCAGAGGTCGATCACCAGCTCGCGGAACCAGCGGTGCAGCGGATTGGTGTGCGACCGGTCGTGCCACATCAGCACGATGTCGAACGGCGCCAACGCCACCGGGGGCTCGAAAGTCTCCAGCGCCAGCATGCCCAGGAACCGCTGCAACACGCGCTCGGGCAGCGTCGCGAGCAGGTCGGTCTGCTCGACGATGAACGGCACGCCCAGGAAGGTGGGCTTGGAGAGCATCACGCGGCGGGTGCGGCCGGCGCGTTGCAGCTGTGAGTCGAGCACGGCGTTGTACATGGTCGCCGCCCCCGGCTCCACGGTGACGTGGCCGGCCGCGCAGAACGCATCCAGGTCCATGGGTGCGGCCAGCAGCGGATGGCCGCGGCGCGCGACGCCCACCATGCGCTCGTGGAACAGCGGCCGCACCCGCAAGCTGCCGGGCGGATCGGGGAAGTACGAGATCGCCACGTCGACTTCGCCACTGCTGAAGATCTCGCCGATGCGCCGCGGATTGGGCCCCACGATGCGCAGGATGACGTGCGGCGCCTGCACCGCCATCTCCTTGACCAGCTCGGGAACCACCACGAAGTCGATGTAGTCGGTGACGATGAGGGTGATGGTGTCACGCGCCTGCGCCGGGTCGAACGCCGGGCGCATGTGCATCAGGCTATCGATCTGGCGAAGGGCCTCCTCGACGCGCGGCGCCAGGTCCTCGGCGCGGGCAGTGAGCACCAGGCCGGCGCCCCCCTTCACCAGCAGCGGGTCGTCGAACAGGGCGCGCAGCTTGGACAGCGCCAGGCTCATCGACGACTGGCTCATGTCCAGGCCGGCCGCGGCGCGTGAGACGTGCTTCTCGCGCAGCAGGGCATCCAGGGCTACCAGCAGGTTGAGGTCCAGGTCGCGCAGGCGCATGGGGATCGGAATCTGGATAGCGGCTATCGGCGCGGCGAATTGCCGCCGCGGCGTCGGGCGACTGTAATCCAGGCCAACCCAGGGTCCGCAGCCAGCGTGGCACCGGACTCCCGGACCAGCCCCCGTCCACAACGCAGCGAGACACCATGCAACCCAAGATCCCCACGATCCGCGTCACCCGCGACGAGATGCGCCAGCGCGTCGCTCTCTTCAGCGAGATCCAGGGCTACGACGGCGGCCTGCCGGACAGCCGCCATCCCAGCGCCACGCGCAAGCTTTACAACGTGATCGGCTTCCAGCCGCCGCAGCGCAGCGACGGCGCCGTCATCGTCTCGCCGGTGGGCGACCAGGCTGCCGAGCGTGCCCACATCAAGATCCGCGAAGGTTTCAACATGGGCTTCTGCGAGACCACGCCGGGCAAGGGCCCGATGATGCACAACCACGACACCAACGAGACGTTCATGCCGATCACAGGCACCTGGCGCTGCTCGTGGGAAGTGGACGGCAAGGTGGAGCACTTCGACCTCGGCCCGCGCGACGTCATCTCCTTCCCGCCCGGCGTGCAGCGTCGCTTCGAGAACGTCACCTTCAATGAACCCGGCCAGTCCCATTGGCTGCTGTTCGTCATCGGCGGCGACGCGCCCGAGGCCGAGTTCTCGCCCGAGGCCCACGACAAGCTGATCGCCGAAGGCTTCATGACGCCCGACGGCAAGTACTGAGGCCGGCATGCGCGAACTGATCGACCGGCTGGAGAGCCGGTACGCCTGGTCGTCGCTGGTCGTCGACGGCCATGCCTGGCGCTGGCTCGACACGGCCGGCACCGGCCCCGCCGTGGTGCTGCTGCCCGGCTCGGTGGGCGACGGCGCGATGTTCGTGCGCACGCTGCTGTCGCTCGGACAGCGGCTGCGCCTGATCGCCGTCACGTACCCCGCCGAAGCCGACCCGGTCAAGCTGGCCGACGGCCTGAAGTCGGTGATGGACCACCTGCACCTGCCGCCCTGCGTGGTGGTGGGTTCATCGTTCGCCGCCTACTGGGCGCAGTTCGTTGCGCTGCGGCACCCGTCCGCGGTGCGCAAGCTGGTCATCGGCAACGGCTTCGTCGACGCGGCCGACCTGGCCAGCAACCCGCTGTTCGACCCGGACTGGGTGGCACGCGTGGCGCCGGCGGACCTGCACGGCACCTGGCTCGGCCGCGTGCAACAGGCGCCGGTGGCGCCGCTCCAGCAACTGCAGTTGCAGATGCTGGCCGAGCGACAGTCGCCCGACAACCTGCACGCGCGATTTGCCGGCGTGACGCAGGCGCAGGCCTGCCCCCCGCTGCCGCTGCGCGACGACGACATCGTGGTCCTCGACTGCGACGACGACCCCATCATCCCGGCGATCGCGCGCGACCGTCTGCGCAACCAGTACCCGCGGGCCCGCCACGCCCGCCTGGCCACCGGCGGGCACTACCCGCACGTGCTGAATCCCCAGCGCTACGAGGGCCTGCTGCTCGACGTGGCGTTCGCCTGACCTCCCTGAAGAACAATCGGAGACTTCCATATGCCCCAGCCTTCCTTCACCCGCCGCACCGTCCTGGGTACCCTGGGTGCCGCCGCCCTGACCGCCAGCACCGCCGTGCGCGCCCAGGGCAAGTGGCCCGACAAGCCGATCAAGCTGGTGGTGCCGTTCGCCGCCGGCGTGTCGCCGGACGTTGTCTCGCGCATCCTGGCCGAGCCGCTGGGCCGCGCTCTCGGCCAGCCCCTGATCATCGACAACCGCGCAGGGGCCGCCGGCATCATCGGCGCCGAAGTCGCGGCCCGCAGCCCCGGCGACGGCTACACGCTGTTCATGACGGTCAATTCCATCATGGGCATCAACCCGGCCGTCTACACCAAGCTGCCGTACGACGTGCAGAAGGATTTCGCGCCCGTCACCCTGGTGGCGCGCGTGCCCTACGTGCTGATCACCGGCATGAACCAGCCGGACACCACGCTCAAGGCCCTGCTCGCCCGAGCCAAGGCCAAGCCCGACTCGGTGGAGTATGGTTCGCTCGGCGTGGGCTCGGGCCCGCACGTGGTGATGGAGATGATGAACAACATGGCGGGCATCAAGATGGTCCACGTGGCCTACAAGGGCTCGCCGGTGCAGGACGTCATCGCCGGCCAGGTGCCGCTGGCGTTCGATCCCGCGACCACCGCCATCCCCCTGGTCAAGGGAGGCAAGGCCCGCGCCCTGGCCATCACCAGCCCCAAGCGCAGCCCGGCGCTGCCCGACGTGCCGACGGTGGCCGAGCTGCTGCCCGGCTACGACGGCGACGGCTGGCAGGGGTTCTATATGCCGGCAGGCACGCCCAAGGAGATCGTCGCGCGCATGAACACCGAGATCGTCAAGGTCCTGCGCCAGCCCGACGTGCAGAACAAGCTGATCGATCTGGGCCTGCAACCGGTGGGCAACAGCATCGACGATTTCTCGCGCATCTCGCGCGACGAGTACGACAAATGGGCCAGGATCGCCAAGGCCAACAACATCCGGGTGGAGTGACCGGGTGACGGTGGTGCGCGCCCCCTCCGCGGCGCAGGTCGCGGTGGTGGCGATGCTGCCGCCCCTCACGATGAACCTCGCAGTCGGCCTGCAGCCGGTCTTCAGCGATGGCAGCCGGCTGCCGCCGGCGCAGGCCGGCGCGCTCGTCGGCCTGTACGCGCTGGGGCTGGGCCTCGGCCAGTTCCTTGCTGGCAACGCCGCCGACCACTGGGGCCGCCGCCCCACCCTGCTCGCCGGGCTGGCGCTGGCCACCGTGGCAACGCTGCTGGGGACACTGGCCGATGCGGCGCCGCTGCTGCTGGCCAGCCGCCTGCTGGCCGGCCTGGGACTGGCGACCGCACTGGTCGTGCCGCGGGCCTGCCTGCGCGACGTTCACGCCGGCCAGTCGCTGCAGCGCGCGATGGCTGTGCTGTCGATGGTGTTCGCGCTGGCCCCGGCCATCACACCGCCGCTCGCCTGGGCGGCCACCGAGCTGTGGTCGTGGCGCGCCGCGCTGGGCCTGGGTGCCGCGCTGGTGACCATCGCGCTCGTGGCCTCCTGGCACGGTTTTCCCGAGACGCGGCCGCCCGGCACCCGGCCGCCCAGCCTGGCGGCCTGGGCGGCGCTGCAGCGACACGCCGGCGTGCGCCGGACCGTGCTGGCCTTCGCCTGCGCCGCGGCACCTTTTTTCGTCATCGCGGCGCTGGGGCCGGCGGCACTGCAGTCCTCCGTGGGGTTCAGCCCCGGTGCGGCCGCCCTGCTGCTGGGGGGCACCTACCTGGGCTTCGCCATGGGCAGCCAGTGGGTGCGGCACCGGGCCGCCACCCCAGGTGCGCACCATGTCGCCCTGGGCATCGGCCTGGTCGCGGCCGGTGCGCTGCTGCTGGCGGCCACGCTGGCCTGGCCGGCCACGGCGCTGTGGATCCTGGGGCTCACGCTCTATGCCATCGGGCACGGCGTTGTCTTTCCGGCCTCGTTCTCGCTGGTGTTGCAGGACGTCCCCCACCAGGCCGGCATCGCGGCGGCCGCCATCGGGACGGTGCACATGGTGGCCGGCGCCTGCTCGGCCTGGATCGCCGGCGCGTTGCCGCTGGCGCCGCATCCGATGCTGGTGCTGGCGGTGGGCGCGACCGCCGGCGCCAGCGCGCTCGCCTGGTGGCGGATGCCGCGGCCGGCTGTCGCGCCGGCCCGTTGAGTTCGGCGCGGCGGACCCAGCCGCCTGCTGCGGCCCCGGTCCGAAGGAGCCATCTCAGCACCCGCGCCCGCTGACACCGGCCCACACTTGGCCGGGCAACCAGGGAGCCTCCCCATGAACATCACTGCCCAGATCGGCCCGGTGGCCGCGCTCGTGGCCGGCGTGCTGATCCTGATCATGCCGCGGCTGCTCAACTACATCGTCGCGATCTACCTGATCGTCATCGGCGCGGTGGGCCTGTTCGGGCGTTGACGGCCCGCAACGCGGGGCTCGACCCCGTCGCGCATTCGGCGCCGGCCCGGCAAGCCTGACGGGTCAGCCCATCCGCGCGCCGGTGGCGCTCCTACACTGGGCCGCCATGCCCCGCCGTTCCAGCCGCCCTGCCCTCCATCCCTCGCGGCAGGTGCTCGCCCTGGCCGTCAGCCTGTGCGCGCTGGCGGCCCTGCTGCTGGCCATGTCGGTCTCGTTGCGGGGCGCGCGCAGCCCGGTGGTGGCGGCGCTCGCCAGCCAACTGACGACGCCCGCCTGGTCGGTGCTGCTGGTCGGCCTGGTGCTCGGCGTGGTGGGCTACGCGCTGCGTCCGCGCCAGCCCGGCGCGCCGCGCCGGGTCGAGCCCGAGTGGTATCCCAGGTCGACCGACTTCGTGCGCAGCAGCGTGATGGTGGCGCCGACCGAGGCGGCACCCGAGCGCCGCGCACCCGCCACCCAGTGGAGCGCGCAGGTGTTCGACGACATCGAGTGGCGGCGCTTCGAGGCCCTGTGCGCCGAGCTGTTCGCGCAGGCCGGCTTCGAGGCCCGCACCCAGTCCCACGGCGCCGACGGCGGCGTCGACATCTGGCTGCATTCGCGCCACGCCGAGGGGCCGGCCATGGTCGTGCAATGCAAGCACTGGCACGGCAAGGCGGTCGGCGTGAAGGAAGTGCGCGAACTCCTGGGCGTGATGGCGTCGCACCGGCTGGCGCGCGGAACCTACGCCACGACCTCGACCTTCACGGCCGAGGCCTTGCGCTTCGCGCGCGAGAACCGCATCCACACGCTCGATGGCCAGGGCTTGCTGGCGCTCATCGGCCAGCGCACGCCGGCGCAGCAGCAGGCGCTGCTGGCGAGCGCCTACGAAGGCGAGTACTGGCGGCCCACCTGCGCCAGTTGCGGCCAGAAGATGGTGAGCCGGACAGCGCGCAAGGGCGACCGGGATTTCTGGGGCTGCGCCGACTTCCCGCGCTGCCGCGCCACGCTGCCGATGCGCGCCTGAGGGCGAACCCGCTGCGTGGGGCGCCCCGCCCGCACTAGGATGGGCCGGACCACCGCGCGCACATGCTCACCGACCTCGACGCCCACGCCCTCTCGACGCTCATCCACTCGCGCCAGGTCTCCTGCCGCGAGGTGATGCAGGCCACGCTGGATCGCATCCACCGCGTCAACCCGGCGTTCAACGCCATCGTCAGCCTGGCGCCCGACGACACGCTGCTGGCGCAGGCCGATGCGTGCGACGCCGACCTGGCCGCCGGCCGCAGCCGGGGCTGGCTGCACGGGATGCCGCAGGCCATCAAGGACATCGCGCAGGTCGCGGGCTTTCCGACCACCCAGGGCAGCCGCCTGCTGGCGCGCCACGTGCCGTCCAGCGACGGGGTACTGGCCGCGCGCATGAAGGCGGCCGGGTGCATCGTGGTCGGCCGCACCAACACGCCGGAGCTCGGCCTGGGCTCGCACACCTTCAACGAGCTGTTCGGGGCCACCCGCAACGCCTGGGACCCGGCGGTGTCGGCCGGCGGCAGCAGCGGCGGCGCCGCGGTGGCGCTGGCCCAGCGGCTGCTGCCGGTGGCCGACGGCTCCGACTTCATGGGCTCGCTGCGCAACCCGGCCGGCTGGAACCACGTGTTCGGCCTGCGCCCGACCCAGGGACGGGTGCCGCTGGTGCCCCGGCCCGACGTCTGGATCGACCAGCTCGGCACCGAAGGGCCGATGGGGCGCACGGTGGACGACGTGGCGCGGCTGCTCGCCGTGCAGGCCGGCCACGACCCGCGCTCGCCGCTGTCGCTGCAATCGACCTTCCGCTGGGAGCCACCGGCCGATCCGGCGGCGGCGCTGCGGGGCCTGCGGGTCGGCTGGCTGGGCGACCTGGACGGCTACCTCGCCACCGAGCCCGGCGTGCTCGAGGCCTGCCAGGAGGCGCTGGGCCATCTCGCGGGCGCCGGCGCCGCGGTGGACGCGGCGCCCTTCGGCACCGATCCGGCCCGGCTGTGGGACTGCTGGCTGGCCTGGCGGCGGGCACTGGTGGGGCCGCGCATCGACGCGCTGCTGCGCCTGCCGGATGCCCGCGACGCCATCAAGCCGGAGGCGCTGTGGGAGCACGAGGGATCGCATGCCCTCCTGGCCGCCGACCTGCTGCGTGCCAGCCAGCAGCGCACCCGCTTCCACCACCATCTGCAGGGCCTGTTCGGGCGCTGGGACGTGCTGGCGCTGCCGGTGGCGCAGGTCTGGCCGTTCCCGGTCGAGCAGCGCTGGCCGCAGCGCATCGGTGGCCGCGCGATGGACACCTACCACCGCTGGATGGAATGCACGATCTACGCGACGCTGGCCGGCGTGCCGGCCATCAGCGTGCCGGCCGGCTTCCATCCGCAGCACGGCTGGCCCATGGGCATCCAGCTGCTGGCGCCGCACGGCGCCGATGCGTTCCTGCTGGGTGTGGCGGCGGGCTACGAGGCGGTGCGCAAGGACTTCCTGGCGATCCGGCCGCGGGACATTGCCCAGGGGGCCGCCCCTAGCCGCGGCTGAGGCCGTCGAGGAAACGTTCGATCTCGGCGTTGACCGGCTGCGGGTGCGACACCGGCGCCATGTGGCCGAGCTCGGGCAACTCGATGGTGCGCACGTCGGGCAACAGGCCCTGCAGGGCGCGCACCACCGCGTGGGCCGAGGCCGGCGAGCGGTTGCCGGTGAGCAGCAGCACCGGGATATGCAGGGCGCGCAGCGCGTCGGGCGACACCGGGTCGGTGACCAGCGCGTGGGCCCAGCGGCGCACGTTGGCGATCGACGCCGCCATGGGCGCACGTCGCTCGGCCGGCAGGCGGTCCCAGTTGCCGGCGCCCATCCAGTAGTCGATGAAGGCGCGGCCGGCGCCGTCCTGGTCGCCGCGCGCCAGGCAGTCGGCCGCCTGCGCCACCGCGGCCTTGATGCCCTCGGTGCCGTTGGGCGCGGGATGGAGCCGGTCGACCAGGGCGAACAGCGTCGGCTCGTACAGCACCAGGCTGGCGTAGCGCTCCGGGTGCTGCAGCGCGGCGCACAGCGCCACGGCACCACCGTACGAGTGGCCGACCAGGTGGATCGGCGGCGCGCCGGCCAGGATCGGTTCGGCGAACGCGACCTCGTCGGCCAGCGTGATCTCGGTGGGCGACGGCCAGTCGGGCGACTTGCCCGAGCCGTAGGAATCGATCGCGACGACGCGGTAGCGGCCGGCCAGCAGGTCCATCAGGGACCGCCACTGGCCGCCGTGGCTGGCGTTGGAATGGAAGCAGGCGACGGTGGGGCCGCTGCCGGCTTCACGGAAAGCCGCCTGCGCCATGGGAACGCCCTGCGTTCAGGCCGCCTTTGCCGGCGCGAGGATGCCCAGCCGGTCGAGTGCCGCCGCCAGGTGGCCCACCGTGCGGTCGACGTTGTGCCACTTGTCCAGCCCGAACAGGCCGATGCGGAAAGTCTTGAAGTCGCTGCCCTCGTCGCACTGCAGGGGCACGCCGGCGGCGGTCTGCAGGCCTTTGGCGAGGAATTTCTTGCCGCTCTGGATGTCGGGGTCGGTGGTGTAGCTCACCACCACGCCGGGCGCCTTGAAGCCGTCGGCCGCGACGCTGGCGAAGCCGCGGCTTTCGAACAACGCCCGCACCTTGCGGCCCAGCTCTTCCTGCTCGGCCTTCACCTTGGCGAAGCCGTAGGCCCGCGTCTCCTGCATGGTGGAGCGCAGCCGCACCAGGGCGTCGGTGGGCATGGTGGCGTGGTACATGTGCGAGCCCTGCTCGTAGGCTTCCATCAGCTGGAGCCACTTCTTCAGGTCGCAGGCGAAGCTGTTGCTGCTGGTGCCGTCGATGGCGGTGCGGGCGCGCTCGCTGAGCATCACCATCGCGCAGCACGGCGAGCTGCTCCAGCCCTTCTGCGGCGCCGAGATGAGCACGTCGACGCCGGTCGACTGCATGTCGACCCACATCGCGCCGGAGGCGATGCAGTCCAGCACGAACAGGCCGCCGACCGCATGCACCGCGTCGGCGACGGCGCGCAGGTAGTCGTCGGGCAGGATCATCCCGGCGGCGGTTTCCACGTGGGGCGCGAACACGACCGCGGGTTTCTTCTCGCGGATGGCGGCGGTGACTTCGGCGATCGGGGCCGGCACCCAGGCTGCGGTGGGGCCGCTGCCGGTCTTGCGCGCCTTGAGCACGGTGGACGAGGCCGGGATCGCGCCCATGTCGAAGATCTGCGTCCAGCGGAAGCTGAACCAGCCGTTGCGCAGCACCAGCACGTCCTTGCCGGTCGCGAACTGGCGCGCCACGGATTCCATCCCGAAGGTGCCGCTGCCCGGCACCAGGATGGCCGACTTGGCGCCGTAGACCTCCTTGAGGATGCTGCCGATGTCCTTCATGACGCCCTGGAACGCCTGGGACATGTGGTTCAGGGCACGGTCGGTGTAGACGACCGAGAACTCGAGCAGGCCGTCGGGATCGACGTCGGGAAGCAGTCCGGGCATGGATGTCTCGCGGGAGGATGCGTGAAAGGGGGAGGCAGCTTAGCACCGGGGCGCGGGGGCCCCTTTTGTGCACTGCCGCAAAGACCGCGGCAGGCCAGGGGCCGGATGAGCGTGGCCCCTGGACGCTACCGCGGTGCTGTCAGCTCAGGGCTTGGACAGGGATTGCAGCGCGCCGGCCAGCTCGGCCTTCCACCACTTCGCGTTGCCGGTCGTGCCGTGGCCGGCGGTCTGGTCGCTGGCGGGGATGAGGACATAGCGCGCGTTCTTCAGCCGCTTGAGCTCGCGTTCCATGATGCCGGTCTGCGGCGGGTTGCGCTCGTCGTCGGCGGCGTTGATTGCCAGCACGTTGGCGCGGATGCGCTCGAGACCGGGCGAGGCGTTGAAGTCGCCGGACGACTCCCACTGGTACAGCACGTCGTTGGCATCCATGGTGAACGGTGCCTTGAGGCGGGCATCGAGCAGCGCGTCGGCCTTCTCGCGCGTGGGGGCCGCCTTGTACAGCGCCAGGTCGCCGCCGCTGGTGCCGACGCCGAAGAACACCGAGGCGAACTGGGCGCTGCGCGGCTGCTTCGTGTAGTTGCCGCCGTTCCAGTCCGGGTCGTTCTTGATGGAGTCGACGATCAGCCGGCGCATCATCCAGTTGCGGCTGGACATCTCGGTCGGCTGGCAGGCCATGGGCACCAGCAGGTCCATCTCGCCGGGGTACTTCACGCCCCACAGCCAGGCGTGCATCCCGCCCATGGAATTTCCGATGATGGCGCGCAGGTGCTTGATGCCCAGCGCCTCCTTCACCAGCCGGTACTGCGCATCGACCATGTCCTCGTAGTTGTACTTGGGGAATGCGGCACGCAGGCCGTCGGAGGGCTTGGTCGACTTGCCGGTGCCGATGGCGTCGGGAATGATGATGAAGTATTTGGTGGCATCCAGCGGCCGTCCTGAACCGAAAAGTTCTCCACCGAAAGCCGGGGTCAAGAGTGTCTGCGCATTGCCCGCCGTGCCGTGCAGCAACAGCACCGGCTCGCCGCTGGGCGCCCCCACCGTCACGTAGTTGACGCGCAGTTCCGGCAGCACCTGGCCGGTGTGGAAGCGGAAGTCCTTCAGCACGGCGCTCTGTTCGCGCGGGGCCGGGAAGTCGGCCGCCGCCGCGAGGCCCGGGACGAGGCAAAGCGCAGTGGCGACGGCGAGGAAGGCGCGGCGGGCGGGCCCGGCGGCGGCGGCGAGGTGCATGGGTGTCTCCTGTGTCGTTTGCCGCGCAGTCTAGGAGCGCGGGCGCTGCGTCGCATGCGGACCTTCCCTCGGCCATCGTGATGACCGGCGCGGCGGAGTGCATCCAGAAAGCCACAGCGCTTTTGCCTTCGGATCAGCCAGCGCGCATACTCCATTGATCAAAGTAGGACGCCTTCGGCGAGGGACAGACTATGGGGTTTCTGCAGCGGATCTTCGGTTCGGGCGGCGCGAAGCCGAAGTCGGTCGCCGCGCGAGCCAGCCAGCCTGCCGTCAGCGCCCACAGCCCGTCGACCCGCGGGTCGGCCAACTCGCCGCAGGCCATCCGCAAGGAACTGGTGCGGGTGTCGGCCCGCGACACCCTGCTGCACAACGGCATCCCGGCCGACTGGGTGCGCGCCGATCCCCTGACCACTGCCGCCCCCGGTCGCGACCCGGGCGTGCACGTGCGGCTGTCCGTGTTGCACTGGGACCCGCGGCTGGTGGTGCATGCCGTCGCCCTGCAGCAGAACCTGGAAAAGCGCATCCTCATGATGGACCCGCAGGCCTCGCAATGGCTGATGGGCCTGTCGTGGCAGTTCGCCCTCAAGGACGATTCGGTCTGCCCGCCCCTGCCGCATCCGGGCAGCTGGACGGCCCCCGCCCCGGACCCGGCCGCCGCCGCGCCGGACACCGAGCCGGGCAACGCCGACGTCATCAGCGGACCGACCCGCATCGCCGGCGGCGGCGCTCCCCACAGCGCCCGCGCCGAACTCGAGCGCATGCTCGGCGAACGCGATGCCTCCTTCCGCAAGGATGGCGGCTCGTCGTTCGAAGCCACCCAGCCGATGAAGCTCTGACCGCGGTCAGAACAGGCTGCCGGTCTGCGGATCGGGCGGCCTGGGCGGCCGCACCGTGCGCACGCTGCCGGCCTTGGGCGCACGCGGCGGCAACGGCGACGCCTCGGCCCTGAGCGGCTTGTCCCAGCGGTGGAAATAGGCCGACGCGTCCTGCACCCGGCAGGTCAGCCAGTTGCCGTAGTCCTCGGGATCGAGGATCACCACCATGCGCTTCTCGTCCTCGGGACGGTGGAACCGCTGCATCACCGGATGGCCATCGGCGTTGACGGTGAGCATGGCGAAGCTGAACACCTCGCGGCCGTCGGGATGGCGCCACTTCCGGTACAGCCCCGCCACGCCGAACGGCACGAACCCGTCCTGGTAGATCGCCCAGCGCACGCTCTGCCCGCTCTCCCAGTTGGGCTCGTAGATGGCCTCGCACGGGATGATGCAGCGGCGCCCCTGCGCCCACGACTCGCGGAAGCTCGGAAGCCGGTGGACGGTCTCGCTGCGCGCGTTGTAGGTGCGGCGGCCGAAACCGATCTCGGTGGCAAAGTCCGGCAGCAGGCCGAAGATGCCGTCGTCGACGACGCGCTCGAACCCGGATCCGTCTTCGGCCAGGCGGATGAAGGGCGCCAGGCCCAGCGGCCAGGTGTCGACCGGCTCGTCGTCGCGGTCCCGCGCCACCCCGAAGAAGGTGAGCAGCCGGTCGCGCCGGCTGACGGGCACGTAGTTCGAGCACATGAGGGGATGCTAACGCGGCGGCGGCGCGAGGGAGGGTTCGCCCGCTATTGTTTGTGTAGCGGCGGGTGGGTAGACTGCCCCTCCCGCGCCGGATTCGCGCGGCGCGAGGAGGGGTACCAGAAGATGAGTTCCAGGGACAACGCCGCCATCCACCAGCTGCTGGCGCTGCTGGAGGCGCGCTACGCGATCCGCGTGCTCTGGGCGCTGCGCGACGGCCACCCGCAGACCTTCCGGCTGCTGCAGGACAGCGTGGGCGGCATCACGCCGAACACGCTCAACACCCGCATCAAGGAACTGCGCGAGGCCGGCCTGCTGGGACATGGCCCCGACGGCTACTGCGTCACGCCCACCGGCGCCGACCTGCTCAAGCGCCTCTCCGAACTGCCCGCTTTCGCCGCCAAGTGGTCGGCGGCACAGGGCAAGAAGCGACAACAGACGTCGGCCAACCCATGAACGACCTGCACGCCCAGCTCCATCCTTCCGTCACCCTCCCCGTCGACGCCAACCAGGCCGTGCTCGTGGGCCGCGCCTGGGTCGAGGGCCTCGGCGCGGTGCTCGTGCGCGTGACGCCCGACGAGGTGTTCGACCTCTCGCGCCTGGCGCCCACCATGGCGCACCTGCTCGAACTCGACGACCCCGCGGCGGCGGTGCGCGCCTTCGCCGGCACGCCCATCGGCGACACGGCCGCCGTGCTGGCCAACAGCGCCTGCGACGTGCGCAGCCGCACGCTGCCCTGGCTGCTCGCGCCCTGCGACCTGCAGGCGATCAAGGCCGCCGGCGTCACCTTCGTGTCGTCCATGCTCGAACGGGTGATCGAGGAACAGGCGCGCGGCGATGCGTCCCGCGCCGAGGCCGTGCGCCAGGCCGTCGTGGCCGTGATCGGCGAGAACCTGTCCGCGGTGGTGCCCGGCTCGCCGGAAGCGGCCCGGCTGAAGGACGTGCTGATCGCGCAGGGCATGTGGTCGCAGTACCTGGAGGTGGGCATCGGGCCCGACGCCGAGGTCTTCACCAAGTCGCAGCCCATGAGCTCCGTGGGCACCGGCGCCGAGATCGGCCTGCACCCGGCCAGCGAATGGAACAACCCCGAGCCGGAGATCGTGCTGGCAGTCGACAGCCGGGGGCGCGTGAAGGGCGCGACGCTGGGCAACGACGTCAACCTGCGCGACTTCGAGGGCACAGCGCCCTGCTGCTGGGCAAGGCCAAGGACAACAACGGCAGCTGCGCCATCGGGCCCTTCATCCGCCTGTTCGACGGCCGGTTCGGCATCGACACCGTGCGCCGCTGCGAACTGGCGACCGAGGTGCGCGGGCCCGACGGCTACCTGCTGGAAGGGTCGAGTTCGCTGGCGAAGATCAGCCGCGACCCGCTCGACCTGGTGGCCCAGGCGTGCGGCGCCAACCACCAGTACCCCGACGGCTTCGTGGTGTTTCTCGGCACCATGTTCGCCCCCACCCAGGACCGCCATGGCCCCGGCCAGGGCTTCACCCACGTGCTCGGCGACCTTGTTACGGTGGCCACCCCGTCCCTCGGTACACTCGCCAACCGCGTGGGCACCAGCGACCGCATCGCGCCCTGGACCTACGGCACCGCCGCGCTGATGCGCGACCTCGCCCGCCGCGGCCTGCTCGGCTGAGCAGGGCCACCCCCATTCCAGAAGGACAAGCATGATCACCACCCCCTCCGGCCTGCAGTACGAAGACACGACCCCGGGCACCGGCGGCGAGGCCAAGCCCGGCCAGCACGTGCATGTGCACTACACCGGCTGGCTGTACAACGACGGCAAGCAGGGCGCCAAGTTCGACTCCAGCCACGACCGCAACGACCCGTTCGCGTTCTCGCTCGGTGCCGGCATGGTGATCAAGGGCTGGGACGAAGGCGTCGCCGGCATGAAGATCGGCGGCAAGCGCACGCTCATCATTCCGCCGCAGCTCGGCTACGGCGCGCGCGGCGCCGGCGGCGTGATCCCGCCCAACGCCACGCTCAAGTTCGACGTCGAGCTGCTCGACGCGCATTGAGGCGGACAGCCGGCCCGCGCAACCGCTTCAGGGCGAGTGCCGGCGCGCCGTCACCTCGATCTCGATCTTCATCCGCGGGTCCAGCAGGCCGGCCGTGATCACCATCGCGGCCGGCCTCGCCCGGCCGAAGTGGCGGCGCAGCACCGGCCAGCAGGGCCGGAAGTCGGCCGGATCGGGCACCACGTAGTTGACGCGCACCACGTCGTCGAGCGAGGCGCCGGCCTGTTCCAGCGCGGCTGCGATGTTGCGCAGGCACTGTTCGCATTGGGCCGCGGGGTCGTCGGCGATCGTCATGGTCGCGTAGTCGAAGCCGGTCGTGCCCGACACGAAGATCCAGTCGCCGTCCACCACCGCCCGCGCGTAGCCGATCTCGTCCTCGAAACGCGAACCGGAACCGATCCACTGGCGTGCCATGTCGCTCTCCTGCGGGGCAAAATCGCAACTGTACGGCTGCCTGCCCACCGGCCTGCAGCCCTGCCGCCGGGGACGGGGGTCGCGCAGGCATAGCCCCTCCGGACCGGCTCAGCATTTTTTTGCCTCGCTCTAGCTTGCCCACGTCTTGAAAAGGGCTACGCTGGCCTTAGGTGCATGCGCAGTTTGCGCTCCACGCAGCCGTTGAGCGCTCCAACCCCCTGAACCATGATGAACGACGACACGACGAAGATCGAGCCGACGCTGGACGGCGCCCCCGGGCCCGAAGACTTCAGCCCGGAAGAACGCGAGGCGGCCGCGGCCGCCAACGAGGCCGACCTGGGCCAGGCGCTGGCCGAGGTCGAGCAGCTCAAGGCCAAGAACGCCGAGCTGTCCGAGCAGTTCCTGCGGGCCCAGGCCGAGGTGCAGAACACCCGCCGCCGGGCCGACGACGAGATGTCCAAGGCGCGCAAGTTCGCCATCGAGAGCTTCGCCGAAAGCCTGCTGCCGGTCACCGACAGCCTGGAGGCCGGGCTGGCCCACAAGGACGCCACCCCCGAGCAGATCCGCGAAGGCGCCGAAGCCACGCTGCGCCAGCTCAAGTCGGCCCTGGAACGCAACAAGGTGATCGAGATCGCGCCGGCCGCCGGTTCGAAGTTCGACCCGCACCAGCACCAGGCCATTTCCATGGTCCCGGCTCCCGGGCAGGAGGCCAACACGGTCGTCACTGTCCTGCAGAAGGGCTATTCGATCGCCGACCGCGTCTTGCGCCCGGCCCTGGTGACCGTGGCTGCTCCGCAATGACCCAGGGTTGAAACGGCCCGAGTTATCCACAAGTAAACCCACAAGATCATTCGACTCTCAGGAGAACAAACATGGGAAAAATCATCGGCATCGACCTGGGCACGACCAACTCGTGCGTCTCGGTCATGGAGGGCAACACGCCCAAGGTGATTGAGAACAGCGAGGGCGCGCGCACGACGCCGTCCATCGTCGCGTACCAGGAAGACGGCGAGATCCTCGTCGGCGCCTCGGCCAAGCGCCAGGCCGTCACCAACCCGCGCAACACCCTGTACGCGATCAAGCGCCTGATCGGCCGCAAGTTCGAGGAAAAGGAAGTCCAGAAGGACATCAACCTCATGCCCTACGCCATCGCCAAGGCCGACAACGGCGACGCGTGGGTGGAGGTGCGCAACAAGAAGATCGCGCCCCAGCAGGTCAGCGCCGACATCCTGCGCAAGATGAAGAAGACCGCCGAGGACTACCTGGGCGAGCCGGTGACGGAAGCCGTGATCACGGTGCCGGCCTACTTCAACGACAGCCAGCGCCAGGCCACCAAGGACGCCGGCCGCATCGCCGGCCTGGACGTCAAGCGCATCATCAACGAACCCACCGCTGCGGCGCTGGCGTTCGGCATGGACAAGCAGGAAAAGGGCGACCGCAAGATCGCCGTCTACGACCTGGGCGGCGGTACCTTCGACATCTCGATCATCGAGATCGCCGACGTCGACGGCGAGCACCAGTTCGAGGTGCTGTCCACCAACGGCGACACCTTCCTGGGCGGCGAGGACTTCGACCAGCGCATCATCGACTACATCATTGCCGAGTTCAAGAAGGACCAGGGCGTCGACCTGTCCAAGGACGTGCTCGCGCTGCAGCGCCTGAAGGAAGCCGCCGAGAAGGCCAAGATCGAGCTGTCCAGCGGCGCCCAGACCGACATCAACCTGCCGTACATCACGGCCGACGCGTCGGGCCCCAAGCACCTGAACATCAAGCTGTCGCGTGCCAAGCTGGAAGCGCTGGTCGACGAGCTGATCGAGCGCACCATCGCGCCCTGCCGCACGGCCATCAAGGACGCCGGCGTGAGCGTGGGCGACATCCACGACGTCATCCTGGTGGGCGGCATGACCCGCATGCCCAAGGTGCAGGACAAGGTCAAGGAGCTGTTCGGCAAGGAGCCGCGCAAGGACGTCAACCCCGACGAGGCCGTGGCTGTCGGCGCGGCCATCCAGGGCCAGGTGCTGGGCGGCGACCGCAAGGACGTGCTGCTGCTGGACGTCACCCCGCTGTCGCTGGGCATCGAGACCCTGGGCGGCGTGATGACCAAGATGATCGCCAAGAACACGACCATCCCGACCAAGTTCGCGCAGACCTTCTCCACCGCCGACGACAACCAGCCGGCCGTGACGATCAAGGTCTACCAGGGCGAGCGCGAGATGGCCACCGGCAACAAGCTGCTGGGCGAGTTCAACCTCGAAGGCATCCCGCCGGCGCCGCGTGGCCTGCCCCAGATCGAGGTGAGCTTCGACATCGACGCCAACGGCATCCTGCACGTGGGCGCCAAGGACAAGGGCACGGGCAAGGAGAACAAGATCACCATCAAGGCGAACTCGGGCCTGTCGGAGGACGAGATCCAGAAGATGGTGAAGGACGCCGAGCTCAACGCCGCCGAGGACAAGAAGAAACTCGAGCTGGTGCAGGCGCGCAACCAGGGCGAGGCGCTGCTGCACAGCGTGCGCAAGAGCCTGGGCGAGTACGGCGACAAGCTCGAGTCCGGCGAGATGGAAAAGATCGAGGCCGCGCTCAAGGAGGCCGAAGAGGCCCTGAAGGGCGAGGACAAGGCGCAGATCGAGGAAAAGACCAACGCGCTCATGACTGCCAGCCAGAAGCTGGGCGAGAAGATGTACGCCGACATGCAGGCGTCGCAGGCGGCCCAGGCGGCCGCGGGTGGCGCCGCCGAGGGCGGCGCGCCGGGGGCCGAAGGTGCCCCGGCATCGTCCAAGCCGGCCGACGACAATGTCGTCGACGCGGAGGTCAAGGAAGTCAAGAAGGGCTGATCGCGGCGCCAGCCCCGATGAACGCGCGCCGCGTTGGTGAACCGCCAACGCGGCGTTTGCGCTGAAAGAAACACACGACACGATGGCCACGAAACGCGACTATTACGACGTGCTCGGCGTTCCGAAGAACGCGTCGGAAGAAGAGATCAAGAAGGCTTATCGCAAGCTCGCGATGAAGTTCCACCCGGACCGCAACCAGGGGGACGCCGCCAAGGACGCAGAGGTCAAGTTCAAGGAGGCCAAGGAAGCCTACGAGATGCTGTCCGATGCCGACAAGCGGGGCGCGTACGACCAGTACGGCCACGCCGGCGTCGACCCCAACATGCGCGGCGCGGGTGCCGGCGCCGAGGGCTTCGGCGGCTTCGCCGAGGCGTTCGGCGACATCTTCGGCGACATCTTCGGCCAGGGCGGCCGCGGCGCCGGCGGCCGCGGGGGCCGGCAGGTGTACCGGGGCAACGACCTGTCCTATGCCATGGAGGTCTCGCTGGAGGAGGCCGCCGCCGGCAAGGAGGCGCAGATCCGCATCCCGACCTGGGATTCGTGCGACACCTGCCACGGCAGCGGCGCCAAGCCCGGCACCCAGGCCAAGCAGTGCGGCACCTGCCACGGGGCGGGCGTCGTGCAGATGCGCCAGGGCTTCTTCTCGGTGCAGCAGACCTGCCCCACCTGCCGCGGCCAGGGCAAGATCATTCCCGAGCCCTGCCCCACCTGCCACGGCCAGGGCAAGGTCAAGCGCCAGAAGACGCTGGAAGTGAAGATTCCCGCCGGCATCGACGACGGCATGCGCATCCGCAGCGCCGGCAACGGCGAGCCGGGCACCAACGGCGGCCCGCCGGGCGACCTGTACATCGAGATCCGGCTGAAGAAGCACGCGATCTTCGAGCGCGACGGCGACGATCTGCACTGCGTGGTGCCGATCTCGTTCACCCGGGCGGCGCTGGGCGGCGAGATCGAGGTGCCCACGCTGGCGGGCAAGGCCGCGATCGACATCCCCGAGGGCACCCAGGCCGGCAAGCAGTTCCGGCTGCGCGGCAAGGGCATCAAGGGGGTGCGCTCCAGCTACCCCGGCGACCTGTACTGCCACATCTCGGTCGAGACCCCGGTCAAGCTCACCGAGCCGCAACGCAAGCTGCTGCGCGAACTCGACGAGTCGCTGCGCAACGGCGGCGCCAAGCACTCACCCAGCGAGGAAAGCTGGGGCGACAAACTGCGCAACTTCTTCAGCGCATAGCGTGCGACGGCACGCGGGCCGAAAAGCCGCAGTTTGCAGCGGAGGGTGACAACTGCCCGCAGGGCTTGTCGGCCGTAGCTACAAGCTGCGCAACTTCTTCAGCGCCTAGCGCCCGTGCCCCCGTCAGTCCTGCCAGGGGCCTGACGGGCGGCGCCGGCCCAGGGCTGCAACGCTGCGCACATCTGTACCACCGGCACCACACCGCGATTTGGCGGCCTCACGGCACTGCCTCAAAATGAGGCAATGTCCCTGAAGCTGTTCCGGCATACCGATTACGCGCAGTCCATCCTGTCCCCGGGCGAGACGCGCTTCGCGATGCACCCGGGCTGGGCCATCGTGGCCGCCAGCCTCTGGATCGGCGTGGCGTGCAACGTCTGGCTGTGGCACGCGCTGGGCGGCGCCGACGACCAGTTGCTGGCGGCGGTGACAGTGGCCCTGGTCGTGATCGGCGCGGCCGGCTTCGTGCTGAGCCTGCTTGGCTGGCGCCGCACGTTCAAGCCTGCGGCCACCCTGCTCCTGCTGGTCGCGGCGGCAGCGGCGGCCGGCGTGTTCACCCAGGGCCTGGGGCTCGATGCCGTCCTGGCCGGCAAGCGCCCGCTCTCGCTCATGCCCGCCTGGACCAGCCTGTTCGGCTGGCAGGTTCCATTGCTGCTGGCGCTGCTGGGCGGCGCGCCGGTCATCTGGCTGTGGGCGCAGCAGCTGCGCCGCCTGGACGGCCCCAGCCAGCTCGCCACCAACGTCAGCGGCATGCTGCTGGCGGCAGCGCTGGTCGCCGGTGGCGTGGTGCTGCACGCCGGCCTGCCCAGCCTCTGACACACACTCCTAGAACAGGCTGCCCTGGCCATCCAGCCGGGGCGGCTGGAACTGGCTCGTGTCGAACGCGAACCGCTCGCGGTTGAATCCGAGCCGGGCCGCCGCCTTGCGGAAGCGCTGGCCGATCAGGTCGGCCCAGGGACCGCTGCCCTTCATGCGCGTGGCGAAGTCGGCGTCGTAGTCCTTCCCGCCCCGCATGTCGTGCACGCGGGCCATGATGCGGTCGGCCCTCTGCGGATAGTGGTGCTGCAGCCACTGGCGGAACAGCGGCGCCACCTCCCAGGGCAGGCGCAGCACATGGTAGAAGGCGCTGCGCGCGCCGGCCTCCCAGGCCGCTTCCAGCACCTGTTCGAGATCGTCGGTGAGGAACGGGATCTGCGGCGCCAGGCTGACGCCACACGGGATGCCTGCTTCCGCCAGGGTCTTCAACGTGCGCAGGCGCCGGTGCGGCGCCGCCGCCCTCGGCTCCAGCTTGCGCGTGAGGGACGCGTCCAGCGTGGTGATGGTCACGTACACCGCCGCCAGCCCGCGGGCCGCCATCGGCGCGATCAGGTCGAGGTCGCGTTCCACCGTGCTGGCCTTGGTGACCAGCGAGAACGGGTGGTGGGTCTCGGACAGCACCTCGAGCACGGAACGCGTGAGGCGCAGCTCGCGCTCGACCGGCTGGTAGCAGTCGGTCGCGGTGCCGATCGCCAGCATGCGCGGCTCGTACGACTTGCGCGCCAGCTCGCGCCGCAGCACCTGGTCGACATGGCGCTTGGCGATGATGCGGGTCTCGAAGTCCAGGCCGGGCGACAGGTTCAGGTAGCTGTGGGTGGGCCGTGCGTAGCAGTAGATGCAGCCGTGCTCGCAGCCGCGGTACGGGTTGAGCCCGCGGTCGAAATAGATGTCGGGCGACTCGTTGTAGCTGATGACGCTGCGCGGCTCCTCCCAGGTGACGTCGGTGGCGGGCGGTGCGGGTGCATCGGCGTCGTCCGGCAGCTCGTCGGACCAGCCGTCGTCGAACACCTCGCGGGCGTCGCGCTCGAACCGGTGCGGGTGGCGCGTGGCCGTGCCGCGACCCTTGATCGCGTCGACGGGAATGCGCTGCGTGGCCATGGACACTGTATTTTCATCCAGTTTTTGGGCGGCGAACATCCCTCATGCATTAACTGATTTTTCAGAAGCTTCTGAAAGTTCAGGTCGATCGCGCCACAATCGCGCCCATGCCGCTGCAGGACCACCTTCCACCCCTGTCGCGTGAGTTCGTCTCGCATTTCGGCGAGATGGGCAGCCGCTGGGGCATCAACCGCACCGTGGGGCAGATCTACGCCCTGCTGTTCATCAGCCAGAAGGCACTGAATGCCGACGAGATCGCGGAGGCCCTCGAGTTCTCGCGCTCCAACGTCAGCATGGGCCTGAAGGAGCTGCAGTCGTGGCGCCTGGTGCGCCTGAAGCACCAGCCGGGGGACAGGCGCGAATACTTCGAGGCGCCGGCCGACGTGTGGGAGATCTTCCGGGTGCTGGCCGAGGAGCGCCGCCGGCGCGAGATCGAGCCCACGCTGTCGATGCTGCGCATGGCGCTGCTGCAGGAACCGGCCAACGACGCCGACCGCCACGCCCAGGCCCGCATGCGCCAGATGCACGACCTGATCGACCGGCTGATGACGTGGTTCGACGACGTGCAGAAGCTCGCGCCGGAGACCGCCCTGCAACTCATGGGCATGGGGTCGACGGTGACCAAGGTGCTCGAATTCAAGGACCGCGTGACCGGCAAGGCCGCGCCCCGCAAGGAGTGAACCCCATGGACGCCCTCGTGCTGTCTCGCATCCAGTTCGCCGCCAACATCAGCTTCCACATCCTGTTCCCCACCATCAACATCGCGCTGGCCTGGTTCCTCGTCTATTTCAGGCTGCGCAACAACGCGGCGCGCGACGCGGCCGAGGCGCAGCACTGGGAGGAGGCGTACTTCCTCTGGACCAAGGTCTTCGCGCTGTCGTTCGCGCTCGGCGTGGTGTCGGGCATCACCATGAGCTTCCAGTTCGGCACCAACTGGCCGGGCTTCATGGAGCGCGCCGGCAACATCGCCGGCCCCCTGCTCGGCTACGAGGTGCTGACCGCCTTCTTCCTGGAGGCGACCTTCCTGGGGATCATGCTGTTCGGCCGCGGCCGCGTGTCGGACCGCGTGCACCTGTTCGCCTCGCTGATGGTGGCCGGTGGCACCACGCTGTCGGCGTTCTGGATCCTGAGCCTGAACTCGTGGATGCAGACGCCGACCGGCTACCGCATCGTCGACGGCGTCATGCATGCCGACAGCTGGCTCGCCATCGTCTTCAATCCCTCGTTCCCGTACCGGCTCGCCCACAAGCTGCTGGCCTCGACCATCACGGCCTCGTTCCTGATCGCGGGCCTGTCGGCCTGGCAGTTCCTGCGCAAGGCCAACAACGGCGGCAGCGCCAGGGCGCTGCGCACCGCCATCACGGTGGCCGCCATCGCCGTGCCGCTGCAGATCGTGGCCGGCGACATGCATGGACTGAACACCCTGGAGCACCAGCCGGCCAAGATCGCCGCCATCGAGGGCATCTGGCACACGGAAAAGAGCGCTCCCCTCACCCTGTTCGGCCTGCCCAACGAGAAGGAAGGGCGCACCGACTACGCGATCACCGTCCCCAAGCTCGCCAGCCTGATCCTGGCGCACGACATGGACGCCGAACTGAAGGGACTGGACGAGTTCAAGGACACGCACCCGCCGGTGGCGCCCGTCTTCTGGAGCTTCCGCGTGATGGTGGGCATGGGCGTCCTCATGCTGGTGGTGGCCTGGTGGAGCGCGCTGACCCTGTGGCGGCGGCGCCGCTCGGCCGGGGCCGACCAGCCGCTGTCGATGCTGCAGCTGCGGGTGCTGACGGCCATGACCTTTTCGGGCTGGCTGGCGACCCTGGCCGGCTGGTACGTCACCGAGATCGGGCGCCAGCCCTTCATCGTCTACGGCCTGCTGCGCACGGCGCAGGTGGTGGCCGAGCACCCGGCGGGCATGGTGCTGACGACGCTGCTGGCCTACCTGGCCGTCTACGCCTTCCTGCTCGTCGCCTACGTCCTCGTGCTGGCCTACATGAGCACGCACCCCGCCATGCCCACCCCCGACACGCCGCTAAGCCCCAAGGCCGCCCTGCCGGTCGGCGGCCCGGCCTGAGGAGCCCCCGATGACCTTCGATTGGCCCACCGTCCTGCCCTTGCTGTTCATGGCCGTCATGGGCCTGTCGCTGCTCGCCTACGTGGTGCTCGACGGCTACGACCTGGGCGTGGGCATCCTGCTGCCGTTCGCGACCGACGACCAGAAGGACATCATGGTGTCCTCCATCGGCCCCTTCTGGGACGCCAACGAGACCTGGCTGGTGCTGGGGATCGGCGTGCTGCTGGTGGCGTTCCCCAAGGCCCACAGCCTGGTGCTCACCAACCTGTACCTGCCGGTCGCGGTGATGCTGGTCGGCCTCATCCTGCGCGGCGTGTCGTTCGACTTCCGGGTCAAGGCGCGCGCCGCGCGCAAGGGCATGTGGAACGCGCTGTTCGCGGCCGGCTCGCTGATGGCCGCGATGGCCCAGGGCTGGATGCTGGGCAGCTACCTCACCGGCTTCGACCACGGCCCCTGGTCGCTCGCCTTCGCGGCCGGCATCGCGCTCACGCTGCCCACCGCCTACGCCATGCTGGGCGCCGGGTGGCTGATCATGAAGACCTGGGACGAGCTGCAGCTGCGCGCCGTGGACTGGGCGCGCAAGGTGCTGTGGCCGATGGGGCTGGCGCTGGTGGGCATCTCGCTCGCCACGCCGCTGGTGAGCCACACCGTGTTCTCCAAGTGGTTCTCGATGCCGGAGCTGATCGGCCTGCTGCCGATCCCGGTGGCCTGCGCGGCGGCGTTCTTCGCTGCCTGGCAGGTGACCGCCAGGCCCCGGATCGTGGCCGCCGGCTACGGCTGGGTGCTGTTCGCCTCCACCGTCCTGATCTTCGTGATGGCCTTCCTGGGCCTGGCCTACAGCCTGTACCCGTACATCGTCATCGACCGGCTGACGGTCTGGCAGGCGGCCAGCGCGCACGAATCGCTGGTGGTGATCTTCATCGGCGTGGCGATCACGCTGCCGGCGATCATCGTCTACACGGTGTTCATGTACCGCGTGTTCTGGGGCCGGGCGACGACGCTCAGCTACGCGGCGCACACGCCGCACTGACGTTCAGCGCAGGCGCGCCTTCGCCTGCGCGTACTCGTGCCGCAGCTTGGCCACCAGCTCGGCTGCCGGCAACACCTCGTGCACGGCGCCGATGCCCTGGCCGCAGCCCCAGATCTCCTTCCAGGCCTTGGGCTTGCTGCCCTCGCCGCCGCCGAAGTTCATCTTGCTGGGGTCGCTCTCGGGCAGGTTGTCCGGGTCCAGCCCGGCGGCGCGCACCGAGGGCTTGAGATAGTTGCCGTGCACGCCCGTGAACAGGCTGGAGTAGACGATGTCGTCGCTGGTGCCGTCGACGATGGCCTGCTTGTAGGCATCGGTCGCACGGGCCTCGTCGGTGGCGATGAAGGCCGAGCCGATGTAGGCGAAGTCGGCGCCCATGGCCTGGGCGGCCAGCACGGCGCCGCCGGTGGCGATCGAGCCCGAGAGGGCCAGCGGGCCGTCGAACCACTCGCGGATCTCCTGGATCAGCGCGAACGGGCTCTTGATGCCGGCATGGCCGCCGGCGCCGGCCGCCACGGCGATCAGGCCGTCGGCGCCCTTCTCGATCGCCTTGCGGGCGAAGAAGTCGTTGATGATGTCGTGCAGCACCACCCCGCCGTAGGAATGGATGGCGTCGTTGACGTCGGTGCGCGCGCCCAGCGAGGTGATGACGACCGGCACCTTGTACTTCACCACCATCTCCATGTCGTGCTCGAGCCGGTCGTTGCTCTTGTGCACGATCTGGTTGATGGCGAACGGCGCCGCCGGCCGGCCGGGGTTGGCGCGGTTGTAGGCCGCCAGCGTCTCGGTGATCTCGGCCAGCCACTCGTCCAGCTGCGATGCCGGTCGCGCGTTGAGCGCCGGCATCGCCCCGATGATCCCGGCCTTGCATTGCTCGATGAGCAGTTTCGGGTTGCTGATGATGAACAGCGGCGAGCCGATCACGGGCAGCGAGAGGTTCTGCAGGGCGGCGGGAAGCTTCGACATCAGGGCTCCGGTGGGTGGGAAGGCGACGGGCGCGGAAGTCGCAGCAGGGACGCCAGCCTCGCAAGAACGACCTTGTAAGGCCTTTTGCGCGTCCCCTGCGTAACCTGCGCGACTGCCGCCGCGCAGGCATGCTGCGTCAGTACGCGTCAACCGGCAGCGCCGTCACGCTCTCGGCGCCCTCGACGATGGCATCGCGGGTGCCCTGGGCCTTCGACAGGATGTGGTCGGCGTAGAAGCGGGCGGTGGCGATCTTGGCCTCCATGAAGGCGCGGTCCTGTCCCTTGGCGGCCAGGTCCTCGGCCGCCAGCAGCGAGCGCGCCAGCTGCCAGCCGGCCACCAGGTTGCCGGCGAGCAGCAGGTAGGGCACGGAGCCGGCGAACACCGCGTTCGGGCTGGCCTTGGTCTGGCCGGCGACGAAGTCCACCACGTCCAGGAAGGCCTTGCGGGCGGCGACCAGGCGCTTGTGCACGGCACGGGCGGCGGCCGAATCGCGGCGGGCCAGGTCCGCCTCGGTCTTCTCGATCTGGGCGGCGATCGCGCGGGCCACCTGGCCGCCGTCGCGCGCGGTCTTGCGGCCCACCAGGTCGTTGGCCTGGATGGCGGTCGTGCCTTCGTAGATGGTGAGGATCTTGGCGTCGCGGTAGTACTGGGCCGCGCCGGTCTCCTCGATGAAGCCCATGCCGCCGTGCACCTGCACGCCCAGCGACGTGACGTCCAGGCTCATCTCGGTGCTGTAGCCCTTCACCAGCGGCACCAGGAACTCGTAGAAGGCCTGGTTCTGCTGGCGCACGTCCGCGTCGGGATGGTGGTGGGCGGCGTCGTACGCCGCCGCCGCCACGCTCGCCATGGCGCGGCAGCCCTCGACATGGGCGCGCATCGTCATCAGCATGCGCTTGACGTCGGGGTGGTGGATGATGGCCGCGCTGGCGTTGATCGAGCCGTCGACCGGGCGGGACTGGACACGGTCCTTCGCGTACGCCACCGCCTTCTGGTAGGCGCGCTCGGCGATGGCGATGCCCTGCACGCCGACCGCATACCGGGCCGCGTTCATCATGATGAACATGTACTCGAGGCCGCGGTTCTCCTGGCCCACCAGGTAGCCGATGGCGCCGCCGTGGTCGCCGTACTGCAGCACGGCCGTGGGCGAGGCCTTGATGCCCATCTTGTGCTCGATGCTCACGCAGTGCACGTCGTTGCGCGCGCCGCGCGAGCCGTCCTTGTTGACCAGGAACTTGGGCACGACGAACAGGCTGATGCCCTTGACGCCCTCGGGCGCGCCGGACACGCGGGCCAGCACCAGGTGGACGATGTTGTCCGCCATGTCGTGCTCGCCGTAGGTGATGAAGATCTTGGTGCCGAAGACCTTGTAGGAGCCGTCGGGCTGCGGCTCGGCACGGGTGCGCACCAGCGCCAGGTCGCTGCCGGCCTGCGGCTCGGTGAGGTTCATGGTGCCGGTCCACTCACCGCTCACCAGCTTCTCGAGGTAGGTGGCCTTGAGCTCGTCGGAGCCGGCCGTCAGCAGCGCCTCGATGGCGCCGTCGGTCAGCAGCGGGCACAGCGCGAAGCTGAGGTTGGCGGAGTTGAGCATCTCGACGCAGGCGGCGCCGATGACCTTGGGCAGGCCCTGGCCGCCGGCGTCGGCGGGGTGCTGCAGGCCTTGCCAGCCGCCCTCGGCGTATTGCTTGTAGGCATCGGCGAAGCCGGGCGTCGTGGTGACCTCGCCATCCTTCCAGCTCGAAGGATTCTTGTCGCCGTCCACGTTGAGCGGCGCCAGCACGCCCTCGTTGAACTTCGCGCACTCCTCCAGGACGGCCTGCGCCGTCTCCAGGCCGGCATCTTCGAAGCCGGGGATCTGCGCGATCTGGCCGATGTTCGCCAGGTGCTCGAGGTCGAACAGCATGTCCTTGAGGGGGGCGCGGTAGCTCATGGGAATCTCCTGTGGGGTCTGCCTTCCCCGAGCGGGGAAGTCTGGAAAGGGGTGCCGCATCATCCGCGACGGCACCCGCTTCCGCCCTCCCCGCGAGGGGGAGGTCGGCGCGATCAGAGCGCCTTGACCAGCTCCGGCACGGCCTGGAACAGGTCGGCTTCGAGGCCGTAGTCGGCCACGCTGAAGATCGGCGCTTCCGGGTCCTTGTTGATCGCGACGATCACCTTGGAGTCCTTCATGCCGGCCAGGTGCTGGATGGCGCCGGAGATGCCGGCCGCCACGTACAGCTGGGGCGCGACGATCTTGCCGGTCTGGCCGACCTGGAAGTCGTTCGGCGCATAGCCGGCGTCCACGGCCGCGCGCGAGGCACCGATGGCCGCGCCCAGCTTGTCGGCCAGCGGCTCGAGCACTTCATGGAACTTCTCGCTGGAGCCGAGCGCGCGGCCGCCAGAGACGATGACCTTGGCGGCGGTCAGTTCGGGGCGATCGTTCTTGGCGATCTCCTGGCTCACGAACTTGCTCTTGCCGCTGTCGGGGGCACCGGCAGCGCTCTCGACAGCCGCGCTGCCACCGGTGGCAGCGGCCGGGTCGAAGGCGGTGGTGCGCACCGTGATCACCTTCACCTTGTCGGCGCTCTGCACGATGGCGATGGCGTTGCCGGCATAGATCGGGCGCTCGAACGTGTCGGCGGCATCGACCTTGGTGATGTCGGAGATCTGTGCGACGTCCAGCTTGGCGGCCACGCGCGGGGCGATGTTCTTGCCGCTGGCGGTGGCCGGGAAGAGGATGTGCTCGTAGCTGCCGGCGATGGCCAGCACCTGCGCGGTCATGTTCTCGGCCAGGCCGTGCTCGAACTGCGCGCCATCGGCGTGGATCACCTTGGCCACGCCAGCGATCTGCGCAGCAGCCTTGGCGGCGTCGCCGGCATTGGCGCCGGCCACCAGCACGTGCACGTCGCCGCCGCAGGCCTTGGCCGCGGTGACGGTGTTCAGCGTCGCGGCCTTGATGGACTTGTTGTCGTGTTCTGCAATCACCAGGGCCGTCATTTAGATCACCTTCGCTTCCGTCTTGAGCTTTTGAACCAGGGTGGCCACGTCGGGCACCTTCACGCCGGCGCTGCGCTTGGCCGGCTCGGTGACCTTCAGCGTCTTCAGGCGCGGCTTGACGTCCACGCCCAGGTCTTCCGGCTTGACGGTGTCGAGCTGCTTCTTCTTGGCCTTCATGATGTTGGGCAGCGTCACGTAGCGCGGCTCGTTCAGGCGCAGGTCGGTCGTGATCACCGCCGGCAGGTCGATGGAGATCGTCTCCAGGCCGCCGTCCACTTCACGCGTGACGTTCGCCCTGCCGTCGGCCACTTCCACCTTGCTCGCGAAGGTGGCCTGCGGCAGGTCGGCCAGCGCCGCCAGCATCTGGCCGGTCTGGTTGCAGTCATCGTCGATGGCCTGCTTGCCCAGGATCACCAGGCCCGGCTGCTCCTTGTCGACCAGCGCCTTGAGCAGCTTGGCCACCGCCAGCGGCTGCAGTTCCTCGTCGGTCAGCACCAGGATGGCCCGGTCGGCGCCGATGGCCATCGCCGTGCGCAGTGTCTCCTGGCACTGCTGCACGCCGCAGGAGACCGCGATCACCTCGGTGGCCACGCCCTTTTCCTTCAGGCGCACCGCCTCTTCGACGGCAATCTCGTCGAACGGGTTCATCGACATCTTCACATTGGCGATGTCCACACCCGTGTTGTCCGACTTCACGCGGACCTTCACGTTGTAGTCCACCACCCGCTTGACCGGGACCAGAACCTTCATCAGAGATGCTCCTGCTGGGATTGACGTTGACGTAAACCGGAAATTCTATGCCGCGCCCTACCGTCGGGCGGGAAGAAAAAGAACGATCGTTCGATTTTAGGCGAGGCCGCAGTCGATCCGGCATGCCTCTTGGTGCAATGGGCGCTGTTTGCCTCCCTGCCGACAATTGATGACCGCAGGGTCGGAACGATTGCCGACCGCATGGTTGGCGAATCCGGGTAAGTCATGAACGGTGGCGAGGGACCCCGCACTTACAGTGCGCCCCATCCACAGACTTGGAGTCCTGCCATGAACCGCCTGCTGTTTTCCGGCGCTGCTGTCGCTGCTGCCCTGGCCTGCGCCCCCGCTAGTGCGCAGACCGTGCTCACCGCATCGAGCTGGCTGGCGCCCACCCACCCGCTGAGCCTGGCACAGAAGGACTGGTGCGACCTGGTCGAGAAGAACGCCGGCGGCAAGATCAAGTGCAACATCCTGCCGCGCGCGGTGTCCGCGCCGCCCGGCACGCTCGATGCAGTCAAGAACGGGCTGGCCGACGTGTCGTTCACGGTGCAGGGCTACACGCCGGGCCGCTTCGTGCTGACCAAGATGGCCGAGTTCCCGTTCCTGGGCGACAGTTCGGAGACGATCTCGGTGGCCTTCCAGCGCGTGGCCTCCAAGTACCCGCAGTTCGGCGAGGAGCACCAGGGCGTGAAGCCGCTGGCCTACTTCACGCACGGCCCGGGCATGGTGTTCAACACCAAGAAGCCGGTGGTCAAGATCGAGGACCTGCAGGGCCTGAAGTGGCGGGTGGGCGGCGGCGTCGTCAACGACATCGCCAAGCTGGTCGGCATGAACGTGACGCTCAAGCCGGCGACCGACAACTACGAGCTGCTGTCCAGCGGCGTGATGGACGGCACCCTGCTGCCGTCCGAATCGATCGAGGCCTTCAAGATCGACAAGATCATCAAGCACGCCACCACCTTCCCGGGCGGCCTGTACAACACCGCGTTCGTCTTCATGATGAACCCGGCCAAGTACGACAAGCTGTCAGCCGCCGACAAGAAGGCGGTCGACGCCGCGTCGGGCGAAGTGGCGGCCCGCATCTTCGGGCGCCACTGGGACAAGGCCGACCTGCGCGGCTACGCCCTCATGCAGGCCAACAACGTGCAGATCGCCAAGGCCGACGCCAAGTTCGTCTCCGACCTGAAGGCCAAGACCAGCCCGCTGGAGGCCCAGTGGGTGAAGGACGCCGAGGCCAAGGGCCTGAAGAACGCCGACAAGGTGCTGGCGGAGTTCCGCGGCGAGATCGCCAAGGCCGCCAAGTAATCCGGCGGTCAGCTTCGCCCGGGTCGCACCGGCGGCGTCGACGGGCGCCGCCGCCGCCGCGCGAAGCGCCGTCGCCTGAAGCATCGCGCGTGCATAGCCTTCGATGAAAAAACTGCTCGAGCTGTCGTGCGGGCTGCTGTCCGGCACCGCCCTGTTCGCCATCATGGCGCTCACCTTCTTCGACGTCCTCGGGCGCAAGTTCCTGAGCAACTCCATCCCCGGCTCGCTGGAGCTGACCGAACTGCTGATGGTGGTGGTCATCTTCGGCGCCCTGCCGCTGGTGTCGGCGCGCGGCGAGCACGTGGAGTTCGACTCGCTCGATCCCTACCTGCCGGCCTGGCTGCGCCGCCTGCAGGCGGTGGTGGTGAACCTGCTGTGCGGGGTCGTCCTGCTGCTGCTCGCCTGGCTGATGTGGCGCACCGGCGACCAGTTCCTGGCCAGCCACGAGACCACCGCGCAGCTCGGGATCCTGAAGGCCCCCTTCATCTACGGCATGGCGGTGCTGTGCGGCGCCACCGGCGTCGTGCACCTGCTGCTCCTGGGCCAGGCGCCCGTCGACCGGGCCGAAGGCGAAGGGGTGGCGCTGTGATCGAAGCCCTGATCGGATTTGCGGTCATCTTCGGCCTCGCCCTGCTGCGCGTGCCGCTGGCATTCGCCATGGGCCTGGTCGGCTTCGCCGGCATCGGCTTCACCCGCGGCTGGATGCCGGCGCTGGCCAGCACCGCGCAGGTGGTCCACGAGACCGGCTTCGCCTACACGCTGTCGGTCATCCCGCTGTTCATCCTGATGGGCAACTTCGTCGCCCGCGCCGGCCTGGCGCACGAGCTGTTCCAGGCCGCCTACGCCTTCATCGGCCACGTGCGCGGCGGCCTCGCGCACGCCACGGTGGCGGCCTGCGCCGGCTTCGGCGCCATCTGCGGATCGTCGATCGCGACCGCGGCCACCATGAGCAAGGTGGCCTACCCGTCGATGCGCAAGCTGGGCTACAGCGACGCACTGTCCACCGGCGTCATGGCCGCCGGCGGCACGCTGGGCATCATGATCCCGCCGTCCACCATCATGGTGATCTACGGGATCATCACCGAGACCAACATCGGCAAGCTGTTCGCCGCCGGCGTCATTCCCGGCCTGCTGACGGCGGCGCTACTGATGCTGTCCATCGTCGTCATGACCTCGCGCGACCCCGAGCACGCCCCGGCCGGCCAGCGCACCCCCTGGCCCGAGCGCTGGCGTGCCCTGCGCGGCATCTGGGGTGTGGCGGTGCTGGTGGTGGTGGTGCTGGGCGGCATCTATGGCGGCTTCTTCACGGCCACCGAGGGCGCCGGCTTCGGCGCCGCCGGCGCCTTCCTGTTCGCGCTCGGCCGCCGCCGGCTCACCTGGCGCATCCTGTGGGAGGTGCTGGTGGAGTCGGCCCGCACCACCGCGATGCTGTTCACGCTGCTGATCGCCGCCACGCTGTTCGCCAACTTCGTGAACTTCACGACCATGCCGGGCGACCTGAAGGAGTGGATCACGCACCTGGGCCTGTCGCCCACCATGATCGTGGTGGCCATGATGGCCATCTACGTGCTGCTGGGCACCGTGATGGAGGAGCTCACCATGGTGCTGCTCACCATCCCGCTGTTCTTCCCCATCGTCACCAGCCTGGGGTTCGATCCGGTCTGGTTCGGCGTGCTGATCGTGATGATCGTGCAGATCGGGCTGATCTCGCCGCCGGTGGGCATGAACCTGTTCGTGCTCAACGCCCTGCTGCCGCGCGTCGGGCTGGGCACCATCTTCAGCGGCTGCTGGCCCTTCGTGCTGGTGATGGTGCTGATGCTGGGCCTGTTGATCGCCTTCCCGCAGCTGAGCCTGTGGCTGCCCTCGCTGATGCGCTGAGCGCGGGCCCGGTCAGAGCAGCGAGGCCGCCCCGCCACCACCGAGGATGCGCACTTCCCGCTGCGGGTAGGGAATCTCGATCCCGGCCGCGCGCAGGCGCCGCAGCACCTCGAGGTTGACGTCCGAGCGCACGTTGCCCTGCCCGTTGGCGGGATCGGCGATCCAGAAGAACAGCGAGAACTCCAGCCCGTCGGCGCCGAACTTGACCAGCCGGGCCGCCGGCCCGGGGTCCTGCAGCACGCGCGCGGTGGCCAGCGCGGCCTCCTGCAGCAGGCGCTGCACCTGGTCGACGTCGCTGTCGTAGGCCACGGCCACCTCGGTGGACAGCAGCACCCGGGGGTCGGCCAGCGACAGGTTCTCGATGCGCTCGGTGATGAGCTTCTCGTTCGGCACGATGGACTCGCGGCCGTTGAGCGCCCGGATCAGCGTGTAGCGCGTCTTGATGTCGATGACCTGGCCCTCGAAGCCGTCGACCCGCACCGTGTCGCCGATGCGCAGGCTGCGCTCGAACAGGATGACGAAGCCGCTGACGTAGTTGGCCGCGAGCTTCTGCAGGCCGAAGCCCAGGCCCACCCCGATGGCGCCGCCCAGCACCGACAGCGCGGTGAGGTCGACGCCGGCCGTGGACAGCGCGAACAGCACGCCCACCAGCAGCAGCGCGGCGCGGATCGCGTTGGCGGCCACCTTGCGCAGCGACAGGTCGTGCACCGCCTGGCGCAGCACCTGGCGCTCCAGCACGGCCGAGATCCAGAGCGCGGCGATCAGCACCACCCCCGCCGCCAGCGTGCCGTCCAGGATGTTGAGCAGGCTGACGCGCGACTTGCCGAAGACGAAGCGGATCTCGTCGAGCTCGGTGCGCACCGCGGGCAGCACGCCCACGGCCCACAGGGCGGCGGCGATCCATGCCAGCCACGAGAACAGGCGCTCCATCAGGCGTGCGAAGCCGGACGCCGGGAAGGCCAGGGTCAGCACGCGGGCGAGGAAGCGGATCCCGGCCAGCGACACCAGCACCGGGATGGCCAGCCGCAGCAGCACCACCGGCTGGCTCATTTCGACCACGTGGCGCGCCGCGTACGTGAGCACCAGGGCGAGCAGCGGAAACAGCAGGCCGTCCACCGTGGCGCGGCCGAACCAGACCGACTCCGCCGATTGCCGGCGCCCGATCAGCCAGCTGATGCCGCCGGCCGAGAGCAGGCAGCCCAGCAGCACTGCGAGTTCGACAGGCATCCCCGGATGGCCCAGGTCATGGACCAGTTGGTCTAACGTACCCATGGGATCAGGACCAGGAGGGCTTGCGCTTCTCGGCGAAGGCGCTCACGCCTTCCTGGGCGCAGTGCGCCACCATGTTCACCGCCATGGTCTGCCCGGCCAGCTGGTAGGCCGCCTCGACACCCAGCTCGCGCTGGCGGTAGAACAGGTCCTTGCCGATGGCCAGCGCCTCGCGCGGCTTGGCCACGATGCTCGCCAGCAGCGATTCGACCTCGGCGTCGAGCTGGTCGGGCGCGACGGCCCGGTTCACCAGCCCGCGCTCGCGGGCCTGCTCGGCCGAGATGAAGTCGCCGGTGACCAGCATCTCCATGGCCTGCTTGGGATGCATGTTGCGCGCCAGGGGCACGCTGGGGCTGGAGCAGAACAGCCCGACATTGATGCCGCTGACGGCGAACTTCGCGTCCGTGGAGGCCACCGCCAAGTCGCATTGGGCGACCAGCTGGCAGCCGGCGGCGGTGGCGATGCCGTGCACCCGGGCGATCACCGGCACCGGCAGCTTCTGGATCGCCAGCATCACCCGGCTGCAGCGCGCGAACAGCTGCTGGTAATAGGCCAGCTCGGGACGGGCCAGCATTTCCTTCAGGTTGTGGCCGGGGCAGAACGCCTTGCCGGCGCCGGCCAGGACCACGGCCCGCAGGCCGGCGTCGTCGGCCAGGCGATCGAAGGCGGCCTGCAGCGCGTCGAGCATTTCCTCGCCCAGCGCGTTGAACGTCGCCGGGCGGTTCATGGTGAGCGTCACCACGCCGCGGGCATCGCGGCTTTCCAGCAGGGGAGCGGAGGAATCGGACATCAGGGAGCGTTGCGGAATCAGAGGTCGGCCAGCACGCGCAGGTGCGCCTCGACGCTGCGGCCCAGCGCGCTGAGGTTGTAGCCCCCCTCGAGCGAGGACACGATGCGGCCCTGGGCGTGCTTGTCGGCGATGGCCTTGATGCGCGCGGTCATCCAGGCGTAGTCGGCTTCGACCAGGCCGAGCTGGCCGAGGTCGTCCTCGCGGTGGGCGTCGAAGCCGGCGCTGAAGAAGATCATCTGCGGTCGGAAAGCCTCCAGCCGCGGGATCCACGCTTCCTCGATCATCTCGCGCACCACCGCCCCCTTGGTGTAGGCCGGCACGGGCAGGTTGACCATGTTGTCGGCCAGCGGCGGGGTGCCGGTGCCGGGATAGAACGGGTGCTGGAACAGGCCCACCATCAGCACCCGGTCGTCGCCGGCCAGGATGTCCTCGGTGCCGTTGCCGTGGTGCACGTCGAAGTCGACGATGGCCACGCGCTCCAGGCCATGCCGCTCCAGGGCGTAGCGCGCGCCGACCGCCACCTGGTTGAAGAGGCAGAAGCCCATGGACCGGTTGCGGCAGGCATGGTGGCCGGGCGGCCGCACGGCGCAGAACGCGTTCTGGAGTTCGCCGGCCATGACCGCATCGGTGGCGGCGATCACGGCGCCCGATGCGCGCAGCGCCGCTTCCCAGGTGTGGGGATTCATCGCGGTGTCGGGATCGATGAAGCGGTAGCGGCTGCCGCCGGCGTCGACCTGCTCGGCGAGTTCCTCGCGCAGGCCGTCGATGGCCGCGACCAGCCTCGGGTCGTGCGCCAGCACGATGTCGTCCAGCGAGGCTTCGGGCGCCTCGCGGCGGTCGAGCGCGTTGGCCACGCCGCTCACCAGCAATCGGTCCTCGATCGCATCGAGGCGTTCCGGGCACTCGGGGTGGCCCGGTCCCATTTCATGGCGCCGGCAGGCGGCATGGAAGTAATACCCGGTCTTGTTCGCACTCATCGCTGGGGGGCGGAAAATTCGGATAACGTCATGCCCTGATGGAAGCACAACAAAAGCTCAAGGGCCTGCTGGACCAGCTTAACACGGTGATCGTCGGCAAGCCGTCCCAGGTGCGCGACTGCGTCGCCTGCCTGCTGGCCGGGGGGCACCTGCTGATCGAGGACGTGCCCGGGGTCGGCAAGACCACCCTGGCCCACGCCCTGGCCCGGGCATTCGGCCTGCATTTCTCCCGCGTGCAGTTCACGGCCGACCTGATGCCCAGCGACCTGTCGGGCGTCTCGGTGTACGAGCGGGGCAAGGAGGCCTTCGTCTTCCACCCCGGCCCCGTCTTCGCCCAGGTGCTGCTGGCCGACGAGATCAACCGCGCCAGCCCCAAAACCCAGAGCGCGCTGCTGGAGGCGATGGAGGAGAAGCAGGTCACCATCGAGGGCGAGACCCGCGCCCTGCCCTCGCCCTTCTTCGTCATCGCCACCCAGAACCCGCACGACCAGCTGGGCACCTTCGCGCTGCCCGAATCGCAGCTCGACCGGTTCCTGATGCGCATCTCGCTGGGCTACCCCGACCGGGCGGCCGAGCGCCAGCTGCTGTCCGGCGCCGACCGGCGCGACATGGTGGTCGGCATGCAGGGCCTGCTCACCCCGCTGGACCTCGACTGGCTGCAGCGGCGCGTGCTGGAGGTGCACACGGCCGACCCGCTGCTCAACTACGTGCAGGACCTGGTCGCGGCCACCCGCTCGGGCCGCTGGTTCCTGCAGGGGCTGTCGCCGCGCGCCGGCATCGCGCTGGTGCGCGCCGCCAAGGCCCAGGCCCTGCTGAGCGGGCGCGACTACGTGGCGCCCGACGACGTGCAGGCCATCCTGCCGCAGACCATCGCGCACCGGCTGGTGCCGGTGGGCGACGCCGGCCGCGGCCCGCTGGAGCAGGTCCGCGCGATGCTGGAGGCGGTGCCGCTCCCATGAGCACCGTCCCGCGTCCGGCCCTGGGCGTCGAGCGCACACTGCCGGACGCCGGACACGCGACGCTCAATCCCGTGCAGTTGGTCCGTCAGCGTTTTCGCCAGTGGTGGCAGGCCCGCCTGCCGCTGTCGGACATGCTCACGCTGACGCAGCGCAACGTCTACATCCTGCCGACGGGCCCGGGGCTGATGCTGGTGGCCACGCTGCTGGTGCTGCTGGTGGCCTCGATCAACTACCAGCTCAACCTCGGTTACCTGCTCACCTTCCTGCTGGCCGGCTGCGCCGTGGTCGGCATGCACGTGAGCCACGCCACCCTGCGCGGCCTGACACTGACGCTGGCGGCGCCCGATCCGGTGTTCGCCGGCAGCCACGCGCCGCTGCGCATCGTGCTGGGCAACGGGCGCAAGTCGACGCGCTACGGCATCGGCCTGGCCGTGCTGGATGACGCGCACGACGACCGCTGGGCCTGGATCGACGTGCCCGGCCAGGGCAGCGCGACGGTGTCGGTCGCCTTCCAGCCGCTGCGCCGCGGCCTGCACCGGGTGCCGCCGCTCACCGCAGAGACCCGCTTCCCGCTCGGCACCTTCCGGGTCTGGACCGTCTGGCGGCCCGCGGCCCAGGTGCTGGTGTATCCCACCCCGGAGGCGGTGCCGCCGCCGCTGCCGGAAGGCGAGCCGCGCGCCGGCACGGCGGGCTCGGCCCGGGTGCAGTCGACCGGCGAGTTCGAGGGCGTGCGCGGCTACCGGCGCGGCGACCCGCTGAAGCTGGTGGTCTGGAAGAAGGCCGCCAAGAGCGATGAGCTGGTCAGCCGCGACACGCAGCAGGCCCAGCGGCGCGAGCTCTGGCTCGACTTCGCCCGCGCCGGATCGGTGGATGCCGAAGCCCGCCTCGCGCGCCTGGCCGCCTGGGTCATCCAGGCCGACAAGCTGGGGCTCGACTACGGGCTGCGCCTGCCCGGGCACGAGCTGCGGCCCGATGCCGGCGAAGCCCACCGGCGCCGCTGCCTGGAGGCGCTTGCGCTGTGCTAGGGCGGCTGCAGACCCTGCCGCGCGAGGCGCGCGACACGCTGTTCCTGCTGGCGGTGATCGCCTGGCTGATCCTGCCGCAGCTGGGCCAGCTGCCCTGGTGGTGCATCGGCCTCACCGCGGCCGTGCTGGCTTGGCGCGGCGTGCTGGCGGTGCGCGGCGACCCGCTGCCCGGCAACGGCTGGGTCCTGGCACTGCTGGCCGCCACCATCGGCGCCACGCTGCTGTCGCACCGCACCCTACTCGGCCGCGATGCCGGCGTGACGCTCATCGTCGTGCTGCTGGCCCTGAAGACGCTGGAGCTGCGCGCCCGGCGCGATGCCTTCGTGGTGTTCTTCCTCGGCTTCTTCACCATGCTGACCAACTTCTTCTTCTCGCAGTCGCTGCCGACGGCGGGAGCGATGCTGGTCGGCCTGCTGGGCCTGCTGACGGCCCTCGTCAACGCCCACATGCCGGTCGGCCGGCCGCCGCTGCTGCAGGCCGCGCGCACCGCCGGCTGGATGGCGCTGCTGGGCGCGCCCATGATGGCCGTGCTGTTCATGCTGTTCCCGCGCCTTGCCCCGCTGTGGGGTATCCCCGGCGACGGCATGACCGGCCGCACCGGCCTGTCGGCCACCATGCAGGTGGGCACCGTGGCCCAGCTCGCGCTGGAGGAAAGCGTCGCGATGCGGGTGCGCTTCGAGGGCCCGCTGCCGGCACCGTCGGAGATGTACTTCCGCGGCCCGGTCCTGTCCTCCTTCGACGGCCGCGTGTGGCGCCCGCTCGTGCCGCGCATCGGCGCCTACGCGGCCGGCCTGCTGCCGCCGGTGCGGCTAGAGGGCCTGGGCCCCGCGGTGCGCTACGCGGTCATGCTGGAGCCGAACAACCGGCCTTGGCTGCTGGTGCTGGACGCCGCCACCGAGCGGCCCAGCGGCGCGGGTCTGGAAGCGATCAGCGGCGGCGAGCTGCAATGGGTGGCCAGCCGCCCGGTCACCGACCTGGTCCGCTACAGCGCCGAGAGCCACGTCGCCTACCGCGCCGCCGCCGACGCCCGTCCCTTCAGCGTGCCCATCCAGTACCGCGAGCTGCCGCCGTCGTTCAACCCGCGCACGCTGCAGCTCGCCAGCCAGCTGATCGCGCAGGTCCCGGGCGGGGCGGCCAACAAGCCGGCGCTGGTCGATGCGGCGCTGCAGCGGCTGCGCACCGGCGGCTACGTCTACACGCTCGACCCCGGCGTGTACGGCGAGCACACCGCCGACGAATTCTGGTTCGACCGCAAGCAGGGCTTCTGCGAGCACATCGCCTCGGCGTTCGTCGTGCTCATGCGCGGCATGGACATCCCGGCCCGGGTGGTCACCGGCTACCAGGGCGGCGAGCTGAACTCGATCGACGGCTGGTGGACGGTGCGCCAGAGCGACGCCCATGCGTGGGCCGAGGTGTGGCTGGCCGGCCTCGGCTGGGTGCGGGTCGACCCCACCGCCTACGTCGCGCCGTCACGCACCGGCTCGCTGCAGCGGCTGCTGCCGCCCCAGGGGGTGTTCGCGGCGGCGCTGGGCACCGTCAGCCCCGGCCTGCTGGGCAGCCTGCGGGAGGGCTGGGAGGCGGTCAACAACCGCTGGAACCAGTGGGTGCTGAACTACACCCAAAGCAAGCAGCTGGACCTGTTGCGCAACCTCGGCTTCAAGTCGCCGAACTGGCAGGACCTGACGTTCCTGCTGATCGCCATCGTGGTCGCCGTGGCCCTGGGCGGCGCAGCCTGGGCGCGCTGGGAGCGCAGCCGCCAGGACCCCTGGCTGCGGCTGCTGGCGCGCGTGCGCCAGCGCCTGGCGCGCGAGGGCGTCGTGGTGCCGCCGGCCGGCGGGCCACGCCAGCTCGCGCAGGCCGTCACCAACCGTTTCGGCCACGAGGCGCAGGCGCTGGCAGACTGGCTGCTGCGCCTGGAGGCGCAGCGCTATGCACGCCGGCCCCCCACCGAGTTACCCGCGCTGCAGCGCGAACTGAACCGCCTGCCCTGGCCCGCCGCCCGATGACCCGCGTCTCCCTGTTCGTTGCCGCCGCCGTGGCGGCCTTCCTCCTGCTGCCCGCCACCACCCTGGCCGCCAAGGCCACGGCCCGCAAGACCGGCAACGGCGCGGCGCCGGTCCGCCAGGGCACGCCCTACGCGACACGCGACGACGCCATGCAGTTCGCCGACGAGCTGGCCGAACGGCGCGGCCTGGACCGCGGGCGCACGCGCGCCGCCATCGCGCAGGCGCAGCTGCTGCCGGTGGTGGTGCGGCTGATGCAGCCGCCTCCCGCCGGCACGCCCAAGAACTGGACCCTGTACCGCAGCCGGTTCATCGACGCGGTGCGCATCCAGGCCGGCGTGCGCTTCTGGCAGGCCAACCGCGAGGCGCTCGAGCGCGCGGAACGCGAGTACGGCGTGCCGCCCGAGATCGTGGTCGGCATCGTGGGCGTCGAATCCATCTATGGCCAGCAGATGGGCAACTTCCGGGTCCTCGACGCGCTGGCCACCCTGTCGTTCGATTTCCCCCCGGCCCACCCGCGTGCCGCCGAGCGCACCGCGTTCTTCCGCGGCGAGCTGGAGGAATTCCTGGCCTTGCAGCAGCGCTCCGGCGTCGACCCGACCAAGCCCCTGGGCAGCTACGCCGGTGCCATGGGCATGCCGCAGTTCATGCCCAGCAGCTGGGCGCGCTGGGCCGTCGACTTCGACGGCGACGGCCGCATCGACCTCTGGCGCAGCCCGGCCGATGTCATCGGCTCGGTGGCCAGCTACTTCAAGGGCTACGGCTGGCAGCCCGGCATGCCCACCCACTACCCGGTGACGTTCGATGCCGAGCGGGTCGACATGGAAGGCCTGCTGGCGCCCGACATCCTGCCGACGTTCAGCGTCCCGAGCTTCCTGGCCAGGGGCGCCCTGCTGGACGACACGGCGGTGCAGCACACCGGCCCGCTCGCGCTGGTGGAACTGCAGAACGGCAACGAGCCTCCCAGCTACGTGGCCGGCACCGAGAACTTCTACGTGATCACCCGCTACAACTGGTCCAGCTACTACGCGATGGCCGTCATCGAACTCGGGCGCGAGGTGCGCCAGGCCCTGCAGCGCGGCTCATGAGCGAGATGAACCTGAACTCGTGGCGCCGCCTGTGGGGCGAGCTGGGCGCCGGCACCGCCAACGGCGGGCTGCTCAACCAGCTGCTGGCCGCCTACAGCGAGCCGCACCGCCGCTACCACACGCTGCAGCACCTGCGCGAGGGCCTGGCGAACTTCGAGGCGGCGGCCATGCTGGCCCGGCGCCCCGCCGAAGTCGAGCTGGCGCTCTGGTTCCACGACGCCGTCTACGACCCGCGGCGCACCGACAACGAGGAGCGCAGTGCGCAATGGGCCCACGACAGCGTGCTGGCCGCCGGTTGCCCGGCCGAGGCGGCCGACCGCATCGCCGACCTGGTGCGGGCGACCGCCCACCACACCCGGCGCGGCGACGACCCCGACACGCAACTGCTGCTGGACATCGACCTCGCCATCCTGGGCGCGGCACCGGCACGCTTCGATGCCTACGAGCAGGAAGTGCGGGCCGAATACGGCCACCTGGATGTCGCCGCCTTCAATGCCGGCCGCCTGGCGCTGGTCCAGGCGTTCCTCGCGCAACCGCGGCTGTACGCCACCGCCGCCTTCCACGACGCCCTGGAGGCGCGCGCCCGCGCCAACCTGCAGCGCTCGCTCGAGCGCCTGCGCGCGGCCGGCTGACCGCCGGCGCCGAAGTCAGGCAGCCAGGCGGTCCTGCAAGGCCTGCAGCACGCGGGCGACCTGGTCCTGCCGCGATTCGCCGAAGTTGCGGCGGAACAGGCGCATGCCCCGGTACCAGGGACTGTCGGCCCGATCCAGCAGCCAGCGGAAGTCCGGGTTGGGCGGCAGGAGCAGCCACACCGGCGTGCCCACCGCGCCGGCCAGGTGCGCCACCGCGCTGTCGACGGTGATCACCAGGTCGAGCTGCCGGAGCATGGCGGCGCTGTCGCTGCAATCGGTCCACTCCGCCGTGAGATCCAGCAGCCGGCCCGGCGCCGGTGCCATGTCGCGGTAGGCGCCGGCGGCGCTCTTCTGCAGGCTGAAGCACTGCACCTGCTGCGACTCGAGCAGCGGCCGGAACAGGCTGAGCGGCAGCGAGCGGTTGCGGTCGTTGACGTGCGCCGCGAAGCCCGCCCACGCCAGTCCGACCCGCAGCCGTTGCGGCCAGGCCGACAGCCGGTGCTGCCAGTGCGCCAGGCGTTCGGCCGGCGGATGCAGGTAGGGGGCCGGCGACGGGATGCTGTCCAGCGTGGTGCGCAGGCGCTGCGGCAGGTCGAGCAGCGCGACGTGCAGGTCGGCCTGCACGTCGGAGGTGGCCGTCACGCCGCGCACGCCCGGGAAGCTGCGCTCCACCAGCGGCAGCAACTCGGGCCGCAGCGCGGCGAGCACCGTGGCTCCCAGCGCCTGCAGCAGCGGGAGGTAGCGCGCGAACTGCACCTGGTCGCCCAGCCCCTGCTCCCCGTACACCAGGATGCTGCGGCCGGCGAGCGGCTGTTGCGGGCCCTGCCACTCGTAGCCGGCGCGCCAGTAGACCGGCCGCTGCAGCCGCGCGGTGTCGTTCCAGCGCTTCTCGTACCAGTCCCAGCCCTCGGGCATGCGCCCGGCCAGCAGCAGCGTGAAGGCCAGGTCGACCTGGGCCAGCGCAAGGTCGGGCTTGAGCACCAGGGCCCGCCGCAGCACAGTCTCGGCCTCGTCCAGCCGCCCGAGGTTGAGCAGCGCGGTGCCCAGGATGCGCACGGCGTAGGGATGGTCCGGAGCCAGCGCCACCGCCGCCTGCGCATGCGCGAGCGCCCCCTGGTAGTCACCCACCCGCCACAGCACGCCCGCGAGATCCACCTGCGCCTCGACGAAGCCGGGCTCGCGCCCGACGGCTTCGCGGTACAGCACGATGGCTTCCTCGACCTCGCCCACCTGTTCGAGGCAGAAGCCGTAGTGCAGCAGCGTCGCCCGGTCGCGGGCGCCGATGTCGTGGTACAGGCGCTGGTACAGCGGCAGCGCCTGCGCGAACTGCTGCTGGCCAAGCAGCAGTTCGGCCAGCCGGACCAGCGGCTCGGGCCGGCGCGGCGCGAGCCGGCAGGCGTCGCTCAACCAGGCAGTGGCCAGCGCGACGTCGCCCGCACCCAGGCAGGCCTGGGACAGGCCCAGGCGCGCGTCGAGGGATGGGGGGTCCTGGGCCAGCGCCTGCCGGAACGCGCCCTGCGCCTCCTGGAAGCGGCCCGCGCGCAGCAGGGCGTCGGCCTGCGCCAGCATCAGATCGTGGCCGGCACCAGGAAGTCGCGGCTGATGCGGCCGCCCAGCTCGTTCACGCGATCCAGGAACTGCGTGAGGAAGGCGTGCAGGCCGGTGGCCAGGATCTCGTCGATGTTGCCGTACTGCAGGTCGGCGCGCAGCTTGCCCGCGCGGCGTTCGGTCTCGGCCGACTGGTCGTTGGCCACCATGTGCAGGTTGGACACCACCTCGTTCATGCTGGCATGCAGCGAGCGCGGCATGTCCGGGCGCAGGATCAGCAGCTCGGCCACGCGTTCGGGCTTGATGACGTCGCGGTACACCTTGCGGTAGATCTCGAAGCCGGAGACGCTGCGCAGGATGGCGCTCCAGTGGTAGAAGTCGTACTCCTGGTCCTGGGCGGTGGCGGCGCCGAAGAAGTCGCTCTGCACGGCGTGGAACTTCACGTCGACCAGCCGCGCGGTGTTGTCGGCCCGCTCCAGGAACGTGCCCAGGCGCATGAAGTGCAGCGCCTCGTCCATCAGCATGGTGCCCACGGTCACCCCGCGCGACAGGTGCGAGCGGAACTTCACCCACTCGAAGAACTGGCCGGGATCGCGCTCGAACTCGCCGCTGCGCAGCATGCGGTTGAGCTCGATCCAGGTCTGGTTCTGCGTCTCCCAGGCCTCGGTGGTCAGCGAGCCCCGCACGGCACGGGCATTCTCGCGCGCGGCACGCACGCACGAGACGATGGACGAAGGGTTGTTCTCGTCGCGCACCATGAACTCGATGACACGGGACGCTTCCACCTCGCCGTGCTTCCTGGCGTACAACGGCACCAGCTCGCTGATGGACAGCAGGCCCTGCCAGCCCACCTGCGCCACGGCGGCGGATTGCGGCAGCAGCGAGGTCTGGTAGTTGACGTCCAACATCCGCGCAGTATTTTCGGCCCGCTCCGTGTAGCGGGCCATCCAGAACAGGTGGTCTGCGGTGCGTGACAGCATGCTCAGACCTCCAGGATCCAGGTGTCCTTGGTGCCGCCACCCTGGGACGAGTTGACCACCAGCGAGCCCTCCTTGAGCGCCACGCGCGTGAGGCCGCCGGGCACCATCTGCACCTGCTTGCCCGACAGGACGAACGGCCGCAGGTCGATGTGGCGCGGCGCGATGCCGCTCTCGACGAAGGTGGGGCAGGACGACAGGCTCAGGGTGGGCTGGGCGATGTAGCCGCCCGGGTTGGCCACCAGGGCCCGGCGGAAATCCTCGATCTCCTGCTTGCTGGCGGCCGGCCCGACCAGCATGCCGTAGCCGCCGGCGCCGTGCACTTCCTTGACGACCAGCTTGTCCAGGTTGTCCAGCACGTACTTCAGGTCCTCGGGGTTGCGGCACATGGAGGTGGGCACGTTCTTCAGGATCGGCTTCTCGCCCAGGTAGAACTCGATCATCTTCGGCACGTAGGGGTAGATCGACTTGTCGTCGGCCACCCCGGTGCCGATGGCGTTGCAGATGGCCACGTTGCCGGCCCGGTAGGCGTCGACCAGGCCGCGCGTGCCCAGCGTGGAGTTGGGCCGGAACACGTCGGGATCGAGGAAGTCGTCGTCCACCCGGCGGTAGATGACGTCCACCCGGCGCGGGCCGCGGGTGGTGCGCATGTAGACGTAGCGGTCCTTGACGAACAGGTCCTGGCCCTCGACCAGCTCCACGCCCATCTGCTGGGCCAGGAAGGCGTGCTCGAAGTAGGCGCTGTTGTACATGCCGGGCGTGAGCACGACCACGGTGGGATCGGGGGCGCCGGGCTGGGCCGAGGCGCGCAGCGTTTCCAGCAGCAGGTCGGGGTAGTGGGCGACGGGCGCGACGCGGTGCTGGCTGAACAGGTCGGGGAACAGCCGCATCATCATCTTGCGGTCTTCCAGCATGTAGCTCACGCCGCTGGGCACGCGCAGGTTGTCCTCCAGCACGTAGTACTCGCCCTCGCCCTTCTCGTCGGGCGCGCGCACGATGTCGATGCCGGCGATGTGCGAGTAGACGTGGTGCGGCGTGTAGACGCCCATCATCTCCTTGCGGAACTGGGCGTTGTTCAGCACCTGCTCGGCCGGGATGATGCCGGCCTGCAGGATCTCCTGCTCGTGGTAGACGTCGTGCAGGAAGCGGTTGAGGGCCGTGACCCGCTGCACCAGGCCCTTTTCCATCTGCGCCCACTCGTGGGCCGGGATGATGCGCGGGATGAGGTCGAACGGGATCAGGCGCTCGGTGCCGGCGCCGTCCTCGTCCTTGGCGCCGTACACCGCGAAGGTGATGCCCACGCGCCGGAAGATCATCTCGGCTTCCTCGCGCCGGGCCCGCAGGGCGTCCTGCGGCTGCCGCCCCAGCCAGCCGGCGTACCGCTGGTAGTGGTCGCGCACGCCCTGCACCTGGGTCTGGCTCATTCCGCCCAGGGACTGGGTCTGGAACTGCAGCGGGCCGTCTTCGGGCAGCTGCCGGAACATCTCGTCGAACTTTTGCATGGCGTGGTGTTTGCTCCGGACACAGGATAGCAATAACCAGGCCGCGCAAGGCCCGATCCGAGGGTCAATCCGGTGCCGGCGCGTGGTGCCAGTAGCGCCGCGCCTCCTCCCGTTCGCAGCGCACCGCATCCGGCCGGGCCGACGACCACCAGGCGGCGCCGCAGCGGTCGGTCCTCACCACCACGGCCTGCCGCTCGGCATAGCGGGCCAGCACCGGCGGCGCCGGGTGGCCGAAGCGGTTGCGCCAGCCGGCCTGCACCAGCGCCCAGCGCGGCGCCACCCGGTCCAGGAAGGCGGCGCTCGACGAGGTCTTGCTGCCGTGGTGGGGCACCAGCAGCACCTGCGCCTGCAACGGGGCTTCGCGCGCCAGCAGGGCCGCCTCCTGGGGCTGCTCGATGTCGCCGGCCAGCAGGGCCGCCTGGCGGCCGTTGGCCACCCGCAGCACGCAGCTGGCGGCGTTGGTGCGGCCGGGCGCGCCGGGGTCGGCGGCGGCCGGGTGCAGCACCTCGAACGCCACCCCGTCCCAGCGCCAGGCCTGGCCGGCCGCACAGGGCGTCACCGGCCGCAGCAGCTGCAGGACATGGCCGGCCTCCAGTGAGCCCAGCACCGCCGCGCGCGGCTGCATCGCCAGCACCGCCGCTGCGCCGCCGGTGTGGTCGCTGTCCCGGTGGCTCAGCACCAGGGTGTCGACCTGCTCGCCCAGCGCCCGCAGCAGTGGCACCAGCACCCGCTGCCCGGCATCGCTTTCGGCGCCGTAGCGCGGCCCGGCGTCGTACACCAGGGTGTGGGTGGCGGTGCGGACCAGGACCGCATTGCCCTGGCCGATGTCGGCGGCGAGCAGCTCGAACTCGCCCGCCGCCGGCCGCGGGGCCTGCCACAGGAGCACCGGCAGCAGCAGCGGCAGGCCGAGCGACCGCAGGGCCGGGGGCAGCCGCATCGCCAGCAGCAGGCCACCCAGCACGCCGGCCGCGCCGGCCCAGGCCGGAGGCGCCGGGCTGGTCCAGACCGCGGACGGCAGCGCCGCCAGCAGCTGCAGGAACGCGGCCAGGACCTGGACGGCCCAGGCCGCCAGGTCCCAGGCGACCGGCAGGGCCACCCCGGCCATGGCCAGCGGCGTGACCACCAGCGTCACCCAGGGTATGGCCAGCAGGTTGGCCAGCAACCCGGCCAGCGCGACCTGGCCGAACAGCACCAGCGTCAGCGGGGCGAGCGCGAGCGTGACGATCGCCTGCTCGCGCACGAGGCCCGCGGCGCGCGCCGCCAGCCCGGGCGCCTGCGGCAGCGCGCCGCGATCGGTGGCGAACAGGACGCCGACGGCGATGAAGCTCAGCCAGAAGCCGGGCTGCAGCAGCGCCCAGGGGTCGGTCGTGAGCACCACGGCGCAGGCGGCCAGCCAGGTCACCGGCCACGGCCAGCGCCGGCCGGACAACCGCAGCCAGGCGACGCTGGCCAGCATCAGCAGCGTGCGCTGGGCCGGGACGCCCCAGCCGCTGAAGAGCGCATAGCCGGTCGCCAGCGCCAGCCCGCCGGCCAGCGCCGCCTGCGGGGCCGGCCAGGCCAGGCACAGGCGGGGGCTGCGCCGCCAGCTGGCGCCGACCAGCGCCCCCGCCAGCCACGCGAACATGGTTACGTGCAGGCCCGAGATCGACATCAGGTGGGCCACGCCGGTGGCCCGGAACACGTCCCAGTCGGCACGGTCGATGGCGTTCTGGTCCCCCACCACCAGGGCCGCCAGCACGCCGGCGCTGCGCGGGTCGGCCACGCGCGCCAGGATGGCGTCGCGCACCCGCTGGCGGGCCCGCTCGACCGGATGGGCCCAGCCGGTCCCCAGGTGGCGCGGCGGCGGGTCGGCCGGACCGGCGCGCACCGCCCCGGTCGCCTGAAGCCCCTGCTCCCACAGCCACAGCTCGTAGTCGAAGCCGTGCGGATTCAGGTTGCCGTGCGGGGCCCGCAACCGGACCGTGAAGCGCCAGCGATCGCCGGCGCGCAGCGGCGGTCCGGCGCGCTGGGCCTCGGGCACCTCCCAGGCCTGCGCCCAGCTGCCCGCGTACCAGGCCAGCGACAGGCGCCGCGGCAACACGACCGTGGCACCGTCGCGGGTCGCGGCCTCGACCTCGAACCGGAAGCGCTGCCCCAGTTCGTTGCGCTGCGGCATGGACGCGACGGTGCCGGTCACCACCAGGTCGGCGCCCTGCAGCGCGGGATCGAGCGCGCCCTGCAGGAATGCCAGGGCACGCCCGCCGCACAGGGCGAACGCCAGCAGCGCGCCGGCCAGCAAGGTCAGCATCCGGGCGGGTGGCCGCACGCGCAGGCGGGCGCCCAGCGCCAGAGCGGCCGCGCCCGCCAGCGCCAGCCCCGCATAGGCCGGCACCGGCCACAGCGCCGCCTGCTGCAGTTGCAGGGCCGGCCCGAGCACCGCCCCGGCCAGGAGCGGCATCCAGAGGCGGCCGGACGGCGAGGCGGACATGCCCCGATCAACGCACCGCGGCGCCCGGCGCGCCTCCCCAGACCGGGGGAGCGCACAGGCGCACCGCACCAGCCTTGGCGTCGCATCGGATGTGCACAGGTCTTGCTAGGATGCCCCGCATGTCCATTCACGCCGCGCTGAACCACGTCACCCACTACAGATATGACAGGCCAGTGCGGCTGGGCCCCCAGGTGGTCCGCCTGCGTCCGGCGCCGCACTGCCGCAGCACCGTCCTGTCGTATTCGCTGCGTGTCGAGCCCGCCAACCACTTCATCAACTGGCAGCAGGATCCGTTCGCCAACTACCAGGCGCGGCTGGTGTTCCCCGAGCCCACCACCGAATTCAAGGTCACGGTGGACCTGGTGGTCGCGATGGCGGTCTACAACCCGTTCGACTTCTTCCTCGAGCCGAGCGCGGAAACCTTCCCCTTCCAGTACGAGCCCGCCGTCGCCCAGGAGCTCGCGCCCTACCTGGCCTGCGAGCCGGTCACGCCGCTGCTGCGCGCGTACATCGACAAGGTCGACCGCCAGCCGCGCCGCATCACCGACTTCCTGGTCAGCCTCAACCAGCAGGTGCAGCGCGACATCCGCTACCTGATCCGCATGGAGCCGGGGGTGCAGACTCCCGAACAGACGCTGCGCAACGCCAGCGGCTCGTGCCGCGACTCCGGCTGGCTGCTGGTGCAGCTGCTGCGCAACCTGGGCCTGGCGGCGCGCTTCGTCTCCGGCTACCTCATCCAGCTCGTGCCCGACGTCAAGTCGCTCGACGGCCCCAGCGGCACCACGGTCGATTTCACCGACCTGCATGCCTGGTGCGAGGTGTACCTGCCGGGGGCCGGCTGGATCGGCCTCGACCCCACCTCCGGCCTGCTCGCAGGGGAGGGCCACATCCCGCTCGCCTGCACGCCCCAGCCTTCGGGCGCGGCACCGATCGAGGGCCTGATGGACGAGGCCGAGGTCGATTTCAGCCACCACATGCAGGTCACGCGCATCCACGAGTCGCCGCGCGTGACCAAGCCCTACACCGAAGACCAGTGGAGCGACGTGCTGCGGCTGGGCGACAAGGTCGACCGCGACCTGGCGGCCGGCGACGTGCGCCTCACCATGGGCGGCGAGCCCACCTTCGTGGCCACCGCCGACCGCGAGGCGGCCGAATGGAACACCGACGCCCTGGGCCCCACCAAGCGCGGCTACGCCACCGCCCTGGTGCACAAGCTGCGGGCCCGCTACGGCGACGGCGGCTTCCTGCACTTCGGCCAGGGCAAGTGGTACCCGGGCGAGCAGTTGCCGCGCTGGGCGCTGTCGATCTGCTGGCGCGCCGACGGCCAGCCGTGCTGGAAGAACCCGGCCCTGTTCGCCGACGAACGCGATGCCCACGCCTACACCGGCGAGGACGCCCGGCGCTTCATGCACGCGCTGGCACGGCGCCTGAACCTCACCGACAAGTTCATCCAGCCCGGCTACGAGGACGCCTTCTATTACCTGTGGCGCGAGCGGCGCCTGCCGGTCAACGTCGACCCGTTCGACGCCCGCCTGGACGACGAGCTGGAGCGCGTGCGCCTGCGCCGGGTGTTCGAGCAGAAGCTGGACACCGTGGTCGGCTACGTGCTGCCGCTGCAGGCCCATCCGCGCGACCAGGGCCGGCCGGGCGGTCCCCTGTGGTCCACCGGGCCCTGGTACCTGCGCGGCGAGCGCCTGTACCTGATCCCCGGCGACTCACCCATGGGCTACCGGCTGCCGCTGGACGCCCTGCCCTGGGTGAGCAAGGCCGACTATCCCCACGTCGTCGAGCAGGACCCGATGGCCCCGCGCGACCCACTGCCGGCAGCCGACATCCTGCAGGCCCGGCATGTGCAGGTCCCGGTGGAAGCCCGCGCCGACGCGCGCCTCCTGCCGCAGATTGCCCGCGGGGGCGTCGCCGGCGCCGGCAGCGCCCCCGCACCGGGGCAGCCCGAGGCGGCCGCCGCCAAGCCCCCCGGCCGCTTCCAGTCGGCCCCCGAGGTCCCGCGCACGGCGCTGTGCGTCGAGGTGCGCGACCCGCGCCGGGCCAACGGCCCCAAGGCCGAGGCGGTGGGCGCCAGGACCGGCGTGCTGTACGTCTTCATGCCGCCGCTGACCGACCTGGCCGACTACCTCGACCTGCTGGCGGCGATCGAGGGCACCGTGCAGGAGCTGGGCCTGAAGGTCGTCCTGGAGGGCTACCCGCCCCCGCGCGACCACCGGCTGAAGATCCTGCAGGTGACGCCCGACCCCGGCGTGATCGAGGTGAACATCCATCCGGCCCACGACTGGGCCGAGCTGGTCGACCACACCGAGTTCCTGTACGAGGCCGCCTTCGAGACCCGCCTGTCGGCCGAGAAGTTCATGACCGACGGCCGCCACACCGGCACCGGGGGCGGCAACCACTTCGTGCTGGGCGGCGCCACGCCGGCCGACTCGCCGTTCCTGCGCCGCCCCGAGCTGCTGTCCAGCCTGCTGCTGTACTGGCACAACCACCCCTCGCTGTCGTACCTGTTCTCGGGCCTGTTCATCGGCCCCACCAGCCAGGCGCCGCGCATCGACGAGGCCCGCAACGACCAGCTGTACGAACTGGAAGTGGCGCTGCGCGAGATCGAGCGCAGCCGCCAGGCGCACGGCCAGCACATGCCGCCCTGGCTGGTCGACCGCAGCCTGCGCAACATCCTGGTCGACGTCACGGGCAACACCCACCGCAGCGAGTTCTGCATCGACAAGCTGTATTCGCCCGACTCCGCCACCGGCCGGCTGGGGCTGCTGGAGCTGAGGGCGTTCGAGATGCCGCCGCATGCGCGCATGAGCATCGTGCAGCAGCTGCTGCTGCGCGCGCTCATCACCCGGTTCTGGAACGAGCCCTACAAGGCCCCCGTCACCCGTTGGGGCACGCAGCTGCACGACCGCTGGCTGCTGCCCAGCTTCGTGCAGGCCGACTTCCACGACGTGCTGCAGGAGATGCGCAGCGCCGGCTACGACTTCGACGATGCCTGGTTCGCGCCCCACTTCGAGTTCCGCTTTCCGCTCGTGGGCACGGTGCAGGCGGCGGGCGTGGAGCTCACGCTGCGCAGCGCACTCGAGCCCTGGCACGTGCTGGGCGAGGAAGGCGCGGTCGGCGGCACGGTGCGCTATGTCGACTCGTCGCTCGAGCGCCTGGAGGTGCTCGCCACCGGCCTCAACGAGAGCCGCTACGTGGTCACCGTCAACGGCCAGGCGGTGCCGCTGCAGCCCACCGGCACCACCGGCGAGTTCGTCGCCGGCGTCCGCTACCGCGCCTGGAACCCGCCGTCGGCGCTGCATCCCACCATCGGCGTGCATGTTCCGCTCACCTTCGACATCGTCGACACCTGGATGAACCGCTCGCTGGGCGGCTGCCAGTACCACGTGGCACACCCGGGCGGGCGCAACTACGTGACCTTCCCGGTCAACGCCTACGAGGCCGAGAGCCGCCGCCTCGCACGCTTCTTCCGCATGGGCCACACGCCGGGCCGGCTGCACGTCCCGCCGGCCACGGTCGACGTGCCCGGCAGCCGCGAGTTCCCGTTCACGCTGGACCTGCGCACGGCCCCGCGCGGCTGACGGCGCCGGCCTCCCCGAGCCGGCCGGGAGGCGGCGCCCGCCCCAGGACGAGGCGTCATCCGACGCTCATCCGGGCGCGGTCCTGCCATCCTCCCGGCCGTGCTGTACCTGCTGGCCATCGTCGCCGCCCTCGCCCTCGCGCTCGTCGTGGTGAACTTCGGTGCGGCCGAACGGCGCGTGCAGCGTGAGATCGACCACCTCTACACGGTCGACGACCCGCAGTTCCAGCGCGCCATGGCCATGCTGCTGGGGCCCGCCATCGTCCCGGGCAACCAGGTGCAGGAACTGGTCAACGGCGACCGCATCTTCCCGGCGATGCTGCAGGCCATCCGCGAAGCCCGCCGCACGGTGCTGTTCGAGACCTTCATCTACTGGTCGGGCGAGATCGGCACGCAGTTCGCGGAGGCGCTGTCCGAGCGCGCGCGGGCGGGCGTGCGGGTGCACGTGCTGCTCGACTGGGTGGGCAGCACCAAGGTCGACCGCGAGCTGGTGTTCCGCATGCGCGACGAGGGGGTGGAGGTGCGAATGTTCCACCCGCTGCGCTGGTACCACCTGGGGCGCATGAACAACCGAACCCACCGCAAGCTGCTGATCGTCGACGGCCGCATCGGCTTCACCGGCGGCGTGGGCATCGCCCCGCAATGGTGCGGCGACGCCCAGGATCCCGACCACTGGCGCGACTCGCACTTTCGCGTCGAGGGCCCCGTGGTGGCCCAGATGCAGAGCGTGATGCTGGCCAACTGGAGCAAGACCACCGGCCGGGTGCTGCACGGGCCGGACTACTTCCCCGAACTGCAGCCGGCCGGCGACCAGCCGGCCCAGATGTTCGCCAGCTCGCCCAGCGACGGCAGCGAACGCATGCTGATGATGGTGCTGCTGGCGATCACCGCGGCCACCCGCAGCATCGACATCGCCAGCGCCTACTTCGTGCCCGACCCGGTGGCGGTGAAATCGCTGGTGTCCGCGGTGCGCCGCGGGGTCCGGGTGCGGGTCATCACCCCCGGCCCGCACACCGACCAGGACACGGTGCGGCGGGCGTCGCGCGGCCTGTGGGGGCCGCTGCTGGAGGCCGGCGTCGAGCTGCACGAGTTCCAGCCGACCATGTTCCACTGCAAGATGATCCTGGTCGACGGGCTGCTCACCTCGGTCGGCTCGACCAACTTCGACCCGCGCTCGTTCCACCTGAACGACGAGGCCAACCTCACCGTGTACCACCCCGCCTTCGCCCGCCGCATGACCGCGGTGTTCGAGGCCGACCTGGCCCGCAGCCGCCGCACCACGCTCCAGGACTGGCAGCGGCGACCGATGTCCGAAAAGGTGCGCGAACACCTGGCCACCTGGCTGCGCCCGCTGCTCTGACCCCGGGGCGCGCCGTCGCCGACCGGCAACAGGCAGCTCCCGGCCGCCCGGCGGCGGCAGGGCGCGGGTCCGGCCGATGGGACAATCGGCCCACCGTGGACAAGCCCCTCGACTCCCTGTTCGGCGGCGCCGCCGACGAATCGCCCGCCGGCCTGGCCGCGGCGCTGGCACCGCCGGCGGCCGCAGGCCACTTCGACGAGCTGCGCGGGGCGGTGTCGGTCCCGGGGCCGGCCGGCAGCCAGGGCAAGCCGGTGACGCCCACCTGGTCGCGCTTCTTCGAGCACCTGGGCGGCGGCGGCTTCGCCGACCTCGACCAGCGCATGCTCAGCCTGTCGCGGCAGGTGCGCGACAACGGCATCACCTACAACGTCTACGCCGATGCCGGCGGCCCGCAGCGGCCCTGGTCGCTCGACCTGTTCCCGCTCATCGTCACGCCCGACGGCTGGCAGCGCATCGAGGCCGGCGTGCTGCAACGCGTGCGGCTGCTCGAGCGCATCATGGCCGACGTCTACGGGCCGCAGCGCCTGCTCGCGTCCAACCTGCTGCCGCCCGCACTGGTGCACGGACACCCCGGCTACCTGCGTGCCATGCACGGCGTCCGGCCGGCCGGCGGCACCTACCTGCACATCGCCGCCTTCGACCTGGCGCGCGACCCCGAGGGCCGCTGGTGGCTGCTGTCGCAGCGCACGCAGGCGCCCTCGGGCCTGGGCTACCTGCTGGAGAACCGGCTCATCATCTCGCGCTCGTTCCCGTCCGCCTTCCGTTCGCTGAAGGTGCAGCGGCTGGCCGCGACCTACCGCGCGCTGGTCGACGGCCTGCGCGCCATGAGTCCGGTGCCGGCGGGCGAGGCGCGCATCGTGCTGCTCACGCCCGGCCCCTACAACGAGACCTACTTCGAGCATGCCTACCTGGCGCGCTACCTGGGCCTGACGCTGGTCGAGGGCAGCGACCTCACCGTGCGCGACGACCGCCTGTACCTCAAGACCCTGCGCGGTCTGGAACCTGTCCACGGGCTGCTCAAGCGGCTGGACGACGAGTTCCTCGACCCGCTGGAGCTGCGCTCCGATTCGCGCCTGGGCGTGCCGGGGCTGCTGCAGGCGATCCGGGCCGGCAACGTGCTCGTGGCCAACGCACCGGGTTCGGCCTTCCTGGAGTCCTGCGCCCTGCTCGGCTTCCTGCCGGCCCTGGCGCGCAAACTGCTCGGCGAGGAACTGAGCCTGCCCGCCATCCCGACCTGGTGGTGCGGCGAGCGGGCGGCCCTGGAGGCCGCACTGCCGGAACTGGCCGGTGGCGTGATCAAGCCGACCTTCGGCGGCCCGGGCTCGGGCGCGGTGCTGGGCCGTTACCTCACGCGCCGCGAACTCGACGAATGGGCCGGGCGCATCGTGCGCGAGTCCGACGACCACACCATCCAGGCCTACCGGCCGCTGTCGCAGATGCCCACCTGGGCCGGCGGGCGCCTCACGCCGCGCTCGATGATGCTGCGCGTGTTCGCGGTGTCCGACGGGCCCGGTTCCTGGCGCGTGCTGCCGGGCGGGCTGACGCGCACTGCCGGCGCCGCGCTGGAGATCACCACCATGCAGCGCGGCGGCAGCAGCGCCGATACCTGGGTGCTCACCGAGGGCGAGGTCGACACCACCAGCCTGCTGCACCACGAGCACCCCGCGGTCGACGTCTCGCACCGCGGCCGCACGGTCACCAGCCGCGCAGCCGAGAACCTGTTCTGGCTCGGCCGCTACACGGAACGCACGGAGAACTCGGCGCGGCTGGCGCGGCTCGCCCTGCAATGCCTCAACGGCGAGGACCAGTCGTCGCAGCCGCTGCTGGCCTGGCTGGGCGAGATGGCGGTCGACCATGGGCTGGTGCTGCCCAACGTGCCGGCCGCCACGGCGGCCCGGCGCGTGTTCGAGCGCTCGCTGGTCGCCACCCTCGGCGACACCGACGGCGCCACCAGCGTCGCGTTCAACCTGGGCGCCCTGCGCAATGCGGCATCGGCCGTGCGCGACCGGCTCTCGCAGGAGCAGTGGAACGTCCTCGTCCGCGCCGAGCAGGCCTTCCTGCACGGCTGCAAGCAGGGTTGGCGGGATGGCGACTACTCGTCCGTCGAGGCCATCCGGCTGCTGGAATCGCTGTCCGGCGCGACGGCCGCCATGACCGGCGCGCAGACCGACCGCATGATGCGCGACGACGGCTGGCGCCTGCTGTCCACCGGCCGCCACCTCGAGCGCCTGGGCTTCCTGGCGTCGGCCCTGGATTGCGCGTTCGAGACCGGCGCCGTCTTCGACGAGGGCGGCTTCGAGGCCGTGGTCGCGCTGTTCGACAGCACCATCACCTTCCACGCCCAGTACCAGCAGCGCCACGACATCCCGGCCCTGCTCGACCTGGTGGTGCTGGACCGGGACAACCCGCGCTCGCTCGGCTGGGTGGCGCAGACCCTGCGCGGGCGCCTGGCACGCCTGGAGGGCAGCGCGCCCGGCCAGGTGCCCGGCATCGCGCTCACCGTGCCCGACCCGCGCAACTGGACGCTGGAAGCCCTGTCGGCGCACGATCGGGAGGAACGCTACGCCGGGCTGCAGGAGGTGCTGGGCCAGTGCGTCGCGGCGGCCTTCCAGCTGTCCGACGACCTGGGCGCCCGCTACTTCACCCACTCGTCCGACGCCCGCGAGAGCGTCGGCGCCTGAGCCTCCCATGCTGCTGCACGTCGTCCACGAGACCACGTACGACTACATCCCGCCCGTCAAGACGGCGCACCACGTGGCCCACCTGCGCCCCGCCGAGCGCGACGGCCAGCGCGTGCTGCGCCATTCCCTCACCATCGATCCGCAACCGGAGCAGCGCAGCACGTCGACCGACGTGTTCGGCAACCAGCGCTGCTTCTTCGGCCTGCAGGGCGCGCACGAGCGGCTGCGGGTGGTGGCCGACAGCGTGGTGGCCACCGCGGCGCCACGCGAACCGGCGGACAGCCTGCCCTGGGAACAGGCACGCGAGCGGCTGCGCTACCACCGCGGCGCCGAGTACGACGCCGCCGCCGAATTCCTGTTCCCCTCGCCCTACGTGCCGCGCCATGACGACCTGGTGGCCTACGCCCGCCCGAGCTTCCCGGCCGGCCGGCCGCTGCTGGACGCCGCGCGTGAGCTCACGGCGCGCATCCACGCCGACTTCGCCTACGTCTCGCAGGCCACCGACGCCAGCACGCCGGCGCTGGAGGCGCTGGCGCTGCGCAAGGGCGTCTGCCAGGACTTCGCCCACGTCATGCTCGGCTGCCTGCGCAGCCTGGGCCTGCCGGCGCGCTACGTCAGCGGCTACCTGCTCACCGAACCGCCGCCCGGCCGGCCCCGCCTGGTCGGCAGCGACGCCTCCCATGCCTGGGTGTCGGTGTACCTGCCCAGCGAGCACGGCGCCGGCAGCTGGGCCGACCTCGACCCGACCAACGACCGCGCGCCGGGCGAGGACTACGTGACGCTGGCAGTGGGCCGCGACTACGCCGACGTGTCGCCGATCCGCGGGGTCATCCATGGCGGGCACCACCACACGCTGGATGTTGCGGTCACCGTGACGCCGCTGCCGGACGCCGGCGGCGCACCTACAATCGCCGACCCCAATCCCGAGGAGACCCCATGAGCGTCTACGACAAGCTGAAGGACCTGGGCATCGCGCTGCCCCCGGTCGCCACCCCGGCCGCGGCCTACGTGCCCTTCGTGCAGACCGGCAACCTGGTGTTCCTGTCGGGCCACATTGCCAGGCGCGACGGCAAGGCCTGGGTCGGCCAGCTCGGCAAGACCATGGGCACCGAGGAAGGCAAGGCGGCCGCCCGCGCCATCGCGGTCGACCTGATGGGCACGCTGCAGGCGGCGGTGGGCGACCTGAACAAGGTCAAGCGCATCGTCAAGGTGATGAGCCTGGTGAACTCCACGCCGGAGTTCACCGAGCAGCACCTGGTGACCAACGGCGCCAGCGAACTGTTCGCCCAGGTGTTCGGCGATCGCGGTGCGCATGCGCGCAGCGCCTTCGGGGTGGCCCAGATCCCGATGGGCGCCTGCGTCGAGATCGAGCTCATCGCCGAAGTGGGCTGAACGGCGGGAGCGGAGCGCCTGGCGCGAAGAGCGCGCCAGGAATCCCGGTGGCGACGGTCACCACTTGGGCGCGAGGCGCTCGCCGGGCAGCACGTCGTACGGGTCGGCCCAGCCGGGGACGGCCTTCAGCCGCTGCACCCAGGCGGCAATGTTCGGGTACACGCCCTCCACCGGGTAGCCGCTCTCCTCGACCGGGAAGAACAGGTAGCCGGACAGCGACAGGTCGGCAATGGTCGGGGCATCCCCGACCATGAAGGCGCGGCCGGCCAGGTGCTTGTCGACGATGGCGAAGGCGGCGTCGAGCCGGCCCTTCAGCCACGCCATCACTGCCGGATCGGGCGCGGCCGGGCCGAACGCCTTCAGGAAGCGGTAGGTGGCGAAGTAGCTGGTGAACTTGTGGTTGTCGAACAGCAGCCAGCGCAGCACCTCGTAGCGCTCGTCGGCGTCGCGGCCGCCGAACGCACCGTGGCGGTCGGCCAGCCAGGTCAGGATCGCGCCCGACTGCGCCAGGCGCCGGCCGTCCACTTCCAGCACCGGCGCCTCGCCCATCGCATTGACGGTCTCGCGCCAGTCGGGCCGGCGGGTGGCGCCGTGCATGAAGTCGACGAACACCGGCTCCCACGGCTGGCCCAGCGCCCGCAGCAGGAAAGCGACCTTGAACGTGTTGCCGGACTGGCAGAAGCCGTGGAGTCGGTACATCGCGGGGCCCCTCCCCGGGCCGGTGGTCAGGAACGGTTGGCCGGGATGGCGTAGGTGCCCACGGCGTGCGCCACGGGCTCGGGCAGCCCTTCGGAATAGAGCGTCACCTCGCCGACGGCCAGCGTGCGCCCGAGCTTGAGCAGCCGGCAGACCCCGACGATGCGGCGGTCGGCCGATGGCTTGCGCATGAAATTGAAGCTCAGGCTGGTGGTGACGGTGAGCGGCACGATGCCGATCTCGGCCAGGATGGCGACGTACAGCGCGACGTCCGCGGTAGCCATCATCACCGGCCCCGACACCGTGCCGCCGGGGCGCAGTTCATCCGGGCCGACCTCGTGCGCCACGGTGGCCGCCATGCCCCCGGCCTCGACCAGCCGCACCCGCGTCTGCGGGAATTCCTTCGCGATGAAGCTCGCGATCTCGTCCTTGCTTGCCATGACCGGAGTGTGCCTCAGCACGCGTAGGACGGCCGGAAACGCTGGTCGCCGCGCGGCACGGCGGTGACATGCGACGCCCGCGCCGCCAGCTGCACGCCGTGCGGGAACACGAACACCGCGTCCCAGGGGCCGGGGCCGTCGAACGGCAGTTCCAGCCGCGTGAGGCGCGAGACCGAGTCGCTGAGCCAGCCGTCCACGAGGCGGCCGAAGCAGGCGGCGGGGTCGCCGGTCCAGGTGGCGCCCTGCAGCAGCAGGTCGAAGTCGAGCAGGTAGCCCGCCTCGCCGCTGCCGCCGGACGGTTCGACCGCGGCGGCGGCGAAGCGCACCCGCAGCCCGTCGCCCAGGGCGTCGATGCCGGCGACTTCCGAATCGGCGAACACCAGCTGCATGGTCCGTCCCGGCTCAGTGGCCCGCCACCAGGGCGGCGCCCTTCTCGCCGATCATGATGGCGGCGGCATTGGTGTTGGTGGAGACCATCGTGGGCATCACCGACGCGTCGATCACCCGCAGCCGCTCGACCCCGCGCACCCGCAGTTGCGCGTCGACCACCGCCCGTTCGTCGCTGCCCATGCGGCAGGTGCCGGTCGGGTGGAAGACGGTGCCGCCGCGGCTGCGCGCGAACTGCTCGAGATCGGCGTCGCTGCGCGACTCGTTGCCGGGCAGGTATTCGTCGTCCGTCACCAGATCGCGGAAGGACGGCTGCAGGTAGATCGCGCGCAGCATCCGCAGCCCGCTCGTCAGGACCTTGATGTCATGCGGATGCGTGAGGTAGTTGGAGACGATGCGCGGCGGGGCCAGTGGATCGGGCGAGCGCACCTGCACCGTCCCGCGCGAGAGCGGCCGGCACTGGGTGGCCGAGGCCGAGAAGCCGGAAAACCGGTGCAGGGGATCGCCCGGCTTGTCGACCGACAGCGGCATGACGTTGAACAGCACGTCGGGGCGGCCGCCCTCCGCATGCTCGCTGCAGACCATGCCGCCGACCTGCCCGGCCCCCACGGTCAGGGGGCCGCTTTGCCGCAGCAGCCAGCTGGCGCCCATGCCGGCCAGTGCGAGCGGGTTGCGCACCTGGTCGTTGAGCGACATCCTGTGGCGCAGCTTGACGATGACGCGGGCCTGGTAGTGGTCCTGCAGGTTGGCGCCGACCTCCGGCGCGTCCACCTGCACCGCGATCCCGTGGCTGCGCAGCAGGTCGGCGGGCCCGATGCCGGACAGTTGCAGCACCTGCGGCGACTGCAGCGCACCGGTCGCCAGCAGCACCTCGCGGTCGGCCTGCGCGCTTCGCAGCTCGCCCTTCTCCAGCCACTCGACGCCGGTGGCAGCGCCGCGCTCGACCCGCACGCGCGTGACGTGCACGCCGGTGCGCACGGTGAGGTTGGGCCGCCGGCGCACGGGCGCGAGGAAGGCGGTGGCGGCATCGCAGCGCCAATGGCCGCGCAGCGTGAGCTGGTAGGCGCCCAGTCCCTCGGTGCGCGCGCCGTTGAAATCGGGATTGCGGCCATGGCCGGCCTCGACGCCGGCCTCGATCCAGGCCTGGCAGTACGGGTGGTCATTGCGCAGGTCGGAGACGCACAGTTCGCCCTCGGCGCCGTGGTACTCGCTGGCCCCGCCCTGGTAGCGCTCGGACCGGCGGAAGAACGGCAGCACCTCGCGGTAGCTCCAGCCCGCGGCGCCCAGTCGCGCCCAGTCGTCGAAGTCGGCGTGCTGGCCGCGGATGTACAGCAGGCCGTTGATCGCGCTGGAGCCGCCCAGCACCCGGCCGCGCGGCCAGACGATCTCGCGGTTGGCGGTGGCCTCCTGCGGCTCCAGCGGGAATTGCCAGGAGAAGCGCGGGTCGTAGATGGTGCGGAAGTAGCCGATCGGCAGCCGCAGCCAGAAGTGGCCGCCCTCGCCGCCTGCCTCGAGCAGCAGCACCCTGCAGGCCGGGTCGGCGCTCAGCCGGTTGGCCAGGACGCAGCCGGCCGAGCCGGCGCCGACCACGATGTAGTCGTACCCCTCGGCCCCGCGACCCTTCATGCCTGCACGGTGTCGAGGAAGGGCTTGGCGTCGAAGTACTCGGATGCCTTGACCGCATTCTGGATGCCCCCGGTGGCGACGAAGAAGTCGGTCACCTGCTGCAGCCACTTCGTCACCGTGCCGTCCTGGTAGCGCGTGCGCCACTCGGCATTGGTGTAGTACTTGGACGCCTTGAACTGCTCCTTGAAGTCGGGCAGCGGCACGTCCTGGTACTGCGCCTTCTGCAGCATCTCGGCGGCCTCGTCGGGCTTGCCCGTGATCAGGGCGTTGGCCTCGGCCCAGCCGGCGATCAGCTTCTTGATGACGGGCTGGTTCTTGTCGTAGAAGTCGTTGCGCGCGGCCCAGCCGCCCATGATGGCGGCCTGCGGGAAGAAGGCCGACGCGTCCACCAGGCGGCGCGCGTTGGGCAACTGCTTCTTGATGACCGAGTCGAACGGCACCCACAGCGCGACGGCCGGAACCGCGCCCGAGATGAAGGAGCTGACGGCCTCGGTCATCCGCTGGTTGACCAGCTTGACGTCCTTCGGGTCCACCTTGGCCGAGCGCAGGGCGGTGTCCAGGAACACGTGGGCGGTGGTGCCGGTGGTGGTGGAGATCTGCTTGCCCTTGAGGTCGGCCAGGGTCTTGATGCCGGCATCCTCGCGCACCCACAGCTGCGCCGTGGCGTACTCGATGTTGTTCATCAGGAAAGCCTTGCCCTGCCCGCGCGCCGGGAAGTTGGACAGCACGGCACCGGTGGCCAGCACGTCCAGGCTGCCGCCGATCATGGCCTGGAACAGCTCCAGCCCGGTGGTGAACTTGACCATCTCCAGGTCCAGGCCCTGCTTGGCGAAGCTGCCGGTCTGCTGGCCGATCCAGATGTGGCCGTCGACGGCCGGCGTGTGCAGGTAGCCCACCTTCACCTTGGTGCGCGCCTGGGCGAAGGACGGGAGCGCGGCGGCGCCCAGCGAGGCGGCGGCTGCCGCGCGAATCAGTTGCCTGCGTTGAAGGGCCATGGGGTGTCTCCTCGGGTGGAAAAGGTGGGCGGGCTCAGTCGGACATCCGGACGGCCTGGCGGGCCTGGGCGGCGTACTCCTGCATGACCAGGTCGCGGATATGGGCGCGCAGCTCGCCGAAGCGCGGATCCTCGTGCACGGCCTCGGCGCGCGGATAGCCGAACGGCACGTCGATGATGGTGCGGATGCGCGCCGGCCGCGCGGTGACGACCACGATCCGGGAGGACAGGTAGATGGCCTCCTCCACCGAATGCGTGATCAGCAACACCGTCTTGCCCTCGCTCTGCAGGACCTCGAGCAGCAGGTCCTGCATGGCCGAGCGGGTCTGCGCGTCGAGCGCGCCGAACGGCTCGTCCATGAGCAGGAACTGCGGCCGCACGGCATAGGCGCGCGCGATCGCCAGGCGCTGCCGCATGCCGCCGGACAGGTGCTTGGGGAAATGGCTGGCGAAATCGGACAGGCCCATCAGCCGCATGTAGCGCGTCACGGTCTCCTCGCGCTGCGCCGCCGGCACCTTGCTGGCCGACAGCTTCAGGCCGAACTCGATGTTCTGCCGCACCGTCAGCCAGGGGAAGACGCCGTACTCCTGGAAGATGACGCCGCGATCGGGCCCGGGCCCCACGACCGGCTTGCCATCCAGCAGCACGCGTCCCTGGGTCGGCTGCACGAAGCCGCCGACGATGTTCATCAGGGTCGTCTTGCCGCAGCCGGACGGCCCGATGATGGACACGAACTCCCCGTTGCGGATGTCGAACGACACGTCGTCGAGCACGCGCATGGGGCCGCGCGCCGTCGGGAAGTCGACCGAGACATGCTCGAAGCGGATGCGCGCCGGCGCGGTGGCGGCCTCGGCGGGATCCGGGTGGGGTGCGACGAGGCTCATGCGATGCGGTCCTGCCAGGCGACCAGCCGGCGGGTGGCGGCACGCAGCGCCAGGTCCATCGCCAGGGCGATGAAGCCGATGCAGATGATGCCGACGTAGATGGTGTCGAGCTGGAAGAAGGCCGACGCGTCCTGGATCAGCGCCCCCAGCCCCTGCTGCGCGGCGATCAGTTCCGATGCGACCAGGGTGGCCCAGGCCACGCCCAGGGCGACGCGCACCGCGGTCAGGATGTGCGGGATGGTTAGCGGCACGATCACCTTGCCGAAGATCTCCAGGTCGGTGGCGCCCAGAGTGCGCGCCACCTTGATGAAGATCGGGCTGATCTGCGCGATGCCCTCGTACATCACGATCACGCCGGCGAAGAACGACGCGTAGAACAGGATCACCGTCTTGGCGGTCTCGCCGATGCCGAAGTACACGATCACCAGCGGGATCAGCGCGATGGGGGGCAGTGCGCGGAAGAAATTGATGACGGGATCGATCAGGCCGCGCAGGCCCCGGTACCAGCCGAGGCAGAACCCCACCGGCACGGCCAGCGACACCCCGAGCGCCACGCCCAGGAAGACCCGCTGCGTCGACATCCACATGTCGGCGGCCAGCCGGCCGCGCGCGAGTTCCAGGAATTTCGCCAGCACGGCGTGCGGCGCGGGGACCAGCGCGGGACTGACCAGGCCGCTGGCGCGGACGGCGTACCAGGCCAGCAGGATCAGGAGCCAGGGCGCGAGGACCAGGCCGACGCGGCCGAGAAGGCGGCGCGCGCGCGGCACGGGCGCCGGCGCGGCCAGGTCGGCGGAGGTGACGGTTGTCATGCGGATGGATCTGCCCTTGGCGGCGTGCGGGAACGCCCCTGTTGTCCTAACGTTCTATCCATAGTACCTTTCCGGCCGTGGATCCGTCTCCGTTCTTTCCCTGACGATGCAGCGTACCGCGCCCTCGCGGGCAGGCCGCGCGTCCGGCCCGCCTGTCCGTGCCAGCACCCGCGACCGCGGCGGCCCGTCGGCGCCGCGCTTTCTCGACAGCGCGGTGCCCCGCTACCTGCAGCTGGCCGACCTGATGCGCCAGCGCATCGCGCGCGGCACCTGGCCGCACGGGCACCGGCTGCCGTCGCTGGAGGCGCTCATCGACGAGTTCGGTGTGGCGCGCGTCACGGTGCGGCAGGCCATCGACGTGCTCGCCCGCGAAGGGCTGGTGTCGCCGCAGCAGGGCCGGGGCACCTTCGTCACCGGCGCACCCAGCCGCGAACGCATCATCAACGTGGTCACCACGCTCGCCGAGCTGGCGCGGGTGTACGAGGACACGCAACCGCGCATCGTGAACATCGACGAGTCGGTCGGCTCCCCGCCGCTGGCCGGCGACGAAGGAACCGCGGCGCCCTCTTACGCCTTCATGCGCCGCGTGCACCTGCGTGCCGGCAAGCCGTATTGCGTGATCAACATCTGGCTGGACGAGCGCATCTTCCGCAAGTCGCCGGCCGCCTTCCGCAGCCAGACGGTGATCCCGCTGCTGTCGGCGATGAAGGGCCTGCGCATCGCCACGGCCCACCAGGTGCTCACGATCGCGAGCGCCGACATGGAAGTCGCCGGGCTGCTCGAACTGCCGATGAATGCCCCCGTCGCCGAGGTGCGCCGCGTCTTCAAGGACGAGGCCGGCACGGTGATCTACCTGGCCGACGTCACCTACCGCGGTGATGCGATCCGGCTCGAAATGGACCTGAAACCGTGACCCTTGCGCCCCTGCCCGCCGCTCCCGTCCAACTTGCACGCGTCGAGGCCTTCGTCTTCCGCTGCCCGATCGAGACCCCGGTGCGCACCTCGTTCGGCACCATGCACGACCGGCCGGCCGTGTACGTGCGCGCCGAAGATCTCGACGGGGCGGTCGGCTGGGGCGAGATCTGGTGCAACTTCCCGTCGTGCGGCGCCGAACACCGGGCCCGCCTGCTGGAGTCCGTGCTGGCACCGCTGGCCACCAGCCGCGCCTTCACCGGTCCGGCCGAGGCCTTCGCCTGGCTCACCGACCGCACCGCCGTGCTGGCCATCCAGTCCGGCGAGCACGGCCCGATGGCCCAGGCCATCGCGGGCATCGACCTCGCCCTGTGGGACCTGTGCGCGCGCCGCGCCGGCCAACCCCTGTGGCGCTACCTCGGAGGCGGCCACGATGCCGTGCAGGTGTACGCGAGCGGGATCAATCCGGACGGCCCCGAAGACGTGGTCGCGGCCCGCCGCGCCGAGGGCTACCGCGCCTTCAAGCTCAAGGTCGGCTTCGGCGAGGACCGGGACCTGCGCAACCTGGCCGTCGTGCGCGAGATGCTGGGGTCCGGGATGCCGTTGATGGCCGATGCCAACCAGGGCTGGACGCTCGACGAGGCCTGCCGCATGGCACCTCGCCTGGACGGCTTCGGCCTCGGCTGGCTGGAGGAGCCCCTGCGCGCCGACCGGCCCTGGACCGAATGGCAGCGGCTGGCCGGCGCCACCTCGATTCCGCTGGCCGGCGGCGAGAACGTGCTGGGCCACCCGGCCTTCGACGCCGCCATCGGCTCGGGCGCGCTGGCGGTGCTGCAGCCCGACCTGGCGAAGTGGGGCGGCATCTCCGGTTGCTGGCCGGTCATCGGCCGGGCGCAGGCGGCGGGCCTGCGTTACTGCCCGCACTTTCTCGGCGGCGGCGTCGGCCTGCTGGCCTCGGCCCACGTGCTGGCCGCGGCGGGCGGCGACGGCCTGCTCGAGATCGACGCCAATCCGAACCCGCTGCGCACGGTCCTGGCGGGACCGCTGGCCAGCATCCGCGAGGGAGGCTGCCGCCTCGGCGACGGCCCCGGCATCGGCGTGCAGCCGGACCTGCAAGCGCTCGCGGACGTGGCGGCGCGCGGCTGCTGACGCGCCGCGGCGCCGCGCGCGCCCCGCCTCACTCCACCCGGTCGATCGAGGTCGGCTCGAACGTGAAGTTGCCCGGCTTGCCCTTGCGGCCACGCGCGCCGAGGGCGTTGTTCAGCGACCGGATCTCCAGCGTCTCGTCACGCTCCTTGCCGCGGAACGTGCCGCGGATCACCACGCTGCGGGTGTAGGCGGCCGCGCCGGCCAGCGTCTCCTTGGCGTCCAGGTCCATGAGCAGCAGCCCGCGGCCGCCGTTGGCCTGCTGGCGCAGCTCGGCGATCGGGAAGGTGAGGATGCGGCGCGCCGTCGAGACGCAGGCGACGTGGCTGGCCGGCGCCTGCGGCGGCACGTTGGCCGGCGAAGGCCGGCACAGCGCCTCGCCGGGTGCGCAGCTGACGAAGGTCTTGCCGCCGCGCTGGCGCGAGACCATGTTCTCCACCGTGGCGATGAAGCCATAGCCGCCGCTGGTGGCCAGCAGCAGCCAGGCCTGCGGCGTCCCGGCGAAGTAGTGCACGACCTGCGTGCCCGACTCCAGGTCGATGAAGGTGGTGACGGGCTGGCCGTCGCCGCGCGCGCCCGGCAGCGTGGAGACCGCGATCGAGTACACGCGGCCGTTGCTGCCGAAGGCCAGCAGGGTGTCGACGGTGCGGCATTCGAAGGTGCCGTACAGCCCGTCGCCGGCCTTGAATGCGAAGCTGGCCGCCTCGTGGCCGTGGCCCTGGCGGGCCCGCACCCAGCCCTTCTGCGACACGACGACGGTGACCGGCTCGTCGACCACGCGCACTTCGGCCACGGCGCGCTTCTCGGCCTGGATCAGGGTACGGCGGGCGTCCTGGAACTGCTTGGCGTCCTGCTCGATCTCCTTGATCATCAGCCGGCGCAGCGTGGCGGGGCTGCCGAGGATCTCGTCGAGCTTCTTCTGCTCCTCGCGCAGCTCCTTGAGCTCCTGCTCGATGCGGATCGCCTCCAGCCGTGCCAGCTGGCGCAGGCGGATCTCCAGGATGTCCTCGGCCTGGCGCTCCGACAGCCGGAAGCGGTCGATCAGCGCCTGCTTGGGCTCGTCGCTGGCGCGGATGATGGCGATGACCTCGTCGATGTTCAGCAGCACCAGCTGCCGCCCCTCGAGGATGTGGATGCGGTCCAGCACCTTGGCCAGCCGATGGCGCGAGCGCCGCTCGATGGTGCGGTGGCGGAACTCGATCCACTCGGCGAGCATCTGGCGCAGCGACTTCTGCACCGGCCGGCCGTCCAGGCCGACCATCGTCAGGTTGATCGGGGCCGAGGTCTCCAGGCTGGTGTGCGCCAGCAGCGTGGTGATCAGGTCGGACTGCTCGATCCGGCTGGTCTTGGGCTCGAACACCAGGCGCACCGGGGCATCCTTGCTCGACTCGTCGCGCACCGCGTCCAGCACCGACAGCACCGTCTGCTTCAGTTGCAGCTGGTCCTGCAGCAGGGCCTTCTTGCCGGCCTTGACCTTGGGATTGGTGAGCTCCTCGATCTCCTCGAGCACGCGCTGCGAGCTGACGCCAGGCGGCAGCTCGTGCACCACCAGCTGCCACTGGCCGCGCGCCAGCTCCTCGATCTTCCAGCGCGCGCGCACCTTGAGCGAGCCGCGGCCGCCGCGGTAGGCCTCGGCGATGTCGGCCGCGCTGCTGATGATCTGGCCGCCGCCCGGGTAGTCGGGGCCGGGCACCAGCGCCAGCAGTTCGTCGTCGGTGAGCTTGGGGTTCTTGACCAGCGCCACGCAGGCGTCGGCGATCTCGCGCAGGTTGTGGCTCGGGATCTCGGTGGCCAGGCCGACCGCGATGCCGCTGGCGCCATTGAGCAGCGTGAACGGCAGCCGCGCCGGCAGCTGGGTGGGCTCCTGGGTGCTGCCGTCGTAGTTCGGGTTGAAGTCGACCGTGCCCTCGTCGATCTCCTCCAGCAGCAGGTTGGTGATGCGGGCCAGGCGCGCCTCGGTGTAGCGCATGGCCGCGGCGCCGTCGCCGTCGCGGCTGCCGAAGTTGCCCTGGCCGTCGATCAGCGGGTAGCGCTGGGCGAAGTCCTGGGCCATGCGCACCAGCGCGTCGTAGGCGGCCTGGTCGCCGTGCGGGTGGAAGCGGCCGAGCACGTCGCCCACCACGCGGGCGCTCTTGACCGGCTTGGCCCCGCCCGCGCCGCCGAAGCCCAGGCCCATGCGCCACATCGAATAGAGGATGCGCCGCTGCACCGGCTTCTGGCCGTCGCAGACGTCGGGCAGCGCCCGTCCCTTGACCACGCTGAGCGCGTATTCGAGGTAGGCACGCTGGGCATAGGTGGCCAGGTCCAGCTGGGTGTCGTCGCCGCCGTCGGCGGGCGTGATCAGTTCGTCTTGGTCGTCCATCACGGTGTCGTCGAAAGGTCTCGGTGGTCGCCGGCGGCAGCGCCTGCCTCCGGCATCGGGCCGGCGCCCATGGCGGCGGGCGGCCCGGTCCGGGCGTCCAGCGGCAGGTTGCCGCGGCCGGCGGCGCCGCCGCGCACGGGCGACAGCTCGGCCCGCACCCGGGCCGGCGCCGGCCGGGCGGCTACCGACGGCGGCTTGAGCATGGTGTACAGCTGCAGCACGGTCTTGACGTAGTTCTGGGTCTCGCGGAAGCCCGGCACCCGGCCGCCGGCGCGCTGCACGGCACCCTCGCCGGCGTTGTAGGCGGCCAGGGCGAGTTCGAGGTTGCCGGGATACAGGTCCAGCAGGTAGCGCAGGTAGCGCGAGCCGATGCGGATGTTGGTGAGCGGGTCGGTCAGCTTCCGGTCCAGCGGGATGCGGCGGTCGCCGGAGACGCCGTAGCGCTCGGCCGTGGCGGGCATGAGCTGCATCAGGCCCACCGCCCCCTTGGGCGACACGGCGGCCGCATCGAAGCCCGACTCGGTGGCGATGAGCGCCTGCAGCAGCTCGTAGTCGATGCCGTGGGTGAGCGAGGCCTCGCGCAGGTGGTGCTTGACCTGCTTGTAGGCCGGCGACACCTCGAAGTAGGCGATGAGGCGGGAGGTCGACGAGGTGGGCACCGCCACCGGCCGCGGCGTGCGGTCCGGCAGGCCGTCGGCGGTGTCGTAGCTCTCGCCGCCGCGATAGAACAGCTCGTAGCGCTCGTCCAGCTTCTCGGCGGCGAAGTGCGCCACGCCGTTGCGGTCGACGTAGCCCCAGACATCGGCCCGCGCGGCACCGGCCGCGGCAAGGGCCAGCGCCAGGCCGGCGAACGCGACGCGCAGCGCCTTCATGCGGGCAGCTCCAGCCCGGCGGCGCGGCGCTCGGCGAACTCGGCCTGCAGCATCGACAGCACGACCAGCGACTCCCAGCCGTCGGCGCCACGCACCGACTCGCGCAACAGGCCTTCCTGCACGAAGCCTTCGGTGTCGTACAGGCCCTTGGCGCGCACGTTGTGGGTGCGCACGTCGAGCCAGAAGCGGTGCGCTCCCAGGTCGTCGAAGGCGATCTTCTTGGCCACCCGCAGGGCGGCGCGGCCGATGCCTTGGCCCTTGGCCTGCACCACCATGCGCTTGAGTTCGAGCGACTGGTTGCGGCTGCGGCAGCCGATCAGGATGAGGAAGCCGGCCGCGTCCAGGCCCTCGCCGGCTTCGACGATGAAGTGCCGGAAATCGGGAAACCGGATCGCGGCCTCGTGCTGGGTGCGCTCCCAGGGGATGATGAACGGCAGGTTGGCAGGGTCGTTCTCGAGCGTCAGCACGTAGTCGAGATCGCTCTGCATGGTGGGGCGCAGGCGGACGCGGCTCATCGCAGCAGCGGGTGGAACCCCAGCAGGAGGAACCCGGGGCAGCCGGCGAGCCGGCCCAGCGCCCAGGCCATCAGATATCGATCTCCACCGCGTCGCCGTGGAGTTCCATCAGCTCGCGGCGGGCGGCGGCCTCGCCCTTGCCCATGAGCCGCATCATCAGGTTCTCGGTCGCGGCGGGGTCGACCTTGCCGACGCTGACCGGCAGCAGGCGGCGCGTGTCGGGGTTGAGCGTGGTCTCCCACAGCTGCTCGGCGCTCATCTCGCCCAGGCCCTTGAAGCGGCTGATGGTCCAGGCGTTCTCCTTGACGCCCTCCTTGCGCAGCTTGTCCAGGATGGCCGTCAGCTCGCCCTCGTCGAGTGCGTACTGCTTGCCGGCCGGCTTCTTGCCGCGCGCCGGCGTGTCGACCCGGAACAGCGGCGGGCGGGCGACGTACACGTGGCCCGTCTCGATCAGCTTGGGGAAGTGGCGGAAGAACAGGGTCAGCAGCAGCACCTGGATGTGCGAGCCGTCGACGTCGGCGTCCGACAGGATGCAGACCTTGCCGTAGCGCAGGCCGGACAGGTCGGGCGTGTCGTTCGGGCCGTGCGGGTCGACGCCGATGGCCACCGCGATGTCGTGGATCTCGGTGTTGGCGAACAGGCGGTCGCGCTCGACCTCCCAGGTGTTGAGCACCTTGCCGCGCAGCGGCAGCACGGCCTGGCATTCCTTGTCGCGGCCCATCTTGGCGCTGCCGCCGGCCGAGTCGCCCTCGACCAGGAAGACCTCGTTGTGCGAGATCTCCTTGCTCTCGCAGTCGGTGAGCTTGCCCGGCAGCACCGCGACGCCCGAGCCCTTGCGCTTCTCGACCTTCTGGCCGGCCTTCTGGCGCGACTGGGCCGCCTTGATGGCCAGCTCGGCCAGCTTGCGGCCGTAGTCCACGTGCTGGTTGAGCCACAGCTCCAGCGCCGGCCGCACGAAGCTGGAGACCAGCCGCACGGCGTCGCGCGAGTTGAGGCGCTCCTTGATCTGGCCCTGGAACTGCGGATCCAGCACCTTGGCCGACAGCACGTAGGAGGCGCGGGCGAACACGTCCTCCGGCAGCAGCTTGACGCCCTTGGGCTGCAGCGAGTGCAGCTCGATGAAGCTCTTGACCGCGTTGAACAGGCCGTCGCGCAGGCCGCTCTCGTGCGTGCCGCCGGCGCTGGTGGGGATCAGGTTGACGTAGCTCTCGCGCACCGGCGCGCCCTCGTCGGTGAACGCCACGCACCAGGCCGCGCCCTCGCCCTCGGCAAAGGTCTCGTTGCTGTCGGCGTAGCCCTCGCCCTCGAACAGCGGGATCACCGGGTCGGCCGGCAGGGTCTGCATCAGGTAGTCGCGCAGGCCGCCCTTGTACTGCCAGCTCTGGGTCTCCTTGGTCTTCTCGTTGGCCAGGTAGACCGCCACGCCGGGCATCAGCACCGCCTTGCTGCGCAGCAGGTGGGCCAGCTCGGCCAGCGGCAGCTGGCTGGACTCGAAGTACTTGGCGTCGGGCCAGACCCGCACCGTGGTGCCCTGGCGGCGGTCGCCCTCGCCGGCCTTGCGCAGCTTCAGGTCCTCGATGACGTCGCCGCCGGAGAACACGATGCTGGCGACCTGGCCGTCACGGTGGCTGGTGACTTCCAGCCGCTTGGCCAGCGCGTTGGTGACCGAGACGCCCACGCCGTGCAGGCCGCCGGAAAAGCTGTAGGCGCCGCCCTTGCCCTTGTCGAACTTGCCGCCGGCGTGCAGGCGGGTGAACACCAGCTCGATGACCGGGGCCTTCTCCTCCGGATGGAGGCCGAACGGGATGCCGCGGCCGTCGTCCTCGACGCTGACCGAGCCGTCGGCGTGCAGGGTGACGCGGATGCGCTTGCCGTGGCCGGCGAGCGCCTCGTCGGCGGCGTTGTCCAGCACCTCCTGCACGATGTGCAGCGGGTTGTCGGTGCGGGTGTACATGCCCGGTCGCTGCTTGACGGGCTCGAGGCCCTTCAGGACCCGGATGGATCCTTCGGAGTAGTCGGGGACGGTGGACGGTCGGCTTGCCATGGAGCGCGGATTGTATGTCCGAGCCCCATTCTTGCCTGTATGGATATCCAGCATGGCGCCATCGATGCTGGAAGCGCATCAATCAGGGCCTGAACTCTCATGGGGTTTCCGGGCCGCCGACGGTCGTCCCGGCGGTCGATTCGCTACGATCGACCGATGCCTTCCGCCCCCCTTTCCCTGCGCCAGGTCCTGGTCTGCGGCGCCGCCGTCGTCACGCTCTCCATGGGCATCCGCCACGGCTTCGGCCTCTGGCTGCAGCCGATCACCCAGGCCCAGGGCTGGACGCGCGAGACCTTCGCCTTCGCCCTGGCGATCCAGAACCTGGCCTGGGGCTGCTTCGGCATCTTCGCCGGCATGGTGGCCGACCGGTTCGGCGCCTTCCGGGTGCTGGTGGGCGGCAGCATCCTGTATGCGCTGGGGCTGGCGGGCATGGCGCTGTCGCCGACGCCGCTGGTGTTCTCGCTCACCGCCGGCGTCCTGATCGGCGCCGCCCAGGCCGGCACGACCTACGCAGTGGTCTACGGGATCATCGGCCGGCAGGTCGACCCGGCCCGGCGCTCGTGGGCGATGGGCGTCGCCGCCGCGGCCGGTTCGTTCGGCCAGTTCCTGATGGTGCCGGTGGAGGGCTTCCTGATCAGCAGCCTCGGCTGGCAGCAGTCGCTGCTGGCGCTGGGTGCGGTGGTGCTGCTCGTCACCCCGCTGGCCCTGGGCCTGCGCGAACCCGGCTTCGGCGGCGCCCACGCGCCCCGGCGCGAACAGACCATCGGCCAGGCGCTGCGCGAGGCGTTCAAGTACCCGAGCTTCCAGCTGCTGATGGCCGGCTACTTCGTGTGCGGCTTCCAGGTCGTGTTCATCGGCGTCCACATGCCCAGCTACCTGAAGGACAAGGGCCTGTCGCCCCAGGTGGCCAGCTACGCGCTGGCGCTGATCGGCCTGTTCAACGTCTTCGGCACCTACATCGCCGGCTCGCTCGGCCAGCGGATGGCCAAGCGCAAGATCCTGGCCTTCATCTACCTGGCCCGCGCGGTGGCCATCGCCGCCTTCCTGTGGGCGCCGCTGTCGCCGCTGTCGGTCTACGTGTTCGCCGCCACCATGGGCCTGCTGTGGCTGTCCACGGTGCCGCCGACCAATGCCACGGTGGCCCAGATCTTCGGCGTCGCCCACCTCTCCATGCTGGGCGGCTTCGTCTTCTTCAGCCACCAGATCGGCTCCTTCATGGGCGTCTGGCTCGGCGGCCTGCTGTACGACCGCACCGGCAGCTACGACATCGTCTGGTGGATCTCCATCGCCCTGGGCGTGTTCGCCTGCCTGGTCAACCTGCCGGTGCGCGAGGCGCCCATCCTGCGGCAGCCGGCCGCCCAGCCGGCCTGACGCCATGGCTCCGCTGGCCCGCCGCCTGCTGCCCTGGGCCGCCGCCGTGGCGGTGCTCGTTGCCGTGTTTGCCCTCTACACCCAGCCGCAACTCATGGTCATGCTGTCGGAGCAGCTCTGGGCCTGCTTCCGCTGACCTTCCGATGACTATCTACGTGATCACCGGCGCCTCCGACGGCATCGGTGCCGAACTGGCGCGCCAGCTGGCCGCGCGCGAGCGCGGGGGCGCCACCCTGGTGCTGGCCGCCCGCAGCGCCGACCGGCTGGCCGACGTGGCGGCGCAGTGCGAGGCCCAGGGCGCGCAGGCGCTGGCGGTGCCCACCGACGTCAGCCGCGAGGCCGACTGCCGCGCCCTGGTGGACACGGCCGCGCAGCGGTTCGGCGGCATCGACGTGCTGGTGAACAACGCCGGCGTGTCGGCCCACGCCCTGTTCGAGGAGGTCGGCGCCGACGACCTGCACTGGTACCAGGACCTGATGGCCATCAACCTGTGGGGCAGCGTCTGGTGCACCCACGCCGCCCTGCCCCACCTCAAGGCGTCGCGCGGGCGCATCGTCGCCGTCTCGTCGCTGGCGGGCCTGGTCGGCGTGCCGGGGCGCACCGCCTACAGCGCCTCCAAGTTCGCCATGACCGGCTTCTTCGAGGCCCTGCGCACCGAGCTCAAGGCGGCAGGGGTGACGGTCACCATCGCCTACCCGGGCGTGGTGGCCACCGAAACCCGGCGCCGCGGCTGGAACGCGCAGGGCCGGCCAGCCGGCCGCAGCGGCCTGAAGGAGGACGCCGCCATGCCGGTCGACGTCTGCGCCCGGCTCATCCTGGAAGGCCTGCTGGAGCGCCGCCGCGAGGTGGTGATGACGGCCCGCGGCAAGCTCGGCCGCTTCCTGAAGCTGCTGGCGCCGGGCAAGGTCGAGGACATGGCGCTGGCGGCGCTGGCCGCCGAGGCAGGGTCGCGGTGATGCCGCATGGAACCCAGGAGGCCTCGCCGTGGGTGCGGCGCTGGAGCGACCTCGTGCCGGCCGGCGGCGCCGTGCTGGACGTCGCCTGCGGCCATGGACGCCACGTGCGCTGGTTCTCGCAGCTCGGCCATCCGGCCACCGGCATCGACCGTGACCCCGACGCCATCGCGGCCATTCGGGGCACGGCGCGGGCCATCCAGGCCGACATCGAGGGCGGCCCCTGGCCCCTGCCGGGCGAGACGTTCGCCGCCGTGGTCGTCACCCATTACCTCTGGCGGGCGCTGCTGCCCACCCTGGTCGCCAGCGTGGCCCCCGGGGGCGTACTGCTGTACGAGACGTTCGCCCAGGGCAACGAGACCGTCGGCAAGCCGTCCCGGCCCGATTTCCTGCTGCGCCCGGGCGAACTCCTCGAGGCCTGCCGCGGCCTGCGCGTGGTGGCCTACGAGGACGGTTTCCTCGACGCGCCCGAGCGCTTCGTGCAACGCATCGCCGCGGTTCGCGAGCCGGTCGGGAACGTACCGGCCCGCTACCCGCTCTAGGTAGAATCCGCCCTTTCGGACGAACCCGACAATGACTCCCATCACCGGCAGCATCGTGGCACTGGCCACCCCGATGCACGACGACGGCAGCGTGGACTACCCCACCCTGCGCAAGCTGATCGACTGGCACGTCGCCGAAGGCACCGACTGCATCGGTGTGGTGGGCACCACCGGCGAATCGCCGACGGTGAACGTCGAGGAGCACCAGGAAATCATCCGCGTGTCGGTCGAGCAGGCCGCCGGGCGCCTGCCCATCATGGCCGGCTGCGGCGCCAACTCCACCGCCGAGGCGATCGAGCTGGCGCGCTTCGCCAAGAAGGTCGGCGCCGACTGCCAGCTGCAGGTGGTGCCCTACTACAACAAGCCGACCCAGGAAGGCCAGTTCCGCCACTTCAAGGCCATCGCCGAAGCGGTGGGCGACCTGCCGATGGTGCTGTACAACGTGCCCGGCCGAACCGTCGCCGACATGCAGCACGACACGGTGCTGCGGCTGGCCCGCGTGCCCGGCATCGTCGGCATCAAGGAGGCCACCGGCAACATCGAGCGCGCGCAATGGCTGCTGCGCGAGGTGCCCAAGGGCTTCGCCGTCTACTCGGGCGACGACCCCACCGCCGTGGCCCTCATGCTGTGCGGCGGCCAGGGCAACGTGAGCGTCACCGCCAACGTGGCGCCGCGCCTCATGCACGAGCTGTGCGTGGCCGCCGTGCGCGGCGACGCGCGCCAGGCGATGGAACTGCAGAACCGGCTGCTGCCGCTGCACCGCCACCTCTTCGTGGAAGCCAACCCGATCCCGGTGAAGTGGGCGATGGCGCGGATGGGCCTGTGCGGCCCGACGCTGCGCCTGCCGATGACGGACCTGCTGCCCGCCAACCATGCCGTGGTCGAGGGCGCATTGCGCGAGGCCGGGCTGCTGGCCTGAACGAATGACAAGGACGACAACGTGATGCGTATTGCAAGACTCGCCGTGCTGGCCACCTGTGCGGGCCTCGCCGCCTGCTCGGCGCTGGATGGCGAGAAGATCGACTACAAGAGCGCCACCAAGGGTGCCACGCTGGACGTGCCGCCCGACCTCACGCAGCTCACGCGCGACTCGCGCTACCAGGTCCCCGGCGGCCCCGTGTCCGCCAGCAACTACCAGGTCGGCCAGACCGTCACCACCGTGCCGACCGCGGCCACCACGCTGGGCGACGTGCGCATCGAGCGCGCCGGCAACCAGCGCTGGCTGGTGGTCAACCGCCCGGCCGACCAGCTGTGGCAGCCGGTGCGCGACTTCTGGCAGGAGAACGGCTTCCTGCTGGTGCTGGACCAGGCCAACCTCGGCATCATGGAGACCGACTGGGCCGAGAACCGCGCCAAGATCCCGCAGGACTTCATCCGCAATTCCCTGGGCAAGGTGTTCGATTCGCTGTACAGCAGCGGCGAGCGCGACCGCTTCCGCACCCGCATGGAGCGCACGCCCACCGGCGCCACCGAGATCTACATCTCGCACCGCGGCATGCAGGAGACGCTGACCAACAGCTCGCAGAACACCGTCTGGCAGCCGCGTCCCACCGACCCCGAACTCGAGGCCGAGTTCCTGCGCCGGCTGATGGTCAAGCTGGGCGTTCCGCAGGAGCAGACCAAGGCCCTGGTCGCGACGGGCACGCCCAAGACCACCTCGCGCGTGGTCAGCGAGCAGAACACGCCGGTCGTGCAGATCGACGAGAACTTCGACCGCGCCTGGCGCCGCGTGGGCCTGGCATTGGATCGCACCGGTTTCACGGTCGAGGACCGCGACCGCAGCCAGGGCACCTATTTCGTCCGCTACGTGCCGCCCAACCCCGACAAGAAGGAGCCGGGCTTCTTCGGCAAGCTGTTCGGGGGCGGCGAGAAGGCGGAGCCGCCGGTGAAGTACCGCATCGCGCTCAAGAGCCAGGGCGAATCGACCACCGTGTCGGTGCTCAACGCCCAGGGTGCGCCGGAGGCTTCGGCCAACGCGCAGCGCATCGTCCAGGTCATCGCCGACGACCTGAAGTAAGGGCGCAGCGGGGCCGGCCCCGGCCGCCCCGCCTTCTGCCCTGCCGCCGATGATCCGATTCAAGAGCCTGGGCAGCGGCAGCACGGGCAATGCCACCGTGGTGCAGGCGCGCACCGAAGGCCGTCTCACGCACCTGCTGGTCGACTGCGGCCTGGGCATTCGGGCGCTCGACAAGCGCCTCGGGCAGGCCGGCATGCTGGCCGAGCAGATCGACGCGATCTTCATCACCCACGAGCACGCTGACCACATCGGCTGTGCGCGCAAGGTGGCGATGCGCGACCGCATCCCGATCTACATGAGCGAGGGCACCTGGCTGGGGATGGGACAGCCCGACTTCGACGGCCTGCTGCGACTGGCCTGCGACTCCGTGGCCATCGAGGTCGGCGCGCTGCAGGTGCGACCGTTCACCGTTCCGCACGACGCCCGCGAGCCGCTGCAACTGGCCTGCACCGACGGCGCCGTCACGCTGGGCGTCCTGACCGACCTGGGACATGCCACGCCGCACGTGATCGAGCAGCTGGCCGGCAGCACGACGCTGCTGCTGGAATGCAACCACGACCGCGGCCTGCTGGAGGCCGGCCCCTACCCCTGGTTCCTGAAGAAGCGGGTCGGCGGCGACTGGGGCCACCTGGCCAACGAGGATGCGGCCGCCATCGCGCAGGCCATCCTGCCCCGGGGCCTGCGGCAGGTCGTGGCGGCCCACCTGAGCGAACAGAACAACCGGCCCGAACTTGCCCGCGACGCGCTGCTGCAGGCGCTCGGCGCGGCGGTCGAGATCCACGTCGCCGACGGCCCCAGCGGCAGTTGCTGGCTCGACGCCTGAGACTCCCGCGACACGCGTCCGCGGAAGCGGGCACACAAAGCAAAAAGCCGCCCGAGGGCGGCTTTCGCGTGAACGGGAGACCCGTTTACTTGCTGGCGGCGGAAGCGGCAGCAGTGGCAGCCGGGGCAGCAGCGGAAGCACCACCAGCGGCAGCGGCGGCGGCAGCAGCAGCGCCAGCGGCGGCGTCGGAAGACGCAGCGGCGGGAGCGGACGCGGCAGCGGCCGGATCGGCGGCGGGGGCCGGAGCCGGAGCGGGGGCAGCAGCGGGGGCCGGGGCGGGCGCGGGCGCCGGCTCTTCCTTCTTGCCGCAAGCGGCGAGGGCCACGGCCGCCATCAGGGTCGCCAGGACGAGCGATTTCTTCATTTCAGGTTTCCTTTAGGACTGGTCAATTTCCGGATAGGCCTGGCGGCCGGAATGGCAAACAGGCTGAACAGCTGGATCGAGCTTTCCTCTGCTCAGCCTCACATTATATGCAACCGTCCCGGCAATCCGTGCTTCCCCGGGGGGACCGGCGGCTGTGTTCACAAGCCCAGCGTCGTCGCCGGGAACGCCGGCGCGCTGCGCTGCAGCCACTCGGCCAGCTGCTCGCGCACGGCAAGCCGGCGTTCGGGTTCGACCCCGCTGAACCCGGTGCAGCGCTCCGGGTCGAGCCGCTGCATCACCCACGACGGACTCCAGATGGCACTGGGCAGCTCCAGCTCGTCGGCTGACGGGCAGCCGCGCGCCTCGACGATGTGCGACCAGGCCTGGCGCCACTGGACGAAGCGCGCATGGCGCCGCACCACCTCGTCGTAGCGCCGCGCCAACAGCGTCACGCGGCGGCCGCCGGTCGACCATGCCTGCAGCGATTCAGACACGGCCCGCTCGCCCAGCGGCCAGTCGGCGAAGCTGGCGTCGCTGAGGATGATCTCGCGCCAGCCCTCTTGCGCCGCGCAGGCCAGCGCCGAGCGCACCAGCTCGCCGAACGCGGCCCGGCCCTCGAAGCGGCCCTGCGGGAGGTCCCGGGATGTCATGCCGTGGCCCCATGGGCCCAGCCCGCCTCGCACCACGCCAGCAGCAGCTCGCGCGCGGCCTCGCTGGCCCGCTCGACATCGGCGGCGTCCAGGCGCCGGTGGTCGGCCAGGCGGCGCATCAGGCGGGCATCGGCGCCGGCGGCGCGCCAGCTCTCGCCGTTGACGAACACGTGGCGCTCGTCGTACAGCATGCGGGTGCGGCGGTCCAGGACGATGCCGCGCAGCCGGCGCGGCACCGGGCCCGCCTCGAACCACACGTTGGCCTTGGGCTCGCTGAGCGACTCGCCCAGCGCGCGGTCGATGGCCAGCGGGTCGCGCAGGGCCCGCTGCAGGGCGTCGGCCGCGAAGGCGCGCAACTCCGGCGGGATGCGCCCGGCGTCGGCCACGGCGGCCTGCCGGGGATCGGCGTAAAGCGCCTCGCCCGCGACCTCGGCCGCGTCGTCGGCCAGCCGCTCCAGCAGCTCGCGCGCCAGCGCGCCGCGCGCCGGCGCCCGGAACCCGATCGAGTAGGTCTGGCACTCGCCCTCGGCGATGCCGTCGTGCGCATAGCGCGGCGGCAGGTACAGCATGTCGCCGGGCTCGAGGACCTGGTCGTCCTCCGGCTCGAAGCGGTCCAGGATCTTCAGCGGCAGGCCCTCGCGCAGCGCCAGGTCCTTCTGCCGGCCCCAGCGCCAACGGCGCCGGCCCTGGGCCTGTAGCAGGAACACGTCGTAGCTGTCGAAGTGCGGGCCGACGCCGCCGCCGTCGCTGGCCCAGCTGGCCATCAGGTCGTCCACCCGTGCCTGCGGCACGAACGCGAACTGCTGCAGCAGGTCGTGCGCCGCCTCGACGTGGAGGTCGACGCCCTGCACCAGCAGGGTCCAGCGGGGCTGCGCGGCGGCGGGCAGCGCGCGGCGCGTGAACGGGCCGCGGCGCAGCTGCCAGCCGCGCTGGCCGAGCGACACCAGGCGCGACTCCACGCCTTCCTGCCCGGCCAGGTCGAACAGGGCGGCGCGGTCGAGCAAGGGCTTCATGCCGGGCACGGCATTGCGAACCAGCAGCGGCTTGCGCTGCCAGTGGCGGCGCATGAACTGCGCGGGCGTCAGCCCGCCCAGCAGGGGCAAGGGTGTGTCGATGTCCATGGTCGGCGGGTGAACTGCGACAATTCTCCGCCATGGAAGTCACCCCCCAATGCATCGTCGCGCTGACGTGGACCCTCAAGGACACGCTGGGCGAGGAACTCGACGTGCTCGACGAGCCGGTGGAGTTCCTGGTCGGCGGCAATGACCTGCTGGCCAAGATCGAGGAAGCCCTGCAGGGCCACGAACCCGGCGACCGGCTCGACCTGCACCTGGAACCCGAGGACGCCTTCGGCGACTACGACGACCAGCTGGTGTTCCTGGAGCAGCGCTCCCTGTTCCCGGCCGACCTCGAGGAAGGCATGACCTTCGAGGGCCTGCCGGCCGGCGCCAATCCCGAGGCGCCGCGCGACGTGCTGTACACGGTCACCGAGATCTATCCCGAGCACGTCGTGCTGGACGGCAACCATCCGCTCGCCGGCATCGCGCTGCGCCTGCGGCTGAAGGTTGAAGGCGTGCGCGAGGCGACGGAGGAAGAGATCGGCCGCGGCACCACCGGCTCCAGCTTCTTCCGCGTCCAGCCGACATGATGAAAGGGGCGCAACGCGCCCCTGCATCATGTCGTCCCGGCGCACGCCGGGACCGAAGGGGCGCTACGCGCCCCTCGTCATGTCGTCCCGGTGAATGCCGGGACCCATGAAACCCGAAAAACGGAGCGATCCCGGCGCGCGCCGGGATCCCCGCGCCGTCAGGACCGGTAGATGACGCCGTTCTCGACCCGCACGCGGTCGCCCACGCGCAGGTCGCCGAGGGTTCCCACCTCGTAGATGCGCCGGGAGCCGTTGTCGGTCTGCACGGTGACCCGGTACGCCCCGGCACCGGCGCCGGCCGCCGCCGTGTTCGAGCCGTCGTTGCGGCCACCCACGCTGCTACCGATGGCCGCCCCGGCCGCGCCGCCCAGCACCGTGGTGCCGGTGCGGTTGTGGCCGTTGTTGACGTTCTTGCCGATGACGTTGCCGACCACGGCGCCGATCACGCCGCCGGCGATGGCCGCATCGCGGCTGGCATTCGGGTTGGCCGTTCCGGCCTGGCCCATGGCGACGGTCTGGATGTCGGTGACACGGCCAAGTTCCACGGCGGGGATGGTCTGCGCGCCGCCGGGATAGGTCTGGCCCGGCATCGGCGTGGCGGGGTAGTTGCTCGCCGTCGGGTACGGAGCGGTCGGGTAGCTGCCTGCCTGCTGGGGCGGGCTGCCGCAGGCTGCCAGCAGGGCGGCCAGGGCGGTCGCGCCGACGGCCGGCAGGAAACGCTTCGAAGTGCGCATGGGGACCTCCTTTGGATGCATGGGCGCGGGTGCGCGCCTCTCCATCCATTACAGGCAGTCACGCGCTGGCTGGGCAGCCGTGATCGGCGCGCAACTCCGTAGGATCAGGCGGGAAGCCGTGTAGGAACGCCCCGATGGGCGCAGCTGGCTCAGCCCTTGCCGGTGGAGCCGTAGCCGCCCTCCCCGCGCTGGGTGGCGGGGAACTCATCCACGATGTTGAAGCGTGCCTGCAGCACCGGCACGATGACGAGCTGGGCCAGCCGCTCCATGGGTTGCAGCCGGAACGCCGTGTCGCTGCGGTTCCAGCAGCTGACCATGAGCTGGCCCTGGTAGTCGCTGTCGATGAGCCCGACCAGGTTGCCCAGCACGATGCCGTGCTTGTGGCCGAGCCCCGAGCGCGGAAGGATGAGCGCCGCGTAGCCGGGGTCCTTGATCCAGATGGCGATGCCGGTCGGCACCAGGTGCCAGGCATTGGGCCCCAGGTCGATGTGCGCGTCGATGCAGGCGCGCAGGTCGAGGCCGGCGCTGCCGGGCGTGGCATAGGCGGGCAACTGGCCCGCCATGCGCGGGTCGAGGATCTTGACGTCGATGTTCATGCGGTCCAGGAGGGAAGGCGGCGCGCGATGTCGGCCACGAGCGAGCGGGCCAGCTCCAGCTTGGGGGCGCGCGGCAGTTCCTGCGTGCCGTGCTCGTCGACCAGCAGCAGCTGGTTGTCGTCCTGCCCGAACGTGAGGGGGCCGATGTTGCCGGCCAGCAGCGGGATGCCCTTGCGGGCCCGCTTGGCCTGCGCATGCACGAGCAGGTCGTGGCTTTCGGCCGCGAAGCCGACGCAGAACAGCGCGCGCCGGCGGGCCCGCTCGCCCTGCGCCACGGTGGCCAGGATGTCCGGGTTCTCGGTGAAGGCGACGCTGGGCGGCTGCCCGCTGCCGTCCTTCTTGATCTTGTGCCCGCATTCCTCGGCCGGGCGCCAGTCGGCCACCGCCGCGGTGGCGACGAAGACGTCGGCGTCGACCGTGGCCGCCAGCGTGGCCGCCAGCATCTGCCGCGCCGAGGTGACGTCGATGCGCTGCACGCCGCGCGGGGTGGGAAGGCGCACGGGCCCGGCGACCAGTGTGACGGCGGCGCCGGCCTCGCGGGCGGCGCGGGCGATGGCAAAGCCCATCTTGCCGGACGAATGGTTGGTGATGCCACGGATCGGATCGAGCGCCTCGAAGGTCGGGCCGGCCGTCACCACCAGCCGTTTGCCGGCCAGCGGCTTGGGCTGCAGGAAGGCGACGATGTCCTCCAGCAGCTCGGGTGGCTCCAGCATGCGGCCGTCGCCGGTCTCTCCGCAGGCCTGGAAGCCCGATCCCACGCCGAGGATGGTGGCGCCGTCCTGCGCCAGCTGCGCCATGTTGCGCTGGGTGGCCGGGTGGGCCCACATCTCGCGGTTCATCGCCGGTGCCAGCAGCAGCGGCACGCGCTCGATCGGGCGCGCCAGGCACAGCAGGCTCAGGAGTTCGTCGGCGCGTCCGTGCACCAGCCGCGCCATGAAGTCGGCGCTGCACGGCGCGATGACGATGGCATCGGCCTCGCGCGACAGGTTGATGTGCGGCATGTTGTTCGGCTCGCGCACGTCCCACTGCGAGGTGTAGACGGTGCGCCCCGACAGGGCCTGCATGGTGACCGGCGTGATGAACTGCTCCGCCGCCTCGGTCATCACGACCTGCACCGTGGCGCCCTCCTTGACGAAGGCGCGGCACAGCTCGGCGGACTTGTAGCAGGCGATGCCGCCGGACAGCCCGAGGACGATGTGCTTGCCAGCGAGGTCGTTCATGCGCCGGACTGTAGCCGAACAGGCACTGCGAAGTGCAAGCGGACACACGTCCGAGGAAGCCGAAAAGGCGGACGGGAGTTCCGTCCCCATTCGGCATGGCCTCGTTCGACCCGCCCCGTATAATCGCGCATTACCACCTCCCGGAAGCCCGGCCTTCCGAACGACATGACCAGATTCGTCTTCGTCACCGGCGGTGTGGTGTCCTCCCTCGGCAAGGGAATCGCCTCAGCCTCCCTCGCTGCGATCCTCGAATCGCGGGGCCTGAAGGTCACCCTCATCAAGCTCGATCCGTACATCAACGTCGATCCCGGCACGATGTCGCCGTTCCAGCATGGTGAGGTGTTCGTCACCGACGACGGTGCCGAAACCGACCTGGACCTGGGCCACTACGAACGCTTCGTCACCACCCGCATGGGCAAGGTGAACAACTTCACCACCGGCAAGATCTACCAGTCGGTGCTCGAGAAGGAACGCCGCGGCGACTACCTCGGCAAGACGGTGCAGGTCATCCCGCACGTCACCAACGAGATCCAGGAATTCATCAAGCGCGGGGCCCGCTACGGCGAGCCGGGCGCGGTCGACGTGGCCATCGTCGAGATCGGCGGCACGGTCGGCGACATCGAGTCGCTGCCGTTCCTCGAGGCCGCGCGGCAGATGAGCCTGCGCATGGGCGCCAACCAGACCGCCTTCGTGCACCTGACCTACGTGCCGTGGATCGCGGCCGCCGGCGAACTCAAGACCAAGCCCACCCAGCACACGGTGCAGAAGCTGCGCGAGATCGGTATCTCGGCCGATGCCCTGCTGTGCCGGGCCGACCGCAAGATCCCCGACGACGAGCGCTCCAAGATCTCGCTGTTCACCAACGTCCCGGAGTGGGGCGTCATCTCCATGTGGGACGTGAACACGATCTACAAGGTGCCGCGCATGCTCCACGAGCAGGGCCTGGACGGCCTGATCTGCGACAAGCTGCGCCTGAACACGCCGCCGGCCAATCTCAAGCGGTGGGACGAACTGGTCTACGAGACCGAGCATCCGCAGGGCGAGGTGACCATCGCCATGGTGGGCAAGTACGTCGAACTGTCCGACAGCTACAAGTCGCTCAACGAGGCGCTGCGCCACGCCGGCATGAAGAACCACGTGCGGGTGAAGATCGACTACCTCGACTCCGAGTCGCTGGAGGCCGGCAACGTGCAGCAGCTGGCCAAGTACGACGCCGTGCTGGTGCCGGGCGGCTTCGGCAAGCGCGGCATCGAGGGCAAGATCCAGGCCGCGCGGTTCGCCCGCGAGAACCACCTGCCCTATCTGGGCATCTGCCTGGGCATGCAGGTCGCCACCATCGAGTACGCCCGCCACGTGGCCAACCTGCAGGACGCCAACAGCACCGAGTTCGAGCCGCAGACGCCCAACCCGGTCATCGCGCTCATCACCGAGTGGCACGGCTCCGACGGCACCGTGAACAAGCGCGACGAGAACTCCGATCTCGGCGGCACCATGCGGCTGGGGGCCCAGGCCTCCGACGTCGCCAAGGGCACGCTGGCGCACAAGATCTACGGCGACGTGGTGAACGAGCGCCACCGCCACCGCTACGAGGCCAACGTCAACTACCTCGACCAGCTGCGCAAGGCCGGCCTGGTGATCTCCGCCCTTACCCAGCGCGAGCACCTGACCGAGATCGTCGAGCTCCCGCAGGACGTGCACCCCTGGTTCATGGGCGTGCAGTTCCACCCCGAGTTCAAGTCCACCCCCTGGGACGGCCACCCGCTGTTCAACGCCTTCGTGAAGGCCGCGGTCGACCACCAGGGCGCCGGCAACAAGCTCAAGGCCGTGGCCTGACCATGCAAGTCTGCAACTTCCACGTGGGCCTGGACAGGCCCTTTTTCTTGATCTCCGGTCCTTGTGTGGTGGAGTCCGAGCAGCTGCAGATGGACACCGCCGGCACGCTCAAGGAGATCACCTCCGAGCTGGGCATCCCGTTCATCTTCAAGAGCAGCTACGACAAGGCCAACCGATCCTCGGGCACAAGCTTCCGCGGCCCGGGCATGGAGCGCGGGCTGGAAATCCTGGCCAAGGTCAAGAAGGAGCTGCAGGTGCCCGTCCTCACCGACGTGCACACCGAGGCGGAGATCCCGGCCGTGGCCAAGGTGGTCGACATGCTGCAGACCCCCGCCTTCCTGTGCCGCCAGACCGACTTCATCCGCGCCGTCGCGCAGTCGGGCAAGCCGGTGAACATCAAGAAGGGCCAGTTCCTGGCGCCGCACGACATGAAGAACGTCATCGACAAGGCCCGCGCCGCCGCGCGCGAGAAGGGCCTGCCCGAGGACAGCTTCCTGGCCTGCGAACGCGGTGCCAGCTTCGGCTACAACAACCTGGTGAGCGACATGCGCTCGCTGGCCATCATGCGCGAGACCGGCGCGCCGGTCGTGTTCGATGCCACCCACTCGGTGCAGCTGCCGGGTGGCCAGGGCACCAGTTCGGGCGGCCAGCGCGAGATGGTGCCAGTGCTGGCGCGCGCCGCGGTGGCGGTGGGCGTCGCCGGCCTGTTCATGGAGACGCATCCGGTTCCGGCCCAGGCGCTGTCCGACGGCCCCAACGCGGTGCCGCTCAAGCACATGAGGGCGCTGCTCGAGACGCTGGTCGCGCTCGATGCGGTCACCAAGAAGAACGGCTACCTCGAAGACGACTTCCAGGCCTGAGGAGATTCCGCCATGTCCACGCCCGCCTACATGCTGGTCGAGATGAACATCACCGACCCCGAGCGCTACAAGGAATACATGGCGCGGGCCCCGCTCGCGGTCAAGGCCCACGGCGGCGAATACCTGGTGCGCGGCGGCCGCCACGAGACGCTGGAAGGCGACTGGAAGCCCCACCGCGTGGCCATGCTGCGCTTTCCCAGCTACGAGCAGGCCAAGGCCTTCTACGACGCCGAGCAGTACGTACAGGCACGCAGCTACCGCGCCGGCGCCACCGAGTACTTCAACATGGTGCTGGTCGAAGGGGTGTCGGCACCCGTCTGAGGTCGAGCGTTGAGTGTTGAGTGTTGGACGGCAGCCGCCCAGCGCTCAATGCTGAACACTTCACGAAGGAAAGAACTTGAGCGCCATCGTTGACATCGTCGGCCGCGAGATCCTGGACTCGCGCGGCAATCCCACCGTCGAATGCGACGTGCTGCTGGAATCGGGCACCATGGGCCGCGCGGCCGTGCCCTCCGGCGCCTCCACCGGCTCGCGCGAGGCGATCGAACTGCGCGACGGCGACAAGGCCCGCTACCAGGGCAAGGGCGTGCTCAAGGCCGTCGAGCACGTCAACACCGAGATCTCCGAATCGGTGCTCGGCCTCGACGCCTCCGAGCAGGCCTTCCTCGACAAGACCCTGATCGACCTGGACGGCACCGACAACAAGAGCCGCCTGGGCGCCAACGCCATGCTGGCCGTGTCCATGGCGGTGGCCCGCGCCGCCGCCGAGGAGTCGGGGCTGCCGCTGTACCGCTACTTCGGCGGCATGAACGGCTGCATGCTGCCGGTGCCGATGATGAACGTGGTGAACGGCGGCGCGCACGCCAACAACAACCTCGACCTGCAGGAGCTGATGATCATCCCCGTGGGCGCCCCGAGCTTCCGCGAGGCGGTGCGCTACGGCGCCGAGGTGTTCCACGCGCTCAAGAAGATCATCAACGACAAGGGCATGAGCGTCGCCGTCGGCGACGAGGGCGGCTTCGCCCCCAACGTCGAGAACCACGAAGCGGCCATCGGCATGATCCTGCAGGCCATCGAGGCCGCCGGCTACCGGCCCGGCGAGCAGATCGCGCTGGGCCTGGACTGCGCCGCCAGCGAGTTCTTCCGTGACGGCAAGTACCACGTCGAGGCCGAGGGCCAGGTGCTGGAAGCCGGCGCCTGGAGCGAGATCCTGGGTGGCTGGGTCGACAAGTACCCCATCATCAGCATCGAGGACGGCATGGCCGAAGGCGACTGGGCCGGCTGGCGCGACCTGACCGACCGCCTGGGCAAGCGCGTGCAGCTGGTGGGCGACGACCTGTTCGTCACCAACACCAAGATCCTGCAGGAAGGCATCCAGAAGAACATCGCCAACTCGATCCTGATCAAGATCAACCAGATCGGCACCCTGACCGAGACCTTCGCCGCGATCGAGATGGCCAAGCGCGCCAACTACACGGCCGTCATCAGCCACCGCTCGGGCGAGACCGAGGACAGCACCATCGCCGACATCGCGGTGGGCACCAACGCCGGCCAGATCAAGACCGGCTCGCTGTCGCGCTCGGACCGCATGGCCAAGTACAACCAGCTGCTGCGCATCGAGGAAGACCTCGGCGACATCGCGCAGTACCCGGGTCGCTCGGCCTTCTACAACCTGCGCTAGCAGGCACCTGCCCATGGGCTCGCGCCTCGTCCCCGTCATGCTCCTGGGCCTGCTCGCGGTGGTCCACGCGCAGCTGTGGGTGGGACGCGGCAGCGTGGGCAGCGTGGGCGAGATGCAGCGCAAGCTGGAGCAGCAGAAGGCGGCCAACGCCCAGGCCCAGCAGGCCAACGACCGGCTGGCCGCCGAGGTGCGCGACCTCAAGGAAGGCCTGGAAATGGTCGAGGAGAAGGCGCGCCTCGAGTTGGGCATGGTCAAGCCCAACGAGATCTACGTGAACATCGTCGCGCCCAAGTGAGGATCGCCCTGCTCGGGGCCGAGGGCACCGGCAAGACGACCCTCGGCGCCTCCCTGGCCCAGGCCTTGCGCGCACAGGGCCAGCGGGTCACGCTGGTGCCCGAGTTGCTGCGAGACTGGTCCGCACGCCAGGGCCGCGCGGCCCGGCCCGAGGACCCGCTTCTCATCGCACGCGAGCAGGAGCGGCAGGTCGATGCCGCGGCAGGGGCCGGCATCGTCATCGCCGACACCACGGCGCTCATGGTGGCGATCCACGGCGCCGCATTCGACCAGGACAGCGAGCTGTACCGCTTCGCGATCGGGCGCCAGCGCAGCTACGACCTCACCCTGGTCGCCGGCCTCGACCTGCCATGGGCGCCGGACAGCCCGCGGCGCAGTCCCCGCGATCGCGAGTCGGTGGACGCCCTGGTCCGCGCGACCCTGTCCGGGGCCGGCATCGGCTACCGGGTGGTCTACGGCCGCGGCGAGGAGCGGCTGCGCCATGCGCTGGCGCCGGTGCTCGAGCTGCTGGACCGCAGGCCCGCGCTGCCCGAGCGTGAACGCCGCTGGCAATGGGCGTGCGACCGCTGCAGCGACCCCGAATGCGAGCACCGGCTGTTCACCGGGCTGCGCCCGGCCGCCTGACTCACTGCACCGAGGTCGTCACGGGCGGCTGGTCGCCGGGCGAGGTGAACAGCTGCGCGGCATCCACCGCGTCGAAGCGGTACTGCTGGCCGCAGAAGTCGCAGCCCACCTCGATCTGCCCCTGCTCGGCCAGGATGCTGTCGGCTTCCTCCTGGCCGAGGCCCCGGATCATCGAGGCCACCCGGTCGCGGCTGCAGGTGCAGGCGAAGCGCGGCTGCTGGGGCGGAAAGCGCAGCACCTTCTCCTCCCAGAACAGGCGCCGCAGGATGGTGTCGGCGTCCAGTTCCAGCAGCTCCTCGCGCTTGAGGCTGGCGGCCAGGATGGCGATGCGGTTGTAGTGCTCGTTCAGGCCGATCTCGTCCTCGTTGGCCCTGGAGACCATCGAGCCCTGCAGGTTGCCCTCGCCTTCCAGCGGCAGGCGCTGGATCAGCAGGCCGGCCGCCACCTTGCCGTCGGCCGCCAGCACCAGCGTGGTGTCGAGCTGCTCGGACTGCAGCATGTAGTGCTGCAGCACGTCCGACAGCTTGTCGAGCTTTTCGCGGCGGTCGCCGTGCAGCGGCACCACGCCCTGGTAGGGCTGCTGGCCGGGAAACTTGTCGCGCGGGTCGAGCGTGATGGCGCAGCGGCCGTGGTTGTGCACGTTCACCAGGTCGGGCAGCCGGTCGGAGACGGCGACGTTGCCCACCACCTTGGCCGTGGCGCGCAGCGCCAGGTCGTGCTGCACCTCGACCACCGCCACCTTCACCGGGCCGTCGCCGAAGACCTGCAGCACCAGGGCGCCGTTGAACTTGATGTTGGATTGCATCAGCACGCCGGCCGCGGCCATCTCGCCCAGCAGCTCCGCCACCGGCGGAGGCCAGGCGCCGGTGCCGCTGTTGGCATGGCGCCGCGCCAGGATCTCGGTCCAGGCGTCGTCCAGGCGCACCAGTGCGCCGCGCACGGGCAGGCCATCGAAGAGGAACTTGTGGAGCTCGGACATGGAAACCGGGAACCCAAAGCTCTCCCAGATGGCGCTCAGGCGACCTTCTTCAAGCCCTTGGCGAAGCGGGCGGCGTTGGCCACGTAATGGTCGGCGTTGCGCTTCATGGTGGCGGCCGCCGAGTCGTCCAGCGTGCGCACCACGCGCGCCGGCGAGCCGATGATCAGCGAGTTGTCCGGGAATTCCTTGTTCTCGGTCACCACGCTGCCGGCACCGACGATGCTGTTGCGGCCGATGCGCGCGCCGTTCAGGATGACGGACTGGTTGCCGATCAGGGCGCCGTCGGCGACGCTGCAGCCGTGCAGCATCACCTGGTGGCCCACGGTGACGCCGGCCCCGATGACCAGCGGCTTGCCGGGATCGGCGTGCAGCACCGAGCCGTCCTGGATGTTGGTGCGGGCGCCCACCGTGATGTGCTCGCTGTCGCCGCGGATCACGGCGCCGAACCACACGCTGGCGTCGTCGCCCAGCTCCACATCGCCGATCACCGTGGCCGTCTCGGCCACCCAGGCGCCGCGGCCGAGCCGGGGTGTCTTGCCATCGAGTTCGTAGATCGCCATCTCGTTCCTGCGCAAAGAAAAAAGGCATTGTAGGGAGGGCGTCCGGTGTGCGCTGCTGCACACCTGCTGTCCGGCCAGCAGGTCGACAGGGCATCGGCAGGACGCTCGGCAGGCACCGGGCGGGCCGGCGGGCGGTTCGCGGCCGGAACTGCCCCGCCGCTTCCTACAATGCGGCGGATGGAGCTCCGCCAGCTGGCGCTGGACGCCTTGTGCCTGGCCGATCCGGCCGCCAAGGTCGTCGCGGCACTCGCGCTGCGCCCGCAAGCCGCGGGCCTGCCGATCGCCGCGGCCGCGCCGCCCCCCGTCCTGCCGATCCCCGGCCGCCCCGCCCGGCCGGCGCTCGTGCATCCGGCACGGGTGCCGCGCCGCTCGCCGTTCAAGCCGGAAGGCCTGGCGGCCCTGCTGCACGCCATCGCGCACATCGAGTTCAACGCGATCAACCTGGCGCTGGACGCCGCCTGGCGCTTCGACGGCATGCCGCGCGCCTTCCACGAGCAGTGGCTGCGCGTGGCCGCGGAAGAGGCGTTCCACTTCACCCTGTTGCGCGACCACCTGGCAGCGCTCGGCCACGGCTACGGCGACTTCCCGGCGCACGACAACCTGTGGTCGATGTGCGAGAAGACCGCCGGCGATGTCGTGGCGCGCATGGCGCTGGTGCCGCGCACGCTGGAGGCGCGCGGTCTGGACGCCACGCCGCAGATCCAGGACAAGCTGCGTGCCGTCGGCTCGCCGGCCGCCGTCCGCGCGGTCGAGATCCTGGACGTGATCCTGCGCGACGAGGTCGGCCACGTGGCGATCGGCAACCATTGGTACCGCTGGCTGTGCGAGCGCGACGGTGTCGATCCGGTAGCGCACTATCCCGTGCTGGTGGAGCGCTACAAGGCGCCGCGCCTGCACCCGCCGTTCAACCTGGAGGCCCGCTCGCGCGCCGGCTTCTCCGACGACGAACTGGCCTGGCTGCAGGCCTAGGGCAGGCCTCAGGCGGTGAGCGTGCGCAGGATGTCGGCGTACCAGGCGCAGTTCAGGCCCAGCGTGTCGTCGACGCCCTGCTCCCGGGTGCGCATGTCGAGGCGGGCCGAATGGATGCCCAGCAGCTTCCAGGGCAGGGCCGGATCGCCGTCCGGATCGCGCAACGCCACCGGCGCGCCGCTCGCCCCGCGGTGCATGCGCGCATCGGTGAGGAAGTAACCCTGGCCCTGGAAGCGCACCCCGAACGCGGAGGCGACGACGGCCTCGCGCGCCACCGCCAGGTTGTGCACGGTGTCGAAGAAGCCCAGCGGGTAGCCGACGATCAGCAGCGGCGCGCCCAGGCCGATCGCCTCCAGTTCGTCCTGCAGGTGGGCCGGCGTGAACGAGCGCAGCACGGTGCCCAGGGGCAGCGTGGCACGATCGAGTTCCAGCACGCCGACGTCGACCTCCCCGCCCGAGTCCCGGGCCTGCCGCCACAGGCTCATGCCGTTCCGGTACAGCGGCAGCGACAGGACGGCCGTGCGCGTGAGGTCGACCGCGTCGGTGTGCAGCCTGAGCTCCAGCCGGTCGGGATGGTGGCCGCTCGGCTCGTCCGCGAACACATGCCGGCCCGTCACCAGGAACAGCCGGTCGGCACGCTCGAAGAAGAAGCCGGTGGCCGCCGTCAGCGCAAACCCGCCGACGAAGGTCGAGACCCGGACGACGGCCAGCAGAAGGGGTTCGATCATGGGTGCAGGGTCCTCGGGGTGGGAGCGGGTAGCAGCACGAAGGCCAGGGCGGCGAGCGCCAGCAGGCCTGCGATCGCCGCCATCACGGCCGCATAGCGGTCCAGGCCCAGGCCCGGCGCCGCGGTGGCGACCAGCCCGGTCAGCCACTGCACCAGCCCCACGCCCAAAAACATGGCCATGGTGAACACCGCCATGGCGCGTCCGGTCATGGCGGCAGGATAGGCTGAACGCACGTCCGAATACTGCAGCACGATGTAGCCCGACACCAGGCTCATCGCGAGGCTCAGCGCCACGTCCACGGCCGCGCTGCGGCTGGCGGCGATCACGCCATAGAGGACGGCGACCAGCAGGGTGAAGCCGGTGATCCAGCGGCGGCGGGTCCGGTCACCGGGATCGAGCCGGCCGAACAGCGGCGGCCCGAGCATGCCGACGACCGACACGGCCAGGGCCACGTTGCCGGCCTGCAGCAGCGTGAAGCCGTGCCGGTCGACCAGCAGCGGCCCCAGCCACAGGCCGCGCAGGGACAGGAACGAAGCGTAGGTGAAGCTGGCCAGCACCACGATGCCCCAGGTGTGGCGCAGCGAGAACAGGGCCCCGTAGCCGCGCAGCGCGCCCAGCACGCCGGGCCGGGCCGCCGCCGGCCCGGGCGCCGGTGCCTCGCGCACCACCAGCAGGATCGCCAGCCAGGCCAGTGCGGCGCCGCCCGCCAGCACCAGGAAGCCGGCGCGCCACGACACCTGCTCGACCACCCAGGCCAGCGGCGTGCCGGTGAGCAGCAGGCCGGCCGATCCCAGGCCCATGGCGGCGCCGGACACCGCCGCGAAGCGGTCGGCCGGGAAGCGCCGGGCGATGAACACGGTGCAGGCCAGGAAGGCCGGCGCGCAGCCGATGCCGATGACGACCTGCGCCAGCAGCAGTTGCCCATAGTCATGCGCCGTGGCAGCCAGCAGCGCCCCGACCGCGGCCAGCGGGAACGCGGCCAGCACGGTGCGGCGCGGTCCCCAGACATCGATGCCCATGCCCATCACCAGCTGCAACGCGCCGAAGGCCAGGTGGAAGGCGCCCGCGAACAGGCCCAGCTCGCGCGGGGTGAAGCCGAATTCCTGCTGCAGCGGCGGCGCCAGGATGGCGGCCACGGTGCGGAAGGCCTGGCTGAGCGCGAAGCCGCCGATCAGGGCCAGCAACATCACCCACGCGCTGCGGGTGGCTGGAGCTGGCGCTGGCACGGACGGCGCGACGCCCACTCAGTCCACGCGCTCGGCGCCGGTCAGCAGCGCAATGAAACGGTCGGTGCCGACGTTGCCGCCCGACAGGGTGACGCCGACACGCAGGCCGCGGAAGCGCTCGCGGTGGTGCATCAGGGCCGCCAGCGCACAGGCGCCCGACGGCTCCAGCACGACCTTCATCCGCTCGAATGCGAAACGCATCGCCTCGACGACGACCGGGTCGGGCACCGTGAGCACGTCCTCGACCAGCTCGCGGATGACGGCGAAGGTGTGCTGGCCGACCGCCTGGGTCTGCTGGCCGTCGCAGATGGTGCGCGGGACGTCGATCGACACGATGCGCCCGGCGCGCAGCGACTGTCGCATGTCGTCGCCCCGCTCGGGCTCGGCGCCGAACAGCCGGATGCCGGGCAACAGGTGGCGCGCCGCCACGGCGCAGCCGGAGAGGAAGCCGCCGCCACCGGCACAGACGATGAGCGCGTCGAGCGTGCCCACGTCCTGCACCAGTTCGAGCGCCGCCGTGCCCTGCCCGGCCATGACCCGCAGGTCGTCGAACGGCGGGATGAGGTTGGCGCCCTGCTCGTCGACCAGGCGCGCGGCGATGGCGGCCCGGTCTTCCTTGTAGCGGTCGTAGATCACCACTTCGGCACCGTAGCCGCGCGTGGCGGCCAGCTTGAGCGCCGGCGCGTCGTGCGGCATGACGATGGTGGCGCGGCAGCCGTGCAGCTGGGCCGCCAGCGCCACCGCCTGCGCATGGTTGCCGGAGGAGAACGCGACCACGCCGCGTGCCCGCTCGGCGTCGGTCAGGGAGTTGACCGCGTTGTAGCCGCCGCGGAACTTGAAGGCGCCCATGCGCTGCAGGTTCTCGGCCTTCAGGAACGCCTGCGCCCCGAGCAGGCCGTCGAGCGTGCGCGAGGTGAGCACGGGCGTGCGGTGGGCCGCGCCCTTCAGGCGGGCGGCGGCGGCTTCGATGGCATCGAACTGCAGCATGGAACTCCTCCTCACTCGGCCTTGATGCCGGCCGCCTGGATGATGCGCGCGTTGCTCTCGGACTCCTGCGCGATCTGGCGCGCGAACTCCGCGGCGCTGCCGCCGGTCGGCACGTTGTCGCTGGCCACCAGCCGGGCCCGCAGGTCCGGTGCCGCCAGGGCCTTGTTCACCTCGGCATTCAGTCGCTCGACGACCGCCGCCGGCACGGCGGCCGGCGCGAACAGGCCAAAGCGCGAATCGAGGTTGGCCGCCGGGTAGCCCAGTTCGGCCAGCGTCGGGGCATCGGGAAAGCTCTCCAGCCGCGCCGGCGCGCCGACCGCCAGCAGCCGCAGCTTGCCGGCCTTCACGTGCTGCGTGATGGCCGGGCCGGCGTTGACCGACAGCACCTCGAACTGCCCCGACAGGGCATCGGTGATCTGCTGGCCGCCGCCCTTGTAGGGCACGTGCGTGATGTCCACCCTGGCCGCGGCCTTGAGCTGCTCCAGCATCACGTGGCCGAGCGAGGCCGGCCCCGAGGTCGCCCAGCGCACGCTGCCCGGCCTGGCCTTCGAGGCGGCGAGCAGCTCGCGCAGGTCGCGCGCCTGGGTCGCGCTGGTGGCCAGCAGCAGCACCGGCGAGTCCATCACGCTCACCACCGGCCGCAGGTCGCGTTGCGGGTCGAACGGCGACTTGCCCAGGTGCGGGTTCAGCGTGAGCGGGCTGACCGCCGAGAAGCCGATGACGTGGCCGTCGGGCGCCGACTTGGCCACCGCATCGAGCCCGATGCTGCCGCTGGCGCCCGCCTTGTTCTCCACCACCACGGGCTGGCCCAGGGCCGGCCCGAGCCGGTCGGCGAGCGCGCGCGCCACGGTGTCGCTGACACCGCCGGCGGGATAGGCCACGACCAGGCGGATGGGTTTGCCGGGCCAAGTGGTCTGGGCTTGCAGCGGCAGGGCCAGGGAAGCCAGGCCGGCGAGGGTTGCCTGCACGGCGTGGCGGCGGGAAACGTCGGTCATGCGGTCAATCCAGTTGCAGCTTGCGCTCGCGAATGAGCTTGGCCCACTTCTCGTTCTCGGCCCGGACGAAGCCGGCGAACTCGGCGGGGCCGGCGGGGTGCACCTCGGCACCGGCGGCGGCGAACTTGGCGCGCACGTCGGGCTGGGCCAGCACCCTGGCCAGTTCGGTGGCCAGCCGGTCGACCACGTCGCGCGGCAGGCCGGCGGGGCCCACCAGCCCCTGGAAGCCGACCGACTCCATCGCGCCGAGGCCGAGTTCGCGCACCGTGGGGACGTCGGGCAGTTGCGGATCGCGCGCCGGTCCGGTGACCGCCAGCGCCTTGAGCTTGCCGCCCTTGATCTGCGGCAGCAGGACGGTGCCGGCGTCGATCAGCAGCTGCGTCTGGCCGCCGATCAGGTCCTGCACGGCCGGCGCACTGCCCTTGTACGGCACGTGGGTGACGTCCAGGCCGGTCGCCTGGTTCATCAGCTCCCCGTTCAGGTGGGTCGACGTCCCGGCGCCGCCGGAGGCGAAGTTCACCTTGCCGGCATTGCCCTTGGCCCAGGCCACCCACTCCTTGAGGTCGCGGGCCGGATGGTCGGGGCGCGTGACGGCGACGTAGCTGCCCTGGCTGATCTGGCCGATGTAGGTGAACTGCCGGACCGGGTCGTAAGGCTGCTTGGCCTGCAGGTAGGGCGCGATGGCGAACGGACCGGTGTTGGCCAGCAGCAGCGTGTAGCCGTCCGGCGCGGCCCGCGTGAGTTCGGCGGCGGCCAGCATGCCGCCGGCACCCGGCTTGTAGTCGACCACGATCTGCTGGCGCAGGGCTTCCTGCAGCGGGACCTGCACGGTGCGGGCGGCGAAGTCGATGCCGCCGCCGGGCGGGTAGCCGACGATCAGGCGGATCGGTTTGCCGGGATAGCCCTGGGCGCAGGCCAGGCCGGCGAGGGCTGCCAGCGCGAGGCCGGCGACGAATCGCTTCACGGGTGTCTCTCTTCGGGGGGAGCGGGAACTTTATCAGCCGCGCGGATGGTGGTGCGCGTGCAGCTGCTTGAGCCGCTCGCGCGCCACGTGGGTGTAGATGGTGGTGGTGGAGATGTCGGCATGCCCCAGCAGCATCTGCACCGCGCGCAGGTCGGCGCCGTGGTTGAGCAGGTGGGTGGCGAAGGCATGGCGCAGGGTGTGCGGCGACAGCGGCACGGTGATGCCGGCGGCATGCGCCTGCTTCTTCACCACCACCCAGAACATGGCGCGCGTCATGCCGGCGCCGCGGGCGGTGACGAACACGTCGTCGGTCTGCTGGCCGCCCAGGATGGCGCCGCGCGCCTCGGCCAGGTAGCGGGTGATCCAGTCGCGTGCCACCTGCCCGAACGGCACCAGCCTCTCCTTGCCGCCCTTGCCCAGGACGCGCACCACGTTGTCGGCCAGGCTGAGGTTGTGCATGCGCAGCGTCACCAGCTCGCTCACCCGCAACCCGCTGGCGTACATCAGCTCCAGCATCGTGCGGTCACGCAGGCCGAGCGGCTGGTCGACGTCGGGCGCGGCCAGCAGGGCCTCGACCTGCGCCTCGCTCAGGGTCTTGGGCACGCGCAGCGGCTGCTTGGCCGGCTGCAGCCGCAGCGTCGGGTCGGCCGTGACCAGCCGCTCGCGCAGCGCCCAGCGGAAGTAGCGCTTGAACACGGTGAGCCGCCGGTTGGCCGTGCTCGCCTTGCTGCCGGCGTGGCGGTCGGCGAAGTAGGCGTGCAGGTCGGCCTCGGCGGTCGCCTCGAGCGCGCGCCCGCGTTCGCGCTGCCAGCGGGCGTAGAGCGTGAGGTCGCGCCGGTAGGCCGCCAGCGTGTTGCCCGCCAGGCCCTCCTCGAGCCAGAGCGCGTCGATGAAGTCGTCGATGGAAGGAAACAAGCCGCCCGCAGGCGGCTTGTTCCGGGCAGCTGCGACGCCGGCCACCCGGGCTCAGTCGAGCTTCAGGCGGGCCGAGTCGACGACCTTCTTGTAGACGTCGTATTCGGCCTTGATCTGGGCAGCGAATTCGTCCGGCTTGTTGGCCACGACCAGGGAGCCGGTGTCCTCGATGCGGCGGCGCACGGCGGGATCCTGCAGCGCCTTGACCACGCCGTCGTGGATCTTGTCGACCACCTCCTTGGGCAGGCCCTTGGGACCGTAGATGCCGTAGTAGGCCATCCGGTTGACCGGCTCCAGCCCCACTTCCTTGAAGGTCGGCACGTTGGGCAGTTCCTTCAGGCGCTGCGGCGCGGCGACCACGATGGGCACCAGCCGGTTCTCCTTGATGAAGGGCAGCGCCGAGGGCAGGTTGTCGAAGATCATCGGCACCTGGCCGGCCACGGTGTCGTTCAGGGCCGGGCCGGCGCCGCGGTACGGGATGTGGGTGACGAAGGTGCCCGACAGGCTCTTGTACAGCTCCATCTGCAGGTGGCCGATGCCGCCGGTGCCCGACGACGAGTACGAGTACTTGCCAGGGTTCTTCTTCAGCTCGGCGACGAAGCCCTTGTAGTCCTTGGCCGGGAAGCTGGGGTGCACCGCGATCACGTTGGGCGTCGCGGCAATGTTCACGATGGGCGTGAAGTCGGTGACCGGGTTGTACGGGATCTTGGGGTTGATCGCCGGGTTGGCCGCGGTGGTCGACACGGTGGCGACGCCCAGTTCGTAGCCGTCCGGCGTGGCGCGGGCGGTCTGGGTGGCGCCGATGACGCCGCCACCGCCGGCCTTGTTCTCCACGATCACGCTCTGGCCCAGCGCCTTGCCGAGCGGCTCGGAGATGACGCGGGCCACGATGTCGGTCGTGCCGCCGGGTGCGAACGGGACCACGAGCTTGACGACCTTGTTGGGATACCCCTGGGCCAGTGCGGGGGCCGCGGCAGCGGCCAGGGTCGCGCTCGCGATGGCGAGCCAGTGACGGCGTTGCATGGATTGACTCCTTGTTCGGTGTGCTTGTCTGAACCGGGCAATGCTACAGGGGCCAGGCTTGCAGGCAGCTGTGGGAAGCCATCAGGGTCAACCCGGACACCGCCGGCGCGATACTCGGCAGGTGGAGTTCGCCCGCCTGCTGTTCCCCGATTTTTCGCTGATCGCCTGCGGCTTCCTGCTGTGCCGCTACACCGCCCTCGACCGCTCGGTCTGGGAGAAGGTGGACAGCCTGGTGTACTACTTCCTGTTTCCGGTTCTGCTGTTCCAGTCCATCGTGCGCAGCCCGCTGGACCTGGGGGAAGCCTCGTCCATGATGGCCGCCGGCCTGCTGCTGGGGATGGCCGGCATCGGCCTGGCCTACCTGCTGCCGTACCTGCCGGGCCTGCGCGGCCGCATCGACCCGCGCGAGCACGCGGGCGCCGCCCAGGTGGCGTTCCGCTTCAACTCCTACATCGCGCTGGCGCTGTCCGAGCGGCTGGCCGGCGCCGCCGGCGTGCAGCTGATCGCGGTGCTGATCGGCGTCTGCGTTCCCCTGTTCAACGTCGCCGCCGTGTGGCCGATGGCGCGCCACGCCCAGACAGGCTTCCTGGCGGCGCTGGTGCGCAACCCGCTGATCATCGCCACCGCGGTGGGCCTGACGGCCAACCTGGCCGGCCTGGCCGTGCCCGGCTGGCTGGAGCCGACGGTGGCGCGCATCGGCGGCAGCTCCATCCCGCTGGGGTTGATGGCCGCGGGCGCCGGCATGCGGCTGGGCAGCCTGGCCCGCTCGAAGCTGCTCACCGTGTCGCTGCTGGCGATCCGGCATGCGGCCAACCCGCTGGTGGCCTGGTCGCTGGTGCGGCTGCTGCGGCTGGAGCCGGCCCAGGCGTCGGTGCTGCTGATCTTCTCGGCCATGCCCACGGCCGCGAGCTGCTACGTGCTCACCTCGCGCATGGGCTACAACGGCGGCTACGTCGCCGGGCTGGTGACGCTATCGACCGTGCTCGGCATCGCCAGCCTGAGCTTCGCGCTGGGCGTCCTGCGCTAGCGCCCAGCCGGCGTGCTCGCGCACCAGCTCGCTGGGATGCGCCAGCAGCGCCTCCACCGCACGGCGCAGGTCAGCGTCCGGGCGCACCCGCAGCGCGTTGCCGGCCGCCACCGCCACGTTGCGCAGCCAGCGCTCGTGGCCGATGCGGCGGATGGCGCTGCCCTCGGTACGGCGCAGGAAGTCGGCCTCCGTCCAGCGCAGCAGGCCGGCCAGGGGAGCCCCGGCCAGGCCGGCCCGTTCGTCGAAGTCGGGCAGCGGGCTGCGCTGGGCGTACTTGTTCCAGGGACAGGCCAGCTGGCAGTCGTCGCAGCCGTAGATGCGGTTGCCGATCGCCGGGCGCAGGTCGACCGGGATCGCGCCGGCGTGCTCGATGGTGAGGTAGGAGATGCAGCGGCGGGCATCCAGCCGGTAGGGGCCGACGATGGCGCCGGTGGGGCAGGCGTCGATGCAGGCGCTGCAGGTGCCGCAGTGCGCGCTGGCCGGCTCGGTGGGCGGCAGCGCCAGGTCGACGTAGATCTCGCCCAGGAAGAACATCGAGCCGGCGTCGCGCCGCAGCACCAGGGTGTGCTTGCCGCGCCAGCCCTGGCCGCTGCGCGCCGCCAGTTCGGCCTCGAGCACGGGCGCCGAGTCGGTGAAGGCCCGGTGGCCGAACGGACCGACCTCCGCCGCGATGCGCTCGGCCAGCTTCTGCAGCCGGTTGCGCATCACCTTGTGGTAGTCGCGGCCGCGGGCGTACAGGGACACCACCGCTTCGCCGGGGCGCGCGAGGCGGTCCCATTCGACCGCCTGCCAGCCCGGCGCGGTGGCCGTGGGCAGGTAGTCCATCCGGGCCGTGAGCACCGAGAGGGTCCCGGGCACCAGTTCCGCCGGCCTCGCGCGTTTCACGCCGTGGGCGGCCATGTAGCCCATGTCGCCGTGAAATCCGTTGGCCAGCCACTGCAGAAGGCCCTCCTCGGCGTCCGCCAGGTCCACGCCGGACACGCCGATTTGGGAGAATCCGAGCTCGCGGCCCCATTCCCCGATGGCAGCCACCAGCGAAGGACCGTCGATCTGAGCACCCCGCCACATCACCCGTCGATTGTAGGAACCGGCCCTGCAGAGGTCGCCGACCCCGCGTCGTCGGCCCTGCATGCCTCCGGGGCCGAGGCCCCGACGCCGCAGGCCCGGCTGGTGCAGGCCTGGCTGAGCGAGACGGACACCGACGCCTGCGCCCGCCGGCTGGCGGCGCACCCCCGGATCGGGCACGCGTTCCTCGCGCTGCACGGCGACCTGGGCGCAGGCAAGACCACCTTCGTGCGGCACCTGCTGCGGGCGCTGGGCGTGGCCGGCCGCATCAAGAGTCCCACCTATGCGGTGGTCGAGCCGCACGAGACCGCCGCCTTCCCGGCCTGGCACTTCGACTTCTACCGCTTCAACGACCCGCGCGAGTGGGAGGATGCGGGCTTTCGCGACGTCTTCGACGGCCCCGGGCTCAAGCTGGCCGAGTGGCCCGAGAAGGCGGCCGGCCTGCTGCCGCCGGCCGACCTCGACCTGCACATCGCCCTGCAGGCGGACGGCAGCCGGCAGGTGCGTATCGAGGCCGGCACCGCCCTCGGCCGGGAGCTGCTCGCGTGAGGCGACGCCCGCTGCTGCAAGGCGGCAGCCTGGTGCTGCTGCTCGGCACGGCGCAGATCGCACGGGGCGCCACCATCGTCGCGGTGCGCCTGTGGCCGGCGCCCGACTACACCCGGGTCACCATCGAATCCGACGGCCAGCTGGCCTCGCGCCAGGTGCTGGTGCCCAACCCGCCCCGGCTGGCGGTCGACATCGACGGCATCGAGCTCAACCCGGCGCTGCGCGAGCTGGTGGCCAAGGTGCAGGCCGATGATCCCTACATCGCCGGCATCCGCGTCGGCCAGAACACGCCGGGCACGGTGCGGCTGGTGATCGACCTCAAGCAGCCCGCCCTGCCCCAGGTGTTCACGCTGCCGCCGGTGGCCGCCTACCAGCACCGCCTGGTGCTGGACTTCCACCCCATGCAGGCGATCGATCCGCTGGAGGCGCTGATCGCCGAGCGCCTGCGGGATGTCCAGGCGGGCACCGCGCCGCCGGCCCCGGCCGACCCGCTGGGCGAGCTGATCGCCCGGCAACAGGGGACCGGCGCCGCGCCTTCGCGCGGCCCCGATGCCGCGCGCCCGCCCCCCGCGCCGGCCACGGCCGCGATCGCGGGCGAGCCGCGCACCGACCGGCTGATCATCATCGCGCTGGACCCCGGCCACGGCGGCGAGGATCCCGGCGCCGTCGGCCCCGGCGGCACGCGCGAGAAGGACATCGTGCTGCAGGTCGCGCACCGCCTGCGCGCGCGCATCAACGCCACCACGATCAACGGCAACCCGATGCGCGCCTTCCTCACCCGCGACGCCGATTTCTTCGTCCCACTGGGCGTGCGGGTGCAGAAGGCGCGCCGCGTGCAGGCCGACCTGTTCGTCAGCATCCATGCCGATGCCTTCATCACGCCGACGGCGCGCGGTGCCAGCGTGTTCGCCCTCAGCCATGGTGCGGCATCCAGCGCCGCCGCCAAGTGGATGGCCGACAAGGAGAACAAGGCCGATTCCGTCGGCGGGCTCAACGTGCGCGCGCCCGACGCGCACGTGGCCCGCGCCCTGCTCGACATGAGCACCGCGGCCCAGATCCGCGACAGCCTGAAGCTGGCCGGCGTGCTGCTGGGCGAGATCGGCAACGTGGGCCGGCTCCACAAGCGCAACGTCGAACAGGCCGGCTTCGCGGTGCTGAAGGCACCCGACATCCCCAGCGTGCTGGTCGAGACCGCCTTCATCAGCAACCCCGAGGAAGAGGCCAAGCTGCGCAGCGACGCCTACCAGGACGAGCTGGCCGACGCCCTGATGCGCGGCATCAGCCGCTACTTCGCCGCCAATCCGCCACTGGCGCGCAACCGGCCGCTCTAGGGATCGGGGCACCGTCCAGGCAGCGGGTGCTGTCAAGCACTCGCCCTGCCCGCTGGCACGGCGCGGCGGGGGGTACCGACAGCCCCTGTCTGGTGCCTCCTACAGGTTCCTGACGGGCTGCTTTCCAGAATCAAACCACAGGCAGACCGCGCCTTTCGCGGTCGCATTCCAACCTGAAGGTGAATGAGATGACAACCAAACTGTTCGCGGCCCTGGCCGCCGCCTCGATGATCACCCTGACCGGCTGCGGCTCGATGGACCGTCAGACCGCCGGCACCGTGGGTGGCGCCGCCGTCGGCGGCGTGGTGGGCAATGCCGTGGGCGGTGGCCCGATCGGCACGCTGGGCGGCGCCGCCGCCGGTGCCTACATCGGCAACCGCGCCACCGACCCGAACCGGAAGTGACGTGCACAGCGGCCCGCGGCAGCGGGCCGCGTGCACGTCATCCCGGCGCAGGCCGGGATCCACGCTCACCCTGAATACGGCCTTTGCCGATCCCTGCGACGGGAGATGGATGCCGGGTCTAGCCCGGCATGACGACTCGAGAGATGAGCCGACATACGCTATTCCGTCACTCGAGAGATGAGCCCGACATGGCTATTCCGTGACTCGAGGGCCGAGCCCGACATCGCTATTCCCGTCATTGCGGGCTTGACCCGCAATCCACCGCCGATCGTGGTTCAGGTGCGGCCTCGCCCGCATGACGACCCTGCTTCAGATCGGATAGATCAGCGAGTTGAGCACCATCTCGCTGTCGTACACGCAGAGCCTGCTGCGCAATCGCAGGCCGTCGGGCGTGCGCTCCATCTCGTCGATGTAGCGGCCCACGTTGTAGACCTCGCTCGCATCGCCCGGCCGGGTGCGAAAGACCGCGTAGTGCGCCTGGGCCCGAACCAGGCCCCCCGGATCACCGTCCTGCGCGGCCAGCACCTGTGCCGGGCCCACCACGTGCCGCGTGTAGTACGGCCGGTGGTAGATGGTCTGCGTGACCCCGTAGACCCGGTCCTTCATCATCCCCCGGCTCTCCAGCGCGATCAGCGCCAGCGGCAGGCCGCGGTCGAAGTTCTCGCGCGCCTGCACGGTGTAGCGGCCGTCCTCGAGGAAGAACCCGGGCCAGTCGTCGAACCGCTTCTCGTCCAGCGCCGCCGCATAGGCGGCATTGAACTGGTCCACCTCCAGCTGCAGCAGCAGCCTCTCCAGCGCCGGCGCGCTCATTGCCCCATCACCTGGCGCCAGTAGGCGTACATGCTGCGGATCAGCGTCTCGGTGACCATGTGCTCGCTGCCGCCGGTGCCGGTGCCACCCAGCTCGCACAGCGTGCTGCCGTCCTCGCCCCACTGGCGAAAGCCGTCCTGGCTGAACTCGATCACCTCGCCGTCGTCGGCGCTCACGAAGCCCGCGGGCCCGAACAGGTTGGCCTGGCGCAGGCGGCGCCGCGCCATCTCGGGGCTGTCGTCGGCAAAGCCGAAGTGCGTCCACACGAAGTCGAAGCCGCCTTCGCCGCGCGGCACGATGTGGCGCGTGGACAGCGAGTTGACCTGCTGCTGCACGATCAGGCTGGGGAACAGCGTGATCATGGTCACCGTGGGCATGATGTCGGTGCCCGGGTTGGCGGGGTCGTCGATCTTCCACCACGGTTCGGGCACCACGTCGAGCAACCGCGCATCGTGCAGCGTCATGCCGGCCTTGAACGAGGTGACGCCCTCGGTCACGGTACGGTTCTCGCCGCCGTCGTTGCGGCGCGAGACCATGACGGCGTGCCGGCCGTGCTCGTCCATCACCATCCGGCTCTTCTGGTCGGCGCGCCACAGGCCGAAGGTGACGAACCAGGTGTGCAGCAGGCCCGGGTGGTACGGGTCCTTGATGTTCTCCATCATCAGCTTCCAGTTGCCCGGGATGCGCTGCCGGTTGTAGCCCAGCAGGGTGAGCTGGCGGCCCAGGAAGATGCGATCGAGCCACGGCAGGATGGCCGGGCCGAGGTAGTCGCGCAGCGGCGGCGCCGCCTCGCTGAAGGTGGCGAACACCAGCCCGTGCAGCACCTCCACCCGCAGCCGGGTCAGGCCGTGGGCCTGCACGTCGAAGTCGGGCGGCATGCCGCCCTGCACGCACTCCGCGCCGTCGGGGCCCACCGCCTTGACGCCGTCCTTGAACGGCAGGCCCGCCAGCTCGCCATTGAGCTTGTAGGTCCACTGGTGGTACGGGCAGACGAAGCTGCGGGCATTGCCGTGCGGCTGCTGGCAGAAGCGCACGCCGCGGTGCGCGCAGCGGTTTTCCACCACCCGGATGCCATGGTCGGTGCCGCGGTCCTTCGGCGCCACGCGGTCGCGCACCAGGATGACCTGGCGCTCGCCCACCGAGCTGAGCCGGTAGTCGCCCACCTTGGGGACCTCGACCTCCAGGCCGACATAGGACCAGTGCGGGCCGTAGAAGATCCGCTCGAGCTCGCGCTGGTACAGCTGGGGGTCGGTGTAGGCCCAGAAAGGCACCCGGCTGGAGCCCTGCTGGCTCCAGCGCGAGACGGGGTCGGGAGCGTTCATGCGGTCGGCCTCCTGCGCGAGGACCGATCAGTGTACCGATCGGTCCTCGCGCCGGCCGCCGGGCCGGCGCGGGTCAGTTCTTCGCCTTGTATTCGGCGATCGACTTGGCCAGGTCCTGGTACTGCTCGCAGGCCGTGCCGCCGCAGATCTGCTCGAGGCGCACCAGGTGCTTCTCGGCCTCGGCCGGCTTCTTCTCCATCAGGTACGCCTCGCCGATGTATTCATGCGCGCCCTTGTGCTTGGGGTCCAGGGCGATGGCCCGCTCGTAATGCTGGAACGCCTTGGCCAGGTCGGGATTGGGCCGCTTGCGCATGGTGTAGCCCATCAGGGTGTGGGCGTCGGGGTTGCGCGGCTCCTCCCGCAGCAGCGTGGTCAGTTCGCGCTGGGCGGCCGACCAGTCCTGGGCGTCGATGGCCTTCTGGGCCGTGGCCAGGCGCTGGGCCGTGGAAGGACCGACCGCGAGGTCGGAGCCGCCACCGCCGCCGGCCGCCGATGCCGTGAGGCTGGCCGCCGCCAGGAGCAGGAAGGACAGGACGAGGCGAAGGATGCGCATGGAACACCTCCAGGGATGAAGACGGCCAGTGTCCCGCCAGCTCCGCCGGGGGTCAATGGCCGGCCAACCCGACCGTGGAGGGGCGCCGTCGCGTCAGGGCACCGGCGTTAGTTTGGCCACCGCCAGCGCCAGCCACTTGACGCCATGGCGGCCGAACTTCACCTGCGCGCGGGCATCGTCGCCCTGCCCTTCGATGGACAGCACCGTGCCTTCGCCGAACTTGGTGTGGAACACCTGCATGCCCGACTTGAGGCCGTGCGACGGTGCCGCCTTCTGCACCGGGACCGGCGGGCTGGCGAAGGTGTCGCGGTTGTCACGGCTGTCGCGGCTCCACGAGCCGCCACCGCTGCCGGCGCGCGTGCTGGCGTAGCCGGTGCCGAAGCCGAAGGCCGATCCGCCGAAGTTCTGGTTCTTCGGCGTCAGCCACTTGAGCGCGCCTTCCGGCAACTCGTCGAAGAAGCGGCTGCGCACGTTGTAGCGGGTCTGCCCGTGCAGCAGGCGCGTCTGCGAATAGCTCAGGTACAGGCGCTTGCGGGCCCGGGTGATGGCCACGTACATCAGCCGCCGCTCCTCCTCCAGCCCCTCGTGGTCGGACATGGAGCGCTCGCTGGGGAACAGCCCCTCCTCCAGGCCGGTGACGAACACGGCATCGAACTCCAGCCCCTTGGCCGAGTGCACGGTCATCAGCTGCACCGCGTCCTGGCCGGCCTGGGCCTGGTTGTCGCCCGACTCCAGCGCGGCATGGGTGAGGAAGGCGGCCAGCGGCGACAGCGTCTCGCCGGTTTCCGCGTCGGGCGCCACATAGTCGGGCGCGGGCTCGTTGAGCAGCGGCTGGTTGGGGTCCAGGCCCTGGCTGGCGGGGCTCTGCGACAGCTCGTCGACCGGCAGGGCCACCGCGTCGCGGCCGAAGCCCTCCTGCATGACGAAGCTCTCGGCGGCGCTGGCCAGTTCCTCCAGGTTCTCGATGCGCTCGGCGCCTTCGCGCTCCGACCGGTAGTGCTCGACCAGGCCCGAATGCTGCAGCACCAGCTCGATGATCTCGCGCAGGCTGAGGTTCAGCGTCTGCTCGCGCAGCACGTCGATCCTGGCCACGAACGCGCCCAGGTTGGCGCCGGCCTTGCCGGTGGTGGCGCTGACAGCGTCGTGCAGCGAGCAACCGGCCGCGCGGGCCGCATCCTGCAGCTGCTCGATGCTGCGCGCACCGATGCCGCGCGGGGGGAAGTTGACCACCCGCAGGAAGCTGGTGTCGTCGTTCGGGTTCTCCAGCAGCCGCAGGTAGGCCAGCGCGTGCTTGATCTCGGCACGCTCGAAGAAGCGCAGGCCGCCGTACACGCGGTAGGGCACGCCGGCGTTGAACAGCGCCGTCTCGATCACCCGGCTCTGCGCGTTGCTGCGGTACAGCACCGCGATCTCGCTGCGCCGCAGGCCCGGTTCGGTCCCCTGGTCGCGCACCAGGTGGCGCATCTCCTCGACCAGCCACTGCGCCTCGGCCAGGTCGGTGGGCGACTCGTACACGCGCACCGGCTCGCCGGGGCCCTGGTCGGTGCGCAGGTTCTTGCCCAGCCGGCCCTTGTTGTGGCTGATCAGGGCGTTGGCGGAATCGAGGATGTTGCTGTAGCTGCGGTAGTTCTGCTCCAGCTTGATCTGGTGCCGCACGTCGAACTCGCGCACGAAGTCGGCCATGTTGCCCACCCGGGCGCCGCGGAAGGCGTAGATGCTCTGGTCGTCGTCGCCGACGGCGAACACCGAATTGCCGGCGCCGGGGCTGCCGTCCGGGTTGACTGCGAAGATCTTGATCCACGCGTACTGCAGCCGGTTGGTGTCCTGGAACTCGTCGATCAGGATGTGGCGGAAGCGCCGCTGGTAGTGCTGGCGGATCGGGTCGTTGTCGCGCAGCAGCTCGTAGCTGCGCAGCATCAGCTCGCCGAAGTCGACCACGCCCTCGCGCTGGCACTGCTCCTCGTACAGCTGGTAGATCTCGACCTTCCGGCGGTCCTCCTCGTTGCGCGCGGTGACCGCCTGCGGCCGCAGCCCGTCCTCCTTGCAGCCGGCGATGAACCACTGGGTTTCCTTGGCCGGAAAGCGCTCCTCGTCGATGTTGAACTGCTTCATCAGCCGCTTGATGGCCGACAGCTGGTCCTGCGTGTCCAGGATCTGGAAGCTCTGCGGCAGGTTGGCCAGCTTGTAGTGGGCGCGCAGGAAGCGGTTGCACAGGCCGTGGAAGGTGCCGATCCACATGCCGCGCACGTTCACCGGCAGCATGGTGCCCAGCCGGGTCATCATCTCCTTGGCGGCCTTGTTGGTGAAGGTGACCGCCATCACGCCGCCCGGCGACACCTGGCCCGTGGTCATCAGCCAGGCGATGCGGGTGGTCAGCACGCGGGTCTTGCCCGACCCGGCACCGGCCAGGATGAGCGCGTGCTCGTTGGGGAGCGTGACGGCGGCCCGCTGCTCGGGGTTGAGGTGCTGCAGCAGCGGGGAGGCGTCGACTTCTGGGAACATGCGGCATTGTAGGAAGCCGCTGCCGCCCCCATGCCCACCTTCGCCCGTCCCGTCGCCCTGTTCGTGCTGCTGGTGGCGGCCGGCTCGGCCGTTCGCGCGCAATCGTCCTGCTCCAGCGATGGCCGGCCCGCCCCGGCCGCGCTGCTCGAACGCTTCATCACGGCCGACTGCGACACCTGCTGGGCCGCTCCCGACGCCGCGCGGGCCCGTCTGGGCGAACTGGCGCTCGACTGGATCGTGCCCGGCGCCAAGGGCGAGGACGCACCGCTGGCCGCCGCCGCCCGCAGCGAGGCGCAGGCCCGGCTGGAGGCGCTGGGACGCGGCCGGCCGCTGCCGGTGGACACGGCCCGCGGCCGGCGCCAGGGCCGCAGCGCGGCGCTGCGGGTGGCGCACGGCCTGCCCTTCAACGGCTACATCGGCGCCTCCATCGAACTGAAGGCCGGCGGCCCCGGGCCATGGACCGGCTGGCTGGCGCTGGTGGAGAGCCTGCCGGCGGGCACCGAAGGCACGCCGGTGGCGCGCAACCTCGTGCGCAACGTCCTGCAGGTGTCCTGGCCGGCCGGCACCGGTGGCCGCCGCCTGGAATCGCGGCCGATGAACATCCCGGAGGGCGCACACCTCGACCGGCTGCGGGTGGTGGGATGGCTGGAAGATGCACGCGGCGTGATCAGGGCCATCTCGGAATCCGTATGTGCCGGCGGAGACGGTCGACGCTAGAATTGCGCACCGGGCCCAAGCATTTTGGGACCCGGTTTTTTTTTGGACCGGGCCCCAGACCAAGCGCTCATTCGTTCTTCAACGATCTGACTCCTCGAGAGGCTTGGCATGGAAATCTTCGACTACGACAACGTCCTGCTGCTCCCGCGCAAGTGCCGCGTGGACAGCCGGTCCGAATGCGACGCCAGCGTCGAGCTGGGCGGCCGCAGCTTCCGCATCCCGGTCGTTCCCGCGAACATGAAGACCGTCGTCAACGAGGCGATCTGCCTCTGGCTGGCGAAGAACGGCTACTTCTACGTCATGCACCGGTTCGACCTCGACAACGTGGCCTTCGTGCGCCAGATGCACGCGGCCGGCGCCTACGCGTCGATCTCGCTGGGCGTGAAGAAGCCCGACTACGACACGGTGGACGAACTGGCGCGGCTGGGCCTGGTGCCCGAGTACGTGACCATCGACATCGCGCACGGCCATGCCGACAGCGTGAAGAACATGATCACGCACCTGAAGGCGAAGCTGCCGTCGACCTTCATCATCGCCGGCAACGTCGGCACGCCCGAGGCCATCATCGACCTGGAGAACTGGGGCGCCGACGCCACCAAGGTCGGCATCGGCCCGGGCAAGGTGTGCATCACCCGCATGAAGACCGGCTTCGGCACCGGCGGCTGGCAGCTGTCGGCGCTCAAGTGGTGTGCCCGCGTGGCCACCAAGCCCATCATCGCCGACGGCGGCATCCGCGAGCACGGCGACATCGCCAAGAGCGTGCGCTTCGGCGCCACCATGGTGATGATCGGCTCCATGCTGGCCGGCCACGAGGAGTCGCCCGGCCAGACCGTCGAAGTCGACGGCCGCCTGTTCAAGGAGTACTACGGCAGCGCGTCCGACTTCAACAAGGGCGAGTACAAGCACGTCGAGGGCAAGCGCATCCTCGAGCCGGTGAAGGGCAAGCTGGAAGCCACGCTGCGCGAGATGCAGGAAGACGTGCAGAGCTCGATCAGCTACTCCGGCGGCAAGAAGTTGATGGATATCAGGAAAGTGAACTACGTCATTCTGGGTGGGGATAACGCGGGAGAGCATCTCCTGATGTAGACCCGGGGGGAAAGACCCAGGCAGGGAACCCCCTCACCCCAACCCTCTCCCCGGAACGGGGATGGGGATCCAGGCAGCGAACCCCTTCACCCATCCCTCTCCCCCGGGGGGGAGAGGGCGCGGAGCTTGAAGGCGCGGTGGCCGCGCCAGGTTGCATGGGGCGCGCTTGCGGCCTGCGCCGCTGAATTCACCTGGTCGTCACACCGGGCTGGACCCGCATTGATCTCCAGCCAGCCGCGCCTCCACATCACCGTCATGCCGGGCTTGACCCGGCATCCATCTCCTGAACCAGGCCACGCCTGAACCGCGATCGGGAGATGGATTGCGGGTCGAGCCCGCAATGGCGGGAAACCGCGCATGCCGGGGTCGCGCCCGAGGGACGCCATGCCGCGCATCCCGAACGTCATCGCGCCGCGCTTCGTCCCCGGGTCGTCATGCCGGGCTTGACCCGGCATCCATCCCCTGTCGCTGGCGCCCGCGCTACGTGCCAGCCACCAGATCCAGCGCCAGCTGGTTCAGCCGGTGCCCGGGCTCCACCAGCGCCTCCAGCACGCTGAAGTGGTTGCGGCCCGGCAGGGTCTCGCAGACCGGCACGCGCTTGTCGCCCCAGGCCTCGCGGATCTGGGCGTTGTGGCGCAGGAACTCAGGGCTCTCGTCGGCGCCGACCACCGTGTGCAGGGCACCGCGTTCGGGCGGCGGCAGGCGCGCCGGGCTGGCCTGCTGTACCTGCTGCGGCGACAGGCGCAGGTCGGCCTGCAGCGACGGGGTGTGCATCAGCGGCTCCAGGTCGTACAGGCCCGAGATCGACAGCGCGCGCGTCACGGCGTCGGTCGGCAGGGCCGGGTCGTATTGCTGCCACAGGCACGCCAGCAGCATGGCGGCCAGGTGCCCGCCGGCCGAATGGCCGATGACGGTGATGCGCGAGGGGTCGCCGCCCCACTGCGCCACGTTGCGCACGGTCCAGGCCAGGGCCCGCACCATCTGCACCGTGATCTGCGGAATCGTCACCGCCGGGCACAGCGCGTAATTCGGCAGCACCACGCAGGCGCCGCGCTGGACGAACGTCGGCGCGACGAACGCGTGCTCGCGCTTGTCCAGCGAGCGCCAGTAGCCGCCATGGATGAAGAACACCACCGGCGCCCCGCCCTTGCCGCCCGGGGCCGGAAACACGTCGAGCGTCTCCCCGGGGCCGCGGCCGTAGAGCAGGTCGAGCTCGCAGGGCAACTCGTCCCGCGCCTGCGCCGAGTCCTGCGCCCAGCGCTGGAAATGCCGCGGGTGCTCGGGCACGAGGGCCCGGTTGTTGTACATGCGGTCGAGCCACTCGCCATCGAAACCAGCCATCTTCACTCTCCTCCGGGTTTGCTGTATTCTGTATACGGAATTCATTGATCCGAATGCCGAACACCCCCACGCTCGTCCGCCTGGAAGCGGCACCCGACCTCGTCGACCAGGTCTACCGCCGGTTGCTCGACGCCATCAGCGAGGGATCGCTCGCGCCGGGGCAGCGTATCACCCAGGAAGAGATCGCGCAGCAGCTCGCCGTCTCGCGCCAGCCGGTGCTGCAGGCGCTGCGGCTGCTGAAGAAAGACGGCTTCGTGCAGGACGCCCCCGGCCGCGGGCTGCTGGTGGCGCCGCTCGATGCCGACTGGACCCAGGCCGTCTACCAGGTGCGCGGCGCCCTCGACGCCCTGGCCGCCCGCCTCGCGGCGCAGGCCCGCTACCGCCTCGATCCCCGGCTGCTGGAGGCCGGGCGCAAGGCGGCGCGCGGCCGCAACGTGAAGGCCATGATCGATGCCGACCTGGCGTTCCACGATGCGATCTACGCCGCCTCGGGCAACCCGCTCATCGCACAGAGCGCGCACCAGCACTGGCGCCACCTGCGCCGCGTGATGGGCGCCGTGCTGCAGCAGTCACGCCAGCGCGAGACCGTGTGGGACGAACACGAGGCCATCGCCCGCGCCATCGCCGCCGGCGACGCCGATCGCGCCGCCCAGTCGATGCAGCAGCACGGCCAGCGCGCCGCCGAGAACCTCGCCCAGCGCCTGGCCGGCGTCCTGGGCACCGCTTCCCAGCAGACCCCCACCTGAAGGAGACACCGCCATGCACCTGACCAAGGACCAGCTCGCGCAGTTCGACCGCGAGGGCTACCTGTTCTTTCCCGGCCAGTTCTCGCCGGCCGAAACGCAGACGCTGCGGGACGCGGTGCCGGACCTGTACGCCCGGCGCGAGGCCTACAACGTGCGCGAGAAGGGCAGCGACGCGGTGCGCACCAACTTCGCGGCCCACATGGTGAGCGAGCCCTTCGCCCGGCTGGCGCGGCACCCGCGGATGGTCCGTCCGGTGATGGACCTGTTCGACGAGCAGGTCTACATGCACCAGTTCAAGATCAACGGCAAGATGGCCTTCGAGGGCGACGTCTGGCAGTGGCACCAGGACTACGGCACCTGGCTCAACGACGACCAGATGCCCACCGAGCGCGCCATGAACGTCGCCATCTTCCTGGACGACGTGAACGAGTACAACGGCCCGCTGATGTTCATCCCGGGCAGCCACAAGAAGGGCGTGGTGGAAGCGAAGCACGACCTCACCACGACCAGCTACCCGCTTTGGACCGTCGACAACGACCTGATCGCCCAGCTGGTCGAGCGCGCCGGCGGCAAGGACGGCGGCATCGTCAGCCCCAAGGGGCCGGCCGGCTCGATGATCCTGTTCCACAGCTGCCTGGTGCATGCCTCCAGCAGCAACCTCTCGCCCTGGAACCGCGTCAGCGTGTACCTGAGCCTGTGTGCCGTCTCCAACCACATCCGCCGCTTCAAGCGGCCCGAGTACATCGCGCACCGCGACTTCGCGCCGATCGAGTGCCTGCCGGACGACTGCCTGCAGCGGCCCTACCCCGTGGACCTGCCCTGGAAGGACGGCCTGCCCGCCAGCGCGCTGCAGACCAGCAGCGTCCCCTTCGCCGACATGAAGCAAGCCGCCTGAACCAGCATGAGCCTCCACGCCAAGCTCCAGCAACGCGCCGCCGCCGGCAAGCCCGTGCGCATCGGCCTCATCGGCGCCGGCAAGTTCGGCTCCATGTACCTGGCCCAGGTGCCCCGCACCCCGGGCGTGCACCTGGTGGGCATCGCCGACCTGTCGCCGTCGGCCGCCCGCGCCAACCTGGCCCGCGTGGGCTGGGACCCGCAGCGCGCCGAAGCGGCCTCGCTCGACGCCGCCCTGAAGGCCGGCACCACCCACGTGGGCGAGGACTGGCAGGCGCTGGTGCGCCATCCGGCCATCGACGTCGTCGTCGAGTGCACCGGCCACCCGATCGCCGCGGTCGACCACTGCCTGGAAGCGTTCGCGCACGGCAAGCACGTGGTCAACGTCACGGTGGAGGCCGATGCCTTCTGCGGGCCCCTGCTGGCGCGCAAGGCCCAGGAGGCCGGCGTCGTGTACTCGCTGGCCTTCGGCGACCAGCCGGCGCTGATCTGCGACCTGGTGGACTGGGCGCGCACCTGCGGCTTCCCGGTGGTGGCGGCCGGCCGCGGGCACAAGTGGCTGCCGCACTTCTGCGAGTCGACACCCGAAACGGTGTGGGGCTACTACGGCCTGACGCCGGAACAGGCCAGCCGCGGCGGCCTGAACCCCAAGATGTTCAACAGCTTCCTCGATGGCTCCAAGCCGTCGATCGAAAGCACCGCGGTCGCCAACGCCACCGGGCTGGGCGTGCCCAGCAACGGCCTGCTCTACCCGCCCGCCAGCGTCGAGGACATCCCCTTCGTCACCCGCCCGCGCAGCGAGGGCGGCGTGCTCGAACGCAAGGGCATGGTGGAGGTGGTGTCCTCGCTGGAGCCCGACGGCCGCACCATCCCCTACGACATCCGCATGGGCGTCTGGGTGACCGTCGAAGCCGAGACCGAGTACATCAAGAACTGCTTCGAGGAATACAACGCCCACACCGACCCGAGCGGACGCTACTTCACCCTGTACAAGCGCTGGCACCTGATCGGGCTGGAGGTCGGGGTGTCGGTGGCGTCGGTGGCGCTGCGCGGCGAGCCGACCGGCGTGGCCACCGGCTGGAACGCCGACGTGGTGGCCACCGCCAAGCGCGACCTGCAGCCTGGCGACATGCTGGATGGCGAAGGCGGCTACACGGTCTGGGGCAAGCTCCTGCCGGCCGAGACATCGGTGCGCCTGGGCGGCCTGCCGCTCGGGCTGGCCCACGACGTGAAGGTGGTGCGGCCAGTCAAGAAGGGCCAGAGCCTGAGCTGGGCCGACGTGGCGATGGATACTTCTACCCGCGCCTGGCAGGTGCGCAAGCAGATGGAAGAGCTGTTCGCCAAGCCCCTGCTGAAAGCCGCGTGACAGGCAACCCTCGACCGGCCGCCCCATCATCGGCGGCCTGCGAGGCACGGGAGGACGATTCATGAAGATTGCATTGCTGGGAACGGGCCGCATGGGCCTGCCGATGGCCCGCCGCCTGTGCGAGGCCGGCCACACCGTGTCGGTCTGGAACCGCACCCGCGAGAAGGCGCAGCCGCTGGCCGCCAGCGGCGCCACCGTCTGCGACACGCCCGCCCAGGCCGTCGCCGACGCCGAGATCACGGTGGGCATGCTCGAGAGCGGCCCCATCGTCCAGGACGTCCTGTTCGCCCAGGACGCCGCCCGGGCCATGCGCCGAGGCAGCCTGTTCATCGACATGGCCTCCATCCAGCCGCGCGAGGCCCGCGACCACGCGGCCCGGCTGGGTGAACTCGGGGTCGACTGCCTCGACGCCCCGGTCTCCGGCGGCACCGTGGGCGCCGAGAACGGCACCCTGGTCATCATGGTCGGCGGCAAGGCGCCCGACTTCGAGCGCGCCGTCCCGGTGTTCCAGGTCTTCGGGCGCGCCACGCACGTGGGGCCGCACGGCACCGGCCAGCTCACCAAGCTGGCCAACCAGATGATCGTCGGCATCACCATCGGCGCCGTGGCCGAATCGCTGCTGCTGTGCGCCAAGGGCGGCGCCGACATGGCCAAGGTGCGCGAGGCCATCACCGGCGGCTTCGCCGACAGCCGCATCCTGCAACTGCACGGCCAGCGCATGGTCGAGCGCGACTTCGCGCCCCGGGCCCGGATGTCGGTGCAGGCCAAGGACATGCGCAATGCCCTCGCCACGGCCGAGGAGATCGGCTTCGACGCCCCCATCACGCGGCTGTTCGAGCAGCTCTACGCGGCCGGCCTGGAGCACGGCCTCACCGACCTCGACCATTCGGGCCTCTTCGTCGAGCTGGCCAGCCGCAACGGCATGCGCTGAGCCGGGCCGGTGCGTCGAGTTGGGATAGAATGATGACCGTTGTGGGGGGGTAGCTCAGCTGGGAGAGCGTCGCGTTCGCAATGCGAAGGTCGGGAGTTCGATCCTCCTCCTCTCCACCACAATCTTTCCAAGGCCTTGATTTATCAAGGCCTTTTTCTTTTGCCTTGCTCGTCAAGGCCCTTTCTCTTGGCCCCGGCAATCACTTGGCGAGCCCCGCGGGCTTGGCCTCGGCAGCCGCGGCGGGCTTGCCTTCGGCGGCGGCCGCGCCATCGATGCCCGGCAGGCTGGTCGTGAAGCGGTCCTCGATGAAGGCCTGGATGGTGGGGCGCAGGATGTTGGGCGCCTTGAACACGCCGTAGTGCGCGCCCGGGTCGGGGAAATGCGCGAAGAACGCACCGGGCACCTGCTCGGCCGCCTTGCGCGCGTTCTCCACCATCAGCCACATGTCGGTGTCCACGTGCACGACGAGGGTGCGCGCCTTGATGCGCTTGAGGTCCTTGTTGATGTTGTAGGAGAAGCCGGCGTTGTTGCGGTACCAGTAGTCGACCGGGTCCTCGTTCTTCACGCGATTGATGTAGGTCTGCCCCGCATCGCCCTTGGGGTCCCAGTAGAAGACTTCCTTCTGCAAGGTGGACCAGGGCGTCCCGGAGCGCACCGGGAAGGTGTAGCCCGTGAGCTGCAGGGCGGACCACATGAACTCGAGGCCCTTCTTGGGATGCTTCTCCTCGGGCAGGTGGTAGTAGTTGCCGCCGGTCTCCCGCCAGACCGGGTCGGACTCGATGGCCGCCTGGCCGAGGCGGAAGGTCCACTGGCCCACCGGATCGCTGCCGTCCGAGGCGGTCGTGCCGCCGATCGGCATGATGCCCTTCACGAACCCGCCCGGTGAATACATGACGCCCCACACCCAGCTTTGCGTGGCGCCCATGGAGACGCCCGTGGCCACCTCCACCTGGGCCACCTTCAGGTGGTCGCGCAGCAATTGGTAGTTGGCCTGCACGATGTCGAAGTAGCTGTACTGCGGGAACTTGCGGCCCAGGCCCGCCGACGGCTTGGCCTCGCCCCAGAGGCCGATCGCATCCAGGAACACCACGTAGAAGCGTTCGGTGTCGATGGTGCGCCCCGGGCCGACGATGGCGCCGCCGGAGAAGGCGTTGGCCGGCTGGCCTTCGTACCAGGTGTTGTACATCCAGGTGGCGTCGCCGGAGTAGAAGGTGTTGATGATCAGCGCGTTGGTGATCTCCCCCTGCGCATTGCGCCGCGGCGTTCCCACGGCGATGTACCCCACCTTCAGGGGCGGCGCGCCCAGCGACTCGAGCGTCGTGCCGCCCGCGGCGCCGTTGCGCCACGAGCCGGGGCCGGCGTCCAGGTCGTACTTGCCGCCGATGCGGAAGTTCGGGATCGTGTAGTACTGCTTCTTGGCGTCCTGCGCCATGATCGACGAGGGCGGCGTGATCTGGTGGATCTTGCTCACGTCGAAGGCCTGGCCGTGCGCGGGCAGGCAGCAGGCGCACAGCGCAGCGCCGGCCAGAAGGATCGCGCGGGATGTCGTGTTCATGGCGGACCTCACTTGGCGAGACCGGTGGGCTTCCCGGCTGGCGCTTCGGCGGCGGCGGTGGTCGACCCACCGCCGTTTTCCAGCGCTTCCATGACGTCGGGCGACGTGGCGTCGACGCGGCCGCGCTTCATGAAGTCCACCGTGTCGCGTGCGTACTCGTACGGCACGTCGGTGTGGATGAAGTGGCCCACGCCGGGGTACACCTTGATCACCGGCGGGTTGCCCGCGGCGGTCATGCGCTGCTTGAAGGGCACGATGATGCTCTTGGACAGCCCCGTGAGGCCATTGAGCGCCGTCCCGGGGATGAAGGGCTCCTGCGCGCCGAACGCCAGGAAGATGGGCGCCTTGATCTTCGTGACCTGCTTGTAGATCGAAGCCGGGTCGTCGGCGTTCAGCTCGGAGCAGATCGAGTACAGGTCGTAGATGAACATGAACGACCATTGCTCGAACTCGCGGCGGTTGCCGGTGATCATCGCCACGCGCTGGTCGGTGTGCAGCCGCGCGTACTCGGTGTCGTTGAAGAAGTAGCCGGTGTTGGTGGCCACCGCGCCGCCGGCGGGATCGCGCTTCTTGAAGTAGAAGAAGTCGCGCACGCCCTGCGGGCTGCGCTTGAGTTCGCCTTCGACCAGACCCATCGGGTCGTAGGCCGCATGCCAGGCCTTCGGGTCGTAGGCGATGGTCTTGTCGCAGATCGGCAGGTCCTTGTCGCCCATGCGGAAGGTGCGCTGGTACTCCTCCAGGCCCGCGGGCGCCTCGAGCGCGAGTCCCTGCACCGCCTCGGGGTAGCGCAGCGCATAGCCGATCACCGTCTGCCCGCCCAGCGAGTGCCCGTGGTAGAAGGCCTTCTTCACCCCCAGCCGGCCCACGATGAGGGCGTGGAAGGCATCCCGCACGTCATTGAGCGTGCGCGTCATCGGCTTGTCCAGGTTGCCCGGGCCGGAGGTTCCCCACTGCGGCATGTCCGGCGCGATCACGCGGTAGCCGTGTTCGACGGCGTACTTGATCAGGTAGCCATAGTGCGCGCCGAAGGCGCCCTTGCCGTGCACGACCACCAGCACCGGCGGGTTGGCCGACTTGCCGCAGTATTCGTCCATGTAGCCCAGTTCCCAGGCGACGCCGCGCTTGTCCTTGACCGTCGCGTACTTCACCGGGAAGGGTGACACCATCTCCTGCTTCCAGAAGGAACGGTCCGGGCTCGGCTGCATGTTCACCTTGGGCGTGCGGTAGTTCGTGGCCTCGCACACCAGGCCCTGGTCGGGCAGCACGTCGATGTCGTGCATGTAGGTGTCGAAGATCGGGTTGGTCTTCAGCACGTTGAGCGCCTTGAACACCGCGTAGTGCGCGGTCGGATCGGACAGCCCCACGTACTGCCCGCCGGGAATCGCCTGGGCCGCGGCCCGTGCCTTGTCCGAGATCAGCCACTGGTCGTTGTCGACGTGCACGACCAGGGTGCGCGCCTTCATCTGCGGCAGCAGCTTGTTGACGTTGTGGATCTCGCCGACCGTGTCGCGGTACCAGAGGTCGACGCCATCGAAGAGCTTCGCGAGGTTCTTCAGGTTGGCGCCGGCGTTGCTGCCCATGCGCGGGTCGGGTTCCCAGGTGAAGACTTCCTTGGAGACGGCATCCCAGCCCTGGCTCTGCCGGTAGTTCAGGTCGTAGCCGGTGATGGAGAGCATCGACCAGTGGAACTCGACCCCCTTGTTCGGGTGCTGCTCCTTCGGCAGCTTGTAGTAGTCGCCCTTGGTCGCCACCCACACGGGGTCGGACTCGAGCGCCGCCTTGGCCAGCTGGAAGGTCCACGCCGCCACCGGCCCTTCCCCGTCCGTCGCCGTGGCTCCGCCGATGGGCATGACGGCGGCCACCATCCCGGGATGCATCAGGCCCCAGTAGTAGGCCTGGGTGCCGCCCATCGAAGCGCCGGTGGAGAGCACGACATGGCCGACCTTGAGGTGGTCGCGCAGCAGCCGGTAGTTGAGCTGCACCATGTCGTAGTAGCTGTAGACGGGGAACTTGCGTCCCAGCCCGTCCGAGGGCTTGGAGGCACCCCACAGGCCCAGGCCGTCGACGAACACGACGTAGAAGCGGTTGGTGTCGAACAGCAGGCCGGGCCCGACCAGGGCGCCGCCCGAGAAGCCGTTGCCCTTCTGCCCCGCGTACCAGTTGTTGTACATCGCGGTGGCGTCGCCGGAGTAGTACGAGCTCACGACGATAGCGTTGACGATCTCGCCCTTCGCGTTGCGCTTGGGCGTGCCCACCGCGATGTAGGCGGTACGCGCCGGGCCGGCGCCGAGCGATTCGAGCGTGACCCCGTCCGGCGCGCCGTTCTCCCACGCCTTGGGATCGGCCAGGTCGTACTTGCCGCCGATGCGGAAGTTGGGCAGCGTCCAGGTCTGCTTCAGGCCGTCCAGCTCGGCCACGACCGACCGGGGCGTGAGGGTTTGCTGAGCATGCGCCGGCACGAGCGGCACGAGGGCCGCGACCAGTGCAAACAGGCATCCGGCGACCACGCCGGGCAGCGAAGGAAGAAGGCGGCCCATGAACGTCACTCCTGGCCGCCGCCCCGATTCGACCCGGGACGGCCGGGGACTCCATCCGCGGCGGCACGGCAGCGTGCGGCAGCCGCCCGGCTGGCGCAAGTTGGACCAAAGGCCAATGAGTGCACGCCTGGCTCGGGTGCAAGATGCAGGCCCCGCGAGAGCGGTTCCCGCCGTAGGTTCCATGCCCAGCGTCCGGATCGACAACGCGCAGGTTCATTTCCAGCTCGCCGGCGGCGAGCGCGGGCCCGTGATCACCTTCCTCAACGGGCTGACCCAGAACGCGAACCTCTGGACCGCCTACGCCGACTACTTCGGGCCGCGTGGCTATCGGGTGCTGGCCTACGACATGCTGGGGCAAGGGCGCTCCTCCAAGCCGGTGATCGACATCCCGCTGGCGGCGCATGCGGACCTCCTGGATGGCCTGCTCACCGAGCTGGGCATCCGCAAGACGCACCTGGCCGGCATCTCCTTCGGCGGCGTGATCGCGCTGGACTTCGCCATCCGCTACGGCCACCGGCTGGACAGCCTGGTGGCCATGAGCACCTTCGCCGAACTGACGCCCCAGCTCGAATTCCTCGGCACGGTCATGCTGCAGGGCCTCATCGACGTGGGCTTCCCCTACATGCAAACCATGCTGTACCCGCTGAACATGAGCTCCGCCTGGATCGCCGCCAACCGCGAACGCATCCCGGCGATGAAGAGGTCTGGCTACATCGGCAACGACGGTTACGCGATGCAGAACCTGATGGAGTCCTTCGTCACGTTCCAGCCGCTCACGCCGGACCTGCACCAGATCGCCGTCCCCACGCTGCTCCTGAACGGCGAGTTCGACTTCTTCACGCCGCGCGAGTGCCACGACCTGATCCGCACCCGCATCGCCAACTCGCGCCTCGTGATCGTGCAGCACGCATACCACGCGTTCACGCTGGAATTGCCCGCGGTGACCATGCGGCAGATCGAGGTCTTCCTCGCGCAGGTGCGCGACGGCAGCTGGGTGGGCGACCAGAGCGTGTGGGCCGCCGCCGAGGACCCGAAGGCGCGCGTGCAGTGGCTGCCCCTGCTGGGCGACTGGCGCCGGGCCGTGCAGGTGGCAGCTGTGCGGCCGGTACGCGCCACGGCAAGTCCCGCGGCGAGGCGCAGCGGCGGCCGCTCGCCCGCGCGATTGGCGGCGCCGTGATCGCCCCCGAACTCTATGACCGGGCCCGGGACCGCGTGGCAGAAAGCGGGTTCACGGCGCCGGTGCAGACGCGCATCGCGCTGGTCCTCACGGCGGCCAAGAATGGCAACCTCGCATTCCACCTGCTGATGCAATGGGTGCCGGGAATGGGGCTCGCGCAGCAGTTCCTCATCTCCCAGGCGGCCCGCGAGATGGAAGCGATCACGTTGCTCGCCCGCACCACGCAATGGCTCGGGACGCCGGCGGCGCTGGTCCAGGCTGGCCGCATCACGGCGCCGCTGGCGATGGCGTGGAGCCGCGTGATGCAGGCGCCCGGCCCGCTGTTCAGCCCGGACGCCGCGTACCGCGGCCTCTCTCTGGGACATGCGCAGTTCGCGCGCATCCGCCTCGCGCCCATCGTGCCGGAGGCTGCGGACCCGGCGGCACCGTTCGTGATGGCGCTGGCGCGCATCGAGCAGGAGAACGCGCGCATGCTCCAGACGCAGATCCGCCTGCTGAAGGTGATTGGCGACAACCTGCCCCTCGCGGAACGCGAGGAGCGGATCGAGGCCGACCAGGCGCTCGTCGACGGCGTGATGACGGAGTTCCTCGGCTGGATGGCGGCGCCGTAGCCGCCCGGCCCTTGCACCAGGAGAAGCAGATGCCACGCATCAAGACCGAAACACTCACCATGGGCTACCAGGAGCATGGAACCGGCGACAACGTGGTGCTCGCCGTGCACGGCAACCTGGGCTGCGCCAACTGGCTGGACCTGGCGCTGCCGCTGTTGCCCGACCAACTGCGGGTCGTCACGGCGGAGTGGCGCGGCTGCGGGGACTCGGAGAAACCGCAGCCCACTACGGACTTCTCCAACTACGCCATGTCCGTGCATGCGCGCGACCACCTCGCCCTGCTCGACGCCCTGGGCATCGCCAAGTGTCACCTGTACTGCCATTCCACGGGCGGCATCATCGCCTCCTACATGCTGGACGCGGCGCCCGATCGGTTCGGCAAGGTGTTGATGCTCGATCCCGTGAGTCCCCTGGGCCTGCAGCTCGCGCCCGGGCAGGTGGACGTGCTCACCGCGATGAAGGGCGACACCGACGTCTGCTTTGCCGGGCTGGCGAGCGCCGCGCCGACCCTGTTCCGGCCGGAAACCCTGGTTGCCGGCCAGTCACCGCAATTCGCCGCCACCGCGTCGGCGGGACAGCGCGAGCTGTTCCGGCTGCTGGTGGAGAAGACGCGGCTGCTGTCCGACGGCGTCTGGTTCGGCACGCCGCAGAACCTGGCCCGCGAATGGGAATCGGGCGCGCTCGCGGCCCGCATGCCAGCGATGAAGCACGAGCACCTGATCCTGTACGGCAAGATGGACTACTGGATCCCGCGCGATCACATGGACGTGATGGTCCAGAAGCTGCCGAACGCGCGGCTGGAGTTGTTCCCCTCTGTCGGCCACTCGATGAACCTCGAGCAGCCCTCCCTGTTCGCGCGGGTGTTCACCGACTACTTCGGCGGCTGAAGCTCAGCCGAAGGTGGCGAAGCCGAGCATGGTGGTGATGGCCACGAGGCCGAGCAGGAACACCAGCGCGGCCGTCACGAGCGTGAACGAGGGCGGGAACACGCTCTCGCCGTGGATGAGGCCTTCGGCCGTCATCTGCTCGCGGGTCCTGCGCAAGCCCAGCATGAAGGCGACGTGGTACACGATGCCGATCAGCAGCATGACGAGTGCGACCAGCACGAACGCCAGGCCGAAGTTGCGCGAGGCGTTCGCGTCGTCGACCATGCCGGCCGCTTCGAGCTTCTCGAACACCTGGTAGATGGTGAAACCGAAGCCGATGAGGGAAATCGCCGTCCGGATCACCGACATGAGCGTGCGGTCGGCGCTCATGCGCGTGCGCTGGAACGACATGCCGGTGCGGCGCCGCGCCAACTCGGTGTTGGCGTCGGGCTCCGGTGTCCGCGCTTCACGGGATCTCAGGTCAACGTCCATGGACCACCTCCCTGCCGGGCTCGACCGGCGGCGTGCGACTCGCGTCGCTCATGCCTCTCGGGCGACCGATTTCTGCACGTCCGGCAGCCGGTAGCTGCCGTCGAGCAGCGGCGGCGTCGGCACGTAGGTGCGCACCAGCAGCGCGAACTGCCCAGCCGGCGCGGGCAGCCAGTTGGCACGCGCGTCCGCCTCGGGCGGTTCGGCGTGCGACAGGTGCAGCACCAGCGAACCGTCGGACGCGAACGCCAGCTCGTTCGCGTCGAGGTTGACGGTGCCGATGTTGTGGCGGCCGTTGGGACTGTCGGGGACCATGAAATAGTCCTGGTCGTACATGGTCAGCGACCAGAAACCGCCGCGGTCGCGGTCCACCGGCGGCAACGCGCCCTTGGGAAAGGTCACCGTGTAGCGATAGCGGCCCTGCAGCAGCTCCCCCTGCGCATCGGTGCCGCGGATGAAGTAGATCGCCTCGTGGAAGTCGTTGACGTAGATGTAGATGACCGCCGCCTGCGCGCGGCCGAACCAGTCGCTGCCCCAGGCGCCGCCATTCTCCTGACGCTGCCAGCCGTTGCCGGCAGCGGCGCCGGCCTGGTGGTACTTCGCCGACTCGTGCAGCTCCGCGTTCGCCGCCAGCGTGGTGCGGTCGACCAGCGCGCGCCAGGCCGGGTCCACAGCGCGCAACGCGAGCAGCACGCGCGCCTGCGCCGCCATCGGCGCGTCGTCGGTGCTGACGCGCGGATTCGCGTCCAGCGCCACCTGGAGGTCGTCCCAGAACGTGAGCGCGTTCACGGGCCGGTGCCGCAGCAGGTCGGGATCGGCCGCCAGCATGTCGGCCGTCAGTCCTCGCGGAAAGACCTTGTTGCGCGCGCTCGCCTCGCAGTCGAACCGCAGCGGGCCCGGCCTGTCCTCCTTCTGGGGCACGGCGCCCAGCTGGTTCAGCACGGAACGGGCCTGCGCCTTCGCCTCCGGCGTGCGCGCCGCGAAGCAGCGGAACATCAGGACGGCGAGGTTCGTCGGGGAGCGCAGCACGCCGAGGAAGCCCGGCGGCTTCTCGCCCTGCCAGTCCGGCCCGACCACCAGGAACTTGCCGCCCGGTGTGCGTGAGGCGGAGCCGATCTGGTGCGTGACCGTGGTGAACAGGTCGGCCATCTGCACCGTCCAGTAGTGGCCGGGCGGCACCTGCGACGGCGTCTGCAGCACGACGCTGTCCTCGGCGAGGTCCGCGAAGCAGGCGCCGTAGATGGTGTCGTTGTTGGGCGTGACCACCTTGCGCTGCAGCGCAGACATGTAGTCGTCGAGATAGCCGGTGTGGTTCTTCGGCGCGCCCGGGAACAGGCCCAGGGTCGCGCCGGGGCCGGCCCCCTTCATCGCCTCCCAGCAGCTGGTGCGGCCGTACGTGTTGACGGCCGGATAGCCCCAGTAGAAGAGGATGCGCGCGAGTGATTCGACGTACTTCTCGTTGGCCAGCCGCGCCGGAGCGCCGGCGCCATCGGGCAGGTCGGCATGCGCAGGGCTCAAGGCGCGGGCGAGCGCCTCGGGTTGCAGGGCGGATTCCTTCATGTTGCCTCCGTGGGACGAGCGCTCTCGTGCTGCCGCTCGCGCACCTCCGCGAGGTCGCGCTCGAGAAAGTAGTTGAGGAAGGTGCGGATCACGGCGATGGCAGCCAGCCGGGCGATGGACTCCCAGTCCTCGGTGATCGCGGTCTCGACGATGTCGGCGGCGAGCTGGAAGGTGAGGCCCGCCACCAGCCAGCGCGCGTAGCGCAGCCAGACGTCGCGCCGCAGGTGGCCGTCTGGCTTCGCCACCACCCCCAGCCCTGTCACGACTGCCTGCAGCGTGCCGAACAAGATGACCAGCAGGGCGATGCCGTCGATCAGCACGATCGCCGCCTCGGTGAGGGAGACCAGCCACTCGCGCATGGTTCACCTGGGCGGTTTGTAGGGATCGGGCGTTCCCATGGGAATGAGCGGGTGCGCCTTCAGGCTCGCCTCGAACGCGGCGACCAGCTTCAGCACGGGCCCGACCACCCAGCTGTCCAGGCTGGGCTTGTCCTCGTCTTCCCGCGGGTTCTGGTACAGGTTGAACAGCAGCGGAATGCCCAGCTTTACCGCCGGCGACACCATGGTGTCCTGCCGGTAGAAGTGGACTTTGTAGTTGCGCCACTTCACAGCCTGCAGCCGCTCCGCGCAGAAGACCAGGATGCCTTCGCGCGCGGAGGCCTCGGCCTGCCCGAGCAGCAGCGGCGACTGGTCCACGCCGTCGATGGGCCGGTCGCCCGGCACCGAAGCGCCCGCGAGCTTCGCGAGGGTCGGGAACAGGTCCACGGCATGCACGATGGCATCGCTCACCCGCCCGGCCGGCACGCGCTCCGGCCAGCGCACGATGCAGGGCACGCGGATTCCGCCCTCCCAGGCCGTGAAGTACTGGCCGCGCCATGGGCCCGCCCAGCCATCCCAGGGTTTCACGAACTCGGGGCCGTTGTCGCTGGCGAAGAGGACGATGGTGTTCTCGCGCAGGCCCAGCCGGTCGACCGCGTCGAGCATGCGGCCGACGTTGGCATCCATCTCGGCCAGCATGTCGGCCCAGTCGCCGTTGCCGGTGCGGCCGGCGAACTCCGGGTGCGGCAGCGTGGGCAGGTGCGGCTGCGTGAGCGTGGCGTAGGCGAAGAAGGGCTTGCCGGCGTGCGCCTGTGCCTCCATGAATGCGACAGTGCGGCGCGCGATCTCCGCGTCCATCAGGCGGCGCTGCTCCAGGTCGTAGACACGCACGGGGCGGGTCCGCTCGCCCTTGCGTCCTTCCAGGATCTGCTCGGGCGGCATGACGGCGGCCGACCAGCCGGGCATGCCGGGCCACATCGCCTCGTCGGTCGTGCGCGGGATGCCGTACCACTCGTCGAAGCCCTGGTTGGTGGGGAAGCGCCCTTCCTCGCTGCCCAGATGCCACTTGCCGAACAGCGCGCTTGCGTACCCGGCGGCGCCGAGCGACTCGGCCAGCGTCACCTCCCACTGCGTGAGCCCGTCGGCGACGCCGCCGAAGGGCACGGAGTGCGTGCCGGAGCGGATGGCGTAGCGCCCGGTGAGGATGGCCGAGCGGCTGGGCGTGCACTGCGCCTCCATGTTCATGTTGGTCAGGCGCAGGCCTTCAGCGGCCAGCCGGTCGATCCGGGGCGTGGCCGCGCCGCGTGTCCTGCCGCCGCCATAGACGCCCAGCTCGCCGTAGCCCAGGTTGTCCGCGAGCATGAAGAGGATGTTGGGCCGGCGCGCCGGCTGCGCCCGCACCGGCGTGGCATCGCCCAGCAGCGCGGTGCCGGCCAGCGCCGCCTGCAGCAGCGACCGGCGCGAGGTCATGGCGGCGGGCCCGGCATCCGCCGCACGCAGCGGAACCCGACGTGGCTGGTGGAGGTGTCCACCGGCTGCGCGTGCCGCGCGGCGGGCCGGTAGCGGCGGCAGTAGTTGGGCGCGCACAGGTGCGAGCCGCCCTTGAGCACCTTGCGCGGGATGCGGATCTCCAGCTGGCACGGGTCGTAGCTTCCCTGCTCGCTCGCGCCGCGCGGGTTCACGGGGGCGCAGCAGGGCCGCGCCGCGCTGTCGGGGTGGCCCGCGGCATACCAGTCCTGGGTCCACTCCCACACGTTGCCGATCATGTCCAGCAGCCCGTAGCCGTTCGGCGGGAAGGCAGCCACCGGCGACGTGCGCTCGAAGCCGTCGACGCCGAGGTTCTCATGCGGAAAGCGGCCCTGCCAGGTGTTGGCCATGTGCCGCCCCTGCGGCGTGAACTCGTCGCCCCAGGCGAATTCCGCGCCGTCGAGCCCGCCGCGAGAGGCGAACTCCCACTCGGCTTCCGTCGGCAGCTGCTGGCCGGCCCAGGCCGCGTAGGCCTGGACGTCGCACCAGGCAACGTGCACCACGGGATGATCGTCCTTGCCGTCGATGCTGCTGCCCGGGCCCTGCGGATGGCGCCAGTCGGCACCGAAGCGGAACTGCCACCACTGCGAGAAGTCGCGCAGATCCACCGCGTGGCGCGGCGGCGTGAACACCAGCGACGCCGGCTGCAGCATCTCCGGCAGCGCGCCGGGATAGTCTTTCGCCTCGGGCGCGATCTCGGCGAAGGTGACGTGGCCGGTCGCCTCGACGAAGGCGCGGAACTGCGCATTGGTGACGGGGGTGCGGTCGATCCAGAAGCCGTCGACCCGCACCAGGTGCACGGGCTTTTCCTCGGGGTAGTGCGCGTCGGAGCCCATGCGGAAGGCGCCGCCGGGGACCCAGACCATGGCACCCGCATTTTGAGCGGTGCCGACGGTGTCGCTGACTGCGCTCATCGCGCCTCGCATCTCAACTGCTGCCCGCGGCGGAATCCCCCATCTTCGCGATCGCGTCGTCGATGGTGAAGGTGTTGGGCCGCTGGATCGGCGGGAAGTCCTTGAAGGTCTCCGCGAACTTCGCCGCCGCGGCTTGCGCCGCGAACATGAAGTAGCCGTGGTAGAGAAACCAGTCGTAGTACGAGTTGGACGTGACGTCCGCGGACTCGTAGGGGTCGGTGCGCAGGTTGAACATCTTGGGCACGCGCAGCCGCGTGAACGGCTCGGCCCAGACCTGCAGGGTGCCCTGGCAGCGCTGCTCCATGAAGACGATCTTCCAGTTGTCGTAGCGCAGGGCCAGGATGTCGCCGTCGTCGCTGATGTAGAAGAAGAACTGGCGTGGCGCCTCCTTCTGCTTGCCGATCAGGTAGGGCAGCAGGTCGTAGCCGTCGATGTGGTTCTTGTAGGTGCGCCCGATCGCCTTGTACCCGGACTTCAGCTTCTCCTTGACCTCGGGCGCGCCGGCCATGGCCAGGAAGGTGGGCAGCCAGTCGTGGTGCTGCACGATCCCGTTGCACACCGAGCCGGCCTCGATCCTGCCCGGCCAGCGCACCAGCATCGGGATGCGGAAGGCGCCTTCCCAGTTGGTGTTCTTCTCGCTGCGGAAGGGCGTCATGCCGGCGTCCGGCCAGGTGTTGCGGTGCGGGCCGTTGTCGGTGGAGTACTGGACGAAGGTGTCCTTCGCGATCCCCAGTTCGTCCAGCAGGTCGAGCATCTGGCCGACGTTGCGGTCGTGGTCGATCATCGTGTCGTGGTAGGGCGACTGCCAGCGCCCCGCCTGGCCCAGGCTGGACTCCTTGGTGTGGGTGATGAAGTGCATGTGCGTGGTGTTGACCCACACGAACCAGGGCTTGCCGGCCTTCTCCTGGGCGCGGATGAACGCCTGCGCCTTGGCGACGAAGTCGTCGTCGCAGGTCTCCATGCGCTTCCTGGTGAGCGGCCCCGTGTCCTCGATCTTCTGCTTGCCCACCCGTCCCCAGCGCGGCTGCTCGGTCGGGTCGTCCTTGTCGGTGGCCCAGGAATGGATCACGCCGCGCGGCCCGAACCTCTCGTGGAATGCCGGGTCCTTCGGGTAGTCGACCATCTCCGGCTCTTCCTCGGCGTTCAGGTGGTACAGGTTGCCGTAGAACTCGTCGAAGCCGTGGTTGGTGGGCAGCATGTGGTTCAGGTCGCCCAGGTGGTTCTTGCCGAACTGGCCGGTGGCGTAGCCCTGCTCCTTCAGCAGCGCCGCGATGGTCACGATCTTGTCGGACATGCCGACTGGTGCACCGGGGGTGCCCACCTTCGATAGCCCCGTGCGGTACACGCTCTGCCCCGTGATGAACGACGACCGCCCCGCGGTGCAGGACTGCTCGCCGTAGGAATCGGTGAACAGCATCCCTTCCTTCGCGATCCGGTCGATGTTGGGGGTGCGGTAGCCCATCAGACCGTGCGTGTAGCAACTCAGGTTGGACTGCCCGATGTCGTCGCCCCAGATGACGAGGATGTTGGGCTTCTTGGCCATGCGATCTCCTTTGGGTGCTGTCGGTTGCGGTCAAGCCCTGAGCAAGGGCGGCGGGAAGTAGCAGCGGTCCGCCACCGCGCCCCTCGCACGGTAGAAGCGGAAAGTCAGGCTGTAGGGCGTGCCCTTGGGCGTGGGCAGCCAGTTGGACGGCGGCTCACCCGCCGGCGGCTGGTCACCGAAGGTCAGGGTGAGGGACCCGTCGGGGCCACTTGCCACGCCGGATTCCGGGTTGAGCAGATAGCGCTTGAGCGGATTGGGCAGCACACGCCGCTCGACCGCGTCGACCGCGATCACGGACCAGAAGAACGTGGCGAAGTTCTCGGGTCGCTGGTCCCGGGTGAACGTCATGCGATAGGCGTGGTCCCCGTTCAGGGGTTGGCCCTCGTTGTCCACCATGCCCTTGTAGTAGACGACTTCCTGCGGCGTGTTGGCCCAGATCCCGCCGTAATTGATCAGCGTGCGCACCAGCCAGTCGTCGCCATACACGCCGGAGGTCGACGGCAGCACCCAATGGTTGCGGACCTCGCCGTGGCCCAGGACGGCCATCGCCTTGTGGAGGTCGTCCATGGCGCGCGTGCGCACGGCTGCATCCACGCGCTGGCGCTGCGCCGGGTCGCGCACCGCCAGCGCGAGTGCCCGCGTGCCCGCCTGCAGCTGTTCCATGCCGGGGTTGATGTCGGCCTCGCTGTCCAGTGCGGCCAGCGCCGAATCGAAGGCCTCTACGCCGGGCAGCGCCCGGAGTTCGAACATCGGCGTCGGGGGAACCACCGGCGGCACGGCCAGGCCGGCGGAACGGAACTCGAACTGGTGCTGCAGCGACTCCGCCCCCGCCCAGTCCGCGCCCAGTTGCACGCGCAGCAGCACCCGCATGGCGGTGACCGGCACCTCGACCCGCTGGACGCCGGCCGGCAGGCTGGGGCTGCTGCCCTTCAGGCAGACGGCGAACTCGCCGTGCGGATGGTCCGGAAACACGCGCTCGTTGATGTTGGCGACCGTCTCACCCCAGCCGTTGAGGAACTGCACCGTGTAGTAGCGGCCGCGGATCTCCGGCACCGTCACCCGCAGCGGATCGTTCGCGGCGATCACGACCCAGGCCTCGGAGTAGGCGACGTCGAGGTTGGGGTTGGGCCACACCACGCCCCCCGGCTTGCGGTGCACCAGCTGGTTCCAGCGGAAGCCTTCCTCGACATCGAGCCGCTGCTGGCGCAGCACGAGCAGGCGGCCGAGGAGGTAGAGGTACGCGTCGCTGATGGCCTTGTCGCTTGGCATGTCGTTCCTTGGCGCAGCACTCACGGGAAGGGATACACGCGCTTCCAGTCGCGCTTCATGTCCACCACCGTCCAGCGGCGGGCGGTGGCTTCGTCCAGCGCTTTGTCGAGGCGGCCGATCGACGACGCGCGGTCGTAGGCCCATTCGCGCTCGCCGTCGGTGTGGTGCACCAGGCCCATGAAGCGGGCACCGGGGCCGGCGGCGGTCCACTGCAGCATCTGCAGGTCGCCGTCGGAATTGCCGAAGGCGAACACCGGCCGGCGACCGATGTACTTCTGGATCGCCACGGGCTTGCCCGGGCCGTCGTCGAGGAAATCGAGCTTCGCCTCACGCCTCAGCACGGGGCGGCCGTCAGCGCCTCGGTCGAAGCGGGTCACGAAGCTGGTGCCGATCACCTGCTCCGGCGGGATGCCGTAGACCCGCTCCGACCACGCCCGCATGAATTCCACCGTGCCACCGGAGACGATGTAGATCTTGAAGCCGTTCTCCCGCAGCAGGGCCAGCAGTTCCAGCATCGGCTGGTACACCATGTCCGTGAACGGCCGGCCGCTGCGCGGATGCCGTGCCGATGCCACCCAGGCGCTCACGGACTGGCTGAACTGCTCGGTGTCCATGCCGGTGTGGGTTGCCATCAGGATCTGGGCCATGCCCTTGTCCCCGCCGGCGAGCACCGCCTTCACGTCGCCCGCCAGCACGGCATCGAAGGGCGCCGTCGTCTTCCACTCCGGATGCGCGGGCGCCATCGCCTTCACCTGGTCCAGCGCGAACAGGAACTGGAAATACATGGGCTGCTCGGACCACAGCGTTCCGTCGTTGTCGAACACGGCGATGCGCTCGGCCCCCGGCACCCAGCCCGCAGAGCTGGCCGTGGTCGCTTGCCGCACGAACGCCTCGATGCCCTGCTTCACGGCGCCGTCGTTCCAGGAGGGCAACGAATCGCCGGACTGCGCCATCGCCGCGGGCTGTGCCGCCAGGAGCAAGACCAGCAGCCAGAGCTGCAGCCATGTGCGCACGGTGTTCTTCATGCGTGCTTGCTCGCGCGCAGCGCATCGGCCTGCTGGGCCGCACGCCACTTCATGTACGGCGCGCTCACGATCGAGCCGACGATCAGGATCAGCAGGAGCGCGGCCAGGATGGAGGGACGGTCCGGCTCCGCGTGCAGCACCGCGATGGCGACCGCCGGGTGCCGCGTGCAGGTGGACAGTGCGAGCACCGTGCGCTCGTCAGGATCCGGGCCGCCCAGCATGTGGCCGATGCCCAGCCCGGCCAGCGTGAACACGATCACGGCCACCACGGTGAAGTTGCCCACCAGCTCCAGCATCTTCGGCCCGGCCTGCACCACCACGGGAATGCAGGCGAGCAGCAGCAGGAGGTTGGAGGCGATGGTCAGCGGACGAGCTGCGCGCTGCGCGAAGGATGGCGCGACGTGGCGCAACGCCGCGCCCAGCAGCAGCGGCAGCAGCATCCAGGTTCCGACAATCCCGGCGATAGTGGCGGTCGAGATCCGCACCGGCTTGTGCAACGCATACCCGAGCAGGGCCACCATCGCCGGAACCAGCACGATGGACAGCGCCGCCGACAGGAACACCAGGCCCATGGTGTAGGAGCGCGGGCCGCCGGCCTTCAGCCCCTTGCCCGGCAGGATGGGCGGCACCGGACCCAGCGACATGGCCACCAGCGACACGACGACCGCGCGCTCCAGCTCCTGCAGGAAGACCAGGGCCAGCGCGATCGCGAACAGCGGCATGATCACGTTCATCGCCAGCACCGATCGCAGCAGCAGCGAAGGACGGCGCAGCAGGTACACGAGGTCGGTGAAGCTCGTCTCCAGGGCGATGGCCAGCAGCAGGCCCGCCATGCTGAAGCTGATCGCCAGGGGAATCAGTTGCGCGAGCGTCATGAGGGTCCTGCGGTCGGCGATGGTGGGCAGCCCCTCCGGTGGTCGGAAGTGGACCTTGGTCCTAGACAGGCACGGGTCATCCGTTCGACGTCACGGGCAGCCTGACGGCGAGGCGCCGACAGCACGCCCTCGGGATCACCAGCTCAGCCGAATCCTTGGCATGCAGCTGTCGAGGAGCGGTGGGAGTCGGCCAACTCGTGTGTGGTAGACTTCGCGCCGTTGTCCTCGCCGACGTCGACAGGCTGGCTTAAGCAAGCAGGCTCTTGTCAGACAAGGTCCGGTGGATACACTTCGGCGGAAGGCGGATCGAATGCTTCTCCCCTCCGCCACAACACAGGTTTCGTCGCCGTCGCGCTTCGCGGCAGCATGAAGTGGGTTCTTAGCTCAGTTGGTAGAGCAGCGGACTCTTAATCCGTAGGTCGTAGGTTCGAATCCTACAGGACCCACCACTTACAGCCTCGCCAGGCAAGCAAACGGCGCTACTGATTCGGTAGCGCCGTTTTGCTTTGGCGAGCCCGGTGATGGCTTGATGACATTCCACGTTGGCCGACTGATCGCACTCTTCACGAGGTGAAGTTCTCTGCAGTGGTGGCTGCGGCCACTGTCCCCACTAGCAAGCTGCCACCGGCGTCAGCCGGACCGCTGGAGATAGCGCTGGTTGTCGCGACCCAACCAACTCGAGCCCGACCGGAGCCATCCTGGCGCGGAGCGAGAACTGGACCATCCGGCAGCTGTACCGTCAATATCCTGCCGCCCTACCCGCCCGGCGTCTTCGATGCGTTCTCCAAGCTGGTCGTGCTGCGCCTGCAGCGCCGCGGCCTGTTCCGCACCGACGCCGAAGACACGACGCCGCGCGACCCGGTGGCGGCCTGAACCCGGAACACGCGCCGGCATCCGTGCATAAGCAAACTGCCAATCCGTCGTTGGCGGGCGGCCGGGGGCTGGACAGAATCGCGGACCCTTCTCTTCCTCAGCCATGGCCCGCCCCCTCCACCGCCTGCTCGCGGCCCTCGCCGCTTTCGCCCTCAGCGCCGCTGCAGCGGCCGACACGTATCCCGCGAAGCCGGTCCACCTCGTGGTCCACAACAACCCGGGCAGCGCGCTGGACCTCATCGCGCGGCAGGTTGCCCAGCGGTTGTCCGATGGCTGGAAGCAGCCGGTCGTGATCGACAACCGCCCGGGCGGCGGCGGCATCGTCGGCACCGACCTGGTGGCCAAGTCGGCCGCCGACGGGCACACGCTGCTGGCCGCGGGCGACGGGCCGATCACCATCCTGCCGGCGCTCTCGGCGTCCCTGCCCTACAACCCGGCGCGCGACCTGCTGCCGATCGCGTCGCTGGGCGAGCTGGACTTTGTGCTGGTGGCCAACCCGCGCACCGGCCTGCGCAGCGTGCGCGACCTGGTGGAGGCGGCGCGTCGCCAGCCAGGCCGGTACACCTTCGCGTCGTCGGGCAATGGCAGCCCGCAGCATTTCGCCGCCGAGTTGCTCAAGCAGAACGCCGGGATCCACCTGACACACATCCCCTATGGCGGCGGGCCGGCCGGCCTCGCGGGTGTGCTCGCGGGCGACGTCGACCTGATGTTCATCGCCATCGCACCCGCTCTGCAGCAGATCCAGTCCGGCCGCCTGGTGGCCCTGGCCGTGGCCGGCGACGCGCCGCATCCGCTCCTGCCCGGTGTGCCGACGGTGGGGCAGACCTACAAGGACTTCAAGGCCGGCGCGTGGCTGGTGCTCTTCGCGCCGGCTGCGACGCCGGCCGCGGTGGCGGACCGGCTGGCGGCCGACGCCTCCCGCGTGCTGGCAGACCCGTCGCTGCGCTCGCAGCTGGCGGCCCAGGGCGTGACGGTGACGGGCCACACCGGAGCGCGCCTGCGCGACCAGCTGGCCGGCGAGGCGCGCCGCTACCAGTCGCTGGTGCGGTCCGCCGGCATCCGGGCCGACTAGCGGCCCGGCCAGGCGGGCCCCGGGCCAGCAGCCGGATGCCGGTCTCGCCCTCGCGGCCCGCGCCGGGACCGGAAACTGGACGTCGATCGAAGCAGGTTCGGATCTTGTAATTCGAGTAACGCGCTCGCGACCCTGCCGGGGTGCCGTTGCGAGACCCGGCAATCACATCCACGGTGTCCAGTGCGCTGCTTGCGCGCAGGGAATGCGGTTCAGCAGGCAAGGACTCGCCATGGGACCAAGGTCCAATCCAGCCGCGCGGGAAACGGCGCAACCATTCGGCCCGTCCGCCAGGGGTGCCCATGAGACTCCCTCGACCCACCAGGCTTGGGCGCGCTGTCGGCGCGCTCGCGTCTACTCCTGTGCCTCTCCCTCCTGCCGGCGTTGCCGGCGCGGGCCGAGGACCGGCCGAACATCCTGTTCATCCTGGTAGACAACCTCGGCTACGGCGAACTCGACGTCTATGGCGGCGGCGGCACGCGGGGCGCGCCGACACCGCGCATCGACCGGCTGGTGAACGAGGGTCTGCGTCTGACCGACATGAACATGGAGCCGCAGCGCACGCCCAGCCGCTCGGCCATGCTCACCGGGCGCTACGTGATCCGTTCGGGCACGCACTCGGTGGCTTCTGGCGGTGGGCCCGACGGCCTGACGCAATGGGAGTTGACCCTGGCCGAATCGCTTTCCGCAGCGGGCTACGCAACCGCCCTGTACGGCAAGTGGCACCTCGGAATCGAGAATGGCCGGCTGCCGAACGATCAGGGATTCGATGATTGGTATGGCATCCCCCGCACCACCGACGAGGCCCTGTGGCGGGGGTCTCCCGGCTACTCCGCGGCCTTGATGCCGCCGCCGATCCCGATGGGCACGCCGGCCCCCTACACGCCGCCCAGGTGACTCCAGGAGCATGACCATGTCCCGTTCCGGCCCCGTGCAACGCAGCGTGCTGCCCATCCCCGACGGCAGGTCCCCCACGCCCACGGCCTACGACGCCAAGGACCCGGAAGCGAAATTTCCGCCCATCGCGCCGCTGCGGCCCCCGGCCGGCGCGCCCAACGTGCTGGTGGTCCTGCTCGATGACGTCGGCTTCGGCGCCTCCAGCGCATTCGGAGGTCCCTGCCAGACGCCCACCGCCGAGCGGCTGGCCGCGCAGGGCCTCAAGTACACGCGCTTCCACACCACGGCAATCTGTTCGCCGACACGCGCGGCGCTCCTCAGCGGTCGCAATCACCATTCGGTCGGGATGGGCGGAATCACGGAGATGGCAACCTCGGCCCCCGGCTACACCTCGGTGCGACCTGACAACTGCGCACCACTGGCGCAGATCCTCAAGCTGAACGGCTACGCGACGGCGCAGTTCGGCAAGTGCCACGAGGTCCCGACCTGGGAAACCAGTCCGGCCGGTCCCCATGACCGCTGGCCGACAGGCTCCGGCTTCGAGCACTTCTTCGGCTTCATCGGCGGCGAGACGGACCAGTGGTATCCGACGCTGGTGGAGGGCACCGCGCGCGCCGCCCCCTGGGGCACGCCGCAGGACGGCTACCACTTCACGGAGGACCTGGCCGACCGGGCCATCGCCTGGGTGCGCCAGCAGAAGGCACTGGTACCCGACAAGCAGTTCTTCCTGTACTTCGCGCCGGGCGCGACCCACGCGCCGCACCATGTTCCCAAGGCGTGGGCCGACAAGTACGAGGGCAGGTTCGACCACGGCTGGGACCGCCAGCGCGAGCTCACCTTCGCCCGGCAGAAGGAGCTGGGCGTCATCCCGGCCGATGCCCAGCTCACGCAGCGCCACGACGAGATCCCGGCCTGGGACGACACCGCGGAGGACATGAGGCCCATCCTCGCGCGCCAGATGGAGAACTACGCCGGCTTCCTCGAGCACGTGGACCACCACGTCGGCCGCCTCGTGGACGCGCTCGAGGAGCTCGGCGTCCTGGACGACACGCTGGTCTACTACATCGTCGGCGACAACGGTGCGTCGGCCGAGGGCTCGCTGCAGGGCACGTTCAACGAGATCATCAGCCTGAACGGCATGGGCGAACTCGAGACGCCGGAGTTCCTGCGCAGCCGCCTGGACCAGCTGGGCGGGCCGGAATCCTCCCCCCACTACGCCGTGGGCTGGGCGCACGCCATGTGCACGCCATACCAGTGGACCAAGCAGGTGGCTTCGCACTGGGGCGGCACCCGCAACGGCACGATCGTGCGCTGGCCCCGGGGCGTCCGGGCCCAGGGCGAACTGCGCCACCAGTTCCACCATGTCATCGACATCGCCCCCACCGTGCTGGAGGCTGCCGGCATTCCGCAGCCGACCTTGGTGAACGGAATCAGCCAGGAGCCGATGCACGGCACCAGCATGCTGTACAGCTTTGCCGACGGCCAGGCGGCGGAACGGCACGAAACGCAGTACTTCGAGATCTTCGGCAACCGCGGCATCTACCACAAGGGCTGGTCGGCGGTGACCAAGCACCGCACCCCATGGCAGACGGTGGGCGACGTCGGCATCGCCTTCGACGACGACAAGTGGGAGCTCTATGACGGAGCCAGGGATGCGACCCAGGCGCACGACTTGTCGCGCGAGCTGCCGGACAAGCTGCACGAACTGCAGCGCCTGTTCCTGATCGAGGCAACCCGCTACAACGTGCTGCCGCTGGACGATCGCTCGTTCGAACGGCTCTTGCCGGAGGTCAGCGGCAAACCGAGCCTGGTCGAGGGCAAGCGGCAGGTCCTGCTGCCCGGCATGGGCGGATTCACCGAGCTGCACATCGTGAACCTGCGCAACTGCTCCTGGTCGCTAACGGCCCAGGTCGTGGTCCCCGAGGGCGGCGCCAACGGCGCGATCCTCAAGATCGGCGGCCACATCGGCGGCTGGTCGTTCTACTTCAAGGAAGGCCGACCGACCTATTGCTACAACCTCTTCGGCATCACCCGCAGCTACATCCGGGGCACGCGCGCCGTGCCGGCCGGGGAACACCAGGTCCGGATGGAGTTCGCCTACGACGGCGGCGGCATCGGCAAGGGCGGCAACGTCACGCTGTGCATCGACGGCGCCGAGGCGGGAATGGGCCGGATCGAGCACACCGAGCCACTGGCCTTCGGCTCCGTGTACAGCGACGTCGGCCGCGATGGCCTGCCCCACGTGACCGAGGACTACGGCAGCGGCGACAACGCATTCACCGGGCAGATCAAGTGGGTGCAACTGGAAGCCGGCGAGGACTCGCACGACCACTTGGTGCCGCCCGAAAACTTCGTGCGCATGGCAATGGCGAAGCAATAGCGGACGGAGCCCTTCTTGGACCGGTCCTGGCCCTTGCCGGATGTCGAGCGGGTCCAGGTCTCGCGACAGCCCTGACCAGGAGCAAAGCAATGAGCGCGAACGATTCCATCCAGCGCAGCGTCCTGCCAATCCCCGACCGCAAGCCGGTCACCGTCACGACCTACGAGGCCAAGGACCCCGACACCAGGTTTGCGCCCATCACCCAGCTGCGGCCGCCCGCGGGAGCGCCCAACGTGCTCGTGATCCTGCTGGACGACGTCGGCTTCGGGGCATCGAGCGCGTTCGGCGGGCCGTGCAGGACGCCGACCGCGGAGCGACTCGCCGCCAACGGCCTGAAATACAACCGCTTCCACACCACCGCCCTGTGTTCGCCCTCGCGGGCCGCGATGCTGTCGGGGCGCAACCACCACGCCGTCGGCATGGGAAGCATCACCGAGATGGCCACCTCGGCGCCCGGCTACAACTCGATGCGCCCGAATACCTGCGCGCCGCTGGCGGAGATCCTCAAGCTCAATGGCTATTCGACGGCGCAGTTCGGCAAGTGCCACGAAGTGCCGGTGTTCGAGTCGTCGCCGATCGGTCCCTTCGATCGCTGGCCCACCGGTTCGGGCTTCGAGCACTTCTACGGCTTCATCGGCGGCGAGGACAACCAGTACTACCCCGCTCTCTACGACGACACGGTGCCGGTGCAGCCAGACCGCGGACCCGAGGACGGGTACCACCTGACGGAAGACATTGCCGACAAGGCCATCGCCTGGGTCCGCCAGCAGAAGTCCCTCGCGCCAGATAAGCCTTTCTTCATCTACTTCGCTCCGGGGGCGACGCACGCCCCCCATCACGTCCCCCAGGAGTGGATCGCCAGATACAAGGGCCGCTTCGACCAGGGGTGGGACCAGGTGCGCGAGGAGACCTTCGCCCGCCAGAAGAAGCTGGGCGTGATCCCGGCGGACTGCGAATTGACGGCGCGCTCGGAAGGCATTCCGGCGTGGAGCGAGACCGACCCGAAACTCAGGCCGGTGCTGGCGCGGCAGATGGAGATCTACGCGGCCTTCCTGGAGCACGCCGACTACCATGCCGGCCGCGTGATCGACGCGCTGGCCGACCTGCGCGTCCTGGACGACACGCTCGTCTACTACATCATCGGCGACAACGGCGCGTCCGCCGAAGGCACGTTGAACGGCTCGTTCCACGAGCAGGCGGTGGGCGAAGCGCCCGACCTGATGACCCCCGAGTTCCTGATGGAGCGCATCGACGACTTCGGGACGCCGCGCGCGAACAACCACTACGCGGTGGGCTGGGCCCATGCCATGAACACGCCCTACCAGTGGACCAAGCAGGTCGCCTCGCACTTCGGCGGCACCCGCAACGGAACGATCGTGCACTGGCCCGGGGGCATCCGGGCGAAGGGTGAGCTGCGCAGCCAGTTCCACCACGTGATCGACGTCGCCCCCACGGTGCTGGAAGCTGCCGGCCTGCCGCATCCGACCTTCGTGAACGGCGTGCAGCAGGAGCCGCTGCACGGGGTCAGCATGCTGTACTCCTTCGGCGACGCGCAGGCGGCAGAGCGGCACGAGACCCAGTACTTCGAGATGGTCTGCAACCGTGGCATCTTCCACAAGGGCTGGATGGCCGTCACCCGCCATGGCAATCCGCCCTGGGTCGTGATCGGAAAGCAGGGTCCGCTCGCGGACGACGTCTGGGAGCTGTACGACACCAACCAGGACTGGACGCAGGCGCACGACCTGGCTGGGCGGATGCCGCAAAAGCTCGCCGAGCTGCAGCGGCTGTTCGAGCTCGAGGCCGGCAAGTACAACGTGTTCCCGCTGGACGACCGCAAGGCGGAGCGGGCCAATCCCGACATCGCGGGCCGTCCGACGGTCGTGCGCGGATCCACCCAACTGCTGTTCCCGGGCATGCGCCGCATCCAGGAGAACGCGGTCATCAACACCAAGAACAAAGCGCACTCGGTGACCGCCGAACTCGAGATCGCCGATGCCGGTGCCCGGGGCGTGATCGTCGCCCAGGGCGGCAGCATGGGCGGCTGGGCGCTGTACGCGCATGAAGGCAAGCTGCGGTACTTCTACAACTTCCTCGGTGTCCAGCATTCCGCGGTGACGGCCGCAGGGCCGCTGCCGGCGGGCAAGCACCAGGCACGCATGGAGTTCGCCTATGACGGCGGCGGCATGGGCAAGGGCGCGACCGTGACGCTGTATGTCGACGGCCAGCCGGTGGGCTCCGGCCGTGTCGAGCGGACCCACGCGCTGTTCTTTTCCATGGATGAAACCGCGGAGGTGGGGTGCGACCTCGGCGAGCCGGTGTCGCCGGACTACGGTCACCGCGACAACGCCTTCAACGGCAAGATCCAGTGGGTGCAGATCGACATCGACAAGGCCACCCAGGATGCGGACCACCTGGTGGCGGCGGAGGAACGCTTTCGGCTCATCATGGCGCGGCAATAGCTGCGCCCCGGGCCCTGGATGAGGATGTCCGGTCGGCAGCTGTCGTAGCGGCCCTCCGGGGACCGCCCCGCGGGACGGTCAGCCCGGGTGTTCGATGTCCGGCAGCAGATCGAGAGGCTTCTGCTCCCTGGTGATAGCGCTGAGCAGTTGGTAGTGGACTCACTTGCCACCCGACCGCAATAGAGGTATCCGCCCGCAATAGCGGTTGACCTTGCCTGGCGCGGCGGCTATGACCCCACCAGGAGGTCACCCATGCGCGCAACACTCATCCTTTGCGCCGCGATCCTCGCGGGCTGCGATTCGATCCCGATTGACCAGGAGAGCGACCGCGGCGTGTGCGCCGAAGCAGGCAGGGGATCGCGCACGGCGGACGAGGAGCAGGAGAAGCGCAGCCTGGACTGTTCGCCTCACTGGGCCGCCGAAGCACAGCGGCAGCAGATGATGATTAACAACCACATCGGCACCAGGTCGCTCAACTGCGGAACCATGGGCGCCTGCCGCTAAAGCCGACCTGAAGGGCCTTCAGGCCCGCTTTGCGGGCGAGAAGTCGGATCACTCGCGCGAGCCGGTGTGAAGGTTATTGTTCGCGTGGACCACCTGCTGAGCAACGTGTCTGTCGAGAACCTACTGCCCTTGAGGCGGAACCGGATGAAGGCGAAGATGCCTGGAGGCGAGACGCAACCCGGCGCGTGTATGACAGGCATCCTGCGACCCCTGGTGGCGACGGCCGGCACGGTCTGCGTGCTGATCCTGGCGGGCTGTGCAACCGGCTACAACCTGCAGCCGGGCGCGAGCCGCGAAGAGGTGCTCAGCAGCATGGGGCGCCCGACCGCGGTGGTGAAGCTGCCCAATGGCAACGAGCGCTTGCAGTACTCGCTGCAGCCGGCCGGCCAGTACGCCTACATGGTGGACCTCGACAGCAACGGCCGCATGGTGTCGCTGCGCCAGGTGCTCAACGCGAACGACCTGGCCCGCCTCAACACCGTCGGCATCGGCCAGTGGACGCGGGCCGACGTCGAGCGCGAGTACGGCCGCCCGGCCCGCATCGAGCATGTCGCCCGCTGGAACGGGGACATCATGACTTACCGCTGGAACGAAGGCCCGAAGATGGACCGCTTCTACTGGGTCTACCTGGATCCCCAGGACGTGGTGCGGCGCGCGCACCCCGGCATCGAGACGCTGCGCGGAGGTCATACGCGGGATTAGGGCCTATCGCCCGTCGGCCTTCAACAACTGAGTGGGTCATCGAAGGTTGGCTCTTGGTCCAATTGCCCGGGACGGATCCGCGACAAAAACTCGCTGCGCTGGGTGCCGGATCGAAGCCATCCAGCACCGAACGATGCCCAAACAACGCTGCATGCGCGTTCCGCTCCTCAGCGGAAGCTTGGCCCTGGTGCTCGTCACCGGTCAAGTCAGCGCCCTGGCGCAGCCCATGAGCGGCACTCCGCCCGCAGCGGGTCCTGTGAACACGGTCAACGCGGCGCCCACTTTCGTGCCCGAGGAACTCGAGGCGCTTGTCGCACCGATCGCGCTATACCCGGACTCGCTCCTTGCGCAGGTCCTGATGGCCTCGACCTACCCCTTGGAGGTCGTGCAAGCCGCGCGCTGGGTCAAGGCCAACACAAGCGTGAAGGGAGAAGCGGCCGTCCGGGCGGTGGCGGACAAGACCTGGGACGTCAGCGTGAAGTCCCTCGTGGCCTTTCCGCAGGTGCTCGAGCCGATGGACGACCGGCTCGACTGGACGCAGAAACTGGGTGATGCGTTTCTCGCGCAACAAAAGGACGTGCTGGACGCCGTGCAGCGCCTGCGGCTGAAGGCCCAGGGCAACGGCAACCTCAAGACGACGGAGCAGCAGAACGTGATCGTGGACCAGGCACCGTCCGGGGGCGCGCAGCAGACGATCGTCCGCATCGAACCGGCCAACCCGGAGGTGATCTACGTCCCGACGTATGACCCCACCTATGTCTACGGCAGTTGGGGGTACCCGGCCTATCCGCCCTACTACTGGCCGCTCTATCCCGCCTACTACCCTGGGTACTATCCCGGCTACTACGTCGGCGCCGGGATCGCCTTTGGCGTCGGCTTCGCGGTGGGGGCCGCCATCTTCGGTGGCTGCAACTGGAGCGGTGGCGAGGTCAACGTCAACGTGAACCGGGCCGCCAACATCGATCGCAACTTCGATCACAACCGGGGACAGGGCGCCAACGGGCGATGGCAGCACGATGCCGGTCACCGCAAGGGCGTCTCCTATCGCGACAACGCGACGCGCGAAAGGTTCGGCAAGAACGTGGGGGGCGCCGACGGACGTGCCGGCTTCCGCGGCTTCGACGGCCTCGGCAACCGCGCCGCTGGCGGCAGTCCGGGCGGTACGGGCCGGCGCGGGAGCGCCGGCGAGGGCGGCGCAGCCCGGAACTTCGGCGGTGGTGCTTCCGCCGGAATCGCTGGCGATGCAAGGACTGGCGGGGCGCCTGGGGGCGGTGCTTCAGCGGGGCGGACCATGCCTTCCAGGGGGTTGGAGGCGGCAGTGCCACGCAGCGGGATTTCAGTCGCGGACTGGCCACGACCCAGCAGTCTTCTGCCAACCGACCGACCGCGGGCGCCAGCCGCAGCGGTGGTGCCAGTCGGGCAAGTGTCGGCGGGGGTGCGCGCGGCGGTGGTGGGCGCGGCGGCGGCGGTCGACGCTGAGGAGCAACGCCATGGATGCGATCAGGAAACGACAATCTGCGGCCGCGCGACTTGCGAGGCGCGGCCTGCCAGCACTCTTGCTCGTCCTGGCCGCAGCCGCTGCGAACGCGAACAAGAACTTCAACTCACCCCAGGCAGCGATGGAAGCCCTCGGGCAGGCGGTCTCCAGCGGCGACGAAGCTGAACTCCGGAACATGCTCGGTGTGCAATTTCGTGAGTGGATCCCGCCTGTAGGCGCCGAGGACCGCAACCGATTCCTGCAGGCCTGGGCCCGCTCGCACGCCGTGCGAAATGATGATGGGAAGGTGGCCCACCTCGCCGTCGGCGACGACGGATGGACCTTCCCTATTCCACTACTCAAGGCTGCGCAGGGGTGGCAATTCGACACCGTTCAGGGAGTCGAAGAGATGCGCGTGCGACGAATCGGGCGCAACGAGCTTGCTGCGCAAAAGACCCTGCTGGCTCTCTTCGACGCGCAACGCGACTACGCCAGCCAGCCGCGGGACGAGGACGGCTTGCTCACGTACGCCAAGCGCTTGAAGAGCAGCGCCGGACGACGTGACGGGCTGTACTGGCCGACGAAGCCAGGCCATACACCGAGCCCCATAGGGCCAGCATTGGCGGCCGCGGGCCCCCCGAATGCCAGTCCGGATGGGTATTTCGGTTACCACTACAAGTTGTTGACGCGGCAGGGGGAGCATGCCGTTGGCGGGGCGCTGGACTACATGGTGCGTGACAAGTTGCTGGGTGGCTTCGCGATCCTTGCGTGGCCTGCGCGCTACTGGGACACCGGGATCATGAGCTTCATGATCAGCCACGACGGGCAGATCTACGAACGCGATCTCGGGCCAGGAAGTGCGACCAAAGCCGCGGCAACAAGCACATTTGACCCCGGCCCAGGCTGGAAGAAGGTGGAACCGGTACCCTGAAAGAGCCGGGCCGTTTGCAATCGAATCTTCAATGCAGCTTGGCGCCCTGCGCGGACGGCGCCACTGGCGCCTTGCGGCTACCGAGCGGCTCCCGAGGTGCCAGCTCCGGGCGGGCGGCGCGGCCGCCGCTCAGCCAATTCGCATGTGCCTCCGCTCGCTCCTGGATCACCAGTGGGTCGTCCTGCTGGGACGGACTGAAGACGGGGATCGTCAGGCAGATGCTCTGGGCGTGCAGCCACTTCGACCAGCCGGCGATCAGTTCCTTGTAAGCGCGTCCGACCGGCCGGATGTTGCGGTCCAGGTCGAAGAGTCCCAGCGGATTCACCGTCCCGCGGTCTTCCCGGAGTGCGACGTCCCAGTCGACTTGGTCCGTCAGCGAGTACCAGGTGAAGCCGAGGACCGGCACGCCGCTGCGGCGGATGCGCAGGACGTTAGCCCACTCCTTGTGGAGCCAGGAAACCGCCTCGTCCCCCACAGGCCCCTGGATCAAGTTCGTCTCCGTGTGCATCACCGGCAGGCGGTAGCGCTCATGGTATTGCTGCGTGATCGTGTGGTAGCCGAAGATCTCGCCGGCGGCCTCGGTTCTGCCATCCGGCCAGACGAGATGCTCGTTGGTCCTGTAGTAGTCGTTGCCCATGATGCAGTAGGGCCGCAGGTTCCTGACCCTGAAGAATCGGTATTCCTCAGCAGTCATCCCTCCGTCCATCAGGTACTCCAGCATGCCTGCGGAGACGTCGACACCATAGTTCAGGTCCAGGGAGAGGAAACGCTGCTCGTTGAAGGCGTCTGCATGGGGGATGGCGGCCGCGCTCTGGGGATGGAAGTGCTCCGACGATTCGCTCTGGATGAACAGGGCGTCCGCGCGGACGTCCAGGATGGCGTGCATCGCAAGGATGTTGGCCTTCACCAGGTGCTTGAGCGCGGTGACGAAGCCCCTGTCGGTGTTCATCTGCTCGTTCCACCACCCCCACCGGCCGGAGAAGGTGGCGCAGATGAACATTTCGTTGACCGGCGTGTAGAGCTGCACCCACGGGTAGCGGGCCGCGAAGTCGCGCGCATAGCCTTCGAAAAGTCCGGGAAAGTCGGGGTTCTGAAAATTCCCGACCCAATCTGGCACCCCGAAGTGGCAGAGGTCCACGATCGGCACGATGTCGCGCCGCTTGAGGTCGGCAAGCGTCTCGTCGGAGAAGGCCCAGTCGTAGCGGCCGTCGCCCAGCCATGTGTTGTGGATCGACGGCCCGTAGCGCAGGAAGCGGATGCCCATGTCCTGCACCAGTTCGAAGTCGGTGCGCCAGTGCTGGTAGAAGCCGCACTTCTCGAGTTCGTCGATACGCCGGCGGCCGTTGTCGATGGTCGGGTCGCTGTTCTCGATGCCGGTGGCGAACATGAAGGTCAGCATGGCAGCCCTCGTCGCATGGGGTGGGATTGAACTCGTCGGGCTTCAGGCCTCCGCCGTCATTCGCAGCACGACCCGGCCCTCGATGTGGCCGTCGCGCAGTCGGTTCAGCACGTCGTTCACGTTGTCCAACGAATCGGTGCTGCACACGGTCCTGACCTTGCCCTCAGCCGCGAATGCGATGGCCTCCTGCAGGTCCTTGCGCGTGCCCACGATGGAGCCGCGCACCGTCTTGGCATTGAGCACCATGTCGAAGATGGGCAGCGGGAAGTCGCCCGGCGGCAGGCCCACCATGGACATGGTCCCGCGCTTGTGCAGCATGCCCAGCGCCTGCCCGAACGCCGCCCGCGACACCGCCGTGACCAGCACACCGTGCGCACCGCGCAGTTCCTTCTGGATCACCTGCACCGGGTCCTGCGTGGAGGCGTTCACCGTCATGTCGGCACCCAGCTTGCGGGCCAGCGCCAGCTTGTCGTCGCCCACATCCACGGCCGCGACGTGCAAGCCCATGGCCTTGGCGTACTGCACCGCCACGTGGCCGAGCCCGCCGATGCCCGAGATCACGACCCAGTCGCCCGGCTTGCAATCCAGCGCCTTCAGGCCCTTGTAGACGGTGACGCCGGCACACAGGATGGGCGCGATCTCGGTGAATCCGACGTTGGACGGAAGGTGGCCGACGTAGCCCGGGTCGGCCAGCACGTAGTCGGCATAGCCACCGTTGACGGTGTACCCCGTCATCTGCTGCTGGTCGCACAGCGTCTCCCAGCCGGTGATGCAGAACTCGCAGTGCCCGCACGAGGTGTGCAGCCAGGGAACGCCCACCCGGTCGCCCTCTCGCACGTTCTTCACGTCCGCACCCACGGCGGACACGTGGCCCACGCCCTCGTGCCCCGGGATGAAGGGCAAGGACGGCTTGACCGGCCAGTCGCCGTCGGCCGCATGCAGGTCGGTGTGGCACACGCCCGATGCCGCCACCTTCACCAGCACGCGGTTGCGCGGCACCTCGGGAACCGGAACCTCCTCGATGACGAGCGGCTGGCGGAAGGAATGGACGACGGCTGCCTTCATCTTCGCCATGATTGGACTCCTCTGGACAGGACCGATGATTTTGCGCGCCGCCCCGGGAAGCACATCTACGGAGACATTGGACTTTGGTCCAATACGCCCTGAACGTGCACGTCGGACACGCTCCCGCCATGGCGGACGGTTTCGTGCGGTCGGTCACAGCAGCGTCCAGTGTGCCCGCATGCACCGGTTTCGATGAATGCAGCAACGCTTCGTTCAGCAGCCCGGGATCTGGCCCCGACGCCCGAAGCCGCCCTGCGGTAGGACCAAGGTCTGATACCCGGGAATTGGCGCAATGGTTAGGCTCCTACCCCGGCGCCCGTTGCTGAGATTGCGAGGTGCTGATGCTTTCCACACGTCCAGATACCGGAAGGGGACGCCATGAACGGAGTGCGGCTGGAGTTCTACACGGGGCGCAACAAGCGGCATGAGAACCAGCCGCTCTGGGAATGGGTGGTCAGGTCGGCGTGCGCGCAAGGCATCCGCGGCGCGACGGTGATGATGGCTTCACTCGGCTTCGGGCACCACCGGCGCATTGAGCCGCCCTATTTCTTCCAGCTGGCGGATCAGCCGGTGGTGATCACGATGATTCTGAGCGACGAGGAGTCAGACCAGTTCATCGCGTCGTTGAAGCGCGACGGCATCAAGGACTTGTTCTATGTGAAGGAAGCGGTCGAGTTCGAGACGCTGTAGTCACGAGAGCGCACGAACCACCGAGATGGCACGCGAACAAGGGCCGGACCGGTTGCGACTGAAGCTTCCATGCAGCTTGGCGCCTTCTGGGGACGGTGTCACCGGCGGCTTGTTGCCGGGCCGCTCCGAAGTGCTCGAACTCGAAGGCCCAGTTTCACTCGCGCGACTCAGCCGATGTGAACTCCCGACCGCTTGACCCTTTCCCACCGCGGGCCTAGCCTTGTTGTGCCGCCTCGGGTCATCCCAGCGACCTGCTCACCTCATTCCAGGGAGCGCACATGTTGGACGTCGACTACAAGCTTGCGAACACGCAGACCGAAGGACCCTGGCGCGGATTTTCGCCTGGCACTTGGCGACAGCAGGTCGACGTCCGCGAATTCATCCAGCGCCACTACACCCCGCACGAAGGTGACGGCAGCTTCCTGCAAGGCGCGACGCCGCGCACCCGAGCCTTGTGGCAGCAACTGCTGCCGCTGCTGGCGCAAGAGCGCGAGAAAGGCGTGCTGGACGTGTCGCAGATTCCCTCCGGCATCCTGGCGCACGCGCCGGGCTACATCGACCGGGAATGCGAAATCATCGTCGGCCTGCAGACCGATGCCCCACTCAAACGCGCGATCATGCCCTTCGGCGGCTGGCGCGTCGTTGAAGGGAGCCTGAAGGCCTACGGCTACGAGCCGGACTCCCGTCTCGCGGAGATCTTCACCAAGTACCGCAAGACGCATAACGACGGCGTCTTCGATGCCTACACGCCCGAGATCAGGAAGGCGCGTTCCTCGGGCCTGGTCACCGGCCTGCCCGATTCCTACGGCCGTGGCCGCATCATCGGCGACTACCGGCGCGTGGCGCTGTATGGCATCGACTTCCTGGTCGCGGACAAGCAGCGGGAGAAGGGCGAGCTCGACCCGCTGCACTCGACCGAGGACGTGATCCGGCTGCGCGAGGAACTGGCCGAGCAGCTCCGCTCGCTGCATGAACTCAAGGAGATGGCCGCGCGCTACGGCTTCGACATCTCGGGTCCGGCGGGCAACGCGCGCGAAGCGGTGCAGTGGACCTACTTCGGGTATCTCTCCGCGATCAAGCAGCAGAACGGCGCCGCGATGTCGGCCGGGCGGCTGTCCACCTTCTGGGACATCTATTTCGAGCGCGACCTGCGCGACGGCACGCTCGACGAATCTCAGGCCCAGGAAATCATCGACGACCTGGTGATCAAGTGGCGGCTGGTACGCTTTCTGCGCGCCCCCGAGTACAACCAGCTCTTCTCCGGCGATCCCGTCTGGGTCACCGAGGTGGTGGGCGGCATGGGCGAGGACGGGCGCACGCTGGTCACCAAAACGGCCTTCCGAATGCTGCAGACCCTGCACAACCTGGGACCGGCGCCCGAGCCCAACCTCACCGTGTTCTGGTCGCCGCACCTGCCCGAGGGCTTCAAGAGATTCGCAGTCAAGACCTCGATCGACACCAGCGCCATCCAGTACGAGTCGGACGAACTGATGCGACCGAAATGGGGCGACGACTGCGCCATCGCCTGCTGCGTTTCGGCCATGCGCTTGGGCAAGCAGATGCAGTTCTTCGGCGCGCGCGTCAACCTGGCCAAGACGCTGCTGTATGCCCTGAACGGCGGGCGCGATGAATTGAGCGGCGAGCAGGTGGGACCCGAGCTGGCGCCCATCGAGGACGGTGTCCTCCGCTATGAGGAGGTGATGAAGCGCCTCGACACCATGATGGACTGGCTGGCCCGCATTTACGTGAACGCGCTCAACGTCATCCACTACATGCACGACAAGTACTGCTACGAGGCCATCGAGATGGCGCTGCACGACCGCGACATCCTGCGCACGCTGGCCTGCGGCATCGCCGGGCTGTCGCATGCGGCCGACAGCCTCTCGGCAATCAAGCACGCGCGCGTGAAGCCGGTGCGCGGCGAAGGCGGTCTCATCGTCGACTTTGACGTCGAGGGCGAGTTTCCCTGCTATGGCAACAACGACGATCGCGCGGACGAGCTGGCCCGCATGCTGGTGTCGATGATGATGGGCAAGATCCGCCAATACCCGAGCTACCGCGCTGCGGTCCATACGCAATCGGTGCTCACCATCACCTCCAACGTGGTGTACGGCAAGAGCACGGGCAACACGCCCGACGGCCGCCGCCAGGGCGAGCCCTTCGCGCCCGGGGCCAACCCTTCCAACGGCCGAGACACCCACGGCGCGCTGGCAACGCTGATGTCGGTGGCCAAGATCCCCTATGACGACGCCGAGGATGGCATCTCGCTGACGATGTCCGTGGTGCCCACCGCCCTGGGCAGCGATGAGGAGCGGCTACTGCGCGGAACCGGCGCGCTGGACGCCTATTTCTCGAGCGGGGGCTTCCACGTGAACGTCAACGTGCTCAATCGCGAGACGCTGCAAGACGCCATGGCGCACCCGGTCAACTATCCGCAACTGACGATCCGGGTGTCTGGATACGCGGTGAATTTCGTCAAGCTGTCGCGGGAGCAACAGCTGGACGTGATCAACCGGACCTTCCACGCCAGCATGTAGGCCTGGGTAACTGGCGATGGCGCAGACGCTGATCGGCAGCCGCTACGAACTGCACCTGTCGCGCAGCTCGGCGGCAGCTGTCCGGGCACACGCTTATGACGCCATCGATCCTGCCGACGAAATCGACCAGACCGGCGACGACCCGGCGAGCGACGATCTAGTGGGCTATGTCCACTCCTGGGAAGTGGGCAGCACCGTCGACGGTCCGGGACTACGCTTCGTCGCGTTTCTCACGGGTTGCCTGCTGCGCTGCCAGTACTGCCACAACCCGGACACCTGGCACAAGCACAACGGACAAGGCGTCACCGTGTCACGCGCGATGCGCCAGATCGGGAGATACGCGCAAGTGCTCAAGATCAGCCGCGGCGGCATCACGCTCTCCGGCGGCGAGCCGATGGTGCAGCGGGCCTTCATGATGGAAATCTTCCGCCGCTGCAGGCAGCTGGGCCTTCACACCTGCCTGGACACCTCCGGGCGCCTGGGCGAGCGCATGAGCGACGCGGACCTCATGGAGGTCGACCTGCAGTTGCTGGACATCAAATCCAGCGATCCCGGCACCTACGAACGCGTAACCCGCCAGCCGCTGGCACCCACCCTCGCCTATGCGCGGCGCCTGTCCGACCTGGGGCGGCCGGTATGGATACGATTCGTGCTCGTGCCCGGCCTCACCGACGACTGGGACAACGTCGAGAAGCTGGCCGACCTGTGCGCGACACTGAAGAGCACGGAGCGCGTCGAGATCCTGCGCTTCCACCAGATGGGTCGCGACAAATGGCAACGGCTGGGCCTGGCATACACGCTCGAAGATACCCAGCCGCCCGATGCCGCGCTCACGGAGCGCGTGCGCGGGCAGTTCCGCAGCCGCGGCCTGACGGTGTACTGAACTCGGCTACGGAAGCTATCGGCTGCGGGCGATCTCCGGAAGGCCGCACCGATCCGCGCAACGATGTCATCTGGCGTCCCCTTTGGCACGCCGACGAATTGCGGCGCGGAGACCTGCAGCCCCGAAAGCCCTGGGACGCCGCCGTCGGGACGCCGGGCAACGAAGCAACCGGCTCGGGGGTCAGGACGGCGAGCGCCTTGAGCTTGCCTGCCTTGATCAACCCCTGCCCGTTGGGGCAGGCTTGCAGTCACCCCTCCGGACGGCGCCCCTGGTTCTTGCCCGGCGATGAGGCACGCCTCGCTCTTTGAACCTCCTGCGAAATCGATGACGCCACGCGGGACCATTCTTGCGGTGTCAGCAACTGCGCGGTGTAGGCCTTCAAGGCCGTGTCCTCCAGATCGAGTTGCCGAATCATGCGTTCGCAATGCTGTCGCAACAGCGATGCGATGACGGCCCGATCGGGATCGGCGCCGTTCCCGACGCTCTCGAGCATGGTGACCGCCTGGGCCTGGAGGTCTTCGCACTTCTGGCCCTCTTCCTCGATGTCATCGAGCAGCCTGTCGGCTTCGGCCAGCCGGCCCCGAAGGGAGCTGAGCAGGACAACACCCTTGGGCCGGTGCGTCTGGACTTCGAAGTCCTGGAATTCCTGGATCCGTGCCCGAAGCAGGTCCAATTGCGGCCCCGGGTCCTGCCACGCGTCGTCGTCGAGACTGCGCACGATGGCGTCGAGCAAATGCCGCAACCGGGCATGCTCAGCCTCGAGAACCCTCCATGCGGACCCGGATGCCAGCATTCGACTTCCTTAGGATTCGGTCTCTTGCATTCTGCACCTGTGCGGCCCGTCAGGCGAGGCCTCGCACACGCTTTCACGGGATCGGGTCGCCGTTCCCCGGCGGGCCGCGGCCTTACGACAACTCGGTCCGGCGGATCACCGCTTCGGGGTCGGCCTTGACGGCCGGTGCCAGCTCGGTGCCCAGGCCCGGTGCCGTGGGACGCAGCAGGAAGCCTTGCTCCAGCACCGGCAGCTCGGTCACCAGGTCGCGGTAGAACGTGGCGAGGAAGGCGCGCACCACCTCCTGGAAGATGGCGTTGGGCGATGCCAGCGCCAGGTGCAGCGATGCCCAGAGCACCACCGGGCCGGTGCAGTCGTGCGGCGCGATCGGCTTCTGGTAGGCATCCGCCAGGCTCGCGATCTTCCGGCCTTCGGTGAGACCGCCGCACCAGGACAGGTCCAGCATCACGTAGTCGAGGGAATGCGCGGCCAGGTGGTCGCGGAACGAGCCCTGCGCCGCCAGCGTCTCGCTGCCGCACACCGGAATGCCCGCGCCGCGCCGGTAGTCCGCCAGCGCGCCGGGGCTGTCCATCTTGACGGGGTCCTCGGCCCAGAACGGCCGGTACTGCTTCAGCTCGCGCGCGATCGAGAGGGCGGAGGTGACGTTCCACATCGAGTGGAGTTCGCACATCACCTCGATCCTGTCACCGACGGCCAGCCGGATCTTCTCGAACACCTCCAGCCCCTGGCGCATGGACTCGGCGCTGACGTACTGCCCGTCGGTCGCCGTCGCGGCGGCGTCGAAGGGCCAGATCTTCATGGCACTGAAGCCCTCCTCGATCAGGCTGTGCGCCAGTTCGGCGGGGCTCTCGATGAACGCGACCTGGTCGTCGTAGCGGCCGCGCGCCTTCCCCGCACCGGCCTGCACCAGACGCCGCTGCACGGCCTTGGCGTTGTAGTCGGCGCCGGCACAGGTGTTGTACGTGCGCATGCGCTCGTGGCACGCACCGCCGAGCAGCTGGTAGACCGGCTGGCCCGTCAGCTTGCCGAAGATGTCCCACAGCGCGATGTCGATGGCCGAGGCGGCGCGCGTCTCGACGCCGCTGCCGTTGAAGCCGAGATAGCCGCGCAGCAGGATCTTGTGCAGGCGCTCGATGTCCAACGGGTTCTGGCCGCGCAGCAGCGGCGCGGCCATGCTGTGGATGTAGGTCTCGACGGCTTCCGCGCCGCGGAAGGTCTCGCCCAGTCCGGTGATGCCGGCGTCGGTGTGGATCTCGACCCAGAGGATGTTGGGATGCGACTTCAGTCGCGTGGTCTCGATGGCGGTGATCTTCATGGCGGCAACTCGGCGGGGATGGGTCGACGGCGGTCAGTCGGCGGTGATCTGCTGCGAGCGGACCAGCTCCGCCCACTTGTCATGTTCGGACTTGATGTGCCGGGCCAGCACGGACGCGTCGCCGCCGAGCGGGGCGATGCCGGACTCGGCCAGCGTCTTGCGCAGGGCTGGATCCTGCAGGGCCTTGTTGAAGGCTGCGTTCAGCCGCTTGATCACGGGCTCCGGCACGCCGGCCGGCGCGCCGATGCCGTACCAGGGCTCGATGACGAAGCCCTTGAAGCCCAGTTCCTCCATCGTCCGGACCTCGGGCAGGTTCGGCGAGCGCTTGGTGCCGGTGACGGCGATGGCGCGGATGCGATCGGACTTGATGAAGGGCAGGATCGAGGGCTCGTTGTCGAAGAAGACCTGGACCTGGCCGCCCATCAGGTCCGTGATGGCGGGACCCGAGCCCTTGTAGGGGACATGCAGCAGCGGCACGCCGGTCATCTTCTTCAGCAGCTCGCCGCCGAGATGGTTGGATGCGCCGACACCGGACGACGCATAGCTGACCGGGCCGGCTTTCGCCTTGGCCAGCAGCTCCTGCACGCTGGTGATGCCGGTGTCCTTGTTCACCGTCAGCACGTTGATGGACGACCCCAGCAGGATGACCGGCGCGATGTCCCGGAACAGGTCGAAGCCGGGCTTGGCGTACAGGCTCGAATTGACCGAGCAGTTGCCGATGCTGCACAGGAAGATGGTGTAGCCGTCCGCCGGCGACTTGACGGCCGCGATGGTCCCGATGTTGCCGGTGGCGCCGGGCCGGTTCTCGACGACGATCTGCTGGCCCAGGTCCCTGGCGGCTGCGGTGGCGAACAACCGCGTGACCAAGTCGCCGGAGCCGCCGGGCGGCACCGGCGCGATCAGCTTGATCGGCCTGGAGGGGAACTCCTGGGCCGCCGCCGGCCCGACCATTCCAAGGACACAGCCGGCCGCGAGGACCAGGCGGGTCAAGCACTTTCGCATCGAGGGTCTCCTTCTCTTGGGTTCACCGGCGCCAGTGGCTGCCGGGCATCGTCAGATCGTACAATCATTATATGATTCGATCAATGGTCGACGGCCCGCTCGACGCAGGTATCCTGCGGGCCATGCCGACCTCCCCGCTACGGAACTTCCACCACCAGATCGTCGAGGCCCTGGGCAGCAGCATCGTGAAGGGGCAGTTCGCCGAAGGGAGCCAGCTGCCCACCGAGCCCCAGCTCGCCGAGACCTACGGGGCGAGCCGCCTCATCATCCGGGAGGCGATGAAGAGCCTGGCCGCCAAGGGCCTGGTGTCCATCCGTCCACGCACCGGCACGCGCGTGCAGCCACGCGACCAGTGGAACCTGTTCGACCCGTCCGTCCTGGAATGGCAGCACGCCGCGCCCGGCAAGCGGCTGATCGAGGACCTGATGGAGCTGCGGCAGGCGATCGAGCCGCTGGCCGCCAAGCTCGCGGCCCAGAGGGCCTCGCCGGCGGACGTCGCGGCGATCCGCAATGCCTTCACCGCGATGGCGGACGCCAAGGCGCGCGGCGCCTACATCGAGGCGGACCTGCGCTTCCATGGTGCCGTGGTCCGCGCCTGCGGCAATGCCTTCATCATGCAGCTGGAGACGGCCCTCTCCGCCGTCTGGGCCACGAGCTTCCAGGCGTCCGCCGACGGCGTCGCCGATCCCCAGGCCCTCAAGCTGCACCGGAAGCTGCTCGACGCCATCGAAGGCGGGAACGCAACCGCTGCCGAGAAGGCGGTGCTGGCGCTCATCGACCGGGCCGTCGTGCGCATCCAGTCGAACCCCGCACGGAAGTCCTGAGCCGGCGCGTCCGGGCGGAACGGTCCGCCTGCTGTCAGGCGAGGGCGTTCCAGCCGGCCATCAGCTTGCGCAGCTCGGCCTGCGCGGCATCGGTGAGCGGCCAGGCGGACGGCGGCCGGGTGGCGCCGCAGTCGTTGCCCATCAGCTGCAGGGCCGCCTTCACGACCGTGACGTTGGCGCCGTTGTTCTCCTGGGCGCGCAGTTCCTCGAACGGCAGCATCTCGCCGATCAGGCGCATGGCCAGGGGATAGTCGGCCGCCTCCAGCGCGTCGTAGATGGCCACCGAGCGCTGCGGCAGCACGTTGATCAGGCCCGAGGTGAAGCCGCGCGCACCCACGGCGTACAGCGGCGGCGCCCAGACCTCGGCCAGCCCGCCCACCCAGGCCAGCTTCAGGTCGGCGGTGCGGCGGATCGCCTCGGCCAGCACCAGGGGCGTGGGCGAAGCCCACTTGACGCCAATGACCTGGGGCAGCCGGCAGAGCTGCTCGACGGCCTTGAGGCCGATGTTGTCGTTGCGCAGGTACAGCACCAGCGGCAGGCTGTCGGCGGCCTCGGCGATGCGGCGCACGTAGTCGACCACGCCGCGCGGCGCCACGAAGGGGTCGGGCGGCTGGTGCACCATCAGCGCGTCGGCGCCCGCCTGGCGCGAGACCCTGGCCAGCGCGCAGGCCTCCTGGACGCTGCGGCCCACGCCGCCGAGCAGCGGCACGCGGCCGGCGATGCAGTCGGCGGCCACGTGCACCATGCGCTCGGCCTCGGCGGCCTGCAGGCCGTAGAACTCGCTGGTGTTGCCGTTGGCCACCAGGACGTGCACGCCGGCGTCGACGGCGCGGTCGACGACGGGCCGCAGCGGTCCCGGCGCCAGCCGGTCGTCGGCGTCGAACGGGGTGACGAGGATGCCTGAAATACCATCGAGCGCCTTGCGCAGCGACGGGCCTTGGAATGAACTCACGCGTGCCTCCCGCCAGGACATCCTGGAACAAGTCGCCGACTCTAGGCAGGGGCGCCGCCAGCGTCCAATCCAAACCGTCGATGGCGCCATCCAAAATCTGAATCGTGTTCCAGCTGTCCCACCTCCGCTGCTTCGTGGCGGTCGCCACCGAACTGCATTTCGGCCGCGCCGCCGCCCTGCTGCACATGACCCAGCCGCCGCTGACCCGGCAGATCCAGCTGCTGGAGCACGAGCTGGGCGTGCGGCTGCTGGAGCGCGCCGGCGGCAGCGTGCGGCTCACTCCGGCGGGGTCCGTCTTCCTGCGGGAGGCGGAGGACATCCTGCGGCGCGCCCAGGCGGCCACCATGGCGGCCCAGCGCGCCGTGCGGGCCGACGCCGGCTGCGTCACCCTGGGGTTCGTGCCGCCGGCCAGTTTCGCGTTGCTGCCCCGTCTGCTGGCCGCCTGCCGCCAGGCCCTGCCGGAGGTGCACCTGGCCCTGCGCGAGATGCAGACGGACGACCAGCTCGAGGCCCTGGGCGCCGGCCGCATCGAGCTGTCGGTGGTCCGGCCGTTCGCGCCGCGCAGCTTCGTCGAATCGGCGGTGCTACTGCGTGAACCCCTGGTGCTGGCCATGCCGGCCGGGCACGCCCTGGCGGGAGCCGGCGCGGTGCCGCTGGCGGCGCTGGAGGGCCAGGCCTTCATCGAATACAGCCCCTCCGAAACACGCTACCTCTACGAGATGGTGGCCGGCCGGCTGCGCGCCGACGGCATCGCTCCGGTGGTGGTGCAATCGCTCAGCCACACCCACACCATCGTGTCGCTGGTCGACGCCGGCCTGGGCGTGGCCCTGGTGCCGCAGTCGGCCACCCGGCTGCGCTTCGAGGGTGTCGCCTTCCGCGAACTCGAGAACGGCGTCGGCCTGCACGCGGAGTTGCACCTGGCCTGGCGGCGCGCCAGCCGCAACGACCTTGTCGACAGGGTGCGCGGCGCGCTGCTCGCCGAATTCGGTTCCTGAATGGCTGCGCAGCCCCGCGTGCATCCCGGCTTCCCGCCTTTCGCATTGCCAGTGAGACCATGAACGCCATGACCACCCTCGCCCCTTCTCCGCGCATCGCCGCCGCCGCGCTGCGTGCGTTCGCCTCCCAGCTGCTGCAGACGGCGGGCCTGGCCGCGGACCGCGCCGGCGACGTCGCCGACATCCTGGTGGCCGCCGACCTGATGGGCCATGACACCCATGGCCTGAACCTGCTGCCGGCCTACCTCGAGCACCTGGGCAACGGCACCATGGCCGCCACCGGCGAGCCCGAGGTCGTCGCCGACCGCCCTGCCACGCTGACCTGGGACGGCCGCCAGCTGCCCGGCCAGTGGCTGGTGCTGCGGGCCCTGGACGCGGCCATCCCGCGCGCCCGCATCCACGGCACGGCCACGGTGGCCATCCGCAACGCACACCACATCGGCAGCCTGTCGGCCTACCTGCAGCGCGCCACCGACCAGGGGCTGGTGATGCTCCTGCATTCCTCGGCGCCCGGCGGCGGCAGCGTCGCGCCCTTCGGCGGCAGCACGGGCCTGTTCTCGCCCAGCCCCATGTCCATGGGGTGCCCCACGGAGGGCCTGCCCATCCTGGTCGACATCTCCACCTCTATCACCACCAACAACATGGTGGTGCGGCTGCAGAAGCAGGGCCGCAGGCTGCCCAGGCCCTGGCTCCTCGACGGCCAGGGCCGGCCCACTGACGACCCGGCCGTGATCGGCGCCGGCGGCACCCTGATGCCGCTGGGCGGCGAGGACGCCGGCCACAAGGGCTATGGCCTGGCCTTGATGGTCGAGGCCCTGACAGCGGGCCTGGTCGACCGCGGCCGGCACCAGCCCGGCTTCAGGTTCAACAACACCGTGTTCCTGCAGATCCTGGACCCGCAAGCCTTCGGCGGCCTGCCCGGCCTGCGCGCCCAGATGGAACGGATCGCCGAAGCGTGCCGGACCAACCCGCCGCGCCCCGGCGGCCAGCCGGTGCGGCTGCCGGGTGAGGCGGCCCAGAAGCTGGCGGCGCAGCAGGAGCGCGACGGCGTGGTGCTGGCGCCCGGCATCCTGGACGCGCTGCGCCCCTGGGCGGAGAAATTCGCGGTGTCGGTGCCTGGCTGCTGATCGACGGGCGACGGCTACTCGGGGCGTCTCGCCTGGACGAGCGCCTGCACGGCGAGCGCCTTCTCCATCAAACCGGGCGCGCCAACCCGGTCGGTCCATGCACGGAAGGACGCCGTGGGCCCGGTCCACCGCAACGCCTCCACGTCCCTGAACAGGGCGGCATCGGTCCTGAGGGTCGCGAGCCGCTTGAAGAGCTTCGCGGCTTGAAGGTCGTCGCCCAGGATCGTTGCCGGGAAGGCCTCGATGGCACCGTACTCGTTGAGTAGCCGTGCGGCGCTCACCGCGCCGATCCCCCGGATGCCGGGGTAGCCGTCCGCCGCATCCCCCACCAGCGCCAAGAAGTCAGGGATCAGCTCGGGTGGAACGCCGAACTTCTCCCGGATGTCGCTCGCCGTGCGGATCTTGTTGGCCCTGCGGTCGACCTGGACCACCCGGTCGCCCCGCACGCACTGGGCCAGGTCCTTGTCGGGGGTCCAGATCAGGACCCTCTGCACGGCCGGCTCCTGGTCGGCCAGGTGTGCGGCGCTCGCGAGGGCATCATCGGCCTCGAGTTCCGTCATGGGCCAGACGACCACGCCCATCGCTGCCAGCCCCTCCTCGAGCGGCTCGAACTGGGCCCGCAAGGCGCGATCGATTCCCTCCCCGGTCTTGTACCCCGGCCAGAGCCGGTTCCGGAACGACTCGATCACATGGTCGGTCGCAATGCCGACGTGGGTCGTGCGGTTCTCGATCAGCTGCAGGGTTCCATTCAGGACACCAACGACGGCGCCGAACGGCCGGTCATCGCCCTTGGTGAAGCGGCGCAGGCCGTAGAAGTGGCGGAACAGTTCGTACGTCCCGTCGATGAGGTCGATGATCACCGTTGCGACGATACGCCACGGGAGGACGAAGCGGAGAGCTAGGCTGGGCGCGCGAGGAAGCGCCGGACCAGCTGCACCCAGTAGCTGGCCGCGATCGGCAGGATGGCGTCGTTGAAGTCGTAGCCCGGGTTGTGGACCATGCAGCCGCCGGTGCGGTGGTGCTCGCCCACGCCGTTGCCGACGATCAGGTAGCTGCCCGGGCAGCGCTCGAGCATGAACGAGAAGTCCTCGCTGCCGGTGAGAGGCGCCAGCTCGGGCAACAGGCCGTCCTCGCCCAGCCAGTCGAGCGCGACCTGCCGCGCGTAACGCGTCGACTCCACGTCATTGACCAGGGCGGGATAGCGCCAGTGGTAGTCCACCTCCGCCGTCACGCCGAGCGTGGCCGCCTGCGACTGCACCAGCTGGGTGATGCGCTCGCGCAGCATGGCGCGGATCTCGGGGCGGTAGGCGCGCACGGTCAGCCGCATCAGCACGCTGCCGGGGATCACGTTCGGCGCATCGCCACCATGGATGGCGCCGACCGACACCACCGCCATCTCGCGTGGGTCCACGTTGCGCGACACGATGGTCTGCAGCGCCACGATGATGTGGGCCGCGGCCACCACCGGGTCGGCGGCGAGGTGCGGTGCGGAGCCGTGGCCGCCACGGCCGGTGACCGTCACCGTGACGGAGTCCGAGGAGGCCATGAACGGGCCTTCCTTGAAGCCGAACTTGCCGGCCGGAAAGCCCGGCATGTTGTGCAGCGCGAAGACGGCGTCGCAGGGGAAGCGCTCGAACAGGCCTTCCTCCACCATGCGACGGCCGCCGCCCAGGCCCTCCTCGGCCGGCTGGAAGATCAGGTGCAGCGTGCCGTCGAAATCACGCTCGCGCGCCATGACGCGGGCTGCCGCCAGCAGGATGCTGGTGTGGCCGTCGTGGCCGCAGGCGTGCATCTTGCCGGGCACCTGGCTGGCGTACGGCAGGCCGGTGGCCTCCTGGATCGGCAGCGCGTCCATGTCGGCGCGCAGGCCCAGGCGGCGCGCGCCCCGGCCCAGCCGCAGCGTACCCACGACGCCGGTGCCGGCCAGGCCGCGGTGCACCTCGTATCCCCACTCGGACAGGCGGGCAGCCACCAGGTCGCTGGTGACGTGCTCTTCGAAGGCGAGCTCGGGGTGGGAATGGATCTGGTGCCTCAGCCTGACCATCTCGGCGGCGACATCGCGCACGGCGGGCAGCACCTTCTCGACGGACTCGGCGGTTTCGATTTCGAACGACATGGCGGCTTCCTTGGCACCAGTCTAGGTCACCCGGGGCCTGCGCGAGCTGAAGGCGGCCTCCGGATGCACAAACGATCGTGGCGTCTAATCCCGCCCCGCCAGCATCCGCTTGGCCGTGTACGTCATCACCAGCTCGTTGCGCTGGTTGTAGACCTCGATGTCCGAATCGACGATGGCGCGGTTGCCCTGGGAGGTGGGCCGGATGCCGGTGACCGTGACCACCGCATGGATGGTGTCGCCGACCCGCACCGGCGCCAGGATCTTCTGCGTCAGCTCGAGCATGGCCAGCCCGGTGCCCTGGATCATCGTCTGCAGGATGAAGCCTTCGATCAGGGCATAGGTCAGCGCGCCCGGGACCGGCCGGCCGCCGATGCCGGTGGACGCGCCCTCGGCCTCGATGAAGATCATCTCCAGCATGCCGGTCACGCCGATGAAGCCGACCAGGTCGGCCTCGGTGACGGTGCGGCGGTAGGTGCGGAAGGCCTGGCCCACCTGCAGGTCCTGCCAGTGGAAGCCCTGGCCGAGCAGGGGCAGTGCGTTCTTGTCGCTCACAGGAAACCTCCTTGCCGGGACGGCTGGGCGGGCTGGGCTTCATCGAGGCCCACCTCGCGCAGCAGTTCGCTCGTGTGTTCCCCCAGCCGCGGAGCCATCGTCACGGGCAGCGCCTCCCGGTCGATCCGCACCGGAGGCGCCGGGAAGCGCACCTTGCCCATGCGCGGGTCGTCGATGGTGCGGAAGAAGTTTGTGGCCTGCAGGTGCTCGTCGTGCTCGAGGTCCTCGAGCCGGTTGACCGGCGCGGCGGGAATCTCCAGCCGGTTGCACACGTCGAGCCACGCGGCCGTGCTGCGGGAGGCGACGCACTCGGCCGCCAGCTCGTAGAGCGCGGCAATGTTGCGCGTGCGCTCGGCCATGGTCGTGAAGCGCGGGTCCTGCGCGGCGTCGGGCCGGCCGGCCTCGAGGAAGAAGCGCTTCCAGTGGGCGTCGGTGTACGCCATCATGCAGACGTAGCCGTCGGTGGTGCGGTAGGGCTTGCGGTGCGTGGCCAGGACGCGCGGGTAGCCGGTGGCGGCCAGCGGCGGGTCGAAGTGGTGCCCGTAGTAGTGCTCGACCAGGTTGAAGGCGGCCATCGACTCGAACATCGGCACCTCCACGTACGACCCCTTGCCGGTGCGCTCGCGCGCGAACAGGGCCGCCAGGATCGCGTGCGTGGCCACCAGGCCGCAGGTCTTGTCGGCCGCGATCGTCGGGAAGTACAGCGGATGGCCCGCCTGCCGGTCCATCAGGTCGGCACAACCCGACAGGCCCTGGACGATGTCGTCGTAGGCCGGCCGGCCGCCGTACGGGCCGTCCTCGCCGAAGCCGTGCAGGCCCACGTACACCAGGCGCGGGTTACGTGCCATCAGCGCGTCGGGCTCCAGCCCCAGCGCCTGGAGCTTCTGCGGCCGGATGCTGTGCATCAGCACGTCGGCGGTATCGACCAGGCGCAGCAGCGCCTCGCGGGCTTCGGGCTTCTTCAGGTCCAGCACCATGCTGCGCTTTCCCCGGTTGACGCCGAGGAAGATGGCAGCCATGCCGGCTTCGGTGCTGGGGCCGGTGTTGCGCGTGGAGTCGCCCTCGGGCGGCTCGATCTTGATGACGTCCGCGCCGTAGTCGGCGAGGTTCTGGCTCGCGTAGGGCCCGAGCACGACGGCGCTCAGGTCGAGCACGCGCACGCCTTCCAGTGGCAGTCTCATTCGATGGTCACTCCGGAGGCCTTCACGACGGTCGCCCAGCGGGCGATCTCCTTCTTGACGTAGGCGCCGTACTCGGCGGGCGTGGAGCCCAGCGGCTCGGCGCCCTGCCCGGCCAGCTTGGCCTTGAGGTCGGGGTTCTGCAGCGCCTTGAGGATCTCGGCGTTCAGGCGGTCGACCACCGCCTTGGGCGTCGCGGCCGGCACCATCACGCCCTGCCAGGCGCCGACCTCGAAGCCGGCCATGCCCGATTCGGCCAGCGTGGGCACGTCCGGGAACAGCGACATGCGCTTGGCACTGGTGACCGCCAGCAGCTTGATCCGCTTGTCCTTGATGAACTGCATCACGGAGTTGATCGTGTCGGTCATGTACTGGATCTCGCCCGCGACCAGCGCCACGTCGGCCGGGGCGCTGCCCTTGAACGGCGCATGCACGGCATCGATGCCATTGGCCTGGGTGAACTGGAACGCGCCCAGGTGGGTCACGTTGCCGTTGCCGGCGGAGCCGTAGGTCAGCTTGCCGGGGTTGGCCTTGGCATAGGCGATGAACTCCTTGACGTTGTTGGCCGGCACGCCCGGGTGCACCACCAGTGCCAGCGGCACCACGGCCGTCAGCGCCACCGGCGCGAAGTCCTTCTCGACGCTGTACGACAGGTTCTTGTACAGCGCCGGGCTCAGCGTGATGGACGACGTGTTGTAGAGGATGGTGTAGCCGTCGGCGGGCGCGCGCGCCACGGCCTGCGCGCCGATGTTGCCGTTGGCGCCGCCCTTGTTGTCGACGACGACGCTCTGGCCGAGCTGCTCGGTCAGCTTCTGGGCCAGCACCCGCGCCACCAGGTCGGTGGGGCCGCCCGGCGGGAAGGGAACGACCATGGTGATGGGCTTGGCAGGCCAGGCCTGCGCGAAGGCGCCCGTGGTGGCGAACAGGGCCGAGGCGGCGCCCAGGAGGATGCGACGGGAAAGGAGCATGGTGGTGTGCCGTTCAGGAGAATTTGGGGGCGCGCTTTTCCACGAAGGCCTTCACGGCCTCGTGGTGGTCGGGTTCCATGTGCGCGATGGCCTGGTAGGAGGCAGAGATCTCCAGCAGCGACTCCAGCGAGGACTGCTGTCCTTCGCGGATCAGCCGCTTGGTCATGCGCAGCACGCCGCCGGGGTTGGCGGCGATCCTGCGGGCCAGCGCCAGCGCGGCATCCATCAGCTCCGCGGCCGGGACGACGCGCGACACGAGCCCGCAGTCCAGGGCCTGCTGCGCGTCCAGCGCCTCGCCGGTGAACGCCATCTCGGACGCCTTGGACAGGCCCACCGCGCGCGGCAGCAGCCAGGCCCCGCCGTCGCCCGGCACGATGCCGACCTTGACGAAGCTCTCGGCGAACGTGGCCTTGTCGCTGGCGATGCGGATGTCGCACATGCACGTGAGGTCGCAGCCGGCGCCGATGGCGGGGCCGTTCACTGCCGCGATGACCGGCACGTCCAGGTGGTAGAGCGCCCTGGGGATGCGCTGGATGCCCTGGCGGTACTCCTCGCGGATCGTCTCCGGCGACAGCTGCTGCTGGAAGTACTTCTGCATGTCCTTGACGTTGCCGCCGCTGCTGAACACCGGGCCTTCGCCCGTGATGATCACCGCGCGGATGCTGCGGTCGGCCTGCACCTCGGCGCAGGTGGCCACGAACTCCTCGGCCGCCGTGTTGCCGGTGAGCGCGTTGCGCGTCTCCGGCTGGCTCATGGTCAGGACCAGGATGGCGCCTTCGCGCGTCTTCTTCAGGAAGCCCATTCGTCTGTCTCCTCAGTCAACATCGGTGGTGGCGCGCACCAGGTCGAGGGCCAGGCCGTCGCGGCGGTCCACCAGTTCCTCGCCCAGCACCTCCTGCCAGTACGACTCGGACCCCGCGGCCTGGCGCCACGCATGCAGGCGGCGCGTGTACAGCTGCAGGTCGAATTCGGCGGTGAAGCCGATCGCCCCATGGATCGAGTGCGCCAGCCCCGCCACCTCCAGCGCGGCCTCGCTGGTGCGCGCCTTGGCGACCGCCACGCGCAGCCGGTCCGGCGCCGCCGTGGCACTGTGGCAGCCCATCTGGGCGGCCATCCGCGCTGCGAACGCGTGCTCCGCCATCACGCTCAGCTGGTGCTGGATGGCCTGGAACTTGCCGATCGGGCGGCCGAACTGCTGCCGCTCGTTGGCGTACTGCAGCGTCCGGTGGAAGGTGTCCATGAGGGCGCCCGACAGCTGCGCCGCCGCCGCGCAGGCCTGCAGGGCCTCCAGGTCGTGCGCGCCCGGGACCTGGCGTGCGCGCGACAGCGCCGCCTCGGTCCATTGCAGGCTGGCATCCAGCGCAAAGACGCCGGGCTCGCTCGCCGCCTGCGCCGTTGGCAGCAGCACCGTTGCCCCATCGATCGCGGTCAGCACCCAGTCGGCCACGCGGCCGAAGGATGTGAAGGCACAGCGGACGCCGCCGGCCTGGCGCGACGTCACCGAGGCGATCGCGATGCTGCCCTGCGGTCGGTCCACGCCCGCCTGCGCGAGCAGCGCGCGGGCCAGCATGGTGTGCGCGAGCGGCACGGGCACGGCCTGCGAGCCGCACAGGGCCAGCAGCGGGAAGACGTCGGACAGCGCGAGCCCGGCACCGCCCTGGTCCTCGGGCACCAGTGCGTCGGCAAACCCGGATTCCTCCAGCTGGGCCCACAGGCCGGCGGGCGACTGCCCGGATTCCACCGCGCGCACGAGCTGCGGCGTGCACTGGTCCTGCAGCAGCTGCCGCAGGGCATCGGAGAGAAGGTCATCCATCTCGAGTCCTTTCAGCGCAGGCCGAGGCCGCGGGCGATCATGCCGCGCAGGATGTCGCGCGTGCCGCCGCGCAGCGAGAACGACGGCGCCGCCTGCGTAACGTAGTTCAAAGTGCGCAACAGCTCCAGCGGAACCTCGTGCGCGGGGCGGCGGAACAGGTCGTCCGCGATCAGCGCCGGAATGGACTGCTCCACCCCGGTGCCCAGGTCCTTGACGAGGGCCGCTTCCACGACCGGGCTGTCACCGCGTGCCAGCTTGCCGGTCACCGCCACCGACATGGCGCGCAACGGGGCGAGCTGCGCGATGATCCGCCCCGCGAGGCGCACCGACTCGGGCGTGCGGCCCTGCGGCGTCCTCACGTAGGCCAGCCATTCGTCGAACAGCACGATGCTGGAGAAGAGGCGCTCGGGGCCGCTGCGCTCGAACGCGAGCTCGGACATCACCTGCTCCCAGCCATCACCTTCGCGCCCCAGCACGGCATCCGCTGCCAGCTGCACGTTGTCGAAGAACACCTCGCAGAAGTGCGAGTCGCCGGACAGGTCGGTGATCGGCCGCACGGTCACGCCGGGCAGCTTCAGGTCCACGATCACCTGCGACAGGCCCTTCTGCCGGTCCTCGCCCGTGCCCGAGGTGCGCACCAGCGCGATCATGCAGTGGCAGTTGTGCGCGTTGGTGGTCCAGATCTTCTGGCCGTTGAGCACCCAGCCCTTGTCATTGCGGGTGGCGCGCGTCTTCACGCTGGCCAGGTCCGACCCGGCATTCGGCTCGCTCATGCCGATGCAGAAATACATCTCGCCCCGGCAGATGGCGGGAATGAAGCTGCGCTTCTGCTCCTCGCTGCCGTACTTCAGGATCAGCGGCGCGCTCTGGCGCTCGGCGATCCAGTGCGAGCCGACCGGCGCGCCGAAGTTGAGGAACTCCTCCACGACCACGTACCGGTCGAACGGCGTGCGTCCGCCGCCGCCGTATTCCTTCGGCAGCGTCAGGCCGAGGAAGCCGCGCTGGCCCAGTTCACGGCTGAGGTTGCTGTCGTAGCCGCCCCACGAGCGGGCGCGGACGTGGGCCGGGATCCGGGTGACCGCGTCCTGCAGGAAGGCACGCACCTGCGCGCGCAGGGCTTCGGCTTCCGGCGGGATCGCCGTCAGGTGCAACGAGTCGAGGGCGCTCACGCGAGCCCCTCCGTTCTGTGCGCCGCCGTGGGTGCGTTCCCGGGCGGCCACGCGGCGAGGCGCGGCTGGTTGCGTATCATGGTTGTCTCCTGATGAGGCGGGCTGCAGGCCCGACGCTCGGACGATAGGGGCCGCCATCGCCCCCGTCCAATACCGATTCATCGGGCAGTGATACCTCGATCGAATCGTGACCACCCCCGCCCTGCGCACCCTGGACCTGCGCCGCATCCGGCACTTCGTCGTGCTGGCCGAGACGCTCAACTACCGCAAGGCTGCCCAGCTGCTGCACATGACACAGCCGCCGCTGACCGTATCGATCCAGAAACTGGAAGCGGAACTGGGCGTGCGCCTGTTCGAGCGCGACGCCAAGGGCGTGCAGCTGTCGCGCAGCGGCCGCGCCGTGCTGGTCGAGGCGCAGCAGATCCTGCAGCACGCCGAAGCCTTCGCCGAAATGGCGACATTGGCCGAGAACGGCCGCGCCGGCGTGCTGCGCATCGGCTTCACCGGCTCCGCGACGCATGGCGTGCTGCAACGCCTGGTGCCGTGCCTGCGCGCCGAACTGCCGAAACTGGAACTTTTACTGCGCGAAGGCTCGTCCATGGGCATCGTGCAGGCGCTGGCCACGGGCGACATCGACGCCGGCTTCCTGTGGACGCCGGTGCTCAAGCCGATGGGCGCCGAATTCCAGATCCTGCAGCGCGACACGCTGGTGGCGGCGCTGCCCAGGGGGCACCGGCTCGCGTCGAAGAAGTCGCTGCGCCTGGCGGACCTGGCGCAGGAGCCGTTCATCCTGTACGACGCGCTGCAGGCCGAAGGCATGCGCAGCGTGTGCATGATGGCCTGCCAGCGGGCCGGCTTCGTGCCGCGCGCGGCGCAGGAAGCGGTGCAGGTGCGCACCGTGCTCACCCTGGTCGAGACCGGCCTGGGCATCGCGCTGGTTCCCGGCGTCGTGCAGCAGCCGCCCAGCGAACTGATCGCCTTCCGGGCGCTGGAGGACCTGCGCGAAGACCGCCCGATCGGCCTGGCGCTGGCTTACCGGCCGCAGCCGGCGCATCCCACCGTGGCCGCGTTGCGCGCGATCGCGGCGCGGGAATTCCCGGTGGGCGACTGACGCGGGTCCGGTCGAACAGACCGCCGCAGCCGCGACGCCGGGCACCATCGTCGAGCAGCAGATCCTGGACAATGCATGGCGCGTGCTGCTGCACCAGGTGGACTCCGCGCGCGACTACTCGCGGCTACCAGGAGACAGGCATGGCACCACCCCCCTTGTTCATCGGCTGCGGCGCCGGCTTTTCCGGCGACCGGACGGATGCGGCCGGTCCCGTCGTGGACACGCTGGTCACGCGCCTGCGGCAGCGCCCCGGCGCCCGTGCCTACCTGATGTTCGAGACGCTGGCCGAGCGCACGCTCGCGCTGGCGCAGCTGCGCCGCAGCAAGGATCCGTCGGCCGGCTACGAGCTGCTGCTCGAAGACCTGCTGGAGCCGGTGCTGGCACGCTGCCTGGAGCATGGCATCGGCATCGTCGGCAATTTCGGCGCGGCCAACCCGCCGGGCGCGGCGCAGGCGATCCACGCGCTCGCCAGGCGGCTGGGCCTGCCGGTGCCGCGCATCGCGGTGATCACGGGTGACGACCTCTCGTCGCCGGAGCACGCGGCCTTGCTGCGCGAACACGCGGGTCCGGAACTGGACAACCTGCAGGTGCTGAGCGCCAACGCGTACCTCGGTGCCCGTCCGATCGCCGATGCGTTCCAGGCCGGGGCGCAGATCGTCGTCGCGGGCCGTGTCGCCGACCCCGCGCTCGCACTCGGACCGGCGATGGCGCACTTCGGCTGGCGCGACGACGACTGGGACCGGCTGGCCGGCGGCACCATGGCCGGCCACCTGCTCGAATGCGGCGCCCAGGTCACCGGCGGCTACTTCGCCGACCCCGGCCTGAAGGACGTGCCGGACCTGCACGCGGTGGGGTTCCCGGTGGTGGAGCTGTTCGAGGACGGCTCGTGCATCGTGGGCAAGGCCGACGGCACCGGCGGCATGGTGAACCTCGCCACGGTGAAGGAGCAACTGCTCTATGAAGTGCACGACCCGGCGGCGTACCTCACGCCGGATGTGGTCGCGGACATCACACAGGCGCAGGTCGAGGCGGTCGGCGAGAACACCGTCGCACTGCGCGGGGTGCGCGGCCACGCGCGGCCGGCGACGCTCAAGGTGAACGTCTTCCACGATGGCGGCTGGCTGGCCGAGGGCGAGATCTCCTATGCCGGCCCGCGCGCCGCGGACCGCGCGCGCCTCGCGGCCGACGTGCTGCGCAAGCGCCTGCCGACCCTGGCTGTGCGCTATGACGTGATCGGAGTGAGCAGCGTGTTCGGCGACGACGCCGGCCGCACGCTCGCCGCCCTGCCCTCCCCGGGCTCCGGCACGGGGCCGCGCGACGCGCGGCTGCGCGCGGCGGCCGCGCACCCGGACAAGCGCGAGGCGCAGCGGCTGGTGCGCGAGGTCACGGCGCTGTACACCTGCGGACCGGCGGCCGGCGGCGGCGTCCGCACCGCGCTCACGCCGCGGCTGAACAACCTGTCGTGCTATGTGCCGCGTGAGCGCGTCACGCCGGCCTTTCACCTGGCCGGCGAAGGAGACCAGTGATGGACAGCTTTCCGCTCTGGCGCCTCGCCCATGGCCGCACCGGCGACAAGGGCGACCGCTCCAACATCAGCGTGATCGCCTGGGAGCCGGCGTTGTGGCCGCTGCTCACCAGCCAGGTCACCGAAGAGGCGGTGCTGCGGCAGTTCCGCTGGCGCGCGCCGCAGCGCGTGCAGCGCTTCCTGCTGCCCCAGCTGCAGGCGATGAACTTCGTGGTCGACGGCCTGCTCGACGGCGGGGTGAACGAGGCGCTGAACCTCGACTCGCACGGCAAGACGCTGTCGTTCCTGCTGCTGGAACTGCCGGTGCAGGTGCCGGCCGACCTGCAGCCGCTGCTGCGCGGCTGAGGGCACGGCCGAGCGCGCGTGCCGCCGGCACGGCGCGCCCGCAGGCGCGTCAGTCGGCCTTGATCTTCGCGACGCGGATCAACTGGCCGACACGCTCGTATTCGACCGGCACGAACCTGGCCAGCGCCGCGGCATCGCCGTCGGCCACGGTCACGCCGACGTCGCCGAGCTTGCTCACGACCTCGGGCTGCTTGAGCGACCGCGCCAGCGCGGCCGACAGCTTGGCGGTGACGTCCTTGGGCGTCTTCGCCGGGGCGAACAGCGCATACCAGGCGGTGAACTCGAACTGGGGAAAGCCCGCCTCGGCGAAGGTCGGGACGTTCGGCAGGTCCGGCAGGCGGGACGGCATGCCCACGGCCAGCGCACGCACCTTGCCGGACTTGACCAGCGGCATGGCGTTGGTCGCCGTGTCGAAGATCACCGGCACGCGGCCGCCGATGAGATCCATGATGTGCGCGTTGCCGCCCTTGTAGGGCACGTGCGTCATCTGGATCTTTGCGACCGACATGAACTGCTCGCCGGCCAGGTGCAGCGGCGAGCCGTTTCCGGACGAGCCGTACATCACGGCCTGCGAATCCTTGCGCGCGGCGTCGACCACGTCCTTGAGCGTCTTGTACGGCGACTCGTTGAACGTGATCGCGATGATGGGCGCCCGGCCGATCATGCCGACCGGCTCGAAGGCCGTAAGGGGGTCGTAGTCGGCCTTGAGCAGGTTGGGGCTGGCCGCGTGCGTGGCCAGGCCGCCGACCAGGAGGGTGTTGCCGTCGGCCGGTGCGCGCGCGACGATGCCGGCACCCAGCAGCGCGCCCGCGCCGGGCTTGTTGTCGATGAGTGCCGTCGTGCCCAGGGCCTCGCCCATCTTCTGGCCGATCAGGCGGCCGAGCATGTCGTTCGCGCCGCCCGCCGGATACGGCACGACGAAGGTGATCGTCTTGCCCGGGAAGGTGGACTGCGCCTGCGCGGCCTGCCACGGTGCGGCGGCGAGTGCGAACGCCGCACACGCGGTGGCGAGGACGCGGCGGCGCGCCCGGGACGGAAGCTGGTGGTTCATGGGTGTCTCCTGGTGGGTATGGAAGCTTGCACGGGGCCGGCGATCCGGTTGTGGGCCGGCAGGGCGCGCCCGGCCATCACGTCGACCACGTTGCGCGCGGTGGTGGTCGCCACGCGCAGCGCCGACTGGCGCGTGACGCCCGCGATGTGCGGCGTCAGGATCACGTTGGCCAGTTCGCGCAGTGGGCTGCCGGCGGGCAGCGGCTCGGTGGCGAAAGTGTCGAGGCCCGCGCCGGCGAGATGGCCGCTGCGCAGGGCCTCCACCAGCGCCGCTTCGTCGACCACCGCGCCGCGCGCGGTGTTGACCAGCAGCGAGCCCTTCTGCATGCGCGCCAGTTCGCGAACCCCGATGAGTCCTCGCGTCGCGTCGGTCAGGGGGCAATGCAGGCTCAGGATGTCGACGCGCGGCAGCAACGCTTCGAGGTCGCGCTCGCACGGGAAGGCATCGGCGTCGCCCGAGCGCCGCAGCACGACCACCCGTGCGCCGAGGGCTGCGGCCAGGTTCGCGGTCGCGCGCCCGATCGCTCCGTAGCCGACGATGCCGACCACCGAGCCGCGGAAATCGCGCCCCTGCCAGCCCGCTCCCTCCCAGCCGCCCGCCCGGACCTTGCGGTCGAGTGCCGGCAGCTCGCGCACGAGGGACAGCATGAGGGCCAACGCGTGCTCGGCCACCGCATCGGCGTTGGCACCGGCGGCGACCGCCACCGCCACGTCGAGCCGCTGCGCGGCCGCAAGGTCGACGCTGTCGATGCCGGCGCCGTTCTTGGCGATCACCTTCAGGCCGCGCGCCGCCTCGAGCACGCGTGCCGTGAACGGCCGCGAGCCCCGCAGCACCACCGCATCGACGGGGCCGGCACGAAAGCGGCGCAGCAGCGCTTCCTCGTCGATGGGCTCCTGCATGAACTCGATGCTGGCGCCGGCTTCCCGCAGGATCTGCTGCGCCTCCCCGGCCAGGGCCGGCGCCGTGACGAGGACCGTGAACGCGCCCATCAATCCGGCTTCACGTTCGCATCGCGGATGACGCCCGCCCACAGGCGCGACTGTGCGTCGATCCAGGCAGCGAATTCCTCGGGCGGATTGCCGAACGGCTCCAGCCCCAGGCCCCGCATGCGCTCGACGACGTCGGGTTGGCGAAGCACGGCGGCGATGGCCGAATGGAGCTTGTGGACCGTGTCGCGCGGCGTTCCGGCGGGGGCGAAGACGGCCTGCGAAATCCAGGACTCGAAGCCGGGAAAGCCGCTCTCGGCCACGGTGGGAACCTGCGGCAACTCGGGCAACCGCTGCAGCGAGGTCACGGCCAGCGCCTTCAACCGGCCGCTCCGGATCAACTGCGAGACCGTCGCGTAGCCGGTGAACAGCAGGTCGACCTGGCCGCCGGCCGTGTCGTTGATCGCCGGGCCGGCGCCCTTGTACGGCACGTGCGTGATGGGCAGGCCGGTGGCGGCCTTGAACAGTTCCGCGGTGAGGTGGGTGCTGGTGCCGTTGCCGCTCGATGCGATCGACAGCGGCGACGGCCGCGCCTTCTGCTGCGCGACCAGTTCGGCCAGCGTGTTCGCGGGCAGCCGCGTGGGGGCCACCAGCACATTGGCGAACTGCGCCAGGCTCGTGACCGGCACCAGGTCCCGGGCCGTGTACGGCAGCTTCTGGTAGAGCGACGGAGAGATCGTCGCGACGCTCGCATCCGCGAGCAGGACGACGCTGCCGTCCGGCGCGGACTTCGCCACCGCCGCCGCGCCGAGCGTTCCGCCGGCGCCCGGCCGGTTGTCGATGAGCACCGGCATCTTCAGGCTCTCGGCGAGCCTGAGCTGGATCAGGCGGGCCAGGACGTCGGAGCCGCCGCCGGGCGCGAACGGCACGACGATGCGCAGGGTGCGCTCGGTTGCCGTCTGCGCCTGCGCCAGGCCGCTGGCCGCCAGCGCCACGCCGGCGAGGCACGTGAAGGCCTGACGCCGCGTCGCGCGATCGAAACTCATGTGCCGTCTCCTGTCGTTCTTCGTCGGGGCCCCCGGGCCTTGCTCACGGCCCCAGGTGCCAGGGCACGAACCGCCGCCCTGGCGAAGATTGTTCATGGCGGCTCCATAACAGACAAATCCAGATTGCGAATGACTTCATGCAGCGGGCGTTAACTATGATGGCGGCATGGCCCAGATCGATCGCGTGCTCCGGTCCAACATCAAGCTGCGCCACCTGCAGCTGGTGGTGGCCCTCGACCAGTTCCGGCACCTGGGGCGGACGGCCGAGTTCCTGGCGGTCAGCCAGCCGGCGGTGTCCCGCATGCTCGGTGAGGTCGAGAGCATGCTGGAGCTGACGCTGTTCGACCGCTCCACCCGGGGCACCGAGCCGACGGCCGCCGGGCTCTCCTTCGTTCGCTTCGCACGCAGCGTGCTGGCCGACTATGAGCGAACGCGGGATGAAATCTCGGCCGAGCAGAGCGGTGCTGCCGGCCGCACGCGGGTGGGCTCGATGGTGGTGTCCCTTCCGACCCTGGTCGGGCCGGCGGTGGAAATGCTCAAGCGCAGCGCGGCGCAGGCCACCGTGCTGGTGGAAGAAGGCGACCTCACCCAGTTGCTGCCCAAGCTGAGGCTCGGCGAAGTGGACCTGTTCGTGGGGCGGCTCGAGCCGGGCTACGCGTCGCCCGACCTCGTGACCGAGGCGCTCCACAAGGAACCCATGGTGGCCGTCACGCAGCCGAACCATCCCCTGGCCGGCCAGGCCCGGGTCACCTGGCCCAGCCTGGCCAACCACCCGTGCGTGGTCCCGCCTCCCTGGGCGTCGTTGCGGGTCAAGCTCGAGCAGCAGTTCTTCAAGCATGGCCTGCAACCGCCGGTCGACATTGTCGAGACGGCCTCGTTCCTGGCGCAGCTGACGTTCCTGCACGAACGCGATGCCGTTGCCTTCATGGCGGCATCCGTCGGGCGCCACTTCGAACGCCTCGGCGTGGTGCGGACCCTTCGCGTGAAGGTGCCCGTGGACCTTCCACCCGTGGGGATGATCACCCTGCGCGGCCGGCGGCTCACGACCACCACCCTGGAGTTCATGCAGTGCGTGCGCAAGGTCGCGAAGAAGCGGGACTGAGCCGCCCCCGGGCCCTGCGGCTGGCGCAACCCCGGCCCGCCGATCGCCATCACGCCCGCTTCGGGATGATTCGGCGGTCCATCAGCACGCCCAGCCAATGCTTCACCGCGACTTCGGTGTCGAAGGTCTCGGTGAAACCGGCCTGCTTGATCTTCACCGTGCTGACGAACACGGGCGGCGGCGGCTCCTTCAGGCCATAGCCGAACCGCAGGTCGGCGGAGTGGTGCGACTCGCCGAGGATCTGCGCCATCGACAGCTTGCGCAGCCCGTGCTTGTCGACGATCCGGTCCCACACGGCCGCGCGGCTGGGTAGATGCTCGGCCAGCTTCGCCGGCCGGTCGGGGCCGGGCTCGACGCCCAGGAACTCGGCCAGCGCAGGCCACAGGTCGCGCCATGCGAACACCTCGCCGTTGGTGAGATTGAAGTGCTCGCCGTGCGCGGCCTTGGTGTGGGTCGCCCAGACGCAGGCCCGCGCGATGAGGCGCACGTCCACGGCTTCGCGCACGAAGGCCAGGTGGCCCGGATAGGCGAACGGCACGCCTTCTTCGCGGCACAGCGCGGCATAGACGCCGATGACCGGAATCGTGTTCATCGCGACGCCGACGTTCGGCCCGATCACGATCGTCGGCCGGAAGATGGTCCAGGCGAAGCCCACCTGCGCCGCCTTCTCGCGGATGTAGTCCTCCTGCAGCCAGTAGAAGTTCGCATGGTCCACGCGCGGATGGCGCTCCCTGGCCGGGATGCGCATCGGGCTCAGCTTGACCGCGTCGCCGACCTTCGTCGGCTGGATGCCGTAGGCCTTGGTCCCCTGCAGCAAGGTGAAGTGCTCCAGCCGCGCGACCCTGGACAAGGGCTCGACGACGTTGCGCAGCATCCGCCGGTTGGTTTCCATCTGCCGCGGGTCGGTCCAGCCCGGGATGAGCCCCGGCATCTCGTAGACGGCCGTGTAGACCACGTGCGTGACGCCGCCGAGCTGCCCGAACGCTTCCTGGCAGGCTTGCTCGTCCTGCAGGTCGACCGGCAGGTGCGTGAACGCGCGCGTACTGAACACCTCCGGCTTGCGCCGGGACACCGCCACGACATCCCAGCCGGCATCGAGAAACGCATCGACGGCCGCCGTTCCGATGAGGCCGCTGGCCCCGACAACGAGGACGGTCCCGGCCATCAGTCCGCCGTGATCTTCGTGCTGGCGAACAGCGGCTTCCAGCGCGCGAATTCGCCGGCGATCATCTTCTCGAACTCGGCCCGCGACAGGCCGGACGCATCGATGCCGAGCTGGTCGAATTGCGCGCGGACCTCGGGACGCTGCACCACCTTCGCGAGCTCTGCCTGGAGGCGATCGAGGACCGGCCCGGGCGTTCCGGCGGGCGCCAGGATGCCGTACCACGCGCCGGACTCGGCGCCCGGCAAGCCGGCCTCCGCCACGGTGGGCACACCCGGGAGCTGCTTGGCGCGCTTGGCGTCCGCAATGGCGATCGCACGCAGCTTGCCGCTCTCGACGTGCGCGCGGATCGGCGGCACGCCGCTGAACAGCACCTGCACGCGGCCAGCGAGGACGTCGGTCACGGCTTCGGCGTTGCCCTTGTAGGGGACGTGCAGGATGTCTGTCTTGGTGAGATAGCGGAACAGCTCTCCCGCCAGGTGCCCGCTCGTGCCGTTGCCCGCGGACGCGTAGCTCACCTTGCCCGGGTTGGCCTTGATGTAGGCGATCAGTTCGGACAGCGTCCTGGCCGGCACGTCCGAATTGACGAGGACCACGTTCGGACCCGTGGCGAGCAGGATCACCGGCGTCACGTCGCCCGGCGCGAAAGGCATGCTCTTGCGCATCATCGGGTTGAACACCAGCGGACCCGGCGAGGCGAACCCGATCGTGTAGCCGTCCTTCGGCGCCTTGGCCACGAAGTCGGTGCCGAGGTCGCCGCCGGCGCCCGGCTTGTTCTCGACGACGACCGGCTGGCCCAGCTGCTCCGACAGCGGCTTGGCGACCAGGCGCGCAATGATGTCGATCGAGCTGCCCGCGCCGTAGTTGGAGATCAGGCGGATCGGCTTGTTCGGATAGTCCTGCGCGGCGGCGAGCGGCGCGATGCCGGCCGCGAGGAGCAGGCAGGCGATTCGGCGGGTCAGTTTCATGGTGTCTCCTGGATGGGGATGCCCCCGGTCACGAGTGCGAATACATGGCACGTCCCGCCACCGGCAGGCGCACGCGCAGGATCGCGCCCTGTTCGGATTCCGTCATGTACAGCGTGCGGCGGTCGTCGCCGCCATAGGCGACGTTGGTGGTGCGGATGCCGGCGTTCGAGCGGATGCGGTACAGCGGCTCGCCGATGCGGCTGAACACCCATGCGGTTCCTGCCCCCGCGTGCACGACGACCAGGTTCCCGGCTTCGTCGAGAGCCAGGCCGTCGGGTCCCGTGGCACCGGACAGCTGGATGAAGCGGCCGGCCTTCTTCATGCCGCCGTAGTCCGGCTCGATGGGCAGGCTGAAGATGGCGTTCTCGCGCGTGACGGCGACGTACAGGATCTTGCGCGCCTCGTCGAGCACGAGCCCGTTCGGCCCCGCGAGCCCGGACATCAGCAGGTCGACGGTCTTGCCGTCGGCGCGCAGGCGCAGGACGCGGCCGGAAGGGTCTTCCAGCGCGCTCTCGCCCTGGTCGGTGAAGTAGAGGTCGCCATTGGACGCGAAATAGAGGTCGTTCAACCCCTTGAGCCCCTCGCGGCGGACGTTGCCCATCAGGAGGTCGATGCGGCCCGACCCGGGCACGTGCACCATCAGGCCGTGCCGGTGGTCGGCCACGAACACACGGCCGTCGCGGTGGATCTTCAGCCCGTTGGGCTCGCCGTCGTACTGCAGCATGACCTCGAACTCGCCCGCCGGCGTCACGCGCAGCAGCCGGCCGTGCGCGAGGTCGACGCACCACAGGTTGCCCTCGCGGTCGAACGACGGCCCTTCCAGGAAGGAATGCATCTTCACGTGCCGGTCGGTCAGCCATTGCGATGGCCGGTCGGTCTGGTGCAACGCCGGCGGCAGCCGGGCGAAGACTTCGGTGGTCAGGATCTCGGCGGGTGGAAACATGGTGCTGCTCAGTCGTCCGGGAGTTCGATGCCGAGCACGATCGCGCTCAGTGTCTTGCCGTGCGGGTCCAGGCGCAGCGAACGCGTCACGCCGCCGGCCAGTGCCTTCTCGATCACGAAGTTCAGTGCGCGCAGGTTCGGCACCTCGTACCGCGTGACCGGGCCCTGGGCGAGATGCGCATAGGCGGCCATCACGCGTTCCGCCGTCAGGTGCTGGCGGATCCGCTGCCAGCCGGCGTCGTCGTAAGCGATCACGGCCACGTTCGAGGTGTTGCCCTTGTCGCCGGAGCGCGCGTGGGCGAGGTCGTGCACCCGGGTGCTCGTCATCACTGGTCCCCCCCGAGCACGACGACCTGCGGCTTCACCCAGGAGCGCGGGATCAGCACGGCATCGACGGCGATCACTTCGCGCGCGCCGAGATTCACCGGGCCGCCGGCCGCGTACGGGCCTTGCATGTTCAGCTGGCGCACGTGGTCGCCGATCAGGTCCGCGCTCTTGCGGTCGGGGCAGCGCGCGGCGACCCGCAGGCGCACCTCGTACGGCTCGGGGCGGTCCTGCGCCCGGCCCGTGTCGCCGTGCAGGGCCGTCATCCCGATCAGGTCGACCTGGATCTCGTCGGCCTTGCCGCCGTCGAGGCGGAAGCGCTCCTTGACGACGTCCGCAGCGAGCCGCGCACGCCCGATCGCGTTGATGCCCGCATAGGCGACCTCGCCGGAGCCGATCCAGCCGTCCGTGTAGCCGACCACCACCTTGAGCGTGTCGGTCCGCGCGGACGCGCGCTGCCCGCGCACCCGCACCTGGTCGGGACCGAGCTCCTCGAAGGCTAGGCCCGTGATGTCCAGCACGCAATCGGGGGTGATGTAGCGGGCCGGATCGTGGATCTCGTAGAGCGCCTGCTCGGTGCACGTCATGCGGTCGAGGCGCCCGCCCGAACCGGCGGGCTTGCCGATCACGATGCTGCCGTCGCGTCCGACGTCGGCGAAGGGATACGCGAGTTCGGCCAGGCGCGGCACGTCCTTGCGGCCGGGGTCGGCGAAGTAGCCGCCCGTCACCTGCACGGAGCATTCGAGCAGGTGACCGGTCATGGTGCCGGCAGCGAGCATGGGCAGGTCGTCGTAGGACCAGCCGTGGTGGAACATGGCGACGCCGAGGAACAGCGAGGGGTCGGCCACGCGCCCGGTGAGGACGAACTCGGCCCCGGTCGCGAGTGCGTCGCGCACGACGTCGGCGCCGAGATAGGCATTGGCCGACGCCATGCGGGGCAGCAGGGTCTCGAGCGGGGCGCCGGCCTCGAGCAGCCGCAGCTCGGGATGCGAGCGCAGCAGTTCCGTGACATCGTCGCCGGTCACCGCGGCACAGCGCAGGTCCTGGACACCCACTTCGGCGGCGACGCGGCGCGCCGCCTTCGCCGCCCCCAGCGGATTGGCCGCGCCCATGTTGCTCACCAGGCGCACGCCCTTGTCGCGGCACAGGGGCGCGAACGCGCGCACGCGCTCCTCGAGCATCGGCGTGTAGCCGCCGTCCGGCGCCCGGCGGCGGTTGAGCTGCTCGCGCGCGATGGTCCGCTCGGCGAGGCATTCGCAGACGAGGTAGTCGAGTTCGCTCGTCTGTAGCAGCTGAACGCCCGGCGCGATGCGGTCGTCTGCCATGCCGGCGCCCACGCCGATGCGCACGCTGTTGCCGTTCCGTGATGCTGGCGTCATCAAGTCTCCGTGTTCCTGCTGATGCGCTCGTATTCGCGCGCGATGTCGGCGGCCACTGCGGCCATCGTGGATGCCAGTTCGCTGGCAGCGGCCTCGTCCAGGTCGCCGCGCGCAATGACATAGTCGAGACTGCCGATCACGCGCCGCTCGGCACCGAGCAGGATGGGCACGGCAATGCCGACGAGATGTTTCGCATCCGCCCGGCGGCTCAACGCGTAGCCGCGCTTGCGAACCGTCGCCATCGCGGCGCGGAAATCGTCCCAGCTCCTGCCCAGCCCCGCACGCGCGATCTGGTCCGCACTCGACAGGTAGGTGCGGCGGATCCGCTCGGGCGACAGGTGCGCCAGCAAGGCCAGCGAACCCGCGCCCCGGAAGAGCGGAAACGGCAGGCCGCGCTCCCGGTTGAGGACATACGACTTGCCCTCGTACCGCAGTTCGTCCGGACCCTTCTTGTAGATGCACAGCACCTGGTCCTCGCGCGAGAGCTCCTGCAACTGGTACACGCAGTCGTCGGCGCGCAAGGGCGCCAGCACGGTCGCGCCAGCCTGGTACAGCGGGTCGGTGATGCGCAGCAGCCGTTCGAGTTCGACGATGCGCGGCCCGAGCGAATACCGGCCCTCGGGCCGCGATGCGAGCAAGCCGGCGGCGCAGAGTTCACGCACGTAGCGGTAGGCGGTCGAACGGGTGTAGCCCAGACGCGCGGCGATGTGCTCGACCCGCAAGGTGGACGTCGACGGACCGAACAACGCCAGGACGTCGACGGCCTTGGCGATGCTGGACGCCGATTCATCCGCGCCAGCGGGAAGGTCGTCGTCGACGTGGTCCTGCAGTTCCATCGAAATCCAGTCTATTGGAAAACTCGGTAGATTTCCAAATACTGGGATTTCACTTCGGGTTTACCCTGGCGCGGCGCAGGCCCCGCGGGCCCGCAGCTCAGGTGTCGTCAGCTGGCAGGCGCGCAGGGTCGCGGCCGCCTCACGGACTTCGCGTCAGAAGTCGTACAGCCGGCCGGGGTTGTCGACCAGGATGCGCTGGCGTTCCGCGGCACTGGTCCAGCGCCCGAAGATGTCCAGCTGGGCGCCGTCGTCCACCGGATGGAAGGGGTCGGTTCCCTCGCGCTCCCGCGGCCGGCCCGGAAACGGCCCGGTGTGCGGCCAGTCGGTCCCCCACAGCATGCGCTCGGGGTTGGCGTCGATCAGGGCGCGGGCGAGCCACTGGCCGTCCTGTCCGTCGGCCCGGTCGAGGATGCGATACGGCGCCGACAGCTTGACGTACACGTGTCCGCCCTGCACCAGCGCCAGCAGGTCGGCCAGCCCGGGCTGGTGCTCGCCCGCCGCCGGATCCGCCAGCCCGAAGTGGTCGACGACCAGGGGCACCGGCAACTCGCGGATCACCCCGCGCAGCGCGGCGATGACCGGCAGCGTGGTGTAGGTCTGCACATGCCAGCCCATGCCGGCGGCGAGCGCCGCCGCGGTCCGGATCCCCTGCTCGGCGCCCCGGGGGTCGGTGCGGCCGTACGACTGCAGGTTGACCCGCAGGCCTCGCACGCCGGCGCGATGCAGGGCCTGCAGTTCGCTCGCCGGCGTGGCCTCGCGGACCACTGCCACGGCGCGCGCCTGCCGGCCCATGCCGTGCAGCTGTTCCAGGGCATCGAGCACGCAGGCATTGTCGAAGCCCTGCGGACTGGCCTGGACGATGACCAGCCGCGAGATGCCGATGCGGTCGTGCAGCGCCACGACGTCCTCGACGCTCGCCAGCCCCGGGGCGAATGTCCGGTCGTCCGCCAGCGGGTAGCGCTCGCGCGGGCCGAAGATGTGCAGGTGGCAATCGCAGGCGTCTTTCGGCACCTCGAAACCGGGGCGGCCATGGAAGGCCCCCAGCACTGGCTTGTCGCCCGGCTGGGCCGCACGCACGCGGTAGTTGTAGTCCTTCATCGAGCGGTCACTCCGCCTTGATGTTGGCGTCCGTGATCAGCTTGCTCCACTTGGCGTACTCCTGGCGGATGTAGGCATTGAACTGCTCGGGCGTCTGGTCCTCCAGCAGGTAACCCTGCGCCAGCAGCTTCTCCTTGACCTGCGGCGTGGCGAGCACGCGGCGCAGTTCCGCATTGAGCTTGTCGACGACGTCCCTGGGCGTGGCGGCGGGCGCGATGATGCCCAGCCAGGTGCCGATCTCGAAACCGGGAACGCCCGACTCGGCCACCGTCGGCAGCCCCTGGGCGATGTCGACGCGCTTCGGGCTGGTGACCGCGATCCCGCGCAGGCGGCCCGACCGCACGTGGGGCATGGCGGCCGAGGCGTTGGCGAACATCATGGGCACGCGGCCCGCGATGATGTCCGTCATGGCCGCCTGCTCGCCGGGGTAGGGAATGCTGTTCAACTTGCCGCCCGTCATCACCGAGAACAGCGCGCCGGCCATGTAGGGCGTCGTGCCCACGCCGCCGTTGCCGTAGTCCAGCGCGCCCGGCCTGGACTTGGCCAGGGCGATGATCTCCGGCACGGTCCCGACGGACAGCGCCGGCCCGGCCACCAGCACCAGCGGCGCGGTGCCGATCATGGCGACACCGGTGAAATCCTTCTGCGGGTCGAAGCTCTTGGTCTTGGCGAGGATGGGCGCGACGGCCAGGATGGTCTGGCTGGCGATCAGCACGGTGTAGCCGTCGGCCGGCGCCTTGGCCACCACTTCGGCCGCGATCAGCGACGAGGCCCCGGTGCGGTTCTCGACCATGACCGGCTGGCCCAGGTTCATGGCCTGGGCGAGAATGCGCGCCACGTTGTCCGGGCCGCCGCCGGGCGGCGCGCCGACCACGAGCCGGATCGGCCGCGACGGGAAGCCGCCCTGGGCCATCGCCTGCATGGGCAAGGCGGCTGCCGCCAGCGCCGCTGCCACCGGCAGCATCACTGCCGCGATTCGTCGTCTCACCGGGATCATCGTGTCTCCATTCCTCTGATGCGCTGCTGCAATGTCTTCCATGACGGCCGGTGTGAGTGTTCCAGCCCGGCGGCGCGGCCGTCAAATTGGTTTTCTGACTGACTTCATATGAAGCAAGGTATGAGGCCGCGCGAGCTGCGGCTCCTGTGGGAAGTGAGCCGGACCGGGTCCGTGACCGCCGCCGCGGAACGCATCGCCATGACCCAGCCCGCAGCCAGCGCACTGCTGCGGGAACTGGAGGAGCGGCTCGGCTTCGCGCTGTTCGATCGCGAGAAGCGCCGGCTGACGTTCACCGCCAAGGGCCGCGCCCTGCTGCCCGAGATCGCCAACGCCCTGGCGGCGCTGGACAGCGTGTCACGCCTGACCGAATCGCTGCGCGCCGATGCGCCGCAGCGGGTGGTGATCGGAAGCGTCGCGCCCGCCGCGGCGACCATCCTTCCCGGCGGCGTGCGCCAGCTGCGCGAGAGCCTCCCCGCCGCGCTGGTCTCCGTGCGGACCGCCATGTCGCTGGAAATCGAGAGCATGGTGGCCGAGGGGCGCGTCGACTTCGGCATCGTCACCCGCGAAGCGGGCAGCTCCGGTCCGGGCTGCTTGCGGCTCTGCGCCCTGCCCCTCTACTGCGTGGTCGATGCGGCGCACCCGTTCGCCGGACGCGAGGCGGTGGAGGCCGGCGACATCGCGCGCGAGAACTACGTCTCGCTCGGCCGGCAGTTCACCGTCGGCGGTGCGACGGCGCGGCTGCTGGAGGACACGGGCGCGGTCCACGCCCCCTCGGTCGAGGTGATGCATTACTCGACGGCCTGCGCGTTCGTCCGTGACGGCGGCTGTGTCGCCGTCCTGGATGCTCTCTGCACCCTGTACGCGCCGCAGTTGGGCCTGGTGGCCAAGCCGATCCGCAACGCCCCGCACCTGAGCCTCGACCTGCTCTGGTCGCCCCACAGCAGCCTGGCCGCGCACGCCCAGTCCTTCGCCGACGGATTGATTGCCGCCCTGGGCGGCTCGCAGCTCGCCCCCTTCTTCCACGTGCATCCGCGGCGTGGCGGCCGTTGAGGCGGCCTTGCCGGCTATGGCTGACTACTGCTCGGGAACGATGCCCGCAGCTGTCACGATCTTCGAGAACCGGGCCACTTCATTGGCGATCAGGCTGGCCAGCCGGTCCGCCGGGACGTAGGTCGGTTCGACACCGGCATCCAGGAGTTTCTGGCGCGTGTCGGGCGCATCCAGCGCGCGGCGCACGTCGGCGTCCAGCTGCTCGAGGATGGGGCGCGGCGTTCCGGCGGGGGCGCACAGTCCCGTCCACGTGGTCACGTCGTACCCCGCCACGCCCGACTCCGCCACGGTCGGCAGGTCCGGGAGGTGCCTGGATCGCTCGGCCGAGGTGACCGCCAGCGCACGCACCTTGCCCGCCTTGATGGCCGACAGCGCCGTCGGCAGACCGGTGATGGCGGCGGGCACCTGGCCCGCCATGACATCGGACAACGCCAGCGAACCGCCCCGATAGGGCAGATGGGCGATGGTCGTGCTGGTCATCGTCTTGAGCAACTCGAGCGAGAAGTGCTGGGTCGAACCGATGCCGGCCGTCCCCACGGCCAGCTTGCCGGGCGATGCCTTGGCCTGCTCGAGAAGGTCCTGCATCCTCCTGATGGGCGAGTTGGAGGGCACCAGGACGACGTTGGGCGCCGAGCCGATCAGGGCCACGGCCGAGAAGCTGTTGACGGCGTCGTAAGGCAGCTTCTTGTGCAGCGCCGGATTCGCGCCGTGCGTCGCGCTGTTGCAGTTCAGGAGCGTGTAGCCGTCCGCGGCCGCCTTGGCGACGAAGTCCGTGCCGACGATGCCGCCGGCACCGGCGCGGTTGTCCACGATGACCGGGACGTTCCACAGCTCGCCCAGCTTCACGGTGACGATGCGCACGGGCACATCGTTGTTGCCCCCCGGTGCGAAGGCGACGACGACCTTCACCGGCCGGTCCGGGTATCGCGACGACTGGGCATGAGCCTGGGCGGTCGCCAGGACGATCGCCATCGAGGCGACCAGGGTGGGGAGCTGGACCTTCATGCGTCATCTCCTGCGGCTGGATCCGTGGGCGAGCCCCCGGGACGCGCCTGCAGCAACAAGACGGCCGATCGGCCCAGACCAGGGGACCGCCATCATCCCGGCGAGCGCGCCGCCGTTCCACCTCCCGATCGGGCAGGGAGGTCAGGTCGCCGGCGCTGTCGCGTTCAGACCGGCCGGGACGCCGTCGACACCGCGCCGATCCACTGCGAGCCTTCGCTGCGCGCGTAGTCGGCGGCCGAACCGTGGTCGCGGAAGAGCCGCGTGAACCGGAGCACGCGATCGGTCGAGCTTTGCCCCTTGCCCGAGCGGATCGACACGGCGCAAGCGAACCAGCCGTTCTCGAGCACCTTGATCAGCGGTGAGATGAGGTACTTGCCCAGCACCAGCGGGGCGTCGGCTGCATGTGTGGGGAGGCGAAGGGGAAGGGAAAGGTCAGTGATGGCTGCTCCAGGGTGTCGAAGGAAGAACGGACGGCACCTGCTCGCGCGGAGCAGGCGTGATGCGGCGGCTTTGCATTCCGCTTGCGCGAAGCCGGACGCCAGCAAGTTCAACGGGGGGATTCGACAGCGACTCGCCGTGGAACGGCGGGAGGGGAGGAGAGACCGGTGTTGACGACTCGAGAACGTCGTGCGAAGCCCATCATAGCCGCTTTCGCCCGCACGCAGTCGAGGCGAACGGGCGAGACGTACGCAGCGCAGGGTCGTTGCGACCGGAGCCGCACGCCCGCGACCTTGGCGTCGGGAAGGAAGCGGCCGGCTCTCTCACCGGTACGGAATCGCCTCGTCCACCGTCTCCCAGATGTAGACGGCCGAGGGCCGGGTGATTTCCTCCTGGATGTGCCCGACCAGGCCGGCCGAGCGGCTCACCACCGCCACGCCGCGCATCACCTTCTGCGGGATGCCGATCTCGCCCAGCAGCGCGGCGGAGGCTCCGGTCGCGTTGATGGTGAGGTGGCGGCCGTAGACGTCGTCGACCTGCGCCGAGAGCGTGCGCAGCGCCGCCAGGTGGCGGCCCGGAACGCCTTCGCGCTCGGCCACGGCCAGCATGCGCGGCGTGCGCGGGTCGTCTGGCTTGTGGTGGGGATGGCCGAAGCCGTGCACCGCCTTGCCGGCCTCCTTGTGGCGCAGAGCGATCGCGCGGGCGCGCGCCTCGACGCCTTCGGGCGCGGCCAGCATCTCCTCCAGGTTCGCGGCGCAGCCTTCCATGGTGCCGATGAACGTCGTGCCCACCCCCAAGAGCCCCGCCGCCACCGCGGCCTGCAGGGCGTCGGGGGCGGAGTGGTAGATCAGCCGGGTGGCGATCACGCTCGGCGTGATGCCGTGCTCCATCAGCGTGACGAGCACGGCATCCAGGACGCGCACCTGGGCGGCCGAGGGCCGCTGGCCGGTGAGCTGCAGCAGGAACATCTCGGTGAAGCTCACCTGGCCGATGAGGTCCTCGACGAGGTCGTGGCCGCGGATCAGGATGCGCTGGGCGTCCGAAGTCGCGATGGAAGTGGTGGGTTGGGGCTTGGTGCGCATGGGGGTTCTCCTGCAAGTCAGCGCGCGACGCTGATGCCGGCGCGCTCGCGGTCCCAGAGGGCCGACAGGTCGGCCTCGGCGGCGCGGCGCAGCTTGTATTTCTCGATCTTCTGGCTGAGCGTGGCGGGCATGTCGGCCGCCACCTGGACGTAGCGCGGCACCATGAAGTACGCCAGGTTGCGGCTGCAGTGCTCCAGCAGCGACTCGTAGCTGAACGAAGCGGCGGCATCCGGCCGCAGCGTGATGGTGGCCGCGACCTCGTCCTCGCTGGTTTCGGCGCGCACCGGGTACACCGCCACGTCGGCCACCGCGGGATGGGTGCGGATCACCTCCTCCACCTCGAAGGCCGAGATGTTCTCGCCACGGCGGCGGATCGCGTCCTTGATGCGGTCGGTGTACCAGACGTACCCGTCCTCGTCCATGCGGCCGCGGTCGCCGGTGTGGAACCACAGGTTGCGGCGGCTGGCGGCCGTGGCCTCGGCCTGCTTGTAGTAGCCGAGCGAGGCGCCCCAGGGATTGTTGTTGCGCATCACGATCTCGCCCGGCGTGCCGGGCGGCACGTCGAAGTCGTCCTCATCGACGATGCGGATGTCCATCCCCGCGCGCGGCAGCCCGCACGAGCCCAGCTTGTCGCGCCGGCTCTTCGTGTTGTAGGCGGCGCCCAGGCAGTAGTCGGTGAGGCCGAAGGCGCTCATGATGGCCATGCCGAAGCGCTGCTCGAATTCGCGCGCGAAGCCGGGCACCGGCGCCAGGTGGCAACGCCGGACCCGGTGGTCGCGGTCGGCGGGCGACGGTGGCTGCTTCCACAGGAAGTTGGTGACCGCGCCGACCCCATTGAAGACGGTGGCACCGCTGGAGCGCACGTGCTCCCAGAACCGGCTGACCGAAAAGCGCGGCGCCAGCGCGATCGCCGCGCCGGCCATCAGCGACCCCATCGTGCTGCCCAGCAGGGCATTGCCGTGAAACAGCGGCAGGAAGACGTACGCGATGTCCTCGGGCGTGTACTCGTGGTGGTAGGCCACGTCCGAGCCCCAGTAGATGAAGTGGGCGTGCGTGTACATGATGGCCTTGGAGGGACCGGTCGTGCCCGACGTGAACATCAGCATGGCCAGCGCACTGAAGGCCGGTGGCGCCTCCGGCGGCGTGGCCGGGGCTTGCAGCAGGGCCGTGAACTCGCGCAGCACCACGCCCGGGGGCGCGGCAACCGGGTCCTGCGGCAGCGGCGGCTCGCCGCGATCGGGCCGGACCACGAACACGTGGCGCACCCGCGGCAGCTGCGCGCTCGCCTCCAGGAAACGCGGCAGCAGGGCCTCCTCCACCACCAGCGCCGTGCAATCGGCGTGGTCGAGGAAGTAGGCGAGCAGCTGGCCCTTGGCCGCCGCGTTGAGCGGCACCGAGACGTAGCCGGCGCGGGCCGGCCCCAGGATGGCCAGCAGCTGCTCGGGGCAGTTGTTCATCAGCACGCCGACGTGGGAACCCGCGGCCACGCCCGCCACCGCCAGCCCGGCGCCCACGCGCAGGGTGAGGTCGTCCAGCTGGCGGTAGCTCATGGTGGCGCCCGTGGGCAGCCAGGTCAGGAAGGTCTTGTCGCCCCAGCGCTGCGCGTGCTCGCGCAGCACGCGGTCGATGGTCGACGTCCTGGCGTCGTAGCCCGGCAGCCTATTCATTGCGGGCGCCGCTGACGCGGATCAGGTCCTGCCACTTCTTGCGCTCGGCCGGCACGATGGCGCTCCACGCCTGCGCGTCGGCGTAGTCGCTCTCGAAGCCCTGGGCCTTGGCCATCTCGGCGAACTGCGGCGTGCGGATGGCGGCGCCGAGCGCGTCGGAGAACTTGCGCACGATCTCGTCGGGCGTGCCGGCCGGCACGAACACGGCGTTGAACGAGAAGAACTCGTAGCCCGGCACGCCCGCCTCCGCCACGGTGGGCAGGTCGGGCAGCGACTGCGAGCGGCGCGGGCCGGTGACGGCCAGGGCGCGGATGCGCCCGGCCTTGAGCTGGGCCTGCGCGGTCGCGAGGGCGGAGAACGCGAAGCTCACCTGGCCGCCCAGCGTGTCGGTGAGCGCGGCGGCCTGCGTCTTGTACGGCACGTGCAGGAAGGTCGCGCCCGAGGCCTGCTGGAAGGCGGCGGCCGACAGATGCTGCGCGCTGCCGCTGCCGGCCGACGCGTAGCTCACCTGGCCGGGGTTCTTCCGCGCGAACTCCACCAGGTCCTTGACCGACTGGAAGGGCGAGTTCGCCGGTACCACCAGCACCAGCATCACGCTGGCCAGCCGCGCCACCGGCTTGAAGTCCTTGATCGGGTCGAACGGCACCTTGCCCATCAGCACCTCGTTGGTGAAGTGGCCGGGGCCGGTGAAGAGCCAGGTGTAGCCATCGCCGGTCGAGCGGGCCACCTGCTCCGTGCCGATCACGCCGTTGGCGCCGGCCTTGTTCTCGACGACCACCGGCACCTTCCACTGCTGGCTCATGCGTTCCGAGAGGTAGCGCGTGATCGCATCGAGGTTGGTGCCCGGGCCGTAGGGCTGCAGGAAGGTCACGGGCCGGTTGGGCCACTCCTGTGCCACGGCCGGTGGCAGGACGGCGGCCGCCAGGGCGGCGGCGGCGATGAGGGCTCGCAGAAGCGCGCGCATGGGATGTCTCCTTGTCGGGGGTTCGCAAACGGCCGAGAATGTGGAACCGTTTTCACATCGAGATTCCAGTCTAGGAGCCGGTGCGGTGCGGGGCAATCCTGTGGAACGTTTTCATGCTGGTAAACCATGAGTGACCGCGCCTCGGTGCGCGACGTCGCGGCCGCCGCCGGGGTGTCCGTGGGCAGCGTCTCGCGCGTGCTCAACGCCAGCGGCTACGCCAGCCCGGCGCTGCGCCAGCGCGTGCTGCAGGCCGTCGAGCAACTCGGCTACGAGCCCGACTTCACCGCCCGCCACCTGCGCACCGGCCGCAGCCGCACCATCGGCTACCTGCTGCCCAACATCGCCAACCCTGCCCTCGCCGCGCACCTCAGCGAGGTGGAGCGCCTCACCCAGGCCGCGGGCTACTCGCTGCTCGTGGGCAGCTCCGAGCGGCCGGCACGCGACCGCGAGCTGGTGGCCTTCTTCGAGAACCGGCGGCTCGAGGGCCTGATCGCCTCGCCCAGCTTCGAGTACCCGGACCCGGCGGAATCGCCGTTCAGCAAGACCGCGCTGCCGGTGGTCGTGGTCGAGCGCGACCTGGGCGATGCCTTCGACAGCGTGCTGATGGACCACGCCGGCGGCCTGCGGCAGGCCATGCACTACCTGCTGACCCTGGGCCACCGGCGCATCGCCCTGTTCGTGTCGGGCGCCAACCTGGCCCCGGGACGCGAGAAGCTGCGCGGCTACCGCGAGGCGCTGGCGGCCGCCGGCCTGCCGTTCGACCCCGGGCTGGTGTTCATGCCCGAGTCGTGGCTGGAGTCCTCACGCGATTGCATGGCCCGCCTGCTGGAGCGGCCCGCACCGCCGACGGCGCTGATCGCGCTGGGCACCCAGATGCTGTCGGGCGCGCTGCACGTGGTGCGCGGCAAGGGGCTGGAGGTCCCGCGCGACTTCTCCATCGTCGGCATCGGCACCACCGAGACCCTGGAGCTGATGTACCCGCCGGCCACTGCCCTGCGCTACGACTACCACCGCAGCGCACAGGTCGCCGTGCAACTGATCATGGACCGCATCGCCCGCGCGGCCGGGCCGCCCCGGCGCGTGATCCTGGACTGGGACCTGGTGATCGGCGGGTCCTGCGGGCCGGCGCCGGGACGCTGAGCGCGGCGCGGGCCGCGTCCGTCACTTCACCCGCACCCCCGCCAACCCCTTGGGCAACGGCGGGAAGCGCAGGTCGAGCGACTGCAGGGTGGCCTTGAGCACCGTCGCGACCATCAGGTTGCGATGGGTCTTGGAATCGGCCGGCACCACGTGCCACGGCGCCCACCGCGTGCCGGTGGCGCTGATGGCGTCGCGGTAGGCGCGCTGGTAGTCGTCCCAGTGCTCGCGCACCTCGAGGTCCTTGGGGTCGAATTTCCAGGCCTTCTCGGGGTCGTCCAGCCGTTCCTGCAGGCGCACGCGCTGCTCCTCGCGCGAAATGTGCAGCATGAACTTGACGATCACGGTGCCGGTCTCGGTCAGCATCTGTTCGAAGTCGTTGATCTGGCGGTAGCGGCGCTGCAGGGCCTTGCCGCGCAGGTCGCCCTCCACCACGGGCACCAGCACGTCCTCGTAGTGGCTGCGGTTGAACACGGTGATCTCGCCGTTGCCCGGCATCTGGGCGTGGATGCGCCACAGGAAGTCGCGCTCGCGTTCGGGCCCCAGCGGCGCTTTCCACGACACCACGTGCACCCCCAGCGGGCTCATGCGGCCGAACACGCCGCGCACGGTGCCGTCCTTGCCGCTGGTGTCCGAACCCTGCAGCACCACCAGCAGGCGGTGCCGCCGGTCGGCCCAGAACCGGTTCTGCAGCCCGTCGAGCTCGACCGCCAACTCCTCGACCCGGACCTTGTCGGCCGCCTTCCCGCCCCGGGAACAAGGCTGGGCCGCGGGGTCGATGCGCGACAGGTTGAAGTCACCGGGATGGGCATGGCGCAGGCGGGCCAGCTTGGCCGGCAGGGAGGGCAGGTCGTCCATCGGTCCAGTATGCGTCGCCCGACCGTCGCCGTGGGACCAGCCGCCGGGCGGCACGCTCGACAGCAGCCGCCCTCCCCGCCCGGGTCTTCAGCGGCGGGTGACGACGACCTCGAGGTAGTCGCTGGGGATCACCAGCCCGTCGCCGCCACCGCGGTCGAACCGCTTCATCAGGCCCACCAGCTCCTGCGCCAGCGCTTGCTGGCCCTCCTCCTGCAGCGCCGCGAACGCCTTCAGCACCGGCCCGTAGTAGCCGCGGAAGATCTCCAGCATGTGCTCGGGCGAGCGGTAGCGGAACGCGAACTGGCGCGTCTCGCAGGCGATGCGCAGCGCCTGCGCGCCAAACAGGTTCTCGATGGTGGCGCGGGCGCCCCACAGCGCGGGCGAGCTCACGCCCGCCGGCGGCGGCACGTGCCGGCCGACGGTCTTGAACAGCTGGCCGATGAAGCCCTCGGGCGTCCAGTTGGCCATCGCGATCGTGCCGCCCGCGCGGCAGGCGCGCAGCATCTCGGCGGCCACGCGCGGCGGGTTGGGCGCGAACATGCAGCCGAACGTCGACAGCACGGCGTCGAAGCTGCCGTCGTCGAACGGCAGCGCCTCGGCATCGGCCTCGAGGAACTCGATGCCGTGCAGGCGCTCGGCCGCGGCACGCTCGCGGCCGAGCTCCAGCAGGGCCGGCACATAGTCGGTCGAGGTCACGTGGCACCAGCGGCGGGCCGCGGCCAGCGTGGCATTGCCGTTGCCGGCCGCGACGTCCAGCACGCGCTGGCCGGCCCGCAGGTCGGCCGCCTCGCACAGGCTCTCGCCGACGATTTGCAAGGTGGTACCGACCACGGCATAGTCGCCCGAGGCCCAGGCCGCCTTCTGGCGGGCCTTGATGGCGGCGAAGTCGGGCGTGGCGGCGGCTGCCGGCCCGGTGGCGGTTCCGGCGATGGTGGCGGTGGCGGTGGCGAACGATGCGTGCATGGCGTGGCTCCTGTGGCGTGACGATCGGTGGGTGCCCCGTGGCGCGGGGATCGCGGCGGCCGGCAAGCGGGAACCCTGCGGCCGTCCACGCAAGGGTCGGCCGACCGCGTGGACACCGGCGTGGGAGCCGGCGTGGGAATTGCGGTGCCACGACTCAGCCGGGCGGCTAGCGCATCCCCCACCGCCATCGGGTTGACGCTACAGCTGCTCGGCCCCCTGGAGGTGCGGCGCGGCGCCGTGGCGCTGCCCCTGCCGCCGTCGCGCAAGACCCGCGCCCTGCTGGCCTACCTGGCGATGGCCGCGCGCCCCGCGCGCCGCAGCCACCTGTGCGAACTGCTCTGGGACCTGCCCAGCGACCCGCGCGGTGAGCTGCGCTGGTGCCTGAGCAAGCTGCGCGCGGTGCTGGACGAACCCGGCCGCCCCCGCGTCGTCGCCGACGGCGATGCGGTCTCGCTCGACCTGGCCGGCTGCCGCCTCGACGCGCGCGAGGTGGGCCAGGCCCTTCAAGAAGGCGTCGCGTCGCTATCGGCCGACCGGCTCGAGGCCCTGGCGGCGCTGTTCGGCGGCAACGATTTCCTCGAGGGCCTGGAGCTGCCGCACAGCCCGGCGTTCACCGGCTGGCTCGTGGCCGAGCGGCGCCGCCTGCGGGCCGGCCACGCGGCCTTGCTGGAGCACTGGGTGCGGGCGCTGCCGGCCGGCAGCGACCAGGCGCTGGCCGCGCTGGAACGCCTGCTGGCCATCGCCCCGTTCGACCGGCGCGCCCACGCCGGGCTGCTGGAAGCGCTGGCCCTGCGCGGCCGGCTGCGCGAGGGCGACGACCACCTCGCGGCGGTGGCGCGCCAGTTCGAGGCCGAGGGCCAGGACTGGGCGCCCATCGGCCACGCCTGGCGCGCCGCCAAGGCGCGGCAGGCACGCGAGCCCGCCGGCGCAGCGATTGACACCGCCGGCGCGCTGCTGCCGGCCGCGCCGCCGGACATGGCGACGGACGTGGCGACGGCCGCAGCCCGGCGCGCCTCGCTCGCCGTCCTGCCGTTCTCCGACCGCACGCCCGGCCCGGCACTGCGCGGCGGACTCGGCGACGGCATGGCGCGCGACATCATCGCGCGGCTGTCGCGCCTGCGCAGCCTGTTCGTGATCGCCGACGGCACCATGTTCGCGCTGGCCGAGCGCCGGGTCGACCCGGGCGATGCCGGCCGCCGCCTGGACGTCGACTACGTCGCCGCCGGCTGGTTGCGCCGCGGCGCCGATGCGCGCCTGTCGGTGGGCGTGCAGCTGACCGAGACGCGCAGTGCGCGCGTGGTGTGGGCGCAGGAGTACGGCGGCCGGCTGGACGACACCTTCGCCGTGCTCGACGAGATCGGCGACCGCATCGTGGTGGCCATCGCCAACCAGGTCGAGGTGGCCGAACGCAACCGGGCCATCCTCAAGAATCCGAACTCGCTCAATGCCTGGGAGGCGCACCACCGCGGGCTGTGGCACATGGTGCGCTTCCACCGCGAGGACAACGAACAGGCGCGACAGTTCTTCCAGACCGCCATCCGGCTCGATCCCACCTTCGCCCGGCCGCACGCCGGGCTGTCGTTCACGCATTTCCAGGACGCCTTCCTCGGCTGGCGCGAACGCGCGGCGGCGGTCGAGCAGGCCTATGCCGCGGCCGCCGACGGGCTCATGGCCGACGAGCAGGACCCGGCCTCGCACTGGGCGCTGGGCCGTGCCCTCTGGCTGAAGAGCCGGCACGACGAGGCCTTGGGCGAGCTGCGCGCCGCCATCGACCTGAGTCCCAGCTTCGCCCTCGGCCACTACACGCTGGGATTCGTCCATGCGCAGTCGGGCGATGCCGGCCTCGCCATCGAGGCCGCCGACCACGCGCGGGCCCTGAGTCCCCTCGACCCGCTGCTGTTCGGCATGCTGGCCTCGCGCGCGCTGGCCCTGCTGCGGCTGGGCCGCTTCGAGGAGGCGGCCGACTGGGCGGTGCGCTCCGCCGCGCGCCCCAACGCCCATGTGCACATCCGTGCCATCGCCATGTTCTGCCTGGCATTGGCCGGCCGCACCCAGGAGGCCGCGGCCACCGCCGCGGCGATCCAGCAGGCGCACCCGGGCTACGGCCTGGCCGACTTCAACCAGGCGTTCCAGCTCGGTCCCGACATCGCCCTGCTGGTGCGCAAGGCGGTCGGCCTCCTGCAGGCCTGACCGTTGCCCGGCCGAGGTAGGACGGGAGCGCATTCCGCCTGAGCCGTTGTCGGACGGCGCGGCGGTCGGCGAAGGCTTCTACTGCAGTCATGAACGACCACACCCGCTCCCTGGAAGTGGCCCGGACCATGCTGCGGGGCGCGGTGTGGGCGGTGCGCACGGAAATGCAACGCGGTGCCTGCGAAGAGCGCCAGCGCCTGGCCATGCAGAACGTGGTGTTCTGGCGCGAGCGCTTCGAGGCGCTCTGGCGTGCCCGCGTGCGCAACAACCGCGAGGCCGGCCGCCCGGTCGGGGACGGCCGCAAGGTCGAGAAGAGCGACTGATCGCCGCTGCGGGCCGCCGCCGCTCAGGCCGCCGGCCGTTCGCGCGCCTCGACGCGCACCGTCATGTCCTGGACTTCCAGCGCGCCGAAGCTCGACAGGAACGCGACATCGGTCGCATCGCGGCCGCAGGCCACCACGATGCGGCCGCCGCGCGGCTGCTCCTGGGTGGCGTCGAAGGTGTACCAGCGGTCGCCGACGAACACCTCGTACCAGGCATGCATGTCCATGGGGTCGAGCTGGTGGAGGTAGCCGACGACGAAGCGCGCCGGCATGCGCAGCGCGCGGCACAACGAGACGCCCACGTGGGCGAAGTCGCGGCAGACGCCGGCGCCCTGCTCCAGCGTGCGCAGCGCGTCGGTGGAGGCATCGCTGACCCCATATCGGTAGGCCAGCGTCTCGCGGATCCAGTCGCGCACCCGTGACGCTTGCGGGTAGCCGGGCGCGCACCCCTGGACGATCTCGCGCGCCTGGTCCTCCATGGCGTCGCTCGGGCAGTAGCGGCTGGGCAGCAGGTACACCAGCGCGTCGTCGGGCAGCCGGTCGACCGCCGTCGCCGGCGCATGCACGTCGACGCTCACCATGTCGGCCACTTCGACCTCGGAGGTGACCGCCAGCCGCATCTCGCCGCGCGGGATCACGAAGCGCTGGCACAGGTTGCCGTAGCTGTCCAGGTATTCGCGCGCCGGAACCCAGGGCCACAGCTCGTAGCGCTGTCCCACCACCCACTGTTCCGGCCCGCTGCGCGGGCGCAGCATGGCCACGACGGGACAGTCCTGTTCGCACAGCACGCGGATGTCGGCCACGGACGTGAGCAGCATGACCCCAATGCTGGCAAGGGACCGGCTCCTGCCCTGTCGGACGGCATGCCTGATCCGTGGCAGCAAGCGCCTAAGGCCGTGGTTGCGACGCGCCGCCCGGCCTCCGTCACTGGGGTTTGGCCCGGATGGACACCCGCCTGCCAGCGGCCCAAGATGCCGCGCAGCCCGACCGGAGCGTGTCCTACGCCCGGTCGCAGGGCTGCAACGACGAGGAGGAATCACCCATGGCAGCGCGGCTCCTGCATGCATTCATGGCCGGCTTGCTGGCCGTCGCGGCGACGGTCGCCCAGGCCCAGGCCTGGCCCGGCCAGCCGATCCGCATCGTGGTGCCGTTCACGCCCGGCACCGGCATGGACACGATCGCCCGCACCATCCAGCCCAGGCTGAGCGAACGGCTGGGCCAGCCGGTGGTGGTGCAGAACTCGCCCGGCGCCAGCGGCAACATCGGCGCCGACCTGGTGGCCAAGGCGCCGGCCGACGGCTACACGGTACTGATGGGGGCCAACACCATGCTGATCGCGTCGCAGCTCTACAAGGGCGTGCCATTCGATCCGGTAAAGGACTTCTCGGCCGTCTCGATGGCCGCCTACGGCACGCTGATGCTGGTGGCCAACCCGAAGACCCGCATCAGGTCGCTCCAGGACCTGGTGCGCACGGCCAGGGAGCAGCCGGGCCGCATCAGCTACGGCTCGCCCGGCGTGGGCACGCCGCACCACATGGCGATGGAGCTGTTCAAGAGCCAGGCCGGCGTGTTCATGCTGCACGTGCCCTACAAGGGGACGTCGGGCTACGTGCAGGACCTGCTGTCGGGCGAGGTGAACGTGGGTTTCCTGCCGGTCCACGTGGCACAGGGCTTCGTGGCCAGCGGCAAGCTGGTGTCGCTGGCGGTCGGCAGCAGTGCCCGGCATCCGGTGGCGCCCGATGTGCCGACCATCGAGGAGCTGGGCCTCAAGGCCGTCAACGTGGACATGTGGTACGCCTTCTTCCTGCCGGCCCGCGCACCCGCACCGGTGGTTGCGCGCCTCCAGGGCGAGTTGGACGCCATCCTGAAGCTGCCCGACGTCAAGGGCGTGCTGGCCAAGGCCGGCCTCGACGCGGCCTCGTCCACCCCGGCGCAGCTGGCCGACGTGGTCGACAAGGACTATGCCCGTTGGGGCAATGTGATCCGCCGCAACGGCATCCGCGCCGAATAGGCCTGCCTCAACAGGCAACAAGCGCACGGATTTGCAACCGTCGCGCTGGTGGCGCGGGAATCGGCCACGGGGCCGGGCGATCGGCGCAACAGCCGGCACCGCCCGCCGACGGGCGGCAGGGCCGGATCGTTTCTAATACGGGTCGGGCAGCAGCCTCATCAGGGAGCGCCCCGCCGCGGCTGGTCCGCTGGCCGGCCCGGCCGGGACCCCGGCCCGCCAGGCGCTTCGCCCCACTCTCCACGAAAAACCTGGATTCCGCCCCGCGGTGCAAAGGACCGTTTTCTTGCAGAGCACCTTCAGCAGTTCGAGGCTCGTCCGCCTGCTCGGCGAATGGACCCCGGTGGACACCGAGCCACCGGGCATGGACGTGGCCGAACGGCTGGGCCTGTGGCTGAACGCGTTCGATGCCATCGGCCTGCAGGCGGCCCACCAGTCGATCCGTGCCATCGAGGCGGCGACCCCGCGCGAGCGGGCCGGTGCCGCCGGACCGGCCGCCGGCACGCTGGCCGGCGACCTGCAGAAGCTGCGCGCCACCCTGGCCCAGGCGGTCGCGCAGCCGGTGGAGGACGACGGCACCCTGGCGCCCTACCAGCAGCGCCACCAGAAGCTGCAGCGCGACATGGAGCAGCTGATCCCCCCGTTTCGCGACCATGCGCGCCAGGTCCTGGGCCGCGCCTCGCCGCGCCTGCGGCAACTCGCCGCCCTGGACGCCGTGCTGGAACGGGCGCTGGCCGCCCGCGAACAGAAGGTCCTGCCCTCGGTGGGCACGCACCTGCAGCGGCGCTTCCAGCACCTGCGCCGCACGCAGCCGCAGGACGCCGAGCCGGGCGCCTGGCTGGACACCTTCCGCCAGGACTGGCGCCAGGCGCTGCTGGCCGAACTCGATGTGCGCCTGGAACCCGTCGCGGGCCTGGTCGACGCACTGAACAACCCCTCGAAGCATCCGGAATGAGCAAACGATCTTTCGCCCTCGCCTTCGCCGTCGGCCTGCTGGCCATCGCCTGGGTCGGCTCGGGCTTCGTCGGCTCGGGCAGCTGGCTGGCCCTGGCCATGACCGCCGTGATCGGCGCCGTCTACCTGGTGGGCGCGGCCGAACTGCGGCAGTTCCGCGCCGGCACGGCCGCCCTGGCCACGGCGCTGGCCGACATCCCGCAACCGCTGCCCGCGCTGCCCGACTGGCTGGAGCGCGTGCCCGGCACGCTGCGCGGCGCGGTGCGCCAGCGCATCGAGGGCGAGCGCGGCGCCCTGCCCGGCCCCGCCCTCACGCCCTACCTGGTGGGCCTGCTGGTCATGCTGGGCATGCTGGGCACCTTCCTGGGCATGGTGGTCACCTTCAGGGGCGCGGTGTTCGCGCTGGAAGGCTCGACCGACCTGCAGGCCATCCGCTCGGCGCTGGCCGAGCCCATCCGCGGCCTCGGGCTCTCGTTCGGCACCTCGGTCGCCGGCGTCGCGGCCTCGGCGATGCTGGGCCTGTTGTCCACCATGGCGCGGCGCGAGCGGCTGGAGGTGGCCCGCCTGCTCGACCAGCGCAGCGCCACGGTGTTCCAGCCGTTCTCGCTGGTGCACCAGCGGCAGGAGACGTTCCGCGCGCTGCAGCAGCAGGCCCACGCCCTGCCGGCGCTGGTGGTCCAGCTCGAGGGGCTGGCCGAGCGCCTGGAGGCCCGCGGCCGCCAGCTCGACGAGCAGCTGCTGGCGCGCCAGGGCGACTTCCACCGCGAGGCCGCCCTGGCCTATGGGCAACTGGCCGATCGCGTCGGGACCTCGCTGCGGGACAGCCTGACGGCGGGCGCGCAGGCCGCCGGCGACAGCATCCGCCCGGTGGTCGAGTCGGCCATGCAGCGCATCGTGCAGGACAGCGAGCGGCTCCATGCGCGCCTGGGCGATGTCGCCACGGCGCAGGTCGATGCGCTGTCGCAGCAGTTCGGCGCCACCGGCCGCTCGCTGTCGGACGCCTGGACCACCGCCCTGCACGAGCAGGCGCGCAGCAGCCAGGCGTCGGCGGCAGGATTGCAGGAGGCGCTGGACGCCTTCAGCAGCACCTTCGAGCAGCGCAGCACGGCGCTGCTGGCGTCGGTCGACGACCGGCTCGCGCACACCCAGGCCGACCAGGCCGCGCTCGAGCAGCAGCGGTTGCAGGCCTGGACGCAGTCGCTGGAGGCCATGGCCCGCAGCCTGGAAGACCAGTGGCGCCAGGTCGGCGACCAGGTCATGGCGCAGCAACAGGCGGCCGGGGCCGCCCTGGAAGCCACGGCCGGCGCCATCGCCCGCCAGGCCGGCGAGCAGGCCGCGCAGGCGGCCCGGCTGCTCGACGACTCGGGCCAGCTGGTGCGCGCGCGCGCCGACACCGAGGCGCGCTGGATCGAGCAGCATGGCGAGCGCATGGACCAGCTCGCGGGCCTGTGGCGCACCGAACTGGCGGCGCTGCGGCAGGAGGAGTCGGCGCGCGGCCAGGCCGCGGTGGACCGGCTCGGCGAGCTGCAGGCCGCCGTGGCGCAGCACCTGGCCACGCTGGGCGCGGCGCTGGAGGCGCCGATCACCCGCCTGCTGAACACCGCCTCGGAAGTGCCGCAGGCCGCCGCCGGCGTGATCTCGCAGCTGCGGCTGGAAATGAGCCGGGTCGCCGAGCACGACAACCTGGCGCTGCAGGAGCGCACCGCCCTGCTCGAGCAGCTCGGCACGCTGCTGCAGGCCGTCAACCAGGCCTCGGGCGAGCAGCGCGCCGCCATCGAGGCGCTGGTGGGCTCCGCGGCGTCGGTGCTGGAGCAGGCCGGCCAGCGCTTCGCCGAGGTGCTGGAAGCACAGGCCGGCCGGGCCGCCGACGCGGCGGCGCACATCGCGGCCGGCTCGCTCGAATTGGCCGGCGTCGCCGAGGCGTTCGGCGCCGGCGTGCAGCTGTTCCAGGCCAGCAACGACAAGCTCACCGACGGGCTGGCGCGCATCGAGGCCTCGCTGTCCCGCTCGACGGCCCGCAGCGACGAGCAGCTGGCCTACTACGTGGCGCAGGCGCGCGAGGTCATCGACCTGAGCATCGCCTCGCAGCAGGGGCTGGTCGAGAAGGTGCGGCAGCTGCAGGGCAAGCCCGGCAAGGCGCTGGCGATGGCCGAGGGGACCGCCTGATGCTGGAGCTGGAGGACAGCGAAGCCGCCCAGCAGGCCACGCCCGTCTGGGCCGTCTTCGGCGACCTGATGTCCGGCCTGGTGGGCGCCTTCGTGCTGGTGCTGGTGGGCCTGCTGGTGGTGCAGATGGACCTGGTCGGCACCCTGCAGGCCGAGGTGGAGAAGCGCCGCATCGAGGAGCAGCGCCGCATCGCGCTGGAGAAGGCGCTGGCGATCCCGCTGGCCTCGGGCCGCGTCACGCTGAACGACGGGCGCATCGGCATCAGCGGCAGCGTGCTGTTCCCGGTCAACTCCGACCAGCTGCGCGGCGAGGGGCGGCAGCTGCTGCGCAGCTTGGTGCACCCGCTGCGGGTCTACCTGGGCGAGCGCAACGAGATGCTGATGGTGAGCGGGTTCACCGACGACAAGCCCGTCTCCGAACACAACCGCCGCTTCGCCGACAACCTGGAGCTGTCGGCGCAGCGCGCCCTGACCGTGACCCGCGCGCTGATCGAGGAAGGCATGCCCTCGTCGCAGGTGTTCGCCGCCGCCTTCGGGGCCGAGCAGCCGGTGGCCACGAACCGCAGCGACGAGGGCCGCGCCCTGAACCGCCGGGTGGAAATGGCGCCGGTGCCCCGCACCGCCGGCGCCCAGGCGCCCGCCGCGCCGGCCGCCGCCAGCCGATGACCGGATCGACGTCCGCCGCTCCTCCCGACACGCAGGACGCCGACGCAGCCCTGCAGGCGACGCTGGCCGCCTGGCGCAGCGCGGGCGCCTGGCGCCTGGACCCGGCGCGCTTCCATGCGCTGGAGGCGCTGGCGCGCCGCCTGCCCGGCCAGCCCGAGCCGGTGCGGCGCCTGCTCCAGTCCAGGCTGCAGGCCGCCGTGTCCGCCTACGCCGCGCGCGTCGCCACGGCCGGACCGCCGGCGCCCGCCGCGCCGCGTCGCGCGCCGGCGGCGGCGCCTGGCTGCGTGCCGCTGGCGCAGCTCAATGCCTACATCCGCACCCTGCGGCCGGTCGCACCGGCCATGCCGGTACCGCACGGCGCCGAGGAGCCGAACGAGCTGGCCAGCGTGCGCCGGTTCCGCCGCGCCTGGTCGAGCAGCCGCACCCAGGACCAGCTGGAACAGGCGGTCTCGCGCCAGCCCGCCAACGCCGGACCGCTCAACTCGCATCGGCTGGTGCTGCAGTCACTGGCCCTGATGGGCGAGGTGTCGACCGACTACCTGCGCCGCTTCCTGCTGCACGTCGAGACGCTGCAGTGGCTGGAACGCGCCGCCGACTTGCCGCGGCCGGCCCCGGCCAGGAGCGCGAAGACGGTCAAGGGCACCAAGGTGACGGGTCGGAAGCCCCGCAAGGCCTGAGGGGCGCTGCGCCGCCGGGGCGCCCCCGATCGGGTCGGGCTGCGCCGGTGCGCGAGACGTCCCGGGACGGGGCCCGCGCCGGCGATCGTGGGCCGCTACAGGCGGCGCGTCACCACCACAAGGCGACCATCAGGGCCGCCCAGACGACCAGGGCTCCGGCCACGCCGGTCCAGAAGTAGGGCGTTCCCACCAGTCCGACGTCCTCGGGGCCATGCCTGTCCCACATGATGCGACCTCCTGCTGCGACAAGCCATGGTCGGCACGGCCGCGCCTGGCCGACGTAGGACGCGGTTGGCGGCGTGCGTGCGTGCGGAACGTCAACCGTGGCGCGGGCGCGGCGGCGTCCTACGCGAGTCGCATCCCTCGGCGACTACCGCTCAGGCACCCGTCTTGCCACCATTGCACGGTGAATCAAGACATCAGCCCGAACGAGAGCCTCCTGCTGGCCAACCTGCTGCGCGCCAGCGGCCGCGACCCCGACAGTTTTTCGGCCGTCGTGCAGTCCGACGGCCTGGTGCGCGTGACCGGCCCCCGCGGCACCGCCTTCTATCCGCGCACCAACTGGTTCACCCGCTTCAGCCGCCACCTGGACAAGTCGTTCTTCGATCCCGCGGTGCCGGCCCCGGCCGGGCCGCGCCTGGAGCGCAAGGGCGCGTTCGCCGAGGACGGCGTCCCGGCCTGAGCCAGCCCGGCCGTACGATGCCGGCATGAACGTCCCGCCCGCCCGCCGCGCGCCCACTTCCTTTCCCGCATGAACCCCGACGCCGCGACGCTCTGGCGCGCGCCGGCGTGGGCGCTGGCCGTGCTGCTGGCGGTGCTGGGCATGCTGGGGCCGTTCTCGATCGACACCTACATCCCGGCCTTCGCGGGCATCGGCGCCGCGATCGGCGCCACGCCGGTCCAGATGCAGCAGACGCTGTCGGCCTACCTGTTCGGCTTCGCGTTCATGAACCTCTTCCATGGTGCGCTGGCCGACAGCTTCGGCCGGCGGCCAGTGGTGCTGTGGGGGCTGGCGGTGTTCACGCTCGCCTCGGCCGGCTGCGCCCTGTCGCAGACCATCGGCCAGCTGGTGGCCTTCCGGGCGCTGCAGGGCCTGTCGACCGGCGCCGGCATCGTCGTCTCGCGCGCGGTCATCCGCGACATGTTCCCGCCGGCCCAGGCCCAGAAGGTGATGAGCCAGGTGACGATCTACTTCGGCGTGGCGCCGGCGGTCGCGCCCATCATCGGCGGCTGGCTGTTCGTGCATGCCGGCTGGCACGCCATCTTCTGGTTCCTCACCGCGGTCGGCGCGGTGCTGTTCGCCGCCAACGCCCGGCTGCTGCCCGAGACCCTGCACCACGACCACCGCCAGCCGTTCCGGGCGCGCAACCTGCTGGCCGGCTATGCCCAGCTGGGCGCCAACCCGCGCTTCCTGCTGCTCGCACTGGCCAGCGGCGTGCCCTTCAACGGCATGTTCCTCTACGTGCTGTCGGCGCCCGAGTTCCTGGGCACGCACCTGCAGCTGGCGCCGACCCAGTTCTTCTGGTTCTTCATCCTGTCGATCGGCGGGATCATGGGCGGCGCCTGGGCCAGCGGCCGGCTGGCCGGGCGCATCGCGCCCAAGACGCAGATCCGCCACGGCTTCGTGGTGATGCTGGCGGTGTCGCTGCTGAACGTGGCGGCCAACCTCCTGTTCGCGCCCCAGGCCTGGTGGGCGCTGCCGCCGATCGCGGTGTTCGGCTTCGGCTGGTCGCTGATGGTGCCGGTGGTCACGCTGCTGGCGCTGGACCTGAACCCGCAGCGGCGCGGGCTGGCATCCTCGCTGCAGGCCGTGATCGGCTCCACGGCCAACGGGATCGTGGCCGGCGCGATCGCGCCGCTGGTCATGCACTCGACCCGGCTGCTCGCGATCACCTCGCTGCTGATGATGGGGATCGGCCTGGTGGCCTGGATCTATGTCCACCACCGCTGGCCGGAGATCGGCCGCCACGCGGCCGCCCAGGTCAGTTGACGGGGGCCTCCGGCGCCTTGCACTCCGCGTGCCGGGCGAACTCGGGCTTCATGCACTGCTGCGACAGGCACGCCGCCAGGGCCAGGAACACCCGCTTGCCGCAGGCCTGCTTGGGCGACGCCGGCGCCGCGGCGACCTTCACCTCGGCGCCGGCTGCCGCGGGGGTGGCGGTTGCAGGGGTGCCGGTTGCAGGGGCGCCACCGGCGGCCGCACCAGCCGGTGCGGTGGCCGCCGCAACGGTCGCGGCCACGGCAGGAGCCGGGCGGGTCGCAGCCACGACAGGAGCCGTGCCGGTGCCGCTGGCGGCAGGGGTCGTGGCCGTCACCGGTGCGGCGGGGACACTGTCTCCCGCACCGCCGGCCGAGGGCCGGACCGCGACCGGTGCCGCCGGAGCGGGCCGGCTGTTGCCGGAACCCGCCGGCAGGCTGCCGGTGATCGTGTCCATGTCGCGCAGGCTGCGCTGCAAGGTGGCGTTGGATTCGGCCGCCCGCCCGCCCGCGGCGGCGATGGCGCTGCCGCCGATCGCGCCCGCGACCGGCGAACCCCCGCGGGCCGCATTGACCGCGACGTTGGCCTCGCTGTTGACGACGCCGGTGCTGCCCGGCCGGGAGGCCAGGACGGCCGCCATGCCCCGGAAGGTGTCGCCGAGCGCCTGGGCCTGCTCGCGCTGCTGGCGCTGCTGGGCCCCCTGCGCCTCGGCGCGGGCCTGCTCCGCCATCTGGGGCGTCATGACGATCCGCGGCTGGTTGGCCGGCGGCACCGAGGGGACGGGTGTCGTGGCGCTGAGGCGCTGGCGCTGCTGCTCCCGCTCGTGCTGCTCGCGGGCGCGGTCCAGCTCGGCGCGGTACTGCTGCCGCTGGGCCTCCTCGTAGGCGGCCCGGGCGCGGCGCTGCTGCTCCTCGGCGGCCGCCCGGCTGGCCTGCTCCTGGCGCTCGTGCGCGCGGGCGACCTGGACGCAGTTCATGTACTGCGGATGCGCCTCGCGGCGGATGCGGTTCGCCTCGGCGAAGTTCTTCTCGGTGAGCTCGTGCAGCTGCTTGCGGCGGGCATCGTAGGGGGCGGTACAGCGCGCGTGGCTGCCATTGCCGCTACCGGCCAGGCCGCTGCAGGCCGCCAGCATCTGCCGGACGGTCTGGTTCGACTGGTCGACGTACTCACTGGCCCGGTTGCCGTAGACGTTCGCCTGCGACTTCGCCTGCTCCATGGCGAATTCGCACTGGGCCGTGCTGGTGGGCTGGGGCGGAAACCGCACCTGCGCTGCCGCTGCGCAGGCACCGAGCGATGCGAACAGGAATGCGAACCGGATCGCGGGACGCCCCGCGACGCGCTGTAAACGAGACATGAGCCCTCCGTCCCGCTGGGACGGGCGAGATCATGCATCAATGGTCGAGCTGCGGCCAGCTCGCCATTGGGGAGGCTCAGCGCGCCGGCTTGTACGCGCGCTTCTTGGCGTCGCGCGGCACGAAGACCTTGCCGGCCGGGCCGCCGGTGCCACGCGGGGCACCGTTGCCGAACGCCGGCGCCGGTTTCTCCCACGGCGTGGACTCGCGCCGGGGTGCACCGCGATCGCCGCGATCGCCGCGATCACCACCGAAGTCGCCGAAGCCGGCCCGGCGGCCGTACTCGCCACCCGGGCGGCGGGCGGGGCCACCGCGCGGGGCACCGCCCGGACGCCCACGGCCCTGGCCTTCGAAGCGCTGCGGCGCGCGCGGGGCACGCTGCTGCGGCTCCAGGCCGGGAATCACGTCGACGCCGATCGGCTGCTTGGTGTAGTGCTCGATGTCGAAGATCTTGAAGCGGTCGCGGAACTCGGCGAACGTGATGGCCAGGCCGTCGCGGCCCGCGCGGCCGGTGCGGCCGATGCGGTGGGTGTAGTCCTCGCTCTTCATCGGCAGGCCGAAGTTGAAGACGTGGGTGATGGTGGGCACGTCGATGCCGCGCGCGGCCACGTCGGTGGCCACCAGGATCTGCACCTGGCCGTTGCGCAGCGCCATCAGGCGGCGGTTGCGCAGGCCCTGGCTGAGAGCGCCGTGCAGCGCGACGGCCGAGAAGCCTTCCTGCTGCAGGTCGTTGGCCAGCCCGTCGCACTCGATCTGGGTCGAGGCGAACACGATGGCCTGGTTGATGCCGGCGTCGCGCAGCCAGTGGTCGAGCAGCGCGCGCTTGTGCTGCGCGTTGTCGGCCCAGAACAGCACCTGCTTGATGTTGGCGTGCTTCTCCTGCGGCGAGTCGATCTGCACCTTCTGCGGCTCGCGCATCACGCGGGCGGCCAGCTGCTGGATGCGCGGCGCGAAGGTGGCGCTGAACATCATGGTCTGCTGGCGCTGCACGGTCAGCTGGTTCACCTCGGCCAGGTCGTCGGCGAAGCCGAGATCGAGCATGCGGTCGGCCTCGTCCACGACCAGGAAGCGCACCTGGTCGAGCTTGATCTGCTGCGAGCGCTGCAGGTCGAGCAGGCGGCCGGGCGTGGCCACCACCAGGTTGGCGTTCTGCAGCCGGGCGATCTGCAGCTGGTAGGGCATGCCGCCCACCACGTTGGCGACGCGCAGGCCCTGGCAATGGCGCACCAGGTCGATGGCGTCGTGCGCGACCTGCTGCGCGAGCTCGCGCGTGGGGCACAGGATCAGCGCGCCCGGGGTGGCGGCGCGGAAGTGGCGCGGGTCGGTCGGGTTGCGGCGCTTGCGCTTGGGCGCGGGCTCGCCGCGCGCGGCGGCCTCGTCGGCCAGGCGCTGGAACTCCAGGCGCTCGTGCTCCTGCTCGTCACGCTGCTGCTGGAGCAGCGTGTGCAGCACGGGCAGCAGGAAGGCCGCGGTCTTGCCGCTGCCGGTCTGGCTGGAGACCATCAGGTCGATGAAGGCGGCCGCGCCCGCCTCGGCGGTGGGCATGGCGCGCGGGATGGCCTCGGCCTGGACGGCGGTGGGCTGCGTGAAGCCGAGGTCCTCGACGGCGCGGATCAGCTCGGGGGCCAGGCCCAGCTTCACGAAGCCGTTGGGCAGCGCGTCGACGACCGGCGTGGTCTCGATGGTCGCGGTGTCCGTGGTCTCGATGGGCGCGGCGTCGAAGGAGGAAAGGGAATCGGCAGGCGACAGGTCGCCCTGCACGTCAAACGTGTCGGTCATGGAACTCTCATGCGGCCGCGCCCGGGGGACGCGGTCGTCGTGATGGTTAAGGGACATCAACCATCAGACGACATCCGGCGCGAGGCGCCGGTGGCTCAATCAGCGAGCCTGTGCATGAAGGGAGATGCGGGGGATTGCGGCACGGGTGCGCCGCGGAAGCAGTGATTGTCGCACGGATCGGTGTTTTCCCCTAGTCCCCCGGGTGCGATGTCCCTACGCCGGCCCGGGCGCCCGCCCCCAGGTTCAGGAAGTGCTCGCGGTAGTGGACCAGTTCGTCGATGGATTCGTGCACGTCCGCCAGTGCCGTGTGGGCCTGCCGCTTGCGGAAGCTTCCGTAGACCTCGGGCCGCCAGCGCTTGGCCAGTTCCTTGAGCGTGCTGACGTCGAGGTTGCGGTAGTGGAAGAACGCCTCCAGCCGGGGCATGTACTTGACCAGGAAGCGGCGGTCCTGGCCGATGGTGTTGCCGCACAGCGGGCTGCCGTTCCTGGGCACGTAGGCCGCCACGAAGGCCAGCAGCGCCTGCTCGGCCTCGGCCTCGGTGACCGTCGAGGCCTTCACCCGGTCGATCAGGCCGCTGCGGCCGTGGGTGCCCTTGTTCCAGGCGTCCATCTTGTCGAGCTGGGCGTCACTCTGGTGGATGGCGAACACCGGGCCCTCGACGCGCGGCTGCAGGTCGGGCCCGGTGACCACGACGGCAATCTCGATGATGCGGTCGACCTCGGGGTCCAGGCCGGTCATCTCGCAGTCGAGCCAGACCAGGTTCTGGTCGCTCTTTCCCAGGGTCGCGGGGGCCTGTGCGGCAATCGTCTCAGTCATGTGGCGATTGTGCCCAGTGCCGGCTGGCCTCGGCCGGCGGCGCCGCGTCGCCTAAACTCGTTGCATGTCCCTGACGATTTTCTGGACCTTCGCGTTCGCCGCCGTGCTGCTGGCCGGCCTGGGCGTGAAGTTCTGGCTGGCCACGCGCCAGATCCGGCACGTGGCGCGCCACCGCGCCAGCGTGCCCGCCGCCTTCCAGGCCACCGTGTCCCTGCCGTCGCACCAGAAGGCGGCCGACTACACCATCGTGAAGGCCCGCGTGGGCCTGCTCGAGATGGCCTGGGGCGCGGCCGTGCTGCTGGGATGGACGCTGCTGGGCGGCCTGCACGCGCTCAACCAGCTGCTGCTGGACTGGCTGGGCGCCGGCATGGCCCAGCAACTCGCGCTGGTGGTGGCGTTCGTCGCCATCGGCGGCCTGCTGGAGTTGCCGTTCTCGCTCTACCAGACCTTCGTGGTCGAGGAGCGCTTCGGCTTCAACAAGATGACCTGGCGGCTGTGGATCGCCGACACGCTCAAGGGCCTGGTGGTGGGCGCGCTGATCGGCCTGCCCGCGGTGTGGCTCATCCTGTGGCTGATGGGCGCCGCCGGCACCCTGTGGTGGCTGTGGGCCTGGGGCGCCTGGATGGCGCTGAACCTGCTGCTGCTGGTGCTCTATCCCACCGTCATCGCGCCACTGTTCAACAAGTTCAAGCCGCTCGAGGACGAGACCCTGCGCGCCCGGGTGACGGCCCTGATGCAGCGCTGCGGCTTCGCGGCCAAGGGGCTGTTCGTCATGGACGGCAGCAAGCGCAGCGCGCACGCCAACGCCTATTTCACCGGCTTCGGCGCCGCCAAGCGGGTGGTGTTCTTCGACACGCTGCTGGCCAAGCTGTCGCCCGGCGAGGTGGACGCCGTGCTCGCCCACGAGCTGGGCCACTTCAAGCACCGCCACATCACCAAGCGCATCGTCGGCCTGTTCGCGTTCAGCCTGCTGGGCTTCGCGGTGCTCGGCTTCCTGGCCACGCAGCCCTGGTTCTACACCGGCCTGGGGGTGGCGCCCAACCTCACGGGCGCCAACGACGCCCTGGCGCTGCTGCTGTTCCTGCTGGCGGTGCCGGTGTTCTCGTTCTTCGTCTCGCCGCTGGGGGCCCTGCTGTCGCGCCGGCACGAGTTCCAGGCCGACGCCTTCGCCGTCGCGCAGACCGGCCCGCAGGACCTGCGCACCGCGCTGCTCAAGCTGTACGAGGACAACGCGGCCACGCTCACCCCGGACCCGCTGTTCGTCAAGTTCTACTACTCGCACCCGCCGGCCACCGAGCGGCTGGCGCGGATGGCGGCGGGAGCGGCGGCATGAGCTCCATGCTGCTCGTCAAGGACTGGTCGGGCGTGCCGCGCCGCGCGCTCAAGCCCACCGAGGTGGTGACCCGCCTGGGCGCCCTGCCCGACTGGCGGCTCACCGGCGACGGGCCCGATGTCGCCATCGAGCGGGAGTTCCGCTTCGCCAACTACCACGAGACGATGGCGTTCGTGAATGCGGTCGCCTTCGTCGCCCACCGGCAGGACCACCACCCGGACCTGTCGGTGCACTACAACCGCTGCGTGGTGCGCTGGCAGACCCATGCGGTGCAGGGCCTGTCGGAGACCGACTTCGCCTGCGCCGCACTGGTCGACGGGCTGCTGGCGGCATGAAGGCCGCCCTTGTCTGAGAACCCCGGCCTGCAGCCGGGCGTGGTCGTCGCCAGCTTCGGCCGCCACTGCCTGGTCGAGTCGCCCGACGGCGCGCGCCGCATCTGCCATCCGCGCGGCAAGAAGGCCCAGGTCGTGGTCGGCGACCGCGTGCAGTGGCGCCAGTCGCACGACGAGGGCACCATCGAGAAGGTGGAGCCGCGCCGCAACCTGTTCTACCGCCAGGACGAGATCCGCACCAAGTCGTTTGCCGCCAACCTCGACCAGGTGCTGGTGCTGGTGGCGGCCGAGCCCGAGTTCTCCGAGCACCAGCTCACCCGCGCCCTGATCGCCGCCGAGGCCGAGCGCATCGCGCCCGTCATCGCGCTGAACAAGAGCGACCTGGTGGATCCGTTCGAGCGCGCCTGGAGCCGGCTGCTGCCGTACCAGCAGATGGGCTACGGCGTGCTGCCGCTGTCGCTGCGCCTGTCGGGCGAGGTGGACCGGGCGCACCTGATGGCGCAGCTGGGCGGCAAGACGACGCTGGTGCTGGGCCCGTCCGGCGCCGGCAAGAGCACGCTGATCAACCTGCTCGTGCCCGGCGCGGTGGCCCAGACCGGCGAGATCTCGCGGGCACTGAACACCGGCAAGCACACCACCACCAGCACCACCTGGTACTGGGTCGACGAGGACCGCACCACGGCCCTGATCGATTCGCCCGGCTTCCAGGAATTCGGCCTGCACCACATCGACCCGATGCAGCTGGCCAACCTGATGCGCGACCTGCGGCCCCACGTGGGCCACTGCAAGTTCTACAACTGCACCCACCGCCACGAGCCGGGCTGCGCCGTCATCGCCGCCGTGGCGCACGCCGAAGCCGAGCATCCGGTGACCGCGCACCGCTACCGTATCTACGGCGACCTGTTCGAGGAACTGAGCCAGCCGCCGCGGTATTGACAGCGGACTCCCGTCCGCGGTCTTCAGCCCAGCAGCCGGGCCAGCGTCAGCAGCGCCAGCAGCACCATCCAGAGCACGACCGAGCGCCAGACCAGGCCGACGATGCTGCGCAGGTGGGCCGGTTCGGCCTCGCGGCCCGGGGTGCTCTCGGTGTCGCCGTCCGGGGACAGCTCGACCGAGGCGGCGCTGAACGTCTGCGAGCTGTTGGGCGCGAAGGCCGAGCGCAGCGCTTCGCCGCCCAGCCGCACGTTGACCGCGCCCGAGGTGGCGGCCAGCACCACGCCGTCGTTGTCGTTCGGGAAGCGCTGCGCATGGTGGCGCCAGCAGTCGATGGCCTCCTCGAAGCTGCCCACGATGGCGAAGGCCATGGCGGTGATGCGCGCCGGCAGCCAGTCGATGACGGCCCAGGCCCGGGTCGCGGCCAGTTGCAGCGCCTCGCTGGCCGGCTGGCCCTGCTGGCTGGTGCGGTGCCGCCAGTAGCGGGTCACGAACTCGCTCATCCGGTAGAGCACCGCGCCGGCCGGGCCGAAGCCGAACGCCGCCAGCACCGAGAACCAGGTCAGCACGCCGAACACGTGCCGGTGCGCCGCCAGCACCGAATACTCGATCACGTGGCGCACGATCTCGCGCCGCGGCAGCTCGGCCGCATCGACCTGCTGCCACTGGGCCAGCAGCTCGCGGGCCCGGTCCTCCTCGCCGGCATCGAGCGCGTCGCGGATGGCGGTGAAGTGGTGGCTGAACTGGCGAAAGCCCAGCGTGACGTACAGCACGGCCACGCTCCAGACCACCGCTGCCGGCCAGCCGACGAACAGCAGCAGCGCCCAGTGGATGGCCAGCGCCGCCACGGCCGGCCCGACGGTGGCCACGCCCCAGGCGATCCAGCCGTGGTGCGGCCGGCCGGCGTCCAGGTTGCGGCTGGACCAGCGGGCCCAGGCGCGCAGTGCGCCGTGGATGGGGTTGTGGCGCGCCAGCGGCCGCACCTGCTCGAGGAGCAGCGCGAACAGGATGGCGAAGAAGCTCATGCGGGCCGGAAAAGGCTCATGCGGCGGATGATAAGTGGCGTTCCGGCTTTTCCGGCACCCCCTCAGGCCGCCAGGAACCGGTAGAAGTTGCGCAGGATGGCCGCCGTCACGCCCCAGATGAAGCGCTCGCCGGCCGCGCCGTCGGTGTAGGGCATGGAGAACCATTCGCGCCGCACCCCGGCGCCGTCGAACACGTGCCGGCGGTGGTGCGCCGGGTTCATCAGGAACGCCAGCGGCACCTCGAACGCGTCGGCCACCTCATGCGGATTGAGCGCCAGCGGGGCCCCGGCGTGCACCAGGCCGATGACCGGCGTGACGATGAAGCCGGTCCCGGTGGTGTAGGGGTCCATCCGCCCGATCACCTCGACGAACGAGCCGTCCAGGCCGATCTCCTCGTGCGCCTCGCGCAGCGCCGTGTGCACCGCGTCGGCGTCGGTGGGGTCGCGCTTGCCGCCCGGGAAGGCGATCTGCCCGGAATGGGTGGACAGGTGCGTGGTGCGCTCGGTCAGCAGCACCGTCGGCTGCTCGCGCAGCACGATGGGCACCAGCACCGAGGCGTCGGCCGGCGTGCGGTCGGTGAAGCGCGGCTCGACCCGGACCTCGGGCTGCCAGGGCGGCGGCGAGCGGAAGCGCTCGCGCAGGGCGCCGGCCTGCAGCCGCGGCAGCGGCACCGGCGGCAGTTGCGAGTCGATGGCGGCCACCGGCACCGTGCGCGGGTCGAAGTTGGGCAGCTTCGACAGCGGCACCAGGTCGGGCGGCAACGGGGCGGGGGCGGGATCGATGGGCATGCGTGGTCGAAAAAACGAAAAAGCCGCCGCGGCACAGGGCCGGCGGCGGCTCGTCGCAGGGCGGACGCTGTTACTGGGCGGCCGTCGTGCGGGTGCCGTGGGCCAGCTTTTCCTTGATGCGGGCCGACTTGCCGCTGCGGTCGCGCAGGTAGTACAGCTTGGCGCGGCGCACGTCGCCGCGGCGCTTGACCTCGATGCCGGCGATCAGCGGGCTGTAGGTCTGGAAGGTGCGCTCCACGCCTTCGCCGCTGGAGATCTTGCGCACCGTGAAGCCGCTGTTGAGGCCGCGGTTGCGCTTGGCGATGACGACGCCCTCGTAGGCCTGCACGCGCTTGCGGTTGCCTTCGACGACGTTGACGCTGACGATCACCGTGTCGCCGGGGGCGAACTCGGGGATCTTCTTGCCCATGCGGGCGATTTCCTCTTGTTCGAGGGTCTGGATCAGGTTCATGGTGGTTCCAAGCGATCGTGCCGGCGCCTGTTGGTGGAATGTGTCCGGAAGGACAGGAACGGCGTGGACCACGTCGTTCCTCGGGGTTGCGGCGGGCAGAGGATCGAAAGAGCCCGAGATTATAGCCCGGCGGCTACGGCTGGGCCAGGCGGCCCAGGAAGGCCTCGTCCGCAGGGGTCAGCCGGCCCGCCGCGCGGGCGGCCGCCAGCAGCTCGGGCCGCAGGCGGGCGGTGGCCTCCAGCCGGCGCTCGCGGCGCCAGCGCTCGATCTGCGCGTGGTGGCCGGACAGCAGCTCGGGCGGCACGCGGCGCCCCTCCCACTCCTCCGGCCGGGTGTAGTGCGGGCAGTCCAGCAGGCCGTCGATGGCGGGGTTGAAGCTGTCGGCCTCGTGGCTGCCGGCCTCGTTCAGCACGCCCGGCTGCAGGCGCGCCACCGCGTCCAGCAGCGCCATGGCTGCGATCTCGCCGCCCGAGAGCACGAAGTCGCCCAGGCTCAGCTCGACGTCGACATGGGCCTCAATGAAGCGCTGGTCGACGCCCTCGTAGCGGCCGCACAGCAGGATGGCGCCGCTACCGGCCGACCAGCCCTCGACGCCGGCATGGTCCAGGCGCTGCCCTACCGGTGAGAACAGCACCAGCGGGGCAGCATCTGAGCGGTCGGCCCGGATGGCCGCCAGGCAGCGCGCCAGCGGCTCGGCCAGCATCACCATGCCAGGGCCGCCGCCGAACGGGCGGTCGTCGACGCGGCGGTAGTTGCCCTCGGCATGGTCGCGCAGGTTCCACAGCCGCACGTCGACCTGCTTCGAGGCGTAGGCGCGCCGCGTCACCCCGCTGTCCAGGAACGGCGCGAACAGCTCGGGAAAGAGGGTGATGACGTCGAAGCGCATGCCCCCGGGCTCAGTAGTCCGGCTGCCAGTCGACGGTGATGCGCTTGCCGGCGAGGTCGACGGTGTCGACGTAGGCGGAGACGAACGGGATCATGCGCTCGGCCGGCTGGCCGTCCTGCTCGTAGCCCACCACCAGCACGGTCTGCGGGCCGGTGGACATCAGGTCGCGCACCTCGCCGAGGTCGAGGCCCTCGCGGTTGACCACGCGCAGGCCGAGCAGGTCGACCCAGTAGTACTCGTCGTCACCGGCGGTGGGGAAGCTGGAACGCGGCACGAAGATGCGCGCACCCTTGAGCGCCTCGGCGGCATTGCGGTCGTCGACCTCCTGCGCGGTGGCGACGATGCTGTCGGCGTGCTCCTTCGCTTCGCGGATGCGCAGCAGCACGGTGCCCGTGAAGGACGGCTTGGCCGTGCGTTCGGACGGCTGCAGGTACCAGCGCTTGGAAGAAAAAAGCGCTTCCGGGGAAGCGCTGTGGGGCAGGACCTTGAACCAGCCCTTGATGCCCCAGGCGTCGTGGATGCGGCCGACTTCGACGGCATCCGCGGGCAGTTCCGCGGGTTCGAGCCCGGCGGACATGCGGGCCTCAGGCAGCTGCGGCGGCGGCGGGGGCCTTGGCAGCGGCTTGCTTGAGCAGGCGCTCGACCGTGGGCGAAGCCTGGGCGCCGACACCGCGCCAGTACGTCAGGCGGTCCTGGGCGATGCGAACGCTTTCCTCGCCGGCCTTGGCGATCGGGTTGTAGAACCCGAGGCGCTCGATGAAGCGGCCGTCGCGGCGCACGCGCTTGTCGGCGACCACGATATTGAAGAACGGACGGCTCTTGGCACCGCCGCGGCTGAGTCGAATGACGACCATGATTTATCCTTCGGGTGGAGACAGGCGCCGAACCGGCGCCTCCTCGATGTATCTCCCAGCGTTGAGACACGCGACATGGCCACCCGGCCAGCGACACGCTGGAAAGCCCGCGATTCTAGCACCCCACCCCATGCCGACCATCCGCCCCAGCCGGGACACCGACCTGCCCGCCATCACCGCCATCTACGGCCACCACGTCCTGCACGGCACCGGCACCTTCGAGACCACCCCGCCGACCGAGGCCGACATGGCCGCCCGGCGCGCCGACGTGCTGGCCAAGGGCCTGCCCTGGCTGGTGGCCGAAGACGCCGGCCGCATCCTGGGCTACGCCTACTGCCAGTGGTTCAAGCCCCGGCCGGCCTACCGGTACTCGGCCGAGGACTCGATCTATCTCCACCCCGACGCGGCCGGCCAGGGCCTGGGCAAGCAGCTGCTGGCGGCCCTGGTGACCCAGGCCGAGGCGACCGGCGTGCGCAAGCTCATCGCCGTGATCGGCGACTCCGCCAACACGGGCTCGGTCGGCGTGCACCGCTCGCTCGGCTTCACGCCGGTGGGCACCATCGCCTCGTGCGGCTGGAAGTTCGATCGCTGGCTGGACATCGTGCTGATGGAAAAGTCGATCGGGGCCGGCGACTCGACGCCGGCCGAAGGCGCGGCATGAAGAGCAAGACCCTGGCGACCTGGCTGGCCTTCGTCGGCGGCACCTTCGGCGCCCACCGCTTCTACCTGCACGGCTGGCGCGACTGGCTCGGCTGGCTGCTGCCGGCGCTCACGCTCGTGGGCGGCTACGGCGTGCTGCGCATGTGGTCGCTGGGCCAGGATGATGCGATCAGCTGGGTGCTCACGCCGGTGCTCGGCTTCACCTTCGCGGGCTGCTGCCTCACGGCCATCGTGTACGGGCTGCAGAAGCCCGAGCAGTGGAACGCACGCTTCAACCCGGCCCAGGCCGCCGACGCCCCGGCCGGCCAGACCGGGTGGGCCACGGTGTGGGCCATCGTGCTGGCGCTGATGGTCGGCGCCGCCGTGCTGATGGCCAGCATCGCCATCAGCTTCCAGGGCTACTTCCAGAACCAGGTCGAGGCCGGGCGCGAGATCTCGCGCTGACCGGGGGCGCGCAGGCGCCCTAGAACACCTGCAGGCTGACCCAGTACCCGATGGCGGCGACGAAGGCCGACGCCGGGATGGTGAAGATCCAGGCCCAGACGATGTTGCCGGCCACGCCCCAGCGCACCGCGCTGGCCCGCTGGGTGGAACCCACGCCGACGATGGCACCGGTGATGGTGTGGGTGGTCGACACCGGGATGCCCAGTGCGGTCGCCATGAACAGCGTCAGGGCCCCGCCGGTCTCGGCGCAGAAGCCGCCCACCGGCTTGAGCTTGGTGATCTTCTGGCCCATGGTCTTGACGATGCGCCAGCCGCCGAACATGGTGCCCAGGCCGATGGCCAGGTAGCAGGCGATGATCACCCAGGTGGGCGGCGCGCTCTGGCCAGCGGCCACGTGCCCGCTGGCGATGAGCAGCAGCCAGATGATGCCGATGGTCTTCTGGGCGTCGTTGCCGCCGTGGCCCAGGCTGTACGCGCCGGCCGACACCAGCTGCAGGCGCCGGAACCAGCGGTCGATGCGCGAGGGCGTGGCGCGCCGGAAGATGTGCGACACCGCCACCATCATCAGCGAGCCGAGCAGGAAGCCCAGCAGCGGCGAGACGAAGATGAACAGCACCGTTTTCCACACGCCGGCGCCGATCAGCGAGCCGGCTCCCGACTTGGCGATGACGGCCCCGACGATGCCGCCGATCAGCGCGTGCGACGAGCTGCTCGGGATGCCCCACCACCAGGTGAGCAGGTTCCAGGCCGTGGCCCCCACCAGCGCGCCGAACACGATGTGGGTGTCCACCACGCCAGGCTCGACGATGCCCTTGCCGATGGTCGCCGCCACGCTGAGGTGGAAGATGAAGATCGCGACGATGTTGAAGAACGCCGCGAACAGCACCGCCTGCGTGGGCTTGAGCACGCCGGTGGACACGACGGTCGCGATGGAGTTCGCGGCGTCGTGGAAGCCGTTCATGAAGTCGAATGCCAGGGCCAGCGCCACCAGCATGATCACCACCCACAGGGTGGCCTGCACCGGTTCCATGTCGGAGGATCCCCGCGATCAGGAGTGCTCGAGGACGATGCCCTCGATCACGTTCGCGACGTCCTCGCACTTGTCGGTGATCGTCTCCAGCAGCTCGTAGATGGCCTTGAGCTTGATCAGCTCGCGCACGTCCGGTTCCTCGCGGAACAGCTTGCTCATGGCCGAACGCATCACGCGGTCGGCGTCGGACTCGAGCCGGTCGATCTCCTCGCAGGTCTTCAGGGCCGCCTCCGCCGTGGGCGCGTCGGCCAGCCCGCCGATGAGGGCCACCGCCTCCTTCAGGCGCTCGCAGCACTTGACCGCCAGGTCCGTGAGGCGGGTGATCTCCTCGTTGACGCGGCGCACGTCGTACAGCGCCATGGTCTCGGCCGAGTCCTGCAGCAGGTCGGCCACGTCGTCCATGGTGTTGATCAGCGTGTGGATCTGGTCGCGGTCGATCGGCGTGATGAACGTCTTGTGGATCAGCCGGTTCACGTCGTGCGTGACGCGGTCGGCCGCGCGCTCGGCGGCATCGACCTCGCGGGTGTACCGGTCGCGCAGGTTGGTGTCGTCGTAGTTCGCCACCAGCTGGGCGAACGCCTGTGCCGCCTCCACGATGCGCGTGGCATGCTGGTTGAACATCTCGTAGAAGTTGCCTTCTCGCGGCAGCAGTTTGCCGAACAGCATGCGAAATCCCGTCTTTTTTGGCAGTTTGGTGAACGCGCGAGTGTAAACCGGGGCTTCCGGTCGCCCGGGACGGTCAGGCGCGGAACATGAAGTAGGCCGCGCCCACCATGCACAGCGCCGCCCACAGGTAGTCGAGCTTGAGGGGCTGGCCGAGGTAGACCACGGCGTACGGCACGAACACCGACAGCGTGATCACCTCCTGCAGGATCTTCAGCTGCGCCACCGACAGGCCGGCCTGCTGGAAACCGATGCGGTTGGCCGGCACCTGCAGCAGGTACTCCGCCAGCGCGATGCCCCAGCTCGCCACCGCGGCGATGTACCAGGGGCTGGTCGCCAGGTTCTTGAGGTGGCCGTACCAGGCCATGGTCATGAACAGGTTGGAGGCGACCAGCAGGACAATCGCCTGCAAGGACGGCATGGTGGCGAGGTTGGACATCGACGAATTATCCGGGGCGGGCGGCGCGGTGCGGCTGCTGCATGCCGACGCACGGCTGCTGGTGGTCGACAAGCCCGCCGGCCTGCTGTCGGTGCCCGGGCGCGGTGCCGACAAGCAGGATTGCCTGGCCACCCGCGTGCAGGCCCTCTACCCCGACGCGCTGGTGGTGCACCGGCTCGACATGGCCACCTCCGGGCTGTGGCTGATGGCACGCGGCCTGTCGATGCAGCGGCAGCTGGCCCGGGCCTTCGAGCAGCGCGACGTGTGCAAGCGCTACCAGGCGGTGGTGGCCGGCCGGCCTGGCGGCGACGACGGCTGGCAGGCCATCGACCTGCCGATCGGCGCCGACTGGCCGAACCGGCCGCGCCAGCAGGTCGATCCGGTGCATGGCCGCCCGGCGGTCACGCGCTGGAAGCTGCTCGGCCCCGGGCCGCTGCCCGGCACCAGCCGGCTGGAACTGGAACCGGTCACCGGTCGCACCCACCAGCTGCGCGTGCACCTGCAGGCCATCGGCCATCCCATCGTGGGTGACGCGCTGTACGCGCCGGAGGGCATCGCCGCCGCCGCGCCACGCCTGCTGCTGCACGCCACCGAGCTCGCCCTGCCCCATCCGGCCGACGGTGCGCCGGCGCACTGGACCAGTCCGGCGCCCTTCTGATCCTCAGCCCTGCAGGCCCGGATGGCGGGCAAACAGTTCGGTCGCCCATTCGACGAAGGCCCGCACCTTGGCACTGAGGTGGCGGTTGGGCGGATAGACGATGTGCAGCGGGATCGGCGGGTGGGTCCACCCGGCCAGCACCTGCACCAGCTCGCCGCGCTCGAGGTGCTCCGCCGCGCCGAACAGGCCGATCTGCCCCACCCCCAGTCCGGCGAGCACGGCCGCCAGCGCCGCGTTGGCCTCGTTGACGGACAGCTGGTAGCGCCCGGAGATCTCGAGCGTCTCGCCGTCCTTCTCGAACAGGTTGGCATAGGGGCGGCCGGTGCGCGACGAGAAGTAGTTGACCGTGGTGTGCCGGTCCTCCAGCTCGGACGGATGGGCGGGCGTGCCCTGGCGGCGCAGGTAGGCGGGCGAAGCCACCGTCACCAGCGGCATGTTGCCCACCCGGCGCGCCACCAGCGACTGCTCCAGCAGTTCGCCGCCGCGGATCACGCAGTCGACGTTGTCGGTCACCAGGTCCACCGGCCGGTCGCTCACGCCCAGGTCGAGCTGGATGTCGGGATAGCGCACGTAGAAGTCCGGCAGCGCGGGGATGAGGATCAGCCGGGCGACCGAGGTGCCCACGTCCACCCGCAGCCGCCCGCTGGGGTTGACGCGCGCGTTCGACATGCTGGCCTCGATGTCGTCGAGGTCGTTCAGCAGGCGCGAGGTGCGCTCGTAGTACGCGGCGCCGTCGGGCGTGACGGTGACGCGGCGCGTGGTGCGATTGAGCAGGCGCACCTTCAGGCGCGCCTCCAGGTGCTGCACCAGCCGCGTGACCGTGCCCTTGGGCAGGCCCAGCGACTCGGCCGCCCGCGTGAACGTGCCCGCCTCCACCACCCGGGCGAACACGCGCATCGACTGGATCTGGTCCATTCCCTCGTTCCTGGTTGTCGTTTGTGCGGCGATTGTTCACGCGGCGGAAACAGAGAAGTGGTCCGGCTCCGCTTTATCCGCAGGACCCGCAGGCTTATCTTCCACTCCATGGCTGCCACTGCGTCCCCCTCCCCTGCGCCCCACCGCGCGCTCGACCTGCCCGGCGTCGCCCTGCCGGTGCGGCTGTGGGGTACCCGCCCGCGCGGCACGGTGGTGCCGCTGGTGCTGCATTTCCACGGCGGGGCCTTCGTCACCGGCGACCTGGACAGCGGCGGCCACATGGCCCAGCTGCTGGTCGAGGTCGGCGCCGTCGTCGCCTCGCTGGCCTATCCGCTGGCGCCCGGCCACCGCTTTCCCGACGCGGTGGAGGCCGGCTACGCGGCGCTCGAGGCGCTCTACCGGCAGCGCGCGCGGCTGGGCGGCAGCGGCGCCCCGGTGTACCTGGCCGGCGAGGAGGCCGGCGGCAACCTGGCCGCCGCGGTGGCCATGGTGGCGCGCGACCGCTCGCACCCGCCGCTGGCTGGGCAGATCCTGGTGACGCCCATGCTCGATCCCTGCACCGCCACCGCGTCGCTGCGCGAGACGCTGGGCGACGTCGTGCAATGCAAGTGGACCGCCGGCTGGCGGCAATACCTGCGCGGGCCGATGGACGCCGAGCATCCCTACGCCGTGCCGGCGCGGGCCCAGCGGCTGGCCGGCCTGCCGCCGGCTCTGATCCTGGCCGGCCAGGACGATCCGATGCGCGACGAGGCGCTGGCGTTCGCCGCCCGGCTGCGCGACGCCGGCATCGCCGTGCGCAGCGAGGTGCTGGGGCCGGCCACCGGCTGGCCCGACGCGCTGGAGGCCGAACCGGCCGACGCCTGTCCGTGCGCGGGCGCCGTGCGCGAGCACCTGCGCGCGTTCTTCCGCGCGCCGGCACCGCCCCACTAGCGCCCCCGCGCTCCCCCACCAGACCCTGCCCCGTGGCAGGCCGGCTCGCCGGCCCGCCAGGGAAGCCTGCACCCCGAATTCGACAAGGACCCGATCATGAAGAACAAGTTTGCCCCCCTCGCCCGCCACTGGTGGGCCGTCGCCAGCCTCGGCGCCGCCGCTGCCGCCGCCCTGGTGGCCTTCGGGCCGGAACGCTCGGCCCAGGCCGCCGCACCGGCCGCCGCGCCCGCCGGCATCCCGGTGTCGGTGGCCACCGTCAACGAGACCGAGATCACGGCCTGGAACGAGTTCTCGGGCCGGCTCGAGGCCGTGGAGCGGGTCGACATCCGCTCGCGCGTCGCCGGCGCCGTGCAGTCGGTGCACTTCCGCGAAGGCTCGCTGGTGGCCAAGGGCGACCTGCTGGTCACCATCGATCCGGCCCCCTACGCCGCCGAGGTCGAGCGTGCCGAGGCCCAGGTCGGCGCCGCCCAGGCGCGCCTGACCAACGCCGACAACGAGCACGTGCGCGCGCTGCGGCTGTGGGAGGACAGCGCGATCGCCCGCCGCGAGCTGGACGAGCGGGTCAACGCCCGCCGCGAGGCCGAGGCCAACCTGCGCGCCGCCCAGGCGCAGTCGCAGGCCGCGCGCCTGAACCTGGGCTACACCCAGGTGCGCGCGCCGGTGGCCGGCCGCATCGGCAAGCTGGAGGTGACGCCGGGCAACCTGGTGGCCGCCGGCCCGGGCGCCCCGGTGCTCACCACGCTGGTGTCGGTCAGCCCGATCTACGCCAGCTTCGAGGCCGACGAGCAGACCCTGGTGGCGGCCCTGAAGACGCTGCCCAGCGGCTCCAGCGCGCGCCAGCTGATCGAGCGCATTCCGGTGCAGATGGCCACCGCCCTCGGCGCCGATGTCCAGCATGCCGGCCGCCTGCAGCTGATCGACAACCAGGTCGACGCCCGCAGCGGCACGGTGCGCATGCGCGCGACCTTCGACAACAAGGACGGCTCCCTGATCCCCGGCCAGTTCGCCCGCATCCGCATGGGGCAGCCGCAGGCGGTGCGTGCGCTGCTGGTCAACGAGCGCGCCGTGGGCACCGACCAGGACAAGAAGTTCGTGCTGGTGGTCGGCCCCGGCGACAAGGCCGAGTACCGCGAGGTCACCCTGGGCGCGCCGGTCGACGGCCTGCGCGTCGTCCGCAGCGGCCTGCGCAGCGGCGAGCGCATCGTGGTCAACGGGCTCCAGCGCGTGCGCCCCGGCGCCGTGGTGCAGCCCGAGACGGTGGAGATGACGGCCCGCCCCGCGGGCGCGGCCACCGTCGCCGCCAAGTCCTGACAGCAGCCCTGCCATGAACATCTCGAAATTCTTCATCGACCGGCCGATCTTCGCCGGCGTGCTCTCGCTGCTGATCTTCCTGGCTGGCCTCCTGGCCCTGCGCGGGCTGCCGATCTCGGAGTACCCCGAGGTCGTGCCGCCCACCATCGTGGTGCGGGCCAACTACCCCGGCGCCAACCCCAAGGTGATCGCCGAGACCGTCGCCACCCCGCTGGAGGAGGCGATCAACGGCACCGAGGGCATGCTCTACATGAGCAGCCAGGCGACCACCGACGGCCTGCTCACGCTCAGCGTCACCTTCCGCCTGGGCACCGATCCCGACAAGGCGCAGCAGCTGGTGCAGAACCGCGTCTCGCAGGCCGAGCCGCGCCTGCCGGAGGAGGTGCGGCGCCTGGGGCTGAGCACCGTCAAGAGCGCGCCCGACATCACGATGGTGGTGCACCTGGTGTCGCCCAGCGGCCGCTACGGCATGGACTACCTGCGCAACTACGCCGTCCTGAACGTGAAGGACCGGCTGGCGCGCATCCAGGGCGTCGGCCAGGTCGGCATCTGGGGCGGCGGCGAGTACGCCATGCGCATCTGGCTCGACCCGCAGAAGGTGGCGCAGCGCAACCTGTCGGCCGGCGACGTGGTGCGTGCGGTGCGCGGCGAGAACGTGCAGGCCGCGGCCGGCGTCGTGGGCGCCTCGCCCAGTCCGGCCGGGGTCGACGTGCAGCTGTCGATCAACGCCCAGGGGCGCCTGGCCAGCGAGGAGGAGTTCGGCGACATCATCGTCAAGACCGGCGCCGACGGCGCCGTCACCCGGCTGCGCGACATCGCGCGGCTGGAACTGGGTGCGGCCGACTACTCGCTGCGCTCGCTGCTGAACAACGACCCCGCGGTGGGCATCGGCGTCTTCCAGGCGCCCGGCTCGAACGCGCTGGAGATCTCGGCCCAGGTGCGCGCCACGATGGACGAGATCGCCCGCACCATGCCCGACGGCGTGGAGTACCGCATCGCCTACGACCCGACGCAGTTCGTGCGGGCCTCGATCACCTCGGTGGTCCACACCCTGCTGGAGGCGATCGCACTGGTGGTGCTGGTCGTCATCCTGTTCCTGCAGACCTGGCGCGCCTCCATCATCCCGCTGCTGGCGGTGCCGGTGTCGGTGGTCGGCACCTTCGCCGTGCTGCACGTGCTGGGCTTCTCGATCAACGCGCTCAGCCTGTTCGGGCTGGTGCTGGCCATCGGCATCGTGGTCGACGACGCCATCGTGGTGGTCGAGAACGTCGAACGCAACATCGAGTCCGGGCTGTCGCCGCTGGAGGCGACCTACCAGGCCATGCGCGAGGTCTCGGGCCCGATCGTGGCCATCGCGCTGGTGCTGGTCGCGGTGTTCGTCCCGCTGGCCTTCATCAGCGGCCTGACCGGCCAGTTCTACCGCCAGTTCGCGGTGACCATCGCCATCTCCACCGTGATCTCGGCGGTGAACTCGCTGACGCTGTCGCCGGCGCTCGCGGCCCTGCTGCTGCGCGGCCACGACGCGCCGCGCGACGCCCTCACCCGCTTCATGGACCGCTGGTTCGGCTGGCTGTTCCGCGGCTTCAACCGGCTGTTCGGCCGCGGCTCGCAGGCCTACGGCGGCGGCGTGCGGCGCGTGCTCGGACGCAAGGCGGTGATGCTGGGCGCGTACCTGGTGCTGGTGGTGGCGACGGTGGGCCTGTTCAAGGCGGTGCCGGGCGGCTTCGTGCCCGGCCAGGACAAGCAGTACCTGATCGGCTTCGCCCAGCTGCCCGACGGCGCCACCCTGGACCGCACCGACGCGGTGATCCGCCGCATGGGCGAGATCGCGCAGAAGAACCCGAACGTGGAGGGCACCCTGGCCTTCCCGGGCCTGTCGATCAACGGCTTCACCAACAGCTCCAACTCGGGGATCGTGTTCGCCATGCTCAAGCCGTTCGGCGAGCGCACCCGCGCCGACCAGAGCGGCAACGCGGTCGCCGCCCAGCTGAACCAGCAGTTCGCCGGCATCCAGGACGCCTTCATCGTGATGTTCCCGCCGCCGCCCGTGCAGGGCCTGGGCACCACCGGCGGCTTCAAGCTGCAGTTGGAGGACCGGGCGTCGCTCGGCTACGAGGCGATGGACGGCGCCGTGAAGGCGTTCATGGCCAAGGCCTCGCAGGCGCCGGAACTCGCCGGCCTGTTCAGCAGCTGGCAGGTCAACGTGCCGCAGCTGTGGGCCGACATCGACCGCACCCGGGCGCGCCAGCTGGGCGTGCCGGTGACGGACATCTTCGACACCATGCAGATCTACCTGGGCAGCCTGTACGTCAACGACTTCAACAAGTTCGGGCGCACCTACTCGGTCCGGGTCCAGGCCGACGCGCCCTACCGCGCGCGGGCCGAGGACATCGGCGCGCTCAAGGTGCGCGCCGCCTCGGGCGAAATGGTGCCGCTGGCGGCGGTGCTGAAGGTGCGCGAGAGCCACGGCCCCGAGCGCGCCATGCGCTACAACGGCTACCTGGCCGCCGACATCAACGGCGGCGCCGCGCCCGGCTACTCGAGCCACCAGGCGCAGGCGGCCATCCAGCGCATCGCCGCCGAGACGCTGCCGCCGGGCATCGCGTTCGAATGGACCGACCTGACCTACCAGGAGATCCTGGCGGGCAACTCGGCGGTGATCGTGTTCCCGCTGGCCATCCTGCTGGTGTTCCTGGTGCTGGCCGCGCAGTACGAGAGCCTGACGCTGCCGCTGTCCATCATCCTGATCGTGCCCATGGGACTGCTGGCCGCGATGACCGGCGTGTGGCTCTCGCACGGCGACAACAACGTCTTCACCCAGATCGGCCTGATGGTGCTGGTCGGGCTGTCGGCCAAGAACGCGATCCTGATCGTGGAGTTCGCGCGCGAGCTGGAGTTCGCCGGCCGCACGCCGTACCAGGCCGCCATCGAGGCCAGCCGGCTGCGGCTGCGCCCCATCCTGATGACGTCGCTGGCGTTCGTGATGGGCGTGCTGCCGCTGGTGCTGTCGACCGGCGCCGGCTCGGAGATGCGCCAGGCCATGGGCGTGGCCGTGTTCGCCGGGATGCTCGGCGTCACCGCCTTCGGACTGTTCCTCACGCCGGTGTTCTACGTCGGCCTGCGCGCCCTCGCCGGCAACCGTCCGCTGCGCCACCACCGCGCCGCCCCGACCGACACCGGGACCCTGCGGCCGGCCGGCGGCGCGACCGCGCGGCCCGTGCCCGCCGCGCCCCACCAGGACTGAATGGAAACCGCCATGACGAGATCGTTCGCCTTGATCCCCTTGGTCGCCGCCCTGCTGCTGGCCGGCTGCGCGACCGCCTTGCCCGACCTGCCCGCCGAAGCGGCGGCACCGGCCCGCTTCAAGGAGGCCGGCGAGCGCTGGACGCTCGCGCAGCCGGCCGAGGCGCAGGACCGCGGCGCCTGGTGGAAGACCTTCCAGGACCCGGTGCTGGACCGGCTGGTCGAGCAGGCGGCCGTGCACAACACCAGCGTGCAGCTGGCCGCGTCCGCCCTGGCGCAGGCCCGCGCGCTGGTGCGCGAGGCGCGCGCCGACCGGCTGCCCCAGGTCGCCGCCGCCGGCCGCGTGGTGCGCGAGGCCGGCGCGAACACGCCAGCCGGCGCGACCCCCGCGACCCTGGTGCAGGCCGGCGCCGCGCTGGCCTGGGAGGTCGACGTGTTCGGCCGGCTGGCACGCGTGCAGGACGCGGCGGCGCTGGATGCGCAGTCGCGCGCGGCGCTGCTGCAGAGCACGCAGCTGCTGGTGCAGGCCGAGGTGGCGCAGGCCTACCTGGCGCTGCGCGCGCTGGACGCCGAACGGGCGCTGGTGCGCGAGACCGTCGCCGCCTACGCCGACACGTTGCGCCTGACGCAGCGCCGCTTCCAGGCCGGCGACGTCGCCGAACTGGACGTGGTGCGGGTGGAATCCGAAGTCGCCGCCACCGAAGCCGACGCCCTGGCGCTCGACCGGGCGCGCGCCGAGGTCGAGCACGCGCTGGCGGTCCTGGTCGGCGAGCCGGCGTCCAGCTTCGGGCTGGACAGCGCCGCCTGGACCACCGCCCTGCCGGTGATCCCGCCCGGCGTGCCCGGCACGGTGCTGGCCCGCCGCCCCGACGTCGCAGCGGCGCAGGCCTCCCTGCTGGCGGCGCAGGCCCGCGTCGGGGTCGCCCAGGCGGCCTGGTTCCCCCGCATCGCGCTCACGGCCGACGGCGGCTTCGCCTCGCCCGAGCTCGGCGACCTGTTCAAGTGGTCGGCGCGGGCCTGGAGCATCGGCGCGCTGCTGTCGGTGCCGCTGCTGGACGGCGGCCGGCGCGACGCGCAGCTGCAGGTCGCGCAGGCGCAGCTGGACGGTGCGCTGGCCGGCTACCGCGGCCAGGTGCTCGGCGCCTTCCGCGAAGTCGAGGACCAGCTCTCCGCGCTGCGGCTGCTGGCCGAGCAGTCGCAGGCCCAGGGACGGGCGGTGGATGCGGCGCGGCGCGCCAGCGTGATCTCGGAGACGCGCTACCGCAACGGGCTGGTCAGCCAGCTCGACCTGCTGGATGCGCGCCGCAGCGAGCTGCGCAACCGGCGCCAGGCGCTGCAGGTGCGTGCTGCCCAGGACCAGTCCACGGTCGCGCTGATCCGGGCGCTCGGCGGCAGCTGGGACCCGGTCGTGCGGCCGGCGCGCGAGGTGACACCGGCGACCCGGGAACTGGCCTCCCGCTGAGCCCCCGGACCGGCGCCCTGGGGTACGCTGGCCGTTGCTGCCGGAGACCGCCATGCCTGTCCACCGCCCCCTCACCCGCCGCGCTGCCACCGCCGCCCTGGTCGCCCTGCCCGTGCTCCACCTCGGCGTGCGCGCACAGGCGCCGCGCCGGCCCACGCCGGCGCAGACCGAAGGCCCGTTCTATCCGGTGCAGCTGCCGGCCGACACCGACCACGACCTGCTGCGCAACGGCAACGCGAGTTACGCCGGTGGCCAGCCGGCCTGGGTGGCCGGCACCGTCAGCGACGTGCAGGGCCGGCCACTCGCCGGGGCCGCGGTGGAGATCTGGCAATGCGACGGCGACGGCCACTACCACCATCCGGGCGACGGCGGCCGCGCCGATCCCGCCTTTCAGGGCTTCGGCCGCGTGCTGGCCGACCGCGAGGGCCAGTGGCGCTTCCGCACCATCCGGCCGGTGGCGTACAGCGGGCGCACGCCCCACATCCACGTGAAGGTGCGACTGGGCAGCCGCGAGCTGCTGACCACGCAGCTGTATGTGCAGGGCGATCCGCACAACGAGAGCGACGGCCTGTGGCGACGGCTGTCGGCGGCCGACCGCGAGGCGCTCACGGTGCCGTTCCGCGCGGGAGCGGACGGCCTGCAGGCCAGCTTCCCGATCGTGGTGGCAGCCTGACGCGGACAATCGGCGCATGACCACGACAAGCCACCTCACCGTTCTCACCGGCGCGTCGCGCGGCCTGGGCCTCGCGATCGCCAAGCAGTTGCTGGGCGCCGGCCACGCCCTGCTGTGCATCGCCCGCAAGCCGAGCGACGAGCTGGCCGCCGCTGCCGCTGCCATCGGCGCCACGCTGGAGCAATGGCCGCAGGACCTGACCCGCGCCGACGTCGCGGCCGCCCGGCTCGAGACCTGGCTCGCCGCCCGCGGCGAGACCGGGCTGGCCAGCGCGACCCTGGTCAACAACGCCGGCGCGATCCCCCGCATCGCGCCGCTGGGCGAGATCGGCGCCGACGACCTCGCCCAGGCGCTGCGCGTCGGGCTGGAAGCGCCGATGCTGCTGACCGGCGCCTTCCTGCGGGCCACCACCGCCTGGCGCTGCCAGCGCCGGGTCCTGAACATCTCCTCCGGGCTGGGCCGCCGCGCGATGGCCTCGCAGGCCACCTACTGCGCCGCCAAGGCCGGCATGGACCACTTCAGCCGCGTCGTCGCGCTCGAGGAGGCCCTGCGCCCGAACGGCGCCCGCATCTGCTCGCTGGCGCCCGGCGTGATCGACACCGACATGCAGGTGCAGCTGCGCAGCGCCGACGCCAGCGGCTTCCCCGACGTCGGCACCTTCCAGGGTTTGAAGGACAAGGGCCAGCTGGACACGCCGGCCGAGGCGGCCGCCCGCGTGCTGGCCGTCCTGGACCGTGTCGACTTCGGCACGCATCCGGTGGCGGACGTGCGGGACTACTAGGCGCCGGCCGCTGCCTCGTCCTGGAACCCGCCCGCCCGGTAGGTCAGCACCAGCGTGTCGCGGTGGCCGCCCGGGGCGGTCGGCTGGATCGGCGTGGTCTCGTGCACCACGCGCTCGTCGTCCAGCAGCAGCAGGCACCACGGCTCGGTGAGCGTGAAGCGCTGGCCGGCCGGGCCGTCGGCCTCGAATACCCGGGTCTCGCCGCCCTTGACGCCCTCGCGCGCCACCAGGAACACGGCCACCACGTCGACGCCGTCGCGGTGCGCGCCCTCGGGCGTCGGCCGCCCGATGCCATCGGTGGTGTCGATACGGAACTGGTGCGCCTCCACCGACCAGGGCTGGCCGCCCTTGGCCTGCGAACACACCCTGCCCAGGCCGGCCAGCAGGCCCTGCCAGGCCGGCGTGGCCACCACCTCCGGCCGCATCGGCTCGAACCAGCGCTGCATGCCGCCGTGCAGGGCGTTGTATTCCACCGGCTGCCAGTGCGCGCGGTGCGGCACCTGGCGCAGGCCGTCCGCCTCGGCCACGAAGCAGGAATGGCGGCGGCGCCGGTAGCGGCCGCCGTCCTTGAGGTAGATGTCGGGCGGCAGGTCGTCCCACGAGGGCGCCAGCTGTGCCAGCTGCGCCAGCTCGCAGCCGGCCAGCGTGGCCACTCCGGCCGGGCTGAGCACGGCGTAGCCGCGCGAGCGCAGCAGCGCGGCGGCCTCGCCCGCCGCGGCGTAGGGGGGATGCAGGATCATGGCGCGAGAGCTTAACGGCTCGACCGAGGCCCTTTGGGTGCGGGGGGCGAAGCGGCGAAGGAGCAGACACCCGCCCGCAGACGGCGCAGAAGTGACGCAAAAGGCGCTGAAGGACCTCCCACGTCGCCAGGGATGACCGACGTCGTGGATCCCGGCCTTCGCCGGGATGACCGGCCAGGGCGCTGTCAATGCCGGTGGTGATCCGGGCGGTAGATCCCGGCGTTCGCCGGGATGACCGACTGCGCGCTTGCGCGCTTAGTCGGTCACCTCCACGCCTCGCCAGAAGGCGACGCGGCCTCGCACCATCTCGGCCTCGGGCTTGGGATCGGGGTAGTACCAGACCGCGTCGGTGTTCAGCTCGCCGTCGACCAGCAGCGAGTAGTAGCTGGCCTGGCCCTTCCAGGCGCAGGTGGTCTTGTGGTTGGAGAAGGTGACGTAGCGGCGGTCGAGCGCGCTGTCGGGGAAGTAGTGGTTGCCTTCGACCACCACCGTGTCGTCGCTCTGGGCGATCACCTTGCCGTTCCAGCTGGCCTTCATCGAAACAGTTCCTATGGGTTCACTCGGGCGCGTGCAGCCAGTGCACGCTGAACAGGTTGCCCGGATCGGTCCAGGCCGGGCCGGGCCGGAAGCCGGCCTGCACGGCCAGCCGGCGCAGGCCCTCGATGCTGAATTTATAGGAATTCTCGGTGTGCAGCGCCTGGCCAGCCTCCAGCACGTAGCTGTGGCCGTCGACTGCAACCTGCTGGCGGCAGCGGCTGACCAGGTGCATCTCGATGCGCTGCTGCGCCGCGTTGTAGAACGCGCTGTGCCAGAAGCGGTCGAGGTCGAACGCGGTGCCCAGCTCGCGGTTGGCGCGCGCCAGCAGGTTCAGGTTGAAGGCGGCTGTGACGCCCTGGGCGTCGTTGTAGGCCGCATGCAGGACGTTCGGGTCCTTCACCAGGTCGGCCCCCAGCAGCAGGCCGCCGCCGCGCAGCAGCCGGGCGGCACCGCGCAGGAACTGCAGCGCTTCCTCGGGCGTGAAGTTGCCGATGGTGGAGCCGGGGAAGAAGCCGACGCGCCGCGCGCCCGGCAGCGGGTCGGGCAGGCGCAGCGCCGCCGTGTAGTCGCCGGCCACCGGCTGCACGTGCAGGCCGGGGTGCTCGCGGCGCAGCCCGACGGCCGCGTCGACCAGGTGCTCGGTCGAGATGTCGATCGGCAGGTACCGCCGCGGCTGCAGCGCGGGCAGCAGCAGCCGCACCTTGCTGCACGAGCCGGCCCCGAACTCCACCAGGTCGGCGCCGGTGCCGGCCACGGCGGCGATCGCGCCGGCATGTTCGGCCAGCAGCGCGCGTTCGGTGCGGGTGGGGTAGTACTCGGGCAGCTCGCAGATGCGGTCGAACAGGCGCGAGCCTTCGGTGTCGTAGAAGTACTTGGGCGAGATGGCGTGCGGCGGTGCCGCCAGCGCGCGTTGCAGGTCGCGCTGGAACTCGCTGCCTTCCAGCGCCTGGCCCGAGAGCTGTTGCTCGGCCTCGAGGATGCGGGCGCTCAACGTGCCACCTCCCGCGCCAGGCGCAGGCCCGAACATTGCCAGCGGGCGGCGGGCGGGAAGAAGTTGCGGTAGGTGCGGCGCGCGTGGCCGGGCGGCGTGTAGGCGCTGCCGCCGCGCAGCACCAGCTGCCCGACCATGAACTTGCCGTTGTATTCGCCGACGGTGCCGGCCAGCGGCCGGAACCCGGGATAGGGGTCGTAGGACGAGCGGGTCCATTGCCAGGCATGGCCCGTCATCTGCGTGATGCCGGGCTCGTCCCACATCGCCTCCCACTCGGCCTCGGTGGGCAGGCGGGCGCCGGCCCATTCGGCATAGGCGGCGGCCTCGTAGAAGCTCAGCTGCGTGACCGGGGCGGCAGCATCGAGCGGACGCACGCCGGCCGGGCCGAACACCTGCCAGCGGTCGGACGGGGCGCGTGGGTCGCCCGGGGCCAGCCAGTGGGCCGGTGCCTGCCAGCCCTGCGCCTGCACCGCGGCCCAGCCGTCGGACAGCCACAGGCCGGCCGCTCCATAGCCGCCCTCCTCGACGAAGGCCAGGTACTCGCCGCAGGTGACGAGCCGGTCGGCCAGTTCGAACGGCTGCAGCAGCACCGCATGGCGCGGCGTCTCGTTGTCGAATGCGAAGCCTTCGCCGGCGTGGCCGATGTCGACCGTGCCGCCGGGATGCGCGAGCCAGCGCACCGGCGCGACCTGGCTGGCCAGCCGCAGCGCGGGCGCGTCCTGCGGCTTCCAGGCCGGCAGCAGCGGGTTGCAGGAGAAGGCATGCAGGATGTCGGTGGCGATCAGTTCCTGGTGCTGCTGCTCATGCTGCAGCCCCAGCTCGACCAGGGGCGCGGCCGCCTCCCACTGCGGCCCGGCCGCGCCGGCCAGGAAGGCCTGCATGGCGGTGTCGACATGGGCCCGGTAGGCGTGCACCTCGTCCAGCGACGGCCGCGTGAGCAGGCCGCGCTGCGGCCGCGGGTGGCGCGGCCCCAGCGATTCGTAGTACGAGTTGAACAGGCGCCCGAACGCCGGGTCGAAGGCGCGGTAACCCGGCACGTGCGCCGCCAGCACCACGGTCTCGAAGAACCAGCTGGTGTGGGCGAGGTGCCACTTGGTGGGGCTCGCGTCGGGCATGGACTGCACGCCCTGGTCTTCGGCCGTCAGGGTGGCGGCGAGTGCCAGCGAATGGGCGCGCACCTGCGCGTAGCGCGTGGCGGCCGCTGCGCACGGGCCGCTCGCCAGGGTGTGGGGCGCGGCCTGCACGCTGGATGGGATGGGCATGGAGAGATCCTTCTTGGCTGGGTCGCTTGGCCCCTTGAATTCATTACAGCATGTTGCTGCGACAGCCGGGGTCGAAGGGGCCTGTCGTCACCTCCCCTGGCCCAACGGCGGCGGCTGGCAACTGTCCTGGACAAGGTGGTGGCTGCAGATGGCGAATGAAGAGCCGCGCGGCTCAGGGACCGACGAAGCGGTTGAGCGCCTGCAGCACGGGCGAGTCCTGCGCCGCCTGCGCGCGCTGGCTGCGTTTCCAGTCGCCCAAGCGGCTCGGGCTGTCGTCCATGCGCACGAAGTGGACGGGCCGGCTGCAGGCGTCCCACTTGGCACAGTGGTCGGCCCAGCGCCGCACCTGGCCCGGCGGCACGTACAGGTAGACCGGATCGCTGCGCCGGTCGAGCGTCGCGCGCTGCACCATCACCGGCACCTTGTTGATCACCGGCGGCGGCGTGCCCTGGACCGCGATGCGGCCGTAGATGCCGGGGCGCAAGGGCTTGCCGGTGCTCTCGTTGGCCCACCGACCCTCCTGGGCCAGGGCACCGGCGCAACCGGTCGCGGCGAGGAAGAAGGCCAGCCCGCGCATCGTGTCATCCGGCCAGCGTGGTCGCGAACGTGGCGCACAGCACGACGATCGCGACGGTGGCGACGATCACGCCTTCGAGCAGGCGCGACGCGGCGGGGGGACGGCGGGGGTGGCGCGGGGACATGGGGGATCGGGGGACGACAGCCGGTTGTATGGCCGAGCCGGCCGCAGCGCCTGTAGGCGTGCAGGAAGGCTTGCTGCCGGAGAACCCTGCCCCTTCGTAGGAAGGCGCCGACAGGAACTGTGGCGGCACGCGGATTGCCTCGCATCGCGCCATGGCCCCCGATGCCGTCCTGCTCGATGTGCTGCGCCCTCGCCTGCTGCCGTTCGGCGAGAACCTGCCCCGCGAACTCATGGACGCGATCGGGTCAGCCCGGCTGGCCTTGCTGGGCGGGGCCAGTACCGGCACGCATGAGTTCCAGGCCTTGCGCGCCGCCATCACGCGCGAGCTGATCGGTCGGCACGGCTGCCGGGCGGTGGTGATCGAGGGTGACGCGCCCGACGCCTGGCGCGTCAACCGCTGGGTGCGCGGCCTGGACGGCGGCGAGGCCCTGGAGGCGCTGGCCGGCTTCGAGCGCTTCCCGGGCTGGCGCTGGCGCAACCCCGTCATGCTGGACTTCATCCAGTGGCTGCGCGAGGTCAACGCCGGCCGGCCGCCGCGCGAGCGCGCCGGCTTCTACGCGATGGACCTCTACGGCCTGTCCGGGCCGGCGCACGAGACGCTCGCCTGGCTGGACCGGGTCGACCCCGATGCCGCCCGCCGGGCCCGGCTGCGCTACGCCTGCCTGGACCACTACCAGCAGAACCTGGAGGCCTACGGCTGCGCAGCCGGCTTCGGCATCAGCCGCGAGGACGGCGTGGTGGCGCAGCTGACCACCGCACTGCAGCGCCGGCCGGCGCCTGGCGTCGACGACCCCGATGCGCTCTTCCATGCCCGGCAGGCCGACCGCCTGGCCGGGCAGGCCAAGCCCTATTACCGCGACATGTTCCGCGGGCGCGCGTCCTGCTGGAACCAGCGCGAACTGCACATGGTGGACACCCTGCAGGTGCTGGGCGAGCACCTGGGGCAGGCACAGGGCGAGCCGGCCCGGCTCGCCGTCTGGGGCCACACGGCACACCTGGGCGACGCCAGCGCGACGGCGATGGCGCGCGAGGGCGAATGGAGCGTCGGCGAACTGGCGCGGCGCCGCTGGCCGGGCGAGACCTTCCTGCTCGGCTTCACCACCAGCGAGGGCAGCGTGCGGGCCGCGGCCGACTGGGACGCGCCCGGCCGCGCGATGGCCCTGCCCCCCGCCCTCGAGGGCAGCTGGGAAGCGCTGTTCCATGCCACCGGCGAGGACAGGTTCGCGCTGTTGCCGGATGCGGCGCTACGCGCCCAGCTCGACCGGCCGCTGCTGGAACGCGCGATCGGCGCGGTCTACCTGCCCGAGGCCGAGCGGCGCAGCCACTATCTGGCCGCCCGGCTGTTCTCGCAGTTCGATGCCGTGCTGCACGTGGACCGCACCCGGGCGCTGGATGCCCTGGCGCCGGCCGGCACCGCGGCCGACATGGAGGCGCCGCAGATCGATTCGGGCGCGTCCCGGCGCGCCCGCGAACCTGCCGCCTAGACGCCGCCGTGCGGGTGCGTCGGGTCGATCCAGAGCACCTGCTCGGGCTTCTCGACCGGCTCGATCTCCAGGTTGACCGCCACCGCCTCGCCGTCGCTGCGGCACAGCACGCACTCCAGCACCTCGGTCGGGCTGGCGTTGATCTCCTGGTGCGGCACGTACGGCGGCACGTAGATGAAGTCGCCCGGCCCGGCCTCGGCGGTGAACTCGAGGTGCTCGCCCCAGCGCATGCGCGCCCGGCCCTTGACCACGTAGATCACGCTCTCGAGGTGGCCGTGGTGGTGGGCGCCGGTCTTGGCATTGGCGTGGATGGAGACCGTGCCGGCCCACAGCTTCTGCGCGCCGACGCGCGCGAAGTTGATCGCCGCCTTGCGGTCCATGCCCGGCGTCTGTGCCGTGTTGGCGTCCAGCTGGTTGCCGGGGACGACGCGCACGCCGTCGTGCTTCCAGCGCGGGGCGTCGCCGGCGGCGCCGTGGGCGTGCGGGTGCGCGTGGTCGTGCGAAGGATCGTGGGCCATGGCGTCAACCGAACTTCTGCCGTGCCAGTTCGGCACCGCGCGCCAGCGCCTCCAGCTTGCGCAGGGCCACCTCGCGGCCCATCGGTGCCAGGCCGCAGTTGGTGCAGGCGATGAGGCGCTCCTTCGGCACGAACTGCAGGGCCCGGCCGATCGTCTCGGCGACCTGCTCGGGCGTCTCGATCACGTCGCTGGCGACGTCGATGACGCCCACCATCACGTCCTTGCCGGCCAGCAGCCGCATCAGCTCGGGCGGCACGTGCGAGTGGTAGCACTCCAGGCTGACCTGCTGGATGGAGCTGGCGGCCAGGGCGGGGAACACCTTCTCGTACTGGCGCCACTGTTCGCCCAGGGTTTCCTTCCAGCGGTTGTTGGCCTCGATGCCGTAGCCGTAGCAGATGTGGACGGCCGTGGTGCAGGTCAGGCCCCGGGCGGCGCGCTCCAGTGCCTGCACGCCCCACGTGGCGGCGTCGTCCATGTACACGTTGAAGGCCGGCTCGTCGAACTGGATGATGTCGACCCCGTCGGCCTGCAGTGCCAGCGCTTCCTGGTTCAACAGCTCGGCAAAGGCCATGGCCAGCTTCACGCGGTCGCCGTAGTGGCGGTCGGCCACCGTGTCGACGATGGTCATGGGGCCGGGCAGCGTGAACTTCAGCTTGCGGTCGGTGTGGGCGCGCGCCAGCTGCGCCTCGAACGCATGCACGCGGCCCTTGAGGCGCAGCGGCGCCACCACCTGCGGCACCATCGCGTCGTAGCGGTTGTCGCGGATGCCCATCTTCACCTTGTGCTCGAAGTCGATCCCCTCGACCTGCTCGAGGAAGCCGTGCACGAAGTGCTGGCGCGACTGCTCGCCGTCGCCCACCGTCGACAGGCCGGCATCCTCCTGGGCCTTGATCCACAGCAGGGTGGCGTCGGCCTTGGCCTGGCGCAGCTCGTCGCCCTGCAGCTTCCATTGGGGCCACAGCTTCTGCGTCTCGGCGAGCCAGCCCGGCTTGGGCAGGCTGCCCGCGATGGCGGTGCGGAACATCGGTGTCTCCTTGTCGTTGTCGAAGAAAGTTGCCGGTGCGACGGCTCAGGCCAGCTCGAATGCCCCGGCCAGCAGTTCGTAGGACCGGCGCTGCGCGGCCGGGTCCCAGGCCCAGGTGACGATGACCAGCTCGTCGACCTCGTACTGGGCCGCGCGGGCCAGCAGCTTGTCGCGCACCTGCCGGGCGCTGCCGACGATGGCGCGCTCGCGCAGCAGGGCCAGTTCGGCCTGCTCGCCCGGGTCGTAGGGGCGCGCGGCCTCGGCCGGCGGCAGCAGCGGCCCGAACTTGCCGCTGCGCCGGTCGATGCGGGCCCGCTCGCGGCTGCGGAACAGGTGCCAGGCCTGCTCCTCGGTCTCGGCGGCCAGGGCCGACAGGCAGACCGCGGTGGTCGGCCGTTCGAGCACGCCGGGACGGAAGGTGGCGCGATACAGGTCGAGGGCGGACTTGCACCCCTCGCCGTCGGTGATGAAGTGGGCGAAGGCGTACGGCAGGCCGTAGTGCCCGGCCAGCTGCGCGCCGTAGCCGGAGCTGCCCAGCATCCACAGCTGCGGCGCCGTCGCCGCCATGGGCAGCGCCCGCACGCCCTGGCCGGGGTGGCCGGGCGGCAGGTCCTCGCCATTCACCCAGGCCTTGAGCTCCAGCACCTGCTGCGGGAAGTTGGCCGCGGCACCGAGGTCGGGGTTGAGCAGGCGGGCGGTGCGCTGGTCGCTGCCCGGCGCGCGTCCCACGCCCAGGTCGATGCGGCCGGGCGCCAGCGCATCCAGCACGCGGAACTGCTCGGCGACCTTGAACGGCGAGTAGTGCGGCAGCATGACGCCGGCGCTGCCGATGCGGATGCGCGACGTGCGTGCCGCGATGGCGGCCATCAGCACCTCGGGCGCGGTGCCCACCAGCGTGGGCAGGGCATGGTGTTCGCTGAGCCAGAAGCGCTGGTAGCCCAGCGCCTCGCACGCCTGCGCGAGGGCCACGGTGTGGCGGATGGATTCGTCGTGCGGGCGGCCGGCACGGGCGACGGACTGGTCGAGGACGGACAGGCGCAGGGCGGCGGTCATGGGACGGAAAGCTTCTCACACCTGCGGCGGACGCGCAGCAGGGACACCCATAATGTCCCCATGCCCCTGGCCTCCTTGCGCCCCCGCGTCGTCGTCATCGGCTGCGGCTTCGGCGGACTGGAAGCCGTCCGGGCGCTGCACGACGCGCCGGTCGACATCGTCCTGCTGGATCGCACCAACCACCACCTGTTCCAGCCGCTGCTCTACCAGGTGGCCACCGCGGGCCTGTCGGCGCCGGCCATCGCCGCCCCTGTGCGGCACCTGTTCCGCCGGCAGGGCAACGTCACCACGTTGCTGGGCGAGGCCACGCGCATCGACCCGGCCGCGCGCCAGGTGCACCTGAAGGACGGCGCCGCCCTGCCCTACGACCACCTGGTCGTGGCTGCCGGGGCCACCCACAGCTACTTCGGCCATGACGAGTGGGCCGCCCATGCCCCGGGCCTGAAGACGCTGGACGATGCGTTCGAGATCCGGCGCCGGGTGCTGCTCGCCTTCGAGGCGGCGGAGAAGGAGGACGATCCCGCGCGCCGCGCCGGCTGGCTCACCTTCGTCGTCATCGGCGGCGGGCCCACGGGCGTCGAGATGGCCGGCACGATGGCCGAGATCGCGCGCCACACCCTGCCGGGCGAGTTCCGTCGCATCGACCCGGCCGCCGCGAAGGTGCTGCTGGTCGAGGGCAGCCCGCGCGTGCTGCAGGCCATGCCCGAGGACCTGAGCGCGCGCGCCGCCGCGCTGCTGGAGAAGCTGGGGGTCGAGGTGCGCACCGGCGCCCGCGTCACCGGCATCGATGCACGGGGCCTGGAGGTGCAGCCGGCGCAGGGCGAGCCCTACCGCATCGAGAGCCGCTGCATCGTCTGGGCCGCGGGTGTCGCCGCCTCGCCGCTGGGGCACCAGCTGGCCGAAGGCACGGGCGCCACGGTCGACCGCGCCGGCCGGCTGGTGGTCGAGCCCGACCTGAGCCTGCCCGGCCATCCGGAGATCAGCGTCATCGGCGACCTGGCCGCAGCACGCAGCCACGTGCCCGGCCGCGAGCCGGCGCCGGTGCCGGGCGTTTCGCCGGCCGCCAAGCAGATGGGCCGCTGCGCCGCTGCCAACCTGCTGCAGCGGCTGGCCAGCCGGCCGACCCGCCCGTTCCGCTACCGCGACTACGGCAACCTGGCCACCATCGGCCGCAACGCCGGCGTCGTGGACCTCACCACGCCCCTGGGCCACCTGCACTTCAGCGGCTACCCAGCGTGGCTGTTCTGGCTGTTCGCCCACGTTTACTTCCTGATCGGCTTCCGCAACCGGGTGGTCGTGCTGTTCGACTGGGCCACCGCGTACTGGAGCCACAACCGCTACGCCCGGGTCGTCACCGCTATCGAGCCGGCCACCGTCGACCGCTGAGCCTCAGCATGTGGAACCGCAGCGCTTCGCCGCGGTCCAACCGGGGCCGCATCTCGCGGCGCAAGGAGTCCGGTATGTCGCACATGAAACACTGGCAAGACCCGGCCAATGGGGTGCTGGGTGCCTGGCTGATCCTGTCTCCATGGCTGCTCGGCCTGCAGGCGGACCGTGTCGTGACGATCAACTTCGTCGTGGTCGGGTTGCTGCTGGCCGCCACCGCCCTGGGCGCGATCCTGCTGCCCCGTGCATGGGAGGAGTGGACCGGCGCCGCACTCGGTGCCTGGCTGATGGCCTCGCCGTGGATCCTGGGCTTCGCGGGCAACGCGCTCGCCGTCCAGGTCGCCATCTTCACCGGCCTGGCCGCCGTGGTGCTCACGCTGTGGGTGCTGGCGACCGACAAGGAATACGGCGACTGGTGGCACCGGATGGTCGGCTGAGGGCCGGCACCGGGGCTCAGGCCGGCGGCGGCAGGGCTGCGCCGCAGTGCTGGCAGTAGGCCGCTTGCGGCCCATGGTCCGACGCACCGCAGGCAGCGCAGTTGCGTGATGCCTGCGGAGCGTGGCCATGCCTGCGCGCCGTCATCTCCGCCGTCACGATGCCGGTGGGGACGGCCAGCGTGCCCCAGCCCAGCAGCATCATGAGCGAGGCGATGGTGCGGCCCAGGTCGGTGCGGGGCGTGATGTCGCCGAAGCCCACGGTGGTCATGGTGGTGATGGCCCAGTACACCGAGGTCGGGATGTCCTTGAAGCCGTGCTCCGGCCCCTCGACGACATACATCAGGGTGCCGAGCACCAGGTCGATCATCACCACCGCCGCCAGGAACACCAGGATCTTGCGGCGGGTGGCCCACAGCGCATTCCCCATCACCTGGTACTCGGTGACGTAGGCCGTGAGCCGGAAGATCCGGAAGATGCGCAGCAGCCGCAGGATGCGCACGTCGATCAGCGCGTGCAGCTCCGGCACGAACAGGGCCAGGTAGGTCGGCAGCACCGCCAGCAGGTCGACGATGCCGAAGAAGCTCAGCACGTAGCGCAGCGGCCGCTCCACGCTGGCCACCCGGGCCACGTACTCCACGGTGAACAGCAGCGTGAAGAACCACTCCGCTGCCGTGAAGGCCTGGCGCCAGCTCTGGTGCCAGCCCTGCACGCTGTCGGCCAGCACGATGGCCACGCTGACCAGGATGGCGGCGACGACGACCTGGTCGAACAGCCGCCCGGCGGGCGTGTCCGACTCCCAGATAACCCGGTACAGCCGCGCGCGCCAGGGCTGGCGAGGCGGGTCGTCGGGGGCGGGCCGCTCCTCCATGGCGTCAGGCCGTGGGCCGGCTGAACTTCTCCACGGCCTCGCGCGTGGGCGTCGTGCCCGCGCCGGGCTCGCGGGGCACGCGGAAGACGCCGTCGACCACCTCGGCCGGTTCGGTGAAGCAGTCCTTGATCCAGGGGATGTACTCGAGCACGGCGCAGGCGGGGTGGGCGTAGTTGAGGTGCACGTGCACCTGGCTCATGTCGCCCGCATGCGGCGCCACCGGCAGGCGGTACGAGTGGGCGGTCTCGCACACGCGCAGCACCTCGGTCAGGCCGCCCATGCGCGTGACGTCGGGCTGCACCCAATGGATGGCGTTCTGGTGGAAGAACTCGGCGAAGGCATCCTGCGTGTACAGCTGCTCGCCCAGCGCCACCGGGATGCGGCTGGCGCGCGCCAGTTCGGCATGGCCCTTGACGTCGTCGTACCAGAGCGGCTCCTCGAACCAGTAGACGTCGAACGGCTCGGCTCCTCGGCAAAAACGCAGGCAGGTGGACAGGTCCCACTTGCCGTTGCCGTCGACCGCCAGGGTCACATCGGGACCGATGGCGCGCCGCACCGCTTCCAGGCGCCGCAGGTCGCGTTCGACGGTGGAGCCCACCTTGATCTTGATGCCGGTGAAGCCGTCGCCGACCGCCCGGCGGGCGCCGTCCACCAGCTTGTCGTCGGCGATGCTCAGCCAGCCGATGTCGGTGTTGTAGGCCCGGACCTTGTCGCGCACCTGTCCGCCCAGCAGCTTCCACAGCGGCACCTGCGCCGCCTTGGCCTTGAGGTCCCAGAGGGCGACGTCGATGGCCGCCTGCGCCAGCGTGGTGATGCCGGCCCGGCCCACCCACTGCAGTGCCGGGTTGCGCGCGAGCTTGAGCCACAGGCGCTGCACGTCGTTCGCATCCTCGCCCAGCAGCAACGGGGCATGGCAGGTGGCGATGCAGCGCGCGATCAGCTGGTCGCTCGGCAGGTGGGCATGGGTGCCGGTGAAGCCGTAGCCCGACAGCCCGTCGTCGGTGTCGATGCGCGCGCCCACCACGCCCCAGTGCGTGATCGTGTGCGTGCTGTCGGCGATCTGCGAGCCCGTGACCGGCACGTGCAGGATGAAGGGCGTGACCGATTTGATTTGCATGTGTGTTTGTCTCCTGGCGCGGAGTTTTACACAGGGCCTGGAAGAGGTTGGGGTGGGATGGGGGTCGCGGAACTGAACCTTGGGTGTTCGGGGGGAGGCGGCGCTTTGGTGGATCGAGGAGGGCCCGTCTCACCGACCGAACACGCCAGGCGGTGCGGTCGAGTACGTGATGTTCCGGGGCAGCCGGCGAGTGGCGCAATGTCCGGTGCCGTGGACCCGGCGCCCCGTCTGGATCGGCGCAGGGCCGGCACGCGCCCCCTCGTGGATCAAGCACATCGTCTCCACGCGCCAGGTGGTGCCTGGCATGAGCGATTTGTGGGACGGCTGCCTCAGGCACGGCCGGGGCGGCGCGCGCGCCAGCGCGCATCGTGAACTGACTCCGGCTCCTTGTTTGAACGGAGCGCGTAGCGCGCAGTGAGTTGGAGCCGGCAAGCCCCGGCCGGCGCTCGAGGCAGCGCTGTCAGAGCGAGCGAAGCGACGCGGCGACCGGCACACCATGAGCTTGTGCCAGGCACCACCTGGCGCGTCCCCCTGCCCTGCGCCCTGCCCTCTGGCGGGCAGCAGCCCCGACGGCCCCGTCTGGATCGGCGCAGGGCCGGCACGCGCCCCTCGTGGATCGAGCACATCGTCTCCACGCGCCAGGTGGTGCCTGGCATGGGCGATTTGTGGGACGGCTGCCTCAGGCACGGCCGGGGCGGCGCGCGCGCCAGCGCGCATCGTGAACTGACTCCGGCTCCTTGTTTGAACGGAGCGCGTAGCGCGCAGTGAGTTGGAGCCGGCAAGCCCCGGCCGGCGCTCGAGGCAGCGCTGTCAGAGCGAGCGAAGCGACGCGGCGACCGGCACACCATGAGCCCGTGCCAGGCACCACCTGGCGCGTCCCCCAGCCCCCAGCCCCCAGCCCCCAGCCCCCAGCCCCAAGCCCCAAGCCCCAGGTCAGCGGGTGTCGCTCCCGCGGTGGCGCCGGCTCGCGTGGTAGGCGATGCGGCGGGCGCGCTGCACCTCGCCCAGCGGCCGGTGCTCGGCCAGCGCCTGCCAGGGATCGAAGCTGTCGGCCTCGATCGCACGCGCCAGCGCCTGCGCCTCCTGCGACGCCGCGTCCTGCACCGGCAGCATCAGGCGCGCCACCGTGGTGTAGGGCGTGGGCCAGGATACCGAGGCGTCCTCGATCGGGGTGAGCGCCTCGCTGGCGAAGTACTGCAGCTGCAGGTCCCAGTGCAGCGGCAGGCGCGCCAGGCGGCCGCAGAAGTCGGCGGCCCAGTCGCGGCGGGCACGCGGGGCCGGCTTGCCGTTGGCGCCGGACGGCAACAGCCGCACGCGCACCGCGTAGGGGCCATTGGCCATCGGCAGGGCGCTGTACAGCGGTTCGGTGGCGAAGCCGCTGAACGGGCGGTGCAGCCCCCAGGCCATGCGGCCGAGCTGGCGCGACGCACCCAGCACGCCGTAGCGGGCCAGGACGTGCCGGAACAGCGCCGAATTGCCCTGCGACGCCGCGACGACGAACGCCACGAACTCGTCGCTGCGGGCGAACGCGAAGCTCTCCTGGTTGATGAGCGTGAAGTCCTGGGTGACCGCCGGCCCGCCCAGGGCCGATTCGCCACGCACGCCGAACACGCGGAATGACAACCCGCGCACGTCGGGAACGCTGTCGGCAGCGGGGTCGAGGCCGCCGTTGGACAGCCGCACGTGGACTTCGTAGTCGCGCGGCTCGGCGAACAGGCCATGGCGGGCGAAGCCGGGCAGGCCGTCCAGCACCTCGAGCGAGCCGTGCGCCACGGCCAGCGCCTTGCGGTGCAGCGCGCGGCCCCGGCCCCAGCGGCCCGAGCGCTCGGCCTGCAACTGCGTCAACAGGCCGGCATGGCGCTCGAAACGCTCGGCTTCATCGGGCGCCACGTGCTCGGTCCAGGCGGTGCTGGGTCCGGGGGTGCGGGGCATCGGTCCTCCTCCTGCCGCGGTCGGGCCGGAACGGCCCGTGGGCTCATTGTCGTGCTTCCGCCTCCTGCAGGCTACGCCACATGACCTTGCCGCTGCCGCTCTTGGGCAATGCGTCGACGAATTGCACGATCCGCGGCACCTTGTACACGGCCATGTTCTCGCGGCACCAGTCGACGATGTCCTGCTCGCTCACCTGCCCCTTGTGGGCGGCCCGCAGCACCACCACCGCCTTGACCGTCTCGCCGCGGTAGGCGTCGCGGGCCGCGATGACGCAGGCCTCCTGGATGGCCGGGTGGCGGAACATCAGCGCCTCCACCTCGGCCGGCCAGACCTTGAAGCCGGACGCGTTGATCATCCGCTTGAGGCGGTCGGTGAGGAAGAAGTAGCCGTCCTCGTCCATGCGTCCGAGGTCGCCGGAGCGGAAGAAGCGCTTGCCCTCGAACTCGATGAAGGCCGCCGCCGTGGCTTCGGGGCGCTTCCAGTAGCCGTCGAACACCATCGGCCCATGGATGACGATCTCGCCCTGTTCACCCGGCGGCATCTCCTGCAGCGTCTCGGGATCGACCACGCGGGCGTCGCAGCTCATGAACGGGACGCCCAGGCACTGCTGCTTGGGCGCCTCGTGCGGGTTGCTGTGCGAGGGCGCCGCGGTCTCGGTGAGCCCATACCCCTCGACATAGCGCAGGCCGAACTGCTCCAGCAGCCGCTGCGCCACCGCCTGCGGCATGGCCGCGCCGCCGCCGCCGATGTGGACGAGGCTCGACAGGTCGTACTGGTCGAAGTGCGGGCTGCCCAGCAGGTCGATGACCATGGTGGGGATGTTGGTCCAGGTGGTGACTTTCCAGCGCGAGATCAGGCGGCCAGCCAGGTCGCGGTCCCACCGGGGCATCACCACCAGGGTGCCGGCCAGCCAGATGGCGGTGTGCAGCACGCTCACCATGCCGGTGATGTGGAACATGGGCACCACCAGCAGGGCCACGTTGTCGGCTGTTCCATTGCCCCAGGCGGCGCTGGCCATGGCGTTGTGCATCAGGCTGCGGTGCGGATGCATGCAGCCCTTGGGCAGGCCGGTGGTGCCGCTCGTGTAGGGCAGCACGGCCAGGTCATCCGGGCCGACCGCCAGCTCCGGCAACGGCAGGTAGTTGGCCAGCGCCTCGGTCCAGGCGAGCACCTGGCCTTGTTCCAGTGCCGGCAGCGGATGGCGCGCGAGCAGCCAGTCGCGCCAGGCAGCCGGTGGCGTGCCCTCGTCCGAGGCCGGGTCGAAGGCGTCGGTGTACTGGGTGACGATGAGGTGCGCCAGTTGGTAGGCCGCCGGCAGAGCCGCATCAGCCTTGGCGAGGTCTTCGGCGACGTCGCCGGTGACGATGGCGACGCGGGCGTCGGGGTCGGTGATGTAGTGCTTCAGCTCCTCGGCCCGGTTCATCGGGTTGACCGGCACCACCACGGCGTTGGCGCGCAGGATGGCGAAATGCGCGATCACCAGCTGCGGGCAGTTCTGCATGTCCAGCAGCACGCGGTCGCCCTTGCGCACGCCCAGCGCGTGCAGCCGCGCGGCCAGGCGCTCGGCCTGCTCCTGCAGCTGGGCATAGCTGAGCACGCGGCCGAAGAACACCAGCGCCGCCTTGTCCGGGAAGCGGCGCGCGCTGGTGGCCAGGTTGTCCCACAGCGAGGTCTTCGGCAGGGTCAGGGCATGGGGCAGGCGCTTGGGCCAGAAGCGGTGGTGGGGGCGAGGCAAAGGCGTCTCCGGGAAGGAACCCCAGCCTAGCGGTCCGGGTGGGCCGGGGGCATCGGGGAAGCACCGACGCGCGTCGCCTGGGTGACGCGAGGCGCCGCTCCTATGATCGCCAGCTCACCCGATCCGCCAACCGAGCACCATGTCCACCCTCTTCCAGCGCCTGGCTGCCTGCGCCCTGGCTGCCGCCTGCAGCTTCGCCCACGCCGCCTTCCCCGACAAACCCATCCGCATCGTGATCGGCTTTCCTGCCGGCGGCCCGCTCGACCAGCACGCCCGCCTGCTGAGCGACAAGCTGCAGGCCGTGCTGGGCCAGCCGGTCCTGGTCGACTACAAGGCCGGCGCCGGCGGCACGGTGGGTGCGCAGGAGGTGATGAAGGCCGCGCCCGACGGCTACACCCTGATGCTGGCCAACACCGGCGTGATGGTGATCAACCCGGCCCTGTACGGCAAGCTGCCCTACCAGACCACGCGCGACTTCACGCCCATCGCGCGCACGGCCATGCAGCCGCTGGCGCTGCTGGTCAACCCGGCGCTGCCGGTGCGCACCCTGCGCGAGTTCATCGACTACAGCCGCGCGCGGCCCGGCCAGGTGAACTACGGCTCGGCCGGCAACGGCGGCATCAGCCACCTGGTGCCCGAGATGTTCAAGAGCGCCACCGGCCTGTTCATGGTCCACATCCCCTACCGGGGCAGCGCGCCCGCGTTCACCGACCTGATGGGCGGCCAGGTGCAGTTCATGGCCGAATCGATCCCGCAGGCGGCCGGCTACCACAAGCAGGGCAAGGTGCGCGCGCTGGCCGTCACCAGCCGCGAGCGCAACCCCGCCCTGCCCGACATCCCGACGGTCATGGAGGCCGGCATCAAGGACTTCGAGGTGGTTGGCTTCTACGGCTTCCTGGCGCCGGCCGGCCTGCCCCGCGACGTGGCCGCGAAACTGAGCGACGCCTTCCGCCAGGTGCTGGCCGACCCCGCGGTGCGCAGCCGCATGGTGTCGCAGGGCGCCGACCCGGCCTTCCTGGGCAGCGAGGAGTTCGGCCGCTTCCTGGCCGCCGAGATGCCGCGCTGGGCCGACGCGGTGAAGAAATCGGGCGCCCGGCTCGACTGATCCGGCGCCGCCCGCCAGCTCGGGCACGGGAGTTGCATGGCTGGGGTTGGCAGGCCGCGCGGTGCGGCCACATCCCTTCCGGAGACTCCCATGCTTCCCAGCAAGCGCGCATTCACCCTGGGCCTGGCGGCCCTGGCCCTGGCCGCGACGGCCCAGGCGCAGACGGCCCTCGACGACATCCTCAAGGCCCGGGAAATCAAAATCGCCGTCCCGACCGACTTCCCGCCCTACGGCTCGGTCGGCACAGACCTCAAGCCCCAGGGCCTGGACGTCGACATGGCCACCTACATCGGCGGCAAGCTCGGCGTGAAGGTGGAGCTGGTGCCCGTGACCACGGCCAACCGCATCCCCTACCTGCAGACCCGCAAGGCCGACCTGGTGATCTCCACCCTGGGCAAGAACCCGGAGCGCGAGAAGGTGATCGACTTCACCGCGGCCTACTCGCCCTTCTACATCGCGGTGTTCGGGCCCAAGGCCACGGCCATCAAGGCCCCGGCCGACCTGGCCGGCAAGTCCATCGGCGTCACCCGCGGCTCGGTCGACGACATGGAACTCACCAAGGTGGCGCCGCCCAGCACCGAGCTGCGCCGCTTCGAGGACAACAACGCCACCGTGTCGGCCTACACCGCCGGCCAGGTGCAGCTGGTGGCCACCAGCGCGCAGACCGCCGGCACCGTGATGGCCAAGCACCCGCAGCTGGGAACCGAGTTCAAGTTCACGCTGAAGGACTCGCCCAACTTCATCGGCGTGGGCAAGGGCGAGGACAAGCTGCGCACCAGGGTCAACGAGATCCTGGCGGAGGCGAAGAAGTCGGGCGAGCTCGACAAGATGGCGGTGAAGTGGCTGGGACGGCCCACCGGCGACCTGCCGCAGTGACGGGCTCGTGACCGGCACCTCACCCGGGTCCTGACATGCGCATCACCCTCGACTTTGCCGCCGTGCTGTCGCAGTGGCCCATGCTCCTGAAGGGGGTGGCGTGGACGCTGGCGCTGACGGCCGTCTCGGCGCTGGTCGGCGTCGTGGTGGGCGTCGCCTGCGCCTGGGCGCGCAGCCAGGGTCCGGCGTGGCTGAAGCTGCTGGCCGGCACCTACGTGGAGCTGGTGCGCAACACGCCCTTCATCGTGCAGCTGTTCTTCATCTTCTTCGGCCTGCCCGCGGCCGGCTTCCGGCTGTCGCCCGAGGCGGCGTCGGTCCTCGCGATGGTGGTGAACCTGGGCGCCTACGCCACCGAGATCATCCGCGCCGGCATCGACGCCACGCCGCGCGGGCAGATCGAGGCGGCGGTGTCGCTGGCCCTGAACCGGGTGCAGGTGTTCCTGCGCGTGGTGCTGCCACCGGCCCTGCGCAAGGTGTGGCCGGCGCTGGTCAGCCAGATCATCATCGTCATGCTGGGATCGGCCGTGTGCGGCCAGATCTCCACCGAGGAACTGAGTTACGCGGCCAACCTCATCCAGAGCCGCAACTTCCGCGCCTTCGAGGCCTTCATCGTCGCCACGCTGATCTATCTCGCGCTGGCGGTCGGCGTGCGCCGGCTCCTGAACTGGGCCGGCCCGCGCTTCCTGTTCGGGGGCGGCCGGTGACCGAGTTCAGCCTCTGGGACATCGCTCGCAACCTGCTGCTGGCGGCGCGCTGGACGGTGAGCCTGTCGCTCATCGCCTTCGTCGGCGGCGGCCTGGTCGGCCTGGTGCTGCTGGTCGCGCGCCTGCGTGGGTCGCCCTGGGCGGTGCGGGCGGTCGGCGGCTACGTGCAGCTGTTCCAGGGCACGCCGCTGCTGATGCAGCTGTTCCTGGCCTACTTCGGCATCGCCCTGTTCGGCATCAACGTCTCGGCCTGGACCGCCGCGGCGGTGGCGCTGACGCTGTACACCAGCGCCTTCCTGGCCGAGATCTGGCGCGGCTGCGTCGCCGCCATCCCGCGCGGCCAGTGGGAGGCGGCCCAGAGCCTGGCGCTCGATTTCGGCGAGCAGCTGCGCCACGTGATCCTGCCGCAGGCCCTGCGCATCGCGGTGCCGCCGACGGTGGGGTTCCTGGTGCAGGTGGTCAAGGGCACCGCCCTCGCCTCGGTGATCGGGTTCGTCGAGATCACCAAGGCCGGCACCATGATCACCAACGCCACGCTCAAGCCCTTCGTGGTCTACAGCTGCGTCGCCGCGCTGTACTTCCTCCTGTGCTGGCCGATCAGCCTGTACGCCCGCTCGCTGGAAAGGTCGCTGCATGCCGCCCATCGTTGAAATCACCGCGCTGCGCAAGTCCTACGGAACGAACGAGGTGCTCAAGGGCATCGACCTGGCGGTGCAGCCCGGCGAGGTCATCGCCATCATCGGCAAGAGCGGCTCCGGCAAGAGCACGCTGCTGCGCTGCATCAACGGCCTCGAGACGTTCCAGGACGGCGCCCTCACGGTCGACCGCAAGCAGCTGCTGCACGACAGCCCGCTGGCCATGCGCGAGCTGCGCCAGCGCGTGGGCATGGTCTTCCAGAGCTTCAACCTGTTCCCGCACCTGAGCGTCGGGCGCAACGTCATGCTGGCGCCCACCCTGGTGAAGAAGACCGGCAAGGCGGCCGCCGAGGCCCAGGCGCGCCAGCTGCTGCAGCGGGTCGGCCTGGCCGAGAAGTTCGACGCCATGCCCGAGCAGCTCTCGGGCGGCCAGCAGCAGCGCGTGGCCATCGCGCGTGCCCTGGCCATGGAGCCGGCGGTGCTGCTGTGCGACGAGATCACCAGCGCGCTCGACCCCGAGCTGGTGGGCGAGGTGCTGCGGGTGGTGGAAAGCCTGGCTGACGACGGCATGACGCTGCTCATGGTCACGCACGAGATGGGTTTCGCCCGCAAGGTGAGCGACCGCGTCATCTTCATGCACCAGGGACGCGTGCACGAGATGGGCCCGCCGCAGGACCTGTTCGGCCAGCCGAGGACGCCGGAGCTGCGCCAGTTTCTCTCGTCGCTGCACGACTGAGGCCGCGCGGCACAATGCCGCGCATGCCTGTTTGCCGCCCCACCGCCCTCGTCGCCACCGCGCTGCTGCTGCTCGGCACGGCCGCCCAGGCACTCGACCTGCAAGGCCATCGCGGCGCACGCGGCCTGGCGCCGGAGAACACCCTGCCCGCCTTCGAACGGGCGCTGGCCGTCGGTGTCGACACGCTGGAGCTGGATGTCGGCGTGACGGCCGATGGCGTGGTGGTGGTGGCGCACGATCCCTTCCTCAATCCTTCGCTGGCGCGCGACGCCACCGGCCAGTGGCTGGCCGGGCCGGGGCCGACGATCCGATCGCTCACGCTGCAGCAGCTGGGCGGCTACGACGTCGGCCGCATCCGGCCCGACAGCGCCTATGCACGCAGCTTCCCGCACCAGCAGCCGCAGGACGGCGCCCGCATTCCCACCCTGTCCTCGGTGTTCGCGCTGGCCGCCGAACGCGGCGCGCCGGTGCGCTTCAACATCGAGACCAAGATCGACCCGAACCGGCCCGAGGACACGGTGGCGCCGGACGCCATGGCGACCGCCCTGCTGCAGGCGATCCGGGCGGCCGGGATGAGCGAGCGGGTGTCCGTCCAGAGCTTCGACTGGCGCACCCTGCGCATCGTCCAGGAGCGCGCGCCCGGCATCCCGACCGTCTGCCTCACGGCCAGGACGGCCAACGTCGACAGCACCGCCGACAGCCGCTGGACCGCCGGGCTGCGCCTGGCCGACCACGGCAACAGCGTGCCGCGGCTGGCCCGGGCGGCCGGCTGCACCACCTGGTCGCCGAATGCCGGCGCGCTGACCCGCGAGGCACTGAAGGAGGCGCAGGACGCCGGCATGAAGGTCGTGCCCTGGACGGTCAACGAGCCTGCCGACATGGACCGCCTGATCGGCTGGGGCGTCGACGGCCTGATCACCGACTACCCGGACCGCGCGCGCGAGGTGATGCGGGCGCGCTGGATGGAACTGCCGCCGGCGTTTCCCTAGGCCGTCACCGGTGCCCACGGCTGGCTGCGCACTGCCGCCATGCCGGGTCTTGACCCGGTATCCATGGCATGGCGGGTCAAGCCCGCAAGGACGAGGTCAGGGGGTTACTCCAGGTGCTGGCGGAACCAGGCCGGCAGTGGCGCCGACTTCTGCTTCGGGAAATCGACCCACACCGTCGTCGCGCCGCCCGATGCGTAGACCACACCGGGGTCGTCGATGCGCTCGATGGTCGCCCAGCTCTCGAAGCTGCTGCGGCCCGGATCGCTGACGGACATCTTCACCAGCACCTCGCCCGGGTATTCGAGCTGCTTGTGGAAGTTGCAGAACGCGTTGACGATCAGCGGGCCCTCGCCGGCCGGGTTGGGTTCGCACGCCAGCGACCGGAACCACTCGATGCGCGCCGACTCGAGGTAGCGGAAATAGACGGTGTTGTTCACGTGCCCCATCGCGTCCATGTCGCCCCAGCGGATCGGGATCGCCAGGGTGAAGACGAGCTTCCGGGCGGCGGGCAGTTCTAGTTTCATCGGTGGGCCTTGATCGAGACGAGGATGCCGAGCGTGAACAGCACGCAGGCGGTGAACTGCAGCCAGGTCGGCCAGCGGCCGTCCCAGGCGAAAGAATAGAGCAGCGCAAACAGCGTCTCGCTGACGATCAGTTGTCCGCACAGGCTGGCCGGCAGGCGCCGGCTGGCGATGCTCCACAGGATGGTGGCCAGCCACGCCGACCCGAGGCCGGTGGCGACGGCCAGGGCGACGAACAGGCCCAGGTCCGGTTGCGCGGCCAGCACCGCCGCGGGCGAACCGGCCACTCCCCACAGCAGCAGCGCACCGGCGCCGGTCGCTACGCCCAGCCAGTTGGCCCAGTCGGTGGCTTTCACCTCCCGGTGCCGTTTCAGCCAGCCCGCATTGAGCAGGGCGAAGGCCGTCCAGCACGCCGTCGCCGCCAGCGCCAGCACGATGCCGCGCGTCGGATGCGGCACGCCGGCGCCGCTGCCGCCATGCGCCGTTCCCATCATCAGGCCCAGCCCGACCAGCGTGAGCAGCAGGCCCGGGACCAGGGCAGCCCAGCGCAGCGAGCCCGGCTTGCCCAGCAGCATCACCCAGATGGGAATCGTGCCGATCAGCAAGGTGGGCACCTCGGTGCCCGCGTCGCGGATCGCCAGCACCAGCAGCAGGTAGTAGCCGCTGAAGCCCAGCACGCTCAGGCCGGCGGCAGCGAGCGCCTGCTGGGCCGTCGGAGCGGGGCGCGAGCGGGCGCGCCACAGCAGCACCGCGGCTGCGACGACGCCGTAGGCCAGGAAGCGGCCCGCGGTGAGGTCCACTGGTGAGAAGCCGCGCACCATGCGCGGCGACACGAAGACGAGGCCCCAGAGGGCGCCGGCCGCCAAGCCGGCCAGCACGCCGCCGAACACGCGCCGGCGCGGGTCAGACGCCGAAGCCGTCGTCCGCCGCGATCACCGAGCCGTTGATGAAGTGGCTCTCGCTGCTGGCCAGCAGCACGATCAGCGCGTCCAGGTCGGCCGGGTCGCCCACGCGCTTGCGCGGCAGCATCTGCATCAGCTTCTGGCCCTGCTCGGTCTGCCAGTGGTGGTGGTTGATCTCGGTGTCGATGTAGCCGGGGCAGATGGCATTGACGTTGATCTCGAAGCGGCCCCACTCCAGCGCCATGGCCTTGGTCATGTGCACCACCGCCGCCTTGCTCATGGCGTAGGCGCCGATCTGCGGCAGCACCTTCAGCCCCGCCATCGAGGCGATGTTGATGATGCGCCCGCCGGTGAAGGTGCCGGGCGCGGAGCCGCGCGCGCGCGCCAGCATGCGCTTGCCGATCTCCTGCGCGACGAAGAAGGCGCCGCGCACGTTGGTGTCGAAGATGAAGTCGAAGTCCTCCTCGGTGACGTCCTGCAGGCGCTGGGTGGTGCTCACGCCCGAGTTGTTGACCAGGATGTCGATCGACCCGACCTCGGTCTCGGCGTGGGCCACGGCCGAGCGGATGCTGTCGACATCGGTGACGTCGAGCTGCACCACGTGGGCGTCGCCGCCCTCGCCCTCGATCTGCGCGCGCAGGGCCTTGAGCTTCTCGACGCGGCGGCTGGCCAGCACGACGGCAGCGCCCGCGCGCGACAGGCTGCGGGCGAACTGGGCGCCCAGGCCGCCAGATGCGCCGGTCACGAAGGCGACGCGGCCCGAAAGGTCGATGCTGTAGCTCACGGGGACTCTCCTGCCGGTAATGCGCTGGCGATGGGAACGCGATGGGATGGACGGTGCAGATTGTGCAGGACCCGACGCATAGAATGCTGTCCCGCCAGCGTCGCGTTCGCGCGGTGCCGCTCGCCCCTGCAACGACACTCCCGAGCCATGACACAAGAAGAGATCCTCGCCCAGTTCGGACCGCGCGAAGCCATGGAGTACGACGTGGTGGTGGTCGGCGCGGGCCCCGCCGGCCTCGCCACCGCCATCCACCTGAAGCAGCTGGCCATGCACACCGGCCGCGAGGTCTCGGTGGTGGTGCTGGAGAAGGGCTCGGAGCCGGGCGCCCACATCCTCTCGGGGGCCATCGTCGATCCGCGCGCGCTGACCGAACTGTTCCCCGACTGGCGCGAGAAGGGTGCTCCGCTCACGGTGCCGGTCACCGAGGACATCTTCCTGTTCCTCAGCGAGAAGGGGGGCACGCGCACGCCCACCTGGATGCTGCCGAAGAACTTCCACAATGACGGCAACTACGTCGCCAGCCTGGCCAACCTCACGCGCTGGCTGGCCCAGCAGGCCGAAGCCCTGGGCGTGGAGATCTTCCCCGGCTTCCCCGCCGCCGAGGTGCTGTACGGCGACGACGGCTCGGTGCGCGGCGTCGCCACGGCCAACATGGGGGTGGGCAAGGACGGCGAGCCGGGCGAGAACTTCCAGCTCGGCATGGAACTGCACGCCAAGTACACGGTGTTCGCCGAGGGCTCGCGCGGCCACCTGGGCAAGCAGCTGATCGCGCGTTTCAAGCTCGACGCAGACCGGGATCCGCAGAGCTACAGCATCGGCATCAAGGAAGTCTGGGAGATCTCGCCCGAGCGCCACAAGGCGGGCCTGGCGCTGCACAGCGCGGGCTGGCCGCTCGACGAGATGACCTACGGCGGCTCCTGGCTGTACCACATGGAGAACAACCAGATCTCCATCGGCTTCGTGGTCGGGCTGGACTACAGCAACCCCTACCTGTCGCCCTACGAGGAGTTCCAGCGCTTCAAGACGCACCCGAACATCCGCTGGTACTTCGAGGGCGCGCAGCCGGCCAAGCGGCTGGCCTACGGCGCGCGCGCGCTCACCGTGGGCGGCATCCTGTCGCTGCCCAAGACCGTGTTCCCGGGCGGCGCGCTGGTGGGCGACGACGCCGGCTACCTCAACGCCTCGCGCATCAAGGGCAGCCACGCCGCCATCAAGACCGGCATGCTGGCCGCCGAGGCCGCCTTCGCCGCGCTGGGCGAGGGCCGCCAGCACGACGAACTGTCTGCCTACCCGGAGGCGTTCGAGAGGTCCTGGCTGCACGAGGAGCTGAACAAGGCGCGCAACTTCAAGCAGTGGTTCAAGAAGGGCCGCACCCTGGCCACGCTGATGACCGGCATCGAGCAGAAGCTGCTGGGCGGGCACATGCCCTGGACGCTGCACCGCACGCAGCCCGACCACGTCTACCTGAAGCCGGCGGCCGAGTGCAAGCCCATCGCCTATCCCAAGCCGGACGGCAAGCTCACCTTCGACCGGCTGTCTTCGGTGTTCATCTCGAACACCAATCACGAGGAGAACCAGCCGGCGCACCTGACGCTCAAGGATGCCTCGGTGCCGGTGGACATCAACCTGCGCAAGTTCGCGGGCCCCGAGAGCCGCTACTGCCCAGCCGGCGTGTATGAATTCGTGACCGACGAGGGCACCGGCGCCGAGCGCCTGCAGATCAACGCCCAGAACTGCGTGCACTGCAAGACCTGCGACATCAAGGACCCCACGCAGAACATCGTGTGGGTGGTGCCCGAAGGCGGCGGCGGTCCCAACTACCCGAACATGTAGTTCGTTCGTTTCATTCGTTCGAAGTTTGTCGCCTGTCCTTGCGGGGACGTCGGCCGCAGCCAGTCAAGGCTCGGTAGAACCCCCGTGGCGAGAACTCATCCGAGCGTGCAAGCTCGCCCCTTTTTCATCCCCGGCCCGGAGACAGCCCCAATGAAGTTGAAGACATCGTTCGCCCTCGCCGCCGTGGCGTTCTCGGTCAGCCTGTCGGCGATCGCGCAGACGCCCACCACGCTGAAGATCGGCTACGCCACCACCAAGGAATCGCATTACGGCGTGGGCTCCACCGTGTTCTGCGACGAGGTCGAGAAGGGCACCCAGGGCCGCTACAAGTGCCAGCACTTCGCCAGCTCCGCGCTTGGCGGCGAGCGCGAGATGATCGAGGCGGTGCAGATCGGCACCCTGGACCTGGTGAACACGTCCACCGGCCCGGTGGGCAACTTCGTGCCCGAGGTCAAGATCGTCGACATCCCCTTCCTGTTCCGCGACTACGACCACGCGCGCAAGGTCATGGACGGCCCGATCGGCCAGGACATCCTGACCAAGTTCCCGTCCAAGGGCCTCATCGCCCTGGGCTGGACGGAGAACGGCTTCCGCCACATGACCAACAGCAAGCGCGACATCGTCAAGCCCGCTGATGCCGCCGGCCTGAAGATGCGCACCATGGAGAACAAGGTGCACATGGAGGGCTACAAGACCTTCGGCATCCAGCCGACCCCCATGGCCTTCCCCGAGCTGTTCGGCGCCCTGCAGCAGGGCACGGTCGACGGCCAGGAGAACCCCATCCCCGTCATCCTGTCGTCCAAGTTCGCCCAGGTGCAGAAGCACCTGTCGCTCACCGGCCACGTGTACTCGCCGGCGCTGCTGCTGCTGTCGCCCAAGGTGTGGGGCAAGCTGTCCGACGCCGACAAGAAGGTGTTCACCGAGGCCGCCAAAAAGGGTTCCGTCGCCCAGCGCAAGAAGGTGAACGACGACGAGGCCAACGGCATCGCCCAGCTCGAGAAGGACGGCATGAAGGTCATCCGCACCGTCGACGGCAATGCCTTCCGCGAGGCGCTCAAGCCGGCCTACGTGAACTACGCCAAGGAATTCGGCGCCGACAACATCAAGAAGATCCAGGACGTGCGCTGACCCGCGCCACACCGCCTGCCCGCCCCCCGGAGGGGCGGTTTTTTTTGCCCCTGCCAGCCACTGATGAGATCGTGAAGACCTTCGAACACCTGTTCCTCGCCGCCAACCGCTGGGCCCTCATCCTGCTGCTGGCGGCCATGTCGGTGATCATCTTCACCAACGTCACCCTGCGCTACACCACCAGCCAGTCCATCGAGTGGGCCGAGGAGGTGTCGCGCCACATGATGATCTGGCTGACCTTCCTCGGGGCGGGCCCGGTCCTGCGCTACGGCGGCCACATCGCGGTGGAGAACCTGCAGGACGCCCTGCCGCGCCCGCTGGCCGTCGGCCTGCGCGCGGTCGTCGCCGTGCTGCTGTTCGCCTTCTTCGGCTTCATGGTCTGGTACGGCTGGCTGTACATGGAACGCACCAAGTTCCAGCTCACCGCCGCCACCCAGATCCCGTTCTCGTACATCTACGCCGCCATGCTGGTCGGCGGCGTGCTGCTCGTCGTGCACTGGCTGCTGATCGTCAAGGACTACGTGCTGGAGCGCCGCTTCGCCTCCGACGCCCACTTCGACGCCACCGCGAGCGCCTCGCTATGAGCCACCGCCCGGCTCCCACCGCAGTGCACCGCAAGAAGGTTTCCTGATGTCTGCCAGCCTCATCCTCGTCGTCTCCGGCTGCGTGCTGCTGGCCATCGGCATGCCGGTGGCCTTTGCCCTGGCCCTGGCCACCGTCGGTGCCCTCGTCGTCGCCGACGCCTACCCGCTGATGGTGGTGCTGAAGGAGACCTTCACCGGCATCGACAGCTTCCCGCTGATGGCGGTGCCGTTCTTCATCCTGGCCGCCGAGCTGATGAGCGGCGGCTCGCTCACCGAGGTGCTGCTGAAGTTCGCGGGCCAGTTCGTCGGCCACCGCCGTGGCGGGCTGGGCTACACCAACGTGGTGTCGCTGACCTTCTTCTCGGGCATCTCCGGCTCGGCGCTGGCCGATGCGGCCGGACCCGGCTCGATGCTGATCCGCATGATGGACAAGGCCGGCTACGACCGCGCGTACGCGGCGGCGCTCACGGCGTCCACCGCCATCGTGGGGCCGATCATCCCGCCGTCGATCATCATGATCATCTACGCCCTGCAGGACGACAACGTCTCGGTGGGCTCGCTGTTCGTCGCCGGCCTGCTGCCCGGCGTGCTGATCGCCATCGCCATGTGCGTGGTCAACTGGCACGTCTCGAAGCAGCGCAACTACAAGGGCGACGGCGAGACGCCGGCCCTGGCCGAGATCCTGCGCACCACCTGGCGCGCCCTGCCCGCCCTGCTGCTGCCCGTCGTCATCCTGGGCGGCATGCGCGCCGGCTGGTTCACGCCCACCGAGGCGTCGGTGGTGGCCGTGTTCTATGCGCTCGTCTGCGGCAAGTTCGTCTACCGCACGCTGGAGTGGAAGGCGCTGCCCGACATCCTGTCGCGCTCGGCGCTGCTGTCGGCCTCGGTGCTCATCATCATCGGCCTGTCGGCCGCGTTCGCCTGGGTGCTGACCATCGAGGCCGTGCCGCAGGCGATGGCCGACTGGATCGTGGCGATGCACCTGTCGCCCACCGCGTTCCTCATCCTGGTGAACGTGTTCCTGCTGCTGTTCGGCATCTTCATCGAACCGCTGCCGGGCGTGATGGTCTTGGCGCCCATCCTGGCCCCGGTGGCCGTCAAGCTGGGCATCGACCCGGTGCACTTCGCGATGGTCGTCATCTACAACCTGACGCTGGGCATGATCACGCCGCCGGTGGGGGGGCTGCTGTTCGTCACCTCCAACGTGTCGCGCGTGCCGCTGGGCCCGCTGGTGCGCGAGCTCATGCCGTTCCTGTGGGCGCACGGCGTGGTCCTGCTGGTCATCACCTTCCTGCCCGCGCTGAGCACCTGGCTGCCGCACGCCCTCGGGTTCAAGTGAGGGAGCCCGGGCGCGGTCCCGGATCGCCTTAGAATGGCGGCCGTCAGGAGAGTGCTTCCGCCCCGGAAGCCGCCGAAGGCGCAGGCGCACAGCCGAACGCTCAGGCACCAAGGACTGACAAGCATCCCGGCAACGGGGTGTCGCCTGGCTGGAGAGAGGCGCCCGCGAACGGCGCCCACCGAAGGAGCAAACCCCGCCGACGCGGGGTGAATCTCTCAGGTAAAGCGGACAGCTGGGGTAGCCACGGTCGATACCATGGCTCGAACCGACCCCTGCATCCACCGGAGAGTCCGCTTGTCCGCCACCGCCCCGCCAGAGCTGCGCACGACCCCGTTGCACGCGCTGCACCTCGAACTCGGCGCCCGCATGGTGCCGTTCGCCGGCTATTCCATGCCGGTGCAATACCCGGCCGGCCTGATGGCCGAGCACCACCACACGCGCCAGGCCGCCGGCCTGTTCGACGTCTCGCACATGGGCCAGTTGCGGCTCGAGGGTGCCGACGCCGCAGCCGCCTTCGAGACGCTGGTGCCGGTGGACGTCATCGGCCTGGGCGTCGACCGGCAGCGCTACGGCCTGCTGCTCAGCGACGAGGGCACCATCCTCGACGACCTGATGCTGGTCAACCGGGGCGACGACCTGTTCGTCATCGTCAACGGGGCCTGCAAGGACGGCGACATCGCCCACATCCAGGCCCGCATCGGCGGCCGCTGCCGCGTCATTCCCATGCCCGAGCGCGCCCTGCTCGCCCTGCAGGGGCCGCAGGCCGCCGCCGCGCTGCAGCGCCTCGTGCCCGGCGTCGAGTCGCTCGTGTTCATGACCGGCGCGCGCCATGCGTGGCAAGGCGGCGATCTCTACATCACCCGCAGCGGCTACACCGGCGAGGACGGCTTCGAGATCTCGGTCGGCGCCGGCCAGGCCGAGGCCCTGGCGCGCGCCCTGCTCGCCCAGCCCGAGGTCAAGCCCATCGGCCTGGGTGCGCGCAACTCGCTGCGCCTGGAAGCCGGCCTCTGCCTGTACGGCAACGACATCGACACCACCACCACGCCCGTCGAGGCGGCGCTCACCTGGGCGCTGCAAAAGGTGCGCCGCACCGGCGGCGCGCGCGCGGGCGGCTTTCCGGGCGCGGCCAGGGTGCTGGGCCAGCTCGATGGCACGGTGCCGGTGGCGCGCAAGCGCGTGGGCCTGGTGGCCCTGGAACGCGTGCCGGTGCGCGAGCACACCCCCTTGCAGGACGAGGCCGGCACCGCCATCGGCGAAGTCACCAGCGGCCTGCTGGGCCCCAGCATCGACAAGCCGGTGGCCATGGCCTACGTGGATGCCGCCCATGCGGCACCGGGCACCCGCCTGGTCGCGCTGGTGCGCGGCAAGCTGGTGCCGATGGCCGTGGCCGCGATGCCCTTCGTGCCGCAGCGCTACCACCGCGGCTGAAACCGAATACCAACCGACGACAGGAGAAGCGTGATGACCGTGAAGTACACCCAGGACCACGAATGGCTGAAGCTGGAGGGCGGCGAATCCGCCATCGTCGGCATCACGGTCCATGCGCAGGATGCGCTGGGCGACGTGGTGTTCGTCGACCTGCCCGAGGTCGGCCGCAGCTACAACAAGGGCGAGGTCGCCGGCGTCGTCGAGTCGGTCAAGGCCGCCGCCGACGTCTTCATGCCGGTCACGGGCGAGGTGCTGGAGGTCAACGAGGCGCTGCGCGCCGATCCGGCCCTCGCCAACAGCGATCCGCTGGGCCAGGGCTGGTTCTTCAAGGTCAAGGTGGCCAACGCCGCCGAGCTCGACGGCCTGATGGACGAGACCGCCTACACCGCGTTCGCCAAGGACGCCTGACGACAGCCGCGATGCCGGGCCTGCCCCGGCATCGGCATCCATCTCCCGAGACCGGCCGAGCCCGGCCTTGCGCGCGAGATGCACGGCGGGACCAGCCCGCAACCACCGCGATTCCCCAGACACCCCGGAGCCACCATGCTGATGCCGTCCGCCCGCCCGCTGGGCGAACTCGAGAACCCGACCGAATTCATCCCGCGCCACATCGGCATCGACGAGGCCGGCGAGGGCCACATGCTGTCGGTCATCGGCGAGGCCTCGCGCCGCGCGCTGATCGAGAGCATCGTGCCGCGCTCCATCGCCCGTGCCACGCCGATGCACTTGCCCGCGCCCCTGAGCGAGGCCCAGGCGCTGCTGGAACTGCGCACCATCGCCAACCGCAACCGGGTGCTCAAGAGCTTCATCGGCCAGGGCTACTACGGCACCTACACCCCGGGCGTCATCCTGCGCAACGTCCTGGAGAACCCGGCCTGGTACACCGCCTACACGCCCTACCAGGCCGAGATCTCGCAGGGCCGCATGGAGGCGCTGGTGAACTTCCAGACCATGGTGTGCGACCTCACCGCCATGCCGATCGCCAACGCGTCGATGCTCGACGAGGCCACGGCGGCGGCCGAGGCGATGACCCTGGCCAAGCGCAGCGTCAAGAGCAAATCCAGCACCTTCGTCATCGCCGGCGACTGCCATCCCCAGACCATCGAGGTGGTGCGCACGCGGGCCCGGCCGCTGGGCATCGAGGTGGTGCTGGCGAACTCCGCCGAGGAATGGGACCAGGCCCTGGCCGGTGACTTCTTCGCCGCCCTGATCCAGTACCCGGCCAGCAGCGGCTGGGTGATGGACTGGGCCCCCGAGGTGCAGAAGATCCACGCGAAACAGGCCGCCGCCATCGTCGCCGCCGACCTGCTGGCGCTGACGCTGCTGGTGCCGCCCGGTGAATGGGGCGCCGACATCGTGGTGGGCAGCACCCAGCGCCTGGGCATGCCCATGGGCGCCGGCGGCCCGCACGCCGCCTACATGGCCTGCCGCGACGAGTTCAAGCGCTCCCTGCCGGGCCGGCTGGTGGGCGTGAGCGTCGACAGCCACGGCAACCCCGCCTACCGCCTTGCGCTGCAGACGCGCGAGCAGCACATCCGGCGCGAGAAGGCCACCTCCAACATCTGCACGGCGCAGGTGCTGCCGGCGGTGGTGGCGAGCATGTACGCCGTCTACCACGGGCCGCAGGGCCTCAAGCGCATCGCGCAGCGGGTGGCCAGCTACACCGCCATCCTGGCCCAGGGCCTGGAGCAGCTCGGTTGGTCGCGCGCCGACATGCACCACCAGACCGCGTTCGACACCCTGTCGTACCGCGCCAGGGACCGCGCCCAGGCCATCGCGGCGCGCGCCGTCGCCATGGGCGCCAACATCCGCGTGGCCTGGGACGAGTACCTGTGCATCTCGCTGGACGAGACCACGACGCGCGCCGACATCGAGCTGCTGTGGACGATCTTCGCGAAGGACGGCCAGGCCCTGCCCTCGGTGGCCGCGTTCGAGAAGGGCATCGAGCCGCTGATCCCGCCGGAACTGCGCCGCACCAGCGACTTCCTCACGCACCCGGTGTTCAACACGCACCACAGCGAGACGGGCATGCTGCGCTACATCCGCGCGCTGTCCGACAAGGACCTCGCGCTCGATCGCACCATGATCCCGCTGGGCAGCTGCACCATGAAGCTGAACGCCACCAGCGAGATGATCCCCATCACCTGGCCGGAGTTCGCGCACGTGCATCCGTTCGCCCCGCGCGAGCAGCTGGCCGGCTACGCCGAGCTCGACGCGCAGCTGCGCGCCTGGCTGTGCGAGGCGACCGGCTATGCCGGCATCAGCCTGCAGCCCAACGCCGGCTCGCAGGGCGAGTACGCCGGCCTGCTGGCCATCAAGGGCTGGCACGAGAGCCGCGGCGAGGCGCACCGCAACGTCTGCCTGATCCCCTCCTCGGCCCACGGCACCAACCCGGCCAGCGCGCAGATGGTCGGCATGCAGGTGGTGGTGACCGCCTGCGATGCCAACGGCAACGTCGACCTGGCCGACCTGCGATCCAAGTGCGAACGGCACAGCGCCGACCTGGCCTGCGTGATGATCACCTACCCCAGCACGCACGGCGTGTTCGAGCGCCAGGTCAAGGAGCTGTGCGAGCTGGTGCACGCGCACGGCGGCCGGGTGTACGTCGACGGCGCCAACATGAACGCCCTGGTGGGCGTGGCGGCGCCGGGCGAGTTCGGCGGCGACGTCAGCCACCTGAACCTGCACAAGACCTTCTGCATCCCGCACGGCGGCGGCGGCCCCGGCGTCGGCCCGGTGTGCGTGGTCGAGGACCTGGTGCCGTTCCTGCCCGGCCATGCCGCCGGCGGCAACGGCGGCCACCCGGTCGGTGCCGTGTCGGCGGCGCCGCTGGGCAACGCGGCCGTCCTGCCGATCAGCTGGATGTACTGCCGCATGATGGGCGCCGAAGGCCTGCGCCAGGCCACCGAGGTCGCCATCCTGGCCGCCAACTACATCAGCGTGCGCCTGAAGGACCACTACCCGACGCTGTACGCCAGCCCCAACGGCCACGTGGCGCACGAGTGCATCCTGGACCTGCGGCCGCTCAAGGACAGCAGCGGCGTCACCGCCGAGGACGTCGCCAAGCGCCTGATCGACTACGGCTTCCACGCGCCCACGCTGTCGTTCCCTGTCGCCGGCACCCTGATGGTGGAGCCGACCGAGAGCGAGACGCTGGACGAGATCGACCGCTTCATCGACGCCATGGTCGCCATCCGCGAGGAGATCCGGCGCGTCGAACGCGGCGAGTGGCCGCAGGACGACAACCCGCTCAGGCACGCGCCCCACACGGCCGCCAGCCTGCTCGCGGGCGAGTGGACCCACGCCTACCCGCGCGAGGTCGCCGCGGCGGTGCTCGACGAGCGCCGGCACGCCAAGTACTGGCCGCCGATCGGCCGGGTCGACAACGTCTACGGCGACCGCAACCTGTTCTGCTCCTGCGTGCCGATGGCGGCGTACGAGTAGTCCACCTGCCAGGCGCGGCGCAAGTCGCAGGGACCTGATCCGTCGGGCGGGACCGGCAGCCGATCCCGTCCGCAAGCGCGTCCGCGCTGCGTGCCGTTGCCCTGCGGACAGTTCGACGCCGTCGTCGGCACCGGGTCTTGAAAACTTCGCCGGCGGCTCCTACCTCCTTGCCGCGCGGCGCTGGCCGCGCCTCGATCCATCGACAGAGCAAGGAGGCAACGATGCTGCACCCATCCTTCCGGCCTGCCGCGGACGTCTTCGGCGAACTCAACCGCCTGCAGAGCGTCCTGGACCAGGTCTTCCGCCCGCTGGAACGCTCCAGCATCCGGGCCCTCGCGGGCTCGGCATTCCCGGTCATCAACGTGGGCGCGACGCCCGACAGCCTGGAGATCCTGGCGCTGGCACCCGGCATCGACCCGGCAGCACTGCAGGTGACCGCCGACCGCGGCCTGCTGGTGATCGCCGGCGAACGCGTCACGCAGCGCCCCGAGGACCGCGAGGGCACCAGCGTCTACGCCCAGGAACGCTTCAGCGGCAGCTTCCGGCGCGTGGTGAGCCTGCCCGAGGACGCCGACACGGCCCGCATCGAGGCCAGCTACCGCGACGGCGTGCTGCGCATCAGCGTGGCCAGGCGCGAATCGTCCAGGCCACGCCGCATCGAAGTGAACTGAAGGGAGAACCAGCCATGAGCAACGACGTCCAGACCGCCGCCGGCCGTCCCGCCGGCCTGTCCCCCTCCACCGGCACGCCCCGCCTGGTGCCGCCGGTCGACGTGTACGAGGACGAAGCCGGCATCACCGTGCTGGCCGACCTGCCCGGCGTCAGCCGCGAGCGCCTGCACGTGCACATCGACGGCGACAGCCTCGTGGTCGAGGGCACGGCCGAGGTCAGCGGCCCCGAGGACCTGGAACTCGTCCACGGGGAAGTCCAGCCGTCCGCCTACCGGCGCGAGTTCACGCTCAGTCGCGAGCTCGACCCGTCCCGCATCGAGGCCCAGCTCAAGGACGGGGTGCTGCGCCTGTCCATCCCCAAGGCCGAGGAGGCCCGGCCCCGCCGCATCGAGGTGCGCATCGGCTGACTTCGCCGGCCTGTCGATCCCCCTCATGGCTGGGTTGGCGGGCTGGCGGGGCCGTGCCATGATGCCGGGCTGGCGGGCGCCCACGGCCCGGGAGAGAGCTGGAGCTTGGCTGTCAGGGCATTCATCGTCGAAGACAACTCCGCCATCCGGGAAAGCCTGGTCGAGGCCCTGGCCGAGCTGGCCGGCATCCGCACGGTCGGCCAGAGCGGCAACGCCGCGGGGGCCATCGCCTGGCTCACCCAGTCGGGCAACGACTGGGACGTGGCCATCGTCGACCTCCTGCTCGACGAGACCGGCACCGGGCTCGACGTGCTCAAGGCGCTGCGCGGGCGCGAACCCGGCCGCCAGGTGGTGGTGCTCACCGCCACCGCCAGCGGGCTGGTGCGCGACCAGTGCCTCGCCCTCGGCTGCGACGAGGTGTTCGACAAGTCCATGGACACCGAGGCCCTGCTCGACTGGTGCATGCGGCGGGCCGGCCGGCCCGCCGGCCCCGTGGTCCGCTGATCCCTGCGCCGCCGGCGGCCGGCGGCCCCCGGCTCACACCGCCCCGACCGAGCCCGTGACCGGCAGCACGATGCCGGTGATGTAGCTGGAGCAGCACGGCGCCGCCAGGAACACGTAGGCCGGCGACAGCTCCTCCGGCTGGGCCGGTCGCTTGAAGTCGGTCGAGTGGCCGAACTCGGCCACCTTCTCGGCCGTCTGGTCGGCCGGGTTCAGCGGCGTCCAGACCGGCCCGGGCGCCACCGCGTTGACCCGGATCCCCTTGGCCAGGACGCTGGAGGCCAGCGACATCGTGAAGGCGTGGATGGCTCCCTTGGTCGCCGAATAGTCGAGCAACGAGCCGCTGCCGCGCAGCCCGGTGACCGAGCCGGTGTTGATGATGGACGAGCCGGCCTTCAGGTGCGGCAGCGCCGCCCGCGCCATGGCCATGTAGCCGAAGATGTTGGTGCGGAACGTCTCCTCGATGCGCTCGTCGGTCAGGTCCTCCAGCGAATCGGCATGCTCCTGGAAGGCCGCGTTGTTCACCAGGATGTCGAGCTTGCCCAGCTCGGCCACGGTGCGCTCCACCGCCTGCCGGCAGAACGACGAATCCTTCACGTCCCCCGCGATCAGCAGGCAGCGCCGGCCTTCCTTCTCGATCCAGCGCCGGGTTTCCTCGGCGTCCTCGTGCGAGCTGAGGTAGGCAACGGCGACGTCCGCGCCCTCGCGCGCGTACAGCACGGCCACCGCCCGGCCGATGCCGGAGTCGCCGCCCGTCACCAGCGCCGTCATGCCCTCGAGCTTGCCGCTGCCCTTGTAGTCGGGCGCCTCAAAGCGCGGCCGCAATTGCATGTCGGCCTCGATGCCGGGCTTGGCCATGTGCTGCGCCGGCAGCTCCTGCGGCTGCGCGCGCGCGCCGGTGCGGGGCGCCTTCGCCTCGCCACCGCCACCGCCACCCTTGGCCTTGGCTTCGTCCTTGCGGTCCTGTTCGCGCTGGATCTCGCGCTGCTTCTCGGCCGCGGCCTCGGTGCCGCCGCGCACCGCGTCCCTGGCTGTGGGTTTGTCGTCCATGGGTACTCCTGGTCTGCGATCCGCCCATGATGGGAAGCAGGGCCCCGGCACGCTGTAGAACGGCGCGGTCCGGATGCGTCGGAGACGGACGACGGGTGCCGTCAGCGCGAGGACAGTTCCTCGAGCCGGGCCGGATCGACCGGCTTGGTCCAGTGGTGGTCGAAGCCGGCGCGGGCGGCAGCGTCCTTGTCCTGCTGCTGGCCCCAGCCGGTCAGGGCGATCAGGACGGGCTGGCGCACGCCCTGCAGGCGCCGGATGCGGCGCGCCACCTCGTAGCCGTCGAAATCGGGCAGGCCGATGTCGAGCAGCACCACGTGCGGGCGGAACTCCGCGGTCCGTGCGACGGCGCCGGCGCCGTCGTGTGCCACGTCGACCTCGTTGCCGCCCATCTGCAGCAGTTCGGCCACCGTGCTGGCGGCGTCCTCGTTGTCGTCGACGACCAGCACCCGGCGGGCCGGCGGCGCGGTGGGCGCCGGCGCGACGCTCGCGGGCACCGGGGCGCCGGCGGGCCGCTCGCGGCGCACGCGCGGCAGGTACACCACGAACTCACTGCCCTGGTCGAGCCCCGGGCTGAACGCCTGCACCCGGCCGCCGTGCAGGCGCACCAGGCCCTCCACCAGCGACAGGCCGATGCCCAGGCCACCCTGGCGGCGTTCGCTCGGCTGCGTGACCTGGGTGAACAGGCCGAACACCTTGCCCAGCATCTCGGGCGCGATGCCGGTGCCGTTGTCCTTGATCCGCACCACCAGTTCCTCGGCCTCGGCTTCCACCATGACCTCGATGCGGCCGCCGCGGCGGGTGTACTTGGCGGCGTTGTTCAACAGGTTGGAGAACACCTGCGTCAGGCGCGCCGGGTCGGCCACCAGGTCGGTGGGCTCGTTGGGGAACGTGATCGACAGCTTGTGGTGTGCCGCCTCGATGTGGGGCCGGCTGATCTCCACCGCCGCACCGACCACGTGGACCAGGTTGGTGGCTTCCTTCTTCAGCTCGATCTTGCCGGTGCCGATGCGCGAGACGTCCAGCAGGTCGTCGACCAGCCGCGACAGCTGCCCGACCTGGCGCTCGATGATGCCGCCCACCTGCTCGATGCGCTGGGCGTCGCCGCCGGCGCGGCGGATCAGGGACAGGCCGTTCCAGATCGGCGCCAGCGGGTTGCGCAGCTCGTGCGCCAGCGTGGCGAGGAACACGTCCTTGGCCCGGTCGGACTCCTTCATCGCCGCCAGCAGCTGCGCGTTGTCGATCGCCACGGCCGCGCGCCGCGCCAGGTCCTCGGCCAGCGCCAGGTCGTCGGGGCCGTAGAGCCGCCGCGATTCCGCGGTGATGAAGGTCAGCACGCCCATCGTGCGGCCGCGCGCGGACAAGGGCGCGCCGATGTACGAGCGCAGGCCGAGCTCGCGCAGGATCTCCAGCAGCTCGCGATCGTCCGTCCCGGCCACCAGCATGGCGTCGTCGATCTCCGGCACCAGCGTGCCCTGCCCGCTGCGCAGCACGGCCCAGGTGCCGCTGGCGCTGTGCGGGTCGGGCGGGAAGCGCCGGTGCAGCTCGTGCGCGAGCGGTGACTTGGTCGGGTCGGCATGCGCCGCCGCCACCCGGCGCAGAGAGCCGTCAGGCTGCAGCAGGTCGACCGCACACCAGTCGGCGAAGTGCGGCACCGCCAGCCGGGCGATGCGGTCCAGCGTGGTCTGGTGGTCGGCCACGCCGGCCAGTTCGGCGCTGGCCTGGGCCAGGAAGCGCAGGTCGCTCTCGGCCTGCTTGCGTCGCGTCACGTCCAGGCACACGCCCGCCATCGAGAGCGCGCGGCCGTCGGGGGCGCGGCGCACCACGCCCCGGCTTTCGAGCCAGCGCACGTTGCCGTCCGGCCAGATCACCCGGTACTCGACCCGGTGCCAGCCGGCCGGCCCCAGGGCCTTCTCGATCTCGGACCGCACGCGGTCGCGGTCCTCGGGATGCACGAGCTCGAAGTAGCGCTGCTCGTCCAGCGGCGGCGTCCCGGGCGGCAGGCCGTGGAGCTGCTCCATCGCCGGCCACCAGGTGCTCAACCGGGTGTCCAGGTCGACCTGCCAGATGCCCATGCCGCCGGAATAACCGAGCGGCAACCGGTCCTCGCTCTGCCGCAGGGTCTCGGCCAGGGCAGCCGCCGCATCGAGCGGCGGCATCGCCGGCGCGCGGTCTGCGAGGGAGAGGTCGTGGGGACGGGACATGGCTCATGCAAGGGTACGGGATTCCAGCGAATCCCGTCGGCGCCCGCAGCCCATCCGCGGTTGGCCCGGAATCACCGCGGCGACCACCCTTCAATGAGTGCAACTCTCTCACACCGTCAAGCTCGGCTGCTATCTTTTTCGCAGTACGGGGATCAGTTCGCAGCCGTAACAAGTGCGTCAGGCTGCTGTTCCGCCCGTTCGAGCCGATCCGCGCGCCAGGCGCACAGGGCGCCCAGCGCCGCGACAGCAGCGGCCATCCAGAACATGGTGGCGAAGCCGAACCGCGACACGACGGCTCCGCCTGCCACCACCCCGACCACGCCGCCCAGCCCGTAGCCAATGAGCGTGAACAGCCCCTGGCCACGCCCGCGCAGGCGGCCCGGGAAATGGCGCGTCACCATCGCGATGCAGGCGGTGTGGTGGGTGGCGAAGGTGAGAGCGTGCAGCACCTGCGCCAGCACCAGCGCCGCCAGCCAGTCGGCCGCGCCCGCCGTGATCGCCATCCGCGCCACCATGGCCACGCCGCACGCCAGCAGCCAGCGCGGCATGGACGTCGCCAGCATGAGTCGGCCCTGCAGGAAGAACCAGCCGATCTCCACCAGCACCGACACGGCCCACAAGGCGCCGATCACCGCCTTGCCATAGCCGCGTGCATCCAGGTACAGCGAGAAGAAGCCGTAGATGGCGTAGTGCGCCATGACGTGAAAGAACAGCGCGGCGAGGAACCAGCGCACGACCGGGCGGCGCAGCACGGGGCCGACCGGCTCGGCGCCCCGCGCCGTCGCAGCGTGCGGCTGCTCCCGGGCATCGGGCAGCCACAGGGTGCAGCCCAGCACGCCCAGCAGCGTCACGGCCGTCCAGCCCGGGAAGTGCCCCATGCCGAAGCGCTCGAACCAGGCGCCGGCCAGGAGCACCGTCACCATGAAGCCGGCCGAGCCGCACAGCCGCACCCGGCCGTAGCGGCCCCAGTCGCCCGCCACCAGGTGGGCCATGGCCGCCTCGGTGAGCGACATCATCGAGCTGGTGTGGGTGAACATCAGCAGCAGCACCAGCCCCACCCACCACGGGCTGCCCGGCAGCCACAACCCGCAGGAACACGCCAGCGCCACCGCCGCCGACCAGCGCAGCAGGCGCACGCGCTCGCCGGTGTGGTCGGACAGCGCCCCCCAGGCATAGGGCGCGAACACGCGGGTGAACGACTGCACCGACGTGAGCAGGCTGATGACCACGATGGGCAGCCCCAGGTGCTGCAGCCACAGCGGCAGGTAGGGATTGAAGAAGCCGATGTGGGCGAAGTAGGTCGCCGACAGCGCGGCGAACGGCGCCAGCTGGCGCCGGGCCGGCACCTCCCCGGGCGGCATGGGACTCAGCGGACGGCGGCGGGAATGGGCCGCAGCGGCGGCTGGACGTCGGCGTTCTGCGCCCGGTGCCGCAGCGCGTGGTCGATCAGCACCAGCGCCAGCATGGCCTCGGCGATGGGGGTCGCGCGCAGGCCGACGCAGGGATCGTGGCGGCCCTTGGTGATGACCTCGGTCGATTCGCCCCGGATGTCGATGGTCTCGCGCGGGCTGATGATGGAGCTGGTGGGCTTGATGGCGATCGACACCTCCAGGTCCTGGCCGGTGCTGATGCCGCCGAGCACGCCGCCGGCGTTGTTGGTGCGGAAGCCGTGCGGCGACAGCGAATCGCCGTGGACGGTGCCGCGCTGCACGACGCTCTCGAAGCCGGCGCCGATCTCCACGCCCTTGACCGCATTGATGCCCATCATGGCGTGGGCGATGTCGGCGTCGAGGCGGTCGAACAGCGGCTCGCCCCAGCCCGGCGGCACGCCGCTGGCGCTGATGCGGATGCGTGCGCCGCACGAGTCGCCGGCCTTGCGCAGGCTGTCCATGTAGCTCTCGAGGTCGGACACGTCGGCCATCGGGGCGAAGAACGGGTTGTTCGGCACGTGCTCCCACGACTCGAAGTCGATCGCGATCTCGCCCACCTGCTGCATGCAGCCGCGCACCCGCGTGCCGTACTGGGCCGCCAGCCACTTCTTGGCGATCGCGCCGGCCGCCACCATGGGGGCCGTGAGACGCGCCGACGAGCGGCCGCCGCCGCGGGGGTCGCGCACGCCGTACTTCTGCAGGTAGGTGTAGTCGGCATGGCCGGGCCGGAACGTCTGCGCGATGGCGCTGTAGTCCTTGCTGCGCTGGTCGGTGTTGCGGATCAGCAGGCAGATGGGCGTGCCGGTGGTGCGGCCTTCGTACACCCCCGACAGGATCTCGACCTGGTCGGCTTCCTGGCGCTGGGTGACGTGGCGGCTGGTGCCGGGCTTGCGCCGGTCGAGGTCGGGCTGGATGTCCGCCTCCGACAGCTCCAGCCCGGGGGGACAGCCATCGACGACGCAGCCGATCGCCGGCCCGTGGGATTCGCCGAAATTGGTGACCGAGAACAGGAGGCCGAAGGTGTTGCCGCTCATCACGGGATTATCCCTCCGGGATAACCCCGTTCCCGAGGCAGGGAACCCCGTTGCCCAAGCAGGGAACCCCCTCACCCCAACCCTCTCCCGGAGGGAGGAAGGCCCAGGCAGGGAACCCCCTCACCCCAACCCTCTCCCCCGAGGGGGAGAGGGGGCGGAGCTTCAACTGGCCACGGCCGCGCCAGGTAATCAGAAGGGTGCGAGCGGCCGTCGCCGCTGGACGACCTGGGGCGAAGGTTGGGGGAGGCTGTCGGGGGGCGGCGCGGTTCCTGCATGACTGGAGGGACGGGGCCCGCCACGCACCGAAGGAGAGCGTCCTTGCTGGAGAAAACCGCCACCCGCTTCTCTCACGTGAAGCCGGGCGATACACCCTGGCGCAGCGACGGGCTGCGCGACTTCTTCCAGTACCGCGACCTGGGGGTGGCCGAGGCCACGCACGGGAAGGTCATCGCCCACCTCGTCCGGGCCAACCAGGCACCGGAACAAGGCACGGGCTGGCACCGCCACGAGGCGCAGTTCCAGATCGTGCTGATGCTCAAGGGCTGGGCCCGCTTCATGTACGAGGACCAGGAGACGCTGGTGGAGGCCGGCGACTGCGTGCACCAGCGCCCGGGCATCCGGCACTACCTGTTCGACTACTCGGCCGACATGGAATACCTGGAGATCGTCTCGCCGGCCGACTTCGGCACCGTCGACGTCGACGCGGTCTGCGCCATCCCGCCGCCGACGCCCTGGCGGTAGCGCGCGTCGCGCGGCCCGGGCGGGCGCCCTCCCCCTCAGAACTCGGCATCGAGTTCGTCGATGTCGTCCGGCTCGCGCTTGGCGGCCGCGATCCATTCGCGCATCGCCGGCAGGTCGAGGATGCGCTTGCTGTAGGCCGCGCAGGCCTTGTCGAGCGGGATGTCGTAGGTCGCGAAGCGGGTGACCACGGGGGCGTACATCGCGTCGGCCATGCACGGCGCCTTGCCGAACAGGAACGGGCCGCCCGAGGCGGCCAGGCACTCGCGCCAGATGGCCAGCACGCGGTCGATGTCGGCCTGCGCCCGCGACCACACCTTGAACCCCGGGAAATGCGCCTTGATGTTCATCGGCAGCGAGCTGCGCAGGGACGAGAAGCCCGAGTGCATCTCGCCGCAGATGGCCCGGCAATGGGCGCGTGCCTTGATGTCGGCCGGCAGCAGCCCGGCCTTGGGGCGGATCTCGTGCAGGTACTCGCCGATGGCCAGCGTGTCCCAGACCTTCACCCCGTCGTGCTGCAGCGAGGGCACCAGCATGGACGGCGCCAGCAGCAGCATCTCGGCCTTCATGGCCGGGTCGTCGGGCGGGATGACCTTCTCGGTGAACTCCAGGCCGGCCAGCCTGGCCATGAGCCAGCCGCGCAGGGCCCAGGCGCCGTAGTTGCGGCTGGTGATCGTGAGGACGGCCTTGGCCATGGCGTGTCTCCTGCGGAGTGGTGCCGTCGGGCTGCAAGGCTTGTGCCAAGGCGGTGCACGCAGCTGGCGTGCGACTTGCGTGCGCGCCGGCATGCTCTACCACGCCTACCAAGCGAGCGCCGACGCCACCTCCCCGTTGAGGCTGCTGGCGCAGTGGGGCGCGTCGGCACTCTGGCTCGAGCGTGACGAGGGCAGCCTGCTGCGCAAGCTGTCCGCCGCCTGGGATGTGCTGTCCCGCTTGCGGCTGACGCATGCCCGGCCGCCCTTCGCCATCGATGGTGTCGAGGTCGCCGGCCAGTGGCAGCCGGTGCAGGAGGAGACGGTGCTGCGGCTGCCCTTCGGCACCCTGCTGCGCTTTCGCAAGCCGGGGGTCCAGGGCCAGCCGCCGGTGCTGCTGGCCGCCCCGCTGTCGGGCCACTTCGCGACCCTGCTGCGCGAGACCGCGCGCACGCTGCTGCAGGACCACGACGTCTACATCACCGACTGGCACAACGCGCGCGACGTGCACCTGCGGCACGGCAGCTTCGGGCTCGACGACTACATCGACTACATGATGCGGTTCATCGGCCGCATCGGCCCCGGCGTGCACGTGGTGGCGGTGTGCCAGCCCTGCGTGGCGGCGCTGGCCGCCACCGCCCTGCTGGCCGAGGACGGCAGCGAGGCCACGCCCCGTTCGCTCACGCTGATGGCGGGTCCGGTCGATTGCCGCGTCAACCCGACGGCGGTCAACCGGCTCGCCACGAGCAAGCCCATCCGCTGGTTCGACACCCAGCTCATCAGCCATGTGCCGCTGCCCCATGCCGGCCAGATGCGGCGGGTCTACCCCGGCTTCGTGCAGCTGACGGCGTTCATGGCCATGAACCTCGAGCGCCACAAGCAGCAGTTCCGCGCGCTCTACCAGCACCTGGTGGCCGGCGAGACCGAACAGGCCGATGTCATCCGCGCGTTCTACGACGAGTACCTCGCGGTCAACGACCTGCCGGCCGAGTTCTACCTGGAGACGGTGGAAAAGGTGTTCCAGACCTTCGACCTGGCGCGCGGCGAGCTGGCGTGGCGCGGCCGTCGGGTGGACCCGGCCGCCATCCGGCGCACCGCGCTGCTCACCGTGGAGGGCGAGCGCGACGACATCTGCGCGCCCGGCCAGACCGTGGCCGCGCAGGACCTGTGCACCGGCATCCGTCCCTACCGCAAGACCCACCACATCCAGACCGGCGTGGGCCACTACGGCGTGTTCAGCGGCCGCAAGTGGAACCAGCAGATCTACCCGCGCGTGCGCGAGGTCATCCACTCCAGCCTGGACTGACGGGAGGGCCGGGGCCCTGCGCCACTACTCCTTCGGGATGTGGGCGTCGGCGGCGATCCTGGCGAACTTGGCCAGGTCGCCCTGGATCACCTGGGCCAGCTTCTCCGGCGGGCCACCCGCCACCACCAGCCCCAGCTCGCGCGCCCGCTGCTGCAACTGCGGCTGCTGCAGCGCCTCGTTGGCGGCGGCGTTCAGGCGGGCGATCACCGCCGGCGGCGTGCCGGCCGGCGCCGCGATGCCGTGGTTGATCGGCAGGCTGAAGCCCTTCACGCCGGCCTCGTCCATGGTCGGCACGGTCGGGAACACCGGGTCGCGCGCCGGACCGGCCGCGGCCAGTGCCTTGAGCTTGCCGGCGTCGACCAGCGGCTTGGCGTTGCCGTCGCCGTAGATGCAGCTCACGTGGCCGGCCAGCACGTCCTGCAGCGCCGGGCCGCCGCCCTTGTAGTGCACGTGCAGCAGATTCGCGCCGGTCATGCTGTTGAACAGCGAGCCCGCGAAGTCGTGGCCCGAGCCCGGCCCCGCGGTGGCGTTGGTCAGCTTGCCCGGGTTCTGCCGCGCGTAGGCCACCAGCTCCTGGATGGTGTTGGCGGGCACCGAGGGATGGCAGACGAAGACGTTGGCGTACCAGAACAGCGGTGCCACCGGCGCGAAGTCCTTCACCGGGTCGAACGCCAGCGACTTCGACATCGCCGGCATCGACCCGTGCGTGATCGAGTTGACGTACAGCAGCGTGTAGCCGTCGGGCGGGGCGCTGGCGACGGCCTGCACGCCGATGCGGGTGCCGGCGCCACCGCGGTTGTCCACCACCACCTGCTGGCCGAGCACCGCCGACATGCGCTCGGCCGTGTCGGTGATGGCGCCGGGCGCGTAGGGCACGACCAGCTTGATGGGCCGGTTCGGGAACGGCTCCTGGGCGTACGCGGCGGAGCCGGCGAGGCAGGCGCCGGCGGCAAGCGCCAGGATGGCACGGCGGTGGATCGTTGGCATGGTGTCTCCTTGGTCTCAGGGCTTGAGCAGCAGCTTGCCGAGCACGGCGCCGCTGTCGAACAACTCGTGCGCGCGCCGCGCCTGCGCCAGCGGCAGGCGCTGGAAGATGCGCGGGCGGACCTGGCCCTGCGCCAGCAGCGGCACGAGGTCGTCCATGGCCGCGCGGCGGCGCTGCGGCTGCTCGTCGAACACGTGCATGGAGAAGTACCGAAAGCCCAGCGAGTCGCCGAAGCGCTCCTGCATGACGGCGGCGAACGACGGATCGGGGCGGCCTTCCAGCACGCCGTAGCTCACCACCAGGCCCAGCGGCGCGACCCAGCGGAAGTTGCGGTGGAAGCCGCTCCCGCCCACCGGGTCGAGGATGAGGTCGACGCCGCGCCCGCCGGTCAGCTCGGCGATGCGCGTGCCGATGTCCTCGGCCTTGTAGTCGATGCAGTGGTGCGCGCCCAGCTCGCGCGCGAAGGCGCACTTGGCCGCGCTGCCGGCCAGGGCGATGACCTGCTTGCCCGCCAGCCGCGCGAGCTGCACCACCGCCGAGCCCACGCCGCCGGCCGCCGCCCACACCAGCACCGAGTCGTAGCGGTAGCCGTTGGTGGCGCTGTGCAGCAGGTGCCAGGCGACCTGGTAGTTCGACAGGCAGGCGGCCGCCTCGAGATCGACTCCGGCCGGCAGCCGGTACAGCGCCCGCGCCGGCGCGCGCAGGAACTCGGCGTAGCAGTTGCCGCGGAACGGCAGCTCCCGCGCCGAGGCGAACACCGCGTCGCCCACGCGCAGGTCGTCGACGCCGGCGCCCACGGCCGACACATGCCCGGCCATCTCGATGCCGATGACGGCCGGCATGGGCGGCATCCACGGGTAGCGGCCGGTGCGCACCAGCACGTCGGGCATGCCGACGCCGATGGAATCGGCCTGGACCACCACCTCGCCCGGCCCGGGCTCGGGGGTCGGCAGGTCCACCAGTTCCAGCACCTCGGGGCCGCCGGTGCGGCGGATCTGGATCGCCTTCATGCCGCTGCTCCCGGCTGCAGGTGGCGAGCCAGGAAGGACAGGCCCTCGTCGAGCTGCGCGCCGGCGGGATTCACGTGCCGGCCCGGATGGACGCGCAGGGCCTTGTCGGCACCGGCGATGGCGTCGAACAGCTGCTCCTGGCCGGCCGGGGTGAAACGCTCGTCGTCGGCCTTGCGCTGGAACAGCACCGGGCACTGCACCTTGCGCGCCTCCGCGAGCAGGCGCTCGCCGTGCGCATGGCTGGTGCCCCACATGCCCAGCAGCGCGGCGCGGATGCGGGTGTCGGCCGCGCAGACGGGGATGCCGTAGGCCGTTCCCATCGAGATCCCGAACCAGCCGATCGCGCCAGCGTCGATCTCGGGCAGCCGGACCAGTTCGTCGAGCGCGGCGCGCCAGTCGGCCACCATCGCGTCGATGCAGGGCGACTCGCCGCTCCACAGCGCGCGGAAGTCCTGGATGACCTTGGCGCCGTCGAGGCCGCCGTCGGCCCGGCGCTCGCCATGCACGGGGCCGTCGATGGCGGCCACCGCGAAGCCGCGGCCGCGCACCAGCGGGCCCACCACGTCGAGCACGGCGTCGGCTTCCTTGTGCTGGGAGCCGCCGTGGCCGACCAGCACCAGCGGGCGCGGCCCCTGCGCGCCGGACGTCCACAGCACGCCGGGCACCCGGCGGCCTCCCACCGGGACGGAGAAGCGGCGCTTGCGCAGCCCGCCCTCCTCGCTTGCATGGTTCCAGTTCATCGAATCAGTTGGATGTGGGCCGTGGGATGGGCGAGAAGGCGACGCCGTCCGCGCGGATGCGCTGGTCCAGCACGCCGACGCACGCCGCGATGGTGGTGAGGGTGGGCACGGGCACGCCGGTGAGGGCGGCGGTCTCGATCACCGCGCCGACGATGGCCTGCCACTCGAGCGGCCGGCCGGCCCGCACGTCCTGCAGCATCGAGGGCTGCTGCGTGAAGTTGCCCTCGACGCGGCGCAGTTCGGCATCGGGATCGAAACCGGTGCTGACGCCCAGGGAGCGCGTCACGGCGAGGCCCTCGGCCATCATGGCGCGCGCCAGCGCGGGGCCGCCCGGTGCCGCCGCGATGAAGCCGGAAGGCGACTGCGTGAGCGCGCACAGCGGGTTCCACACCAGGTTGACCAGCAGCTTCTCCCACTTGGCGGCGCGGATGTCGGGGGCGATCTCCACCGGCAGCCCGGCACCGCCCACGAGGTCGGCGATGCGTTGCAGGCGCGGCGTCGGGCGGTCGTCCACCTCGCCGACGATGAGGCGCTCGCCCTTCGCCGCCGGGATGAACAGCTGCCCGGGCGCGGTGGCCATGACCGGCTTGTAGATGACGGCGCCGACCACGCGGTCCAGGTCCAGCGTCGCCGCCAGCGCTCCATCGGGGTCGAGCGAGCGCAACTGCGTGCCGGCCCAGGGCGAGGGCACGCGGTCGAAGTACCACCAGGGCAGCCCGTTCTGCACCATCAGCAGGGCCCCGTCGGGCGTGACGGCGGCCGCGATGGCGCGAGCCGCCTCGGGCAGCTGCATGGACTTGAGCGTGACGATGACCAGGTCGAATCGGCCGGGCAGCTGGCCCGGCTCGCAGGTGGGCACATGGACGTACAGCTTGCGACCGTCGTGCCAGGTCACCTGCAGGCCGTCGCGGGCGAGCGCCGCGCGGGTGGCGCCGCGCGCCAGCAGGGTGACGTCCTCGCCGCGCTGCGCGAGCAGCGCGCCCAGGTAGCCGCCGATGGCGCCGGCGCCGTAGATCAGGATGCGCATGCCGCTCAGTCCTGCTGCTCGATCCTGGCGTCCTTCACGATCTTCGCGTACAGGGCCATGTCGTCGCGCATCACCTGCCCCAGCTGCTGGGGCGTGCTGCCGGCGGGGATGAGGCTGAGGGTGCGGGCCTTGGCCAGCAGGTCGGGCGATTTCAGCGCTTCGTTGGCGGCCGCCGCCAGCCTGGCCACCACCGCGGGTGGCGTGCCGGCCGGCGCCGCCAGGCCCTGCCACCAGGTGATGCTGAAGCCCTTGACGCCGGCCTCCTCCATCGTCGGCACGTTGGGGAAATCGGGATCGCGCTGGCTGCCGCCGGAGGCGAAGGCCTTGAGCTTGCCGGACTGCACGTACTGCTTGACGTCGCCGCCGCCGTAGATGCAGTTGGCCGTGCCGGCCAGTACGTCCTGCAGCGCGGGCGCCGCGCCGCGGTAGTGCACGTGCAGCATGTTGGCGCCGGTGAGCGAGTTGAACAGCCCGCCCATCAGGTCATGGCCGGTGCCCGGGCCGGCCGTGGCGTTGGTCAGCTTGCCGGGGTTCTTCGTCGCGTAGTCGACCAGCTCGCGCACGGTGGTGGCCGGCGTGGACGGATGGCAGACCAGGATGGAGTTGTAGGTGAACACCCGCGCCACCGGCACGAAGTCCTTCAGCGGGTCGACGGCGAGCGACTTCGACATCGCCGGCATGGTGCCGTGCGTCACCGAGTTGGCGAACAGCAGCGTGTAGCCGTCGGCCGGTGCGCTGGCCACCAGCTGCATGCCGATGCGGGTGCCGGCGCCGGCGCGGTTGTCCACCACCACCTGCTGGCCGAGGATCTGCGACATGCGCTCGGCCACCAGGCGCGCGCCGAGGTCGGTGATGGCCCCGGCCGAGTACGGCACCACCAGCCGGACCGGCTTGGTGGGGTAGTCCTGCGACGCGGCCGCGAACGGCAGCGCCGCCAGCAGGAGGGCGAACGAGCGGCGCCCGAGCTTGCGCGGGTGGCCGCTCACTGGATCGCCTGCGCGCTGATGGTGTCGCGGCCCTGGGTGGCCAGCAGGATGCGGCAGGCCTGGCCGGTGCTGCCGCGCACCGTGCGGGTGGTGCCGGGCTCGACGCGCACGAGGTCGTAGCGGCCGAGCACCGTGGTGCGGCCGTCGACCACCACCTCGCAGGCGGTGTCGCCGATGTTGATGACCCACTGCGCGTGCTCGCCGTCGACGGTGGCGGTCGAGGCTTCGCCGGCGCTCGGCTGCAGCAGCGCGACGCTCAGGCCGGGCCAGGCCTGCACCGGCGCGCCGCCCGCCTGCGGGGCCATGAGGGGGAACACGGTTTCCTGGGCGCCGGCGCGCGGCTCGAGGTGCGCCGCCCGGCCGATGCGCGACTGCATCTGCTCGGGCGTGATGTCCTTGGCCTCGCCGCCCTGGAAACGCATGTTGATGCCGGCCAGCAGTTCCATCACGCGGTCGCCGTGCTTCTGGCGCACTTCCTCGCCGATGCGGCGCGGCATCTCGATCTTGTCGCTCATCTTCTCGTCGCCCTGGATCAGCACCAGCAGGCGCGCCTCGCCATCGGTGAGGTTGCGGAACGTGCGGTAGACGCCGGGCGGCACCGAGCACAGGTCGCCCGGTTCCAGCGTCACCTTGTGCTCCAGCCGGTTGCCCCATTCGACGTCGAAGCGCCCGTCGAGGCAGAAGAAGGTTTCCAGCGTGCCGGTGTGGTTGTGCGCCACCGGGCCTTGGCGCGGCGTGCACTGGGCGATGGTGATGCACAGGCCCGGCCAGCCGAGCAGCGGCGCCAGCGCGTTGCGGCCCACCAGCCCCGGCGGGCAGACGACCGGGAACACCTTGTTGGCGGCCAGGTACTCCATGACTTCGCGCGGGATGCCGTTGTCGGCATGCTGCGACTGGTAGGAAACGAGGTCCTTGAAGCGGGCCAGCAGGGGCCCGGTCGAGGTCGGAGCGGTGGCGGCTGAGCTCATCGGAATTTAAATAAGCGTCTAATTAATAAAGGCGAGACTGTAGGAAAATCCGGCCTGCGGGTCAAACCGGGACAAACGATGAGCAGGGACATGCGGCGCGGGAGCGGGTGGTGACGGCGGCGGTGCGCAAGGGCGCCGGCGCCGAGGAGCGGCGGCAGGCGCGCGGCGCGGCCACCAGCGAGGGCATCCTGCGCGCGGCGCTGCGCCTGATGGCCGAGAGCGGCTACAACGGGGTGTCGCTGCGCCGCATCTGCCTGGAAGCGGGCGTGAACCTGGCGCTGATGAACTACCACTTCGGCAGCAAGGCCCAGCTGCTGCAGGCCATCTTCGAGCGCTGGGCGTCGGGCATCAACGCCGAACGGATGCGCCTGCTGCGCGAGCTCGACGAGCGCCATCCGCAGGGCGAACCCCCGCTGGAGGACCTGCTGCACGCCTTCATCGCCCCCACCCTCGCGGCATCGAAGACCGATCGCGAGGACGTGGTGCACTTCCTGCGCCTGTCCGGCCGGCTGGCCACCGACCCGACGCCGGAGGTGCGCAGCGTGATCGCCTCGGTCTACGACGAGGCAGCCGTGAAGTTCGCGCGCACCCTGCGCCAGGCCTGCGCCCACCTGTCGACCGAGGAATACCTGATGCGGCTGATCTTCCTGTACGGCGCCATGGTCTACACGCGCTCGGAAACCGGGCGCGTGGATTCACTGGCGAGGAAGCTGGGGGAGGAGCCGCCGAGGACCTCGGTGCACGAGGCCGGCAAGTACCTGGTGCCGTTCCTGGCGGCGGCGCTGCGGGCGCCGCCGGCAGCCGGCTGAGGCGTCAGAGCGTCGCGGACGGCTGCGCGTCGTCGCCGCTGGGCCAGTCGCGGATGTAGGCCTTGAGCATGCGGTTCTCGAAGTTCTGGCTGTCGACCACCGCCTTGGCGACGTCGTAGAAGCTGATCACGCCCATCAGCATCCGCTTGTCCATCACCGGCATGTAGCGCGCATGGCGCTCCAGCATCATGCGGCGCACCTCGTCGAGCTCGGTCTCGGAGGTGCAGGTCAGCGGGTGGTCGTCCATCGCGCTGCGCACCAGCCTCTCGCCCACGACGCCGGCGTTCTTCACGATGCACTGGATCACTTCACGGAAGGTGAGCATGCCCACCAGTTCACCGTGTTCCATGACCACCAGGGAGCCGATGTCCTTGTCGGCCATCACCTCGATCGCGCGGGCGAGGGGCTCATCCGGCGTGACCGTGTAGAGCGTGTTGCCTTTGACGCGCAGGATGTCGCTGACCTTCATGCTGTCTCCTCGTTCGCAGCCCGCGGCCGCTGCGGATGAATATAGCCCACAATCCCGCGCACAGAGCACAACGGGACTGCAAGGAGACCCCCATGCCCGGCCATTCCGATCCCGGCTTCGACACGCTGGCCCTGCACGCCGGCGCCGCGCCGGACCCCGCGACCGGCGCCCGCGCCGTCCCCATCCACCTGACCACCTCGTTCGTCTTCGAGTCCAGCGACCACGCGGCCTCGCTCTTCAACCTGGAACGGCCGGGCCACGTCTACTCTCGCATCAGCAACCCGACCAATGCCGTGCTCGAGCAGCGGGTGGCGGCGCTGGAAGGCGGCATCGGCGCCATCGCCACGGCCAGCGGCCAGGCCGCGCTGCACCTGTCCATCGCCACGCTGATGGGTTCGGGCTCGCACATCGTCGCCAGCACCGCGCTCTACGGTGGCTCGCAGAACCTGCTGCACTACACCCTGCGCCGCTTCGGCATCGAGACCACTTTCGTCCAGCCGGGCGACATCGACGGCTGGAAGGCCGCCATCCGCTCCAACACCCGGCTGCTGTTCGGCGAGACGGTGGGCAACCCCGGCCTGGATGTGCTGGACATCCCCACCGTGGCGTCCATCGCGCACGACGCCGGCGTGCCGCTCCTGGTCGACTCCACCCTCACCTCGCCCTGGCTGATGAAGCCGCTGGAGCACGGGGCCGACCTGGTCTACCACTCGGCCACCAAGTTCCTGTCCGGCCATGGCACCGTCATCGGCGGCGTGGTGGTCGACGGCGGCAGCTTCGACTGGGAACGCTCGGGCCGCTTCGCCGAACTCACGCAGCCCTACGAAGGCTTCCACAACATGGTGTTCAGCGAGGAGTCCACGGTGGGCGCCTTTCTGCTGCGCGCCCGCCGCGAGGGCCTGCGCGACTTCGGCGCCTGCATGAGCCCGCACACGGCCTGGCTCATCCTGCAGGGCATCGAGACGCTGCCGCTGCGCATGGAGCGCCACGTGCGCAACACCGAGACGGTGGTGCGGTTCCTGGCCGAGCACCCCTTCGTGTCGCGCGTCGGCCATCCGCTGCTCGAATCCCACCCCAGCCACGCGCTGGCCCGCAAGCTGCTGCCGCGCGGCGCGGGCTCGGTGTTCAGCTTCGACATCCGCGGCACGCGCGCGCAGGGCCGCGCCTTCATCGACGCCCTTCGCCTGTTCAGCCACCTGGCCAACGTCGGCGACTGCCGCTCGCTGGTCATCCACCCGGCCAGCACCACGCACTTCCGCATGAGCGACGAGGCACTGGCGGGCGCGGGCATCACGCAGGGCACGATCCGGCTGTCGATCGGGCTGGAGGATCCCGACGACCTGGTCGACGACCTGAAGCGGGCGCTCAAGGCGGCCGAGAAGGCGGGAGCCTGACGATGGAGCTCACCGTCAACGGCCACCCGGCCTACTGCTACACCGGCGGCAAGCCCTTCGACGCCGCCAAGCCCACGGCCGTGTTCGTGCACGGCGTGCTGAACGACCACAGCGTCTGGACCCTGCAGACGCGCTACCTGGCCAACCACGGCTGGAACGTGCTGGCGGTCGACCTGCCGGGCCACTGCCGCAGCGGCGGCGACGCGCCGGCCAGCGTCGAGGAGGCGGCCGGCTTCATCGCCGCGCTGCTCGACGCCGCCGGCGTGCAGCGCGCCGCCCTGGTGGGCCACAGCTGGGGCTCGCTGATCGCGCTGGAGGCGGCCGCCCGGCTGGGTGAGCGCGTGAGCCACCTGGTCCTGGTGGGCACCGCGTTCCCGATGAAGGTGTCGCCGGCGCTGCTCGAGGCCTCGCTCGAGACGCCGGAGAAGGCGCTGCGCATGGTCAGCGTGTTCTCGCGCTCCACCCTGGCGCCCCCCGGCGGGGCAGGCGTCTGGGTCTACGGATCGAGCATGGCGCTGGGACGCCGGGTGCTGCGCAGCAATCCGGCGGTGAACGTCTTCCACCGCGGCTTCCAGGCCTGCGACCGCTACGCCAACGGCCTGCACGCCATCGCCGCCGTGCGCGCGCCCATCCTGTTCGTGCTGGGCGCGGTCGACCAGATGACGATGCCGCGGATGGCACAGCCGCTGGTCGATGCCGCGCGTGCCGCCGGCAAGCCGGTCGAGGTCGTCACGGTTCCGGTGGGCCACCACGAGATGGCCGAAGCGCCGGAGGAGACGTTGGCGGCGCTGAAGGCCTTCCTGGGACCATGATCGTCACCCCGCCGATGGACCCGGCGCGCGCGCAGGAGATCGCCGCCGGCTTCGACCTGCGCGCGCTGCCGCCGGACTTCTACGCCAATCCCTATCCGGTGTACGCCGCGCTGCGCGCGCACGAGCCGGTGCGGCGCATGCCCGACGGCTCCTGGCTGCTGACTCGCCATGCCGACCTGGTGGCGGTGTACCGCGACGCGCAGGCGTTCAGCTCCGACAAGCAGGTGGAGTTCACGCCCAAGTACGGCGAAGGCTCGCCCCTGCTGGCGCACCACACCACCAGCCTGGTGTTCAACGACCCGCCGCTGCACACGCGCGTGCGGCGCCTGATGATGGGCGCCCTCACCCGCCGTGCCATCGCCGGCATGGAGCCGGGCCTGGTCGTGTTGGTCGACAGCCTGCTCGACCGCATCGCGGCGCGCGATGGCGGCGACCTGGTGGAGGATTTCGCCGCAGCCATCCCGGTGGAGATCATCGGCAACCTGCTGGGCGTGCCGCACACCGAGCGCGGACCGCTGCGCGACTGGTCGCTGGCCATCCTGGGCGCGCTCGAGCCCCGGCTCACGCCCGCACAGGAAGAAGCGGGCAACCGCGCCGTGGTCGAGATGCTCGACTACCTGCGCGGCCTGGTCGCGCAGCGCCGGCGCCAGCCGGGCGACCCCGAGCACGACGTCCTGACGCGGCTGATCCAGGGCGACGGCGGCGAGCAGCTGTCCGAACACGAGCTGCTGCAAAACTGCATCTTCATCCTCAACGCCGGCCACGAGACCACCACCAACCTGATCGGCAATGCCCTGGTCGCCCTGCAGGAGTGGCCCGCGCAGAAGGCCGCCCTGCAGGCCGCCATCGACCGCGACCCGCAGGGGGTGTCGCTCGAGCCGGTGCTGTCGGCGGCGGTCGACGAGTTCCTGCGCTTCGAATCGTCCAACCAGCTGGGCAACCGGCGCGCCGTGCGCGCCTGCGAGGTGGGCGGCACGCGCTTCGAGGAGGGCGCCCTGGTGACCCTGTGCATCGGCGCCGCCAACCGCGACCCGGCCGTGTTCGACCGGCCGGACGAACTGGACCTGGCGCGCGCCGACAACCGGCACCTGGCATTCGGCTTCGGCATCCACCAGTGCGCCGGCCTCAGCCTGGCGCGGCTGGAGGGGCGTGTGGCGATCGGCCGCTTCCTGGCCCGCTTCCCCGGCTACCGCCTCGCCGCGCCGCCCACGCGGGGCGGCCGGGCCCGCTTCCGCGGCTTCCTGCACGCACCGTTCACGATCGGCTAGCAGCCAACTGCCGCAGCAGGTGCAGGCGGTCGAGCTTGCCGCCCGGAAGGCGGGGTAAGGCCGGCAGCACCACCAGGCGCCAGCCGGCATCCGGTCCTGGTGGCAGCGCGCCGGCCAGCCGCCCGGCGACCTCGCGCGCCCCGAGGGTGGGCGGCTGCGGGACCACCGCCACGGCCAGGGTCGCCTGGCCGTCGCCATGCAAGGCGACCACGGCGCAGTCGGCCACGATGGGGTGGCGACGCAACTCGTCTTCCAGCACCGCGGCCGGCACCTTGATGCCCCCCAGCACCACCAGGTCGTCGTGGCGGCCCAGCAGCTGCAGCAGGCGCGGCGCCACCAGCCGGCCGACGTCGCCGGTGAGGAACCAGCCATCGCGGAAGGCGGCGGCGCTGGCCTGCGGATCGTCCAGGTAGCCCGTCACCATGCAGGGCGAGCGCACGGCGATCAAGCCGTCGCGGCCCTCGGCCACCTCGCGGCCGGTGTCGTCGAGGATGCGCACCGCCACGCCCGTGTCGAGCTGGCCGGTCGCCTGCGCGTCCATCGCGACGCACACGGTGCTGGTCTCGTTGGTGCCGTAGCGGTTCTCGACCTCGGTGCCGAACACGGCGCGCACCCGGGCTGCCAGCGCCGCCGGCACGCGACCGCCGATCGTGCTCACCGCCACCGGCCGCGGCGCGGCATGACCAGCCGGCAGCTCGTCCAGCAGCCGCGCCACTTGCGCCGGCAGCCCGGCGACGTGGGTGGGCGCAAGCGTTCCGATGGCGGCGCCGCTCCCGACCAGCACCGCGCCGCCGCGGCGCAGCCAGCCGCAGATGCGCAGGTAGCTGGCGTTCACGACCAGGGGCGCCAGCACCAGCAGGCGCGTGCCGGCGACGAGATCCCAGCCGGGCACCTCCAGCAGCGTACGGATGCGCAGGTCGAGCACGGCATGCGAGAGCGCCAGCAAGCGCGCCGCGCCACTCGACCCGGAGGTCGACGCCAGCCGGGCCGGCCGGGCAGCGTCGAGCGGACCGCCGCCCTCGTCGGGCAGGCCGACCTGCCAGCGCTGGACGAACGCCTGGTCGAACCGGTGCAAGGTCACCCCTGCCGGCGCCCGGAAGTCGGCGTCCGAGAACCAGTGCTGCACCCGGGCCAGCACCGCGGCCGTGCCGGCATCCGGGCCCAGGACCGAGGCCGTGACGCAGCCCAGGCTCTCCGCCGCGAGCAGCACCACCAGTTGCGGCCCCAGGCCCAGCCCGGTGCCGCCCACCGCGACCCGCTCGCCCGCGCGCAGCCCCAGGGCGCGCAACTCGCGCGCACAGCGCCGCACCAGCAGGTCGAGCTCGCCGTAGCGCAGGTCGACGCCGCGTTCGTGCAGCGCCAGTGCGCCGGGGTTGCGCTGCGCCTGGCTGCGCAGGTGGTCGGCGGTGCAGGCCGTCAGCTGCATGGGGATGCCCGCGCCCCGGCCTGCAGGAACAGGCGCAGCAAGGCGGCGCGATCGAGCTTGCCGCCCGGCAACCGCGGCAGGGCGTCGACCGTGAGCAGCCGGATGCCGAGTGCGGCGACATCGGCCAGCGCCGGCTCCAATTCGGCCTGCGCCTCGGCGACGCTGCGGCCCGGCCTCAGCACGACGGCGATGCCCAGCGTGGTGCGGCCGCCATCCAGCTGCACGGACAAGGCGGCCGCGGCGGCCAGCGACGGCAGGCGGGCCAGCCGCTCCTCCAGCACGGCGGCGCCGATCTTCAGTCCGCCGACGCTGAGCAGGTCGTCGCGCCGCCCGAGCAGCCGCAGTCGCCGTGGCGCCACCAGCTGGCCCACGTCGTTGCTGACGTACCAGCCGTCGCGGAAGGCGCGCGCGGTCTCCTGCGGCCGCTGCAGGTAGCCGCCCACGAGCGCCGGCGTGCGCACGGCGACCGTGCCCTGCGCGCCCGCCGGCAACGCATGGCCGTCGTCGTCGAGGATGCGGACGTCGGCGCCCGGGCACAGCGTGCCGGTGCCGTCCTCGTCCATGTCGTCGCAGACCGGGCCGGCCTCGCCGCAGCCGTACAGGCTGCGCGGCCGCGCGCCCAGCACGGCTTCGGCGCGTTGCCGCAGCCAGGCGGGCAGCACGCCGCCGACCACCTCGCTCTCGACGCGCCAGGGCAGCCGGGTGTCCGGCGGCATGGCGGCCAGCAGCGCGTCGAGGTGGGCCGGCAGGCCATACAGGGCGGTCGGCCGCAGCACCGCCAGGTCGAGATGGCTGCCGCCGACGATGGCGGCACCGGCCCGCAGGCAGGCGGCCGCGCGCGGGAAGGCGCCGCCCACCACCAGCGGCGCCAGCAACAGCAGGCGGGTGCCGCGGCCCCGCACGCCAGCGCCTTCGCCGAGCACCAGGTCGATCCACCACTCCTGCCCCGCCCGGGTGTGCTGCAGGATCTTGGGCTCGCCGGTCGATCCCGACGTGCGGCCCATGCGCTGCGGTGCCTCGGGCGGCGTCTCCACCCAGGGCGGCGGCGGACCCTCCAGCGGCTGGTCCAGCGCCTGCAGGAAGGCCGCATCGACCGGCACGAGCCGCACGCCGGCCGGCACCTCCTGCCGCTCGCCGGCCAGCACCCACTGCACGTGCCGGAACACGGTGGCCGCGCCGGCATCGCCGCTGGCGCCGAACGACGCCGTGACGGCGCCCAGGCCTTCGGCGGCCAGCAAGGCCACCAGCTGCCGCGCGATGCCCGGGCCGCCGACCGCCACCCGGTCGCCCGGACGGACGCCCAGCGCCGCCAGACGCTGCGCGCAGCGCAGCACCCGGTGGTGGAAGGTGCCGTAGCTGACCGGCCCGTGCTCGTCATGGATGGCCAGGCGTTGCGGCTCGGCGGCGGCGACCGCACCGACCTGGGCCGCGGTGCACTGGTGTGCCGTCATGCCGCGCCGGCCCGTTCGACGAACCGGCGCAAGAGCGCGGCGCGATCGAGCTTGCCGGCGGTCAGGCGTGGCAAGGCGTCCAGCGCCAGGAGGCGGATGCCCAACCCGGCCACGTCGGCCAGCGCCGGCGCGATCTCGGCCCGGGCCTGCGCGAGCGTGCGGCCGGGCGCCAGCACCACGGCGACGCCCAGCGTGGTGCGGCCGCCATCCAGCTGCACGCTCAGCACCGCCGCGGCGGCCAGCGACGCCAACCCCGCCAGCCGCTCCTCCAGCAGGCTGCAGGCGACCTTGACGCCGCGCACCACCAGCACGTCGTCGCGGCGGCCGACCAGGCGCAGGACGCCCGGCGCCACCTGCGCGCCGGCATCGCCGGTGATGTACCAGCCGTCGCGGAACGCCTGGGCGCTGGCCGCGGGATCCTGCAGGTAGCCGCCCGCCACGGCCGGCGTGCGCAGCGCGATGGTGCCGACCTCCCCCGGCGGGAGGTCGTGCCCGGCGTCATCCAGGATGCGCAGCTCCACGCCCGGCATCACGGCGCCGACGCCGTCCTCGTCGATCGCCTCGCAGATCGGCCCGGCCTCGTTGCAGCCATAGCGGTTGTGCACGGCGACACCGAGGGCGGCCGAGGCCCGGTCGCGCAGCCAGCGCGGGACGGCGCCACCCACCACGCAGGCGGCGATGGGCGATGGCAGCACCACCCCCGCCGGCAGCGCGGCCACGAAGCCCTCCAGGTGGGCCGGCAGGCCGAACAGCGCGGTCGGGCGCAGTGCGTCCAGGTCGAGTTCGTAGCCCGCCAGGACCGCCGCGCCCACCCGCAGGCAGGCGCTGGCCCGCGCATAGGCGCCGCCGACCACCAGCGGGCACAGCAGCAGCATGCGCGAGTCGGCGCCGTGGGCCAGCAGGCAGCTGGAGTAGGCCGACGCCACCCACCATTCGTAGGCAGTGCGGTCGTGCAGCAGGAACTTGGGCGCGCCCGAGGAGCCCGAGGTGCGGGCCAGGCGCTGCGGCGTATCGGGCGCCAGTGCGGGCCAGGCGACTGCCGGTGCGGCCAGCGGCTGGCGCCAGGCCTGGACGAAGGCATCGTCGAGCGCAACGAAGCGCACGCCCGCGGGGACCTGTTGCGGGAGGCCGGCGATCACCCAGTGCACCTGCCGGAACAATGCCGGCGCGGCGGCGTCGCCTTCGGCAGCGAACGAAGCGGTGACTCCCCCCAGCCCCTCGACGGCGATGGACACGGCCAGTTGCCGCCCCAGCCCCGGACCGCCGATGGCGACCCGGTCGCCGGCACGAAACCCCATCGAGACCAGGAGCTGCGCGCAACGCACGACGCGGTGGCGGAACTCGCCATAGGACAGCGGCCCCTCCTCGTCGTGCACGGCCAGCCGGCCGGGTGCACGGTCCGCGACCGCCTCGAGCTGGATCGCGGTGGCGGCGGGCAGGGTCATGCGCGCGTCACACCACGTCCTTCAGGTACAGCCCGCTCCAGGCGCCGCTGGCCCACAGGCGCGCGCTGGCCTCGGTGCGTGGCAGCAGCAGGTGGCGCAGCAGCGGCTCGAGCGCGGTCGATTGCACGTCGGCCAGCAGGATGTAGCGCATGGCGACGGCGTCGTCGACCTCGTTCAGCCGCCCGACCCAGTCGAGTTGCACCAGGGTCTCGAGCACCGGTTCGAGCTGCAGCGGGTCGACGCCGAGGGCGGTGACCAGTTCGTCGATCGACAGGCCGCGGCGCGCGCTGGCGCGCACCCGGTGCAGGTGCTGCAGGACTTCCAACGCCAGCTGGAACTGCCAGCCGTGCGCGGTGGCCAGCCGCCGGCTCGCCCCCAGCAGGCTGGGCAGGTAGGCGGCCACCACGGCGCCCAGCAGCACCACGATCCAGGCGAGATAGATCCACACCAGCAGGATGGGCACGGTGGCGAAGGCGCCGTACACCACCGACAGGGTGGGCACCGCCCCCAGGTACCAGGCCAGCAGCCGCTTGGCCAGCTCGATGCCGAAGGCGGCGAACAGGCCGCCGGCGATGGCATGCGAGTGGCGCACCGGCGCATTGGGCACGTAGTGGTACAGGCTGGACAGGCCGGCGGCCAGCAGGATGAACTCCATCACGTCGATGACGAACTGCACCGCGCCCGGGATGCCCGATACCAGCCCGCGCGACGCGTACAGCGCGTAGGAGGTGAAACTCAGGCTGGCGGCCAGCAGCAGCGGCCCCAGCGTCATGACGGCCCAGTACACCAGCACCCGTTGCGCCAGCGGGCGCGGCCGGCGCACCCGCCAGATGTTGTTCAGGGTGCGGTCGATGGTGAGCACCAGCGCCAGCGCCGAGAAGAACAGCACCGTGAAACCCAGCGTGCCCAGCCGGCTGGCCTTGCCCGAGAACTGCGTCAGGTAGCCCAGCACCTGGCGCGCGATGGCGTCGGGCACCAGGCTCTGCACCAGCCACTGCTGCAGCGAGCCCTGCAGCTTGCTGAACATCGGGAACGCGGTGAACACCGCCAGGGCCACCGTGACCAGGGGCACCAGCGCGATGGTGGTGGTGAACGTGAGGCTGCTGGCGGTGAGGCCCAGGCGGTCCTCCCGGAACCGTTCGCGCAGCGTGCGCGCCGTCGAGAGCCAGGGAAAGCGCGAGAGCTCGGCGAGCAGCGGGGCCACGTTCATCGGCCGCTATGATGCCACCGGCCATGCACGACACCTCTCCTGCCGCAACGGCGGCCTCGCCCGAGCTGCGGGCCATCCGCGCACTGGCTGTCGGCAGCCTGGTGGCGCTGATCGCCTTTGACGTCGCCTGGGACCTGGCGGTCACCGACCTCAGGCCCAGCGGCCTGTGGACCGCGCTCAAGGTGCTGCCCCTGTGCATCGCCCTGTCGGGGCTGCTGCGGCACCGCATGTACACGTACCGCTGGATGTCGCTGCTGGTGTGGCTGTATTTCGTCGAGGGCGTGGTGCGCGCGTGGAGCGAACGCGGCGCCGCCCGCGGGCTGGCCGGCCTGGAAATCCTGCTGTGCCTGCTCCTGTTCGCCGCCTGCGGGCTGCACGTTCGCCAGCGCCTGGGCTGGGGAAGGAAGAAACGATGACCGAGCTGATCGAACGACTGCGGGCCCTGGTGGGCGCCGCCAACGTGCTCACCGAGGGCGACCTGAGCGCCTGGGAGCAGGACTGGCGCAAGCGCGCGCGCGGCAAGGCGCTGGCCGTGGTGCGGCCGGGCAGCACGGTGGAAGTGGCCGGCGTCGTGCGCGCCTGCGCGGCGGCCGGCGTCTCCATCGTGCCCCAGGGCGGCAACACCGGCCTGGTGGTGGGCGGCGTGCCGGATGCCAGCGGCCGCCAGGTGGTGCTGAGCCTGCAGCGCATGGCCACGGTGCGTGCCGTCGACCGCGACAACCTCACCATGACCGTGGACGCCGGCTGCGTGCTGCAGTCGGTGCAGGAGGCTGCCGACCAGGCCGGTTTCATGTTCCCGCTCAGCCTGGCCGCGGAAGGCAGCTGCACCATTGGCGGCAACCTCGCCACCAACGCCGGCGGCACGCAGGTTCTGCGCTACGGCAACACGCGCGAACTGTGCCTGGGGCTGGAGGTGGTCACGGCCGCGGGCGAGGTGTGGGACGGCCTCACCGGCCTGCGCAAGGACAACACCGGCTACGACCTGCGCCAGCTGTTCATCGGCAGCGAGGGCACGCTGGGCGTCATCACGGCCGCCACGCTGAAGCTGTATCCCAAGCCGGCCGCGACGCTCACCGCCTGGGCGGCCGTGCCGTCCGTGGCGAAGGCGGTCGAACTGCTGGCGCTCGCGCAGCAGCGGCTGGCCGCGGGGCTCACGGGTTTCGAGCTGATGGGCCGCTTCGCGCTGCAGCTGGTGGACAAGCACCACCCGCAGCTGCGCGTGCCCTTCGTGCAGGACAGCCCCTACGGGGTGCTGCTGGAGAACTCGGACAGCGAGTCGGAAGCCCATGCCCGCGAGCGCTTCGAGGCCCTGCTCGCCGACGCCTTCGAGGCCGGCCTGTGCACCGACGCCGTGGTGGCCGAGAACCTGGCGCAGGCACACCAGCTCTGGCACATCCGCGAGAGCATTCCGCTGGCGCAGGCCGACGAAGGCCTGAACGTCAAGCACGACATCTCGGTGCCGATCTCGCGCATCCCGGCGTTCTGCGAGGAAACCGACGCCCTCCTGCAGCGCGAGATCCCGGGCGTGCGGCTGGTGAATTTCGGCCACCTGGGCGACGGCAACCTGCACTACAACGTGCAGGCGCCCGAGGGCGGCGACCACGCCGCCTTCCTGCGCCAGTACGAGGACCGGGTGAACACGCTGGTGTACGACCAGGTGCACCGCTACAACGGCTCGATCTCGGCCGAGCACGGCATCGGCGAGCTCAAGGTCGACAAGCTGCCGCACTACAAGTCGCCGGTGGCCCTGGCCCTGATGCGCAGCGTCAAGCAGGCCCTGGACCCGCAGGGCATCCTCAATCCGGGTCGCGTGGTGCACGGATAATTGCCGCCATGACGCGCCCCGTCCGCTCCCAGTACGAAGACTTCATGCGCCATGTCCACGAGCATGGCACGCCCAAGCAGGATCGAACCGGCACCGGCACGCGCAGCGTGTTCGGCCACCAGATGCGGTTCGACCTGGCCGAGGGCTTCCCGCTGGTGACGACCAAGAAGGTCCACCTGAAGTCCATCATCCACGAGCTGCTGTGGTTCCTGGAGGGCTCGAGCGACAACAACCGGCTGCGCGAGCGCGGCGTCACGATCTGGGACGAGTGGGCGCGCGAGGACGGCGACCTGGGCCCGGTGTACGGCGTGCAGTGGCGCAGCTGGCCCACGCCGGATGGCGGCCAGATCGACCAGATCGCCGAGGCGGTGAAGACCATCCGCACCAACCCGGATTCGCGCCGCATCATCGTCAGCGCCTGGAACGTGGCCGACCTGCCGAAGATGGCGCTGGCGCCCTGCCACGCGTTCTTCCAGTTCTACGTGGCGGACGGCAAGCTGTCGTGCCAGCTGTACCAGCGCAGCGCCGACATCTTCCTGGGCGTGCCGTTCAACATCGCCAGCTACGCCCTGCTCACCCACATGATGGCGCAGCAGTGCGACCTGGGCGTGGGCGACTTCATCTGGACCGGCGGCGACTGCCACATCTACAGCAACCACGACGAGCAGGTGCAGCTGCAGCTGTCGCGCCAGCCCTTCCCCTACCCGGTGCTCAAGATCCACCGCAAGCCGGCCTCCATCTTCGACTACCGCTTCGAGGACTTCGAGGTGCAGGAGTACCAGTGCCACGGCGCCATCAAGGCGCCCGTGGCGGTATGAACAGCCCGGCCGCCGCCAAGGCCCAGGGCACCGCAGCGCGCCGCGCGCAGGGGATGCGATGACCACCGCGACGCTCGGCCTGATCTACGCCCGCGCCGCCAACGGCGTGATCGGCCGCGACGGCGGCCTGCCTTGGCACCTGCCCGAGGACCTGGCCCACTTCAAGGCCGTGACCCTGGGCGCGCCGGTGATCATGGGCCGCAAGACCTGGGATTCGCTGCCGCCGAAGTTCCGGCCGTTGCCGGGCCGGCGCAACATCGTCGTGACGCGGCAGGCGGATTGGACCGCCGGCGGGGCCGAACGGGCCGCTTCGCTCGAGCAGGCGGTCGCTCTGTGCCACGATGTGCCGCGCGCCTGGGTCATCGGCGGCGCCGAGCTGTATGCGCAGGCGGAGCCGCTGGCCCAGGTGGCGGAAGTCACCGAGATCGACCAGGCGTTCGACGGCGATGCCCGGGCGCCGACGCTGGGGCCGGGCTGGCGGGAAGTGTCCCGCGCCCGTCACGTCGCGGCCTCGGGGCTGGCCTACAGTTTCGTCACCTACCACCACGCCACCCACGGAGGGCACTGACATGTCCGGAGCCGGTTTCCACGTCCACGGTCCCCACGACCACGAGCTCGAGCACGCCACCCACCACGCCGCCGAAAGCCACGGCGCCGGCGGCATGGTCAACCAGGTCGCCATGTTCACGGCCGTCATCGCCACGGTCGGCGCGATCTTCGCGTACATGGGCGGCGCCACCCAGGCCAATGCCGGGCTGTACAAGAACAACGCCGCGATCAAGAAGACCGAGGCGTCCAACCAGTGGAACTACTTCCAGGCCAAGAGCACGAAGCAGTCGCTGGCCGAGGTGTCGCGCGACCTCGCTCCCACGGAGGCGGACAAGGCCAAGTACCAGGCCAAGATCGACCGCTACGAGAAGGAGAAGAAGGAGATCGAGACCGAGGCGCGCAAGATCGAGGATGACGCCAAGGCCTGGGATGCGAAGAGCGATGCCCAGATGCACGAGCACCACCGCTGGGCGCAGGCCACCACCGCGCTGCAGGTGGCGATCGCGCTGGCCGCCATCGCGCTGCTCACGCGCAAGAAGTGGCTCGAGTGGGGCATGTTCGGCATGGGCGCGATCGGTGTCGGCATCGGCGCGCTGGCGCTGCTGCACATCTGAACCGCGCATGAAGATCACGACCTGGAACGTCAATTCGCTCACCGCGCGCCTGCAGCACGTGCTGGACTGGCTGGCCGCCAACCCGGTCGACGTGCTGTGCCTGCAGGAGCTCAAGCTCACCGACGACAAGTTCCCGCTGGAGGCGATCCGCGCCGCCGGCTACCCGCACTGCGCGGTGTTCGGCCAGAAGACGTACAACGGCGTCGCCGTCCTCAGCCGCACCGAGCTGCGCGACGTCGCGAGGAACATCGCCGGCTTCGAGGACGAGCATTCGCGCGTGATCAGTGCCACGGTGGACGGCCCGTCCGGTGCGCTGCGGGTGGTGAACGGCTACTTCGTCAACGGGCAGGCACCCGGCACGGACAAGTTCGCCTACAAGATGAACTGGCTGGGCGCCCTCAACCAGTACGTCTGCGGTGAACTCCAGCAGCACCCGCACCTGGTGCTGCTGGGCGACTTCAACATCGCCCCCGAAGACCGCGACTCGTTCGACCCGGACGGACTGCGCGACACCATCCACCACACCCGCGAGGAGCGCGAGCACTTCCAGAAGCTGCTGGGCCTGGGCCTGTGCGACAGCTTCCGCCTGTTCGAGCAGCCGGACAGGAGCTACAGCTGGTGGGACTACCGGATGCTGGGCTACCAGAAGAACCGCGGCCTGCGCATCGACCACGTGCTGGTGAGCGAAGCCCTCAAGCCGCAGGTGCGGGCCTGCACCATCGACCGCACGCCCCGCAAGTGGAAGCAGCCCAGCGACCACGCGCCGGTGACGATCGAACTGGGCTGACGAGCGGGCCCTTCCCCGCGGCGCAGGACGCCCTCACGGAGCGGGAAACGTCCTGACTCCCAAACCCCACTGATCTGCCCCCCTCCCCCTCGGGGGAGAGGGATGGGGAGTGGGGGTTCCTGCCTGGGTCTGCGGTCTTTCGGCTATTCCAGCCCCAGTTCCTGGATCTTTCTCGTGATGGTGTTGCGGCCGATGCCCAGCTTCTGGGCCGCTTCGATGCGGCGGCCGCGGGTGTTGGCCAGCGCCGTCAGGATGAGGCGCGACTCGAAGCGGCGGGTGAGCTCGTCCCAGACGTCGTGGCGGCCGGCGACCAGCAGCTCCATGGCCTCGGCCTCCAGGCCGCTCTCCCAGGTGCCGGCCGGGCCGGCCGGCGGCAGGTTCGCCGGCGCCAGGGCGGGCGCCTCGCCGGCGGGCCGGACCAGGTCGGCCGGGGCGGCGGCGCGCGGCGCGGTTTCGGCGGCGCCGGCCACCTCGGGCGGCAGGTCCTTGGGCTCGATCAGCTGCGCGGGCGCCATGACGGTGAGCCAGTGGCAGATGTTCTCGAGCTGGCGCACGTTGCCGGGGAAACCGAAGCCGGTGAGCCGGACGACGGCGGCGTCGGAGATGCGCTTGGGTTCCACGCCCAGCTGCTTGGCCGAGGCCTGCAGGAAGTGGCGCGCCAGCATCGGGATGTCCTCGCGCCGCTCGCGCAGGGCAGGCAGGCGCAGCCGGATGACGTTCAGGCGGTGGAACAGGTCCTCCCGGAACGCGCCTTCCTTGACGCGCTGCTCCAGGTCCTGGTGGGTGGCCGCGATGACGCGCACGTTGGCCTTGACGGCGTTGTGGCCGCCCACGCGGTAGAAGTGCCCGTCGGACAACACGCGCAGCAGGCGCGTCTGGAGGTCGAACGGCATGTCGCCGATCTCGTCGAGGAACAGCGTGCCGCCCTCGGCCTGCTCGAAGCGGCCGCGGCGCATGGTCTGCGCACCGGTGAAAGCGCCCCGCTCGTGGCCGAACAGCTCGCTCTCCAGCAGGTCCTTGGGGATGGCCGCCGTGTTGATGGCGACGAAGGGGCCGGTGGCACGGGGTGAATGCTTGTGCAGCGCGCGCGCCACCAGCTCCTTGCCGGTGCCCGACTCGCCGGTGATCATGACCGTGACATTGCTCTGGGACAGCCGGCCGATGGCGCGGAACACGTCCTGCATGGCGGGCGCCTGGCCCAGCATCTCGGGCGTGGCGGCCATGCGCTCCTCGGCCACCTCCTCGCGCTGGCTCTCCTCCACCGCGCGCCGGATCAGCTCGATGGCCTTGGGCAGGTCGAACGGCTTGGGCAGGTACTCGAACGCGCCGCCCTGGAACGCCGAGACGGCGCTGTCCAGGTCGGAGAAGGCCGTCATGATGATGACGGGCAGCCCCGGGTGCTTTTCCTTGACCTTGGAGAGCAGGTCCAGGCCGCTGCCACCGGGCATGCGGATGTCGCTCACCAGGATCTGCGGGCCCTGCTCGTCGTTGGCGCTCTCGAGGGCCTGCAGCACCTCGCGGGCATTGGTGAAGCTGCGCGTGGGCAGCTCTTCTCGCAACAGCGCTTTCTCCAGCACGAAGCGAATGGATTGGTCATCGTCAACGATCCAGATCGGCTTCATGGAGCTTGTGGTCACCTCAGGTCATTCCGTCAACTAGGGCAGTGGGATGAGGATCTTGAAATCCGTCCTCCCCGGGACACTGTCGCATTCGATCAGCCCATGGTGCTGCTGAACGAAGGTCTGCGCGAGCGTGAGACCCAACCCCGAACCGCCCTCCCGTCCCGATACCAGCGGGTAGAAGATCCGGTCCTGCAGGGACGGGGGCACGCCAGGCCCGTTGTCGATGACATGCAATTCCAGTGCCAGTCGGTAGCGTTGCTTGCCGAAAGTGACCTGCCGCGCGACCCGGGTGCGGAACACCAGCTCCGCGTCGCCCGCCGCCATGCGCTCGGACAGCGCCTGGCAGGCGTTGTGGGCGATGTTCAGCACCGCCTGGATCAGCTGTTCGCGGTCGCCGCGGAATTCCGGCAGCGAGGTGTCGTACTCGCGCACGACCCGCAGCCCGCGCGGGAACTCGGCCAGGATCAGCGAGCGCACGCGCTCGCAGACCTCGTGGATGTTGACGTCGCCCACCACGTGGGGACGGCGGTGCGGTGCCAGCAGGCGATCGACCAGGGTCTGCAGCCGGTCGGCCTCGTGGATGATGACCCGCGTGTACTCCTTCAGGTCGCGCGACTGCATCTCCATCTCGAGCAGTTGCGCCGCGCCACGGATGCCGCCCAGCGGGTTCTTGATCTCGTGCGCCAGGTTCCGGATGAGCTCCTTGTTCGCCTGCGCCTGGTCCATCAGGCGCTCCTCGCGCTCCTGGCGGGCCTGCTGCTCGAGCGGAAGCAACTCGATGACGATCTCGCCGGGGCGGTCGGTCTGGGCCACCACCACGTGCACCGGCAGCGGCTCGGCGCCGTGCCGCAGCAGCCAGGCGTCGTAGCGCAGCGCCGCGAACTCGTTGCTGCCGGCGCCTTCCAGCGCGGTGCGCAGCAGCTGCGGTTCGGTGAAGCAGGCGGGGAAGCTCGACCCCTCGATGGTGCGGCGCGAGGTGCCGAGGGCGTCCTCGAGGGCGGCGTTGGCGAACAGCACCGCGCCGTCGTGGGCGACCACCGCCACCAGCGTGGCGAGCAGGTCGAAGGCCAGGAACCGCGCCTGGACGGAAGGGGGCGGCGTGGAGGCGGGTGCCCGGCGGCCCGGCGTCACTTGGCCGCGGGCAGGCGGCCCAGCTCGCGCTGGATGCCGGCGATGTCGCTCTCGTTGCGGGCCAGGCTGGCCTTGAGTTCGGCCACCCGATCGAGGTACTTCTGGTAGTTGCGCGCCTCGGGACCCTGCTTCTCGGGCTCGCCGTTGTTGTATTCCTTCTGCAGCTCGGCCTGGCGGGACTGCGCCTTCTTCAGTTCGGCCTCCAGGATCTGGCGGGCGTCGGAATCGCGCGCCTTCTGCTCGGCCGAATCGAGGCGGTTGCTGCCGGCCGCCGGCACCGCGGTTGCGACGCGGACGGCATTGGCGTTGCCGTTGACGCGGGTGCCCTCCACGACGGTGACGTTGCCGCCCTCGACCAGCTTGCAGCCCTGCGCCTGCGCGTGATGGGCGTCGTTCGTGTACGTGTTGCCGCAACGCCAGATGCGGCTTTGCGCGTGGGCCGGCAACGCGGCGGCAAACAGGGCGACGAGCGAGAGGGTGAGGGCCGGATTCATGGGAGGTGCTCCTTGCACGGGTGGGCGCAAGACGGTCTGCCAGTATGGCTGAACTGATCAGAATGTCCAAGCAACCCCATGATTCGCAACGGAAAATCGCCCGCGGGGGCGCGCCGGCGACAGCGGCGTCGCGCCGAGGGAACGGCGCCGTGCAGTGCCCGGGCAAGGGGCGGGCCCGGAAACGAAAAAGGGACGGCGCGGGCCGTCCCTTTTCTGCGACAGACTGGCTGGATATCCAGCCCGCCGGCAGCCGTCAGAGGCTGTAGTACATGTCGAACTCGATCGGGTGCGTCGTCATGCGGAAGCGGGTGACTTCCTGCATCTTCAGCTCGATGTAGGCATCGATCATGGAGTCGGTGAACACGCCGCCCTTGGTCAGGAACGAACGGCCCTTGTCCAGGTACTCGAGCGCCTGGTCGAGGCTGTGGCACACGGTCGGGATCTTCGCGTCTTCTTCCGGCGGCAGGTGGTACAGGTCCTTGGTGGCGGCCTCGCCCGGGTGGATCTTGTTCTCGACGCCGTCCAGGCCGGCCATCAGCATGGCGGCGAAGCCCAGGTACGGGTTCATCAGGGGATCCGGGAAGCGCGCCTCGATGCGGCGGCCCTTCGGGTTGGCCACGTACGGGATGCGGATGGACGCCGAGCGGTTGCGCGAGCTGTAGGCCAGCTTGACCGGGGCCTCGAAGCCCGGGACCAGGCGCTTGTAGCTGTTCGTGCCGGGGTTGGTGATGGCGTTCAGCGCGCGGGCGTGCTTGATGATGCCGCCGATGTAGTACAGCGCGAAGTCGGACAGGCCCGCGTAGCCGTCGCCGGCGAACAGGTTCTTGCCGTCCTTCCAGACCGACTGGTGCACGTGCATGCCGGAGCCGTTGTCGCCCACCAGGGGCTTGGGCATGAAGGTCGCGGTCTTGCCGTAGGCGTTGGCGACGTTCTGGATCACGTACTTCTGGAGCTGGCTCCAGTCGGCGCGCTGGACCAGCGTGCTGAACCGGGTACCGATCTCGTTCTGGCCGGCGCCGGCCACCTCGTGGTGGAACACCTCGACCGGGATGCCCACGGATTCGAGGATGAGCGACATCTCGGCGCGCATGTCCTGCGTGCTGTCGACCGGGGGAACGGGGAAGTAGCCGCCCTTGACGGTCGGGCGGTGGCCCTTGTTGCCGCCTTCGATCTTCTTGCCCGTGTTCCAGGGCGCCTCGTACTCGTCGATCTCGACGAACGAGCCGGACATGCCGGAGCCCCAGCGCACGTCGTCGAAGATGAAGAACTCGGGTTCCGGGCCGAAGAAGGCGGTGTCGCCCAGGCCGGAGGCCTTCAGGTAGGCCTCGGCGCGCTTGGCGATCGAACGCGGGTCGCGGTCATAGGCCTTGCCATCGCCCGGCTCGAGCACGTCGCACGACAGCAGCAGCGTGGTCTCTTCGAAGAACGGGTCGATGTTGGCGGTGTTGGCGTCCGGCATCAGCAGCATGTCGGAGGCCTCGATGCCCTTCCAGCCGGCGACCGAGGAGCCGTCGAATGCGTGGCCGCTGGTGAACTTGTCTTCGTCGAAATGGGAGACGGGCACGGTCACGTGCTGCTCCTTGCCGCGGGTGTCGGTGAAGCGGAAGTCGACGAACTTGACTTCGTTGTCCTTCACCATCTTCATCACGTCAGCGACGGTCTTGGCTGCCATCAGGGTTTCTCCAATTGGATGGTTGTTGAGAGAGGGGTTTTCGAGCCGGATCCTTGGATGCAGGTTCTGTGCCAAAGCTGGTGCATGGCACAACCGGCGGGGCCGGGCGATTGTCGGCGATGTTGGGCTCGGTTCCCTGCAGGGGCCTCAAGGTGCGCGGATGAGTCGATGCACCGCGACAGTGCAATTTCACCGCGCACCAAGATCGTGCCTCAGCTTTCGCGCACCAATTCGGGGCCCAGTTCGACGCCCAGCTGGCGCAGCCCGGCCAGCAGGTCGGCATAGGCGGCCGCGGCGGCGGCCGGCGCACCCTTGACGCCCAGGTCGATGTGGCGGCCGTATTGCGGGTGGTCGACGCTGGGCAGGCTGAACACCTTGATGCCGGCGTGCGCCCGTTCCACCTGTTCCATCAGCGGCGTGAGGTTGGACTCCATGGCGCCGAACACGATGACCGAGCGCTCCACGTAGTCGCCGCGCCGGAACAGGTGGGCGTAGCGGTCGTCCAGGACCGACTCGATCATCGGCCAGGCCATGACCGGGAAGCCGGGCACGAAGTGCACGTCGCCGACGCTGAAGCCGGGGATCTTGTTGTACGGATTGCGGATGATGGACGCGCCGGCCGGGAACACGCCCATGTTGAGGCGGTGCACGTTGTCGGGCCGGGCGGGCTCGTAGGGCACGCCCTGCTCGCGCGCCAGGTCCTGCATGCGTTCGCGGATCAGCACTTCGGCCTGCGGGTGCAAGGCGAGATCGACGCCCAGCGCGCGCGCCGCGCACTGGCGCGTGTGGTCGTCGGGCGTGGCGCCGATGCCGCCGCAGGAGAACACCACGTCGCCGCCGGCGAAGGCGCGCTGCAGCGTGGCCGTGATGCGCTCGGGGGAATCGCCCACGTACTCGGCCCAGGCCAGCTGCAGGCCGCGGGCGGCGAGCAGCTCGATCACCTTGGGCATGTGCTTGTCGGACCGCTTGCCGGAGAGGATCTCGTCGCCGACGATGACGAGGCCGAAGTCAGGGCGCTTGGACATCCCGCAATGCTAGCGGGGGCGGTGCGACCGGGCCGGGCGGCGGCGGGACGGCCGCCCGCAGCTGCTCCAGCGCCGCCAGGCAGTAGTGCGCGAACCAGAGCGACGAGAAGGCGAACACCACGGTGTAGATCCAGATCGCGATCGGCACCAGGATGACGAAGGCGGCGGCGAACAGCGCGCCGGACGCCCACACGATGCCGGGCGCCGCGCCCAGGTAGCCGGTGAGGATGCCGATGCCCAGCAGCGGCATCCGGTGCCGGCGCAGCACCTCGCGGCGCTCGTCGGCACTGGCGTGGTCGGCCAGGGCATCGAAGGTCATGACGCGGTAGGTGAGCCAGCCCCAGATCAGCGGCGGCAGCAGCAGCACCAGCGGCGGAATGAGCCACAGCGGAATGGACGCCACCAGGGCCACCAGCGCCAGCAACGTCGATCCCAGCGACCAGGCGATGCTGGCCAGCATGGACCCGCCGTGGCGCTGCTCCAGCTGCGGGAACCGGCGCGCCGCCACCAGCCGCACCATGGCCGGCGTCATGAGCGCCGCCACCACCAGCAGCACGCCGACGACGATGACCGGCGTGGCCAGGAAGATGACGACCAGCGGGGCGACCACCGTGCGCAGGTTGCCCAGGCCCATGCCCTGCAGCCAGCCGCCCACCTGGCTGATGAGGGACGAGGCCTCGAGCCAGCGGAACACGGCATCGACCGCCTGCGCCCAGAACAGCCAGCCCAGGCCCAGGGCCACGGCTCCCATCACCAGCAGCGGCAGCAGCGACAGCACGATCACGCGCGGATGCAGGCAGTAGGCGACCGCGCGCCAGAACGAATCGAGCAGCAGGCCCATGCCGTTCAGGCCCTGCCGACCAGCCGCTTCAGGCCCAGCCACTGCTGGGCCCAGAAGCCGCGCCCGTAGTCGCGGTTCTTCTCGACCTGGTCGCGGATGCCGGTGGCGTCGTAGCGGTTCTCGAAGTTGGCGGTGCCGAACAGCATGTCCCACCAGGGCAGCAGCACCCCGAAGTTGTGGCCGCCCAGCGAGCCGCGGCCGCGGCTCTCGTGGCCCAGGCCGATGGCGTGGTGCAGGCGGTGGAAGCGCGGGCTGACCCACAGGCGCTCGCCGATGCGGCCGAACGACAGCCGCAGGTTGGCGTGCTGCAGGCTCTCGGACAGCTGGGTGAGGGCGACGATGGCGACGAACTGTCCCGGCGCGATGCCGATCACCTGCGCCAGCACCACCATCAGGCCGTCGCGCAGCATGTCGTCCAGCAGGTGGTTGCGGTTGTCGCTCCACATCGTCATCTGCCGCTGCGAGTGGTGCAGGGCGTGCAGGCTCCACCACCAGTTCCAGGCGTGCTGGCCGCGGTGGATCCAGTAGTCGGCCAGGTCGAACACCAGCAGGTAGAGCAGGAAGCTCATCCAGGGCACGTCGGTGACGCCCGGCCACAGGTTGTCGAGATGCCAGCCCGCGATGCCGGCCAGGTGCAGGCTGCCGGCCGCCTCGTCGAACAGCGGCTGCACCAGGAAGAACAGGCCGAGCCGGAACAGGCCCAGCCGGTGGATCAGGGTGTAGAGGATGTCGGTGCGGATGGCGGCCCGGTCGGTCACCGGCTCCACCGGCCGCCAGCGCTGCAGCGGCCCGAAGACCAGCAGCAGGATGGCGATCTGCAACAGGCCGACCAGCAGCCAGCCGGTGGCCGCATAGGCGTCCTCCAGCAGCTGCCCGAGCCCGAGCGTGAAGAGCGCGGGTTGCACCACCGCCTCGTACAGCCATTGCTGCGCGCCGTCGAAGACGTCTGCCAGCCAGTTCATCGTGTCGTCGACTCCCGTTGGGTGATCCAGCCGGCGTAGCTGGGGTGCTCGCGCAGCGTGCGGAAGCAGAATCCTCGCTCCTTCAGGCCCACGAGCAGCGGCTCGAGCACCGCCGGCGCCCAGGGGTCCCGGCGGGACCAGATGCCCAGGTGGGCCAGCAGGATGTCGCCGCTGCGCACGTCGCGCAGGGCCCGCGCCAGCAACTGTGCATTGGACACGGATTCGCTGGGAAGTTCATCGCCCAGGAACCCGGCGGTCGACCAGCCCACGTGCGCCCAGCCGCAGGCCCGCGCGGCCTCCAGCAGCCGGGCAGACGTCTTGCCGCCCGGCGCGCGGAACAGCGGCAGCGGCTTGCGGCCGGTGATCGCCTGCACCCGGTCGGCGGCCCGCCCGATCTCGGCGCAGTACTGCGCGGCGCTCCAGGATTGGTCGCGCCCCTCGTCCGGCCCGGCGGACGCCCGCACCCGGAAGCGGGGCGGCTCGCCGGCCAGGTCGGCACGCCAGTAGACGTGGTCGTAGGTGTGCGAGGCGAACTCGTGGCCCTCGGCGGCGCGCGCCTTCCACCACGGCGCCCAGTGCTCGCCCAGGCTGCCGTCGCCGGCCTTGGTGCGTTCGTTGGCGACGAAGAAGGTCACGCGCACCTGCTGGCGCCGCAGCACCTCGGCGACCAGGGGCGCGACCTCCATGTGGCCGGTGTCCAGGGTCAGGTAGAGCGGCTTGGCGCAGTCCTGCGCGCCGGCTGGCAGCGCACCCGCGGCCAGCAGCAGCGCCAGCGCGCCGGCCGCCAGGCGCCGGCGGCTAGCGCGCAGCGTGGTCGAGGGTCCAGACACCATGCGGCGACTTGCCCACGGACACCTGGCGAACCACCTTGCGCGCCTCGGTGTCGATCACCGTGAGCTTGCGGGACCAGCGCGAGGTGACCAGCAGCAGCTTGCCGCCGTCGATGACGTCCATGCAGTCGGGGCCGCCCGGGGCGGGATAGCTGGCCACCACCTCGAGCTTCTGGAGGTCGATCTTGCTGATGGTGTTGGCGACCCGGTTGCTCAGGTAGACGTGGCGGCGGTCGCCGGCCCCGCGGAAGGCGTGCGCGCCCTCCCCTGTCTTGATGCGGCGCACCGACCGCGGCTCGGCGCCGCTGACGTCGAACACCTCGACGCCGTCGCTGCCGGTCAGCCCCACCAGCAGGGTGCGGCCGTCGGCGGTGCCGTAGATGTCGGCCGGCATCGGGCCGGTCTTGACGCGCCATTTCAGCTTCTGGGTGGCCAGGTCGATGGCCACCAGCTCGTCGCTGTCCTGCATGCTGACGTAGGCCGTCGTGCTGCGGGCGTCGATCCAGACGTGGCTGGGCGTCTTGCCGGTGGACACGCGCGCGGCCAACTGCAGGTCCTTGCCGTCCCAGCGGTAGATGTCGACGTGGTTGAGCCGGTTGCCGGCCGTCACGAACCACTTCATGTCGGGCGAGAACCGCAGGTGGTACGGATCGACGATGCCGCGCACCACGCGCTGGATCTCGGCGCTGCGCGGGTCGATGAAGGTGAGCGAGTCGCCCAGCGCATTGGCCACGATGACCGACTTCTCGTCGGGCGTCATGTACAGGTGGTGCGGCTCCTTGCCGGTGGGCAGGCGCCGCAGCTCCTTCCAGGACACGGGGTCGACGACGCTGACGCTCGCGTCCAGCGAATTGAGAACGAAGATGGGCGCGGCCTGGGCCGCGGCGCCGAGGGCGGCCCACGACAGGGCCGCCAGCATGGCGAGGGTACGCAAGGGCGTGTTCACGGAGAGGTCCTGGGCAGAGCTCAAGTGTAGTCGGCGGTCCAGCCCCTCCCGTAACATCCCTTCGATGGATCTGATCCCGATCAATGGCGTGCGCCTGGAGGTCGAACGCATCCCGGGTCCGGCCGGTGCAGGCCGTGCGCCCATCGTGTTCCTGCACGAAGGCCTGGGCTCGGTGGCGATGTGGCGCGACTGGCCGGCCCGCCTGTGCGCCGCGACCGGGCGGGCCGGCATCGTCTACTCGCGCCGCGGGTACGGCCGCTCCGACCCGGTGCCGGACGTCCGCGGCGCCGGCCGCCTGCCCCCCGACTACATGCACACCGAGGCGTTCGAGGTGCTGCCCCGGCTGCTCGAGGCGCTGGGCGTCGCGGCCCCGGTGCTCCTGGGGCACTCGGACGGCGGCAGCATCGCCCTGCTCCACGCCAGCCGCTTCCCGCTGGCCGGCTGCGTCGTGCTGGCACCGCACGTGATCGTCGAGGACGTCTCGGTGGCGTCGATCGCGCAGGCCCGCGACGCCTTCGGGCAGGGCGACCTGCGCAACCGGCTGGCGCGCTACCACGCCGATGTCGACGGGGCCTTCTGGCAGTGGAACGACGTCTGGCTGGGCGAGGCCTTCCGGCCGTTCGACATCCGGCCCGACTGCCGCCGCATCGCCGTCCCGGTGCTGGCGCTGCAGGGCGAGGACGACCCCTACGGCACGCTGCGGCAGGTGCGCGAGATCGGCCCCACGCGGGGCCCCTTCACCTGGCAGGCAATCCCGGCCTGCGGCCATTCCCCGCACCGCGACCAGCCGGCCGCGGTGGAGGCGGCGGTCACGGCGTTCCTGGCCGATCGGCCCTAGCGGCCGGCTGCAGCAGCGCCAGGTCGTCCGGCGCCAGCCAGCGCCACTGCCCGGGCGCCAGCCCGCCCAGGTCCAGCCCGCCGATGCGCGAGCGGTGCAGGCGCTCGACGCGATTGCCCACCGCGGCGACCATGCGCTTGACCTGGTGGTACTTGCCCTCGGTGAGCGTCAGGCGCAGGCCCGTTCCCCCCGTGGCCTCGCAGGCTGCCGCGCGCACCGGCACCGGATCGTCCTCGAGCACCACCCCGGCCAGCAGCCGCTCCACCATGGCCGGCGTCACGTCGTGCCTGGCCTCAACCTCGTACACCTTGGGCACGTGGCGCCTGGGCGAGCTCATCCGGTGGATGAAGGCGCCGTCATCGCTCAGCAGCAGCGCGCCGGTGGTGTCCTGGTCGAGACGGCCGACGGCCTGCACGCCGTCCATGGCCTGCCGCTGCGGGCGCTGGCGCAGAGGCGCCGGCAGCAGCGTGTACACGCTCGGCCAGGTCGACGGCCGTGCCGAGCACTCGTAGCCAGCCGGCTTGTGCAGCAGCAGGTAGGCCTTCTCGTGGTACTCCCAGGCGCGGCCCTGCACGGTGAAATGCAGGCCGACCGGTTCGAAACCGGCGCCGGGGTCGTCGCAGGGGAGCCCCTCGACCGTGACGTGGCCCTGTTCGACCAGCCCGGCGCAGACGCGCCGGGTGCCGAAGCCCTGGGTGAACAGAATCTGCTGGATCTGCATCGGGCGCGAAGTCTACGCGCCCGCCGCCGGCGGCCGCGCTAGGCGCGCGCCTGGCGCCCGGCGCCGCGCACCTCGTCGCGTGCGCCGTCGTCGCGCCACTGGGACTTGCGTGCCTTGCCCTGGCTGGTTCGGTGCTGGCGCCGCTCCGGGCCGGCGTCGTCATCCTCGGTGGCCAGTGCCGCAACGTACTTCTCGCGGCGGCCGCCGAGCTGCTTCTGGGGGGATTGATGCATGACAGTCCTTGACTGGGTCTCGACACGGACGCTCGCACGCCCGTGAGGACCAATCTAGGAAGGACCGTTGCTGTCGGGTGTAGGAGCCCGCCGCATCCATGTAGGACGCGACAGACTCTTGCCTGCAGTTACAGACTGACAATCGGTTGCAATCGCCGGCGCGAACGCGTGAAGTAGTTCCTTTCCATCCCCCTACTTCGTCACGGCGATCGACTTGCGGAACAGCGCAAGGCTGTACACGAAGAAGGCGAGCCCGACGGCCGCCACCATCGCGAACTCCTGCCACACGGCCCAGAAACCGCCGCCGCGGTAGATGATGACCTGCGAGAAGCTGACGAAATGGCGCGCCGGCAGGAAGTAGGTCGCCGTCTGCAGCCAGCCCGGCATGCTCTCCACCGGCGTCGAGCCGCCGGACAGCAGCATCAGCACCACGATCACCAGGATGATGAGCAGCGCGAACTGCGCCATCGAGCGCGAGATCGTCCCCAGGTAGATGCCCAGCGCGGTGGCGAAGAACAGGTAGAGCAGCACGCCCAGGAACCAGAGCACCACGGACCCCGCGAACGGCACCTGCAGCACCATCTGCACCACCAGGAACAGCGAGGCGGCGGTGGCCACCAGGATCACCAGGCTGTTCGCCCACACCTTGGCCATCGCGATCTCGAACGAAGTGAGCGGCATCACCAGCAGGTGCTCGAGCGTGCCGTGCTCGCGCTCGCGGATCACCGCCGCCCCGGTCAGGATGACGGTCAGCAGGCTGATCTGGTTGATGATGGCCACCACGCTCTTGAACCAGGACGACACGGCGTTCGGGTTGAACAGCTTGCGCACGACCAGCTGCACCGGCATGTCGGTGTTGACGTCGGTACGCCGGAGGATGGACGAGACGCGGTCGTTGATGATGTTCTTGATGTAGCCGGCGCCGATGCCCGCCTGCTGCATCGCCGTGGCGTCGATGTTGACCTGCACCGACGGGTTGCGTCCGGACCGCAGGTCGCGCTCGAACCGCGGCGGGATCACCACCGTGAACATGTACAGGCCCCTGTCCATGTCGTCCTGCATCTCGTCGGCCCGGATCAGCACCGGGTGGCGGAACCGCGGCGGGTAGAAGGCGTTGATGATCTCCTTGGACAGCTGCGACTGGTCCTCGTCGATGAAGGCGATCGAGGCGTTGTTCACCTCGCTGGAGGTGCCGGTCGCCTGCACGTGGATCGCCAGCGTGAACGCGTAGATCACGAAGATGACCATCACCTTGTCGCTCAGCAGGCTGCGCAGCTCCTTGAGGCCCAGCCACAGGATGTTCAGCAAGGTGGTCATGGCTACTTCTCCTGCTTCCTCAGGCCGATGAAGCTCACCAGCAGGAACACCGGGATGCAGGCGGCCAGGAACAGGATGTCGCCCACCATCAGGCTGGCCCCCAGCCCCTTGGTGTAGGCCCCCAGGCTGGAGTGCATGTAATAGGTGGCTGGCCAGAGCTCACCGACGCGCCGCGCATTGCCTTCGAGGGTGGACACCGGCTGCAGCAGGCCCGAGAACTGGATCGTCGGCACGATGGTGAGGATGGCCGTCACGAACACCGCCGCCACCTGGCTGCTGGTGAACGTCGACGTCATCATCCCGATGCCGGTGGTCGCCGTCACGTACAGCAGCGTGCACAACAGCAGCATCAGGAAGTTGCCCTTGACCGGTACGCCGAACACGAACACCGTCATCGCCGCCAGGATCAGGAAGTTGATCATCCCGATCACGATGTACGGGATCTGCTTGCCGATCAGGTACTCGAGCTTGCCGGTGGGGGTGACGTAGAAGTTGATCATCGAGCCGAGTTCCTTCTCGCGCACGATGCTCACGGTCATCAGGATCGCGGGGATCAGCAGCAGCAGCAGCGCCGGCACGCTGGGCACGATCGAATAGACGCTCTCGAACGTCGGGTTGTACATGAAGCGGTTCTCGATCTTGGCGGTGAACTTCTGCGGCCGCGACGGTGGCAGGTTGGCGCCCGGATCGGTCTGCAGCGTGGCATTGACCCCCTGCACGTACTGGCCGATGGTCTCGCCGCGGAAGGTCATCGCCCCGTCGACGTGGGCCAGCACCTCCGGCATGGCACCGCGCCGCACCTCGCGGCCGAAGTTCGGCGGCACCTCCAGGATCATGGAGGCATCGTCCGCCTGCAGGCGCCGCAGCGCTTCGGCATCGGAGTCGACCGCCGCGGTCGGCTTGAAGTAGCGGCGCGAGGCCTCGAACTGCTCGATGTACGCCCGGCTCTCGGGCGAGCGGTCCTGGTCGAAGGTCGCGTAGCGGATGTTCTCGACGTCGGTGGTGATGCCGAAGCCGCACACCAGCATCAGCACCGCCGAGCCGAAGAACGCGAACCACAGCCGCACCGGGTCGCGCATGATCTGCACCGTCTCATTGCGGGTGTAGGCCAGCATCCGGGTCAGGGGCAGCGTCCACCGGGAGCCGCCGCCGCCGTGGCCGGCCGGCGCCAGTGCCACCGGCGCCGCCGATACCGGCTCCGCCGTCGCGCCCGCTCCCGCACCACCGCTCTTGCCCTTGGCCGCCGCAGCCGCCGCGTCCGCCGCGATCCCGTCCTCCATGTAGCCGATGAAGGCCTCCTCCAGGCTGGGCGCACCCTTGTCCTGGATCAGTTTGTCCGGCGCGTCGCAGGCCAGCACCCGGCCTGCATGCATGAGCGAGATGCGGTCGCAGCGCATGCCCTCGTTCATGAAGTGGGTCGTCACGAAGATGGTCACGCCCTGGTTGCGCGAGAGGTCGATCAGCAGTTCCCAGAAGCTGTCGCGCGCCACCGGGTCGACGCCGGAGGTGGGCTCGTCCAGGATCAGGATCTGCGGCTCGTGCAGCACGGCGACCGCCAGCGACAGCCGCTGGCGCAGCCCCATGGGCAACGATTCGGCCAGCGCGTCGAGGTGGTCCTCGAGGCCGAAGCGTTCCACCAGGTTGGCGATGCGCGCCTTGGCCTTGTCGGGCGGCAGGTGGTACAGCCGGGCATGCAGCACCAGGTTCTGGCGGATGGTCATCTCGCCGTACAGCGAGAAGGCCTGGGTCATGTAGCCGAGCTTGCGGCGCACGTCCATGCTGCCCGCCTCGACCGAGCTGCCGAACAGCGTGGCGCTGCCCTCGGTGGGCGGCAACAGGCCCGTGAGCATCTTCATGGTGGTGGACTTGCCGCAGCCGTTGGAGCCGAGGAAGCCGAAGATCTCGCCGCGTTCGATGGACAGGGTGACGTTGTTCACGGCGACGAAGTCGCCGAACCGCCGCGTGAGGCCCTTGGCGTCGATCGCGATCTCGGTGCCTTCCTGGCGCGGCGGGATCGTCAGCTCGGTGTGCCCCCTGCGCTTTTCCTCGGGGAGCAGCGCGATGAAGCATTTCTCCAGGTCGCTCGTTCCGGTGCGGAACATGAGTTCCGCCGGCGTGCCGGTCGCCAGCACCTTGCCGTCGTCCATCGCGACGATCCAGTCCCACTGCTGCGCCTCGTCCATGTAGGCGGTCGCGATGACCACGCTCATCATCGGGCGGTCCTTGCGGATGTCGTCGATCAGGCTCCAGAACTGGCGCCGCGACAGCGGATCGACGCCGGTGGTCGGTTCGTCCAGGATCAGCAGGTCGGGGTCGTGCACCAGGGCACCGCACAGGCCGACCTTCTGCTTCATGCCACCCGACAACTTGCCGGCGGGACGCTCGTTGAATGGCCCGAGACCGGTCGCATGGAGCAGTTGCTTGATGCGCCCCGGACGCTCCGCGCGGGTCAGCCCGAACAGCTGCGCCATGAAGTCGACGTTGTCCGCGACACTGAGCTCGAAGTACAGGTTCTTGCCCAGGCCCTGCGGCATGTAGGCAATGCGCGGACAGGCGGCACGGCGGTGGCGGACGTCCCCGATGTCGCCGTCCAGGACCGTCATGGTCCCCTGCTGCAGCTTCTTGGAGCCGGCCATCAGCGCCAGCAGCGTCGACTTGCCGACGCCGTCGGGGCCGATGATGCCCACCATCAGCCCGGGCGGGATGTCGATGGAGATGGCATCCAGCCCCTTGACCTTGCCGTAGTGGTGCGTCACCTCATGGACGCTGACCACCGGTTTGCCGGCCGGACCGGCGGGCGCGTGCTGCGTGGATGACATGCGAACTCCTCCTCGAGCGCGCCAGGCCGGCCTCGGCCCGCTCGCGCCACATTGCGGGCGGGATCACTTACTTCGTGGGCGAGGCTCCGAGGACCGACGTGGGGTTCGATTCGAGCGGCCCCTTGGCCGTCAGCACGTTGGTGTCCAGGTTGGTGGGCCACGCGACCGTGTCGGTGTACTTGACGTACCCGACGCCGCGCACTCCGGTCTTGATGCTCTGGATGTACTGGCCGACCAGTTCCTTGGGCACCTGCAGCTTGACGCGGAACATCAGCTTGTCGCGTTCGCTCTTGGTCTCCACTTCCTTCGGCGTGAACTGCGCCTCGGGCGAGACGAAGCTGACCACGCCCACGGCCGAGCGGTCCGGCTGGGTGTCGAGGACGATGCGGCCCTCGCTGCCGATCTTCACCGCGGCCGCCTGCGCCGCCGGCAGGAAGATCTCCATGTACACGTCCTCCAGGTTCACCAGCGTCAGCGCCTTGCCGCCGGCGCCGAGCACCTCACCCGGCTCCGCCAGGCGATAGAGCACGCGACCGAGCACCGGCGAGACCAGCGTGGCGTCCTTGATGCGGGTCTCGATCGTCTGCACGTTGGCCAGCGCGACCTCGACCTGCTGCTTGGCGGTCTCGAGCTTGGCCATTTCCTCTCCCAGTGCCGCCCTGGTGGTGACGACCGTCGTCCGGCGCACGTCGTACTCACGCTGCGAGGAGGCGTTTTCGGCCAGCATCCGGCGCACCCGCTCGACCTCGATGTTGGCCAGCTCGATCTCGCCCTTGCGACGCGCGATGGAGGAGTTGACGACGGCCATCTGCTCACGCGCGGCGGCCACGCGGGCCTTGGACTCGGCCATCTGCGACTCCAGCGTCACCGTGTCCAGCAGCACCACGACCTGTCCCGGCTTGACCAGGTCGCCTTCCTGCACCTTGATCTCCTTGACCCGCAGCGGCTCCTTGGCCGAGACGTCGGCGAGCCGGGCCTCGATGCGGCCGTTGCCGGATGCGATGCCGGGCGGCAGCTTCCCGGCCTGCTGGTCCTGCCAGTACTTCCAGCCGAAGAACCCGGCGGCCACGAGGACGACCAGGGCAATGATCCAGTTGCGGTACTTAGTCATGGCGTTGCTCCTCAACGACTCTGCGTGGTCACGGGTGCGGGGGCGGGGGACGTGGACAGCAAGTCACCCCAGTTGGTGCGCTTTTCCATTTCGATCCGGGTCTTCTCCGGGATCGACGGCTGGTTCTGGTGCGGCTCCCAGCCGCCCCCCAGGGCCTTGTAGAGGGAGATCAGGTTGGTCGCGATGTCCGACTGGGCCTGCGCCAGCGTGGTCTCCTCCTGCAGCAGCGCCCGCATCGAGTCGAGCACGCGCTGGAAGTCGACCGCGCCCTCGCGGTACTGGATGAAGGCCAGCTCGGACGAGCGCAGGGCCGAGGCCGCCGAGTTCTGCGCGAAGGCCGCGATCTGGTGCGACCGCACGTAGCCCGTCACGCCGTCCTCGGCCTCCTGCTGGGCGCGCAGCACCACGGCCTCGTAGTTGACCAGGCTCTGCTGCAGCCGGGCGTCCTCGACCCGGATGCTGTTCTTCGTCCGGTCGTAGTTCAGGATCGGCAGGTAGATGCGCGGGCCGATCGAGTAGAAGCCGCTGTTGATGTCCAGCCCGCCCCCCGTGGACAGGTAGCCGATCGTCCCGGAGATGGAGATGCGGGGATAGAGGTCGGCGGTGGCAAGGCCCACGCGCGCCGACTGCGCGAGCGCCGCGTACTCGGCGCCGCGGATGTCGGGACGGCGGCGCAGCAGTTCGGCCGGCATGCTGATGCCCACCGAGGCCGGTGCGACAGGGATGCGGGCCGACGTGCCGAGCAGTGCCTGCACCTGTCCCACCGGCTGCCCGATCAGCGTGCTGAGCGCGTTCTGCGTCAGGCTCAGGCTCAGCTGGTAGCGCGGGATCGACACCCGGGTGCTTTCCAGCAGCGTGCGGGCCTGCTGCACGTCCAGGTTGGACGTGGCGCCATTGCGGTAGCGCACGTCGGCGATGCGGAAGCCCTCCTCCTGCAGCCTGACGTTCCGCTGCGCCAGCGCGATCAGGGCCTCGTAGGTGCGGATCAGGGCGTACGAGCGGGCGACCTCCGCGCTGAGGGTGACCAGCGCCGTGTCGTAGTCGGCCATGCTGGTGACCAGCCGCGCCTCCTCGGAGCGCGCCAGGTTCTTGTAGCGGCCCCAGAAGTCGATCTCCCAGGCCATGTCGAAGCCGGCCTGGAACTCGGTGAAGTGGCGGTCGAAGTTGGCGGTGTTCGGTGCCTCCCGGCTCAGCCCGACCGCGGTCGCCTGGCCGAAGAGGGCCTGCACCTGCGGGTATTGCTGTCCGACGGCCAGGGCCAGCTGGGCTCTCGACTCCGCGATGCGCAAGCCTGCGGCGCGCAGCGAGAGGTTCTGCTGCCAGGCCATTTCGATCAGCTGGTTGAGGATGGGGTCGTTGAAGCTGCGCCACCACGCACCGTCGACGGCCTTGGCCTTGTCGAGCAGGGCTTCGTCCGCCGCCGACCACTGGGCACTGGCCTGCGTTTCCGGCTTGGCGAATTCCGGACCGACCGTGGTGCACGCGGCCAGCGCCGTCGCCAGCACGAGCGGAGCGAACGCACGATGCCGGGAGCCGCGCGGGCGCGCAGGCGGTCGGTGGTCTTGGGGACGCATGGGAATCTCCTCGTCTGAAGGGTGGATTGCCGTCCGTGCTGCTCGCCTCAGCCCATGATGTGCATGCCGCCGTCGACGTAGACGGTGCCGCCCGTGATCCGCCGTGCGTACGGCGTCGCCAGATAGGCGCAGGCGAAGCCCACGTCCATGATGTCCACCAGCTCGCCCACCGGCGCCCGCTCCGAGGCTTCGTTCAGGAGCAGCTCGAAATCCTTCAGCCCCGAGGCGGCGCGCGTCTTCAGCGGCCCGGGCGAGATGGCGTGCACGCGGATGGCCTGCGGCCCCAGCTCGTAGGCCAGGTAGCGGCAGCTGGCCTCGAGGGCGGCCTTCACCGGTCCCATCACGTTGTAGTTGGCCACCACCTTCTGCGCCCCGTGGTAGCTCATGGCCATCATGGTCCCGCCCTCCTTCATCAGCGGCGCGGCCAGCCGGGCCATGCGGATGAACGAGTGGCAGGAGATGTCGATGGCCTTGGCGAAGCCGTCGGCACTGCACGCGTGCAGCGGCCCCTGCAGGTCCTCCTTGGGCGCCCAGGCGATGGAATGCACCAGGATGTCCAGGCGGCCCCAGTCCTTCGCGACGCGCTCGAACACCGCCTCCAACTCGCCGGCGTGGGACACGTCGCAGGGCATGAGGATCGGCGCCTGCAGTTCGCGCGCCAGCGGCTCCACGTAGCTGCGCGACTTCTCGTTGGCGTAGGTGATCGCCAGCTCCGCCCCGAGTTGGCGGAAGGCCGAGGCGCAGCCATAGGCGATCGAATGCTCGTTGGCGATGCCGACGACGAGGGCCTTCTTGCCTGCCAGCGCCGGGTGGTGGGTTGCTGCGGTCATGGTGCGTGGGTTCTCATTGCAGGGACATGGTCACGTGGACCACGCCGCCTTCATGGCGGGTCTCGGACGGCAGGCCGCTGGCACGGAACACCGCCAGCATCGGCACGTTCTCGTGCAGCACCTCGGCCACCAGCTTGCGCACGCCGTGCTGGCGCGCGATGGCGACCAGGTGCTGCAGCAGCAACCCGCCCATGCCGCGTCCCTGCCACTGGTCGGAGACGCCGAAGGCCACCTCGGCCTCGCCGGGCTCGGTGACGATGTAGCGGCCGGCGCCGACGATCGCGTCGTCGGCCACCGCCACCAGCGCCACGTGGTGCACGAAGTCGATGTCCAGGAAGCGCTGGACCTCCTCCTCGCTGAAGGACCGCCGGGGCGCGAAGAAGCGGCGCCGGATCGACTCCGGGCTCATGTCGACCAGCACGTTGCGCATGCCCTGGCGGTCGGTCGGACGCTGGGCCCGGATCGTGATGGTGCTGCCGTCGCGCAGGGTCGCGCGCGCCGCGTGCCGGCTGGCGTCGGCCCCCGCTTCGGCGCCGGCCGCCCCGAGCAGCGTGCGGGTATGCCGGGCGATCATTAGCTCCTCGTTGGTCGGCACCACGTAGGCCGCCACCCGACTGCTCTCCTTGCTGATGCGCGGGCCGCCTCGGGTGTTGGCGGTGGCGTCCAGTGCCACGCCCAGCCAGGCGGCGTCCTCGCAGACGCGGCGCCGGATCAGCGGCGCGTGCTCGCCGATGCCGGCCGTGAAGACCAGCGCGTCCACGCCGCCCAGCGCGGCGACGAGGGAGCCCAGTTCGCGCCGGATGCGGTACAGGTAGAGGTCGACCGCGGTGCGGGCGCGGACGTCGTCGCTGTCGAGCAGGGCCCGCATGTCACTAGAGATGCCCGACACGCCCAGCAGGCCGGACTGCTTGTAGACCAGGTTCTCGATGGCGCGCACGTCCATGCCGCGCTGGTCCATCAGGTACAGGATCACGCCCGGGTCGAGCGAGCCGCAGCGCGTTCCCATGGGCAGGCCGTCGACGGCGGTGAAGCCCATGGTGCTGGCCACGCTGCGGCCGTCGGCCATTGCGCACATGCTGGAGCCGTTGCCCAGGTGCAGCACGACGGCGCGCCCGCGGGACACGCGCGCGTCCACCTGCGGCAGCACCGAGGCGATGTACTCGTAGGACAGGCCGTGGAAGCCGTAGCGCCGCACGCCCTGGGCGTGCATCTCGGCGGGCAGCGCGAACATCTGCGCGAGCTCGGGGTTGCCGCGGTGGAACCCGGTGTCGAAACAGGCCACCTGGGGCATGGCCGGCAGGCGCTGCATCAGCAGCTCGATGGCCGCGAGGTTGTGCGGCTGGTGCAGCGGTGCCAGCGGCACGAAGGCCCGCAGCGCCTCCAGGGTGCGCTCGTCCATGCGCACCGGCCGGGCGAAATGCATGCCGCCGTGGACGACCCGGTGGCCGATGGCGGCCAGGTTGTCGGCGCCCAGGTGCTCGCGCACCCGGGGAATGAGGTGGTCCAGCGCACCCTCGTGCCCCAGTTGCACGCCATCGCCCCAGGACTTGGCGTCCACCTGCCGGCCGGCCGCATCCAGGGCGACGAAGCGCGGGCTGGTGTACAGCCCCTCGACCTGGCCGCGCAGAACGAGGTCCAGCTCCTTGCCGCGCAGCAGGAACAGCGAGTACTTGATGCTGGACGAGCCGGCGTTCAGGACCGCAATGGCGTCGGGCATGGCTGGCCTTCCCGCCCGCTACTGGACGGCCTTGGACAGCGCTTCGCGGCGTGCGTGCGCCACCAGCGATGCCACCGCGCACGAGGCCAGCCGGGTCGTCACCGAGTCGGCGCGGCTGGTCAGGATGATGGGCACCTTCGCGCCCAGCACGATGCCGGCGGCATCGGCCTGTGCCAGGAAGCTCAGGCTCTTGGCGAGCATGTTGCCCGCCTCCAGGTCCGGCACGATCAGCACGTTGGCGCGGCCGGCGACCGGCGAGTCGATCTTCTTGATCGCCGCCGCCTGCAGGTTGATCGCGTTGTCCAGCGCCAGCGGCCCGTCGAGCACGGCTCCGGTGATCTGGCCGCGGTCGGCCATCTTGCACAGGGCGGCCGCCTCGACGGTCGAGGGGATCTTGGGGTTGACCGTCTCCATCGCCGACAGGATGGCGACCCGCACCTCCTGCTGCCCCAGCGCATGGGCGAGGTCGATGGCGTTCTGGACGATGTCGATCTTCTCTTCCAGCGTGGGCGCGATGTTCACCGCCGCGTCGGAGATGATCAGCGGGTGCTCGTAGCTGGGGACGTTCATCACGAACGAGTGGCTGATGCGGCGCGCGGTGCGCAGGCCGCCCTCGCGCGAGACCACCGCGGCCATCAGCTCGTCGGTGTGCAGGCTGCCCTTCATCAGGCACTCGACGCGGCCCTCGCGCACCAGCCGCACCGCCTCGACGGCCGCGGCATGGCTGTGCGGTGCATCGACGATCTCGATCCCGGCGATGTCCAGCTCCGCCTTGCGCGCCGCCGCCGCAATGCGGGCCGACGGGCCCACCAGCACGGGCTTGATCAGTCCCATGCTGGCCGCGTTGACCGCCCCGGTCAGCGACGACTCGTCGCACGGATGCACCACCGCGGTCGGGATCGGCGGCAGCGTCCGGGCGCGCGCCAGCAGGCGCTCGTAGGCTTGGTGTTGGCTCATCGGGAAGCTCCGTGCTGCGCCCGGCTCGGGCGGCGCCGGGTCCTGGCCGCGCCGTTGCCGGCACCTACGCTGTCACGGATGCGCTGCAGGAGTTGCAACTGCTCCGGCTGGGGCTTGATCTTCTGCACCCGCTGGTCGGCCAGCAGGGTTTCCAGCAGCCGCACCAGCCGGTCCCGGTCGGCCTGCTCGTGCAGCAGGTGCGGCAGGGTCGCCAGCGCCTGCTCGGGCTCGAAGCGCACGATCAGCTCCTGCTCGCCGCGCACGCGCCGCGCCTGGTCCAGGGTCATCGGCGGCAGCAGGTCCTTGTAGTCGCTGATCAGCTCCTTCTTGAGGTCCAGCCGCGACAGCGGCAAGGGCTCGCCCTTGCGCGCGAGCAGGATGGCCGCGCGGGCGGCGGCCTCGGCGTAGCCGCCGTGGTCGATGGACGCCAGCGCCTCCTTGACGATGGGAAGCTGCCGCGGATCCTGGGGCCCCGGCTCGGCATCGCTCCGTACCCCGTCGTCCATGTACAGGCCGAACATGTTGCCGTACAGCTCGAAGAAGCGGGCCTCGCTGCTCGCATCGCGCACCGCCCGGTAGAAGTCCAGCGCGGCGCTCGTCAGCTCGGCCATCGCCTTCTCGCTGCGGCGCATCGGGTGGTCGGCCGGCAGCGCCGCGCGCTGCTTCTTCACCATCTCGGCCGCCGGCTTGAGCCACCACAGCGCGGGGTTGAGGTCGGAGAAGGCCCAGCGCTGGACGCGCAGCGGATGGAACGCACGTTGCACCTCGCCGCCGATCTCGCTCGACCAGGCCTGCACCAGCGGGCGCGCGAACCGCTCGTAGGCGCGCTGGTTGAAGTCGGACACGGCCGCCACCGCCTCGAAGGGCTTCTCGTCGGCCCGCTTCATCCGGTTCAGATGCTTGACGACATCCTCCAGCCGTCGCTCCTCGAAGCTCACCTCGTAGGCCGGCTGCCCGTCCGCGCCCTTGCGATCGGTGATGTGCATGGCGTACAGGCCGGGCGGCATCACCTCGATCGACTCCATCACGTTGACGATCTGGGTGTGCTCCTTCTTCGCCACCCGCCCGGACACGAAGATGCCCAGATGGCCCACGTCCTTGTGCACCAGGCCGACGATGACCTGGCCGCGGGCCTTGATCTCCTCGGTGCTGCCGTACACGTCGGCCACCCAGTTGAAGGCCTGCTCGGGCGGCGTGATGTTGTCGCCGATGGAGGCGAACAGGATGATCGGCACCTTCATTGCCCGCAGGTCGAACACTCCGCCCCGCCCGGTCTCGACTTCGCCCGACCAGAGCTTGTTGCCGACGAACAGGTTGCGGGTGATCCACTCGATCTCCTCGCGGTTCATCAGGTAGTAGCCGCCCCACCAGCGCTCGAAGTCCAGGAAGCGCGGCGGCTCGGTGTCCACGTTCTCGAACACGTGGTAGTACTTGTCCCAGTAGGTATTGGCCGGGTTGAGGCCCTCGAAGTTCTGCACCAGCCAGGCACCGTCGAAGGTACCGCCGGCCAGGTCGGAGGTGAGCGACGCGAGCCAGGTGCCGCCCAGCAGGCCCCCCGAGTAGCGCATCGGGTTGTCGCCCTCGCCCTGCTCCCAGGCGCCGCTCCAGTACGACATCGGGGCGCCGTTGATGACGACCGGGCCGGTGTCGTCCGGGTTGGACGAGGCCAGCATCATCGCGGCCCAGCCGCCCTGGCAGTTGCCGATGATGGCGGGCTTTTCCGAGTCGGGGTGCAGCTCGCGCACCCGGTGGACGAACAGCGCCTCCGTGTTGCACACGTCGAGCAGGGTCTGCTCCGGCTCCGGCTTGGGATAGAAGATGACGAAATAGACCGGGTGGCCCGCGCGCAGGGCGGCGCCCACCTCCGAGTCGTCCTTCATGCCGCCGATGCCGGGCCCGTGGCCCGCGCGCGGGTCGATGATCACGTACGGTCGCTTGCGCGCGTCGACCTTCACGCCCTCCGGCGGGACGATGCGCACCAGGGCGTAGTTGACCGGCTTGCCCAGCGTCCGCCCGTCCATCACCATCTCGTAGTCGAAGTGCAGCACCGGCGGTAGGCCGGCGCGGGACCGCTCGACGTAGATGTTGCCGCGCTCGCGCAAGGTGTCCCAGAACAGCACCGTGCGCTGGGCAACGTCGGTGGCGTAGGCGGTGGCGCTGCTCCACCACTCCCACGGTGTCTGCGCCGACGGCGCGACCGGCGCCCCATCCGTTGCGTAAGCCTTGCGGGCGCGCTCGACGAACTGCTGCTGTGCGATCCTGAGCCGTTTCTGCATCAGCTCCGCCACTTTGGCGGACAGCTCGATGCGGCGGGTGAGACGGCGGGCTGGATCATTCATGGGGTTCCCATCTGCATGGTTGGCGGCCCGGCGGGACAGGTGGCGGTCGAGGGGCGCCCGGGTCGTCCCGCTGGAGAGGGCTGCGGCCCATCCTCGTGACTTCAATCCATCTCACCAATTGGACGAAGGTCCAACGACAGAGTGGGAACCTCGGTATTCGAGGCCGTCCGGGCGCGCGCCCACCGATGGGACCTTTGTCCAATGTGCAAAGCCGGGGTGGCTTCCATACTCGACTCAGCCTCCCGGAGACGAGGCCACGGAGACACCATGCGCAAGCAGTTCCTGGTCGCTGCCAGCGCGGCAGCTCTGTGCAGCGTGCGGAGGGCCAGCCCATGACAGTCCCCGGCCGGTTCACCCCGCTGCTCGCCGCCGGCATCGCCCTGCTGGCGGGGTGCGCCTATGCCCCGGTGCAGAGTTCCTTCCAGTTCGACCGCCACCCCGGCGTGTTCATGGAGACGCGGTGGCAGTACGGCTACGGCTACGACTACCTGGCCACCTACGTCGTCAACCGCAGCACCGTCGACAAGTGCGTCTGGACGCAGCGCCTGGACAGCCGTGTGCTGCGGCCGAACGAATCGTGGCTGGTCAGCGAAGTGCAGTCGCCCGGCAGCATCGGCGTGGCGAACGTCGTCCCCAGCGACCCGAACTGCCTGAAGGCGAAGAGCTCCTTCGGCGGCCCGTGAGCCGCCCGTCCGGGGACAAGGCACCGGCGCCGGTACGGGCAGGCAACCATGGCGTTCGACAACAGCGACTTCATCCCCACCGCCCAGGCCCTGGCCCCGTCGCTGGCGGTGGGACTGCTGCTGGGGCTCGAGCGTGGCTGGCGCGAGCGCGAGCTGGCCGAAGGCGGCCGCGTGGCGGGTCTGCGGACCTTCGGCCTGATCGGCCTGCTGGGGGGACTGCTGGGGCTCGATCTCGACCCGCTGCCGTTCGCCGCCGGCCTGCTGGCCATTGCCCTGCTGTTCGTGGTGTCCTATGGCAGGGCCTCGCGGGCCGGCGGGACCCTGAGCATCACCAGTGCCGTCGCCGCCTTCGTCACGTATGCACTGGGCGCACTGGCGGCCAGCGGCTCGCCGATGGTGGCCATCGCCGCGGCGGTGGTGGTGGCGCTGCTGCTCGACCTCAAGGCCGTCCTGCACCGCTGGCTGCGCCTGATCGAACCGGCCGAACTGAACGCCCTGCTGCAGCTGGGCGTGCTGTCGGCAGCGGTGCTGCCGGCGCTGCCCGACGTCGGCATGGGCCCCTACGCCGCCATCAACCCGTACAAGACCTGGCTGGCCGTGATCCTGATCGCGAGCCTCTCGCTGGCCGGCCACGCGGCCACGCGCATGGTCGGCGCCCGGCAGGGGTTGCTGTGGGTCGGCCTGCTCGGCGGGTTGGCCTCCTCCACCGCCGCCACGCTGTCGCTCTCGCGCACCGTGCACAGCCGTCCCGAACTCGCCGCGGCCGGTGCGGCGGCCATCCTGGCCGCCTGCGGCGTGATGTTCGTGCGCATGGCGATCGTGGTCACCGTGCTGCAGCCGCAGGCCGCGCTGCGGCTGGGACTGCTGCTGGTGCTGCTCGCGGCCGTCTGCCTGCTGCTGGCCTGGCTCTGGTGGCGCCGGGCCGCCCACGACCAGGCCGCTCCCGACGGCAGCGAGAAGGAAGAGGACTCGCGGGTGTTCGACCTCGGCGCAGCCATGATGTTCGGCGCCTCTCTGGCCGCCATCGCGGTCATCGCCCGTGCGGCCCGCGATGCATTCGGCATCGCCGGACTCTATGGCGTGGCCTTCGTGTCGGGCCTGGTCGACGTCGACGCGCCGATGATCTCCAGCCTGCAGATGGCCGCGCAGGGCCAGCTGGCGCCGACCGGCCTGTCCATCACGGTGCTGCTGGCCGCGGTGGCGAACCTGGTCAGCAAGGCCACCATGTCGTGGGCCGTCGGGGGTGCGCGGCTGGGTGCGGCCGTGGCGCGCGGCTACCTATTCGTGGGCGCGGCGGGCGCGGCCATGCTGGCCGGAATGGCCGCGCTGGGCTGAGGGAGGAAGGCGCGCCAGGGCGTGCCTGGCGGCCGGGAGTGTGGTGGAGCTGGCGGGAATTGAACCCGCGTCCGCAAGCCTTCTCCGCGCAGTTCTACATGTTTAGCGATCTGATTTGGATCTCGCCACCTGTGTCGCGCAGTCGCACGCTACACCGGCCGCCAGTGCCCTATTGTCTCGTCCCGATCCAAGGCACCCGGATCAGGACCAGCCTATGAAGATTCCCTCACAGCCTGGAGCTTGCGCCCCTTGCCCAGCCCATAGGCCAACTGTTGTGAGGCTCACCGGTGTTTAAGCGGCGAGTGCGAAACGTTCGTCGTTTGCAGTTACTTGGTTTCAGCGGATTAACGAGGTGACTGAACCTCGACATGCCCTGCTGCGTGTCCGAACCCACGTCGAAACCAGTGCAGCCCCAGGAGCCTCTATTTTAGGCCGCGCGGGCCGGCTTCAAGAGGTCCAGCAATGCCAGCGGCGTGGAAATACTGGCGTCGGCCCGCCAGGCACCCACGTCGGGCCTGCCGCCGAGGTAGCCATAGGTGGCGGCGACGGTCGCCATGCCGGCCGCACGGCCGGCGACGATGTCGCGCTCGTCGTCGCCCACGTACACGCACTGCCCGGGCGCAAGGCCCAGGCGGCGTGCCGCCTCGAGCAACGGCTCGGGATGCGGTTTCGAATGCGGCGTGCTGTCGCCGCCGACGACGGCGCCGGCCGTCGAGAACAGCGGCATGGCCGCCGTCAGCGGACCGGTGAAGCGCATCGATTTGTTGGTGACCACGCCCCACGCGAGTCCGCGCTCGACGAGCCGTGCCAGCAGGTCGGGCACGCCCTGGAAGGCGAAGGTCGACTGGGTCATCCGCTGTTCGTAGCTGCGGAAGAACTCCTCGCGCAGGGCCGGGAAGTCGGCGTGATCGGGCGTGATGCCGAACGCGATGCCCAGCATGCCCCGGGCACCGGCACCGGCCATGGGCCGGTACACATCCAGCGGCAGCGAGGGCAGACCGCGCGCCACGCGCATCTGGTCGGCCGCGGCGCCGAGGTCGGGAGCACTGTCGATCAACGTGCCGTCCAGATCGAACAGCACGGCACGGAGGCCTTCGAACATGGTCAGGTCCTGCGGGTCGCGACGAGGTAATTGACCAACGTGTCGTCGGTCATCCGGTAGCGCCGCGTCAGCGGGTTGTACGCCAGGCCGCGCGTGCCGTCCCATTGCAGGCCGGCGTCGCGGCAGTAGGCCGCCAGTTCGGACGGCCGGATGAACTTCAGGTACTCGTGCGTCCCGCGCGGCAGGAGGTTCAGCACGTACTCCGCGCCCACGATGGCGAACAGGAACGACTTGGGATTGCGGTGGATGGTCGAGAAGAACACCGAGCCTCCCGGCTTGCACAGCGTGGCACAGGCGCGCACGACCGACGATGGGTCGGGCACGTGTTCCAGCATCTCCATGCAGGTCACCACGTCGTAGTGGCCCGGCTGTTCGGCCGCGAGCGTCTCCGCGCTGACCTCGCGGTAAGCCACATTCGGCGTGTTGGCCTCCAATGCGTGCAGTTGCGCCACGCGCAGGGGCTTGGTGGCCAGGTCGATGCCCAGGACATGGGCGCCGCGCCGGGCCATCGAATCGGCCAGGATGCCGCCGCCGCAGCCGACGTCGAGCACCTGGCGGCCGGCCAGCGGCGCCTGCGCCTCGATCCATGCCAGCCGCAGCGGGTTGATCTGGTGCAGCGGCCGGAACTCGCTCTCGGTGTCCCACCAGCGATGGGCCAGCTCGGAAAACTTGGCCAGCTCGGCCGGGTCGGCGTTGAGGGTGCCTTCGGTCATGGGCGTCGATTGTGGCTTGCGCGCCACCCGTTACGGACGGCGAAAAAGGAAAAGGGCCCCGGCAGGGGCCCTTTGTCGTGATCCCGGCGGGGATTACTTGTTGGCGCGGGTGCCGACCACTTCGATTTCCACGCGGCGGTTCTTGGCGCGGCCTTCGGAGGTCTTGTTGTCGGCGACAGGCTGCTTCTCGCCCTTGCCTTCGGTGTACACGCGGTTCTTCTCGATGCCCTTGGACACGAGGTAGGCCTTCACGGCTTCGGCGCGCTTCACAGACAGCTTCTGGTTGTAGGCATCGGCGCCGACCGAGTCGGTGTGGCCGACGGCGATGATCACTTCCAGGTTGATGTCCTTCACCTTGCCGACCAGGTCGTCGAGCTTGGCGCGGCCTTCCGGCTTCAGCACGGCCTTGTCGAAGTCGAAGAAGGCATCGGCGGCGTACGTCACCTTGGTCGCGGCGGGCGGCTGCGGAGCCGGGGCCGGCGGCGGCACGACGGCCGGCGGCGGGGGCGGGCTGGCAACCGGGGCCGGGGGCGGCGGCGGGGGCGGGGGAACCAAGGCACCATCGCAGCCCTTGGCGGCGGAGGCGGGGGTCCAGGTGGAATCGCGCCAGCAGAGTTCCTGCGTGCTGTTCTTGAACACCAGTTCGCGGGTGCTGTTCTGGACGTTGTCGATCCGGCTCCCGCCATCGGCAGCGACGGGAGCGGTTTGCGCGCCGGCGACCGACGAGAGCGCCGCAGCTGCAAACAGCATCGCCACTTGGTTCAGTTTCTTCATGGTTCTCCTCTTGAGGGGAAAAAGCCGCAGTTGCGCTGCGTGAAAGCTACGATTCAAGTGACCATTCACCGAATACGTCCGATTGATTGTGCCACACGTCCTTACACAATCAACCGTGGGCCCTGGGAACGCGGCGTAGGACAACACCGCGTTACCCCCGTTTGTTGCTGGCTCGCGACATGGGTCGCCGACCGGTAAAATCTCGCGTTTCAGCGCGCCGCCAGCCCTTCCTGCATGACCCAATTCGCCAAAGAAACCCTGCCCGTCAGCCTCGAGGAGGAGATGCGGCGGAGCTACCTCGACTACGCCATGAGCGTGATCGTGGGCCGTGCGCTGCCGGACGCGCGTGACGGATTGAAACCCGTGCATCGGCGTGTTCTGTACGCCATGCACGAGCTGAACAACGACTGGAACCGGCCGTACAAGAAGTCGGCCCGTATCGTCGGCGACGTCATCGGCAAGTACCACCCCCACGGCGACCAGTCGGTCTACGACACCATCGTCCGGCTGGCGCAGGACTTCTCGATGCGCCACATGCTGGTCGACGGCCAGGGCAACTTCGGCTCGGTCGACGGCGACAACGCCGCGGCCATGCGCTACACCGAGATCCGGCTGGCCAAGATCGCGCACGAGATGATCGCCGACATCGACAAGGAAACGGTCGATTTCGGTCCCAACTACGACGGCAGCGAGAAGGAACCGCTGGTCCTGCCGAGCAAGCTGCCCAACCTGCTGGTCAACGGCTCGGGCGGCATCGCGGTGGGCATGGCCACCAACATCCCGCCCCACAACCTCAACGAGGTGGTGGACGCCTGCCTGCACCTGCTGAAGAACCCCGACGCCTCCATCGACGAGCTGATGGAAATCGTGCCGGCGCCCGACTTCCCCACCGCCGGCATCATCTACGGCATCAACGGGGTCAAGGAAGGCTACCGCACCGGCCGCGGCAAGGTGGTGATGCGCGCCAAGTGCCACTTCGAGGACATCGACCGCGGCCAGCGCCAGGCCATCATCGTCGACGAGCTCCCCTACCAGGTCAACAAGAAGACCTTGCAGGAGCGCATGGCCGAGCTGGTCCACGAGAAGAAGATCGAGGGCATCAGCCACATCCAGGACGAGAGCGACAAGTCCGGCATGCGGCTGGTCATCGAGCTCAAGCGCGGCGAGGTGCCCGAGGTCGTCCTGAACAACCTCTACAAGCAGACCCAGCTGCAGGACACCTTCGGCATCAACATGGTGGCGCTGATCGACGGCCAGCCCCGCCTGTGCAACCTGAAGGACCTGGTCGAAGTCTTCCTGCAGCACCGCCGCGAGGTGGTCACGCGCAGGACGGTGTTCAACCTGCGCAAGGCGCGCGAACGCGGCCACGTGCTGGAAGGCCTGGCGGTCGCGCTGGCCAACATCGACGAGTTCATCCGCATCATCCGTGAGTCGCCCACGCCCCCGGTGGCCAAGGCCGAGCTGATGTCGCGCAGCTGGGACAGCCAGCTGGTGCGCGAGATGCTCACCCGCGCCAGGGCCGACGGCGGCACCATCAACGCCGACGACTACCGTCCCGAGGGCCTCGACCGCGCCTACGGCATGGGCGGCGACGGCCTGTACCGGCTGTCGGACACGCAGGCGCAGGAAATCCTGCAGATGCGGCTGCAGCGCCTGACCGGCCTGGAGCAGGACAAGATCGTGGCCGAGTACAAGGAGGTCATGGCCGAGATCGACGACCTGCTCGACATCCTGGCCCGCCCCGAGCGCGTGTCCACCATCATCAGCGAGGAACTCACCGCCCTGAAGCAGGAGTTCGGCCAGACCAAGCTGGGCGCCCGCCGCAGCATCGTCGAGCACAACGCGCAGGACCTCGCCACCGAGGACCTGATCACGCCCACCGACATGGTGGTCACGCTGTCGCACCTCGGCTACGTCAAGAGCCAGCCGCTCTCGGAGTACCGGGCCCAGAAGCGCGGCGGCCGCGGCAAGCAGGCCACGGCGACCAAGGAAGACGACTGGATCGACCAGCTCTTCATCGCCAACACGCACGACTGGATGCTGTGCTTCTCCAACCGCGGCCGGCTCTACTGGCTCAAGGTCTGGGAGGCGCCCTCGGGCTCGCGCGGCTCGCGCGGCCGGCCCATCGTCAACATGTTCCCGCTGGCCGAGGGCGAGAAGATCAACGTGGTGCTGCCGCTGACCGGCGAGTTCCGCAGCTTCCCGGCCGACCACTATGTGTTCATGGCCACGTCCATGGGCACGGTGAAGAAGACGGCGCTCGACGAGTTCAGCAACCCGCGCAAGGCCGGCATCATCGCCGTCGACCTCGATGAGGGCGACTACCTGATCGGCGCGGCACTCACCGACGGCAAGCATGACGTCATGCTGTTCTCCGACGGCGGCAAGGCGGTGCGGTTCGACGAGAACGACGTGCGGCCGATGGGCCGGGCGGCGCGCGGCGTGCGCGGCATGCTGCTGGACGAAACGCAGAGCGTCATCGCCATGCTGGTGGCAGAGGACGAGCAGCAGAGCGTGCTCACCGCCACCGAGAACGGCTACGGCAAGCGCACGCCGATCGGCGAGTACACCCGCCACGGCCGCGGCACCAAGGGGATGATCGCCATCCAGCAGAGCGAGCGCAACGGCAAGGTGGTCGCCGCCACGCTGGTGCACGCCGACGACGAGATCATGCTCATCACCGACAAGGGCGTGCTGGTGCGCACCCGCGTCAGCGAGATCCGCGAACTCGGCCGGGCCACCCAGGGCGTCACGCTCATCGGCCTCGACGAGGGTTCCAAGCTCAGCGGCCTGCAGCGCATCGTCGAGAACGACGCCGCGGCCGGCGAAGCCGACCCGCTGGATGCCACCACGCCCGGCGGGGAGGGCTGATCGCATGCCCCGCGACCTGGCGCAGCTGCGCACCGAAATCGACGCGGTCGACCGCGAACTGCTGGCGGCACTGAACCGCCGAGCGGCCCTGGCCAACGAGGTGGGTGAACTCAAGCGGGCCGAGGGCTCGCCCGTGTTCCGCCCCGAACGCGAGGCCCAGGTCATCAACGGCCTGCAGTCCCTCAACCCCGGCCCGCTGAAGGCCGACAACGTCGCCACCATCTGGCGCGAGATCATGTCGGCCTGCCGCGCACTGGAGGCCCCGCAGCGCGTGGCCTACCTGGGCCCGGCCGGCACCTTCAGCGAGCAGGCCGCGGTCCAGTTCTTCGGCTCCAGCATCGAGCACGTGCCCTGCGTGAGCTTCGACGAGGTGTTCCAGGCTGCGACGGCCGGCACCGCCGACTTCGGCGTGGTGCCGGTGGAGAACAGCACCGAGGGTGTGGTCACCCGCTCGCTCGACCTGCTGCTCGGCTCGCCGCTGCACATCGTCGGCGAGCTCAGCCTGCTGGTGCGCCACCACCTCCTGCGCAAGGAAGCCTCGCTCGACGGCATCCAGGCCGTGCTGGCGCATCCGCAGGCCCTGGCCCAGTGCCAGGGCTGGCTGTCCAAGCACCTGCCGCAGGCCGAGCGCCGCGCCGTCGCCAGCAACGCCGAGGGCGCCCGGCTGGCCGCCACCAACCCGGCCTGGGCCGGCATCGCGGGCGAGAGGGCCGGCAGCGAGTTCGGCCTGCACATCGCCGCCCACGCCATGCAGGACGAGGCGTTCAACCGCACCCGCTTCGCCATCGTCTGCCTGCCGCAGACGCTGGCCGCGCCCCAGGCCTCGGGACGCGACTGCGTGAGCCTGGTGGTCTCGGTGCCCAACCGGCCCGGCGCCGTGCACGACATCCTGGTGCCGCTGAAGCAGCACGGCGTGTCGATGACACGCTTCGAGTCGCGGCCCGCCAAGTCGGGCCAGTGGGAGTATTTCTTCTTCATCGACGTCCAGGGCCACCCCTCTCAACCCCACGTGGCGGCCGCCCTGGCCGACCTGCGCGGGCTGTGCGCGTTCTACAAGGTCCTGGGCACGTACCCGGTGGCCGATTGAGCATGGCGCCAACGACAACGACCAGGACGGAGTGACAGCATGTTCGAGCAGTTGGGCCTGATCGGCTGCGGCCTCATGGGAGGCTCGTTCGCGCTGGCGCTCAAGCGCGCTGGCCTGGTCAAGCGCGTGGTGGGCTACAGCAAGTCGCCCTCGACGACCCAGCGCGCCCTCTCCATGGGCGTGATCGACGTCGAGGCCCCCTCGGCCCTGCTGGCCGTCTCGGGCGCCGACATCGTGCTGCTGGCCGTGCCGGTCTCGGCCACCGAGGCCACGCTCAAGGCCATCCGCCACCTGGTCAGCAAGGACATGCTGATCATGGACGTCGGCTCGACCAAGCGCGACGTCATCGACGCGGCCCGTCGCGTCCTGCGCGACAACATCGGCGCGTTCGTTCCCTGCCACCCGATCGCCGGCAAGGAAGCCTCGGGCGTCGACCACGCCGACGCCGACCTCTACGTGGGCAAGCAGGTCGTCGTCACGCCGATCGAGCGCACCCTGCCCGGCCACCTGCAGCGCGCCATCCAGGTCTGGGAGGCGCTGCAGTGCAACGTCACGCGCATGACCCCCGAGTCGCACGACGCGGCCTTCGCGGCGGTCAGCCACCTGCCGCACCTGATCGCGTTCGCGCTGGTCAACGGCATCGCCTCGCAGCCGCAGGGCCAGGAGTTCCTGCAGCTGGCCGGCCCGGGATTCCGCGACTTCACCCGCATCGCCGCCGGCGAGCCCAAGCTCTGGCGCGACGTGCTGCTGGCCAACCGCCAGGAACTGCTGGCCCAGTCGCAGGTGTTCCAGCGCACGCTGCAGGCCATGGAAGCGATGGTCGAGGCCGGCAACGCCGACGCGCTGGAGGGCTTCATCGCCCAGGCCAGCAACCTGCGCGCCAACTGGCGCATGGGTGCGAAGAAGCCCTGACAATCGACGGATGTTCAGCACCGACTTCCTCGACATCCCGGCGCTCGAGGCGGCCGGCGGCGAGGTGGCCCTCCCGGGCTCCAAGAGCATTTCCAACCGCGTGCTGCTGCTCGCGGCGCTGTGCGACGGCACCACCACCGTCCACGACCTGCTCGACTCCGACGACACCCGCGTCATGCTCGACGCCCTGCGCGCGCTCGGCTGCGGGGTGGTGCACCGCGGCGCGGCGGTCGAGATCACCGGCTTCGGCGCCCGCGGGCCGGTGCGGCAGGCGCGCCTGTTCCTCGGCAATGCCGGCACCGCCATGCGGCCGCTGGCCGCGGCGCTGGCCGTCCTGGGAGGCGACTTCGAGCTGAGCGGCGTGCCGCGCATGCACGAGCGCCCGATCGGCGACCTGGTCGATGCCCTGCGGCAGCTCGGCTGCCGGATCGACTACCTCGGCCAGCCAGGCTTCCCGCCGCTGCGGCTGGGAACACCAGACCTTCGGCTCGACCAGCCGATCCCGGTGCGCGGCGACGTCTCCAGCCAGTTCCTCACCGCGCTGCTGATGGCCCTGCCGCTGGCGGCACAGCGAAATATCGTCATCGAGGTGGTCGGCGAGCTCATCTCCAAGCCCTACATCGAGATCACGCTCAACCTGCTGGCGCGCTTCAGCATCGCCGTGCAGCGCGAGGGCTGGCGCCGCTTCACCATCCCGGCCGGCAGCAGCTACCGCTCGCCGGGCGAGGTCCACGTCGAGGCCGACGCCTCGTCGGCCAGCTACTTCGCCGCCCTGGGCGCCATCGCCCGCCCCTCGGTCCCGGGCCGGGGCATCCGCATCCTGGGCGTCGGCTCGCAGTCGATCCAGGGCGACATCCGCTTCCTGGAGGCCGCCGAGGCGATGGGCGCCCGGGTCACCAGCGGGCCGAACTGGGTCGAGGTGGCGCGCGGCGCCTGGCCGCTGAAGGCGGTCGACCTGGACTGCAACCACATCCCCGACGCCGCCATGACGCTGGCCGTGATGGCCCTGTACGCCGACGGCCCCACCACCCTGCGCAACATCGCCAGCTGGCGCGTCAAGGAGACCGACCGGCTGGCGGCCATGGCGGCCGAACTGCGCAAGCTGGGTGCCACGGTCGAGGAAGGCACCGACTTCCTGCGCGTGACCCCGCCGGCCCGCTGGGGCGCCGCCGCCATCCGCACCTACGACGACCACCGGGTCGCCATGTGCTTCTCGCTCGCCGCCTTCAACCCGGACGGCGTGCCGGTGCGCATCCTCGATCCCCAGTGCGTCGCCAAGACCTTCCCCGACTACTTCGAGACCCTGTTCGGCGTCGCCAGCACCGCCACCGCGCGCGTGCCGGTGATCTGCGTCGACGGTCCCACGGCCTCGGGCAAGGGCACGCTGGCTGCCGAGACGGCCAACCGGCTCGGCTACCACTACCTCGACTCGGGCGCCCTGTACCGCATCACCGCGCTGGCGGCACTGCGCGCCGGGCTGGCGCTGGACACCGCGCACGAGCCTGCCATCGCCACCCTGGCCGCCACCCTGCCGGTGCGGTTCCACGCCGGCCGCGTGCTGCTGGCCGGCCAGGACGTCACCGAGGCGATCCGCACCGAGGAAGCCGGCATGAACGCCTCGCGCGTCTCGGCCCTGCCGGCCGTGCGCGCGGCCCTGGTCGACCTGCAGCAGTCGTTCCGGCGCCTCCCCGGCCTGGTGGCCGACGGCCGCGACATGGGCACGGTGATCTTCCCGGACGCCCCCATGAAGGTCTTCCTCACCGCCAGTGCCGCGCGGCGTGCCGAGAGGCGTCATAAGCAATTGATTTCAAAGGGCAATCCTGTTACACTTGATGCCCTTCGCGCCGACCTCGAGGCGCGCGACGCACGCGACTCCCAGCGTGCCGTGGCGCCCCTGAAGCCGGCGCAGGATGCCCTCCTGCTGGACAACTCGGAGCAATCGGTCGAAGACTCGGTTGCCCAGGTGCTGGCCTGGTGGCAAGCCAGGCAGCCGTTCGCGGCGGCCTGAGAAACTGAAAGCGACCCTCGCGGGTCGCGATGAAGCGGCCGTCACTGGCCGCGAACAGGCGGTCCGCAAGGGCCGCGCAAGGTCCGCAACGCCCCTCTCGCGCAGCAGCGCACTGGCGGTGCGGTTCGTCAACCAACCGCGGCGCAAGCCGCACCTGACCGCCGTCCCAGTCTTAGAAACAGAGGCAATGGTGCCGCTGGAAACCTGGCGAACGTGCAAGGAACCTGAATGTCTGAATCTTTTGCCGCCCTGTTCGAGGAATCGCTGACCCGCTCCGAAATGCGCGCCGGCGAGGTCATCACCGCCGAGGTGGTCCGCATCGAGCACAGCTTCGTCGTCGTCAACGCCGGCCTCAAGTCCGAGGCGTACGTGCCGATCGACGAGTTCAAGAACGACAAGGGCGAGGTCGAGGTCGAAGTCGGTGACTTCGTCTCGGTCGCCATCGACGCCATCGAGAACGGCTACGGCGACACCATCCTGTCGCGCGACAAGGCCAAGCGCCTGGCTTCCTGGATGGCCCTGGAAAAGGCCCTCGAGTCCGGCGAGTTCGTCACCGGCACCACCAGCGGCAAGGTCAAGGGCGGCCTGACGGTCCTCGTCAACGGCATCCGCGCGTTCCTGCCCGGCTCGCTGATCGACACCCGTCCCATCAAGGACCTCACGCCGTACGAGAACAAGACCCTGGAATTCAAGGTCATCAAGCTCGACCGCAAGCGCAACAACGTCGTGCTCAGCCGCCGCGCGGTGGTCGAGGCGTCGATGGGCGAGGAGCGCGCCAAGCTGATGGAGACCCTCAAGGAAGGCTCCATCGTCCGCGGCGTCGTCAAGAACATCACCGAGTACGGCGCATTCGTCGACCTCGGCGGCATCGACGGCCTGCTGCACATCACCGACATGGCTTGGCGCCGCGTGCGCCACCCGTCCGAGGTGGTGCAGGCCGGCCAGGAAATCACGGCCAAGATCCTCAAGTTCGACACCGAGAAGAACCGCGTCTCGCTGGGCCTCAAGCAGATGGGCGACGACCCCTGGATGGGCGTCTCGCGCCGCTATCCGCAGGGCACCCGCATGTTCGGCAAGGTCACGAACATCGCCGACTACGGCGCGTTCGTCGAGCTCGAGCCCGGCATCGAGGGCCTGGTGCACGTGTCCGAGATGGACTGGACCAACAAGAACGTCGCCCCCAGCAAGATCGTCTCGCTGGGCGACGAAGTCGAGGTCATGGTCCTGGAAATCGACGAGGACAAGCGCCGCATCAGCCTGGGCATGAAGCAGTGCAAGGCCAACCCGTGGCAGGAATTCGCGCAGAACACCAAGCGCGGCGACCGCGTCAAGGGCCCGATCAAGTCGATCACCGACTTCGGCGTGTTCGTCGGCCTGGCCGCCGGCATCGACGGCCTGGTGCACCTGTCCGACCTGTCCTGGAACGAGCCCGGCGAGACCGCCGTGCGCAACTACAAGAAGGGCCAGGAAGTCGACGCCATCGTGCTGGCCGTCGACGTCGACCGCGAGCGCATCAGCCTGGGCATCAAACAGCTCGACTCCGACCCGTTCACCACCTTCGTGTCGGTGCACGACAAGGGCTCGGTCGTCAGCGGCAAGGTCAAGACCGTGGACCCCAAGGGTGCCGAGGTCGACCTGGGCCACGAGATCGTGGGCTACCTGCGTGCCTCCGAGATCAGCCGCGACCGCGTGGAAGACGCGCGCAACGTGCTCAAGGAAGGTGACGAGGTCACGGCCGTGGTGGTCAACATCGACCGCAAGACGCGCAACATCCAGCTGTCGGTCAAGGCCAAGGACATGGCCGACGAGCAGGGCGCGATGGCCAACCTGAGCCAGCAATCGACGCGCGAGAACGCCGGCACCACCAACCTGGGCGCCCTGCTCAAGGCCAAGCTGGAGAAGTGATCCGTGGCGCATCGGGCGCGCGGCAGGGAATGGGCGGGTCCCCCGCCCTCCCCCAGCCGACGCCCGGCGCCCGGCGCTGCAACCTGACGCGACATGACCCGATCTGACCTCGTCGAAGAACTGGCCGGCCGCTTCGGCCAGCTCACGCACCGCGACGCCGAGTACGCCGTCAAGGCCATCCTCGACGCCATGGGCGACGCGCTGGTCCGTGGCCACCGCATCGAGATCCGCGGCTTCGGCAGCTTCTCGATCAACCGGCGGCCGCCGCGGCTGGGGCGCAACCCGCGATCGGGCGAAAGCGTGCAGATTCCGGAAAAGCGCGTCCCCCACTTCAAGCCGGGCAAGGCCCTGCGCGAGGCGGTGGACCAGCGCACCCAGGAGCTCGAGGGACGCGGCTGACCCGCGTCCTTACAATCCCCGCCAGCAGGGGAGCACGATGAAATACCTCATGTGGCTGCTCAAGGCAGCCATTTTTTTTACCCTCTTCGCCTTCGCGCTGAACAACCAGCAGGCGACCACCGTGCACTTCTTCTTCGGCACGGCCTGGAGCGCCCCGCTGGTGCTGGTGGTGCTCACCGCCTTCGCCGCCGGCGTGCTGGTCGGCGCGCTGGGCATGGTGCCGCGCTGGCTGCGCCACCGCGCCGCGCTGCGCCGCCAGGCCGCCGCCACCGGCCACCCCAGCTCGATGCTCGACACGCGCACGCATGGACTTTGACCTGAGCTGGCTGCTGTGGGGCCTTCCCATCGCCTTCGGCCTGGGCTGGCTGGCCTCTCGCCTCGACCTGCGCCAGCTGCGCATCGAGAACCGGCAGGCGCCCAAGGCCTACTTCCAGGGCCTGAACCACCTGCTCAACGAGCAGCAGGACCAGGCCATTGACGCCTTCATCGAGGCGGTGCGCAGCGACCCCGACACGTCCGAGCTGCACTTCGCGCTGGGCAACCTGTTCCGCCGCCGCGGCGAGTACGAGCGGGCCGTGCGCGTGCACGAGCACCTGCTCTCGCGCGGCGACCTCAGCCGCGCCGAACGCCACCGCGCCCAGCATGCACTGGCGCTCGACTTCCTCAAGGCCGGCCTGCTCGACCGCGCCGAGGAGGCCCTGCGCAAGCTCGAGGGCAGCGCCTTCGAGGGCCAGGCCCTGCTGGCGCTGCTGGCCATCTACGAGCGCTCGCGCGACTGGAAGAACGCCGCCGAGATCGCCGCCCGCCTCGAGGCCTCGGGCCAGGGCAGCTTCGCCAACCGGCGCGCGCACTACCTGTGCGAACTCGCGTCGCAGGCCGGCGACGGCCAGGGCGAGGCCATGGTGCGCGAGGCCATGGGCATCGCGCCGGCCGCCGCCCGCCCGTCGATGGAACTGGCCGGGCTGCAGCGCCGCTCCGGCGATGCCGGCCAGGCCTTCGGCACGCTGGCCCAGCTGGCCGAGGCCTCGCCGTCCACCGTGCCGCTGATGGCCCGGCAGCTCGCCCAGTGCGCGGTCGCCAGTGGCGCCCGCGCACTGGGCGAGCGCGCACTCGCCATCCTGCGGGCCAGCTACGAGCAGGTGCCCTCGCTCGACGTGCTGGAGGCGCTGGTCGCACTCGAGCCGGAGCAGGCGCGCGCCTGGTACGCGCGGCACCTCGAACGTGAACCGTCGCTGGTCGCGGCCACCAAGTGGCTGGCCGGCGAGAAGCTCGGCGACGAGCAGGTGCATCCGCGCCTGCAACGCGCGCTGGAACACGCGTCCAAGCCCCTGGTGCGCTACCGCTGCGCGGCCTGCGGCTTCGAGGCCAACCAGCATTTCTGGCAATGCCCGGGCTGCCAGGCCTGGGACAGCTACCCGCCGCGGCGGGTGGAAGAGCTATGACTCCCCCCCGAAGCGGCCTGCGGCCGCCTCCCCCTCGAGGGGGCGCCACCAGTGGCCCGGCAAAGCCGGTTCCACGGTGGCCGCTTGCCTGCGCCGCCGTGGCATGGGCGATATCAGGACAATTCAAATGAACCCGTCGAAGGAACAACTGTCCAAGGCCCACGTCCTGGTGGTCGGCGACGCCATGCTCGACCGCTACTGGCACGGCGCGGTCGAGCGCATCTCGCCCGAAGCGCCGGTGCCGGTGGTCAAGGTGTCGCGCGAGGAAGAGCGCATCGGCGCCGCCGCCAACGTGGCCTACAACGTCAGCACGCTGGGCGCACAGGCCAGCTTCCTGGGCGTGGTCGGCGACGACGAGCCCGGCCATCGCCTCGAAAAGCTGCTGAAGGACACCGGCATCCGCACCCACCTCAAGCGCGACCCCGGGCTGCGCACGACCGTGAAGCTGCGCGTCATCGGCCGCCAGCAGCAGCTGCTGCGCATGGACTTCGAGAACGAGCCCGACCACGAGGTGCTGGCGCTGCAGACCGAGGCCTTCAGCGGCCTGGTGGCCCAGCAGCAGGCCGTGCTGTTCTCCGACTACGGCAAGGGCGGCCTGGCCCACATCCCGGCCATGATCGCGGCCGCCCGCGCCGCCGGGAAGGTGGTGCTGGTCGATCCCAAGGGGTCCGACTACGAGCGCTACCGCGGAGCCAGCGTCATCACCCCCAACCGCGCCGAGCTGCAGGACGTGGTGGGCCGCTGGCGCAACGAGGACGAGCTGCGCGCCAAGGCCCAGGCCCTGCGTACCTCGCTCGACCTGGGCGCGCTGCTGGTCACGCGCAGCGAGGAAGGCATGACCCTCTTCGACGCCCAGGGCGAGCTGCACGTGCCGGCCCAGGCACGCGAGGTGTTCGACGTCACCGGCGCCGGCGACACCGTCATCGCCACCCTGGCCGCGATGGCCGCCGCCGGCCTGCCGCTGCGCGAGGCCGTGCCCATCGCCAACCGCGCCGGGGGTATCGTGGTGGGCAAGTTCGGCACCGCCACCGTCTCGTACGAGGAGTTGTTCGCATGACGAGATACGTTGTCACCGGAGCTGCCGGGTTCATCGGCAGCAACATCGTCAAGGGCCTGAACGACCGCGGCATCGACGACATCATCGCGGTCGACGACCTCACCCAGGGCGACAAGTTCAGGAACCTGGCCGACCTCAGGATTGCCGACTACGTCGATGCCGACCTGTTCTACGACGCCTTCGCCGACGGGCACTTCGGCACCGTCGAGGCGGTGTTCCATGAAGGCGCCTGCAGCGACACGATGGAGACCGACGGCAAGTACATGATGGACAACAACTACACGTTGTCCTGCGGCCTGTTCAGGGCCTGCCAGGAGCGCGGCGCGCGCCTGCTGTACGCCTCGTCGGCCGCCACCTACGGCGGCTCGTCGAGCTTCACCGAAACGCCGGAGTTCGAGCGGCCGCTCAACGTCTACGGCTGGTCCAAGCTGCTGTTCGACCAGCGCCTGCGCCGTGAACTGGGCCCCGGCCTGGCCGGTGCCACGCGCCAGGTGGTGGGCTTTCGCTACTTCAACGTCTACGGCCCGCGCGAGCAGCACAAGGGCCGCATGGCCAGCGTCGCCTTCCACCAGTTCAACCAGTTCCGCGAGCAGGGCAAGGTCCGGCTGTTCGGCGAGTACGGCGGCTACGGCCCGGGCCAGCAGCAGCGCGACTTCGTCTTCATCGACGACGTGGTGGCGGTCAACCTGTGGTTCCTCGACCACCCCGAGCAGCGCGGCATCTTCAACCTCGGCACCGGCCGGGCCCAGCCGTTCAACGACGTCGCCACGGCCGTCATCTCGGCACTGGCCGGCCGGCCCCACACGGCCGAGTCGGCCGCCGCCGCCGGGCTGCTGGAATACATCCCGTTTCCGGATGCGTTGCGCGGCAAGTACCAGTGCCACACCCAGGCCGACCTGGCCGCGCTGCGCGCCACCGGTTGCGACCATGTGTTCGCCGACGTGCAGACCGGCGTGGCCCGCTACATGGACCGGCTGCAGGCCAATGCCTGAGCCAGGGTCAACGCGCCCGCCGAGCGGCGCGTTGAAGATGTTCCATCCCTAAAGGAGCATTGCATGTTCAAGAAATTCCTGGCTGTCCTCGCCATGTTGTTCGCGTTCGCCGCGATGGCCGCGGTCGACGTCAACAAGGCCACGGAAGCCGAACTCGACAGCGTCAAGGGCATCGGTCCCGACACCAGCAAGCTCATCGTCACCGAGCGCAAGAAGGGCGACTTCAAGAGCTGGGACGACTTCATCAACCGCGTGAAGGGCGTGGGTGACAAGCGCGCCGAAAACCTGTCCTCGGCCGGCCTGACGGTCGGCGGCGCCGCCTACAAGCCGGCCGCCACCGCCGCGAAGGACGAGAAGGCTGCCGCCAAGGACGAAAAGAAGGACGCCAAGGCCACCGCCAAGGAAGAGAAGAAGGATGCGAAGGCCGAAGCCAAGGCCGAGAAGAAGGAAGCCAAGGCCGATGCCAAGGCGATGGAAACCAAGGCCGACGCGAAGGCCGACGCCAAGGTGAAGGAATCGAAGGCCGACGCCAAGGCCAAGGAAGCCAAGGCCGAAGCCAAGGCCGACGAGAAGTCCGCCAAGGCCGACGCCGCCAAGCCGGCCGCCAGCGCTACCAAGAAGTAAGGCACTCTCCCCGCAGGGCGCCGTCGCGCGCCCGCAGCAAGACCCGCTTCGGCGGGTCTTGTGCTTTCAGGGTCCGGCGACGCCCCCTCAGGCCTCGGACATCGCGACCAGGTCGGTCACGCCGGGATCGACGCCTGCCTGCAGCAGCAGCGTCGTCACCTGGCCGCGGTGGTGAGTCTGGTGGTTGAAGAAGTGGGTGAGCGGCTGCCAGGCCGGCTGCTCGCGCACCACGCCCTTGGTGTTGGCGTAGCGCAGGGTGCGCAGCAGGAACTCCGGCGGCATCTCGTCGACCCAGCGAACGATGGCGGCGTCCAGGGCGCGCCGCGCCTGGCGCAGGCCCTGCCACTCGGCCTGCAGCACCGTGCCGTAGCTCGCCCCCTCGGGCAGCGCCAGCAGGTCGTCCGCGAGCGCCGGGAACGCGACGCCCTGGCTCGCGAACCGGCGCAGCCACAACCGGTCGGCCCACAGCAGGTGGTTCAAAGTGCCGTCGATGGAGCCGAAGAACGCGCCGCGGTCGCGCCGGCGCTCGGCCTCGGGCAGGCCCTCAGCCGCGTCGTACAGCCGCTCGTTCATCCAGGCGTTGTAGCGCGCGAGGCGGCGGTAGTTCGCGTGCAGGGCGGCGAGCGCATCGGTCATGCGGTCATTGTCTCCCCGCGGCACCGGCCAGCGCGCGCAGCACCGGGTGGTCCAGCAGGCACAGCGTGCGCAGCCCGGTGGCCGCCTCGACCGCCTGCCGGTACGGCGGCATGTTGGTGCACTCCAGCACGACGGTCCGCAGGCCCGCATCGCGTTGCCGCAACGCGAGGGCAGCGGCCACGACGTCGCCGGCGGCCCGCGCGAGGTCGAGCGTGGCGCGGTCGCCCAGGATGGACGAGGCGAAGTGCCCCGCGGGCGCGACGCCCTGCACCACCACGTCGGCCAGCCGGTCGCGCGGCACGCCGGCCGCGAGCAGGTGCGCCTCTCCCAGCGAGCGATCGTCGATGGTCAGCACGCCCACCCGCCGCTCGTGCTGCAGGCACTGCGGCAGCAGCAGCAGGCTGGAGGTGACGACCGGCACCGGCAGCGCCTCCTGCAGGCGCTGCTGGGCGAGCACGAGGAAGCCGCAGCTGGTGGTGATGGCCTGCACGCCGGCCTGCGCCAGTTCCCGGGCCGCCTGCACGAAGGGCGGTAGCACCGTGTCGAGGTCGGCGCCGGCGGCCGGCCGCACGATGGCCGACGGCGCGGCGCGCGCCACCACCCGCCGCAGCACCGGGACGCCCCAGGCGTCCCCGCGCCCCAGGTCGCCGGGAGGCCGCGGGAAGCGCGTGTCGAGGGCCAGGAGGCCCAGCACCGGCGGGGGAAAGTCCGGTGGCGCTGGCCCGAGACTTGCACGTATGCTCGCGTCCTCGTTCATTCGGCGCATTGTCCCGGAGCACCCATGAAACTCAAGTTCGCCCTCGCCACCGCCGCGGCCACGCTGTCCTGCGGCGCCTTCGCCCAGACCAAGTGGGACCTGCCCGCCGCCTACCCGGCCTCGAACTTCCACACCGAGAACCTGGTGCAGTTCGCCAACGACGTCGAGAAGGCCAGCGGCGGCAAGCTCAAGATCACGGTGCACGCCAACGCGTCGCTGTTCAAGGCCAACGAGATCAAGCGCGCGGTGCAGAGCGGCCAGGCCGCTGCCGGCGAGGTGCTGCTGGTCAACTTCGAGAACGAGAACCCGATCTACGGCGCCGACGGCATCCCCTTCCTGGCCACCAGCTACGCCGAGTCGCGCAAGCTCGCCACCGTCCAGAAGCCCTTCCTCGACAAGTTGCTCGGCGCGCAGGGCATGAAGCTGCTGTACACCGTGGCCTGGCCGCCCCAGGGCATCTACACCAACAAGGAGCTCGCCTCGGTGGCCGACATGCGCGGCCTGAAGTGGCGCGCCTACAGCCCGGCCACCGCCAAGATCGCCGAGCTGATCGGCGCCCAGCCGGTCACCATCCAGGCCGCCGAACTGTCGCAGGCGCTGGCCACCGGCGTCATCAACAGCTACATGAGCTCGGGCTCCACCGGCTACGACTCCAAGACCTACGAGAGCATCAAGTACTGGTACGACACCCAGGCCTGGCTGCCCAAGAACGCGGTCATCGTCAACCAGAAGGCGTTCGACGCCCTCGACAAGCCCACCCAGGAGGCCGTGCTCAAGGCGGCCGCCGAGGCCGAGAAGCGCGGCTGGAAGTCGAGCGAGGAGAAGAACGACTGGTACAAGAAGGCGCTGTCCGAGAAGGGCATGAAGATCGTGGCCTCGCCGGCCAAGCTGACGTCCGACCTCAAGCAGGTGGGCTCCATCATGCTGGCCGACTGGGAGAAGAAGGCCGGCCCCGACGGCAAGGCGCTGGTCGAAGCCTTCCGCAAGGCCAAGTGAGCCGATGCGGCGCTTCCTCGACCGCCTCTACTACGCATGCGGCGCCGTGGGCGCCGTTTTCGTGGGCCTCATCGGCGTGCTGATGATCGGGCAGAGCGTGCTGCGCGAGTTCGGCGTGCGCACCGGTGCGGTCAACGACGTGGTGGCGTGGTTCTGCGCCGCGGCCTCGTTCTTCGCCATGGCGCACGCCTTCAAGCACGGTGACTTCGTGCGCGTGACGCTGCTGCTCGACTCGGTGCCGGCGCGGGCCCGGCGCGCACTCGAGATCGCCTGCCTGGCCGTCGGCTCCGTCGCCGTCGGCTACCTGGCCTGGTGGGCCAACCGCTTCACCTACGACAGCTGGCAGTTCCACGAGGTCGCTCAGGGCCTGCTGCCCATCCCGATCTGGATCCCGCAGGCCAGCTTCGCCTTCGGCTCGGTGCTGCTGTTCATCGCCGTCGTCGACGAGCTCGTCATCGTGCTGCGCGGCGGCAAGCCCACCTTCGTCGTCGCCGTGGAGCAGCGCCACGCGCAGGGCGACTTCTCCTCCGACGTCTGAGCGGCCCGGCCGCCCCCTCCCCATGGACACCCTCCTCGTCGGCGGCCTGCTGCTGCTGGTCATGATGCTGCTGCTGTCGGGCGGCGTGTGGATCGCCATGACCCTGGCCATCTGCGGCTGGGTCGGCCAGGCCTTCTTCACCAACACCTCGCCGGGCAACAACCTGTTCTCCGCCTTCTGGGAGAGCAACGCCAGCTGGGAACTCGCCGCCCTGCCCCTGTTCATCTGGATGGGCGAGATCCTGTTCCGCACCCGGCTCTCGGAAGAGATGTTCGAGGGCCTGCGCCCGTGGCTGAACAAGGTGCCGGGTCGCTTGATGCACACCACCATTCTGGGCTGCGGCATCTTCGGCTCGGTGTCGGGCTCGTCGGCCGCCACCTGCGCCACCATCAGCAAGGTGGCGCTGCCCGAGCTGGTCAAGCGCGGCTACAGCGAAAAGATCGCGCTCGGCTCGCTGGCCACCGCCGGCACGCTGGGCATCCTGATCCCGCCGTCGATCACCATGGTGGTCTACGCCGTCGCCGCCGACGCCTCCATCATCCGCATCTTCCTGGCCGGCTTCCTGCCCGGCTTCCTGCTGATGGCGCTGTTCTCCGGCTACATCATCTGGTGGAGCCTGCGCCATCCCGAGCAGGTGCCGCCGGCCGACGCGCCCACCAGCTGGGCCCAGAAGATCCGCCAGTCCGGCAGCCTCATCCCCTGCGCCGCGCTCATCGTGTTCATCGTCTGGGTGCTGGTGGCGGGCTGGGCTACCGCCACCGAATGCGCCGCCTACGGCGTGGCCGGCTCGCTGGCCATCGCCTGGTGGGGCGGCTCGCTCACCTGGAGCAACTTCTGGGAAGGCCTGATGGGCACCACCCGCACCAGCTGCATGATCATGTTCATCCTGGCGGGCGCGGCGTTCCTCACCAAGACCATGGCCTTCACCGGCATCCCGCGCGAGCTGGCCGAGTGGGTCAATGGCATGCACCTGTCGCCCTATGCCCTCATCGGCGTGCTGACGCTGGTCTACCTGGTGCTGGGCACCGCGCTGGATGGCATCAGCATGATCGTGCTGACGTCGGCGGTGGTGCTGCCCATGATCCAGAAGGCCGGCTTCGACCTGGTCTGGTTCGGCATCTTCATCGTGCTGCTGGTCGAGATCGCCGAGGTCACGCCGCCGGTGGGCTTCAACCTGTTCGTGCTGCAGAACATGACCGGCAAGGACAGCAACACCATCGCCCGCGCCGCCCTGCCCTTCTTCGGCTGCCTGGTGGTGTGCATCGTGCTGATCACAGTCTTCCCCGACATCGTCACGGTGCTGCCCAACCTGGTGATGGGCAAGGAGAAGTGATGGCGCCGGTTCCGGAGCTGGATGCCGGGGCTGGCCCGGCATGACGACGGTCTGGGCGAGGCCGGCATGCCCTTCCCCGTCATTGCGGGCTTGACCCGCAATCCATCTCCCCAACGTGGTTCCGGCGCGGCCTCGTTCCGGGGGGATGCCGGGGCTGGCCCGGCACGACGCCCCTCAGGACCTAGCCCGGCACATGACGGCAGCCTGGCCTATCCCTTGAGCGTCAGCAGCGCGTCGATCACCACCCGCACCCGCTGCGGCACCAGCCGTGCCCCCGGGTACACGATGGAGATCGGGATCGGCGCCGGCCGCAGTGCCGGCAGCACCTCCACCAGCTCGCCGCGGCCGATCTCGTCGCGCACGAAGTAGTCGGGCAGCTGCGCCAGGCCCATGCCGAGCAGCGCCGCCTGCACCAGGCCCTCGCCGTCGCTGATGCGCACCCCGCTGGCCGGGTGGACGTCCAGCGCGCGGCCGCGCTGGCGGAACTGCCAGGGCCGGTCCTTGCCGCTGGTGGGCATGCGGAACACCAGGGCGTCGTGCTGCGCCAGCTGCTCCAGCCGGCGCGGCGTGCCCCGCTCCTGCAGGTAGGCCGGGCTGGCCACCAGCACCATGGCCTGGGCCATGAAGCGGCGCGAGACCAGCGTCGAATCCTTCAGGTCGCCGGCGCGCACCGCCAGGTCGATGCCCTCCTTCACCAGGTCGGCGTAGCCGTCCTGCAGCCGCACGTCCAGCTCCAGGCCGGGGTGCTGGCGCCGCAGCCGCGCGAGCACCGGCAGGATGACGCGCCGCCCGAGCACGATGGGCAGGTCGACCCGCAGCGTGCCGGTGGGCGATTCGCGCACGCCGGCCGCCTCGGCCTGCAGTTCGTCGACCTCGGCCAGCAGGCGCTGGCAGCGCCGGAACAGCCGCCCGCCATCGGGCGTCAGGCTCACCTGGCGGGTGGTGCGGTGGAACAGCTTGACGCCCAGCCGGCCCTCCAGCCGCCCCACCGCCTTGGCCAGCGTCGACGGTGCACTGCCGGTGCCGCGTGCCGCGGCGGCAAAGCTGCCGTGCTTGGCGGTGTCGGCGAAGGCGGCGATCTGCTGCAGGCTGTTCATGGATTGCCGACATTCTGCCCTCAATGTTCCGGCACTGCCGCATCTTGTTCGCCGTCTACCGGCACCCCACACTGCGTCCCACGCGTTGCGCAATGCGTGGTTCCAGACCCAGCCACCCACCTCTCACCCGGAAGGATTCGCCATGTACGTCATCGAACAGCCCGCTCCCGTCGACACCCCCATCCCGGGCGTGCGCCACGCCACCTGGGGCGGCCGCGCCGAGGGCCTGACGGCCCTGAGCCTGTGGCGGCAATCGCTCGTGCCCGGCGGTGCGACACCGCCGCATTCGCACCCCTGCGACGAGGCGGTGCTGTGCCTGGCCGGGCAAGGCGAGGTCGAGATCGAGGGGCAGCGCCACGCCTTCGGCCCCGGGCAGACGGTGGTGCTGCCGGCCGGCGTGTTGCACCAGATCTTCAACACCGGCGACGCGACGCTGGAATGCACGGCCGTGTTTTCCGCCACCCCGGTGCCGGTCACGTTGCCGGACGGCAGCCCGCTGGAGCTGCCCTGGCGCACCTGAGGCAGGCGCCGGCGCACGCAGAGGCCGCCGGCGGGCGGCCGTTGCCTGCGGCGCCGGCGGCGCTCAGATGCCCAGCAGCTTCTTCGCCTCGCCCAGCGAGGTCATCGACTCCGTGTGCTTGCCCGCCTTGTGCTGGGCTTCGCCGTCGGCGCGCAGCTTGGCCACCTTGTCGGCATCTTCCTTGGACAGGGCCGGCTTGGTCGCGAGCTTGGCGTCGATCGCCTTCATCTCGTTGGGGCAGTTGTGGGCCCAGGCCGAACCGGCACCGGCCAGCGCGAGGCACAGAATCAAGGCTGAGTTGCGCATGGAGACCTCCTGGTGGAAGCAACCATCCAAGCTAGTCCACGGCCGGGCAAACTGCGCCCGCAATAACCCTAGCCTGGCCGGGTCGCGCAGACGAGTTCGCCGGGGTCGTTGGCGCGCACCGCCAGCTGGTCCTTGGCGGCGCCCACGTCCATGTCGCGCGGCAGGGTCACGCCGTTCTTGACCGCCAGGATCTCGGCCATGACGCTCACCGCGATCTCGGGCGGCGTCTTGCTGCCGATGTAGATGCCGATGGGTCCGCGCAGGCGCGCCAGCGACGCCTCGGTCTGGCCGAAGTGCTCGATCATCCGCTCGCGCCGCGCCTCGTTGTTGCGCCGGCTGCCGATGGCGCCGACATAGAACGCTTCCGTGTCCAGCGCCTCCAGCAGCGCCAGGTCATCCAGCTTGGGGTCGTGCGTGAGCGCCACCACGCAGCTGCGCCGGTCGGGCTTGAACGCGGTGACCACGTCGTCGGGCATGTCGTTGACGAGCTTGGCGCCGGGCACGTGGAAGGCGCCGCGGTATTCCTCGCGCGGGTCGCACACCGTGACCGCGAAGCCGCTGAACAGCGCCATGGTGGCGAGGTACTCGGTCAGCTGGCCGGCGCCGATGAGCAGCATGCGGTACTCGGGCCCGAAGGTGTTGACCATGCGCTGGTCGTCGACCACCAGCTCCGACGGCGTGTCGGCCGGCTCCAGCGTGACGGCGCCGTCGGCCAGGCGGACCGTGCGGCGCGTCAGCCGGCCGGTCTCGAGCAGCGCCACCAGCTGTTCCAGCGGCTGCGGATCGGGGTCGTACTCGAGCAGCAGCTCCAGCGTGCCGCCGCAGGGCAGCCCGAAGCGGTGCGCCTCGTCGGCGGTGATGCCGTACTTCACCAGCGTCGGCGGGCCCGATGGGATCCGGTGCGGGCCGTCCTTGCCGGCATAGGCCTGGGTGTGGCGGTAGATCAGGTCGTCCTCGATGCAGCCGCCCGACACCGAGCCGACCACCGAGCCGTCCTCGGCCAGCGCCATGATGGAGCCCACCGGCCGGGGCGACGAGCCCCAGGTGCGCACCACGGTCGCCAGCAGGGCACGCTGGCCGGCCACGCGCCAGTCGCGCAGGGTCCGCAGGACCAGGACATCGAGGTTTTCCATAGCGCTCCGGGGTCAGAAGGTGTAGGCGGCGTTCACGCCGAGCAGCCAGGTGCGGCCCGGCGCCGGTTCGAAGTAGCGGCCATTGCCCTCGTTCACGATCACCGAACCGGCGTAGCGCCGGTCGGCCACATTGTCCACACGCAGGAATTCCCGCATCGTCCAGCGGCCCACCGGCTGTGTCAACGCGGCGCGCAGCGACACGATGGTGCTGGCGGCGGCGAAGTCGGTGTTGAGGTCGTCGACCGCGATGCGGCCGGTGTGGCGCACCTCGGCGGCGGTCTCCAGGCCCCAGGGCCGGTGCTGCCAGGCCAGCTCGGCAAACAGCGTCCGGTCCGGGATGCCCGGGATGCGGTTGCCGGCCGGCACCAGCACGGTGGGCGTGGTGCACGGCGGCGGCCCGCAGGTCAGGAAGCTGTTGTCGTAGCGCGCCTGCAGCCAGGTGGCCGCGAGGGCCGTGGACCAGCCGCCGCCCAGAGGGCCGGCGGCCAGCAGCTCGAGGCCATGGCGCCGCGTGCGGCCGGCGTTCTGGAAGGTGCTGCGGCCGCCGCTGTTGCTCAGCACCACGATCTCGTCGGCGGTGCGGGCCTCGAACACGGCGGCATTCAGCTGCCAGCGCCCGGCCAGCCGTGCCTTCGCACCCAGTTCCCACTGGCGGCTGACGGCCGGCTGCAGCGCGGTGTTCAGGCCGCCGCCGCCCGGGCGGTTGGCCAGCTCGTTCAGGGTCGGCGTCTCGAAGCCGCGGCCGGCCGAGGCATACAGGTTCAGCGTCTCGCTGGCATGCCAGACCACGCCCAGCACCGGCGTGGTGGCACCGTAGGCCACCTCGCCGCTGTCGTCGCCGTTGGCGCCGGTGATGAAGTGGTCGCTGGAGCGGAACACGATGCTCGAGTGGCGCAGGCCCGCCGTGAGGCTGAAGCGCTCGCCGCTCCACACGCCCTCGACGTACTGGTCGACCGTGCGGGCCCGGTTGTCCTCGTCCCGGCGCAGGGCGCCGCGCACGCCCAGTTCGGTCGGCGCCGCGGCCGGGCCGGTGAAGTTCTGGAAGCCCAGGCGGTGCTCGCGCAGCTCGTCGGCATAGACGCCGGCCGTCAGGGTGAACGGTGCGCCGGCCAGCCGCGTGGCGTGGACCCACTGCGCATCCAGGCCCTGGTCCTCGCGCTGCAGGTCGATGACGCCGCCCGGCTGCGTGATCGGGACCTGGGTGGCGGGCGGGATGGCCTGGTACTGCTCGGTGCCGCGCTGGCCGCGCCAGGTGGTGAGCTTCAGGGCGTTGGCCGCGTCCAGCCGGTGGTCCAGGATCGCCCCCAGCTGCAGCTGGTCGACCGCCTTGCGGGTGCGGAAGGGGCGCGCCCCCGGGCTGGCCTGGGTCGGGTCGGCCTCGAACTCGGCGCGCGTCAGGCCCAGCGGATCCAGCGCCTCGGGCATGTCGAGCTGGTTGACCACCAGCGTCAGCGTGGTGTCGGGCCCCGCGTTGTACTTGAACTTGCCGTTGAAGCCGCGCCGCTGGGCCGAACTCCAGTCGCGCGCGCCCTCGGTCTCGAAATGGGTGGCGCTGAGCGAGTACTGCCACGCGCCCTGCTGGCCGGACAGCCGGGCGTTGACGCGGCGGATGCTGTCGCTGCCGATCGCGCCGCTGATCTCGGCCACGGTCTGCGGGCCGCCGTCCGCCGTGAACAGGCTGATGACGCCCCCCGACGAGTTGCCATGCAGGGCCGAGAACGGCCCCCGCAGCACCTCCATCCGGTCGGCCGAGAACAGGTCGAAGTGCGAGGTCTGGCTCTGGCCGTCGGGCGCCGTGGCCGGGATGCCGTCGGTGTACAGGCGCAGGCCGCGCACGCCGAAGGTCGAGCGGGCGCCGTAGCCGCGCGAGGAGATCTGGATGTCCTGCGCGTAGTTCTGCCGGTTGAGGGCCGTGATGCCCGGCACCCGCGCCAGCGACTCCGACAGGTTGATGCCCAGGGTGTCATTGCGCAGCACCGGGCCCGGCAGCACGTCGACCGAGGCCGGGATGTCGAACGCCGGCCGCGCCATGCCCAGGCCGGGCGTCACCACCACTTGCCGCAATTCCCCTTCGGCCGGGGCAGTCGCCGGTGCGCCCTGCTGCGCCGCCGCTGGCACCCCGAGCAGCGCCACCGCCGCTGCCACCAGCGTCCGTCGCATCGCGACTCCTGGGCGCCGCCGGTGGTCGCGGTGCATCGTCGGCGCGCCGTCAGTCGTCGACGACGACGCTGTGCGGCTCGCGCCCGACCCGTACCGTGCGCAGCGCCTTCATCGCCCTGGCGTCGACGATGCTCAGGTCGTCGGACAGGCCGTTCGGCACGTACAGGCGGGTGCCGTCGCGCGACACGGCCACGTCCCAGGGCCGCCGCCCCACCGGCACGTAGCCGCGCACCCGGCGCCTGGCCACATCGACGACGGCGACGTGGTCGGCGCGGCCGAGTGCCACGTAGACGGTCTTGCCGTTGGGCGACAGCGCCATGCCCACGGGAGTCACGTCCTCCCGCCCCATCCCCGGTGGCCGGAATGCGACCGTGGAGACGACCGTGTGGCGGGCCGTGTCGATGACGCTGGCGGAGGCGTCCTGCGCGTTGCTCACCCACAGCTGGCGGCCGGCCAGCAGGAGCCGGCGCGGCCGCTGGCCGACCGGGATGGTGCGGACCACCTGGCGCGCGGCCACGTCGACCACATGGACGACGCCCGCGACCTCCGAGGTCACGTACACCAGCGTGCCGTCGGCGGACACCTTCACGCCCTCGGGCTCGCCGCCCACCTTCACCGCGAACAGCTTCTTGCCGGCCACCAGGTCGAACGCAGTGAGCGTCGCGCCGCCCTGGTTGCTGGCGTAGAGCGTGCGGCCGTCGGGCGAGAGGTCGAAGATCACGGGGGCCTCGCCCACCTCCAGCCGCTCCACGATCCGGCCGGCCGCCGGGTCCCAGGCGACGATGCGGCCGTCGTCGCCGCAGGCCACGTACAGCCGCTGGCGGGCCGGCCCGAGCTGCGCGTGGCGAGGGCGGCGGCACAGCGCCGGGGTGGCGACGGTCTCCCCGCGCGCCAGGTCGACCACCGCCAGGGCGTTGTCCTTCTCCGACGTCACGAACAGCCGGCCCTGCGCCACCGCGGCCGCCCCCGCCAGCGCCAGCAGCGCGGCCAGCGCCGCCCGTCCCAATCCGCGACTGTCCATGCCGGTCAGCGCAGCAGCAGGTAGCCCAGGGCCACCACGACCACGGCGCCGACCACCCAGGCCCAGGCCGGCACGCCGCCGGACGGCGCTCCCGCGGCGGTCGCTGTCGCCGTCGCCGTTGCATTCGCGGTCGCGCCCGCGGCCGCCGCAGCGCCTGCGGCCGGCGCGCTGGCCTCGGGCGCCGCCGCCGCCGGCGGATGCCGGCGCAGCAGCTCCTGCTCGAAGCGGCGGAAGAAATCCTCGGCCATGGAGCGCGCGACACCGTCGATCAGGCGCTGCCCGACCTGGGCGATCCGGCCGCCGACCTGCGCGTTCACGGTGTACGACAGGTCGCAGCCGCTGCCGCGCTCGGCCAGGGCGACCTGCGCCGAGCCCTTGCCGAACCCGGCCGCACCGCCCTGCCCCTCGAACCGCAGCGTGTAGCTGGCGGGCGGGTTCACGTCCTCGAGGCGGATCTTGCCGGTGAACTTGGCCGACACCGGGCCGACCTTGACCGACATGCCGATCAGGTACTGGTTCTCGCCGTTGGGCTCGACCTTGTCGCAGCCGGGGATGCAGGCCTTCAGCACCTCGGGGTCGTTCAGCGCCTCCCAGGCCTGCTGGCGACTGACGGGCAACTCGCGGCTTCCCTGCATGTCCATGGTGTTCTCCCTTGCTTGTGTCTATCGGTCCATCACGGCCGCGATGCTGGCGGCGAGCTGTTCCAGGGTCTCGACGTTGTGCACCGCCAGCATCCCGTGTGCCTGCCGGTGCAGCACCGAGGCGCCGCGCGCCAGCGGCTCGTAGCCGGCGAAGCGCAGCAGGGGATTGAGCCACAACAAGCGCCGGCAGTGCAGCCGCAGCCAGGCCAGCTCGCGCTCCAGCGCGTCGGGCTCGCCCGTGTCCAGCCCGTCGGTGATCAGCAGCACCAGCGTGCGGCGGCCGACCAGGCGGCGCGCGTGCTGCAAGCGGAGGTCCGCCAGCGAGGCGCCCAGCCGGGTGCCGCCGGCGAAGTCGTCGATGGCGCTGCCGGCGGCGGCCAGCATCTCGTCGGTGTCGGCGATGCGGAACGCGGCCGTGAGGTCGGTGAGGTGGGTGCCGAACGCGAACACGTCGCAGCGGCCCGACCGCACGTCGCGCGTGGCCGCATGCAGGAAGGCCAGCAGCAGCCGCGCGTAGCGCTCCATCGAGCCCGACACGTCCACCAGCACCAGCAGCGGCAGCGGCTGGCGCCGGCGCGTGCGCCGCGGCAGGCGGAACACCTCGCCGCCGGTGCGGGACGCCTCGTGCATGGCGCCCGGCCAGTGCGGCAGCGCGCCGCGCACGCCGGGCCGGGTGCGGCGGGCCGGCACCGTGGGCACGGGCAAGGCCACGTCGCGCGCGATGCGCTCGACCAGCCGGTATTCCTCGCCCGACAGCGCGTTGAAGTCGGCGTGCCGCAGCCGCCGCATCTCGCTGGCCGTCATGGCGGCGTCGAGACGCACCTCCTTGTCGGGACGCGCCAGTTCGGGCGGCTGCTGCGCCTTCGGCGGCGCCAGCGCCTCGCGCACCCGGGGCCGGCGCTTGGCCGGCTCGGCCCGGCCCTCGCCGCGCGGCAGCATCTGGGCCAGCAGCTTCTGCGCCATGCCCGGGTCGCGGAAGAAAGCGTCGAACAGCTCGCGGAACACGCCCCGGTCCTGCTCGCGGCCGACCATCACGGCCTCGAGGGCGGCGCCCAGGTCGTCGCGCCGCTCGACCCCGACCAGCTGCGCGGCGTCGATGGCCAGCACGATGCGGGCGGCGTCGACGCGCACGCCGGCGCGGCGCAGCGCGCGGCCGAAGCCGGCGATGTTGGCGGCCAGCTTGCCGCTGCGGGCATCGCCCAGCCGCATGTCAGCCCGGCCTCCCGCCCGGCCGCCGCCACGACGCCGGCCGGGTCATGGCCGGGTGTCCGGGCCGCCGTCGTCCTGCGGCCGCAGCAGGTCGGCGGCGAAATCACGCGTCAGTGCGGCCACGTCCTCGCGCTGCTTGAACAGGATGCCGGCGGTGTCGGTCACCACCTCCGGGTCGAGCTCCAGCGTGTCCAGCGCGACCAGGGCCTTGGCCCACTCCACGCTCTCGGCGATGCCGGGCGCGCGCTGGAAGGCATTGACGAACGGCTCGCTGCGCAGGCGGCCGACGAAGGACGCCACCTGGGCCGCCAGCCGCTCGCCGGCCTGGGGCACGCGGTTGCGCACGATGGCCAGCTCGCGCTCGCGGTCCGGGTAGTCGAGCCAGTGGTACAGGCAACGCCGCTTGAGCGCATCGTGCAGGTCGCGTGTGCGGTTGCTGGTGAGCACCGTGACCGGCGCCGCGCCGGCGCGCACCGTGCCCAGCTCGGGGATGCTCACCTGGTACTCGCCCAGGTATTCGAGCAGGAAGGCCTCGAACGGCTCGTCGGCACGGTCGAGCTCGTCGATCAGCAGCACCGCGCCGGGCGCCGGCGCCTGCAGCGCCTGCAGCAGCGGGCGGCGGATCAGGAAGCGCTCCTGGTAGACCTCGCGTTCGGCCTCCCGCGCGCTGCTGCCCGCGGCCTCGGCGGCGCGCAGGTGCAGCAGCTGGGCGGCGTAGTTCCACTCGTACAGCGCCTCGCGCAGCTCCAGCCCGTCGTAGCACTGCAGCCGCAGCAGTTCGCGCTGCAGGGCGGTGGCCAGCGCCTTGGCCAGCTCGGTCTTGCCGACGCCGGGCTCGCCCTCCAGCAGCAGGGGCCGCTGCAGCTTCAGGGCCAGGAAGGCGGCAGTGGCAAGGCGGCGGTCGGCGTAGTAGCCGGCCTGCTCCAGGGACTGGACGAGGGCGTCGATCGAGGCAGACAAGGGCGTGCGGGTGGCGAGGGCCGCCCGGCGGGCGCCTGCACGCCCGCCGGGGACACCCCGCGCAATGGTGGGAGAACGACTCTACCCGAGCGCCTTGGCGACGGCGCGCTGTGTCATCACGCCGATGAGGTTGGCGCGGTAGGCGGCGCTGGCGTGCAGGTCGCCCGACAGCCCATCGGCCGACACCTTCACGCCCTGCGCGGCCTCGGGCGTGAAGCTGCGCGACAGCGCCTCCTCCAGCCCCTGGTGGCGGAACACCCCGTTGCCGCCGCCGGTGACGGCGACCCGCACGCCGCTGGCGGTCTGCGCGACGAAGACGCCGATGAGCGCGAAGCGCGAGGCCGGCTGCTTGAACTTGACGTAGGCGGCCTTCTTCGGGATCGGGAACGCGATCGAGGTGATGAGCTCACCCTCGTCGAGCGCGGTGCCGAACAGGCCGGTGAAGAAGTCGTCGGCCGCGATCGCGCGCTTGCTGGTCTGCACCGTCGCGCCCAGCGCCAGCACCGCTGCCGGGTAGCAGGCCGCGGGGTCGTTGTTGGCGACCGAGCCGCCCAGGGTGCCCAGGGCACGGACCTGCCGGTCGCCGATGTGGCCGGCCAGGTCGGCCAGGCCCGGGATGGCGGATCGCACCTCGGCGCTGGCGGCCACCTCGGCATGGCGCGCCATGGCGCCGATGACCAGCTTGTCGCCGTCGCGGCGGATGCCGGCCAGTTCCTTGACGGCGCCCAGGTCGACCAGCGTCTCCGGGCTGGCCAGGCGCAGCTTCATCGAGGCCAGCAGAGTCTGGCCACCGGCCAGGACCTTGGCGCCGGCGGCGGCCCGCTGGCCGGCCTCGGCCAGCGTGGCGGGACGTTCGAAGGTGAATGCGTACATGGTGGAGGTCTCCTTCGGATCGGTTCAGCGGGCGGCGCCCTGGATGGCGTCCCAGACCCGCGGCGCAGAGGCGGGCATGTCGAGTTCCTGGACGCCGAGGTCGCGCAGCGCGTCGAGCACGGCGTTGATGAGCGCCGGCGGCGAACCGATGGCGCCCGCCTCGCCGCAGCCCTTGGTGCCCAGCGGGTTGTGCGTGCAGGGGGTGGCGTGGGTCCCGAGCTGGAACGACGGCAGGTCGTCGGCGCGCGGCATGGCGTAGTCCATGAAGCTGCCGGTGAGCAGCTGCCCGCTCTCGCGGTCGTACACGCAGTTCTCCATCAGCGCCTGGCCCAGGCCCTGCGCGATGCCGCCGTGCACCTGGCCTTCCACGATCATGGGATTGATGATGGTGCCGAAGTCGTCCACCGCGCTGAAGCGGTCGATGTGCACCGTGCCGGTCTGCGGGTCGACCTCGACCTCGCAGATGTAGGTGCCGGCGGGGAAGGTGAAGTTGGTCGGGTCGTAGAACGCCGTCTCGTTCAGGCCCGGCTCCAGCTTGTCGAGCGGGTAGTTGTGCGGCACGTAGGCGGTGAGCGCCACCTGGCCGAACGGGATCTTCTTGTCGGTGCCCTTGACCTTGAACTCGCCGCCGGAAAACTCGATGTCGGCGTCGCTCGCCTCCATCAGGTGGGCCGCGATCTTCTTGGCCTTGGCCTCGATCTTGTCGAGCGCCTTCATGATGGCGGCGCCGCCGACGCTGATGGAGCGCGAGCCGTAGGTGCCCATGCCGAACGGCACCCGGCCGGTGTCGCCGTGCACCACGTCCACGTTCTCCACCGGGATGCCCAGGCGGGCGGCGACGACCTGGGCGAAGGTGGTCTCGTGGCCCTGGCCGTGGCTGTGCGAGCCGGTGAACACCGTGACGCTGCCGGTGGGATGGACGCGGATCTCGCCGCACTCGAACAGGCCGGCCCGCGCGCCCAGCGCGCCGGCGATGTTGGACGGCGCGATGCCGCAGGCCTCGATGTAGCTGCTGTAGCCCAGGCCGCGCTTGAGCCCCTTGGCCTCGCTGGCCTGGCGGCGGGCGGCGAAGCCGTCGACCTCGGCCAGCGCCTTGGCCTTGTCCATGCACGCGTGGTAGTCGCCGGTGTCGTACTGCAGCGCCACCGGGGTCTGGTAGGGGAAGGCGGTGATGAAGTTGCGCTTGCGGATCTCGTCCTGGCCCAGGTTCATCTCCCAGGCGCAGCGCGTGACCAGGCGCTCCAGCAGGTAGGTGGCCTCGGGGCGGCCGGCGCCGCGGTAGGCGTCGACCGGTGCGGTGTTGGTGAACCAGGCGTCGACCTCGACGTGGATCTGCGGGGTGGTGTACTGGCCGGCCAGCAGCGTCGCGTACAGGATGGTCGGCACGCAGGTCGAGAACGTCGACAGGTAGGCGCCCAGGTTGGCGTCGGTGTGCACGCGAAGCGCCAGGAACTTGCCGTCCTTGTCCATCGCCATCTCGGCGTGGCTCACGTGATCGCGGCCGTGGGCGTCGCACAGGAAGGCCTCGCTGCGTTCGCAAGTCCACTTGATGGCGCAGTTGAGCTGCTTGGCCGCCCAGGTCAGCGCCACGTCCTCGGCGTACAGGTAGATCTTGGAGCCGAAGCCGCCACCCACGTCGGGTGCGATGACGCGCACCTTGTGCTCAGGCAGGCCGAGCACGAAGGCCGTCATGAGCAGGCGCTCGACGTGCGGATTCTGGTTGGCGACGTACAGCGTGTACTCGTCGCTGGCGCGGTTGAAGCTGCCGATGGCCGAACGCGGCTCGATCGCGTTGGGCACCAGGCGGTTGTTGGTGAGGTCCAGCTTGGTGACATGGGCCGCGGTGGCGAATGCCGCGTCGACCTGCGCCTTGTCGCCGATGGCCCACTTGTAGCAGTGGTTGTCGGGCGCGGCGTCGTGCAGCGCGGTGGCCTTGGCGGCATCGCGCACGTCCACCACCGCCGGCAGCACGTCGTAGTCGACCTCCACTGCCTCCGCCGCGTTCTTGGCCTGCTCGACCGTGTCGGCCACCACCATGGCGACGTGGTCGCCGACGTAGCGCACCTTGCCCTGGGCCAGGATGGGATGGGGCGGCTCCTTCATCGGCTGGCCGTCGGTGCTGGTGATCAGCCAGCCGCAGGGCAGCCCGCCCATCTTGCCTTCCACGTCCTTGCCGGTGAACACCTTGGCCACGCCGGGCATGGCCTCGGCGCGCGAGACGTCGATGGACTTGATGGCCGCGTGCGCATGCGGCGAGCGCACGAACACCGCGTAGCGCATGTTGGCCAGCTGGATGTCGTCGGTGTATTGGCCGGCGCCGGTGAGGAAGCGGTAGTCCTCCTTGCGGCGCAGCGCCTCGCCGATGTGCGGCAGCTTGGAAAAGTCGGAAGCACCCATGGTGGACTCCAGTCGCGTTGAGTGTCGGGCGTGGATCGGGACGAGGAAGCCGCCGGGCCGTTGCCACCGGACGCTGGACGCCCGGCCGGTCCGGCGAGGGCGGTCAGGACGAGGCCATGGCGGCCGCGCCCTGCTTCACGGCCTTGACGATGTTCTGGTAGCCGGTGCAGCGGCAGATGTTGCCTTCCAGCAGTTCGCGGATCTCGGCGTCGCCGGCATTCGGATGGTTCTTGCAGAGATCGACGGCGCTCATCACCATGCCCGGGGTGCAGAAGCCGCACTGCAGGCCGTGGCAGTCCTTGAAGGCGGCCTGCATCGGGTGCATGGTGCCGTCGGCGGCGGCCAGGCCCTCGATGGTGGTGATCTCGGCGCCCGGGTGCTGCGCCGCCAGCGTGTTGCACGACTTGACGGCCCGGCCGTTGACCAGCACGGTGCAGGCGCCGCACTGCGCGGTGTCGCAGCCCACGTGGGTCCCGGTCAGGCGCAGGTGTTCGCGGATGGCCTGCACCAGCAGCGTGTTGGGTGCCACGTCGAGGCTGGCGGGCTTGCCATTGACGGTGAATTGGACCTGCATGCTTCGTCTCCTGGTTTCAGTGCGAGGCAATTGTTGAAGCGTGCCCCCCCACCCTACCTAGGCGAAACCCTAGGACCGAACCGGGGGCGCCGGATATTCTCAAAATGGAACAATGGCCGCGACATGCTGCGGGCAGGCCCGCCACGACACTCCCGGAGACACGCCATGCCGGCTACCAGCGATCCGCGACTGAAGGAGATCGAGCAAGCGCGCCGCGCCGTGCTGCACGAAGGCCGCTCGGCGACCGATGTGCTGGTCGACCGCTGGTTCGAGCGCGCCTGGATCGAACGCTCGTGGCGGCGCTGCCTGTCCAACGGCCAGCAGCCGCAGCAGCGGCTCGGCTTCGACGTCCTGCCGGCGCAGGCGATGCGGCGCGCCGAAGAGTCCAGCCGCGACCTGTTGAGCGCGGCAAGGCCCGTCATGTCGCGGCTGGCACGCGCCATCGCGGGCAGCCGCTACTTCGCCGTGCTCACCGATGCCCAGGGCACCGTGGTCGGCGTCGACGGCGCCATCGACCGCAGCGACCGGCGCGCCCAGCTCATCACGCGCATCGGGGTCGACCTGTCCGAGCGCGCCGTCGGCACCACCGCCATCGGCGCCGCGCTCACCGAGCTGCAGCCGGTGTGGCTGCACCGCGGCGAGCATTTCTTCGACGACACCGCCTGCTACAGCTGCGCCGGCGCGCCACTCATCGGCCCGGACGGCCGCACGGCCGGCATGCTCGACCTCACCGGCATCGACGCGGCCGAGCGCCCCGAGCTCAAGCACCTGGTCGCCCAGGCGGCCCGCAGCATCGAGAACGCGCTGGCGCTGGCGCAGCCGCACGCGCTGCTGCTGCGCCTGAACTGGCCGGGCCGCGGGTTCGGCGACGACCAGGACGGCCTGCTGTGCCTGGACGGCGACGGCTGGGCCGTGGCGATCAATCCCGGCGCCCGGCAGATGCTGGGCCGGCTGGCCGAGGGGGCGCGGGTGCATTGCTGCGACCTGTTCGCCATGCCCTGGGAGTCGCTGTTCGATGCCCTGCGCCAGGACACCCCGCAGGAAGTGCCGCTGTGGTCCGGCCTCACCCTGCAGGTGCTGGCCCAGGCGCCGGGCGAGCGCGCACCGGCCCGTGCGCCATCCGGTCCTGCGCGCCTGCCGCTGCGCGACCTCGAGGCTGAACTCATCCGCAAGGCGGTGCAGGAGCACCGCGGCAACGTGATGGCGGCGGCCCGCATGCTGGGCATCAGCCGCGCGACGGTCTACCGCAAGCTGGGCCGCCAGCGCTGATCAGCTCGCCAGCGCGAGCACCACCGCCGCCTCGTCCATGTGCAGCGCGACCGGGCTGCCGGCACGCAGTCCGCTGCGGCCCTGGGCGAATCCCACCAGTGCGGCGCCGCCCGCCAGCTGCGCCGCCACCTCGTCGCCCACGTCGCCGCGTGCCACGCGCGTGGCCCGGCCGCGCAGCACGTTGACGGCGGGCCCGGTTGGTCCGGCGCCGGCGCGCTCCACCTGGACGGCGGTGGCCTTGCACAGCGCCAGCACCGGCAGGCCGGGCTCCAGGCCCAGCAGCTGCGCGCTCTCGGCGGTGATGCGCGAGGCCAGCGTGCCGTCGTGCAGTTGCAGCACCACCCGCACCAGCGGCCCGTGCACCTGCACCTGCGCCACCGTGCACGGCAGCTGGTTGCGCATGCTGGTGCGCAGGCCCAACGCGGCCAGCGCCGGCCCGGCGCTGCGCGCGGACAGCCGGGCCAGCACCTGGCTGCGCGAGCGCGCCATCTCGCTGCCGGCGTGGAGCAGCCGCTCACCGGCCGGGGTGAGGCGGGCGCCGCCGCCGCCGGCGCCGCCGACCACCTTCTCCAGCAGCGGCACGCCGGCCAGGTTGGCCAGCATGTCCAGCGCCTGCCAGGCAGCCTTGTAGCTGACGCCGACCTCGCGCGCGGCCTGCGAGATCGAGCCGCTGGCGCCGACCCGGCGCAGGATTTCCAGCCGCTTGTCGGTGGCGGCATGGCCCAGGGCTTCATCCAGATCGAGGCGGCGCGGCATGTGCGCATTGTCCGGGGGAACGGGCGCGGCTACACTGGCGTTATTCCCAACTTGAATAGCGCTAGCCATGCGTCGCCTGCTCGCCCTGCTCCTGCTCGCCGCCGCGCCGCTCGTGCACGCGGGCGAGGTCAGCGTCGCCGTCGCCGCCAACTTCACCAGCGCGCTGCAGGAGATCGCAGTGGCGTTCGAGCGCGACACGGGGCACAAGGTGGTGGCCGCGTTCGGCTCCACCGGCCGCTTCTACGCGCAGATCCGCAACGGCGCGCCCTACCAGGTGCTGCTCGCGGCCGACGACGAGACCCCGGCCCGCCTGGAGCAGGACGGCGCCACGGTCGCGGGCACGCGCTTCACCTACGCGGTGGGGCGGCTGGTGCTCTGGAGCACCCACCCGAACATGATCGATGCGCGAGGCGAGGTGCTCAAGCTGCCCGGTGGCGACAAGGTCGCCATCGCCGACCCCAAGCTGGCGCCCTACGGCGCGGCCGCGATCCAGGTCATGCAGCGGCTGGGCGTGCTGGACTCGCTGCGGCCGCGACTGGTGCAGGGCGACAGCATCGCGCAGACCTACCAGTTCGTCAGCACCGGCAATGCGCCGATCGGCTTCGTCGCCCTGTCGCAGGTGATGTCCGGCGGCCGCGTCACCAGCGGCTCCTGGTGGGTGGTGCCCGAGGCACTACACGAGCCGTTGAAGCAGGACGCCGTGCTGCTGGCGCGCGGCCAGGGCAACCCGGCGGCGATCGCGCTGCTGGCCTACCTGCGCGGCAGCGAAGCCCGGGCGATCATCCGCGCCCACGGCTACGGGCTCTGAGGCCATGCCCCTGGGCAGCGCCGACCTGCAGGCCATCGCGCTGACGCTGCGGCTGGCCACCGCCACCACGGCCATCCTGCTGCTGCTGGCGACGCCGCTGGCCTGGTGGCTGGCGCATGCCCGCGGCCGCTGGGCCGCAGTGGTCGGCGCCGTCGTCGCCCTGCCGCTAGTGCTGCCACCCACGGTGCTGGGGTTCTACCTGCTGGTGGTGTTCGGCCCGCAGGGCTGGGGTGGCCAGCTCACCCAGGCGCTCGGCCTGGGCCTGCTGCCCTTCACCTTCGGCGGCCTGCTGGTGGCCTCGGTGCTGTACTCGCTGCCGTTCGCGGTGCAGCCGCTGCAGCACGCGTTCGAAGCCGTCGGCCGGCGGCCGCTGGAACTGGCCGCGACGCTGCGGGCCCGGCCGCTCGACGCCTTCCTCACCGTGGCGGTGCCGCTGGCGCGGCCGGGATTCCTCACCGCCGCCATCCTCAGCTTCGCGCACACCGTCGGCGAGTTCGGCGTGGTGCTGATGATCGGCGGCAACATCCCGCAGCAGACGCGCGTGGTGTCGACGCAGATCTACGGCCACGTCGAGGCGCTGGAGTACGCGCAGGCGCACTGGCTGGCCGGCGGCATGCTGGCCTTCTCGTTCGCCGTGCTGCTGGGCGTGTCGCTGCTGGCGCGCCGGCCGGCACGCATCGGCGCATGAGCGACACCCGCCTGCAGTTCGCGCTCGACCGCGGAGCGTTCCACCTCGGCGTCGACCTCGCGCTGCCGGGCAGCGGCATCACCGTGCTGTACGGCCCGTCCGGTTCGGGCAAGACCACGGTGCTGCGCTGCGTCGCCGGCCTGGAGCGCGCCGCCGGCCTGGTGCGAATCGCCGGCCACGACTGGCAGGACGATGGGCGCCGGCTGTTCCTGCCCGCCTGGCGGCGCCCGGTGGGCTACGTCGTCCAGGAGGCCAGCCTGTTCCCGCACCTGGACGTGCGCGGGAACCTGCGCTACGCGCAGCGCCGCGCCAGCCCGCGCGAGCAGCCGATCGCGTTCGACACCGTGCTGGGCCTGCTGGGCATCGGCCACCTCCTGGACCGCCGGCCCGACAACCTGTCCGGCGGCGAACGCCAGCGGGTGGCCATCGCCCGTGCGCTGGCCACCCAGCCCGAGGTGCTGCTGCTGGACGAGCCGCTGGCCGCGGTCGACCCGGCGCGCCGGCGCGAGGTGCTGCCCTGGCTCGAGGCGCTGCGCGACGAGCTGCGCATCCCGATGCTGTACGTCACCCACTCGGCCGACGAGATGGCGCGGCTGGCCGACACGCTGGTGCTGATGGACCACGGCCGGGTGGTCGCCAGCGGTCCGCTGGCCGACACCCTGGTGCGGCTGGACGCGCCGCTGGCCCGCGACGAGGACGCCGGCGCCCTGTTGCACGGGCAGGTCGCCGGGCGCGACACGCGCTGGCACCTGGCGCGGGTCGACATCGCCAGCGGCGTGCTCTGGCTGCGCGACGACGGCACGCCTGTCGGCGCGCCGGTGCGGGTGCGCGTGCTGGCGCGCGACGTGAGCGTGCTGCTGGCCCCGCCCGCGCCGGGCAGCACCAGCGTCCAGAACGTGCTGGCGTGCACGGTGCGCGCCATCGCCGGCGCGCCCCATCCCTCGCTGGTGCTGGTGCAGCTGGCCTGCGGGCCCGACACCCTGCTGGCGCGCATCACCGCCCGCGCGGCCGACATCCTGGCCCTTCGCCCCGGCCTGCCGGTGTGGGCCCAGATCAAGTCGGCCGGGCTGGTGCGCTGAGCCGTTCCGGATCGCCGGCGGTCAATTGCTCCCGGCGTTGGGGAAGAACAGCTGCTCGCCGCCGATCTTGTAGGCGGCGATCGTGGACTGGCCGGCCGGCGAGATCACCCAGTCGGCGAATTTCTGCGCCTCGGCGGCCTTCAGGTGCGGGAACTTCGCGGGGTTCACGACCATCACGCCGTACTGGTTGAACAGGCGCTGGTCGCCCTCGACCAGGATCGCCAGGTCGCCGCGGTTCTTGAAGCTCAGCCAGGTGCCGCGGTCGGCCAGCACGTAGGCGCCGGTGGTCGAGGCGATGTTCAGCGCCGGGCCCATGCCGCAGCCGCATTCCTTGTAGCCGCTGCCCTTGGACGCCACGCCGGCCAGCTGCCAGTAGCGCAGCTCGGCGGCGTGGGTGCCGCTCTTGTCGCCGCGCGAGACGAAGGCGACATTGCCGCCGGCCAGCTTCTTGAGCGCCGCCACGATGTCGCGGCCTTTCGCGCCGGCCGGATCGGCCTTGGGACCGACGAGGATGAAGTCGTTGTACATGACCGGGTAGCGGCGGGTGGAGTAGCCCTCGGCGACGAACTTCTCCTCGGCCGGCTGGTCGTGCACGAACAACACGTCGGCGTCGCCGCGGCGCGCCATGTCGATGGCCTGGCCAGTGCCGACGGCCACCACCTTGGTGTCGATGCCGGTGGCCTGCTTGAACGCGGGCAGCAGGTGGGCGAAGAGGCCGGACTGCTCGGTCGAGGTGGTCGACGCGATGGTGATGGCGGACTGCGCGGCGGCCGCACCGGACAACAGGCACAGCAGGGCGGTGACCGCGACGCGGCGGCTCAGGAAGGGGAGCATGGGCAAGGATTGCGGACGTTGAAGCAGGAGCGGATCGTAGGCACGCGTGCGCGCACCGCCATCCGAACTTCAACCTATGAATTGCGCGACATAGCGCACACTTCGCGACCATGCGCCACGTCGAGCTGTCCTACGCCCTGGCCCCGCAACGCGGGGCCGAGGGCCTGCACAACCCGCTGATCGCCCTGCTCCAGGCGGTGCGGGTGCACGGCTCGATCACCGGCGCGGCGCGCGCACTCGGCCAGTCGTACCGCCACGTGTGGGGCGAGCTCAAACGCTGGGAGGACACGCTCGGGCGCGGCCTCATCGTCTGGGACAAGGGCCAGCCGGCGCGCCTGACGGTCTTCGGCGACAAGCTGCTGTGGGCCGAGCGGCAGGCACAGGCCCGGCTGGCGCCGCAGATCGCCAGCCTGCACGCCGACCTGGAGCGTGCCTTCGCGGTCGCCTTCGACGACCAGGCGCACGTGCTCACCCTGTACGCCAGCCACGACGATGCGCTGGTGCGGCTGCGTGGGCTGGCGGCGCAGGCGGCGCGCCTGCACCTGGACATCCGTTTCACCGGCAGCGTGGACGCGATCGCCGCGCTGAACGAGGGCCGCTGTACGCTGGCCGGCTTCCACACCCCGCCGCAGCCGGCGCCCGGCTCGCTGGCCCAGCGCACCTACCAGCCGCTGCTGCAGCCGGGCCTGCACAAGATCATCGGCTTCGCGCGCCGGCAGCAGGGCCTGGCCGTCGCGCGCGGCAACCCGCTCGGCCTGCGCACCTTCGGCGATCTGCGGCGCGCGCGCTTCGTCAACCGGGCACTGGGCACCGGCACCCGGCTGCTGGCCGAGGACCTGCTGGCGCAAGCCGCCTTGCGGCCGGCGGAGGTCGACGGCTGGGAGCGCGTGGAACCGTCGCACGGCGCGGTGGCCGAAGCCGTGGCCTCCGGCAGCGCCGACGCCGGCCTGGTGATCGAGGCGGCAGCCCGGGCGCGCGGGCTCGACTTCGTGCCGCTGCTCGAGGAGGACTACTACCTCGTGTGCCTGAAGTCAGTGCTGGAGACGCCGCCGGCCCGTGCGCTGCGCGAGTGGCTGGCGTCGCCGGCCTGGCAGGCACAGCTGCGCGAGTTGCCCGGGTATGCGCCGCTGCACAGCGGCGAGGTCCTGAGCCTGCGCACGCAGCTGCCGTGGTGGCGCTTCGCGCGCGCCAAGGCGCCGCACAACCGCTGAAGGACCGGCGCTAGCGCTTGGACTTGGCCGCGACGGGCTTGGCGGTCGCCCGAGCCGCCTTCGGCGCCGGCTTGACCGCGGTGCGCGACTTGGCGGCCTTGCTCGCCGCCGCCTTCTTCAGCGGCACCGGTTCGTCGTTGGCAGCCTCGCGCGTCTCGGTGGCAGCCTCGCGCGTCTCGGGCGTCTTCGCCGCTGCACCGGTCTTGGCCTGCAGGCTGCGCCGCAGCAGGTCGGTGAGATCCAGGATCTCGGCGCTGCCGCCGGCGGCCGGTGCTTCCTCGCCCGGCAGCGGCTGCAGCGTGGCGACGTCGCCGGCCTGCGCCTTGGCCTGCACCAGCAGCTGCAGCTTCTCGCGGAACTCGTCGTGGAACAGGTCGGGGCTCCAGGCCGCGGCCATGTCGGTGACCAGCTGCTCGGCCATCTTCAGCTCGCGCTCGTTGGGCGCGGCGGCGGCGCCGGTGTCGCCGGTGGAGGTCGGCGCATCGCGCACCTCGTCGGACCAGCGCAGCAGCTCCAGCACCAGGCCGTCGCCGACCGGCATCAGCGCCGCCAGGTGCTGCTTGGTCGACATCACGATCTTGGCCACGCCGACCTTGTGGGTGCGGGCCAGCACGTCGCGCAGCAGGGCATACGGCTTGAGCCCGCGCGTGGCCGGCGCCACGTGGTACGGCTTGGAGAAATAGGCCGGCGCGATCTCGCCGGCATCGACGAAGGCCTCGATCTCGATGGTCTGGGTGGTCTTGGGCAGGGCGGTGCGGATCTCGTCCTTCGACAGCACGACGTACTGGCCGTCCTCGACCTCGATGCCCTTGACCAGTTCCTCGCGCTGCACGGCCTCGCCGGTGGCCTTGCTCACCTGCTTGTTGCCCACCGGGCTCATGCTGGCGGGGTCGATCAGGTTGAACTTGGGGCGGATGTCGGCAGTGGCGGCGTGGAGGACCACCGGGATGTGCACCAGCCCGAAGCTGATGGCGCCTTTCCACACGGCGCGGGTGCTGGCAGGAGCGGTCATGCGGCCATGCTGCGGCCGGGCCAGCCGCCGGGTCTGTAGGCCGGGACTACGCGCCGCCGTCAGACGGCGCAGGTGCGGAAGCCGACGAAGTGGTCGTCACGGCCGGGCAGCGCCCAGGCGCGCCGCCGCGGCCAGCGCAACCGTGACCGGGTGGCGAACGAGGCGCCGCGCAGCACCCGCGCGCGGCCGAACGCCGGCTCGGCCTCGAACTCGCCGTGGCGCGTCCAGGCGTCCGGCGTGAAGCCGGGCCAGGGCCGCAGCGTGCCGGCCGTCCATTCCCAGACCTCGCCCCAGTGGAAGCCGCGCCCGGCGCCCTGGTGCGCGGCCAGCTCCCACTCGACCTCGGTCGGCAGCCGGCGGCCGGCCCAGCGGGCGTAGGCATCGGCCTCCCACCAGCTCACGTGCAGCGCGGGCTGCGGCCCGGCCATGCGGGTCGGGCGGCCGAACAGGGTCTGCAGCACCGCCCCGCTGCCGCCGCCCAGCTGCTCGACATGGCGCGGGGCGCGGCGCCCCTCCAGCTCGGCCAGCGCCTGCAGCCAGGCCCAGCCCTCGGGCTGCCACAGCTCGGGCCGGTCGTAGCCGCCGTCGTCGACGAACTCGACGTACTGCTCCCAGGCGACCGGCTGGGCGTCGATCTCGAACTCGGGCACCGCCACCTCGTGCGCCCCCAGCTCGACGTCGAAGGCGAAGCCGCCCTCATGCGCCCCCAGCGTCCAGCGCGAGGCCGGCATCAGCAGCGGCTCGCGCAACGCGACGGCGGGCGGCAGCTTCAGCGGCATCGGCACGCCGAGCGCCTGCGACTGCCGCAGCAGCTGCTCGCCGCGCAGGTCCTCGTGGTACAGCGCGGCGCGGAAGAAGAACAGGCCGTCGTCGTCGGGGGTGGCGCGCTCCAGCAGGTCGAGCGTGCGCTCCAGCGTGTCGAGCAGGTAGGCGCGCACCTCCTGCAGGCCCGGGATCGGCATGTCCCAGCGGCTGGCGTGCGGGGCCAGCACCGGCTGGTACCAGCGGTCGGCCATGGGCTCGACCGAGGGCAGCCGCGGTGCGTCCGACGGGCAGGCGCGGCCCAGGCCGCGGCGCGGGTTGCGCACGATCCAAGACTCGGCGAACCAGGCGATGTGGCCGGCCAGCCACTGCGGCAGCTCGAAGTCGGGGTGCATCGGCACCCGGATGCCCTTGCCGGCCTGCGCCTCGTCCCAGCGCGCCAGCAGCGCGAGCGTCTGGTTGCGCGCGTCCATCAGCGCCAGGCCGAGGAGCTCGGGCGCGGCGGTGCGGACCGTGGCGAGCGCGTGGGAGGGGGCGGCGTGAGCCTGGCCGAGAGCCATCGCTTATTATTCGCCGCCGCCGGCCAGCCCTCGATGAGCTAGGGTTAACCCCGGCCCGTCTCGTCAGTGTTCTATCAGCGCCCGCCGCGTAGCATTTAGGGCTCACTCGCGCGCCCCGCGCCGAAACTTCCTTCTACGGAGTACCCGTGTCCGGACTACTGAAACTCGCGCTGGCGGTCGACTGGATCAGCGACCGGCTCGGTCGCCTGGCGTCGCTGGCGGTGCTGCTGACGGCCCTGATCTCGGCGGGCAACGCCTTCATCCGCTACGGCCTGGACATCAGCTCGAACGGCTGGCTCGAGATCCAGTGGTACCTGTTCGCCGGCATCGTCATGCTGGGCGCGCCCATCGTCCTGAAGCTCAACGAGCATGTGCGGGTCGACCTGATCTACGGCAAGCTCAAAGGCAACGGCCCGGTCTACGTCGACCTGTTCGGGCTCATCTTCTTCCTGCTGCCCGTCATGAGCCTGATGGCCTACCTGTCGTGGCCGCTGCTGGTGCGGATGTACGTCACCCAGGAGATGTCCAGCAACGCCGGCGGCCTGATCCGCTGGCCCGCCATGCTGATGCTGCCGCTGGGCTTCGGCCTCATCGTGCTGCAGGGCCTGTCGGAGATCGTCAAGCGCGTGGCGTACCTGCAGGGCAAGTTCCAGATGGACACCCACTACGAGAAACCCGTGCAATGAACGGGGCCCGCCTGGCTGCCCATCCCAAGAACGACAAGTAGACGGAACACCCCGATGCAGATGGAAAACTTCGCGCCGTTCATGTTCGGCGCCCTGGTCATCGTGATGCTGATCGGCTTCCCGGTGGCCTTCTCGCTGGCCGCGCTGGGACTGGCCAGCGGCTTCTTCGCCATCGAGATGGGCTGGTTCCCGCCGGTGTTCATGGCCAACCTGCCGATCAACGTGTTCGGCATCCTGTCCAACGACCTGCTGCTGGCGATCCCGTTCTTCACCTTCATGGGCGCCATCCTGGAGAAGTGCGGGCTGGCCGAGGACATGCTGGACTCGATGGGCCAGCTGTTCGGCACCGTGCGCGGCGGCCTGGGCTACTCGGTCATCATCGTCGGCTTCATCCTCGGCGCCATCACCGGCACCGTGGCCGGCCAGGTGATCGCGATGGCGCTGATCTCGCTGCCGGTGATGATCCGCTACGGCTACAACATGCGCTACGCCACCGGCGTGCTGGCCGCCTCGGGCACCATCACCCAGCTGGTGCCGCCCTCGCTGGTGCTGGTGGTCATGGCCGACCAGCTGGGCCGCTCGGTGGGCGACATGTACAAGGGCGCCTGGGGCCCCTCCATCCTGCAGGTGGTGATCTTCGCGGTCTACACCTTCGGCCTCGGCCTGGTGAAGCCGCACTACGTGCCGGGCGTCCCCAAGGAAGCCCGCACCATGTCCGGCTTCCATCTGTGGATGAAGTGCCTGCGCGGCATCATCCCCTCGGCGGTGCTGATCTTCGCGGTGCTGGGCTCCATGGGCGGCCTGCCCTTCATGACCTACGCCATCGCCACGCCCACCGAGGCCGGCGCCATGGGCTGCGTGGGCGCGCTGGTGCTGGCCGCCATCCACCGCCGCCTGACGCTCCCGCTGGTGTGGGAAGCCATGGTGGGCACCATGCGCCTGACGGCCATGGTGGTGTTCATCCTGATCGGCTCGCGCGTGTTCTCGATGGTGTTCCAGGGCGTCGACGGCGCCAAGTGGGTGGAGCACCTGCTGACCGGGCTGCCCGGCGGCCAGGTCGGCTTCCTGATCGTCGTCAACGTCTTCATCTTCTTCCTGGCGTTCTTCCTCGACTTCTTCGAGATCGCCTTCATCATCCTGCCGATGCTGGGGCCGGTGGCCGACAAGATGGGCATCGACCTGGTGTGGTTCGGCGTGCTGCTGTGCGTGAACATGCAGACCTCGTTCATGCACCCGCCGTTCGGCTTCGCCCTGTTCTACCTGCGCGGCATCGCCGACACCCTGTACAAGGAAAAGCGCATCGACAAGCCGGTGCTGTCGAACGACATCTACCTGGGCGCCATCCCCTGGGTGATCATGCAGGTGCTGCTGGTGCTGGTGGTCATCTTCGTGCCGCAGACGGTCACCATGTTCCTCGACAAGGAAGTCGCGGTCGACCTCGACAAGGTCAAGATCGAGATGCCGGCCGACTCAGAGCAGCCGGCGGTCGATCCCGCCGCGCCGGCCGCCTCCGGTGCCGAGCCCTCGGCCAGCGACCCGTTCGCCCCGCCCGCCGCCGACACCTCGTCGGACGAGGAGCAGAAGAAGATGGACGAGCTGTTCAAGACCGACAAGAAGTAGCCCGCCTTGGATCCCACCCCGGTCGAATCGCTGGGGCCGCCGCCGTTCCGCTTCCTGCCGTCCACGGGCGCCGCGATGCGTGGCCCGGCCTTCTCCATCCCCTTCAAGCTGCTGGCCACCGCCATCGTGGCCGGCAGCGCCGCCTGGGCGGTGCGCCTGTGGTCGCAGGGCCAGCTGGGCAGCGGCCTGCACGTCAACCTGGCCTGGTTCCTCGCCGCGCTGGCCATGATGGCCTGGAGCTGGTGGTGCATGGTCACCAGCGTCACCACGCTGGACACGGTGCAACTGCACCAGACCTGGGTCTGGAACAAGCGCATGGAACTGCGCGAGCTGGCCTACGCCAAGCTCATTCGCGTGCGCGGCCTCGACTGGCTGATCGCACCGCGCCTGTACGTGCGCACGCTGCCCGGCAAGTTCGCCGTGTTCTATGCCGCCGATCCGGCGCTGGCCGCCGAATTCGAGCGGCTGGTGGCGGAACTGAAGGCGTTCCGCAACTTTCGCTGACCGCGCGTCACAGCCCGAACGCCGACGACGGCAGCACCGCCACGGCGCCGTCGCCGAGCAGGAACACGGCCACCAGCGCCGCCGTCCAGAAGGCCGGGAATTCCCAGCCGCCGTCCTTGTTGGTGAACAGCCAGCCGTTGCGCCCGTGCACCGTGACGATGGTGCCCAGCAGCAGGGGCACCAGCAGCAACGCCACCAGGCGCGGCGCCAGGCCGACGATCAGCGCGAAGCCGCCGCCGAACTCGATGGCGAGCGTGACGTAGGCCAGCCAGCCCGGCAGGCCGATCGACCGGAAATACTTGATCGTGCCCGGGATGGTGAACACCTTCCATTTCAGCGTCGCGTGGGCCAGGAACATGAGCCCCAGGCTCAGCCGCAGGAGCAGGATGGCGTAAGGAGCGGTGGCGGGATCGACCATGGGCATCTCCTCGGTGGCACGGCCCGCCCGGGTCGCCCCGGCGGACTCGGCCGATCACGATAGGCCCGAAAAGGACCGGCCGCAAGCGATGGCGCGGCCGCCGGACCGGTCAGGGCGCCGCCGCCGCCGCCGCGGATTCCGACTCCTCCACCAGGCGGTCCGCCACCACCACGGCCTCGCGCGCATCGGCCGCAGTGCCGTCGGCGCCGATCTCCCGCCAGATGCCCGGGTCGGTCTCGAACGCCTGCCCGCCGACGAGCACCGGCACGTGGGCGCACTCGCGCATGGCGCGCAGCGCGGCAATCACCGACTCGAGCGCGTGCAGGTGCTGGAGCATGGTGGCCGAGATCGCCACCAGGCTGGCCCGGCTGCCGATGACGGCCCGCAATAGGCCCGCCGGGTCCTGGTGCGGATCCGGGCAGCTGACCGTCCAGCCGGCCGCCCGCAGGAAGCCGGCCACCATCCGCAGCCCGAGCTCGTGCCGCTCGCCGACGACGCAGGCGCAGACGGCGGTCCGCCCGCTGCGGGGTGCCGGGCGATGGCCGCCCGACAGGTGCTCCAGCAGCTGTGCCGCGCGTGCCGTGCACTGCTGTTCCTGCGCGGGGCCGATCGCGTCCACCTGCCACAGGCGGCCGACCTCGTGCAGCGCCGGCACCAGCACCGAAAGGCCGTAGGCGTCGCCGTCCAGACCGGCGCGCGCGGCACCCGCAAGCAGGCGCGCCGGCGCCACCGGGACCTCGGCCAGCAGGGCGTGCAGGCACTCGGCCTGCAGCGGACCGGCCAGCAGCGACGGCGGATCCCGCTCGGCGTGGTAGCCCAGCAGGGCTGCGCGCACGTACTCGGCCGCCGGCCCGGCCAGCCCGGCCGGCAGGCAGTCGCGGGCGAGCTCGACCAGCGAGCCCAGCGACAGCAGGATGGCCTTGTCGGACAGGCCGCGGTGGGTGAGCACCACCCGCAGCCAGCGCACGTGCTGGACGAACAGCTCGCGCCGGGCGAAGCGCAGGGCGGCGGCCAGCTGCAGGATGTGGAACTCGGCCTCGGCGCTGCACTGGCTCACCGATGTTTCGTCGCCGAACCAATGCGGCCAGGATGGGCCGAACGCGGGCGATCGTTGCAACAGCCCGTTCACGAGCACCGTGCGTGCCCGCAGCAGTTCCACCGCGCACCGTTGCTCGATCCGCATGGGCCCTTCGAGGGGATGGATCCCCGCACCCATCATCGCGCTGTCCGGGTCGCGTGGCGGCATCCGGCCGTCGCCCATCCATCACAATCCGCAACCGCCGATGGAAAAACACCGTGACCTCCCGTTCCTCCTGGCCTGACAAGGTGCTGGCGCTGCTGCGCGCCGGCAACCCGGCCGCAGCCATCGCGCAGATCAAGGTCGCCCCGGGCGTCAAGGACCTGCGTGCGCTCGAGAAGGCGATCGCGACGGCCGGGCTGGCCGGGCGCTGGCGCGATGTCGACGCCGCGCTCGCCGACAGCGTGGAGGCCCTGTCGGCACCCCGGCTGCACCGCTCGCCATGAGCGCGCCCGGCTTCGCCTCGCTGGGCCTGTCGTCGGCGCTGGCCCGCGCCTGCACCGCCGCCGGCTATGCGGCGCCCTCCCCGATCCAGCTCGAGGCCATCCCGGCCTTGCTGCGCGGACGCGACCTGCTCGGCCTGGCGCCCACGGGATCGGGCAAGACCGCCGCCTTCGTGCTGCCGCTGCTGCAGCGCCTGGACGGCGATCAGCGCCGGCCCGGGCCTCGCCACGTCCGCGTGCTGGTGCTGGTGCCGACGCGCGAGCTGGCCGCGCAGGTCGGCGACGTGTTCCGCCGGCTCGGCGCCACCACGGCCCAGCGGGCCCGGATCGCGGTGCTGCACGGCGGCGTCTCGGTCAATCCGCAGATGATGGGCCTGCGCGGCGGCGCCGACATCGTGGTCGCCACGCCTGGCCGGCTGCTGGACCTGCTGGACCGCAACGCCCTGCACCTGGACGCCGTACAGGCCCTGGTGCTCGACGAGGCCGACCGGCTGCTCGACCACGGCTTTGCCGCCGAGCGCGAGCGCGTGCTCGCCGCGCTGCCCGCCAAACGCCAGAACCTGCTGTTCTCCGCCACCTTCCCGCCCGAAGTGCAGGCGCTGGCCGACGGGCTGCTGCGCGACGCACTGCGCGTGGAGGCGGCCACGATGGCGGCCTCGGCACCGGCGATCTTGCAGCGGGTGCTGGCGGTGGACCCCGGCCGGCGCACCGAACTGCTGCGCCACCTGCTGCAGCAGGAGCACTGGCAGCGCGTGCTGGTGTTCGTCGCCACCCGCCATGCGGCCGACCACGTGGCCCGCAAGCTGTACGACCGGGGGATCTTTGCCGCGCCGCTGCACGGCGACCTGGGCCAGTCGCTGCGCGCCGAGCGGCTGGAACAGTTCAGGACCGGCGGCTTCGACGTGCTGGTGACCACGGACCTGGCGGCACGCGGCCTCGATGTCGCCGGGCTGGACGTGGTCGTGAACTACGACCTGCCGCGTTCACCCACCGACTACGTGCACCGCATCGGCCGCACCGGTCGCGCGGGCGCCGCCGGCCTGGCGGTGAGCTTCGTGGACGCGGCCACCGAGGCCCACTTGCGCCTGATCGAGAAGCGGCAGCACCTGCAGCTGCCGCGCGAGCAGGTCGCGGGCTTCGAGCCGACCGAGGCGGCGGCGCCGCCGCGCCCGACGGACGGCACCGGCGGCATCAAGGGCCGGCGGCCGAGCAAGAAGGACAAGCTGCGGGCGGCCGCCGCGGCTGCGGCAGCGGTCAAGTCGCCCGCCGCCAGCAGCTGAGCGCCGGTCAGTTGCCGGTGCCCGCCGGCGCCCGGTAGTGCTGCGGCCACAGGCGCTGCACCACCTCGCGCTCGCGGCCGTAGGCGTAGCAGCTGTCGATCTTGAGCGGGCCCTCGTCGCCTTCGGCGTGGAGGTAGCGTTCCATCTGCAGCGCGCGGATGCCCTGCAGCGCGGTGGTCGCCAGCGGGATCAGCATCTCCATCAGGTGGGTGCAGCTGGCGGCGCCGCGCAGCCGCTCCTTCACCTTGGCCGACCAGCCGCGCGCCAGCTTCTCGCCCACAAGCACCTGCAGCGTGGACTCGGCCTGCTTGCAGATGGCCCAGGGCGTCACGTCGGAGGCCGCCTCGATGCCGCGCACGACGAACTCGCCGTCGACGACCAGGCGCACCCAGATGTCGTGCAGCGACTGGCCGGCCGGCAGGGGCTCGGGCGAACTGGGCCGCTTGAAGGCGTACGGCTTGGTGTCGACCAGCCGCGCTTCCACGTCGTACAGGCCGTCCTCGCGGGCATAGGCCCGCATGTCGATGACGCGGTGGTGGATCTCACGCCGCGCGCCGGGTGTGGATAAAGGCACTTCGCTGCTCTCCCTGGGACCTGCATGGTACTGCGCGGGGCCTGGCCCAGCCGTGCGGCCAAGCCCTGCGCCGGCGCAGGGACTCCGGCCGGGCACCCTGCCCGGCCGCGCCCGATTGCCGACAATCGGCGGGTGTCTGCGCTTCCCTTCCATCCGGCCGTCTCGGCCTGGCTGGAGAGCCGCTTCGGCCGCCCGACCGAGGTCCAGTCCCGGGCCTGGGCCGTCACCTCGCGACGCCGCCATGCCCTCATCGCCGCTCCCACCGGCTCGGGCAAGACGCTGGCCGCCTTCCTCTCGGCCATCGACGAGCTGGTGCGCGAAGGCCTGGACGGCGGGCTCGACGACCGGGTGCACGTGCTGTACGTGTCGCCGCTGAAGGCGCTCTCCAACGACATTCGCACCAACCTGCAGGAGCCGCTGGCCGGTATCCAGGTCGGGCTGGCCGCGCGCGGCCTGCCCGACCCCGGCATCCGGGCTGCCGTGCGCACCGGCGACACGCCCGCCGCCGAACGCGACCGCATGCGCCGCAAGCCGCCGCACATCCTGGTGACGACGCCGGAATCGCTGTTCATCCTGCTCAGCTCGGAGTCGGGGCGCGCGATGCTGGGATCGGTGCGCAGCGTCATCGTCGACGAGTTGCATGCGGTGGCGGGCAGCAAGCGCGGCGCCCACCTGATGCTGTCGCTGGAGCGGCTGGAGGCGCTGTGCGAACGGCCGCCGGTGCGCATCGGCCTGTCGGCCACCGTCCGCCCGCTCGACGCCATGGCCCGTTTCCTCGTCGGCCAGCGCGACGAGCCGGTGCAGGTCATCGACGCCGGCCACGTGCGCGAGCGCGACCTCGCACTCGAGATGCCGCGTTCGCCGCTCACCGCGGTGATGGCCACCGAAGTCTGGGACGAGGTGTACGACCGCCTGGCCGACCTGGTCCACCAGCACCGCACCACGCTTATCTTCGTCAACCAGCGCCGCATCGCCGAACGGGTGACGCGCCACCTCGCCGAGCGGCTGGGCGCCGAGCACGTGACGGCCCACCACGGCAGCCTGGCGCGCGAGCACCGGCTGCAGGCCGAGCAGCGCCTCAAGCAGGGCGAGCTGAAGGCCCTGGTGGCCACCAGCTCGCTCGAACTGGGCATCGACATCGGCGACATCGACCTGGTGTGCCAGCTCGGCTCGCCGCGCTCGCTCAACGCCTTTGTGCAGCGCGTCGGCCGCGCGGGGCATGCCATCGGCGCGGTGCCCAAGGGGCGGCTGTTTCCGCTGGCGCTCGACGACCTGCTGGAATGCGCCGCCCTGCTCGACGCGGTGGCGCGCGGCGAACTCGACCGGATCCGCGTGCCGCACGAGCCGCTGGACGCGCTGGCGCAGCACATCGTCGCCGAGACGGCCAGCCGCGAGTGGCCGCTCGACGCCCTCCATGCCTGCCTGCGGCGCGCGCAGCCGTACCGCGACCTCAGCCTGCAGACCTTCGAGCAGGTCGTGCGGATGCTGGCCGAGGGCTACAGCACGCGCCGCGGCCGGCGCGGCGCCTACCTGCACCTGGACGCCGTCAACCGCGTGCTGCGCGGGCGGCGCGGCGCGCGCATCGCCGCCGTCACCAATGCCGGCGTGATCCCCGACCAGTTCGACTACGACGTGGTGCTGCAGCCGGAAGGGCACCGCGTCGGCACGCTCAACGAGGACTTCGCCTTCGAGAGCCTGCCGGGCGACATCTTCCAGCTCGGCAACGCGTCCTACCGCATCGCCAAGGTGGAGACCGGCAAGGTGCTGGTCGAGGATGCCCGGGGCCAGCCGCCCTCGATGCCGTTCTGGCTCGGCGAGTCGCTGGGCCGCACCGACGAGCTCTGCGCGGCGGTGTCGCGGCTGTGCGAAGGGGCCGACGCGCGGCTGGACGAGGGCGTGGCGGCCTGCGAGCGCTGGCTGCAGGGCGACCTGCAGCTGCCGCAGGCGGCGGCGCAGCAGCTCGCGCTCTACCTGGCGGCGTCGAAGGCCGCGCTCGGCGTGCTGCCGAGCCAGCGGCGCATCGTGCTGGAACGCTTCTTCGACCAGGTCGGCGACACCCACCTGGTGATCCATTCGCCGTATGGATCGCGCATCAACCGGGCCTGGGGCCTGGCGCTGCGCAAGCGCATGTGCCGCAAGTTCAACTTCGAGCTGCAGGCCAGCGCGCTGGAGGACAGCATCGTGCTGTCGCTCGGCCCGACGCACAGCTTCGCGCTGGACGAGGTGCGCCACTACCTGAAGCCGGCCACTGCGCGCGACGTGCTGGTGCAGGCGCTGCTGGACGCCCCGATGTTCGGCACCCGCTGGCGCTGGAACGCCACCGCGTCGCTGGCCGTGCGCCGCATGAACGGCGGCCGCAAGGTGCCGCCGCAGTTCCAGCGCTCGGACGCCGAGGACCTGCTGACGGTGGTGTTCCCGGACCAGATCGCCTGCGCCGAGAACCTGGTGGGCGAACGCGAGATCCCCGACCACCCGCTGGTGGCGCAGACCCTGCACGACTGCCTGCACGAGACCATGGACGCCGACGGCTTCCTGCGCCTGCTGGCGGGCATCGAGGCCGGCGCGGTGGAGGTGACCACCCGCGAGCTGTCGACGCCCTCGCCGCTCGCACACGCCATCCTCAACGCGCGCCCCTACGCCTTCCTCGACGACGGCGCGGCCGAGGAGCGGCGCACCAAGGCGGTCGCCAGCCGGCCGCTGGTGGACCTGCAGACGGCACGCGACGTCGGCACGCTCGACCCGCTGGTGATTGCGCAGGTGCGCGAAGACGCCCGGCCCGACATCCGCGACGCCGACGAACTGCATGACGCCGTGGTGGTGCACGGCTTCCTCGCCACCGGGGAGGTGGCCTGCCACGAGTTCGCGGTGGCGCTGGCGCAGCAGCGCCGCCTGACGCGCCTGACGCCGCCGGCCGGCGCGGCGCTGTACGTCGCGGCGGAGCGCCTGCACGAGTTCCACGCCGCTTTTCCACAGGCCACGCTGTCGCCGCCGATCGCCCCCGTCTCGGGCGACCGGCCCACGGCCGAGGACGCGCTGCGCGAGATCCTGCGCGGCCGGCTGGAGCTGCTCGGCCCGGTCACGCCGCAGGTGCTGGGCGCGCCGCTCGGGATGCCGGCCGATGCCGTGCTGCCGGCGCTGCTTGGGCTGGAGGCCGAAGGCGCGGTGATGCGCGGCGCCTTCACCGCGCCCGGCGCGGCCGAATGGTGCGACCGGCGGCTGCTGGCGCGCATCCACCGCGGCACCCGCGACCGGCGCCGGGCCGAATTCCAGCCGGTGCCGCCGGCCCAGTTCATGCGGTTCCTGTTCCGGTGGCACCAGCTCGCCACCAGCGAGGACGACGACCGGCGCCAGGGCGAAGGCGGCCTGGCCGACGTGCTGCGCCAGCTCGAAGGCCACGCCGCGCCGGCTGCGGCCTGGGAGGACGACCTGCTGGCCGCACGGGTCGACGACTACACGCCGGCCATGCTGGACCGGCTCTGCGCCGTCGGCCGCGTGGCGTGGTGGCGGCCGGCGGAGCCGGGCGAGGCGGCGGGCCGCCGCTGCGGGCCGATCCGCGGCACGCCGGTGCTGCTGTGCGAACGCGAGGCCCTCGCCCACTGGCAGCAGGCGGCCGGCGCGGCGGCGGTCGACGAGGCCGTGCTGTCGGGAACCGCGCGGCTGCTGCTCGACCTCCTGCGCGCGCACGGGGCCAGCTTCTTCGCCGACCTGCAGCACGACGCCCGGCTGCTGGGCACGCAGGTCGAGCAGGGCCTGGCCGAACTGGTCGCGCACGGCCTAGCCACCTGCGATTCGTTCGCCGGCCTGCGCACCCTGGTAATGCCGGGCGACAAGCGCAACAAGCTGCGCCGCAAGGGCCGCGACCCCATCGACGAGGCCGGCCGCTGGTCGCTCGCGCGCCGGTCGCGGCCGGTGGCCGAGGCGCCGGGCGCGCTGGCCGCGCCGCACGTCGAGCACATCGCCCGCGTGCTGCTGCGGCGCTATGGGGTGGTGTTCCGCAAGCTGCTCGAGCGCGAGGAGGGCCTGCCGCCCTGGCGCGAGCTGTACTACGTGCTGCGCCGGCTGGAGGCCCGCGGCGAGGTGCGCGGCGGCCGCTTCGTCAGCGGCTTCGCGGGCGAGCAGTTCGCGCTGCCGGAGGCCGCCGTGGCGCTGCGCTCGACGGCCAAGGTGCCGGGCCGCGAGCGCGTCGCGATCTCGGCCGTCGACCCCCTGAACCTGGCCGGCATCCTGACGCCGGGCGACAAGGTGCCGAGGCTGCCGGGCAACCGGCTGCTGTTCGAGGGCGGCGTGCCGATCGCGGTGCACAGCGGCGGCGACATCCGCTACCTGCGCGACCTCGAGCCCGCGGTGCAGTGGGAGGTGAAGAACCTCCTGATCCGGCGCCAGCAGCCCGCCAGCTACGTCCTGCCGCCCGCCGGCCTGTCGTGACCCGGGAGTCGTCATGCCGGGCCCGACCCGGCATCCAGCGCCGGCACCCGGCCGCACCCGATCCGCGCTTGGGAGATGGATTGCGGGTCAAGCCCGCAATGACGGGGAAGGGGCACGCGGGCTCCCCTGAGAGTCGTCATGCCGGGCTCGACCCGGCATCCATCTCCGGAACCCGGCCGCGCCCGATCCGCGCTTTGGAGATGGATTGCGGGTCAAGCCCGCAATGACGGGGAAGGGGCACGCCGGGCTCCCCTGAGAGTCGTCATGCCGGGCTCGACCCGGCATCCATCTCCGAAGCCGGGCCGCACCCAATCCGCGCTTGGGGGATGGATTGCGGGTCAAGCCCGCAAATGACGGGGGCGGGTGGCGGGCCTAGGCCGGCTCCAGATAGCTCTGGAACACGCCCACATGGACCAGCGCGGCGTCGGCGCCCTGGGGCCACAGGTCCTCGCTGCGGAAGCGCACGTCGTAGGTGGGCTCGTCCTGCGCCGGCACGCCGTGCGCATGCGCATCGGGGAAGGGATAGGCCGGCGACTCGGCGACCACGACGCCGCACTTGCCGCGGATGTAGCCCGGCATGCGGATGTGGCCCGGCACGTGGTCGAGGCGCACGCGCACGCGGTCGCCGGGGGCGAAGCGCTGGCGGTCCGGCCGGTTGCCGCGCCCCGGTGCGATCGGGCCGGCCAGCGGCACCGCACCGCCGGCGCGCTGCTCCAGCTCGTCCCGGCTGACCAGCCCCTTCTCGACGCAGAGCGTCACCACGCTGGTCAGCACGCGCTCGTAGTAGCCGGCCCCGAGATAGTGGCGCGGCTCCATGCGCTCGATCGCGTGCCGGTACTCGTCCATGTTGAACAGGCCCAGGCGCACGGCCTGGCCGTACAGCGCGTTGGCCCGCACCTCCCAGGGCGCATGGAAAGCCGGTGCATTCAAGGTGTAGCGCACGCGGCCGAAGCCCTGCTTGCCGCCGAGGTCGTGGATGCCGTCCATGGCGCGATCCTCAGAGCCGGGCCACGCCGATCATGGCGTCGCGCGTGACCAGGGCAGCCAGCTTCTCCTGCGGCCAGCCGAGCGTGTGCGGCGGCTGCTCGGGCAGCACCATGTAGCGCGTGTCGGCGGTGGTGTCCCAGACCCGGATCTCCACCTCGGGCGGCAGGTCCAGGCCCATCTCGCGCAGCACGGTGCGCGACTCGCGCACCACGCGGGACCGGTACTCCAGGTCCTTGTACCAGTCGGGCGGCAGGCCGATGATGGTGAAGGCCGTGCACGAGCAGAGCGTGCAGCAGATGACGTTCTGCACCGTGGGCGTGTTCTCCAGCACGACCAGGTGGCGGTGGTGCGGCGGCATCGACAGGCCGAGCTCGGCCACCGCGCTGCGGCCATCGGCCAGCAGGCGCCGCCGGAAGTCCGGATCCACCCAGGCCCTGGCCACCACGCGCGCGCCATTGCGCGGCAGCCACTCCTCCTGCGCCTTGTGGCTCAACTCGGCGATGCCCTGCTCGATCGGCAGGCCGCGCGCCGCCAGGGCGGCCTCCACGGCCTCGAGCCGCTGCTCCAGGGGTGCGGTGCGCTGCACGACGGTTGGCTGGTCTGTCATCACGGTCTCCAGGCTGCGGCCCTGCCGCGCCAGGGGCCGACGATAGCGGATGGCGGCGCGCTTTCCATCCGGGCTTGCCCAGCATGGCCTGTGGCGACCCAGCCGCGCGATCGCGCACTCCCCGATCAAGCACCGCGTGCCCCGGCGGCGAGCGGCGGTCCGGCTGCGGGCCTTGGGGCCCGCCGGAGGGCGAAGCGCATCAGAAGCGCGGGCCCGAGGCGGTTTCGCGCGCGGTGCGCCAGCACGCTTTTGCCGCCGAGGGTCTGCGCGAGCGCGAAGCGGGGAGGGGCAGCCGCGCGACCAGCGCGGCCGGGACTGCAGGCGCGCAGCCGGACCGCCGCTCGCCGCCTTCCCCCGCCCGCTCCCGCTCCCGCTCCCTATCCCCACGTCCGCCCTCGCCCCACCGCAGCTGAGTCGCCTGTAAGAACCCCTCCCGACAGTCGACTCACTCCCAGCCGCAACCTGAAGCGCCGGTCAGCCCCGCACAATGGAGCGGCACCTGCGTCACCTCACGGGAGACACCATGAATCGCATCCTGCTCACCCTCGCCGCGCTGGCCATCGCCGCCTGGACCTTCCTCGGCACGCCGGGCATCGCGGCCGAGAAAGCCGTGCGCCTGCCGCCGCCGGCGACCGATGTGCGCGATAGCGGCACCACCGCGACTGCCGTCTTCGCCGGCGGCTGCTTCTGGGGCATCCAGGGGGTGTTCCAGCACACGGCGGGCGTGCTCAACGCGGTGTCGGGCTATGCCGGCGGCGACCAGGCCAGCGCGCACTACCAGCAGGTGGGGTCCGGCCGCACCGGCCATGCCGAGGCGGTGCAGATCACCTACGACCCGCGGCAGGTGACGTACGGCACGCTGCTGCAGATCTACTTCTCGGTCGCCCACGACCCCACCCAGCTGAACCGGCAGGGCCCCGACACCGGCTCGCAGTACCGCTCGGCGGTGTTCTACCGCGATGCCGAGCAGAAGCGCGTGACCGAGGCCTACATCGCCCAGCTGGAGGCCGCCAAGGTGTTCCCGGCGCCCATCGTGACCCAGGTCACTGCCCTGCCCGCCTTCTACCCGGCCGAGGCCTACCACCAGGACTACGCCACGCTGCATCCCACCTCGCCGTACATCGCGCGGTTCGACCTGCCCAAGATCGCCAACCTCAAGGCGACGCTGCCGCAGCTGTACCGCGAGCAGCCGGTGCTGGTCTCGGCCCAGCCCAAGGGCTGAGTCGGATGGCGGCGCCCGCGTCCCTGCTGCGCCGCCAGCTGCCCTGCGGCGAAAGCGTCCCCGCGCTCGGCCAGGGCACCTGGCACATCGGCGACGACCCGCGCCGGCGCCAGGCCGAGATCGCGGCCATCCGGCGCGGCCTCGACCTCGGCCTGACGCTGGTCGACACGGCCGAGATGTATGGCGACGGCCGCTCGGAAGAGCTGGTGGGCGAGGCCATCGCCGGCCGGCGCGACGAGGTCTTTCTCGTCAGCAAGGTCTATCCGCACAACGCGTCGCGGCGCGCCATGGGCCGCGCCTGCGAGGCCAGCCTGCGGCGCCTGCGGGTCGAGACGATCGACCTGTACCTGCTGCACTGGCCGGGCTCGGTGCCGCTGGCCGAGACCGTGCAGGCCTTCGAGGCGCTGCGGCAGGCCGGCAAGATCCGGCACTGGGGCGTGAGCAACGTCGACAGCGACGGCATGCAGGCGCTGTGGCGCACGCCCGGCGGCTCCGCGGCGCAGACCGACCAGGTGCTCTACCACCTCGGCGAACGCGGCATCGAGTGGGACCTGCGGCCCTGGCTGCGCGAGCGCGGGCTGCCGGTGATGGCCTATTCGCCGTTCAACGAAGGGCGTCTGCTGCGCGCGCCGGCACTGGTCGCGTTCGCGCGCCGGCACGGCCGCACGCCGGCGCAGGTGGCGCTGGGCTGGCTGCTGGCGCAGGACGGCGTGATCGCCATTCCCAAGACCGGCAATGCCGCGCGGGTGGAGGAGAACGCCGCCGCCCTGTCGCAGCCGCTGTCGGCGGCCCAGCTCGCGGAACTCGACACCCTGTTCGCTCCGCCCACGGCAGCCTCGCCGCTCGTCGTCATCTGAACCCCAACGGGGGCTGCCCGGGGAACAATGGCGCCCGGCGACGCCCGTGCCGCGGCGCATCCCGGGAGACATCGTGATGGCATTGCGTCCCTGGTCCCAGGCCCGCGTCGTGGCCGCCTTCGCGCTGCTGCTGGCGCTGCCCCTGGCAGCCAGCGCGCAACTGAAGGTGATGATCTCCGGCGGCTTCTCCGGTCCCTACGAGCAGCTGCTGCCCGAGTTCGAGCGCAGCAGCGGCATCCAGGTCACCACCGGCTCGGGCTCGTCGCAGGGCACCGGGCCCCAGACCATCGCCGCGCAGCTGGCGCGCGGGGTCCCGACCGACGTCGTGATCCTCTCGCGCGAAGGCCTCAACGAGCTGGTGGCCGCCAGGCGCATCGTGGCCGGCACCGATGTCGACCTGGCCCGCACCCCGCTGGCCATGGCAGTGCGCACCGGCAGCCCCAAGCCCGACGTGCGCACGGTCGAGGCCTTCAAGCAGGTGGTGACGCAGGCGCGGCTGGTGGCCGTGCCGGGCAGCACCAGCGGCATCTTCCTGGCCAAGGATGTGTTCCCGCGGCTGGGCATCGCCGACAAGGTGCGGCTGAAGGCCACGCCGCGCGGCGCGGAAGTGGCGGCCCTGGTCGCCTCCGGCGAGGCCGACCTGGCGATCCTGCCGGTCAGCGAGATCGTGCACGTGCCCGGCCTCGAACTGGCCGGCGTGCTGCCGGAGGAAATCCAGCTGCACCAGGCCTTCGCGGCGGCCGCGGTGGAAGGCTCGACCCAGCTCGAGGGTGCCAGGCGCCTGATCGCGTTCCTGGCGTCCGAGCAGGCGGCCGGTGCCATCCAGCGCGGCGGCATGACGCCCCTGGGCAGGCGCGCGGCGAACTAGCCCGGCGGTTCATGGCTGCCTCAGCCACCGGTCGCGGTTGACACCGGGGGACGGCTGCACCAGCCTGCGGATGCCGCCTCTTTTCCGGCGATCCAAGGAGTCCCGCATGACGAACGTCCCCCTCGCGACCTCGCGCCGCTCCGTCCTGGCCGGCGCTGCTGCCCTCGGCGCCTGCGCCCTTGCGCCCCGCGCCGCCCGGGCCCAGGCCGCCTGGCCGACCAAGCCGGTCACCCTCGTCATCGGTTTTCCGCCCGGGGGCCAGACCGACTTCGCCGGCCGCGTGCTGCTGGCCGGCCTGACGTCCGCGCTCGGCCAGGCCGTGGTCATCGACAACAAGCCCGGCGTGAACGGCAACATCGGCGCGGTCGAGGTGATGAAGGCGCCGCCGGACGGCTACAAGCTGTACGTGGGCAACGGCTCGATGACGATCGCCTCGCACGTCTACACCCAGGTGGGCATCGTCGACACCCGCCAGATGACGCCCATCGGCGTGCTGCTGCAGTCGGCGCTGGTGCTCGCCGTGCCGGGCACGTCGGCGGTCAAGACCTATGCCGACTTCGTCGAGGTGGTCAAGGCCAAGAGCAAGGGCGGCAAGGGCATCGACTACGGCACCGGCGGCGTGGGCGCGCTGCCGCACGTGACGATGGAGCTGCTGCGCGAGCGGCTGGGCAAGCTGCCGATGAACCACGTGCCCTACAAGGGCAGCAGCCCGGCCATGACCGACCTCATCGCCGGCCGCCTCGACGCGATGTTCGATGCGACCTCGGTCATCGCGCCCTTCATCAAGTCGGGCCAGCTGCGCGCGCTGCTGGTCACCAGCGACAAGCGGGTGCCGGCCTTCCCCGACGTGCCCACCGCCGCCGAAGCGGGCCTGAAGGACTTCAACATCGTCTCTTTCATCGGCCTGTACGGCCCGCCCAAGCTGCCCGCCGAGGTGGTGAAGAAGGCCAACGCGGCGATGAACACGGCGCTGAAGGACCCGGGCGTGACCAAGGGCATCCTGGAACGCGGCGACGAGCCCGGCGGCGGCACGCCGGAGCAGCTGGGCGAGCTGACGCGCACCCACTTCAAGACCTGGGGCGAGGTCGTCAAGGCCAACAACATCCGGGCCGACTGACAGGGCGTCAGTCGACCTTCACGCCGATGCGCCGGACCACGCCGCCCCACTTCGCGGCTTCGGCCGCCACGTAGCTGGTCAGCTGCGGGCGGTCCATGCGCACGACATCCAGCGACAGCGCCGCGAAATTCTCGGTCAGGGTCTTGTAGAGCAGCACCTTGTTGATTTCGGTGTTCAGCCGGTCCAGCACTTCGGTCGGGGTGCCGGCCGGCGCGAACAGGGCGATCCAGGTGTTGGCCTCGAAGCCGGGATGGCCCAGCTCGGCCACGGTGGGCACCTCGGGCAGCGCCGGGCTGCGCTTCAGGCTGGTGACGGCGATCGGCCGCACCTTGCCGGCCCGGGCCAGCTGCACCACCGGCGGCATCGAGGTCGAGCCGATCGGCACCTGGCCGCTGACCACGGCGTTGGCGGCCGCCGCCGGCTGGAACGGCACGTGGGTCACGTCCACCTGCAGCAGGTTGCGGAACAGCAGCTCCGCGCCGAGCTGGGTGGTGGTGCCATTGCCCGAGGAGGCATAGCTCATGCCGCCCTTCTTCATCAGCGCCGTCAGCTCCTTCAGGTTGCCGGCCTTCACGTCGGGATGGACGTACAGCATGTTGGGCGCCACGCCGGCCATCGCCACCGCCGCCAGGTCGCCCACCTGGTAGCCGGCGCTGCCGAACATCGATGGGTTGATGGCATAGGCGACGCTATGCACCAGCAGGGTGTAGCCGTCGGGCGCCGCCTTGGCCACCTGCACGGTCGCGATGTTGCCGCCGGCGCCGGGCCGGTTGTCCACCACCACCGGCTGCCCGAAGGCCACGGTCAGGTTCTGCGCCAGCGAGCGCGCCACCACGTCGGTGGAACTGCCGGGCGCGAAGGCGACGACGATCCGGATCGGCTTGTCCGGGAAGGCGGCCTGGCTGGCCAGGGCGAACGCCGCGAGGGCGCCCGCGACGAGGATCTTCGGCAGGTTCACGGCGTCTCCTGGTGGGGCTGACGCCTGGACTGTGCGCCGGGCCCCGCGCTTTGGGATGGGGTCTAACCCGGCGGCCGCCGCGGCCCCGCGGGGGCCATTGCCAACACCCCTGCTTCGGGGGCACGATCGTGCCGCACCGCGGGAAAACCCGTGCCCCGCGCTGCCCGCGGACCCCCGGTCCGCCGTTGCGCACGGGGATCGCCAGGCCGCACCGATGTTCTTCCTCTGGCCCCACTACCTCTGGCTGCTGCTGGCGGTTCCGCTGCTGCCGGCGCTGTACGTCTGGCTGCTGCGGCGCCGGAACAAGCTCGCGGTGCGCTACAGCAGCCTCGGGGTGGTGCGCGCGGCCGCAGCGGGCATCAGCTGGCGCCGCCACGTGCCCCCCGCACTGCTGTTCGTCGCCTGCTCGGGACTGCTGTTCGCCGCCGCGCGCCCGGTGGCACGGGTGCCGCTGCCCTGGGCCCGCACGACCATCATGCTGGCCATGGACGTGTCGCTCAGCATGCGCGTCACCGACGTCAAGCCGACCCGGATGGCCGCCGCGCAGGAGGCCGCCAAGCTGTTCCTGCGCGACCTGCCACGCCACATCGAGGTGGGCCTGGTCACCTTCGCCGGCAGCACCCAGGTGGCGCAGCGCGCCACGCGCGAGCGCGAGCCCCTGCTGACCGCCATCGACGGCTTCCAGATGCAGATGGGCACGGCCATCGGCAGCGGCATCGTGCTGTGCCTGGCGGAGCTGTTCCCGGACCACGGCCTCGATGTCGGCGACATGAACTTCGGCAGCCCCCGGATGCAGGGACGCAGCCTGGACGACAAGGACAAGCCGCCGCCCAAGGCGATCACGCCGGTGGCACCCGGCTCGTACAGGTCGGCCGCCATCATCCTGCTCAGCGACGGCCGCCGCACCACCGGCATCGACACCCTGGAGGCGGCCAAGTTGGCCGCCGACCGTGGCGTGCGCATCGACGTGGTGGGCCTGGGCACCATCGACGGCGAGTCCGCCGCAGTCGACGGCATGCCCATCTACCTGCGGCTGGACGAACCGACGCTGCGCGAAGTGGCCCGCATCACCGGCGGCGAGTACCACTACGCGAGTTCGGCCGAGTCGCTGCGCAGCGTGTACGAGAAGCTCGGTTCCGAGATGGAGGTCCGCACGCGCGAGACCGAGCTGACCTCGCTGGTCTCGCTCGGCGCGGCCCTGCTGTCGATGACGGCGGGCGTGCTGTCGCTGCTCTGGTTCCGGCGTCTCGCCTAGCGCGTGGTCGCCGCACGCAGGGCGCCCGAGGCCTTCGGGCGGGAACGGTGTGGGGCTAGCGACGCGCCCAGGCGCAGGCGGCCTGCGGGTGCTCGGTGGACCGCGGCGGCAGCGGAGGCGTCGGGCCTTCGCGCCGGTCGCGCAGGACGCCGGTGCGCTGCGGCGCACGCTCGAACAGGCGTCGCCGCACGTCCGGGGTGAGCTCCTCCAGGCGCCAGTTGTCCTGGAGCGGATCCTGGTGGGCAGGCGTGGCGGGCATCGTGAATGAAATGTTGGGCGCCATCCGCCAGACTCAACATCGGCGAAGGCGCTGAAGCGCTGCAGGAAAAGTCCTACAGCTGAGCTTGTTCGCATCGCCACCACGTGGCCCCGGCGCTAGACTGGCCGCCGGGGATCGTGGGCAGACTCCCCGCTGCAGACGCCGCACACGCGTCCAAGTTCTGCTCCTGATCCCGGGCCTCGCGCCCGGAGGGGAGTCCGACTTGCCAGCCATTCCTTCCATCCCGCCGGCGTCCTTCGCACCACCGCGCCTGGCCATCCTCTACCCCGGCGACCGCGCGCTGCGCGACCGGGCCGATCCCAGCGAGAGCCGCTTCGCACCGTTGTTCGAGGCCTTCGCCGCGGCCGGCGTCGCCGCCCGGCCGGCCGTCTACCACGACGACTTCGCCGACGAGGTGCGCACGCAGTTGCTGCAGGTGCAGGCCGTGCTCGTCTGGCACAACCCGATCGAGGGCGGGCGCACGCGCGCCGTGCTCGATGCCCTGCTGCGCGAGGTCGCGGCGCGCGGCGTGTTCGTCAGCACGCACCCGGACACCATCCTGCGCCTGGGCACCAAGGACATCCTGCTGGCCGTGCGCGACCTTCCCTTCGGCAGCGATGCCTGGCGAGTGGACAGCGAGGACGCGCTGCGCACCGAGGTGGCGGCACGGCTGGCGCACGGCCCGCGGGTGCTCAAGCAGCACCGCGGGCACAGCGGCATCGGCGTCTGGCGCATCGAGGCCCGCGGCGACGACCGGTACACGCTGCAGCATGCGCAGCGCGGCGCCCTGCCCGAGACGGTGGCGTTCGACACCGTGGTGCAGCGGCTAGCGCCGCATGTCGCTGCCGGCGGCCACATGGTCGACCAGGCGTGGCAGCCGCGGCTGGCCGAGGGCATGGTGCGCGCCTACCTCGTTGGCGACCGGGTGGCGGGCTTCGGTCACCAGGCCATCAACGCGCTGCATCCCGCCGGCCCCGACGGCATCGCGCCGCCCCCGGGTCCCCGGCTGTACAGCGGGCCCGGGGACGACCGGTTCCAGGACCTGCGCCGGCGGCTGGAGAACGGCTGGGTGGACCTGCTGGCCGAGCACGCGGGTGTGGCGCGGCACGAGTTGCCGTTGCTGTGGGATGCCGACTTCCTGCTGGGCGAGCGCAGCGGTGACGGCGAACGCTACGTCCTGTGCGAGGTCAACGTCAGCAGCGTGGCGCCTTTTCCTCCGGCGGCGATCGGCCCGCTGGTGGCCGTCGTGCAGCGCGTGCTCGGGCAGCGGGCCGAGCACGCGCCCCGCCCTCAGCCGCGCCTGGACCAGTAGGGACGGGTGTCGTCGAGCTGCCGCAGCACCTGCCGGCAGGTGCGCGCCTCGCCCTTGCGGCGGGACGCCAGCCAGTCGACGCCGAAGCGCGCGCCGGCATCGGTGTCCGCCAGCTCGGCGTACAGGTCGTGCGCCATGATCTCGTCGTTGTACTGCCCCAGCGCCTCCTGGGCCGGCTTCACCACCTCGAGGTAGCCGGCGACGCGCTGGCCGGCGTACAGCGGGGCCGCGAATTCGGTCATGTAGCGCAGCCGCTTGAGGCGCTTGCGCACCCGGTGCTGGTCCTCGGGCGACAGGCGGGTGAAGCGCCGGCCGTCGCGCGTGACCTGGTGCGCCAGCTTGTCGAGGATGGGGCGCAGCTGCTTGCGGGCGCGCTTGCCGGGCGGACCGGCGCGCAGCCGCTCGACCTCCGCCAGCAGGCGCAGCAAGGCAGCCTGGAAGGCGCCCTGCTGCACCAGCTGGTCGGGTGGCGTGCCGCCCTCGTGGAAGCCCGGCGGGACGCGCAGCGCGGGGCCGCCGGCTGCCTCGACCCGGGGCTGGACCTGCGCCAGCACGTGCGTGCGGTCACGCCGCTCGCCCAGTTGCCGGAACACGTGGACCAGCGCGCCTTCGACGGCCTGCGCCGGCTCCTTCAGCCCGGGCAGCTCGCGCAGCGCGGTGCGCAGGCGGCGCAGGCCGACGCGCAGCTGGTGGATGTGGTCGTCGGCCTGGCTGCCGGCGCCGATCTCGCCGGCATTGGCCAGGATCTGCTCCAGGCAGGCTTGCAGCACGGCGGCGCTCAGGGGACGCAGGCGCACGTCGGCGGGATAGTCGATCGCCTTGGCCCCGACGGCCGGGCCGTACAGCTCGCCGCGCGCCAGCCGCCAGCCACGCTGCGCCTTGCTGGCGCTGCCGATCCACAACCCGTGGCGTTCGCGCCAGCGGCGCGCCAGCCGCAACAGGTCCTCGAACCGGCCTTCGAGCAACTCCAGCTCCAGCTCGCGGATCTCGCGGCGGCGCCCGGCAGCGCGCAGCATGCCTTCATCGAGGGCCAGCTCGATCACCGAGTCGCCTTCGACCAGCCGGCGCACGCGGCGCCGCACCTCGACCTGGAACACCGGCGCGAGCGCGGGCCAGTCGTCGGACGCGTCCAGCCCCAAGGCCTTGCGCAGCAGCGCCTGGGTCGCGGGGTCGTGGCGCCCGGGGTCCAGCGCCGGCGGCGCCGGGCCGACGGCCAGGCCCGCGACCTCGCTCGCCTCGCGCCGCTCCATCGGCCCGGCGCCGGCCGACTTGGCGGTCTGGATCCAGCGGTCGCCCTCGCGCCGCAGCCGCAGCGAGACACGGGCGGCGGCCAGCGCTCCCTCGGGACTGTCGAAATAGATCGCTTGCAGGTCCAGCTCGTGCGCATCCGGCCCCTGCATGGCCTGCGCCAGCGGCTCCCACGCCGCCGGGGGCACCTGGAACTGCAGCTCGATCTCGGGCTTGGCGCCCTTGCTCCCGGAGCCGGGACGGGGCGTTGCCGGCCGACTCGCCGGGCGCAGGGCGGCCTGCGCCCTCGCCTTGGCCTTCGCCTTGGGCTTGTGGACGCCGCCCCCTCGACGCAGGGGCGCTGGTCCTGTTCGCATGCCGATCTCCCAGTTGCGATCAGCAGCCGTTCCCGGCCGGCCGCCGTTCCATCATGCGCCGCGCAGCACGGCCCTGTCATCGTGCAGCGCCGCAAGCGGCGGGCAATGGTGCGAACGGGCCAGCCGGACCACCGCGACGGCGCGCACCAACCCATCGGCCCGGTGGTCCCTCCTTGCGGCGGTCCGCCGGCGTCTTGCTACGCTAGCGGACAAATGGCGGCAACGCCGATGCAGGAGGAACGACATGGATCTGGGACTCGCGGGACGGCACGTCCTCATCACCGGCGGCAGCAAGGGCATCGGCCTGGCCTGTGCACGCCAGTTCGCCGCCGAGGGCGCGCACGTCACTCTGGTGGCGCGCGGGCAGGCCGGGCTCGACGCAGCACTGGCCGTCCTGCCGGCGGCACAGCCGGCGCACCGCGCCTACGCGACCGACGTGCGCGACGCCGACGCGGTCGCCCGGCTGGTGGACCGGGTGTACGCCGAGGCCGGACCGGTCGACGTGCTGGTCAACTGCGCCGGCGCCGCGCGCCGCACGCCCTTCGACGAGCTCACGCCGCAGGCCTGGCACGACGCCATGCAGGCCAAGTTCTTCGCCTACGTGCACGTCATCGATCCGGTCATCAAGCGCATGGGCCAGGCCGGCCGCGGCGCGGTCGTCAACGTCATCGGCGCCGGCGGCAAGATGGCCTCGTCCATCCACCTGGCAGGCGGCTCGGCCAATGCGGCGCTGATGCTGGCCAGCGCCGGGCTGGCCGCGGCCTACGGGCCGCGCGGGGTGCGGGTGAACGCCGTCAACCCCGGCCTGACGCTGACCGAGCGGCTGGCCGAAGGGCTGGCGGCGGACGCGCGCCAGGCCGATGCCTCGCCCGCCGACGTGCTGGCGCAGCACACGGCGCGCATCCCGCTGCGGCGCCTGGCCGATCCGCAGGAGATCGCCAATGCCGTGGTGTTCCTGGCCTCCGACAAGGCCTCCTACATCACCGGGGCCATCGTGGCCATGGACGGCGGCGTGACGCCCATGGTGGTCTGAGTCCTGCTGGACAAGACCCCACGGCTGAGGCGAGTCAGCGAATGATCAGCAACGCAGCACCACAGTCGGCGCCATGCACCACGTGATCCCCTCCGCCCACCTCCTGCCTGCCGATGGGCCAGCCCGGGCCCGGGCGATCATCCACCTGCTGCTCGGCCGCGCCGGGCCGGCCCTGGTGCCCCAACCCTGTGGCCAGGTGCAGGCCGGGCTGCTACGGGTGGGCGGCGTGACGCTGCGCGTCGGCGGCGCCGCGGGCCGCGGTCCGGGGGCGTAGCCCCAGCGGGCGGCCGGCCGGCGGCTGCCGATGGGTGTTCACCCCATCTGCAGCCGGTGCGGCCCTGAAGGACAATCGCGCCCGCCCGGGGCCGCCCCGGGAAGGAGTCCCCATGCAACGACGACAGCTCGTGCGTGCCGCCGGCGCCGCGCTGGCCCTGCCGGCCCTCGCCCGGGCCCAGGCCTACCCCTCGCGGCCCATCCGCTACATCGTGCCGGTGCCGGCCGGCGGCGGCAACGACATGATCGCGCGCGTGGTCACCGAGCGCTGGTCGCGGCTGCTGGGCCAGCCGTTCGTGGTCGACAACCAGGGCGGCGGCAGCGGCGTGGTGGCCTGCCAGACCACGGCGCGCGCGGCGCCCGACGGCTACACGCTGCTGCAGGCCTACGTGGCGACGCACGGCACCAACCCGGCCACCCGCCGCGTGCCCTACGACCCGGTCAAGGACTTCACCCCGATCGGCATGGTCGGCGCCTCGCCCAACGTACTGGTGGTCCATGCCGGCGTGCCGGCCCGCTCGCTGCAGGAGTTCATCGACCTCGCCCGGCGCAGCGGCGGCAAGCTCAGCTACGGCTCGGCCGGGCTGGGCACGCTCACCCACCTGACCATGGAGCTGTTCAAGCACGACACCGGCACCTCGCTGCTGCACGTGCCCTACCGCGGAGCCGCGCCGGCCATCGCCGACGTGCTGTCGGGCCAGACGCAGGCCATGTTCCCGAGCGTGGCGACAGCGCTGCCCCACGTGCGCTCGGGCAAGCTGCGCGCCCTGGCGGTCACCGGCAAGCGGCGCAGCGGGCAGCTGCCGGACGTGCCCACCATGGAAGAGGCCGGCTTCAAGGGCTTCGACGCCGTCCAGTGGTACTGCACCTTGGGACCGGCCGGCATGCCGCGCGAGATCGTCCAGCGCCTGCACGCCACCCAGGTGGCGGTGCTGGGCGCGCCCGACCTGGCCGACAAGCTGGCCAGCGAGGCGGTCGACCCCTGGCCGATGTCGCCCGAGCAGCTCGGCGATCACATCCGGTCGGAGGTCGCGCGCTGGACCGCGCTGGCCAGCGCCCGCAACATCAAGCTGGAGGAGTGAGGCCCGGGCGCCCGGCGGGCCCACGGCCCCTGGCCGAGCCGGCTCAGCGCGTCCGCAATGCCTGCTCGGCCACCTGGTCGCGCTGGCGCTGCTCGGCCTGCAGGCGCACGCAGACCGGATGGCCGCGGAACTCGGCCGTCGTGCACTGCGCCACCTTGCAGATCTCGCGCGTGAGGGCCAGCTGGTGCACGCGGCAGCCCTGCTCGGGGCCGGCCGCCGCCGGACGCGCCAGCTGAGCGGTGTGCACCGGCGCCGGCTCCGGGCGCGCCTTGGCGTGGCGCTCGGCGGCAGGTCGGGGGACCGGTGCGCGGCGTTCCGCCGGGGCCTCGCGCGTCGCGACAGGGGCCGCCGGCTGCGTCCGCGTGTCCTGCCGTTCCGCCACCAGCGGCGCAGGAACTGCCGCCTCGGCTGCGGGCGACGCGCGCGGACCGAAGGGCACATCAGGTGATGGCAACGGCGCCGCTGCCACGGTGGTGACCGGCCCGGCGGCCGGCGCGGCGGCGATCGTCTCGACGGCGGCGGGCTCGACGGCATGTGCGATCGGCCGGGCCGGCGCGACCGTGGCCTCGGCGCTCGACGCAGCCGGGGCCAGCTCGCCGACCAGCACCAGCGTCGCCGTCGCGAACACGCCGAGCAGGCAGGCGGTGGCCACGGCCACCTGGGTGCGCAGCCGGCGCGGTGGCCGCACCGATGGCACGGTGGACACGCGCTGCACGACCACTGGCCGCACGGCAGGCGCCAGTTCTGCGGGCGGCAGGTCTGCGGGCGCCGGTTCTGCAAGCGCCGGGGCAGCTGGCGCCGGGGCAGCTGGCGCCGTGGCAGCCAGCGTGGCTTCGGCAGGCACCGGTTCCATTGGCGCCGCGCCCCGGACGGGATGCGGCGGCCGGTCGGGGCGCGACCACAGCGGCGGCTCGAACGCCTCCCGCAGGGCGGCCCAGAGTGCCCCGGCATCCTGGAACCGGGCCCCGGGATCGGCCGCCAGCGCCCTGGCAAAGACAGCGTCGACGGACGGCGGCAGATCGGGGCGCAGGCGCCGCGGCGGGATCGCTGCGCCTGCGCCGTCGCGCGACGGCGGCACGCCGACGAGCAACCGGTAGGCAATGGCGGCGGCCGACTCCACGTCGGCGCGGCTGTCCACCTGGGCGCATTCGCGCGCCAGGTGCACCACCCCGAAGCCGGACAGCTTCACGCGGCCGGTGCGCGTGACCAGCACGTGCTCGGGATCGATCCCGCCGTGCACCACCCCCTGGCCATGCGCCAGTTCCAGCGCCGACAGCAGTTGCGCGACCAGGGCCAGCGCCTGCAGGGCCGGCACCCGGCCCACGCGGGCCAGGTACTGCGCCAGGTTCTCGCCGTCGACGAATTCGGTGGCCACGTAGCCCTGCTGGTCGGCCCAGTCGCAGTCGTACACCGCCACGATGTTGGGATGCTGCAGGCCGGCGGCCGCCTGCATCGCGGCGTGGAACTGCGCCTGCGCAGCGGCGTCCGGCCGCGGCGCCAGGGTCCGCAAGGCCACGCGGCGCTGCAGCCGCGGATCGAATGCCTCCCAGGCGGCCCCGTTCGCGTCGTGGCGCAATTCGCGCAACAGGTCGTAGGGACCCAATGGCCCGTCGGCACGCGTGGCGCTCATCGCTGCATGCTCCGCCGTCGCCGGCGCGCCGGCCGCGCGCCTGGCCTGGGTTGCCGCCGATCCACCACCTGGGTCACTGCCATCATCGAGTCCCGCCTGTCGCGCCTGCAACGCCCATTGCGTCGCTCCGCATGTTCCGATCTCCCATTCGCGCCGGCTGTAGGACAGACGAGGCACCGCACGTGCGACTCGACAGGGCTCTCGGGGGGCCGCCGGCACATTCCCGAACAAGTTGTCAAACTCACGCGATGTCGTCCGCCACTGCGCCCCTCTTCCGCTTCGACAACAGTTACGCCCGCGACCTGCCCGGCTTCTACGTGCCCTGGAAACCGGCCGAGGTGCCGGCACCGCGCCTCCTGTTCCTCAACCGCGACCTCGCTGGTGAGCTGGGCCTGGACGCGCAAGCCCTGCAGGGCGAGGAAGGCGCCGCCATCTTCGCCGGCAACACCGTGCCCGAGGGCGCGCACCCGCTGGCCCAGGCCTATGCCGGCCACCAGTTCGGCGGCTTCTCGCCCCAGCTGGGCGATGGCCGGGCACTGCTGCTGGGCGAGACCTTCGACCGCGAGGGCCGGCGGCGCGACATCGCGTTCAAAGGCTCGGGCCGCACGCCGTTCTCGCGCGGCGGCGACGGCAAGGCGGCGGTCGGGCCCATGCTGCGCGAGGTCCTGATCGGGGAAGCCATGCACGCCCTGGGCATTCCCACCACCCGCGCCCTGGCGGTGGCGGCCACCGGCGAGCCGGTCTTCCGCGAGCAGCCCCTGCCGGGCGCGGTGCTGGCGCGCGTGGCCGCCAGCCACCTGCGGGTGGGCACGTTCCAGTTCTACGCCGCCCGCGACGAACGCGACAAGCTGCGCCAGCTGGCCGAGTACGCCATCGCCCGCCACGACCCCGACCTGGCCGGCCGGCCCGGCCGCTACTTCGACCTGCTGGAGCGCGTGACCGGCCGCCAGGCGGCGCTCATTGCCCAGTGGATGAACGTCGGCTTCATCCACGGCGTGATGAACACCGACAACATGACGATCTCGGGCGAGACCATCGACTACGGCCCCTGCGCGTTCATGGAGGCCTACGACCCGCGGGCGGTCTTCAGCTCGATCGACAGCGGCGGCCGCTATGCCTACGGCAACCAGCCCATGATCGCGCAGTGGAACCTGGCCCGCTTCGCCGAGGCCTTGCTCACGCTGCTGGCCGACGGCGACGACGAGCCGGCGCTGCAGCGGGCCGTGGCCCGCGCGACCGAGATCCTCTCGGCGTTCCCCGTCCTGTACCAGGCCGCGCTGCTGCGCGGCCAGCGCGCCAAGCTGGGACTGGCCGAGGCCGCGGCCGGCGCCGACGCCGCCGACACCGCGCTGGCCAACGACTGGCTCGCCCTGCTGCACGCGCACGGTGTCGACTTCACCCTAGGCTGGCGGCGGCTGGCCGACGCGGCGGCCGGCGACGCGTCCGCCCTGCAGGCGCTGTTCCCGCAGCCCGCCGCGGCGCAGGACTGGCTGGCCCGCTGGCAGGCTCGTTGCGCCGAAGACAGCGCCGTCCAGCCCGGGCAGCGTGCCGAGGGCATGCGGCGCGTGAACCCGTGGATCATCCCGCGCAACCAGCGGGTGGAAGAAGCGCTGACGGCCGCGTCAACACAGGACGACCTGGTGCCGTTCGAGCGCCTGCTGGCCGCGCTGCGCGATCCGTATGCAGAGCGGCCGGAGCACGCCTTCTACGCCGAGCCGGCACCGGCGGCGGTGACGGCCTGCTACCAGACCTTCTGCGGCACCTGAGGCCCCGACCTCGTCATGCGGGTTCGAGCCCGTCCCAGTCGCTCGTCATTGCGGGCTCGACCCGCAATCCATCTCCTGAACCTCAACGGCCCGGCGCGCTGAAAACGCCCCGGGCCGAGGACACACCTGGAGATGGATGCCGGGTCAAGCCCGGCATGACGCGGTCGGGGGTCGAGCCCGGCATGACGTGGTCGGCGGGGACTCGCAATGACGAGGCGCAGGGCGCGCCCCGGCTGCGGACAGCGCAGCGTGCGTGCACTCCTACAGCAAGCCGCCGCATCGACCGATGGGCCCGCGGCGCGGCGCGCCGCACCATCCGGCCCCACAGCGCGAGGAGCCCGACCATGCACGATCTCAACGATGCCAACCCGACGCCGCCGCCCGAGTCGCAGGCCCGGCTGCAGCAGAACGAGAAGGAGAGCCGGCTGCTCGATTCGCCGGCACGCACCAACGAGTCGACCATCCAGCCCGACAAGCCGAAGGAAGACCTCCTCGAGGGCTTCCACGGCGGCTGAGCCGTCCGCGCGTCAGCTGGTCTCGAGGCTGCGTTCCTTCGCCAGCGGCGGCGCCGCCTCGGGCGGGAGCTTGCGCAGCCACGACTGGGCGAAGTCGGCCTCGGTCCCCAGGGCGCCGTACTCGGTGACCAGCCCCTCGCCGTGGCAGCGCCAGATGCGCCCGTGTTCGCTGTGCTCGCCGCGCAGCTGGCCCACGGTCACCTGCTTGCCGATGTTCGGCCCCTGGTTCCCCAAGGCGCCGGCGATGACTTCGCAGCGGTCGCCGGTCTTGATCGGTTCATTCATCGCATTCGGGCCTCGTGCATGGGGACTCCACTGTGCCAGTTCGCATGCGGTCCAGTTTCGGAGCCGCCGGCGCCCGGCTCAGTCGGGAACGAAGCGCGCCTGGAAGGTGGCGGCGTCGCGCTCCAGCTCGAAGGTCACCAGCTGGCCGTTCTTGCCGTCGGCCAGGCGGTGGGCGGCGAACAGGCTCCAGCGGCCCTGCGGGCCGTAGCTGGGCGGATCGACGAGCGCGTAGGGATGGGGCACGAACACCTCGTGCTGGAACACCTCGCGGTGGCGGTTGCGCGGCGACGGGAACAGCTTGTAGATGCCGGTGTTGATGGTGGCTTCGGGCATGGTGGCCTCAACCCGCCAGGGCGGCGGCATGGTGCGCGAGGTGGTCGCCGATCACCGACGCGATGAAGAAGTAGCCGTGGTCGTAGCCCGCGTGGCGGCGCAGCGTGAGCGGCTGCCCGGCGGCGGCGCAGGCCTGCTCCAGCCGCTCGGGCTGCAGCTGGGATGCCAGGAACGGGTCGTCCAGCCCCTGGTCGACCAGCAGCGGACCGGGGGCACGGGCGCCGCCGGCGAGCAGCTGCACCGCGTCGTGGCCGGCCCAGGCCGACGCGTCCTCGCCCAGGTAGCCGGCAAAGGCCTTGCGGCCCCACGGCACCTCGGCCGGGGCGCAGATCGGGGCCAGCGCCGACACCGAGCGGAAGACGCCCGGGTGCCGCAGCGCCAGCGTCAGGGCGCCGTAGCCGCCCATGGAGTGCCCCAGCACGCCGGCGACGTCGGTGCGCAGCGGGAACGCCGCCGCCAGCACCTGCGGCAGCTCGTCGAGCAGCCAGCTCTCCATGCGCCAGTGGCGCGCGTACGGCTCGCGGGTGGCGTCGAGGTAGAAGCCGGCGCCGGTGCCGAAGTCCCAGTCGGCGTCGGCCCCGGCGACGCCGGTGTCGCGCGGGCTGGTGTCGGGCGTGACCAGTGCGAGCCCGTGGCGCGCGGCATGCTGCTGCGCGCCCGCCTTGATGGCGAAGGTCTGTTCGCTGCACGTGAGGCCGGCCAGGCAATAGAGCACGGGCACCGGGCCGGCCTGGGCCTGCGGCGGCAGGTAGACGCCGAACCGCATCGGCAGGCCCACCGCCCGCGAGTCGTGCGCATGGAAGCCCTGGACGCCGCCAAAGCAGCCATGCGCCTCCAGCGTGGTGACCGGCGCCATCTCAGTACACCACGACCGAGCGGATCGATTCGCCCGACTTCATCAGCTCGAAGCCCTTGTTGATGTCCTCGAGCCGCAGCGTGTGGGTGATGAGGTCGTCGATGTTGATCTTGCCGTCCATGTACCAGTCGACGATCTTCGGCACGTCGGTGCGCCCGCGCGCGCCGCCGAAGGCCGAGCCCTTCCACTGCCGCCCGGTCACCAGCTGGAACGGCCGCGTGCTGATCTCGGCGCCCGCCTCGGCCACGCCAATGATGATGCTCTGGCCCCAGCCCTTGTGGCAGCACTCCAGCGCCTGCCGCATGGTGGCGGTGTTGCCGATGCACTCGAAGCTGTAGTCGGCGCCGCCGTCGGTGAGCTGCACGATGGCGTCGACGATGCTCGGATGGTCCTTCGGATTCAGGAAATGGGTCATCCCGAACTTGCGCGCCATGGCCTCGCGCGCGGGGTTCAGGTCGATGCCGATGATCTTGTCGGCGCCCACCATCCGGGCGCCCTGGATCACGTTCAGGCCGATGCCGCCCAGGCCGAACACCACCACGTTGGCGCCGGCTTCCACCTTGGCGGTCCAGATGACCGCGCCGACGCCGGTGGTGACGCCGCAGCCGATGTAGCAGACCTTGTCGAACGGGGCGTCGGGGCGGATCTTGGCCAGCGCGATCTCCGGCGCCACCGTGTAGTTGCTGAAGGTCGAGGTGCCCATGTAGTGCAGCAGCGGCTTGCCCTTCAGGGAGAAGCGCGAGGTGCCGTCGGGCATCAGGCCCTTGCCCTGGGTGCCGCGGATCAGCTGGCACAGGTTGGTCTTGCGCGACAGGCAGAACTTGCACTGCCGGCACTCCGGCGTGTAGAGCGGGATCACGTGGTCACCGGGCTTGAGCGTCGTCACGCCGGCCCCCACCTCGACCACCACGCCGGCGCCCTCGTGACCCAGCACGGCAGGGAACAGGCCCTCGGGGTCGGCGCCGGACAGCGTGTAGTAGTCGGTGTGGCAGATGCCGGTGGCCTTGATCTCCACCAGCACCTCGCCGGCCCGCGGGCCTTCCAGGTCGACGTCCTCGATGGTCAGCGGCTGGCCGGCCTGCCAGGCCACGGCGGCGCGTGTCTTCATGGGGTTCCTTTCTGGGTAACGGGCTCGGTCGGCATGCTGCCACGGTTGCTGCTGTCGGCTTCGTCGAAGCGCTCCAGCACATGGCGCGCGATGGCCAGCGCCAGCTCGCGCTCGCCCAGGAAGACCTTGCCGCCCATCTCGGCCTCCAGCAGGCGCGCCTCGGCCTGGTTGTGGCTGCGCACCACGATCTCGATCCCGGGGTTGAGCTGGCGCGCCGTGTCGGCCATGCGGCGCACGTTCAACGTGTCCGGCGTCGCGATGACCAGCAGGCGCGCCCGCGCCACGTGGGCCTGGATCAGCACCGCCGGATCGGCCGCATCGCCCGCCACGGCCGCCACGCCGCTGGCGCGCAGCTGCTCCACCAGCTCGCGGTTCTCCTCGGCCACCACGTACGGCACGCCTGCGTGGCCCAACGCCTGGCCGATCTCGCGCCCCACCCGGCCGTAGCCCACCAGCACCACCTGGCGCGCCAGGAAGCGCTCCTCGGTGGACAGGGGCAGTTCGGCCAGCGGGTCCTCGCGCTCGTTGAGCCGGCGTGCCAGTGCGGAGCGGGCCAGCAGCCAGCGCTGGGCCGGCGCGACGGCGCGGAACACGAAGGGGTTGAGCGCGATCGACAGGATGGCGCCGGCCACCACCAGGCTCTGCGCCTCGGGCGGCAGCAGCTGCAGCGACGCGCCCAGGCTGACCAGGATGAACGAGAACTCGCCGATCTGCGCCAGGCTGGCCGACACCGTCAGCGCCGTGTTCAGCGGGTAGCGCAGCAGCAGCACGACCAGGGCCGCCGCCACCGACTTGCCCACCACGATCACGGCGGTGACGGCCAGCACGCGCAGCGGCTGCTCGATCAGCACCAGGGGGTCGAACAGCATGCCGACCGAGACGAAGAACAGCACCGCGAAGGCATCGCGCAGCGGCAGCGTCTCTTCCGCCGCGCGGTGGCTGAACTCCGATTCGCGCAGCACCATGCCGGCGAAGAACGCGCCGAGGGCGAACGAGACGCCGAACAGCTTGGTAGCGCCGAAGGCGATGCTGACCGCCGCGGCCACGACGCACAGCGTGAACAGCTCGCGCGAGCCGACCTTCTGCACCTGCCACAGCACCCAGGGGAACAGGCGGCGGCCCACCACCAGCATGAGCGCGACGAACGCCGCGACCTGCAGCAGCGTGGTGCCGATGGTGCGTGCCAGCGCGAAACCGCCCTGCCCGCCGTCCGGGCCCAGCGCGGTGGCCAGCGCCGGCAGCAGCACCAGCACCAGCACCATGGCCAGGTCCTCGACCACCAGCCAGCCCACCGCGGCGCGGCCGTTGAAGCTCTCCAGCAGGCCCAGGCCCTCGAGCGCCCGCAGCAGCACCACCGTGCTCGCGACCGACAGGGCGATGCCGAACACGATGGCGGACGGCAGCCCCCAGCCCCACCAGCTCGCGAGCCCGGCGCCCAGGGCCGTGGCCGCGGCCATCTGCACGATCGCCCCCGGCACCGCCAGCTTGCGCACGGCCAGCAGGTCGTCGAGCGAGAAGTGCAGGCCGACGCCGAACATCAGCAGCATCACGCCGATCTCGGCCAGCTGGGCCGCCAGCGGGACGTCGGCGACGAAGCCCGGTGTGTGCGGGCCGATGAGCACGCCGGCGACGAGGTAGCCGACCAGCGCGGGCAGCTTCAGCCGCGCGGCGACGAAGCCGAACAGCAGGGCCAGGCCCAGGGCTCCGGCGATGGTGGCGATGAGGGGCACGTGGTGGTCCATCTCTCGAATCTAACTGCCCGCGCGCCAAGGTCGGCGCGCGGCCGCGGCGTTCACCTACAGTGCCGGGATGACCCACAAGGCACTTCCCCTCGTCCTCGTTCTCACGCTGGTGTGGGGGACGAACTGGGCACTGTTCCCGTTCGCGGTGCAGGAGGTCTCGGTGTGGACCTTCCGTTCCGTCAGCATGGTGCTGGCAGCGGCCGGCCTGCTCGCGTTCGCGCGGCTGCGTGGCCAGTCGCTGCGCATCCCGCGGGCGAAATGGCCCGCGCTCGCGGCGGCGTCCGTCCTGTACTTCGTCGTCTGGAACGTCGCCAGCACGTACTCGGCGCTCCTGATCCCCTCCGGCCAGGCCGCGATCCTGGGCTTCACCATGCCCGTGTGGACCGTCCTCATCGCCTGGCTGCTGCTGGGGGACAGGCCGTCCCCGCGCATGTGGCTGGCCGTGGTGCTGGCGGCGCTGGCGGTGCTGCTCCTGGCCATCCCGGCCCGCGAGGCCTATCGCGATGCGCCGGCCGGCTTCGTGCTCGGGGTGGCCGCGGGCCTGGGCTGGGCGGCGGGCACGGTGGTGCTCAAGCGCGCCGCCGTGTCGGCGCCGGCGCTCGTGCTCACCGCCTGGCAGTTGCTGGTCGCGGCCGTGCCCATCGGGCTGGTGGCGCTGTGGGTCGGGCACGGGCAGTGGTTCGTGCCGTCCTGGACCTCGGTGCTCGTGATCGGCTACATCACCCTGGTGCCGCTGGCCATCGGCAACGCGGCCTGGTTCGCCGTCGTGGGCCTGTTGCCGGCCACGGTGGCGGGCCTGTCCGCCGTGCTGGTCCCGATCGTGGCGATGGTCACGGGCGCCATCGTGCACGCCGAGCCGCTCGGGCCGTTCCAGCTGGGCGCGATGCTGTGCTCCGGCAGCGCGCTGTTCCTCGCGCTGGCGAAGGCCAAGCCCAGGCCCGCACAGGACGTCCCGGCCAGGAACAAGGCCCCCTGAGCCTGTCCAGCTCAGAGGGCCGTGCGGACGTTCGAGCTCCGTTCAGAGCTTCTGGGTCTGCATGAAGCGGTCGAACGTCGCTTCGGTGAAGCGGAACCAGAGGTTCTGGTCGGCGCGGAACTTCGCCATGTCGGCGTAGATCTTCTTGAAGCTCTCGTTCTTGGCCGAGGTCTCGTCGTAGATCGCCTGCGCGTTCTTCCACGCCGCGTTCATCATGTCCTGCGGGAAGGCACGCAGCTTGGCGCCCTGCGACACCAGCTGCTTGAGCGCGACCGGATTGCGGGCGTCGTACTTGGCCTGCATGTCCATGTGCGACTGCGCCGCCGCGGCTTCCAGGATGGCCTTGTTCTCGGCCGACAGGCTGTCCCAGGCCTTCTGGTTGATGAAGAAGTCGATCTGCGCCGAGCCTTCCCAGAACCCCGGGTAGTAGTAGTTGGGCGCGACCTTCACGAAGCCGAGCTTCAGGTCGTCATAGGGGCCGACCCATTCGGCGGCGTCGATGGTGCCCTTTTCCAGCGCGGTGTAGATCTCGCCACCCGGGATGTTCTGGGGCACCACGCCCATGCGTTCCATGATCTTGCCGGCGAAGCCCGCGATGCGGAACTTCATGCCCTTGAGGTCGGCCTGCGAGCGGATCTCCTTGCGGAACCAGCCGCCCATCTGCGCGCCGGTGTTGCCGCCCGGCAGGTTGATGAAGCTGTACTTGGCGTAGAACTCGCGCATCAGCTTCAGGCCGTTGCCCTCGTACATCCAGGCCGACATCTGGCGGCTGTTCAGCCCGAAGGGCACGGCGGTGCCCAGCGCGAAGGCCTCGTCCTTGCCGAAGAAGTAGTACGGCGCCGTCTGCGCCATCTCGATCGAGCCCTGCTGCACGCCGTCGACCACGCCGAAGGCCGGCATCAGTTCACCGGCCGCATGGGTCGAGATCTCGAACTTGCCGCCGGACATGGTCCTGACGGCCTTGGCGAAGGTCTCGGCCCCGCCGAACAGCGTGTCGAGCGACTTCGGAAAGCTCGAGGCCATGCGCCAGCGGATGGCGGCCTGCGCATGCACGGCCGGTGCGGCGCCGGCGGCCAGCACGCCCGCGATGCCGGCGTGCTTGATGAGGGAACGGCGGTCCATGGATGGAGTACTCCTGTTTGTAATAGGCGCGGATGATGCAAGCGCATCGGCGGCATTGCTTGCAGAACGCTGGCGCCGCGCCTCCGGTTCAATACCTAGAACCAACGAGCTTCAGCAAAAACGCCGCACAACGGCGGCGTCTGTCATGCAAAAAGCGTAACGGTTCCCCGTTTGCGATTGCCATCACCCCCGCAGGGGCACCGTTCGCGCGGAATAGCATGCAGCGCGAACACCACTTGAGGAAGGATCCGGCTTCGCCGGCCCTTCCTCAACCGATCGGACACCACGTCGACAACGGGCAGCGTTTTCGACGTGAACAAGTCAGAGCTTCTGGCTCTGCATGAAGCGGTCGAAGGTGGCCTCGGTGAAGCGGAACCAGAGGTTCTGGTCGGCGCGGAACTTCGCCAGGTCGCCGTACACCTTGGCCCAGCTGGGGTTCTTCTGCGACAGCTCGTCGTAGAGCGCCATCGAGGTCTTGAACGCGGCCGCCATCAGATCGGCAGGGAACGGGCGCAGCTTGGCGCCCGAGCCCACCAGCTGCTTGAGCGCGGTCGGGTTCTTGACGTCGTACTTGGCCTGCATCTCCACGTGGGCGTAGGCCGAGGCGGCCTCCACGATGGCCTTGTTCTCGGGCGAGAGCGCGTCGTAGGCCTTCTGGTTGATGTACAGGTCGAGCTGCAGGCCGCCCTCCCACCAGCCGGGGTAGTAGTAGAACGGCGCCACCTTGTTGAAGCCCAGCTTCTGGTCGTCGTAGGGGCCGATCCACTCGGCCGCGTCGATGGTGCCCTTCTCCAGCGCCGGGTAGATGTCGCCGCCGGGGATGTTCTGCGGCACGCCGCCCATGCGCTCGAGCACCTTGCCGGCGAAGCCGCCGATGCGCATCTTCATGCCCTTGAGGTCGGCGACGCTCTTGATCTCCTTGCGGAACCAGCCACCCATCTGCGCGCCGGTGTTGCCGCAGGCGAAATGGATGATGTTGTACCTGGCATAGAACTCGCGCATCAGCTTCAGGCCGTTGCCCTCGAAGGTCCATGCGCTCATCTGGCGGCTGTTCAGGCCGAAGGGGATGGCGCCGCCGATGGCGAAGGTCTCGTCCTTGCCGAAGAAGTAGTACGGCGCCGTGTGCGCGGCTTCCACCGAGCCCTGCTGCACGCCGTCGACCACGCCGAAGGCCGGCATGATCTCGCCGGCCGCGTGCACCGAGATCTCGAACTTGCCGCCCGACAGGCCCTTGACCTTCTGAGCGAACACCTCGGCCCCGCCGTAGATGGTGTCGAGCGACTTGGGGAAGCTGGAGGCCAGGCGCCAGCGGATGGCCTGCTGGGCATGGACGGCCGGCGCGGCGCCGGCGGCGAGGATGCCGGCGATGCCGGCACGCTGGATGAGGGATCGACGATCCATGGAGGTATCTCCTTGCTTGGCTTGTTCGGATGGCATGGGGCGTCGATGTGACGCCGCGGCATGATCCGGGGCCGCGTCGCAGGAGGCTTGCAATGCACTGACACGGCCGGGGCTGGCGTCAGGCGTTCGCAAGCGAAGGGTTTCTACCGGCTTGACAGGCGCGGCACAAAAGAAAAAAGCCGCACATCGTGCGGCCTTGATTCGCCTCAGGGGCGCTTCGACAACGCACAGCGTTGTCGAAGTGGATGCCCTTAGAGTTTTTGCGCCTGCATGAAGCGGTCGAACGTCGCTTCGGTGAAGCGGAACCAGAGGTTCTGGTCGGCGCGGAACTTGGAGAAGTCGGCGTAGATCTTCTTCCAGCTCTCGTTCTTGGAGTTCAGCTCGCCGTACAGGTCCATCGCGGCCTTGAACGCGGCCGACATCATGTCGGCCGGGAACGGGCGCAGCTTGACGCCGCCGCCCACCAGCTGCTTGAGCGCCGTGGGGTTCAGGGCGTCGTAGCGCGACTGCATCACCACGTGGGCATGCGAGGCCGCGGCCTGCACGATGGCCTTGTTCTCGGCCGACAGCGAGTCGAACGCCTTCTGGTTGATGAAGAAGTCGAGCTGCGGGCCGCCTTCCCACCAGCCGGGGTAGTAGTAGTACGGCGCGATCTTGCCGAAGCCCAGCTTCTGGTCGTCGTACGGGCCGACCCACTCGGCTGCGTCGATCGTGCCTTTTTCCAGCGCCGGGTAGATCTCGCCGCCCGGGATGTTCTGCGGCACGCCGCCGATGCGCTCGAGCACCTTGCCGCCGAAGCCGCCGATGCGGAACTTCAGGCCCTTGACGTCCTTGAGCGACTTGACTTCCTTGCGGAACCAGCCGCCCATCTGGGCGCCGGTGTTGCCGCCGGCGAAGTTGATGATGTTGTACTTGGCGTAGAACTCGCGCATCAGCTTCAGGCCGTTGCCCTCGTACATCCAGGCCGACATCTGGCGGCTGTTCAGGCCGAAGGGGATGGCGCAGCCCAGGGCGAAGCACTCGTCCTTGCCGAAGAAGTAGTACGGCGCGGTGTGCGCCATCTCGATGGAGCCGCCCTGCACGCCGTCGACCACGCCGAACGCCGGCATGAGTTCACCGGCCGCATGCACCGAGACCTCGAACTTGCCGCCCGACATGGCCTTGACCGAGTCGGCGAAGGTGACGGCCGCCCCGAAGATGGTGTCCAGCGACTTGGGGAAGCTGGAGGCCAAGCGCCAGCGCACGGCAGCCTGGGCATGCACCGCCGGTGCCACGCCGGCCGCGAGCACGCCTGCGATGCCCGCGTTTTTGATCAGGGAACGACGATCCATGGGGACTCCTCTGTGAATGAATAGCGCGACAAACGAATGTCGGACGTCATTCTAGGAATCGCTCTACTTTGGTACTCAGGGGTTTTCCCTTGCGCAATGCAGCGAATACTTTTGTTTCGCCGGCGCCGTCAGGAAAGCTTCAGTATTCTTTTTTGGGGCGGTGTGCGCGATGACAGAGGCCGTCATCTCCTCCAGGAGTCGCCTCGCCCCCGATCGGTCGTCATGCCGGGCTTGACCCGGCATCCATCCCCGGAAGGAGACCGCACCTCGAACCACGTTCGGGAGATGGATGGCGGGTCGAGCCCGCAATGACGGGAACGGGCGCATGCCGGAGCGACGGGAACGGGCGCATGCCGGAGCGCGCCCGCGGGACGTCATGCCTCGCTGCACTCCGGTGCGCGGAACGCGGCCCGCCCGGGCCGGGCGGCCCCGGTTACCCGACGACCTTCAGCGTCGGCGCCGTGCGCGGCACCAGGTCGGGGTAGCGCTTGCGGATCGACGCCTCGATGCCGGCGGCGTCCAGGCCTTGCAGGGCCAGCAGCTTGGCCGGGTCGCCGTGCTCGATGAACAGGTCGGGCAGGCCCAGTTGCAGCACCGGCTTGTCGATGCCGGCGGCGTGCAGGGCCTCGGCCACCGCGCTGCCGGCGCCGCCCGCGATGCAGCCCTCCTCCAGCGTCACCAGCGCGGCATGGCGCTGCGCCAGGTCGAGCAGCAGCGCGGTGTCCAGCGGCTTGGCCCAGCGCATGTTGGCCACGGTGGCATCGAGGCGTTCGCCGGCCTGCAGCGCCGGGTACAGCAGGGTGCCGAAGGCCAGCACCGCGATACCGGCGCCTTCGCCGGTGCGCGCGCGCCGCACCTCGCCCTTGCCGTACGGCAGCGCCTGCAGCCCCGGCTGCACGGCGACGCCGGCGCCGGCACCGCGCGGGTAGCGCACGGCCACCGGATGGTCCTGCTCGAAGGCGGTGGTGAGCAGCTTGCGGCACTCGTCCTCGTCGGCCGGACAGGCCACCGCGACGTTCGGGATGCAGCGCAGGAAGGCGATGTCGTAGGCGCCCGCGTGGGTGGCGCCGTCGGCGCCGACCAGGCCGGCGCGATCGAGCGCGAACACCACCGGCAGGTTCTGCAGCGCCACGTCGTGCACCAGCTGGTCGTAGCCGCGCTGCAGGAAGGTGGAATAGATCGCCACCACCGGCTTGAGGCCTTCGCAGGCCATGCCGGCCGCGAACGTGACGGCGTGCTGCTCGGCGATGCCGACGTCGAAGTAGCGGTCGGGGAAGCGCTTCTCGAATTCGACCAGCCCGGAGCCCTCGCGCATGGCGGGCGTGATGCCCACCAGCCGCTGGTCCTGGGCCGCCATGTCGCACAGCCACTGGCCGAACACCTGGGTGAAGGTGGTCTTGCCGGGCGTGGCCGGTGCCGTCAGGCCCACCTTGGGATCGAACTTGCCCGGCCCGTGGTAGGCCACCGGGTCGGCCTCGGCCAGCTTGTAGCCCTGGCCCTTCTTGGTCACCACGTGCAGGAACTGCGGCCCCTTCAGGTGGCGGATGTTCTCCAGCGTGGGCACCAGGGAATCGAGGTCGTGGCCGTCGATCGGGCCGATGTAGTTGAAGCCGAACTTCTCGAACAGCGTGGCCGGCACCACCATGCCCTTGGCGTGCTCCTCGATGCGCTTGGCCAGCTCGAACAGCGGCGGGGCGACCTTCAGCACGTTCTTGCCGACGTTCTTGGCGGCGGCGTAGAACTGGCCGCTCATCAGCTGCGCCAGGTAGCGGTTCAGCGCGCCGACCGGCGGGCTGATCGACATGTCGTTGTCGTTCAGGATCACCAGCAGGTCGCAGTCGCACACGCCGGCGTTGTTCAGGGCCTCGAACGCCATGCCGGCGGTCATGGCGCCGTCGCCGATGATGGCCACCGCCTTGCGGTCCTCGCCCTTGCGATGCGCCGACAGCGCCATGCCGAGCGCGGCGGAGATGCTGGTCGACGAGTGCGCGGTGCCGAAGGTGTCGTAGTCGCTCTCCTCGCGGCGCGGGAACCCCGACAGCCCCCCGAGCTGGCGCAGCGTGCCCATGCGCTCGCGCCGGCCGGTGAGGATCTTGTGCGGATAGGTCTGGTGGCCCACGTCCCACACCAGCCGGTCGTGCGGAGTGTTGAACACGTAGTGCAGCGCGATGGTGAGTTCGACCGTGCCGAGGTTGGAGCTCAGGTGGCCGCCGGTGCGCGACACGCTGTCGAGCACGAAGGCGCGCAGCTCCGCGGCCAGCTGGGTGAGCTGGGCGCGCGGCACGCGGCGCAGGTCGGCCGGGGACTGGATGGAATCGAGCAAGGCAGCCATGGGGATCTTCAGTTGTCGCGGTCGACGACCATGCGGGCGAGCGCGTCGAGCGCCCGCGTGTCGCGCAGGCCGCTGGCCGCCAGCGCATCGAGCGCCTGCGCCAGCAACTCGCCGGCGTAGGCGCGCGAACGGTCCAGGCCCAGCAGCGAGACGTAGGTCGGCTTGTCCTGCTGGGCGTCCTTGCCGGCCGTCTTGCCGAGGGTGGCCGAATCGGCGATGACGTCCAGGATGTCGTCGACCACCTGGAACGCCAGGCCCACCGCGGCCCCGTAGCGGCGCAGGGCGTCCTGCGCCTGCGCATCGGCGCTGCCGCAGGCGGCGCCCATGAGGACGCTGCCCTGGAGCAAGGCGCCGGTCTTCAGGCGGTGCATGTGCCGCAGCTGGTCCTCGGTGAGGGCCAGTCCCACGCTGGCCAGGTCGATGGCCTGGCCGCCGGCCATGCCCTCGTGGCCCGCGGCCCGCGCGAGCAGGCGCACCAGCCGCGCCTGCACGCCGGCGGGGATGCCTTCGTCGTCGGGGGCCAGCAGCTCGAACGCCAGGGCCTGCAGCGCATCGCCGGCCAGCAGCGCGCGCGCCTGACCGAACTGCACGTGCACGGTGGGCTTGCCGCGGCGCAGGACATCGTTGTCCATGCAGGGCATGTCGTCGTGCACCAGCGAGTAGGCGTGGATCAGCTCGACGGCGCAGGCGGCCCGCAGGGCGGCCTGGACGTTGCCGCCGACGGCCTCGGCGCCGGCCAGCACCAGCAGCGGGCGCAGCCGCTTGCCGCCATCGAGCACGGCGTAGCGCATGGCGTCGCCCAGGCCGGCGGGCGCCTCGGCCACCACCCAGCGCGACAAGGCGGATTCGACGCGGTCGAGGTGGGCGGCGCTCCAGGAGCGAAGGTCGAATGCGGCGGTCACTGCGGCGTCCACGGCTTGAGAGCGCCCTCGTCGAGGATCTTGATCTGCTGTTCGACGGCGTCGAGCTTGCCGCGGCAGAACGCGAGCAGTTCGGCGCCGCGGCGGTATCCCGTGAGCAGCTGCTCCAGGGGCAGCTGGCCGGACTCGATCACCTGCAGCAGCTGCTCGAGTTCCTCGAGCGCCGCCTCGTAGCTGGCCGGCGGCTGGGATGGGTCCTGGGACATCGGGATCTTGGAGGCAAAGGAGCGATTCTAGGCGGGGCCGGGGTCGGGGGACCCGGGGGGTACAATCCCGCCCCTCACTCGCGCCAGTCCCCGGATGAAGCGCTTCCCTGCCCCTTCATAGGGGGAGTCTCTAGGTCAGGTTCATGTCTGATTTAAGTCTTCAGTTCCAGCAGGCCACAAGCCAACTATCCGTTTCCAGCTACTTCGACGACACGCTCTTCCAACGCGAGATGGACGCCCTCTTCCGGGGCGGCCCCCGGTATGTGGGGCATGAGCTGTCGGTGCCGAACAAAGGCGATTTCCACGCCCTGCCCCAGGAGGGCGAGGGGCGCGCGCTGCTGCGCACGCCGCGCGGCGTGGAGCTGGTGTCCAACGTCTGCCGCCACCGCCAGGCGGTGATCCTGCGCGGGCGCGGCAACCTGGGCGCCGAGCCCGGCTCGGGGGGCAACATCGTGTGCCCGTTACACCGCTGGACCTACAGCGGCGGCGGCCATGGCACCCGCGCCGGCACCCTGCTGGGCGCGCCGCATTTCGCCCAGGACCCCTGCCTGAACCTCGACAACTGGAAGCTGCGCGAGTGGAACGGCCTGCTGTTCGAGGACAACGGCCGCGACATCGCCGCCGACCTGGCCGGCATGGGCCCGCGGGCCGACCTCGACTTCACCGGCATGGTGCTCGACCGGGTCGAACTGCACGAGTGCAACTACAACTGGAAGACCTTCATCGAGGTCTACCTCGAGGACTACCACGTCGGGCCGTTCCACCCGGGCCTGGGCAGCTTCGTCGCCTGCGAGGACCTGCGCTGGGAGTTCAAGGACCAGTACTCGGTGCAGACGGTGGGCGTGGCCAACCGCCTGGGCCGGGCCGGCAGCCCGGTCTATGAGCGCTGGCACCGGGAACTGCTGGCCTACCGCGAGGGCGAGCCGCCCAAGTACGGCGCCATCTGGCTCACCTACTACCCGCACATCATGGTGGAGTGGTACCCGCACGTGCTCACCGTGTCCACCCTGCACCCCATCGGGCCGCAGAAGACGCTCAACGTGGTGGAGTTCTTCTACCCCGAGGAGATCGCGGCGTTCGAGCGCGGCTTCGTGGAGGCCCAGCAGGCGGCTTATATGGAGACCTGCGTCGAGGACGACGAGATCGCCCTGCGCATGGACGCCGGCCGCAAGGCGCTGATGCAGCGTGGCACCAACGAGGTCGGGCCCTACCAGAGCCCGATGGAGGACGGCATGCAGCACTTCCACGAGTGGTACCGCCAGCACATGGCCGGGCACCTGCCGCGCGCCTGATGGCCCCGCTGCCGCCGGGGGCCTGATGCAGGCCCTCTGGATGGTCCTGGCCTCGTTCGCCTTCGCCACGATGGCGGTGTGCGTGAAGGTGGCCTCCGACTGGTTCAACGCCTCCGAGCTGGTGTTCTGGCGCGGGCTGCTGGGCATGCTGTTCATGTGGCTGTTCGCGCGCCGGCAGGGCGTGAGCCTGCGCACCGCCCACGGCGGCATGCACGCGTGGCGCAGCCTGGTGGGGGTGCTGTCGCTGGGCGCGTGGTTCTATGCCATCGGCGGCCTGCCCCTGGCCACCGCGATGACGCTCAACTACCTGAGCAGCGTGTGGATCGCGGCCTTCCTGGTCGGCGGCGCGCTGGTCACCTGGAACCCGCGCAGCGGCAGCATGCTGCGCCAGGGCCCGGTGGCGCTGGCGGTGCTGGCGGGCTTTGCCGGCGTGGTGCTGCTGCTGCGCCCCACCATCGACAAGGACCAGCTCTTCGCCGGGCTGGTCGGCCTGCTGTCGGGCCTGGCCTCGGCCTTTGCCTACCTGCAGGTGATGGCGCTGGGCAAGCTGGGCGAGCCGGAGGCGCGCACCGTCTTCTACTTCGCGCTCGGCTCCGCGCTGGCCGGCGCCGTCGGCGTGGCGCTCACCGGGGTCTCGCCCTGGGACTGGCTGCACGCGGCATGGCTGTTGCCGGTGGGCCTGTTCGCGTCGCTCGGCCAGTGGTGCATGACGCGAGCCTACAGCCATGGCGCCACGCTGGTCGTGGCCAGTTTGCAATACTCGGGCATCGTCTTCGGCGCGATCTACAGCGTGGTCCTGTTCCACGACACGATCGCCCCGATGGGATGGATCGGGATGGCGCTGATCGTCGCCAGCGGCGTCGCCGCCACCATCCTGCGCGAACGCGCGGCACCGAACGCACCCGCAGAGGAACATTGACATGGCCTACACCACCCTCGTCACCGCCGAGCAACTCCAGGCGCTGCGAGCAGCCGGCGCACCGCTGATGGTGTTCGACTGCAGCTTCGAACTGGCGAACCCGGCCGCCGGCCAGGAGCAGCACCGGGAACTGCACATCGCCGGCGCCGTGCATGCGGATCTCGACCACGCTCTGTCCGATGAAGGCGTGGTCGAGGCCGACGGCAGCCGCCACCCGCACGCCGACGCCGCCTCGGGTGGCCGGCACCCGCTGCCCAGCCGCGAGAAATTCGCCATGTGGCTGTGCTCGGTCGGCTTCTCCAACGACATGCAGGCCGTGGTGTACGACCGCCAGAACGCCAACTACTGCGGCCGCCTGTGGTGGATGCTCAAGTGGGCCGGCCACGACGCGGTGGCGATGCTCGATGGCGGCCTGGCCGCCTGGCAGGCCGCCGGCGGCGAGGTGTCCAGCGGCGAGGAGCCGGCGCGCTTCCAGTCGAATTTCGCGCTCGGCGAGCCGCTGCGCCGGCTGGCGACCACGGCCGACGTCCAGCGCGCGCTGGGCACCGACCGCCAGACGCTGATCGACGCCCGCGTGGCGCCGCGCTGGCGCGGCGAGGTCGAGCCGATCGACCCGGTGGCCGGCCGCATCCCGGGCGCGCTGAACCGGCCCTCGGCACTGAACGTGGAGGCCGACGGCCGCTTCAAGCCGGCGGCGCAACTGCGGCGCGAATTCGACGCCCTGCTGCAGGGCCGCGATCCGGCGACGGCGGTGATGTACTGCGGCAGCGGCGTGAGCGCCCTGCCCAATGCCGTCGGTTACGAGCTGGCCGGGCTGCCGCCGCCGGCACTCTATGCCGGCAGTTGGAGCGAATGGTGCAGTGACCCGGCGCGGCCGGTCGAGAGGGGCTGACGCCGCGCAGGCGCAGCCACGCGCCACGCGACAGCCGGACGCGGCCTAGCGACCGCCGACGGCGTTGCCCGGGGTGCGGTTGGTCGACCCCTTGGCCGCCGCGTCCTGAGACGCTCCCGCGCCCATGGCGCCGGTGCCGTTGCTGGCGCCCAGCCCGCCCTGCAGGCCCGCCCCGGGCTGCGCGGACTGGCCTTGCCCACCCGCATCGGCGCTGCCGCGCCCGGTGGTGCCGGGAACGGGATTGCCGGACGCGTTCGGGCTCGCCGGGGCGCCGCTGTCGGCGCCCTTCTGGCAACCCGCCAGGCCCGCCGCGAGCGCCACGGCCACGGCGAGGAAACGCAGCGCCGTCACTTCGTCGTGGTGGTGGTGCTGCTGCTGGAGGGCGACGAGCTCATGCTGCCGCTCGAACCCGTGCTGCCGCCGGCCGAGCCCGCGGAACCGCCCGAGGCGCCCATGCTGCTGGAGCTGCCCGACGAGCCGGAGCTGCCCATCGACGTGCTGCTGCCCGTGCTGCCGGACGAGCCGCTGGCGCCGCTACCGGCCGGTTCGGAACCCTTGCCGCAGGCGCTGAGAGACAGGGCCGCTGCGGCGACCAGGGCCAGGGTGGTGCTCCGGGAGAGGATGGAAACGTTCATTGTTGGAACTCCTTGAGAGGGTTGCGTCTCGATGGACGAAAGTCGAGGGGAATGGGATGCCGTGGCTGCCCGGTCGCGAGAGGGCGGCCTCGACTGCCCTTCGGCTGACTCTAGGGAGGCCCCGCGAGCAGGTTGTCGTCTGCCACTGTCGATGGCTGTAGGACAACGCAGGGCTGCTGGCCGCGGCTGGGCCAGCGCGGCTCAGGCCATGAGCGAAACCAGCAATTCCTCGCGCAGAGCTTCAGGCACGGCCTGCAGTTCGCGCTTGCGTTCGCGCAGCCGCTCGCCCAGGCGCAGCAGGTCGATACCGCAGCGCCGCGCCTTGGGGAACATCTCCTCGCGCTCCTCGCGCACGTGGTGGTCGATGTACTCGCCCAGCACGGTCACCTTGGCGTCGTACAGCTCCTCGTGCGGATCCATCGACAGGATCTGCACGATGAGGTCCTTGGCGCTGGCGTGCTCGACCTCGGCTTCATCCATCAGGTCGTCGTCGCGGATCGCCTCGCGCACCGGGGGATAGAACAGCTCCTCCTCCAGCTTGGCGTGGATCACCAGCTCCATGCAGATCTGCTCGGCCAGCGCCTTGCGGCGCGCCTCCGGTGCGTCGTTCGCCGCCAGTGCGCGGTAAGCCTGGAACAGCTTGTGCACCGCCTGGTGGTCCGCGTCGAGCAGGTCGAGCGCGTCCTCGGTTCGCGTCGTCATCGTGGATCCTTCCGTCTGTGGCGCCTCAGCGCCGGCTGCCGGTCTCGGTGTCGTTCTTGTCCTGCTGCTTCAGCGTGGACTCGGCGGGCGTGCCCGCGGCGGCCGGCTGGCTCTCGGGCGTGCCCGCATCCTCCGGCTGCATGTCGGTGTCGGGCGTGCCGCGCTGCTGGGGCGCCGGCTGGCGGCCTTCGCGCGGTGCCTTGGGTTTGTCGGGGTGCATGGAAAAACTCCTCGTCCAGTGCGAGATGCGCACTGTAGGCAGCGCGGCTCGCCCGGGGCTGTCAGTGCGCCTCTGCCGCTGCTGTAGGACGGCGGGCCCGTCAGCCCGGCCGTACGCGGTCGCCGCGCCGGCTGCGCCGCTCGTACGCGGCCATGAGCGGCGTCACCGACACGCCGTGCAGCACGATGGAGGCGACCACGACCGCCAGCGTCAGCCCGGACAGCCGGGCGGCCAGCTGCGGATCGAGGCCGTGGTTGATCGCGTAGGCCAGGTAGTAGAGCGAGCCGATGCCGCGGATGCCGAACCAGCCGAGCAGCAGCCGGCGCGTGTGCCCGACCCTGGCGCCGGCCAGGCCGAGTGCGACCGACAGGGGACGGATGACGAGCAGCAGCAGCGGCACGAACCACCAGGCGGCCGGCTGCCACTCGACCGCCCACAGCAGGCTGCCGATGGTCACCACCACGGCCACCTCGCCGATGCGTTCGAGCTGCTGGTTGAAGCCGAGCACCGCGTGCGCCATGAAGGCGGGGGCGTGGCGGCGGTCCACCGCCATCTTGTCGGCCACGTGGCGGTCGGGCGTGGCGGCGGCCTGTTCCACCGCACGCTGCGTGGACGCCGGCGATTCACCCTGCTCCTGCACCAGGCGCCGCAACGCCACCCCGGCGGCGAACACCGCGAGGAAACCGTAGGCGTGGGCGAGCACCGCGGTGCCGTAGGCCAGCGCGATCAGGCCGAGCGCCAGGAAGTCGTCCAGCCCCACCGCCTCCTTGTGCTCGCGCCGCAGGTACAGCACCAGCCGGCCGGTCGCGATGCCCAGGACGGCGCCGATGCCGATGCCGGCCGCGATCGCCCACGCGAAGTCGACCGCGATCCAGCGCCAGCCCCAGGCGCCCAGGTCGTGCAGCCCGAGCAGCCCCAGGCCGAGCATCACGAAGGGGAAGGCGGTGCCGTCGTTGAGGCCGCCTTCGCCGGTGAGCGCGAAGCGCACCTGGTCCTGGTCGCCCGGCTCCTGCACCTGCACGTCGGAGGCCAGCACCGGGTCGGTGGGGGCGAGCAGGCCGCCCAGCAGCACCGCCGCACCGACCGACAGGCCCAGGAGGAAATGGCCGGCCGCGGCGATGCAGGCGATCGTCACCACCATCGACGTGGTGGCCAGGCGCAGCGGCTCCAGCCAGCGCCGATCGCCCAGGCCGTGGCTCAGCTTCAGGCCGGCGGTGAACAGCGACACCAGCACCACGACTTCGGTCAGGCGCTCCAGCAGCACGGTGTGCGACAGCGGGCCGGCCTGGATCCAGCCCAGGCCGAGCGGGCTGACGGCCACGCCGACCGCGAGGTACAGCATCGCGGTCGACAGCGGCAGCCGCGCCAGCACCGTCCCGGCCAGCGCCAGCACGATGAGGAGCAGCCCGATCAGGACGGACCAGAGCGCGAAGGCCATGCAGCCATGCTGGGCGGCGGCGCGCGGCGCCGGTGTGGGGCGGCGCCGCAAGCCGGGGTCAGGCAACGGCCGCGCTGCCGGTGCGCGGCGGGGCGGCGCTCAGGTGGGGGAACGGTCGTCCTTGCGGCCGGGATCGCTCGGGCCGTTGCGGTCCGACAGGCCGGCGCCGGGCGACTTGCCGACCTCGCCGCGGTCGCCGCCGTGCGCGTCCCAGGTGCCGCCGGTGCGGGCCGTGTTGCCACGCGGGCGCTCCTCGTCGTCGTCGTCGTCGTCGAAGTTGACGCTGCCGCCACCCATCGGCTTGTCGTCGGCCGCGCCGTGGTCCCGCTCGTTCACCCCGCTGGGCGCGACGAGTCCGGCCTGGCGGTCGCTGGAGAGGCCGACCTTGCCCGGTCCGTCACCCTGGTCGGCACGCGGCGCGCCGCCCTGCTCGTCGCTCGCGCCCTTGCCGCGCGCCGTCGACTGGTTTTCGGTGTCGACGTCGGGGGACGGGCGGCCTGCGTCCTTGCGCGGGCGACCGTCGTTCGATGGTTCCTGGTTGGGCATGGTGGCCTGCTCCTTCCGTGTCGCGGGCGGGCCCGTGGCGGGCCCGCATGGCAGCCATGGTCGGCCGCTCAGGACAGGGCAGTTGTAGGTGCCTGGCCGGACGCCGCGTAGGAGACCGGTTGCGCCCCGGCGGCCGCGACACCGCCGGCGGCCGTGGCGGCCGCGGTCACGGCCAGGCCGGCCAGCGCACCGAGCGCGGTGGCCACGCCCTCGCGGAACGAGGGGAACTGGTGCACGTCGCCGTGGCCCGCGCCTTCCACCAGCAGCAACTGGCATTGCGGCAGCGCCTTGCGGATCGCCTCGCTGTGGTGGTGGCCGATCAATTCGTCGCGGTCCCCGTGCACCAGCATCACCGGGCCGCTCACCTTGCAGGCGTGGTCCACGGTGGCCAGCTTGTACCGCAGCACGCCGCTGGGCACCCAGGGATAGTGTTCGTCGGCCAGCGCACGCATGCTGCTGTACGGCGAGATCAGCAGCGTCAGGTCCGCCGGCGTGCCGGCGCCGCACAGGTCGGCCGACAGCCCGGCCGCCAGCCCGGTGCCGAGCGACTGGCCCGAGACCACCACGCAGCGGCCGGCGTACTGGCCGGCGATGGCGTTCCACACCGCGCGCACGTCGGCGTGCAGTTGCGCCTCGCTCTCGATGCGGCCGGTGCTCTTGCCGAAACCGCGGTAGTCCATCATCACCACGTCGAAGTTCAGCGCCCGGAAGGTGTCGAGGCTGGTGAACCACTTGCGCAGGTTGCCCGAGTTGCCGTGCAGGTAGAACACCACGCCGCGCGGATCGGGCAGCTTCAGTTGCGCGACCGACAGGCGTGCGCCCGGCACGTCGACGTGGAATTCACGGGTGTCGGGATCGGTGGCCAGCGCGTCGTCGGGCGCCAGGCGTTCGGGCTCGAACAGCAGGCTCTCCTGGCGGAACCAGAGCCAGGCGAGCGCCGCGCCGTACAGGGCCGCGCCCAGTGCGGGCAGCCCGATCAGCGGGTAGAGCAGCCTGGCCATGTGGCCTCCTCGTGGGCCCGGTGGGCCTGCGGGCGCGATGCCCGGAGCGAGCGGTGGACGGCCATGGCCTCTCCCTTCGTACGACGGCGTACTGCGCCGGCTGGAGCACCGGCTTCCTGCCTCGCACTGTGCGACGGGCACGGCCCGTGGCCTGTCGGATGGCCGAGCCGGTCGCGGTAGGAAGAACCCGCGCCGGCGCGACGGCGCGAAGCGTCAGGCCAGGTAGAGGGAACGCAGGCGCGCGCGTTCCGCCTCGCCCACGCCGAGCGCGCGCCGCAGGTAGGCGTCGAGGCCGCCGTGGTCCTCGTCGACGGCGTCGAAGGCGGCCTGCAGGAACTCCGGTCGCACGCCCCACAGCACGCGCGCCACGTGCGGCTCGATGCCCTTCCACACGTAGGTGGACGGCTTCAGCCGCTCGTTCGTCAGCAGGTAGTCGCGCATGATCTCCTCGCGCGTCGCGCCCAGTGTGTGCAGGACCAGGGCGGCAGCGAAGCCGGTGCGGTCCTTGCCCGCGGTGCAGTGGAAGACGGTGGGCTCGTTGGACCGCAGCAGCAACTGGAAGAACTCGGCGAAGCGGGCCGAGCTGCGGCGCACGAAGCCGCGGTAGGTGTCCTGCATGTGGCGCACGACGTCGGCCTCGCCCAGGCGGTGCCCGCCCTCGACCAGGTCGGCCAGCACCTGCACGATGGTCGGCTCGATGGCCAGCGAGTGGACCTCCACGCCCCGCAGCACGCAGGCGGCCGACGTGCGCTCGTCGACGCCGCGGAAGTCGAGCACGCGCCGGATGCCCAGCGCCTCGATCTGGCGGGCATCGCCGGCGTCCAGGGCGCCCAGGTGGTCGGAGCGGAACAGGCGATGCGGCCGCACGGCAACGCTGAGGACGTTGGCGGCCAGGTCGCGGAAGTTGGACGGATTGGAAGGCAGCGCGAAGGACATTGGAGCCATTGTCGCGCGGACCAGGGGCGGCGCCAGCCGGACGGCCGCCGGGCACGGAAAAGCCCGGCAAAGCCGGGCATCCGCACGGAAATCGGCCCTCCCGGCGCACACGCCGCCGGGACGCCGCCGCCTCAGCGGTTCTTGCTGCGGTTGTTGTTGCCCATGGCGCGTTCGCTCTGTGCCCGGCTGTTCTGGTTGCTCACCGCGGCCCCCATGCGGCCGGCTTCGCTGCGGGTCATCTTGCCGCCGCTGCCGCTGCCGGCCCCGCGCGTCGCGCCGCCGCTGGCCGCGCCCCGGGTCCCCCGGCTGCCGCTGGGGGCGCCGCTGCGGCCGCTGCGGCCGCCGCTCGAAGACTTGGACCCTGCCATCGCGCTGCTCCTTGGGTTCGTGCCGGCGGCTGCGCCACGCGGCCGCCCTGGACGCAATCTAGTGGGCGGGCCGGGGTCGTCTGTCGGCAGTGGCGTGGGCCCGCTGTAGGACGCTGCGGTTCCGCTCAGCGCTTGCGGCCCCGCGCGGTGGCGGGGGCACGGCCGGCCGTGGGAGCGGCGGGCGCCGGCATCGGCAGCTCGGGCAGCGGGCGGCGGGCCACCGCCAGCGCTTCCGCCGGCGCCATGCCCAGGGCGCGCAGCACCAGCGAGGCCGCGGCGACGTCGTGCCGTGGCGGCGCGGCGCCCACGGCGACGCGCCGCATGGCCGAGCTGCACACGCCGTTGATGACGTCCAGCGCGGCCGCCTCGCTGGGCACCTGGAAGCGCTTCTGGCGCACCCCCAGGCGCAGGTCGGCCAGGGTGTAGACCTCCAGCGTCTGCAGCAGGTGGGGGGACGCGGCCGCCACCTCGAGCAGCAGCAGCGCCCAGGCCGGCGACTCGGCCGCCAGCCACACGTAGCGCCGCTGGCCGATGGCCATGCGCTGGGCGCCGTCCTCGACATCGGCCGAGCTCTCGGCGATCACGCGCGACAGGCTCTGGCCGATGACCACCGCCAGCCGCCCGACCAGCTCGTCGCGGGTGGCGAAGTGGTTGTAGACCGTGCCGGGCGCCATGCCGGCCGCCTGCGCCACCTGCTGCATCGTCGTGCCGGCCAGCCCGCGCTGGACGATCACCTGGACCGTGGCCTGCAGCAGCAGCGACTGGGTGCGCTCGCGCTTGGGGCCGGCCGCCAGCGAGGCATTCAGCGCGACCTTGAGCGGCAGCGGAAGCGGCGGCATTGACGGCGTTCCGGGATTGAAGCTAGGATCCATTTTTGCAGTAATACTTCAAATTTAGACCATTCATCGATTCTACCCCTGGAGCACTCCATGAACCCCTGGCTCAGGCGCGGCGCCATCGCCGTCGCCGTTCTCGTCCTGCTGGTGGCGGCCGCCATCGCCATCGGCCTGCAGCTGGCCGACCGCAAGGCGGCCCGCATCGTCGAGGTGCGGGCGCAGCCGGTCGCCTGGCGCACCGACGCGCAGGCGCTCGAGCGCGGCCGCTACCTGTTCGCCTCGCGCGGCTGCGTCGACTGCCACGGTGCCAACGGCGCCGGCCGGGTGTTCGTCGACGACGGCAAGGGCCTGCGCATCAAGGGCCCCAACATCAGCCCCGGCCCCGGTTCGGTGGTCGCCGCCTACCAGCCGGTGGACTGGGTGCGGGCCATCCGCCACGGCGTGGCGCCAGGCGGCCGCGCGCTGCGCGTCATGCCGAGCGAGGACTACAACCGCTTCACCGACGACGACCTCGGCTCGCTGGTGGCCTACGTGCGCGCCCTGCCACCGACGCAGGGCACCGGTGCCGAGGTCAGCCTGCCGCTGCCGGCGCGCGTGCTGTACGGCTTCGGCGGGATCCAGGACGCGGCCGAGAAGATCGACCACGGCCGCCCGCCCCAGCAGCCGGTGGCCGAAGCCGTCAGCGTCCAGCACGGCGCCTACGTGGCCAACATGTGCCTGGGCTGCCACGGCCCGCAGCTGGCCGGCGGCCGCATCCCCGGCGGCCCGCCCGACTGGCCGCCGGCCCCGGCGCTGCGGCCGGGCGAGCGCTCGGCGCTGCCGGCCTACCCCACGCCCGAATCGCTGCAGGCGCTGTTCCGCACCGGCAAGCGGGCCGACGGCACGGCGGTGAAGGTGATGCCGTTCGAGTCGCTGCGGGCCATGAGCGACACCGACGTGAAGGCGCTGCACCTGTACCTGCGCTCGCTGTGAGCGCCGCGGCGCGGCAGAGGGGGGGCACCCCGCGCGCCGGCACGGGACCGAGCATCCCGCGCGCCGGCGCGGGCTGACACCGCGCGTCGCCGGGGGCTGCTAAGGTCACCGCATGTCCAAGCCGTTCGCCCGCTTCCAGGCCACCGCCCGCACCACCCTGCTCGCCTGCTGCGCCGCCCTGTGCGCAGCAGCCGCCCACGCGCAACTCGTCGAGGAAGTGCCCTTCGTCACCTCGCCCGACAGCGTCACCCTGGAGATGCTGCGCCTGGCGAACGTCGGCCCCGCCGACCACCTCATCGACCTCGGCTCGGGCGACGGCCGCATTGTCATCGTGGCCGCCAGGCGCTTCGGCGCCTCCGGCCTCGGGGTCGAGATCGTCCCGCAGCTGGTGGAAGCCAGCCGCCGCTCGGCGCGCGAGGCGGGCGTCGCCGACCGCGTGAAGTTCGAGGAGCAGGACCTGTTCCGCACCGACCTGTCGCGCGCGACCGTGGTCACCATGTACCTGCTGCCGCAGGTCAACCTGCAGCTGCGCCCGCAACTGCTCAAGCTGCGCCCCGGCACCCGCATCGTGTCGCACGACTGGGACATGGGCGACTGGAAACCCGACCGCACCAGCGAGGTGGCGGTGCCCGACAAGAAGGTCGGGCTGGCCAGGTCGAGCAAGGTGCTGTTCTGGGTGGTGCCGGCGCAAGTCGGCGGCCTGTGGTGCGGCTCCGGCCCGCTGCACGAGTTCAGCCTGCGCCTGAAGCAGGAGCACCAGGAGGTCGAGGGCGAGCTGCTGCGCCGCGACCGGGCCCGCACCATCCAGGGCCGCATGGAGGGCAACGTGCTGCGCACCGAATCGACCCGGGTCGGTGCGCTGGTGCTGGAACTCGAAGGCGGGAAGCTCAAGGTGATCGACGGCGACGGCCCGCTGGCGCTGGTGCGCGGGCAGGCGTTCACGCGCGTCGACGCGCCCAGCTGCCCAGGCTGAGACGGCTACCCCGTCATTGCGGGCTCGACCCGCAATCCATCTCCCCGAGCCAGATTCGACCTGGCTCACGTTCCGGAGATGGATGCCGGCTCAGGCCCGGCATGACGATTCCCTGGGGCTGCGGCGAGTGGCGGCCCGACCCGGGCATTTCGCCCTCCGGCGGGACCCAAGTCCCCCGGCCGACCCGCCACTCGCCGCCAGGACGTGCTGCGGTGGCGTCGGCGAACCGCCAGCCCTCGTCCCCGGCGAGCCCTCCCCTGCCCGTCCGAGCCGGGCCGCGCGCCTCGCTCTGGGATGATCGGCAGCGATGCCTACCGCCGCCACCCTCGCCTGGATCTGGGTCCCCATCGCGATCTTTGCGGCGCTGGTCCAGACCGCCCGCAACGCCGCCCAGCGCTCGCTCGTTGCACAGGCCGGCACGCTGGGCGCGACCCTGGCCCGCTTCCTCTACGGGCTGCCGTTCGCACTGGCCTGGGTGCTGCTGCTGCACGCCATGCCGGCCACCGCCGCCGCCGTGCCGCACTTCCACGCCGCCTACTTCGGCTGGCTGCTGCTTGGCGCCATCAGCCAGCTGGCCGCCACCGCCTGCCTGCTGGCGGCCATGAAGCAGCGCAACTTCGTCATCGGGGTGGCCTACTCCAAGACCGACGCGCTGCAGGTGGCCCTGTTCGGTGCCCTCTTCCTGCACGAACTGCCCGGCTGGCCGACGCTGACGGCCATGGCCCTCGCCACGGTCGGCGTGGTGCTGCTGTCGCTGCCGCGCCAATCCAGTGCCCTGCAGGACGCACGCAGCTGGGCCGGCAGCGCGGCGCTCTGGGGCCTGGCTTCGGGCGCCGGCTTCGCCATGTCGGCGGTCGGCTACCGGGGCGCGGCGCTGGAACTGCCGCAGGTGTCGCCCTGGCTGGCCGGCGCCTGGGGCGTGCTGTGGGCACAGGCCGCGCAGTCGCTGCTGCTGGGCGGCTGGCTGGCGTGGCGCGCGCCCGCGTCCCTGCGCGCCATCGCGGGCGCCTGGCGGGTCTCCACCGTCGCCGGGGCGGCCGGGGCGCTGGCCTCGATCGGCTGGTTCACCGCCTTCGCCCTCACGACGGCGGCCAACGTGCGCACCCTGGGCCTGATCGAGGTCGTCTTCAGCTACCTGGTCTCGCACCGCCTGCTGCGCGAGAAGCTGTCGTCCGCCGAGGCCGGCGGGCTGGCGCTGGTGGTCGCCGGCCTGCTGGCCATGTTCACGACGCTCTGAGGCGGCGCGCCTCAAGCGCTCGCCCGCCCCTTCACGGCGGCCGCCGGACTTCGTGGGGCCTGCGTCATGCCGGACTCGATCCGGCATCCAGCTCCGGAACGCCGACCAGGCCGTGCAACGGACCGGAGATGGATGGCGGGTCGAGCCCGCCATGACGAGGGTGGGGTAACGGCGGCGAACCGCCAGGACGTTGACGGAGGGGTCGCCCCTGACGAGGACGGGGTAGCGGGGGCGAAGGACGGGGCCCGCGGTGGCCTGGCACAACAGTTGCGTACCGGGCTCGCAGAGCCCGATGACCACCTCCTCCACCATGTCCCCCCACCCTGTCGATGCCCCCGACGACACCGGCATCGCCGCCGGCATGGCGGGCGCCTGGCGCCGGCTGTGGGGGCGGCGCGAGGTCGAGGACGCACCGCCTGCCTACTGGACCAGCGGCGTCACCTACCGCGGCTACCTGGGCGCGGGCGTCGACACGCCCGCCGCCTGGATGACCGAACAGCAGATGAAGGAGACGCAGGCCCTGCTGCGCATGGCGGCGGCAGCCGGCCGGCTGGGTGCGTGGGCCGTGGAGCTGGCCGGCATGACGTGGACCTGGTCGGATGAGGTCCGGGCCATCCACGGGCTGCCGGCCGGGTTCGTCCCGACCGCCCGGTCCGTGCTGCCGCTGTACACGGCCGAATCGCAGCTGCTGCTGCGGCAGGCCTTCGAGCAATGCATGGAGCGCGGCGTGCCGTTCGACCTCGAGCTGCAGCTGGTCAGCGCGCGCGGCGAACCCTGCTGGATCCATGCGCTCGGCGAGGCCGACCGCGACGCCGAGGGCCGCATCACCCACGTGCGGGGGGCGATGCAGGACGTCAGCCGCTTCCGCGCGGTGGCCGACGAGGCGCGCCGCACCGCCGAGCGCTTCACCCAGACCCTGGAACGGCTGAGCGACGGCTTCGTGCTGCTCGACGAGGAGTGGCGCTTCGTCTACCTCAACGCCGAGGCCGAGCGCCTGCTGCGGCGCCGCCGCCAGCAGCTGGCCGGCCGCAGCCTGCTGGTCGAATTCCCCGAGACGGCGGCCGGCCGCTTCCTGGAGAAGTGCGAGAAGGCGCTCCAGGCCGGGCACTCGGTGGAGTTCGAGAAGTACTACCCCCCGCTGGGCATGTGGCTGCACATGAAGTTCTCGCCGTCGGACCTGGGCATGACCCTGTGCATCCACGACGACACCGAACGCATCAATGCGCGGCGCGAGATCCTCGCGCTGCAGGCGCAACTCGACGCGCTGGCCGCGCGCCAGAAACCCGACACCTGAGCTGGCCGCGGCCGCACCGGCAGCGGACCGCGGGATTGGGGCAAGTCCTACGCCGCGGCCGCCGCGGTGGGTCAACACTGCGGTCTCCACCGTCTCGGGGGGCACGCGTGCAGCAGACCGAATTCCGCACCCTTGTGTACCAGTACTTCTTCTTCGGCTGGTTGTTCCGGGACGTGACCTGCGGGACCGTCTTCGAGCGCGCGGCGGCGTGGCGCTACAACCGGGAACAGGCGCGCTGGCTGCCCACCTACATGTGGCGCTGGCTGGGCTGGGGCCTGGCCTTCTACGGCCTGGGCGGCGTGCTCGAGGGCCTGCTCGACGCGCCCACGCTCTCGATGCTGTTCTACGTTCCGGGCGCGCTCAGCGTGCCCGTCAATGCGGTGATCGCCGCCGCCTGGATCGGCCTGAAGGCGCTGCCGGGGCCCCTGTAGAGCCCCGCCTCGCGCAACGGCTAGCCGTTGGCGCGCGCCAGGCGCAGTTCATTGGCGCCCTGCGCCGCGCCGCTGCCGGGCACCGCCTCGCCGCTGCGGTCGCGCACCTGGTCGAGCAAGGCCACCAGGCGGTCGTCGGCACCGGGGCCGGTGCCGATGAAGGCGCCCTGGGTCAGGGTGACATGGGCGGCCTCCACGCCGCCGGCACCGGCGCACAGCACCGTGCGCGTCGGCGCGTCCTCGGACGCCAGCACCAGCATGGCCGGCACCACGTTGCGCGGCGCGAACGCCTCGCGCATGTCGGCCGGGAACAGCTCCTCGGTCATGCGCGTGGTGGCGGTGGGCGCCAGGCAGTTGACACGGATGCCGTACTTCTCGCCTTCCAGCGCCAGCGTCTGCATCAGGCCCACCAGCGCCAGCTTGGCGGCGCCATAGTTGCTCTGGCCGAAGTTGCCGTACAGGCCGCTGGACGAGGTGGTCATGACGATGCGGCCATACCGGCTCTCCTGCATCAGCGGCCACACGGCCTTGCTGCAATGCACCGCGCCCATCAGGTGGACGTCGAGCACGAGCCGGAAGTCCGCCAGGTCCATCTTGGCGAAGCTCTTGTCGCGCAGGATGCCGGCGTTGTTGACCAGCACGTCCACCCGGCCCCAGGCGTCGACGGCCTGCTGCACCATCGCCTGCACGGCGGCGAAGTCGGTCACCGAGGCGGCGTTGGCCAGCGCCTCGCCGCCGGCAGCACGGATCTCGTCGACCACCTTCTGCGCCGCGCCGGTGGAGCCGCCGGAGCCGTCGACCGCGCCGCCCAGGTCGTTGACCAGCACGCGGGCGCCGCGCGCGGCCAGTGCCAGTGCATGCTCGCGGCCCAGGCCGCCGCCGGCGCCCGTGACGATGGCCACCCGGCCGCTGAAATCCACTGCCATCCCGACGATCTCCTTGTTGAGTGCGGCGGCCACTTTAGCCCAGCAGGCCGGGGCCGGCTGCCACCCAGGCGACGGCGCCATGAAAAAAGCCGGGCGGCGCCCGGCTTGTCGTCGCGCAGCGGGAACGCTCAGCGCGTGATGTCGCCCAGCGCGTCGACCACCATGGACGAGCCGACCGCGATCAGCAGGATGTCGCCGGCGATGCGCACGTACTTGTGCTGCGGGGGCGGCGGCGGCAGTTGCACCAGCACCGGCTGCGGCACCGGGTAATAGACCACGCTCGTGGGCAGCGGCTGGCCGACCATGTAGACCTTCTTGGCCTGGCCGGGTGGCATGCAGCCGTTGTGCTTCTTTGCCAGGCCGGGCGGGCAGTGCCTGCCACCGCGGTATTCCGTTTCGTAGTAGGTGCGGACCACCACGCGGTCGTGGTCGACGAAGTAGCCGCCCACGCGCGGGTCACGGCGGTCGTGGTCGTGGCCGTGGTGATCGTCGTCGTGGTCGTGCTTGTGCTTGTGCTCGTGCTTGTCGTGCTTGCCGCCCTTGTCGGCCAGGACCGGGCCGCTGGCCAGGGTGAAGGCCAACGCCGCCGCGAGGGCGCGGCCGGCCAGGGTCATCGAACGGGTCTGCATGGATCGGCTCCGAAATGGGATGTTTTCACAACGGCCACTCTAAGCTCGACGTTGACGCATCGTGCGCTCCACGCACGAAGAGGTGTAACAAAGGATGAGCAGTGTTGCGCGGCCGTCAGACGGCTGCCAAGTCCGGCGCAACGGCGAACTTGCCCAACCCGAGGCGCTCGGGCGAGATGTACTGCTGCCGGTAGACCTCGAAGGGCATGGTGTCGCGCGCCTCGATGTCGCGCTGCTCCTGCAGCGACTGCTGGGCCAGCTGGTCGTACCGGGCCTGCTGCGCCGCGCTGAACGGCAGCGCCAGCAGCTTGGCCCGCGTCTGCTGCGACTGGGCCCGCGTGAACGCGGTGTAGGAATTGCCGTGTGCGCTCGCCATGACGTCCAGGACCCGGGCCGACGGCAGCATGGCGGGATCGTGCAGCATGGCCCGTGCCGACCGCACCGCATCGGCGTAGTCGCTGGTGCCGTGCACCGCGTCCAGCGCGGCGGCCGTCCGCTCGCAGCCGTCCAGCAGCTCGCCGGCCCAGTCGGCCAGCGCCACCTCGCCGTTGCCGCGCTCCAGCTGCAGGCCGGGCTCGCGGCCACGGGCCGCGGTGCGGTGCTGGTTGCGGCCGATCTGCGCGATCTCGGCCGGGGTGTCGGGCGGGCTGTCGGCCAGCAGGCACTGCAGCAGGAAGACGTCGAGGAAGCGCAACGTCTGCGGCTTGATGCCGATGGGCACGAAGGGGTCGAGGTCGAGCAGGCGCACCTCGACGTACTCGACGCCGCGCTCGCGCAGCGCGTGCAGCGGCCGCTCGCCCGGGAAGATCACCCGCTTGGGCCGGATCGTGCCGTAGAACTCGTTCTCGATCTGCAGCAGGCTGGTGGCCAGCTGGTTGTACTCGCCGCCCGGGTTGACGATGCCGATCGCCTCGTAGGCCGGGTACGGCCGCGTCAGCGCCTCCTGCAGCGAGGCGGCATAACCGTCCAGGCCGTTGTAGCTGACCGCCAGGCTGGCCTGCGCATCGCTCTGGTAGCCCAGCCGCCCCATGCGCAGCGAGGTGGCATGCGGCAGCGACATCGTGCCCTCGGCCAGCAGTTGCAGGTCGTGCTGGCGGCCGGCCACGAACGACGAGCACACCGCCGGCGAGGCGCCGAACAGGTACAGCAGCAGGAAGGCGTGGCGGCGGAAGTTGCGGATCAGCGCGAAATAGCCGTCGCTGGACACGCCCGGCAGCGACCAGTTGTAGTGGATGCCCGAGATGGTCTGCATGCGCCGGCCGTAGCGGTGCGCCAGGCCCATGCGGTAGACGCTCTTGGCGCGCCCGACGTTGGAGGGGCCGTAGCTGCCGATCGGGATGGTCTCGTCGGCCGGCAGGTTGCACGGCATGCTCGACACCCACATCATCTCGTCGCCCAGCGCGCGCACCGTCGCCTGGTGGATGCGCAGCAGCTCCTCCAGGCAGGTCTCGGGCGTCGCGTGCACGCCGGTGATCAGTTCGAGCTGCGCCTCGCTGTAGTCGGTGGTGATGCAAGGATGCGTCAGCGCCGACCCCAGGCCGGCCGGATGCGGCGTGAGGGCCAGCGCGCCGCTGGCCGTGGCGCGCAGGCTCTCCTTCTCGATGCCGCGGCGGATGCCGCGCAGGCGGTCGGCGGACAGGGCGTCCAGCGAGGATTGCAGGCGGCTCATCGGGGCAGTTCCACCTGCGGCTGTGCGACTCGCGCTCGGGCGGCCGTGCGTCTCATGATCGGGTTGTCTCGGCCGGTGTGTGGCGGGGCGCAGAAGTTAACACCTTTGGGCAAATCCTGCTGCGCGCGCCGGGTATGGCGCCTGCACCAGCACGCGCCGTGGCCCGCTCGGGCATTCAGGCCGGGGCCAGCACCTTCAGCAGCCAGGCGTTGAGGTCCTGGACCTCCTCCAGGCAGACCGAGTGCGCCATCGGGTACTCGTGCCAGTCAACCGGGTGGCCGAGTTCGCGCAGCAGCTCGCACGAGGCCTGGCCGCGTGCCACCGGGACCACGTTGTCGTGGCTGCCGTGCGCCAGGAACACCGGCGTGCGCGCGTTCGCCTCGCTGCGCTCGGCCGCGGTGGTGGCGGCCAGCGGCAGGTAGCCCGACATGCCCACGATGCCGGCCAGCCGCTCGCGGTGGCGCAGGCCGGTGAGCAGCGCCATGGCGCAGCCCTGGGAGAAGCCGGCCAGCACGATGCGGTCGGAGCGGATGCCGCGCGCCTCCTCGCGGGCCAGCAGCGCCTCGACCGCGGTGAGCGAGGCGCGCAGGCCGGCCTCGTCCTCGCGGCGGACCAGGTCGGTGCCGAGGATGTCGTACCAGGCCCGCATGCGGTAGCCGTTGTTGATCGTGACCGGCATCACCGGCGCATGCGGGAACACGAACCGCACCGGGCCGACCGGTCCCAGCTGCAGCTCGCTGGCAAAGGGCACGAAATCGTTGCCGTCGGCGCCCAGCCCGTGCAGCACGATGATGGTGGCGACCGGGTTGGGGCCGGTTTCGGTCTCGATGGTTTCCAGCAGGGACATGGCTTGGGACAAGGGGGGCTGACGCAGGGCCCGCCATTGTCCTACACCCCATCCGCTGGCCTTGTCGCCACACTTGGTCGCCACGCAACGCGTTTGGCGAAGGAAGAGCATGCAGGTGCAGGTGAACACGAGCAACGGCGTCGAGAACAAGGACACCCTGGAGCGCTGGGCCACCGACTATCTCAACGAGGCGCTGGCGCGCTTCTCCCAGGACATCACGCGCGTCGAGGTCCAGATGCGCGAGACCAGCAACAGCAGGAATGGCGCGGTCGACAAGCGCTGCATGCTCGAGGCCCGCATCGCCGGCCGCGACCCGGTCGCCGCCACCCACCACGCGCCGTCGCAGGACGAGGCGTTCCGCGGCGCGACGCAGCGGCTCATCCACCTGCTGGACCACACGCTCGGCAAGCTCGACCGTCACCAGCACCGCGACCGCGACACCATCCGCAAGGACCCGAGCGCCGTCGAGTGAGGGACCGCGGCCTGTGTGGGTTGCGCGGCGGTGGCCGCTCAACTGCCGGGTTCGTCCGTGCGCCGGTTCGGCGCCCCGTGGTACCCCATGAAGGCCGCGCCCTCCGGATCGGCATAGCCGCCGTGGTCCCAGGGCAGTTCCCGCCGGGCCTCGCGGGTCATGCACGCGGACAGCGTGAGCATGGCGAGCAGGCAAAGGAGTGGGCGCAGCAGCATGGGGGATTCCGGAACGGTGAACCCACGATAGGCGCCATGTCGAGTTGCCCTGCGTAGGAACGCCGCGGGACGTGGCGTCGGCTGCCACCGCCGGGCTGGAGCGCAGCGCGCTTCCATTTGTCGGCTTTCGCCTCTTCTACTTCGCGCGTCCTTGCGGCATGCTTGCGTCCCGATGACGACCGCACCGGCTTCTCCCACCGCCAGTGGCGGCGCGGGCTCGCGCCGGCGCTGGCTCGCGGGCTGCGCGGCCGTGCTGCTGTCCGGCTGCGCGCAGATGGTGCCGCAGTCGCTGCAGCTGCGCACCGGCTGGCCGTCGGGCGTGCAGCAATCGGTCGAGCTCGAGGCCGTTCCCTTCTTCCCCCAGGATGAGTACCAATGCGGCCCCGCCGCGCTGGCCACCGTCCTGGCGGCCAGCGGCATCGACGTCACGCCCGATGCCCTGGTCGACCAGGTCTGGCTGCCCGAGCGGCGCGGCAGCCTGCAGCTGGAGATGCTGGCCGCCGCGCGCCGCTACGGGCGGGTGTCATACCTGCTCGCGCCACGCTACGCCGACCTCCTGCGCGAGGTGGCCGCGGGCAACCCGGTGCTGGTGCTGCAGGACGTGGGCCTGCTCACCGTCACCTGGCACTACGCCGTGGTGAACGGCTTCGACTATCCGAGCGGCAGCGTGGTCCTGCGCTCGGGCACCCGGCGCCGCCAGGAAATGGCGTTCAGCGCCTTCGAGCGCAGCTGGATGCACAGCGGCTACTGGGCCATGGTGGTCGCGCCGCCGGATCGCATCCCGGCCACCGCCACCGAGGACGCCTGGATGACCGCGGTGCTCGCGATGGCGCGGGTCGCCGATGGGCGCGCCGCGATGGCCGGCTTCGCCGCCGCCCTGCAACGCTGGCCGGACAACCAGGCCGCGGCCGTCGGCCTGGCCAACCAGTACCACGCGCGCGGCGATCTTGCCAAGGCGGCGATGGTGCTGGGCGAGGCGCGCCGGCGGCACCCCGCCTCGGCGATCGTCGGCAACAACCTGGCCCAGGTGCTGTCCGACCAGGGCCGCAACCAGGAGGCGCTGGCGCTGATCGAGCCGCTGGCCGCCGACAGCCGCAACCCCTTCGCAAGCGAGATTCGCGCCACGCGCGAGCAGATCCTGCAGAAGCTGCGCCAGGCCGGCGCCACCCAGCCACCCCGGCGTTGACCGTCGGGTCGCAGCGCGCCCGGCCTACAGCCCGTCGCGCCGATGGCTTGCGGCAATGCCGCGTTGCCCCGCCCACACTGCAGCGGTGCCCGCCGGGGTGCCGCGCTACGAGACAGGGATCGGGCCTCCGCGCTTGCCGCGAAACGACCAACCATTGTCCAGCGGCCCCGGCGGGCCACTGCCTGGGCGGCCCGCCGGATGATGCGCCGTCGTGGTGCGCGGCCCGACTGCCCCAATGGGCGTCCGACGGAGTACCGCGGGGTCGGCCTACAGCTTGCAACCGGCCGGATGCCTACGCTGGACCCATCCACCACCTCGCGGAGTCTTCCATGGCCACGCAGTCCCACCGCATCCTGCTGCTGCTCGCGACGGCGGCTGCAGCGCTCTGCTTCCATGTGCGTGCCGTCGCGAACCCGTTGACCGAGGTGGAAGCGGCCAAGGTGCGCGAGGTGATCGTGGCGCAGATCGCGGCGCTGCAGGAAGACGACGCCGATGGCGCCTTCCAGACCGCCACGCCGTCCGTGCAGCAGGCCATCGGCAGCTCCGGACGCTTCCTTGCGATGGTGCGGGGTGCCTACCCCATGGTCTACCGCCCGGCCTCGGTGAGCTTCCACAAGCCCGAGGAAGAGGACGGCAGCGTTCTGCAGATGGTCGAGATCAAGGACGACGAGGACAAGTCCTGGCTGGCGCTGTTCGCGCTCGAACTGCAGCCGGATCGCAGCTGGCGCATCAGCGGCTGCCTGGTGGCCGAGAACCCCTGGCAATCGATCTGAGAGGACGCATCCTTCACCGGTCCGGCGCGCCGCTCCCGACCATCCGGAAAGCCGGGGCCCGCCCGGCTTTTTCTTTGCGCCGGCGCGGCCTGCCTCGGCCGTCACGTCAGAGCTGGGTGAACAGGTCGCGCGCCTGCTGGGTTTCCGGCAGCACGTAGACAACGCCCTCGCGCTGGCCCAGCAGGGGCTCGATCACGTCGAGGTAGAACGGGACCGGCACCACCACGCAGCCGAGCGAGACCCGGCGCGCGTCCGGCCGGCCGGCGTCCAGGCGCGCCGCCCGCACGTCGTGCGAGCGGCCCGGGCGCAGGCGGTGGATGGCCAGCGCGGCCTCGTAGTCGAACCACACCACCGGCTCGCCGTTGCGGTTGCGCCCGGGTTGGGTGAGGAAACGGCCGGCGGGCGTGGTGCGCTCGGCGAACGGCAGCACGCCGTTCTGGGCCCGGTCGCCGACACCCGGCGCGCTGTAGTCGCCGACCGCCGCCCCCAGCAGGACCGGGGTGGCGGCGCGCAGGCGCCCCGACGGCTCAAAAACGTAGAGATGCGCCGCCTTCTTGTCGACCACCAGGAACGGCTTGTCCTCCGCGTCCCGGGACTGCAGCACCCACTGCACCATGTCGCGCGCTTCCGCCGACGGGCGCTCGCGCTCGAAGCGGGCATCCAGCTGCGCCTGCGGTCCCGCCAGGGCCGCACCGGCGATCGCCCATGCGAAGGCCAGTGCGACGGTCTTGTTTTTCCATTCCATTCGCGTCCCCATCCTCGCGGCCGCGCAGCGATGCCGGCGACCTCGGTTGGGCGCGAATGCTAGCGACGGCCGGTCGGGCTGCCGGCGTCGTCACCGACCAAGGATGGGTTGATGCGGATGATCGTGTTTTTTTCACGCGGGGCGGGGGCGCCAGCGCCAGAGCCTCGTCGGGATCAGGCACGTCGTAGGAGCCGAATTGCCGATGCGCGCTGCGGGTCTCGGGCAGCACGTAGACGATGGCGCCGGTGCGCAGGACCGCGGGTCGCAGCACCTGTTCGTAGAACGCCGGCGGCAGGTTGATGCAGCCGAACGAGATGCGGTTGTCGCGCGGCGTCGCCGAGGCCAGCCGCTGCAGGCGGCGCTCGGCCTTGACCGTCGGGCGCACGCGGTGCATGGACACCGCCAGGTCGTACGACACCCAGATGATGTCCTCGCCGCTCGCATTGACGCCGGGCTCCGCGACGTAGCGGCCGGCCGGCGTCGTCTTTTCCTGCGGCAGCACCTGCGCCAGCGGCTTCTCGCCGATGCCGGGCACCGCGTCGTCGCCGGCCGCGGCGCCGAGCAGCGCGGGCGTCTGCGCCACCAGCGCGCCGTCCGGGTCGAACAGCCAGACGCGGGCGTCCTTCTTGTCGACGACCACGAACGACTTGCCCTCGTGGTCGCCAGCATCGACGATCCAGTTGGCCAGGTGGCGCACGTCGGGCGTGGGCGACTGGCCGTTGAACGATGCCAGGCGCGTGACGTGCGGTGCGGGGTGCGGCGCCGGCTGCGGCATCGTCGCGACGGGCGCCGATTGCGGGCGCACCAGGTTCGCCGTCGCGGCGGCCTCGCGCCGCGTCTTGGCGAATTCGCCGGCGGCCAGCCCGCCGATCAGCGCCACCACCAGGATCGCGGCCTGCCACAGCCGCCAGCCTCCACGCGCCGGCGTGCAGGCGTGGGAAGGAAGCGGTGCGTGCGGCATGGCGGCGATCCTGGTGGGGCTGACATGAAAAAGGGCGGCCCCGCGTGGGACCGCCCTTCGTGCCGGATGGAACCGGTGCTTAGTTGCGGTCGGTGCGGGCGGCGCGGCCGCCGGTGGTACCCGACGTGTCGCTGCTACCCGAGGACGAACCCATCGAGCTGCTGGAGCCCGACGACGTGCTGGGGCTGGTGGCGCCGGACGACGAGGTCGAGGGGCTGGCGCCCATCGAAGACGACGAGCCCGACGAACCCGAGGCGCTCGGGGTGGTGGCGCTGGAGCCCGTGTTGGACGTGTCAGCCGCGGTGCCGCTCGAGCTCGAGCCGGTGCCCGACGCGCCCATGGTGCTCGGAGACGAGCCGCCTGCCGGAGCGGTGCTCGACCCGGTGCTGGCACCCGTGCCCGCACCCGTGCCGGTGCCCTGGGTGCCGCCGGCGCCGCCGGAGCTGCTACCGCTGGCGCCGCCAGCGGCGCCGCCGCCGGAAGCACCGGACGACTGGGCGACCGCATAGCCGCCGAATGCCAGCGCCGCTGCCGCCGCTAGCGTGGTGAGGGTGGTCTTGGTTGCTCTCATGGTTCAAACTCCTTGATGGATGCGATGCCGGCGCGGTGCGTCGGCTGGACCAGAGATTAGGTTCCGTCGCAGCGGCGATGGAGTGAGGTGATGACGGCACGGTCTGTAGGACCGCCACTGTCACGATTTGCCGCTCAGGCAATCGGGGCTGACCCTTGGTCGCGAGCGCTGGTAGTGGTCGGTTCCCAGGCCTCGACCTGCAGCGCAGGCAAGGCGCATTCCCATCCGAGCCAGGACTCGTCGTCATCGTGGATCGGGGCTACGTGGCGCGGCGTGCGTTCGTCCGGCGACCACAGGGTGTGCAACAACGGCATCGTGTCCTCCTCGCGCGACTGCATTTTTTGCTGTACCCATGATGCGCAGTCGAGCCACGCGGCGCTATGCGCCACGGTCCCGTCGGAAGGTAGGAAACGGCCTACGGCCGAGCTACGGGTCGCGTGTCGCCATCCGGCGACAGCGGCTGCTCGGTCTTGGCCACGCCGCGGATGTTCAACGCCGCGAGCGCCACCTGCAGCGCGATGAGGGCCCACGCGCCGTCATGCCAGCCCCACGCAGTCCACAGCACGTTGCTGGCGAGGAAGACCCAGAAGCCGGCGTTGCGCCGTGGCTGGTGGTTGGATGCGACCAGCCAGGCGGCCAGCACGCTGGCCGCCATCGCGGGCCACTGCAGCAGGTCGAGGACGGACGACAACTCCATGGGGCCGGACCTTAGCGCCGCCGCCGCCAGGCCGGCGCCAGCAGGCACCACGCCGCCCTGTAGGACGCGCCGCGATCAGGCCGGCACGCGCCGGCCGCGCAGGCGGCGCGCGCCCTCCACCCCGGCCAGCACCAGCGCCCCGGCCAGCAGCCCGACGACCGCGTGCGCGAGCAGCGGCAGCACGGCGGCCCGCATCGGCCCGGCGCCGTCGGTCCAGGCCTCCAGCGCGTGCTCCAGGCCCGGCACACCGTGCGCGAGGATGCTGCCGCCGACCAGGAACATCGCCGCCGTGCCGGCCAGCGACAGCCCCTTCATCAACCAGGGCGCCAGCCGCAGCAGACCGGCGCCGGCGGCCCGCGCCGCCGCCGCGGGCCGGCGCGTGAGCCAGAGCCCGAGGTCGTCGAGTTTCACGATGCCGGCCACCAGGCCGTAGACGCCGATGGTCATGAGCAGGCCGATGCCGGCCAGGACGGCCAGCTGCGTCGTCAGCGGCTCCTGCGCCACCGTGCCGAGCGCGATGACGATGATCTCGGCCGACAGGATGAAGTCGGTGCGCACGGCGCCGCGCACCTTGTCCTTCTCCAGCGCGAGGACGTCGACGGCGGGATCGGCCAGCCCCTGCTCCAGCGCCGCCTTGCGCTGCGCGTCCTCGCCGTGGTGTAGGAACCGGTGCGCGAGCTTCTCGGCGCCCTCGAAACAGAGGTACGCGCCGCCCAGCATCAGCAGCGGCAGCACGGCCCAGGGCGCGACCACGCTGATGGCAAGGGCGGCCGGCACCAGCACCAGCTTGTTGCGCAGCGAGCCCTTGGCGACCGCCCACACGACCGGCAGCTCCCGGTCGGCGTGGACGCCGCTGACCTGCTGCGCGTTGAGCGCAAGGTCGTCGCCCAGGACCCCCGCGGTCTTCTTGGCGGCCACCTTGGTGAGCAGCGACACGTCGTCCAGCACGGTCGCGATGTCGTCCAGGAGAGCGAAGAAGCTGGAGGCCATGGGGTGCGGGTCGGTGGTGGGGATGCCTATGATCGGTGATGGCCGGCGACGACGAGGACGACGAGAGCAGCACCCGCGCGTGGCAGGTGCGACTGGGGCCGGACGGGCCCGCGTTCGAGGCGCGGGCCGACCGCCCGCTGCTGCAGTCGGCCGAAGCCGCCGGCTGGCCGCTGCCCAGTTCGTGCCGCAACGGCACCTGCCGCACCTGCATCCAGCGGTTGCGGTCGGGACGGGTCCACTACGCCATCGCCTGGCCCGGGGTGCTGGCCGAGGAACGGCGCGAAGGCTGGATCCTGCCGTGCGTGGCGCATCCGCGCAGCGACCTGGTGCTCGACGACCCCTTGGCTCAATCGTTGCCGGTGACGTAGGGCCCGCGCGGCTTGTGCTGCTCGCGGGCGGGATGCCGTTCGGCGTCCGGGTCGGGCCGGTGGATGGTCGTGTTGCTGCCCTCGGGCACGTCCTCGCTGCCCGGCGGTGGCAGCTCGTGCGGCGGCATGACGTCGGGCGCCGAGGCGGGGGTCTTGGGGTCGGGGCGGTTCATGGCGGACTCGCGGTCGTGTCCCACTCTAGGCAGGCGCACGCGGTGAACCTGTAGGACGCCGTCGCGCCGCCGGGGAATCCGTGGGGCATGATCGGCATCCCGTGAACCCGATCCGCCTCCTCCTTGCCACTGCCGCGCTGCTGTTCGCGGCCCACGCCGCCAGCGCCGCGCCGTTCGAGGACACCATGGCCCAGCGCACGCTGGCCTGTACCGTCTGCCACGGCCTGCAGGGGCGCGCCGGACCCGACGGCTACTACCCGCGCATCGCGGGCAAGCCCGAGGGCTATCTCTTCAACCAGCTGCTCAACTTCCGCGATGGCCGCCGCCACTACGGCGCGATGACGCGGCTGCTCGACCCGCTGTCCGACGCCTACCTGCAGCAGATCGCGCGCCACTTCGCCTCGCTCGAGGTGCCGTATCCGCCGCCCACGGCCCCGCGCGTGCCCGCCGAACTGCTCGAACGCGGGCGCCGCATCGCGCTGGAGGGCGTCCCTGCCAGCCAGGTGCCGGCCTGCGCGGCCTGCCACGGTGCGGCGCTCACCGGCGTGCAGCCGAACACGCCCGGCCTGCTCGGCCTGCCGGCCGACTACCTGCAGGCGCAACTGGGCGCCTGGCGCACCGGCCAGCGGCGCGCCCACGCGCCGGACTGCATGGCGCAGGTCGCGCGCGCGCTCTCGCCCGAGGACCTGAATGCGGCCGTCACCTGGCTGGCATCGCAGCCGGCGCCTGCGCAGCCGAAGGCCGTGGACCGCCTGCCCCAGCCGCCCGCCATCGCATGCGGCAGCGCCGCCCTGCCGGCCGGGAGGCAGCAGCCATGAAGCGCATCCTGCTGCTGGTCGCGGTGCTGCTGCTGGCGTTCGCCGGCTGGGTCGGCTGGTCGAACTACGGCGGCGAGGACGAGGGCCGCGCCAGTGCGGGCACGGCGCCGCCATCGGCCGAACGCGGCGCTTACCTCGTCAAGGTGGGCAACTGCATGGCCTGCCACACCGATCGCGGCGGCGCGCCCTGGGCCGGCGGCCGGCCGGTCGAGACGCCGTTCGGCACCGTCTATGCGACCAACCTCACCGCCGACCCCGCCCACGGCCTGGGGCGCTGGAGCGCCGACGAGTTCTGGCGCGCCCTGCACCACGGCCGCTCGCGTGACGGCCGCCTGCTCTACCCGGTGTTCCCGTACACCAACTACACCGCGGTCACCCGCGCCGACGCCGACGCGATGTTCGCCTACCTGCGCACCGTGCCGCCGGTGGCGCGGCCCAACACGCCGCACCAGCTGCGCTGGCCGTACAGCACCCAGGCCGCGCTCGCCGTGTGGCGCACGCTGTACTTCCGCCCCGGCACCTGGCAGGACCAGCCGGCGCAGGCGGCGACCTGGAACCGCGGCGCCTACCTGGTGCGCGGCCTCGGGCACTGCTCGGCCTGCCACAACACCCGCAACGCGCTCGGCGCCAACAGCGACGTGTTCGGCCTGTCCGGCGGCGTGATCCCGATGCAGGACTGGTACGCGCCCTCGCTCACCTCGCCGCACGAGGCGGGCGTGGCGCAATGGTCGGTGCAGGACGTGGCGCGCCTGCTGCGCACCGGCGTCGCCAACGACGCGACCGTGGTGGGCCCGATGGCGGAGGTCGTGCTGGGGAGCACGCAGCACCTGTCGGCCGAGGACGCGCTGGCCATGGGCACGTACCTGAAGACGCTGCCGCAGACCGACGAACCGCCGGGGGAGGATGCGCCCCCCGTCAGCGCGCGGGTGGCCGAGCTCGGCACCCGGCTCTATGGCGAGCACTGCGCGCAATGCCACGGCGAACGCGGCGAGGGACGCACCGGCGCCTACCCGCCGCTGGCCGGCAACCGCGCGGTGACGATGGCGGTGACGGCCAACCTGGTGCAGGTGGTGCTGGGCGGCGGGTTCGCGCCCTCGACCGAGGGCAACCCGCGGCCGTTCGGCATGCCGCCCTTCGTCACGCTGCTGTCGGACGCCGACATCGCCGCGGTGCTGACGCACATCCGCACCTCCTGGGGCAACCGCGCCGCGCCGGTCAGCGAGTTCGAGGTCGGCCAGCACCGCAGCGGCAGCTTCCGCTAGGCGGCCGGGGCGGTTTCCGCCGCCGCCTCGCTCCAGGACTTGCGGTCCCGCTGCAGCCCGTGCGCGACGAACTCCCCCGCGACGACGGGCTCGTACCGGATGGTGCCGGCGCCCGGCAACTGCGCCGGGTCCACCACCGCACGGTACGAGGGGTGGTGGAACTGCGGGATCGAATAGCGCTCGTGGCCGGTCTCGTTGACGACGCGGTGGATCGCCGAGCGGAAGCGCCCGTTGCTCCAGCGTGTCATCAGGTCGCCGACGTTGACGATGATGGCTTGCGGATCCGGCGGCGCGTCGATCCAGTCCCCGTTCGCCGTCTCCACGTGCAGGCCGCCGTTCGAGTCGTTCAGCAGCAGCGTGATGATCCCGCGGTCGGAATGCGCGCTCGCGCCGATGCCGGCGTCGGGCTGCGGATCCTGCGGCGGGTAGTGCACCAGGCGCATGTTGGTGTAGGGCTTCTCGCACTGGCCCACGAAGAAGTTCTCGTCGGCACCGAGCGCCAGCGCCATCGCGCGCAGCACGTGCCGGCCGCACTCGAGCTTGCTGAAGTACAGCGCCTCGATCGCGCGCCGGAAGCCGGGCAGGTCCGCGGGCCAGCTGTTGGTCGAATGGAACGGCAGGCCGGCCAGCACGTCGGGGTCGTCCGCGGCCAGCGGGAAGCCCATGTCGAACGATTCCTTCAGGTCCGCCGGGATGCCGGGGCGCTTGGTGTCGCCCAGCGGCTGGTAGCCGCGGATCTGGCGCGCCGCGGTGGGCCGGCAGGCCATGCGCTTGTCCACCGGCATCGCGAAGAAGCGCTCGGCCGCCTCGAAGCCGCCCTGGCGCAAGGCGTCCGGCACGTTGTGGCGGTACAGGTAGAAGAAGCCGTAGCGCGCGCAGGCGTCGGCGATCCGGCGGGCCACCTGCAGCCGCGCGGCGCGGTCGCCGAACAGCCAGGGATGCAGGTCGATCTGCGGCAGCCGCTCGGTGCTGCTGATGCGCGCCGTGTTCAGCGCGTTCTGTTGCTCTGCGGTTCTCATGCAAACACCTTTCAGGGCTGGCGTTGGGGATGGGTCGGCCGCCAATGTAGGAGCCGCCCGTGTCCGCGGCAAGCGCCGAATTTTCGCCAGTGCGTTCTCATGCCGAGAACGCGAATTCAGCCCCGGGGGGCGGCCGGCCGAGCGGCTTGCGCGAGCCCCTGCTCGATGGCGCCCACCATCGCCCGCGCGGCCGCGGACAGCGGCCGGCCCTTGCGCACGCAGCAGGCGATCACCTGCGCGGGAATGCCGGCATCGCGCAGCGGGACGAACACCACCGGCGACCGCGCGCCCTGCGGATGGAACAGCTGCTGCGTGAGGATGGCGATGCCGACACCGGCTTCCGCCGCGCTGCGCATCACCTCGTAGGAGTTGGTGGACAGCACCGTGCGCGGCGACACGTCGGCCTGCGCGAACATGCCGTCCAGGGTGGCGCGCAACGCGAGGCTCTCGTCCGGCATCACCAGGTCGTGGCCGGCGCAGTCGCTCAGGCGCACCGTGCGCAGCCTGGCCAGGGGATGGGTGCGCCGGACCATCACGCAGGCCTGCACGTGGTGGCGCACCGCGAAGGTCAGGTCCGGGTGCGGGCGCGGGTTGAACGCCAGGGCGAGGTCGATCTCGTCGGCGAGCAGCAGCTCGACCAGGCGCGGCGAGCCGCCGACCACCGCGTGGTGGACGATGCCCGGGTGCGCCTTGCGGAAGGCCGTCAGCACGCTGGGCAGGAGTTCGCGCCAGATGCCTTCGTTCACGCCCATCTTGACGGTCCCCTGGTCCAGGCCGAGCAGGGAGTTCACTTCGGTGCGGGCGGTGCCCAGTTCGGCGATCGCCCGCTTGAGGCGGTACAGCAGGACCTCGCCCGCCGCCGTGAGCTTGAGGCCGGCACGCCCCTTGCCGCGCTCGAACAGCAAGGTGCCCATCTCCTCCTCCAGGTACTTCACGTGCCGGTTGAGGGCCGACGCGGCGATGTGGACCTGCTCGGATGCCTTGCGGAACGAGCCGGCCCGCGCGACTTCATGGAAGTAGCGCAGGGACAGCGGGTGCTTGAGCGGGAAGAAACTGTCGCGCGCGGCCATGCTGGAACTCCGGGCCGGTCCTGGCCGGCTCGCTGGCAGTTTACGGTCGCGCCGCGGGCGTCCCTAGGGAACGGCCAGCTCGATGAGGAAGGGGCCGGCCGTGGCCATCGAGCGTTCGAACAGCGCGTTGAACTGGTCCATCGTCGCCGCCACGCCGGAGGCGACGCCGAAGCCGTTGGCGAGCTGGTCCCAGCGGATGTCCGGCTGCCCCAGGCTGAAGAGCGCCGACGCCGCGGGACCGGCCGTGGCCCGCACCCGCCGCATCTCGTCGTGGAGGATGGCGTAGCGCCGGTTGGAGAAGATGACGGTGGTGACGTCCAGCCGCTCGCGCGCCTGCGTCCACAGCGCCTGCACGTTGTACAGCGCGGACCCGTCGGCCTGCAGGACGACGACGCGCCGGCCCGCGCCCGCGACCGCGGCGCCCGTGGCCACCGGCAGCCCCATGCCGATCGCGCCGCCGGTCAGCTGCAACCAGTCGTGCGCGGCGGCATCGAGCGTGCCGTCGAACACCGCACGCCCGAAGCTCACGCCTTCATCGACGACGATCGCGCCGGGCGGCAGCAGTGCGCCCAGCGACCGGGCGAACGCCTGCGGGCTCACGTCGCCCGCTGCGGGTGACGGCCGCTCGCGCCGCGGGGCATCGACCGTGGCGGCGCATCCCAGGCGCTCGGCCAGGCGGCCGAGTGCGCACACCACGTCCTCCTCGGGCGCCGCGACCAGGGCCACGTGCAGGCCGGGCGGTTCGGGCCGCTGGTGGCCGTCGGGCCCGGCGAACGCGAACACGGGCCGGCGCGCGCCGACCAGCAGCAGGCGGCGCACGCCGGCCAGCAGCCGGGTCGCCGGCTCGGGCGCGTAGGGCATGCGCCCGATCCGGGGGGTGCCGTCGCCGCGCGCCATGCGCGCGACGGTCGCTCCGGCGAGCAGCCGGGCGCCGGTCCTCTCGGCGATGCGCGCGGCGAGCGCAAGCCCGGGGCCGTGCAAGGCATCCTGCCCCAGCAGGAGCAGCGTGCCCTCGCCTTCGAGCGCGCAGGCGGCGGCATGCGCGAGCCGGTCGTCGGGCACCCCGGCGCGGGGCGGGACGGGCTGCGGCGCGGCGACCTGCGCGCCTTCGTCCCAGCAGACGTCGGACGGAAGGACCAGGCTGGCGATGCGCCCGCCGCCGGCGCGTGCCGCGGCGACGGCGCTGGCGGCGTCGGGCGCGACGGCGCACGCGTCGAGCGACGTGCGGGTCCACGCCGACACTGTCTTCGCGAGGGCTTCGGTGTCGGCGGCCAGGGGCGGATCCAGCGGACGGTGGTGGTGCGCCTGGTCCCCGATGAGGTTGAGCACCGGCACGCCGGCGCGGCGCGCGTTGTGCAGGTTGGCCAGCCCGTTCGCCAGCCCGGGGCCGCAGTGCAGCAGCGTGGCGGCGGGCTTGCCGGCGATGCGCGCGTAGCCGTCGGCCGCCCCGGTGGCGACGCCCTCGGCCAGCGCCGGGATCGCCCGCAGGCCGGGCACCTCGTCGAGCCCGGCCACGAAATGCATCTCGCTCGTGCCGGGGTTGGCGAAGCAGGTGTCGACGCCTGCCGCCACCAGCGTGCGCAGCAGCGCCTGTGCGCCGTTCATTCGAGCTTGATGCCCGCCCGCGCGACGACGGATTTCCAGGTGTTGATCTCGTTTTCCAGCAGCCTGGTGAACTGCTCGGGCGTGTTCGGGAACGGCGGCATGCCCCGCTCCTCCAGCTGCCTGGCCATGTCGGGCTCGGCCAGGATGGCGACCACTTCGTCGTGCAGGCGGCTGACGGTGGCGGCGGGGGTGCGGGCCGGCGCGAACAGGCCGATCCAGCCCGGCACGCCCATGTTGCGGATGCCGGCTTCTGCCAGCGTCGGGATGCTGGGAGCGAACGCCAGGCGCTGGCTGTTGACGACGGCGAGCGCCTTCATCTTGCCGGCCTTGACCTGCGGCATGGCGACGAAGGCGTTCTCGAACATGTACTGCACGTTGCCGGCGAAGAGGTCGGCCCAGGCGGCCGGACCGCCCTTGTAGGGGATGTGCGTGGAGTTGATGCCGGCGACGTAGTTGAGCTGTTCGCCGTACAGGTGGTTGGTGGTGTTGTTGCCGAAGGACGCGTAGTTGATCTTGCCCGGGTTGGCCTTCGCGTACGCGATGAACTCGGCCAGCGTGTTGGCAGGCACCTGGGTGTTGGTGACGAGCATGAGCGTGGAGGACACGACCGTCGTGATCGGAGCGAAGTCCTTCAGCGTGTCGTACGGCACGTCGCGCACGGTCGCCTGCGCGAGCGCCATCTCGGACGGGGCGCCCACGAGCAGGGTGTAGCCGTCGGGGTCGGAGCGGGCCACCGACTGGGCGCCCAGGCGGCCGCCGGCGCCTGGCCGGTTCTCGACGACCACCGGCTGGCCCAGCCGCCGCGCGAGGCGTTCGGAAATCTGCCGCGCGGTCGTGTCGGCGCTGCCCCCGGGCGGGTAGGCCACGACGATCTTCAGGGGTTTGTTCGGCCAGCCCGGCTGGGCGAACGACGGGCCGCAGGCGACGGCGGCGGCGCCGAGCAGGATGGCGCGACGGGAGAGTGCGGCGCGGGCGTGGAAGGCGTTGCCCGTCGGTTCCGGCTTGAATGTGTCCATGGCTGTCGAGGAGGGGGATTGATGATTAGAGGAGGCGCCGGTCAGCACGACAAGCATCGAATCGATCCGTTTGCGTTCTGTCTTCGAGAACGGTAGCGTGCCGAATCCGTGCTTCTTGACAGCAAGGTTCGTTCCTACAGTGCCGGTATCGTTCTTGCTGAGTGGCCCCCATGAGCATCCCCATCCTCGATCTGCAGGGCGCACTGTCCCGGGGCGGTCCACGCAGTGCCGAGGTGGCACGCCAGCTGCGCGCAGCCGCCGTCGGCTCGGGCTTTTTCTACGTGCGCAACCACGGCGTCGCCGCGCAGCAGGTGGCGCGCCAGTTCGAGCTGGCCCGGCAGCTGCTGGAAGACGTGCCGCCGGGCACGCGCGAACGGCTGGACATGAAGAACTCGCCGACCCTGCGCGGCTACGAGCGCCTGGGCGCCCAGACGCTGGACCTGGACGCGAAGCCGGACCTGAAGGAAAGCTTCTATTGCGGCATGGCGTATCCGGCCGACCATCCCTACGTGAGGGCCGGCTACCAGACCTACGGCGGCAACCAGTGGCCGGCGCAGGTGCCGCAGGCGCCCGCGGTGTGCGAGGCGTACATCCGCAGCCTGCTGGCCCTCGCGCGCCGCCTGATGCAGTTGCTGGCGCTGTCGCTCGCACTGCCCGAGGACTACTTCGACGGCACGAGCGAGAGCCCGATGGTCACCCTGCGGATGCTGCGCTATCCCGCGCATCCGCCCGACGCGGACCAGCACACCTTCGGCGCCGGCGCGCACACCGACTGGGGCGCCATCACCATCCTGGCGCAGGATTCACATGGCGGGCTCGAGGTGTGCATGCCCGACGGCACCTGGGCCGACGCCACGCCCATCGACGGCTGCTTCGTCGTGAACCTGGGCGACATGATCCCGCGCTGGACCAACGGCCTGTACCACTCCAATCCGCACCGCGTGCGCAACCGGCACTCGTCGGGCCGCCCGCGGTTTTCGGTCCCCTTCTTCTACGAGCCGGACTACATGGCCCGCATCGAGGCCGTGCCCGGCACCGTCCCGGCCGGCGAGCAGCCGCGGTTCACGCCCTGCACGGCCGGCGAACACCTGGCCGAGATGTACCGGCGCACCTACGGCAAGCCTGCGGAGGGCACCCCGGCATGAGGGTGAACTTCAACCTGTTCTGCCGCGACATCGAAGCGCAGATGGCCTTCTACCGCGACGTGCTGCAGCTGGCCGAACGCACCGAGCTGCGCTCGCCCCTGTACCGCGCACTGGCGGCACGCGACGTCGAGATCGGCTTCAATGCGCCCGGTGCGTACGAACTGCTCGGCCTGGGGCAACGGCGCCCGGACCAGCGGGGGCCCGCCCCCGTCACCGGCTACGCGACCTTCATGGCCGAGTCGCCGGCCGCCGTCGACGGCGCCGCGCAGCGGGCAGCCGAGCGCGGCGCGACGGTGGTGAAGGCGCCGTACCGCACGTACTACGGCGACTGGCAGGTGGTGCTGGAAGATCCAGAAGGCAACGTGTTCCGGGTGGGCGCGAAGGCCGACTGAAAGCGGGTCGCGCCTGGCGCCTAGTTCGCGAACGGGTTGGCGAAGACGAACATCATCGCCACCCCGACGCCGATCAGGAAGTTGGCGTCGATCAGGCCCGCCAGCAGGAACATCTTCACCTGCAGCGGTTCCATCAGCTCGGGCTGGCGCACCGCGCCCTCGATGAAGCGGCCGCCCATGGTGCCGATGCCCAGGCAGGCGCCGATGGCGCCCAGGCCGATGATCAGGCCGCACGCGAGGGCGATGAGTCCGGTGTCTGTCATGTGGAACCTCCTTGTGGTGGCTCCATGCTCGCGCGCTCAGGGAAGGCGGGCAATGACCTGGGAGGTAACGGCCGCCAGGTCGGCGGGCGCGACACGATCGGGCGCGAGTTCCGCCAGCGGCAGCAGCACGAAGGCGCGCTGGCGCATGCGCGGGTGCGGCACCGTGAGCGCCGGGCTGGCGATCGACGCCTGCCCGTACAGCAGCAGGTCGAGGTCGAGCGTGCGCGGCGCATGGTGCCAGGGCCTTTCGCGGCCGGCCGCCTGCTCGATCGCCTGCAGGGCGGCCAGCAGCGCGGGCGCGCTGAGCGTGGTGCGCAGCGCGGCGACGGCATTCACGAAGTCGGGGCCGCAGGCGTCGACCGGCGCGCTGCGGTAGAGCGACGAGCGCCCCACCAGCGCGGTGCCGGGCAGGCGGCCGAGCGCGTCGAGCGCCGCGCGCACCGCCGCGGCAGGGTCACCCAGGTTGGCGCCCAGGCCGACGAAGGCCGCGACCGGCTCGCGGCCCATGCTCACTGCGCCGGCGGTTCGGCCGGCCGCTCGCCCGCCCCGGCCGCGCCGCCACCCGCGGCACCGGCCGGCTTGCGGCGGCGGCGGCGGCGCTTGGCCGGCACGGCGCCCGGCTCGGCATCGATGTGCTCGCCTTCCTCGGCGGGCGCCACGTCCGCCGGTTCGCCGGAGGAAGCCGGGCGCTCGGCCGGCGAGGCCTTCTCCTGCGGCTTGACCACCCGCACCCGGCGCGCGCCCTTGTGCTGCTCCTGGCGCACCTGGACCAGCAGGTCCTCGCGCCCGGCGTCGCTGGCGACGCTGAACTCCTGCCACCAGTCGGCCAGCACGACGTCGACCTCGCCGGCATCGGCACGCAGGCGCATGAAGTCGAAGCCGGCGCGAAAGCGCGGCTGCTCCACCAGGCTGAACGGCGAGCTGCCGGTGCGCTTCTCGAAGCGCGGCTGCATCATCCAGATCTCGCGCATGTCGGCGGCCAGCTTGCCGCGACCGGAGACGTCGCCGATGCGGGCGTTGAAGACGTCGTCGATCGCGTCCTGCAGGGCCGGGAACGGGTGCTGCTTCTGCTCCAGCCGCCCGGCCCAGCCGTCGCGCACGTCCGACCACAGCACGCTGGCGAGCAGGAAGCTGGGCGCGACCGGCTTGCCCTCCTGCACGCGGCGGTCGGTGTCCTGCAGGGCGGCGCGCACGAACGGCTGGTCGGCCCGCTCGACCACCAGGTCGAGCAGCGGGTAGATGCCGGTGGCCAGTTCCAGGCCGCGCAGCTGCTCGATGGTGGCGACCGCATGCCCGGTCTGCAGCAGCTTGAGCATCTCGTCGAACAGCCGGCTCTGCGGCACGTCGGCCAGCAGGCCCAGGGCGGGCTTGAGCGCCGCGCCGGTCTTGGGTTCGAGCTTGAAGCCGACCGGCGACAGCTTGGCCGCGAAGCGCACGGCCCGGATGATGCGCACCGGGTCCTCGCGGTAGCGCGAGACCGGGTCGCCGATCATGCGCAGCATCTTCTTGCCGGAGTCCTTGATGCCGCCGTGGTAGTCGACCAGGGTCTGGGTCTCCGGGTCGTAGTACATGGCGTTGATGGTGAAGTCGCGCCGGGTCGCGTCCTCTTCCTGCGGACCCCACACGTTGTCGCGCAGCACGCGCCCGCTGGCGTCGACGGCGTGCTTCATGCCGGCGAGCTCGGAGCGGCTGGTCTTCTCGTTGCCGGCCACCGTCTCGGCGGCGGCGTTGTCCATGTAGGCGCGGAAGGTCGAGACCTCGATCACCTCGTGCTCGCGGCCGCGGCCGTAGACGACGTGCACGATGCGGAAGCGCCGGCCGATGATGAAGGCGCGCCGGAACAGGCCCTTGACCTGCTCGGGCGTGGCGTCGGTGGCGACGTCGAAGTCCTTGGGACGCAGGCCCAGCAGCAGGTCGCGCACGGCGCCGCCGACGATGTAGGCCTGGTGTCCGGCTTCCTTGAGCGTGCGCACCACGTTGACGGCGCGCTCGTCGACCAGCGACGGGTCGATGCCGTGCTCCTGCGGTCCGATCTCCTGGCGCTTGCCGAATTTCGGCTTGCGGCCGGCGCCGCCGCCCAGCAGCGACTCGATGAATTTTTTGATCATGGGTGGGGGGAGAACAGGTTCAGGATACGCCAGCCGCGCTCGCGGGCCAGGGCGCGCAGGCGGTCGTCGGGGTTGGTGGCCACGGGGTGGTCCACCTGCTCCAGCAGCGCCAGGTCGTTCATGGAATCGGAATAGAAGGTGGCCTCGACGCCGGCCCAGTCCAGGCCGCGGTCGGCCAGCCACTGCCCGACGCGCACCGCCTTGCCCTCGCGGGTGGATGGCACGCCGTCGATCTCGCCGGTGATCCAGCCGTCGCCATCGCGGGCCAGCCGCACCGCGATGAGCGTCTCGACGCCGAAGGCGCGGGCGATGGGTTCGGTGACGAACTCGTTGGTGGCGGTGGCGATGACGACGGTGTCGCCTGCCCGCTGGTGCGTCTGCACCAGCTCCAGCGCCTCGGGCCGCAGCGCCGGCGCGATGACCTCGGCCATGAAGCGCTCGCGGGCGGCCAGCGCCGCCTCCCGGCCCTGCAGCCGGATGGCCTCGGTGGCGAAGCGCACGTAGTCGTGGACGTCGAGCGTGCCGGCCTTGTAGTGCTCGTAGAAGGCGTCGTTGCGCTGCTTGAAGACCACCGGGTCGGTCCAGCCGATGGCCTGCGTGAACTCGCCCCAGGCGTAGTCGGAGTCGATCGGCAGCAGGGTGTGGTCGAGGTCGAAGAGGGCCAGCCTCAGCTTCTTATGCATACGCAGGCCGCTTCGGGGGGAACCGTCTCTTCATTCGTTTTCCAGCATCGACCTGATCAGCGGGATGGTGATGGCGCGCTTGGTCTGCAGCGCGTAGGCATCCAGCTGGTCGAGCAACTGCATCAGGTGGCCCAGGTCGCGCGAGAAGCGCGTGAGCATGAAATCCATCACGTCGTCGCCGAGGAACACGCCGCGCGCGTCGGCGGCCTGGCGCAGCACGGCGCGGCGTTCCGGGTCCGACAGCACCTGCAGCTGGAACACGTGGCCCCAGCCCAGGCGCGTGCGCAGGTCCTCGCGCAGCTGGAGGTCGGCCGGCGGCAGCGCGCCGGCCGCCAGCACGCCGCGCTGCAGCGCCTGGCAGCTGACGAACCAGGCGAAGGCCGCGTGCTGCTGCACCGCGGTGTACAGGTGGACGTCGTCCATCAGCACCACCGCCCAGCGTTCGTCGAACGACGGCGGCTCCAGCATCGAGGCATCGAGCCAGCCGACGCGCGCGCCCTGCTCGCGCAGGGACTCCAGCACCGCCTTGAGCAGGTGGGTCTTGCCGCTGGCCGACGGCCCCCACAGGTAGGTGGGCACCGGCGACCGCGTCGGGCTGCCGGCCCACAGCTTCAGGTGGGCCAGCGTCGGCTCGTTGGGGCCCGGGCAAAAGCTCTCCAGCGTGGGCGCACGGGCCAGCGCAATGGGAAGGGTGAGCTGCTTCATCATCCTTGGTAAAGGCGGCTTGCCAGGTAACCCGATCGCACGCGCCGGATGGCGACCAGCAGCACGGCGCTGGCCGGCAGCGCCACCAGCACGCCGACGAAACCGAACACCTGGGCGAACGCGAGCAGCGCGAAGATGACGGCCAGCGGGTGCAGCCCGATGCGCTCGCCCACCAGCCGCGGCGTGAAATAGAAGCCCTCCACCAGCTGCCCGGCGCCGTAGACGACCGCCACCATCACCAGGGCCTTGGCCGAGGCGAACTGCAGCAGCCCGGCCAGCAGGGCCAGCACCAGCCCGATGCCGAAGCCCAGGTAGGGCACGAACATCGCCAGCCCGGTGAAGATGCCGATGGGCAGCGCCAGGTCGAGGCCGAACAGCGCGAGGCCGACCGAATAGAACACCGCCATGATCAGCATCACCAGCAGCTGGCCGCGCAGGTACTGGCCGAGCACCTGGTCGGCCTCGTGCGAGAACGAATCGACGCCCGGGCGCGCCCGCGGCGGCACCAGCTCCAGCACGCGGACCACGAAGCGGTCCCAGTCGAGCAGCAGGTAGAACAGCGCCACCGGGATCAGGACCGCGTTGAACAGCAGCGTGAAGGCCAGGCTGCCGCCGACCTTGAGCGAGGACAGCAGGTGCAGCAGGGCCTCCTCGTAGTTGACCTCCAGGTATCGCAGGATCTGGGCCTTGAGGCTGGCCACGTCCAGCGCGACGTGGATGCCGAACTGCGCCAGCCAGGGCCGCACCGTGGCATCCAGCCAGTCGAACAGGGCCGGCAGCTGGTCGCGCATCAGCGGGATTTCCTTGGCCAGGATGGGCACCACCATGAAGAACAGCGAGACCAGCGCCAGCACGAACAGCAATTCGACCACCACCGCCGCCACCGCGCGCGGCAGCCGGCCCCGGGCCTCGAGCCGGTCGACCAGCGGCGTGAGCGCATAGGCCAGCACCGAGCCGACCACGAACGGCGTCAGCACCGGCCCCAGCGCCCGCAGCACCAGCACTGACAGCAGCGCGATCAGCGCCCAGGTGGCGACACGTTTCTGGGTGGGTGTGAATTGCATCCGGGGGGTCGGTGGGGCGGGGACGGCGGATGGCCGCCGGTAAAATCCCTCAAATTCTATCGGGCGCCCTGCAGGGCCTGCCCTTGCCGCCCATGAGCCACTCTCCCCTCTCGTACAAGGATGCCGGCGTCGACATCGATGCCGGCGACGCGCTGGTCGAGCGCATCAAGCCGCTGGCCAGGAAAACCATGCGCGACGGCGTGCTGGCCGGCATCGGCGGCTTCGGCGCCCTGTTCGAGGTGCCCAAGCGCTACAAGGAGCCGGTGCTGGTGAGCGGCACCGACGGCGTGGGCACCAAGCTCAAGCTCGCGTTCGAGTGGGGCATGCACGACACGGTGGGCATCGACCTGGTGGCCATGAGCGTCAACGACGTGCTGGTGCAGGGCGCCGAGCCGCTGTTCTTCCTCGACTACTTCGCCTGCGGCAAGCTCGACGTGGACACGGCCGCCCGCGTGGTCGGCGGCATCGCGCGCGGCTGCGAGCTGTCGGGCTGCGCCCTCATCGGCGGCGAGACGGCCGAGATGCCCGGCATGTACCCGGCCGGCGAGTACGACCTGGCCGGCTTTGCCGTCGGCGCGGTCGAGAAGTCGAAGATCCTCACCGGCCGCGACGTGCGGCCGGGCGACGTGGTGCTGGGGCTGGCCTCCAGCGGCGTGCATTCGAACGGCTTCTCCCTGGTGCGCAAGTGCATCGAGCGGGCCGGCGCCGCCCTGCCCGCCACGCTGGACGGGCAGCCGTTCCGCGATGCCGTGATGGCGCCCACCCGCCTGTACGTCAAGCCGGTACTGGCAGCGCTGGCGCAGCACCCGATCAAGGCGCTGGCCCACATCACCGGCGGCGGCCTGCTGGAGAACATCCCGCGCGTGCTGCCCGAAGGCACGGCGGCCCACCTGCGCGCCGGCAGCTGGCCGCGCAGCGAGCTGTTCGCCTGGCTGCAGCAGACGGCCGGCATCTCCGACTTCGAGATGAACCGCACCTTCAACAACGGCATCGGCATGGTGGTGGTGGTCGCCGCCGCCGAGGCCCAGGCGACCGCCGCCACGCTGCGCGCGCAGGGCGAGACCGTGCACGAGATCGGCGCCATCGCGGCGCGCGGCGACGGCGCCCCGGTCGTCGTCGCCTGACGGCCCCATGGGGACCGGGTCCGGCGCCCCCGCCCCCCGCCTGCCCCGCGCCATCTGGGCGCTGGGCTTCGTCAGCCTGCTGATGGACGTCTCGTCCGAGCTGATCCACAGCCTGCTGCCGGTCTTCATGGTCACCACGCTGGGCACCAGCATGCTGGCGGTCGGGCTGGTCGAAGGCGTGGCCGAGGCCACCGCGCTCATCGTCAAGGTCTTCTCGGGCGCGCTGTCCGACCACCTCGGGCGCCGCAAGCCGCTCGCCTTGCTGGGCTACGGCCTGGGCGCACTCTCCAAGCCCCTGTTCGCACTGGCCAGCACCACCGGGATGGTGGTGACGGCCCGCCTGGTCGACCGCATCGGCAAGGGCATCCGGGGCGCGCCGCGTGACGCGCTGGTGGCCGACCTGGCACCGCCGGCGATGCGCGGCGCCGCCTTCGGCCTGCGCCAGTCGCTGGACACCGTCGGCGCCTTCCTCGGCCCGGTGCTGGCGATCGGGCTGATGCTGCTGTGGGCGGACGACTTCCGGGCCGTGTTCTGGGTCGCGGTCATCCCGGCCGTGCTGTGCGTGGCGCTGCTGGTGGTGGGGGTGCGCGAGCCCGAGCCCCGCGGCGGCCCGCGCCGCTCCAACCCGATCCGGCGCGACAACCTGCGCCAGCTGTCGGGCGCCTACTGGTGGGTGGTGGCGGTCGGCGCGGTGTTCACGCTGGCCCGCTTTTCCGAGGCCTTCCTGGTGCTGCGCGCGCAGCAGGGCGGACTGCCGGTCGCCTGGGCGCCCGCGGTGCTGATCGCCATGAACGTGGTCTACGCGGCCGGCGCCTACCCGTTCGGCCGCCTGGCCGACCGGCTCGACCAGCGCCTGCTGCTCGCCGCCGGCCTGCTGCTGCTGGTGGTCTCGGACCTGCTGCTGGCGGCGGCCGGGGCCGGGCCGCTGCTGTGGGCCGGGATCGTGCTGTGGGGCCTGCACATGGCGATGACCCAGGGCTTGCTGGCCACCATGGTGGCGGCCACGGCGCCGGAGCACCTGCGCGGCACCGCCTTCGGCCTGTTCAACCTGGCCAGTGGCGTGGCGCTGCTGGTGGCCAGCGCGCTGGCGGGCTGGCTGTGGGACCGCTGGGGGCCGGCCACCACCTTCCTGGCCGGCGCCGCCTTCAGCGTGCTGGCGCTGGCCGGGCTGCTGGCGCGGCGCCGGCCGGCGTGACGTGATCGGACCCCGGGGCCCCGGGACGGCCCTCGCGGGCGCGCCGGCCTAGCTGTTCTGGGCGCGGCGCAGGTCGGCCACGCGGTCGGCGATGGCGTCGATGTCGAGCGAATCCTGCGCGTGGATGAGGTAGGTCTCGAGGTCGAGCACGGCCAGCGCGGCGTGGCCCTGCTCGGCATGCGCGAGGCCGCGGTCGCGGTACTCGGCCCAGGCGTCCGGCAGCAGGATGAGCAGGCGGTCCTGGACGGCGATGAGCCGCTGCCAGTCCTCCTGGGCGCGGTGGATCTCCTTGAGGTTGCGCAGCATGCGGGCGATGACGTCGCGCGGCGGCGCTGCCTGCAGGTACAGCCCGAGCGGCACCTCGAAGTCGTCGATCAGCCCGCTGCGCCGCTTGTACGGCTCGAGGCGTTCGGACAATTCCTCGCGCGACAGCGACTGGCCGGTGAACGGATCGATGACGACCTGGCCCTTGGGCAGGTTCACCTTGACCATGAAGTGCCCCGGGAAGCACACGCCACGCGCATGCAGTCCCAGCCCCTGGGCCAGCTCGATCCACAGGATGGCCAGCGAGATCTGGATGCCGCGCCGCGTGCGCAGCACGACGTTGAGGTAGCTGTTGTCGGGGTCGCAGTAGTCGTTGACGTTGCCGCCGAACGAGAGGTCTCGGAAGAAGAACTGGTTGAGCGCGCGCAGCCGCTGCAGCGGGGCGGCGTCGGCCGGCAGGCGGCGTTTCAGGCGGGCGAGCAGCTGGTCGACGTCGCCGAGGACCTGCTGGACGTCGAGGTCGGGATATTCGTCCTGGGCGATGCAGGCGGCTGCCTCGAGCAGCGGGAAATGGTCGTCGTCCTGGACCAGAGTACGGAAGTAGTCCAGCGTGCTCGGGACTTCGAGGTTCAGCGCCATGTGGTTCGTTGTAATGGACCCGCACGGCAGCGTCAAGGCGACCCCGGCGTGCCTTTACCAGCGCGTGACGAATTGCCTCAGTTGCAAGCCTGCGGCCCAGAGCGCGGCGAAGTAGATGGCGGCGGCGGCGACCAGCAGCCCGGCCAGCAGGGCCGCGCGGTGCAGCGGCTCGGCGCGCAGCCCGATCCAGGAGAAGCTGCTCGCGCCCCAGAGGAGGAACAGCGTGAGCAGCACGGTGGCGGCGACCACCTGCAGCAGGAAGCGCCACCAGCCCGGCGAGGGCGTCCAGCTGCCGCGCCGACGCAAGCCCAGCAGCAACCAGCCCGCATTGAGCAACGCGCCCAGGCCGATCGACAGCGCCAGTCCGGCATGGCGGAACAGCGGCACGAACGCAAGATTCATCAGTTGCGTGAGAACCAGCACGGCCACGGCGATGCGCACGGGCGTCTTCATGTCCTGGCTGGCATAGAAACCCGGTGCCAGCACCTTGATGCCGACCAGCCCCATCAGGCCGACGCCGTAGGCACCGAGGGCGACGGACACCTGCAGGACGTCGGCGTCGCGGAAGGCACCGTAGTGGAACAGGGTCGCCACCAGCGGCTGCGCGAAGACCAGCAGCGCGACCGACGCCGGCATGGCCAGCAGCACCACCAGCCGCAGCCCCCAGTCGAGCATGGCCGAGTAGCGATCGGCGTCGCCGGCCCCACGCGCCGACGCGAGCTGGGGCATGAGCACCACGCCGAGCGCGACGCCCAGCATGGCGGTCGGGAACTCCATCAGCCGGTCGGCATAGAACAGCCAGGTGACGCTGCCGCTGGGCAGGTGCGAGGCGATCTGGGTGTTGATCAGCAGCGAGATCTGGGCGACGCTGACGCCCAGCAGCGCCGGGCCCATCATGCCGACGATCTGGCGCACGCCGGGATCGGCCCAGGCGGCCTTCAACCGCGACCAGGTGAGCCCGATGTGCGGCAGCAGGCCGATGCGGCGCAGCGCCGGCACTTGCACGGCGAGTTGCAGGACACCGCCGACCATCACGCCGCCCGCCATGGCGTAGATCGGCTCGATGCCCAGCGACCGGAACCAGGGTGCGCCGAACCAGGCGGCGAGGATCATCGCCAGGTTCAGCAGCACGGGCGTCGCGGCCGGCACGGCAAAACGTTTCCAGGTGTTGAGGATGCCGGCCGACAGCGCCACCAGCGACATGAAGCCGATGTAGGGGAACATCCAGCGCGTCATGACGACGCCGGCCTCGAACGCGCGCGGCTCCTGCTGCAGGCCGCTGGCCAGCGCATAGACCAGCAGCGGCGCGGCCAGCACTCCCAGCGCGCAGGTGGCCAGGAGCACCCAGGCCAGCACGGTGGCCACGTGGTCGACCAGGACCCGGGTGACCTCCTCGCCGCGCTGCTCGCGGGTGTGCGCCAGCGCCGGCACGAAGGCCTGGCTGAAGGCTCCCTCGCCGAACAGGCGCCGGAACAGGTTGGGGATGCGGAACGCGACGTTGAACGCGTCGGTCAGCGCGCTGGCACCGAAGAAGGCGGCCATCAGCAGGTCGCGCAGGAGCCCGGTGATGCGAGAGGCCAGCGTCAGCGCGGAGACCGTGGAAGCGGCTTTGAACAGGCTCACCGTCCGAGTGTAAGCGGCTCAGCCAGCCGAGCCTGCCCGATCGCTTACAATGGAGGGCTTTGCTGGCATCATCCTCGAACACCTAAGGAACACACCATGGCATCTGCCAAACCCAAGAAGAAGAACCCGCGCCTGGCGTCGGGCCGCAAACGCGCCCGCCAGGACGTCAAGCTGAACGCCGCGAACACCTCGCTGCGCTCGAAGTACCGCACCGCCGTGAAGAACGTCGAGAAGGCCGTCGCCGCTGGCGACAAGGCCAAGGCGACCGACCTCTTCGCGAAGGCCCAGAGCATCGTCGACATCGTCGCCGACAAGGGCATCTTCCACAAGAACAAGGCCTCGCGCGACAAGAGCCGCCTCGCGGCAAAGGTCAAGTCGCTGGCCACGGCGCAAGCCGCCGCCTGACCTCCGGGTCACCCGCCCGGGCTTCCCCGAAGCCCGCCGTTTGAACCGGGTGCGCTGCCAGCAAAAGTGAAAAACCGCCTTCGGGCGGTTTTTTCATTGGTGGGGATGCGAGGCCGGGATGAGGCGGCCGGCCCTGGACGCTCAGCCTTCGATGTCGCGCACCTGCAGGTCGTTGTCGCGGGCGAAGTTCATCACGAAATCCCAGGCCATGACGTCGTGGGCGCGCAGGTCGCTGTGGACCACGACGGCCTTCACGCCCTCGGCGGTGCGCGGCACGCACCAGGGGGAATAGCTGAGGTGGCTGCCGGGCTGCGCGCCGCCCGGCCGGAACGGGCTCATCACGCCCGCCAGCCGCTCGGCCCAATCGCTCGGCCGGAAGGTGCGGCCATCACGGGTGATGCCCAGGATGAGGATTTCTCTGGTGCTGCTGGAGACCATTCGGTGCTGGTGTGGGAGAGCATTGCAGCCGGGGATCGCCCATGCTGCATTGCACAAGTATTCTATCTTATATAAGAGTTGAGCCAGCCTTCCCCGCCGCGGCCGCACCCTGCCCCGCTTCATCGCAGTGATGCGCAATCGTCAACCAGGCAGGGCAGGCGGTGTGCCTAGAATCGGCCCTCAACGGCTCACGCGTTGAGCCGATTTTTTTTCCCGCGCCGCATCCGACGGCGCGCAGCCCAAGGAGAAGCAGCCCATGGCCCTGATCGAGCCCGCGTCGCCCCACGTGATGAACACCTACGGCCGCGTGCCCGTGGCCCTGTCGCACGGCCAGGGCGTGCGCGTGTGGGATGTCAACGGCAAGTCCTACCTCGACGCCCTGGCGGGCATCGCGGTCAACACGCTGGGCCACAACCACCCCCGGCTGGTGCCGGCCCTGCAGGACCAGGTGGCGAAGCTCATCCATTCGAGCAACTACTACCACGTGCCCGGGCAGGAGCAGCTGGCCGCCAAGCTCACGCAGCTGGCCGGCATGACCAACGCCTTCTTCTGCTGCACCGGGCTGGAGGCCAACGAGGCCGCGATCAAGCTGGCACGCAAGTTCGGCCACGACAAGGGCATCGAGCGGCCGCAGATCGTGGTCTACGAGAAGGCTTTCCACGGCCGCAGCATCGCCACCCTGTCGGCCACCGGCAACGAGAAGGTGCAGAAGGGCTTCGGGCCGCTGGTCGAGGGCTTCATCCGGGTGCCGCTCAACGACATCGCCGCGCTGCGCGCCGCGACCCAGGGCAACAAGGACGTGGTGGCGGTGTTCTTCGAGACCATCCAGGGCGAGGGCGGCATCAACCCGATGCGCATCGACTACCTGCAGCAGGTTCGCAAGCTGTGCGACGAGAACGACTGGCTGCTGATGATCGACGAGGTGCAGTGCGGCATGGGCCGCACCGGCAAGTGGTTCGCCCACCAGTGGGCCGGCATCGTGCCGGACGTGATGCCGCTGGCCAAGGGCCTGGGTTCGGGCGTGCCGATCGGCGCGGTGGTGGCGGGCCCGCGCGCCGCCGGCATCTTCCAGCCCGGCAACCACGGCACCACCTTCGGCGGCAACCCGCTCGCCATGCGGGCGGGCATCGAGACCATCCGCATCATGGAGGAGGACGGCCTGCTGGAGAACGCCGCCAGCATCGGCGGCTTCATCCGCGAGGCGCTGGCGCGCGAACTCGGCGGCCTGCCGGGCGTGCGGGAGATCCGCGGCCAGGGCCTGATGATCGGCATGGAGCTCGATCGCCCCTGCTCGGTGCTGGTGAACCGGGCCGCCGACGCCGGGCTGCTGATCAGCGTCACCGCCGACACGGTGGTGCGCCTGCTGCCGCCCCTGATCTACACCCGCGCCGACGCCCAGGAGTGCCTGGACATCCTGGTCCCGCTGGTGAGGGCTTTCCTGGCGGAGTGACCATGCCGATCCAGCACTACCTGCAGTTCACCGACCTCACGGCCGGCGAGTACGCCTGGCTGTTCGAGCGTGCGGCCGTCATCAAGCGCAAGTTCAAGGCCTACGAGAAGTACCACCCGCTGGCCGACCGCACGCTGGCGATGATTTTCGAGAAGGCCTCGACCCGCACCCGGGTGAGCTTCGAGGCCGGCATGTACCAGCTGGGCGGCAGCGTGGTGCACCTGACCACCGGCGACAGCCAGCTGGGCCGCGCCGAGCCGATCGAGGACAGCGCCAAGGTGATCAGCCGCATGGTCGACCTGGTGATGATCCGCACCTTCGGCCAGGACAAGATCGAGCGCTTCGCGGCGCACTCGCGCGTGCCGGTGATCAACGGCCTGACCAACGAATTCCACCCCTGCCAGATCCTGGCCGACATCTTCACCTTCCAGGAGCACCGCGGCTCCATCCGGGGCAAGGTGGTCGCCTGGGTCGGCGACGGCAACAACATGGCCAACACCTGGCTGCAGGCCGCCGAGCTGCTGGGGTTCACCGTGCACCTGAGCACGCCCAGCGGCTACGAGGTCGACCAGGCGGTGGCCGGCGTGCGCAGCCGCGACAGCTACAAGGTGTTCAAGGACCCGATGGACGCCTGCCGCGGCGCCGACCTGGTGACCACCGACGTCTGGACCAGCATGGGCTACGAGGCCGAGAACGAGGCCCGCCGCAAGGCCTTCGCCGACTGGTGCGTCGACGAGGACATGATGAAGGTGGCCCGCCCCGACGCCCTGTTCATGCACTGCCTGCCCGCCCACCGCGGCGAGGAAGTGGCCGCCGAGGTGATCGACGGCACCCAGTCGGTGGTGTGGGACGAGGCCGAGAACCGGATGCACGTGCAGAAGGCACTCATGGAGTACCTGCTGCTCGGCAAGGTGTCGGGCTGACGCCCGGCCGCTTCAGTGCGCCGGTGCCGGCCCCATGGGCACGCCCCCAGGTTCGAGCGGGATGGCGCCCAGCTTGACCAGCCGCGATTCGATGGCCCAGCGCGTGCGCCCCAGCGCGGCCGCCAGGGCCTTGGTGGGCGTGCCGGCGTCGAAGCCCAGGCGCAGTTGCTCGTCGTCTTCGGCGCTCCAGGGCTTGCCGGTGTTGGCGGGCCGCTCGCCGCGCGAGCGCCGCGGCGCCGGCGCATCGGCGGCCGCCTCCAGCGCCTGCGACACGGTGAACAGCGCACGGATGACGGGCGGCTCGTTGTACGGGCTGTCGGGGGGCATCACTTCCCCGGAGACGGGGTGGATGCCCTGCGCCAGCGTGTCGAGGATGGCGCGTGCGGTCTGCAATTCCATGGTCGATTCCTTTCACGAAAAGACTGGATGGACATCCAGTTTCCCCACAACGCGGCGCCTGGCGCGCCGTTGACAGCATGAGCGAGCCACATCCCTGTCTTTCGTGCGGTGCCTGCTGCGCGAGCTACCGCGTCGACTTCGCCGTCTACGAACTCGACGACATGGGCGGCCACGTGCCGGCCGGCCTGGCGGTCGAGGTGAACGGCAGCACCTGCCGCATGCGCGGCACCGACCACGTCCCCATCCGTTGCGCCGCGTTGCAGGGCAAGGTCGGCGAGAAGGCGTCCTGCGGCATCTACGAGTGGCGGCCGAATCCCTGCCGCGAGCTCGAGCCCGGCAGCCATGGCTGCGAGAAGGCGCGCGTGCGCCACGGGCTGCCGCCGTTGCCGCCGGTGATCTAGCCAGCGGGGAAATTTCGGCGGTGTTGGTGGCAACCGACACCACGCGCTTTTTTCGCGCGCCACACTCGCCGCATGGAGCACCTCTGGGACATCTCGCCGCCGGTGCATGCGCAGTCGCCGGTGTTCCCCGGCGACACGCAGTACGCGCAGCAATGGTCCGCGCGCATCGGCCCCGGCTGCCCGGTCAACGTGAGCAGCATCACCACCACGCCGCACGTGGGCGCCCATGCCGACGCCCCGCTGCACTACGACCCGCACGGTGAGCCGATCGGCGCCGTCGACCTCGGGGCCTACCTGGGTCCGTGCCGCGTGATCCACGCCATCGGCCGCGGCCCCCTGGTCCGGTGGGACGACCTGGCGCACGCCACCGACGGCCTGCCGGCGCGCGTGCTGGTGCGCACCTACGAGCGCATGCCGGTCGACCGCTGGGATCCGGAGCTGGCCGCCTTCGACGCCGCCACCATCGAGCGGCTGGCCGACGCCGGCGTGCGGCTGGTCGGCATCGACACGGCCAGCATCGACCCCGCCGCCAGCAAGGACCTGCCCAGCCACCAGGCGGTCCGCCGCCGCGGCCTGCGCGTGCTGGAGAACCTGGTGCTCGACGACGTGCCCGAAGGCGACTACGAACTCATCGCCCTGCCCCTCAAATGGATGACCGCCGACGCCTCGCCCGTGCGCGCCGTGCTGCGCCGGCCATGACCAGCCTGCAGGACTGCCGCGCGCTCGACGCCGTCGACCCGCTGCGCCCCCTGCGCGACCTGTTCGCGCTGCCCGCGGGCGTGATCTACCTGGACGGCAACTCGCTCGGTCCCCTGCCCCGCGCCACGGCGGCCCGCGTCGCCCGCGCGGTGCAGGACGAATGGGGCGAGGGCCTGATCCGGTCCTGGAACAGCGCCGGCTGGTTCGAGCTGCCGGCCCGCATCGGCGACCGCATCGCGCCCTGGATCGGCGCGGCCGCCGGCGAGGTGGTGGCCACCGACACCACCTCGGTCAACCTGTACAAGGTGCTGAGCGCCGCCCTCACGCTGGCCGCCCAGGACGCGCCCAGGCGCCGGGTGGTGGTGAGCGAGCGCAGCAACTTCCCGACCGACCTGTACATCGCCCAGGCGCTGTGCCGCGAGCGCGGCTGCGAACTGCGCCTGGTCGAGGCGGAGGGGATCGCCGCCGCGCTGGACGCCGGCGTGGCCGTCCTGCTGCTGACGCACGTCAACTACCGCACCGGCGCCATGCACGCCATGGCCGACGTCACGGCCCGGGCCCACGCGGCCGGCGCGCTGGCCATCTGGGACCTGGCCCACAGCGCCGGCGCGGTGCCGGTGGACCTGCACGCGGCCGACGCCGACTTCGCCATCGGCTGCGGCTACAAGTACCTCAACGGCGGCCCGGGCGCACCGGCCTTCGCCTGGGTCCATCCGCGCCATGCCGACCGCTTCTGGCAACCGCTGGCCGGCTGGTGGGGCCACGAGGCGCCGTTCGCCTTCACGCCCGAGTACCGGCCGGCGCCGGGCATTGCGCGCTACCTGTGCGGCACGCAGCCGGTGCTGAGCATGACGGCGCTCGGCTGCGGCCTCGAGACGCTGGAGGCCAGCCTGCCGCTCGGCGGGATGGCGGCGCTGCGCCGCAAGTCGCTCGCGCTCACCGACCTGTTCATCGCGCTGGTGGAGCAGCGCTGCGCCGGTGCGGGCCTGCGCCTGGTGACGCCGCGCGGGCACGCCGACCGCGGCTCGCAGGTGTGCCTGGCCCGCGACACCGGGGCCTACGCGCTGGTGCAGGCGCTGATCGCGCGCGGCGTCATCGGCGACTACCGCGCGCCCGACATCCTGCGCTTCGGCTTCACGCCGCTGTACCTGGGCTTCGAGGACGTGTGGCAGGCGGTCGAGCACCTGCGCGAGGTGCTCGCAACCGGCGAGTGGCAGCGCGAGGAATTCAACCGCCAGCAGGCCGTGACATGAGCAACCCGCACGACCACGGCGCGAAGCTGGACTTCAGCGCCTCCATGAGCTACAGCGACTACCTGCAGCTGGACGCCATCCTCGGGGCGCAGAAGCCGCTCTCGCCCGACCACAACGAGATGCTGTTCATCATCCAGCACCAGACCAGCGAGCTGTGGATGAAGCTGATGCTGCACGAGCTGCGCGCCGCCATCGAGGCGGTGGCGAACGACCGGCTGGGCAGTGCCTTCAAGATGCTGGCCCGCGTCTCGCGCATCATGGAGCAGCTGGTGCATGCGTGGGACGTGCTGGCCACCATGACGCCGCCCGAGTACAGCGCCATCCGGCCCTACCTCGCCAGCTCCAGCGGATTCCAGAGCGCCCAGTACCGCTGCATCGAGTTCGCGCTGGGCAACAAGAACCCGGCCATGCTCAAGCCGCACGAGCACCGCCCCGACCTGCTGGCACAGGTGCAGGCGGCGTTCGAGGCCCCCTCGCTGCACGACGAGGCCCTGCGGCTGCTGGCGCGGCGCGGACTGCCCGTCCCGCCGGACTGCGTGGAGCGCGACTGGACGCAACGCCGCCCGGAGAGCCGCGAGGTCGAGCAGGCCTGGCTGGTCGTCTACCGCGATCCCGAGACCTACTGGGACCTGTACCAGCTCGCCGAGGAACTGGTGGACCTGGAAGACGCGTTCCGGCTCTGGCGCTTCCGCCACGTCACCACGGTGGAACGCATCATCGGCTTCAAGCGCGGCACCGGCGGCACCGGGGGCGTGCCCTACCTGCGCCAGATGCTCGACGTGGTGCTGTTCCCCGAGATCTGGCGGCTGCGCACCGACCTGTGACTCAGGTGCCGCGGTAGAGCCAGGGCAGGTCCAGCAGGGGCTCGCCGGCGATGCGCATCGCCAGGTTGCGCGCCAGCCGCAGCGGCCCGGCCGCGTGGAAGATGCGGCCGTTGCGGACGGCGCGCCGCTGCACCCGGGCACAGCGCTCCCAGCGGCCCAGGGCATAGCGGCGCAGCGCGGTGGCCACGTCGATGACCCGGCCGTCGCAGGCGGCCAGCACGCGCTGCAGTTCGGCGGCATCTTCCAGCGCCATGCCGGCGCCCTGCGCGAGGTAGGGCCGCATCGGATGCGCGGCGTCGCCCAGCAGGGCCACGCGCCCGCGCACCATGGCCTCGGCATCGCGCACCGGCGGCCGGTCGTGCACCGGCCACAGCCGCCAGTCGTCGACGGCCTCCAGCAGGGCCTGCAGATCGCGGCAGAGCGGGCGGCTCGCGGCGGCCAGGGCACCGGCCTGCGCGGCATGGTCCCAGCCGACCTCGGCGCGCCCCTCCAGGAAGGCCACCACGTTCAGCGCCTCGCCGGCGCGCACCGGATAGCGAACCAGGTGCATGCCCGGCCCGAGCCAGGCCTCGACCTGCGGGCCACGCAGCGCCGCGGGCAGCCCCGCCATCGGCAGCAGGGCGCGGTAGGCCACCTGCCCGGTGGCCGGCGCCGCGCCGTCGCCCAGCAGCTGCTCGCGCAGGCGGCTCCAGACGCCGTCGGCCACGGCGACCGCATCGCCCTGCGCCACGGCGCCGTCGTCGAATCGCAGCCAGCCGGCATCGGCGTCGCTGGTGACCGCGGCGATGCGGGCGCCGGTGTGCAGCACGGCGCCCGCATCACGCGCCGCCTGCAGCAGGGCCGCCAGCAGGTCGGCGCGGTGGATGGTGAGATAGGGGGACCCGTAGCGCTCCCGCGCCGTGGCGCCCAGGCGCAACGAGCCGAGTTCACGGCCGTCGAGGGCATCGCGCACCGACAGCCGGGGCGGCTCGAACGGCCGCAGTTCCGGGCGCGCCAGCACGCCCCAGGGCTCCAGCACGCGGGTGGCGTTCGGTCCCAGCTGCAGGCCGGCGCCCACCTCGGCGAACCCGGTGGCCTGCTCGTACAGCCGCACCTGCCAGCCCGCGGCGCGCCCGGCCAGGGCCGCGGCCAGGCCGGCGATCCCTCCGCCCGCGACCAGGACATCGTGTTCCACGCGGCGGATTGTGCCCGCGCAGGGGCCGGCGGCAGCCGCTAGGCGAGACCGGCCTCGGGCATCGGGCCGAACAGCAGGTTCATCAGCTCGAGATCGCCGACCGGTTCGCGCTGCGTCACGCCGGCGGGCAGGTGCGCGCGCAGGAAATCACCGACGCTGCTGCGCACGCCGGCATCGCCGGCCACCAGGTCGACCCTCGGGGCGCCGGTTGCGCGCCGCAGGAACTCGACCACACCGGTGGCCAGTTCCATCGCGTGCCGGGCCTTGTCGCCGACCAGCAGCGCCACGCGGTCCGGCGTCCGCAGCGAGTGGTGCACCAGCTCGTGGCCGAAGGCCCGGCGCGCCACCGCCTGGACGCGCAGCTTGCGGCCGCGGAACGCCACGTCGAAGTAGGCCGTGCCGACGTCGTTGCTGCCCGGCTCGCCGTCGGCGAAGCGCCGGTACACCAGCGGGCGGCGGCAACGCTCGGCCAGCCGGCGGGCGATCTCGATCGAGCTCTGGTCGTCCGACGCCAGCAAACCCACCCAGCAGTGGCCGCGCGGCACGTCGCCCACCGGCCCCAGGTTGCAGGGCTCGCTGAGGGCGCGCCAGATCTCGGCCGGCTGGACGTCGGCGGCCACCTGGCGCAGCGCCTCGATGCGGCGCTCGAACTGCTCGGGCGCCTCCGCCCACTGGGTGGTGCTGATGGCCAGCGCCTCGCGCAGCGTCCTCGGTCCGGTGCTGCGGTGGACCAGGCGGGGCGGCTCGTGCAGCGCACTGCGGCGCGAAGGCCGCAGCGCCGCCTCGATCGCTGCCGGCGGGCCCTCCTGCCAGAGCACGTACCAGCCGCCCACGTGGAGCACGGCGCCGCACAGGCCGGGGATCGCACCGGCGCCGCGCACCCGCTGGCGGGCCGCGAACAGCCGCTCCATCGCCGACCCCTGCACCTGCGCACGGCTCGCGCGCACGATGCGGGTGACCGTTTCGCTGTCGGGTTGGGCGGTGGGTGCGGTGGGCCGGGTCGGGCCGTCAGCCACCGGCGACGCCTTCGCGGACGGCAACCCGCGGGACGACGGGCAGGGGGACGGGGACAGGGGCGGCGCGGGCGACGGCCGCGCTGCAGGCAGGAAGGCGGGTCACGGGTACTACGGGCTCCGAAGATGGGAGCCGCGCGCGGTCGGGCGGCTCTTCAGCAGCGGATTTTCCGGACTTGACGTCTTTGATTCCAATGCATGCTGGGCTAGAGTCGATGCGCTGGGTGCATCCCCCATGAACATCCGTCGGCTCCAACACATCGTGGTCCTGGCCGACGAGGGCAATTTCCGCCGCGCCGCGGAACGTGTGCATCTGAGCCAGCCCGCCTTCAGCCGCAGCATCCAGGCCGCCGAGGCGGAACTGGGCCTCAAGCTGTTCGACCGCGGCACCCTGGAGGCCCGAGCGACCCCTGCGGGCGCATTCGTCGTCGAGCGGGCGCGCAGCCTGCTGCAGCAGACCAGCAACCTGGAGCGCGACGTCTCGCTCTACCGCGAACGCGCCATCGGCGACATGACCTTCGGCTGCGGACCCTTCCCGGCCGCTGCGCTGGTTCCGCAGCTGCTGGCCGAGCTGCGCCACCGCTACCCGGCCGTGGGCGTGTGCGTGCAGGTGAGCAATGCCTTCCACCTGCTGGCCAACGTGCGCCACGAGGAGCACGACTTCTTCGTCGCCAACATCGTCGACGTGCCGCGCGACGGCATGTTCCACGTCGAGCGCATCGGCCAGCTGCCCGCCGGCCTCTTCGTGCGGCACGGCCATCCGCTGCTGGCACGCCAGTCGCTGCGGATGGCCGACCTGCTGCCCTACGGCATCGCCACCGGGCGCCTGCCACGCGACACGCTGCTGCGGCTCGGCCGGCTGATGGGGCTGCCGCCGGAGCAGAAGCTGTGGGTGGCGGTGGAATGCGACGACATCCAGCTGCTCAGGCGCATCGCCCTGGACAGCGACACGGCCATCGTCGCCACCCGCGACCAGCTGGCGGACGACCTGGAACACCAGCTCGTCCATGAACTGTTGCCGCACGACATGCCGCCGCACGTGGCCAACCTCGGCATCGTCACCCTGGCCGGCCGCACGCCCTCGCCCGTGGCGGCGTTCGCCATGCAGTTCCTGGCCCAGGTGGCCAAGACCCGCGCGGCAGCTCCGTGATCGTCAGGCAGCCAGCAGTTGCCTGAGCACCTCGCCACGCGGTCGCGTGGCGATTCCTGGGAGAGTGCCTGCGTGCTCAGGCAGCGAGCAGCTGCCTGAGGACAAAAGGCAGGATGCCGCCGTGGCGGTAGTACTGCACCTCGATGGCCGTGTCGATGCGCAGGGTGACGGTGATCTCGCGCCGGGTGCCGTCCGGCCGCACGATGACCACCCGGGCGTCGCTCTGCGGGCGCAGCTGCTCGTCGGGGATGACGTCGACGAACTCCGAGCCGTCCAGCTGCAGCGACTGCCAGGTGTCGCCGCCCTTGAACTGCAGCGGCAGCACGCCCATGCCCACCAGGTTGCTGCGGTGGATGCGCTCGAAGCTGCGCGCCACCACCGCCTTGATGCCCAGCAACTGCGTGCCCTTGGCCGCCCAGTCGCGCGAGGAGCCGGTGCCGTACTCCTCGCCGGCGAAGATGACCGTCGGACGGCCCTGCGCCATGTACTTCATCGCGGCGTCGAAGATGGGCAGCTTCTCGGTGGCGCCCTGCCCGTCGCGGTACAGCGTGAGCCCGCCCTCCTCGCGCGAGCCGTCGGGCAGCGCCGGGATCATCAGGTTCTTGATGCGCACGTTGGCGAAGGTGCCGCGCATCATCACGTCGTGGTTGCCGCGGCGCGCGCCGTAGCTGTTGAAGTCGGGCTTCATCACGCCGTTGGCCAGCAGCCACTGGCCGGCCGGCGAGCTCTCCTTGATCGAGCCCGCCGGCGAGATGTGGTCGGTGGTGATCGAGTCGCCGAACAGGGCCATGATGCGCGCCTGGCGCACCGAGAAGTCCTGCTGCGCGTCATTTGCTGGCGGCTGGGGATCGAACTGCGTGAACAGAGGCGGCTCCGCGATGTAGGTGCTGTGCGGCCAGGCGTAGATCTCGCCCTCCACCCCGCGGATGCCCTGCCACAGCTCGCCGGGCGCCGTCTTCACCTGGGCGTAGTTGTCCCGGTAGGCCTTGCCGTCCATGGCGTACTTCATCAGCTGGTGGATCTCGTCGCTGGACGGCCAGATGTCGCCCAGCCAGACATCCTTGCCGCCATGGCCCTTGCCCACCGGCTCGGTCATCAGGTCGCGCAGCATGGTGCCGGCCAGCGCATAGGCCACCACCAGCGGCGGGCTGGCCAGGAAGTTGGCCTTGATGTTGGGGTGGATGCGGGCCTCGAAGTTGCGGTTGCCCGAGAGGACGGCGGCGCACACCAGGTCGCTCTTGGCGATCGCCTCGTTGATCTCCGAGGCGAGATCGCCCGAGTTGCCGATGCAGGTGGTGCAGCCGTAGCCGGCCACGTTGAACCCCAGCTGCTCCAGGTAGGACAGCAGCCCCGCCTTGCGCAGGTACTCGGTCACGATGCGCGAGCCGGGCGCCAGCGAGGTCTTGATGTGCGGCTGCACGCGCATGCCGGCCTGCACCGCCTTCTTCGCCAGCAGGCCGGCGGCCAGCAGCACGCCGGGGTTGGAGGTGTTGGTGCAGCTGGTGATGGCGGCGATGAGCACGTCGCCGTTGCCGATGGTCACGTGCTGCGGCGCCGACGGTGCCGAGGCCGCCTCCGACTGGGCCGAGGCCAGCGTCGGCTTGTTGGACTCCATCTCGGACTCGGACACCTGCGCCGCCGGCTTGACCGGCGGGCTGGCCGGCACCTTGGTGTCGGGCGTCTCGCCGCCGGCGTGCAGCAGGTGGCGCGTCTGCAGGGTCTCGGACGGCTTGTTGAAGCCGTTCTCGGCCGCCGTGCGCGAGTACAGCACGCGGAACTGCTCGGCAACCTTGCCCAGCTCGATGCGGTCCTGCGGCCGCTTGGGGCCCGACAGGCTGGGCGTGACCTGCCCGAGGTCCAGCTTCACGACCTGCGAGTAGTCGATCTCGCCGGCCAGCGGGATGCCGAACAGCCCCTGGGCGCGGAAGTAGCCCTCGAGCGCATCGATCTCGTCCTTGCTGCGGCCGGTGCCGCGGAAGTAGTCGATGGTCTTCTCGTCGACCGGGAAGAAGCCCATGGTGGCGCCGTACTCGGGCGCCATGTTGGCGATGGTGCCGCGGTCGGGAACGGCCAGCGTGCGCGTGCCCTCGCCGAAGAACTCGACGAACTTTCCCACCACCTTGTGCCTGCGCAGGATCTCGGTGACCGTGAGCACCAGGTCGGTGGCGGTGCAGCCCTCGCGCAGGCGGCCGGTGAGCTCGAAACCCACCACGTCGGGCGTGAGCATGTAGACCGGCTGCCCCAGCATGGCGGCTTCGGCCTCGATGCCGCCCACGCCCCAGCCGACCACGCCGACGCCGTTGATCATGGTGGTGTGGCTGTCGGTGCCCACCAGCGAGTCGGGGTAGTACATGCCGTCGGCCGTGCGGTGCACGCCACGCGCCAGGTACTCCAGGTTGACCTGGTGCACGATGCCGAAACCGGGCGGCACGACGCCGAAGGTCTTGAAGGCCTGCATGCCCCACTTCATGAACTCGTAGCGCTCGCGATTGCGCTGGAATTCGAGCTTCATGTTCAGGTCGAGGGCGTCCTTCGTGCCGTAGTAGTCGACCATCACCGAGTGGTCGACCACGAGATCGACCGGCACCAGCGGTTCGACCCGCGCGGCCGGCTTGCCCAGGCGGGCGGCGGCGCTGCGCATGGCCGCCAGGTCGGCCAGCAGGGGCACGCCGGTGAAGTCCTGCAGCACCACGCGCGCGACCACGAACGGGATCTCCTCGACGCGCTCGGCATTCGGTTTCCAGCTGGCGACCTGGCGCACGTGCTCCGGCGTCACCCGCAGGCCGTCGCAGTTGCGCAGCACGGACTCGAGCACGATGCGCATCGAGACCGGCAGGCGGCGCACGGAGGGGAACTCCTCGGCCAGCGCAGGCAGCGAATAGAAGCTGCCGCCCTTGCGGGTGCCGGCCTGGAAGGTCTTGCGGGTGAAATCGAATGCGTGCGTCATCGGTCCTCCTGCATGTGCGTTCTGGGAGCCGCCGGGGCGGCGTCCCGCCCGGCGAGGGGGACCCATTGTGCCGCCGGCACCCATTCCCGTGCGGCGACGTGGGCTGTCGAGCCAGCCGTCCGTCAGCCGTGCTCGCGCTCGAAGTCCTGCATGTACGCCACCAGGGCGCGCACGCCCTCCAGCGACATCGCGTTGTAGATCGAGGCCCGCATGCCGCCGACGATGCGGTGGCCCTTCAGCTGGATCAGCCCGCGCGCCCTGGCGCCATCGAGGAAGACGCCGTCGAGGGCGGGATCCTTCAGGTGGAACGGCACGTTCATCAGCGAACGGTCGGCCGGCGCCACGCGGTTCTGGAAGTAGCTGCTCTGGTCGAGGAAGTCGTACAGCAGCCGGGCCTTGGCCTTGTTGTGCTCTTCCATGGCCGCCATGCCGCCCAGCGACCGGACGTGCTTGTAGACCAGCCCCGCGATGTAGATCGCGTAGGTGGGCGGCGTGTTGAGCATGGAGTCGGCCTCGGCCTGCAGCTGGTAGTTGAAGGCCGACGGCGTGATCGGCAGCGCGTGGCCCAGCAGGTCGTCGCGCACGATCACGATGGTCACGCCCGAGGGGCCCATGTTCTTCTGCGCGCCGGCATAGATCAGGCCGTAGCGCGAGACGTCGATGGGGCGCGACAGGATGTCGGACGACATGTCGGCCACCAGCGGCACGCCCCCCGTGTCGGGGGTCCCGTGGTACTGCACGCCGCCGATGGTCTCGTTCGAGCAGATGTGGACGTAGGACGCCTGGGGATCGAGCGTCCAGGTGTCGCGCGGGGGAATGGATGTGAAACCTGTGGCTTCGCTGCTGGCGGCCACGGCGACGCGGCCATAGGTGCGCGCCTCGGTCAGCGACCGCACCGACCAGTCGCCGGTCACCACGTAGTCGGCCTTGCCGGTGCGGCCGATCAGGTTCATGGGGACGATGGCGTTCTCCGCGATCGCGCCACCCTGGAGGAACAGCACCTTGTAGTTGGCGGGGATCGCCAGCAACTCGCGCAGCGTGGCCTCGGTCTCGGCATGGATGCCCATGAACTCCTTGCCACGGTGGCTCATCTCCATGACCGACATGCCGCTGCCCCGCCAGTCGAGCATCTCGTCGGCGGCTTGCCGCAGGACGGCTTCGGGCAGGGTGGCGGGACCGGGGGAGAAATTGAAGACGCGGGGCATGGCTGTCGGACGGGAGAGGGGCCGACAGCATACAAGAGGGGCGCGGCCCACCCCCTGGCACCGGCATCAGGCCGGCACGGGCGCGCGCAGCGCGCGCCATCCCTGCCCCTGCAGGGCCGCCAGCACCAGCACCGTGGCGGCCTGGGCCGCCACCCACGCCAGCCCCAGGGCGGTCGGGCGGACGGCGCCGGAAGCCAGCAGCGCGGCACTGGCCAGCGCCCAGCCCACGTTGCCCGCCGCGAAGGCCACCACCAGCGGCAGCGGCAACCGGGGCCGGCCCGCGGTCCAACCGACCGCCAGGGCGTAGAGGGCCAGGAACAGGCCGGTGCCCAGCAGCAGCGCGCGCGGCAGGCCCAACAGGCCCGCGAGCAGGTCGGGCGCGGCCAGTTGGGCCGCCGCGCAGGCAAGGCAGGAGGCGGCGTCGGCCCACAGGACGCGGCGCAGGAAGGTGGTGGCAGCGGATTCGGACATGGAAGGCTCCTTGGTTGGGGTGTCCGGATGCTCGCGGCCGGCGCGCGCCGGTTCCATGACGTCCGAGGTCATGGATCTGCCCGCGCCAGCGCCTAGGATGGATGCATGAGCCTGACCGCCGCCCTCCCCCACCGCTCCGGTCCCCAGCCCTTCGGCGCCCACCTGCGCCAGTGGCGCCAGCAGCGCCGCCTGAGCCAGCAGGGCCTGGCCGAGGAGGCCGAGATCTCGACCCGCCATCTCAGCTTCGTGGAGACCGGGCGTGCGATGCCGAGCCGCGAGATGGTGCTGCGGCTGGCCGAGCGCCTGCAGGTGCCGCTGCGCGAGCGCAATGCCATGCTGGTGGCGGCCGGCTACGCGCCCATGTACCGCGAGCGGCCGCTGGGCGATCCCGCCATGGCCCCGGCGCGGGCGGCGGTCGAGCGCATCCTGGCGGCCCACGAGCCCTGGCCGGCGCTGGCCGTCGACCGGCACTGGAACCTGGTCGCGCACAACCGGGTGCTGCCCCACCTGCTGGCCGGCATCGAGGCGTCGCTGCTGCAGCCGCCGGTCAACGTGCTGCGCCTGAGCCTCCATCCCCAGGGCCTGGCCCCGCGCATCGTGAACCTGGCGCAATGGCGCGAGCACCTGTTCGAGCGCCTGCGCCAGCAGGTGCAGGCCACCGGCGACGGCGCGCTGGCGGCACTGCTGGCCGAGCTGCGGGCCCTGCCGCCGGCGGCCGTTGCGCCCGACGTGCGGCTGGAGGGCGAACACCTCGGGGTCGCCCTGCCCTTGCAGCTGCGCCTGCCGGATGGCCGCGTGCTCGGGCTCCTGAGCACGACCACCGTGTTCGGCACCGCCGTCGACGTGACGGTGCAGGAGCTGACGCTGGAGACCTTCTTCCCGGTGGACGAGGAGTCGGCGCAGGCGCTGCGCCAGCTGGCGGGCGCGTAGCCGGGCTCAGGCGTTCAGCGCGCGGTCGAGGTCGGCGTAGGCCTTGTCGCCCACGGCTTCGCGGATGCGCGGCGCGAGCTCGCGCAGCTGCTCGAAATTGGTCGCGCCTTCCACCGCCAGGTTGAGGCGGAAGCCGCGCAGCCCCAGGCCGGCGGTGAGGCGGGTGGCAACCGGGTAGGCCTCCTGGTAGCGCTGCTGCGCCGTCCGGTCGGAGACCGGGGCGGCTGCAGCGGGCGTGGCTGCCGCCGGTGCGGGCCCCGCCGGCTCGAGCAGGTTCTCTTGCAGCAGGTGGTCGATGTCCTCGCGCGTGACGCCGACCGAGGCCGTGGCGGCGAGGACCTGGTCGACCGTGTTGCGCCCGTCGCAGAGGATGAAGGCCGCGCGCTGCCTGGGCGTCAGCGGCACCGAGCGGTCCTTCAGGACGCGCTGGCCCAGGTCTGTCTTCGCAAGTTTCATGGCGCCTCGCGGGGGCCCGCCCCGTCGGGCCCATGGCCGGATGATGGCCCTGCGCCGACCACCCTTCGCTAGGGTGATCCCTGAGCGTTGCGCGCCGGCGTCAGCCGACGCGGACGGCTGCTGCGTCGTCCGGCGCCACGGCGGCCACCTGGATCTGCTGCTCGAACGCGCGCAGCCGCTTGTAGACCGACATCAGTTCGACCACCGTGCTCCAGCTGAGGACGAGGAACTGGAACGCGCTCTCGACCCGCCCGAACGCGCGCACGATCTGCTGCATGACGCCCAGGGTGATGACGCCGCCGACCACCGTGGGGCCGAGCGCGATGTAGGGAACCATCACGCCGGCCTGGATGTACGACCACTTCGCCACGTCGAAGTACAGGTAGTGGAAGAACAGCCGGAAGTAGTTGGTGCGCACGTCCCCGAACAGCCGCTGCGTGACCGGCGGCGTGGCGTGCGCGGGATCGTCCTCGCCGTAGACCAGCTCCTTGCGGTAGGCCGCCTCGACGCGCTGGTTCTGGAACTGCAGGCCCGGCAGCTTGATGCCCACCAGCGCCAGCAGCAGCGTGCCCGCCAGCGCCCAGGCGATGGCCACCCAGACCAGCGAATACGGGATGGTGCCGAACCAGGGCAGCTCGGTGATCTTGCCCGAGAGGGTGGCCAGGATGGGCACGAACGCGAACAGCACCATCAGGCTGCGCATGAAGTCGATGCCCAGGCCTTCCATGATGCCGGCAAAGCGCATCGTGTCCTCCTGCACCCGCTGGGCCGCGCCCTCGATGTGGCGCAGCTTGTCCCAGTGCGCCATGTAGTACTCGTTCATCGCCTGGCGCCAGCGGAAGATGTAGTGCTTGACGAAGAAGTCCAGTACCACGGCGATGGTGACGTAGACCATGGCGATGCGCAGGAACGTCGCCAGCTGGCCCCAGTAGGCGTCCATGCCGATGGCGCCGGGCTTGCCCAGCGCCTTCTGCAGCAGGTCGTAGAAGGTGCCGAACCATTCGTTGATCTGCACGTCGAGTTGCACCCGGTACCAGGTGGCGAACAGGATCAGCGCCGAGCCCAGGAGCGACCAGGGCCACCAGCGGCGCGACAGGAAGAACGACTTGAACATGCGGGCACCTCGGGGGGATCGTCGTCGCATGCTAACCGCGACGCGGGCCCGGGCGGGCCGCACGGCCGCTGTCGGAGCGGCCCCACAGCAGCCGGTGCCACCTTCCGACGCCGGCCCCGGGCCACCGGGCTCCACCATGGCAAGCGACGTCACCAAGACGAAAGGACAAGCATGAGCAAGGAGAAATCGGCCCACGACCGCCTGTGGGACATGATCAAGGACATCCGCTTCGGGATGCTGACCCACCGCCATCCGGAGGGCGGGCTGCACGCGCACCCGCTGACCACGCAGAACAAGGAGCTCGGCCCCAAGGGCATCCTGTACTTCTTCGTCAGCCGCAAGACGGAACTGGGCCAGCGCCTGCGCGCCGACGGCAACGTCGGCCTGTCGTACGGCGATCCGAACAAGGATGTCTGGGTGTCGATCAGCGGCACGGCCCGCATCAGCGAGGACCGCGACGCCATCGAGCGCCTGTTCAACCCCATGGCCAAGGCCTGGTTCCCGGGCGGCGCCACCGATCCCGACCTGGAACTGGTGGAGGTGCACATCGACCACGCCGAGTACTGGGACGTGAAGGAGAGCAAGCCCACGCAGCTCTTCAAGATGGCCGCCGCGGCCGTGAGCGGCAAGAAGCCGCAGTTGGGCGAGCACCGGGAAGTCGCGGTGTAGAGCGGACGCGCAAAAAGACAAGGGCCGCGCATGCGGCCCTTGTCCTGTGGGGCGCCGGACGCCCGGCGTCCGGCGCTCAGGCTCCCGTCACGCCGGCACGGCGTCGGCCACCTTCCGGAAGTCGTCGATCTGGTCGAAGTTCATGTACTGGTAGATGGTGTCGCCGTGGGCGTTGAGCACGCCGACGTCGGCCATGTACTCCTCGCGCGTGGGGATGCGGCCCAGGCGCGAGCAGATGGCGGCCAGCTCGGCGCTGCCGAGGTACACGAAAGTGTTCTTGCCCAGCCGGTTGGGGAAGTTGCGCGTGCTGGTGGACATCACCGTCGCACCCTCGCGCACCTGCGCCTGGTTGCCCATGCACAGCGAGCAGCCCGGCATCTCCATGCGTGCGCCGGCGGTGCCGAGCACGCCGTAGTGGCCTTCCTCGGTCAGCTGCTTCTGGTCCATCTTGGTCGGCGGCGCCACCCACAGCTTGACCGGGATGTCGCGCTTGCCTTCGAGCAGCTTGGACGCGGCGCGGAAGTGGCCGATGTTGGTCATGCACGAACCGATGAACACCTCGTCGATCTTGGCGCCGGCGACGTCGGACAGCGTCTTCACGTCGTCCGGGTCGTTCGGGCAGGCCACGATGGGCTCGTGCACGTCGGCCAGGTCGATCTCGATGACGGCGGCGTACTCGGCGTCGGCATCGCGCTCGAGCAGCTGCGGGTTCTTCAGCCAGGCTTCCTGCGCGGCGATGCGGCGGGCCAGCGTGCGGCCGTCGGCGTAGCCGTTGGCGATCATCCAGCGCATCAGCGTGATGTTGCTGTTGATGTACTCGACGATCGGCTCCTTGTTCAGGTGCACCGTACAGGCCGCGGCGGAGCGCTCGGCCGATGCGTCGGACAGCTCGAACGCCTGTTCCACCTTCAGGTCGGGCAGGCCCTCGATCTCGAGGATGCGGCCGGAGAAGATGTTCTTCTTGCCGGCCTTGGCGACCGTCAGCAGGCCCTGCTTGATGGCATACAGCGGGATCGCGTTGACCAGGTCGCGCAGCGTGACGCCGGGCTGCATTTTGCCCTTGAAGCGCACCAGCACCGACTCGGGCATGTCCAGCGGCATGACGCCGGTGGCGGCCGCGAAGGCCACCAGGCCGGAGCCGGCCGGGAAGCTGATGCCGATCGGGAAGCGGGTGTGCGAGTCGCCGCCGGTGCCCACGGTGTCGGGCAGCAGGAAGCGGTTGAGCCAGCTGTGGATGACGCCGTCGCCGGGACGCAGCGCCACGCCGCCGCGGGTGGCCATGAAGTCGGGCAGCTCGTGGTGCATCTTCACGTCGACCGGCTTCGGGTAGGCGGCGGTGTGGCAGAACGACTGCATCACCAGGTCGGCGCTGAAGCCCAGGCAGGCCAGGTCCTTCAGCTCGTCGCGGGTCATGGGGCCGGTGGTGTCCTGCGAGCCGACCGAGGTCATGCGCGGTTCGCAGTAGGTGCCCGGGCGGATGCCCTTGCCTTCCGGCAGGCCGCAGGCACGGCCGACCATCTTCTGCGCCAGCGTGTAGCCCTTGCCGCTGTCCTTGGGGGCCTGGGGCAGGCGGAACAGGGTGGACGGCGGCAGGCCCAGCGACTCGCGCGCCTTGGCCGTCAGGCCGCGGCCGACGATCAGGGGAATGCGGCCGCCGGCGCGCACCTCGTCGAACAGCACGTCGCTCTTGACCTGGAAGGTCGCGACCACCTCGCCGTTCTTGAGCGCCTTGCCCTCGTAGGGGCGCAGCTCGATGGCGTCGCCCATCTCCATCTTCGAGACGTCCAGCTCGATCGGCAGCGCGCCGGCGTCTTCCATCGTGTTGTAGAAGATCGGGGCGATCTTGCTGCCCAGGCAGACGCCGCCGAACTTCTTGTTCGGCACGAAGGGGATGTCCTCGCCGGTCCACCACAGCACGCTGTTGGTGGCCGACTTGCGCGACGAGCCGGTACCCACCACGTCGCCCACGTAGGCGATGAGGCGGCCCTTGGCCTTGAGCTCCTGCAGCAGCTTCATGGGGCCGCGCTTGCCCTCCTCGTCGGGGACGATGCCCGGGCGCGGGTTCTTCAGCATCGCCAGCGCATGCAGCGGAATGTCGGGGCGGCTCCAGGCATCGGGCGCGGGCGACAGGTCGTCGGTGTTGGTCTCGCCGGACACCTTGAACACCGTCAGCTGCATGCTCTGGGGCACTTCCGGGCGGCTGGTGAACCACTCGGCATCGGCCCAGCTCTGCAGCACGGCCCTGGCGTTGGCGTTGCCCTTGTCGGCCTTTTCCTTGACGTCGTGGAACTGGTCGAACATCAGCAGCGTCTTCTTCAGCGCATCGGCGGCCGCGGCGCCGACCTCGGCGTCCTCGAGCAGGTCGATCAGCGGGCTGATGTTGTAGCCGCCCAGCATGGTGCCCAGCAGTTCGGTGGCCTTGGCACGGCTGATGACCAGGCACTTCTCGGTGCCGTGCGCCACGGCCGCCAGGTAGCTGGCCTTGACCTTGGCCGCGTCATCGACGCCGGCGGGCACCCGGTTGGTGATGAGGTCGAGCAGGAACTCGGCCTCGCCGGACGACGGGTTCTTCAGCAGTTCGATCAGGCTGGCGGTCTGCTGGGCGTTGAGCGGCAGGGGCGGGATGCCCAGCGCGGCGCGCTCGGCGACGTGGGCGACGTAGGCTTGCAACATGCGGTTCTCCGTGTCGGTCTCTGGATCAGTTGGTGGTCTTGGGGGCGGCGGGCGGCGGCGAAGCAGGGTCCGTGCCCGCCGGCGGCGCGGCGGCGGCCGGGTCGGCCGCGGGGGCCGATGCGGCGGGCCGGGGGGCGTCCAGGATGCTGGGGCGCGGGTTCTTCTTCAGCTCGTCGGCCATGGTGACCTGCTGCGGGCTCTGGCACTCGTCGGCCAAGCGCTGGCCGAGCTTCTGGCTCATGAGCATGGACTTGTTGCCCAGCTGCAGCCACATGGCGCCGCGCTTGGCATCCTCGAGGCGGATGGCGCCGGTGCGGCTTTCCACCGGATGCATCACGAAGCGGTAGCCCTTGGTGGTGACGACGAAGATCCCGTCGCGCCTGGCGGCCCGCACCCGCACGGTGGCACCCAGCTCGCACGGGATGTCACCGACGAACACCTGCTTGGCGACGTCCAGGTCGGAGGGAGTGAGCGTCACGCTCGGGTCGTCGTCGATCGGCGTCGCCTCCTCCACCGCCTTCTGGGCCGAGCGGGCCAGGGCCGGCTTGCCCGCGGGCTTGGCGGCGGGCTTGGCCGGTGCGGCGGCCTTCTCGGCCGGCTTGGCCGGCTGGGTCTGCGCGAGGGCCGGGGCGCCGGCAACCAGCGCGAGCGCCAGGAGGATGGGGGACAGGGGGTACTGCATGGGGACTCCGGTGGGGGGAACGGCGCTCAGGCGAACCACGCCTGCGCCTCGGTGGGGAGCTGCCGCCCGGTCTGGTGCGCCCGTTCGAGCACCTGCCAGTGGAACCGGTAGCTCGCCCGGTCGTGCAACTTGCCGTCGAAGCTGATCGGGGCCCAGCCCGCGTCGCGGGCGGCCAGCAGCATGCGCACGGCCTGGTCGATGGCTCCCTCGCTGGGCGACAGCGCTTCCAGGATGGGGCGGATCTGGTCCGGGTGGATGCTCCACATCCGGGTGTAGCCGAACTCGTTGGCGGCGCGGCGCGCGGCCGCGGCCATGGCGGCCTTGTCCTTGAACTCGGTGACCACGCAGTGCGAGGGCACCTTGCCGTGCGCGTGGCAGGCGGAGGCGATCTCCAGCTTCGCGCGCACCACCAGCGGGTGCGTGAACTGGCCCTGCACGCCCATCCCTTCCTCGGGGATGGCGCCGCCGTGCGCCGAGACGAAGTCCATCAGGCCGAAACTGAGCGACTGCACGCGCGGATGGGCGGCGATGTCGAAGGCGCGGTGGACGGCGGCCGGCGATTCGACCAGCGCCTGCAGCGGCAGCTGCGGCGCGCCGGCGGCGTCGAGCGCACGCGCGGCGGTGTCGATGTCGGCGACGGTCTCGACCTTGGGCACCATCACGTGGCACAGGCGGGCGCCGGCGCGGCCGACGATGGCCTGCACGTCGGCCTCGAAGGCCGGGTGGTCGACCGGATGCACGCGCACCGCGACGCGAGCGCCGGGCGCGGCGCCCAGCGCCAGCTCGGTGACCAGCGCCGCATGCTCGGCCTCGCCGCCCACCGGGGCGCCGTCCTCGCAGTCGAGGGTGACGTCGAACACGCAGGCGCCGAACTCCTGCGTCATCTCGGCCTGCGTCTGCAGGCTCTTGCGCATCCTCGCCTCGACGCCGCTGTAATGGTCGCAAACGGGCAACTGGCCGGTGCGCGCCTGGGCGCCGAGGAGGATGTCTCTGGGATGCAAGGCAGGTTGGGCGTGGAGGGGCGGGGGGCGGCCTGTGGGGTCCGCGACCGGCGCCGGGCGCCGGACGCGGAGCCTGTCAGACCAGGTGGGCGACGCCGGCCTGCTCGTCCTGCAGTTCCTTCAGCGTCTTGTTGATGCGGTCCTGGCTGAAGGCGTCGATCTCGAGGCCCTTGACGATCTCGTACTTGCCGTTGGCGGTGGTGACCGGGAAGCCGAACATGACGTCCTTGGGGATGCCGTAGTCGCCGTTGGACGGCACGCCCATGGTGACCCACTTGCCGTTGGTGCCCAGGGCCCAGTCGCGCATGTGGTCGATGGCGGCGTTGGCGGCCGAGGCGGCCGACGACAGGCCGCGCGCCTCGATGATGGCGGCGCCGCGCTTGCCCACGGTGGGCAGGAACACGTCGGCGTTCCAGGCCTGGTCGTTGATCAGGTCCTTGACCGCCTTGCCGCCCACGGTGGCGAAGCGGTAGTCGGCGTACATGGTGGGCGAGTGGTTGCCCCAGACGGTGAGCTTCTCGATGTCGGCGACGGCGACCTTGGCCTTGGCGGCAACCTGCGACAGGGCGCGGTTGTGGTCCAGGCGCAGCATGGCGGTGAAGTTCTCGCGCGGCAGGCTGGGCGCGCTCTTCATGGCGATGTAGGCGTTGGTGTTGGCCGGGTTGCCGACCACCAGCACCTTGACGTTGCGGCTGGCGACCTTGTCGAGCGCCTTGCCCTGGGCCGTGAAGATGGCGCCGTTGACGGCCAGCAGCTCGGCACGCTCCATGCCCGGGCCGCGCGGACGCGAGCCGACCAGCAGCGCGTAGTCGGTGTCCTTGAACGCGGTCATGGGATCGCTGTGCGCCTCCATGCCGGCCAGCAGCGGGAACGCGCAGTCGTCGAGTTCCATCATCACGCCCTTGAGCGCCTTCTGGGCCTTCTCGTCGGGGATCTCGAGCAGTTGCAGGATGACCGGCTGGTCCTTGCCCAGCATCTCACCGGAGGCAATGCGGAAAAGCAGGGCGTAACCGATCTGGCCGGCGGCGCCGGTGACGGCGACGCGAACGGGCTTCTTGCTCATGGGGGTTCTCCGAAAGAAGGTTGGCGGATGGTGCTGCGCCGGCAGGCGCCGGCACTGTGGCGGGCCGTGCGGCCCCGGGGGCGGAGCCCCCGCAAAACAGGCGCGGAGTGTACCCGCGTTCGAAGGGGCCGGTCAATTTGTCTTATGTCTTATATAAGATATCATGTCGGCCTTCCCGAGCACCCCGCCGACATGCCCGCCACCCCCCTGCCGGACGCCGCCGCGCCGGCCGCCGAAGGCCCCGGCCATCCGGCCTTCAGCCCGCTGTACCAGCAGATCAAGGGCCTCATCCTGCAGAGCCTGGAGACGGGCGAATGGAAGCCCGGCGAGGCGATCCCGAGCGAGCTGGACCTGGCCGCGCGCTACCGCGTCAGCCAGGGCACGGTGCGCAAGGCGATCGACGAACTGGCCGCCGGCAACCTGCTGGTGCGCCGCCAGGGCAAGGGCACCTTCGTGGCCACCCATGCCGAGCAGCACGTGCAGTACCGCTTCCTGCGGCTGGCGCCCGACAGTGGCGAGCGCGACGCGGAAGGCCCGGCCGAGCGCCGCATCCTGGAGTGCCGGCGCGTGCGTGCGCCGGCCGAGGTGGCTCGTCCGCTCGGCCTGCGCGCCGGCGATGCGGTGGTGCAGGTGCGCCGCGTGCTGGCGTTCTCGGGCGTGCCCACCATCCTGGAAGACCTGTGGCTGCCCGGTGCCGCATTCAAGGGACTGGCCGCCGACCGCATGGCCAGCTTCCAGGGTGCCACCTACGCGATGTTCGAGCTCGAATTCGGCGTGCGCATGGTGCGCGCCGAGGAGAAACTGCGCGCCGTCGCCGCCGATGCGCAGCAGGCCGAACTGCTGGCCGTCGCGCCCGGCGCGCCGCTCCTGAGCGTGGAACGCGTGGCCTACACGTACAACGACGTGCCGATGGAACTGCGGCGCGGCCTCTACCGCACCGACAACCACCATTACCGCAATGACCTGAGTTGAGAGCCTGCCCTCTAGCGCAACCTGCGTGTCAGGTTGTTGCATTGCAATAGAATTTTGGGTTGCCCGGACTGACGGGCAACACGACGAGCGCGTCCCGCGACCCCAAGAGAAAGTCCACATCCCATGCCTGTAGCCCAGAAGCGGCCGGAGTTCCGGAACATCAACGCCCTGCGCGACCTGCCCACCTACCGCCTGCCGGCGCCGGGCTGGGTCTCCATCCTGCACCGCGTGAGCGGCGTCCTGATGTTCGCGCTGCTGCCGTTCATCATCTGGATGTTCGACACGTCCCTGTCTTCCGAGTACTCCTTCGCCCGCTTCCGCTCCGCCTTCAGCACCGGCATCGGCTTCGTCCCGGGCTGGTTCGTCAAGCTGGTGGCACTGGCCCTGATCTGGGCCTACCTGCACCACTTCACCGCCGGCGTGCGCCACCTGTGGATGGACATGAGCCACAGCGCCACCAACAAGCAGTTCGGCAGCACGTCTGCCAAGGTCACCCTGGTGCTGGCGGTCCTGCTGACCGTCGTGCTAGGGCTGAAGCTGTTCGGCGTCTACTGATCACTCCCAAGAAGAACCATGGCAGTCAACTACGGATCCCAACGCACCGTCGTCGGTGCGCACTACGGCATGCGCGACTGGCTCAGCCAGCGCGTCACCGCCGTGCTCATGGCGCTGTTCACCGTGATCGTGCTGGCGCAGGTGCTCCTGACGCGCGGCCCGATCGGCTACGACAAGTGGGCCGGCATCTTCGCCGCCCAGTGGATGAAGGTGCTGACCTTCTCCGTCGTGGTCGCCCTGCTCTGGCATGTCTGGGTCGGCATGCGCGACGTGCTGATGGACTACGTCAAGCCGGTCTGGATGCGCCTGTCGCTCCAGGTGTTCGTCATCGTCTGGCTCACCGGCTGTGCCGGCTGGGCGGTCCAGGTGCTCTGGAGAATCTGAGATGGGTTACAGCAGCAAGAACATCACGCGCCGTCGCTTCGACGTCGTCATCGTGGGCGCGGGCGGCTCCGGCATGCGCGCCTCGCTCCAGCTGGCGCGCGCCGGCCTCAACGTCGCGGTGCTGTCCAAGGTCTTCCCGACCCGCTCGCACACGGTGGCGGCCCAGGGCGGCATCGGTGCCTCGCTCGGCAACATGTCCGAGGACAACTGGCACTACCACTTCTACGACACGGTCAAGGGCTCCGACTGGCTGGGTGACCAGGACGCCATCGAGTTCATGTGCCGCGAGGCGCCCAAGGTGGTCTACGACCTCGAGCACATGGGCATGCCGTTCGACCGCAACCCCGACGGCACCATCTACCAGCGCCCGTTCGGCGGCCACACCGCCAACTACGGCGAGAAGCCGGTGCAGCGCGCCTGCGCCGCGGCCGACCGCACCGGCCACGCGATGCTGCACACGCTGTACCAGCAGAACGTCAAGGCGCGCACCAGCTTCTTCGTCGAGTGGATGGCCCTCGACCTGATCCGCGACGCCGAGGGCGACGTGGTCGGCGTCACGGCCATCGAGATGGAGACCGGCGACCTGCACATCCTGGAAGCCAAGACCACGCTGCTGGCCACCGGCGGCGCCGGCCGCATCTTCGCGGCCTCCACCAACGCCTTCATCAACACCGGCGACGGCCTGGGCATGGCGGCGCGCGCCGGCATCCCGCTGGAGGACATGGAGTTCTGGCAGTTCCATCCCACCGGCGTCGCCGGCGCGGGCGTGCTGCTGACCGAAGGCTGCCGCGGCGAAGGCGCGATCCTGCTCAACAGCAACGGCGAGCGCTTCATGGAGCGCTACGCGCCCACCCTGAAGGACCTGGCGCCGCGCGACTTCGTCTCGCGCTCGATGGACCAGGAGATCAAGGAAGGCCGTGGCTGTGGTCCCAACAAGGACTACGTGCTGCTCAAGCTCGACCACCTCGGGGCGGACACCATCCACAAGCGCCTGCCCTCGGTGTACGAGATCGGCATCAACTTCGCCAACGTCGACATCACCCGCGAGCCGATCCCGGTGGTGCCCACCATCCACTACCAGATGGGCGGCATCCCCACCAACGTCAACGGCCAGGTGGTCGTGCAGACGGCCGACAGCCACAACCAGGTGGTCAACGGCCTGTACGCGGTGGGCGAGTGCTCGTGCGTCAGCGTGCACGGCGCCAACCGCCTGGGCACCAACTCGCTGCTCGACCTGCTGGTATTCGGCCGCGCGGCCGGCAACCACATCGTCGACTGGGCGGCGAAGAACAAGAACCACAAGGACCTGCCCGCCGACGCCGCCGACCGCACGCTCGAGCGCCTGGCGCGGCTCGACGCGGCCGGCAGCGGCGAGTACGCGCAGGACGTGGCCAACGACATCCGCTCGGCGATGCAGCAGCACGCCGGCGTGTTCCGCACCCAGGCCAGCATGGACGAGGGCGTGCGCAAGATCGCCGCCATCCGCGAGCGCGTGAACGGCATCGCGCTGAAGGACAACTCCATGGTCTTCAACACCGCCCGCATCGAGGCGCTGGAGGTGGAGAACCTGATCGAGTGCGCGCAGGCCACCATGGTCTCGGCCGCCGCGCGCAAGGAGTGCCGCGGCGCCCACACGGTGAGCGACTACGAGAAGCCCGCCGACGACCCGGTGTCGCCGCTCGGCCGCGACGATGCCAACTGGATGAAGCACACCCTCTGGCACAGCAGCGGGAACAACCTGACCTACAAGCCGGTCAACCTCAAGCCGCTCACGGTCGAGTCGGTGCCGCCCAAGGTGCGGACGTTCTGACGTAGGTTCTCCTACGTACTCCCACGCATCCTCCCAGGACCTACATTCGAGTCGATTCCTCCATGCAGAAACGCACCTTCCAGATCTACCGCTACGACCCGGACAAGGACGCCAAGCCTTACATGCAGACGGTCGAGATCACGCTCGAGGGCAACGAGCGCATGCTCCTCGACGCGCTGATGAAGCTCAAGGCGCAGGATCCGACGCTGTCGTTCCGGCGCTCGTGCCGCGAAGGCGTGTGCGGCTCCGATGCGATGAACATCAACGGCAAGAACGGCCTGGCCTGCCTGACCAACATGCGCATGCTGAAGGACCCCATCGTCCTGAAGCCCCTGCCCGGCCTGCCGGTGGTCCGCGACCTCATCGTGGACATGACCGACTTTTTCAAGCAGTACCACTCGATCAAGCCCTACCTCGTCAACGACAGCATCCCGCCCGAGAAGGAGAGGCTGCAGTCGCCCGAGGAGCGCGAGGAGCTCAACGGCCTGTACGAGTGCATCCTGTGCGCCAGCTGCTCGACCAGCTGCCCCAGCTTCTGGTGGAACCCCGACAAGTTCGTCGGTCCGGCGGGGCTGCTGCAGGCCTACCGCTTCATCGCCGACAGCCGCGACCAGGCCACCAGCGAGCGGCTGGACAACCTGGAAGACCCGTACCGGCTGTTCCGCTGCCACACCATCATGAACTGCACCGACGTGTGCCCGAAGGGCCTGAACCCGACGGCCGCCATCGGCAAGATCAAGGAGCTGATGGTCCGCCGGGCCATCTGACGCGCCATGCCGACGGCGGCCACCCTCGACGACCACGCGGTAGGCAAGCTGCGCTGGCGCTGCCGCCGCGGACTGCTCGAGAACGACCTGTTCCTCGAGCGCTTCTTCGCCCGCCACGGCGACCGCCTCACTGCCCACCAGGGCATCGTGCTGGAGGAGCTGATGCAGCTGGCGGACAATGACCTGATGGACCTGTTCCTGCGCCGGCGCGAGCCGGCCGGCGAACTCGATCGTCCCGACGTGAAAGAACTGCTGGAGCAGCTGCGCGGCCGCTGAAGGCGGCCACCATTACCCGAAGGAACCTGCATGAAACTCGCCGACAACAAAGCCACCCTGTCGTTCAGCAACGGCAGCCCCAATGTCGAACTGCCCGTCTACCAGGGCACCATCGGCCCCGATGTCATCGACATCCGCAAGCTGTACGCGCAGACCGGCATGTTCACGTACGACCCGGGCTTCATGTCCACGGCGTCGTGCCAGTCGACCATCACCTACATCGATGGCGACAAGGGCGAGTTGCTGTACCGCGGCTACCCGATCGAGCAGCTGGCCACCAACTGCGACTTCCTCGAAACCTGCCACCTGCTGCTGTACGGCGAGCTGCCCAACCAGACCCAGAAGGACGACTTCGTCTCGCGCGTGACCAACCACACCATGGTCAACGAGCAGATGCAGTTCTTCCTGCGCGGCTTCCGCCGCGACGCCCACCCGATGGCGGTGATGACCGGCCTGGTGGGCGCGCTGTCGGCCTTCTATCACGACAGCACCGACATCAACAACCCGGAGCACCGCGAGATCGCGGCCATCCGCCTGATCGCCAAGATGCCCACGCTGGTGGCCATGGCGTACAAGTACGGCATCGGCCAGCCGTACATCTACCCGAAGAACTCGCTGTCCTACACCGGCAACTTCATGCGCATGATGTTCGCCACCCCGTGCGAGGAGTACGAGCCCAACGAGGTGCTGGTGCGCGCCATGGACCGCATCTTCATCCTGCACGCCGACCACGAGCAGAACGCGTCCACCTCCACCGTGCGCCTGTGCGGCAGCTCGGGCACCAACCCGTTCGCCGCCATCGCGGCCGGCGTCGCCTGCCTGTGGGGCCCGGCCCACGGCGGCGCCAACGAGGCGGCCCTGAACATGCTGGAGGACATCCAGCGCATGGGCGGCGTGGCCAAGATCGGCGAGTTCGTCGGCAAGGTCAAGGACAAGAACTCCGGCATCAAGCTGATGGGCTTCGGCCACCGCGTGTACAAGAACTACGACCCGCGCGCCAAGCTGATGCGCGAGACCTGCCACGAGGTGCTCAGCGAGCTGGGCCTGGGCAGCGACCCGCTGTTCAAGCTGGCGATGTCGCTCGAGAAGATCGCGCTGGAAGACGAGTACTTCGTCTCGCGCAAGCTCTACCCGAACGTCGACTTCTATTCGGGCATCGTCCAGCGCGCCATCGGCATCCCGGTCAACCTGTTCACCGGCATCTTCGCCCTGGCCCGCACGGTCGGCTGGATCGCCCAGCTCAACGAGATGATCGGCGACCCCGAGTACAAGATCGGCCGTCCGCGCCAGCTGTTCACCGGCGCCACCAAGCGCGACGTCAAGCCGCTCGCGCAGCGCTGATCCCCTCCGACCGGATCCGAAGGCCCGCCCCGTGCGGGCCTTTTGCATGGCGCCGGCCGTTGCGGCGGCGACAGCCCGGGCCGGGTTTTCACCGGCGCGGGCCACCGCGGGTCGTGTAAGCATGCCACCACCATGCCCGACCCGGTCCAGCACACTGCCGCCCGCTTCTTCCTCGAAGGCCTGCACGAAGCGGGCATCGAGCACCTGTTCTGCAACCTCGGCACCGACCACGTCACGCTGGTCGACGAGCTGGCCCGTTGCGAAGCCGAGGGACGGCCCGCGCCCAACGTCGTGCTCTGTCCGCACGAGAACGTTGCGATCCACATGGCCGGCGGCTACGCGGCCATCACCGGCCGCGGCCAGGGCGTGCTGGTCCACGTCGACGCGGGCACGGCCAATGCCGCGATGGGGATGCACAACCTGATGCGGTCGCGCCTGCCGGTGCTGCTGATGGCCGGGCGCGCGCCGTTCGCGCTGCACGGCGAGCTGACCGGCGCGCGCGACACCTACGTGCACTACGTTCAGGACCCGTTCGACATCGGGTCGCTGGTGCGGCCGTACGTGAAGTGGGAGTACGGCCTGCCCTCCGGCGTGGTCGCCAAGGAGGTGGTCCGGCGCGCCCACACGGTGATGCACAGCGACCCGCCGGGCCCGGCCTACCTGACGCTGCCGCGCGAGACGCTGGCGGCCAGCCACCCGGTGGCCGCCGCACGCTCCTTCCCGGCCGAGCGCTACGGACCGGTGCGCTCCGGCGGCCTGTCGGCCGAGACTGCGGCCCACGTGGCCCGCGAGCTGATCGCCGCCCGGCAGCCGCTGGCCGTCACCTCCTACCTGGGGCGCAACCCGCAGGCCGTGGGAGCCCTCGACGCGCTCGCCCGGCTGTGCGGCATCCGGGTCGTGGAGTTCAACACGGCCTGGCTGTCGATCCCGCGCGAGTCGCCGTGCTTCGCCGGCTTCGACGCCGGCCCGCTGCTGGCCGGCACCGACCTCGGCCTGCTGCTCGACGTCGACGTGCCGTGGCTGCCCAGTGCCAGGCCGCGCGAGGACACCCGCTGGCTGCACATCGACATCGATCCGGTGAAGAAGGACTTCCCGGCCTGGGGCTTCGCGACCGACCTGCGCCTGCAGGCCGACTGCGGGCAGGCCCTCCGCGACGTGCACGCGGCGGTGCTGGCGCTGGCCGACGACGCCTTCCACCGCCGGGTGGCCGAGCGCATGGCGGGATGGGAGGGCGAGCGGCGCGCGCGGCTCGAGCGCGTGGCGGCCCAGGCCGCCGATCCCGGCCAGCGTGGTGCGCTCAACCCGGCCTGGGCGTGCGCCCAGCTCGGCCGGCACCTGCGGCCGGACGACATCGTCATCAACGAAGGCATCCGCAATGCGCTGAACGTGTTCCAGCAGGTCCCGCGCAGCGAGCCGCTCTCGCTGCTGGGCGGCGCCGGCGGCGGCCTCGGCTACAGCGCCGGCATGGCCCTGGGCGCCAGGCTGGCCCGTCCCGGCGCGCGCGTCGTCCATGTCGAGGGCGACGGCGGCTTCCATTTCTCCACGCCCAGCTCGGTCTACGCCGTCGCCCAGGCGTACCGGCTGCCGATCCTCACCGTGGTGCTGGACAACGGCGGCTGGCAGGCCGTCAAGGAAGCGGTGCTGCGGGTGCATCCGGACGGCGCGGCCGCGCGCCTCAACCAGTTCCACGCGCGGCTGGCCGGCGGCCAGCGCCGGTTCGAGCAGGTCGCGCAGGCGTTCGGCGCGCATGGCGAGCGCGTCGAGGCGCCAGAGGAGCTGGAGGGCGCCATCACGCGGTGCCTGGCCGCCCTCGACGAGGGCCGCGCCGCCCTGCTATCGATCACCATCGCGCCGATCTGAGCGCGCCAACCAGGCAGGAGGCTTTTGCATGCCCACGAACCACGATCCGAACCGGCGCGCCGTGCTGGGGGCCGCCGCGGCGCTGGCCGCCGGCGTTCCGTTGGCCACGCGCGCCCAGGCCTGGCCGACCAAGCAGGTGCGGCTGGTGGTGCCGTACGCGCCGGGCGGTGGCAACGACCTGCTCGCGCGGGTGCTGGGCGAAAAGCTCGCACCGGCGCTGGGCCAGCCGGTGGTGGTGGAGAACCGGGCCGGCGCCGGTGCCATCGTCGGCACCGAATACGTGGCGCGCGCCACTCCCGACGGCCACACCCTGCTGGTGGCGGCCAGCGGCCCGATCGTCTTCAACCCGGTGCTGGTGTCCAAGCTGCCGTACTCGCCGCTGCAGGACCTGGCACCGGTCTCGATGATCGGATCGTTCCCGCTGATCCTCGCGGTGCACGAGGCCTTCCCGGCGCGCACGCTCGCCGAGCTGGTCGCCTGGTCGAAGAACGATGCCAACAAGCCGAGCTACTCGTACCCGGCCGCCTCGTTCCAGCTGGTGATGGAACTGCTCAAGTCGCGCACGGGGCTGAAGGCGCTGAACGTGCCCTACCAGGGCAGCGCGCCGTCGATCAACGCCGTGATGACGCAGGAAGTGCCGATGACGCTGATCGACTCCGGTCCCATCGCCGCGCTGCTCAAGGCCGGCCGGCTGCGGGCGCTGGCCGTCACGTCCGAGCAGCGCCTGCCCGCCTACCCCACCGTGCCCACGCTGCGCGAGCAGGGCGTCGACCTGGTGGTGAACTTCTGGACCGGCCTGCTGGCCCCGGCCGGCACGCCCGCGGCCATCGTCCGCCGGCTGCAGGAGGAGACCGCGCGCGCCATGGCGCTGCCCGACGTCGTCGACCGCCTGCAGCGGGTCGACATCAAGCCCGTCACCAACAGCCCGGCGGAATTCGCCCGCACCATCGCGCAGGAGATCGAGCTGTGGACGCAGGTGGCACGCGACAACAACATCCGCGCCAGCTGATGGCCGTGGCCACCTGATCAGGGCGCCGTGCGGTAGCGCGGCGCGGCGGCGGTCCCGACGCTGAGCTGGTTCACCACGCCCATGACGTCGTCGACCAGCAGCACCGCCCGTTCCATCTGCTCGGCCTGCTCGGGCGTGCGCACGCATCCCATCAGCGTGACCAGCCGCCGCTCGCCCAGCACCCAGACGCTGGTGTCGTCGAAACGTCCGTCCATCTGCAGGTACTGCGCCACCCGCGGGAGCAGCTCCTTGTCGTAGAGGTAGGAGTTCGGCAGCCGGCAGCGGCCCACCCGCCAGCAGCTGGTGCCGTGCTGCGCCCGCACATGCGCTTCGGCACGCATCTCGGCCTCGGTCATGCCCGGCGGGGCCGGCACGGCGCAGCCGGGCAGCGCCGAGGTCACGCGCAGGAAGGGGGCGTCGAACCAGTTGCGGCGATCCTGGGCGGCCAGCGGCACGGCCAGCCCCGCCACCAGGAGGCCGGCCCAGATCACTCGCGTCATGCCATGGGCTCCTTGTGCCCCGGGATGCTTGCAATCGCGGCGCCGGACGTCAACGGCGAAGCCGGCCAGCGGGCGCCGATGCCGACCCCACCCATCGCCGATCGAGATGCCTGGGCTGGTTTGCGGCCGGATAATTCGCTTCCCCTCGCGATTCGCGATCCCTCATGGCCATCTCCGACCGAAGCTTCGCCCGCCGGCTGGACCTCACTTCGCTGCAGCTGTTCGTGGCGGTGTGCGAGTCCGGTTCGATCGGGCGCGCCGCCGAACGCGAGGCGATCGCGGCCTCGGCGGTGAGCAAGCGCCTGTCGGACCTGGAGGCGGCCGTGGACGCCCCGCTGCTCTACCGGCATGCGCGCGGCGTCGACCTCACGCCGGCCGGCGAGACCTTCCTGCACCACGCCCGCTCGGTGCTGTCCAGCCTGGACACCATGCAGGGCGAGCTGAGCGAATACGCACAAGGCGTGCGCGGCCACGTGCGCATCCACGCCAACATCTCGGCCATCGTGCAGTTCCTGCCGGGCGACCTGGGCGTCTTCACCACCCGCCACGAGCAGGTGAAGATCGACCTCGAGGAACGCGTGAGCACCGAGATCATCCGTGCGGTGCACGAGGGCGAATGCGACATCGGCATCTGCAACCCGACGATCGGTGTCGGCGGCCTGCAGGCCCGCCCCTACCGGCAGGACCGGCTGGTGCTGGTCGTGCCGGCCCGCCACCCGCTGGCCGCGCTGCCGGCCGTCTGGTTCGCCGACCTGCTGGACCATGACCTGGTCGGGCTGCACGGCAACAGCGCCATCGACCTGGCGATGCGGCGCGCCGCGGCCCAGGCCGGCAAGCCGCTGCGGCTGCGCATCCGCGTGACGGGCCTGGACGCCATGTGCCGCATGATCGACAACGGCCTGGGCATCGGCCTGGTGCCGGACCGCGCCTTCGACCTGCTGCGCGAGATCGGCGCGCTGCGCGCCGTGCCGCTGCGCGACGAGTGGGCCACCCGCCACATCCAGATCCTGGCGCGCGACTTCGCCGCGCTGCCGGTGACGGCCCGCCTCCTCGTCGACCACCTCACCGCCACCGAGGACGCAGCCGCGTCGGTTGGCGCCCACTCACCCCATCGATAAAATCGATCCTCCAGCCGGAACACGACCATGGGACGCACCCTCTACGACAAGATCTGGGACGAGCACGTCGTCCACACCGAAGAGGACGGCACCGCCGTCCTGTACATCGACCGCCACCTGGTCCATGAAGTCACCAGCCCGCAGGCCTTCGAGGGCCTGCGCCAGGCCGGCCGCAAGGTCTGGCGCATCAGCTCGGTGGTCGCCACCGCCGACCACAACACGCCCACCACCGGCTGGGAGCTCGGCTACGACGGCATCGCCGACCCGATCAGCAAGGAGCAGGTGACCACGCTCGACAAGAACATCGCGGAGTTCGGCGCCGCCGCCTACTTCCCGTTCCTGTCCAAGCGCCAGGGCATCGTGCACGTCATCGGTCCCGAGCAGGGCGCCACCCTGCCCGGCATGACGGTGGTCTGCGGCGACTCGCACACGTCCACCCACGGGGCCTTCGGCGCGCTGGCGCACGGCATCGGCACCAGCGAGGTCGAGCACGTGCTGGCCACGCAGACGCTGCTGGCCAAGAAGGCCCGGAACATGCTGGTGCGGGTGGAGGGCAAGCTGGCCCGCGGCGTCACCGCCAAGGACATCGTGCTGGCCATCATCGGCCGCATCGGCACCGCCGGCGGCACCGGCTACACCATCGAGTTCGGCGGCTCGGCGATCCGCGCGCTGTCGATGGAAGGCCGCATGACGGTGTGCAACATGGCCATCGAGGCCGGCGCCCGCGCCGGCATGGTGGCGGTGGACGACAAGACCATCGAGTACCTCAAGGGCCGGCCGCTGTCGCCGACCGGGGTCGAGTGGGACCAGGCCGTCGCCTACTGGAAGACGCTGCAGTCCGACGCCGACGCGAAGTTCGACACCGTGGTCGACCTCGACGCCGCGCAGATCGTGCCGCAGGTCACCTGGGGCACCTCGCCCGAGATGGTGCTGGGCATCGACGGCCGCGTGCCCGACCCCGACAAGGAAAAGGACGGCAACAAGCGCGGCGCGATCGAGCGCGCGCTGACGTACATGGGCCTGGAGCCGGGCAAGCCGCTGGACGACGTGTTCGTCGACAAGGTGTTCATCGGCTCGTGCACCAACAGCCGCATCGAGGACATGCGCGAGGCCGCGGCCATGGTCAAGAAGCTCGGGCGCAAGGTCGCGAAGAACATCAAGCTGGCGATGGTCGTGCCCGGCTCGGGCGTCGTGAAGGAACAGGCCGAGCGCGAGGGCCTGCACGAGATCTTCCGCGCCGCCGGCTTCGAGTGGCGCGAGCCGGGCTGCTCGATGTGCCTGGCGATGAACGCCGACCGGCTGGAGCCGGGCGAGCGCTGCGCCTCCACCAGCAACCGCAACTTCGAGGGCCGCCAGGGTGCCGGTGGCCGCACCCACCTGGTCAGTCCCGCCATGGCCGCCGCCGCCGCCGTGCACGGCCATTTCGTCGACGTCCGCCAATTCGCCTGAAGGAGAGCCCTTGATGATGAAGACCCTCGCCACCTGCCTCGCCCTGTGCTTCGCGCTCGCCGGCTGCAGCAACACCGTCCGCGGCGCCGGCCAGGACATCCAGAAGGCGGGCAACGCGATCGAGAACGCGGTCAAGAAGTAACGCGGGCAGACCAACCATGAACAAGTTCACCGTGCACAAGGGCCTGGTGGCCCCGATGGACCGCGAGAACGTCGACACCGACGCCATCATTCCCAAGCAGTTCCTGAAGTCGATCCACAAGACCGGCTTCGGCCAGAACCTGTTCGACGAGTGGCGCTACCTCGACCCCGGCTTCCCGGGCCAGGACCCGGCCAGCCGCAAACCCAATCCCGACTTCGTGCTGAACCAGCCGCGCTACAAGGGCGCGTCCATCCTGCTGGCGCGCAAGAACTTCGGCTGCGGCTCCTCGCGCGAACACGCCCCCTGGGCGCTCGACCAGTACGGCTTCCGGGCGATCATCGCCCCGAGCTTCGCCGACATCTTCTTCAACAACAGCTTCAAGAACGGGCTGCTGCCCATCGTGCTGCCCGACTCGGTGGTGGCCAGGCTGTTCGACGAGGCGCTGGCCTTCCCCGGCTACGAGCTGACCATCGACCTGGAGCGCCAGGTGGTCGTCAAGCCGCAGGGCGAGGAGATCGCATTCGAGGTGCAGGGCTTCCGCAAGTACTGCCTGCTCAACGGCCTCGACGACATCGGCCTGACGCTGCGCCAGTCCGACAAGATCAAGGCCTACGAGGCCAACCGGCTGGCCACCAAGCCCTGGCTGGCCCACACCCTGCCGGGCTGACCACCGTGGGCGCCACCGGCCTGCTGCGCGGGCTGCTCGCGGCCGGCCTGCTGGTGGCGCAACTGGCCGCCGCGCAGGACCTGCGGCCCGGGCTGGCCAGCCTGCGCTTCGCCGGCCTGGCGGAGGCGAAGGCCGCGCTGGCCGCCGACGACGACTGGATGGCCGCGACCGGCGACGTCCAGCGCGCCGCCACGGTGCGCGGCCAGGCGCCGGTGACGCTCGAGCAGTTCAAGGCGGCGCTGGCCGGCGCGGCGCGCGAGTGCGGCCCCGAGCAGCGCCGGCGCTGGAGCCTGGCGCTGGCGGACGTCGCCGACAGCCTGCGCCAGCTGCCGCTGCGCCTGCCCGACCCGGTGACCATCGTCTGCACCGACGGCTCCGATTCCGCCGGCGCGCCCTACACCCGCGGCGACACCGTGTTCCTGCCGCAGGTGCTGCCGCCAATGCGGGTGAGCGACGCCGAACTGCTGGCGCACGAGCTGGTGCACATCGCCGACCGCCGCCAGCCCGAGCGCGCCACCCGCCTGTACCGGCTGCTGGGCTTCGAGCCCGTCGGCCCGCTGGCCTGGCCGGCCGAGTGGGAGCCGCTGCGCATCGCCAACCCCGACGCGCCGCACCACCGCCACGTGGTGTGGATCGACGACGGCGGCCAGCGGCTGGCGGTGATGCCGCTGCTCGTGGCCGGCCGCGACCAGCTGGGCCCCGACGAGACCTTCTTGAGCGTGCTCGAGGTGCGGCTGCTGGCCGTCGAGCCCGGCCGGGACGGCGCGCCGAGCCGGCCGTTGCGCCAGGCCGGCCGTCTGGTCTGGTTCCCGGCCCAGGCGAGCGCCTCCTACCTCGACCAGCTCGGCGGCAACACCAGCTACGTGTTCCATCCCGAAGAAACGCTGGCCGACAATGTCGCGTTCCTTGCCAGCGGCCGCGCGGTTCCCAACCGCGCCCTGCTGGAACGCATCCGGGCCGTGCTCGCCGACGGCGGGCCGGCCGATTCCCTTCCCCACCTAGCGAGATGACGATGAAGATTGCAGTGCTGCCGGGCGACGGCATCGGGACCGAGATCGTGGCCGAGGCCGTGAAGGTCCTGAAGGTTCTCGACCTCCCCCTCGACATGGAAACGGCCCTGGTCGGCGGCGCCGCCTACGAGGCCAAGGGCCACCCCCTGCCCGAGGACACGTTGAAGCTGGCCAAGGCCGCCGACGCCATCCTGTTCGGCGCCGTCGGCGACTGGAAGTTCGACAAGCTGGAGCGCCAGTTCCGGCCCGAGCAGGCCATCCTGGGCCTGCGCAAGCACCTGGGACTGTTCGCCAACTTCCGGCCGGCGATCTGCTACGAGCAGCTCACGCACGCCTCGAGCCTGAAGCCCGAGCTGGTGGCGGGCCTGGACATCCTGATCCTGCGCGAGCTCACCGGCGACATCTACTTCGGCCAGCCGCGCGGCCGGCGCACCGCCACCGACGGGCACTTCCCCGGTGCCGAGGAAGCCTTCGACACCATGCGCTACAGCCGCCCGGAGATCGAGCGCATCGCGCACGTCGCCTTCCAGGCCGCCCGCAAGCGCAACAAGCACGTGACCAGCGTGGACAAGGCCAACGTGCTCGAGACCTTCCAGCTGTGGAAGGACGTCGTGACCGAAGTGGGCAAGGAGTACCCGGACGTCACGCTGGACCACATGTACGTGGACAACGCGGCGATGCAGCTGGTCAAGCAGCCGAAGTTCTTCGACGTGGTGGTCACCGGCAACATGTTCGGCGACATCCTGTCCGACGAGGCGGCCATGCTCACCGGCTCGATCGGCATGCTGCCCTCGGCCAGCCTGAACGCGGGCAACCAGGGCCTGTACGAGCCCAGCCACGGCAGTGCGCCGGACATCGCCGGCAAGGGCGTGGCGAATCCGTTGGCTACAATCCTGTCCTCCGCCATGATGCTGCGCTACTCCCTGAACCAGCCCGAAGCCGCCGATCGCATCGAGGCGGCGGTCAAGGCCGTGCTCGCGTCGGGACTGCGCACGGCGGACATCTGGTCCGAAGGCACCACGAAGGTCGGCACCCGCGCCATGGGCGATGCCGTCGTGGCCGCGATCACCAAAAAGACCATTACCAAGAGCTAGCAGCTCCGGTTCGTCGCGCGCCTCTCCCCGGCCGGACGAGCCGGGGAACCAGGATTCACTCGAAAGGCGTATGACGATGGCAATCTCCAAGGCACAACAACCGCTGGTCGGCCTGGTCGGCTGGCGCGGCATGGTCGGTTCGGTCCTGATGGACCGCATGCAGGCCGAAGGCGACTTCGGCCTCATCGAGCCGGCGTTCTTCTCGACCTCGAACGCCGGCGGCAAGGCGCCCGCCCAGGCGAAGAACGAAGCCGTCCTGAAGGACGCGTTCGACATCGAGGCGCTCAGGAAGTGCGACATCGTCATCACCTGCCAGGGCGGCGACTACACCACCGAGGTGTTCCCCAAGCTGCGCGCCGCCGGCTGGACCGGCCACTGGATCGACGCCGCGTCGACGCTGCGCATGCAGGACGACGCCGTCATCGTGCTCGACCCGGTCAACTCGCCGGTGATCCGCAACGCGCTCGCCAAGGGCGGCCGCAACTGGATCGGCGGCAACTGCACCGTCAGCTGCATGCTCATGGGCGTGGGCGCCCTCTACAAGGCCGGCCTGGTCGAGTGGATGAGCAGCATGACCTATCAGGCGGCCTCGGGCGGCGGCGCCCAGCACATGCGCGAGCTGCTCACCCAGTTCGGCACGCTCAATGCCGAGGTCAAGGCCCTGCTCGACGATCCCAAGTCGGCCATCCTCGAGATCGACCGCAAGGTGCTGCACCGCCAGCAGAGCCTGGGCGCGGCGGAGACCGAGAACTTCGGCGTTCCGCTGGGCGGCTCGCTCATTCCCTGGATCGACAAGGACCTGGGCATCGGCAAGCAGCGCGGCGACGACGGCTGGGGTGTCTCGCGCGAGGAATGGAAGGCCGGCGCCGAGACCAACAAGATCCTGGGCCAGGGCCCCGGCTTCGCCACCCCGGCGGTGCCGGTCGACGGCTTCTGCGTGCGCGTGGGCGCCATGCGCTGCCACAGCCAGGCGCTGACCTTCAAGCTGAAGAAGGACGTGCCGCTGGCCGACATCGAGGCCATGATCGCCGCCGACAACCAGTGGGTGCGCGTGGTGCCGAACACCCGCGAGGCCACGCTGAAGGACCTGACCCCCGTGGCCGTCACCGGCACGCTGGGCATCCCGGTGGGCCGGCTGCGCAAGATGGCCATGGGCCCCGAGTACCTCGGCGCCTTCACCATCGGCGACCAGCTGCTGTGGGGCGCGGCCGAGCCGCTGCGCCGCATGCTGCGCATCCTGCTGGACGCCTGACCGGCATTGGCTCCGCGCTGTAGCGAGTGGTTACAGCACGTTGTCGAGCCACAACAAGGATCGTGCTTCCGCCGAGCTTGACGGGGCCTGCCCGAACCTCAGGCCGGTTTCAGCTTGTTCGGCTAAAACATTGATGCTATGGTCCTTTTAGCAATTCCGCTCTCAAGGCGAACGCCCGCATGAAGAGAAAAAAACTGCCCGCCAACCGAGCAGTGGGGACCCCAACGATCGCGAACCGGACCTGGCAAGCCAGTGCTGTTGCGTTGTCCGTTGCCGCCGCGCTGAGCTTCCCCGCGACGGACGCCCACGCCTTGGCGCTCGGGCGCGTCACCGTCCAGTCGGCCCTCGGCGAACGCCTGCTCGCCGACATCGACCTGCCCGAGATCAACGGCGAGGAAGCCGCCAGTCTGCGCGCCGCCGTGGCCTCGCCGGCGGCCTACCGCGCGGCCGGGCTCGACTACAACCCCGCGTTGCAGGGCGTCAGCATCACGCTGCAGCGCCGCTCCGACGGCCGCTACTTCCTGCGCCTGCAGAGCGAGCGCGCCGTCAGCGAGCCGTTCGTCGACATGCTGGTCGAGACCAGCTGGTCGTCCGGCCGCATCACGCGCGACTTCACGCTGCTGCTCGATCCGCCGAGCCTGCGCCAGGGGCAGGCCCCGATCACGGCGCAAGCCGCTCCCGCCCCGGCCACGCCTTCTGCGGCAGCTCCTGCCGCCGGCGTGACGGCCGTCCCGCGTGCAGCGCGGCCGGTTGCCGCCGTCCGGCCGCCGGTCCAGGCCCAGGCTGCCGCTCCGTCTCCAGCCCCCGCGGCAGCACCCGCACCGGCCGGCGAGGGCAAGCAGGTCACCGTGCAGGGCGGCGACACCGCCGGCAAGATCGCTGCCGGCAACAAGCCCGCCACCGTCTCGCTCGACCAGATGCTGGTCGCGATGCTGCGCTCCAACCCGGACGCCTTCGTCGGCGGCAACATCAACCGGCTGCGCTCGGGCGCCGTCCTCAGCCTGCCCTCGCAGGCCCAGGCCGAGGCGGTCCCGCCTGCCGAGGCCACCCAGACCCTGGTGGCGCAGAGCCGCGACTTCAACGAATTCCGCCGGCGTCTGGCCGAAGGCGTGCCCACGGCCCCGGCCGGCGGCGCCGAGCGGCAGGCCAGCGGCAAGGTGCAGGCCCAGGTCGACGAGAAGAAGCCGGCCGCTTCCGCACCCGACAAGCTCACCCTGTCCAAGGGTGCCGTCCAGTCCAGGAGCTCCGCCGACGCCATCGCCACCCAGCGCGCCGCGCAGGACGAGGCCAAGCGCGTGGCCGAGCTCAACCAGAACATCAAGCAGCTGCAGGACCTGAGCAGTGCCGCCAGCGCACCCAAGGCCGGCGCAGCCGCCGCGCCGGGTGCGACCGCAGCCGCGCCGGGCAAGCCGGCCAGCGGCCCCGCCACCGGCGTGACGCTGCCGGTGGCCACCCCTGCCGCACCGGTCGCCGCCGCTGCCAGCGCGGCCTCAGCTCCGGCCGCCAGCGCTCCGGCTCCCGTGGCCCCTGTTGCCGCCGCTGTAGCCAGCGACGCCGCGCAAGCCGCTTCCGCCCCCCTGGCCGGCGCCAGTGCCACCCCGCTGGCCGCGACCACTGCGCCGGCCGCCGAGCCTGCCGCGGCCGCCTCGGCACCGCGCAAGAAGCCGTCCGTGCCGCCGCCCCCGCCGCCTGAACCCAGCTTCGTCGACGAACTGCTCGACAACCCGCTGATCCCCGCCGCCCTGGGCGGCGTGCTCGCCCTGCTGGCGGGCGTGGGCATCTGGAAGGTCCGCCAGCGCCGCAAGGCCACCCAGGTCGACAGTTCCTTCCTCGAGAGCCGCCTGCAGCCCGACTCGTTCTTCGGCGCCAGCGGCGGCCAGCGCGTCGACACGGCCGAAGGCGCGCCCACCGGTTCGTCGATGGTCTATTCGCCGAGCCAGCTCGATGCCGCCGGCGACGTCGACCCGGTGGCCGAGGCCGACGTGTACCTGGCCTACGGCCGCGACCTGCAGGCCGAGGAGATCCTCAAGGAAGCGCTGCGCACCAGCCCGCAACGCGTGGCCATCCACGTCAAGTTGCTCGAGATCTACGCCAAGCGGCGCGATGCCAAGGCGTTCGAGCAGGTGGCCAGCGAGGCCTACAGCCTGAGCCACGGCGAAGGCTCCGAATGGGCCCGCATCTGCGAACTGGGCCAGGAACTCGACCCGTCCAACTCGATGTATCGGCCGGGTGGCCAGCCGGTGACCACCGGCGCAGCCCCCGTGGCGGCAGCACCGGTCGCCGCAGCAGTGGCCGGCGCCGCGGCGGCCGCGGCCTTCACCGCCACTGCCAAGCAGGCTGCCGAGCCCGTGGCGCCCGCGGCCGATGTCGACCTCGACCTGGACTTCTCGCTCGACGACCCGGTCGACGCGGCGCCGGCGTTCGCCGCACCGCCCGCCGCCGAAGCGGTCGCCACGCAGGCCATGCCGGCCCAGCCGCTGCTCGACGATCCGCTGTCGATGGATTTCAGCGTGATCACGCCCGTGGCGCCGCTGGCCACGCCCGCGCCGGACCTCGCATCCGCCGACAACAGCCTCAACTTCGACCTGCCCGCGATCTCTGCGCCGGCTACGGCGGTGGCCACTCCGGCGCCCGCCGCCGACTCCGGCATGCTCGAGTTCGACCTCGGCGGCCTGTCGCTCGACCTGCCCGGCGCCGCGCCGGCCCGCGCCGAGGCAGCCGACACGGTCGAAGGCGAGATCAGCACCACCGGGCTGGACCTGTCGTCGGTTGATGGTGACGACCCGCTGGCCACCAAGCTCGCGCTGGCGCAGGAGTTCAACGCCATCGGCGACGCCGACGGCGCCCGCAGCCTGGCCCAGGAAGTCATCGCCGAAGCGTCCGGCGACCTCAAGAACAAGGCGCAGCGGTTCCTGGCGGAGATCGGCTGATCCCCCGGGTTTCCAGGGAGCGCCCATGAGGTGGGCTCTCGGCGTCAGCTACCACGGACAGGCTTACGACGGCTGGCAGAGCCAGCCGTCCGGCCGCACCGTGCAGGACCACCTCGAAGGCGCGCTCACGCGGTTTGCCGTCCAGCCGGTCGCCACCGTGTGCGCGGGCCGCACCGATGCCGGCGTCCATGGCCTGATGCAGGTGGTGCACTTCGACACCACGCTCGAACGCGAGGCCTTCTCCTGGGTGCGCGGCACCAACACCTTCCTGCCGCCCGACATCGCCGTGCAGTGGGCGCAGCCGGTGCCCGATGCCTTCCATTCCCGCGCCAGCGCCCTCGCCCGCCGCTATGCCTTCGTGCTGCTGGAATCGCCCGTGCGGCCCAGCCTCGAGAACGGGCGTGCCGGCTGGGTCTTCCGCCCGCTCGACCAGCAGGCGATGGAGGCGGCCGCCGCCCGGCTGCTGGGCCAGCACGACTTCACCTCGTTCCGTGCGTCGGCCTGCCAGGCCCGCTCGCCGGTCAAGACCATGCGCCACATCGGCATCTCGCGGCGCGGCGCCTACTGGCGCTTCGATTTCGAGGCCGACGCCTTCCTGCACCACATGATCCGCAACATCATGGGGTGCCTGCTGCTGGTGGGCCAGGGCCTGCAGCCGCCGCAGTGGATCGACCAGGTGCTGGCGGCGCGCGACCGGGACGCGGCCGCACCGACCTTCCCGCCCGACGGCCTGTACTTCCTGGGGCCGGTGTACGACGCCCGCTGGGGCCTGCCGCAGCGCACCCCTGCCTATGATTGGCTGCCATGAGCCCAGCGCCACATTCCCAGCCGAGCCAGCGGACCCGCATTAAGATCTGCGGGCTCACCCGTGAGCAGGACGTCGACACCGCCGTCCAGGCCGGCGCCGACGCGGTCGGGTTCGTGCTGTACCCGCCGAGCCCGCGCCATGTGACCGCCGGGCGTGCGGCCGAGCTGGCCGCCCGCCTGCCGCCCTTCGTCACGCCGGTGCTGCTGTTCGTCAACGAGAGCGCGGCCGCGGTCGCCGCGGCCTGCGCGGCCGTGCCCGCGGCCATGCTCCAGTTCCACGGCGACGAGTCACCCGAGCAGTGCGCGCTGGCCGCCGCCGGGCGCCCGTGGATGCGCGCCGCGCGCATCCCGCTCGACGGGGCCGCCACCTTCGACTTGGTAGAATTTGCTGCCCGTCACGAACAAGCCCGGGCCGTTCTCCTCGACGCGCATGTCGAGGGCTACGGCGGCGGCGGCAAGGCCTTCGATTGGTCACGTCTTCCACCAAGCGTCAACGCTCACCTCGTCTTGTCTGGTGGGTTGACGCCTGCAAACGTGACCGATGGCATCGTGCAGGTGCGGCCGCGTTGCAGGACGCTGGCCGTTGATGTGAGTTCCGGGGTCGAGCGCGCCAAGGGCGTGAAGGACCCCGACAAGATCCATCAGTTCGTCGCGGCCGTGCGCGCCGCCGACGCTCTCCTTGCAAGGTCCACCGATGCCCTCCTATCAGCAACCTGACCCAGCCGGCCATTTCGGCCCCTACGGCGGCAGCTTCGTCAGTGAGACACTGACCCACGCCATCGACCAGCTGCGCGAGGCCTACGCGCGCTACCAGAACGATCCCGAGTTCCTGGCCGAATTCAGGTCCGAGCTGGCGCACTTCGTCGGCCGGCCCTCGCCGGTCTACCACGCCGACCGCATGAGCCGCGAGATGGGCGGCGCGCAGATCTACCTCAAGCGCGAGGACCTCAACCACACCGGCGCGCACAAGATCAACAACGTCATCGGCCAGGCGATGCTGGCGCGCCGCATGGGCAAGCCGCGCGTCATCGCCGAGACCGGCGCCGGCCAGCACGGCGTGGCCACGGCCACCATCTGCGCGCGCTACGGCCTGGAGTGCGTGGTGTACATGGGCAGCGAAGACGTCAAGCGCCAGAGCCCCAACGTCTACCGCATGCACCTGCTGGGCGCCAAGGTAGTGCCGGTCGAGTCGGGCAGCCGCACGCTCAAGGACGCCCTCAACGAGGCCATGCGCGACTGGGTGACCAACGTGGAGAACACGTTCTACATCATCGGCACCGTGGCCGGCCCGCACCCCTACCCGATGATGGTGCGCGACTTCCAGAGCGTCATCGGCAACGAGTGCCTCCAGCAGATGCCCGCGATGACCGGCCGCCAGCCCGATGCCGTGATCGCCTGCGTGGGCGGCGGCAGCAACGCGATGGGCATCTTCCACCCCTACATCCCGCACGAGGGCACGCGCCTGATCGGCGTCGAGGCGGCCGGCGAAGGCCTGGAGAGCGGCAAGCACTCGGCGTCACTGCAGCGCGGCAGCCCCGGCGTGCTGCACGGCAACCGCACCTACATCCTGCAGGACGAGGACGGCCAGATCACCGAGACGCACAGCATCAGCGCCGGCCTCGACTACCCCGGCGTCGGCCCCGAGCACGCCTGGCTCAAGGACATCGGGCGCGCCGAATACGTCGGCATCACCGACAAGGAAGCGCTGGACGCCTTCCACTACCTGTGCCGCACCGAGGGCATCATTCCCGCGCTGGAGTCCAGCCATGCAGTGGCCTACGCCATGAAACTGGCCCCGACGCTGGGCAAGGACCGCAGCATCCTGGTCAACCTCTCGGGCCGGGGCGACAAGGACATCGGCACCGTGGCCGACCTGGGCAAGGCCGACTTCTACTGCCGGCCGAGCTGCCGCGGGCAATCGGTCAAGGGTGGCGAACAGAAGGTCGAGGTGCAGCGATGAGCCGCATCGCCGCCACCTTCTCGCGCCTGCGGCAGGCCGGGCGCAAGGCGCTCATTCCCTATGTCACGGCCGGCTATCCCTACGCCGACATCACGCCCGAGCTGATGCACGCCATGGTGGCGGCCGGCGCCGACGTGATCGAGCTGGGCGTGCCGTTCTCGGACCCCATGGCCGACGGTCCCGTCATCCAGAAGGCCGGCGAACAGGCGCTGGCGCTGGGCATCGGCACGGCGCAGGTGCTGGCCATGGTGCGGACCTTCCGCGAGCGCGATGCAGCCACGCCGGTCGTGCTCATGGGCTACGCCAACCCGGTGGAGCGCTACGACCTGCGCCACGGGCCCGGATCCTTCATCCGCGACGCGGCCGCGGCCGGCGTCGACGGCGTCCTGATCGTCGACTACCCGCCCGAGGAGTGCGAGGACTTCGCCGCCCAGCTGAAGGCGGCCGGCCTGGACCTCATCTTCCTGCTGGCGCCCACCTCGACCGCGCGGCGCATGCAGCAGGTGGCGCGCATCGCCAGCGGCTACGTCTACTACGTGTCGCTCAAGGGCGTGACGGGTGCCGGCCACCTGGACACCGGCGCAGTCGAGCAGATGCTGCCGCGCATCCGCGAGCACGTGCAGGTGCCGGTCGGCGTGGGTTTCGGCATCCGCGACGCCGAGACGGCGCGTGCCATCGGCCGCGTGGCCGACGCCGTGGTGATCGGCACCCGGCTGCTGCAACTCATCGAGGGCCAGCCGCGCGACCGGGTGGCCGCCGAGGCTGCCACGTTCCTGCGCGGCATCCGCCAGGCGCTCGACGCCTAGAATCCCGCTTTCCCCGGAGCACCATCCCCATGAGCTGGCTCGAAAAACTGCTGCCCCCCAAGATCCAACCGACCGACCCGGCCGAGCGCCGCAGCGTGCCCGAGGGCCTGTGGGTCAAGTGCCCCAGCTGCGAGACGGTGCTGTACAAGACCGACCTCGAGCACAACCTCAACGTCTGTCCCACCTGCAGCCACCACCACCGCATCGGCGCGCGCCCGCGGCTCAACACGTTCCTGGACGCCGAAGGCCGCTGGGAGATCGGCCAGGAGGTGCTGCCGGTCGACGCGCTGAAGTTCAAGGACAGCCGCCGCTATCCCGAGCGGCTGAAGGAAGCGCTCGAGAACACCGGCGAAACCGATGCCCTGGTCGTCATGGGCGGCGCCGTCCAGGGCATCAGCCTGGTGGCGGCGGCCTTCGAATTCGACTTCATGGGCGGCAGCATGGGCAGCGTGGTCGGCGAGCGCTTCGTGCGCGGCGTCGAGAGCGCCATCGAGCAGAAGGTGCCGTTCCTGTGCTTCACCGCCACCGGTGGTGCGCGCATGCAGGAGGGGCTGCTGTCGCTGATGCAGATGGCCAAGACCAATGCCGCCCTGACGCGGCTGGCGAAGAAGGGCCTGCCCTACGTCAGCGTCCTGACCGATCCCACCATGGGCGGCGTGAGCGCCGGTTTCGCCTTCGTCGGCGACGTGGTCATCGCCGAGCCCAAGGCGCTGATCGGCTTTGCCGGCCCGCGCGTCATCGAGTCCACCGTGCGCGTCACGCTGCCCGAAGGCTTCCAGCGCGCCGAGTTCCTGCAGCAGAAGGGCGCGGTCGACTTCATCTGCGACCGGCGCGAGCTGCGCACCCGCGTCGCGCACCTGCTGGCCATGCTGCAGCGCCAGCCCGCCGACGCGGTGATCTGACCCGCTAGAAGCCCCGCCCGACCAAAGCGGTGAGCACCATCGACAGCACCTGCAGCAGCACCAGCAGGGCCAGCGGCGACAGGTCGATGCCGCCCACCAGCGGGATCACGCGGCGGAACGGCCGCAGCAGCGGCGCCACCAGGCGGTCGATCAGGTCCGTCATCAGCGAATCGCTCTGCACCCAGGACAGGATGGCGTAGACCAGCACCAGCGCCGTCAGCGCCGAGAGGATCAGCCGCACCAGCCCGACCAGCGCCAGCAGGAACACCGACTCCAGCGCGAAGCCGATCACGGCCCACAGGATCAGGTACTGCACCAGTTCGATCAGGTAGGCGGCCACCAGGCTCGCCGTGTCCCAGCGTGCGACCGGGGGCAGCACCCGGCGCAGCGGCAGCACGATCCAGTCGGTGAGGGCGAACACGAAGCGGCCGATCGGGTTGCCGAACGGCACCTTCTGGCGCTGCATGTACAGCCGCAACAGACACGCACCGCCCAGGAGGCCGGCCACCACGTCGAGCAGGAAGGAAAGGATTTGAGTGCCCATGGCCACGGCCGAGTCTTGCTCGTGGGATCATACCGGCGTCACTTCCCGGATCGTCGCTTGGCCTCCGCCCTCACCCTGCAATCGCTGCCGCTGTTCCCGCTCGGCACGGTCCTCTTCCCGGGCGGCGTGCTGCCGCTGCGCGTCTTCGAGGTCCGCTACCTCGACATGATCCAGCGTTGCCAGCGCGCCGGCGCGCCGTTCGGCGTCGTCGCCCTCACGCAGGGCCACGAAGTGCGGCAGCCCGGTGCCGGCCCGGAGGCCTTTTCAACGGTCGGCACGCTGGCCACCATCGCCGCTCTCGAGCAGCCGGGCCCCGGACTGCTGATGGTGCGGGCCCAGGGCGGCCAGCGGTTCCGCATCCGCACCAGCGAGCAGCTCAAGCACGGCCTCTGGGTGGCCGACATCGAGCAGATGGCGCCCGACCACGCCGTGCCGGTGCCGGCCGACCTGCAGCCGATCGCCCAGGCGCTGGAGAAGCTCTACACCTCGTTGCGCGAGCGGCCCGATGCCGCCGAGCAGTTGCCGATGCAACAGCCCTGGCGTCTCGACGATTGCGGCTGGGTTGCCAACCGCTGGTGCGAGCTGCTGCCCATGCCGGTGCAACTGAAGCAGCGTTTCATGGAACTGGACAACCCGCTGGTGCGCCTGGAACTGGTGGGCGACGTCCTCGCCCGCACCGGGATCGCCTGAGCCGGCGCGGTCAGCGCGGCGCGTATTCCGGCACCTGGGCGCGCAGCCACTCGCGCAGGGCGCGCTCGCCGGGCGCCGGGCCGGCTTCCTCGATCCAGCGCGCCACCGCGTCCACGTCGGGCGGGCTGGCAGCGCCCTTGGCCACCCGCAGCTTGGCGTGCGGCGTCGGCTCCGTGGTCTCGTCGTCCGCCAGCAGTTCCTCGAACAGCTTCTCGCCCGGCCGCAAGCCGGTGTACGTGATCGGGATCTCCTGCTCGGTGTGGCCCGACAGGCGGATCAGCAGGCGCGCCAGTTCGACGATGCGCACCGGTTCGCCCATGTCGAGCACGAAGATCTGGCCCGAGCGGCCCATCAGCCCGGCCTGCAGCACCAGCTGCGCGGCTTCGGGGATGGTCATGAAGTAGCGCACGATCTCGGGATGCGTGACGGTGACTGGGCCGCCCTGCGCGATCTGGGTCGTGAACAGCGGCACGACCGAACCGCTGGACCCCAGCACGTTGCCGAACCGCACCGACACGAACCGCGTGTCCGGGTAGCCGGCCGCCACGCCCTGCACCATCAGCTCGGCCAGCCGCTTGCTCGCCCCCATGACGTTGGTCGGGTTCACCGCCTTGTCGGTGGAGATCATCACGAAGCGCCGGGCGCCGCACTGCCCCGCCACCCGCGCCGCATTGAGCGTGCCGACCACGTTGGTGCGCAGCGCCTCCACCTCGTTCAGCTGCTCCATCAGGGGCACGTGCTTGTAGGCGGCGGCGTGGAACACCACGGCTGGCCGGTGCTCGCGCGCGATCGCCTCCAGCCGCTGCGGCTCGCGCACGTTGGCGGTGTAGTACAGGCCGCGCATCTGCGGATGGCTGGCCCGCAGTTCCTGTTCGAGCTGGTAGATGGCGTACTCGGACACGTCGACGCACACCAGCCTGGCCGCGCCGAAGCGGGCGATCTGCCGGCACAGCTCCGACCCGATGGAGCCGCCGGCGCCGGTGACCAGCACGGCCTGGCCCGAGAGCAGGTCGGCCAGGCCGCCGACGTCCAGGTCGACCGGCGCACGGCCGAGCAGGTCCTCGAGTTCCACCTTGCGCGGACCGCTGCGCTCGGTCTTGAGCCACTCGTCGGGACGCGGCATGGTGAGCAACGTCACCCCGGCCTCGGTGGCGCCGAGCAGCGCGGCGCGCCGCTCGGGCGAGCCGGGCGGGCTGGCCACCAGCGCGGTCTTCGCCTCTTCCTCGACACTGGCCCGCTGCATGGCGTCGATGCCACCGACCACCGGCACGTCCTGGATCGAGCGCCCCACCTCGGCCGGGATCGGGCTGAGGATGCCGACCGGCAGCCACTGCTGCGAGCCTTTCAGGGCGCGCAGGGCATCGGCCGCATCCTGCAGCGAGCCGATCACCAGCAGGCGGCGTGCCCCGGTGACGGCCAGCCGCCGCTCAGCGAGGGTGCGCCAGGCGGCGCGCGCCGCGCCCAGCAGCACCAGGGCGATCAGCGGCTGCAGCAGCAGCACCGAGCGCGGGAAGAACGGCAGCCGCAGCGCCATCACGACCGCGCCGGTGAGCGCCGCGCCCAGGGTGATGCCCTGCACCAGCTGGCGCAGCTCCGGCATGCCGATGTAGGTCCAGACATGGCGCCAGACGCGGGTGACCAGGAAGGCGGCGGCATAGGCGAACACGCACCAGGGACTGGCCTCGAGCGCGAGCTCGGTGAACTCGTCCGGGATGTCGAGGTTGAAGCGCAGCCAGAACGCGACCCACCAGGCCAGCAGCACCAGGCCCAGGTCGACGGCGCACAGGGACAGGACGCGCCTAGACCAGCGCATGGGACCCGGCGCCCGCGAAGGCCCGGTGGAGTTGCCCGATGACGCGCTCGATCTGCTCGGGCGTGAGGTTGGATCCCGATGGCAGGCACAGCCCGGCCTCGAACAGGCCGGCGGACACGTCCTCGCCCTCGCGGTGGGCGAAGTACGGCGCACCGTCGTACAGCGGCTGCAGGTGCATGGGCTTCCAGACCGGGCGGGCTTCGATCGAATGGCGCTCCAGCTGGCGCAGGATGGCGTCGCGGCGCGCGGCCGCATCCGCCCCGCGCAGCACCAGGCAGGTGAGCCAGCGGGTGGAGAAGGAGCCCGCGGGCTCCGGCATCCAGGCATAGCCCTCGACACCGGCCAGCGCCGCGCGGTAGGCCTCGAACACCGCCCGCCGCTGCTGCACGCGCTGCGGCAGCACGCGCAGCTGCCCGCGGCCGATGCCGGCCAGCACGTTGCTCATGCGGTAGTTGAAGCCGACCTCGGTGTGCTCATAGTGCGGCGCCGGCTCGCGTGCCTGCGTCGACAGCTTGCGGGCGCGCTGCACGAGCGCCTCGTCATCGGACACCAGCATGCCGCCACCCGAGGTGGTGATGATCTTGTTGCCGTTGAACGAGTACACGCCGACGCGGCCGAAGCTGCCGCTGGGCCGGCCCTTGTAGGTGGCGCCCAGCGACTCGGCCGCGTCTTCCAGCACCGGCACGCCGTGGCGTTCGCAGATCGGCAGCAGCGCGTCCATGTCGGCGCTCTGCCCGTACAGGTTCACCAGCACCACGCAGCGCGGCAGCCGGTTCTCGCGCCGGGCCCAGTCGAACGCCCGCTCGAGGGCTGCGGGCGACATGTTCCAGCTGCCGGGCTCGGAGTCGATGAACACCGGCCGGGCGCCGCAATAGAGCACGGGATTGCAGCTGGCGACGAAGGTGAGCGAGGAACAGAACACCGTGTCGCCGGGCTGCACGCCCAGCAGCAGCAGGCCCAGGTGCAGGGCGGCCGTGCCGGAGCTCAGCGCCGCGGCGTGGCCCACCCCGCACGCGGCGGCGAGCTCGCGCTCGAAGCCGTCGACATGCGGGCCGAGCGGGGCGATCCAGTTGGTGCGGAACGCCTCCTCGACGAAGGTGGTCTCTTCGTCGCCAAGATGCGGCGACGACAGCCAGATGCGCTGGGTGAGCTCGCGGCGCAGCACGATGTCGACCGGGCGGCCGGCGGCGTCGACCACTGGCAGGTGGTCGATCTGGTGCTGGTCGAGCAGGGCGACCGCCTGCGCCAGCGGCGCGGCGTGGTCCAGCGTGATCGGCGGTGCGTGTGGCAGGTCGGCCACCGCCGTGTGCTCGTCGACGTGCTGCAGCGCCGCGCGACGCAGGTCGCCGTCGGTCAGCGTGCGGCGCAGCGTGCCGTCGGGCGCCAGCACCAGCAGGATGCCGCGGCCGGTTTCATTGAGCCGTTGCAGCGCGTCATGGACGTTGCAGGCGGCCGGCACGCACAGGGCGCGGAATTCGGCGGCGTTCATCGCACCCTCTGGGCCGGCACGCCGGCATAGATGCCCGGCTCGACCAGGTCGACGCGGACCACGGCGCCCGCGCCGAGCACGACGCCGTCGGCCAATCGCCGCAGCGGCAGCACCGCCGCGCCGGCACCCACCAGCACGCCACGGCCCACCACGACGCCACCACCCAGCGCCGACAGCGGTGCGACGTGGCTGAAGGCGCCGACCTCCACGTCGTGGTCGACCACGGCGCCGTGGTTGACGATCACCCCCATGCCGAGCCGGGCGCCGGGCGCCACGACGGACTGCGCGGCCACGAAACAGCCGGCCTCGATCGTGCTGGCAGCGGACACCGACGCGCGGGGATGGATCACGGTCGCGAGCCGGTCGCCGAACAGGCGGGCCTCCCGCTCGCGCGCATCGGCCGCGCCGATGGCGATGTGGACATGCGCGCCGGTCAGCGCCGCGGCCTCGTCGAATGGCAACAAGGGCACGCCGGGCAACAGTTGCCCGACGGAGCGGGCGGGATTGCGGTCGGTGGCGACCACGCGAGCCCAGCGCTGCTGGGCCAGTGCCGCATCGGCGACCACGCGGCCATGGCCGCCGGCGCCGACGATGACGAGAGTCGCAGCCTGGGCCTGCATGTCAATCCGTGTTGGTCTTCTCGAGCACCTGGGCACCGAGCGGGAGGCTGGCGAGCAGCGCCGCGATGCGCGTCGCGGCCTTGCCGTCGCCCCAGGGATTGTCCCACGGCCACCGGCCATGGTTGAGCTGCTGGCGCAGCGCCGCCTCGATGGCGGCCGGCTCCGCCGGCACGTCCGCCACGTTCGGTCCGTGCTGGCGCAGGCGCTGGCGTTCGCCCACGTTCACGACCGGCGTGCCGAAGCTCGCCGCCTCGATGATGCCGGCCGACGAATTGCCCACCATCACGTCGCAATGGCGCATGGCGGTCACGAAGGCGGCCCGCTCCAGGTGGACGGCACGGCGCGATCCGGCCGGTAGCGCACCGGCGTCGAGCGCGGCGAGGATGGCGCGCGATCCGGCGTCGGCGTTCGGGTCCAGCCAGAGGACGGGCAGGCCGATGCGCGCCAGCGCCTGCAGCAACGCCTGGGTCTGGGCCGCGGCGGCCTGCGCCTGCTGCACGACCGGGTGGAACAGGGCCAGCACGAAGCGGCTATCCACCGGCAGGTCCAGCTCCCGCAGGGCGGCGGCGCGGTCGGCTTCGGCGAGCGACTCGATGCCGTCCAGCCCCGGCGCCCCGACCACGTGGATGCGGTCCGGCGCCTCGCCCATGCGCAGCAGCCGGTCGCGCGCGTCCGCCGTAGCCACCAGGTGGTAGGTGCTCAGCTTGCTGATGGCGTGGCGCACCGGTTCATCGACGGTGCCGGAGCGCTCGCCGCCGTGCAGGTGAACGCAGGGAATGCCGACGTGCAGCGCCGCGATGGCGCCGGCCAGCATCTCGCCCCGATCGCCCAGCACCAGCAGGAGGTCGGGCCGCTCGCGTTCGAGCAGGGTGGTGACCCCGCGCAGGCAGTCGGCGATGCCGGTGGCCATGCTGGCGCCGGTGCGGGTGTGCATGTCCAGCGGCAGTTCGGCGCAGACCGGCAGGCCGCTGGCGCGCACCTCCTCCACGGTGTGGCCGTGGCCGGTGCTCAGGTGCTGCCCCGTCACCGCAACCGACACGGCCAGGCCGGGGGTGGCGGCGGCGTGCCGCAGGGTCGGCAGCATCAGGCCGAAGTCGGCCCGGGTGCCGGTGAGGTAGACGATGCGCCGCGTCATGGCTCCAACTGGTCCCACTGCAGCACGGTGCCGGCGGCGAGCGCGACCCGCGTGCGCCGGCCGACGACCCGGTCCTGGTCGGCCGGGGCGATGCCGGTGGCCGGGCGGCGGCAGGCAAGCATCGCGGCGCCGACGACGCTGCCGGCGGGGATGTCGACGGCGGCGACGACGCTGCGCCGCGCGACCCGGGCGGCATCGCGCTCTTCCGGCCGCGGCACCTTCACGCCGTCGCCGCGCATCGCCTCGATGCGCCGGATCCCCCGCACCATCTCGCCGAACGCCGCGGGCTCCAGCGAGGCGCTGTGGTCCGGGCCCGGCAGGCTGCGGTCCAGCGTCAGGTGCTTTTCGATGGCGACCGCGCCGAGCGCCACCGCGGCCAGCGCCGCCTCGATGCCCAGGCTGTGGTCCGAGTAGCCGACCGGCACGCCCAGGTCGCGTGCCATGGCGGGGATGGCCGTGAGGTTCAGCGCCTCGTCGGAGGCCGGATAGGCCGACGTGCAATGCATCAGCGCCAGCCCGTCGAGCGTGCCGCGCGCCGCCCGCGCCCAGCCGAGCGCCTCGCGCGCCTCGTCGAGCGTGGCCATGCCGGTGGAGATGAGCAGGGGCAGGCGCGTCGCCGACGCCCGCTCGACCAGCGCGCGGTGCGTGAGCTCGCCGGACGGCATCTTCAGCCGCCGCACCCCCAGCCCCACCAGCAGGTCGACCGCGGGCAGCGAGAAGGGGGTGGAGAAGAACTCGATGCCCAGCCGGTCGCAGTGCGCTTTGAGATCGCGGTGCTGGGCCTCGGAGAGTTCGAGCTTGCGCAGCATCTCGAACTGGTCGGATTCGCCCGTCTCGCGCTGCTGGTACGCCGCCGTGGGCGCTCCGCGCACCACCAGGTCCTCGGCGCGGAAGGTCTGGAATTTCACCGCGTCGGCACCGGCGTCGCAGGCCGCTTCGCACAGGCGCCGCGCCAGGCCCAGGTCGCCGTTGTGGTTGACCCCGGCCTCGGCGATGACGAACACCGGCGCCGTCATGGCCGGCCCGCCGCCGCATGGCGCGCATGCAGCCACTGCGCGTACTCGAAATCCTCGAGGTCGTCGATGTCGACCGACTTCCATCGCGCCATCGGGTAGGCGGCGATGCGCACGCTCCACAGGCCGTGCACCGCCGCATGCGCCAGCGCCGGCCGTCGCCAGACGTAGATGGAGCCGTTGAGGGCGTACACCGCCGGCGTGTCCTGGCGCCGCGCGCTGCCGTTGCCCTTGGACAGGTGGACCAGGCCGTCGGCGCCCTGCTCCACCAGGTTGAAGTACGGGTTGTCGCCGGCCGCGCGGACGCTGACCACCAGGTCCGCTTCGCCAGCGGTTGCGGCGAGACCCAGCGCGGCCGCGATGTCGGACGGCTCGCGCAGTGGCGAGGTCGGCTGCAGGTCGACGATGCGGGCCACCTCCAGGCCCTGGCCCTCCAGGTGCGCGACCAGGTGCTCGATCACCGGCAGCTTGCCCGCCTGGTCGGTGGCGAGGTCGGCGGGGCGCCGGTAGGGCACGGTGGCGCCGGCTTCGCGCGCGACCGCGGCGATGCCCTCGTCATCCGTGGAGACGTACACCCCCTCGATGCCGGGACAGGCCAGCGCGTGCGCGATGGTGTGGGCGATCAGGGGCCGGCCCGAGAACGGCCGGATGTTCTTGCCCGGCAGGCCCTTGCTGCCGCCACGGGCGCAGATCGTCGCGATGGTGCGGCCGCCGGCGGTCATGGCGCGAGGAACCGCTGCAGCATCGCCAGGCCGGCGTGGGCGCTGCGCTCCGGGTGGAACTGGCAGCCGTACAGGTTGTCCTGGTGCACGGCCGCGCACAGCCGGTGGCCGCCGTAGTCGACCTCGGCCAGGCGCACCGCGGAGTCGGCCGGAACAGCCGCAAACGAGTGCACGAAGTAGGCGCGCTCGCCGGGCGCGACGCCCGCCAGCAGGGTACCGTCCCACGATGCGGCCGGCAGCAGCGGCCGCCAGCCGATGTGCGGGATGCGGTGCGGCCGGCCTTCCACGTCGACCGGCGGCACGGCGCGCACGCGGCCGGCCAGCAGGCCCAGGCCCTGGTGCTCGCCCATCTCCTCGCCGGTGTCGAACATCATCTGCAGCCCGACACAGATGCCCAGGAACGGGCGCCCCGACTGCGCATGCCGGCGCACGACGTCGTCCAGGCCGCGGGCCCGCAGTTCGGCCATGCCGTCGCCGAACGCCCCCACGCCGGGCAGGACCAGGCGATCGGCGTCGCGCAGGTCGGGCGAGGCCTTGTCGACCAGCCGGACCGTGGCGCCGCAATGCTCCAGCGCACGCAGCACGTTCAGCAGGTTGCCGATGCCGTAGTCGATGACGGTCACTGCGCTGCTCATGGCGACGGCACCTCGGTGCGGATGTCCAGCCCGGCGGCGACCGCGTGCTGCTTGATCTCGGCCAGCGCCATGCGGTTCCAGTGCAGCGCATCGGCCACCGCGATGGCACTGACACCGGTGGCGGCAATGGCGGCGATGTCCTCGGGCTTGCCGAAGCCGCCGCTGGCCGTGACCGGTACCGACACCGCATCGCAGACCTGCTGCACCAGCGGCACGTCGAAACCCTTGCGGGTGCCTTCCTGGTCGACGGACGTCAGCAGGATCTCGCCGACGCCGCGCTCCACCGCCTCGCGCACCCACTCGACCACGTCGCGGCCGGTGCGTTCCCGGCCGTTGTCGGTATAGGCCTCCCACTTGCCCGGCGCGATGCGCTTGGCCTCGACGCCCAGGACCATGCACTGCGAGCCGTAACGGCGCGCCACCTCGGTCAGCAGCTGCGGGCGCGCGATGGCCGCCGTGTTGATGGCCACCTTGTCGGCGCCCGAATGCATCATGGTCGACACGTCGTCCAGCGAGCGGACGCCGCCGCCCACGGTGATGGGCACGTACACGCGGTCGGCGGCACGCTTGATGATGTCCGAGAGGTTGTTGCGCTGGTACAGGCTGGCCACGCTGTCGATGAACAGCAGTTCGTCGGCGCCCTGCCGGTAGTAGCGCAGCGCGTGCTCGTGCGGATCGCCCACCACGCGCAGGCCCTCGAGATGGATCCCCTTGATGAGGTTGGGGCCCTTGATGTCGAGCCGCGCGATGATGCGCAGGTGCTTCACGGCAGCACCTCCGCCCGATGGGCTGCGGTGGCATGAGCCTTCGGAGCGGCCGGGCGGCTCATCTCGTCAGGCGCCCTGCCAGACGGCGTGGCGCAGCTTCCACTCGCTGCCCTCGCGCTTCCACAGGTGCGGCGAGCGGAACGTGTCGGCCAGCCGCATGAAGTAGGCGCGGTCCATGACCGGCGATTCGAACATCTTCGAGGCCTGCGGGAACTCCTTCGCCGGAATGCTGAGGTAGCGGAAGATCTCCTCGGCGAAGCGCTGCGGGAACTCGCCGTCGTAGCGACGCACCAGTGCCACGCCTTCGTCGCGCGTGATGTCGCCCGAGCGGATCTCCTGCGCCGCGTCGTAGGTGGCGCGGCCGATGCCGAACTTCACGAACGTCGTGTAGTAGTGGAAGTCGTCGATGCGGTCGTCGATGCTGTTGTACTTGCTGTAGGTGCCGGGCGTGCGCTCGGGCGAGGCCTCGAAGCCGCCGTGCTCCACCGCGTAGTAGTAGCAGCTCTGCGGATGCCACTTCAGGTAGTAGCCGAGGTAGTGCACCTCGATCTGCTTGCTGCGGATCTGCACGGGGTCGGCCGGCAGGTAGGGCAGCAGGTCCTGCTCCTCGAGGCCGAAGTCGTCGTACAGGCTCTGGATCGAGGTGCCGCCCAGGTAGATCTGCGACTTGTCCTGTGCGGTGAAGTACGACCAGTCGCGCTGCGCGCTGCTGGTGTCGCCGATCGGGTTGCCGTACTCGGCCTCGTTCTCGCCGTACACGACGAACGGGATGTCGTGCAGGATGGCCATCTTGGGCGCCAGCGACTTCTGCCCGAACATGAAGGCCTGGAACGGGTGGAACAGGTTCTCCACCGCCAGCCGCGTCAGCAGGCGGTGCACCCGGCCGTTGGGCGTGGTCAGCTCGTTGTCGAAGCCGGCGTGCAGCCACGACTGGAAGTTGCGCCAGCCCCACTCGGTGTAGACGTGCGGCGCCCAGGTGACGGTGAGCGGATGCATGCCGAACCGGGTCTTGAGCAGGTGCGAGGCGTAGAAGCTGTCCTTGCCGCCCGAGCCGGGCACCAGGCAGTCGTAGCCGCTCTTGCTGCGGAAGCGGTCGCACAGCGCCGCCAGCTGGTCCTCGCGCTGCTTCCAGTCGATGCCGGCCTGCTTCTGCCCGGCGAAGCGGCAGGCGTCGCAGATGCCCTCGTCGTCGAAGGCGATGGTGGCCTTCTTGCTGTCCTTGGTGTGCTGGTACTCCACCGCCGAATTCGGGCGCTGGTTGGAGATGACGCAGCGCTTGCAGAAGTGCACGTAGCGCGGCAGTCCGTAGCGGACGCCCGCCTCGTCTTGCGTGGCCTCGAAGGCCGACAGGTCCACCGGCCGGGGGGCGGGAATGAGGGGCATGGATGAAGGGAAAGAGCCGCGCTCGGGGCGATGGCGGCGAAGGGTCGATTATAAAAATGCGAGCAGTTCGGCCACGACCCTGGGGGTGGCGGCCGAACCGGCGCCGACCGCGGGATGGCGGCCGGCGCGCGTGGCCTGCTCCAGCGCGTCGGGCAGGCCCGCGAGCGGCACGGCCGCGTCGGCCAGCCCGAACCGCGCCAGCGGCATGGCATCGTCGAACACCGAACCCAGCACCTGCACCAGCCTCGTCCCGGCCAGGCGGCCTTCCAGGCCCACCGTCGACGTCAGGGTGACCACGGTGTCCACCGCGTGCAGCAGCGGGTGCAGCGGCCAGTCCTGGCCGGTGGCGACGATCCTCGGCGAGGGCGGCAGGGCCGGCAGGGCCTGGCCGGCCCGGGCCCGCACGCACAGCACCGCGTCGGGCCGCTCCAGCGTCCAGTCGATGAGCCGCTGCAGGGCGCGCGCCGGCAGCGTGGGGTCGCCGGGCCGGCCGTCGAACGGATGCCGCGACGGCTCATCCTGGGCAGGCCAGAGCAGGACGCGGCGGCCGTCCCAGCCCTGCCGGCGCCGCAGCGCGCGACCGGCGTCGACCACGGCGGGGTCCAGCAGGGCATCGAAGGCCGGGTTGCCGGTGGCCACCACCTCGTGCGGCCGGCGGCCGGCCTGCAACAGGAACTCGCGCACCTGGTCGTTCAGGACGCAGACGCGGTCGGCGTAGCCCGGCTGTCCGATCCAGCGCACTTCGTCGATCGCGAACAGGTCGACGATGCAGGCCGACGCGATCCCCAGCCGGCGCGCCGCCAGGATGGCCGCGCGCTCGCCCCGCGGTGAGTTGGTGGCCACCACCAGGTCGGGCTGCACGCGCCGCAGGATGCGTTCCAGCAGGCGCTGCGGCAGGAAGGCCTGGCGGCCGTCCTGCGCATAGCGCCGGGCGGCCTCCTCGGCGCCGTGCTCCGCCTCCAGCTCGGCATAGCTCAGGCCGAGGTACGCCTGCGTCTCCTCGGGATCGACCACCGTCCCGAGGCCGGCCGCCAGGCGCCGGCCGTGCTCGAGCGCGGGGACGTCCGCCGCCTCCACGAATTCCTTCACCTGCAGCAGCGGCAGCCCCGCCTCGCGCACCGCGGCGGCCGCCGTGGTGAGCCCCAGCACCTGCACGCGCGCCCGCCCGCTGGCCTGCAGCGCCTGCGCCACCGGCAGCACCATGCGGACATGGCCGCTGCCGTAGCAGACGAACAGGACCGACTTCATGCCGCCGCCTGTTCGGCCCACAGGGCCAGCGCCGCCAGCGCCCGCAGTTCGCGCGTGTGGTTGGCGCGGCCGTCGCGGTGGGCGTCCAGCAGGGCCTCGACCCGCTCGGGACGCAACAGTTGCCGCAGCAGCTCGCTGCCCTGCAACAGGCCGCGCAACCAGGGATGGCTGTCGCGGCGGAACCACTCGCCCACCGGCACGGTGAACATCTGCTTGCGGCGGTGCGCGAGCTCGGTGCCGATCAGGGGCTCGACGGCCTGCTTGTACCAGTGCTTCTTGTCCCCGCTGGCCGCCAGCTTGGTGTGGCCGCGCGAGCGGAAGGCGAACTCCATCATCCGCCAGTCCAGGAAGGGGGTGCGGGCCTCGATCGAGACCGCCATGCCCATGCGGTCGGGCTTGACCAGGTTGTTGCCCGACAGGAGCAGCTGCGTGTCCAGGTAGAGCGCCTGGTTGACCCGGTCGAAATGCGACGCCTCGGCGAACCAGGGCTGCGCGGCCACCGCGAAACTGTCGATGCCGGCCAGCGCCGCTGCCGTCTCGGGGCGGTACAGGGACAGCTTGTCGTCCGGGGCGAACAGCGAGATGGCGTCGAAGTAGGCGCGCTGGAAGGCTGCGTCGCCGAGTTGCGCCGCGTCGGGCCACGCGAAGAAGTCGGCGTATTTCTCGTAGCCGGCAAACAGCTCGTCGCCGCCATCGCCGGTGAGCACCACCTTGACGTGCCGCGCCGCCAGCTCGCTCACCCGCAATGTCGGCATGAACGAGGCGTCGCCGTGCGGCTGGTCGAGGTGGTGCAGCACCTGCGGCCAGCGGTCCAGCATGTTCAGCTCGGCGATCTCCGCGGTGTGGTCGCAGCCGAAACGCCGCGCGGCGTCGGCCGCGTAGGCCGATTCGTCGAAGCGCGGGTCGGCGAAGCCGATGCAGAACGTCTTCACCGGCCGGTCGACGTGGCGCGCCATCAGGCCGACGATGCTGCTGGAGTCGACGCCGCCCGACAGGAACGCGCCGAAGGGCACGTCGGCGCGCAGGCGGATGCGGGTGGCATCGTCCAGGATGGCGAGGAATTCCTCGGACCAGGCGGCCTGCGCGTGGTCCTGCTCGCGCTGCAACGACAGGTCCCACCAGCGCTGCACCTGCACGCCGGTGCGCGTGTACCGCACCCAGGTGCCCGGCATCACGTGGCGGATGCCCTGCCAGATGGTCCACGGCGCCGGGATGTAGTTGAACGTCAGGTAGTGGTGGATCGCCTCCAGGTCGATGGCCGGCCGGCTGCCGCCGTCGCGCAGCACCGGCAGCAACGCCTTGATCTCGGAGCCGAACAGCACTTGGCCGCCGTCGTCGGCGACATAGAGCGGCTTGACGCCGATGCGGTCGCGCACCAGGTACAGCGCGTCCTGGCGCGCATCGTCGATCGCGATGGCGAACATGCCGTTGAGGCGGCGCAGGAACCCGATGCCTTCGCGCTCGTACAGCCGCAGCAGCACCTCGGTGTCGGAGTTGGTGCGCAGCACGACGCCCTGGGCGCGCAATTCGGCCGCCAGCTCGACGTGGTTGAAGATCTCGCCGTTCTGCACCACGGCGACCTGGCCGTCGTCGGAGACGAAGGGCTGGTGGCCGCCGGCGATGTCGATGATGGACAGGCGCCGGTTGCCCAGGGCGACCCCGCGCCCGGGCGGCTGCCAGATGCCTTCGTCGTCCGGGCCGCGGTGCCGCAGCGAGCGCGCCATGGCCTGCAGCTGCGCCGCCGGCAAGCCGGCCCGGTCACGCCGCCAGTAACCGAAGATGCCGCACATCAGTTGCTGCCCTTGCCGGTGAGGCGGCCCAGCGTCAGCACCAGGATGCGCAGGTCGCTCGCCAGTCCCGGGTTGCTGGCATAGGCGAGGTCGGCGGCCAGGCGCTGCTCGGGCGTCGCCTCGGACCGCATGGTGGCCTGCGCCAGCCCGGTGATGCCGGGCCGCACGCTGCAGCGCAGGGCCCAGTCCTCGGGCCGGTAGAGCGCCTGCTGGGCCGGCACGTCGGGCCGCGGGCCCACCAGGCTCATGTCGCCGCGCAGCACGTTCAGCAGCTGGGGCAGCTCGTCGATGCTGCTGCGCCGCAGGAAGCGGCCCACGCGGGTGATGCGGGGATCATCGCCACTGGTAAACCAGGGACCGATGCGCGCGGCGTCCCGGACCATGCTGCGGAACTTGAGCATCTGGAAGGTGTGGCCGCCCAGGCCCACGCGCTGCTGCCGGAACAGCACCGGGGAACCCGATTCCAGCGCCACGGCGGCAGCCGCCAGCAGCAGGATGGGCGACAGCACCACCAGCGCCGCCAGCGCCCCCAGAATGTCGAACAGCCGCTTCATCGCGGCGCCGGCTGGCCTTGCGCGATCGCGGCGATGGTGGCGGCGATGCGCCGGCGGTCGCCGTCGACCTGGCCGGCCGGCCGGCGCCCGAGCTGCGCTTCGACCTCGCGCAGCGCCGCCACTTCGCGCTCGAAGGCGTCGCCGCCGTCGCCGCGGTGGAAGGTGCGCGACAGGATCACCGCCCGGGAACCCAGGCGCAGATGCTCGGCCAGCACGTCGCGCCCCGGCAGCAGGCCCTCGTCGAGCCGCGCGATGCCGCCGAACCCGAAGCGCAGCCTGGCGCCGCGGACGACAGCCGCCACCTCGTCGAGAAGGCCCTGCCCCAGCGCCTCGAACATGAAGCGGTGCCCGAGCGACAGGTGGAGGTCGTTGAGGCCGACGTAGACCTCCTCCAGGCCCGGGGTGTCGACCCATTCGGCGAGCGAATCGAGCGCCGCCGCCGTTTCCAGCAGCGTGGTGAACGGCACCCGGCCGCCGACCAGCGCCGCGAACTCGCGTACCTCGGCAGCGCGGTGGAACATCGGCAGCATCAGCAGGTCGGGGCCCTGCGACAGCACGGCCTCGATCTCGTCGGCGCTGCCGGGGTTGAGCGGATTGACCCGCACCATGAGTCGGCTGCGACGGGCGGCCTCGCGGATCCGGCCCACGTCGGGCACCAGGTGCTGGCTGATGAAGGTGTTGCGCCCGGCCTGCCGCTCGGCCTTGCCCAGCCGCTCCAGGTCGACGAACAGGCGCATGCCCTCGAGCGCGTCGCAGCGCCTGGCGAACGCCACGTCGTTGGTGATCTGCAGGAGGTCGAGCACGGGGGAGAAATTATCGCCGCAGGGCTTCGCGCACATCGCCGCTGCGCCACGCCGCCAGCAGCAGGACGAGCGCGGCACCGACGGCGCCGGCCGCCAGTTGCGCGGCCCAGCCCGGCGACGGCAGGCCGTGGCCCAGGAGCGCGGCGACGCCCGCGGCGAGGGTCAGGCCGGCGCCGCCCCAGACCAGCGTCTCCCACGGCAGCCAGCGACGGCACTCGGGCCCGATCGCCAGCAGGCAGACGGCCGCGACCAGCGCCTGGCAGGCGTTCAGCAGGTGCATCAGCCGCAGGCCGTCGTTCCAGCCCGCCGCCGAGGCGCCCAGGACCGCCAGCAGCGCCAGGCCATAGCCGACCACCGCCGGCGCCATCCGCCGGCGCGTCGCCAGCACCGTGAGGGCGACCGCCGTCAGCGCCTGCGGCAGCAGGCCCCAGGCGCCGGCCATACCCCAGCGGGCGACCTGCTCCAGCGCCTCGGGCGTCATGCGTCCCCAGCCAAACAGCAGCCGGGCCAGGGCCGGCCCTGCCAGCAGCAGCCCCGCTGCCGCCGCACAGGCCAGCGTCCAGGCCAGCGCAAAGGCCCGCCGCACCGGCGCGCCGTCGGTCCCGCCCTCCCCCAGCGCCCGGGTGATGGCGGGAAACGCCAGCGAGGCCACCAGCTGGATCGCCAGGATCAGCGGCAGCTCCACCAGCTTCCAGGCGTAGCTGAAGACCGCCAGCGCCCCTTCGCCGGCCTGCGACGCGACCGAGCGCGCCACGAAGGGCAGCGCCAGCGGCAGCCCCGCGCTGAGCCAGGCCCAGGCCCAGACGGGCAGCGTGGGCCAGTCGATCCGGGCGGCGGCCCCGGAGGGCACCGCGGGCAGCCGCCGCCCCAGCCAGCGCAGCCGGCCCGCCATGGCGATCACCAGGCCGATCCCCAGCACCGTGACCGGGGCACCGGCATGGGCGCCGGCCACCAGGATGGTGGCCACCAGCAGGCCGTTGACGACCAGGTTGGCGCCGTACATGCCGACGAAGTCGCGCTCGTGCTGCAGCCGCGTCGCCCACAGGGCGGCCAGCAGGGCGGCAGGAATCGCCACCGCGCTCCACACCAGGCCGCCGGCGGCGATGCCACGCAGGTGCGACGGGATGCCGGCCCCCAGCGCCGCCAGGACGGCGTCGCGCGCCAGCGCCAGCAGCAGCGCCAGCACGATGCCCAGCACCAGGGCCCAGGTCGCGACCCGCCGTTGCAGCGCCGCAACCTGCTGCGGCGGCTGGCCGCCCCAGGCCGGCAGCAGCACATAGGCGAGCGCGCCGCTGGCGACCACCGAGGCCAGCCAGTCCGGCAGGGTGAGCACCAGGACCGCGACGTCCGCCAGGCCGCCACTGCCGAAGGCGGCCGCCTGGGCCGATTCGCGCACGACGCCCAGCAGCCGGCTGGCCAGCAGCAGGGCCAGGGACAGGGCGCCGGCGCGGAGGAACATGCGGGCGATCATACGAAGCGCAGCAGGAGCGCCCGGGGCGAAAAACTAGAATGTCGGGTTTGCCGCACGCGTCCCCCTCCCCCACCATGACCGACACCCACCAGCCCGACGATAACCAGCTGATCGCCGAACGCCGCGAGAAGCTCAAGGCCCTGCGCGAGGCGCAGCGCCAGGGCAAGGGGGTCGCGTTCCCGAACGACTTCAAGCCCAATGCCGCCGCCAGCGCCCTGCACGCCGAACACGGTGGCAAGGAAGCCGAGCAGCTGCAGGCCGAAGGCACGGTGGCACGGGTGGCCGGCCGCATGATGCTCAAGCGCGTGATGGGCAAGGCCAGCTTCGCCACGCTGCAGGACCAGGGCGGACGCATCCAGGTCTACGTCACGCGCGACGACGTCGGCGAGGAGGCCTACGCCGCCTTCAAGCACTGGGACCTGGGCGACATCGTGGGCGCCGAAGGCAAGGTGTTCAAGACCCGCACCGGCGAGCTGTCGCTGCACGCCACCTCGATCCGCCTGCTGACCAAGAGCCTGCGGCCGATGCCGGACAAGTTCCACGGCGTGGCCGACCAGGAAGTGAAGTACCGCCAGCGCTACGTCGACCTGATGACCGACGAGCAGGCGCGCCAGCGTTTCGTGGCGCGCAGCAGGGCCGTCTCGGGCATCCGCGAGTTCATGGTGCAGCACGGCTTCCTGGAGGTGGAGACGCCCATGCTGCACCCGATCCCGGGCGGGGCCAACGCGCGCCCCTTCGTCACCCACCACAACGCGCTGGACCAGGAGATGTTCCTGCGCATCGCGCCGGAGCTGTTCCTCAAGCGGCTGGTGGTCGGCGGCTTCGAGCGGGTGTTCGAGATCAACCGGAACTTCCGCAACGAAGGCATCTCGGTGCGCCACAACCCCGAGTTCACGATGATGGAGTTCTACGCGGCGTACTGGAACTACCGCGACCTGATGGACTTCACCGAGGCGCTGGTGCGCGACGCCGCGCACAAGGCGGTCGGCACCCTGCAGCTGAGCTACGGCGGCAAGCCGGTCGACCTGTCGCAGCCGTTCGAGCGGCTGACCATCCGCGAGGCCATTCTCAAGCACACCGATGCCGGCGCCGGCGTCGACGACCGCGACTGGCTGGTCAACGCCCTGCGCAAGCTCGGCCTGACCGAGGAGAAGAACCGCCTGGCCGGCCGCTCGCTGGCCAGCCTGCAGGTGCTGTACTTCGAGGAGACGGTGGAGGAGAAGCTCTGGCAGCCGACCTTCATCATGGAACACCCGACCGAGATCTCGCCGCTGGCGCGCGCCAACGACGAGCGGCCCGAGGTCACCGAGCGCTTCGAGCTGTACATCACCGGCCGGGAGTTCGGCAACGGCTTCTCGGAGCTGAACGACGCCGAGGACCAGGCCGCGCGCTTCGCGGCCCAGGTGGACGCCAAGGAATCCGGCGACGACGAGGCCATGTTCTTCGACCACGACTTCGTCCGTGCGCTCGAATACGGCATGCCGCCCACGGGCGGCTGCGGCATCGGCATCGACCGCCTGATGATGCTGCTGACCGACAGCCCGAGCATCCGCGACGTCATCCTGTTCCCGGCGCTGCGGCGCGAGTGACGGTGGGGGTGCCGCACACCCTCGGCATCGACTTCGGCACCTCCAACAGCGCCGTCGCCACGCTGGGTGCGGACGGCGCGGCCTTCCCGCTGACGCTGGAGGGCGAGGCGACGACGTTGCCGACCGCCGTCTTCTTCAACGCCGAGGACCGCACGGTCCATTTCGGCCGCGACGCCATCGGCCTGTACCTGCAGGGCGTCGACGGGCGCCTCATGCGCTCGCTCAAGAGCCTGCTGGGCAGTGCCCTGCTGCGCGAGCGCACCGCCATCGGCTGGGGCGACATGAGCTACCAGGAGATCCTGGCGCGCTTCCTGGCCGAACTGGCGCAGCGCGCCCGGGCCCGGGTCGGCGAGGTGTCGCCGCGCGTGCTGCTCGGGCGGCCGGTGCACTTCGTCGACGACTCGCCCGAGCGCGATCGCCAGGCCCAGGCGGCGCTGCAGGAAGCGGCTCTGGCGGCCGGCTTCGAGGAGGTCGCCTTCGAGCTCGAACCGATCGCCGCCGCCTTCGACCACGAACGCCGGCTGGACCGCGAGGCCCTGGTGCTGGTGGTCGACGTGGGCGGCGGCACGTCCGACTTCACGGTGGTGCGCCTCGGGCCGCAGCGGATGGCGGCGGCCGATCGCACCAGCGACATCCTGGCGACCACGGGCGTGCACATCGCCGGCACCGACTTCGACCGCAAGCTCAACCTGGCGCAGGTGATGCCGCTGCTCGGGCTCGGCCACACGGGCCCGCAGGGCCGGCCGGTGCCCAGCCCGGTGTTCATGGCGCTGGCGACCTGGCACCTGATCAACTTCCAGTACGCGCCCCGGGTGCTGGCGCAGGTGCAGGGCCTGCGGGTGAACTACGCCGACACCCGCCTGCACGACCGGCTGCTGGCGGTGCTGAAGCTGCGCCTGGGCCATCGGCTGGCCAGCGAGGTCGAGCAGGCCAAGATCCTGTGCTCGCAAACCGGCGGCAGCGCCCGCATCGACCTCGCCGAGGTGGAGCGCGGGCTGGAGGCGATGCTGGATGCCGCCGGGATGACCGCGGAACTGGCGGACCCGCTGGAGCGGGTGGTGGCCTGCGCCCAGGAGTGCACGCGCCGGGCGGCGCTGGGACCCGGCCGCCTGGACGCGATCTACCTCACCGGTGGCTCGTCCGCGCTGCAGCCCCTGCAACAGCGCCTGCGCGCCGGGTTCCCCGGCGTGCCGCTGGTGGAGGGCGACCTGTTCGGCGGGGTGGCCGCCGGCCTGGCCTACGCGGCAGGCCGGGGCTGAGGGCGCCTCAGGGCAGCGTGCGCAGCGCCTGCATGTAGTGCGGCTGCACCATCAGCTCGTCCCACTCGGGGACTGGGCCCACCGGCAGCAGCGCCAGGCGGCGGTGCTCGCTGGCCGGCTGCGGCGTCCAGCGGCCCTTCAGCTGGGCCTCGGCCAGGCCGTCGAGCAGTTCGTCGACCGGCCGCCCGTCGCCGGTCGACTGGTTGCACAGCAGCACCATGTCGCAGCCGGCCTGCAGCGCGGCGACGCCGGCTTCGGTGTAGCTCACGGTCTTGCCGCCGATGCGGCGCGCGCCCTCCATGCTCAGGTCGTCGCTGAAGATGGCGCCGGCGAACCCGAGCCGGTCGCGCAGCACCGCCTGCAGCCAGCGCGGCGAGAAACCGGCCGGCAGCGCATCGACCTTGGGGTACACCACGTGGGCCGGCATGACGCTGGTCAGCGTCGTGTTGAGCCAGCCATAGGGCGCGGCGTCGTCGGCCAGGATGGCCTTGAGCGGGCGGTCGTCGACCGGGATCTCGGTGTGCGAATCCGCCCGGACGTGCCCGTGCCCCGGGAAGTGCTTGCCGCAGTTGGCCATGCCGGCCTGCAGCAGGCCGTGCATCAGGCTCTTGGCCAGCATGGCCACCACGCGGGCGTCGCCGTGGAAGGCGCGGTCGCCGATGACGCCGCTGCGGGACGCGCCGGCGCCGGCGTCTTGCCAGTCCAGGTCGAGCACCGGCGTGAAGCTGAAGTCGACGCCACAGGCGCGCAGTTCGGCCCCGAGCACGTAGCCGGCCGCCGTGGCGGCGTTGGTGGCGGCCAGCGCGTCGCGCATCCAGAGCTCGCCCAGCACGCGCATCGGCGGCAGGTGGGTGAAGCCGTCGGTGCGGAAGCGCTGCACCCGCCCGCCCTCGTGGTCGACGCAGATCAGCAGGTCTTCTCGCACCGCCTTGATGTCGGCGCACAGCCGCGTCAGCTGGGCGCGGTCGCGCCAGTTGCGGGCGAACAGGATCATGCCGCCGGTGAGCGGGTGCGCGAGGCGCTGGCGGTCGGTGTCGGTGAGCTCGGTCCCGGCGATGTCCAGGATCAGGGGCGCGTGGTCGGTCATTTCGTTGGGTGTTTCTCGACGACCACGTAGCTGGCCGCGTAGTCGGTTTCGTCGGTGACGCTGACGTGGGCCCGCAGGCCCTGGGCCTCGAACCAGCGCTTGAGCTCGCCGTGCAAGACGATCACCGGCTGGCCGCTGGGCAGCTTGGCGATCTCGCACGCGCGCCAGGTCATCGGCATGCGCATGCCCAGGCCGACCGCCTTGCTGAAGGCTTCCTTGGCGGAGAAGCGGGTGGCCAGGAAACTGACCCCGCGCTCCGGCCAGCGGGCGCTGCGCTCACGCCAGGTGGCGAGTTCCCCGTCGGCCAGGATGCGGCGGGCGAAACGCTCGCCATGGCGCTCGAGCGAGGCGCGGATGCGGCGCACGTCGCAGATGTCGGTGCCGATGCCATGGACCACGGACGGCCCTCTCAGCGGTAGGCCGCGTCGATGCAGGCCAGGTAGGCCTTCACGGTCGCGGCGTAGCCGAGCTCGAGGGCGTCGGCCACGAAGGCATGGCCGATCGACACCTCCTGCACGCCGGGCACGGCCCGCAGGAAGTCGGTGAGGTTGTCGCGGTTGAGGTCGTGGCCGGCGTTGACCTCCAGGCCGGCGTCCAGCGCCGCCTGGGCCGCCTGGGCGAAGCCGCGCAGCACCTCGGCCCGGTTCGGGGCACCGTGGGCGCGCGCATAGGTCTCGGTGTAGAGCTCCACCCGGTCGGCCCCGACGGCCCGGGCCGCGGCCATGAGGTCCGGGCGCGGATCCATGAACAGGCTGACCCGCACCCCCAGCGAACGCGCCTCGGCGATGACCGGGCGCAACCGCTCGGCGTCGGCGGGGAAGTCCCAGCCGTGGTCGCTGGTGAACTGGCCTTCGCTGTCGGGCACGAAGGTGGCCTGGTGGGGACGCAGCTGGCGCACGTGCTCCATCAGGTTGTGGAACGGGTTGCCCTCGATGTTGAACTCGGTGCCGGGATGGTGGCCGACCAGTTCGCTCAGGGCGGGCACGTCGTCGCCGCGGATGTGCCGGCCGTCCGGCCGCGGGTGCACGGTGATGCCGTGGGCACCGGCCTGCAGGCACAGCGAGGCTGCGCGCACGACGCTGGGGATGCCGAGGTGGCGCGTGTTGCGCACCAGGGCGACCTTGTTGAGGTTGACGGACAACGCCGTCTTCGAGGCGGTCATAGGGCTTGCAGGTCCAGCATCAGCTGGCGGGTGCGCAGGGTCGGGACGCCGCAATGGTAGTGCAGCAGGTGCCGCAGCTGCGGCTTGAGTTCCTGCATGCCGGCGACCGCGCGCAGGGTGGCCGTATACGGCGCCTCGTCGTCCAGCGCCCGCTGCAGGTCCTGCCATTGCGCGCCGGCCAGGCTGGCGCGTTCCTGGTCGGCGCCGGCGAGCACCAGGCCGCCTTCGGGCACCAGCGCGTAACGTGCCGACGGCTGCAGGTCCTGCAAGGTCGTGGTCTGGGCGTCGAGCGACGGCAGCAGGCCGATCTCGCGCAGCAGCAGCAGCTCGAAGGCCCGCAGGCCCGGCTGCAGCGCCTCGCCGTGTTCGGACCCGAGCACGTGGACCACTGCGGCATAGGCGTCGAACAGGCGCGGGTGCGGGTCGTCGCGCGCCAGCAGCCGCAGCAGCAGCTCGTTGACGTAGTAGCCCGAGAGAAGCGCGTCGCCAGTCGGCATGACCTGGCCGCCCACCCACTCGGCGCCCTTGAGGGCGCGGATCTCGGCGTCGCCGCCGAAGGCCACGCGCAGGGGCTGCAGCGGCAGCAGCACGGGGCGGAAATTGGAACTGGGCCGCTTGGCCCCCTTGGCCACCAGCGCGATGCGGCCGTGGTGGCGGGAGAACACTTCCAGGATGAGGCTGGATTCGCTCCAGTCGTAGCGGTGCAGGACGAAGGCGGGCTCGTCCGAGATCCGCCTACTCGTAGCCAAAGCTGCGCACCCGGGCTTCGTCGTCGGCCCAGCCCGAGCGCACCTTGACCCAGAGCTCGATGAAGACCTTGGCGCCCAGCAGCTTCTCCAGCTCCTGGCGGGCCTCGGTGCCGATGCGCTTGAGGCGCTCACCCTTGTCGCCGATGATGATGGCCTTGTGGCCGTCGCGCTCGACCACGATGGTGGCGGCGATGCGCACGAACCGGCCGTGCTGCGGGCTCGGCTCTTCCTCGAACTTGTCGACCACGACCGTGGACGTGTAGGGCAGCTCCTCGCCGGTCAGGCGGAACAGCTTCTCGCGCACCGTCTCGCCGGCCAGGAACTTCTCGCTGCGGTCGGTGAGTTCGTCCTCTCCGTACCACCAGGGCTGCTCGGGCAGGTACTTGCCGACGATGGCGAACAGCCGCTCGACGTCCTTGTCGTTCCTGGCCGACATGGGCACGAACTCGGCGAAGGCATGGCGCTCCTGCATGTCGCGCAGCCAGGGCGCGATGTCGCCCCGCCGCCCCACCTGGTCGAGCTTGTTGGCCACCAGCAGGGCCGGGATGCCGGGCTTGAGCAGCGACAGCACCTTGGCGTCGCCCAGGGTGAACTTGCCGGCCTCGACCACGAACAGCACCACGTCGACGTCGCCGACGGCGCCCAGCACGGTCTTGTTGAGCGAGCGGTTCAGGGCGGTGCCGTGCCGGGTCTGGAAGCCCGGGGTGTCGACGAAGACGAACTGACTGGTGCCGGTGGTGCGGATGCCGGTGATGCGGTGCCGGGTGGTCTGCGCCTTGCGAGAGGTGATGCTGATCTTCTGGCCGACCAGCGCATTGAGCAGTGTCGACTTGCCCACGTTCGGCTTGCCGACGATGGCGACCAGGCCGCAACGCTGGCCGCTGCCGTCGCCGACGGCCGGGGCGGGTGTCTCGGGATGGTCGCCGGTCACTTGGTCCTCGCCTTCAGCGTCAGCAGCATGGCCGCGGCCGCGGCCTGTTCGCCGGCCCGGCGCGAAGCGCCGATGCCGCGCTCGGTGACGCCCAGCTCGGGGATCTCGCACTCGACGTCGAAGGTCTGCTTGTGGGCGGCGCCGAGGGTGCCGGCAACGCGGTAGACGGGAAGCTTCATCTTGCGGCCCTGCAGCCACTCCTGCAGTTCGGTCTTGGGGTCCTTGGCGGCGGCCTGCATGCTGGGCGTGATCTGCATGTCCTGGAACAGCCGCCGCACCAGAGCTTCCGCCGCGGGGTAGCCGGCGTCAAGGTGAACTGCACCGATCACCGCTTCCAGGGCATCGGCCAGGATCGACGGCCGCTTGCTGCCGCCCGAGCGCGCCTCGCCTTCGCCCAGGCGCAGCACGTTGGCCAGGCCCAGCCCGACGGCCAGCTGGAACAGGGTGTCCTGCTTGACGAGGTTGGCACGCACCCGCGACAGGTCGCCTTCGGGCAGGTCGGCCAGCTTCTCGTAGAGCATGGCCGCCACGGCCAGGTTGAGCACCGAGTCCCCGAGGAACTCGAGCCGCTCGTTGTGCTCGGCGGAGAAGCTGCGATGCGTCAGGGCCTGCCGCAGCAGGCCGGCGCGGGCGAAGCGGTGCCGCAGGCGGGCCTGCAGGGCATCCAGGTCGGGGGCTTCGCCATTCACGCGGTCTCTTGCGCCTACTTGCTCTGGTAGGCGTACTTGAGCAGCAGGAAGGCCGGCCCGAACATGTGGATCTCCTTGTTCCAGGCGACCTTCACGACGTTGCGGTCACCCTGCTTGGTGATCTCCAGGTCCTTCGGGGTGACCGACTTGATGTCGTCGACCGCCGAGGCCTTCTCGAAGGCGACCCGCACTTCCTGCGGGTTGGCCCCGTCCTTGGACCTCTCGATGGCCTTGACCACCGCCTGGTACTCGAGCATCGTGGGGATCGCCTGGGCGACCAGCACGCCGACGCACGCGAGCACCGCGATGACGAAGATCAGGCCGATGAAAGAGATGCCGCCCTGCCGGCTTCTCAAGTTGCGCTCCATTTTTTTCCCCCCTCGCTGCGCGAAAACCTCACTCGAACGATCCGATGCGTTTGAGGCTGCTGAAATTCATCCAGATGAAGAACGCCTTGCCGACGATGTTGCGGTCGGGCACGAAGCCCCAGAACCGCGAGTCGAGCGAGTTGTCCCGGTTGTCCCCCATCATGAAGTAGTGCCCTGCGGGCACCTTGCAGACCACCCCCTCGACACTGTAGCGGCAATTTTCCTTGAAGGGAAAGTCCTCGGCGCCCGGAATGAAGGCCGGACGCTCGTCGTCGTTCAGGATCGCATGCGTGCGTGGCCCCAGCACCTCGCGGAACTGGCGCGAGTAGCGCATGGAGTCCTCGTCGAAGAAGTCGGGCAGCGCATCCTTCGAGACCGGCTGGCCGTTGACGGTGAGCTTCTTGTTCAAGTACGCCACTTCGTCGCCGGGCACGCCGACCACCCGCTTGATGTAGTCGAGGCTGGGCTTGGGCGGGTAGCGGAACACCATGACATCACCGCGGGCGGGCGGCGTGCCATCCGTGAGCTTGGTGTTGATCACCGGCAGCCGGACGCCGTAGGCGAACTTGTTCACCAGGATCAGGTCGCCCACCAGCAGCGTCGGGATCATCGAGCCGGACGGGATCTTGAACGGCTCGAACAGGAACGAGCGCAGCACGAACACGGCCAGGATGACTGGGAACAGGCCGGCGGTCCAATCCAGCCACCACGGCTGCATCAGCAGGCGCTGGCGGCCCTGGGCGACGTCAACGTTGTCGACCTGGGTGATGCCCTGGGCGGCCAGCTGGCCGCGGCGCTCCTCGGCCTGCACGACCAGCGCCTCGGCGGCCTGGCGGCGGCGCGGCAGGAAGTACAGGCGCTCGGCCAGCCAGTACAGGCCGGTGACCACCGTCGCCAGGAACAGCAGCAGCGCGAAATTCCCCTCGACGATGCCGAGGTACCAGGCGACGGCGTAACCGGCGAAGGCCGCGAGCACCGCGGCGGTGATCGTCGGCATGCTCATTCCTCGACCTGGAGGATGGCGAGGAAAGCCTCCTGGGGCACTTCGACCGAACCGATCTGCTTCATGCGTTTCTTGCCTGCTTTTTGTTTTTCCAGGAGCTTGCGCTTGCGCGAGATGTCGCCCCCGTAGCATTTTGCCAGCACGTTCTTGCGCAGCGCCTTGATGGTCTCGCGGGCGATGATGTTGGCGCCGATGGCGGCCTGGATCGCCACGTCGAACATCTGGCGGCTGATGATCTCGCGCATCTTGGCCACCACGGCCCGGCCCCGGTACTGCGACTGGGTGCGGTGGACGATGATGGACAGGGCGTCGACCTTCTCGCCGTTGAGCAGGATGTCGACCTTCACCACGTCGGACGGGCGGTACTCCTTGAACTCGTAGTCCATGGAGGCGTAGCCCCGGCTCACCGACTTCAGCTTGTCGAAGAAGTCCAGCACGATCTCGCCCAGCGGCAGCTCGTACGTGAGCATCACCTGGCGCCCGTGGTAGGCCATGTTGATCTGCACGCCCCGCTTCTGGTTGGCCAGCGTCATGACCGGGCCGACGTACTCCTGGGGCATGTACAGGTGCACCGTGACGATGGGCTCGCGGACCTCCTGGATGCGGCCCTGGTCGGGCATCTTGGCGGGGTTCTCCACCATGATCACCTCGCCGTCGCCCTGCACCACCTGGTAGACCACGCTGGGTGCCGTGGTGATCAGGTCCTGGTCGAACTCGCGCTCGAGCCGCTCCTGGACGATCTCCATGTGCAGCAGGCCCAGGAAACCGCAGCGGAAGCCGAAGCCGAGCGCCTGGCTCACCTCGGGCTCGTAGTGCAGCGAGGCGTCGTTCAGCTTGAGCTTCTCCAGTGCGTCGCGCAGGCTGTCGTACTCGCTCGCCTCCGTCGGGTACAGGCCCGCGAACACCTGCGGCTGGATCTCCTTGAACCCCGGCAGGGCCTCGGTGGCGCTGCCGGCGTTGTTCGGCAGCTTCTTCTCCAGGGTGATCGTGTCGCCGACCTTGGCGGCCTGCAGTTCCTTGATGCCCGCGATGATGTAGCCCACCTCGCCGGCGTTGAGCGCCTCGCGCGGCTGGTTGGACGGCGTGAAGACGCCCAGGCCGCCGGCCTCGTAGACCGCGCCGGTGGCCATCAGCTTGACCCGCTCGCCCTTGCGCAGCGTGCCGTCGACCACCCGCACCAGCATGACCACGCCGACGTAGCTGTCGAACCAGCTGTCGATGATCATGGCGCGCAGGGCGCCGTCGGCGACGCCGCGCGGCGCCGGCACCTTGGCGACGATGGCCTCCAGGATCTCGTCGATGCCCATGCCGGTCTTGGCCGAGCAGGGGATCGCCGCGGAGGCGTCGATGCCGATCACGTCCTCGATCTCCGCCTTCGCGTTCTCTGGGTCCGCCTGCGGCAGGTCCATCTTGTTCAGCACCGGCACCACCTCGACACCGAGGTCGAGGGCCGTGTAGCAGTTGGCGACGGTCTGGGCTTCGACGCCCTGGCTGGCATCGACGACGAGCAGCGCGCCCTCGCATGCGGACAGCGAGCGGCTCACTTCGTACGAGAAGTCGACGTGTCCCGGCGTGTCGATCAGATTGAGGTTGTAGACCTGTCCATCGCGCGCCGTGTACTGCAGTGCGGCGGTCTGCGCCTTGATGGTTATCCCACGCTCCCTCTCGAGATCCATCGAGTCGAGAACCTGCTCTTCCATCTCCCGATCGGACAACCCGCCACACCGCTGGATCAGGCGATCCGCCAGCGTCGACTTGCCGTGGTCGATGTGGGCAATGATCGAAAAGTTTCTGATGTGATTCATCAACGGGAGCACTTAAGTGATTGATTCAATTCGGAGCGCACAAGAAAAAAGGGCGCGTCGAGTGGCGACGCGCCCTGAACCAACAATCTATGGCAACTGCGATAGTTGGAGCTTCATTGTAGGCAAAAAGCCCCGGGCGTACAGCCGACCGGGCGCCGGGAACGCCTCGTTGCCGCCCAGCAACATGGAATTCATCCACAGGTTGTTCACAGTTTTCAAAAGGGGGTTGCAGGACAAGTTGTGGGCGATCTGTGGATCAGCAGGAGACTTGGCCGGGCCATCCCGCATCGTGGACTGAAGGCCGGTCCATATGCATGAAACCGGCAGATCCGGGGCGAGATTCTATCCATCGGACGGGGTGCGCTCCTTCGGAGTCAGTGCACACCAACGTCCATTGTTGAGCTCATCCAGTCAGGAAAAAAATTTCTGGAGGCCTGCGAATCGGCCATTTCGCGGCCGGAAAGCCCCCAAGCCCGACTACGGGTTCGGGGCTTTTCCGCCACGACCCCGGGTCAGCGGGCGGGCCGCAGCAGCAGGTAGGTCGCCAGTTCGCCTCGCCGCAGGAGCACCGGGACGGCCTTGCTGCGGTCGACCTTCGCCACGGTGGCGTCGAACTCGCGCACGCTGTTCACCTCCGTGTTGCCGATCGCCACGATGATGTCGCCCTCGCGGATGCCGGAGCGCTGGGCCAGGTCGGTGACAGCATCGACCTTCACGCCCCCCTTGATCTTCAGCTCCTTCTTCTGGGCGTCGGTGAGTTCGCTCACGACCAGACCGAGCGACTGGGCCGCCGGCGAGCCCTTGGGCCGGTCGTCCGGCGCCTGCGCCTTGCGCACGGGCGGCTTCTCGGGCTCGAACTCGGCAATCTGCACGCCCAGGTCGCGCATGGCGCCGCGCCGGAACACGGTGATCGTCGAGCGGGTGCCCGGCTTGGTGTTGCCCACCAGGCGCGGCAGGTCGGTGGCCTTGTCGATCGCCTGGCCGTTGAACTTGGTGATGATGTCGCCGGCCTCGACGCCGGCCTTGTCGGCGGGCGAGCCTGATTCCACGCTGCGCACCAGCGCGCCCTGCGGCTTGCCCAGGCCGATGGACTCGGCCACATCCTTGGTGACCTGGTCGATCTGCACGCCGATGCGGCCGCGCGAGACCCGGCCCGTGGTGCGCAGCTGCTCGGCCACCCGCGCGGCCTCGTCCATCGGGATCGCGAACGAGATGCCCATGAAGCCGCCGGAGCGCGAGTAGATCTGGCTGTTGATGCCGACCACCTCGCCGCGCAGGTTGACCAGCGGGCCGCCCGAGTTGCCGGGGTTGATGGCGACGTCGGTCTGGATGAAGGGCAGGTAGTCGCCGGTGTCGCGCGCCTTGGCGCTGACGATGCCGGCCGTCACGGTGTTCTCCAGGCCGAACGGCGAGCCGATGGCCATCACCCATTCACCCACCTTGAGCTTGCTCACGTCGCCGATCTTCACGAACGGCAGGCCGGTGCCCTCGATCTTCACGACCGCGACGTCGGTGCGCTTGTCGGCGCCGACGATCTTGGCCTTGAACTCGCGCTTGTCCGGCAGCGTGACCAGCACCTCGTCGGCGCCTTCCACCACGTGGGCGTTGGTCATGACGAAACCATCCTGGGACAGGATGAAGCCGGAACCGACGCCGCGCGGCTGTTCCTCGCCCGGCTGGCCGGGCGCGCGCGGCGAACGCGGCACGTTGGGCATGGGCATGCCGAAGAAGCGGCGGAAGAGCTCCTGCATCTCGTCGTCGGCCTGCCCCTGCTGCTGGCTGCCGGCGCGAGCCCGTTCGACCGTGCGGATGTTCACCACGGCCGGCCCGACCTGCTCGACCAGGTCGGTGAAGTCCGGCAGCCCCGTGCGTGGTTGCGGTGCGGACTGGGCAGCGGCGGGCGGCGCGTGCAGCACGGCCGCGCCGGAGGCGACGAAAGCCGCGGCCAGGGCGACGCTGCGCAGGAGGGGGAAACGGGTTCGGATCATCGGCAACCTCATCTTTCTCGATAGCCGGGGCTCGGCTTCAGAACCCGCAAGGGCACTTTGGTTCACTTCACCCGGCGGCTGCCGGCACATGGGGGCTCAACGACGCCGCTCAAGACTCTGCGCGAAGGCCTTCAGTGTCGGCGGCGGCACCTCGCCGACCACGGTGAGCCACCAGTCGTCCAGGCGACGGGTGAGTGTCTGCGTGGCGCCGGCGGCCAGGATGCCTTCCTGCTGGTGGCGCTGGCGGTCGTACGGCTCGAGGAACAGCGACACGGACGCCAGGCCGTCGGAGAAGATCCACTGCATGCCGCCCTGCGCCGGCCCCGGCCCTGGAGCCGGACGCTTGTAGCAGCTCATCGGGTTGAATCCGGCGACGGGCGATTTCATCGCCCACCCCTCTGCCGCCGGGCTGGTCTTGACCGTCTCGGCGCGCTCGAAGCGCCAGCCGACCGGCGTCTTCATCATCTGGACCAGCTTCTCGGGCCGCAAGGGGCTGTCGAGCTGCAGCTCGGAGAAAGCGGCCTGCTCCAGCACGTTGCCCTCGGCATCCAGCGTCTGCAGCTTGATCACCAGGCCGGACCGCTTCTCGCTCCAGACCCGGTAACCGAACCGCAGCTGGTCCTTGGGCACCAGCTGCACCACGTCGGCATCGAAGCCGGCGACGCGCTCGGTGCCGACCCGGCGCGCCTGGTAGAACTCGGGGATCGAGGTGTCGCTGGACTTGAGCAGGTTGGGGAACAGGTCGAGCGACTCGTGCCTCTCGGCGCGCACCACCCGCTGCTCGGGCAGAAAGGTGAGGACCTCGTCGTTGCGGCGGAAGGTGGAACGGGGCGCTCCTGACAGCACCTCGACCCTCTCGACCTGCTGGGAGGGATCGGCCGCATGCCAGATGCGCGCGCTGGACATGGCGCCGGCACCCGAGGACACCACGAACGTGCCGACGTAGTTGCGGCGCGAGGCGTCCTGCATGCGGAGCAGCCACTCGTTGATGCCGCGCTCGGACGGCACCCCGGAAGCAGGAGGGGAAGCGGGTTGCGCCGCCGCCAGCCCGGCGGTGCCGAGCGCCAGCAGGGCGAGCCAGCGGCGCCAGGCGGCGGATCGGGGCAGGTACGGCGTGGGCGTCATGCGGGCGGCTTACCGGGACGGTCCTTCGAAGGTGGCGTTGCGCAGGAAACCTGCGGGCATCTGCAGCGCGGATGCGCCGCCGAACTGGCGGTGCGCCGCCAGCAGCTCGTCCAGGCGCGGGTCGCGGATCATGAGGGCACCGGTCTGCGTGCGGGCCAGCACCGTGGCTTCGGCCACCACCGGCGCCGGCTTCGATGCGCTCGCCAGTTGCGGCTGGCTGGCCGAAGGGCCGGCCGAGCCCAGCACCGACCAGCCCACGGCCGCGACCGCGGCCATCGACGCCACGCCCGCCACCAGCTTCCAGCGGAACGTGCCGTCGTTCGCGGCCGCCGGCATCACCGGCTGGTCGATCGGGATGCCCAGGACCGGCCGGTCGGCCGCGAGGCCGGGTTGCTCCTGCGCCAGGCGGGCCGACAGGCGGGCGACGAAATCGGGCGCCGGCGCACCCAGCGCCAGCTCGCGCGAGCGCAGCACGTCGCCCACCACGTGGTACGCATGCCAGGTGGCCCGCGCCTCGGGATCGGCGCAGGCTGCCTCGACTGCCAGTGCGAACGCCTCACCCTGGAGTTGCCCGTCGGCGAGGGCGGAAATCCGTTCGTTGCCGTTCATCTTGTCGTCCATCACATCACCTCGACATGCCTTACCAGCGCTTGCCCGACTGGTTTTCCAGCAGCGGCTTGACCTTGGCCGAAATCGCCTCGCGGGCGCGGAAGATCCGCGAACGCACCGTGCCGATCGGACAATCCATGGCTTCCGCGATCTCTTCGTAGCTCAGCCCTTCGATCTCGCGCAGGGTGACCGCCTGCCGCAATTCCTCCGGGAGGGCTTCCATGGCCGAGTTGACCGCGCCCGCGATCTCCTTGGCCGCCAGCACCGTTTCCGGGGTTTCGGCGCTGGTTAGTTCGTTCTCCACCGGGGAAGTTTCATCGTCCTCGCCGCCGCCGCGCAGGGCACTTTCGGACACCAGGGGGTCGCGCTTGAGGTCGACCAGGGCCTTCTTGGCAGTGTTGACGGCAATGCGGTACAGCCAGGTGTAGAACTGGGCTTCGCCGCGGAACTGGGCCAATGCCCGGTAGGCCCGGATGAAGGTCTCCTGGGCGATGTCCTCCACCAGGTCGACATCGCGCACCATGCGTCCGATCAGGCGCTCGATGCGGCGCTGGTACTTGATGACCAGCAGCTCGTACGCCCGCTGGTCGCCGGCGACGGTGCGGGCCACCAGCATCTGGTCGGTGTCCTGCGGGGACGGCGCGGGCGCGGGGGTCTTGGTCATGGTCAGGCGGAAGGGGGCTCCGCCGCGGACGCGGGGTCCGGCTCGGCGGGCGAATATACCGCACGCCGCAGGGCGTCCCAGCGGGTGGGAAGGCGCCCCTTTTCGAGCCACAACCAGCGGGCACGGTCCGTCGCTGCCCAGCGCACGAGCAGCAGGCCCTGGAGGTCGAGCGCCACGTCCAGCCGGCCCGCATCGACCGCGGGCGAGGCGCCCGATGCGAGCGTCCAGCGCGCACCGTCCCAGGCCAGCAGCCCCGCAGGCTGCTGCCACCACGACCGGGCGGCGACCGACGCCGTGCCGAGCAGCACGGCAGCAACGGCCAGGGGTGCCCAGGCGGGAGCGCCGGTGGCCAGCCAGGCGGCACAGGCCAGCGCCCCGGCCAGCCAGGTCGCTGCCAGGATGGCGCCCGCCCATGCAGAACGCCCCACCGGGTAGCTCACCGATGGGGCGTGGTGCATGCGAAGCGTTGTGAGGGGAGCGCCGCGGGTCAGGCCCGCTTGAACACCAGGGTGCCGTTGGTGCCGCCAAAGCCGAAGTTGTTCTTCAGCGCCACGTCGATCTTCAGGTCCCGCGCCGTGTTGGCGCAGTAGTCCAGGTCGCACTCGGGATCCTGGTTGAAGATGTTGATGGTGGGCGGGCTCTTCTGGTGGTACAGGGTCAGCACGGTGAACACCGACTCGATGCCGCCGGCGCCGCCCAGCAGGTGGCCGGTCATGGACTTGGTGGAATTGACCACGATCTTGCGCGCGTGGTCGCCCAGCGCCGCCTTGACGGCGTTGGTCTCGTTGAGGTCACCCAGCGGGGTCGAGGTGCCGTGCGCGTTGAGGTACTGCACCTGGTCGGCGTTGATGCCGGCATTGCGCAGCGCCCCCACCATGGCCCGGCGCGGCCCGTCGATGTCGGGTGCCGTCATGTGGAAGGCATCGCCGCTCATGCCGAAGCCGGCCAGTTCGGCGTAGATCTTCGCGCCTCGTGCCTTGGCGTGCTCGTATTCCTCGAGCACCAGCACGCCGCCGCCCTCGCCCAGCACGAAGCCGTCGCGGTCCTTGTCCCAGGGCCGCGAGGCGGTCTTGGGATCGTCGTTGCGGGTGGACAGCGCACGCGCGGCCGCGAAGCCGCCCACGCCCAGGGGCGACACGCACGACTCGGCGCCGCCCGCGACCATGACGTCGGCATCCCCGGCCTCGATGAGGCGGGCCGACAGGCCGATGGCATGCAGGCCGGTGGTGCACGCGGTGACCACCGCGATGTTCGGACCCTTGAAGCCGTACTTGATCGAGACGTGTCCGGAGATCATGTTGATGATCGACGCCGGCACGAAGAAGGGAGAGACACGCCGCGGACCGCGGTTGACCAGCTCCGAATGCGTCTCCTCGATCATCGGCAGCCCGCCGATGCCGGAGCCGATGTTCACGCCCACGCGCGTGGCCAGCTCATCGGCCAGCGCTTGCCCGGTGGGGAGCCCGCTGTCGGCGATGGCCTGCGATGCCGCAGCCAGCCCGAGATGGATGAACCGGTCCATGTGCCGGGCTTCCTTCTCGGGGATGTAGTCGCCGATGTTGAAGCCCTTGACCTCGCCGGCGAACCTGCAGGCCAGGTTGGCGGGGTCGAACTGCGTGATGAAGTCGATGCCGGGCTTGCCGGCCAGCAGGTTGTCCCAGGATTCGGCGACCGTGTTGCCGACCGGGCTCACGCATCCCAATCCGGTGACGACGACTCGGCGGCGCAGCATCCCGTCAGGCCTTCTGATGCGCGTTGGCGTAATCGATCGCGTTCTGCACCGTGGTGATCTTCTCCGCGTCCTCGTCGGGGATCTCGATGCCGAATTCGTCTTCCAGAGCCATCACCAGCTCCACCGTGTCGAGGGAGTCAGCGCCCAGGTCCGCCACGAACGCCTTTTCGTTCGTCACCTGGGACTCCTCCACGCCGAGTTGCTCGGCGATGATCTTCTTGACACGTGCTTCGATATCGCTCATGGGTTCCCTCAAGGGGTTTGTGGATGAATCGTCGATTTTAGCCGCCCGCTCCTGTGCAGGCTGCCGCGCGCCGACGCGCGGGCCCGTCGCCGGGCTCAGGCCATGTACATGCCGCCGTTGACGTGCAATTCCTGGCCCGTGACGTAGCCCGCCTGCGGGGACACCAGGAAGGCGACCGCGTGCGCGATGTCGTCGGGCCGGCCGAGCTTGCCCAGCGGGATCTGACCCAGCAATGCCTGCTGCTGCTCCGCCGGCAGCTTGCCGGTCATGTCGGTCTCGATGAAACCGGGCGCCACGCAATTGACGGTGATGCCGCGGCTGCCGAGTTCGCGCGCCAGGGCCCGGGTCATGCCGGCCACGCCGGCCTTGGCCGCCGCGTAGTTCGCCTGGCCGGGATTGCCGGCGGCGCCCACCACGGAGGTGATGCTGACGATGCGGCCATAGCGCTGCTTCATCATCGTGCGCATCACCGCCCGGCTCAGACGGAACACCGCCTTCAGGTTGGTGTCGAGCACCGCGTCCCAGTCGTCGTCCTTCAGGCGCATGGCGAGCATGTCGCGCGTGATGCCGGCGTTGTTCACCAGCACCTGCAGGCCGCCGTGCTGCTTGACGATGTCATCGACGGCGGCGTCCACGCCGGCCGCGTCATTCACGTCGAGCCGGATGCCGCGGCCGCCCAGGGGCTCCAGGACCGCCGCGACCTTCGCGGCACCGTCGTCCGTCGTCGCAGTGCCCACGACGATCGCGCCGCGCCCGGCCAGTTCCCGCGCGATGGCCGCGCCGATGCCGCGCGAGGCGCCCGTCACGAGGGCGACCTGGCCCTTCAACTGGTCGGCGCTCATGCCAGCATCCCCTTCGCCTCGGCCAGGGAGGCCGGGTCGTACACGGCGCCCGAAGCGAGCTGGGGATCGATGCGCTTGCACAGTCCCTGCAGCACCTTGCCCGGACCGCTCTCGAGGACCAGGCCGACGCCACGCGCCTGGATGGCACGCACGCAGTCGACCCAGCGCACCGGCCCGAACGCCTGCTCGAACAGTGCCGACCGGATGCGGTCGACGTCGGTCTCGACCCTGGCCCCGATGTTGTTGACGACCGGAATGCGAGGGGTCGAGAACGCCACCTGCGCCAGCCGCTCGCGCAGCCGGTCGGCCGCGGGCTTCATCAGGCTGGAGTGGAACGGCGCCGACACGGGCAGCGGCAGCGCCCGCTTGGCGCCGTGGGCCTTGAGCACCTCGCAGGCCTTGTCCACCGCGGCCTTGCTGCCCGCGATGACGGTCTGGGCCGGGTCGTTGAAGTTGACGGCCTCGACCACCTCGAGGCTGTTGGTGCCGAACGAACGCTGCGCCTCGGCGCAACCTTCCACGACCTTCTGCGCGTCCATCCCGAGCACCGCCGCCATGGCGCCGGTGCCCACCGGGACGGCGTCCTGCATGGCCTGCGCGCGGAACCGCACCAGCGGCGCGGCATCCTTCAGCTGCAGCGCGCCCGCCGCCACCAGCGCCGTGTACTCGCCCAGCGAGTGGCCGGCGACGACGGCCGGCTCGGGTCCGCCTTCGGCCAGCCACGCGCGATAGGCGGCAATGCCCGCGACCAGCATCACCGGCTGGGTGTTGGTGGTGAGCGCCAGCGCCTCCTTCGGGCCTTCCTTGACCAGGCGGCCGAGGTCCTCGCCCAGCGCATCGGAGGCTTCCGCCACGACCTGGGCCACGGCCGGGTGGTCGCCCCAGCCGTCGAGCATGCCGACGGCCTGCGAACCCTGGCCTGGAAAGACGAATGCGAACGGTGTCATGTGTTGTCGTTGTGCAGGAGACGATGCGCCCCGCGGCGCGGCCGGGTCAGAAGTCCAGCAGCACCGCGCCCCAGGTGAAGCCGCCGCCGACGCCCTCGAGCATCAGCGTGTCACCCTTCTTGATCTTGCCGCCGCGCACCGCGGCGTCGAGTGCCAGCGGAATGGAAGCGGCCGAGGTGTTGCCGTGCTGGTCGACCGTGACCACGAGCTTGTCCATCGGCAGCTTCAGCTTCTTGGCCGTGCCCTGCATGATGCGGATGTTGGCTTGGTGCGGGATCAGCCAATCGATGTCGGCCTCCGTCCGCCCGGCCTTCGCCAGGGTCGCGCGGGCAGCGCTTTCCAGCACCCCCACGGCCAGCTTGAACACCGCCTGGCCATCCATCTTGAGGAACGGCGTGCCGAGCACCTGGCCGCCGGCGACGGTGCCCGGGACGCACAGGATGCCGACATGCTTGCCGTCCGCGTGCAGGTCGCTGGCCAGGATGCCCGGGGTGTCCGACGCCTCCAGGACCACGGCGCCGGCGCCGTCGCCGAACAGCACGCAGGTGGTGCGGTCCTCGAAGTCGAGGATGCGCGAGAACACCTCGGCACCGATCACCAGCGCGCGGGTGGCGGAGCCGGTGCGGATCATCGCGTCGGCGACCGTGAGCGCGTACACGAACCCGCTACAGACGGCCTGGACGTCGAACGCCGGGCAGCCGGCCATGCCCAGCTTGTTCTGCAGGATGCACGCCGCCGACGGGAACACCATGTCCGGCGTCGAGGTGGCGACGATGATCAGGTCGATGTCGGACGGCTGGCGCCCCGCGGCCTCGAGGGCCTGGCGGGCGGCGTGCGCGCCCAGGTCGCTCGACGTGACGTCGGGCGCGGCGAAATGGCGGGCCCGGATGCCGGTGCGTTCGACGATCCAGTCGTCGGAGGTCTCGACACCACGGGCTGCCAGTTCGGTGGCAAGGTCGGCGTTGGTCACGCGGCGGGGCGGCAAGTGGCTGCCGGTGCCGGTGATTCGCGAATAGCGGCTCATTCGGAAGCGATCGCCTCCAGCGGCTGGGCATCGGGCGACGGGCCCACCAGAAGGGGCTTCGCGTGGGCGATGCGCGCCTGGACGCGATCGAGCAAGTTGTTGCGGGCCGCATCATACGCCCGCACCAGGGCCTGGCCGAACGCAAAGTCATCGGCCGAGCCATGGCTCTTGAAGACCAGGCCTCGCAGGCCCAGCAGTGCGGCGCCGTTGTAGCGGCGGTAGTCGACCCGGTTCTTGAAGGCCGCCAGCACCGGATAGACGGCCAGCGCGGCCACCTTGGTGAAGATGTTGCGCGAGAACTCCTCGCGCAGGAAGCCGCCGATCATGCTGGCCAGGCCCTCGCTGGTCTTCAGGGCCACGTTGCCCACGAAGCCGTCGCACACCACGATGTCGGTGGTGCCCTTGAAGATGTCGTTGCCCTCCACGTTGCCGTGGAAATTGAGGTCGCCGGCGGCGGCGGCGGAGCGCAGCAGTTCGCCGGCCCGCTTGATCACCTCGTTGCCCTTGATGATTTCCTCGCCGATGTTCAGCAGGCCCACCGTGGGCTGCTCCTTGCCGTTCAGCGCCGACACCAGCGCCGACCCCATCACCGCGAACTGCAGCAGGTGCTGCTCGTTGCAATCGACGTTGGCCCCCAAATCGAGCACCGTGGTGGCGCCGCCCTTGGCATTGGGCAGGGGATAGGCGATGGCCGGCCGGTCGATGCCGTCCACCGTCTTGAGGAGGTAGCGCGCCAGCGCCATCAGCGCACCGGTGTTGCCGGCCGACACGGCGGCCTGCGCCTTGCCTTCCTTGACCTGCTGGATCGCCACCCGCATCGACGAATTCTTCTTCTTGCGCAGCGCGACCTCGACCGCGTCGTCCATCGCCACCACCTCGGCCGCGTGGACCACGGTGGCGCGGGGGTGCTGGAAGCCGCTCAGGGCCTCGCCGGCCCCCACGAGCAGCAGGCTGGCGTCGGGGTGGGCGTCCAGGAAGCGGCGGCACGCGGGCAGCGTGACACGCAGGCCATGGTCGCCTCCCATGCAGTCGATGGCGAGTGTCGTCATGGCGAGAACTGTAGAGCCTTCCGGTGCGGTCGCTCGCCCGGTCGCCTGGAGCGCGGGCAGAAAAAAAGCCCGAGCTGCAGACGGCAGCGCCGGGCCTTCGGACGACCGCCGAGTGCGATCAGGCGTCGTTCTTGGTCTTGAGCACCTTGCGGCCGCGGTAGAAGCCGGTCGGGCTGATGTGGTGGCGCAGGTGGGTTTCGCCGGTGGTGGGCTCCACGGCGATGCCCGGCACCGTCAGGGCATTGTGCGAACGGTGCATGCCCCGCTTGGAGGGGGACTTCTTGTTTTGCTGGACGGCCATGTCGGGCTCCTGGACGGGTCTTGCGCTGCGCGCAAACTGGTGCGCAGGGCGGTTGAAGGGTGGGTGTGAAACCGCGCCCGCGAGGAAACCCCTGCAAGCGCGAAGCCCTCCATTATAGGACAACCCGGCGGCGGTGCCCAAGCGGGGGCTAACCGCCGTCCTTCAGGACCTTCAGGCGGGCGAACGGATTCTCCGGCCGGGCCGCCTCGAAATCCGGATCCTCGGCCGACAGCCGCACGGACGTCGGGCAGACGTCGTGGCGCGGCACGACCGGCACCTCCATCAGCAGTTCGTCCTCGACCAGCCCCGGCAGGTCGAAGGTGCGGCTGATCGCGAGCAGGTCCTCCTCGGCCTCGTCGTCCTCGGCGGCGGCGGTCTCCTCGTCGGCGACGAAGCGGAACGAACGGTCGACAGCGAGCGGCACGTCGACCGGCTCCAAACAGCGCTGGCAGGTCATGGGCAGGACCGTATCGGCCTTCAGGTGCAGCCAGACCTCCGGATGCACGTGGTGCGGATTGCGCAGCTCGCCTTCGGCGGACCAGGCCAGTGGCCGTTCGTTGCCGCGACCGGCGGCCTCGCCGGCCAGGCGCGTGAAGTCGCCGACGCGCCCGTGACCGGACAGCGCTGCGCCGTCCTCCGCGAACGCCCGCACGTCCAGCCGCGCGGGAGTGAACTGCCGTTTCATCGGAGGCAGTGTAAGAGAATCGATCCATGCCCGAAGCCCTCGCCACGCCCCGCGCACTCGTCCTCGGCTCGACTTCCCGCTACCGCCGCGAACTGCTGGAGCGGCTGGGCCTGCCGTTCGAGGTGGCGGCGCCCGACGTCGACGAAACGCCACGGCCCGGCGAGACACCGCAGGCCCTGGCACGACGGCTCGCGCTGGCCAAGGCCATGGCCGTGGCCCAGCGCTTCCCGCAGGCCATCGTCATCGGGTCCGACCAGGTCGCCGACCTCGACGGCCAGGCGCTGGGCAAGCCAGGCGACCATGCGCGGGCAACCGACCAGCTGCGGCTCATGCGCGGCCGGGCCGTGGTCTTCCACACCGCATTGGCCGTGGTCTGCCAGGCGACGAGCTTCCAGCAGGAAGACATCGCGCCGGTGCGGGTGCTCTTCCGGCCGCTCACCGACGCCGAGATCGAGCGTTACCTGCAGCGGGAACAACCGTACGACTGTGCCGGCAGCGCCAGGAGCGAAGCCCTGGGCATCGCCCTGCTGGACGCGATCGACAGCGATGACCCGACGGCACTGGTCGGCCTGCCGCTGATCCGCACCTGCCGCATGCTGCGCGCGGCCGGCCTGCAGGTGCCCTGATGCCTGGCAAGCTCTACCTGGTGCCGGCGCCGCTCGACTTCGGCTGTGCCGAGCAGGCGCCGCTGGCCGACAGCCTGCCCACGGCCACGCTGCTGGTCGCTGCACGGCTGGGCCACTGGATCGCCGAGAACGCCAAGACCACCCGCGCCTACCTCAAGCGGGTGGGAGCCGTGCACCCCCTGGCCCAGCCGCTGCAGTCGCTCTCGATCGTGGAACTGCCGCGCGAGGTGCACAAGAAGGGCGACCATGCCGGCGGCTTCGACGCCCGGCCGCTGCTGGCTCCCGCGCTCGAGGGCCACGACGTCGGGCTGGTGAGCGAGGCTGGCATGCCGGCGGTGGCCGACCCGGGCTCGTCGGTCGTGCGCGCCGCCCATGCGAGCGGCATCACCGTGGTCCCCCTGGTCGGGCCGGTGTCGCTGCTGCTGGCACTGGCGGCCAGCGGCCTGAACGGGCAGTCGTTCGCCTTCGTCGGCTACCTGCCGCAGCAACCCGGGCCGAGGCTGCAGCGCCTGCACGAGCTGGAGGCGCTGGCCCAGCGCACCGGCCAGACCCAGCTGTTCATCGAGACGCCATACCGCAATCCGGCCCTGTGGCAGGCGCTGCTGGATGGCCTGCGTCCGCAGACCCGGCTGGCCGTGGCCAGCGGCCTGACCTTGCCCGATGCCATGGTGCGGGCCGACGCCGTGGCCCAGTGGAGGCGAGCGCCCTGCCCCGTGACGGCCGACCGGCCGGCGGTGTTCCTGCTGGGAGCCGACGCTTAGCGGATCGCCGGCACGGCGTGCACGGCGCGCACCGCGCCCTCGCCGATGGCGGCGCCGAACTTCTTGGCCAGCCGCTCGGCCACGTTGTCGCGGCGCGTGTAGTCGACCAGTTCCTCGGCCTTGATCACCTCGCGGGCGACGAAGTCGAGGTTGGCCATCTGGTCGGCCAGGCCCATCTCGACGGCCTGCTGGCCGGTCCAGAAGAGGCCGGTGAACAGCTCCGGCGACTCCTTCAGACGCTTGCCGCGGCCGGCCTTGACGGCGTCGATGAACTGCTTGTGGATCTGGTCGAGCATGGCCTGCGCGTAGTCGCGCTGCTTGTCGGTCTGGGGGCTGAACGGGTCGAGGAAGCCCTTGTTCTCGCCCGCGGTCAGGAGGCGCCGCTCGACACCGAGCTTGTCCATCAGGCTGGTGAAGCCGAAGCCGTCCATCAGCACGCCGATGCTGCCGACGATGCTGGCCTTGTCCACGTAGATGCGATCGCTGGCGGCGGCGATGTAGTACGCCGCCGAGGCGCACGACTCCTCGACCACCGTATAGACCGGCTTGTTGTACTTGGCGCGCAGGCGCCGGATCTCGTCGTTGATGATGCCGGCCTGCACCGGGCTGCCGCCGGGCGAGTTGATCAGCAGCACGATGCCCTTGGCGCCCTCGTCCTCGAAGGCGGCGCGCAGGGCCGCGACCACGAACTCCGCGCTGGCGTCGGCGCCGTTGGCGATCTCGCCCTTGATCTCCACCACCGCCGTGTGCGGCAGCGACTTGTCGGCCTTCGGCGCGCCCCGGTAGAAGAAGTTCCAGAACAGCGCCGCGAAGAACAGCAGCCAGGCCAGGCGCGTGAACGTGCGCCAGCGTCGTGCCCGCCGCTGCTCGGCCAGCGTGGCGAACAGCAGGCGCTCCATCGTCTCGCGTTCCCAGCCCGCCCTCAGGCCGGAGGGGCTCGTGGCCGCGGGCGCGGCCGGAGGCGGCAGCGGGTCTTGCACCGGCGGTTCACCGGGTGTCAGCGGGTCGCTCATGGGAGAAGGGAATCAGAAGGCAACAGGTTGCAAGTTAAAGGCAGTATGCCAGCGGACCACACCGTCGAGCTCGGTCAGGGCGATCTTCACCAGCCCGCCCCGGCACGGCCCGCCGGCACAGGCACCGGTGTCGGGACGGTACACGGCGCCATGGGTGGAGCACAGCAACCATTGCCCGCTGTCGTCGAAGAAACGGTCGGGCTGCCAGTCCAGTTCCATCGCCACGTGGGCGCAGCGGTTCAGGTAGGCGTGCACCTGCCCCTGCCAGCGCACCGCGAAGGCGCGGCAGGTCTGGCCGGCGTAGACCACGTCGAACGGGACGGCAACGCTGCCGTCGACCAGGTCCTTGCTGTTGCAAAGGGGAATGCCGTCCATCGCAGTCACGCGTGGGCGAGCAGCCAGTCCCGCAGGTCGGCCACCGAATGGGCCACGTGCAACGGCTCGTGGACCTGGAAGGTCTGCGGCTCGTGCGCCCCGTAGCTCACGCCCACGCTCGGGCAGCCGGCGGTGCGCGCCATCTCCAGGTCGTGGGTGGTGTCGCCGATCATGAGCGTGCGCGACGGCTCGGTGCCGAACTCCTGCATCAGCTCCTGCAGCATGAGGGGATGCGGCTTGCCGGCGGTCTCGTCGGCCGTGCGCGAGCCGTCGAACACGCCGTGCAGTTCCTCCGAAGCCAGCACGTCGTCGAGCCCGCGGCGCGACTTGCCCGTGGCCACCGCCAGCCGGTGGCGCCGCTCCTTCAGCTCCCGCAACAGCGGCAGCACGCCGTCGAACAGGCTAAGGTCGTCCTGGTGCTGGTGGTAGTGGAAGCGGTAGCGCGCGCCCAGCTCCTGGTACTTCTCGGGCGGCACGTCGGGCGCGGCGCGGGCGAGCGCCTGCGCCAGGCTCATGCCGATGACGTAGGCGGCGGCGTTGTCGCTGGGCCTGGTGCCCCCGACTTCGACGACGGCCTGCTGGATGCAGCGCACGATGACGCGCGTGGAGTCGTACAGGGTGCCGTCCCAATCGAAGGCAATCAGGTCAAAGTGGCGCGGCCGTGGGCTGTGCATGACGTTCGGCGAACGACTGGAGGTCAGGGGGAAGCGGCGCTTCGAGCGCGACGGGTTCGGCCGTGGCCGGATGCTGGAACTGTAATCGCCACGCATGCAGGAACATGCGCTTGAGGCCCTGCCGCTGCAGGGCCTTGTTCAGGTCGAAGTCGCCGTACTTGTCGTCGCCGGCGATGGGATGTCCCTGCGACGCCAGGTGCACGCGGATCTGGTGGGTGCGCCCGGTCTTGATGGTGACTTCCAGCAGCGTGTAGGCCCCCAGCCGCCGCGACACCTTCACCAGCGTGATCGACCGCATGCCGTCCGGGTCGTCCTTGGCCACCACCTTCACCCGCCGCTCGCCCGCCGCGGCATCGTCGCCGGCCAGCAGGTACTTGTGCAGGGGGGCGTCGATCACCTTCTTGTTGGCCGGCCAGGCCCCCACGACCAGCGCCAGGTAGGTCTTGCCGGTCTCGCGGCCGCGGAACTGGTCCTGCAGCCGGGTCAGGGCCGAGCGGCGCTTGGCGACCAGCAGCACGCCCGAGGTCTCGCGGTCCAGCCGGTGCACCAGTTCCAGGAACCGGGCCTGCGGCCGCGCCTGGCGCAACTGCTCGATCACGCCGAAGCTCACGCCGCTGCCGCCGTGCACCGCCACGCCGGCCGGCTTGTCCAGGGCCAGCAGGTGGTCGTCCTCGAGCAGGATGGGAAACTCGCGGGCCGGAGCCGGCCGGGCGGCGGCGTCGGTGACGCGCTCGGGCAGCCGCACCGGCGGCACCCGCACCACGTCGCCGGCTTCCACCCGGGTGTCGGCGGCCGCCCGCCCCTTGTTCACCCGGACCTCACCGCTGCGGATGATCCGGTAGACGTGGGTCTTGGGAACCCCCTTGAGCTCGCGCAGCAGGAAGTTGTCGAGGCGCTGGCCGGCCGATTCCTCACCCACCGCGACGGTCTTGACGGCGGGCTGGGTGCCGGCCGCTGCGGCCCCTATAATGCGTTTCACTAGCGTGACGCTGTAAGTGTTTGATTTGGCTGGAGTTTAGTCCACGCCCCCAAACCAGGTAACGCTGGCAGGTCGATGCCGACGACGCCTCAGGCAGGTTGCGAGCCCCAGATGCCGCAGCAGCCACCCGGGCGAAGCCGCCGACACGTGTCGAAACCCAAACGGAATACAAGCTGCCAGAGCAATGCTGGCAGCGGATCAAGCGAGACAACCGTGCTGATGGCGCTCCTCCTGGCTTGCTGGCGATGGCTCATGCCTGTCGCCGTCGGCATGGGGCCGCCCCGTCGCACCGCCCGCGCGCCACGGGTGGCAGCCCCAGCTGCCGCCCCGCACCCCGCCCTGCGCCTCGCCCTCGTCCACGCGCCGCCGCTACGCCTGCTGATCTAGCCTCCGGCTGATCCAGCACGCGCCGCCCCGGCCGTTCCGCTTCGTTTTCGTCCGCGTCTGCACGGCATCGTGGACCCGCACCGTCGGGTCGTGATGTGTGAGAACAAGAAGGTGACGCAATGAAGCGGATGCTGATCAATGCCACGCAGGCCGAAGAGCGCCGGCTGGCCATCGTCGACGGGCAAAAGCTCCTCGACTACGAAATCGAGATCGAAGGGCGCGAACAGCGCAAGGGCAACATCTACAAGGCCGTCGTCACGCGCGTCGAGCCGTCGCTGGAGGCCTGCTTCGTCGACTACGGCGAGGATCGCCACGGCTTCCTGCCGTTCAAGGAAATCTCCAAGCAGTACTTCGCCCCCGGCGTGTCGGCCTCCCAGGCCCGCATCAACGAAGCGATCCGGGAAGGCCAGGAGCTGCTGGTCCAGGTCGAGAAGGAAGAGCGCGGCAACAAGGGCGCGGCCCTCACCACGTTCATTTCTCTAGCTGGCCGCTACGTCGTGCTGATGCCCAACAACCCGCGCGGCGGCGGCGTCAGCCGGCGCATCGAGGGCGACGACCGGGCCGAGCTCAAGGAGGCGATGGACCAGCTGGAGTACCCCAACGGGATGTCCATCATCGCCCGCACCGCCGGCATCGGCCGCACCGCGCCCGAACTGCAGTGGGACCTGAACTACCTGCTCAAGCTCTGGAATGCCATCGACGGGGCCGCCAAGGGCGGCAAGGGCGCCTTCCTGATCTACCAGGAGTCGTCGCTGGTCATCCGCTGCATCCGCGACTACTTCAACAACGACATCGGTGACATCCTGATCGACACCGACGAGATCTACGACCAGGCGCAGCAGTTCATGGCGCACGTCATGCCCGAGCATGCCGCCCGGGTGAAGCGCTACCGCGACGACGCCCCGCTGTTCTCGCGCTTCCAGATCGAGCACCAGATCGAGTCGGCCTACGCCCGTGAGGTGAAGCTGCCCTCCGGCGGCGTGATCGTCATCGACCACACCGAAGCCCTGGTGTCCATCGACGTCAACTCGGCGCGCGCCATCAAGGGCGGCGACATCGAGGAGACGGCCACCCGCACCAACCTGGAGGCCGCCGACGAGGTGGCGCGCCAGATGCGACTGCGCGACCTCGGCGGCCTGATCGTCATCGACTTCATCGACATGGAGGAGAGCAAGAACCGCCGGGAGGTCGAGAACCGCCTGCGCGATGCGCTCCGCCAGGACCGCGCCCGCGTCCAGTTCGGCACCATCAGCAAGTTCGGCCTGATGGAGATGAGCCGCCAGCGGCTGCGCCCGGCCCTGTCCGAAGGGGCGTCCATCCCCTGCCCGCGCTGCGGCGGCCACGGCCACATCCGCGACACGGAAAGCTCGGCCCTGCAGATCCTGAGGATCATCCAGGAAGAGTCCATGAAGGACAGCACCGCCGCCGTGCACTGCCAGGTGCCGGTGGAAGTCGCGTCGTTCCTGCTCAACGAGAAGCGCACCGAGATCGCCAAGATCGAGCTCAAGCAGCGCATCGCCGTGATCATGGTGCCCAACAAGTCGCTGGAGACGCCGCACTACAAGCTGGAGCGGCTCAAGCACGACGACCCGCGCCTGGACAACCTGAAGGCCAGCTACCACATGGCCGAGGACGTCGAGGAGAAGACCGAGGTCACGCGCCGTTCGCAGGAGCGTTCCAACAAGCAGGACCCGATCATCAAGGGCGTGCTGCCCGACGTGCCGGCGCCCATCGCCGAGCCGCGTCCGGAGCGCAAGCCGGTCGAGGCCGCGCCGCCTGCCGCCGCCCCGGCTGCGGCCGCGCACCGTGCGCCCGCCCGCTCGCCGGCCCCGACCGCAGCGCCTGCGGCCGAGCCCAGCTTCTTCGCCTGGTTCAAGAGCCTGTTCGCTCCCGCTGCCGCGCCGGCCACCCCGCCTGTGGCAGCAGCGCCGGCAGTGGTCGCCAAGCCCGAGGGCGAGCGGCGTGAAGGCCGCGAAGGCCGTGGCGAACGCGGTGAGCGCGGCGAGCGCGACGGCCGCCGTGGTGGCCGTGGCCGCGGTCGCGGTGGCGAAGGCCGAGGTGGCGAAGGCCGCCGCGAGGGCGAGCCGCGCCGCGAGCGGGCCGCCGCCGAAGGCGTGGAAGGCCAGCCGCCGCGCATCGGTGAGGAAGGCCGCCGCGAGCGCCAGCCGCGTGGCGAGCGGGCCGAGAACCGCGAACCGCGTGGCGAGCGCGGTGATCGCGAACCGCGCGAAGCGCGTGAGGGCCGCGAGTCCCGAGAAGCACGGGAGGCCCGCGAGCCGAGGGAAGGCCGGGAGATGCGGGAGCCGCGCGAACCGCGGGAGCCCCGCGAGCCGAGGGAGCCGCGCGAGGCACGTGGCGACCGGCCACCGCGCGAGCGCCGCGACGAGCGCCGTCCCGACGAGCAGCGCCCCGCCGTGGATGGCGCCGAGCAGCCTGCCGAGCTGGACGCCCAGCCGCGTGGCGAACGTGCGCCGCGCGGTGAGCGCGGTGAACGTGGTGAGCGCGGCGAAGGCCGCCGTGAACGCGGCGAGCGCCGTCCGCGCGAAGGCGCGCCGCAGGCACTGAGCGAAGGTGCCGTGGTCGAAGGCCAGGACAACGCCTTCGCCCTCGCCGCCGGTGCCGCCGCGCAGCCGGAAGGCGACGCGGGTGCGGGCCTGAACGGGGAAGAGCGCCGCGAACCGCGCCGCTCCCGCGACCGCTACGGCCGCGACCGCCGCGACCGGCCGGGCCGCGAGGACGCCCCCGCTGCCGAAGGCATGGAGCCGACCGACGCCGCGCCCGCCACGGGTGCGGACGCTGCCGAGCAGGGCGAACGCCGTCCGCGCTACGCCACCGGCTTCGTGAGCGACGAAGGCGCCGCGCCGGCAGCCGAGCAGGTGCCGGCCGCCGCCCCGCAACCGGCCGCCCCCGCGCAGCCGGCCGTGGCCCCGATCGCCGTGCAGGCTGCGGCGCCGGCGCAGGCGCCGGTCGAAGCGCCGACCGCCAAGGGGCTGCCGAAGGTCACGCCGTTCCAGCTGCCGATCGACCAGCTGGCGCAAGTGGCGGCCAGTTCGGGCCTGCAGTGGGTCAACTCCGACGCGGACAAGATCGCGGCCGTCCGGGCCGCCATCGCTGCCGAGCCGAAGCCGATCCACGTGCCGCGTGAGCGCCCGCCCGTCGTCGTGATCGACGAAGGTCCGCTGGTGCTGGTGGAAACCCGCCGCGACCTGTCCGACATGAAGCTGCCGTTCGAGCAGCAACCGCCGTCGGCGCCGCTGCAGTAAGCACGGCAGCAGCCAAACAAAAAGGGGCCGCGAGGCCCCTTTTTCGTTGGTGCGAGCAGCGTCGCGCCCTGCCCTTCGCCGCCGCGCGCTCAGTCCTGCGCGGCCTGCTTCCAGGCCACGGCTGCCGCATCCTCGTCGCCCCGCTCCTCGGCCAGTTCTGCCAGCGCGCGGGCGGCATTGCGGTGCAGGCGGGCATCCTGCAGGGCCAGCAGGGCCTGGCGCAGCAGCTGGTGGGCCTTGCCCCACAGCTGGCGGCGCATGCACGCCATGCCGGCCAGGTACTGCAGCGTGGCGTCGCGCGGGTTGGCGCGCTGGGCCGCCTCGATGCGGGCCAGCCAGGCACCGTCGATCGAGTCCAGTCCGAGTTCCAGCGCCTCGACCAGCTTGACCTTCAGGCTGTCGCCGAGCTCATGCTGCTTTTCCCAGACGGGCAGCAGCCAGTCGCGCGCCAGGTGCGTGTCGCCACCCAGCAGCACCAGCCGCCGAGCGGCGTGGATGGCCAGTTCCGGCATCGAGCGTTCGGCCGGCTCGAGCTCCGCCCAGGCCCGCTGCAGCTGCGCCGGCTCGTGGGCCGCGTTCAGCAGGTCGATGGCCAGGCCGCGCACCAGGCTGGCAGCGGCATCGGGCGAAAAGGCGCGGTGCTTGGCCAGCAGGCGCGCCGTTTCCAGGGCGTCGCCGGTGCGCCGGGCCAGCCGTGCCGCCTTGAGCTTCATGCGCAGGGCGATGGTGCGGCGGCCGGCGCCGCTGGGCAGCTCGTCGAGCCAGCCCATGGCGGCCTGCGGGTCGCGATCGTCCAGCGACCAGCGCGCCGCGCGCATCAGGGCGCCCTCGTGCGTCTCCTGCGCATCGCGGGCGCCGCTCTGTTCGAGCGCCCGCTTGAGGTGCTCCTCGCGGCCGGAGCGATCCTGCAGCGACTGCGCGCTCTCGGCGGCCAGCAGGTGGGCCAGGGTGCGCAGTTGCGGGCCATTGCCCGGGCCCGCCCCCGCCGCCGCGAGCGAGGTCTCCTGCACCAGCGCGGCCTCGGCCGACTTGCGCGCGCGGATGAAGCGACCGGCGAGCAGGTGCGACAGGGCGTCCAGCAACAGCGCATGCATGCTGCGCTCCTTCTGCTGGTTGCGCCAGCGCAGCGCCTGGCGCGGCAGGTCGAACAGGGCCGCGAGCGCGCGCAGGGCGGCGTGCAGGAACAGGAACGCGGCCAGCAGCAGCAGCAGCACCAGGTTCAGCGAGAGGTCGACCCGGTACGGCGGCCAGAACACCGTGACGGTGCCCTGGTTGTTGCCGGCGAACAGCGCGATCGCCACCGCGATGGCGAACAGCACCAGGAGCCAGAGGGCAGCCCGCACCGGTGCCGTCCCTAGCGGCCGGCGCCGGCCGTGGCCAGCGCGGCGAGTGTCTCGTCGACCCGCGGCAGGTCCACCGCGCGCAGCTGCGACTGCATCTGCTGCAGCGACGCGGCAGCCGCCTGGGTGCGGCGCGAGGCGGGGTCGAAGTACCGGGTGAGCGCGGCGGAGGCCGTGCCCAGGTCGGCCCGGGCGGCATCCGTCTGCCGCGCCAGCAGGGCCAGCCGGGCATTCATCAGCCGCAGCTTGAGGTTCTCGCGCAGGAAGAAGCCCTGCTCCGGCGCGACCAGCACGGCCTCCGGCTGGTCGATGCGGCTCACGCGCACCAGGGCGCGGGCCTCGTCGCGCAGCACCCCGATCCACTGCTGCCACCAGGGCGCGGCGCGCACCGGCGCCGGCTCGGCCTGCTGCGTGGCGCGGGCGGCCGCCGGCCCCACGGCATTGAGCAGCGGCAGTTCATCGACCTGGCGCGCCAGGTCGTCCAGGCGCAGCAGCACGCCGGGCACGTCGGCCACCGCCGCCGTGCGGATGCGTTCGATGTCGCGTGCGATGGCGGCGCGCACGCGTGTCAGCCGCGGCTCGGCGCCGCGGGCCAGGCGCTGGTCGGCGGTGCGCAGGGCGGCCAGCAGCGGCTCGGCGCTGAGCGTCAGCTGGGCCTGCTGCTGCGCGAGCCGCAAGGCGCTCTCGATGTCGACCACCAGGTTCTCGTCGCGCGAGCGCGACAGGCTCTGCATGAGCTCCTCGAGCTGCGCGCGCTGCAGCGCCACTTCGCTCACGCGGGTGTCGGTGACCGCCTGCCGCGCGGAGACGTCGCGCGCCAGCTCCTGCGCCTCGCGGGCCAGGGCCCGCGCTTCCACCGCGTGGCTGCCGGCATCCGCGCTCTGGCGCGCCAGCTGCTCCTGGATGGTCGAGAGCTTCTGCCAGAGCAGCCCGCTGGCGCCGAGGGCGAGCAGCGCCACGATGGCGACCGCCCAGAACGCGCGGGTGGAGGGGACGCGGGTCGTGGTGGCAGGTGGCGGCACGTCCGACGCGGGGGTGGCGATGGGCTCCAGTGCCGGACCGGGCAACGCGTTGTCGGTGGCACGGACGGACTCGGCACTCATCGAAACGATTCTAGGACAGCAGCCACGGCATCCTCGGTCGGACGCGAGGGACTCACGACGCCGAATCCGGCCTCGCGCGCCGCCTGCGCGATGCGCTCGTGGGTGGCGACGGCCCGGGCCGACGCCCAGGAGGTGGAGGGAAGCAGGGCGCGCAGGTTGCCGATGGCTTCCGAGCTGCTGAACACCCAGACCGAGCCGTCGTGCGCCGCACCCTGGGCGACCGCACGCTCGTGATCGGTCCAGGACGGGAGCACGCGCCGGTAGGCAGCGACGATCTCGACGATGGCGCCCTCGTCGGAAAGGCGGCGCGCCAGCCAGTCTCGCCCGCCGGGCTGCCCATCCGCGCCGGCGCCACGGACGATCAGCACCCGCGACCCCGGCCCGACCTGCCCCGCCACTTGGACCCAGAGCGTTTCGCTGTCGAACTGATGAGCATCGGCTGCGGGCCGGTCGATCAGGTCCACCGGCACGCCGGCCGCCTGCAGGGCCGACGCCGTGCCGGCCCCGGTGGCCCAGGCCCGGGTCGTCGCCGGCCAGCGGACCTCCGCCCCGAGGAAGTGCTGCACGGCATTGGCACTGACGAACATCGCCGCGCCACACCGGGCCAGCGCCTGCCGCGCGGCATCGATCTGCGGCGAAGTCGGCAGCGGCTCGATGGCGATCAGTGGCAGCAACTGCACCTGGAACCCGCGCGCCGTCAGCGCCTCACGCCAGCGGTGCGCCTCGTGGGCGGGCCGCGTCAGGACCACCCGCATGGCGGCGGTCAGTGGGCGCCGCCTGCGCGCAGGCGCTCCGCGACTTCCGTGCCCAGAGCCGCGGCGTCGTTCAGTGTCGTCACCCGGCCCCTGGCCTGGGCCCGCACTAGTGCCGTGGCGCCGTCCGGGTCGCCCCAGGCTCCGTCCAGGCGGAGCTCCTCGCCCTGCAGGGTGGCGTAGGCCGCCAGCGGCATCGAGCAACTGCCCCCCAGCGCGCGGCTCACCGCCCGTTCGGCGGACACGGCCAGCCAGGTCGCGTGGTCGGCCAGCGGCGCGAGCGCCTGCGCCAGGTCCGCCCGGTCGGTGCGGATCTCGATGCCCAGCGCCCCTTGACCGGCCGCCGGCAGCATCTGCGACGGCTCGAACACGCGGCGGATGCGATCGGCCAGGCCCAGGCGCTTCAGCCCGGCGGCTGCCAGCACGATGGCGTCGTACTGCCCCTCGTCGAGCTTGCGCAGGCGGGTGTCGAGGTTGCCGCGCAGGGGCTCGATGCGCAGGTCCGGGCGCAGCGCCCGCAGCAGTACCACCCGGCGCAGGCTGGAAGTTCCGACCACCGCGCCCTGCGGCAGGGCGTCCAGCGAGTCGTAGCGGGGCGACACCAGGGCATCGCGCGGGTCCTCGCGTGGCATGACGCAGGCCAGCGCGAAGCCCTGCGGCAGGTCCATGGGCACGTCCTTGAGGGAGTGGACGGCGAGGTCGGCCCGGCCTTCCTCGAGTGCGACTTCCAGTTCCTTGACGAACAGCCCCTTGCCGCCCACCTTGCTGAGGCTGCGGTCGAGGATCTGGTCGCCGCGCGTGGTCATGCCCAGCAGCGAGACGTCGTGGCCCCGGCTGCCGAGCAGCGCTTTCACATGCTCGGCCTGCCAGAGGGCGAGACGGCTTTCACGGGTGGCGATGACGATGGAACTCACGCTGCGGACCTGCTGGCGGAACTGAAGTGGGCCGATGCTAGCATCCGCCTTGCCTAACAATTAAGCAGATTCCCGGAGGACTCCCCGATGCCAGCAGCCACCCCGGAAACTCCGGCCCGGCGCGCCCGCGAGAACGAACGACCCCTGGTCGAGGACATCCGGCTGCTCGGCCGCATCCTGGGGGACGTGATCCGGGAACAGGAAGGCGTGGATGCATACGAACTCGTCGAACGCATCCGCAAGCTGTCGGTGGCGTTCCGGCGCGATGCCGACCACGACGCCGACCAGGCGCTCAAGTCGCTGCTGAAGACCCTCAGTGGCGACCAGGCGGTCAGCGTCATCCGCGCCTTCACGTACTTCAGCCACCTGGCCAACCTGGCCGAGGACCGCCACCACATCCGGCGCCGCCTGGTGCACGAGCGGGCCGGCGACAGCCAAGAAGGCAGCATCGAAGTGGCCTTGTCGCGCCTGCGCTGGGCCGGCATCGCGCCGAGGACGATCTCGCAGACGCTGGCCGACAGCTACCTCTCGCCGGTGCTTACTGCGCACCCGACCGAGGTGCAGCGCAAGAGCATCCTGGACGCCGAGCGCGAGATCGCGCTGCTGCTGGCCGAGCGCGACGAGATCCGCGCCCGCGCGCTGCCCAAGGACGCACTGGCGCCGCGCGAACTGGCCGCCAACGAGGCGCAGATCCGCGCCCGTGTCATGCAGCTGTGGCAGACGCGCCTGCTGCGCTTTTCCCGCCTCACGGTCACCGACGAGATCGAGAACGCGCTGTCGTATTACGAGGCGACCTTCCTGCGCGAGATCCCCAAGCTGTACGCCGGCCTCGAGCGCGAGCTGGGCCAGCAGCCGGTGAGCAGCTTCCTGCGCATGGGCATGTGGATCGGCGGCGACCGCGACGGCAACCCCAACGTCAGCGCCGAGACGCTCGACCAGGCGCTGCGGCGGCAGTGCGAGGTGGCGCTGCGCTTCTACCTCACCGAGGTGTACTTCCTGGGCCGCGAACTGTCGATCTCGGCGATGCTGGTGGACGTCTCGCCCGAGATGCGCAAGCTGGCCGAAGCCTCGCCGGACCGCGACCTGCACCGCCAGGACGAACCGTACCGGCGCGCGCTCGCGGCCATGTACTCGCGGCTGGCCGCCACGCTCAAGGAGTCGACCGGCGGCGACGCGGCGCGCCACCTGCTGCCGCCCGCCAACCCCTACCGCACGGCGGAGGAGTTCCACGCCGACCTGTGCACCATCCGGGCCTCGCTGCTCGCCGGCCACTCGGGGAGCCTGGTGGCGCACCGCCTGCAGCCCCTGATCCGCGCGGTGGAAGTGTTCGGGTTCCACCTGGCCACGATGGACCTGCGCCAGAGCTCCGACCAGCACGAGGCCGTGGTCGCCGAACTGCTGTCCACCGCCCGCGTCGAAGCCAACTACGCCCGGCTGCCGGAACAAGCCCGGCGCGAGCTGCTGATGCGCCTGCTGGCCGACGCGCGGCCGCTGCGGGTGATCGGCGCGCCCTACTCCGAGCACACGCGCAAGGAACTGGCCATCTTCGAGACGGCGCTGCGCATGCGTGCGCAGTTCGGCCGCGAGGCGATCCGCCACTACATCATCAGCCACACCGAAACGGTGAGCGACCTGCTCGAGGTGCTGCTGCTGCAGAAGGAGGTCGGCCTGCTGCGCGGAACCACCGACGATGGCGCCGTGGCCGACCTCATCGTCGTGCCGCTGTTCGAGACCATCGAGGACCTGCGCAACGCGGCGCCGATCATGCGCGACTTCTACGCGCTGCCCGGCATCGCCCGCCTGGTGCAGCGCTCGGGCGCCGAGCAGGACGTCATGCTGGGGTACAGCGACAGCAACAAGGACGGCGGCATCTTCACCAGCAACTGGGAGCTGTACCAGGCCGAGATCGCGCTGGTGGAGCTGTTCGACGAGCTGCCCCTGCGCATCCGGCTGCGCATGTTCCATGGCCGCGGCGGCACCGTGGGCCGCGGCGGCGGCCCGAGCTACCAGGCCATCCTGGCCCAGCCCCCGGGCACGGTGCGCGGCCAGATCCGCCTGACCGAGCAGGGCGAGGTGATCGGCTCCAAGTACGCCAACCCGGAGATCGGCCGGCGCAACCTCGAGACGCTGGTGGCCGCCACGCTCGAGGCGACGCTGCTGCAGCCGACCAAGCCGGCGCCCAAGTCCTTCCTCGAGGCGGCCGAAGCCCTGTCGCAGGCCAGCATGCGCGCCTACCGCGCACTGGTGTACGAGACGCCCGGCTTCACCGACTACTTCTTCGGCGCCACCCCGATCCGCGAGATCGCCGAGCTGAACATCGGTTCGCGCCCGGCCTCGCGCAAGTCGAGCCAGCGCATCGAAGACCTGCGCGCCATCCCCTGGAGCTTCAGCTGGGGCCAGTGCCGGCTGACGCTGAACGGGTGGTACGGGTTCGGGGCCGCCGTGGAGGCCTTCCTGGCCGACCCGGCGCGGTCGCGCAAGGAATCGCTCGCCCTGCTGCAACGCATGCACCGCCAGTGGCCGTTCTTCCAGGCGCTGCTGTCCAACATGGACATGGTGCTGGCCAAGGGCGACCTGGCCCTGGCCTCGCGCTATGCGGGCCTGGTGACCGACACGCGGCTGCGCAAGCGCATCTTCGGCCTGATCGAGGCCGAGTGGCAACGCACCGCCGACGCCCTGCAGCTGATCACCGGCGAGAAGCACCGGCTGGCCGGCAACCCGGCGCTGCAACGCTCGATCCGGCACCGGTTCCCCTACATCGACCCGCTGCACCACCTCCAGGTGGAACTGGTGCGCCGCTACCGGGCCGGACAGTCCGACGACCGCGTGCGCACGGGCATCCACATCTCCATCAACGGCATCGCCGCCGGCCTGCGCAACACGGGTTGACCGTGCGGCTGCCTGCCTGACGACTGCTCAGGTCGGGCCTGCTTCGCGGCGCACGGCGGGTGCCAAGCGGCGGCGCAGGCGCAGGTTGAGCAGTTCCACCGCGATCGAGAACGCCATCGCGAAGTACACGTAGCCCTTGGGCACGTGGTGCTCGAAGCCGTCGGCGATGAGCACCATGCCCACCATCACCAAGAACGACAGGGCCAGCATCTTCACCGTGGGATGGGCGGAGATGAAGCGCCCGATGGCGCCGGCGAAGACCATCATCATCGCCACCGAGGTGACCACCGCGGCCATCATGACCGCCAGCTCGTCGACCATGCCGACGGCCGTGATGATGGAGTCGAGCGAGAACACCATGTCGACCAGCATGATCTGGACGATGACGGCGCCGTACGTCGCCCCTTTCACGGTGCCCGCCTCACCGTCGGCCCCCTCGGCCTGCAGCGACTCGTGGATCTCGCCGGTGCTCTTCCAGATGAGGAACATTCCGCCCAGGATGAGGATGAGGTCGCGGCCCGAGATTTCCTGGCCCACCAGCGGCAGCGTGAACAGCGGCTGCGTCAGGCCGATGATCCAGGACAGCACCAGCAGCAGCCCCAGCCGCAGGAACATGGCCATGAACAGGCCGATGCGCCGTGCCGTGCCGCGCTGCTCGGCCGGCAGTTTCTCCACCAGGATGGAGATGAACACGATGTTGTCGATGCCCAGCACCAGCTCCAGCGCCGTCAGGGTGAACAGCGCGATCCAGGCCTGGGGGTCGGTCAGCAGGTCCATCATGGGCGGGCCTCCGGAAGTCAGGTTCCCAGCAGTTCACCGACGGGCTTGAGGTGGTCGACGCGGTCGCAGATGGCCTTGACGACCATCATGATGGGAATGCCCAGCAGCAACCCCCACACGCCCCACAACCAGCCCCAGAACAGCACGCCGATGAAGACCGACACGGCGTTCATGCGGCTGGCCTTGCTGGTGAGCCACGGCACGAGCAGGTTCCCCTCGACCGTGTTGATGAGCAGCGAACTGCCCACCACCATCAGCGGCAGCTCGATGTCGCCGCCCTGGATGAACGCGACGATGCCCGCCCCGATCGTGACCAGGATGGAGCCGATGTACGGCACCAGGTTCAGCACCCCGGCCGCCACGCCCCAGACGGCCGCGTGCTTGAGCCCGAGCATGGCAAACACCGCACCGGTGGCGAAGCCCACGCCCACGCTGGCCAGCAGCTGCACCAGCAGGTAGCGCTGCATCTGGGCGTTGATCTCGTCCAGGGCCTGCACCGTGACCTTCTTCTCCGACAGCCCGGGCCCGGTGATCTTGACCAGCTTGCGCCGGAAGGTGTCGCCCGACAGCAGCAGGAAGTAGGTGAGGAAGGTCACCAGCGTCAGTTGCCCGATGAAGCTGGCCACGCCGATGGTGCCGCTCCACAGGTGGTCCCGCAGGTCGAACTGCGGCCTCTCCACGATGACGCGCTGCACGCCGCGCGGAGCGGGCGCCGGCTTGGCACCGTTGTTGCCCGCATCCTCGGCCGCCTTGGCCAGCTCGGCCGCCGCCTTCTGCATCGGCTCCAGTGGCCCGCTGCTCCTGCGGACCTTCTCGTTGACCACGTCGCGCAGCCGTTGCGCGGCCGACGGCAGCGAGTTGATCAGGTCGTTGGCATCATCGGCCAGCGACCAGATCGCCGCCCCGCTGCCACCCAGGATGCCCAGGATGAGCACGGCCGCGCCCACCGCGCGCGGGATGCGGAGGCGGACCAGGCCGTCCACGATGGGGGACAGCGCGTAGTAGAAGACGAACCCGAGCATGAGCGGGATGAAGAAGGCGTCGGCCCACTTCAGGATGGCCAGCACGGCCAGGGTGGCCAGCACGATGATGCCGATGTTGCGCGGGTCGCCGTGGGGATGCAGCACCACATGGGGTGCCTGCGTGGGATCGACCTGCTCGGGCGGGGGAACCTCCCGGAGGACTGTATCTACCTGCTGCTCTTCATTCATGGGGACCTTTGTCGCGCACCTGCCCGAGTCCCCGTTCCTCTAGCGTGTCAGCGCCTCCCGGACCGCGCTGAGTTGCCGCCTCGATACCGCCAGCAGCTCTTCGATGCCGTTGAGCCGCACCGCCCAGCCATCACCCTCTTCGGGGTCGTCGTGCTTCTCGAGGGCCCGCACCGCGCGCCGCGCCACGAGGGCGTTGCGGTGGATGCGCAGGAACTGCGCCGCGTGGCGCTCCTCGAGTTCGCTGAGCGATGCATCAAGGATATAGCTTCTGGCCGAGGTACGGACCGTGATGTACTTCAATTCGGCCTTGAAATAGAGAACCTCCGACAAGGGAACGCGCTCTGTTCTTCCACGATCCTGGATGACCAGCGTCTCGACGGCCTCCCCATTCCCCCGCCGGGCCGCCACCAGCCGCCCGACCTTCTGCAGCGCGACCTGCAACCGCTCGAGCCGCACGGGCTTGGTGAGGTAGTCGACCGCCTCCAGGTCGAAGGCAGCCACCGCGTGCTCTGCATGCGCCGTGACGAACACCACCGCCGGCTCGTTGGCCATGCCGCGCAGCGCCTGCGCCAGCGCCAGCCCATCGGCTCCGGGCATGCGCACGTCCAGCAGCACGGCATCGTAGGGATGCCGGCGCAGCGCTTCCATGGCTTCCATGGCGTTGGCGGCCTCGCCGGCCACCACGGCCGGGGGAGAGGCGCAATCGGACAGCAAGGTGCGCAGGCGAGCCCGCGCAAGCGACTCGTCGTCGACCACCAGCACCTGCAGACTTCCCGTCGTCATTGGCACCTCCACGTTGTTGGGGCTTGCGCCCGCCCCGAACCGACCCTGTGGCCTTCCTCAGGCCGGTACCTCGATGCGCACCTGGTACACCCCATCCCGCAGCGCCGTCCGGAACTGCACCTGCACGTCGTGCAGCAGGTGCAGCCGGTCGCGCACATTGTCCTGTGCCAGCCCGTGCCCCGGACGCCCCTGCCCCGCCGGCACCGTGTTGGTCACCTTGATCACCACCACCCCACCCCGGTGCTGCGTGCTGATCTTCACCTGCGCCCCGGCGGTGCTCGGCTCCACGCCATGCTTGACCGCGTTCTCCACCAGGGGCTGCAGCACCAGCGGCGGCACCTTGGCCTCGCCGGCCCGGGGATCGATGTCCCATTCGACCTTCAGCCGATCGCCGAACCGCACTTCCTCGATGGCCAGATAGCGTCGCGCGAGAGCCACCTCCTCGTCAAGTGTGACAGCCTCGCGGGGTTCGGCCAATGCGTGCCGGAAGAGGTCGCTCAGGTCCTCCAGCACCGTTTCGGCCCGGGCCGGGTCTTCCCGGACCAGGGCGATGGCCGTGTTCAGCGTGTTGAAGAGGAAATGGGGCCGGATGCGCGCCTGCAGCTCCGACAGGCGTGCCGCGGTCTCGGCCGGCATCCGGCCCTTGGCGCGCAGCACCAGGGCGGCCACCAGCGCCCCCGCCAGCAGGCCGCCCGCGGCACCGGCGGCGACCCAAGGCGCGCCCGCCATCAACCCGCTGGCAACCAGCACGGCGCAGGCCGCCAGCCCCGCCAGGACGCCCAGGGCCACGCCGAAGGCTTGCTGCAAGGCCGGCGGCACCCGCGCCAGCAGCTGCTTGAGGCTGCAGGCCACCAGCAGCCAGGCCAGGGTGGGCGGCAGCGACGCGAAACTCAGGAGCGCCAGCCGCAGCAGCCACTCCTGCCAGCCCGATGTCCCGAACAGGGCGCCGACGGCCATCACCAGTTCCACATACAGCACCGCGCGCAGCACCACGCCCAGCTGGCAGGCATCGAACACCAGCGGCCGCTGGCTCCCGGCCATGGGCGCCGCCGCCCGCCCGGCGTCGGGCAGCTCGGAGAAGGCCGATAAAATTTGGGAGTCTTTCATCAAGGTCGGGCTAACCCGATTATTGGTGAACTCCCCCACCCCGCCACCGGGGTCCAACCATGACCGGGTGCCGCCCGGCTGCCCTATGTCCCAACTCGATCACAAGTCCCAGGCCTGGTCCGCGCTGTTCTCCGAGCCCATGAGCGACCTGGTCAAGCGCTACACGTCCAGCGTGGGCTTCGACAAGCGCCTCTGGCAGGCCGACATCCGCGGCTCGCTGGCGCACGCCGGCATGCTGGCCGCCCAGGGCATCATTTCGAAGCAGGACCACGCCGACATCCAGCGCGGCATGGCGCAGATCACGCAGGACATCGAGTCCGGCCACTTCGAGTGGAAGCTGGACCTGGAAGACGTGCACCTGAACATCGAAGCGCGCCTGACGCAGCTGGTAGGCGACGCCGGCAAGCGCCTGCACACCGGCCGCAGCCGCAACGACCAGGTGGCCACCGACGTGCGCCTGTGGCTGCGCGACGAGATCGACGCCATCGCCACCCTGCTGGCGGAACTGCAGAAGGCCATGCTCGACCTGGCCGCCAAGAACGTCGACGTGGTGATGCCCGGCTTCACCCACCTGCAGGTGGCGCAGCCCGTGAGCTTCGCGCACCACATGCTGGCCTACGTGGAGATGTTCGGCCGCGACCGCGAGCGCATGGCCGACGTGCGCAAGCGCGTGAACCGCCTGCCCCTGGGCGCCGCCGCCCTGGCCGGCACCAGCTACCCGTTGGACCGCCAGGCCGTGGCCAACGCGCTGGGCATGGAAGGCCTGTGCGAGAACTCGCTCGACGCAGTGAGCGACCGCGACTTCGCCATCGAGTTCACCGCCGCCGCCACGCTGGCCATGGTGCACATCAGCCGGTTGTCCGAAGAACTCATCCTGTGGATGAGCCAGAACTTCGGCTTCATCCGCATCGCCGACCGCTTCACCACCGGCTCGTCGATCATGCCGCAGAAGAAGAACCCCGACGTCCCCGAACTGGCCCGCGGCAAGACCGGCCGCGTGGTCGGCCACCTCATGGGCCTGGTGACCCTGATGAAGGGCCAGCCCCTGGCCTACAACAAGGACAACCAGGAAGACAAGGAGCCGCTGTTCGACACGGTCGACACGCTGAAGGACACGCTGCGCATCTTCGCGGAGATGATGGCCGGCATCACCGTCAACCCGCAGCCGATGGAAGCCGCCGCCCGCAAGGGCTACGCCACCGCCACCGACCTGGCGGACTACCTGGTGAAGAAGGGCCTTCCCTTCCGCGACGCCCACGAGATCGTGGCGCACGCGGTGAAGGAAGCGCAGGGCAAGGGCGTGGACCTGTCGGAACTACCGCTGGAGACGCTTAAGGGCTTCCACGCGCTGATCGAGAACGACGTGTACGACGTGCTGTCGCTGCAGGGGTCGATGAATGCGCGGATGGTGGTGGGGGGGACGGCGGTGGAGAGGGTGCGGGAGCAGATCGCGCGACTGAGGGGGTGATATCGCCTCGCAGCAAGCTCTACAGATTAGTCAACCGGAATCAGATGACCCTGCTTTGCCGCCAATGCGATCCTCTTCTTCGCCTCCGCGTCCGTCGAATTGATTTCGCAAGCAAAGCCCGGTTTGGCTGTCTCCAAAGACCCCAGCTTACTTACGAGCGAACGCAGGTCGGAACTTCGTTCGGTAGGGAAATCAAGCCCGACCGTCAGTTCTGAGCACGGTTCAATCATTGCAGGTGCCTTGACACACACGATCCAGGGGACCGTTGTGATTTTGGCCTCGGCGGTTTGACTAAAGCTGACCAGCTCTCGGTACTGAGCCCGGCACTCAAACCCTTCGCGCTTCAAACCTTGGATGAAGGTTAGCGCTTTGACGCCTTCGTACGGGTGGCCCTCATTCAGCTTAGCTTCAACAGCCAGCACAGTTCTTACTTTTGAATCCAACGATTCGATCGCCAACGGATCGTATTTGCCGCCTCGCTCACAGGCAGAAAGCACCAGACAGAACGCAATAGTCGACAAGCGCATGGTCAGTTCCTCAAAGACGGTCCAACTTGAAGCTGAACTGCGGTCCCCCAGCGCATCAGAGACGATGACCATTTCCTTCCCAGATTACTGACCTCTCGCACGATCAGATTCGCAGCATGCCAACTCTGTGTGTCGAACAACTCCTGCGATCTGAATGGCGACATTGGCAGTTGACGATTGGCGTAGTAGCCATATCGTTCGATAAATCTGTCAATTCCGGCAAGACTTGCCTGCAGAAATTTTTCTCCTGCAGTCATGGATGCCGTCACCCCACCACTGCTCAAGAATTCGATCGCTTGATTGACCGTAAATTCGTAAGTGAATCGGTTACGCCCCCCGGGCCCTTCGATTTCGTTCGGTCTCAACAATCCCTCCCGCAACGCGCCTGCGCCACCCAGAAACCGCTCGGTGATCAGCCGGTAGTTGATGTCGCGTGTTTCAGGGCTCCGTAAGAAGGCGAACATGCCAGCCGACTCGAGCTGCTCCGCTGTTAATGCCCGCGCCTCCTGAACGGTGGATTGCACGCCGTTGAGTGTTGCGACCTTCTGGGAGGTCGTCAATCTTGTTCCGCTCACATTCTCCAGTGCCACCATGACCTGCCTGGTGGCGTCGAGTGCCTGGTCTTCGGAAATGTAGTCCTGGTAACTCAATTGCCTGATGTGCCCTCCAGGACTCGTGTACGAGATGAACTTTCCTTTCTCCTCGTGCCAGTACGAATGGAAGATGGAATCGACCAAGGCGTGCAGGGCAATGCCGACGACGATGTCGTCGTCCTTGTAGTCACTGATGATCCGCTGGAAGGTCAGGACGTTCTCTTCGGTCGGACGGCCGTTCAGGGCGTGCACGGCCTCCATGACCTTGAATCCAGCTTCGCGCGGCGCATACCCGGGCTCGGTCGCCATGTACCTGACACCGTTTCGGTAGGCGTCCACGATCGACAATTGGTCGGGCATCTGGGAATACCTCATGATCCGGTACAAGCGGTCCCGGTCCATGCCGACTGCTGCTCCGACTTGGCCGATCAAGTAGTAGTGTCCCGAGGCCGTTCCAGTCCCATACATCGTCGGTCCCGGCTGGATGCTCGCGAATTCGACGGACCGGTTTGCGATGTCCCTGTCGAAGTCGTCGGGGACCCGTGGCAGTGCCTGGCCAGAGAACATGGGGAGATCGGCACTCCCGGCCGGACTCATGAGGCTGCTGAACTGCGGGGCAGGCGTGATCTGGCAGTCCCGGTCGATGAGCATGTTCAGCGCGGCCATCCTGGATTCTTCGTTCTGCCTCCTGAGCTCGATGGACCGGAATGCCTCCTGAGGCGTGGATCTGGACGTTGGAACCAGGTCCTCGACGAGGGCATTGCCGAACGCGTCGATGGCAACCTGCTGCGTGGTGATGCGTCCACCCTTGGCTATCGCGGTCGCCACTCCTGCGGCAAAGCTGGTCAACGTGCGCGCTGCGAGCGCGCCCGAGCCGCTGTCGACATCCAGCGTCATTGGCTTGGCGATCTGACCGACGAAACTCCCCACGCCCGCCGCAGCGACATTGCGCCAGTCGAACCGTTGCTGAAGTCCGACGATCACGCCGATACCTTGCGTGAGCCCATTCGCCACCATGGCCCTCGCCACCGTGCCGGGAGGTCCGGCGAGCCCCGCCATGCCGAGCGGGACCGAATGCGTGACACCGGCACTGACGGCCGACAGGGCGACGGACCGCCAATCGAAGCTCTGGATGGTGCCGGTCGCCAGGCCGACGAACTGGCTCGCCAGGCCTCCCGCCGCCGCCCCGACCATCGCGGCTCCGAGACCACCAGCCCCGCCCGCACCAGCCAGGATGGCACTGCCCGCTGCCATGTTGCCCGCGACCGTTCCGGTGCTGGCTCCGACTGCGGTAGCGGCGCTGCTCGCAGCCGCCTGCACACCGCCACCGAACAGCCCTGAACCGGCCGCCGCTCCGCTGGTATAGATCGTCACCGCCACCGCCACCACCACCATCAACAGCTGCCCCGCCGATCCGCAACCGTCGGTGCCGGACGGCATGGCCATGACGGGCGTCATGTCGCCCGCCATCCGGGCCGGGTCGTAAGGGCGGAAGGTGGTGCCGTCGTTGCGCGCGGTGCCAACCGTGCTCGGGATGTTCAGCGACTGACCGACTTTCAGGCCGGTGCTCGAAGCGAGGCCATTGGCCTCGGCGATGCGGAACCACAGCCGGCCGTCGCCGTAGGCTGACTGGGCGATGCTCTGCAGCGTGTCGCCCGGGCGCACCTGGTACGCACCGGGGCTGGCGTTCGGGTAGCTGGCGCTGATGCGCGCATAGCCGAAGTCGAAATCCGCCAGGTTGGCGAAGTTCGGATTGCTGGCGGCTCCCGAAGCGGGGTTGGCGGGGTTGACGCCGACGCCGTAGACCCCCAGCACCTCGCCGTTGACGACCAGCTGGCGCTGCACGTTGCCGGCCTGGTTGACCCACAGGGCGCGGCCGGCGCCGTCATTGACGAAGCTGCGGTTGTTGCCGGGCTGGGACGAGTCGACGTAGCCGACCAGGAAACCATTGGCGTCGTACTGCTGGGTGCTGGCGCCGGGTTGCACCAGCTGGGTCGACCAGCCGGTGGTGGCCTGGGCGAAGTAGCCTTCCTGGCGACCGAGCGTGGTGGTGTAGCGCTTCGTGCCGCCGTCGCCTTCCCAGTTCGCCACCGCGTAGCCGCGCGCATTGCCGGCGGCGTCGTAGCCTTCCGCGCGCTGGACGGAGAAGGCTGGCCCGACGGTTTCCGCCGTGTCCCAGCTCGTGTCGGACCGGGCCGCGCCCTGGGCAGTGAGCAGCTTCTGGTGCAGCATCCGGCCGTTGGCGTCGTAGCGGTTGATGCGGATGTCGCGGCTGCTCGCCGGCGACGCCGCCAGTGCGTCGGCGACCAGTGACGCCAGCGCGGGAGGCACGGTCGCCGTGGGGCCCGACTGCACGACCCGGCTGGCGCCGTCGAACAGGCGCAGGTCGACCTGGATACCGTCGCGCTGCACCGACTGCAGGCGGTCGAGGGCGTCATAGCGGTACTGTTCCGTGCTCAGGCCCTCGCCGCGCGTGGATGCCACCGCCGTGGACGCATAGAGCGCCGCCCCGTCGGCCGCATAGCCGGTGATGGCCTGCTGGCCGGGGGCGATCGCGACCCGGTCGGCGCTCCAGGAGGTGTCGCTGGTCCGGTTGCCATTGCGGTCGAAGGTGATCAGGTGCCCTTGCCGACCAATGTTCCCGGCCGCGTCGACGGCGTCGACGACGACCTGGCGGTTCATGGCGTCGAAGCGGAAGAAGCGCTGCACCGTCTCGGTGGTCTCGCCCGCCACGCCCTGGTAATTGACGGATGTCGCGACCCGGGTGCGATTGCCCACCGCGTCGTAGTCCATGGAGACATGCACCCGTGCGTCGGCCACGTCCCGCAGGTTGCCCTGGGCGTCGAACGAGAGGTGGTTGTCCTGGTAGGTCGCCCCGCCCTGCACCACCCGTTCGCGGATGCGGCGTCCGCCCAGGTCGTAGGCGAAGGTGCTCACCTTGCCCAGGGCGGCGTCGGTGATGGAGACCTGCTGTCCGGCGGCGTCGTAGCCGAACGCGAGATTCTGCCCACGCGTGCTGGTTTGCCGGATGAGCTGGCGCGCGATGTCGTAGCCGTACGAATAACGCGCGCCGCCCAGGTCGGTGTGGCCGGTCAGCAGGCCGAAATAGTCGTAGCTCCAGGTGGCCGCGTAGCCATTGGCATCGGAGTCCGCGATCTTGCGGCCCTGGGCGTCGAAGGCGGCGCGCACCGGCTGGCCCAGCGGCTGGCGAGTCTCGATGACGTTGCCGCGCAGGTCGTAGGCGTAGCGGATCGTCTCGCCGTTGCCGTTGGTCTGGCTGAGCTTGCGACCGAGCTGGTCGTAGGCGTAGCGCACCCGCGTGGTGGTGGCCCCGCCTGCGGTGACGGAGCGCACCTGCGTGAGGTTGTTGCCCGCGTAGTCGTACCAGGTGGCCTCGCCGCTGGCGGTGGTGGCGCTCGCCAGGCGGCCGGCGGCGTTGTACCCGTACACCAGCGCGTTACCCGCCGTGTCGCGGCTGGACAGCAGGCGCATCGCTCCCGTGGACTGGTACCGCTGGGTGGCGCCGGTGCTGCCGTCGCGCCATTCGAGCTGGCCCTGGGAGGTGATCAGCGTGATGGTGTCGTGGGCACCACCGCCTTCGCGCGTGAGGTAGGCGCCGAGGGCGGCGTCCCAGGCGTATGCGGCGACCGAACCGTCGCGGTCGGTGCGTGTGAGGGTGCTGCCCACCGCGCCGAGGGTGCCGGCGAGCACCAGCGGCTGCGGGGCGGTGCCGTTGGTCCAGTTGTCGCCGTTGTCGTCGTTGAAGCTGCCCTGGCTGTTGTACGTCCTGAGCGCAAGCGCCTCGGGCCCGCGCGCCATGAGCCGGTCGTCGCGGGACTGCAGGACCAGGTTGCCGGTGGCGACGTTGACCAGCGCCTGTTCGCCGTTGCGGCCGGTGTTTGCAGAGCCGAGCACGCCCTGCTGCCCGAGCGTTCGCATCGAGCCGAGGTCCAGTCCCAGGCTGCTTCCGCTGACGATAGCCACCATTGCAACTGCCCCCTGTGAGGTCGTTCGGGATGGGCCGCAACGGGCGCGGCCTGCCGCAGGTGCGTCCAGCAGCTCCTGCCGACCAGTACATCGGGATGGCAGGGCCTCTCGTTTAGCGGCTAAACCGCCGGGCAGGACGGTGGATGGATTGGCAGGAGCAACAGCACCTTCGCGCCGCGGGCGGGCCATCCGCCTGCGGCGCCCCACCGGAGACCCGCGATGGACCATGAGACCCGCTACCGCGACCTGCTGGAGCAGGGCCTGCAAGCCAGCCGGGACCAGAGGGGAGCGGCCGCCATCGAGTTGTTCGCCCTCGCCAGCGACGTCGCACCGGCCGAGGGCATGCCCCATTTCCTCATGGCGTCCGAGCACGCGGCCGAGGGGCGCACTGAAGCCGCGGAGCGCGCCTTCGCCAACGCAGTCCTGCTGGCGCCCGGCTTCCACCTGGCCCGCTACCAGCTCGGGCTGCTGCAGTTCAGCTCCGAGCGGGCGGGCGCGGCACTGGTCACCTGGCAGCCGCTGCTGGACCTGCCGGCGGGGCAGCCGCTCGGCCACTTCGTGCGCGGCTTCGCCGCCCTGGCACGCGACGGCTTCGGCGCCGCGCTCGACGAGTTCCGGCTGGGCCTGGCGTGCAGCGAAGGCCAGCCGGCCCTGGCGGCCGACATTGAGCGGGTCGTGGCGGCCGTCCAGAAGCTGGCGCCGCCGGCGGACGGCTCTCCACCTCCTGCCGACGCGGCCGCCGGCCATGTGCTGTTGTCTGCCTACGCCCGCGGCCTGCACTGAGGCCCCGCCATGACCCGCATCGACTCAGGCCCTGCCCTCTCCACCTGGCTGCCCGCCGAAGCCAGCACGCCGGGCGTGCACGCCAAGCCCGCCTCGACGGCCCAGGCCCGCCCTGCGGCCCAGAGCCTGGCGGCCACCGCTCTGCAACGCATCCGCGCTGTCCCGCCGGACGACCCCGACCGCCGGCGCAAGGCCCTGCGCATCTACCTCGAGACCACACTGCTGCAGGCCTTCGGCACGCAACTGGCCCTCGATGGCGGGTTCACCCAGCTGCTCGATGCGGTGCAGGAGCGCATGGCCGCCGATCCGCAGATCGCGGCCGTGGCCGACCGGGCGGCGGCGATGTTGTGCGAGCAGGCGCCGGCGGGCTGAGCCCGCGCGCCGAGGGCGGGGTTCAGTCACGCCCACCCGTCCGGGCACTCGTTGCTGCAACGAGGAGCGCCTCGCACAGCGGCCCGGAATCCGACGCCCGGCACCGCTCCCGCGCCGAATGGCTGATCTCCAGATGCAACTGGCAAGTTACAGTTTGTATCCATGGAGACATCCACCCGCCTGCGCGGCGTGCGAGCCAGGCGCCCCTGACATGGCGCCTGCTCCGCCCGCCCCCGCCGCCCCAGCAACCGGCGCCGCCGTGCGCCAGCCGCAGCCGGCGGGCGTGCTCACCTCCTGGATCGAGCAGCTGCTGCACAAGGCCGCCGGGCCGCATGCGCAGTGCCTGCTGAAGGTCTCCGGCGAGCTGGGCGTGCGAGCCTGGGGCCGCGAGGCCGAGCGGTTGCACGATGCCCTGCGCGTGGTGGCCGCCGCGCTGGCCGAGCTGGACTACGGCCTGGTCACGCACGTGGACGGCACGCCCCACGACCCGCCCGACCTCGACAACTTCGCGCCGCTGTACCGGCGCGTGGCGGCCGCGCTGGAGCCGGTGGACGCCCTCGCCGGCGAGCTGGAGGCCTGGGTGCAGGCACACGGCGGCGGCGTGCGGCGCGCCCAGGTCGAACTGAAGATGGAACAGGAGCGGATGGAAGAGGCGCTGCTGCGGGGCGACGGCTGGCTGGCCGCCGCCTGGAGCGACCTGAAGAACCGCCGCCCCACGCCGGGCGACCGGGCCTCGATCGACAAGCTGCGCTTCCTGGCCCGCACCGCCGACCAGCTCGGGTCGCGGCTGCGCGGGCTGCATGCCGCCGGCCGTGCCGTGCGGGAGGCTTGCGACACCGCCCAGCAGGTGGTCGCGGTGCGCGCCGCCCTCGTGCGGCGGCTGCGCGAAGACCTGCCGCCGGCGCGGCGCGCCTGGGTGCTCGCACTCGAGCGCCTGCTGGCCGCGGCCCGCCAAGCCGGCACGGCCAGGCTGCCGGTGCAACCGCTGGCGCTGGCCGAGGCGGACTTGCGCCAGGTGCTGGAGCGCTGCCTGGCCGAGTGCGCCCGGCTGCGCCAGGACCAGCGCGGCCTGCAGCGCAGCCTGGCCACGGCCTGCGAGCAGCTGCGCGCGGCCCTGCAGCCGCCCGCGCCGCCGGCCGCCCCGGTTCAGCCCGCCGCGCCCCCGCAGCCCTAGGAAACCCCGGCCCCAGCTACCCCGACAGTTGCTTGCACATCGGTCGGGCGGCTTCTGGAATCATGGCGCCATGTCGGCCACGGTACGGCTCTGGATGCTCGCGCTGCTCTCGGCAGCGGTGCTGCTGTCGCGCTGCGACGCGCTGGCGCCCGGCGGGCTGTCGACCGCGCCCGACCTCGCCTCGGCCGACGTGGTGCAGCAACTGCAGGGCACCTGGCAGCGCGATGCCGCCGAGCAGGGCATGCAGGCGCGCCGCCTGCTCACCCTGCGGCCGAACGGCTCCTTCCTGGAGACGGTGCACGTTGTGGATGCCGGCGGCGCGGCCACCGACTTCATCCACGAAGGCACCTGGCTGTACGACGGCACCAACCTCAAGCGCCACTACACGAGCATGAACGGCAACCCGCCGTCGCGCCTGAACCTGCCGTTCGCGACCTTCGAGATCCGCTTCGAGTCGCGCAACGAATTCCTGGGCATCGACCGCATCCACGGCCACGAGGTGCGCTATCGGCGCGTGGCCGCCGACGCGCAGCCCTGACCCTCGATCGGGAGATGAATTGTGGGTGAGGCCCGCCATGACGGGGACGCCATCGTCATGCCGCGCTCACCCCGGCTCCATCGCCGGAACCAGGCCGCACCCGAGCCTGGGCAAGACTGAAAACGACAACTTCCTCCTGTCAGCCTTTTGGGTGAGGCCCGGCGGGTTACTGAAGAGCTCAGCGGTCCGTAAGCTCGTCGGATGGAACAGATCACCGGTCCCGTCCACGGTTACTGGCTGGCCTGCTACACCGTGCCCAGCGAGCAGGGCCACTATGCCTACGCCAAGCTGTGCATCGCCGCGCCCGACGACGTGTGGGAGGCGAACTTCGCGGTGCGCAAGGTCGGCGCCGGTCCCTGCACCGACCCCGCCGAGGCCATCCGCCTGCTGGTCGAGCGCACCACCAGCCGGCTGGCGCGCAAGGCCGCGCAGCCGAGCGAATGGATGATCCTGCTGGAGAGCACCCCGACGGCCCGTTGACGGGCCGACCCAACGCCTCGCGGCGCGGGATCGGCACGGGATCGGCTCAGATGTGCAGCGCGTGGCCCAGCGCCCGCAGCGCCGTCTCCTGCACCGCCTCGCCCAGGGTGGGATGGGCATGGATGATCCCCGCCACGTCTTCCAGCCGGGCGCCCATCTCGATCGCATAGCAGAACGCCGCCGCCAGCTCCGACACGCCGGTGCCCACCGCCTGCCAGCCCAGCACCTGGTGCGTGTCCTGGCGCGCCACCACGCGCACGAAGCCCTCGGTGCCCTCCAGGCTCATCGCCCGGCCGTTGGCCGCGAACGGGAACGAGGACACGACGACGTCCAGCCCGCGCGCCTCGGCCTCGTCGGGCGACAGGCCGGCGACCACCAGTTCGGGATCGGTGAAGCACACCGCCGGGATGGCCTGGGGCGCGAAGCGGCGCCGGTGGCCGGCCACCAGTTCGGCCACCATCTCGCCCTGCGCCATCGCGCGGTGCGCCAGCATCGGCTCGCCGGTGAGATCGCCGATCGCCCACACGTTGCGCATCGAGGTGCGGCACTGCTCGTCGACCTTCACCGCGCGGCCCGCCATGTCCAGCTGCAGCCCTTCGAGGCCGTAGCCGGCGGTGCGGGGCACGCGGCCGACGGCCACCAGCACCTTGTCGGCCGGCAGCGCGTACTCGTCGGCATTGCTGCTGCGCACGCGCAGCCCGTCGCGTGACTCGGTCAGGCCCTGCGCGGTGCAGTTCAGGTGCAGCGTGATCCCCAGCCGGCGCAGCGACGCCAGCACCGGCCGGGTCAGCTCCTCGTCGTAGGTGGGCAGCACCCGGGCCGCGGCCTCCACCACGGCCACCTCGGCGCCCAGCTTGCGCCAGGCGATGCCGAGCTCCAGCCCGATGTAGCCGGCGCCCACCACCACCAGGTGCCTGGGCCGCTCGGCCAGCGCCAGCGCCTCGGTCGACGAGACCACCGGCCCGCCCAGCGGCAGGTCGGGCAGGGACACGGCCTGCGAGCCGGTGGCCAGCAGCAGGTGCTCGCAAGTGATGCGCACCGGCTCGCCTTCGCGGGTGGCCACCTCCACCGTCTTGCCGTCGACGACCGTGCCCCAGCCCTGCACCACCTGGACGCCGGCCTTGCGCAGCAGCGCGCCGACCCCACCGGTGAGCTTGCCAACGATGCCGCCCTTCCACTGCTGCGCCTGGGCGAGGTCCAGCACCGGGTTCTCGACCCGGATGCCGAGCGCGTTGGCGCCGGTGAAGCGGCAGGCCTGCGCGTACTCCTGCGCCAGGTGGATCAGGGCCTTGGACGGGATGCAGCCCACGTTCAGGCAGGTGCCGCCCAGCGCCTCGCCCTCGACCAGCACGGTGGGGATGCCGAGCTGGCCGGCGCGGATGGCCGCGACATAGCCGCCGGGGCCGCCGCCCAGCACGAGCAGCTTCTTGTGCAGTGTCTTCATGCCATCACTCCACGAACAGCAGCGCCGGGGACTCGAGCAGCGCGCGGATCGCCTGCACGAACTGCGCCGCGTCCATGCCGTCGACCACCCGGTGGTCGAACGAGGACGACAGGTTCATCAGCGAGCGCCGGACCACGGCGTCGCCCTGGAACACCGGCCGCTCGACGATGCGGTTGACCCCGATGATGGCCACCTCGGGGTGGTTGATGACCGGCGTGGTGACGATGCCGCCCAGCGGCCCCAGGCTGCTGATGGTGATGGTCGAGCCGGCCAGCTCGTCGCGGCCGGCCTTGCCGCTGCGCGCCGCCTCGGCCAGCCGCGCGATCTCCTTCGCGCAGGCCCACACGTCCATCGCTTCCGCGTGGCGCAGCACCGGCACCAGCAGGCCGGCGTCGGTCTGCGCGGCCACGCCCAGGTGCACCGCCTCGTGGCGCGTGACCACGCCGGCATCGTCGTCGAAGCGGGCGTTCATCTGCGGGAACTCGGCCACCGCCAGCACCACGGCACGCGCGATGAAGGGCAGCACGGTGAGCTTGCCGCGGGTGGTGCCGTGCCTGGCATTGAGCTTGGCGCGCAGGGCCTCCAGCTCGGTGACGTCGATCTCCTCGACATAGCTGAAGTGCGGGATGCGGCGCTTGGCCTCCTGCATCTTCTGCGCGATCTTGCGGCGCAGGCCGATGACGGGCACCTGCTGCTCGCCGTGCTTCTCGCGCAGCCGGGCACCGCCGCCGACCGGCAACGGCTGGCCGCGCGACGCCAGGTAGACGTCCAGGTCGGCGTGCTCGATGCGCCCGGCCGGCCCGCTGCCGTGCACGAACTGCAGCTCGATGCCCAGCTCCCAGGCGCGCCGCCGCACCGCCGGCGAGGCGATCGGCTTGTCGCCGGGGGCGCGCTGCGGAACGGGCGTCGCCTTCGGGGGGCTCGGCTGGATGGTGCCCTCTACCGCCGGGCGAACGTTGGGGACTGGGCTGCGCGGCGGCTGGTCGACCTTGCTCGCCGCCACGGTCGGCGCAGCGTGTGCGCCCGCGTCGGTGGCCGTCTCCCGCACTGGGGCAGCAGCCGCGGCCCGGGCAGCCGGGGCGCCCGCCTTCACGTTCCCCTCGCCCGCCACCTCGATGCGCACCAGCTCCGCGCCCACCGCCATCAGCTCGCCGGGCTTGCCGCCCAGCTCCAGCACGGTACCGCTCACCGGCGACGGGATCTCCACCGTCGCCTTGTCGGTCATCACGTCGGCGACGATCTGGTCTTCCTGCACCGCGTCGCCGGGCTGGATGCGCCACTCGACCAGCTCGACCTCGGCAATGCCCTCGCCGATGTCCGGCATCTTGATTGCGTAGATTCCCATGGCGCTCAGCCTCCTTCCACCACGCGCCGCAGCGCGGCACCGACCCGGTCGGGCCCGGGGAAATACGCCCACTCCTGGGCGTGCGGGTACGGCGTGTCCCACCCGGCCACGCGCTCGATCGGCGCCTCCAGGTGGTAGAAGCAGTGCTCCTGCACCAGCGCCGACAGCTCGGCGCCGAAGCCGCTGGTCTTGGTGGCTTCATGCACGACGACGCAGCGGCCGGTCTTCTTCACCGACGCCACCACGGTCTCCAGGTCCATCGGCCAGATCGCGCGCAGGTCGATGATCTCGGCATCGATGCCGGCCTCCTGGGCGGCGGCCTCGGCCACCCACACCATGGTCCCGTAGGTCACCACCGTCACCTGCGACCCCGACCGGAACACCGACGCCTTGTCCAGCGGCACCCGGTAGTAGCCCTCGGGCACATTGCCCAGCGCATGCCGGGACCAGGGCACCACTGGCCGGTCGTGGTGGCCGTCGAACGGCCCGTTGTACAGGCGCTTGGGCTCCAGGAAGATCACCGGGTCGTCGCACTCGATGGCCGAGATCAGCAGCCCCTTGGCATCGAGCGGGTTGCTGGGCATCACGGTGCGCAGGCCGCAGACGTGGGTGAACAGCGCCTCCGGGCTCTGGCTGTGGGTCTGGCCGCCGTAGATGCCGCCGCCGCAGGGCATGCGGATGGTGATCGGGCAGGTGAAGTCGCCGGCCGAGCGGTAGCGCAGCCGCGCCGCCTCCGACACGATCTGGTCGGAGGCCGGGTAGAAGTAGTCGGCGAACTGGATCTCGGCCACCGGGCGCAGGCCGTAGGCTCCCATGCCCACCGCGGCGCCCACGATGCCGCCCTCGCTGATCGGGGCGTCGAAGCAGCGGTTGCTACCGTACTTGGCCTGCAGGCCCTCGGTGACGCGGAACACGCCGCCGAAGTAGCCCACGTCCTGGCCGAAGACCACCACGTTGTCGTCGCGCCCCATCATCACGTCCATGGCCGACCGCAGGGCCTGGATCATCGTCATCGGCTTGCTCTCGCCGGCTTCGCTCTCGAGGAGCTCTTCACGTGTCTTGGTCAGCATGTGGCCTCTCGGTGGATGCGGGAACCTTCGCGGACGGGAGTTCCGCCTTCGCATTCGGAGCTTCGGTAGTCATTCATCTCAGACCCCCAACTCCTGGCGTTGCGCCCGCAGGTGCGCGGGCATCTCGGCGTACACGTCCTCGAAGATCGACGCGGCGCTCGGGATGTGGCCGTCCAGCAGGGTGCCGTGGCTTTCGGCCTCCTTCTGCGCGGCGGCCACCTCGGCCTCCAGTTCGAGCCGCACCTGCTCGTGCTCCTGCTCGGTCCAGGCGCCCAGCCCGACCAGGTGTGCCTTCAGCCGCGCGATCGGGTCGCCGAGCGGGAAGCGCTCCCAGTCGTCGGCCGGGCGGTACTTGCTCGGGTCGTCCGACGTCGAGTGCGCCCCGGCGCGGTAGGTCACCCACTCGATCAGGGTCGGCCCCAGGTTGGAGCGGGCGCGCTCGGCGGCCCATTGCGAGGCCGCGTACACCGCCAGGAAATCGTTGCCGTCCACACGCAGCGACGCGATGCCGCAGCCGACCCCGCGCGCCGCGAAGGTGCTCGCCTCGCCGCCGGCGAGGGCCTGGAAGCTGGAGATCGCCCACTGGTTGTTCACCACGTTCAGGATCACCGGCGCGCGGTACACGTGGGCAAAGGTGAGCGCGGTGTGGAAGTCGGCCTCGGCCGTCGCGCCGTCGCCGATCCAGGCCGATGCGATGCGGGTGTCGCCCTTGATCGCCGAGGCCATCGCCCAGCCCACCGCCTGGATGAACTGGGTGGCGAGGTTGCCCGAGATCGAGAAGAAGCCGGCCCGCTTGAGCGAATACATCACCGGCAGCTGGCGGCCCTTCATCGGGTCGCCCGAGTTGCTCATGAGCTGGCACATCAGCTCGACCATCGAGACGTCGTCGCGCGAGAGCAGCAGGCCCTGCTGGCGATAGGTGGGGAAGCACATGTCGCCGGCGTCCAGGGCCGCCGCATGGGCGCAGGCAATCGCCTCCTCGCCCAGGCTCTGCATGTAGAACGAGATCTTGCGCTGGCGCTGCACCAGCAGCATCCGGGAGTCGAAGATGCGCGTCTTCATCATCGCGCGCAGCCCCTTGCGCAGCTGGACGGTCGAGATGTCCGGCGCCCACGGCCCGACGGCACGGCCGTCGCGGTCCAGCACGCGAACGAGCTCGTACGCGAGGTCCTGGGTGTCGAAGTGGGTGGTGTCTATCGGCGGCCTGCGGACGGCGCCGGCCTCCGAGACGTGGAGGTACGAGAAGTCGGTCGCACAGCCGGGACGGCCCGAAGGCTCCGGCACGTGCAGCCGCAAGGGCTGGCGTTCCATGCAATCACTCCGCGCGCGGGTGGCGCGCCATCAGGTCTGCAGAGCGGTGCCCGCCGGCGGGTAGCCGGGGGCTCCACGGAGGCCCGCGCCGGGTTGCGGCGCGGGTTGCTGGTCAGTGTAGGGGAAAGGTGCCGCGGGGTGGGTGCCGGGGCGCGGCCGGCCATCGCGTTCGGGCAGGGCTGGCATGGCCGCCGGCGATGGCTAGACTTCGGCCCCAATGCCCTTCCGCATCACCGTCGACCACACCGCCACGCACCTGGCCATCGCCTGCGAAGGGCCGGCCGGGCTTGGCGACCTCTGCGCCGCCGTCGACCTGGCCAGCGGCCTGGCCCGGCGCGAGGGCTACCCGCGGGTCCTGCTCGACCTGCAGGGCGTGGAGGTCGACCTGGGCTTCACCGACCACCTGCAGCTGGGCACCCACGCCGCCGAGCGCCTGTGCTCGCTGGAGCGGGTCGCGGCGGTCGTGCCGGCGCGCCTGCGCACCGGCATCAGCGAGAAGGCGGCGCAGAAGTCGGGGCTGCACCTGCGCTCGTTCACCGACCGCGACGAGGCGCTGCACTGGGTGCAGGCGTCCCTCACACCACCGGCACCTGTGCGTCCTTGAGGACCCGCAGCACGAAGCTCGACTTGCTGTGCCGGATGCCGGGAATCTTGTAGAGCTTCTCGCGCAGCAACCGCTCATAGTCACGCGTGTCACGCACCGCGATGCGGATGTAGTAGTCGTAATCGCCGGACACCAGGTAGGCCTCCATCACCTCGGGGATGGTCGCCAGCACGCGGCCGAAGGCGTACAGCGTCTCATCGGTGTGGCTCTCCAGCGTGAGCTGCACGATCACCGTGTCCTTCCAGCCCAGCCGGGCCCGGTCGAGGCGGATGCTGTACTGCTGGATCACCCCGTCGGCCTCCAGCCGCTTGATGCGGCTCCAGCACGTGGTGGGCGACAGGCTGACCGCGGCGCCGATCTCCTGCAGGGTGCGGCGCGAGTCCGCCAGCAGCTCGCGCAGGATGGCCAGGTCGAACTTGTCGTAGGTTCCCGTCGATTCATCGGGTTTGTCGGACTTCTTCGATTGTTTTTTCGGCGTTGCCACGTCCAGCCCTCGGAAAAACGAAGCCCATTCTGGCCCAGATGCCGAAAATCATCCACATGGACACCGCTACCGCCAACGACCTTCTCCAACGCGCCGCCAGCGGCACCGCCTCGGAGTGCAACGGCGCCGAGATCCTGCTGGATACGCTGCTCGCCTGCGGCGTCGACACGCTGTTCGGCTACCCGGGCGGCGCCGCCCTGCCGCTGTACGACGCCCTGTACCAGCGGCCGGCGCTGCGCCACGTGCTGGTGCGCCACGAACAGGCGGCCGTGCACGCGGCCGAGGGCTACGCGCGCAGCACCGGCCGGCTGGGCGTAGTCCTGGTCACCTCGGGCCCGGGCATCGCCAACACCATCAGCGGCCTGCTCGACGCCATCAGCGACTCGGTCCCGGTGCTGTGCATCAGCGGCCAGGTGGCCACGGCCGTCATCGGCACGCAGGCCTTCCAGGAGAGCGACGCGCTGGGCATGTCGCGCCCTGTGACCAAGTGGAACCACCAGCCGCAGCGGGCGCAGGAAGTGGCCGGGGCGGTGCGCAAGGCGGTCGAGCTGGCGATGAGCGGGCGGCCCGGGCCGGTGCTGATCGACATGCCCAAGGACGTGCAGCTGCAGCGCGTGGCCGTGCCGGCGCCCGCGTCCGTGCCGGCCGGCGCCCTGCCCGGGCGCGCCGCGCGCACCCATGCCGCGACGGCACAGGCGCTGCAACGGGCCGCCGACCTGCTCTCGACGGCGCGGCGCCCGGTGCTCTACGGCGGTGGCGGCCTGGTCAACTCCGGCCCCGAGGCCTGCGCCGCCTTCACCGCGCTCGGCCGCGACTGGAACCTGCCGACCACGCTCACCCTGATGGGGCTGGGCGCCTTCCCGGCCTCCGACCCGCACTTCCTCGGCATGCTGGGCATGCACGGCACGCTGGAGGCCAACCAGGCCATGCACCACGCCGACCTGATCGTCTGCGTCGGTGCACGCTTCGACGACCGCGTGACCAGCCGGCTGGCCGACTTCAGCCCCGGCGCGCGCAAGATCCACATCGACATCGACCCGGCCAACATCGACAAGGTGGTGATGGTGGATGCCGCCCTGCCCGGCGACTGCGGCGCGGTGCTGGCGGCGCTGCGCGCGCTGCTGCCGCCGGCGCCCCCGGCGGCGCGGCTGGACGCCTGGTGGCAGCGCATCGACGGCTGGCGCCAGCGCGACTGCCTGGCCTTCACGCCACGCACCGACACCATCCTGCCGCAGCACCTCGTGGCCGCGCTGCAGGCCCAACTGGCCGGCCGCGACGCCATCGTCTCCACCGACGTCGGCCAGCACCAGATGTGGGCCGCGCAGTACCTGCGCTTCGACCAGCCGCGCCGCTGGCTCACCTCGGGCGGGGCCGGCACCATGGGCTACGGCGTGCCGGCCGCCATCGGCGCGCAGGTCGCGCATCCCGACAAGCTGGTCGTCTGCGTGAGCGGCGACGCCTCGGTGCTGATGAACATCCAGGAACTGTCGACCGCCACCCAGCACGGCACGCCGGTCAAGGTGGTGCTGTCGAACAACGGCTACATGGGCATGGTGCGCCAGTGGCAGCAGCTGAACCACGGCAACCGCCTGAGCCACAGCTGGAACGCCGCCCTGCCCGACTTCGTGGCGCTGGCGAAGGCCTTCGGCTGGGGCGCCCGCAGCGTCGACGACCCGGCCCAGCTCGACGACGCCCTGGCCGAGTGCCTGGCCCACGACGGCCCCTTCTTCCTCGACGTGCGCGTGACCGCGCAGGAGAACTGCTACCCCATGATCCCGTCCGGCCGCGGGCACCACGAGATGATGCTGGCCGACGGCGTGTGGTTCAGCGAGGACGCGCGGGCGGGGTGAGGCCTGCCGCGGCGCGCCGGCCCCGCTCCGTCCTCGTTAGGCGGGCTCGACCCAAACCTCTCGTCGTGACGGGCTTTGACCCGGACCTCGTCATGGCGGGCTCGACCCGCCATCCATCTCCGGGACCTGGCACCGCCCGATGGAACGTTTCGGGGATGGATGCCGGATCAAGTCCGGCATGACGAAGGCGGTGTGATGGCGGACTCGCCCCACCTCGTCTGGCGGGCCCGAACCCAAACCTCGTCATGGCGGGCTTGACCCGCCATCCATCTCCGGGACCTGGCACAGCCCGATGGGCGATCGCGCCTCAGGACTTCGGCAACAGCGCCGCCAGCCGTTCCTGCCGCAGCACGTCGATGCCGTTGGCGGTGGCGAAGCGTTGCGCCTGCGGGCTCAGCTCGCCGAGCGTGACCAGGATGCCGTGCTGGGCCTCCTGCTCGCGCACCGCTTTGTCCAGCGCCTCCAGCACGTCGGCGCCCTGGCGCGCGGCCTTCCAGCGGCGCGCGCTCACCAGCATGCGCTGGCCGCCCTTCTCGATCGCCAGGTCGGCGGCGCCACGCGCGGCCTGGACCTGCCAGCCCTGGCGCGCATAGCCTTCGCGCAGCGCGGCCTCGAACTCCGGCCAGCTCATGCTCGCGGCGGCCTCCAGCCGGGCACGCGACTGCGCCGCGCTCGGCTGGCGCCACTGCCGCGACAGCGCGATGCAGCCGATGACGACGAAGGGAAACGCGCCCAGGCTGGCGAGGGTGCGGTAGGGCACCGGCACCAGCGCCTGGGTGAGCGCCACCACGGCGGCGGCGACCGCGAAGCTGATCCACCACGGCGAGCGCAGCAGCACCGCGAACAGCGAGTTCGGCGCCATGCGCGGGAACTTCATGGCCATCACAGCCCGCTCAGTGGTGGGCGCCGTGGGCCCCGTGCGCGTGGCCGTGCGCGATCTCCTCCGGCGCAGCGGCGCGCACGCCGGTCACCTTCAGCGTGAAGCGCAGGTCCTTGCCGGCCAGCGGGTGGTTGCCGTCCAGGTGGACGGTGTCGCCCTTGACCTTCACCACCGTGAAGGGAATGGGCTCGCCCTCCGGGGTGCGCCCCTCCAGCTGGCCGCCGACCTTGATGCCGGGCGGGAACTCGCTCTTGGGGATGGTGCTGACGAGCCGCTCGTCGCGCTCGCCGAACGCGTCGGCGGCCTTGAGGTCGAGCGTGACGGCATAGCCCGGCTCGCGCCCCTCGAGCGCCTCCTCGATCTTGGACAGTGTGTTGCCGTAGCCCCCGTGGAGGTAGGCCACCGGCTCGCGGCTGTTCTCGACCAGGCGGCCCAGGCCGTCGGCCACCTTCACCTGCATGGTGACGACGGTGTCTTTGGTGATCTGCATGGCCGCGATTTTGCCGGATGGCGGAACGGGGAGCCGGAGCGGGCGCGCAAGCGGACAGCCGAACGCAGAAGGCGCAGAAGTTGCGCGGCAGATGCAGAAGAAACCTGGTTCGGGCGGAAGACACCCGGAGGAACCGGCGTTTGGGTCGCCAGCGGGGCCTCCCCAACCGGGGAAAACCTACTCGTGTCTCTTCCGCGCCTTCTGCGTCTTTCGCATCCTCTGCGTTCGGCTGTCCGCTTCCGACTCCGATCCCGCGTTCGGCTGTCCGCTCCCGCGTCCGCGTTCGACGGCCTACGACGCCTTCAGCCCCGCCGCCCGCACCAGGTCGCCCAGCCGTTTCTCGTCGCGCGCGATCAGATCGTTGAGGGCCTGAACGCCCAGGGGGTTGGCGTCGACGCCGACCTTCAGCAGGGCCGCTCGTCCCTCCGGGCTGTCGAGCGCCTTGTTGATCTCGGTGTTGAGCCGCTGGACGATGGCCGTCGGCGTGCCGCGGGGTGCGGCCACGGTCTGCCAGGCCTGCAGGTCGATGGCGGGGAAGGTCTCGGCAATGGTGGGCACCTGCGGCAGGGCCGCCAGCCGCCGGCCGGCCGCCAGGCCGATGGCGTTGAGCTTGCCGGCCTGCAGCTGCGGCAGCGCCGCCACGGCATCCAGGAACATGAAGTCGATGCGGCCGGTGAGCAGGTCGGACACCGCGGCCATGCTGCCCTGGTACGGCACGTGGGTGGCGTTCACCTTTTCCTGCGCCTTGATCATCTCGACCAGCAGGTGGTGCATGGTGCCGATGCCCGGTGAGCCGAAGTTCATCTGGCCGTTGCGCCGCATCTCGGCCACCAGCTCGGCGACCGAGGCCACCTTCAGGTCGGCGCGCGTGACCAGGAACAGGCTGACGCTGCCGATCATGGCCACGCCGGTGAAGTCGGACGGCACTGCCGGCGGCGCCGCGTACATCGCCGGCGAGATGGCCAGCGTGGTGCTGGTGGCGACCATCAGGCTGTAGCCGTCCGGCGGCGACTTGGCCACCACGCTGGCGCCCAGCAGCGTGCCGGCGCCCGGGCGGTTCTCCACCACCAGCGGCTGGTTCAGCGCCGGCCGCAGCCGGTCGGCCACCAGCCGGCCCAGCGTGTCGGTCAACGCGCCGGGCGGGAACGGCACCACCAGCTTGATCGGCCGGTCGGGGTAGCTGCCCTGCGCCCAGGCGGGCAGCGCCAGGCCGGCGCCCAGGGCCGCGCCCGCGCCCAGCACGCTGCGGCGCGACAGCGCGCCCGCGCCGCTCATGCGCCCTCCTTCGACAGGTTGCGCTCGAACTCGCGGATCGGCCGCTTGCCCGCGACGACCGGCTTGACGTGGTGGCCATCAGGCAGGGGCGCGACGCCCTCCTCCGGCGTGTAGGGACCGGTGACGCCCACCACCGGCTCGCCGCAGACGGTGACCCGGTTCATGGTGCGCCGCTGCGGGTAGTAGTCGTGCGGCGCGTAGTGCTGGGTCGAGCGGTTGTCCCACATCACCACCGTGTTCGGCTGCCACTTCACGCGCAGCTGGAACTCCGGGATGGCGGCCCGCGCGTACAGGTAGTTCAGGATCATCTGGCTCTCGTCGTCCTTGAGCCCCTTGATCTTCACGGTGAACTGCGCATTGCAGTTGAGCACCCGGCGACCGGTCACCGGATGCAGGCGCACCAGCGGGTGCGACGGGTTGGGGAACTGCTGCTCCAGTTCGCGCAACTTCTTCTGGTGCGCCTCCGAGCTGGTGAACAGGGGCCGCCAGGGCTTGAAGTCGTGGATGGCTTCCAGCCCGTGGATGTACTGCTTCATCCGCTCCGACAGGCCGGTGTAGGCAGCCGTCATGCTGGCGAACAGCGTGTCGCCGCCGTACTCGGGGATCACCTTGGCGCGCAGGATGGTGATCGACGGCGGTGCGGCGCGGAAGGTCTCGTCGGCATGCCACTGGTCGGTCAGCGCCGGCGGGTTGTCGGCCGAGTAGTCCAGCACGATCACCTCGCGCTTGTCGTCCAGGTTGGGGCTGAACGGGTGGATCGACAGCTCGCCGAACAGCTGGCCGAACGCCATCTGCTCCTCCAGCGAGATGTCCTGGTCGCGGAACACCAGCACCTCGTGCCGGCAGAAGGCCGCGTGCAGCGCTTCGAACTGCGCCCGCGGCATGGGCTTGCGCAGGTCCAGGCCGCGGATCTCGGCGCCGATGTTGCCGCCGAGGCGCACGACATCGAAGCCCGGGTGGGTCGGGTGGGTCATTCGGAAAGCTCCCTGGAAGGTGGGGATGACGCGGTTCAACGCTCGATGCCGTACCGGCGCAGCAAGGCCTCGAACATCTGCTGCGAGATGCTGGCGCCCTTGTGGCCGTCGCTCATCGCCAGCCGGGTGGCCGGCACGCGTTCGAGCACGTCGACCGGGATCTGCCGGTTGGGGCCGGCGCCGGCGTCGCTGGCCAGCTGGATCTCGCAGGCACGCTGCAAGGTCCACAGGCGCTGGAAGCACTGGGCGACCGTGCCGCCCACCGCCAGCAGGCCGTGGTTGCGCAGGATCAGGTGCTGGCGCTCGCCGAGCGAGCGCACCAGTCGCGGCCGCTCGGCCAGCCCGGTCGTCACGCCCTCGTAGTCGTGGTAGCCGACGTCGCCGTACAGCATGGCGGAATAGAAGTTGTCGTGCCGCAGCCCGTCCTCCTTGCACGCCACGGCGCAGCCCGCCGTGGTGTGGACGTGCATCACGCAGTGGGCGTCGGGCCGGGCGGCATGGATGGCACCGTGGATCACGAAGCCGGCCCGGTTCACCTGGCGGCCGGTGCCGTCGATGTCGTTGCCCTCGGCGTCGATCTTCACCAGGTTGTCCGCGGTCACCTCGCTGTAGTGCAGCCCGAACGGATTGATCAGGTAGTGCGGCTGCCCCTGGGGCGAGGGCACGCGCAGGGTCAGGTGGTTGAAGATCGCCTCGGTCCAGCCGAGGTGGTCGAACAGTCGGTAGCAGGCCGCCAGTTCGCGGCGGGCGGCGGCTTCATCCAGCAGCGGGGCATCGTCCATCGGCGCATTGTTGGGCGGGCCGCCATCGTGGTTGAAAGAAACTATCCTCCGGGAAATCCCGAGCCGCCCCCCACCCATCGTGACCTCCCGCCTCGACGCCCCGCGCCGCTACGACGACATGCTGCTGTACCGCATCAACCGCCTGCGAGCGGTCGGCGGAGGCATGGTGCTGCGCTACTGCGAGGGCCAGTTCGGCATCACCCGGCGCGAATGGGTGATGCTGGCGCTGCTGCACGACAGCGGCCCGATCTCGTCGTCCGACCTCGCCGGCCGCGCCGACCTGGACAAGTCGGCGACCTCCAAGGCCGTCACGACCCTGCTCGACAAGGGCCTGGTGGAACGCACCACCCGCCCGGGCGACCGGCGCTACTCGCTGCTGACGCTGAGCGACAAGGGCCGGGAACTGCACGCGCGCGTGCTGCCGGTGGTCGAAGGCATCACCCGCCGCATCCTGGCCGGCCTGTCGCGCGACGAGGTGGCCGTGCTCGACGACATGCTGGCGCGCATGCAGAGCGAGGCCGAGGCGCTGTGGGCCGAAGCCGCCGACCTGCCGCGGGCCGATCGGCGCCACGGGGGGACGCGCGGGGCGGGGTGAGGGGGAGCGTGTCCCTTCTTTCTACGGATGTCCGCGTTCACGACCGTGTCCTACAACGCCGCCACCCGACTTGCGGGAGATTCAGCCTGAGCAAGACATGAGGCGACTCCACCATGGCCCGTGAGAACCGTGCCCTCCTCGACCAGCTGAACGGGTTGAAGCCGGCCGCCGCGGAAACGCATTCCGCGGAGCGGATGAGCCTGGCGAGGCAGTTGCCCAAGCGCACCGTCGCGCTGGTGCTGGCCGGCGGGCGCGGCTCGCGGCTGCAGGAACTGACCGACCGCCGGGCCAAGCCGGCGGTGTACTTCGGCGGCAAGTTCCGCATCATCGACTTCGCGCTGTCCAACTGCATCAACTCCGGCATCCGCCGCATCGGCGTGCTGACGCAGTACAAGTCGCACTCGCTGCTGCGGCACCTGCAGCGCGGCTGGAACTTCCTGCGCGGCGACGCCAACGAGTTCCTCGACCTGCTGCCGGCACAGCAGCGCATCAACGAGGCCGACTGGTACCGCGGCACCGCCGACGCGATCTACCAGAACATCGACATCCTGCGTTCCTACGGGCCCGAGTACCTGCTGGTGCTGGCCGGCGACCACATCTACAAGATGGACTACTCGCTGATGCTGCTGGACCACGTGGAGTCGGGCGCCAAGTGCACCGTCGGCTGCATCGAGGTGCCGCGCATGGAAGCCACCGCGCTGGGCGTGATGGCCATCGACGACAAGCGCAAGATCACCGGCTTCCTCGAGAAGCCCGCCGACCCGCCGGCCATGCCCGGCAAGCCCGACCGCGCGCTGGGCAGCATGGGCATCTACGTCTTCGACGCCGAGTACCTGTACCGGCTGCTGGAGGAGGACTTCGCCGACCCGGCCTCGCACCGCGACTTCGGCAAGGACGTGATCCCGCGGCTGGTGCGCGAGGGCCTGGCCGTCGCCCACCCGCTCGGCCTGTCGAGCGTGCCGGCGAGCACGCGTGCCGACCCGTACTGGCGCGACGTGGGCACGGTCGATGCGTTCTGGGCCGCCAACCTGGACCTTGCCTCGAACATGCCGGAGCTCAACATCTACGACCGCGACTGGCCGGTGTGGACGCACCAGGAGCAGCTGCCGCCCGCCAAGTTCGTGCCGGGCGAGAACGGCCGGCACGGCGAGATTGCCAACGTCATGGTCTCGGGCGGCTGCATCGTGTCGGGCTCCGACCTCACCCACGCCGTGCTGTTCTCCAGCGTGCGCGTGCACTCCGATTGCAGCATCCGCGAATCGGTCATCCTGCCGGGCTGCAGCATCGGCCGCGGCTGCCGCCTGACCAAGGTGGTGCTCGACCGCGGCTGCGAGCTGCCCGACGGCATGGTGATCGGCGAGGACCCGCAGCTGGACGCGCAGCGCTTCGCCCGCACCGACAACGGCGTGGTGCTCGTCACCCAGTGCATGCTCGACGGCCTCTGAGACGGTCGGGCCCCACATTGCCGCCGTCATGCCGGACTTGATCCGGCATGCGGCCGGAATTGCTGGTCGGGTGATGAGAAGTCCCGGAGATGGATGGCGGGTCAAGCCCGCCATGACGGGACCTGGGTGAAGACCGCCATGACGGGGAATGGGTCGGGCCGGCATGACGGACACTGGGTCGGGCGGGCCATGACGGGCCTGAGTCGGGCAGGCTATGACGGGCCTGGGTCGGGCCGGCCACGACAGCGCCGATCGCGTCGCCTGCGCGGCAGGCCGGCCGTGACCCGTGGCGCACAATGCCGCGCGGCCATCCCGCCGGCCGCGCCCGCACGACGTCCATGACCTCCTCCGGTTCCACGCCCCCCGTCACCCTGCCGCCCTTCCGGCCCATCGACGACCTGGTGCGCGAGCACGCCGTCGCCCACCCTGGCCACCCGGCCCTGGTGCAGGGCACGCAGCGCCTGGCCTGGGGCGAGCTCGACGCGCTGGCCGACCGCATCGCCGCGGCCTTGCAGCGCGACGGCGTGCAGCCGACCGAGGCCGTCGCGCTCAGCGGCGCCAACAGCATCGCCTACGCCGCGCTGTTCCTGGGCGTCCTGCGCGCCGGGGCCGCGGTGGCGCCGCTGCCCACCGGCGCCACCGCCGACCAGCTCGCCGGCATGGTGGCCGACAGCGGTGCCCGGCTGCTGTTCGCCGACCACACGGTGCCCGCCCTGGCGACGGCGGTGCCGCGCATCGCGATGGACAACAGCCCCGGCTTCCCGCCGCTCGATGGGTGGCTGGCGCCCGCCGGCGCCCGGTCGCAGCGCGTGGCGGTGCAGCCGGACTGGCCGTTCAACATCATCTATTCGTCGGGCACCACCGGCACGCCCAAGGGCATCGTCCAGCCCCATGGCATGCGCTGGGCCCACGTGGCCCGGGCCGAGGCCGGCCGCTACGACGGGCGGTCGGTGGCGCTGCTGGCCACCTCGCTGTGCTCCAACACCACGCTGGTGTGCTTCTTCCCGGCGCTCTCGCGCGGGGGCACGGTGGTGCTGACCGAGGGCCGCTTCGACCCCGGCGCCTACCTCGCGATCGCCGAGCGCGAGCGCGCCACCCACACCATGCTGGTGCCGGTGCAGTACCAGCGCCTGATGGCCTGGCCGGACTTCGACCGCCACGACCTGTCGGCGTTCAGCATGAAGTTCTGCACCAGCGCGCCGTTCGCGGCGGCGCTCAAGGCCGACATCCTGCGCCGCTGGCCGGGTGGCCTGATGGAGTACTACGGCATGACCGAAGGCGGCGGCACCTGCATCCTGGCCGCGCACGACTTCCCGCACAAGCTGCACACCGTCGGGCGGCCCTCGGAGGGCCACGACATCCGCCTCATCGACGAGGACGGGCGCGAGGTGACGCCCGGCGAACTGGGCGAGGTCGTCGGCCGCTCGCCGGCCATGATGAGCCGCTACCACAACCAGCCGGGCAAGACCGCCGAGGCCGAGTGGCATGACGAGCAGGGCCGGCGCTACATCCGCACCGGCGATGTGGGCCGCTTCGACGCCGACGGCTTCCTGGTGCTGATGGACCGGCGCAAGGACATGGTGATCAGCGGCGGCTTCAACATCTACCCGAGCGACCTAGAGGCCGTGCTGCGCACGCATCCGGCGGTGGCCGACGTGGCCGTGGTGGGCGTGCCGTCTCCCGAGTGGGGCGAGTCACCGGTGGCCTGGGTGGTGCCGGGCGACGCAGCACCGCAGCCCGAGGACCTGCGGGCCTGGGTGAACGGGCGCGTGGGCAAGACGCAGCGCCTGGCCGGGCTGCGCTACCTGGCCGAACTGCCGCGCAGCGACATCGGCAAGGTGCTCAAGCGGGAACTGCGCGAACGCTGGTCGGCGGGCTGACGCACCGCCGCCTCACTCCCGCTCCTTGTGCTGTTCGCGCGGGAGTTCCAGCGGCGGTTCCGGATCGTCGACCTGCGGGTTCTGTCGCTCCAGCATGCGCATGCGATCGAAGGCAGCAGCCGCGCCGCGGCCCCAGCGCCTCGGCTTGGCGCGGCGTTCCTGCCCGTCCCACCGCCCGTCACTGGGCGGGGTTCCATCACGCGACTGCATCCATGGTCCTTTTGACGCGGAGTGTCGCGCAGGAAAAAACCGACGCCTGCGGTCCATCCCTGACAAAGCCGCCCCCATCGTTCGCCATCGCGGGTAGGACAACAGTGACTGAGCCAGGGGTCCTTTCAGGGGTCGTCCTACAAGGAAATGGATTCTTTTCCCAAACGGCCGAGCCGCGCGCCGCGCAATGATGGCCGCCATGAGTACGACGACCGACCGCTCCCCGCGTGCCATCGAGGCCGGGCAGGCGTACCTCGACCGGCGCGGCCAGCGGTGGCTGGTGGCCCGGGTCGAGCGTGCGTTGTCCGGCGACGAGGCCCAGATCCGCTTGCGCCTGCAGTTCGCCCCGCCCGACACGCGCGCCGCCGACTACCTGATGGGAGAGCGCGAGTTCCGCCAGCTCGCCCGCGCCCGCGGCTTCCGTCCCGAAGCCTGCGAACCGGCCTGAGGGCCCTTGCGGCCCGCCTCCATGGAGAGCCCGCCGCCGAAGCCGACCGCGGCCGAGCGCCTGGGGCTGGGTCGGCACGTGCCGCTGTGGCGGGCGCTGCGGGTGCGGCCCCGGCTGGCCGCCGCGCTCGGGTTCGGCCTGCTGGTCTACGCCGCCAGTCCGCTGGTGGCGACGCTGGGCACCTCGGCGCGCTGCCTGGTCGGCTGGAACGCCGGCGCGCTGCTGTACCTGGCCCTGGCCTGGCACGAGATGCGGGGCGTGGACGACGCGAAGCTCATCCAGTCCCGCGCGGTCGCCCAGGACGAGGGGCGCACGACCATCCTGCTCCTGGTGGTGGTGGCCGCGGCGGCCGTGATGCTGGCAGTCGGCACCCAGCTGGCGCAGGTGAAGTCGCTCGACGAGGACGCGGGTCGCGGCTGGCACCTGGTGCTGGCCGGCGTCACCGTGGCCACCTCCTGGTTCTTCACCCAGGTGCTGTTCGCACTGCACTATGCGCACGACTTCTATCTGGCGCGCCACCGGGACCGGCCCGACCCGCTGCAGTTCCCCGGCACCCAGGACCCGGGCTACAGCGACTTCTTCCACTTCGCCTGCGTGATCGGCGCCGCGGCGCAGACGGCCGACATCACGTTCCAGGGCCGCAGCCTGCGGCCGGTGGGCACGCTGCACTGCGTGCTGTCGTTCTTCTTCAACACCACGCTGCTGGCGCTGTCGATGAACGTGGTCGCCAGCCTGCTGACCTGAGCGGCCACTGGCGGCACGGGGGCTCCATCCGCACCGCCGCGGGCCGCGCCCGGGCCAGTGCATGATGTCGGCCTGGATTAGCAAGGAACCGAGATGGAAACCCCCCACGAACACGACGAACCCGCGTCCGGCGCGCCCTCCACGGCCGAGCCGCGCAACGCCTTCCTGGAAGAAAAGGCCTTCAAGTCGCGCACCGTGCTGCTCTTCGGCGAGGTCAGCGACCGCTCGGCGGCCGACATCGCGCGCCGCCTCATCGCGCTGGACGCCGAGTCGGACCGGCCCATCGACATGCTGGTGAGCTCGCCCGGCGGCCACCTCGAATCGGGCGATGCCATCCACGACATCATCCGGTTCATCGGGGCCCCGGTGAACATGATCGGCACCGGCTGGGTCGGCAGCGCCGCCACGCACCTGTACCTGGCCGTGCCGCGCGAGCGCCGCTTCTGCCTGCCCAACACCCGCTTCCTGATCCACCAGCCCAGCGGCGGCGCCGGCGGACCGGCCAGCGACATCGCGATCCATGCACGCGAGATCATCAAGGCGCGCGAGCGCATCGCACAGACGATTTCGCGCGAGACCGGCAAGCCGCTCGACAGCGTGCTGCAGGACATCGAACGCGACCGCTGGCTCTCGGCCGAGGAAGCGATCGACTACGGCCTGGTCGGCCGCATCATCTCCAACAAGTCCGAGCTCAAGCGCTGAGCTTCGGCACGCCCGTGCAAAGGCCTGGGTCTCCCAGGCCTTTTTTCTTCCCGCCGCCCGACGTCAGCGCACGGCCAGCCACCACCGCGTCGACTCGAACGGCGCGTCCGCATCCACCACCTCGCCCACGCGCGGCGTCACCAGCTCGACGCCCAGGCGGGTGGCGGCCGACACCGCCCGCCGGATCGGTTCATCCCAGTCGTGGAAGGCGAGGTTGAAGGTGGACCAGTGGACGGGAAACATGCGCCGGCCCCGGACATCGCGGTGGACCTGCACGGCCTGCTCGGGCGTCATGTGGATGTCGGTCCACGCGGCGCCGGGGCCGTAGGCGCCGATCTTGATGAAGGCCATGTCGAACGGGCCCAGGCGGGCGCCGATGTCCTGGAACAGCTTCCCGTAGCCCGTGTCGCCGCTGTAGAAGAAGCGGTGCTGCGGCCCCAGCACCGACCAGCTCGACCAGAGGGTCGTGCTGCGGTTGCCCAGGCCGCGGCCGGAGTAGTGGCGCGTCGGTGTGCACACGATGCGCACGCTTCCCAGCGAACGCTCCTGCCACCATTCCAGTTCTTCGACCTGCCGGGACGGAACGCCCCACCGCTCCAGGTGGGCGCCGATGCCCAGCGGCACGAAGAACCGCGAGCCGCGTTGCGCCAGGTGGCGCACCGTGTCCATGTCCAGGTGGTCATAGTGGTCGTGGGAGATGAGCACGGCGTCGATCGGCGGCAGGTCGGCGAGCGCGATCGGGGGTGGATGGAAACGACGCGGCCCGATGGGCAACGGCGAGACCCGCTCGGCGAACACCGGGTCGAGCAGGATCCGCAGCCCGTCGATCTCCACGTAGGTGCTGGCATGGCCGATCCAGAACGCGCGCAGGCCGCTGGCCGGTGGGGCTGCCTGCAGCGCCTGCTTGTCCACCGGCAGCACGGGCACGGGCGCCGGCGGCTCCCGCACCTCCTCGCCGGAGAACTGGCGCAGGGCGTAGTCGACCAGCGATGTCGTGCTGGGCGCCTCCGGTTCCAGGTTGACGAAGCGGCCGTCGCGGTACTGGGGATTGGCCTGGGCACGCGCCAGCCGCGCACCCTCCAGGGGCGCGCCGAACTGTGGCTGCGACAATACCGCCCACCCTGCCGCAACGAGCACGGCCACGACGGCGGCAAGCGTGACGGTCGTCCGCACCAGCCAGCTTGCACGCTTGGGCCTCATGGACTCTCCCGCGATGTCAGGCGACTTCGCAGTGTGCATGGCCGGGGCCCAGCGGACAACCGCCGTTGCGGATGGGGCGGCGAGCGGTCGGATCCCTTCCAGCGTTGCGGCGCCCGGACCGGATCGTCCGCGGCGCCGCGCCTCGCGCTCAGGACCCGCGTCCAGCGAGAGCGTTGACCGTCTGCGGCACCTCGACCGGATCTGCTCCCGGGACCACCACGCGGGCGGCGGACGGCACCGGGCCGCGCGCGGAGCCGATGCCCTCCAGCACGCGCACGTGCACGCGCTGCACGCCGTTCACGCCCATGCCCTGGCGGTTCCAGCGGTTCTCCGGATTGACCAGTTGCACGTCGCCGGCTTCATCGGTCGCACGGCAGGCCAGGATGTGCTCGCCGGCACTGGCGCTCCAGTCGATCTGCCATTGCGTCCAGGCGAAGCGATCCCCGGACACGGGAACCAGCCGGGCCTCGCGCCAGGTCGCCGTGTCGTCGGTGCTGACCTCCACGCGGGTGATGCGGCCGGCGCCCGACCACGCCACGCCCTGCAGGGTGACGGGTCCGGGGGCGAGGAAACGGTGGCGGGTGATCAGGTCCGGCACCCCGGGTGGGGTGATGAGCGAGTGCACGCGCTTGAACGTGACCGGTTCGCCGGCTTCCCCCTTGACCTGCTGGTAGCGGTAGACCTTGGACTGCTGCACGCCCCGGAAGGGCTGGTTCAGCACCGTGATGGCGCGCAGCCACTTGACGCTGGCCATGCCGTACCAGCTGGGCACCACCAGCCGCAGCGGGAAGCCGTGCTGCGGCAGCAGCGGCACGCCGTTGTGCTCCCAGGCCAGCATCACCTCGTCGCGCAGGGCTTCCTTGATCGGCAGGCTGCGCTCGAACGCGTGCTCGACACCGAGGTCGACGCCGGAGTCCCAGCCGGTGAACAGCACTTCGACCGCATCGTCCAGCACACCGGCCTGCTCCAGGATCTGGCGCAGCGGCGTTCCCGTCCACTGGTACTGGCCGAGGGCTTCCTTGAACCAGGGCACGTAGACGGCGCGCGGGTGCAGCGTCGAGCGGCCCGTCCCGGCGCACTCGAGCGTGACCACCTGCTGGATCAGGGTCCGGCGCTTCAGGTCGTCCAGGCTCAGCCGGGTCGGGTTGCGCACCCTGCCGTCCAGCGCGACGGAATAGCCCTGCGCGCTGAGCTGCGGAACATCGAAGTGGATCAGCAGGTAGTGGGCGCCGAGGGGCGTCAGCGCCTCGCGCAGGAACTCGGCCTGCATGCCGTGGTTGCGGAAGGCCAGCACGCTCTCTCCCGCGCTGAAGACGCGCGAGGCGTCCTGCGGGTCCGGGCGCACCGGCGTCGGCGTGTCGGGAACGGTCGTGCAGTTGGCGGGCGCCTGCTGCAGGGGATTGCCGGTGGTCAGCTGGGCCGAGACCTTCGGCGCGGCGAAGGCAGCGGCCGTGGCCGCGGCGCTGGTGGCCAGGAAGCGGCGGCGGCCCGGCCCCGAGAGGCCGGTCTCTGCTGCTGAGGTGGTGGCGGCGGGCCGCGCGGCAGTGCGGTCGATCACGGAAGTCATCGGTCTGGTCCTTGTCAGGTCCGACCTCCCTCCCACGATCACCCGCGGACATCCTTGTTGCGCCAGCGCCGACGAGACGTGAACGCGCCCGGGGCGCGGCTGCTTGTCGCATGCCGCTCCCGAACGTTGGTCAGAGATGGATTGGATCTCCAGCGCGGCCGGAGGGCCGCGCCGCAGGGCGCCCGGCCGGGACGGCCGGGCTGGCTCCGCCTGTCCGGTCAACCCGAACAGGGGCGCCGCTGCGTCACGAAGACTTGGAGGTCTTCTTGGCGGCCTTGGCGTCGGCCTCGGCACGCTTGACGTCGGCCTCGGCCTTCTCGTGGGCCGCCTTGGCGTCCTTGGTGCAGGCCTTCTGCTCGTCGCCCTTGAGGGGCTTGCACTTGGCCTTGGCGGCCTTGTAGTCGCCGTCGGCCTGCTTCTTCATGGCCTTGGCGTCGGCCTTGGCGTCGGCAGCGGGGGAGCCGCTCGACGGCGGCATGGTCGTCGCGCTCGACGGGCCAGGGCTGGTCGCGGCGCTGCTGCCGGTCGAGCCAGCGCTGCTGCCGGTCGACTGCGCGAACGCGGCGCCGGCGAGGCCCAGGCTGAGGGCGGCACTGAGGGTGATGAGGGTCTTGTTCATGCGAAATCTCTCCTTGATGGACGGACGGAACACAGGCCCTTGCGGGCCACCTGACGTAGGCCTCTAGTCAACGCGCCAGGCCAGGCCTGACTTGTAGGAGCCCACCGCTTCGGGCGCGGTTGCGCGGCGATGGCGCATGCAGGCCGTTGGAGTTCGCGTCCAAACGTAATAACTGCCCAGCTAGCGGGGCCGGTCCACATGGGATCCATTCCCATACCGACGTGCATTCCGTGACCGGCTTCACGATCGCGCGTCGGCGTAGCCCAGCCATTCGTGAACTAGCTCTGCCATTCGCGTGCACGGCTCTTACAAGGGGCGACGTGCACCTTGAGACAAACGCGGGACTTGGTTACGCGCGTAGGCCTTCGCCCTAGCGGTATGTCGGACACCTCCTACTACATTCGGCCACCTGCTGAGGTAGCCGATGCGCCGCCGCAGCTCCCCCTTCACCGGGCCGAGGCGCGCAACCGCGATGACGAGGTCCCTAACCCATGTTGTTGTTGAACATGAAGCGACGCATCTTTCTCCAGACCGGTTCCCTCTCCGCCGTGACGGCGCTCAGCGCCTGCGGTGGCGGTGGTGGCGGCGCCGACACGGCCGTGGCCTCCACGGCGGTCGATGCCGAAGCCGAGGCGAAGCGGATCAAGGTCACGCCGGCGCCGACGCCGGCCCCCACGCCCGCCCCTGCACCGGCACCGGGGACGGCCCCCTCTCCGGCGCCGACCCCCGCGCCCACCCCGGCCCCGACGCCCGCTCCCACGCCCGCCCCGACGCCGGCGCCCTCGCCCGCCCCGGCCGGCGGCCCGAACTACCCGTTCGGTTCGCGCCTCGTGCCCTACGTGGCCGGCATCCTGCCGACCAACGCCTCCAACGCGTCCATGGATGCGGCGATCAAGAGCTGCTACGACCGCTGGAAGGCCAACGGCATCGTCGACGTGCCCACCGTCTCGGGCGGCAAGGCGCTGCGCTTCGCCAGCAACTACCTCACGGTGTCCGAGGCGATGGGCTACGCGATGCTGGTGGTGGTGCTGATGGCCGGCCACGACGCCAATGCCCGCTCCACCTTCGACGCCCTGCTCAAGACCGTGCGGGCCCGCCCGGCCTACAGCATCCCCGGCGTCGGCAGCTGGCTGATGGACTGGCGCCTGGAAGCCAACGGCGCGTCGAGCAACGCGGCCGGCGGCGGCTGGAACGCCATGGACGGCGACCTGGACATCGCGATGGCGCTGCTGATGGCCGACCGCCAGTGGGGCTCCACCGGCGCCTGGAACTACAAGCAGGAGGGCATCAACACCATCAACGCGATGAAGTCGTTCAACATGAAGCCGGACGGCACCACCAAGGGCCTGGCGACGGCCGACGTGAGCCGCACCTCCGACTACATGATCAGCCACTTCCGCGCGTTCGCGAAGGCCACCGGCGACACGTACTGGAGCACCACGGTCATCGACCGCTGCTACTGGCTGATCAACCGCATGCAGACGGTGTATTCGCCCAGTGCCGGCCTGATGCCCGACTTCATCGTGCAGACCAACACCAGCACGCCCATCCCCTCGCCGGGCAACATGGGCGACTTCACGGCCACCGAGATGGACTACTTCGCCAACGCGCAACGCAACCCGTGGCGCTGGGGCACCGACTACGTGGTCTCGGGCGACGCACGCTGGAAGGCGGTGTGCAACAAGCTGATGAACTTCTTCAAGGCCGACACCGGCGGCGACCCGGCCCGCACCGCCATCGGCTACGAACTGAGCGGCAACCCGCTGCAGCGCCCGTACCCGAACTGGACCCCCAAGGGCATGATCGGCCCGCAGCTGTGCGGCGCCATGGTCGACCCCGCCCACCAGGCCTACCTGAACGCGCTGTGGTCGTACAACGCGAACAACTTCTCGCTGAACTACTACGACGCCGAACTGCAGATCCTGCCGATGATCGTGGCCTCGGGGAACTGGTGGCAGCCATGACATTCACTCTGAAATCGCTGCGCGATTTCAGAGTGGTTCTCTAATTAGTTGACCTCGGACCGGCAAAGCCGGATCCGAGGTCAAGAAGTGTCCGCGCTGCATGCTATTCCGCGCGGACGGCGCGACTCGTCGTTCGATCAAGAGAAATGCCGTGCTCCTGAAGGAGGCACGGCATTTTTTTCGCCCCCGATCGACAGCGCGTCCCTCACAGCAGATCAGCCACCGCCCTGGCTCTGGAAATCCGCTGATCTGCCCCCTCTCCCCCTCGGGGGAGAGGGATGGGGAGAGGGGGCTCCCTGCTTGGGCTTGATCGTCCCAAAGGGCGCGATCTTCAATCTAGTGAAGAGCTTCCACGATAGTGACGTTCGCCATCCCTCCTCCCTCACACATCGTCTGCAGGCCGTAGCGACCTTTCCTCCGGTTCAAGACGTTCAACAACGTCGTCATCAGCTTGGCGCCCGAGGCGCCCAGCGGATGGCCCAGGGCGATGGCGCCGCCGTGCACGTTCAGGCGGGCCGGGTCGGCGCCGGTGGCCTGCAGCCAGGCCAGGGGGACGGACGCGAAGGCCTCGTTGACCTCGAAGGCGTCGATGTCCTCGATGCGCAGGCCGGCCTTCTTCAGCGCGGCCTGGGTGGCCGGAATCGGGGCCTCCAGCATCACCACCGGATCGTGCCCCAGCACCGAGAGGTGGTGGATGCGCGCCAGCGGCTTCAGGCCGAAGGTCTGCAGCGCCTTCTCGCTGACCACCATCACGCCGGCCGCGCCGTCGGCGATCTGGCTGGCGGTGGCGGCGCTGAGGCGGCCGCCCTCCTGCAGCAGCTTCACGCCGGCGATGCCCTCCAGCGTGGCGTCGAAGCGGATGCCCTCATCCACCGTGTGCAGGGCCGCGCCTGCTTCCTCGCCGGCCTTCCAGGCGGCAACCGGCAGGATCTCGGGCGCGAACAGGCCGGCCTCGGTGGCGGCGCGGGCGCGGCGGTGGCTCTCGAGCGCATAGGCGTCGAGCTGGTCCTTCGACAGCCCGTACCGGCGCGCGATCATCTCGGCGCCCACGAACTGGCTGAACTCCACGCCGGGATAGCGGGCCTGGATGCGCGGGCTCATGTAGAAGCCCATGCCGTTGCGGCGCGGCAGCTCGCTGGGCGTGAACATCGGCACCCGGGACATGCTCTCGACGCCGGCCGCGATCACCACGTCCTGCGTGCCGGCCATCACGGCCTGCGCCGCGAACTGCAGCGCCTGTTGCGACGAGCCGCACTGGCGGTCGATCGAGGTGCCGGGCACGGACTCGGGCAGCAGCCGGGAGGCCAGCACGGCGTTGCGGGCCACGTTGGTCGACTGCTCGCCGGCCTGGCTGACGCAGCCGAGCAGCACGTCGTCGACGGCGGCCGGATCGATGCCGGTGCGCTCGACGAGGGCATCCAGCACTTCGGCAGCGAGGTCGGCCGGGTGCCAGCCCGAGAGGCGGCCGTTGCGACGGCCGGCGGCGGTGCGCACCGCGGCGGTGATGTAGGCGTTCATGTGCACGAGCCTAGCGCGAAACGCCGGCGGTGCAGGAGCGCGGAAGCACGCATCCGGAATGTGGGAGCGCAAGCGCAAACGGATACACGGGCATCCGGACACCCGTACCCCGCCCCGCGATGGGCGGGCGAAAAAAAAGCACGGCAGCCGTGCTGCCGTGCCTGTCGCGGGGGACGCCGCAGCTGCGGCGTCCCTCATTCCTCAGGGCGCGAACGTCAGGTCCACCACCCCGTCGGTCGTCGTGACGTCGGCGGCCTGGTCCACCGCCGTGCGGCCGGGTGCCGCCGCCTGCACGCGGTACTTGCCCGCCGCCGCGGTATCGGCTGCGAAGGCCAGCGTGCCGGTCGCGGCGTACGGCGCCTTCACCGGCGCGGCCGCAGGCACGCGCAGGACGTAGGTGGCCGCCGTGGCGTCGACCGGCACCCGCGCGACCTCGACCGTGGGGCCGCCGGCCAGGGCCTGGCTGGCGCGCACGGTGGCGTCGGTCACCAGCGCCGTGGCCGTTCCGGCCGGCACCGAGACCGTGCCCGTGACCTGGCGCATGGCCGAGGTGGGCGGCAGGATCGCCGTCGCGGTGCCGTTGACGACGGTGGTTGTGGCCGTCACCGGCACGCTGCTCACCACCGTGGTGCTGCGGCCCTCGGAGCCGATCACCACGTCATAGTTGCCGGCCGGCAGCGAGCCGAGCACGAACCGGCCGGTCGCGTCCGGCACGGTGGAGCGGACCACGGTGCCGTCCTGCTGCGCCGTCACCGTGGTGCCGGCGATCGTCAGCGTGGTCGAGACGTAGCCCAGGATGCCGGTGGCCACACGCGGCGTCACGGTGAGCACCGGCTTGAGGTTGTAGTTGCCCGAATTGCCGGCGCGCACGACCGAGCGGCAGGCGTCGAAGTCCAGCACCAGGTCGGTGGTCTGGTTGGTCGAGACGTCGAAGGTCGCCTTCAGCTTCAGGCCGCTCTGCTGCGCGCTCGGCGTGGCCAGCGGCACCAGGGCGCCGCCGGTCGGCTGCACCGCATTGGCCTGCGGCGCCGCGCTACCGTTGTCCAGCAGCACCAGCCGGACCTGGTTGTAGCGGCCGGCCGGCAGCTGCGTCTGGCCGAGTTCCTCGAACACGCCGTTGGTGAGGTCCAGCAGGTCCAGGCGCCTGGGGGCCGCCAGCACGATCTCACGCCAGCCGGCGTCGCTGTCGGCGGCGCTGCCGTCCTGGTGCACGCGCACCCGGTCGACCGTCACGTACACATGGTCGTAGCCGCAGCCGGGGGCATCCGTCAGGGCCACGCTCAGGGCGCCCGATCCGGCCGTGCTGGTGCCGCCACCGCCGCCTCCACCACAGGCAGCCAGCGCGGCCGCCACGGTGCACGAGGCCAGGGCCCGCAGGCCGAACATCGATTTGCTCATCCAATCCCTCTCGGTTGTGATCGAGGGCGGATGGTCGCGACCGGGCGGTATGGCCCCGTTGGAATTCGTAACTGATGCGTCGGTTGTCTACGCGAGGCGGCTCGCCGACACCTCTCGTTGCGGTTGCCTGTGACGATTTCCCATCACATCGGCCGCTCAGTGCTCCAGGCGCAGGAACAGGTCGGCCTCCGGCGACACCTCGGCCAGCCGGTCGCGGTCGAAGAACTCGGCCACGGGCAGGTCGGCCAGCACCCGACCACGCTCCAGGTAGGCCACGCGGGTGGCCAGCCGCTTGACCTGCCCCAGGTTGTGGCTGGCGAAGACCAGTGTCGTGCCGCCCTCCGCGAACTCGGCCATGAGCGCCTCGACCTCGCGCTTGCTGGGCGGATCGAGGTTGGCGGTCGGCTCGTCCAGGAACAGCACCTCCGGCTGCAGGCACCAGGCCCGGGCCAGCGCGACGCGCTGCTGCTGGCCGGCGGACAGGTGGCGGGCGTTGCGGCCGGCCAGCTCCTGCAGCCCCACCCGGGCCAACGCCGCCGGTGCGCGCTGCACCGCCTCGTGCCACGGCAGCCCGGCCAGCCACAGGCCCAGCACCAGGTTGCGCTGCACCGAGGTGCGCAGCAGGAAGGGGCGCTGGAACACCATGGCCTGGCGCGCTGCGGCGTCGCGGGTGAAGGTGCCGCGCACCGGCGGCAGCAGTCCGTGCAGCGTCCGCAACAGGGTGCTCTTGCCGCTGCCGTTGGCGCCGATCAGGGCCAGCCGGTCGCCGCGGGCCAGCTGCAGCTGGACGCCGTGCAGCACCGGGCGGCCTCCGATCGCGACGTCGGCCTGCGTGAGCTGGAGCAGCGTGCTCATGCCACGGCTCCCCCCATCGCGCCGGCGGCCTCGGTCTGGGTGAGGCGCCAGCGGCGCAGCAGCGCGAGCACCGCGTTCAACACGAGCACGATTCCCAACAGCACCACGCCCAGGGCCACCGCCAGCGGCAGGTCGCCCTTGCTGGTTTCCAGCGCGATGGCGGTCGTCATCACGCGCGTGAAGCCGTCGATGTTGCCGCCCACGATCATCACCGCCCCGACCTCGGCAATGGCGCGGCCGAAGCAGGCGATGCCGACCGTGAGCATCGCGTAGCGCTCGTCCCACACCAGCAGCAGGCCGCGCAGCCAGCGGCCGGCGCCGAGCGAGGCCAGCTGCTCGCCGTGCGCCTGCTCGGCGTCGTCGACCAGCTGGCGCGTGAGCGCCGCCGCCACCGGCAGCACCAGGAGGGCCTGGGCCAGCACCATGGCCTTGAACGAGAACAGCCAGCCCAGCGACCCCAGCGGCCCCGACCGCGAGAGCAGCAGATAGACCAGCAGGCCGACGACCACCGAGGGCACCGCCAGCAGCGTGTGCAGCACGGCCAGCGCGGCGCCCCGGCCCGGGAAGCGCGCCACGCCCAGCCAGGCCCCGGCCACGCAGCCGATGGCGCAGCCGATGACGGTCGCGGTTCCGCTGACGGCGAGCGAGCGGCCGACGATGGCCAGCAGCTGCGGCTCGGCACTGGCCACGAGCTGGAACGCGGTGACGGCAACCTCGGTGAACGTGCTCATCAGGCAATTGTCGCCCGGGGCGCGGCACGCCTGCATCGACCGCCGGGCAGCCCTCCGGCGCGACCTTTCAGGCCATCGCGACGGCACGCGATCAGCCGCGGACTACAGCGCGGGCGCGCGGTCCGGCCTAGCCTGCGGACGTGGACGCGAACGGCCGACGAGCCAGCGTCCCCCTCCACCCCGACCGGACCCCACCATGGCCCTGCCCCACGCCCAACCGCTGGACATCGTCAACGTCGCCCCCCTGGGCGCGGCCCTCGGCAATGCCGTGAGCACCAGCCTGATCAAGACCGGTCGCCTGCAACTGCTGCACATGGTCCTGCGCGCCCACCAGGACCAGCCCGAGCACCGCGTCGACGACGAATGCACGGTCCACTGCCTGGAAGGCGAAGTCGAAGTGGTGACGGGGGGCGGCGTGCGCCAGCTGCGTCCCGGCAACCTGCTGCTGCTGCCGGGCGGCGAGAAGCACTCGTTGCGGGCGCGCACCGACTGCGCCGTGCTCGTCACCCTGCTCCTGGACCGTGGCGATGCCGGCCACGGCGGCGGCAACGGCACCCGGTCGCTGCGCGACCCCAAGTCGCCGGACGGCGCCTGACCATCCCATCCTCAGATGGTGTCGCCATGACCACGTCGTCCGCCCACCGCGCCTGGCGGACCCTCGCCGCCGTCGCCGCCCTGGTGCTGGCCACGGCGTGCGGTGGCGGCGGTGGGGTCGGCGGCGGCGTCGCCAGCAGTGCCCCGCCCAGCGCCAGCGGCGGCGCGACGCCGGCGAGCGGCACGGCGCCGACGGGCACGGCCACCCCGACGACTCCCGCCGCCACGCCGGCACCGGTGATCACGCGCCTGGTCGTCGCCGGCGACAGCCTGGCGGATGTGGGCACGCTGGGCGTGAAGGCCACGGTGCAGAACGCGGCCAACCTCGCGGCGGGCTATCCGATCTACACCGATCTCGTCGCGACCGGCCTCGGCGTCGGCGCCCTGTGCAACTACTTCTCCACCACCAACGTCATCGACCTCACGACCCACCCCGGCTGCACCGACTTCGCCGTGGCCGCTTCGCGGGTGATCAACCCCGTCACGCGCGGCGGCACCGCCCTGCCGCTTTCGCTCCAGAACCAGCTCGAGACGGCCGTCGGCGCCAACGGCGGCGCCTGGGCTGCCGGCGACCTCATCGTGGTGGACGCCGGCGCGAACGACGCTGCGGACCTCGCCGACGCCTACCTCAATGCGCGCGACGGCGGGCTCGACGACCAGGCCGTGTTCGTGGCCTTGCTGTCGCAGCAGCTCAGCGCCTCGGCGATCGACGCCGCGCTGGCGCAGCCCGACGGTGGCTCGGTCGCCGCCGGCCTGTACATGCGGCGCCTGGCGCAGACCTACTGGGAGACCATCAAGGCCAACACGCTGGACAAGGGCGCCGCCCACGTCGCCGTGCTCAACGTGCCCGACATCTCGCTCACCCCGCGGCTGCGCACCAACGCGACGGAGCTGGCGGCTGCGGAGGGCCCGGCCGTGGCCGATGCCTTCACCGCCGCACTACGGCAATGGATCACCGGCTTCAACACCGAGCTGTCCCGGCTCGCGGCCGACGACACCCGGGTGGCGCTGGTGCCCTATTTCGACGACTTCACGGCCCAGGAGGCCAACCCGGCCGCGTTCGGCCTGACCAACGTGACGGACCCGGCCTGCCCGCCGGTCGGCGAGTTCCCGCAGGCCTGCACGGACGCGGCCCTCGACGCCGCGCCGCCGCAGCCCGACCTCGCGCCGGGCTGGTGGCACACCTGGGCCTTCGCCGATGGCTTCCATCCCACGCCGCGCGGCCACGAACTGCTGGCCGCATCGGTGAACCGCGCACTGGAGCAGGCCGGCTGGCGTTGAGGAGCCCGGCTGACGAATCGATCCTGCTGGGCCGTGCAGGCCTTGGGCCCGGCATCGTCGCGCACCACCGTGGTGCCGAGCGCTCGGTGCGACAATCCGCGAAGGCAGCAACGGGGCTGCCATGCGGCCCCCGCTCGTCGGCAGGCCGACACAGCGGGACGATCCGCAGGGAAGACGAAGCATCATGACCGAGGAGAAAGACAAGCCAGGCCAGCGCTCGGGCACCGGCGCCCAGAGCGTGCTGCAGCACATGGCGCACGACGCCAGGGAGTCGCCCGGTCCGTCCTTCGACCGCAGCAACTACACCATCCTCGTGGTCGACGACATCGCCGCCAGCCGCTACGCGTCCGTCCGGCTGCTCCAGGTGCATGGCTACAAGACCCGCGAGGCAAGCGACGGCAGCGAGGCCCTGCTGTTTGCCGACTCCTGCAATGCGGTACTCCTGGACGTCAACCTGCCGGACATCAACGGCGTCGAGGTCTGCCGCCAGCTGAAGGCGCAGTCCCCCGGCGTCCCGGTGGTCCTCATGTCGGCGTTCTACGTCGACGACCTGCACACCGAGGTGGGCCTGAGCGCCGGCGCCGACGCCTACCTCTACGCGGGCCTGACCTCCGAACAGCTGGGCGGGCAGTTCGACCAGCTGCTCGCGCCCGCCGCGCCGGACTAAGCGGCAGCCGGCGGCGGGACCCCGGTCCCGGGCTGGCCCCGCACGCGCCAGAAACGCTCGGCCGCGGCGCCGCCCGACCCGAGCGAGCGCGCATGGCCCGAGATGGCGCCCCGGTAGTCGTCGGTGAAGCGGAAGATCACCGGCACCTGCGAGCCGTAGGCGCCGATGGCCGCCAACTTGCGCTCCAGGGTGTCGGTGACGGTGACCGTTTCCGCCGGCCCCACCACCTCCACGAGCTGCGCCAGCCGGCGGTCGAGGGCGGCCGGCGTGTGGATGCCGTACGGCAGATCCTCGTAGGCCCACACCTCGACCCCGCGCGCCGCCAGTTGCCGGCCGGCCTCGAAGGCGAGCTGGTGGTCGACGTGGTCGCCCACGCCCAGCGGCACGAACACCTGGGCGCCGGCCCGCCATTCCGGCAGCTCCAGCAGTTCGTCGGCCAGGTGGGTCGCCAATGCGACCTCTTCCGGATGCAGGGGACCGTAGAGCGCGCCGTCGTCGGGGTAGCGGTCGCCGCGGTAGATCGCATCGGGCAGCCCCAGCCAGCGGATGCCGCAACCCAGCACCGCCGCGGCGCGGGCATCCTCCTCGCGCCGCTTCGCATGCACCGCGTCGGGATCGTCCAGCTTCCAGCGCGCGTGCTTGTGGGCCGCCAGCTCGCCGACCATCGCGTGGACCACCTCGCTGGCGAACACCGTCACGATGGAGGGCGCGCAGCCGGCGGCCGACCAGGCCGCGGCCGTGCCGCCGCAGGACAGGGCCACGTCGTCGTAGTGGGGTTGCAGGAACAGCGCGTAGCGCGGCGCGAGGGGCATGCTGGGTCGGGGTCGGTCGCGGCCGGAGCAGATGCGATGGTGCGGGCCGCGCGGCTGATCGCGTGGGGTCTAGCCGCGCCGCTGGCCCGGGTCGCGGACCACTTCCCCGTCCTCCTTGGTGAAGGGCGCGAGCGGGCCGACGGGCAGCAGTTCCAGCACCGCCTCGGACGGGCGGCACAGCCGGGTGCCCAGCGGCGTGCGCACCACCGGGCGGTTCATCAGGATGGGATGCTGGCCGATGACCTCGAGCAGTTGCTCATCGGTCCACTTCGGGTCGGCCAGGCCGAGCTCGGCGTACGGCGTGCCCTTCTCGCGCAGCAGGTCCCGCACGGGAATGCCCATCTCGGCGAGCAGCTGGCGCAGCTCCTCGCGCGACGGCGGCGTCTTCAGGTACTCGACGACCGTCGGCTCGATGCCGGCGTGCCGGATCAGGGCCAGGGTGTTGCGGCTGGTCCCGCAGGCCGGGTTGTGGAAGATGGTGACTTGGGCCATGGTTCTATCTCTCTTGCAGGCCGCCATGCTAGCCGCCCCGGCCGGCCTCAGGGCGGCGGCAGCGTGATCTCCACCCGGGCGCCGCCCAAGCCGGCGCGGCCCAGCGCCAACTCGCCGCGGTGGCTGGCCACCAGGTCGTTGACCACCGCCAGGCCCACGCCGTGGCCGGGCACGCGTTCGTCCAGCCGCACGTGCAGCTGCAGGATGGATTGCGTGTCGCTGAACCCGGGGCCGTCGTCGTCGACCACCAGCCGCAGCCGGCCATCCGCCAGCGCTGCCGTGGCGGCCACGCGCGTCCGCGCCCACTTGGCGGCGTTGTCCATCACGTTGCCGGCCACCTCGAACAGGTCGCCCTCGTCGATGCGCCAGCCCAGGTCGGGCGGGCAATCGACCGTGAGGGCGAGCCCCCGCTCCGCGTAGACCTTGCGCAGGGCGCCGGCGATGCGTTCCAGCACCGGGGCCACCAGCACCGGCGGCGCGAACCGGGTGGCGCCGCCGGCAGCCGCGCGGCCCAGCTGGTGCTGCACGATGTCGTCCATGCGCTGGACCTGCTGCTGCACCGCGGCCGGCAGGCCGGCGGGTTCGGCGAGCGCATTGCGCAGCACGGCCAGCGGCGTCTTGAGGCTGTGGGCCAGGAAACTCAGCGCCTCCTTGTAGCGGCCCTGGCGCACGCGTTCCTGCTGGATCAGCGTGTTCAGGTTGTCGGTCAGGGCGACGATCTCGTCCGGGTAGCGTCCCTCGATGCGGGCCTGCTCGCCGTGCTCGATGCGGCGCACCTCCACGGCCACGCGGCGCAGCGGCGCGAGCCCCCATCCGAGCAGCAGCAGCTGCGCCAGCAGCAGCAGCGCCGCCGCCCCCCCGAGCCAGATCCACATCGTGCGCGCGAACACGGCGACCTCGCGGTCGAAGGACGCGCTGTCCTCCACCACCGACAGCACCAGCGGCGACTCGCGGTCGTCGGCGGCCCAGTTCACGCCGTAGCTGACGGCGTGGTAGGCCTTGCCGCCGGCCTGCACGGCCCCGATGCGCCATTGCCCCGGCTGCACGCCCTCGCGCTGGAACGGCGGGTCGACGCCCAGGCTGGAGGCCGAGCGCCACTGCTCCTTGCGGGCCACGTTGTCGATGCTGGCGTACAGGCCCGATTGCGGCAGCGCCAGGCGCGGTTCGGCCAGCGTGGGCGGCATCACCAGCGCGCCCTGCTCGTCCAGTTCCGCCCGGGCCAGCAGCAGGTACACGGTGCCCTGCAGCCGGCTGAAATGCGCCGCCCGCACACTGTCGGCATGGGCGCGCTGCACGGCCAGGCCGGCCCCCGCGATGAAGGCGACCAGGACCAGCGCGGCGCCCAGGAGCAGGCGGGCGCGGATCGAATACCCGGCCGTCATCCGAGGGTGAAGCGGTAGCCGCGCCCGCGCACCGTCTCGATCGGCGCCAGCGTGCCGTCCGGATCGAGCTTGCGGCGCAGCCGGCCGAGCAGCACGTCGACCACGTTGCTGTCCCGGTCCTCGCCGTGCGGGTAGAGGTAGTCGGCCAGTTCCTGCTTGGGCACCACGCGCCCGCGTTCGCGCACCAGGAACTCCAGCAGCCGGTACTCGAAGGCCGTCAGCTCCAGCGGCTGGTCGCGCAGGCGCACCGCCTGCGCCGCCAGGTCGATGCTGATCGGCCCCAGCGCCAGCGGGCCGGTCACGGCCTTGAGCGAACGGCGCAGCAGCGCCTTCACCCGCGCCGCCAGCTCCGGGTATTCGAACGGCTTGACCAGGTAGTCGTCGGCGCCGGCCTCCAGGCCCGCCACCTTGTCCTGCCAGGTGCCGCGTGCGGTGAGGACCAGGATGGGCATGGCGCTGCCCCGGGCGCGCAGGCGCTGCACGATGGCCAGCCCATTGAGCTTGGGCAGGCCGAGGTCGATGATCGCCAGGTCGAACGGGTACTCGGTGGCCAGGAACAGGCCCTCCTCGCCGTCGGCCGCCTGGTCGACCCGGTAGCCCTCGGCCTCGAGTTGCCGGGCCAGGCCCAGTCGCAAGGGTGCTTCGTCCTCGATCAGCAAGACGCGCATGACGGCAGCCTCAGGGCCGGCGGCTGGTGCCGGCGTCGACCAGCACGACCCGGACATCGCCGCGCGGCGTCACCACCTTGACCCGCCAGACCTGCCGGCCGCCGGCATCGGCCAGGTCGACCGACAGGACGCGGCCGCCGGTCTGCTGCTGCACCTGCGCGGCCGCCTGGTCGCGGGACACCTGGGCCCAGGCAGGCAGCAGCGCTCCGGCCAGCAGGGCAGTGCAGATCAGGCGATGGAAGGTGCGCACGTCGGTCGGGTGGAAGGGCGATGGGAACGATGGTACTGCCGCCCACCGGCGAGACGGCGACCTGCAGGCCGTCGCTCCCGGAGGGCGTGGGACGCAAGGTAACGGCGGCTGCATGAATGGCACCTGAACGAGGCAGCGCAGGAAATCTGCAATCCGTTCAGGAAGCATTCATGGACGCGCGCCCACCATCCGTTCCATGCCAACACCAGGAGCCACCATGAACCGTTCCATCCTCACCCAGCGTGTCGCGGCCACCGCCATCGGTCTGGTCGCCCTGGTTGCCGCCTCGGCCTCCCACGCGCGCACCGACGTGTCGGTGTCCATCGGCATCCCCGGTCCGGGCGTCTACGTCCAGCCGGCGCCGGTGCTCGTGCAGCCGCAGCCGGTGTACGTGCCGCCGCCGGTGGTGGTGCAGCCGCGCCCCGTCTACGTGCAGCCGCAGCCCGTGTACGCCCAGCCCATGTACGGCCAGCCGGTGTATGCCCAGCCGGTCTACGCCCGCCGCGGCCCCTGGGGCGATCGCGACGGCGACGGCGTCCCCAACGCCTACGACCGCTGGGACAACCGCCAGCACTGGGGCCATGGCCACCGTCACGGTCCCTGGGGCGATGCCGATCGCGACGGCACGCCGAACCGCTACGACCGCGCCCCGGGTAATCCCCACCGCCGTTGATTCCCGCGCCCGCGGTGCATGCACCGCGAGTCGGCTACCCGTCAGTTTCGACCGTCCTGCTGAGCTCCCGCGGCCTTCGCCCATGCGGCGTTGCAGCGGATGAGCGTGCTCCTCACAAATGAGGAGGCCCCTGTGCGCGTTGCAGCACAGGACGCCACATCCCAACGGCGCAGGAACATGGCTGCTGTTCGCGCGCGCGCAGATGACCAGAGGCGGGGACAGCGCTGCGTGCTCCCGTGTCCGCGCGTGACAGCGCACAGCGCTCGTAATGGCTCTTGGATTTGCCGCGCAGAGGCTCACACTGGGTTTCCTCTCCGAACCAGCAAAGGTCCGGCGATCGGCAAGGGCAACCTCCAAGGGGTGAACCATGTTCCTCACCAAGTCCGCTTCGGCATCGGTGCTGCGGGAAGCCGAAAGGGCAAGAAACAACCGGCTCGAGATCATCCAGGCGCTGTCGCACGGACAGGTGTCGCGGCGCGACTTGATCAAATGGGGAATCTTCACATCCGGCGGGTTCCTGGCGGCCAAGCACGGGCTCAGTCCGTTCGTGCGCAACTCCTGGGGAGCGATCCCGACCGGCGTGCCGGCCAGCCCGCTGTTCGGCGCGCTGCCCTTCACGTTCCCCATGCTGCGCTTCGATGTGCTGCCACGCCTGCCGGTGTCGGCCCTGAGCCCGGCCCCGACCAAGGAGGCCAACACCACGCAGCAACCCGTGCCGGCCATCCTGGGTGGCGGCACGGGACCGATCGAAGGGCGTCCGCCGGGGCCGATCTGGGCGCACCAGGGCTGGGAACGGTTCCCACCCAAGGTCGCGATCGAGGTCACGCAGGCCCCCTGCCGGATCGGCGCGAAGGGCAGCTACCGGCCCGAGGTGTCGTCGCCGTCGCTCAACTGCGACTTCGACGACGTGAACGCCGAGTGCCGGCCATATTTCAATACCGCCTTCCCCAACCAGGACGGGAACCGGTTCTGGACCTTCAACGGCACCGTGCCGCCCAAGCTCGTCCAGGGCCGCTACGGCGAACCCATCCTGTTCCGCCACCACAACGGGCTGAGTGCCGACCGCAGGGACAACGCCGGTTTCGGCCTGCACACGATCTCGACCCATGAGCACAACGGCCACCATGGGGCGGAGAACGATGGCTTCACGGGCGCCTACTTCTTCCCGGGCCAGTTCTACGACTACCACTGGCCGATCGTGCTGGCCGGCTTCAGCACGATCAACACGGGCGCCACCGACCCCAAGGCGGGCAGCCCGAACGACAGCGGTGGCGTCGACCTCATTCCCGGCGACTGGCACGAGACGATGAGCACGCACTGGTTCCACGACCACATGTTCAGCTTCACCTCGCAGAACGTGTACAAGGGCGTGGCCGCGATGTTCAACATCTACAGCGCCCTGGACCGCGGCAACGAGGCCATCAACGACGGCGTCAACCTGCGCCTGCCCAGCGGGTCGGCCAAGAGTTGGGGCAACCTGGATTACGACGTCAACATCATGCTGGCCGACAAGGCCTGGAACGCCGACGGCCAGATGCAGTTCGACATCTTCGACCTCGACGGCTTCCTGGGCGACCAGATGACCGTGAACCTGGCCTGGAAGCCGTTCTTCAACGTGGAGCCGCGCAAGTACCGCTTCCGGATCCTCAATGCCTCGGTCTCGCGGTTCTTCAAGCTGGCGCTGAGCGACGGCTCGCCGATGATCCAGATCGCCAACGACGGCAACCTGCTGCCCGGCCCGGTGGTGCTGACGGAACTCGACGAGATCGGCATCGCCGAGCGCTACGACATCGTGATCGACTTCTCGCGCTATGCCCTCGGCAGCACCGTCCACCTGGTCAACCTGGCCGAACACCAGGACGGCCGGCGGGTGGCCAAGGACCTGCGGTTGTCCGAGGCCCTCTCGGGCAATTCGCCGGACCCGTGCGTCGGCAGGTTCCTGGAGTTCCGCATCAAGGTGCCCCTGGCCGGCCCGGACCGCAGCCAGGTGCCGAACGTGATGATCCCGAACCCGGACCTGTCGAAGATCCCGGTGTCGCGGGAGCGGGTGTTCGAGTTCGGGCGCGGCGCGAACAAGAACACCAACGATCCGATCTCCTCGGCCTTCGGGCCCTGGGGCGTGAAGGTCGATGGCCAGGACATGCTGGCCGCCGACTTCGGCCGGATCTCCGCGGCGCCCAAGTTCGGGACGCGGGAGGTCTGGACCCTGCGCAACGGCGGCGGCGGCTGGGACCACCCCATCCACATCCACTTCGAGGAAGGCCAGGTCCTGGACCGCGACGGCAGCGCCAGCAAGGTCCCGGCCTGGGAACGGGGACGCAAGGATGTGTACCGGCTGCGCCCCGGTGGCAGCATCAAGATCACCATGCAGTTCCGTGACTGGGGCGGCATGTTCATGGAGCACTGCCACAACACGGTGCACGAGGACAATGCCATGCTGCTGCGCTGGGAGATCCACGATGCGGGCGCGCCCTTCCTGAAGGCGTTGCCGACGCCGATCCCGACGCCACAGGGCGTGACGTTCAGGGACCCGACCCAGGTCCTGCGGAACGCGTAGCGACGCGAACGGTCCACGTTGGAGCGAATCATGAACACCTTGCATCGGCGTCTCGTTCCCGTCCTGCTGGCCATCGTCGTCACCGCGGTCGCGGCGGCCGACGCGGACCAGCAGAAAGCCGTGACGGCCCAGGCGGCCGGCACGGTCGCGGCGGCCGGCCCGGCCACGGAGGCCGTGGTCTTCAGCGGACAGGCATCGATCAGCGGCAGGGTGGTCCGCGACACCACCTTCGGCGCGCCGCCGGTGCTGGAGATCATCGTGGACATGAAGAACGTCACCGGCAAGGGCGTGCGCAGCGGCAAGGCCTACCTGGTCTCCAGCGAGTCCATCGTGCGCCGGCCGCTCGCCGCGTTCGAACAGGTCGAGGTCAGCTTCCCCTTCGCCCCCGACGGCAACGTCCTGCAGGCACGGTCGGCCATGGCATCCTTTGGCGTGAACTACAACGCCAGCAAGGGCCTGACGACGACCCCGGTGCGGATCTCGGCCCAGAACCCCACTTGATCGCGGACGTGTCGCCATGACCAGCACGCTGTGGAAAGCGGCGGGGCTCGTGCTGCTGGCCGCCGCGGCCGGCCTGTGGGTCGGCGTGCGGGGGCCGGGAGCGGGACCGGCGCCGGCAGCCGCCGCGACGCCGTACGGACCGGACTACTTCCCCAACGTCGCGCTGACCACGCAGGACGGCAAGACGGTGCGCTTCTACGACGACCTGCTCAAGGGCAAGGCGGTCGCGATCAACCTGTTCTACACCAGCTGCCAGGACGTCTGCCCGCTGGAGACCGCCAACCTGGTGCAGGTGCAGAAACTGCTGGGCGAGCGGATGGGCAAGGACATCTTCTTCTATTCGATCGCCATCGACCCCTGGGACACGCCCAAGGAGAACAAGGCCTACGCGCAGAAGTTCGGCGTGGGACCGGGCTGGCTGTTCCTGTCCGGCAAGGAAGCCGACATCCAGCTGCTCGCCCGCAAGCTGGGCCTGTCGCGGGCCAGCGACGCGGTCAGCAAGGATGGCCACAGCGCCAGCCTGATGGTGGGTGACGTGGCCAACGGGATGTGGATGCGCAACTCCGCCACCGACAACCCACTGTTCCTGTCCACGACCATCGGCAACTTCCTGGGCTGGAAGAGCGCCAAGCCGGACGCCAGCTATGCGGAGGCGCGCCCGCTGAACATCGGCAAGGGGGAGTTCCTGTTCCAGAGCCGCTGCAGCGCCTGCCACACCATCGGTGGCGGCGACCGGGTGGGGCCCGACCTGCTGGGCGTGACCGAACGCCGCGACCACGCCTGGCTTGCCCGCTTCGTGCTCGAGCCCGAGAAAGTGCTGGCGGAAGGCGACCCGATCGCGACCGACCTGTTCAGGAAGTACAAGCAGGTCCGCATGCCCAACGTCGAACTGGGCAGCGACGACGTCGTCGCGGTGCTGTCGTACATCCAGGCACGCTCGCGGTCTCCGGAAGCGGGGACCGGGAAGGATGCGGTAGCGGGCAATGCGGCGGCGCGCGGCCGCTGATCACCCCAGCAGCTCTCGGCAACCGAGGTCGTCCACGGCCAGCAGGATGCGTTCGTAGTTGTTCCACCAGATGCGCGGCGGCACGTCGAAGCCGGCCTGCCAGACGGGCCGCAGGATGAGCCAGAGGACCGACAGGCGGTAGTCGTCGTCCAGGGCGCTGCGGCCGTAGCCGGCCACGCCGTGCGCCAGCAGGGTGTCGTGGTACGCATCCAGAAGGCGATGCTCCAGCAGGCGGCGGCGCTCCGGATACCAGTGCATCGCGATCATGTAGGCCAGGTCGTCGGCTCCGGTGTCGACGCGCCAGGCGTCCCAGTCGAACAACCGGCCCCCGCCCTCGCCCGCCGGCAGGAAGCAGTTCCAGACATGGGCGTCGCCGTGGACGATGGTCATGTGCCGGTGCGTGGCATAGCGCGCGTGCAGGCGCGGGCCGGCGTCGATCAGCCTCTCGTAGAGCCTGCGGCGCTCGGGCGTCACCAGGTCGCCGGTGCGTTCCAGGAAGGACGCGAACCGCTCCTCGAAGGACGACAGCATGCCTTCGAGGTCTGCAGGTGTCGCCCAGCGCCCGGCCGACACGCCGAGGCGCGCATGGTCCCACCAGGCCGCGTGGAACCGGGCCAGCGTCCGGACGATGCGCTGGCACTGGCCTTCGGTGGGCGGCAAGGGCCAGGTCGTGGCGATGGCGTGGGTATCCGTGAGGTCTTCCAGCAGGAGATGCCAGGGTTGTCCGTCGCCCTCGCCCGCCGCATCGAAGCAGCGCGGCAGCAGCCCCGGCGGCGTGGCGGGCGCCACCTCCCGGTAGAACGCGACCTCCTGCCGGCCGCCATCCCAGCCCGCCTGCAGCCGCTCGGGAAGCTGCGTCTTGAGAACCAGGGACGCCGGCGCGCCGTCGGCTTCGCCGTCGTAGCCGACGCGCAGCCGCACGATCGAGGACAGCACGGTGTCCCTGGCTTCCAGCACGCCGACCTCGCGCACGCGGCCGGCGTGCAGGATGCCGGCGCGCTGCAGGATGCCGGTCAGCGCGTCGGCGTCGATGCGGGTCGCAACCGGGTCCATGGCGTCCGCTCCTTTCTCAGGGATGATCTGCCGCGCGGGACGGGGCGGTTACCGTGGCCGGCCGCGCGGCCGCGCCGACCGCCCGCGTGACCATTGCGATCCCGGCGCACACGAGCACCAGCGCGAGCAGGTTCTTCCACTCCAGCACCGACTCGCCCAGGAAGATGGCCGAGAGCACCGCGCCGAAGACCGGGACGAGGAAGTTGAACACCGCCACCAGCGACACCGGGTTGTGCTTGAGCAGGATGGTCCACAGGGAGAACGCCACCGCCGACAGCAGGACCATGTAGGCCATCAACGCCGCCGCATCCCAGGACCAATGGGCCAGGCTGCCCCCGGCCGCCCATCCCACCAGCAGCAGGATGGCACCGCCGATGGCCAGCTGGGCGCCGGTCATGGCCACGGCGTCGAAGCGCTGCGAGAGCCGCTTGCCGTAGATGGAGGCGGCGGCCAGCACGAAGGCGGCGATCACCACGAAGCCCTCGCCGAGCAGCGTGACGTCGAACCGGGCCAGCTGCGGGCTGACGTTGACCACCAGCACCCCGGCGAAGCCCACCAGGCAGCCCAGCGCCTTGCGGTGGGTGATCCGCTCATGGCGGTAGATGAAGTGCGCCAGCAGCACGCTGAAGAAGGTGCCGGTCGCGTTCAGGATCGAGCTCTTCACGCCCGTGGTGTGGGACAGCCCGATGTAGAAGAAGACGTACTGCAAGGCCGTCTGGGTCGCGCCGAGCGCGAACAAGGCGCCCACGTCGCGCCCGGAACGCACGCCCAGCCGCCGCCCGGTCGCCCACGCCAGCGCCAGCAACACGAGGCCGGCCAACAGGAAGCGCCAGCCGGCGAACAGCATCTTGCCGCCCAGGTCGTCCGGGGCGATCTGCAGCAGCGCATAGCCGCCCTTGATCGCCGGGTACGCACTCCCCCAGAGCAGGCAGCACAGGGTGGCCAGCGAGACCACCACGGCGGGCCGGGCGAAGACGGAGTGGGGCTGGGAAAGCGGTGCGGCCATGGCGGGAGGCGGGTGGACACCCGGCTCGATCGCTCGGGACCCGGGTTTGATGTCGTGGGATACAGGGGGCGCTGATCCTAACGCCCCGCACGCAGACGATCCGGTCGCGCACTCCCTCGTGCCACTACCGGGAAGGCTCCTTCCCCGGCGGTCCCACCTCCTCCCGCAGGATGCCGTTGATCTCGGCGCCGAAGATCAGGGTGGTCGCGCTGATGTACAGGAAGACCAGCGTGGCGACCACGCCCGCGAAGCTGCCGTAGAGCAACGCCAGCTTGCCTGCCGTGCGCAAGGTATAGGACAGGGTGGCGGCCGCCGCGACCCACATTGCGGCGCCCACCAGCGCGCCCGGCAACACGGTGTAGAGCCGCTGGCGGATGTCGGGCAACCAACCGTACAGCAGCGCGTACACCACCACCAGCACCAGGAAGGCCGCGCCGTAGCGCACGCTGTTGTGCAGCCAGAGCGTCTCCCGCCCCGCGTCGGTATTGGCTTCCAGCAGCTGCCACACGTAGGGCATGACGATCACCGTGCTGAAGGCGGCCAGGACGCCCGCCCCGGCGACCACCGTGAACACCGTGACCTTGATGCGCGCCTTCCAGAACGACAGCCCGCGCTCGATGCCGTAGGCACGGTTCAGCGCCGAGCGGATGGCCTGCATGCCCGACGAGGCCGTCCACAGCGTCGTCAGCACGCCGATGGCCAGCAGCGCCTGGTTGCGCTGCGCCAGCACCTGCTGGATGACCGGCTGCATCGCGTCGCGCACCACCTGGGGCGCGTAGTCCAGGACCTGATCGACCAGTGCTGCTGTCTGGCCGGGCTGCCCGATGAAGCCGGCGGAAGCAGACACCAGGATCAGGAGCGGGAACATGGCCAACAGCCACGAGAACGCCAGGCTGCCGGCCTGGTTGCCGCTCTGGTGCAGGACGTAGTTGCGGATGGCCCGCAGCACCACCCCCAGGCCGGGCGTGGCCAGGAGGCGGCGCCAGGCTTCGCGAAGTCGGCCCATGGGCGCACTCTCCTTGTGATGACGCCGGCCCCCCGACGGACGGATCGCTGTCGGCACGGTGCCGACCCGGGCTGCTCCGGCTGCCTGGAACTGTAGCGGGCCGGGCGCTAGTCGTGGCCGTCCGGAAGGGCCATGTCGGCTGCCGCGCCGATGGCCTTGCCGGTCAGGCGCACGGTGCCGATGGCGGCGTCAGCCGCCAGGCCCGCCGCCGAAATGGCGACACTGGCCGTGGTGTCGACCGCGCTGACCACCGCACATCCGCCCAGCGGGGCGATGGCGAGGGCGAGCGCGATGGCGCCGCCGGCACGGGAAAGGGAAGGAGAGCGGAAGGACTGCATGGGTGGGCGCGATCCTAGTGCCCCCGTGTAACTCAGCTGTAGCCACGCGGTAAGCAGTCGTGCGCCGTGCTCCCGCGCCCGGCATGGAACCAGCCCGCGGGCCGGTTCCGGGCTCGGCCCGACACCGGCGCAGGCCGGCATCGATGGGCGTCAGAACTGCCACAGCAGGACCAGCAAGGCGGCCGACACGTACGGCCCCAGCGCGCAGACGAGCGCGTAGAGCACGGTTTTGCCGTCGAACTGGAAGGACGACTGCGGGCGGGTGTTGTGCGACTGCATGGGGAACCTCCTTGGGGACATGCGAGGACCAAGGGCGGCCGCGCCGCGCGTGCGGCGGGCGTCCGGACAGGCCGTGCGATGGCGTGCAGCGCTCGCGGCTAGGCGAACCCTGGTCGGTGGAAGTCGCCGCGCCGAACGACCATCGTTCGCGCAGCAGGCGTCAGGCGCGCGCGGGCAGCGCGCTCGTCAAGCGGAGAGCGCCGTCAGCGCGGGACGCCGGGAGGGAGCACCCAGCGGATGCTGGTGCGATGGCGCGAGCCGGGAATCCGGCTCGGCTGCAGGCAAGGAACGGAAGGCTGGAGTCGCCTTGCGTCTGGCCCGCGACGACTTGCGGGTTTCAACATGGGGTCTTCTCCGTTCAGAGATGCGGCGCGACATGCGCCACGCCTGCATTGTCGCTCGCTTCGGGAAATCGTGCTCGCCCCGGGGCTTGTCCGGTTGCCGCGCTCTTTGCACCCGCTGCACCCGCTGTTCAACGGCGGTTTGCAATGCCACGCGAGCATGGAGGCACCACAACGGAGCCACCAAGCCATGAAAGCCAAGACCATCGTCTGCAGTCTCGCGATCGCCTCTCTGGGTTTCAGTTCCCTCGCGTTCGCCCAGCCCGCCTGGCGCGATGCGAACCACGATGCGCGCGAAGCCAGGCAGGACATCCGCGACGCCCAGCGTGACCTGCGCCGCGCCGACACGCCGCGTGAAGCACGCGAGGCACACCAGGACCTGCGCGAAGCCCAGAGGGACCTGCGCGAAGCACGCGTCGACCAGCGCGACGAGCGCCGCGACGATTTCCGTGCCCGCGCCCCGGCCTTCCACCGCGGCGACCGGCTGCCCCCGGCGCTGCGCCAGAACCACTATGCGGTGACCAACTGGCGGGGCCACCACCTGGCCGCCCCGCCGGCCGGCTACCAGTGGTTCCAGGTGGGCACCGACTACGTGCTCGCCGCCATCGCCACCGGCCTCATCGCCAACCTGGTCCTGGGTTCCTAGGGGGCGAAAAAACGCTCACGGCTGAGACATGCGTCACGCTCAGCAGGGCGAATCATGTTCATGCCGTCACGTTCGGGCCCGAGGCGGTCATGGCTCTACCATTTTGCGAAGGAAGAGCCATGCCAAGCCTGTTGCCCCTCCTCCATCGCCTGCCCGCGGCTCTGCTCGTCGGGCTGGCCGCCGCGCACACGGCGGCCCAGGCCGATCCGCCGAACCGCGCGGTGATGGACCCTGCGCCCGGGGTCCAGCTCAGCTACGAGCGGCAGGGACCGCTCGACACGCCGACGCCGCCCGGCCGCTTCGACGGGACCATCGCCACCCCGGCCGGCATCCTGCGCACCACGGTGCGTGCGTCGCCGAACGAGGAGCAGCGCTTCCAGCGCGGCGACACCACCTTCGAGCTGCCGAGCCCGGTCCTCGACGGCCAGTTGCAGGTGCGCGAGCGCGAGGCCGGCGGCCTGGGCGCGACCTGGCGCGCCCGGCTCGGCGCCGGCCTGGCGGCCGACGCACAGGGCGAGCGCACCCCGATCCGCAGCGGGGAGGCGCTGCAGCTGCAACAACAGTTCACCGACGGCAACGCCGCCCGCGCCCAGGTGTCCAGCTCGCGCACGGCCGCTGCGCAGGGCCGGCGCTGGGATCTCGAGGTCACGCATGCCACCAGCAGCGCGCGCTGGAGCGCCGGCATCGACGCCTCCGAACGCAGCTACGTGTCCTCCTCGGGCGGGCTCGAGCCGCGCGCCGGCGTGCGCCTGGGCACCCAGTGGCTGGTGCTCCCGAACACGCGGATGGAAGCGCGCTACACCCGTCACGTGCGCTGGGACACGGAGGAGCCCCTCTCGTCGGTCATGCTCGGCACCCGCTTCGACCTGCCCCGGCGCGCCAGCCTGGTCACCGGCGTGGAGGTGGATGGGGAATCGCGCCACAAGGCGTCGGCGACGCTGATCGTCCCCCTCGAAGAGCGCTGAGCGGGCCTACGGCGCCGCGCGCGGCTTGCGCGGCTCGAGGTCGCGCGCGAGCTTGTGCATCGCGGCGTCGTCCTTCACCCACTCGCCCCCGCGGCGGTAGGTGCAGCTGGCGGTGCGCTGGCCGGTCTCCAGGACGCCGGTGAAGCGGTAGGTCACCACGTAGTAGGTGGCGAAGTTGCCGAGGGCGGAAAAGTCGACCGCCTGGACGGTCACGTCGCGGCCGATGATGGGCTTCAGCCGCTGCAGGCAGTCGTCCTGGAGCCGCGCCTGCGACAGGCCCTGGGCCAGGCCGGCCGCAGGCAGCAGCAGGCAGGCCAGGGACACGACAGGGCGGCGCATCGCGGGATTCTCGCGCCGGGGCGTCGCAGAGGGGATCAGGGCGCCGGCGGCCGCGCGCCCGGCCCGGCGTCGGGCAACGGGCCGACGTAGCGCCCGCGCGGGCGAATGACCTCCGCCGTACCCAGTTGCTCCAGGCTGTGGGCCAGCAGCCCCACGCTGCGCGCCGTCGCGAACAGCCCGAAGGCGGCGTCGGCAGGCAGGCGGCAGTGCGACACCAGCGCTGCCAGTGCCACGTCGATGTTGGGCTGCAACCCGGTGTGGTGGGTCACGTTGCGGATGAAGCGCGCAATCACCGGTGGCGGCTCGAACAGGGCCAGGAGTGCGGCCGCGCGCGGATCGCCGTCGGGATACAGGTGGTGGCCGAATCCGGCCAGCGGCGACCCGGTCGACAGATAGCGCGCCACCACCTCGTCGTCGCCGCTGCGTTCGACTTCGTCGATCAGCGCCTGCACGCGACCGGAGGCGTCGCCGTGCAGCGGTCCGGACAGCGTGGTCAGGCCGGCCAGCAGGCAGGCCGGCAGCGACGCGCCGGTCGACGCCGCGATGCGGGCGGCGAACGCCGAACTGGTCAGCTCGTGGTCGACCAGCAGCACCAGGGCCGTTCGCAGCAGCCCGGCCACCTCCGCCGGCTGCCGCCAGCCCTGCGCGAAGCGCGTGTGCAGCGGCTGCCGCCCCGGCCGGGCGCCGAATGCCGTCGCCAGCTGTCCCACCAGGCCCTGTCCCTCGGTGTGCAGCACGCGGGTCAGGCGGCCCCGGGTGGAATGCCCGGTGGCCGCCAACGCGGCCAGGCCGGTGAAGGCGGCCACCCGCCCCGCCTTGCCCTCGCGGGCGGCCGGCGCGACCGAGAAGTCGACCGCCTGCACCGCGCCCCACAGCAGCTGCGCCACCTCCTCCACGGTGGCCGACCGGGCCAGGCCGATGACGTCCTGCCCCCGGTAGTACGGGCGTCCACGAACGAACGTGCACAAGGCGGTCGGGATGCTGGGCTCGGCGCCGAACAGCGCGTTGGCGGCCAGGGTCTCGTGCTTGCGGCCGGCCTGCTTGCGCCTGGCCAGCGCGGCGATGTCCTCGGCGCGGTACAGGCTGCGGCGCGAGTCGGCCGGGTCGGGCATGACTTCGAGCTTGCCGCGGCTCACGTACGCGTAGACCGTCTGCGGCCGGACCCCGAGCAGGCGGCATGCCTCATCCATTGCGACCCAGGAAGCCATCGGGAGGGTGGAAGTGAATTGATGTTGATTTTATACGTCAATATTGACGCTTCCATCAAGTCTTTGGGACGATGCGCCCCTGCTTCCCGGAACCCTCTCCAACTTCCCTCGCCTGCCCCGGATGAACCGACCGATGAAACACCAGGTCCTGCAACTCAACCCGATCCTGGTTCCCGCCATCAACGACGAGCTCGGATCGCTCTACACCGTGCACAAGGCGTTCGAGATGGCCGATCGCGAGGGCTGGCTGCGGAACCACGGCGCCTCCATCGAAGCCGTGGTCACCGGCGGGCACACCGGCATCGCGCGCGCGATGCTGGAGCAGTTGCCGGCCCTCAAGGTCGTCGCCGTCAACGGGGTCGGCACCGACGCCGTCGACCTGGCGTACTGCCGCGCCCGCGGCCTGCCGGTGACCGCCACGCTGGGCGCCCTCACCGAGGACGTGGCCGACCTGGCCATCGGCCTGCTGATCGCTGCCTGCCGCAACCTCTGCCCGGGCGACCGCTTCGTGCGCGACGGCCAGTGGGAACTGCATCCCCAGCCCAGCGCCCTGCCGCTCGCCCGCCGCTTCAGCGGCATGCGGGTGGGCATCGTCGGCATGGGTCGCGTGGGGCGCGCCGTGGCGACGCGGGCGGCAGCGTTCGGCTGCCCCATCAGCTACACCGACCTGCGCCGCATGGACGACGTGCCGCACCGGTTCGTGCCCGACCTGGTCGAGCTGGCGCGCGACGCCGACGCGCTGGTGCTGTGCGCGGCGGCGGACCGGGCCGAGCGCATCGTCGATGCGGCGGTGCTGGACGCTCTCGGCCCGCGCGGCTTCCTGGTCAACGTCGCGCGTGGCCGGCTGGTCGACGAGGCCGCGCTGGCGCAGGCGCTGGCCGCGGGCCGCATCGCCGGCGCCGGCCTGGACGTGTTCGTCGACGAGCCGCACGTGCCCGCGCCCCTGCGCCAGTCGGACCGCGTGGTCCTGCAGGCCCACCGCGCCAGCGCCACCTGGGAGACCCGCGCCGCCATGGGCCGGATGGTGCTCGACAGCCTCGCCCAGGCCCTGGCCGGCGCACGTCCGGCAGCGAGCCTGACCACCTGAGCGGCGCGCGGCGGTCACCGTCGGCAGTTACCCCATCACCCAAGGAGACACCATGCAACACCGATTCCTGTTCAAGATCCTGGCCGCCTCGGCCGCCCTGGCGCTGGCACCGGCCCTGGCCTCGGCCCAGGCGTACCCGAACCGCGCGATCCGCATCATCGTGCCGGCCCCGCCCGGCGGCGCCATCGACCTGATCGCCCGCGTCGTCGGCGACAAGCTGACGGCCTCCATGGGGCAGCCCGTGATCGTGGAGAACAAGCCCGGCGCCTCGAACAACCTCGGCACCGAGGTCCTGGCCAAGTCGGCGCCCGACGGCTACACCATCGGCATCGTGGGCGGCAGCCACAACACCAACAAGTTCCTGTTCAAGAGCCTGGGCTGGGACCCGGAGAAGAGCTTCGAGCCCATCGTCTACACCCATGTGGTGCCGCTCGTGTTCGCCATCTACCCGCAGATCCCCGCGAAGACCCTGCCGGAGTTCGTGGCCTGGATGAAGGCCAACCCGGACAAGGCCAAGGTCGCCACCTCCGGTCGCGGCAGCGCGCAGGAGATGGCGGCGGAGATGTTCCGCATGGCGGCCGGCACCGAGATGCTGCTGGTGCCGTACAAGGGGTCGTCGGCGGCGCACCCGGACCTGCTGGCCGGCCGCACCGCGCTCTACATCGACTCCATCAGCGCCATCCAGTCGCAGGTGAAGGCCGGCAACGCCCGCGCCATCGCGGTGTCGACCCTCAAGCGCACCGCGGCGCTGCCCGACGTGCCCACCGCGGACGAGCAGGGCCTCAAGGGTTACGACGCCAACACCAACGGCGGCTTCCTGGCGCCGGCGGGAACGCCGAAGGCGATCGTCAACAAGCTCAATGCCGAGATCAATGCGGCGCTGAAGCTGCCCGACGTGCGGGCCAAGCTGGAAGGCGCCGGCATCGAGATCCAGGGCGGCACGCCGCAGGACTACGCCGCCCTGATCAAGTCCGACCTCGCCAAGTGGGGCAAGGTGGTGAAGGACGCCGGCATTCCGGCGGAGTGAGCCGGCCGCCGGCTCAGTCGGCGGTGATCTTGCCGGTCTCGATCACCTTCTTCCAGCGCGCGAACTCGCTGGCCTGGTAGGCGGTGAACTGTTCGGGCGTGTTGCCGATGACCTCGAAGCCCAGGTCCAGCAGCGGCTGCCGCACCTGCGGGTCGTTGAGCACCGCGACGATGCCCGCGTGCAGCCTGGCCTTGATGTCGGCCGGCAGGCCCTTGGGCGCGGCGACCGCCTGCCACGAGTAGACGGTCACGCCCTTGAAGCCCAGCTCCTCCATGGTGGGCACGTCGGGCAGCAGCGGCGAGCGCTTCGTGCTGGTGATCGCCAGCGGGCGCAGCTTGCCGGCCTTCATGTTCGGCAGGCCGGTGTTGATGTTCATGAAGGTGGCATCGACCTGGCCGCCCAGCAGGTCCTGCATGGCCGGGGCACCGCCCTTGTACGGCACGTGCGTGCCCTTGGTGCCGGTTTCCTGCCAGAAGAGTTCGGCCGTCAGGTGGTCGCTCGTGCCGTTGCCGGCGGAGGCGAACGTCAGCTTGCCGGGGTTGGCGCGCAGGTGGGCCATCATGTCCTGGACCGACTTGAGCGGCGAGGACACCGGCACCGTCAGCACGTTCGGCGCCTGCACGGCGACGGTGATGTAGTCGAAGTCCTTCAGCGGGTCGTACTGCACGCCCTTGACCAGGTGCGGCCCGATGACGAAGGGCCCGAGCGACGACACGAGGATGGTGGACCCGTCCGGTGCGGCCCGCTTGGCAGCGGCCGCGCCCAGCGTGCCGCCGGCGCCGCCCGTGTTCTGGACCACGAACGTGCCGCCGCCCAGCTTCTCGGACAGCCGGGTGGACAGGGTGCGGGCGATTGTGTCGGTGGAGCCGCCGGGCGGGAACGGCACGAGGAAGTTCACGGTCTTGCCGGCGGGCCAGGCTTGCGCCTGCGCCCCCAGGGTGGCCGCCAGCAGGGCCGCGGCGATCATCAGTTTCTTCATGGTTGTTGTCTCCTGGTTGGTAGGGGGAAGGGTACGTCAGGCGCCGGCGCCGAACACGGCCTGCTCGCGCGTCCAGTGGCGCGCCTGCTCGCTCAGGGTCAGGCCCAGTCCCGGCCGGGTGGGCACCTGCATGCGGCCGCCGCGGATCTCGATGCGCTCGTTGAACAGCGGCTCGAGCCAGTCGAAGTGTTCCACCCAGCCCTCGCGCGGGTAGGCGGCGGCCAGGTGGATGTGCAGCTCCATCGCGAAGTGCGGCGCCAGCAGCAGGCCGGCCTGGTCGGCCTGGGCAGCCACCTTCAGGTAGGGCGTGATGCCGCCCACGCGCGGCGCATCGGGCATCAGGTAGTCGGCCGCCCGGTGGCGGATCAGGTCGCCGTGCTCGGCGGCGCTGGTCAGCATCTCGCCGGTGGCGATGGGCGTGTCGAACTGGCGGGCGAGTTCGGCGTGGCCCTCGTGGTCGTACGCGTCCAGCGGTTCCTCGATCCAGACCAGGTTGAAGGTCTCGAAGGTGCGGCACATGCGCTGCGCGGTCGGGCGGTTCCACTGCTGGTTGGCGTCGACCATCAGCGGGACGTCATCGCCCAGGTGCTGGCGCACGGCCTCGACGCGCCGCACGTCGAGCCGGCCATCCGGCTGCCCGACCTTGAGCTTGATGCCGCCGATGCCGCGCTCGATCGAGGCGGCGGCGTTGACGAGCAGCTGCTCGGTGGGCGTGTGCAGGAAGCCGCCCGAGGTGTTGTAGCAGGGGACCGAGTCGCGGTAGGCGCCCAGCAGCTTGGCCAGCGGGAGGCCGGCGCCGCGCGCCTTCATGTCCCACAGGGCGACGTCGAAGGCACCGATGGCCTGGGTGGCCAGGCCGCTGCGCCCGACCGAGGCGCCGGCCCAGCACAGCTTGTCCCACAGGCGCCCGATGTCGCTGGCGTCCTCGCCGATCAGCGCGGGCGCGATTTCGCGCGCGTGGGCGAACTGGCCGGGGCCGCCGGCACGCTTGGAGTAGCTCATGCCCAGGCCCTGCTGGCCGTCCTCGGTCTCGATTTCCGCGAACAGCATCGCCACTTCGGTCATCGGCTTCTGCCGGCCGGTGAGCACCTTCGCGTCGCTGATCGGTTGCGCGAGGGGCAGGTAGCAGGAGGACAGCCGGATGCGCGCGATGCGCCGGGCAGCAGGGTCGATGCTCATGATAACGTTGTCATTCCAGGTCTGAAAACGCGGGCGTGAGCCCGCTGCGAGACGCCATGCTATCGTTGTCAATCCCGCTGTCAACCCCGACACCTCCGATGGCCCGCTCCACTGCCTCCAAGGGCGTCACGCTCCACGACGTGGCCCGCGAAGCCGGTGTGTCCCTCATCACGGCGTCGCGCGCGCTCGGCAACCCGTCACTGGTCTCGAAGGCCACCATCGAGCGCGTGCAGGATGCGGTGGCCCGCACCGGCTACATCCCCAACCTGCTGGCCGGCGGCCTGAAGTCGCGGCGCAGCATGACCGTGGCGGGGCTCGTGCCCATCATCTCCGTGCCGCAGTTCCTGCCCACCGTCCAGGCGCTGACGGAGACGCTGGACGAGCACGGCTACCAGCTGATCCTCGGCCAGAGCGGCTACGACCATGCGCGCGAGGAGAAGCTGATCGCGGCGCTGATGGGCCGGCGCCCGGACGGCGTGGTCGTCACCGGGCTGGTGCACTCGGCGCGGGCCCGCGAGCAGCTGCGCAGCCTGGGCAGCCCGGTGGTGGAGACCTGGGACCTGAGCGAGCGGCCGATCGACATGGCCGTTGGCTTCTCGCACCTGAAGGTGGGCAGCGCCGTCGCCGGCTACTTCCTGGCCAAAGGCTGGAAGCGCCTGGCCGTGGCCACCGGCGACGACGGCCGCGCCCAGCAACGGCGCCAGGGCTTCCTGGCGGCGGTGGGCCGCGACGTGCCGACGGCGACGGTGCCCGCGCCCAGCAGCGTGGCGCTCGGCCGGCGCGCGCTGGCGCAGCTGCTGGAGCAGGATGCCGGCATCGAGGCCATCTACTGCAGCTCCGACGCCCTCGCCCAGGGCGTGCTGGTCGAGGCCGCGGCCCGCGGGCTGCGCATCCCGCAGGACCTGGCCGTATGCGGCTTCGGCGACGCCGATTTCTCGGCCCACCTGCAGCCGTCCTTGACGAGCGTGCACGTGGACGGCGCGGCGATCGGCCGCATCGCCGCGCAGCTGATCCTGGACCGCTGCAACGGCAGGGCCGTGCCCTCGCCGGTGGTGGACGTGGGCTTTCGCATCATCGAACGCGAATCGACGGCGACCACAGCCTCGACCACGGCCGCCCGACGGCGCCGGCGGTCCACGCCGTGACGCCATGGGCCGGCCACGCCGGCCCGCGTGCGGGCGCCTAGCGCGGACCTTCGCGCGAGCGCTGCGTCCTGCCGGCCCGCACGGGCACCGGCGCCTGCCCCCTGGCGTCGCGCAGTTCCTGCCGGCACTCGGCCAGGGCCTGGCCGATGAGCCGGGCCGATCGTGCGAACGGGCCGTGCTCCCGGACCGCGATCCGGTACATCTCTTCCAATTCCTGGGTCAGCGGTCGACTCTGGTGGCTTTGCATGGGGGTACTGCTCCTGCGGGCGCACGGTAGCCGGACCTCCCCTGGCGTGGCAAGCGCGGCCATAGGGCCGATGCTGGCCCGGGCGTGCAATTGGCACCTACAGTGGGACCCGGTCCCATCGCTTCGAGCCCCCCGTCCACCCATGCCAGACCTGCCCAACAGCCCAGCCGCCGACCGCAACAAGGAACCCATCCTCGCGCGGCTGCGATCCAGCCTCGACGAGCACGGCGCGGCCCTGGAGATCGCGGCAGGGACCGGCCAGCATGCCGCCTGGTTTGCCGCGGCCCTGCCCGGCTGGACCTGGCAGCCGACCGAGGCCGACCCGGCCATGCTGCCGTTGCTGGCCGAGCGGGTCGCGCAGGCGCGGCTGGCCAACCTGCTGCCACCCCGGCAGCTCGACGTGACGCAGCCCTGGCCGCCGTTCCCGGAGCCTTTCGATGCGATCTTCTGCGCCAACATGCTGCACATCGCGCCCTGGGACGCCTGCCCCGCCCTCATGGCCGGCGCCGGCGCCCACCTCGCGCCGGGCGGCGTGCTGGTCACCTACGGGCCCTACGTCGAGACCGGCGTGCCGACCGCACCCAGCAACCTCGCGTTCGACGAGAGCCTGCGGGCGCGCGACCCCGCCTGGGGCCTGCGGCAGCTGGACGACGTGGTGGCCGCGGCCGGCGGTGCCGGGCTCGCGCTGGCACAGCGGCATGCCATGCCGGCCAACAACCTGCTGCTGGTGTTCGGCGCCGCCTAGTGCGTCATCACGACTTCACGTCACGCCGAACAGGCGGACGACTCAGTCGATCTTGATCCCGACGTCCTTCACGATGTTGCGGTACTTCGCCACGTCGCGCGCGAGGATGCGTCCGAACTCGTCCACCGTGCGGCCGGCCGGCTCCTGGCCGAGGGTGACCAGGCGGGCCCGCAGATCCTCCTCGCCCAGCGCCTTGTTGACCGCCGCATTGAGGACCGTCACGACCTCGGCGGGCGTGCCGGCGGGCGCCAGGATGCCCAGGTTGCTGGACACGTCGACGTCGTGGACGCCGGCCTGGGCCATGCCGGGCACGCCGGCAATGAGTGGGGAGGGGCTGGCGCTGAGCACCGCGAGGGCGCGCAGCTTGCCGGAGCGGATGTGCGGGACCGCCCCGACGTCCGCGATCGTGAACTGCACTTCATTGCCCAGCAGCGCCGTGAGCGCCGGACCGACGCCCTTGTAGGGCACGTGCAGGAAGCTCACGCCCGCGGAGCGGGCCAGCATTTCGGTCGCCAGGTGCGGAGCGGCCCCGTTGCCGCTCGATGCGTAGGAGACGCGGCTCGGCTCGGCCTTCGCGGCCTGGACCAGGTCGGCCATGGTGCGGAACTTCGAGGCGGCGTTGACGACCACCACGAACGGCGACTGCGTCACCAGGGCCACCGGCGCGAACGACTTCACCGGGTCGTACTTGAGATTGCCGTACAGCGCAGCCGCGGAGCCGTGGGTGATCGTGCCCGTGATGTACAGCGTGTGGCCGTCGGCGGGGGCGCTGGCCACGTACGCGGCGGCGACAGTGGTGCCGGCACCCGGCTTGTTGTCGATCACCACCGGTTGGCCGAGGTCGCGGCCCAGCCGCTCGCCCAGCGCACGCGCCGCGACGTCGGTGGAGCCGCCCGGCGGGAAGGGAACGACCAGGCGGATGGGCCTGTTGGGGAAGCTGCTCTGCGCCTGCACGGGCAGCGCGCTGAAGGCCACCAGCAGGGTGGCCCCGAGGGTCAGGAGTCGGCGAGTGTTCATCGGTCGGGCATTCAATGGGCCGGCGGCGTGAGGTCCTTGCGCACGACCTCGATGCCGCTGGCGGACATCAGGCGCGCCAGTGCACGGATCTCTTCTTCGCGCGGCGACGGCATGGGCTTGCGCATCAGGGGGCTGTCGAGCAGGCCCCGCAGCCACGCAGCGATCTTGTACCGCACGTGCAGGCGGCCGGGCTCGGAGTAGACGTACTCGTGCAGGCGCGCCATGCCGGCGTTCCAGATCTCGCGCGCACCCACGAGGTCGTTGCGGCCGAAGGCCTCGATGTGCGCCAGCATGGGTTCCATCGCGTAGTTGAAGGAACCGCTGATCGCGCCGTCGAACTGCCAGCCCGACGCGAGGTAGTCGTGGAAGAAATGCGCGCTGGACGGCAGCACGGCCACCTCGGGCGCGTGCTCGCGCAGCGCACGGCCGATCAGGCGGGCGCCCTGGGGCGAATACGTCATCTTCCAGCCGACCACGTTGGGCACCTCGCGGCAGATCTTGAGCGTGGGTTCCAGCGGCAGGCCCAGGCCATACTGCGGGGTCACGTTCGCGATCGGGTGCGCGAAGATCGGCATGTCGACCGCGCGATCCTGGTCCTTGATCTGGTCGAGCCATACCTCGGGATAGCGGGTGGCATCCCACGCGACCGACACGTCCATCGAGCCGGCCGGCGGGATGACGAAGATGCCGTCGGCGCCGATCGCCTTGGCGTCCTGCGCGGTGACGATCACCTCGCGGGTCGTCCAGGCGAAGGTCCCGGCCAGCACCGGCAGCTTGCCGGCCGCCTCTTCCAGCACGATCTCCAGCACGCGGCGCTTCTCCTCGCGCGTCAGGTAGGAGATCTCGCCGGCCTCCGGGTTGGCGATCAGCCCGCCGACCGCGGCGAAGCGGCTCTGCACGTAGTAGCGCACCAGCCGGCGCAGGCCGTCCTCGTCGATGTCCTCGCCGTTCTTCAGCGGCAGCACCAGCGCCGTGTACAGCCGGTGGGACAGGCTCTTGCGATCCGGGTATCGGGAATTCATGGGATGGCGTCTTCTCTCGGTGTCGGTGGAGGAACCCTCGGCAGCCAGGCCGCTCGCCGCGCGCGGCGGCCGGTCGTGGGACGCCGGGCCGGGGCGGTTCCGAGTGCTTCCTGTGGGCAGGATGCGGGCTCTCGGAAGGGGATGCCTAGGGGACCGATCGATGCTAGGGTCCGAGCGAAAATATGTCCAATTTATCTTTGAAAACGCTCGATTAGGGCTGCTTATCGATGGTCACATTCCGCCAGTTCGAGGCCTTCCTCATGATCGCGGAGCTGGGCTCGTTCACCCGCGCCGCCAGGCACCTGCACATCTCGCAGCCGGGCCTGAGCCTCATGATCCGCGAGTTCGAGGCGCACTTCGGCAAGCGGCTGTTCGACAGGAGCTCGCGCTCGGTGCTGCTGACCGAATCCGGCCAGGACCTCCTGCCCTCGGCGCGGCGCATCGTGGACGAGTTCCAGACGGCCACCTCCCGGCTGCGGGACGCGGATTCCGCGAAGGCCCAGCGGTTGTCCGTCGCCTCGACCCCGCTGTTCTCGTCGGCCCTGATGCCGGCGGTCTACCAGCGCTTCCGGGACCGCAACCCGCAGGTGGAACTCAGGCTGGCCGTCATGTCGCGCGACGAGGTCGGGGACGCCGTGCGCCGGGGCGACCACGATTGCGGTGTCGGCATCTTCAGCGGCAAGGCGCTGGACCTGCAGCGCGATCCGCTGTTCCACTTCGGCTTCATCCTGCTCACGCCCAGCACGAGCAGCTACCGGCGCGAGACCCAGCCGCGCTGGGTGTCCTGGGAATCCATCCCGAAGGCGCCTTACGTCGAGCTGCCATGGGACAGCGGCATCCAGCAGGTCATCAACCGGCGCAAGGCTGACGCCGGCGTCCCGGGCCAGCCCCCTGCGCAGGTCATGGATCACCTCGAGACCATCATCGGGATGACGGCGGCGGGCGCCGGCCCGTCCATCCTGCCGTCCTTCGTGCTGGCCGCCTGCGGCGGCTTCAACGTCCGGGTGAGCCGCATCCGCGATGTCCAGCCATCGGCCCTGGCCTTTCATGCCGTCACGGCCCGCGGCCGCGGCAAGCACCCGCTGCTGCCATCCTTCCTCGAAGCCCTCCGGTCGCTGGTGGCCGAGCAGCCGTGGGCCTCCTGGTGGGAGAGCGTGCAGGCCGCGTCGACCGGCGCTCGCCGCTGACGCCCGGCCGCTAGCCGGGAAGCCGCGCGGCCGCCTGCTTCAGCGCAGCGGCGAATTCCTGCGCGGCCGGCTTCGGCTGCGTGCCGCGCCGTGTCACCAGGTACAGCTCGAGGTGGACCACGGGGTCGCGCAGCATGGTCACGCCCAGCCCCTGGCGCACGCACTCCTCGACGGCGAACGACGGGATGACCGCATGGCCGCGGCCGGCGCGGACCATGGCGATGATGGTGCCGATCAGGTTCATCCGGGGACGCTCCTCGGGTGACTGCCCGATCCGGGCCAGTTCCTTCTCGATGAGGGCCTGGATCGGGTTGTCCGCCGGCAGGCTGACCAGCGGCAGCCCCAGGAGACTGCTCCACGGCAGGCCGGACCGGCGGCCGGCAGGGCCTTCGCCCGGCGGGCTGATGCGCATCAGCCGGAACTTGCACAACGGCTGGCGCAGCAGCCCCACCGCCGGCTTGACGAAGAACCCCAGGCCGATGTCGGCCTCGCCCTGCAGCGCCCGTTGGCGCACCACGCTGACGTCGACGTCCGCCAGCGCGATCTGCACATGGGGATGCGACTCGCCGAACGCACGGATGACGTCCGGCAACAGGCTGGCCGACACCATCGGCGTGGCGGCGACGTCCAGGCGGGAGCGCACCGCCGCGTCGGTCCCGCCCAGCGCCGCCTGCACGCCGCGCAGTTCGCCGACGACCTTTTCGGCGATGGGTTGCAACCGGCGCCCTGCATCGGTCAGCGTCACCGATCGCGTGGTGCGATCGAACAGGCGCGCGCCGACCTGCTCCTCGAGCTCCTTGACCAGCATGCTCATCCCCGACGGCGACAGGTGGACCTGCTCGGCAGCCCTGGCGAAGCTCTGCAGGCGGATCACCTCGAGGAAGGCGAGCAATTGCCGGCTGCTCACATTGATCAATCTTTCTGACGGATTCATCAGAATGTTCCGTTTGATTCAAGTCAATCAACCGGCTTCAATTGTCGGTTACCCGTCAACCAGGACACGAGACATGAGCATGGACACCCTGTCCCCGCCCTCCTCCTTGCGCCGCCGGCACCTCGTGCTGGGCGGCCTGGCCGCGGCCGCGGCCCCCTGGGCCAGCGCCCAGGGTTCGAGCGATACCCCGGTGCGCCTCATCGTGCCGTTCACGCCCGGCACCGGCATCGACCTGATCGCGCGCCAGATCGGCCCGGCGCTGTCGGACCGCCTCAAGCGCCCGTTCTTCGTGGAAAACAAGGCCGGTGCCTCCGGCAACATCGGCACGCAGGAAGTCACCCGCGCGACGCCCGACGGCACCACCCTGCTCGTGAGCGTCAACACGCTCGTGATGAACATGGCCCTGTACCCGAAGGCGGGCTTCGACCCGCTCAAGGACCTGGCGCCGGTCAGCCTGACCAGCTGGGGGCAGCTGCTGCTGGTGGCCAACCCGGGCACGGGCATCGACTCGCTCAAGGGCCTGGTCGAGCGTGCCAAGGCCAAGCCCGGTGCACTCAACTATGGCTCACCCGGTGCCGGCACGCCGCACCACCTGGCCATGGAACTCCTGAAGAACCGGGCCAAGGTGTCCCTGACCCACATCAGCTACCGGGGCACCGCGCCCGCGGTGACCGACCTGCTGGGCGGCCAGATCGACGTGATGTTCCTGCCGATCCACGTGGCCCTGCAGCACGTCAAGGCCGGCAAGCTCAAGGCGCTGGCCATCAGCTCCACGAAGTCCAGCCCCCTGCTGCCCGACGTGCCGCCGCTGAACAGCCTCAACCTGGGCGACATGAACGTCGACATGTGGTACGGCGTGCTGGCCCCGGCCGGCACGCCGCAGCCATTCATCGAGCGGCTGAACACGGAACTGCGCGACATCCTGGCGCTGCCGGCCGTGGCCAAGGCGTTCGAAACCCAGGGCATGACGCCGGCCCACAGCACGCCCGACCAGTTCCGCCAGGTGATGGTGGCGGACGCCAAGCGCTGGGCCGACCTGATCAAGGCACAGAAGATCACCGCGGAGTAAACGACAGCATGAGCACGGAACAAACGAGTCACGGCGCGCACGACGCCGAAGTGGTGATCGTCGGCGGCGGTCCGGTGGGCATGGGGCTGGCGATCGAGCTGGGCCAGCGGGGCATCCGCACCATCGTGGTGGAGCGCTATCCGCAGCCGCAGCCCATTCCGAAGGGCCAGAACCTGACCCAGCGGACCATGGAGCACTTCCACTTCTGGGGCATCGAGAAGGAACTGCGGGCCGCCCGCACCATCCCGCCCGAGTACGGTATCGGCGGGTTGACCGCCTACGGCACCCTGCTGGGCTCGCACGTCTACGACTGGCTGCAGCGCGACCTGGTCCAGCAGTACTACTTCACGGCCAACGAACGGCTGCCGCAGTACGCCACCGAGGCGGTGCTGCGCAAGCGCGTCGCCGAACTGCCCTCCGTGCAGACGCTGTATGGCTGGGACGCCCAGGGCGTGGCGCAGGACGCCGGGGGCGTGTCGGTCACGATCACCGATCGTGCTGGCAGCCGCCGCGAACTGCGCGCCGCCTACGTGGTCGGCTGCGACGGCGCCCGTTCGCTGGTGCGCGAGCAGGCTGGCTTCACGCAGACGCGCACCGACCATGACCGCATGATGGTCCTGCTCGTGTTCCGCTCGCGCGAACTGCACCAGCTGCTGGCGCGCTACCCCGGCAAGTCCTACTACAACGTGCTGCAGCCCGAGCTCAAGGGCTACTGGAAATTCTTCGGCCGCGTCGACCTGGGCAACACCTGGTTCTTCCATGCGCCGGTCCCGCCGGGCACGACGAAGGAGAACTTCGACTTCGCTGCCTACCTGCACGAGGCCGTGGGCGCGCCGTTCGACGTCGAGTTCGAGCACATCGGGTTCTGGGACCTGCGCTTCATGCTGGCGGATTCGTACCGCCAGGGCCGTGCCTTCATCGCCGGCGACGCCGCACACAGCCACCCGCCCTATGGCGGCTACGGCGTGAACTCGGGCCTGGAGGATGCGCGCAACCTGGGCTGGAAGCTGGCCGCGGCGCTACGCGGCTGGGGCGGCGAGCGGCTGCTGGACTCCTACGACGCCGAGCGGCGCCCGGTGTTCCAGTCCACCATCCGCGACTTCATCGCCAAGTCGATCGAGACCGACAAGCAGTTCCTCGAGACATTCGACCCGGGCCGCGACCGCGCCGCCTTCGAGCAGGCGTGGGGAGCGCGCGCCCAGGGCGCGGTGGGCGAAGTCCATGCCTTCGAGCCACACTACGAAGGCTCTCCGGTGGTGGGCGGTGCGCCCGGCGCGGTGAGCAGCGCCCAGGGCTCGCACCGCTTCGAGGCCCGGGCCGGCCACCACCTGGCGCCGGCCAGGCTGGTCTCGGGACGCAACGTGTTCGAGGCGCTGGGCCCGGGCTACACCCTGCTGGCCCTCGGGGCCGGGCCAGGCACCCTGCAGGCGTTCAACGACGCCGCCCGCGAGCTGTCGCTGCCACTGACCATCGTGGAAGAACCGGCAGCCGGCGAGACGGCGCGGTACGAGGCCAGCCTCGTGCTCGTGCGGCCGGACCAGTTCGTGGCCTGGACGGTGCGGCAGCCGCAGGTCGCGCCGCAGGAAGCGCTGCGCCTGCTGCGCCTCGTCCGCGGCTCCTAGCGCCCGCCGGCGCGCGCTCACTCGAGCGTGAAGCCGGCCTTGACCGTCACCTGCCAGTGGGCGACCTTGCCGTCCTGGATGTGGCCGCGCGTCTCCACGACTTCGAACCACTGCAGGTTGCGCACGGTCTCGCTGGCCTTGGCGATGGCCTTGTTGACGGCATCCTCGATGCCGGTGGGCGAGGATCCGGTGAGTTCGAGCATCTTGTAGACGTGGCTGGACATGGCGTCTCCTGGCGAGGGCCGCTCGCGCCAGCCCGGCCGTCATGGCGGGTGGCGAACGGAAGTTCCAGTATGGGCGTGCGCGCCGCGATGCGGGCGTCCGCACGGCGGGCGGCTGCCGATGAGCGTCAGCCGCGCCGGGCCGCCTCGATCGCGGCGATGTCGATCTTGCCCATCTCCATCATCGCCTCGAAGGCGCGCCTGGCGGCGGCGGGGTCGGGATCGGTGATCGCGGCGATGAGGGCGCGCGGCGTGATCTGCCACGACAGGCCCCACTTGTCCTTGCACCAGCCGCAGGCGCTTTCCTGGCCGCCGTTGCCCACGACCGCATTCCACAGGCGGTCGGTCTCGGCCTGGTCGTCGGTGGCGACCTGGAACGAGAACGCCTCGTTGTGCTGGAACGCCGGGCCGCCGTTGAGGCCGAGGCACGGGATGCCGATCACGGTGAACTCGACCGTGAGCACATCGCCCTGCTTGCCCGACGGGTAGTCGGCGGGGGCGCGATGGACGGCGCCGACCGCGCTGTCCGGGAACGTCCGGGCATAGAACTGCGCGGCTTCCAGGGCGGTGCCGTCGTACCAGAGGCAGATCGTGTTCCTGGCGATCACGGGGCTTCTCCCAGTCGTGGCGGGAGGTGCATCCTACGCCCGCCCCTACCAGCCCAGCCCGAACCGCAATGCCAGCATGACGCCTGTGCCGCAGACGATGGTGCCGAACAGGCTGGGGCGCCAGCTGTAGAACAGCAGGCCCGCCACGGCGCCGAAGATGCGCGGATCACGCCAGGTGTCGATCAGGTGGCCCTGCGTCAGCACCAGTTCCGGCGCCACGACGGCGGCCAGGGCGGCGGTGGGCGCATAGCGCAACCCCTCGTGCAGCCAGCGCGGCATGGGAAGGTCGTCCTTGGGCAGCAGGAAGAACGAGCGGCACAGCAGCGTGACCACGGCCATGCCGACCGTCGTGAGGAAGAGCTCGAAAGCACTCATGGCTTGCCTCGCGCGCGCCGGGCCTGCGCATGGTCGGCGAGCACGCCGACCGCAACGGCCGCCGCGATGGCAACCAGGATGTTCAGCTTCAGGGGCAGTGCATAGGCCGCGATGGCGGCGCTGCCGGCCACCACCGCCGCCACCCATGTCGAGGGCTTGCGCAGCTGCGTGCAGGTCAACGCCAGCAGGGCCATCGTGCCGGCAAAGGCCAGGCCCCACGACGTCGGGATGCCGCTGCCGGCGACGATGCCGGTGATGATGGACAGCTGCCAGACGCCGAACGTCACCAGGGAGCTGCCCAGGAAGTACTCCTCGTGGTCGCGGCCGCGTGCGGGTTCGGGGAAGCGCCGGATGAACAGGGCGAAGCCCGTGTCGCCCATCAGGAAGCTGAAGGCGATGCGCTGCCGGCGCGGCAGGTGCATGAAGTAGGGGCGGAAGTGGAAACTGAAGGCCACGAAGCGCAGGCTGACGCACAGCGTGGTGGCCCACACCACCCACATCGGCGCGCCGGACATGATCAGCGGCAGGGCCGCGATCTGGGCCGAGCCGGCATACACGACGATGGACATGAAGATGGCGAGCGGCACGCCCATCCCGGTCTTGGCCATCGCCACCCCCGCCACCAGCCCCCAGGCGGCGATGCCGATCGCCATCGGGATCGCCTCGGCCGCCCCCTCCCGGAACAGGGGACGCCGGGCGGTGGCCAGCGCCTGCGCATGGATCGACTCGAGACCGGACTTCAGAGACACGCTTCCCCTCGCGGCAAGCGGGGATTGTCTCGCGGGACGGACCGGCTCGCTGTCAGGGACCTGTAGTGTCTGACGGCCTGGCGGCGGACGTGGGGCGGACGCGGCCAGGTCGCCCGTTGAACGGCACGCATGGCGCCCTTGCAGATTCATCAGTTCCCCTGCTGCCAGGGTTCCTCCAAGATCGCCCCCCGGCCCCTTGCGGGCCCGTCCGATCACCCCAGGAGAAGTCCCCCATGAGCAAGCGCCTCGACTACAACCAGATCGCCCCGACCGGCGTCAAGGCCCTCGGCAGCCTGTACGGCTACGTCGCCCAGAGCAGGCTGCCGGCCGTCCTGGTCGACCTGGTGTACCTGCGTGTCTCGCAGATCAACAACTGCGCCTACTGCCTGGACATGCACACGCGCGACCTGCTGGAGAAGGGCGAGTCCACCGAGCGGCTGGCGCTGCTGCAGGCGTGGCGGGAAGCGGGACCTCTCTTCGACGACAGGGAGCGCGCCGCGCTGGCCTGGGCGGAGTCGGTGACACGGGTGGCCGAGACCGGCATTCCCGATCGCGACTACGACGCGGCCCGTGCCGTGTTCGACGAGCGCGACCTGGTCGACCTCACCCTGGCCATCGGCCTGATGAACACCTACAACCGGCTGGCGATCGGATTCCGCAACACGCCGCAGGCGCTCGTCGGGCGCTAGGCGTGCGCACCCTCACGACGCCGTCGACAGGTACTGCAGCGTGAGGGGGTCTTCGGCTCCGCCGAAGTACTGGGCGAGGCAGTCGGTGAAGACCTGCTCGTGCGCGGCCGCCCTGGCGAACAGCGTCAGGCTGGAGCGCAGCTTCATCGCGTCGATGCTGCCGAACACCTCTTGCGCATCGCGGGTCGCCAGGCCCGACAGCAGGCGGCAGGCCTCCAGCAGGCGCGGGCCCAGGACGGGGTCGGCCAGGTAGCTCCTCGCCTCGGCCAGGCCGGAGAGGCCATAGAACCTGGCGGTGGCGCTGCGCCCCAGCACCGTCAGCTGGGGGAAGATGAACCACATCCAGTGGGTGGTCTTGTGGCCCTGCGCCAGTTCGACGCGGACGGCCTCCCACACCGGCTCCTGCGCGCTGCGAAAGCGCTCCAGATCGAAGGGGTCTGCCCCGGCCATGATGCTCGTCCTTTCCCGGCGGTCAGCCCACGGATGCGACCGGACCCGCCGCCGCGCGGGTGCCCAGGCCGCCGCCCTGGATCGCGGCCTCCCAGAATGCCTGCGCCGCGCGGCCGACGGCGTCGCGCTGGCGGTACAGGCGGATCTCCAGGTCGATGCTCCAGCCGGCGTCGGCCGCGGCCACGAGCCGGCCGGCGGCGAGGTCGTCCTCCACCAGGGTGCGTGGCAGCCAGGCGATGCCGCGGCCGTCCAGCGCCATGGAGCGCAGCACCGAGGCGAGGTGGGCGGTGAAGACGGCCTGGCAGGCCAGCGCATCCAGCCGGCGGCCGAGCACCGAGCGGACCACCCGCCCCATGCCCGACTCGTCGGTGTATGCGAGCAGCGGCACGCCCCCCGGCGCCGGCTTCGTTCCCAGGCGATGCAGCGGCCGGCCGCCGGCGGCCGGCCTGGACACCGGGACCAGTTGGTCGGCGCCGATGCCGGCATGCAGGAAGGCCCCGGCATCGAGCGCGCCCTGCGCCCTGGCGTGGGCATGGGCCAGGACGAAGTGGACCTTGCCTTCCTGCATCTGCGCCTCGCACCGGGCGAGCACGTCGGAGGTCAGTTCGACCGGGCCCAGCACCAGCGTCGATTCGAGGCTGCGCAGCCACCGCGGCAGGAAGGTGAACGACAGGGCATGCGTGCTGGCGATGCGCAGGGTGCCGGCGCTGGCCTCGGCCACCTGCTGGGCCTCGCCCGGCAACCGAGCCGCCCTTTCCACCAGGTCGCGCGCCACGCCCAGCAACCACTCGCCCACCTCGGTCAACCGGGCCGGTTGCGTGCTGCGGTCCACCAGCGGCGCGCCGATCCATTCCTCCAGGGCGCGCACGCGGCGGCTGAAGGCCGGCTGCGAACTGTGCCGGTCCTGCGCCGCGCGCGAGAAGTTGCCCGTGGCGGCCAGCGCCAGGAAGTCCTCGAGCCAGGTGAAGTTGAAGTTCATGGGCGGTTCGTGCGGTGCATGGAAGCAGCCAAAACGAGCATTGGCCCCGGTGCGGGCAAACGGCGACCATGCAGGCCCCTGAACCCTCTGACACGCCAGCCCGCCATGAAGATTGTCGACATCCGTGAAAAGACCGTGCCCATCAGTTCGTCGATCCGCAACGCCTACATCGACTTTAGCAAGATGAACCTCAGCCTCGTGGCCGTCGTCACCGACGTGATCCGCAACGGCAAGCCGGTGATCGGCTACGGCTTCAACTCCAACGGCCGCTACGGCCAGGGCAGCATGATGCGCGACCGCTTCATCCCGCGCATCCTCGAAGCCGACCCCGCCTCGCTGGTCGACGCCACCGGCGACAACCTGGATCCGCACAAGATCTGGGCCACGATGTTCACGAACGAGAAACCGGGCGGCCATGGCGAGCGCTCGGTGGCCATCGGCACGATGGACATGGCCATCTGGGACGCGGTGGCCAAGATCGAAGGCAAGCCGCTGTTCCAGCTGCTGGCCGACCGCTACGGTGATGGCAAGCCCAACCGCAAGATCTTCGTCTACGCCGCCGGCGGCTACTACTACCCCGGCCAGGACGACAGGAAGCTGCAGGACGAGATGCGCAGCTACATCGACCGCGGCTACACGGTGGTGAAGAAGAAGATCGGCGGCGCCTCGCTGGACGAGGACCTGCGCCGCATCGACGCCATCATGGAAGTGCTGCAGGACGGCCAGAAGCTGTGCGTGGACGCCAACGGCCGCTTCGACCTGGACACCGCCATCGCCTACGCCAAGGCCCTGTCGCAGTACGACCTGTTCTGGTACGAGGAGCCGGGCGACCCGCTCGACTTCGAGCTGCAGGCGACGCTGCGCAACTACTACAAGAACCCGATGGCCACGGGCGAGGACCTGTTCTCCATGCAGGATGCGCGCAACCTGATCCGCTACGGCGGCATGCGCCCGGACCGCGACTGGCTGCAGTTCGACTGCGCCCTGAGCTACGGCCTGGTGGAGTACCTGCGCACGCTGGAGATGCTCAAGGAGCATGGCTGGTCGGCCAGCCGCTGCATCCCGCACGGCGGCCACCAGATGTCGCTGAACATCGCGGCCGGCCTGGGGCTGGGCGGCAACGAGTCCTACCCGGACCTGTTCCAGCCGTTCGGCGGCTTCCCCGACGGCGTGAAGGTGGAGAACAGCTACGTCACGCTGCCGGACCTGCCCGGCATCGGCTTCGAAGGCAAGGCCGACCTGTTCCGCGAAATGCGCGCCCTCGCCTCCTGAGCCTGCGGCAAGCCAGGCGCTCGCGACCCGGGGCGCCGGCCTGGGCCGGCCGCTACACCTCGGCGGGAACGCGGTTGGCGAGCAAGCGGCGGACCGCTTCGACGTCGCGCGCCACGAACGCCACCAGGGAGTCCAGATCGTCCAGGTCGGCCGGCAGCGTGCGGGAGCCGCCGCGGTTCACGGTCTCCAGGTAGACCATGGCCAGCCGGCGCTGCTCGTCCAGCAGCACCAGGAAACTCTGCACGAGACTGCGCGTGTGGGTGTCGTGTTCAGGCATCGTCGGCTCCTCTGGCGCCTGTCGGGCGGCTGGGGGGCACTATGCGCCGGCAGTCTGAAGAACTCCTGAAGACCATTCCGGCCGCCGGCCCCGGCCGGTGCGGGCCCGGCTCAGGCGGCCGGCAACGACAGTTCGATGCCGAAGCCCGGCCCGGCCGGCGGCAGCAGCACCAGGCTGCCGCCATGGGCGGCCACCACCCGGCTGGCCAGCATCAGCCCCAGGCCCAGGCCCTGGGAGAAGTCCTGGCTGCGGAGCGCCGTCTCCAGCCGCCCGCGCGTCGCCTCGTCGACACCGGGGCCGTCGTCCACCAGGCGCAGCAGCGCCCGGCCGCGGTCGCGGAACAGCGTGGCGGTCACGGCGGTCGCGCCGTGGCGCACCGAGTTGTCCAGCAGGTTGAGCAGCGCGGCGGCGAGCAGGTCCGGGTCGGCCCGCGCCACGCACACGCCCCGCACCTCGACCGCCAGGCCGGCCACCGGCAGGTCGTGCAGCAGGGCGCCCAGGTCGATCGGCTGCAAGGCGGGCTCGGTGCCGCTGCGGAACAGGGTGAGCAGCGCGCTCACCACCCGGGCCAGGCGGTCGGCGGCCTCGCGCGCGCGGCCGATGCGGGCCGCGGCCGCCGGTTCGCTGTCGCGCTGGGCCAGCGCGAGCTGCGCACCGAGGCCGGCCAGCGGCGTGCGCAGCGCATGGGCCGCATGCGCACTGAAGGCGCGCTCGCTGGCCACCATCCGTGCGAGCCGCTCGCCCAGGCCGACGATCGCATTGCGCAGGGGCACCAGCTCCTGGCGGCTGGCCGCCGGCAGCGCGCCCGCATCGGCCAGCGGCTGGTAGGCGGCGACGTCGCGCGACAGCTGCACCAGGGGCTGCAGCTCGGCGCGCACGCGCCGGCGCAGCAGGATGGCGCACGCCAGGCCGACCAGCAGCGCGCTGGCCGCCGTCACCAGGCCGGCCTCGAACTTGATCTGTCGCCGCGCCTCCTGCGGCTGGGCGACCATCACGATCGGGCCCGCCTTGCCGAACGGGATGCGGTAGACATGCCACAGCGGCCCCGGGTCGGTCCAGTGGCCGCTGCCGGCCGGCGCCAGCGCCTGCGGCGGGGCGCGATGCGAGCGCCAGGCCACGCGCCCCTGGGCGTCGACCAGCTGCCAGACCAGGCGCTCGTCGTGCGGAGGCGCCTGCAGCGAGCCGCCGGTGCCGTTGGCGAACCGGTCCTCGTTGGCGCGCAGCAGCCCGTACAGGATCTCGGCCGACTCCTGCAGCGCGTCGTCCAGCACGCTGTCGATCTGCCAGCGCACCACCCCCCAGACCACTCCAAAGACCGCCAGCGACCACGCCAGCGACACCAGCAGCACGACCCGCGACAGCCGGTGGCCGATGGAGTTGGACGGCCTCACGGACCCACCCGGTAGCCGACGCCGCGCACCGTCTCGATCGCGTCGGCGCCCAGCTTGCGGCGCAGGTGCGAGACATGCACCTCGACCGAGTTGCTGGACACCTCGCCGTCGAAGCCCAGCATCAGGGCCTCGAGGTCGCCCCGGGTGACCACCCGGCCGGGCCGCGCGACCAGCGCCTCCAGCACCTGCCACTCGCGCGGCGTGACCGCCACCTCGCGGCCACGGCGCGACACGCTGCGCGCGGCCAGGTCGACGTCGGCATCCCCAACCCGCACCCGGGCCGAGGCGGCGCCGGCGCTGCGCCGCTGCGTGACGCGCAGGCGGGCCGCCAGTTCCTCGGGTGCAAATGGCTTGACCAGGTAGTCGTCGGCACCGCCATCCAGCCCGCGGATGCGGTCGGACAGCAGGTCGCGGGCGGTGAGCATCAGCACCGGCAGCGCGAAACCCCGCGCGCGCAGGCCGCGCACCCAGTCCAGGCCCGAGCCGTCGGGCAGCTGCCAGTCGACCAGCAGCACGTCGTACGGCTCGCCGGCCAGGACCGGCAGGTCGCGCAGGCGCTGGAACCAGTCGACCACGTGGCCTTCGCCGCGCAGGAACTCGGCCAGGCCGTCGCCCAGGATGGCGTCGTCTTCGAGCAGCAGCAGTCGCATGTCCTGCCACCTTAGCACCGGGCGTGCCAACCTTGAACCCGGGGAAAACCAGCCGGCCGCCGGTTCGCCCCGTGCCTGCGCCCCTTACTTGATGAAGCGCACCTGCTGGTTGATGCGCTCCAGGATCGGCTTCTTCTTCTCGTTGAAGACCGCCTTGTTCTCCTCGATCAGGTTCTTGCCCTTGGTGTCGATGGAGATGATCAGCGGGCCGAAGTCCCTCACCCGGTTGACCCACAGGGTCTCGGGCATGCCCAGGTCCGTCCACTCCGCGGCCTCGATCTTCTCGACCTTGGTGGCGGCCAGCACGGCGCAGCCGCCCGGGAAGATGGCGTGCACCGCCTTGTTCTCGACGCAGCCTTCCTGCGTCTCCGGGCCCATGCCGCCCTTGCCGACGATCAGCTTCACGCCGGTGCGCCGGATGAATTCCTTCTCGAACTTCTCCATGCGCATGCTGGTGGTCGGCCCGATCGAGACCATCTCGTACTCGCCGTCGTCCTTCTGCCGCACGATGGGCCCGGCATGGAAGATGGCGCCGCCCTGCAGGTCGACCGGCAGCTCGCGCCCCAGTTCGATCAGGCGGCGGTGCGCCACGTCGCGGCAGGTCACCAGCGTGCCGGTGAGGTAGACCACGTCGCCGACGTTCAGCGATTCCAGGTCCTCGTCCCTGATGGGGGTGGTGAGCGTCTTCTTCACAGCTTGAATCCGGTGTGGGACAGGACCTCCCAGGTCAGGTCCGCGTTGATCTTGATGCGGCCGCGGCGATGCGCCCAGCAGCCGGTGGACACGGCCACGCCGATGGTGGACGGATGGCGCGCCGACGATTCGATGTTCACGCCCATCACGCTGGCGTTGCCGGTCAGCCCCTGCGGGCCCAGGCCCAGTTCGTTCAGGCCGTCGGCCAGCAGCTCCTCCATGAGCGCCGCGTTCTGGTTGGGATGGCGCGACGTCACCGGCCGCAGGATGGCCTTCTTCGACAGCCGCGCGGCGGTCTCGGCCGACGTCGAGACGCCCACGCCCACCAGCAGCGGCGGGCAGGCGTTGACCCCGCGCGAGGTGATCACGTCGAACACGAACTCCGCCACGCCCTCGTAGCCCTGGCCCGGCATCAGCACCTTGGCCGCGCCCGGCAGGGTGCAGCCGCCGCCGGCCATGTAGACCTCGATGGTCACGCTGTCCTCGTTGGGCACGATCTCCCAGTCCAGCCAGGGGATCTTCGAGCCGGTGTTGGTGCCGGTGTTCTTCTCCACGAAGGTCTCGACCGCGTTGTGCCGCAACGGGCCGTCCTTGGTCGCCCCCTCGGTTGCGCCGACCAGGATCTCCTCGAGCTCGCCCAGCAGGGGGAACCTGGAGCCGGCGGTCAGGAAGTACTGGATGACGCCGGTGTCCTGGCAGCTCGGGCGGTCGAGCTTGTCGGCCGCTTCCTGGTTCTGCCGCATCGATTCGTACACCTCCTTGGCCAGGAAGTTGACCTCCTTCTCGCGCAGCTCACCGAGCTTCTGCGTGACGTCGGTCGGCAGGCGCTTGCCGATGTAGGAGGTGAATTTGGCCATCAGGCGGGTGAGGTCCGCGGCGGCGGCGCCGCGGTCAAGGTTTGCTGCTTGCTGCATGTCGGTTACTCCAGGGTGACCTTGCCGGCCTTGACCAGCGCGGCGAACTTCTCGGTTTCCTCGCGGATCTGGCGGCCCATCTCCTCGGGCTTGTTGCCCACCGGCTCGGCGCCGATGTCCGCCATCTGCTTGCGGAACTCGGGCGACTGGATGATCTTCAGCACCTCGGCGTGGAGCCGGGCCACCACCGGCTTCGGGGCCGAGTTCGGCGCGAGCAGGCCGAACCAGGTGCCGATGGCCACGTTGGGAACGCCGGCCTCCTGCAGCGTGGGAACGTTGGGCAGCGCCGCCGAGCGCTCGGCCGTCGTCACGGCCAGGGCCTTGAGCTTGCCCTCCTTGATGAAGGGCAGCACCGGCGTCACCGTGTCGAAGGACATGTTCACCTGGCCGCCGAGCAGGTCGGTGGTCAGCGGCGCGCTGCCCTTGTACGGGACATGGAGCAGCCGGGCGGCGGTCTCGACCTGGAACTGCGTGCCGATCATGTGCTGGGCCGTTCCGTTGCCGTTGGAGCCGTAGGACAGGCCGTCGGCCTTCGCCCTGGCAGCGGCCACCAGGTCCTTCACGCTCGCGTACGGCGCCTTGGCGCTGACCACCAGCACGTTGGGCACCATCGCGACGGTGGTGATGGGCTGGAAGTCCTTCTCGAAGCTGTAGCTCAGGTTCTTGTAGACGCTGGTCGCCACCGTGTGGTGCACGGCCCCCATCAGCAGCGTGTGGCCGCCGTCGTTCGCCTTGGCGACCAGGGCCGCGCCCAGGGTGGCGCCGGCGCCCGGCTTGTTGTCGACGAGCACCGGCTGGCCAATGGCGGCCGCGAGCTTGGTGGAGATGGCGCGCGCCAGCACGTCGGTCGTGCCGCCGGCCGGGAACGGCACCACGATGGTGACGGGCCTGGCGGGCCAGGCCTGGGCGGAGGCGCCGCCCGGGCCGGCGCACAGGGCGGCGGCGGCGAGGGCGAGCGGGAGGAAGCGGTGGGTCAAGGCGTGTCTCCTTCGGGTCGATGCGTGGGGCCAACTGTAGGAAGCCACGCATTCAAGAAACGGCGCCCAGGGCAAGCCGACGTTTCCCTGGATTCAACAATCCGGCCGGACAATCCGGACATGGCCAGGACCGTCCACCCCGCCGACCTGGGGTTCTTCTCCATGCTCGTGCACTCCGGCAGCCTCACGGCGGCGGCCCGGGAGCTCGGGCTCACCACACCGGCCGTGAGCAAGCGGCTCAGCCAGATCGAAGCGCGCCTGGGCACCGCGCTCGTGACCCGCACCACGCGCCGCATGGGCCTGACGCCCGAGGGCGAGATCTACCTGGAGAACGCGCGCCGCATCCTGGGCGAGATCGAGACGATGGAGCAGCAGCTGCTCGGCCTGACGCAGGAGCCGCAGGGAACGGTGCGGGTGAACGCCACGCTCGGCTTCGGCCGCAGCCACATCGCGCCGCTGCTGTCGCAGTTCGTGCGCAAGCACCCCAAGGTGGAGGTGCAGCTGCAGCTGTCGGTGAACCCGCCAGCGCTGACCGACGACGCCTACGACGTCTGCTTCCGCTTCGGCCACCCGCCCGACTCGCGCGGCATCGCGCGCTTCATCGCGCCCAACCGCCGGGTGCTGGTCGCGTCGCCTGCCTACCTGAAGCGCCACGGCGCACCGGCGACGCCGCGTGATCTCGCCCGGCACAACTGCATCGGCATCCGCCAGGGCGACGAGGCCTACGGCCAGTGGCGCTTCACCTCGCTGCGCGGTGGGCGCGCGGCGGAACAGGCCCAGACCGTGAAGATCCGCGGCAACCTGACGACCAACGACGGCGGCATCGCGGTGAGCTGGGCACTCGAGGGCCACGGCATCCTGCTGCGCGCCGAATGGGACGTGCAGCGCTACCTCGCCAGTGGCCGGCTGGTGCAGGTGCTGCCCGACCACGGCAGCCCGGATGCAGACATTTACGCGGTGTACTCGCAGCAGCACCGGTCGTCGGTGCGGGTGAAGGCTGTCGTCGACTTCGTCGCCGCCGCCTTCGACGAGGACCGGACCCGGCGCGGCCCCTAGCCCCGCGGGCGACAGCCCGGCTGCAGCGTCGCCCCGATGCGGGCACGGCCGGGCAAGCGAGCCGCATTGCAAGAAGCAACAGGGTTGGACAACCCCAGAGGGCCAGCCTAGCCTGAGCTTCCTTCCAACTCAGGAGAGCGGTCATGGCCAAGGTCACCACCAGGTCGGGCGAGCAGGCGCGCGTCACGATCAGCGAGGACGCCCTCACCGCCTTGCGGCAGGCCGTGCGTGGCCGTGTCGCCCTGCCCGGCTCCGAGGACTACGAGCAGGCCCGCACCATCTGGAACGGCATGATCGACCGCCACCCGGCCATCGTGGTGCGGTGTGCCGGCGCCGCCGACGTGCGGCACGCCATCCAGTTCGCGCGCGACAGCGACCTGGCCATCGCGGTGCGCGGCGGCGGCCACAACATCGCCGGCGATGCGGTCGGCGAAGGCGGCCTGCAGATCGACCTGTCGCTGATGAAGTCGGTGCGCATCGATCCGGCCCGGCGCATCGCGCGGGTCGAGCCCGGCGCCACCCTGGGCGACTTCGACCGCGAGGCGCAGGCGTTCGGGCTGGCCACGCCACTGGGCATCAACTCGACCACCGGCGTCGCCGGGCTCACGCTGGGCGGCGGCTTCGGCTGGCTGAGCCGCGCGCTGGGCCTGACGGTCGACAACCTGCTGTCGGCCGATGTCGTCACGGCCGCCGGTGACCTGGTCACCGCCAGCGAGAGCGAGAACACCGACCTGTTCTGGGGCCTGCGCGGCGGTGGCGGCAACTTCGGCGTGGTCACCTCGTTCGAGTTCCAGCTGCACCCGGTCGGCCCCACGGTCCTGGCCGGCCTGGTCATCCACCCGCTCGACGCTGCCAGCGAGGTGCTGCGTTTCAAGCGCGAGTTCGTCACCAAGGTGCCCGACCAGTTCGTCTGCTGGTTCGTGCTGCGGCAGGCGCCGCCGCTGCCGTTCCTGCCGCCCGAGTGGCACGGCAAGGAGATCCTGGCGCTGGCCATCTGCTACCACGGCGACATCGCCGAAGGCGAACGCCTGGCCAAGCCGCTGCGCGAGTTCGGCCACCCGATCGCCGACATCGTGGGGCCGATGCCGTACACCGCCTGGCAGACCGTCCTCGATCCGCTGCTGACGCCCGGTGCGCGCAACTACTGGAAGTCGCACGACTTCGCCACCCTGTCCGACGGGCTGATCGACGTGCTGGTCGAGCATGCGCGCCGCATTCCCGACGGCCAGACCGAGATCGCCTGCGCCCAGCTCGGCGGCGCCGTGAGCCGCGTGCCGCGCAACGCCATGGCCTACAACCACCGTGACGGCCAGTACGTGATGAACGTGCACGGCCGCTGGTCGGACGCGGCCAAGGACGACGCCTGCATCGGCTGGGCACGCGGCCTGTGGCAGGCGGCGGTGCCCTTCTCCACCGGCAGCGTGTACGTCAACTTCCTGACCCAGGAGGAAGCCGGCAACCGGGTGCGCGATGCCTACGGCGAGAACTACGAGCGGCTGGTGGCGCTGAAGAACAAGTACGACCCGAAGAACGTCTTCGGCGTCAACCGCAACATCCTGCCCACCGTGTGACTGCGGCCGCGAACGGGCGCGACGAGCGCCCGGCCACGATCACGGCGATCAGCGCCGTGACGCTGGCCACGCACGACATGGCGCGCTCGGTGCGGTTCTACGAGGCCCTGGGCTTCGTGCTGCGCTACGGCGGCGCCTCCGCCGCGTTCACCAGCTTCAGCGCCGGCAATGCCTGCCTCAATGTCACCACCGAGGGCAGCGAGCGCGACTGGGCGTGGTGGGGCCGGGTGATCTTCTACGTGGCCGATGTCGACGCGCAGTACCGGCAGGCCCTGGCCGCAGGCCTGCAGCCGCAGGCGCCGCCGCGCGACGCCAGCTGGGGCGAGCGCTACTTCCACCTGACCGATCCCGACGGCCACGAGCTGAGTTTCGCCCGGCCGCTGGAGCGGCCCTAGGCGTCGTGGATGCTGGAGTCGCGGTCGCGCACCAGGAACACCATCACGCTGGCGGAGCCGTGGCCGGAACGGCCGCAGCCCGGGGCCGGCGTGGCCGCCGCGAGTGGTGCAGGCGGCCGCGCGTGCAGGTCGGCGGGCGCATGGGCCGCGAGGCGCGCGGCCTGGGGGGCGCTGGGACGGGCCGGATGCCACCAGCCCAGGGGCGTGCGGAACAGGGCGAAAGCGCGGGAAAGGCTGGGGCCCGCGCTGCGCATGGCCGATGCGAACTCGATGCGGGTGCGCATGCCGGCCCGCAGGTCCCGCAGGTCGCGCCATCGCGACGTCGCGGACGCGAGTCTGAGTGCCAGCTCACTTCTGCCGTCGGTCGATTCCTGCTGCGACATGGGAACATCTCCTACCTGCTGAGATTGCATTCCATGCCTCGGCCGGAGACCTGTCAATCCCCAGAACACAGGAGGGCGCGCCATGGCGACGGCTTGCGCGGCGCTGCAACAACTCCACAGATTCTGTGGATAACACCCCTGCCCCCCGACCGGCCACCAGGCCGGCGCGCAAGGCTCCATGCGCCTTCGCAACGCATTGCCTAAAAAACGTGCAGCCGCCGGCCGACTTGCGAAGCGTCATTTCGACCGCCTGGTTCTTGCCTTCGTGCCGATGGCATTGAGCGCCACCGCCGCCCGCACCAGGGAGCGAAACGCGTCGGCGTCGACGTCCTGGCCCTCGCCGATGTCGAGCGCGCGCCGGGTGTTGCCATCGAGGCTGGCGTTGAACAGGCCGGTCGGGTCGTCCAGCGCCGCGCCCTTGGCGAAGGTCAGTTTCACCTTGGCCTTGTAGGTCTCGCCGGTGCACAGGATGCCGTCGTGCGACCAGACCGGGATGCCCCACTTCCACTCCTCCACCACGTCGGGGGCGGCTTCGTGGATGAGCGCGCGCATGCGGCCCAGGGTGTCGCCGCGCCAGTCGCCGAGTTCGGCGATGCGCTGGTCGATCAGTTCCGAGGGCGGGCGGCCGTCGGTCGGTCCCGAGCGATTCATGCGCGCTACTCCGGCTTGAATCCCGATGCCTTGATCGGCGCTTCCCACTTCTTCAGGTGGGCAGCCTGCATTGCCGCCAGCTCCGCGCCCGGTGCGTAGCTGGGCACCAGCCCGAAGCCGACGATCCTCTCCTGCACGTCCGGCAGGCGCAGCGCATCGGCCACCGCCTTCTCCAGCCGCGCCAGCGCGTCGGGCGCCAGGCCGGGCGGACCGTACAGGCCGAAGAAGGCGTCGGCCGTCACCGGAATGCCCGATTCGCGCAGGGTCGGCACGTCGGGCAGCGCCTTGTTGCGCTGCTCGCCGGTCACGGCCAGGATGCGCACCTTGCCGGCCTTGTGGTGCTCGATGGTTTCCGAGGCGGTGTCCACCATCATCGGCACCTGGCCGCCGATCAGGTCCTGCGCGGCCGGCGCGCCGCCGCGGTAGGCCACGTGCAGCAGCGGCACGCCCGAGGCCTGCGAGATCAGCAGGCCGGCGAAGTGCGGCACGGTGCCGGCGCCCGAGGTGCCGTAGTTCGCCTTGCCGGGGTTGGCCTTCATCCAGGCCAGCACCGCCTTCAGGTCGCCGGCCGGCGCGGCCGGCCCCACCGTCACGGCGAAATCGAACGTGCACACCCGCGCGACCGGCGTGAAGTCCCTGACCGGGTCGTAGCCGAGGTTCTGGTACAGCCACGGCTGGATGACGAGTGCGCCGCTGGGCGACAGCACCAGGGTCTGGCCGTCGGGCGCGGCCTTCTTCGCCTCGCCCAGCGCGATGCGGCCGGCTGCCCCGGGCTTGTTGTCGACGATGACGTTCTGCCCCAGCGACGCACGCATCCGGTCGGCCAGGAGGCGCGCGATGACGTCGGCCGAGCCGCCGGGCGGGAAGCCCACCAGGATGCGCACGGTGCGCTCCTGCGCGCGGGCGAACGGCACTGCGAGCGTGGCGGCGGCCAGCGTGGTGAAGTGGCGGCGGTGCATGGGCGGTCTCTCCTTGTCGCGGTCGTGGACGGTCTCAGGTGGTTGCGGCGGCGGCGCTGGACTGGAACGCACGCACCGCGTCGAGCACCCGCGTGTTCTGTTCCGGCAGGCCGACCGTGATGCGCAGCCAGCGCGGCAGGCCATAGGCGTCGAGCGTGGCCACCGCGATGCCTTGCGCCAGCAGCGCGCGGTGCAGGCCGGCGGCATCGCCCGCCTCCACCATCACGAAGTTGCCGGCCGAGGGCAGGCAGCGCAGCCCCAGCGCCTGCAGGCCCTGCCCCAGTTGCTCGCGCCCCGCGAGGTTGAGGGCATGGCTGCGCGCCTGGAAGGCGTCGTCGGCCAGGGCGGCGGCCGCGGCCGCCAGTGCCGGCCCGGTGAGGTTGAAGCGCGGGCGCACCGGCTCGAAGCGGGCGGCCAGGGCCGGCTGCGCGATGCCGTAGCCCACCCGCAGCCCGGCCAGCCCATAGGCCTTGGAGAAGGTGCGGGCGACCACCAGGTTGGGCAGCTGCCGCACCCAGCCGACGGCGTCGTAGCGCTGCGCCGGCGTGAGGTACTCGGTGTAGGCCTCGTCGAGCAGCACCGTCACCTGCGCCGGCACCGCACGCAGGAACGCCTGCAGTTCGTCGCCGGCCAGGAAGGTGCCGGTGGGATTGTTCGGGTTGGCGATGAACACCAGCCGCGTGCCGGCGTCGATGGCCTGCGCCATGGCGGCCAGGTCGTGGCCGAAGTCGCGCGCCGGCACCACCGTGTGCACGGCGTGGGCCAGGCGGGCGGCCTGCCCGTAGACGAGGAAGCCGTACTGCGAGGAGACGATGCCTTCGCCCGGCCGCACCAGGGCCTGGGCGGCCATGGTGAGGATCTCGCACGAGCCGCTGCCCAGCACGATGCCCTCGGGTGCCACGCCGAGCCGGGCGGACAGGGCGGCCTTGAGCTGCACGCCGCTGCCGTCGGGATAGCGGCCCGCGTCCGCCAGCGCCTGCTGCGCCGCCGTCTGCGCGCCGTGCGGCATGCCGAGCGGGTTCTCGTTGGCGGCCAGGTGCAGCATGGACGGCATGCTAGCCGCGGGGCCCCGGCCGGGGATCAGGGGCGACCCTGTACGGTCCGGCTCAGGACAGTTCCCTTCTTGCATGCATCGTGCCAGCATGCCGGGCATGCGACGCCTCCAGCACTGCCTTGCCGCCCTCCTCTTTCTCGTGTGCAGCGCCGCCCTGGCGCAGGACCCGGCCCGGGTGGTGGACATCCCGACGCGGCCCGGCGTCACCCAGCGGCTGCTGGTGCTCGCGCCCGCAGCGCCGACCAAGGCCGCGGTCATCCTGCTCCCGGGCGGCCAGGGCGGGCTGCAGATCTTCCCGAACGGGTCGATGAACCGGGGCGACGGCAACTTCCTGGTCCGCTCGCGCCAGCACTTCGCCGCGCAGGGCCTGTTCGTGGTGGTCGCCGATGCGCCGTCCGACCGGCAGTCGCCGCCCTACCTCGCGGGTTTCCGCCAGACGCCCGAGCACGCCGCCGACCTGAAGGCCGTGATCGCGTGGACGCGCGAGACCGCGAAGGTGCCCGTGTGGCTGGTGGGCACCAGCCGCGGCACGCAATCGGCCGGCTACCTGGCCACCGAGGTGAGCGGCCCCGAGGGCCCCGACGGCCTCGTGTTCACCTCGACCATCCTCACCGACCCGCGCGGCCGCGCCGTCCCGGCCATGCCGCTGGAGCGCATCCGCATCCCGGTGCTGGTGGTGCACCACGAACAGGACGGCTGTTCGCTCTGCCCCTATCCGCTGGCGGCCACGCTGGTGGACAAGCTGGTCCATGCACCGCGCAAGCAGCTGCTGTCGATCAGCGGCGGCAGCTCGCGCGGGGACCCCTGCGAGGCCTTCGCGTACCACGGCTTCAACGGCATGGAAGCGGAGGTCGTGAACCGGGTGGCGGCCTGGATGGCCGGCAACTGATCGGGTTTACCCTGATCCCAAGCCGTCGAATCGGAGCATCCTCGCTCGTCATGGGAATGCCAGCAGTTCCCTCCCACCCACCACGAAAGGCGCCCCCATGCCCACCGGAACCGTCCGACTCCACCGCGTCCTGCGCGCACCCGCCGAGCGCGTCTACAAGGCCTTCCTCGACCCCGCGGCCATGGCCAAGTGGCTGCCGCCCTACGGCTACACCTGCACCGTCGAGCACATGGACCCCAAGGTGGGCGGCAGCTTCCGGATGAAGTTCAGCCACTTCAAGAGCGGCAACGGCCACGCCTTCGGCGGCCGCTACCTCGACCTGGTGCCGGGGCAGCGCATCCAGTACACCGACACCTTCGACGACCCCAACATGCCGGGCGAGATGACGACCACCGTCACGCTCAAGACCGTGTCCTGCGGCACCGACCTGGACGTGGTACAGGAAGGCATCCCGGCCATGATCCCGGTCGAGATGTGCTACCTCGGCTGGCAGGAATCGCTGCTGCAGCTGGCCACCCTGGTCGAGCCCGACCTGCCCGGCTGACCTTTCCCGGCCCCACAGGAGAACGCCATGCCCACGCCCTCGCCGATGCCCGCCAGCCAGCGGGTGGTCCAGGTCTGCCTGTTCCTCGTCGCCGCCATCGCGCTGGTCGGCGGCACGGTGCAGATGGTGCTCGGGCAACCGGACACCACGCCGCGGCTGGACAACGTGCACCGCTTCATGGCCGGCGTCTATTTCTCCACCGGCGTCATCAGTGCCTGGGCCGCCGCCACCATCCGGCAACAGGGCACGCTGGTGTACCTGCTGGCGCTGGGCGTGCTGTGCGCTGGCCTGGGCCGGCTGCTCTCGATCAGCCAGGTCGGCCTGCCGGAGCCGGCCGCCGTGTGGCTCGGCTACCTGGTGCCCGAGCTGCTGCTGCCCTTCGTCATCGCGATCGCGCACACGGCCACCGGCCGCCGCGCGGCGCCGGCGCTGGCGGCCTGAGGCCGCGGCCGGCCGGTCGCGCCGCCGTCGCACCGACACCACCCTCGCGGGGCGATCGCCATGCCCTTCGCCTGGCCCTACCAGCTGCTGGCGGACGCGGTGCTGGTCGCGCACCTCGCCGTGGTGCTGTTCGTCGTCGCCGGCCTGGTCCTGGTCGTGCTCGGCAACCGGCGCCACTGGCCGTGGGTGAATGCACCCGCGTTCCGGCTCGCCCACCTGGCCACCATCGCCGTGGTGGTCGCCGAGGCCTGGCTGGGGCTGGTGTGCCCGCTCACCACGCTGGAGGCGTGGCTGCGGTCGCGGGCCGGTGCGCCCGTCGACGACAGCCGCGTCCTGGAGCACTGGCTGCAGGCCCTGCTGTTCTGGGACGGACCACCCTGGGTCTTCACGGCCGGCTACACGCTGTTCGGCCTGGCCGTCGTGGCCAGCTGGTGGCGTTGGCCGCCGCGCCGGCGGCGCGCCGACCCTAGCCCTGCAGCGACACCGCCAGCAGCCGGCCCGACGAGGGCGCGGTCGCCAGCACGTCCAGCGCCACCGGCTGGCGGGCAGTGGTGACGAACAGGCCCGCGCCCACGACCGCGACGTCGGTGGGATGCGGCACCGGCAGCCCGACGATGCGGTCGAGCTCGCCATCGGGCGCGAGGCGCACCACGCTCCAGCCCTCGCGCAGCGCCGTCCACGCACCGCCCTCGGCGTCGACGGCGAGCCCGCTCACGCGGCCCGACCCCGCGGGCAAGACGGCCTGCCGGCGCACCCGAGCCGACCCGGGCAGCAGGCGCAGCAGGCTGCCGCTGGCCGGCACGGTGGCAACGAGCTCGTCCGCGCCGGGGTGGCAGGCCAGGGCCTGCACCGGCTCGTCCAGGTGCCACTGCGCGCTGAACGCCCCGCCGGGCTGCACCTGGCCGACCACGCAGCCGTTCGCCCCCGCCGCGAACGCCGCCCACAGCCCGCCACCGTTGCCGCCGCACACCGCCAGCAGGCGGCCGGGCGGCCAGGTGGTGAGCGGGGCCGACTCGCCGTCGGGCGTGACGCGCAGCACGCCGGCCTCGTGCGCCAGCAGCAACTCGTCGCCGTGCACCACCAGGCCGGTGATGGGCGCTTCCACGCGCGCCAGCTCGTGGTCATGGCCGCCGTCGAAGACGCGCAGCGCCGGTGCCAGCGTGTCGCACCAGTAGAGCCGCCGCGAGTCCGGGCACCAGCGCGGGAAGGCGCCATGGAACGCCCACGGGCCCTCCATCGCCTGCACCGCCGGGTCGCCGACCACTGGTGCGCCGGCCCGCAGCCGGGCGCCGGTGCGCCGCGCCGACTGGGCCACCTCGGGCCCGAGCAGCTCGGCGCGTTCGCGCGTGAGGCGCCAGGCGGGCCCGGCGACGCTGAGGGCGCCGCGCACCGCGCCCTGCGCATCGACGACCGCCGCGCCGACGCAGCGCACGCCGGCAACGCTTTCCTCCTCGTCGATCGACCAGCCGCGCGCGGCCGTGATCCGCAGCTCGGCCTGCAGGCGGTGGCGATGGGTGAGGGTGTGCGGCGTCAGCGGCTTGAGCGCCAGGTCCCTGACCAGCGCGTCGCGAGCCTCGGCGGGCAGGGCCGCCAGGATGGCCTTGCCCTGGCTGGTGCAGTACAGGGGCTTGCGCGGGCCCAGCGCCGCCGAGTGGTCGCCGTGGGCGCTGTCGCAGTGCCCGAGGGACACCACGTCCAGCCCATCGAGTGTCGCGACGTCGACCGTCTCGCCGGTCAGGTCGCGCAGGCCGCGCAGCTCGCCGGCGGCAGCGGCCACCAGGTCGGGCGACGCATGGGCCTGGCGCGCCAGCTCCAGGCAGCGCAGGCCCAGGCAGTACACCTTGCGCAGCGGGTCGCGCCGCAGCAGGCCGCGCGCGACCAGGGTGGCCAGCAGCCGGTAGGTGGTGGTGCGTGGCAGCGCCAGCCGCTCGGTGATCTCGCCCTGGCTGAGCCCGCCGGGCGCGCTGCCCACCGCGTCAAGCACGTCGAGCGCCTTCTCGAGCGCGCCGGTTCCCTCGCCGGTGCTGTTGGCGTTGCGGGTCACGGGGTTGGTCCCAGCATCTGGAAGTCCTGAGAGGGCAGGCCGGCCGCGCGGCGGGAGGGCGGCACCGACGGCGCACCATAGCCGATCCCCACCCGCTGAGACACCAGGGAGCGCGTCCACCATCCCGCGCCGCCGGCCGCTGCCCCGCGGCCTGCGCTCACTCGTCGAAGTACTCCGGATGCTCGGCGTAGATCGCGTCCACGTACGTCAGCGGCGACTGGATGTGGGCCCGCATCAGGTCGGCCGCGCGCTTGCCCTTGCCGGCCACGATGGCGTCGACGATCTCGCGGTGGTGGTCGATCGCGATGCGGTTGCTGCCCACCGAGGGGATGGCCAGGTGGCGGATGCGGTTCATGCCGGTGCGCGCCAGCCGCAGCGGCGCCCATGCATGGGGATGGCCCGCGATCGCCAGGATGGCGCGGTGGAACTCCTCGTCGGTGGCCAGGTGGGTGCCGTAGTCCTTGCGGGCCGAGGCACGCGCCTGGCGCTGCACGATCTCGATGAGCTGCTTGCGCTGCGCCAGCGGCGCCGCCGCGGCCAGCTCCGCGGCTTTGCATTCGATCGCCTCGCGCACGAAGATGGCGTCGGCGATGCGGGCGCGGTCGAGACGGGCGACGAAGGTGCCGCGCTGCGGCACCACCTCCAGCAGCCCCTCGTGCACCAGGCGGCGGAACGCCTCGCGCACCGGTGCCCGGCTCACCTGCAGTTGCTGCGACACGGCCTGCTCCGACAGCGCCATGCCCGGCAGGAAGGTGCAATCGAGCACCGCCTGGCGGATGGCCGTGTAGGCCTCGCGCCCCATCGCGCCGCGCGCGGGCAGCTCGGCCGAGTCGGGCGCAGGCGCGGGCGCTGCGGCCAGGTCGGGAATGTGCGGTCGGGTTCGGGCCATGCGATGCGTGCTGCCGGTTGGGACACTTTCCGTTGAAACCCTGATGGCAGCGACGGGCGACGCTGCTAGGATACTAGTATGTTAGCAAAGGAGACACCGATGTCCAGCTCTTCTTCCAGGCGTCACTGGCTGCGGCACGCCGCAGCCGCCGCCCTGGCCTGTGTCCTTCCGCTGGCGGCCCATGCGCAGGCCGACTACCCGAACAAGCCGATCAAGATGATCGTGGCGTTCCCGGCCGGCGGCACCAGCGACGTGATGGGCCGCATGGTGGCCGACGAACTGGGCAAGCGGCTCGGGCAGCCGGTGCTGGTGGAGAACATCGGCGGCGCCGGTGGCGTGATCGGCATGGACCGCGCGCTGAAGATGCCGGCCGACGGCTACACCCTCATCCAGACCGGCGTGGGCCAGAACGCGGTGGCGCATGGCATCAACGCCAAGGTGCCGTACGACACCGACAAGGACTTCATCCACCTGACCCAGGTGCACTCCGGCCCCAACGTGCTGGTGGTGCATCCGTCGACGCCGTTCAAGACCTTCAAGGACCTGATCGACTACGCCAAGGCCAACCCCGGCAAGCTGAGCTACGGCTACACGCCGGCCGCCTCCGGCCACATGGCGATGGAACTGCTCAAGCAGACCGCGAAGATCTTCATGGTGGGCATCCCCTACCGCGGCGGCGGTCCCATGATGACCGACATCCTCGGCGGCACCATCCCGCTGATGTTCATCAACCAGGACGTCGCGCTGCAGCACATCAAGGCCGGCAAGCTGCGCCCGCTGGCCGTCAGCAGTGCCGAGCGCAACCCGCTGTACCCGGACGTGCCCACCATCGGCGAGTCGGGCTACCCCAACTTCACCGCCCTCTCGTGGTCGGGCATGTCGGTTGCCAAGGGCACGCCCAAGCCCATCGCCGACAAGCTCGAAGCCGCCCTGGTCGCCGTGATGCAGTCGCCCCAGATCAGGCAGCGCATGGAGTCGCAGGGCTTCGTGGTGCCGCCCCAGGGCTCGCAGGCGTACACGAAGTTCGTGCACGAGGAGCACGACCGCTGGGTGAAGGTGATCAAGACGGCGGGAATCAAGGAGGAGTGATGCGGCTGCGCCGCGCCCTCCTGCGGCTGCCCGCCGCCCCGGCGCAGGCCGGGACCCACGAACGCCATGCGCCTCTAAGCCGTCCCATGAGCCTTTCCCTCGTCATGGCGGGCTCGACCCGCGATCCATCTCCCGCGTCTGGTCGTGCCCGATCCGCGCTCCGGAGCCGGATGCCGGGTCGAGCCCGGCATGACGGCAGCTGAAGTCCTGCCCCGTCTCGCCTCGTCTCCTCCCGTTCCTTCCCGTCGTCTCCGCACCGACCCCATGACCCGCAAGACCTACGACCAACTCCGTTCCGCGCGCTGGTTCGCGCCCGACGACCTGCGCTCGTTCGGCCATCGCTCGCGCGCCCTGCAGATCGGCTACGACCATGCCGACTGGCAGGGCAAACCGGTGATCGCCATCCTCAACACCTGGAGCGACATCAGCACCTGCCACTCGCACTTCAAGCAGCGCGTCGAGGAGGTCAAGCGCGGCGTGCTGCAGGCCGGCGGCTTTCCCATCGAACTGCCCGCCATCTCGCTGTCGGAGAGCTTCGTCAAGCCGACCACCATGCTGTACCGCAACCTGCTGGCCATCGAGGCCGAGGAACTGCTGCGCAGCCATCCGATGGATGGCGCCGTGCTGATGGGGGGCTGCGACAAGACCACGCCCGGCCTGCTGATGGGCGCCCTGAGCATGGGCATTCCGTGCATCTACCTGCCGGCGGGCCCGATGCTGCGCGGCAACTGGAAGGGCAACGTGCTGGGCTCCGGCTCCGACAGCTGGAAGTACTGGGACGAACGGCGCGCCGGCAAGATCACCGAGACCCAGTGGATGGAGATCGAAGGCAGCATCGCGCGCAGCGCCGGCACCTGCATGACCATGGGCACGGCAGCCACGATGATGGGCATCACCGAGGCGCTGGGCCTCACCCTGCCCGGCGCCAGCAGCATCCCGGCGGTCGACGCCAACCACCAGCGCATGGCCACCCAGTGCGGCCGCCGCATCGTCGAGATGGTCTGGGACGACCTGACGCCGTCCAGGGTGCTCACGCGCAGGAACTTCGAGAACGCCATCACGGTGGCGATGGCCGAAGGCTGCTCCACCAACGCCATCATCCACCTCGTGGCCATGTCGCGCCGCGCCGGCGGCGACTGCGCGGTGTCGCTGGACGACTTCGACGCCTTCTCGCGCAAGGTGCCGGTCATCGCCAACATCCGCCCCAGCGGCGACACCTACCTGATGGAGGACTTCTACTACGCCGGCGGCATGCGCGGGCTGATGAAGACGCTGGCCGACGGCGGCCTGCTGCACCTGGACACCATGACCGTCAGCGGCCAGACCCTGGGCCAGACCCTGGAAGGCGCCGAGGTCTACAACGCCGACGTCATCCGCCCGCTGTCCAACCCGATCTACCAGGAAGGCGCGCTGGCGGTGCTGCGCGGCAACCTCGCGCCGGACGGCTGCGTCATCAAGCCCAGCGCCGTCGCTCCCCACCTGCTCCAGCACAGCGGGCCGGCGCTGGTGTTCGACGACTACCCCGCGCTGAAGGCGGCCATCGACGACCCCGACCTGGATGTCACCCCGGACCATGTCCTCATCCTGCGCAACGCCGGCCCGCAGGGCGGCCCCGGCATGCCCGAGTGGGGCATGGTGCCCATCCCCACCAAGCTGGTGAAGCAGGGCGTGCGCGACATGCTGCGCATCAGCGACGCGCGCATGAGCGGCACCAGCTACGGCGCCTGCGTGCTGCACGTCTCGCCCGAGTCGTACGTCGGCGGCCCGCTGGCGCTGGTGCGCACCGGCGACATCGTCACGGTCGACGTGCCGGCGCGCACCATCCACATGGACGTGAGCGACGCCGAACTGGCCCGGCGCAAGGCCGCCTGGACGCCGCCGCCCAGGCGCTTCGAGCGCGGCTACGGCTACATGTTCAGCCAGCACATCCTCCAGGCCCACGAGGGCTGCGACTTCGACTACCTCGAAACCGGCTTCGGTCCCGCCATCGGCGAGCCGGCCATCTACTGAGACCGCCACCGCATGCAGAACCGACGCCACGCACTGCGGCAGGTCGCCGCCGCCTCCCTCGCACTGGCCCTGGCCGGTGGCGCGCTCGCGCAGGCCCCGGCCTTCCCGAGCAAACCCATGACCATCGTGGTGCCGGCCTCGCCCGGCGGCGCCATCGACCTGCTGGCCCGCCTGATCGGCCAGAAGATGACCGAGGCCTGGGGCCAACCGGTCACGGTGGACAACAAGGCCGGCGCCACCGGCATCATCGGCACCGAGTTCGTCGCCAAGGCCGCGCCCGACGGCCACGTGCTCGCGCTGGTGGCCAGCAGCCATGCGATCAACCCCAGCATGGTGAAGAAGCTCCCCTACGACACGCTCAAGAGCTTCGAACCCGTGGCGCACACCCACATCGTGCCGCTGGTGCTGGTGGTGTCGAACACCGTGCCCGCCAGGTCCGTGAAGGAACTCATCGCCTACGGCAAGGCCAACCCCGGCAAGCTGTCGTTCGCCTCCAGCGGACCCGGCGGCGCGCCCCACATGAGCGGCGAGCTGTTCAAGAGCATGGCCGGCCTGGACATGGTGCACATCCCCTACAAGGGCAGCACCGTCGCCCATCCCGACCTGATCAGCGGGCGCACCTCGCTGATGTTCGACACCGTCGCCGCGATCAACGTCCAGATCAAGGCCGGCACCGTGCGCCCGCTGGGCGTCACCACACTGCAGCGCAGCTCGGTGCTGCCGGCCGTGCCGACCATCGCCGAGTCCGGCCTGCCCGGCTACGACACCAGCACCTGGGGCGCCCTGCTCGCGCCCGCGGGCACGCCCAAGGCGGTGGTCGCCCGGCTCAATGCCGAGGTCACGCGCATCCTCGCGCTGCCGGACGTCAAGCAGAAGCTGCAGGACGCCGGCATCGAGCCGGGCCACGGCACGCCCGAGCAGGTCAGCGCCTTCCTCGAGAAGGAGATGGTCAAGTGGGCCAAGGTGGCCCGAGACGCAGGAATCCAACCCGAATGAAACACGTCATCCTCCAGAACGGCCCCCTGTCCCCCTGGCTCGAAGAGCAGCTCGCCGCCCGCTACGAGGTGCTGCCGCTGCACAAGCAGGCCGATCCGCAGGCGTTCCTGCGCGAGCAGGGCGCGCGCATCGAGGGCATGGCCACGTCGGGCAAGGCCGGCGCGAAGGCCGCGCTGCTGGACGCGCTGCCCAACCTGCGCGTGATCTCCAGCTTCGGTGTCGGCTACGACGCCATCGACATCGACAAGGTGCGCGCGCGCGGCATCCCGGTGGGCTACACGCCCGACGTGCTGAACGACTGCGTGGCCGACACCGCGTTCGCGCTGCTGATGGACGTGGCGCGCGGCACCAGCGCCAGCGACCGCTTCGTGCGCCGCGGCGACTGGCTCAAGGGCAATTTCCCGCTCACCACCCGCGTGAGCGGCAAGCGGCTGGGCATCGTCGGCCTGGGCCGCATCGGCCGCGTGATCGCGCGCCGCGCCGCCGGCTTCGACATGGAGATCCGCTACCACAACCGGCGCCCCGTCGAGGGCTCGGGCTACGCCTACGAGCCCACCCTCGCCGGGCTGGCCGCCTGGTGCGATTTCCTGGTGATCATCGCCGCCGGGGGCGCCGGCACCCGCCACCTGGTCGATGCGCAGGTGCTGCGCGCGCTCGGCCCCCAGGGCTTCCTGGTGAACGTGGCGCGCGGCTCCGTCGTCGACGAACGGGCGCTCGTGAAGGCGCTGCAGGAGCGCACCATCGCCGGCGCCGGCCTGGACGTGTTCGACGACGAACCCAACGTGCCGCCGGCGCTGTTCACGCTCGACAACGTGGTGCTGCTGCCGCACGTGGCGAGCGCCACGAACGAGACCCGGCGCGCGATGGGCGAGCTCACGCTGTCCAACCTCGACGCCTTCTTCGCCACCGGCCAGGTGCCGGTCGCCATCCCCCATCCCGCCTGAGGAGACACCGATGCCAACCACCTCCCCGGCGCGCCGCGCCGCCCTGCGCGCCTGCGCCATGGCCGCCCTGGCGCTCGCCTCCGGCGCCGCGTCCGCCCAGGCCTGGCCCAGCAAGCCGGTCACCATCGTCGTGCCCTTCGCCCCGGGCGGCGGCACCGACATCGGCACCCGCGTGGTGGCGCAGAAGCTCTCGCAGCTGTGGGGCCAGTCGGTCGTGGTCGACAACCGCGGCGGCGCCGGCGGCAACGTCGGCCTGGACATCGTCGCGCGTGCCAAGCCCGACGGCTACACGCTGATGACCGGCAACGTCGGCACCCAGTCGATCAACCCCACGCTGTACAAGAAGCTCAGCTACAACCCCGACACCGCCTTCACGCCGATCGCGCAGTTCGCCGAACTGCCGTTCGTGCTGGCCGCCACCACCTCGCTGCCGGCGAAGAATGCGCGCGAGCTTGTGGCGCTGGCCAAGGCGCAGCCCGACAAGGTGAGCTACGCCAGCTCCGGCAGCGGCGGCTCGCCGCACCTGTCGGGCGAGACCTTCAAGATCGCCACCGGCACCAAGATCCTGCACGTGCCGTACAAGGGCGGCGGCGCCGCCATGACCGACCTCATCGCCGGCAACGTGCAGCTGATGTTCGCCTCGGTGCTCGAGCTGTCGGGCCACATCAAGGCCGGCAAGCTCAAGGCGCTGGCCATCGCCGGCAAGCAGCGCGTGGCCGCCCTGCCCGACGTGCCGACGTTGGAGGAAAGCGGCGTCACGGGCGCCGAATCGGGCTCCTGGCTGGGCCTGCTGGCCCCCGCCGGCACGCCGCAGGCGGTGGTCGACAAGGTGGCGCAGGACGTCAGGCAGGTGCTGGCCATGCCCGACGTGCAGCAGCAGCTGCAGGCCCAGGGCGCGGTGGCGCGCTTCGGCACGGCGGCCGAGTTCAATGCCCTCATCGCCAGCGATCGCAAGCGCTACGCGCGCATCATCACCGAGAACAACCTGTCGGCCGACTGAGGCCGGCGCCACGAGAGACCCAGGAGACATCCCATGACCGCTACCCGCCGCCATTTCCTCCAGGTGAGCGCCGCCGCCGCCGTGAGCCTGCCCGCGTTCGCCGCCACCTGGCCGAGCCAGCCGCTGAAGATCGTGATCCCGTTCGCGGCCGGCGGCACCTCGGACGTTATCGCGCGCATCATCTCCAAGCCGCTGTCCGACGCGCTCGGCCAGCCGGTGGTGATCGAGAACCGCACCGGCGCCTCCGGCAACCTGGGCGCCGGCGTGGTGGCCAACGCCACCGACGCCCACACCATGCTGCTGTCCGACCTGGGCGCACTGGCCGTGAGCCCGCTGGTCACCAAGGACCTGCCGTTCAAGATCGAGCAGCTGCAGGGCGTGACCATGCTGGCCTACTCGCCCCACCTGCTGGTGGTGCACCCCTCGGTGCCCGCCAACAACGTGAAGGAGCTGGCCGCCTGGTCGCAGACCAACAAGCTCAATGCCGCCTCCTCGGGCAGCGGCACGCCCAACCACCTGGGCATCGTCGACATCGCGCTGACCACCGGCATGAAGTGGCAGCACGTGCCCTACCGCGGCGGCGCGGCGGCCATCAACGACACCATGGCCGGCACCACCCAGATGCTGCTGAACGGCATGGTGGCCACCTACCCGCTGGTGCAGTCGGGCAAGCTGAAGATGATCGGCGTGTCCAAGCGCACCCGCATGGCCGTCATCGGCAACGTGCCCACGCTGGCCGAACAGGGCGTCACCGGCTTCGAGTCGGGCACCTACCAGGGCGTCGTGGTCTCGGCATCGATGCCCAGGCCGGCGGTCGAGGCGCTGTCGGCGGCGCTGGTGAAAGTGATCCGCACGCCGGAGATCCGCGCCCGCCTGACCGAGCTGGGCGCCGAGGTGATGACCTCGTCGCCGGCCGAGACGACGCAGTGGCTGGGCAGCGAGCGCAAGCGCTGGGCCGGCGTGATCGAGCGCGCCGGCAAGACCATCGAAGGCAACGCGTGAGCCAGACCCTCGCGGCGCTCCAGGCCTTCGGCACGGCGCTGTACGTCGCGGCCGGCATGGACGCCGACAAGGCCACGGCCGTGGCGCGCCTGCAGGTGCTCACCGACGCCATGGGCCGGCGCACGCACGGCCTGGCGATGGCGCCGCTGTACCTGGCCGAACTGGCCAAGGGCGGCATGCAGGGGCGCGGCCAGCCCGAGGTGGTGACCGACAACGGCCTGTGCGCCGTCTGGGATGGCGGCTACCTGCCCGGCCTGTGGCTGGTCGAACAGGCCATCGAGGCCGCCCTGCCGCGCGCCGCGCAATCGGGCCTCGCCGCCGTGGCCATCCGCCGCAGCCACCACATCGGCTGCCTGGCGGCGCTGGTCAAGCAGGCGGCCGACCGCGGCTTCGTGGCGCAGATCGCCAACTCCGACCCGGCCGGCCAGCGGGTGGCACCCTATGGCGGCACCGAGGCGCTGTTCACGCCCAACCCGTTCGCGATCGGCTATCCGGGCGACGACCACCCGGTGCTGGTGGACATCTGCGCCTCCATCACCACCACCTCCATGACGCGCCAGAAGCACGCGGCCGGCGAACAGTTCGAGCACCCCTGGCTGCTCGACGCCGACGGCGTGCCCACGCGCGACCCCGCCGTGCTGGAGCACGCCAGCCCGCGCGGTTCACTGCAGCTGATGGGCGGGCAGGAATACGGCCACAAGGGCTTCGGCCTGGCGCTGATGATCGAGGCGCTGTCGCAGGGCCTGTCGGGCCACGGCCGCAAGGACGCCCCCAGGCGCTGGGGCGGCAACGTCTTCCTGCTCGTCATCGACCCGGCCCGCTTCGCCGGCCGCGACGCCTTCGCCGACCAGATGGACCACCTGGCCGACCGCTGCCGGGCCAACCGCCCCATCGACGCGCGCAAGCCGGTGCGCCTGCCCGGCGATGCCGCGGCCGCCGGCATCGCGCAGGCGCAGCGCGAGGGCATCGCCTACGACGCTCCCACCTGGTCGGCCCTGGCCGGCTGGGCCGACCAGCTGCGGGTGGCACTGCCCGCCTGACCCCTTTTCGTTCCTTTCCTTCTCCGGACCCGACCATGGCACTCAACCCGACCACCAAGGCCCAGCTGATGGGCGTGAGCACGGCCACGCTGTGCACCGCCCTGTTCAAGCGCGGGCTGCGCAACCAGTTCATCCAGGACGTGCACCCGCTGAACGCCAACCTGCCGAACATGGTGGGCGAGGCCTTCACGCTGCGCTACATCCCGGCGCGCGAGGACCTGAACCCGATCACGGTGTTCCTCGACCGCAACCACCCGCAGCGGCAGGCCGTCGAGCAATGCCCCGAAGGCGCGGTGATGGTCATCGACAGCCGCAAGAACGCGCGCGCCGCCTCGGCCGGCTCCATCCTGGTCACGCGGCTGATGGTGCGCGGCTGTGCCGGCGTGGTGACCGACGGGGGCTTTCGCGACTCGCCCGAGATCGGCGCCATGACCTTCCCCTCCTACCACCACCGCCCGAGCGCACCGACCAACCTGACGATGCACCAGGCGCTGGACATCAACGTGCCCATCGGCTGCGGCGACGTGGCCGTGTTCCCGGGCGACGTGGTGGTGGGCGACCGCGAGGGAGTGGTGGTCATCCCCGCCCACCTGGCCGACGAGGTCGCGGCCGAAGCCCACGAGATGACCGCGTTCGAGGACTTCGTGAGCGAAGAGGTGCTCAAGGGCCGCAGCATCCTGGGCCTGTACCCGGCCACCGACCCGCGCACCAAGGACGACTTCGCCGCCTGGCGCCGCGCCAAGGGACGCTGAAGCGCCTCAGGCGACCTGCACGGTGACCCGCAGGTAGTTGGCCGGAATCTCGGTCGACTGCGGGTTGCCGCTGCGGTTCTGGGCGGCGAACAGCGCCTCGAGCTCCTCGCGCAGCCGCCCCTCGCGGCCCTCCCTCGCAGCGGCCTCGAACGCGTTCATGGTCGGGCCGTAGAAGCGGCGGAACAGGTCGACGAAGGCCTCCGGCGAACCGGGGAAGCGGAAGGTGAACGTGTCGGCCTGGCAAGCCACCGCATCGGCCGGCACGCCCGCGGCGCCGAATCGTTCGAGCACGTGGTCCTGCACGCCCCAGGTCATCGGGCTCACGAATCCCTGCGGCGGCGGCGGCGAATAGGCCGAACTGATCTTGAGGATCTGCGCCACCAGCGTCGGGTCGTTCGGGATCCAGTTGCCCATCACGATGGCCCCACCCGGCCGGGTGACGCGCACCATCTCGCGCGCCACGTCGGCGGGCCGCGGCGCGAACATGGCGCCGAAGACCGAGACCACGCGGTCGAAGCTGCCGTTCTCGATGCCCTCGAGATTGCTGGCATCGCCCTCGACGAAGCGGATGTTGGCCAGCCCGGCAGCACGCGCGCGGTCGTTGCCGGCACGCACCAGGTTCTCGGCGATGTCGACGCCCAGCACGTCGGCGCCGAGCTGGGCCGCCGGCAATGCGGTGGTGCCGTCGCCGCAGCCGAGGTCCATGACCCGCATGCCGGGCCGCAGGCCCAGCGTGGCGACCAGCGCTTCGCCACTGGCGCGCATGCTGTCGGCGATGCGCGTGAAGTCGCCCTTTTCCCACAAGGCCTTGTTCGGATTCATCCCATTGCTCCCGGTTGGACGGGTTGGCCGCAAGCCCCGGCCCTGGCCCGCCGCGCAGGCTACGCCCGGCTCCGCAGGAAGTCCATCGATGGGTTGCCTTCCCGTTGCCCGGCAGGGGCACCGCCCAGCCCGGCCGCACCGTGCCACCATCGCGGGACCTTCCGATCCCGAGGCAAGGACAGCCCATGACCGATCTCACGCAGCTGCAGCAGGTGCTGCAACCCCTCTTCCCCGGCCTGATGGGCGTGCGCCTGCTCGAGGCGACGCCCGAGCGCGTGGTGGCCGAGATGGTGGTGCGGCCCGACCTGTGCACGGCCGGCGGCATCCTGCACGGCGGCGCCGTGATGGCGTTCGCCGACACGCTGGGCGCCGTGGGCACCATCGTCAACCTGCCGCCCGGCAAGTCGACCACCACCACCGACTCCAGCACCAAGTTCATGGCCGGCGCCATGGCCGGCACCACGGTCCGCGGCGAATCGGTGGCGCTGCACCGCGGGCGCACCACCCACGTCTGGCAGACGTCGATCACCAACGACGCCGGGCGGCTCTGCGCGCAGGTGACGCAGACGCAGCTGGTGATGGACGCCCGCGGCTGAGCCTGCGCGGGCTCGCCTCGACACCTCGTCATGCCGGGCTCGACCCGGCATCCAGCTCCGGAACAAGGCCGCACCGGAACCACGATCGGGCGATGGATTGCGGGTCACGCCCGCAATGACGGCGAGGAAGCGGGGATCGCGCCTCAGGCATCCGCGCGCTGCAGGGCCTGCGCCACCTGGCGCAAGGGCGCCAGCGCAGGGAGCGCATCGACGGCGACCCGCTCGGGGCACCAGGGCGACGGCAGGGCGGCGGCCCAGGCCATGACGGTCTGCAGCGTGTCGGGCGGCAGGCTCTCCATGGCGTCGATCCGGATCGTGAGCGCCGCGACCCGGCCGTCGGCCGGTGCGAACGCCCAGTCGTAGCGGCCGCATCCCACGCGCACCGCGCCGTCCTGCCTGGCCGACATGGCCACCAGCCAGCGGCAGCCGAAGGCCACCGCGTCCGGCGGCGGCGGCGCGCCGAGGCAGACGCTGTGCACGTTCTCGTACTCCTGGTTGAAGCGGCGCACCAGCGTCTCGGCCAGGGCCTCGCGGCCGGCCGATGCCGGCGGGAACGAGATCGCGTCGGTGCGCACGACCATGCGCAGCTGCACGTCGGGCGCGAAGGCCGCGTCGAGCAGGTAGGGCCGGTTGCCGTCCTTGGCCCGGAGGTAGGCGGCGATCGCCTCGGCGGGGGAAATCGCCTGGCCCTCGAACGCGCGGGCGACGGCCACCGGGCGCGCATCGGCGACGGTGGGCGGCCAGACGACCTGGAAGCACTGGCACAGGACCGGAGTGTCGTCCTGCAGCCGGCCGCCCCACTCGCGGAAGACTTGGCCGAAGTACCACGCATGGGCCTGCCGCCAGGCCGCCAGGCTGCCGTCGCCCTCGCCTTCCCGGGCCGCGAAGGAGGCGTCGACGGCCTCGAACGCCACCAGCTGCACCGAGGTGCGCTCGATGATGGCCACGGGATGGCCGGCCCCGTCCAGGACGATGCTCAGGTCGCCCGCCACCGGCAGCGCCTCGCCCAGCGCCGTGTACTCCACCGGCAGGCTGGCCGTGGCCCGCTTGCGGCCGGCCAGGACCAGGGCGGCCAGCTCATCGGCCAACGGGCCCTCGCCACCGAAGCCGAAGGCGTCGGGCCAGGCCGTGCGGCGCGGGTCGCCTCCCGCGAGCGAGGCGGTGAAGCCGTCCCAGAAGGCCGCGCACTCGGCGTCCTGCCGCACATCGCGCCGGCCGGCCCGTGCCCGCGCGGCGCGCGGGTCGGCGTCGGGGATGGGGGTGAACGACATGCCGTGCGCGGCTGCGGCCGACAGGCTCAGGCCGCCCGGCCCAGCGCTGGCGGGACGGTGGGTGGATCAAGCCGCATGCCGCGTTCCTCCCCGTGGACGGATCACGAGCTCGTGGAAGCCGGTGGCCGGATCGTGCTCGCGCGTGAGCGACCAGTCGCTGAGCGCAACCAGAAGAAGCTCGGCTGTCGTGCGGACCGTGTTGCCGTAGCCGACGTGGCCGCCGGACACGCGGCCGGACGCATCGGAGACCGCCATGTGCAGGTGCGCCCCCGACGCGCCGAGCGTGCCCGAGAGGGTGAGGATTTCCAGGGGACCGGCGACCACGCTGTCGGTGGCCGCGCCCGCGTACCGGAGACGGGCCTCGACCAGGCTGCCGATCCCGGCGACCACGAACGCGGACTCCATCCCGGGTCTCGCCGCAGCGTCTTCCAGGGCGCGCCGCAGGTCCACGCCGGGCGGCAGGCGAAGGGGCAACCGGTCCATCGCCGTCAGGCCCGCGTCCCGGGCAGCACCCCGGACAGACTCGTCGGCATTCCTGTGCGCTGCTCCAGCATGTGGTCGGTCCTCGCTTCCAGCCCCGGCAGCATAGTCACCGGCCAGCGACCCTGCAATTCGGATGCCGGGCCGAGCCCGGCAGGGCGGCGACCTCAGGCCGAGCGCCGGGCCGCCGGGCCCCGTGGCGCCGGTCGCGCGGCCGGCCGCCAGAACGCCACGATCGCATCGGCTGCCAGGACCACGCAGACCGTCGACAGCCAGATCATGGCCGCGGCGCCGCCGGCATCGGCCGGGAACCGGAACCCGAGCACCTCGGTGGTGAAGCGCACGATGACGAAGGTCAGCGTCAGTGCATAGCTGCGCGCCATCCACAGGCGATGCGTCGCGACGTCCGTGGCGCGGATGGCCACCAGCGCGGCCAGCGTGGTGAACAGCCACAGCAGGGCCTGGGCGACGGATGCCAGCCGCTCCGCCGGTTCGATGTGGAAGACCGCGATCCAGATCGCCACCGGTGCGGCGATGGCGATGGTCGACAGGTACACGTAGCCCAGCACGCGATGCACCCGCGGGTAGTGCACGCGCACCCCGGGGACGAGCTGGAACGGCCCGGTGAGCAACGCCAGCACGCCGCAGGCAGCGTGCAGGTGCAGCAGCCAGCCGTAGGGCCGGATGCGCGCGGACCAGGCCTGGTCCAGGCCCAGCAGGAGCGGCGCCTCGACCACCAGGAAAACCGGCGCCGCGAACGCCGCCAGCAGAAGCAGCAGGACTACCTGGACGGGCGTCGGCGCGACCCGCACGAACGGAGTGAGGAGCCAGCGGACCAGGGAGGCGGAACTCTTGAACTGCATGGCTACCTCCGCAGGCGGGCTTCGGGATCCAGGGGATTCAGCGCGTGGTTGTCATTGAACGCCCTGCCCAGCCAGCCGGCCATCCTGCGTTCTGATTGGCCCGGACGTGCCGACGTCACGACGGCTGAGCGGGCAGGCCGCGCCAGGCCTCGCGACCCCGCCTTGTTGCCGGACGTGACGGGCGTAACAGTTACGCCGAAATTGCCGCCCGTCCCGCCCTCGCCCGTCGAGGCACAGGCGTCTGGCGCACCGCAGCCCGAGCGCTCCATGTGCCGATGGTCAACCGAGGAAGCCGACCGTGCGTCGGGCGGCGGCCTGGCCCACCGTCAGCCGTCGCGTGAACGGCGCGGCGCGGCCAACTCCGTCACGTGCCAGGAGATGGGGCCCAGGCTGCCTCCGCAGCAACCGGCGCCGCTGTCTCGCGCCCGCCACGGCCGGGTCATCCATTGGCGGCATGCCTCGGCCGTTCCTGTCCTACATCCAATGCAAGAGCCTCGGATCAGGATGACTTCACCCCATCTCATCCATCGACAACGAGGACGGACATGAACACCCGCAGTACCCGCGTCACCGGGAGCCCCGTGACACACTTCTTCACCCTGGCCGTCCTCGCCGCAGCCCTCGCCGGCTGCGGCGGTGGCGGCGGTGCCGTGTCCAGCAACGCCACCAGCCAGCCGACGGGATCCACCGTGACCGCACAGACCGACCGCCAGCCCGCGGGCGCCGCCGCGCTCGCCCCGGATCCCGCCACCCGCGTGAACACCGACAGCGCCGGCGCGCAGACGCTGCGCGCCATCGGCGCCACCAGCGACGGCGGTTACAGCGTCAGCTGGTTCTCGCAGCCACCCGGCGCCACGGCCGCGCTGCGGCTGCAGCATTTCGACGCGACCGGCGCGCGCAGCGGTGCCGACCACGCCGTCACGCTCGATGCCGGCCAGAACGGCGTGGCGGCCGCGGTGCTGCCCGACGGCGGTCTGGCCGTGGCCACCGCCGTGGTCGCCACCGGCGCCGACACCGAACCGTGGATCACGCGCAGCTCGATCGTGGTGCGCCGCCACGATGCCAATGGCAGCCCGGCGCGCGCGCCGGTCGAGGTGGCGGCGATCACGCAGGACCGCACGGGCGCGACCACCATGCGCTACGTCGCCCAGCCCTCCGTGGCGCGCTGGGCCGACGGCAGCTTCGTGGTCGGCTGGCAGGTCATCGAAGAGACGGCGGGCGTGCGCACGCCGCAGGCCTGGACCCAGCGCTTCGATGCGCTCGGCAACCCGATCGGCTCGCCGGTGGTCGCCGGCCGCGCCGATGCCGACACCAGCTACCAGCTCATCGCCGTTCCCACCGGCGGCTACATCGTGGCCACGGCACAGCGCGTGATGGGCCGCACCTTCATCCAGTACGCCGGCTTCGACGGCGCGGTCGCGCCGGTCTTCCCGGCCGGCGCGCTCGGGACGGCCGAGGGCAGCCTGCTGCTGCCGCTGGAAGGTGGTGGGATGGTGCTGTTCGCGCCGGCACACACCTACGGCAGCGTGCAGCGCTATGCCGGTGACGGCCAGCCGGCGGGCAGCTCGACCTCGCTGCCGGCCATGCCGCTGGCGGCGGTGGCGCTGCCGGGCGGCGGCTGGATCACCTTCTCGGCCAGCGGTGGTGCCGAGCTGTCGGGGCAGCGGTTCGACGCCGGCGGCCAGCGCGAGGGCGATGCCTTCGCGGTGGCGCCCGGTGCGCTGGCGCCGCAGGGCGCGGTGCTGCAGGGCGGCAGCCTGGGCCTGGCCTGGACCACCGACGCCGGCGGCGACACCGACGTCATGACCCAGCGCCTGCGCCCCTGAGCGCAGCCGCCGCCGGCGAGCGGCTCAGGGCGCGCACGGGCGGCGCGTCCGAGCGACGCCGGCGCCCGGTTCGTGCAGGAGGGCCTCAGCCCTGCGCGGCGCGGCGCAACCGCAGGGCGTCGGGCAGCGGGACCGAGCGGCGCAGCACATCCTCGGCCAGCCACAGCGCCGAGCGTGCGGCACGCTGGGCCACGAAGGGCAGCGGCATCTGCACGTAGTCGTCGTTGAAGACCTCGAAGCTGTAGTCGCCGCGGTAGCCCAGGGCGTCGAGCCGGCGCACCAGTTCCACCAGCGCCGGCGTGTGCACGCCCTCGCCCGGGAACACGCGGAAGGTGCGCGCGGTGGCCATGCGCTCCTCGAAGGTGCGGGTCTCCTGCCACATGAAGTCGGACAGCTGCACCAGGAACACGCGATCCGGATCCAGCTCGTCGATGGCATCCAGCCCGGTGTTGGCCGCCAGCAGGTGGAACGAATCCAGCCCCAGGCCCAGGTTGGGGCAGTCGCCGCGGCACACCACGTCCCAGGCGGTGGTGAACTCGTTGACGGTGCGGCCCCACGACAGGCCCTCGTAGGCGATGCGGATGCCGAACGGCACCGCCAGCATGGCCAGCTTGCGCAGGTCGCGGGCGATGTGGTCGAGGTCCTGGGTGGCGTGGGTGGAGGTCGACGAGCAGGCCAGCAGCACCGTGCAGCCGAGCTCGGCGCACATCTCCAGCATGGCGCGCGCGATGTCCACCTTGTACTGGTGCAGATGGCCCGACAGGCCCTCGAAGTCGCGCAGCACCTGGAAGCCGGTGCCGCGCAGGCCGCTGGCGCGTACCGCGCGCGCGGCAGCCTTCCAGCCTTGCGGATGGCCCACCAGGTCGTTGGCCTTGAGCATCACCTGGCCGAAGCCGGCCTCGGCCATCGCCTCCAGCTTGGCCTCCAGCGGGCCGGCCAGGGTGATGGTGTCCATGCCGAAGCCGGCGATGGCCTGGCGCAGGCTGCGCGGGTCCTTCACGCCGGCCCCTCGTCGTGCACCAGCTCGAACACCACGCCGCCCAGGTAGGTCTTGGTGATGGCGCCGCGCCGCTCGGTGTGCGCGGCCTCGGACTCGACGAATTCCATGCCGCGCGCGCGCAGCGCCTGCACCGCGGCCAGCACGTCGGGCACGCCCAGGCCGATGCGCTGCAGCCGCTCGCGGCCGTCGTCGACGTCGGGCTCGGGCTCGATCAGCTGCAGCATGAACTGGTTGGCCAGGTCCAGGCTCGGAGCCCGCATCAGCTTGCCCGAGGGCAGGATGCCGAAGCGCTGCTCGTCGGGGATGAGCGACAGGCCGAACAGCTCCTCGTAGAACGCGATCCAGTCGGCGCTGCGGCCGGCGCCGATGTACTGCACCACGCCGAAGAAGTGGATGCCGGCCACGGCCGGCGGGCGCTGGTCGACGGTGGGGATGGGCACGAAGTCCACGTCCCAGATCGAGAACTCCTTGTAGCGGTCGACGAAGTACAGGCGGCTGCCGCCGGCGCCATGGATGGCCGGGATGTTCAGCTCCATCGCCTCGGGATGCGTGGGCACCTCCCAGCCGCCCAGGTCGAGCACGCGGCGGTAGGCCGAGCGGGCATCGCGCACGCGGAAGGCCACGGCGCTGATGGCCGGAACCTCGGACAGGGGCGCCGCCTCGCCGTCGACCGGGTGGGCGTCGACCACAACGTTCAGGCCGCCCTGGCGGTACAGCAGCACCTCGCGCGAGCGGTGCCGCGCCACCGGGCGGAAGCCCATCATCTCGAGCACGTGCCCCAGCGCCTGCGGCTTGGAGGTGGAGAACTCGACGAACTCGATGCCGTCCAGGCCGAGCGGGTTGGACTCGTCGCTGAACGAGGCCTGCAGCGGCTCGCGGGCGTGGTCGGGATGGACAAGCAGGTCGCTCATGTCGGAAAACCTCTCGCGGGCCGCGGCCCCTCAGTACTGCAGGCGGGCGACCGAGCGCAGGGTCTGGGCGTCGGTCGTCGGGTAGCCGAAGAATTCGAGGTAGGCCGGGATCATCTCGAACAGCATGTCGGTGCCCACCTGCACCGGGCAGCCGCGCGCCTGGGCAGCGGTGAGGAAGGCGGTCATCTCGGTCTTCATCACCACCTCGCCGACGAAGGTGCGCGGCTCGAGCCGGTCCATCGGCATGGGCAGCGGGTCGCCGGGGTTCATGCCCATGGGCGTGGCGTTGACGGCCAGGTCCATGCCGGCGGGGTCGTTGCTGCCGATGCTCACGTCGATGGCCGGGTAGTGCGTGCGCAGGCGCTGCGCCAGGCCTTCCACCGACGGCTGGTGCACGTCGTACAGCGCCAGCGCCGCGACGCCGGCGGCCGCCAGCGACGCCGCGATGGCCGAGCCGACGCCGCCGCAGCCGACCACCAGCGCGCGCGCGCCGGCCACCTGCAGGCCCTTGCGGCGCAACCCGCGCACGAAGCCCTCGCCGTCGAACATGTCGCCCGTCAGCCGCCCGGCGACATCGCGCCGCACGGCGTTGCAGGCGCCGGCCACCTTGACGGTGGGCGTCACCTCGTCGAGCAGCTCGACCACGCTCACCTTGTGCGGCATGGTGATCAGCGCGCCGCGGATGTTCTCCAGCGCGAACAGGCTGCGCAGCACCGGCGCGAAGCTGTCGGGGCGCACCCCCATCGGGACGACCACGGCGTTGACGCCGACCGACTCGAAGTAGGGGTTGTAGATCATCGGCGCCTTGAACGAGTGCGTCGGCCACCCCAGGTGGGCGATGAGTTCGGTGTGGCCGTCGATCTGCATGGCGCGCGGGTGGCTGCGGGCGTTCATCCGGCTTACTTGCGGACCTTGTCCAGCTCGGCCTGCACGGCGCTCACGGTGGCCTCGATGCCGGCCGAGTGCTTGGCGATCACCGGCTTCATCTTGTCGCGCAGCTTGCCCACCTCGGCCGCGGGCAGTTCGGTGACCTGCAGGCCGCCCTTCTTGAGCGCCTCCAGGATGGTGCTGCCGGCGGTGCGGGTCTGCTCGCGCTGGTACTTGGCCGATTCGGTGGCGGCATCCTGCAGCAGCTTCTTCTCGTCGGCCGACAGCTGGTCCCAGACCTTCTTGCTGATCACCACCGACTGCGGGTTGTACTGGTGGTTGGTGAGGGTCATGTACTTCTGCACCTCGTTGAGCTTGGCGCCCTGGATGGTGGCCACCGGGTTCTCCTGCCCGTCCACCGCCTTCTGCTCCAGCGCGGCGTACAGCTCGGGGAACGGCAGCGGCGTCGGGTTGGCGCCCAGCGCGGAGACCCAGTCGACGTTGATCGGGTTGGGGATGACGCGCAGCTTCAGGCCGGCGATGTCCTCGACCTTGGCGATCGGGCGCTTGCTGTTGGTCAGCTCACGAAAGCCCAGGTCGAAGTAGGCCAGGCCGACCAGGCCCTTCTCCTCCAGCCTGGTGTGCAGCTGCTTGCCGACCGGGCCGTCGAGCAGGGCGTCGGCCTCCTTCGGGCTGGAGACGAGGAAGGGGAAGTCGTAGACGGCGAAGTCCTTCACGACGCTGGCGAAGATGCCCGAGTTCATCGCGGCCATCTCCAGCGTGCCGCCCTGCAGCGACGACAGGTTGGCCTGGTCGCTGCCGAGCGCGCCGCCGGGGAACACCGTGACCTTGAGCTTGCCGCCGGACTTGGCATTGACGATCTCGGCGAACTTGTCCATGCCCAGCACGATGGGATGGCCCTTGGCGTTCTGGTTGGCGAACTTGAGGGTGCGGGTCTGGGCCTGCGCCAGCGGGGCGATGCCGAGGACGGCGACGGCGGCGGTGGCCACCAGGGTCTTGACGAACAGTCGTTTCACGGCATGTCTCCTGTGTGCTTGGCGGGACGCGGGAAGGTCGGGGGCTGCGGCGGCGGCGTACCCCACGCCGGCGCAGCGCGGGATCAGTACAGCCAGCGCAACGGCGCCAGCACCAGCTGCGGGAAGAACACCATCAGGAACATGACGGCGAACTGGGCCAGCATGAAGGGCCAGACGCCCCGGGTCACCTCGTCCATGCTGATCTTGCCCACCCCGGCCACGGTGCTGAGGATGGTGCCCACCGGCGGCGTGATCAGGCCGATGGAGTTGTTGATCATGAACAGCACGCCGAAATAGACCGGGTCGATGCCGGCGGCCTTGACCAGCGGCATGAACACCGGCGTCAGGATCAGGATGGTGGGCGTCATGTCCATCGCCGTGCCCACCACCATGGTGACCACCATGATGGCCAGCATCAGCAGCGTCGGGCGGTCCAGCAGCGGCTGCAGCAGGCTCACCAGTTCGGCCGGCAGGTTGGCCACCGTGATCATCCAGGCCGACACCATGGCGGCAGCCACCAGGAACATCACCACCGCGGTGGTCTGCGCGGCGGCCAGGAACAGCGGGTACAGCTGCGACGGCTTCAGCTCGCGGTAGATCACCATCGAGACGAACAAGGCGTAGACGGCGGCCACGACGGCGGCCTCGGTCGGCGTGAAGACGCCGAACTTCAGGCCCACCAGCACGATGAGCGGCAGGCCGAGCGCGAAGGTGGCGTCCTTCAGGGCCACCAGCACCTCCTGGCGGCTGGCGCGCGGCGGCGGATCGATCTTCTGCCGGCGCACCATCCACCACCAGGTGACCCACAGGGCGCCGCCCAGCAGGATGCCGGGGACGATGCCGGCGATGAACAGCTTGGAGATCGACACGTTGGCGGCGACGCCGAACACGACGAAGCCGATGCTGGGCGGGATGATGGGGCCCATGACCGCCGCCGAGGCCAGCAGGCCGGCCGAGCGCGCCTTGTCGTAGCCGGCGCGGGTCATCATCGGCAGCAGCAGCGCTGCCAGCGCGGCCGCGTCGGCCACCGCCGATCCGGACAGCGCCGACATCAGGGCCGCGGCCAGGATGGCCACGTAGCCCAGGCCGCCGCGCACGTGGCCCACCAGCGTCATGGCCAGGTGGACGATGCGCCGCGACAGGCCGCCGGTGTTCATGATCTCGCCGGCCAGCATGAAGAAGGGAACGGCCAGCAGCGGGAAGCTGTTGGCGCCCTCGAGCGTGTTCTGCGCCAGGATCTGCGGATCGAACATGCCCATGTGCCACATGAGCGCGGCGCCGCAGGCGAGCAGCGAGAAGGCGATGGGCACGCCCAGCGCCATGGCGCCGAGCAGGGAGCCCAGGAAGATGGTGATGGTCATGCGGGCCTCGCTTCGGTGCTGGCACGGGCGTCGTCCGCCACTTCTTCCTCGGATTCGACGATCCCGATCAGCTGGTCGTCGGCGAGCTGGCCGGTGACCAGCTTCCAGAACTCGCTGGCGATGATGATCCCGGCGAGCACCGCGAACACCACGCCGCTGGCATAGAACCAAGCCATCGAGGCCTCCATCACGGCGCTGGTGGTGGTGCGGTTGATCATGGTCTGCTGCCAGCCGCCCTGCCCCATGAGCCAGCACAGGTACAGCATCAGCAGGTGGGTGGCGCCCAGGCAGATCTTCTTGCCCAGCACCGGCAGGCGCGACACCAGCGTGTCGGTGCCCAGGTGGCCGTGGTGGCGCAGCGCGACCACCGAGCCCAGGAAGGTCATCCAGACGAAGAGCCAGCGGGACAGCTCCTCCGACACGGTGATTCCGGAATTGAAGCCGTAGCGCAGCACGACGTTGCCGAACACCATCACGACCATCAGCGCGAGGGCGACGACCATGAGGAAGGCAAAGACGCGGCAGAGCTGGTCGATGAGTCGATCGAGCACGGGATGTCTCCTGCGGGTTTGAACCCGATTTTGTACGGACTGGTTAGTTTGAATCCGGGGGTTAACCCTCGGATCGCGCCGTGCCTTGCGGCGCTCCGACGAACGGTCGGACGCTCAGAGCTTGCGCACGAAGCGCACCACCATCTCGACCACGTTCTCGCGCCGCTGCGCGATGTAGGCCTTGGACTGCATGTCGAGCTTGAAGATGAGGCTGAACGTGTGCCGGTTGGACACGTTGAAGAACGACAGCGCCGAGATGGAGGCGTGGATGTCCACCGGGTCCAGGCCCTTGCGGAACAGGCCGGACTGCACGCCCCGGTCGAGCAGGTTGCGGATGGCCGCGATGGCCGGCACGTTCAGGTCCTGGATGCGCCGGCTCTGCGCCAGGTACTCGCCGCGGTGGATGTTCTCGGACATCACCAGCCGGATGTAGTTCTCGTGGTCCAGGTGGTGGTCGAAGGTGAAAGCCACCAGCCGGCGCAGCGCGTCCTCGGGCTCCAGGTCCTGCAGGTGCAGTTCCGACTCGATGTCGCGCACCCGGCGGTACGACTCCTCCAGCACGGCGAGGTACAGGCCCTCCTTGCTGCCGAAGTAGTAGTAGATCATCCGCTTGCTGGTGCGGGTGAGCTCCGCGATCTCGTCGATGCGCGCGCCGGCCAGCCCCTTCTCGCCGAACTCGGCCTCCGCCACCCGCAGGATGTCGGCCTTGGTGCGCTCCGGGTCGTTGGTGCGGCCGGGTTCCGGGCGCGCGGCCTGGCGCGCCGCCGGGGCGGTCCTCGCACGCTCGACACGAACTGGTTCGTTCATTCATCGAGTATAGGTCGCGCTTCCCGGCGGGCGCAATGCGGCGTGGGTGCCGTGCCTAGCCGCGGCCGGCCTGGCGCGCGAGGTCGACGACGCCGCGCAGGCCGAGCAGGTAGGACTGCGGGCCCAGGCCCTGGATCGTGCCCTTGACTGCCGGCGAGATGATGGAGTGGCTGCGCCAGGGCTCGCGTGCCGCGATGTTCGACATGTGGACTTCGAGCATCGGGAACGGCATCGCCTTGATCGCATCGTGCAGCGGCACGCCGTGCTGGGTGAGGCCGGCCGGGTTGACCAGCCCGCCCTGCGCGGAGTCGATGTGCTGGTGCAGGAAGTCGACCAGCGCGCCCTCGTGGTTGGACTGGATCGTCGCCAGCTCGACGCCCAGCTCCTGGGCCAGGGCGGCCAGCATGGCGTCGATCTGCGCCAGCGTGGTGGTGCCGTAGATGTGCGGCTCGCGGCGCCCGAACAGGTTCAGGTTCGGGCCGTGTAGGACGAGGATCTTCATTTGCGCAGGCGTGCCAGCTCGTCGTTGTACAGCTTGACGATCGCCGGGTCGTAGCTGGCGGCGAACTTGTCGGTCACCGGCTTGGCGATCTGCGCCATGCGGGCCTGCTCGGCCGCCGGCACCTCGTTGTACTGCATGCCCTTGGCTTTGAGTTCCTCCACGGCCTTGGCGGCAGCGGCGCGGCTGGTCTGGCGCTGGTAGGTGCGGGCCTCGTTGGCGGCCTCGTGCATCAGGCGCTGCTCGGTGGGCGACAGGCGGTCCCAGAAGCGCTTGCTCACCAGCACGATGTTGGCGGCGTACACGTGGTTGGTGGCGCTGACGAACTTGTTCACCTCGAAGAACTTGTTCGACAGGATGACGGCGAACGGGTTCTCCTGGCCGTCGACGGCCTTGGACTCGAGCGCGCCGTACAGCTCGGCGAAGGGCATGGGCACCGGGTTGGCCTTGAACGCCTTGAAGGTGTCGAGGAACACCGGGTTCGGGATCACGCGCAGCTTCAGGCCGTCGAAGTCCTCCACCTTGGAGATGGCGCGGCGGCTGTTGGTGACGTTGCGGAAGCCCAGGTCCCAGTAGCCCAGTGCCACCAGGCCCTTCTCCGGCAGGCGCGCGATCAGCGCCTGGCCCAGCGGGCCGTCCAGCAGCGCGTCGGCCTGCTGGTAGGTGGCCACCGAGAACGGGAAGTCGACCAGGCCGAACTCCTTGACGATGCCGGCCAGCGAGGTGGTGGCCGGCGCCGACATCTCCTGCACGCCGCCCTGCAGGGCCGACTGCTGCTGCATCTCGTTGCCCAGCTGGTTGGAGGGGAACTCCTGCACCTTCAGCTTGCCGCCGCTCTTGGCCGCGAGCAGCTCGGCAAAGCGCTTGACGCCCAGGCTGACCGGGTGGTCGGTGTTGTTCAGGTGGCCGAACTTGATGGTGCGTTCCTGCACGTCCTGGGCCTGGGTGCCGGCGGCGAACGCCAGCGCGATGGTGGCCGCGGCGAGGCGGAAAAACGGTTTCACGGGTCTGTCTCCTTGCGTGGGTCCGGCCGCGCTCCGGGCGGCGGGTGCGGCATGATAGGAACGCCCCCAGAACACCATTCCAGACCGGAATCTCATTTCGCCATGCAAGATCAGGAACCCGCCACCGGCACGGTCCACCGCGTGCTGCGGCTGCTGGAAACGCTGGCCAACGAGCCCGAGGGCATGCCGCTGGCCGCCATCGCCGACGACATCGGCATGCCGCGCAGCGCCTGCCACCGGCTGCTGGCCGACCTGGCCCGCCACGGCTACGTGCGCCAGCTGCGCACCCAGGGCGACTACGCGCTCACCACCAAGCTGCCGGCGCTCGGCCTGAGCTTCCTGGGCAATGCCGGCATCGTGGACATGGCGCAGCCCGTGATCGACCGGCTGGCCGAGGTGTCGGGCGAGCTGGTGCGGCTGGCGCTGGTGGACGGCGACCGGCTGACCTTCGTGGCCAAGGCGCAGGGCGCCCGCTCGGGCCTGCGCTACGACCCCGACATGGGCATCGACGTGCGCCTGTCGTGCAGCGCGGGCGGCCACGCCTGGCTGATGACGCTGTCGGAGGAGCGCGCGACGGCCCTGGTGGCCCGGCAGGGGTTCGGCAGCCCGAAGGAGTTCGGCCCGCGCGCCCCCACCACCTTCAAGGCGCTGATGAAGATCCTGGAGGAGGACCGGCAGCGCGGGTTCAGCCTCATGGCCGAGATGTACGCGCCCGGCATGTCGGCCATCGCGGCGCCGGTGGCGCGGCGCGGCGGCGAGACGGTGGGCGTGATCACGGTAGCCGGTCCGCTGCAGCGGCTGACGCCGGCGCGCATGCAGGCGCTGGGCGCGCCGCTGGTGGCCGCGGCCGCTGAACTGGCGCTGGCCAGCAGCACCTCGCCCCTGTTCACCCAGCGCGGCCGGATGGCGGCTGCACGCTAGGCGGCTGCGTGCCCGGGTGCGGGTGGGCGTGCGCCGGGTCCTCGGCGTAGGCCTCCTCGATCAGGCGCCCGATCATCTCGGGCCGCACCGCCTCGGACAGCGCGGCCACCTCCGGGTCGTCCTCGTCCAGCACGCCCATCTTGCGGGCGATCTGCTGCAGCAGCGCCAGCATCTTGGTGTTCTCCTGCTCGGCCAGCAGGTTGATCTGCAGGTCCAACTGCGTGCGCCGCTCGGTCAGCCGCATCTCGTAGTTCTGCGAGATCAGGATGAAGGCCGACAGGAAGATCGCCTCCAGCGAGACGCACAGCGTGAGGAAGGTGAACGGGTAGGGATCGAAGTGCGGCAGGTGCGGCAGCGTGTTCCAGCCCAGCCAGGCGGCGAACAGCACGGCGTGGATCCACACGAAGCCCATCTGGCCACAGAAGCGCGCCACCGCGTCGGCGGCGCGGTCGGCGAAGCTGCGGTCGCGCTTGGACCACTCCTCCATCTGCCGCATGCGGCTGATGTTGCGACGCACCAGGTCGCGCACGCGGGGTGACACGGACGGATGGGCGTGGGCGGCGCGGGCGGAAGCGGACATGGGCGGAACTCCGGGAAACGCCGGCCGGCCGCCGGCTGCGCGAGTGTGCCGCCGCCCGGATGGCTCGGCGCGTAGGCGGGGAGCGCAGCTTGTCGGGCGCGGCTGTCGTGGTCGTGGTCGTGGTCGTGGTTGTGGTCGTGGTTGGGGCTGCGCGGCAGGCGGCGCCTGTCAGGGCCTCATGGTGTGCCGGTCTCCGCTTCGCTGCGCGCGCGGCGACTGCGCCGCGTCGAGCGCAGGCCGGGGCTTGCCGGCTCAAACTCACTGCGAGTGCTACGCACTCTCCGTTCAAACAGTGAGCCGGAGCCAGTTCACGATGCGCGCTTGACGCGCGCTCCGCCCCGGCCCGCCTGACGCGGCCGTCCCACAAATCGTGCCCTGCCAGGCACCACCTGCCGCGTGGAGGCGCTCTGCGCGATTCACGAGGTGTCGCACGACGGCCCTGCCCTCGTCTCGTCATCCCGGCCTGACAAGCTCTTCCCGAACCCCGTCATTGCGGGCTTGCCCCGCAATCCATCTCCGGAACGCGGTTCGGGTGCGGCAGGACTTCGGAGATGGATGCCGGATCAAGTCCGGCATGACGACAGTCCGGACGAGGCACCGCCTCCGCTCCTAGAATGCGCCGCTCACGCCGGGTTCGGCGCTGCCGCCCGATGTCCCTCTACCGCCTGATCGGCTCCTTCCTCCGCCGCCACTGGGCCGCCTACGCGGTCTCGGCGGTGATGCTGGTGGGCATCGCACTGCTGATCGTCTGGATTCCGCGCCAGGTTGGCCACATGGTCGACGGGCTGGTCACCGACCGGCTCGGCGGCACGGCGCTGCTGCGCGAACTCGGCTGGCTGGCCGCCGCCGGCGCCGCGGTCTACGGCCTGCGGGTGGGCTGGCGCATCACGCTCTATGCGGCCGCCTACCGCCTGGGCGTCGAGTTGCGCCAGCGCCTGTATGCGCGCCTGGCGGCGCAGGGCCCGGCGTTCTTCCAGCAGCACCGCACCGGCAACCTGATGGCGCTGGCCACCAACGACATCGACGCGGTCGAGATGGCGGCCGGCGAAGGCATGCTGGCCGGCTTCGACGGCACCCTCACCCTGCTGCTGGTGGTGGCCGTGATGGCGGTCGGCGTCGACGGCCGGCTGGCGGCCTGCGCGCTGCTGCCCTTCCCGCTGATGGCGCTGTCCTTCGGCTGGATCTCGCAGCACGTGCACGCGGCCTCGCGGGCGTCGCTGGAGCGCTTCGGCGACCTCAACGACCATGCGCAGGAGACGCTGGCGGGCGTGCGCACGGTGCGCGCCCTGGGCCTGCAGGCGCGCAGCCGGGCGCAGTTCCGCCAGCTGGCGGCGCGCGCCGCCGATAGCAGCCTGGCGGCGCAGAGCTGGGAGGCGGCCTACGAGCCGGCGGTCGGCTTCACCCTCAGCGCGGCCACGGTGCTGACGCTGGGCGTGGGCGGCTGGCTGGTCTGGCGCGAGCAGCTCACCATCGGCCAGCTCACCAGCTTCACCATGTACCTCGGCCAGCTGATCTGGCCCATGTTCGCGGCCGGCTGGGTGCTGGCGCTGCTGCAGCGCGGGCAGGCGGCCTGGGACCGGCTGCGGCCGGTGCTGGAGGCGCCGCTGGCCATCCACGACCACGGGCGCATCGAGCGGGTGGCGCCGGGACCGATCGAGGCTACGGCGCTGCGCTTCGCCCATCCCGGCCAGGCCCGGCCGGCGCTGGACGGCATCTCGCTGCAGCTGGCGGCCGGCCGCACGCTGGGGCTGGTGGGGCCCACCGGCGCCGGCAAGTCGACGCTGCTGCGCATGCTGCTGCGCCACCACGACCCGGCCGCCGGCACGCTGCGCTGGGGCGGCACCGACCTGCAGGACTACACGCTGGGCGCACTGCGCGAGGCGATCGCCTGGGTTCCGCAGGAGGCCTTCCTGTTCTCGGCCTCGGTGGCCGACAACATCGCCCTCGCCCGGCCCTCGGCCAGCCGCGCGGAGGTGGAGGCGGTGGCGCGGCTGGCCGCCGTGCACGACGACATCCTGCGGCTGCCGCGCGGCTACGACACGCCGGTGGGCGAGCGCGGCGTCACGCTGTCGGGCGGCCAGCGCCAGCGCATCGCCATCGCCCGCGCCCTGCTCACCGGCGCGCCGCTGCTGCTGCTGGACGACGCGCTGTCGGCCGTCGACACCGAGACCGAGGCGCGCATCCTGTCCCACCTGCGGCAGGCCCGCGTCGGCCGCACCGTCGTCATCGCCAGCCACCGCCTGAGCGCCGTCGCCGACGCCGACCTCACGGTGGTGCTGCGCGAGGGCCATGTCGTCGAACAGGGCACGCACGCCGAGCTGGTCGCGGCCGGTGGGTGGTACGCCCGGCAGTGGCGCTACCAGCAACTACAGGCGAGCCTGGATGCAGACTGAACCCGAGGCCGTGCACGACCGCCGCGCGTTGCTGGGCGACGCCGCAAGGCTGCTGGTGCGCGCCGCCACGCCCGAGCGCCGGCACCTGGGCATCGCCATCGCCTGGCTGATGCTGGCGGCGGGACTGGAAGCGCTGGGCCCGCTGGTGGGCAAGTTCCTCATCGACCACTACCTGGTGCCCCGGCAGGCGCGGCTGGCCGAGATCGGGGGCCTGCTGGCCGGCGCGCTGGTGGCCGGCATGCTGGCCAGCTGGCTGCGCTACGCCCAGCTGATCCGCCTGGCCGGGCTGGCGATGCGCTCGGTGCAGCGGGTGCGCGAGGAGGTCTACGGCCACGTGCTGCAGCTGCCGATGGCGTTCTTCGACCGCGCCATCACCGGCCAGCTGGTCAGCCGCGTCACCAACGACACCGAGGCGGTCAAGACGCTGTACGTGCAGGTGCTGTTCGTGATGCTGGACAGCCTGATCGTGCTGGCCGGCGCCGGCCTCGCGATGCTCTGGCTGGACTGGCGGCTGATGCTGGTGGTGGCGATGCTGGCGCCCGCGATGGCGCTCATCGTCACCCTGTACCAGCGGCTGTCGGGGCCGGCCGTGGCCCGCTCGCGCCAGCTGCGCAGCGAGCTCAATGCGCAGGTGGCCGAATCGATCGCCGGCATGCCGGTGCTGCAGGCCAGCAATGCCGGCGAGCGCTTCGAGGCCCGCTTCGCCCAGCTGAACGAGGCCCACTACGCGGCCCGCCAGCAGGAGCTGCGCGCCAACGCCTGGCTGCTGCGGCCCATGCTGGACTTCCTCAACACGCTGCTGCTGGCGCTGGTGATCTTCGTGTTCGACCTGCGCAGCGCCGGTGCGCCGCTGGGCGCGGTGGAGATCGGCGTGCTGTACGCCTTCATGGGCTACATCGCCCGGGTGACCGAGCCGCTGACCCAGATCACGATGCAGTTCTCGCAGCTGCAGCAGGCCCTGGTGGGCGCCGCGCGGGTGCAGACCCTGTTGCGCGAAGCCGAGACCCCGCCCCACGCCGCCGCCGGCGAGGTGCACGCCGGCGGCATCCGCATCGACCACCTGGACTTCGCCTACCAGCCCGGGCATCCGGTGCTGCAGGGCATCGACATCGAGCTGGCGCCGGGCAGCTTCCACGGCATCGTCGGCCACACCGGCAGCGGCAAGACCACCCTGCTGTCACTGCTGCTGCGCTTCTACCCGGCACCGCCCGGGCGCATCCGCATCGACGGCACGCCGCTGGAGGCGATCGGCGAGGACCACTTCCGCGACCGCGTGGGGCTGGTGCCGCAGGAGCCCTTCCTGCTGGCGGCGACGGCGCGCGAGAACATCGCCATGGGCCGGCCGCTGGACGACGCCCAGGTCGTGGCGGCGGCGCGCGCAGCCCATGCGCACGGGTTCATCAGCGCGCTGGAACAGGGCTACGACACCCAGCTGGGCGAAGGCGGGGCCCGCCTGTCGGTGGGCCAGAAGCAGCTGCTGGCGATCGCGCGGGCGCTGGCCGGCCGGCCGCGCATCCTGTTCCTGGACGAGGCCACCTCGCACATCGACTCGGACACCGAGCAGGTCGTCCAGCAAGCCCTGGCGGCGCTGCGCGGCCGGGTGACCGTGGTCGCCATCGCCCACCGGTTGTCGACGGTGCGCGATGCCGACCGCATCCTGGTGCTCAACCATGGCCGCATCGCGGAGCTGGGGCGGCACGAGGACCTGATGGCGATCACGGGCGGCATCTACCGCCGCCTGTACGAGCTGCAGCAGCTGGAAGACGAGTGAGCGGCCGCCGGCCGGACCGGCCGGGGCGTCAGCCGCTCGAGGCGCTCGCCGCCTCGATCACCGCCGCCAGCGCGCCCATCTGCGCCCGGTGCTGCGCCGCCACCTTGTCGACGCAGCGCCGTCCCTTGGCCGTGAGGTGGACCTCGACCAGCCGGCCGTCCAGCGGGTTGTCCTTGCGGCGCACCAGCCCGGCCTCCTCGCAGCGGGAGACCAGCGCCACCACCCCGTGGGGCTGGGTCTGCAGGCGTTCGGCCAGCTCGCCGATGCTGGCCCACTCGCGCCCCGGGAAGCCCTGGGTGTGCAGCATCAGGTGGTACTGCACCGCCGTGACGCCGGCGGCGCGCGAGGCCTCCTCGCCGAAGCGCAGGAAGCGCCGCAGTTCGTAGCGGAACAGCGACTGCCGCTCCAGCTCCGCCTTGTCGAGCGGCGCCAATTTCGTCGATTCCATCGTCCCCATCCGTTGCCGGCCGCTGCCGGCGCGCGGGCCACTGTACACCGCACACTCCCGGCGCATTTACATCACGGCATGATCTATTTATGTCACGTCATGATATAAAAGCGGATCAGGCTCCAGTCAGGAACATCCGCATGAAAGTGACCATCCGCAACCAGAAAGACTTCGCCGCCGGCCTCATCTACCTGCTGGCGGGCGCCGGGTTCAGCATCGGCGCGCTCAACTACCACATCGGCGACGCCGCCCGCATGGGGCCCGGCTGGTTCCCGTTCTGGATCGGCATCCTGCTCGCCGCCGTGGGGCTGCTCGTCGCCGGCGCATCGGTGCGGGCCGGCGCCGCGTCCGAGCAGTTGCAGCGCCCGAAACTGGGCGCGATGGCCTGGATCCTGGGCGCCGTGGTGCTGTTCGGCCTGCTGCTGCAGCCGCTCGGCCTGGTGCTGGCGCTGGTGGCGCTGGTGCTGGTGTCCAGCCGCGGCAGCCACGAGTTCGCCTGGAGGGGCGCCCTCTTGAACACCGTGGTGCTGGTCGTCTTCAGCATCGGCGCCTTCATCTGGGGCATCAGCCTGCAGATTCCGCTGTGGCCCTCCTTCCTGATGAACTGAACCACCGAACGCCCGCCATGGACCTCATCTCCCACCTCGCCCTGGGCTTCGAGACGGCCCTGAGCCTGCAGAACCTCGCCTACGCCTTCCTCGGCTGCCTGCTGGGCACCCTGATCGGCGTGCTGCCCGGCCTGGGGCCGGCGACCACCATCGCGATGTTGCTGCCGGTCACCTACACGCTGCCGCCGGTGGCCGCGCTGATCATGCTGGCCGGCATCTACTACGGCGCCCAGTACGGCGGCTCCACCACGGCCATCCTGGTCAACCTGCCGGGCGAGTCGTCCTCGGTGGTCACGGCGATCGACGGCTACCAGATGGCCCGCCAGGGCCGCGCCGGCGCCGCGCTGGCGACCGCGGGCATCAGTTCCTTCCTGGCCGGCTGCGTCGCCACCCTGGTACTGGCCGCCTTCGCCGTGCCGATGTCGGAGCTGGCGTTCAAGTTCGGGCCGGCCGAATACTTCTCGCTCATGGTGCTGGGCCTGGTCGGCGCGGTGGTGCTGGCGTCGGGCTCGCTGGTCAAGGCCATCGGCATGATCCTGCTGGGGCTGGTGCTGGGCCTGGTGGGCACCGACGTGAACTCCGGCGTCGCCCGCTACTCGTTCGACATCCCCGAGCTGACCGACGGCATCAACTTCGTGGCGGTGGCCATGGGCCTGTTCGGCTTCGCCGAGATCATCGCCAACGTGGAGCAGCGCGAGCACCGCGAGACCTTCACCAACGAGGTGACCAACCTGTTCCCCACCATGGACGACTTCCGCCGCATGCTGCCGGCGGCCATCCGCGGCACCGCCCTGGGCACCGTGCTGGGCATGCTGCCGGGCGGCGGCGCCACGCTGTCGTCGTTCGCTTCCTACACGCTGGAGAAGAAGCTATCCAAGCGGCCGCAGCAGTTCGGCCGCGGCGCCATCGAGGGCGTGGCTGGCCCCGAGGCCGCCAACAACGCCGGCGCGCAGACCTCGTTCGTGCCGCTGCTGACGCTGGGCATCCCGTCCAACGTGGTGATGGCGCTGATGGTCGGCGCCATGACCATCCACAACATCCAGCCGGGGCCGCAGGTGATGACCAGCAACCCCGAGCTGTTCTGGGGCCTGATCGCCAGCATGTGGATCGGCAACGCCATGCTGATCATCCTGAACCTGCCGCTGATCGGCCTGTGGGTCAAGCTGCTCAAGGTGCCGTACCGCTACCTGTACCCGGCCATCCTGGTGTTCTGCTGCATCGGCGTCTACTCGATCAACAACAACGCCTTCGACGTCTTCATGACGGTGCTGTTCGGCGTCGCCGGCTACCTGTTCGCGCGCTGCGGCATGGAGCCCGCTCCCCTGCTGCTGGGCTTCGTGCTCGGGCCGATGATGGAGGAGAACCTGCGCCGCGCCCTGCTGCTGTCGCGCGGCGATTTCTCCACGCTGGTGACCCGGCCGCTGTCGGCCGGGCTGCTGGTCGCCACCCTGGCCATGGTCGCCATCGTCGCCCTGCCGGCGATCCGCAAGACGCGCGAGGACGCCTTCCAGGAGGCCTGAGCGGCGCCCCGCGCGCCCGGGCCCGCCGGGCAGCCCGCGGCCGAGCTGCTACGCTGCCGCGGTGCCGCTGACCGCCCTGCTCCTCGTCGTCCTCGCCGCGGTCATCCACGCCGCCTGGAACCTGCTGGCCAAGCGCGGTTCGCACGTCGGCCCCGCCTTCGTCTTCGCCTATACGCTGGCCAGCGGCGTGCTGTACCTGCCCTGGGTGGCCTGGGTTCTGTGGCACGAGGGCATGGCCTGGAGCGGGCCCATCGTGGCCTGCCTGCTCGCCAGCGGCGCCCTGCACCTGGTCTACAGCCTGTGCCTGCAGCGCGGCTACCGCGTCGCCGACCTGTCGGTGGTGTACCCGGTGGCGCGCGGCTCGGGGCCGGCGCTGTCGACCCTGGGCGCGGTGCTGCTGCTGGCCGAGCGGCCGGGGCTGCGGGGCGTCGGCGGGCTGCTGCTGGTGGTGGGCGGCATCGGCCTGATCGCGGCCGGCGCACCGCGCCGCGCACCGGCGGCGGGCGGGCACGCCGACGTCGGCGCCGGCATCCGCTGGGGACTGGCCACCGGCGCGCTGATCGCCGCCTACACCGTCGTCGACGCCTGGGGCGTGAAGGTGCTGCTGATCGCGCCGGTGCTGCTGGACTGGTTCGCCAACGCGGTGCGGGTGGCCATGATCGCCCCCTGGGTGGTGCGCGACCGGCGCTGGCGCGAGGCGATGCGCGGCCACTGGGGCCTGGCGGTCGCCATCGGGGCGCTGGCTCCGCTGGGCTACATCCTGGTGCTCACCGCGCTGCGCTCGGGGGCGCCGCTGTCGCTGGTGGCGCCGGCGCGCGAGCTGTCGATGATGGTGGCGGCGGTGCTGGGCGTCCTGCTGTTGCGCGAGCCGGTAGGCGTGGCACGCCTGGCCGGCTGCGTGCTGCTGACGATCGGCGTGGTGACGCTGGCAGCCTCCTGAGGGGCGACTCCGGAAGCGACCGGGGCTGGATGCCGGGTCAGGCCCGGCAGGACGGCAGGGTCAGCGCAGCACCCGGCTCGCATCCGCCTCGCGCACCAGCCGCTCGGCGTCCTCGGGCAGCAGGAAGCCGGCGTTCAGGGCCCGCTCGGTCGCCTTGCGAACGGCGGCGACGTAGCCTTCGTGCGAGCGATAGCGCTCCTCCAGCGACAGGCGCGGATCGCCGCTGCCCTGCCGTTCGGCCCGCGTCTTCGCGAACGGCACCATGCCGCCCACGTAGTTGCAGATCTGGCCCTGGTGGAACGGCCGCGCGCCGCCGGCGGTGATGTTCCAGCCCAGGTAGGTGCCCAGGGGCGCGTCCAGCAGCACCACCGGCACGCCGCCGAGCTCGTTGCCGTCGGCATCGACCTTGGGGGCGTACATCGGCAGCACCTGGCGGATCGGCGGCGGCGCGTGCCCGGCCACGCCGGAGCCGTCGGCGGCGTTGAACTGCGGCCCCCAGTCGTAGTCGAGCACCGGCATGATGAAGTCGGGTTCGGGGATGGTGGGACGCAGCTGCGGCAGGGTGGGAAACCCCAGCGCCGTCTTGTGCGCCGGCACCAGCGTCCCGTTGGCGAGGCGGGGCCACTGGCTGGGCGGCGGCTCCACGCCCTTCATCACCCAGTTGCGGAAATGCACCCGCAGCGCATTCACGGTCTCGGTGTGCGGCACCGGGTTGGCCGGCAGCACGCCGGTGCCGTAGTTGTTGCCCGGGCAGACAGGCCCGGTCGTCGGCAGCGCCGCGCCCGGCACGCTGGTGTCGAAGCCGCCCGCCCCGCCGCCATGGTTGCTGGCCGCGATGTAGTAGCGCCGCACGTTGGGCGGCAACGGCAGGTCGGTGCGGCCCTCGGTGCCCACCCACTCGGGCGTGAGCTTGAGCGCCCACACCTCGGCGGCGCCGAAATGCTCGATCACCTTGGGGCAGGTGCGCGTGGCGGTGCAGCGGTCGAGCAGGCCGGCGGCCGCCCCGCCGCGCACCGGATCGGGGTGCGGCAGCCACCACTGCGGACCCTCGCTGCCGGCCTGGTACAGCTCCAGCACGCCGTCGGGCTGGGCCCAGCGGAAGTTCAGCGCGATGCGGCGGCCGGCGATGATGGGCCACAGGCCGTCATGCACCTGCCGGCCGGCCTCGTCGCGGTTGAACCCGAGGTGCAGCCAGCCGCGCAGGAAATTGCCCGACTGCGAGACACCGCGGCCGATGCTGTGCGTGACGGCGCCGGCCACCGGGTTGGGCGTGCCGGTGTCGTCCGCGCGTGCCGTCTTGAAGAACATGCCGACATCGCGCCAGGCCGCGAAGCCCACGCCCAGCGCGTAGGCGTCGGCGGAGGGGAACACCACCTGGTAGAGCCGGCTCGCGTCGAAGCCGTTCTTCAGGCAGATCTGGGTCGGGTCGGGCGTGCCGGGGAACGGCTGGGACGCGTCGCAGCGCGCCCAGGCCCAGTCGGTAGGGGGAATCACGGTCTCGCCGATCACCTCGCCGCGCGTCGACTCCGCCACGCGCGAGACCAGGCGCGAGCGCCGCGTGTCCAGGCTGCTCGGCTTGTAGGGTACCGGGTTGGTCTGCACGATCAGCGGCTGCGAGCCGGGGCCGGCGCGGTTGACGATGCGCCCGAACACCTCGCCGGTGACCGGCGAGCCATCGGCCTGGCGTGCAATCGGCAGTTGCAGCCAGTGCGGCTGCTCGACCGCCGCCGTCGCCCGCACCGCCGTCGCGCCCGCGTTGTCACCCTGCCAGGCGCTGGTGAGGTCGATGTCCCCGTTGCCGCGTTCGGCCGGCACGTTGGGCCGGCGCAGGCCGCGGTTGGGGACCTCGTGCCAGAGCATCCCGCTGGCCCGGGCCAGGTCGACCGGCTTGGTGAGGACGAAGGTGGCGACGTAGCGCACCTTGCCGTCCGGGTCGCGGGCCAGCAGCACGTCGTTGATGAGGCTGTTGGCCGGCGAGCCGGGATCGAGCTCGCCGAACGCACGCCCGGCGATCTGCTCGGTGGCGATGCCGCCCGAAGCCGCGGCCGGCAGCGGCCGGGTCTCGTCGATGACGATGCGCGTGACGCGGGCCTGGGCCAGCGGCGCCGCGAGGGCAAGCGCGACGATCGCCGCACGGGGGATGCATCTGGGCACGGTGTCTCCTGTTGTGGCGCGGATGCTAGCCAGCGGTTCCGGGGTGCACAAGCGTGCCGGACCCGGGGCTGACCACACGCGACCCTGCTGGCATGCCGGGCGACGGAGCGACCGGGACAGGTGCTTGCTCGGGCCCGTGACGCTTGTCCATCGGCACTGACCCGGAACGCGCTGCGTTACTGATCCAGGTCAAAGGCGCCTCGCCACCCCCCGCGGGGTGGGGGGAACCGTCTTGACTGCATTTCTACGCTTTGGCTTCCCAACAGGAGGTCAACATGGCATTCAACCAGGCCGCCGCTGCCCCGCAGGGCCCGGCCATCATCAGTTCGACATCGCGACTGCAATCGGTCCGGGTGGAGCAGCTCACCTGCGCCATCGGTGCCGAGATCGGCAACGTGAACCTCGGCGTCGCATCACGCGACAAGGACCTCGTCACGCAGTTGCACCAGCTGCTGCTCCAGCACAAGGTGCTGTTCTTCCGCGACCAGGACATCACGCGCGCCGAGCACGTGGCATTCGCGCGGCATTTCGGCGCGCTGGAGGACCACCCCGTTGCCGGCAGCGACCCGGAGACCCCCGGGCTGGTGCGCATCTACAAGTCCCCCGACGTCCCCAACGACCGCTACGAAAACGCGTGGCACGCCGACGCCACCTGGCGGGAGAAGCCGCCGATGGGCTGCGTCCTGCGCTGCGTGGAAGGCCCGGCGGTGGGCGGCGACACCATGTGGGCGAACATGGTGCTGGCCTACGAGAAGCTGCCGGCGGCGATCAGGACGCAGATCGACCCCCTGCGCGCCCGGCACAGCATCGAGGCGACCTTCGGCGCTGCCATGCCGATCGAAAAGCGCCTCGCATTGAAGGCGCAGTTTCCCGATCCCGAGCATCCCGTCGTGCGCACGCACCCGGAGACGGGCGAGAAGGTGCTCTTCGTGAACCCGTTCACCACCCACTTCACCAATTTCCACAACGAGCAGAACGTGCGCTACGGCCAGGACTACGCGCCCGGCGCCGCGCAGCTGCTGCAGTACCTGGTGAGCCAGGCCCAGGTACCGGAATACCAGGTGCGCTTCCGCTGGCGCCCGAACAGCATGGCGATGTGGGACAACCGCTCGACCCAGCACTACGCCGTGATGGACTACCCCCCTTGCCATCGCAAGATGGAACGCGCCGGGATCATCGGCGACAAGCCCTTCTGAGACCCTCCACTTCGCACCAGGACACACACCATGAATTTCCAGGACGGCTCCTACTATCCCGAGAACCAGGAGAAGCTGGTCATCACTGCCGCGCCCTACGGTCCCGAGTGGATGCCGGCGGATTTCCCGCAGGACATCGCAGTCAGCATGAAGGACCAGGTCCAGAAGGCGGTCGACTGCTACAACGCCGGCGCCACCGTGCTGCACGTGCACGTGCGCGAGGACGACGGCAAGGGCTCCAAGCGCCTATCCAAGTTCAACGAGCTGCTGGCGGGCATCCGCGCCCGCGTGCCGGACATGATCCTGCAGGTGGGCGGCTCGATCAGCTTCGCGCCCGAAAAGGAGGGAGACACGGCCAGGTGGCTGTCCGACGACACGCGCCACATGCTCGCCGAACTGCTGCCCGTGCCCGACCAGGTCACCATCGCGATCAACACCAACCAGATGAACGTGGTGGAACAGATGCTGCCGCAGGACGTGCAGGGCACCTCCCTGGCCACGCCCGAGGGCATGCACGCGTACCGCGAGATGACCATTCCCGCCGGTCCCGAGTGGGTGGAGGAGCACATCCGCCGGCTGAGCAGGAAACGCATCCAGACGCATTTCCAGCTGGCGAACATCACGCAGCTGGAGACGGTGGAGCGCATGATGCGCCGCGGCGTGTGCAACGTGCCGCTGGTGCTCACCTGGGTCGCGATCGGCGGCGGCTTCGACCAGCCCAACATCTACAACCTCGCGAACTTCGTGCGTGCGGTGCCGGACGGCGCGGTCCTCACGCTGGAAAGCTCCATGCTCAACGTGCTGCCCCTGAACATGCAGGCCATCACCATGGGCCTGCACGTGCGCTGCGGCATCGAGGACAACATCTGGGCGCAGGACCGCAGCTCCAAGATGTCCACCGTGCGGCAGATCGAGCAGCTCACGCGCATCTCGCGCGAGTTCGGCCGCGAGGTCGCGAACGGCCAGGAGGCCCGCCGCATCTACCGCATCGGCGAGTTCTACGCCAGCGCGGAGGAGACCCTGGCGCGCAACGGATTCACGCCGAACCGCAAGGCGGGACAACGCGGATTCGTGCAGCACGCGCTGGCCGCCTGACCGTGTGAGGGGCGGCCGCGCAGCCCCCCTCGCCCCTCAGCCCTAGCCGCCCAGGAACGCGCCGCCGTTCACGTGCAGGACCTGGCCGGTGACGAACCGGCCACCGTCGCCTGCCAGCCACGTGACGGCGGCGGCGATCTCGCCCGGTTGGCCCCGGCGGCCCAGCAGCGTGGCGCTCGCCGCGTGGTGCCGGGGCGCGGCGCCGCTGCGCACCGTGTCCACCAGCCCCGGCGACACGCAATTGACCGTGACGCCGTGCGGCGCGAACTCATGGGCCAGTGCGCGGGTCAGGCCTTCCAGTGCCGCCTTCGCGGCCACCACGTGCGCCCGACCGGGTGCTCCCGTGCTGGCCGTCATGCCGCTGATGTTCACGATCGTCCCCGCCGGGCTGCGACACAGCGCGTCGAAGGCCGCCTGCGTGCAGTGGAAGGCGCCGTCCACCGTGAGGTCGAAGGCGCTGCGCCACTGCGCGTACGGCAGCGTGTGGAAGGGAGCTTCTGCACGCACCGACGCGTTGTTGACGAGCACGTCGAGCCGGCCGAACCGCGCCAGCACCGCCGCCAGCATCGCATCGACTTCGGCGCGCTGGGTGACGTCCGCGCGCACAAGCAGCCCTTGACCGCCCGCAGCCTGGATCTCGTCGACCACGGCCTGGCCCTCGGCGACGCTGGCGCGGACATTGACCGCCACGCGCGCACCTTCGGCGGCCAGCGCCAGCGCGATGGCGCGGCCGATGTTGCGGCCCGAGCCGGTGACGAGCGCCGTGCGTCCGGCCAGGCTGGGAGCAGTCATCAGGCGCGCAAGGCCGACAGGTCGACGCGTGCCGCGGACGGCAGCGCGCGCAGCACCTGCAACGCGGTGTCGGCCTGGGCCGCCGACCAGCCACCGTAGGCGCAGTTGGCACGGTACTTGGCGGCCAGGTCGTCGGCGGACAGCGGTTCGTCGCGGCCGCCGCGGAAATGGTCCTGCCGCGCTTCCACCACGGCGCCGCCGCGCAGGGTGGCCTTCACGTGGCCGGTGAAGCGGTCGGGGTAGGGATTGGCCGGATCGACCACGTAGCGCACCCTGGACGCCAGCGCGCGCACGGCCGGGTCGTGCACCACGGCCTCCTCGTAGTCGGCCAGGCCGGCGTCGCCGCGCAGCATGCCCACGGCGATGGCGTAGGGGATGCTGAACTTGGCCGCGTAGCCGTTCGGCGGCGCGTGCTTGGACGCGAGCGGTTCCCACAGGCGGTGCACGATGCCCTCGGCGGTTTCGCACTCGATGGACTCGACGTCGTCGGGGCGCAGCCCCTGGGCCACCAGGCGGCGCGCGCAGTCGATGAACGGGTGGGCCATCGTGCCGCAGGCGTAGGGCTTGAACGCGATGTCGGCGCACAGCCATTGCCGCCCGGCGCCATCGAGCATGGCCGCGAGGTTGCCCTCTCGCGTGTTGGCGAATCCGTGGAAGAAACCGTGCTCGCCCTCGAGCAGCGTGCGCGGCCCGGTGAAGCCGGCCTGCGCCATGCGCGCCGCGCGGTAGCCCGCCTGCGCGGCCCAGCCGGGGTGCATGCGCTTGGTCCACGCGCCTTCGGCCAGGTATTCGATGATGCCGCTGGCCATGCTGCCGGCGATGCCCAGTGCGTTCACCCACTGGGCGGCGGGCAGGCGCAGCGCCGTGGCCACGGCGGCCGCGGCGCCGAGCGCGCCGAACACGGCCGTCGGGTGGAAGCCGGCCATGTGCACGCGCTTGGGCGCCACCAGGCAGAGCCGGCACATCACCTCGCAGCCGACGGCGATGCCGGCCAGCGCCTGCGCACCGGACAGGCCATGCCGTTCCGCCGTCGCGAGCACGGCCGGCACGATGACCGCGCCGGCATGGACGGGGCCGCCCTCGAAGGTGTCGTCGTAGTCCTCGCCGTGTGCGGCGGTGCCGTTGCACAGCGCGGCGGCCGCGGGGCTGGCGCCCTGGGCGCGGCCGATGATCGTGCAAGGGCCGGTCTCGTCGCTGGCGGCGACGGTGGCCAGCAGGTAGTCGCTGTTGCGCGCGGCCACGCAGATGCCGGCCAGGTCCATCAGCAGCGCGTCGCCCATCGTGCGAACGCCGTCAGGCAGGACGGGATCGGTGCCGAACGCGGCGGCGAGTTGCTCGGTGGCGGTGACGGAAGGTAGCGGACGGCCCATATCAGTCCCCGGTGATGTGGTTGGTCCGCGCGACCTCCGTCCAGTGGCGGATCTCGGCGGCGATGTAGTCGCCGAACTGGGGCGGCGTCATCGGCATCGGATCCAGCGCCTCGCCGGAGAGCTGGTCACGGAAATCGGGTTGCGCGAGCAGGCGGTTGACCTCCTCGTTGAGCCGGCGGACGACGGCAGGCGGCAGGCGCGCCGGGCCGACGATGCCGTACCAGGTGACGCCCTCGAAGTGCTCGTAGCCCGCCTCCTTCAGGGTCGGCACGTCCGGCAACAAGCGGTGGCGCCGCGTGCCGGTGACGGCGAGCGGCCGCACGTTGCCCGCACGGACGTGCTGCAGGCCGGCGGCCAGGCCGGGGAAGATGGCCTGCACCTGGCCGCCGATGAGATCGGTGAACGCCTGGCCGATGCTGCGGTACGGCACCGACAGGCTCTGGAAGCCGGCGGCGTTCTTGAACTGCTCCATCACCAGGTGGTTCAGCGTGCCCTTGCCGGACGTGCCGTAGTTGACCTTGTCCGGTTGCGCCTTGGCATAGGTCACGAACTCCGCCAGGTTGCTGACGGGCAGCGAAGGCCGGCAGACCAGCAGGTTGGGGGTGCCGCCGATCATCGCGATGGGCGTGAAGTCGCGCTGCGCGTCGTAGGGCACCTTGCGCACCGCCGGGTTGGTCGCGTGCGTGGCCACGTACCCGAGCATCAGCGTGTAGCCATCGGGCGCGGCGCGGGCCGCCATCTGCGTGGCGATCGAGCCGCCGGCACCGGCCTGGTTGTCGATGACGAAGGGCTGGCCGACGACGCGGCTGAGCCGGTCGGCGACGATCCGGCCGATGAGGTCGACACCGCCGCCCGGCGCCTGGGGCGCGATGATGCGCACGGCGCGCGCGGGATAGGTCTCCTGCGCGCCGAGCGGCGCCGCACAGAACGGCAGGCTGAGGAGAAGGGTGCGGCGCTTCATCGAATCAGCAACCCGCCGTGCACCGGCCGTTGCCGTCGAACTGCATCAGGCGGCCCGACAGCGGCACGACCACCGGCACCTTCGACAGCTGGATGAAGCGCGCGGTCTTGGAGCCCTCCCGGACCTTGCCGCCCTGCGTTCCGGCTTCATTCGCATGCGATGCGATGACCGTGTTGGGCTTGACCAGGTCGTTGATCACGTAGGCCGATTCGGTCGGGCCGGTGGTGAAGCCGTCGCCGATGTTCATCACGGCGAGTTGCACCTTGTACAGGTCCCGCACGACCGTCTGCTGGTCGGCCGTGACGCCGGTGTCGCCCGAGAGGTAGACCGACAGCCCGTTGCTGAACACCACGACGTAGCCGGTGGCGAGGCCCACGTCACCCCAGATGCCGGCCTCCTTCATGTTCTTGCCGAGCTCACCCGGGATGTAGTCCGGGTCGAGGCCGTTGCTGTGCATCGCGGTGACGGTGGCGATCTTCACGCCGCCAACCGTCACGCTGCCGCCGAAGCGCGCCAGGATCGAATCGGCCGGGTTGCCGCCATTGGCGCGGAACTTCGCTGCGAAGAACGAGGGCATGTCGCTGCCGGTGACGACCTTGGCCTTCTTGGCGAGCGCGATGTTCGTCGCGTTGCCGTTGGGGATGGCGGACACCGAGAAATCGGGCGCAGCGCACGTGCCGGCGCCGATCGCCTTCGTGTAGGCATTGCCGAGGTGGTCGCCGTGGGTGTGCGTGACGAGCACGATGTCGATCTTGCCCAGCCGCGGGTCGTTCGGGCCCATCACGGTGCGGCCCGGGTCGTACAGCACGCGGGTGCCGTTCGGGTCCTCGAAGACCAGCGCGCGATCCTGCGCGCAGAACTCGCCGTCGAAGCCACCGAGGGACGTGACCTTTACCACGCCGCTGTTCGCGGGCGCGGGCGCGGAAGCCTGGGGGGCGGCGCAGCCGGCCAGCGCAGCGGCGGCCGCGGCGAGCATGAATGCGTGCAGTCGGTTCATCTGTCTCCTCTTTGGGGGTTGGTGGAAAGGTCTTCTGGCGGGATCAGGGGCGCGAGGGAGGTGCGACGGACGCACCTTCGATGCGATGGCGCTTCAGCGCATCGGCAACGAAGCCCGATGCCTTCATGTCCTCGATGTAGCTGCTCAGCCACTGCTGCACCGCCGTTCGGCCCTTGGGCACTCCCATGGCCTGCTCGATCACCATGAAGCGGCCGGGCAGCAAGCGGACACCGCCCACGCGCTTCGCGTCGGCTTCGAACTGCTGCTTCACGTTGGCGGCAACCTCGTACCTGTCGGCGAGGAACAGGTCGGTGACGGCTTGCGATGTCGGTGCGTGCACCAGCGTCGCAGCCCTCAGTTCCCGCGTCAGGAAGAGGTCGTAGGCGCTCCCCTTGCCGACGACGACCCGCGTGCCCCGCCGGTCCACTTCCTCGTTGCTCCGGATGGGCGAGTCGTTGCGGACGAGGTAGGCGCCTTCGATGACGACGTAGGGCGCGGTGTAGTCCATGTCGGCGCCGCGCACCGGGTCGATTGCGACGAAGGCCAGGTCGACCTTGCCGGCCTTCACGGCTTCGACGGTGTTGCCTGCCGACGTGAAGGTGACGAGCTCGATCGGCAGGTCCAGCCGCCTGGCTGCTTCGCGCGCGAGGTCGACCGAGACCCCCTGCGGCTCGCCACCGGAACCGCGCGAGGCGAGCACCGGATTGCCGAAATTGATCGCGGCGCGCAGCCTGCCCGCAGGCGCGATCTGCGCGCGCGCGGCGCTGGTCGAAGGTCCTTGCGTCGCACAGCCGGCGAGCGTCGCCGTGCCGGCCGCGACGAATGAGCGGCGGCTCACGTCCATCCGTTGTCTCCTTTTGCGCCGCATCTTCCGGTGTGGAGCTCAACTTGTATATTGCAAGTTACTGAGCTTTTATTGCACCGGCTGCATAAATGTGTCCCCATCGTTCCCCGGAACGCCCTTGACGCGTCATGCGGTTGCGTCCACCATCATCCGCGCATGCCCGGCTCACCGCAGATCGACATCCGCCCGGCCACCGTCGGCGACATCGCGCTGATTCTTCGTTTCATCCGGGAACTTGCCGCGTACGAGAAGGCCGAGCATGAAGTGGTGGCGACCGAGGCTGGCCTGCGCGCCTCCCTGTTCGGCCAAGGGGCTCGGGCACATGCCCTGATCTGCCGGGTGGCGGGTGAGGATGCCGGCTTTGCCGTCTACTTCTTCAACTACTCCACCTGGCAAGGCCGGCAGGGGCTGTACCTCGAAGACCTGTACGTCTCGCCTGCCCACCGGCAAGCGGGTGCCGGCAAGGCCATGCTGCAATACCTGGCGCGCGTGGCCCAAGCGAACAACTGCGGCCGCTTCGAATGGAGCGTCCTGGACTGGAACGAACCGGCCATCGCGTTCTACCGATCGATCGGCGCGGTGCCCCTGGACGAATGGGTGCGGTACCGCCTTGCCGGCGACGCGCTGGCGACATTCGCCCGGGGCGAACCGCCGCCTCCTGCGACCTAGCGTCGCGCTCCGGCACCCGGTCGACGGGCCCGGACCTGATCACCGCTGCGCGCGCCTCCGATCGAGCCCCCGCAGCAGCGGCACGAGCAGATCCAGCGAGGGCGTGGGGGTACCCGTCGCACGCCCAAGGGCTTGCACCTGGCCGACGATGGCTTCGATCTCCATGGGCCTTCCCTGCTCGACATCCTGGAGCATCGATGGACGAATGCCCAGAGCTGACGCTCCATCGGCAGCGCCGCCCAGGCGCGGTGCGGCCTTGGCAGCCCCGACCTGATCGGAGACATCGACGCCATGCGAGGCCGCCACGGCAGCGACCTCGTCAACCACCGCACTGCAAAGCTCGATCAGGGCTGGCTCGCCTGCGAGACCGTTGATCGGGAGCCGAGTCAAGGCGCAGACGGAATTCAATGGAGCATTCCGCAGCAGCTTGCTCCAGATCCAGCGCCGGATGTCGTCCGATGCTTGCGCATTCACGCCGGCTGCACGCAGCAGGTCACATGCGGCTTCCAGGCGCCCCGAGTGGCTGCCGTCGGGTTCGCCGAGAACCCAGCGATTGTTGGCCGTATGCCGCACGACCCCGGGTTCGACAACTTCGTTGGCCGAATAGATCACGCAGCCCAGCACGCGCTGGGGACCCACTTCGCGCCAAAGCTGGCCGTCCGGATCGAGCAGTGGCACAGGCGCTCCCGGCGAGCCGGCGCCCCGAAACTCCCACCACCAGGGAATCCCGTTGTTGGCGAACATGGCACAGCCGGTGTCGCCCAGCAAGGCTCCGATGTCACGGGCAACAGCCGGCTGCGAGTGCGCCTTGAGGGTCGTGATGACGAGGTCCTGCGGCGGGAGGTCGCCCGCGCGGTCTGTCACGGCGGCTGGCCGGACGGTGAAGTCTTCCTGCTCCGCGAGCAGTCGCAGACCTGACGTGCGGATCGCGTCCAACTGCTCCCCGCGGGCCACCAAGGACACCGTGTGGTGTCCAGCCTTCAGCAACCGGGCTGCCAGGTAGCCGCCGACCGCCCCGGCGCCGAAGATGCAAATCTTCATGCGTCGTGGTCGACAGCCGCGTCCCGCTCAGCGATGCCGAGCCTCTGCCAGGCCGGCGCGGCTCCGGCCTGGCACAGAGCAGTCGTCGCCGGCCCGGCGATCACGCCCAAATGGACGCGCGCTTCGCTCATGCCCTCAATCAAGCTTGGCACCGGATGCCTTCACGACCTTGGCCCAGTGCACGACGTCGGCTTCCAGGACCTTCTGGAACTCCTCCGGCGTGGTGGTGTAGACATCGGCGCCCTGGTCGCGGAAGAAGGCCTGGGCTTCCGGAGCCTGCACGACCTTCACGATGTCTGCCTGCACCTTGTCAACGACGGCCTTCGGCGTACCGGCAGGAGCCAGGAAGCCCCACCATGGACTGACGTTGAAGCCCGGGTAGCCCATCTCGGCGATCGTCGGTACGTCTGGCATGCTGCCGTTGCGCTTTGCGCTGGAGACGGCGATGGCTCGCAGCTTGCCGCCCTTGACCAGCTGCAGCGCGGAGGGCACCGCAGCAAATGCGTTGTCCACCTGGCCGCTGATCACGTCCGTCAGCGCCGCCGCAATGCCCTTGTAGGGGATATGCGTCATCCTGATTCCGGCCTCGACGTTGAGCGACTCCGACAGGAGCTGGTTGATCGAGCCGTTGCCGGAAGTCGCATAGGTCACCTTGCCCGGGCCGGCCTTGGCGCGGGCCACGAGGTCCCGGAAATTCTGCACCGGCGATGTGGCCCCGACCACCAGGAAGAAGGGCGTCGTCGCCACGGGGGTGATCGTGGCGAAGTCCTTCACCGAGTCGAACGGCAGCCTGGCGTAGAGGCTCTGGTTGACCGCCTGCGAACCTGCATACGTGAAGAGCAATGTGTAGCCATCAGCCGGTGCCTTGGCGACCGCTTCCGTGCCGATGACCCCAGCCGCTCCCGCCTTGTTCTCCACGACCACCGGTTGTCCCCAGGCGATCGCCAGCTTCTGCGCCACGTAGCGCGCGAAGACGTCGGTCGCGCCACCCGTGGCTTGCGGCACGACCACCTTGACGGGCTTGGTCGGGTACGTCTGGGCCGAACCGGCTCCGGCAACCGTTGCGAGCGCGGCCGCCAAGACCCATCCGATTGCCTTTCCCATCGGGATCTCCTTCGAGTCGTTGACTGGATCTCAGTCTAGCCGGATGGCGCGGCTGCGGATGAGGAGGACATGATGCGCACGCTGACAACGGTTCTCGCGTCGCCGGCCCTCATGCGCGCCGCCCGCGCAGCAGCCTCTGGACGCCTTTGACCATGAAGAGCACCAGCAAGGTGCCGGTCAGGTCTCCGACGAACATCACCGAGAACCCCGGCAGCACGGAATCCTCGCCTTGCGACGCGAACCACAGGTGATGGAGCAGGGGACTTGCCACGGAATACGCGAGACTCAGCGCAAAAAGCTGCTCCGCACTGAGCTGCGCCAGGCTGCGGCCCACGCCATAGCAGTGCCGGGCACCCAGGTAGACGAGGTACGGGGCCACCGCAGCGATGATCCCGCCCATGAATGCACGGGTGTGGTCGTTCGGGAAGAAGATGTAGAAGCTGACCAGCCAGGAGACGATCAGCAGTCCGATCGCGCCCGCCTCTGCGTACAGAAGCGTTGCCAGCAACCGGACGCCGGCCGGCAGGTAGACCCAGTTGATGCCCGGCACGAATTCCAGCGACGCGAACAGCCAATGGTTGATCGCCAGGGCCGCCAGGAAGGCCAGGATCGTCACCGCGACGGCGGCGAGCTCGGTCCGCATGTCCTTCCATTGCATCCTGGGCCCGACTGGAAACCGGATCCGGCGCCGTCCTCCTGCGGGGACGTCTCTCAGCGCGACAGCTGGCCGCGGATCTCGCCGCCGGGGTTCGCAGCCGTGTGGATGTTCACGTAGTAGCGCCCCGCCTTGAGGTCCGCGTATTGCTCGGCGGTGAGCTTTCCGCCTCCCGTGACGGGCGACTGCGCGACGCTCGGGAACGGCACCTTCACGCCGGCGTTCTGTCCCGACGGCGCCGGGCCGTGGATGTGGCCCATGGTCGCCGGGCCGCTGAGGCCGGAGAAGGTGACGCGGTACGTCATGTCCATGGTCGAGGGGTTCACCATCACTTCTGCGCTGCCAGTGCCGATGCTCGCGTTGGGCGGCACTTCCTGCGAGGCGGACAGCGCGGCGCGGTAGGTTTCCATGCCCGAGGAGGCCATGCCACCCGAACCGCCGCCCATTCCCATCTGGCTGCACCCCCCGAGGATGATCGCGACTGCGCCTGCAGCGGCGCCGCAGAGAAATGACTGGCGTGAAACCAAGAGCCTGGACGACTATGCCCTTCGGCTGCGTGGCAACCGGGGCGAGATCGATGCTCTGTACCAGGACATCCTGATCAACGTCACCAAGTTCTTCCGCGAACCGGGCCTGTTCGCACTGCTCAAGGAGCGGGTGTTCCCCGAGATCCTGGCCGCCAAGCGCGGCGACGCGCCGATCCGCATCTGGGTGCCGGGTTGCTCGACCGGCCAGGAAGCCTATTCGCTCGCGATGGCCCTGATCGAGTTTCTCCAGGACAAGGTGGACGCGCCCCGGATCCAGATCTTCGCCACCGACCTGTCGGAGGACGTGTCGCTGCAGCGCGCGCGCGCCGGGCTCTACCCCGACAGCATCGAGGCCGACGTCTCGCCCGAACGGCTGCGCCGCTTCTTCCAGCGCGAGGACAACCACTACCGCATCAGCAAGGCGGTGCGCGAGGTAGTGGTCTTCGCGCGCCAGGACGTGGCGGCCGACCCGCCGTTCTCGCACATCGACCTGGTGAGCTGCCGCAATTTGCTGATCTACCTGGGGTCGGCGCTGCAAAGGCGCGTGATTCCGACCTTCCACTACGCGCTCAGCCCGGGCGGCTTCATGGTGCTGGGCGCGTCGGAAACGATCGGCAGCCACACCGACCTATTCGGCGTGGTGGATGCGACGCACCGCGTCTACGTGCGCAAGTCCGGCGCCGCGCAGCGCACCTACCCGCACTTTCGCCCCGACGACCACCGTACGCGCGCCGGCCGCGGGCAGGAGTTCACCGCCACGCCGCGCGCCGGTCCGGCCGACTGGCAGCGCGAAGCCGACCGGGTGGCCACCGGGCTGTACGTGCCCCCGGGCGTGCTGGTGAACGAGAACTTCGACATCCTGCAGTTCCGGGGCCACACCGGCGCGTTCCTGTCCCCCGCTCCCGGGGAGCCGAGCAACAACCTGTTGAAGATGGCGCGCGAAGGGCTCTTCGTCGCGGTGCGCGCCGCCGTGGCCGCCTGCCAGCGCACCGGCGCCGCCGTGCGGCAGCCGGACGTGCGGATCCGCGGTGACGTCGCCGACCGCGAGATCGAGCTGAACGTCGTGCCGATCAAGCTGCCCATCGCAGGCGAACAGTGCTACCTGGTGCTGTTCGAGGAGAAACTGCACGGGGTCCAGCCGCCCCCCTCGCCGGTGCCGGTGGACGAGGCCGCCGATGCCCACCACCTGCGCCAGGAACTGGCCTCCACCCGCGACTACCTGCAATCGCTGATCCAGCAGCAGGCCGCGGCCAACGAGGAGCTGAAGGCGGCCAACGAGGAGATCCTGTCCAGCAACGAGGAACTGCAAAGCACCAACGAGGAACTGGAGACGGCCAAGGAGGAACTGCAGTCCGTCAACGAGGAGCTGACCACCGTCAACGAGCAGCTGCAGCACCGCAATGCCGAGCTGGCGCGCCTGAACGACGACATCGTGAACCTGGTGACGAGCAGCGGCACTGCGGTCCTGGTGCTGGACGTCGAGGCGCGCGTGCGGCGCTTCACGCCGGCGGCCGGCCGCCTGCTCGGCCTGCTGGCCGGCGACATCGACCGTCCGATCGGCCACATCAAGACCGCGCTGGACCTGCCGGACGTGGATGCGCTGGTGGCCCAGGTGATCGCGACCGTGCAGCCCCAGGTGCTGGAGGTCCGCGGCAACGACGGCCGGACGTACCAGCTGCGCGTCCATCCGTACCGCACGTCAGACCACCGCATCGATGGCGCCGTGCTGGCGCTGGTCGACATCAGCGACCTGCGGGTGGCGCAGAACAGCCTGGCCGACGAGCGCGACTACGCGCGCGCCATCGTCGAGACGATGCGCGAATCGCTGCTGGTGCTCGACCAGGACCTGCGCGTGGAGACGGCCAATGCGGCGTTCTATGCCACCTTCCGCGTCGACCCGCATGACACGATCGGCCGGCGCCTCGACGAGCTGGGCAACGGGCAGTGGCGCATCGACGCGCTGCACCGGCGCCTGGTCGACGTGTTCGCGCATCCCGGCGAGGTCGTCGAATTCGACGTGCGGCACGAGTTCGAGGGGATTGGCTTCAAGGTCATGCGCCTGGGCGCTCGCCGCATCGTCCGCGACGGCTCGGTCGCCTCGCGCATCCTGCTGGCCATCGAGGACCGGACCGACATCGAGCGCCTGGCCGAGCAGGTGAACCAGCACGTCGCCGAGCTCGATGCGCTGGACCGCAGCCGCACCACCTTCCTGTCGCTGCTGGCGCACGAGTTGCGCAACCCGTTGGCGCCCTTGCGCAATGCCCATCATGTGCTGACCAGCCCGGGCGTGCGCGAGGAGACGGCGAGCCGGATGCTGGGGACGATCGATCGGCAGGTCGGCCACCTGACGCAGCTGGTGGATGACCTCCTGGACGTGGCACGCATCCATCATGGCCGCGTGCTGGTTCGTCCGCGGCGCATCGAGCTGGTCGAACTGGTGGAGGAGGCCGTGGAGTCGGCGCGGCCGGGCTGCGAAGCGAAGCGGGTCGCCTTGACCGCCCACCTTCCCGTGGGTCCCTGGCCGATCGACGCCGACCCCACCCGGCTGACCCAGGTCATCACCAACCTGCTGGGCAACGCCTGCAAGTTCACCGATGCCGGCGGGCAGGTCACCGTGACCTTGCAGCGCGAGGCGGCGACTGCGGTCCTGACCGTCGCCGACACCGGCATCGGCCTGGCGGCCGACCACCTGGCAAAGATCTTCGACCTGTTCATGCAGGTCGACCCGTCGCTGGAGCGCTCGCGCAGCGGGCTGGGCCTGGGGTTGACCCTCGCCCGGCAGCTGATCGAGGCGCACGGCGGCACGGTGTCCGTCCACAGCGCGGGCGTGGGCCGCGGGAGCGAGTTCGTGGTCCGGCTCCCCCTGCCGGACATGGCGATCGAGGCAGAACCGCCAGAGGCCGCGCCGGCACAGGACGTCGCGCCCGTGGCGCCGCGCCGGGTGCTGGTGGTGGACGACAACCCCGACGGCGCGCAATCGTTGGCCCTGGTGCTGGAGACGAGGGGGCATACCGCCCGCGTCGTGCACGACGGCGCGGCGGCGCTCGATCTGGCCGCAAGCTGGCAACCCGACGTCATCCTGCTGGACATCGGGCTGCCCGGCATGAGCGGCTACGAAGTCGCGCGCCGTCTGGCCGCGCAGCCTTGGCGCAGCCAGATGCTGGTGGTCGCCCTGAGCGGCTGGGCGCCGACCGATCACTCCGCGCTGGCCGCCAGCGCCGGATTCGATGCCCGCCTGGTCAAGCCGGCTGACATCGATGCGCTGGCGCGGCTCGTTGCCTCGGCTCCGGTGCGGCAGAAGGACTAGGAACCCGCGGTACGGGCACGAGCCCGCCGCATACCCGGCCTTGCGCTCCTGGCAACCACTCAGCCGGACGCAGCGCGGTTCAATCGGCCACCACCTCGTAAGTCCCGCGTGCCACCTTCGCGAGGTCCCTCCCCTCGATCCGGATCAGCCGCGTGGGTCCGCTGCGGCTCGGCGCGTGGACGGCGCCTTCGTTGTAGAGGTGGGCGTCTCCAGGGCGCAGCGCATAGCTGCGGCCCCGCCGCACCTTGCCCGCCATGCCGCCGCCAGCCGGCTGGACAACCACGAAATCGGTCATCGTCGTTTCGCCCTCGGCCTGCCCGTAGATCGCCCAGGACGGGCCGTGGTCGTGCGGACCGCCTTCCCTGGCGTCGTGGTACTCGTGGCCGAGGATGCAGAAGCCGAGCTCGCGGTCCTCATGAAGGATCTTGCGTTCCGGCATGCCGCCGGCGAACTGGGCGCGCACGAACTCCCGATCGCGCAGTGCCCGGCCGAGCAAGGCCGCCACTTGCGCGCGGCCGGCAGGCGAGCCGTCCGCCTGGAGCAGGCTGCGGCATTCACGGGCAAGGGCATCGAGTGTCATGGTCATGTGGTTCTCCTGGAATGGTTCTGGCAGGATAGAAGTTCAAGTGCACTTGAAGTCAAGGGGTTGCCCATGGATATCGCGGAAGTCGCGAAGCGTTCCGGCGTGCCTGCTTCCACGCTGCGTTTCTACGAGGAGAAGGGACTGATCACCTCGGTCGGCCGGGATGGATTGCGGCGCCGCTTCGCGCCGGGCGTGCTCGACCAGCTGGCCCTCATCGCCCTGGCGCGTTCCGCCGGCTTCGCGCTCGACGAGATCCGGTCGATGTTCTCGCCGGACGGCCGGCCGAGTCTGGATCGGGAGATGCTGGCCGCGAAGGCCGATGAGATCGAGCGGACCATCAGGCGCCTGCAGGCCGTGAGCAAGAGCCTGCGGCATGCGGCGGTCTGCCCTGCGCCCAGCCATTCGGAGTGCCCGACCTTCCAGCGGCTGCTGCGCGCGGCGGCGGCTGGGACGCGCGAGACGACTGGTCTTGGCAGGAAGCGGCGGCTCGGAGAGCCTGCCTGATCCGGCTGCGCGCACGGAGTGGCCACGAGGGCTCAGCAGGTGCTGGTGGATCCTGCTTCGACCACGTCGATGCAATATCCTGACGAGTCGACGCGTTGAATGTGCCCCCATCTCCAGCTCACGGGCGCACCATCAGGGCCAAACGCGTCCGACCCCACCACCTCTGAAGGGACAGCAATGGCAGGCTTCCGATTGCCCGACGACCTCAAGTTCAACCGATCCCGCATCGAGGATCCGCTCGCCTATGCGAAAGACCGGGCCGTCCGTTCCTGGCTGTTCATCGTCGGCGACGAGTTTGCCTCCATGGAGGGAGGCATGTCTTACGCGCAGGTGCAACAGGCGGTCGAACACACTGCCCGCGTGGTGAGCGATCCGCCTCGCGTCCTCGACCTGGACCTCGCGCGCCAGCATGTCGCGGCGCTCGATGTCCTGCCGCGGCCGACGCTGGTCTCCTGCCGCGCGGGCCCGAGGTCCTCGGCCGTGGCCTACATGTACGCGGGGCTCAAGGCCGGCGTGACGCCCGCAGAGGTCATCCATGCGGCAGAACTCGACGACGCACCCTTCTGCGCCTTCGAGGAATACAAGACCTGGGTGCGCTCGTCCATGCTGGCCTTGTCGGGACAACCGGAAGCCTGAACGCGCTGGGGGCCGCACCAGCATGGCCTAAGGCCTTGGGCGGCGCCAGCACGACGAGCCAGGTCTGGCGTTTCGGCAGGCCCGGAGGCGGGGCCCACGGGCTCAAGGGACCGTTTGCGACGCCAACGTCCGCCCTCGCCCAGCGAGAGGCGCCGCTCAGATGCGCTCAATGCGCGTGTGCGCAGTGTGTGCTGGACGTCACTGCAGTCGGGACGTCATCGTCCATGGCCAATGGCTGCTCGGTGCCACCCCCGCCGATGGTGGCACGCAGCGTCACCGGGACGGCTGCCGCCGCGGGTTCCTGCACTTGCTTCGTTGTGGGCGGTGGGCTGGCCGAGGGTGGCAGCACCCAGGCAGCCACGGCCATGCCGGCCGCCAGAGCCAGGCCCGCGCCGATCCAGCGCGGACGCAACCGGCCCGGGCTGGGCGGTGTGTCGATGCCGCCCAATGACTGGGCGGCTTCACGTTCACGAGCTAGAAGACACATCACTGGCTCCTTTCCGCGAGGAAGCGACCAGTATGGCGTGGTGGCCGTGGGATTCAAGCAAGGCCCGTGGCTGGGCCATGCGACAGCCGCAGAGACAGGTTCCCGATCCAGCATGGACGGCGCTCTGCCTTGCGCAGGCAGTCGACCGTTCAACGCCAACCCAGCTGAGGAGTGCACCGCCCTCCGCAAGAGCGGCTATCCGGGCTCGGCTTCCGGAAGTCGAGCTGGACCGGTTGTGAGCGCAGGACGACCTGGAGGCCCCTCAAGCGGTTGACAATGAGCTCCGACAGCGTCAGATGCCTCCCCTCGCCCCCCAATGCACGAAGCGATCCTGGATCTCTCGAAGGCCCACTGGTCTCCCCAGAAGGAGGTCGTACGGGTCTTCTACAAGGAAATGTGGGATCACGCCGATACGTCTCTCGTGCCGCAAATCTTTCACCCGGACTTCACCTTCCGCGGATCCTTGGGCCCACAGCTCGTCGGGCACGAAGAGTTCATCGGCTACGTGAGGTTTGTGACCGGCGCGCTCGAGCATTACACGTCCGACATCCTGGCCCTCGGGGAAGAGGGGAACCAGGTCTTCGGAAAGCTTCGCTTCCATGGATACCACCGGGGCGAACTCTTCGACGTCCAGCCCTCGGGGCGTCATGTCTGGTGGTACGGCACTCCGATCTTCACCTTCGACGGCAACCTGGTCCGAGACCTCTGGGTGTTGGGCGACATCCATGGCCTCATCGGCCGTCTCCAAGGGGCGCCGGGTGCGCAAGACGCCAGCGGCCAATAGCGGGACCGACTCGCATCGCCGCGTGCGCTGCCACCGTGACTAGACCGGCGCCGGGCTGCGCTCCGAGAACTGCCCGTTCCAGTACGGGTAGTACGGGTAGGGCGCCGTCACCGCGCTCGCCGAATCCAGCAGCGCCACCTGTTCGCGCGTGAGCGTCCAGCCGAGGGCGCCCAGGTTTTGCCGGAGCTGCGCCTCGTCGCGTGCGCCCACCAGCACGCTGGAGACCGTGGGGCGCCGCAGCAACCAGTTCAGGGCGACCTGGGGCACGGTCCTTTCCGTCTCGGCCGCGACGAGGTCCAGCGCGTCCACCACCCGGTACAGGCGTTCCTCGTCCACCGGCGGGGCGAATCCCGCTGTCTCGTGAAGGCGGCTGCCCGGCGGAAGGGGTTGCCCGCGCCGGACCTTGCCGGTCAGCCGACCCCAGCCGAGCGGACTCCACACGATCGCGCCGACCCCTTGATCGAGACCCAATGGCATGAGTTCGTACTCGTAGTCGCGACCGATCAGGGAGTAGTACGCCTGGTGCGCCACGTAGCGCTGCAGGCCCAGCCGGTCGGCTGCGGCCAGCGACTTCATCAGCTGCCAGCCGGAGAAGTTCGAGGCGCCGATGTACCGGACCTTTCCCGCCCGCACCAGGCCATCGAGCGTGTCCAGCACCTGCTCTACCGGCGTCATGGCGTCGAGGCATGCAGTTGGAGGATGTCGATGTAGTCCGTGTCCAGGCGCTTCAGCGCGGCATCGGTTCCGGCGAGGAGGTGGTGGCGCGAGGCGCCCACCTCGTTCGGTCCGTCGCCCGATCGAAGCGACAGCTTGGTCGAGAGGATGACCTTGTCGCGGCGGCCCCGCACGGCGGCCCCCAGGATGGACTCCGACGCCCCCGCGGAGTACACGTCGGCGGTGTCGAACAGGTTCACGCCGGCATCCAGGCAGATGTCCACGATGCGGCGCGCCGCGGCCTCGTCCGTGTTGCCCCAGGCACCGAACAGCGGCCCCTGTCCACCGAACGTGCCGGCGCCGAAACCCAGTGCGGGCACCTTGAAGCCGGAGCGGCCGAGAAATCGTTGTTCCATGAGTTGCTTTCGAAGTGATGTGGCGTTCAGGCACATGCCGCCGCAGCGTCGGCCGTGCTGCCCGGGCGGTCGATGAGACGGCTCCAGGTCGCCAGGCCCAGCCCCGCAAGCGTGAGGACGGCGGCCACCCAGCCCAGTGCGGCCAGGCCGGGGCCCCGCTCGATCACCATCCCGCCCACCCAGGCGCCGATGGCATTGCCCAGGTTGAAGGCGGCGATGTTCAGGCTGGAGGCGAGGTTCTGCCCGGCGCCATCCGCCTTTTCCAGCACCCGCATCTGCAACGGCGCCACGGTGGCGAACGAGACGATGCCCAGCACGCCGAAGAAGACGATGGCCCCGGCCGGCGTGGCGATGACCGGCGCCATCGCGGCCAGCACGGCGGCCAGCGCCGCCAGCGTGATCAGCACCGCGCGGATCGGTCCGCCGTCCGCCAGCTTGCCGCCCAGCAGGTTGCCGGCCGCCATGCCGGCGCCGAACAGCAGCAGCACGCCCGAGACCGAGCTGTCGGCCAGGCCCGTGATCCGCGTCAGGAGTGGTTGCACGTAGGTGAAGACGGCGAACACACCGGCATACCCGGCCACCGTCATGGCCAGACCCAGCAGCACCTGCGGCCGCCCCAGCACGGACAGCTCGTGGCGCAGCGCCGAAGGGGCGGTCTCGACCGTGCCGCGCGGCACGAAGGCTGCCAGCACCGTGAAAGCGGCGACTCCGATCGCCGTCACGGCCCAGAACGCCGAGCGCCAGCCGAAGTGCAGGCCGAGCCAGGCGCCCGCGGGCACGCCCAGCAGCGTGGCGGCCGTCAGTCCGGTGAACATGATGGCAATGGCGGAGGCGCGGCGCTCGGGTGGGACCAGCCCGGTGGCCACCACCGAGCCGACGCCGAAGAACGTGCCGTGCGCCAGCGACGTGACGACGCGCGCTGCCATCAGCCATTCGTAGCTCGGTGCCAGGGCGCAGGCCAGGTTGCCGAGGGTGAAGATCGCCATCAGGGCCAGCAGCACGGTCTTGCGCTGCAGCTTTCGGGTGGCCACCGTCAGCAAGGGGGCCCCGACGGCGACGCCGAGCGCATAGCCCGAGATCAGCAGTCCGGCAGCGGCGACGGAGACCTGCAGGTCCGCCGAGACCTGCAGCAGCAGCCCCATGATGACGAATTCGGTGGTGCCGATCCCGAAGGCACCGGCGGTGAGGGCGAGAAGGGCGATGGGCATGCCCCGAACTGTGCGGACGCGCGGAGCCCTTGACTAGAATGAAGAATGGACATGAACCTGTGAACTGAATTCACAATGCCACGGCTCGACGTCAACCGCTCCGGTGAAATGGAAGCCTTCGTGCGGGTGGTGGAAAGCGGCGGTTTTTCGTCGGCCGCGCGGGCGCTGGAAATGACGCCCTCGGCCATCAGCAAGCTCGTGGGTCGGCTGGAGGCCCGGCTGGGCACGCAGCTGGTGCATCGTTCCACACGCAAGCTGCAGCTCACGCCCGAGGGCAGCTCCTTCTACGAACGCAGCGTGCGGGTACTGGCGGACATGGACGAGGCCGAGAGTTGCGCGGCCGTGTCCGCGGCGCCGCGCGGGCGGGTCAGCGTCAATGCCAATGTGCCGTTCGGCCGCCACTACCTGATCCCCAAGGTGCCGCTGTTCCTGCAGATGCATCCGCAGATCACGTTGGACATCACCCTCAGTGACCGGGTGGTCGACCTGATGGACGAGCGTGCCGATGTGGCCATCCGCTGGGGCCGGCTGCCGGCGTCCGACCTCGTCGCGCGCAGCCTGGGTGAGACCGCCCAGGTCATCGTGGGGTCGCCGGCGTACCTTGCGGGCCGCGGCACCCCGCTCAAGCCCGCTGACCTGGAGAGGCATGAGCTGCTGGGCTTCAGCTTCCGTCGCAGCACCAGCGACTGGCCGCTGCGCACGAAGGGACGCCTGCTGCAGATCCCCGTCACGGGCAGTGTCCGGGCCGGCGATGGCGAGGCGCTGCGTGACCTGGTGCTGGCAGGCGCCGGCCTGGCGCGTCTTTCGGTGTTCCATATCCGCGCCGACATCGCCAGCGGCGCCCTCGTTCCTGTCCTGGAGAACTGCAACCCCGGCGAGATGGAGCCGGTCAGCGCGGTCTATCTCGGCAAGGGCGGCAGGCTGCCGGCCCGGGTGCGGGCCTTCCTGGATTTCCTGGATCTGCACGCGCGCATCGACGGCTCGCCGAAGCCCGTCCGACGTTGAGGCGTGGCGAACGGCCGCGCCGGCGTTGGCTATCCAGTCATCCTCGCCCAGATCGCCCGCACGCGTCGGGCGCGGTCTTCGAAGAGATAGGAGCCGGCCAGTGTCAGCAGACCCGAAACCACACCCGTCACGATGGCCTCCGCCAACGGAATGCCGTAATGATTGGCGTGCGAGTAGGCGTCGCCCAGCATCGTGAGGCAGCCGACCACCAGGGCATTGCCGTATCGGTTCGAGTAGAGCTTGGCCGCCGGTGTCCACGTCAGCACCACGGCCAGGATTCCGGTGGCGAGACCTGTCTGCAGCGCAAGTGTCCAGTGGGCAAGGCTCAGGAGATTGCCCCAGCTACCCGGCATGCATGTCATGCACGCGCTGGTCGGCTGCCAGAAGCGCTGGACAAACAGCCTGCCGCGGCGTTTCCAATCGCTTGACATCATTTTTCCCCATCGATGAACAAGCCCCCGCGCCCCTGCACGTCTGCTTCCGGCGAGAAGCAGGCGTCAGGCGCCCTCAATCCGCATAGCCGGGCATCACCCGATCCAGCACGCGCATCATCGCGGCGAAGTAGAGCGCCTCGCGCTCCGCCTGCGAGTGGCTGTTGCGCGGGTTCGGAGTCTCCACCTTCCTGACGATCTCGTCGTCGAGCAGCGCGAGCGGCCGGCCGGTGGACATGGCCAGGACCTGCGCCTGGCAGACGCGCTCCAGCTTGTAAAGGCGCCGGTACGCTTGCGCGACGGTGTCGCCGATCGCCAGGACACCGTGGTTCCTCATGAACAGGATCTGCCGGTTGCCCAGGACGGCCGCGAGCCGTTCCCCTTCGCTCAGCGAAGCGGCCAGGCCCGTGTAGCCGTCGTCGTAGGCAATGCTCCGCGTGAGGAACGCGGCTGTCTGGCTCCCGGGGAGCAGGCGGTTGTCCTCCAGCATGTTCAACGCCAGCGCCCAGGTCTGGTGGGTGTGCAGGATCACGTTCGCGCCGGTGATCCGGTGCAGCGGCGCGTGGATGCTCCGCGCGCTCAGCTCCAGGCTGCCGGTGCCTTCCAGCACCTCGCCCGCCTCGTTGAACATGATCAGGTCGCTCGCCCTCGCCTCGGACCAGTGCAGGCCGAACGGCAGGACCAGATACCGGTCCTCCTGGCCCGGAACACGCATCGTGAAGTGGTTGTCGATGCCCTCTTCCAGGTCGTCGTACACAGCCAGCCGGTTCGCCGCAGCCAGATGGACGCGAGCGCGCCAGACGTCGTCGTCGTTCTCTTGACTCATCGATGGAGGTCCCCGGGAATGCGTCCCGCCCTAATCCCGCGTCGGCCCCTCGCGCAGCGTCTCGATGCCGGGGTGCGCGCGCCGCACCACGTTCTGCGGATCCAGGTAGACCCAGTAGAAGCGGTCCATCTCCGGGCCTTCGTTCCAGCGGTAGGTCATGATGTCCCCCTTCCAGCTGGCGACATGCTCGATGCGGGCCGGGCGGCCGTACTCGCGCTCGACGTCGGCGCGCGTCCACTGGCCGATGCCGACGGTGTTGAGGCGGCCGAGGTCGTTCGCGTTGAGCACCTGGCGCAGCGACACCATGCGCCCGTTGCCATCGAGGTCCACCATGTAGGCGTACTGGCCGGCCGGCTGCAGCGAGTACTGCAGGCGCTCGTTGCCGTTGGGCAGCTTCACCACCGCGGTAGGGCGCCCCATGCTGCTGAGCACCTCTTCGCGGCTCGCGCCCGGCTGCAGGTTGTAGCCGGTTGCACAGCCCACCAGGACCAGCACGCAGACCGTGCCGACCGTCGCCACCAGGGGTCGCAGGATGCCTGTCATACACGCTCCGAGTTGGGTCTCGCCTCCAGGCATCTTCGTCCTGATCCGGTTCCGTTTCAAGGGCGATCGGTTCGACAGGCACTTGGCCCCGCATGGGGTCCATCTCGTGCCGGACGCACGGCGCCAGCAACATGCGGCCACGATGGCAGCGCCGCTCCGGCCAACCCACGCGAATCCCGCCGCTGACGCAAACCGTCACACCGACCTCCGACCGCCGGTCTCGCGGAACAGAATGCGGTCGTGGCAGAACTGAGCTCACCCGGCGACGAACCCGACGACTCCGACTTCAAGGTCGCGCAGCTGCTCGGGAACGAGGGCAGCGATCCGCTCGAAGACCCTGCCACGCTGCGCGCCTTGGCGCAGCTGCGCCTGAAGCTCGGTCAGGACGTGATCTTCGTGTCCCGCTTCAAGGATGGCACCCGTATCCTGGAATTGGTGGAAAGTGAGCCGGCGGTCGTTTCATTCCTGCAGGGGACGACGGAGCCGCTGGAGCGATCCTGGTGTTACAGCGTCGTCAGTGGACGTCTGCCGGAGTTCGTCCTGGATGCGAAGAGCTGGATCGATGCGGGCGTGGTCCCCCAGGCAAGCATGCAGATCGGAACGCACCTGGGCACGCCGATCCGGCTCACGGATGGCGCCGTGTACGGGACGCTCTGCGCCTTCAGCACGGATGTCGTCGACGGGTCCACGAGCAACGACCTTCACCGCCTGCGTCTTGCGGCGGAGTGGCTCGGGAAGCGACTGTCCCAGGTCAACAAGGACAAGGCCCGGCATTAGCAGTCCACGGCATTCCGGGTCGCGGTGCGCTCGCTGGCGTGGCGCCTGCTCCTGGCCGAAGACAGCCGTCGTTTCAAGCAGCCTCGGTGTCGAGACGTCGGTCTGCGCTCCGCCGGCTTGGGATGGCCCGCGTCGAAGGCCGCCCAGTGCCTGCGCTTGCCGGCTGCCTCGGCGGAACATCAAATAAAACGCTTGCTTGAATCAATTGCTTGAAATAGCATCTGAACTCGGCCACGCCAGCGGACGCACGCAGGCACGCTGGCGGTGACAGAGGTGGGAATGAAATGAGAAAACTCCAATCACTCATCGGTTCGCTGGCACTGGCCTGCTTTGCGCTGGTTTCGCCTGCCAGCGCACAGACCTATCCCACCAAGCCCATCAGGTTGGTGGTGCCCTATCCGCCGGGAGGGGGCACCGATACATTGGCGCGTCCCTTGGCGCTCAGGCTGGCCGCCGAACTCGGCCAGCCCGTGATCGTGGATAACCGTGGCGGCGCCGGCGGAAATATCGGAATGGAGTACGTGGCGCGCGCACCGGCCGATGGGTACACCATCCTGTTGGCGCTGACGCCTCAACTGGCCGTCAATCTCAGCCTGTTCGACAAGCTGCCCTACGACCCTCGACGCGACTTCGCGCCCATCACGCTGCTGGCCGAGGGACCGTATCTGCTGGTCGTGAACCCTTCCTTGCCGGTCCATTCGGTCAGCGAGTTGATTGCCTTGGCCAAGGCCAAGCCGGGCGAGCTGAATTACGCCACGTCCGGCAACGGCAGCGGGGCGCACATGGCCGCCGAATTGTTCAACAGCATGACCGGCACCCGCATGGTTCACACCCCTTACAAGGGGGGCGGCCAAGCGCTGTCGGATGTGTTGTCGGGTCACGTGCAGGTTCTCTTTGCGCCCCCGGTCAGCGCCAGCCCACACGTCAAGAGCGGACGCTTGCGCGCCTTGGGCATCACGGGTACCAGGGTGTCGGCCGGTCTGCCCAACGTCCCCACACTGGCCGAAGCTGGCGTCCCCGGTTATGACTCCAGCGTCTGGTATGGGGTCCTGGCACCGGCAGGGACGCCGAGGGACATCGTGATGAAGCTGAACACAACGATCCTGAAAATCCTCCAGCAACCCGATTTCCAGACGCTCCTGGTCAGCAACGGCATCGACCCGATTGGCAGTTCGCCGGAAGAACTGACCAGATACATCGACAAGGAAATCGTCAAATGGTCCAAGGTCGTCAAGGCCGCGGGGATCAAAGCAGAATGAACCCCATCGCTCCCTGGTATCAACTCGGCTACATCATTCCGCATCGGTACACGGACCTTGATGCGTACCAGTTCTACAAGGTCGCGCCGGAAGGGATGATGCTGGTCACCACCGGCCTGGACCTGGCCGAATACACCCTGGCCTCGGTGGAAGCGCAGATGCCTGCGTTTTCCGCCTGCCTGGATCTGCTGGCCCAGAAGGCGGTGGACCGCATTGCGCTCAGCGGAGTGCCGGTGGCCGCCGCGCTGGGTCGTGAGCGTACCTTGCGCCTGATTGGCGAGGCCAGCGAACGAACGGGCCTGGTCTGTGATACCGATCTGGAAGCGCACATCGCTACCTTGAAGCACCTCGGCGTCAGCCGCATTGCCTTGGCCACGCGCTGGTCCGACGCGGTGAATAACGCCTTGATTGCGTATCTGAAGCTGGCCGGCATCGAGGTGCTGGCGCACCGCTCCCACGGCCGGTCCCTGTCGCAAAACAAGACCGCCAACGCCCTGGCAGACCATGAACTGGCGCTCAAGTTGGGGCGTGAGGTGTTGACTGCGGCACCGCAAGCCGAAGCTCTCCTGATGCCTGGCGGCCTGTGGTTCGCCATTCACGCCGCACCGATCCTGGAGGCCGAGTTCAAGCGACCGGTGTTGCTGAACATCTTGAGCACCACCGCCAATGCCTTGCGCGCGCGTGCCAAGGAGACGGGCTCGGCCGAGACTCCCCGTGCTGACCCGCGGTGGGGAATGGTGTTGTCAACTTAACCCTGCCCCCGGCGTTGGACGGGCGCCAGGGAGCGGCGCCTGGCGGTGGGAGACCGCGGCCGCGCGGTCCGCAGAAGCGCGGCCGCCCCCGAAGGCGGCGGCCAGAGAGAAGGTGTGTCAGCGACGGGCGCCGTCCAGGCTCCAGCCACCCGGACCGAAGGCCCAGACGAACAGCAGGCCGCCGAGCACGCCCATGTTCTTCCAGAAGGCCTGCGACTGCATCATGCGCTGCGCCTCGGACACGGCCCAGTAGTTGTGGAACAGCGGAGTGATCACGGCCACGAAGACGGCCAGCCCCAGCGCCGCCCAGCGTGCGCGCCAGCCCACCAGCAGCAGCAAGCCCAGGCCCAGTTCGGCCGCGATCGCGAGGGCCGCGCTGACCTCGGGCATCGCCACACCCTTGGAGGCGATATAGCCGACCGTGCCGGCGAAGCCGACGATCTTGCCGAAGCCCGCCGGCACGAACAGCCAGGCCAGGAGCACGCGACCGATGAGGGTGGCCAGGTTCTGCGCGGTGTCGGACGAGTCGGTGGTGACGACGCGGGTGGCGCCGTGGGTCAGGGTTGCCATGGAGGATTCCTTGTCTTCAGCGCACGATCACCGGCGTGCCGCTGGCGAGCGTGGACGGCACCGGCGCCACGGCGCGGCTGGTGATGGTGCCGGCCTGGCCGCCTTCGAACACCTGCGAACCGCCGTCGCGCAGCGAGGCCGAGGCTTCGGCGCGCACCGAATCCCGGCTGAGCGTGCCGGCGAAGCGCGAGTTGATCACACGCTCGGTCTCGTTCTGCTGGCCACTTCGCGAATTCAGGCGGCGCGCGGCCTCACGGCCCTCGGCGGACACGGTCGCGCGGTCGGCACCGCCCGCGAAAGGCGCGGTGGCGAGGGCATTGGCCGACTGGCCACCCTCGAACGGGCCGGCGACCTGCGCGGAGGCGACTTGCGCGCCCAGGGCGAGGGCGACGGTGGCGAGGGTGAGGTGGAGCTTGTTCATGGTCAATCCTGGCGGTTGTGGTGAGGTTTCGATCAGCGGTCGCAGAGGACTGCGCTGCCGACAGGAGAAATTGTGTCCACGTGCCGCCGCGCCGGATGTGCGTTCACGCACCAGAAAATGAAACCTGAGCCGATCGGCCCGTCGACCGGTTGGTCCACGCCCCGCGAGGGCCGCACCGCATCCATCCCGCGCTGGTGTTCCCGGGCTACGTGCTCGACCGCCAGAGCGCACTTCGCAGCACCGCTACGGGCTCTCTAGCGTTTGCACGGACACGTCCATTGAAAGGCGCCCATCGCAGGCCTAGACTCGCATGGGAGCGCCAGGGCGCACAGGTCACAGGCTTCCAGCGCAGGCCTGACCGCGCCGCTTCAGTCAGACGCTAGAGCCCATGCTTCAAGTCAGTGTCGTCCCCTACGTCGTGTCCGTGGCGCTCTCGCCGGACGAGGCGATGGACATGCCGGATTCCAGGGATGTTCTGCGGAGCCGCCTGGAATGCGAAGCTGACGACCGTGATTACCTTTCGATCGCAATCTGGCGGCGAGGGAGCAGCGCACTGCTCCTGGTGAACGGGTGGTACTCGCCGGGGCCAAGGAGCGGGTTCCTTCCCGGCATCCTGGTCGTTCCGGAAACTGCCGTGGCGTTCATCGGCGCCGGCACCGTTGCCCGGAGCTACTCGCTGGAGAGTCCCGCGTTGATCGAGTGCCATGAGACGAGTGTTGGCTTCTCGGGCTGGCAGCAGCACGGAAACCTGGTGGTGATGGCCTGTGAACTCGAGCTATCCGTCTGGACGACGCAAGGCACGAGGCTTTGGTCCCGCTTCGTGGAACCTCCTTGGAGCTACGAGGTGGAAGGAGAGCAAATCGACGTCGATGTCATGGGCGAGCAGGTCAGGCTCGACATGCGCACGGGAATGCCGGCCTGACTCCTCGGCTCCGGTCGACTCCGACCCAGCCTGACGGGACGGCGCGTTCCGGACCTCTTCGCAGGTTCAGCTGCTCGACACCAGCTTCAGGCCGATGATGCCTGCTGCGATCAACGCGAGGCAGGCGAGCCTTGCCACCGACGCCGGGTCACCGAACAGGTGGATGCCGAGCAGCGCGGTGCCGATGGCGCCCACGCCGGTCCAGACTGCATAGGCGGTGCCGACGGGCAGCTGCTCCATGGCCAGACCGAGCAGGACGACGCTCACCGACATCGCGCCCAAGGTACCGATCGACGGCCAGAGACGGGTGAATCCGCCGCTGTACTTGAGTCCGACCGCCCAGCCGATCTCGAAGATGCCGGCGACGATCAGGATGAACCAGGACATGGAAGCCCCTTGCAGGAGCCGTCCCCTTGCGATGCATGGGCGGGGTCGTCCCCGCAGCGACAGATTAGCGCAGTGGAGGCATGAGCACGGAGAAGGGTGAGATGCCCGCATCGCACGTGGGTGGTTGCCGCACAACGTTCGCGCTTGCTGCATTTCCCGGCGTCACTGTCACCGTCGACCTGTCAAGGACCGGCGGCCCACTTGAATGGGCTGCACGGTGCATCTGCACAGAGTTCAGTTCCATCGAGCGATGTCATCGCGGATGATCGCTGTCAGGCCGCCAGGCCCTGCACGCTTGCAGCGCGACGCGGCACCCTGCCATTCGATCAACCGCTCGATCAAATCATGACGCCCACAGATGTCCCAGGGATCCGCATTCCGGACAGCCAGCTCGCCCGCGAACTGACCCAGCTCATTCGTGACACCGAAAGCGACCTGCTCTATCACCACTCCCTGCGCGTCTATTGCTGGGGCGTGTTGGCGGGCAACCGGATGGGCTTGAAGTTCGACGCCGAACTGCTCTACGCGGCGTCCATGTTCCACGACATCGGGCTCACCGCGCGCTACGAGAACAGCCAGCTGCGCTTCGAAGTGGATGGCGCGAATGCGGCGCGCGACTTTCTTCGAAGCCACCGCATTGCCGAAAGCGACATCGAGACGGTCTGGAACGCCGTGGCGCTGCACTCGACGCCCGGCATTCCGCAGTTCATGCGGCCGGAGATCGCGCTGGTGCAGGCGGGCGCGGGCATGGATGTCGCCGGTCGCGGCTACGACCAGTTCACCGACGCGCAGCGCAAGGCCGTGCTCGCCGCGTTTCCGCGCGAAGCCGACTTCAAGAGCGGAATCATCGACGCCTTCTACCAGGGCATGAAGCACCGCCCCGACAGCACCATCGGCACGTTCAACGACGACTTCCTCGCGCACAAGGATCCGCACTTCCACCGGGTCGACATGTGCACCGTCATCCATGCGTCGAAGTGGCATGGATGAACCCGCCTGACTGAAGCGCTCACACGCCTGACGCCAGATACGTGAGCAGGTGCAGCCCCAGGCCGATCGCTCCGCCCACGATCGTGCCGTTCACGCGGATCGCCTGCAGGTCCTTGCCGATGTTCAGCTCGATCTGGTCGGCCATCTCGCGACCGTCCCACGCGCGCACCGTGTCGCGCACATGGCGGGTCAGGAACTCGGCAAAGTCCGGCGCGAGCCGGGTGGCGGCATCCTCGAGCTGTGAGCGCAGCGCCTGGCGCAGCTGCGGGTCTCGCGTCAGTTGCTCGCCCAGCCACGTGCCGCCGGCGGCGACGTTCTGGTGGAACACCGACTGCGGATTGCGCAGGTCCTCTGCCAGCCAGGTCTTGAACGAACCCCAGAGGCTGCCGACGTAGCTGCCGAAGGTGGCATCGTTCAGCAGGTACTGCTTGATGTCCTCGCCGCGCGCCTGCAGCGCGGGGTCCGACTGCAGCCGCAGCACGAAATCGCGCACCCATTGGTCGAACAGCTGCCGGTAGGCATGGGCCGGATTGGCCCGGATGCTCTCCAGGCGAGCGGTGACGGCATCGGCAATGGCGGTCGCCACGTTCCGCGCGATCCATTGCTTGGGCAGGAGCTTCTGCTTGCGCGGATGCTCATGGGTCAGCCAGTCGATCACCTGCGCGGCCATCCACGCGCGGGTCTCCGGGCGGTCCATCAGCCCCAGCGCGCGGTCCAGCGCCTGTTCCAGCAGCTGGTCGTGGCGGCCATCGCTGGTCAGCGTGTCCAGCACGCCGCGCAGGGAGCCGGTCAGGTCCACGCCCTTGAACACCTCGCGTGCGGCGTCGCGCACCAGCTGTTCGATGCGGGCGTCCTCGACCACGTGGAGGACACCTTCGATGGCACGTGCCAGGTGCGCGCCGAGGCGCCGCGCATTGGCCGGGTCGGTCAGCCAGTCGGCGACGAACCGCGAGGGATCGTGCTGGCGGATCAGGTCGACCAGCGTATGGGGCGCCAGGAACTTTTCCCTGACGAAGGCGGAGAGGTTGTCGGCAATGCGGTCCTTGCTGCGCGGGATGACGTCCGTGTGCGCCGTGATGAAGGGGATGCCGGTGGGGATGCGCCGGAACAGCGCGCTCACCGCGAACCAGTCGGCCAGCCCGCCCACCATGGCCGCCTCGGTGATCGCGCGGATGGCGAGCACCCACGGGTTGGGAGTCACCAGCATCGTGATCCCGAAGATGCACGCCGCGAGGGCCAGCAGCAAGCTGGCCTGGCGCTTGGCGTGCGCGAGTTCCTTCCGTTTGTGCTCCACGATGCCCTCTCCGGTGCGGCCGGGTCCTGGCGCAAGGTCCGGGCACGCGCCGCAATGCAGTCTGCCAGAGGCGGATGCCCGTCATCCCTTGGCCGAGGCGGTGTCCAGACCCGGTCAGCGCGAGTTTCGGGGAGAGATCGCATTCCCGCACGGGTGTTCTCCCGCGGCGGCGGGGTCCTCAGGGTTGACCCCTCCCCCCCCACCGGCGGGGGGAAGCATCCGCATGGGCCTGCTTACGGTCACGGTCCCATCCTCAGGAGTCAACATGTCGGGACAACCCGCCGTCGGCCGTCGCGCCCTGCTCGCCGCCACCTGCGCCCTGCCCTTCGCGGGCACCGCGCGCGCTGCCACGGCGCCGCTGCGCATCGGCCAATGCCTGCCGCTCACCGGACCGCTCGCGCCGGTGGTGAAGCCGATTGCAGAAGGCCAGCAACTGCTGCTCGCCTCCGTGGCCGCCCAGGGCGGCTTGCAGGGGACGCCGATCGATCTGGTCACCCTCGACGACACCACCCAGCCCGCGCGCACCGAGGAGCTGACCCGCTCCCTGCTGGACGACCAGAAGGTGGTGGCGCTGTTCGGATATGCCTTCGTTCCCGGGCTGGTCCGGGCGCTGCCGCTGCTGGACGAGCGCCGGGTCCCGCTGATCGGTGTGTACAACGGGGCCGATGTCGTGCGCCGGGACCCGCACCCCTGGCTCTTCACGACCACCGCGAGCCTGCGCGACGAGGTGCAGGCGATGGTGCAGAACCTGGCGACCCTGAACACGCGCAAGCTGGCGGTCGCCTACCAGGACAACGAGCTGGGGCGCTTCATGCTGCCGCAGGTGCAAGCCATCGCCGACCAGCACGGGGTGCAGCTCGTGGCCAAGGCGGCCGTGGCACCGGATGGCTCCAACGCGCGGGACGCGGCCGCAGCGATCACCGCCCGCGAGCCGCAGGCCATCCTGCTGCTGGCGGCGGGGGCCGCGGTGATCGGCTTCATGAAGTCGCTGCCGGCCGTGCGCGTGCCGGTGTACGCGCTGTCGCTCGCCGGGACCACCGCCCTTCTCGAAGAGCTCGGACCGGTGGCGCGCGGCATGGCTTTCACGCAGGTGATCCCTTCACCGCAGCGGGCGACCACGGCGCTCGCGCGGCGCTTCACGGCAGCGGCGGCCGCGGCGGGGCTCGCACCGACCTACGATCGCCTGTGGGGCTTCCTCAATGCGTCGATCCTGGTGGAGGTGTTGCGGCGCGCCGGCCCGCGCGCGACGCCCGCCACGGTGCAGGCCGCGCTCGAGCGCATGGGCGAGGTGGACCTGGGCGGCTACCGTCTCGCCTTCGACAACCGCAGGCGGCACGGCTCCAGCTTCGTCGAGATCACGATGGTGGACGCCGGCGGGAAATTCATCCGCTGACGGGCCGGCGTGCCAGCGGGCGTCAGCGCGGGCCCGTCGTGAACGTGAAGCGCGCAGCGCCGGGAGTTCCCAGGACCGTGTAGTCGATCGCGACCGCATAGCTCGTGCTGGGCTGCAGCACCTCCGGAATGACGGAGAACCATCCGTCGGTGAAGGCCCCATTCGGGTCGACGGTCGCGCCCGAGCCGTAGATGACCAGGAGAGCCACGGGTCCGGAGGGGCTGGTGATGGTGGCCGAGGTGAGGCGCAGCGAATCGGGCCCTGTCACGGTGACGGGCTGGCCCCACTGCGCGTCCGGGTTGGACGGGAAGGGGGACGGCGATTCATTGCTGCCGCGGGGCACGGCATCGGTGGTGCCCGCGCAAGGGAACGTGGCCACACCCTGCGGTGACTGGAACTGCGCCGAAACGGGAACGCCCAGGTCGGCGGTCAACGTGTTGAGCGAACCCACGACGTTCCACGCGAGGCCCACGTCACGAAAGCCGGTCAGGAGGGACTGGGCGTGGTACGGGGCGGCCATGAGGTTGCGGATCGCGTCGGCTGCCGTCGAGCCGCTGAACGATCCGCCTGCCGAGAGGTCCTCGCCGACGGCACGGGCGGCATAGCCCGCGGCCCGGGTGCGGTCCAGCGGCGTGGCGCCGGTGAAGCCGGGTTTGCCGGGAACCTCGCCGTGGCCGAATTCGCTGTTGAGGCTCATGTAGTTGCCATGCGCAGCCGCAGCCTGGTCCAGCGGCGCCGACTGCGCCAGCAGCCCGAAACCGCAGCGCGACCGGGCGGCATTGAGCTGGTCATAGGCCAGCCGTTGTGGGCTGCCAGGGGCGTAGCTGGCGCTGTCGACGGCGACCGTGGGCAGCGCGGTCGCCGGCGCGCTGTCGCCGCCACCGCCACCGCCACCGCCACCGCCGCCACCGCCGCCGCCGCCACCACAGCCGCTGGCGAGCAGCGCCGCGACCCAGACGAGCTGGCTTGCCGTGCGCAACCGTTTCGACACCATGCCTGCCGACGCCATCACCGGTCGACTCCGCAGCGCGCCCACGGTTCACCTCTTCCGCAAGCGAGGTGTTCGATCCACGGCGCTTGAACGCGAACCCGGCCGTCCCCACCTGCAGGCATGACCGAACCCCTGCACGTTTCCTGTCCGCACTGCCTGGCCACCAATCGCGTCCGCGCCGAACAGCTCGGCAGCGAACCGGTCTGCGGGCAATGCAAGCGGCCGCTTTTCACGGGCGAGCCGGTGGACATCGCGACGGCGGCGGCGTTCGACCGGATCGTCGCGCGGACGCAGGTCCCGATCCTGGTCGACTTCTGGGCGCCGTGGTGCGGGCCGTGCCGGATGATGGCGCCAGCGTTCCGCCAGGCTGCGGCCGCGCTGGAGCCGACCATGCGGGTGTGCAAGGTCGACACCGAAGCGGTCCCTGAACTGGCCAGCCGGTTCGGGATCCGCAGCATTCCGACCCTGGCGCTGTTCATCGGTGGCCGCGAAACCGCGCGGCAGGCAGGCGCGATGGGATCGGCGGCCCAGATCCAGCAGTGGGCCCGCATGCACGCGGGGCAGCCGAACGCCTGAGCAACCCTGCCTGCCGCCTTCGGCCACTCCCGGCCGGGAACAGGCATGGCGGCAAGCAGTCCTCGCCCCCGACGATCGCGCCTACGCCGGGTCACCGGACTTGAGCTCCTCGGCGAGCCCGATGAGAAGTCCTTCGGGGCCACGGATGTAGCAGAGTCGGTACGCGTCTGCGTACTGGACCACTTCGCCGACGAGCTGCGCTCCAAGGCCACGGAGTCTGTCGAGCGTGGCGTCGATGTCGTCCACCGTGAACATGACGCGCAGGTAGCCAAGCGCGTTCACCGGGGCGTTCCGGTGGTCGGCGACGACGCGCGGCGTCAGGAACCGCGACAGCTCGAGCCGACTGTGGCCGTCCGGGGTGACCAGCATGGCGATCTCGACGCGCTGGTCCGGCAATCCGGTGACGCGCCCGGCCCACTCTCCTTCGATCATGGCTCGCCCTTCGAGCTTCAGGCCGAGCTCGTGGAAGAACGCGATGGCGGCATCCAGAGATTCGACGACGATGCCGACGTTGTCCATCCGCTTGAGACCCATCTCAACCCCGCTTTCTCTTGACCAAAATGTCCGGGACGGTGTTCATGGCCTGTCACACGGCGACGCTCGTCTCGCCTCGATCCGGGCTCTCCAGCGATCTGCCCGGGTCGGGAAACAGCTGCCGCAGATGCGCCATCAAGGCTTCGGGCGCCACCGGCTTCTGCAGGCACGGCAGACCGAGTCCGCGCTCCTGCAGGTCGGGCTCGGCAGACAGGATCAGGGCCGGCACCGCCCCATGCTGCTGGCGCAGCGCCGCAATGGCGGTGACACCGTCGCCTTCGGACAGGCGGTAGTCCGCGAGGATGCAGTCGAGACGGCGTCCCGACGCCAGCAGCGCCTCCTGCGTCTCGCTCAAGCCGGCGCCTGCCACGACGGCGGCGCCGGCATCCTGCAGCCACGACGTCAGGGCCCGGCGGGTCGCGCCATCGTCCTCGATGACCGCGATCAGGCGGCCCTGCAGGTTCAGCTCGCGCAGGTTGTCATCGAGCCGCGCCACGCACACCGGCTCGGCAGGCCTCGGCAGGCAGATGGTCACGCGGGTGCCCTGGCCCGGCCGCGAGGACAGCCCCAGGCGGGCGCCCATCATGTCGGCCATGTGGCGGCAGATCGCCAGACCGAGGCCGATGCCTTCGGCTTCCGCCAGTGCCGCGGACCGGCCCCGGTGGAAGGAGTTCCAGACCAGCGCCAGGTCCTCCTCGTCCATGCCCACGCCCTGGTCTTCGACGCTGATCTCCAGGTCCTCGCCGGACTGCTGCACCGTCAGGACGATCTCTCCAACCAGCGAGTACTTGGCGGCGTTGTCGAGGAAGTTGCGCAGCACGCGTTCGAGCAGCACGGGGTCCGCCATCACGGCGCCGTCCGATCGCATGTCGACGCGAAATCGCAGGCCCTTGGCCGCGCACTTCTCGGCAAAGCCCGCGACGATCGCCTGGATCAGCCGCCCCAGGTGCACCGGTTGAAGATTGGCCCGCAAGGTGCCCGCTTCGATCTGCGCGAAGTCGACCAGGTGCCTGAACATCGTGTCGATCGACTCTCCGGTGCGGACGATCTGCGGCGCGATGGCTTCGCGCCGAGCCATGTCGCTCGTGCGCTTGAAGATGTCCGTGAGGAACATCAGCGCCTGCACCGGCTGCCGCAAGTCGTGGCTGGCGGCGCCGAGGAAGCGCGACCGGGCAAGCTGGATGTCGTGCTGCCTCTCGAGCGCGGCGCGCAGCTGGTCGACGAGTTGCGCCTTGCTCGCGCCCATCTCGGCGTTGTCGCGCAGCGTCTTCCAGTAGGTGTGCACCGCGCGCTGCATCATGGTGCCGCCCAGCACCATCGCCAGCCCGATGACGAGCTTGTGGATACCGGTCCCGTGCACCAGCCAGCCGACATACACCATCGAGAGCGACCCGGCCATGTACACGGCGTACATGCGGGGCTTGACGCCGATCACCGCAACGAGCAGCTGCCCCAGCGTCAGCACCGTCATGATGGCGACCTCGGTCAGGGTGAGCCAGTGAACGAACAACGGCACGCAGGCAGCCGTGAGCAGGCCCGTCACGCCGGCCCAGAGCGACACCCGGTGCAGCGTCTGCCCGGTGTAGCCGTCACGGGCCACCAGGTGCATGAAGTAGCGCTGGCGCAGCAGCAGGCTGGCCACCAGCGTGACGTACCAAACGAGCCAGGGAAGCCATCCCGTCCGGGGCACGATCACCAGGCCATACAGGGGGCCTGCCAGGGTGAGCGCCACTGCACTGGCGCGCGTCTGGGCCAGCATGATGCCCAGGCTGCGACGCGTGAACTCGCCGTCCAGGGCTGTCCCCTCGCTGGTGCGGTCCTCCTTGGTATGCATTGCTTGTCCTTGCGCGTGACTTGCCACAGCTCGCACATTGTCGGCGCGGACGGGTTCGCGAAGAGTCCGCTTCCGGCGAACTCATCGGGGACCTTGGGGGCAGAGCCGGTGATGTCTCCAGCCTGCGCAGCGGGTAGCAACGCTTCAGGGAGCAGCGCGACCTGGGAGCCGGCGGCCGCTCATCGGCACCGCCGTTGTACTTCGCTGCACCTTGTTGCTATCGCCAACATTCTCATCGAGAATGCATCCCGTTCACATCGCTTGCACAGCGACCGACCACGAGTTGAGCCATCCACTCAAGGAGCAGCATGGCAAACCAGCGGCATCTGGAAGCATTGGCAGGCGACGCGGCGTCGCCTGGTGCGGCCGGCCTAGGCCAGCTTGCGCTCCATGCGGATCGCTCCTCCCCGGTCCCAGGGCCAGTCGTCGGCGCTTTGCTGCATCCCGTACCGCTGCATGAACGCCAGCATGCGTTCGTTCGATTCGAGCACCTCACCGTAGAGCGACTGGACACCGGCCTCGCGCGCGCCGTCGATCAGCTTGGTCATCAGCGCGTGCGCCACGCCCGATCCCTGCCACGAGTCGAGCACGCTCAGGCCCAGTTCCGCGCGCCCTTGCGCCGCATCGACGATGTGCCAGCCGCCCTCGCCGATGATCTGCTCGCCATTCGGTCCCCAGACGCAGGCGACCCAGGCGCCGTGGCGCTCGCGATCGTCGTCGAGCAGGGTGTTCAGCAGTTGGGGCGAGTCGCCGCTCACGACGCCATGGAAGCGGTTGCGCCGCGACGTGCTGCTCAATTGCTGCACGAAGTCGCGCATGCACTGGACGTCTTCGTGGCGGGCGCGGCGGACGAACACGGCGGGGGACGGGTTGTCGGACATCGGCGCGGCACCGGAGGTTGCGGACGACGGGCAGTCTACGGCTGGGCCTGCCGGGGCACAAGCAGCGCCGCAGCATGAGCGGCGCCGCGGCACTGGCCACCGCGGTCGCCGACGAAGCGCCGGCGCCCGCGCGCCGCGTGCACCCCATCGTCAAGCTCGATTACCCGATCCGCATCGTCGGCCACCTGGCCAGCGCATCGGTCATCATTTCCGTTCTCCTCTCGCGGCCGCCGTCGGCGCCCCTCTGGGCATGGCTGGCATTCACGGCGCTGGTGTGGCCCCACCTGGCGTACTGGCTGGCTCGCCGCGCCCAGGACAGCAAGCGCGCCGAGCTCGCATGGCTGCTGACCGACACGCTGATCCTCGCCTTCTGGGCGGGCCAGCTCGGCTTCGACATCCTGGTCACGGCCGTCTTCCTGATGGGGATGCTCACCACCAACCTGAGCGTGGGCGGCAAGCGCTTCGCGACCTGGAGCGTGGCCGTCTTCCTGCTCGGCGCATTCCTGGGCGCGGCGGCCGGCGACTTCCGTGGCTACCTGCGTGCGTCGGAGACGACGCAACTGCTCACGGCCATCACCTGGTGCCTGTTCATGATCATGTTCGGCGTGCAGTCGCACGCCCAGACGCGCGCCGCCATCCAGGCGAACCGGGAGGTCAAGGCACGCAATCGCCTGATCGAGCAGCAGACGTTCGAACTCGACCAGGCGCGCCAGGCGGCGGAACTTGCCCGCGAACAGGCCGAACATGCCAACCGGGCCAAGAGCGCCTTCCTGGCCAACATGAGCCACGAGTTGCGCACGCCGCTCAATGCCGTGATCGGCTACGCGCAGTTGCTGACCGACGAATTCGCGGAGGGGCAGCCGGTCGGGCCCTCGACGATGACCGACCTGGGGCGCATCGAGACAGCGGCGCGCCACCTGCTGGGCCTGATCAACGACGTCCTGGACCTGTCGAAGATCGAGGCTGACAAGATCGAGCTGTCCTTCGAGGACGTGGAGCTTCCCGAGCTCCTCGACCAGGTGATGTCCACGACGCAACCGCTGCTGGCCGTCAACCGCAACCGCTTCGACCTGTCACTCGGCCCGGGCATCGGCCGCATCCGCACCGATGCGACGCGGCTGCGCCAGGTCCTGTTCAACCTGCTCGCCAATGCCGCGAAGTTCACGCACGAAGGCACGATCCGCCTGGCCGTGCGCATGGACACCGACGACCAGGGAAGCCCGGTGGCCACCTTCGAGGTGGCCGACACCGGCATCGGCATGACGCCGGAGCAACTGGGCAAGCTGTTCCAGGCCTTCGTCCAGGCCGACGCCGAGACCTCCCGCAAGTACGGCGGCACGGGGCTCGGCCTGGTGATCAGCCGGCGCCTCTGCCGGATGCTGGGGGGCGACGTCACGGCCACCAGCGCCCCCGGCGTCGGCAGCGTCTTCACCGCCGTCGTGCGGGCCGACAAGATGGGAGCGGCATGAAAGTCCTGGTCGTCGAAGACAACGAGATGAACCGCGACATCCTGTCGCGCCGGCTGAAGCGGCGCGGCTGGGAGGTGGCGATCGCCGTCGACGGCGCCCAGGGGCTGGCCATGGCGGCCAGCGAGCAGCCGGCGGTGGTGCTGATGGACATGAGCCTGCCGGTCATCGACGGCTGGGAGGCCACGCGCCGCCTGCGGGCAGACCCCGCCATCGCGCACCTGCCCGTGATCGCGCTGACCGCGCACGCGATGTCGGGTGACCGCGAGAAGGCGCTCGCCGCGGGTTGCGACGACTTCGATACCAAGCCGGTCGAGTTCGAGCGGCTGTTCACCAAGATCGACGCCTTGCTCCAGCGCGTGCCCGCGGCGGCGGCCGATCCGCTGCAGATCACCGCACCGGCCGAACTGGCCGCGCTGCCGCGCCTGCTGGCGGTCGTCGACGCTGCCTGCGACCGCCATGCCGTGCCTGCCGAAGCGCGCCACGACCTCAAGCTCGTGGCCGAGGAGGCGTGCGTGAATGTCATGCGCCACGCCTACCCCGCCGGCGCGCCCGGGCCCCTGACGCTGACCGTGCGGCCGGGGCGCCTGGACGGGCAGCCGAGCATGCTGCTGACGATCGAGGACCAGGGCCGGCCCTTCGATCCGCTGGCCCAGGCCGCCCCCGACCTCACCGCCAGTGCGGAGGCACGCGAGATCGGCGGCCTGGGCCTGCCGCTGATCCGCGAGCTGTGCGACCAACTGACGTACCAACGCGATCCCGTGCGCGGAAACGTGTTCGTGATGTCGCGGCGCCTGAATCACTGACAGAACCTTGGAGGTCCCGGAGTGGAAGCAATCCTGACCGAGCGCGACAACGCCACGATCATCACGATCACCGGCAGCGTCGACAGCCTCAACGCCGAACAGCTCAGCGCCACGTTCGCCCCGCCCATTGCACAGGGGCGCGTGCGGCTGATCGCCGACTTCTCGCGCGTCAACTACACGAGCAGTGCCGGCCTGCGCTCGCTGTTGGGGGCCGTGAAGGACAGCCGCCGCAGCGGCGGCGACCTGCGCATCGCCGGGCTGCAGCCGCAGGTGGAGCGCGTGCTCGCGATCGCCGGCTTCACCAGCATCATCAAGGTGTTCCCGGACGTCGAAGCCGCGGTGGCGAGCTACCAGGCCTGAGGGACGACGCGCCATGGCTGCGACCCTTCCCGCCTTCTCACCCGTGGACGCCGCGTCGCCCAAGGTCACGCTCGTCATCGGGTCGGGCAGCGTCAAGTGCGCGGCGGCCCTGGGCGTCGCCAAGGCCATGGCGGACGCCGGCATCGGCATCGAGCGCGTCGTGGGCTGCAGCGCCGGGGCCATCTTCGGCGCCCTCATCGCCTTCGGGTTCTCCACCGATGAATCCAGGGCGATGACGATGCGCCTGTGGACGCGCGAGCTGACGGGCCAGCGCAACACGCTGGGCCTGCTGCGCGCCCTGGCGCCGCGCCTGTTCGGCTTCAAGGCGGCCGAGTTCTCGCTGCGCAACGATCGCCTCCTGCTGCAGCGGCTGGAGGCCGCGTTCGGGGACAAGCGCATCGAGGACGCGCCGATCCCGCTGCACCTGACAGCCACCGATTTCGCGACCGGCGAGCTGGTGGAACTGGCGCGCGGCTCGCTGGTCGACGGCATCCGCGCCAGCCTTGCGCTGCCGCTGGCCTTCACTCCGCACCAGCTGGACGGCCGCCTGCTGGTCGACGGCTACCTGGCCGACCCGCTGCCGGTGAGCGTGGCGATGAAGCACGGCGCGCGCGTCATCGTCGCCGTGGGCTTCGAGAACCCGTACCAGGAGCGCGTCGACAGCGCCGGGCGGTTCGCCTTCCAGCTGAGCGCAATCCTCGCGAACAACCTGCTGCGCGCCAAGCTGGCCTTCCACAGCGCGGCGCACCATTCGGAGATGATCATCATCCTGCCGGAGTTCCAGCAACGCGTGCGCCTGTTCGACACCGGCAAGCTGGCCTACATCATCGACGAAGGCGAGCAGGCCGCGCTGCAGCAGCTGCCGTACCTGCACCGACTGCTGGCCGAAGGGCAACTGCGTGCGGCCTGAGGGGCGCGAGCCGCGCGTCGCGCTGGTGATCGGCGCGGGCTCGCTCAAGTGCGCCGCCGCCTACGGCGTGGCACGCGTGCTGCAGAACCATCGGATCCCCATTGCACGCATCATCGGATGCAGCGGCGGCGCCTTCTGCGCAGCCTGGCTGGCCGCGGGCGGCGGCGACGCCCAGGCGGTCGCCGAGCGTTTCGCGCGCGGCTGGGGCGGTGCTTTCGACGAGGTCGACTACGGCGCCATCCTGGCGTCGGTGTTTCCGCGCTGGCTGGGTTTCACGCCGAAACGCGGCATCGTCAGGGACCGTGCGATCAACGCCGCGATCGCAGCGGAGTTCGGCCAGCTCCGGTTCGAGGACCTCGACACGCCGCTGCAACTGGTGGCGACCGATTTCGAGACCGGCGAACAGATCGTGATCTCCAGCGGGCGCCTGTTCGACGCCATCCGCGCCAGCATCGCGCTGCCCCTGATCCTGCCGCCCTGGCCGCAAGGCGGGCGCATGCTGGTCGACGGCGCCGTGTGCGACCCGCTGCCGGTGGACGTCGCGGTGCGCGAGGGCGCGGACATCATCGTCGCGGTCGGATTCGAGAACCCGCTGGAGCTGCAGTTCCACTCGGGCATGGGACTGGTGCGGCAGGTCACGAGCCTGATGGTCAACCAGCTGCTGCGTGCGCAGTACGCCTTCTTCAACCTCGCCCATGACGCCGAGACGGTCCTGGTGATGCCCGAATTCGACCGCCCCGTCGGCTTGGGCGACGTCCATCTCGTCCCCTGGCTCGTGGAACAGGGCGCTCTCGCGGCCGAGCGCGAGATGCCCTACCTGCGGCGGTTGCTCGAGGCGGCGCCGCTGCGTGCAGCATGAGCGACGCCGAACGCACGATGCGCATCCTGGTCGTCGACGACCTGGAGATCAACCGCGACCTGCTGGTGCGGCGCGTGTCCCGCCTGGGCCACGAAGCGCGCACGGCGGTCGACGGCGTGGCCGCACTGGAGCTCCTGGGTGCCCAGGCCTGGGACCTGGTGCTCCTGGACATCACGATGCCCGGCATGGATGGCTACGAAACGCTGCGCCGGATCAAGGCCGACCCCGCCATCGCCGATACCCCGGTCATCATGGTTTCCGCCATCGACCAGATCGACAGCGTCGTGCGCTGCCTCGAACTGGGCGCCGATGACTACCTGGTCAAGCCCTTCAATCCGGTGCTCCTGCAGGCGCGCATCGAATCGTCCCTGGCCAAGAAGCGGCTGGCCGACCACCGGCGGGCGCGGTACGACGCGCTCTCCCGCGAGCTGGCGATCGGGCGGCGCATCCAGCGCGGCTTCCTGCCGCAGGCCCTCCCGCGTCCGTCGGGCTGGGAGCTGGCGGCCTGCTGCGTCCCTGCGCGCCAGGTCTCGGGTGACTTCTACGACGTCTTCGAATTGCCGTCCGGAGCGCTGGCCCTGGTTCTGGCCGACGTGTGCGACAAGGGCGTGGGCGCGGCCCTCTACATGGCACTGTTCCGCACGCTGCTGCGCGCGATGTCCACGCACGGTGCCCCGGACGAGGCGCCTGCGGCGACGCTGGCGCGCGCGGTCGGCTTCGTCAACGACTACAGCGTGAGCGTGCACGGCCACGAGAACATGTTCTCGACCCTCTTCTTCGCGCTGCTGCGGCTCGATGACGGCAGCCTGCACTACCTGAACGCGGGGCACGAGTCGCCTCTCCTGGTGGGCAGCGCAGGGACGTCGCGGCTGGAGCCCACCGGCCCGGCCGTGGGCCTGGTGGAAGGCCAGCGCTGGGCGATCGGCACCGCGACCCTCGAACCCGGCGCCAGGTTGCTGGCCTACACGGACGGGGTGACGGAGGCCATGGGCCTGCACGGCGCCTTCGGCGAACCGGCACTCCTGGCGAGTGTCGCGGAGCCCTTCGACGCCCCCGGGGGACTCATCCGCCGCCTGCAGGAGCGGGTGGCGCAGCACGTCGGAACGCTGGAGCCGCACGATGACATCACGCTGCTGTGCGTGGCGCGCGCCGGCGCCGGTGGCCCCTGATCAGGCCCGCACGCTCGCGGTGAAGCAGCTGCCGCGGTTCGGCTCGCTTTCCACCACGACGTTGCCCCCCATCATGCGGCACAGCCGCTGGCTGATCACCAGGCCCAGGCCGGTGCCGCCGTACTTGCGGGTGGTCGACGAGTCGGCCTGCACGAAGGACTGGAACAGCCTGGCCATCTGCTCCTGCGTCATGCCGATGCCCGTGTCCTGCACGTCGAAGACCACCCGCTCGCCGTCCGGCAACGCCTCGCGCCGAACGCGCAACGTGATCGTTCCGTCGCTGGTGAACTTGGCCGCATTCGACAGCAGGTTGAGAAGGGCCTGGCGCAACCGCGTCGCGTCGACGCGCAGCTCCCCGGGGTTGTCGGGCAGCTCGACGACGAGACGGTTGCGATTGGCCGCCACCAGCGGCTGCGCGGTGGCGCACACCTGGTGGACGATCTGGCCGAGGTCGTACTGCTCGACGCTCAACTCCATGCGCCCTGCCTCGATCTTCGAGAGGTCCAGGACGTCATTGATCAGGGCCAGCAGGTGCTCGCCGGCGCCCTTGATCTTGCCCAGGTCGTCCAGGACCGCTGGCGATGCACGCTCTTCCGCCAGTTCCTCTTCCAGGATCTCGCTGTAGCCGATCACGGCGTTCAGCGGCGTGCGCAGTTCGTGGCTCATGTTGGCCAGGAACTGCGATTTGGCCGCGTTGGCGGCCTCGGCTTCCTCCTTGGCGCGCGCCAGCTGTTCGGCGTGTTCCTGCACCTGCTTGACGGACTCGCGGGCCAGGCGAACGGCTGCCGTGGTGCGCTCGCGCAGCTGTTCGGCGCTGCGTCCGCACAGCAGGAGGTACAACGAGGAGAGATAGAGCAGCAGGAGCTGGGCGACGGCTGCCGGCCAGTCGACGGCGGTGCCATCGACGAACCGCTGGTAGAGGACCATGGCGAGGTAGAAGGCCGGGGCCAGGTGCGTGAACGCGGCGGCGCGGCGGAAGCTGACGAAGCTCTGGTCCGCCACGCGCAAGGCGAGCAGGAAGAAGAGCCAGCTCCGGTAGCCGCCGGACACGTAGACGGCGGCGGTCCACAGGAGCAGGTCGCATGTGAGGAACACCAGGCCGAGGTCGAACGCCTTGACCCGGTCGTAGGCGTGGACCAGGACACGCCAGGACAGGAGGCAGTACAGCTCGACGACGACGATGTAGGCCACCGTGGCGTTCCAGGAGCCGACGTCGGGCCGCGCTGCGTTGTGGCCAAGCAGCACCAGGAGCAGCAGCTGGAAGCCGAGGGCCCGCACCATCGGGTGCACGGCCACGTTGAAGTGGCGCCGGCGTTGCGTCCTGTAGAGCGCAGCCTCCTGCGGGTCGATCCGGATCTGCTGCTCCAGCAGAACGGACGGGCCGGCGGAGCGGTTGCGCCACTGGCTCAGACTAACCACGGCGCACCTCCGGTCCGCTCGTGTTGTCGTGCATCCACCGCGCTGTCGGGACCTGGCTGGCCATCGTTCACCTCCGCGTCGAACCCTATGCTAGCCCAGCAGCCCCCAGGAAGGTGGGGTGGCGTCCGGGATGGGTGGCGAGGGCAGCGGACGTCGGGGCCGGCCAGGCGCCTCGAGCCGTTCATGGCCAGGCACGGGCTTACCACAAGGCCGGCCCGTGCAAGGACACAGGGCGCGTGGAGAAACCTGTGGAGAACCGACTGGCAACCGTGCGCAATCGAGCAACGGCGCGGCCTGCAACGGATTGCTGAATTTTTGGGCAGCGCGGCCCGAGGCCGGCGATTTCCAGGGCCGGCGTGGCTGGGATGACACGCCGGGGACCGGCCACGCCGCAGCACCCAGACCCGCATCGCGGGCCATGCGCCCGCGGACCGGGCGGTTCCCTGAGCGACCTCAGGGCACCAGCGAGCGCAGGCGCTGCAGGTCGATCACCAGCAGCGCCGAGCCGTCCTTGGCCAACACGCCCTGCTTGACCAGCGCCGACAGTTCGCGCGTCACCTGCTCGCGATAGGTGCTGACCAGGCTCGCCAGGTCGGCGTGCCGCGGCGCCGGGTCGATGCGCGCCGTGTTCCCCTCGGTACCGGCGGCGAGCGACAACCGCAGCAGTTCGGCGCAGAGCCGCTGCTGCACGCTCTGGGTACTGAGATCCAGGACCCGGCCGGTGAGGCGCCGCACCAGGTCGGTCAGGCGCAACAGCACGCGCTCGTTGACCATCCACTCGTCGCGCAACAAGGCGCGGAACGCTGCCGGCGGCAGTGAAGCGATGACGGCGGACGTCAGGGCGACCACGTCGACGGATCGCGGCAGGCCGTCCAGTGCGGACACTTCGCCATAGGAGGTGCCGGCCTGCAGGTCCCGGAAGCTGGTCTCGCGCCCGCCTTCGGAGTAGCTGGTCACGCGGACGGTTCCGCTGACGATCATGTGCAGGTCGCGGTCCGCCGCGTCCCGCGCCACGAGCGGTTGGCCCGCCTCATAATGCCGCCAGTCGCACTGCTGGCTGATGGCATCGAGCCGGCTGACCGGCAGATCCTGCAGCAGGTCGATGGTTCTCAGTCCCAGGCTGGATGGCTGGATCGTTCTTGGCATCGCCTCAATCGCAATTCGTTTCCGCTCGCGGGCTGCGCCTCGCGTCCGGCATCGTCCTCTTCACCTATGTCGCCACCCACCTGCTGAACCACGCGGCAGGCCTGGTGTCGCTGGCCGCGGCGGAAGCGGGACGCGAGTGGTTCCTCGCCGCCTGGCGCAGCCTGCCGGGAACCGTCTTGTTCTATGGCGCGCTGGCGGTCCACATCGTACTGGCATTGACCGCCCTGCTCGCCCGCCGCACCCTGCGCGTGCCGCCACTCGAGGCCGGGCGGATCGTGCTCGGACTGTGCGTGCCCGTCCTGCTGGCGGCGCACTTCGTCGGCACGCGGCTGGCCCATGAGTGGTTCGGCCTGCAGGACGACTACGCGCGGGTGGTCGGCATCCTCTGGGAAGGCCCCAACAGCATCCGGCAGATGATCCTGATGGCCATGGCCTGGCTGCACGGCTGCCTCGGTGTTCACTTCGTCCTGCGCCATCGTCCGGCCTATCGCAACAACCTGCACTTCGCCTTCGCGGCGGCGCTGCTGCTGCCCGTGCTGGCCGCACTGGGTTTCCTGGCGATGGCGCGCGAGCTGGAGCACCTTCCACCCGTCCACGGGCGCGGCCCGGTCGACGCAGTCGTGTATTCCCGGCTATCGGCTGCCGTGGACATGCTGGCCGGTGGATACGTGGCGGCGCTGGTGCTGGTGCTGGGCGCCCGGGGGTGGCGCGCGTGGCGCGACAAGCGCGCGGGCCTGACCATCACGCTGGCCTACCCCGGCCGCAGGATTTCGGTCCCGCGTGGGTGGTCGGTGCTGGAGGCCAGCCGTGCGCACGGCATCCCCCACCTGTCCCTGTGCGGCGGACGCGCACGCTGTTCGACCTGCCGCGTGCGTGTCGCCGGCCAGGCGACCAGCTGTCCCCCGCCGGGTGCCGCGGAACGACACACCCTGGACCGCATCGGCGCCGCCGCCGACGTCCGCCTGGCGTGCCAGTTACGGCCCACCGGCGATCTTGCCGTCACGCCCCTGCTGCGCGCCGACGGCCATCCGCGCGTCATGCAGGAGGCGGGCACCGAACGCGAACTGGCGATCCTGTTCGTCGACCTGCGCCGGTGGACCACGCTGTCGGAGCAGCACCTGCCGCACGACCTGGCCTACGTGCTGGACCGGTTCTTTGCCATCGTGGGCGATGGCGTGCGCTCCGCCGGCGGCCTGCCCAACCAGTTCATCGGCGACAGCGTGATGGCCATCTTCGGGCTGGACACCGATCTCCCCACCGCCTGCCGCCAGGCCCTGCGGGGCGCCCAGGCCATCGAGGCCGGTCTGGCGGCCGGCAACGAGCGCCTGCACCGCGACTTCGGACAGCGGCTGGAATTCGGCATCGGCATCCACGCGGGGCGGGCGGCCGTCGGCGAGGTGGGCTGGCAGGCGACCCGCACGTTCACCGCCGTCGGCGACGCGGTCAACACCGCCGCGCGCCTGCAGGAGTTGTGCAAGGCCTTCGAGGTGCGGCTCGTGGTGTCGGAGGTCGTCCTGGACGCGGCCGGTGTCGACCCGGGCGGACTCGCACGGCAAGCGTTGTCGATCCGCGGTCGCCAGCAGGAGCTCGGCGTGTATCCCATCGGCTCGCCGGCCACGTTGACGCTGCGCTGAGCTCGCTTCGGCGCTCGTGTGCGTTCACGCACCTGCAGCGGCGGCGCGCGTCCCTCCACGCCGGACGGCCGCTACCCGTCGTCGCCAGGCAAACAACCCCATCATCCGAGCGGGGCCTCGGATGATTTCGTTCTGAGCTTCCGCCGAATGTCTATTTCCGCTGCGGCGACCGCGTCCGTACAGTGCGACGCTTTGTCGGAAGACCTCGCATGCAAGCCCCTCGCCTCGCCTCCCGCGCCGCCGCCCTGCTGCTGGCCGCCGCCCTCGTCCCCGTCGCCCACGCCGAGGGACAACTGCGCATCGCCGAGCAGTTCGGCATCGTCTACCTGCTGCTGAACGTGGTGCAGGACCAGAAGCTGGTCGAGAAGCACGCCAAGGCCGCCGGCATCGACGTGAAGGTCGACTACATCAAGCTGTCCGGCGGATCGGCCGTGAACGACGCGCTGCTGGGCGGCAACATCGACATCGCGGGCGCCGGCGTCGGGCCTCTTCTGACGATCTGGGACCGCACCCTGGGCAGGCAGAACGTGCGCGGCGTGGCCTCGCTGGGCAACTTCCCCTACTACCTCGTGAGCAACAACCCGGCGGTCAGGACCATCGCCGACCTCACCGACCAGGACCGCATCGCGCTGCCGGCGGTCGGCGTCTCGGTGCAGTCGCGGGTGCTGCAGTTCGCGTCGGCGAAGCTGTGGGGCGACGCCCAGTACAACAAGCTGGACAAGCTGCAGGTCGCCCTGCCCCACCCCGAGGCGTTGGCGGCCATCGTCAAGGGCGGCACCGAGATCACCGGCCACTTCGGCAACCCGCCGTTCCAGGAGCAGGAGCTGGCCGCCAACCCGCGCGCGCGCATCGTGCTGAACTCCTACGACGTGCTGGGCGGACCGGCCTCGGCCACCGTGCTGTACGCGACCGAGAAGTTCCGCACCGACAACCCGAAGACCTACAAGGCCTTCGTCGATGCGCTGCAGGAGGCCGCGCAGTGGACGACGGCCAACCCGGAGAAGGCGGCCGACACCTACCTGCGGGTGACCGGCGCGAAGACCGACCGCGACCTGCTGGTGAAGATCATCCGCAGCCCGGAGGTGCAGTTCAAGGCGACGCCGCAGAACACCTTCGGCCTGGCCAGCTTCCTGCACCGCGTCGGCGCCATCCGCAACAGGCCGTCCAGCGTGCGCGACTACTTCTTCCCCGATGCGCACCTCGCCGGCGGCAGCTGATGACACGCCGACCCGGACCGAGTCCGGGTGGCGACCCTGAAGCCGTCTGCGGAACACGGCCACACCTGGACCCCGGTCGGGAGGTGGATTGCGGGTCAAGCCCGCAATGACGGGGTTGGGGAATCGCTCACCAGCCCTTGGCGCTCCTCGTCGTCATGCCGGGCTCGACCCGGCATCCATCTCCGGTGCGCGGATCGCGCCGGACCGGGACGCGGGTCAAGCCCGCATCGACGACGTTCATTTCCCTTCAGCCACGAATCGGCATGAGCACATGCCCATAAGTTAGCGACGAAATGTTCGTTGGTGCGCGGGCCCTCGCTGCCGAGAATGCGGCGCATGCAAGCCAGCACCTCTACGCCATGGACCCCGCAGCGGTCGCATGCCATCGCCGGCCACTGGACGCCACCCGATGCGGCACACGCGACCCCACTGATCGTGCCGGGCTGGCGCGATTCGGGGCCGGGGCACTGGCAGACACTGTGGGCCGAGCGCCTGCCCGGTGCGCAGCGCGTGGTGCAGGACGACTGGCTGCATCCCGCGCGCGACGCCTGGGTGGCGACGCTGGCCGCCGCGGTCCTGCGCGCCCCGGCGCCGGTGGTGCTGGTGGCGCACAGCCTCGGCTGCATCGCGGCGGCGCACCTGCCGCCTGCGGCCGCGGCGCGCGTGCATGCAGCCCTGCTCGTGGCGCCGGCGGACCCCGAGCGCCGCGCCGTCCTCGACAGCTTCGCGCCGGTCCCCAGCGGTCGGCTCCCCTACCGCAGCATCGTCGTGGCCAGCAGCAACGATCCCTACTGCCCGGTGCGCCTGGCCGGCGCCTATGCGCGGTCGTGGGGCAGCGAGTTCGTGCGCCTGCCCGACGCGGGGCACATCAACGTCGAGTCGGGGCACGGCGACTGGCCGCTCGGCCTGGCCCTGCTGCAGTCGCTCCTTCCCGTCGCCTCCGTTCCCCTCCACCACATCGCGATCTGAACCCATGGCATCCGCAACCGCAACGCTCCAGCGCCTGGAGATCCGCCCCCTGAGCAACGCGCTCGGCGCCGAGGTGCTGGGGCTGGACCTCACCCGGCCCTTGCCCGACGAGGACTTCCGCCGCATCCACCGCGCGCACCTCGACCACCACGTGCTTGTCTTCCGCGACCAGCGCATCACGCCGGCGCAGCAGATCGCCTTCAGCCGCCGCTTCGGCCCGCTGCAGATCCACGTGCTGCGAGACTTCCAGCTGCCGGGGCATTCCGAGGTGCTGGTGGTGTCCAACATCCGGGAAAACGGCCGCCCGATCGGCCTGGGCGATGCCGGCGTGTTCTGGCATTCCGACCTGTCGTACAAGGACAAGCCCAGCCTCGGCTCGCTGCTGCACGCACAGGAGCTGCCGGCCGAGGGCGGCGACACGCTGTTCGCCAACCAGCATGCCGCCTGGGAGGCGCTGCCGCAGGCGCTGCGCGACCTCGTCGAGCCGCTGACGGCCGAACACACCTACGTGGCCCGCTACGAGGAACTGCGCGCGCGCAGCCCGTGGCGCCCCGCGCTGACGCAGCAGCAGCTCGACGAGGTACGGCCGGTGATCCACCCGGTGGTGCGCACCCACCCGGAGACGGGCCGCAAGGCACTGTTCGTCAGCGAGCACTTCACCACCCGCATCGTCGGCCTGCCCGAGGACGAGAGCCGCGCGGTGCTCGACGAGCTGTTCGCGCTGAGCGTGCGTCCGGCCTTCGTCTTGCGCCACCAGTGGCAGGAGCACGACATGGTGTTCTGGGACAACCGCTCGGTCGTCCACCTGGCGGCCGGCACGCCCGACCACCTGCGCCGCAAGCTCCACCGAACCACCATCGAGGGCGACCGCCCGTTCTGAGGACCCCCATGCCATTCCAGACCACCTTGCGCCGCCTGGCGCTGGCCGCCGCATTGCTCGCCGGCGCCGCCGCCCACGCCGAGGGCCGCATCAGCATCGCGCAGCAGTTCGGCATCGGCTACCTGATCCTGGACGTCGTGCAGGACCAGAAACTGATCGAGAAGCACGGCAGGGCCCAGGGCCTGGACATCCAGGTGGAGTGGAGCCAGATCTCCGGCGCCACCGCCATGAACGAGGCGCTGCTGGCCGGCTCGCTGGACGTGGTGTCGGCCGGCGTGCCGCCCATGCTGACCCTGTGGGACCGCACGCGCGGCCGCCAGAACGTCAAGGCCGTGGCGGCGCTGGGCTCGCTGCCCAATTACCTGATCACCAACAACCCCAAGGTGCGCACGCTGAAGGACCTGGGCGAGAAGGACCGCATCGCGGTGCCGGCCGCCGGCACCGGCTTCCAGTCGCGCACGCTGCAGATCGAGACCGCCCGCGTGTTCGGCAGGGACGACTTCAAGCGCTTCGACACCATCTCGGTGAGCCTGCCGCACCCCGAGGCCACCGCGGCGCTGGTGGCCGGCGGCTCGGAGATCAACACCCACTTCTCGAGCGCACCGTTCTACTACCAGGCGCTGGAGAACCCCAGGGTGCACAAGGTGCTCAGCTCGTACGACATCCTCGGCGGGCCGGCCACCTTCAACGTGCTGTACACGACGCAGAAGTTCCACGACGAGAACCCGAAGACCTACAAGGCGTTCTACGCGGCGCTGCTGGAGGCCGCCCAGGTCATCCGCGCCGACCGGCAGAAGGCGGCCGACGTCTTCATCCGCGTGCAGAAGTCCAGGCTGTCGCGCGAGCTGGTGCGGCGGATCATCGAGGACCCGGAGAACGACTTCACCGCCTCGCCGCACCGCACCTTCGTCTACGCCGACGAGCTGCACAAGCTGGGCGTCCTGAAGAACCGCGCCGGCTCCTGGAAGGATTACTTCTTCGAGGAAGCCCATGCCCAGCCGGGGAGCTGAGACCGTGGCCACCGTCACGCCCCTGCACCCGCCGCGCGAGGCGGCCCCGCTGCTCGAGGTCGACGGCGTCAGCCTCGAGTACCGCACGCCCGACCGCCTGGTGCGGGCCACCCACCAGGTGAGCTTCGAGGTGCACCGGGCCGAGCGCTTCGTGCTGCTGGGCGCTTCGGGCTGCGGCAAGTCCACCCTGCTCAAGGCCATCGGCGGCTTCCTGTCGCCGGTGGAAGGCGAGATCCGGCTGGACGGGCGCCCGGTCCGCGGCCCCGGTCCCGACCGGCTGGTCGTGTTCCAGGAGTTCGACCAGCTGCCGCCGTGGAAGACCGTGCGCGACAACGTCGCCTTCCCGCTCGTCGCCTCGGGCACCGCGGCCCGGCGCGAAGCCCGCGAGCGCGCCGCGCACTGGCTCGACAAGGTGGGGCTGGCGCGCTTCGCCGACGCCTACCCGCACCAGCTGTCGGGCGGCATGAAGCAGCGGGTGGCCATCGCCCGCGCCCTGGCGATGCAGCCGCGCGTGCTGCTGATGGACGAGCCCTTCGCCGCGCTCGACGCGCTGACGCGCCGGCGCATGCAGGAAGAACTGCTCGCGCTGTGGGACGAGGTGCGGTTCACGCTGGTGTTCGTCACCCACGGCATCGAGGAGGCACTGGTGGTCGGCAGCCGCATCGGCGTGCTGTCGCCGCACCCCGGGCGGATGCGCGCCGAGATCAACAGCCACGAATTCGGCCTGGCCAGCGAGGGCGCCGCCTTCCAGGCCGCCATCCGCCGCGTGCACGGGCTGCTGTTCGACCAGGCCATCGAACCGGTCCCGGCCGACGCCGCACGGAGGACGGCATGAGCGCTTTAAACCCGCCGATCCGGCCCGAATACGAAATTGCCGTGGCGGCATTGCCCGAGCGCGCGGCCGCGCGTCCGCTGCCCTGGCGCACCCGCCTGTGGCAGCAACCCGGGCTGCGGCGCGGGCTGATCCTGGTGCTGCTGGCCCTGGCCTGGGAGGTGCTGGCGCGCTGGCAGGCCAACGACCTGCTGCTGCCCACCTTCCTGCAGACGGCACGCGCACTCGGCGAAGGCCTCGCCAGCGGCGAGCTGGTGGAGAAGGCCCGCATCAGCCTGCTGGTGCTGCTGCAGGGCTACCTGGCCGGCGTGCTCGCGGCCTTCGTGCTCACGGCCCTGGCCGTGTCGAGCCAGGTCGGGCGCGACCTGCTGGCGACGCTCACCGCCATGTTCAACCCGCTGCCCGCGATCGCGCTGCTGCCGCTGGCGCTGCTGTGGTTCGGTCTCGGGCGTGGCAGCCTGGTGTTCGTGCTGGTGCACTCGGTGCTGTGGCCGCTGGCGCTCAACACCTATGCCGGCTTCCAGGGCGTGCCCGAGACGCTGCGCATGGCCGGCCGCAACTACGGCCTGCGCGGGCTGCGCTACGTGCTGCAGATCCTGGTGCCGGCGGCGCTGCCGGCCATCGTGTCGGGCCTGAAGATCGGCTGGGCCTTCGCCTGGCGCACGCTGATCGCCGCCGAGCTGGTGTTCGGCGCGTCCTCGGGCAAGGGCGGCCTGGGCTGGTACATCTTCCAGAACCGCAACGAGCTGTTCACCGACCGCGTCTTCGCCGGGCTGGCGCTGGTGATCGTGATCGGCCTGGCCGTCGAGGGCGTGGTGTTCCAGACGCTGGAGCGCGTGACGGTGCGGCGCTGGGGCATGCAGCGCTGAGGGCCGCGGGTGCCGGCGTCAGAGCCGCTGCACGGCGCCCAGGATGCGCTGCGGCGTGCTGGCGGCCGGCACCATCAGCCAGCGGTTGCGCGCGTCGTTGCCGGCCCGCACCATGCCGGTGTGGGTGCGCAGGTCGCCGTCCAGCGCCGGGTCGGAATCGAAGAAGCCCAGCGCCCGGCGCAGCACGTCCATGTCCTGCGGCTTGCCCGTGAGGTAGGTCCAGCCTGCCCCGATGCCGTAGCGTTGCATGTAGTCGCGCAGCGCCCGCGGGTCGTCGAACTGCGGCTGCAGCGTCATCGAATACATGAACAGGTCGCGGCCCAGCCGCGGCGCCAGCGCCTGCTGCACCTGCAGCAGGTTGGCCGTGCTGATCGGGCAGATGCCGGTGCACACCGTGTACATCATGTTGAAGACGACGGTGCGGCCGCGCACCAGGTCGTCGTAGAAGCGCACCGCGCGGCCCTCGTGCGTGACCACCGGCAGGTTGGGGAAACGGGCGGGCGGAGGCGCCGCCGCGGCGCCACCTGCGGCAGCCGGCAGGGCGCCGGCCACCACGCGCTTGAACCAGTCCCGCCGCTCCCGGGGTTGCGCCTGTTCGGTCTGCATGGTGCCTCCTGGTCAGCGCTTGACATCGAACCGGACCATCATGTCGTGGTCCTCGTGGATCAGGTTGTGGCAGTGCATCACGTACCGCCCCTCGAAGTCGCGGAACCGCAGGTACACGCGCACGTCCTCGCCGGGGTTGAGCACGAACACGTCCTTGCGGCCCTGTTCGTGCGGCGGCGGCGGCTTGCCGTTGCGGCTGAGGATGCGGCCCTCCTCCATGTGGATGTGCACCGGGTGGTGCCAGCTGCCCTTGCCGCGCAGCCGCCAGATCTCGGCGGTGCCGGCCTTGACGATGGCGGCCGGCCGGGTGTCGTCGAAGATCTTCCCGTTGACGGTCCAGACGTCGTTCTCGCGGTCGAACTCCCAGGTGCGTTCGCGCACCACCTCCGACTGCGGGATCTCGGGCAGGTCGCGCAGCCGGTCGGGCACCTGGCTCGCATCGGCCACCGGCGGATCGGCGTCGATGTCGAAACGCAGGATCTGCGTGCCGGCGGCGCGCAGCAGGCCATCGCTGCCGCGCACGTTGACCGCCGCGCCTTCCGGGCCGCGCCCGTCGGTCTGGATGAGGCGGTTCACCAGGTACAGCCTGGTGCCGATCGGCCAGGCCGAGAAGTCCACCACGATGTCGCCCCGCTCGGCCGGTGCCAGCGCCAGCTTGCGCTGGTTGCGCAGCGGCGCCGGCAGCAGGTTGCCGTCGTTGGCGATGTGGGCGAAGCCCTGGTTGGCCCCGTCCGCGCTGCACAGGTAGAACTCGTAGAAGCGCGTCACGCTGGCGTTGAGCAGGCGCAGCCGGTACTTGCGCCGCTCGACCCGGTGGAACGGGTAGGCCTTGCCGTTGACGCAGAACAGGTTGCCCAGGTGGCCGTCGTTGTCGAACTGGTCGAACTGCAGGTAGCCGCTGGCGTCGATGCGCGGATCGTTCACCAGCAGCGGGATGTCGTAGCGGTTCACCCCGCTGGGCAGGCGCAGCGCGGCAGGGGACGGATCAGCCTCGTTGCCGGAATCGACCGCGTCGTACAGCAGGTAGAAGCCCGCCAGGCCGCGGTAGACGTTGGGCGCGGTGAAGAACAGGCAGTGGTCGTGGTACCAGAGCGTGCCCAGTGATTCGCGCGGGTCGCCGTCGGTCGCGCTGTAGCGCGCGTCCTCCTCCCCGGCATAGCAGTGGGGGTAGTGGTGGTCGCGGAACTGGCCGGGCGGCGCGCCCGCCAGGCGCGGGTAGAAGTCGCCCGGGTAGCCGTCGCTGGCCGAGGCCGAATGCAGGTTGTGCAGGTGGGTGGAGATCTGCGGCGAACCGGGGCCGTTGGCGTCGGGCAGCAGGTTGTTGCGGATGCGCACCGTGGTCGGCACGCCGTAGCGCTCGACGAAGGTCGGGCCCGGGAACACCCGGTCGTAGCCCCAGATCGTCTGCGTCGGCAGTTCCGGGTGGAACGAGTGCTGGCCGGCCCCCACGTCCAGTTCGTAGACCTTCTGCGGCAGGTGGCGGGCCCACTTCTGGTGCCCTTCGCGCTCGGCCTCTCCCAGCACGGCCAGCTCGCCGGGCGGCGGCGACAGCGCGGCCGCGGGCTGCTTGACCAGCAGCATCGGCAGCGCGGTGACGAAGGGCGTGACGCGGCGCGGCCGCGGCGGGTCCTTGGCCTGTGCGGGCGAGGTCGCCTGGGTCGCCGTGAGCGCGGCGGCGGTGGCCGCCAGGCCGGCCTGCAGGGAGCGGCGGCGGGCCGGATCGGTGGGGGACGAAGGATGGCTGCTCGGCATGGTCGCTGGTGGGTCGTGGTGGGCGGGCGCGGCGTGCCGCGAGGGCGTGGCCATCCGCGCGGCCTGCGTTCAGGCCGCCAGCGGGTGTCGGGGTGGTCGCGTGGCCGGCGCGGCGCCGCGAGGCGCTGCGGCCGGGCTCACGCCGGTGCGGGCCGGTGGAGCGAGGGAGCCGTCAACATCGGTCGCGCGGGTGCGCGGGCACGCGGGGGTGATCGGCTTTCACGCGGGTGGCTCCGTGGTGCGGAGGGAGTGGATGACCCCATTCGACGGCCGGCCTGGGCACCCGGCAATCCTCAGAAAACAGGAGCGCGGCACCGCCTGCGCGCCCGCCCCGCGGACCGCGCCCGCCCTTGGTCAGGCCCTGGTCAGGCCGTGGTCAGGGATGAGTGGCTGGGCTACGTCACCGATTGCAAGGTTGGCAACCGCGACCCCCGCTTGGGCTCAGGGGCTGGCCGTCGGACGCAACAGCACCAGCGTGCCGCCGTCGGCCATTGCGAGCACGCTGCCGTCATCGGACACGGCCAGCACCGACTGCAGCACGCCCGGCGACGTGCCCGTCAGCCGGTCGTTCAGGTCCACCATGCCGGTCGCCTCGGTCCACACGAAGGCGTGCGGCACGCCGGTGGCCGTGGCCGCGTTGCCGCCGACCAGCCCGCTGGCGTTGATCGCCGAGGCGGCGGAGGTGCGGCCCCCCAGCGTGCCCAGGGCCCGCATGGCACCGTCGCGCCAGAGGAAGGCGGCCGTGGAGCCATCGGCGGCGTCGGCCGTGCCCACCACCGAGCCGGCGGCGTTCATGGCGTTCGCGCTCGAGGTCGGCCCGCCCAGGGTTCCCAGGTCCAGGATCCCGCTGGCCTCGCTCCAGAGGAAGGCGCGCTCGCGGCCGTCGGCGGTCGTGGCCTGGCCCGCCACCTGGCCGGCATCGTTGAGCGCGGCCGGCTGCGACTCGGTGCCCCCGAGCGTGCCCACGTCGAGCACGACCGCACTGCCGGGCCCCCAGAAGGCCGCGTGGTTGCCGGCGATGCCCAGCGCCACTCCGGCGACGGCGCCGGCCGTGTTGATGAAGCGGCCCTGGCTGCTGCCCGGCGGCGACGGCTCGAGCGGCGCCAGCGCCTGTGCCAGCCCGCCGCCCGCCCAGCGGATCGCGCTGCCGGGCAGGTTGCGCCGGCTGCTCTCCGTGCCGGCCGCCACGCCGGCGGTGTTGATCGACACCGCGTCCGACGACACGTCGGGCGAGGTGTCGAGGACCAGCGGCGGCTGTTGCGTGCCCGCTTGCCAGCGGAAGGCGCGGGTGAAGTCGCCCGCCTCGAAATGGCCGACGACCTGGCCGGCCTCGTTGACGCTGACCGCGCTGGCCGCGCCGCCATCGAGCTCATGCACCGTCGTGCCGTCGAAGTAGCGGGCGCGCGGGCCCAGCGCCGTGAGGCCGGTGAAGGCCAGCTGGCCGTTGCGGTTGAGACTGCGCGGGCCAGCCTGGCCGGTGGCATCGCTGAAGACGACGGTCCAGGTGGCCTGCTGCACCGCCGGCCCCGCGGGAGGCGTCGCGCCGGAGCCCGCCGGCGGCGTGGCCGGGGTGGTGGGCGTGGTCGGCGACGACGGTGAGCTCGGCGTGGTCGTGGTCGTAGGCGTCGCGGGGCTGCTCACCGGCGGGCCGCCGGCGGCCGCGCCGGCATCGCCGCCGGCCGTGGTGGCCACCGTGCCGTCACCGCCTCCGCCGCCACCGCAGTCGGCCACCAGCAACGCCAGCGGCAGGACGAGCATGGGCCAGCGGGATGGCCGCCGACGCGCGGCGCGACAGGATTGGGCTGCGACCATGGTGTCCCCCACTCGCCTGCCGGACTGCCACCCGGGCCGCGCAGGCGACGGCCCAGGACCGGGATCGCGCCGCCGGTACCACCGTCACGCACGAGGACACTTCATTCTGGTGCGACCGCTTGGCCGTTTCCACCACGCGGCAGTAACGGCCCTCGCGGCGCTGTGACCAGCCGAGGCTGTGCCAGCGCCGGGCGCCTCGCGGCGACCCGGCCGGACCGGTGCCTAGTGCTGCGTGGCAGCGGCTGCGTCCGCCGTCCAGCCCCGGGCCGGCAATCCCAGCCTGCGGCGCAGCGCGTCCTGGTACTCCCAGTCGGCCGCGCAATCGGGATCGCAGAACAGGCCCTGGCCGATGGCATCGTTGCCGCAGTGGTGGCAGCTGCCCATCGGCTGCAGCACACGCTGGCGGGTCTGGGCGGCCAGCGCCTGCGCCAGGTAGCGCTGCTCGGAATCGAATGCGAGGTCGGCGACGTCTGCCATGGAGGGCTCCTGATCGTGTCGGTGGCCCATTGTTCGAAGCGGGCGCCGCCCCCGGTGTTCCGCCTGGCAAGTTCTGCTGTAGGACGGCTGCGAGGCGCCTCGACGGCGCCGTGGTGTCAGCGTGTAGGCGCGCCGGGCTCGCCCGTGTCACCGGCGGCGCCGTCCAGTGCCAGCTGCGCCAGCCGCAGCGCGCCCTCGCGGCTGCGCGCCCCGGCGATGAACAGGTTCAGGTGGCAGAACACCGCGTCGGCCACCCCGGTCACGTCGACGAGCTCCTGGTCGCGCAGGCCGGCCCAGGCCCGCGGCAGGTCGATGCGCGAGGCGAACGTGCCCTCGGCGGCCGGCACGGTGCGGATCTGGTACTGGGGCCGGCCAGACTCGGGGTAGACGACCAGCTGCACCTGCGGCATCTCGCGGACCACGACGCGGGTCCAGGGCATGCCGCCGTCGGCCAGCAGCAGCACCCGGCCATCGAACAGGCGCTCGGCCCGCCGCACGCTGTCGGCGGCCAGCACCTGGCCGATCGCGCGCAGGACGAAGCGTTCGAGCGACCGGCCCAGGAACGCCATGGCCTGGCGGAACCGCTCCAGCTGCAGGGCAGCCAGCGCGTCGGCGCCCAGGCCCTGCTCCTCCAGCCAGGTGGTGTTCAGCAGCGCGACCTGGCTGGAGATGCCGAAGATGCCGGGCGCGACGTCGGCGGCGCCGGTGTCCACCAGGTCGAGGTAGCGCACCAGGGCAGCATCGACGTCGGCCGCGATGGCGGCGACGGTGCCGGCCTCCAGCTCGCGCCCCAGGGCCCGCGCGGCCTGCGCCACGTAGGTGCTGCCGAACTCGCGCCAGACCAGCCCGGCGCCGGCGTAGCCCTCGGCCGGCACGGTGCGGCCATCGGCCTCGAGCCGGGTGCGGGCGCCGTCGAACCCGCGCTGGTGGTGGTCGAAGCGGCCGCGCGCCGGGTCCCACTCGCCGCCGACGTCGACGGCGAAGTCGGCCGCCGCGAGGGCGCCGGCGTCGCGCGTGCGCACGATGGCGTGGTCGGGGAAGACGGCCGCGAGCACGGCCACGCCGAACACGTCGTCGGCATGGAACGAGCCGCTGTGGGTGGCGATGCGCTTCAACCGACCCCGTGCCCTTCGCTGCTGCGCGCTTGCGACAGGCTGCCGCCGGCCGGCACGTCGTGCGTCACCCAGACGTTGCCGCCGATCACGGCGCCCTTGCCGATGGTGACGCGGCCGAGCACGGTGGCGCCGGCGTAGATGACGACGTCGTCCTCCACCACCGGATGGCGCGGCAGGCCCTTGGTGAGCTGGCCGTCCTCGCCGACCGGGAAGCGCTTGGCGCCCAGCGTGACGTTCTGGTACAGCCGCACCCGCTCGCCGATGATGGCCGTCTCGCCGATCACGACGCCGGTGCCGTGGTCGATGAAGAAGCCCGGGCCGATGGTGGCGCCCGGGTGGATGTCGATGCCGGTGCGCCCGTGCGCGATCTCGGCCACGATGCGCGCCAGCAGCGGCAGCCCCAGCTGGTACAGCTGGTGCGCCAGGCGGTGGTGGATCAGGGCGTGCACGCCGGGGTAGCACAGCAGCACCTCGTCGACGCTGCGCGCCGCCGGGTCGCCGTGCCAGGCGGCCAGCACATCGGTGTCGAGCACGCGGCGGATGGCCGGCAGGGCCTTGGCGAACGTGCCCAGCAGCGTGGTGGCCCGCGCCTCCAGCACCTCCTGCGCGGCCGGCATGTCGCGCGCCGCATGGCGCAGCTCCAGCCGCACCTGCACCAGCAGCGACTGCAGGGCCGCGCCGATGGTGTGGCCGACGTAGAAGTCCTCGGTGTCCTGGCGCAGCTCGGGCGGACCCAGCCGCATGGGGAACAGCGCACCCTTGAGGTCGTCGACCAGTGCCTCCACGGCCTGCGGCGACGGCAGCTCGCGCCCGCGCGTCTCGCCGCCGCGGTTGCGGGCGGTGCGCCATTCGTCACGGGCGGCGTGCAGGCCACGCACGATCTCGGCAACGTCGTAGGGGGAAGTCATGGCGGTGCGAAAGGATGGATCGCGGGGATCGAACCTTACCGCAGAACCGTCCCGGCCCCCTGTGCCGGCCGCCACGCCCCCGTTCAGAACCCGGCCAGCACCGCGCCCTTGAACTCGGCCTGGACGAACCTGCGCACCTCGTCCGACTGGTACGCCCTGACCAGCTTGCCGACCCAGGGCTTGTCCTTGTCCTGCTCGCGCACCGCGATGAGGTTGACATAGGGGCTCTTGGCGCTTTCCTGGGCGATGGCGTCCTTGCCGGGGTTCAGGCCGGCCGGCAACGCGTAGTTGGTGTTGATGGCGGCGGCGTCGAGGTCGTCCAGCGTGCGGGCCAGCTGGGCCGCCTCGACCTCGACGAAGCGCAGCTTCTTCGGGTTGTCCACCACGTCCAGCGGCGTCGCCTTCAGGTCGGCCTCGGGCTTGAGCCGGATCAGGCCCTGGTCCTGCAGCACCAGCAGCACGCGGCCGCCGTTGGTGGGGTCGTTCGGGATGCCCACGCGCGCGCCCTCCTTCAGGTCCTTCAGGTTGTGGACCTTGCGCGAATAGATGCCGATCGGGAAGTTGACCGTGTAGCCCACCGGCACGATGCGGTAGGCCCGGTCCTTCACCTGCTGGTCGAGGAAGGGCTTGTGCTGGTAGCTGTTGGCGTCCAGGTCGCCCGCCGCCAGGGCGGCGTTCGGCTGGATGTAGTCGCTGAACTCGACGATCTGCAGCTTCAGGCCGTCCTTCTCGGCGATCTTCTTCACCTGCTCGAGGATCTGCGCGTGCGGCCCCGCCGTCACTCCGATCTTTAGCGGCTTGTCCTGCGCCAGCACGGGCGCGGCGAAGGCCGCGGCAGCCAGCGCGATCGCGCTCAGCATGGTTCGTTTCTGCATGGGAACTCCTCCTGGGAATGGCTTGGTTGGGAAATCACTTGTGGGACAGGCGGCGCACCGCCCAATCGCCCAGGCTCTGCACGGCCTGCACGAAGGCGACCAGCACCACCACGACGGCCAGCATCACCTCGGGCAGGAAGCGCTGGTAGCCGTAGCGGATGCCCAGGTCGCCCAGGCCGCCGCCGCCGATGGCGCCGGCCATCGCCGAATAGCCGGTCAGGCTGACCAGCGTGATGGTCAGGCCCGCCACGATGCCGGGCAGGGCCTCGGGCAGCAGCACCCGGAACACCACCTGCCGGGTCGTCGCGCCCATTGCCAGCGCCGCCTCGACCAGGCCGGCGTCCACCTCGCGCAGCGAGGCCTCCACCAGCCGGGCGACGAAGGGCGCGGCAGCGAGGGTCAGCGGCACCACCGCCGCGGCGGTGCCGATGGAACTGCCGGCCACCAGCCGCGTGAACGGGATGATGGCCACCAGCAGGATGATGAAGGGCGTGGAGCGCACCGCGTTGACGAGGCCGCCGACGATGCGGTTGGCGGCGGCGTTCTCCAGCACCCCGCCGCGGTCCGACAGGCGCAGGTAGACGCCCAGCGGAATGCCGGCCAGCGCGCCGGCCAGGCCGGACAGCCCGACCATCACCAGCGTCTCGCCGAACGACTGCGCGAACAGCTCCAGCAGTTGGGGCGAGAAGCTACCCATGCGGCACCTCCTGCACGCGCACGCCGTTGCTCTGCAGGTGCTGCACCGCGGCCGCCAGCGACCCGGCGGCGCCGCGCACCAGCACCGCCAGCGAGCCGAACGGCCGGCCCTGGATCTCGTCGACCTGGCCGTGCACGATGTTCAGGTCGATGCCGAAGCGGCGCACCAGCTCCGACAGCAGCGGCCGGTCCGACTCCTCGCCGGTGAACGCCAGCCGCAGCAGCCGCGCCGGCTGCACGTTGCAGGCCATGAGGTAGCGGATGCGGGCGAGCACGGAGTCGGGCAGCTGCTGCGGCACCAGGTCGTCCAGCAGGCTGCGCGAGACCGCGTGCTGCGGATGGCCGAACACCTCCAGCACCGTGCCCTGCTCCACCAGCTGGCCGGCGTCGAGCACCGCCACCCGGTCGGCCACCTGCTTGATCACCTGCATCTGGTGCGTGATCAGCACGATGGTCAGCCCGAACTCCCGGTTGATCTGGCGCAGCAGCGCCAGGATGGAGCGCGTGGTCTCGGGGTCGAGCGCCGAGGTGGCCTCGTCGGACAGCAGCACCTGCGGCCGGTTGGCCAGCGCCCGGGCGATGCCCACGCGCTGCTTCTGGCCGCCGCTGATCTGCGCCGGGTAGCGGTCGCGCAGCTCGGCCAGGCCGACCAGTTCGAGCAGCGAGTCGACGCGGCCGGCGATCTCGCGCGGGGCCACGCCCGCCAGCTCCAGCGGCAGCGCCACGTTGCCGTGCACGGTGCGCGAGGACAGCAGGTTGAAGTGCTGGAACACCAGGCCGATGCGCCGGCGGGCATCGCGCAGGCGCGCCGCCGGCAGCGCGGTGAGGTCCTCGCCGCCCAGCAGCACCTGCCCGGCCGAGGGCCGGCTGAGAAGGTTGATGGTGCGCACCAGCGAGCTCTTGCCCGCGCCGCTGCGGCCGATGATGCCGAACACCTCGCCCGGGCGCACCGCCAGGTCGATGCCGCGCAGCGCGTCCTCGGCGGCGCCCGGGTAGCGCTGGCGGATGCCGCGCAGCTCGATCAGGGGCGCCGTCACAGCTTGGCGATCGACACCTCGGTCGACTTCACCAGCGCCACCACGTCCGAGCCGACCTTCAGCTGCAGCTCGTCGATCGAGCGCGTCGTGATGACCGAGGTGACGACGCCCCAGGGCGTCTGGACGTCGACTTCGGACAGCACGTCGCCGCGCAGGATCTCCTTGATCTGTCCCTTGAACTGGTTGCGCACGTTGATTGCCTGGATGGCCATGGGGGGTCCTTTCAGTGGGTGGTGCCGGGATAACTGCTGTCACGGTGTCGTTGGGCGGGAGGGACTCCCGGACGCAGAAAACTGTTCGGGGCGTCTTCCACGTCTTCCGCGGACGGGCGTCCGCCTTCAGTGCGCCGGCACGCCCCAGGCGGCGGCCGTGACGCCCCGGATCTGCAGCATCCGGCGCTGCAGCGGCGAGAGGGCGGGAGCGAGCAGGCGTCGGGCAAGCAATCGATCGTTCATGGCGAGGTCCTTTTCTGTCCGGTGGGACGGTGCGGGCAAGGCTGCGCCCTGCCCGCGGTTGACGGCGGGAATGCGAAGGGGAATGCGGGGAGGTGCGAAGGCGCGCGGCGGCGCCTTCAGACGCTACATCGCACCGCCTCGAACGGCACCGGCGCGAAGCTGCCGATCGGCGCGCGCAGGCCCTCGGCCTGCAGCTGCGCCACCGCCTCGCCGAGGCGCGCCGCGATGTCGGTGGAGAGGTGGTGGCCGCCCTCGGGCAGCAGCGTGACCTGCGCGTCGGTGGCGTACACCCCGGGCAGGATGTGGCGCGCCGCCAGCGACTGCAGCACCGGCCGCAGCGCGTAGTCGAGCGCCAGCATGTGGTTCGGGCTGCCACCGGTGGCCAGCGGCAGCACGGTCTTGCCCTTGAGCGCGGCCTGCGGCAGCAGGTCGAGGAACACCTTCAGCACGCCGCTGTAGGCCGCCTTGTAGACCGGGGTGGCGATGACGACGGCGCTGGCCCGCAGGAGCCGGTCGATGGCGGCGGCGATGCTGCGGTGGGCCGCGTCGGCCAGCAGCAGCGCCTGGGGCGGCAGCTCGCGCAGCAGCAGCCGGTCGACCCGCTGGCCGCGCCCGCGCAGGTCGAGCGCCACCGCATCGAGCAGCGCCGCGGACCGCGAGCGCTCGGAGGGACTGCCGGCCAGGAGGAGGATGGACATGCGGGTGGCTCTGCTTCGTTCGTCGTGCCCGCACTGTAGGCAGCCGGACCGCGCGGGGGAACGACAGAGTTCTCACAACGATATGCGCATAAGCACATCCGGCAGTGACGACGGCCCGAGGGGATGCCGCCCGGCGTGCAGGCCCGTCCGACCCTGACAGCCGATGCCGTGCCGGTCCGACAGGACATGCAGTCCAGCTGCGGTGTCATGGCGTCATCCAGTTCCCCAAGGAAGGAATGACCATGAAGTTCTCGCACATCGCCCTCGCCTGCTCCCTCGCCATTGGTGGCTCGGCCGCCCTGGCCCAGAACGAGGCTGCCGTCGCGCGCGACTCGCAGCCCCAGCAGTCGGCCTCCGAGTTCGGCCACAAGATCACGGACGGCGCCAAGCACGCGGGCCAGTCCACCAAGAAGGCGTTCAACAAGATGACCGGCAAGGCGCACAACGCCAAGGAAGAGGCCAAGGCCGACACGCACGACAAGGACACCCACGCCATGGGCGCCGGCAAGGACAGCAGCAAGGACAAGCACGCCAAGGACCAGGCCATGGGCAAGGACCATGACAAGGCCATGCACGACAAGGACACGCGTGCCATGGGCGCCGGCAAGGCGCGCGACAAGGACCGCATGGCGGCGACGCCGGCCGACAGCGGCTCGCGCGAGCAGCGCATGGATGACGCGTACGCGAACTACAAGTCGCAGGCGAAGTAAGGCCACGGCCTGCCGGGTCTGACCCGGCTTCCATCTCCGGCAACCAGGCCGCACCCGGACCTGATGCGGGAGATGGATTGCGGGTCGAGCCCGCAATGACCAGGGCTTCGGGTCGCGCCCGCCATGGCGGGGCATCGGGGTCGAGTCCGCCGTAACGGGGTTCAGATCGACCCCGCCGGAACCACGTCAAGCGTCGTGACGGGCTCACAGCCGTCATGCCGGGCTTGACCCGGCATCCATCTCCGGAACCAGGCCGCACCTGGACCTGACGCGGGAGCTGGATTGCGGGTCAAGCCCGCAATGACCGGCACCGGGTCAAGCCCGCAATGACGGGCACCGGGTCAAGCCGCGCAATGACGGGAATCGGGTCATGCGGGTCAAGCCCCGCGCCGCCCTATCCCACCACCTCCATCATCGTGCGCCGCGTGTTCGTGAAGTGCGGGCGCGCCCGGTCGCTCCACTCGGTCTCGCGCACCGTGAGCCAGGCCGGGGTCGTGAGCACCTCGGCGGCCACCAGGTCGTAGCAGGCCAGCGAGCGCGGCCCGCTGTCGTGGTTCAGGTAGCGCTGCGCCAGGATGCAGCCGGGCACCGCCGCCAGCCCCGGCAGGTGCTCCACGGCGTACCAGCGCTCGATCTCGTCCGCCCAGCCTTCGCGCGGATCGGTCTCCACGGTGTAGTGGTTGCGCGGCGTGGCGCCGGCCGAAACGCCGGCCAGGTCCAGCGCCCGCTGCAGCCGTGCCACGTCGATCGCCTCGGCCTGCGGGCAGAGGGTGCGCCACTGCGCCGCCAGGTCGGCCAGCGCGCCGGCGGGGATCGCTTGCTCGCGGGTCAGCTGCAGGTAGACGTAGGCCAGCTGCGCTGGCGCCGACCAGGCTGCGCGCTGGAGCGTGGCGGGCCAGCCTGCGTTCGCCACCAGGCGGCGCGCCGCGTCGGCCAGGCCGTCCGGGCTGGCCAGGCTGCAGCGCACCAGGAGTACGTCAGTGGGGCGGGCGTCCATGGGCGTCAATGTCCGATGTGCAGGGCCACGAGCAGGCGCGACACCATGTTGTAGGCGGCAACGGTGGCCACCAGGTCGAGCTGGGTGCGGGTGCCGAAGGCGGCGTGCACCGCTTCGTGCAGGGCGTCGGGCACCTCGATCTCGCGCGTCATGGTGTCGGCCAGCCGCACCGCCAGCCGTTGCGGCGGCGACAGCGGCGCGTCGTCGCGCAGCGGCACCTCGCGCATGGCGTCGATCGCCGCCTGCGGCGCGCCGGCGGCCAGCGCATGCGGCACGTGGGCGTCGAACTCGTAGCCGGCCCGGTTCAGCACCGCCACCCGCAGGATGACCAGCTCGCGCACGTCGGGCGGCACGGTGCTGCGGTTGCGCACGGCCGACAGCATCTGCTCCCAGCCGTGGGCGAGCGGCGGGCTGTTCAGCAGGGCCTGGTACAGCGGCGAGACGCGGCCGCGCTCGGCCAGGATCCGGCTCTCCTGCTCGGCCAGTTCGGGCCGCGTGCCCGGCGTGATGGGGGCGATGCGCATCAGTCGGCCTTGATGCCCTTGGTCTTGACCACCCGCGTCCACTTGGCGGTGTCCTTCTTCAGCAGGGCCGCAAGTTCGGCCGGCGTGGACGCCGCCGGCTGGGCCCCGGAGTCCTGCAGGCGCGCCTTCACCGTCTCGCTGGCCAGCGCCTTGCGCAGGGCCGCGGCCACTCGCCCGGCCGCATCGGCCGGCGTCCCCTTGGAGGTGAACAGCGCGTACCAGTTGTCGGAATCGACGCCGGCCACGCCCATCTCGTCGAAGGTGCGCACCTGCGGCAGCAGCGGATGGCGCTGCGGCGCGGCGATGCCGATGGCCTTGAGCTTGCCGCTCTTGATGTGGCCGATCAGGCCCGGGATGTCGCCGAAGAAGCCGTTCACGTGACCGGCGATCACGTCGGTGATGGCCGGTGCTGCGCCCTTGTAGGGCACATGCAGCACGTTGAGCTTGGCAGCGTCGTTCAACAGCTCCATCGCCAGGTGCGGCACGCTGCCGGTGCCCGAGGAGGCCAGCGTCAGCTTGGCGCCCGGCTGGCGCGCAGCGGCCACGAATTCGGCGCCGGTGTTGTAGGGCGCGTTGGCGCCCACCACCAGCACCTCGACGTTGTTGACCACCAGCGACACCGGCACCAGGTCGCGTTCGACGTCGTACGGCAGCTTGTCGTAGAGCGCCGGGTTGATGGCGACCGCACCGACGCTGGTCAGCCACAGCGTGCTGGCGTCGGGCGCGGCGCGCGAGACGTATTCGGCGGCGATGGCACCGTTGGCGCCGGCCTTGTTCTCCACGATGACCTGCTGGCCCAGCTCCTTGCCCAGCGCCTCGGCGATGGTGCGGGCGACGAAGTCGACCGGACCGCCGGGCGGGAAGGCGACGATCAGGCGGGTGGTGGCGCCCTGCGCGCGGGCGCCGAACGGCAGCGCGAGCGCGGCGGCGGCGCCGAGCGCCAGCGTGCGGCGGGTGATCGAGTTGGTTGCCATGGCTGTGTCTCCTCTTGCGGGTGGTGTTCAGTCGCAGCGCACGGACATGCCGCCGTCGACCACGATCTCGGTGCCGGTGATGAAGCGCGCCTCGTCGCTGGCCAGGAACAGCGCCGCGCCGGCGGTGTCGCGGCCATCGCCCATGAACGGCAGCGGGATGCGCGACTGGCGCTGGCGCAGCAGGCCCTCGACGTCGCCGCCGGCGCGCTGGCCCGCCAGGCGCGCCTCGACCATGGGCGTGTGCAGCTGGCCGGGCACGACGGTGTTCACGCGCACCCGATCGGCGGCGTACTGCACGGCCAGCACGCGCGAGAACTGGATGACGCCGGCCTTGGTGGCGGCATAGGCGATCTGGGCGGCGCCGGTCCAGCGCAGGCCGGAGGTCGACGACACGTTGACGATGGCGCCGCCGCCGGCCGCCACCAGGTGCGGCAGCGCATGCTTGCAGGTGAGGAACACGCTCTTGAGGTTGTGGTCCACCTGGGCGTCCCAGACCTCCTCGCTCATCTCCACCGGCCCGCCCTTGGCCGAGCCGCCGACGTTGTTCACCAGCACGTCGAGGCGGCCGTAGCGTGCGATGCAGGCGGCGACCAGCGCCGCCACCGACTCGCCGCTGGTCACGTCGCAGGCGGTGGCGGTGAAGACGCCGCCGGCCTCGGCGATGCGGCGCGCCGTCTCCTCCATCCGCGCCGGGTCGCGGTCGGCGCCCATCACCTGCGCGCCTTCCTCGGCGAAGCGGCAGGCGATGGCCCGGCCGTTGCCCCAGCCGGGACCGACCGAGCCGGCGCCGGTGACGAGCACCACCTTGCCGGCGAGCCGGCGTTGTAGCGACAGGAGGGAGGGAGTGGTGGTCACGGGGCGAAGCGGTAGAAGGTGGCGGGATTGGTCACGAGCAGCTGCTCGCGGGCGGCGGGCGTGGGCGCGATGCGCTCGAGCGCGTCGACCAGCGCGGCGTCGGTCGGCACGTGGGTGTGGTTGGGATGCGGCCAGTCGGTGCCCCAGAGGCAGCGCTCGGGGAAGGCCTCGAGCAGCCGGCGCGCCAGGTCCACGCCATCGCGGTACGCCGGCGCCGCGGCGGGAGCGGCATCGATGCGGTCGATACCGCTCAGCTTGACGCGGAACAGCGGGTTGCGGAGCAGGTCGACCAGGGCGCGGAAGTCGGCGTGGTCGGCGCCAAGCGCGGCGTTGACTCGTCCCATGTGGTCGATGACCACCGGCACGGCGCTGCGCGCCAGCGGCGCGGCCAGCTGGTGCACGAGCGCCGATTCGAAGTGCACCTGCAGGTGCAGGCCGGCCCGGGCCAGCCGCGGCGTGAGGGCGAGCACGGCATCGATGGACGCGCCCGCCAGGTGCCGCATGAAATTGAAGCGCACGCCGCGGAACCCCAGCCCGGCCAGCCGCGCGAGTTCGGCGTCGGCGACGTCCGGCGCCACCAGCGCCACGCCGAGGTAGCGGCCCTGGCCGGCGGCAATGGCGTCTTCCACGACCCGGTTGTCGGTGCCGTGCACGGCCGACTGCACGATCACGCAGCGCTCGATGCCCAGTGTGCGGTGCAGCGCGAACAGAGCCTCCTTGGGCGCGTCGACCGGCGTGAAGTTGCGGCTGGCCGCGTACGGGAAGCGCGCCGCCGGCCCGAACACGTGCACGTGGGTGTCGCAGGCGCCGGCCGGCAGCCGCAGGCGCGGCGCGGCGGGTGTCGGGTCGTAGGTCAGGACGAGCGATGGATCGGCGTGGGGCACGGGGCGATTGTGTCGGCGTCCGGGCCCGCCAGCCGACGGGGAATCCGCTACCAGCTATCGACGTTGCACATAATCGACCGCATGGACCTGACCCGCCTGCAGTATTTCGCCGCCGTGGCCGAGGCGGGCAGCTTCAGCCGCGCGGCGGCCGCCCTGCACCTGACCCAGTCGTCGCTCAGCCGGCAGGTGCAGTTGCTGGAGGCCGAGGTCGGCCAGCGGCTGCTCGAGCGCCACGGGCGCGGCGCCGTCCCCACCGAGGCCGGCACCGCGCTGCTGGGCCATGCGCGCGCCATCCTGGAGCTGGCGCAGCGCGCCCGCACCGACATGGCCGAGCGCCAGCGCAACCCGCGCGGGCGCCTGACCATCGGGCTGCCGCCGCGGGTGGCGCACGTGGTCACGGCCGACCTGGTCGAGCGCTTCCATGCCCTCTACCCCGAGGCCGGCATCACCATCATGGAAGGCCTGAGCCTGCGGTTGCGCGAATGGCTGGTGGGCGGCCGCGCCGACATGGCCATCCTGTTCGACCCGGCGCCGTCGCCGCAGATCGCGCTGGAGACGCTGGTGCGCGAACCACTGGTGCTGGTGAGCAGCCGGCCGCTGCCGCCGCGCCTGCGCCTGGCCGAGGTGGTGCAGCGCCCGCTGGTGATGCCCAGCGCGCCCAACGCGCTGCGCCGCCTGCTCGACGAACACGCCGCCCCGCGCGGGCTGTCGCTGCAGCTGGTGGCCGAGGTCGACTCGGTGCAGACGGTGCTGAACCTGGTGGCGCGCGGCGTCGCCGACGCCGTGCTGCCGGCCAGCGCGCCGCGGCTGGCCCCCGGCCTGGCGCCGCTGCACGTGGCGGCCATCCACGCGCCGGTGGTGCGCAACAAGCTGGTGCTGGCGGTGCCCACCGCGCGCCCGGCCACCCGCCTGCTGCAGGCCGGCACCCAGCTGCTGCGCGAGCTAGTGCAGCGCCAGTTCGGCAAGCCGCCGGGCGCGCCCTAGCCCCCGGTCACCTGCCCGCGGCCGTGCGCTCGGCGCTGCACTCCTGCAGCGTGCGCAGGAAGGCCCGCACCGCCGGCGACAGGTCCTTCTGCTTGCGCGTGAGGATGCCCAGCTTGGCCATGCTGATCGGCAGCTCCACCGGCAGGATGGCCAGCATGCCGTAGTTGGCGTAGTGACGCGCCACGTCCAGCGGCACAACCGACACCATGTCGGTCGACTCCAGCAGCGCGGTGGTCGCCAGGATGGACGAGGTCTCCACGATGTCCGGCGGCGGCGCCATGCTGGCTTCCTGCAGCGCCTGCTCGATGCGCCGGCGCATCGGGCTGCCGGTGGGGTGCAGGATCCAGGTCTCGGCCACGAGGTCGGCGACCTGCAGGTCCGCCCGGTCGAACAGCGCGTGGCCCGGCCGCGCCACCACGGCCATGGCCTCGCCCTCCATGGTCTCGATCTCCAGCTCGCCGCCCTCGAACTGGTCGGGCAGCCGGCCCAGCGCCACGTCGAGGTCGCCGCGCACCAGGGCCGGAATCAGCAGGTCGCTGGTGTCCACCTGCAGGGTGACGCGCACCCGCGGATGCCCGTCCTTGAAGCGCGCCAGCGCTTCGGTCAGCAGCACCGGCATCGCGCCCATCACGGTGCCGATGCGCACCAGCCCGGCCTGGCCGGCGACCAGGGCGGCCATCTCGTCGCCGGCGTGCTCGAAGTCGTGCAGGACGCTACGGGCATAGCGGATCATCACCTCGCCGTACAGCGTGGGCTCCATGCCGCGCGCATGGCGCTCGAACAGGGGCACCCCCAGGCCTTCCTCGAGCTGCTGCAGCAGCGTGGTGGCGGCCGGCTGGGTGGTGTGGATGGCCGCCGCGGCGCGGCGCAGGTTGCGGTGCGCGTCCAGGGCGTCGAGCAGCATGATCTGCCGGCTCTTGATCCGCAGCCGCCGGAACAGGTCGGCGGGCGGGGTGGTGGCCGGTGGCTGCGCCATGACTGATTCCGGAAATGGGATCGCCACATCATAAAAGACGATTGGATCGGTATCGCAAGCCTGCCTAAGCTGCGTCCCTGCCCCCCGATTCGCAAAGGACCCCGTGGCCGCCAGGATCACCCAGCTCGCCGTGCGCGACATCCGCTTTCCGACGTCGCGCTCGCTCGACGGTTCCGATGCCATGAACGCGGCGCCCGACTACTCGGCCACCTACGTCACCCTGCACACCGACGCCGGCGACGGCCACGTGGGCCACGGCCTGACCTTCACCATCGGCCGCGGCAACGAGATCTGCGTCGCGGCGGTCAGGTCGCTCGAGCCCTTCATCGTCGGCCGCACGCTGCAGGAGATCACCGCCGACATGGGCGGCTTCTGGCGCGCCATCACCGGCGACAGCCAGCTGCGCTGGCTCGGCCCCGACAAGGGCGTCATCCACCTGGCCACCGCCGCGATCGTCAACGCGGTGTGGGACCTGTGGGCCAAGGCCGAAGGCAAGCCGGTCTGGAAGCTGCTGGTCGACATGGCCCCCGAGGAGCTGGTGCGCTGCCTCGACTTCCGCTTCGTCACCGACGCGCTCACGCCCGACGAGGCGCTGGCCCTGCTGCGGCGTGCCGCGCCCGGCCGGGCGACGCGCGAGCGCGAGATGCTGGAGCGCGGCTACCCCGGCTACACCACCTCCGCCGGCTGGCTCGGCTACACCGAGGACAAGGTCCGCCGCCTGGCCCGCGAAGGCGTGGCCCAGGGCTGGACCCACTTCAAGCAGAAGGTGGGCGGCAACCTCGAGGACGACCTGCGCCGCGCCGCCATCCTGCGCGAGGAGATCGGCTGGGAGCGCAAGCTGATGATGGACGCCAACCAGGTCTGGGAGGTCGACGCCGCCGTCGAGGCGATGCGGCGCCTGGCGGCCTACGACCCGCTGTGGATCGAGGAACCCACCAGCCCCGACGACATCCTCGGCCATGCCGCCATCCGCCAGCGCATCGCGCCGATCGGCGTGGCCACCGGCGAGCACTGCCACAACCGGGTGATGTTCAAGCAGCTGCTGCAGGCCCGGGCCATCGACTACTGCCAGCTCGACGCCGCCCGCCTGGGCGGGCTGAACGAGGTGCTGCTGGTCGTGCTGCTGGCCGCCAAGTTCGGCGTGCCGGTGTGCCCGCACGCCGGCGGCGTGGGCCTGTGCGAGTACGTGCAGCACGTGTCCCTGTTCGACTACATCGCCGTGTCCGGCTCGCTGGAGGGCCGCGTGCTGGAGTACGTGGACCACCTGCACGAGCACTTCGTCGACCCGGTCGTCATCCGCGCCGGTCGCTACATGCCGCCGCGGCGTCCCGGCTACAGCATCGAGATGCACGCCGCTTCGCTGCAGCAGTTCGAGTTCCCGCAGGGCCCGGCCTGGGCCTGACCACCATCCCCACAGGAGACTTCCCCATGACCATGACTTCCCGCCGCGGCCTGCTGGCCACCCTGCTGTGCACCCTGGCGCTGCCCACCGCCGCGCTGGCCCAGTCCTTCCCGTCCAAGCCGATCGAACTCGTCGTGCCGTATCCGGCCGGCGGCGGCACCGACGTGCTGGCCCGCGCCTTCGCGCTGGCCGCCGTCAAGCACCTGCCGCAGCCCCTGGTGGTGGTGAACAAGCCCGGCGCCGCCGGCGCGATCGGCTGGGCCGACGTGCTCAACGGCCGCGAGCCGGGCTACAAGGTCGTGGTGCTCGCCACCGACCTGATGACGCAGCCGAACATGGGCCTGACCAAGATCACCCACGAGGACTTCACGCCGATCGCCCGCCTCAACTACGACCCCGCCGCGATCACCGTGCGCGCCGACGCCCCCTGGAACACGGTCGAGGAGTTCGTCGCCGCCGCCAAGAAGGGCGACTTCCGCATCGGCAACGGCGGCAACGGCTCGACCTGGCACCTGGCCGCCGCGGCCATCGAGGACAAGACCGGCGCCAAGTTCAACCACATCCCGTTCGCCGGCGCCAACCCGGCGGCGCTGTCGCTGCTGGGCGGCCACATCGAGGCCATCACGGTGAGCGCGGCCGAGGTCTACCCGCACGTGGCGGCCGGCAAGCTCAAGCTGCTGGCGGTGATGTCCGACGAACGCGTCAAGGGCTTCGAGAACGTGCCCACGCTGAAGGAAAAGGGCCTGGACATTTCCGTGGGCACCTGGCGCGGGCTGGCCGTGCCCAAGGGCACGCCGGCCGACGTCGTGGCCGTGCTGCGCACCGCCACCGCCAAGACGGCGCAGGAGCAGAGCCTGCGCGAGGCGCTGGACAAGCAGAACATGGGCTATGCCTACGCCGACGGTCCCGCCTTCGCGGCCGTGATGGCCAAGGACCATGCGTTCTACCGCGCCCTCATCCAGAAGCTCGGCCTGAAGGGTCAGTGATGGCCGGGCTGGACCTGCAAGCACGGCGCTTCCTGCCGGACGACGGCTACGCCGGCACCCTGGTGGCGCGCGCGTGGCGGCCCGACGTGCAGGGCCCCGCAGTGGTGGCCCTGCGCGAGCAGGGCGTGGTCGACCTGAGCGCGGCCTTCCCCACCATGGCCACCCTGCTCGAGCAGGCCGACCCCGCGGGCGCCGCGCGCGCGGCCAGCGGCGAGCGCCTGGGCAGCGTGGACGACCTCCTCGCCAACAGCGACGAAGCCGGCCGCGATGCGGGCCGGCCGTTCTTCCTCGCCCCCTGTGACCTGCAGGTGGTGAAGGCGGCCGGCGTGACGTTCGCCACCAGCCTGCTGGAGCGCCTGATCGAGGAGCAGGCCGACGGCGACCCGGGCAAGGCGCAGGACGTGCGCGCCCAGGTGGTGGCCAGCATCGGCACCGATTTGTCCAAACTCAAGCCGGGGTCCGAGCAGGCCATGGCCCTGAAGAAGCTGCTGCAGGACAAGGGCCTGTGGTCGCAGTACCTGGAAGTGGGCATCGGCCCCGACGCCGAGGTGTTCAGCAAGGCGCCGGTGCTGTCCTCGGTTGGCACGGGCGCCGACATCGGCATCCGCAGCGACTCCAGCTGGAACAACCCCGAGCCCGAGGTGGTGCTGGCCGTCGACAGCCGCGGCCGCATCGTCGGCGCCACGCTCGGCAACGACGTCAACCTGCGCGACCTGGAGGGCCGCAGCGCGCTGCTGCTGTCCAAGGCCAAGGACAACAACGCCTCCTGCGCCATCGGTCCCTTCATCCGCCTGTTCGATGCCAGCTTCGGGCTGGTCGACGTGCGCCGCGAGACGGTCGACCTGCGGGTGGACGGACCCGAGGGCTTCGTGCTGGAAGGCCTCAACTCGATGGCGTTCATCAGCCGCGAGCCGCAGGACATCGTCGACCAGACGATGGCCGCCCACCAGTACCCGGACGGCTTCATGCTGTTCCTGGGCACGCTGTTCGCGCCCACCCAGGACCGCGACGCGCCGGGTGGCGGCTTCACCCACAAGCTGGGCGACCGGGTCTCGATCCGCAGCGCCCGGCTGGGCGAGCTGTGCAACCGGGTGACCCACAGCGAGCGGGCGGCGCCCTGGACCTTCGGCCTGCGCGCCCTGATGGCCAACCTGGCGCGGCGCGGCCTGCTGGACCGGGGGCTGTGATGGACGCCACCGACAGCGCCGTGGCCGGGGCGCCGCGCACCATCCGCCTGCATCCGGACGACGACGTCGTCATCGCCCGCCAGCAGCTGCTCGGCGGCACCTGGCTGGCCGAGGAAGGCGTACGCGTCCAGGGGCTGGTGCCGCCGGCCCACAAGCTGGCGGTGCGCGACATCGCCGCCGGCCAGCCGGTGCGCCGCTACGGCCAGATCATCGGCTTCGCCGCCCAGGCCATCGCCGCCGGCCAGCACGTGCACGTGCACAACCTGGCGATGGGCAGCTTCGACCGCGACGCCGCCGCGGTGGCGGGCCTGGATGCCCGGCCCACCGCGCCGGCGCAGGAGGAAGCGACCTTCCAGGGCATCGTGCGCGCCGACGGCCGGGTCGCCACCCGCAACTACATCGGCGTGCTCACCTCGGTGAACTGCTCGGCCACCGTCGCGCGCGCCATCGCCGACCGCTTCCGGCGCGACATCCGGCCCGAGGCGCTGGCGGACTTCCCCCACGTCGACGGCGTGGTCGCGCTCACCCACGGCGCCGGCTGCGCGGTCGACGCCGAGGGCGAGGGCTTGCGCGTGCTGCGCCGCACGCTGGCCGGCTACGCGCGCCATCCCAACTTCGCCGCGGTGCTGGTGATCGGCCTGGGCTGCGAGACCAACCAGATCGCCGGCTGGATCGAGCAGGAAGGCCTGGCCACGGGCACGGCCCTGCAGGCCTACAACATCCAGGATGCGGGCGGCACCGAGCTGGCCGTGCAGCGCGGCGTCGAGGCGGTGCGGGCGCTGCTGCCCGAGGCCAACCGCGTCGAACGGGTGCCGGTGGCGGCCCGCCACCTCGTCGTCGGGCTGCAGTGCGGCGGCTCGGACAGCTATTCGGGCATGACCGCCAACCCGGCCCTGGGCGCGGCCATGGACCGGCTGGTGCGCCACGGCGGCACCGCCATCCTGTCGGAGACGCCCGAGATCTACGGCGCCGAGCACCTGCTGACGCGCCGCGCGCGGTCGCGGGCGGTGGCCGACAAGCTGCTGGCGCGCATCCGCTGGTGGGAGGCGTACTGCGAGCGCATGGGCGCCGACATGAACAACAACCCCTCGGCGGGCAACAAGGCCGGCGGCCTGACGACCATCCTGGAGAAGTCGCTCGGCGCGGTGGCCAAGGGCGGCAGCACCGACCTGGTCGACGTGCTGGAGTACGCGCAGCCGGTGCGCACGCCCGGCCTGGTCTTCATGGACACCCCCGGCTACGACCCGGTGAGCGCCACCGGCCAGGTGGCGGGTGGCGCCAACCTCATCTGCTTCACCACCGGCCGCGGCTCGGCCTACGGCTGTGCGCCGGCGCCCTCGCTGAAGCTGGCGACCAACAACGCGCTGTGGCAGCGGCAGCAGGCCGACATGGACATCAACTGCGGCCCCATCGCCGACGGCGCGGTGGGCATCGATGCCATGGGCGAGCAGATCTTCCGCCACATCCTGCGCGTCGCCTCCGGCGAGCGGACCAAGAGCGAGCTGCACGGCTACGGCCAGAACGAGTTCGTGCCCTGGCAGCTCGGTGCGATCACCTGACCCCTTTCCCGGAACTCCAGACACCCATGGCCCAGAACCCCATCGGCGACAGCGGGGACGCGCCCGGCCGCGACCGCTTCACCCCTGCGCAACTCACCGCCTTCGCCGACGCCCTGCTGGCCAGGGCGGGCATGCCCGCCGACAAGGCCCGCGCCGTCGCCACCGTACTGGTGGACGGCGACCTCATGGGCCACACCACGCACGGGCTGCAGCTGCTGGCGCCCTACCTGGCCGAGATCGAGAAGGGCGGCATGGCCCTGGACGGCGACCCCGCCGTGCTGTCGTCGCGGCCGGCGTCGCAGCTGTGGGACGGCCGCCGGCTGCCGGGTCCCTGGCTGGTGCTGCGCGCCCTGGACGAGGCATCGCGGCTGGCGGCCAGCGAAGGGACCGGCACGGTCGTCATCCGCCGCAGCCACCACATCGCCTGCCTGGCCAGCTACCACCGCCGCGCGGCCGAGCAGGGCCTGCTGCTGCTGCTCGCCTGCTCGGACCCGAACGGCGCCAGCGTCGCACCGTTCGGCGGCCTCGATCCCGTCTTCACGCCCAACCCGGTCTCGGCCGGGTTTCCCGCCGGCGGCGCGCCCGTGTCGGTCGACATCTCGACCTCCACCACCACCAATGGCCTGACCAACCGCCTGCACCAGGAAGGCGGCAAGCTGCCCGCGCCCTGGCTGATCGACGGCCATGGCCGTCCGTCCGACGATCCGGCGGTGCTGTTCGCCGAACCCAAGGGCACCATCCTGCCGCTCGGCGGCCTGGACTCGGGCCACAAGGGGTACGGCCTGTCGCTGCTGGTCGAGGCCCTGACCGGCGGCCTGGCCGGCCACGGCCGCGCCGACCCGCGCGAGGGCTGGGGCGCCACCGTGTTCCTGCAGGTGATCGACCCGGCAGCCTTCGCCGGCCGCGACGCCTTCGAGCGCCAGCTCGGCGAGGTGGCGCGCCAGTGCCGCACCTCGCGGCCGGCCGATGCCCGCCGGCCGGTGCGTCTGCCCGGCGAGCGCGGCTACCAGTTGGCGGCTTCGCAGGCCCAGGACGGCGTGCAGCTGCACGCCGGCATCCTGCCGGCCCTGCAGCCCTGGGCGCGCAAGTACGGCGTGGCGATGCCGGGGTGGCTCCAGGGCAAGATGGGCTCGACCCCGAAGCAGTGAAAGCGGGCCGGCCCCTCCGCGCGAGGCCCCGTTCACGGGGCCGCCGGGGGCAGGCCGGACGAACGCCGGGCCATGGCCAGCCATGCCGGTGCCAATCCCGGTTCGGGCGACGCAGCTCACCCCGAACGCGATGTACCCTCCAGCGATGTCCATGCGAGCGTCGCACACCCAGCCGTGGCTCGTCCGCAGCGCTGCCGTCGCCGCGGCGCAGGCCGAGGGCAGGCCGGTGGTCGCGCTCGAATCGAACATCATTGCCCACGGCATGCCCTACCCCGACAACGTGCACACCGCACGCGAGGTCGAGGCGGTCATCCGGGGCCTGGGGGCCGAGCCCGCCACCATCGCCGTGATCGGCGGCCGGATCCGCGTGGGCCTATCCGACGACGAACTCCAGTTGCTCGCAACGAGCCCCGGGGTCGCGAAGGCCAGCCGGCGCGACCTGCCCGCGCTGCTGGCCAGTGGCACACCGGGCGCGACCACGGTCGCGGGAACGATGGTCTGCGCAGCGCTCGCCGGCATCGAGGTGTTTGTCACGGGGGGCATCGGCGGCGTGCACCGCGGCGCGCAGGAAAGCTTCGACATCTCCGCCGACCTGCAGGAGCTCGCGAAGACGTCGGTGGCCGTCGTGTGCGCGGGCGCCAAGTCGATCCTGGACATCGGCCTCACGCTCGAATATCTCGAGACGCACGGCGTCCCGGTGATCAGCTGCGAAGGCGACGAGTTCGCCGCGTTCTATACGCGCGCGAGCGGTTTCCGCGCCGACTTGCGCATCGACGAGCCTGCCGGGCAGGCCCGCTTCATCCGCGCGAAGTGGGCGCTCGGGCTTGCCGGCGGCGTGGTGATCAGCACGCCGGTGCCGGCGGGACACGAGATGCCGCGCGAAGAGATCGAAGCGATCACGCAGCAGGCGCTGGCCGATGCCGCCGCCCAGGGCATCGCGGGCAAGGAGGTGACGCCGTTCCTGCTGTCACGCATCCGGGCGCTCACGGGCGGGCGCAGCATCGCCACCAACATCGCGCTGATCAAGCACAACGCCGAGGTCGGCGCACGGCTCGCGTGTGCGCTTCGAGCCCTTCCGTTCTTCGCATAGGTCGATCCCCGGACACTGCTCGCCCTGCCGCCTGGCGTGGACGGGCGGCCCATCCTCCACGCGCTTCCTCCCTTCGCCTTCAGTGCATCCCGATGGGGGTGCGGCCGGCGTCCAGGCGCGTTCCTCCCTTGGCCAGGTAGATCTCGCTTTGCTGCGGGAACATGCTGCCGTGGTAACGGAAGTCCTCGACCTCCAGCCCGTTGCGCTGGAAGGTCGAGAACAGCCAGTCCCGGCTGTAACGCACGACCAGCAGCGGGTCGCTGCAGTTGTAGGGAACGTAGCTGGTCGGGTTGACGGTGGCGTCCGGGACGTCGTCCTCGACGAAGGCCGTCAGGAAGCAGCGGCCACGCGGACGCAGGATGCGCCGGATCTCGCCGACATAGGACTCGACGTGCCGGGGCACCATGTTCGTGAACACGCCCCAGAGGTAGACGATGTCGGCCCAGCCGTCGTCGATCGGCAGGTGCAAGGCGGTCTCATCCAGGCTGCCGGCCGGGTTGTACAACTCGTTGGCCATGTCCATGTGGATGAAGCGGTAGCTCGGGTGGAAGCGCTCGATGTTGTCGCGCGACCAGCGCACGAACTCCGGCTGCACGTCGATGCCCAGGTACTGCGCGTCGCCGAACTCGGCGAGCATGCCGGTGGCCAGCCGGCCCAGGCCGCAGCCGATGTCGACGACCCGCGCGCCGGGCGCGTAACCGAGCTTGGCCGCCAGCTTGGTCGCCTCGAGGACGGCCGACATGTAGAAGAAGCTGTCGGTGCGGAAGGCGTCGCCGCACATGTTGCCGCGCATGCTGGTGGGCGGCAGGCGGTGGCCCCGGTGGATGACGAAGCCGCGACCGTCGGCTCCCTTGTCGACCTGCCGGTGCGGCAGGCGCTGCATTCGCAGACTCACGCTTCGCAGGATCCTGACGACCATCCGCAAGGTCGCCAGCTTGACCTCATGACTCATGCAACAACACCTCGGATCCCAAGGTACAACCTACTCCCCTGCTCCCCGTGCGACGCAGCCGCGCGGGGAGCAGGCGCCCTGGTGTCGCGTCGATGTGGGACGGCCATCCCGGACGCCAGTGGCGAAGCGCCATGGTGACGCGGCCGACAACTCTTCCGGCCACGATAGTCCGATCCGACCATGGCTATTGCAGATTGCGCTGCCGAGATAGATCGTCCTGCTGCAGAGACAGCTCGCGTGCTGCCGAGATGCGCGGTGCCACTGCCGAGAATCGTTCTGTCCCGCTGGCTTCCGGCGCCGGCTTGGCCTAGAGTGGCTGCGCCCCACCACAGGAGCCGCACATGCCGATTCGGACTGCATCGCTGACCAAGCGGATCTCGGACAACGGCCAGGCGCTGCACCGCGCCATGGCCCGTCGCACGGCCTCGGGCGAGGACCGTGAGCCCTCGAAGGCCGAGCAGGATCTCATCGAGGAGCGCGAACAGCTGAAGCGGGAACGGGAGCAGCGCCAGGCGCAGGCCTCGGCCCCCCGGCCCAGCGCCATCGACCGGTTGCAGCGCACGCACCACGCGCAGCCCAAGGACAAGCCCAAGGCCAAGAAGGAAGCGGAGCACGCGGGCGAGGTCAAGAAGCCCAAGGCGCACCGCACCCGCGCCGAAAAGCATGCCGAGAAGGCCGCGGCGATGGAGGCCGCGCGCCATTCGCGCAAGGCGGCCGGCAAACCCGGGGCCAAGCCGGCATCGAAGTGAGCCTGGCGCCGGCATGCCGGCGCGGACGCGGCGGTCAGGCCCCGGCGGCCGGCCGCTGGCGCCACAGGTCCTGCACCTGCACGGCCAGGGCCATCGGGTCGAATGGCTTGGTGATGACACCCAGCGCCCCGAGCGACAGGTAGTGCTCGATCTCGCTGGCCTGCATCTTGGCCGTCATGAAGACGACCGGCGTGCGCGCGGTGCCCGGCAGCTCGCGCAGACGCTGCAGCGTGGTGGGGCCGTCCATGCCCGGCATCATCACGTCCAGCAGCAGCAGGTCGGGGGCGAAGCCGGCGGCCGCCTCCAGCGCCTCGGCGCCCGACGCGCAGGCGCGCAGCTGCAGCCCGCCCACGGTCTCCAGCGCGAGCACGGCGATGGTGCGGATGTCGGCATCGTCCTCGACGTACAGCACGCGTTGCAGGGGCGGGGTCATGGCAGCTTTCCGGGCGCGGGGCCCATCAACCGGTGCAACAGGGCCAGCAACTGGCCGCTGCTGGTGCGCGACTTCACCAGGGCGTTCTTCACCTGCGCCGCCACGTCGGCGGCGACCTCGCTGCCCGAGAAGATGACCACCGGCGTCGCGGCGTTGCGCGCCGGCAGGGCGGCCAGCAGGCCGGAGGCATCGCCGTCGGGCAGCTGCATGTCCAGCAGGATGAGGGCGAACGGGCGCTCGGCGAGCAGCCCGCGCGCCTGCGCCAGGCTGCCCGCGTGCACCGTCTCGGCCGAGTCTTCGAGCACCGCGCCAACCACGCGCACCAGGTCGGCATCGTCCTCGACGTGCAGCACCACGGGCCGCTCGCCCCGCGGGCCGTGCAGCGCGCGCCGCACCGTCGCCAGCAGGCGCTCGCCGTCGATCGGCTTGGACAGCCAGTCGTGCGCGCCGAAGGCGGCGGCATCGACGCCCTCGGGCGCCGCGCGCGCGGTGAGCACGACCACCGGCAGGCGCGCCGTGGCCGGCTCGGCGCGCAGCGCGCGCAGCAGCGACAGCCCGTCCTCGTCGGGCAGGCCCAGGTCCAGCGTCATCGCCCGGTAGGGATGCGCCGCCAGCAGGCGGCGGGCCTCGGCCGCGGTCGGCGCCACGTCGGCCCGCAGGCCGCCCTGCTCCAGCAACCGGCAGACCAGGGCGGCGATGACCGGGTCGTCCTCGCACACCAGCACCTCGCCCGCGGCGGCCGGCAGCGCGCCCGGCGGCGCCAGCGCCGGCAGTTCGACGAAGAACTCGGTGCCGCCGCCGGCGCGGTCGGCGAACCCGATGCGCCCGCCCAGCCGCTCGACGATGGCCTTGGAGATCGCCAGGCCCAGGCCGGTGCCGGGCTTGCTGCGCGCGTCCGAGCCGTCGGCCTGCAGGAAGCGCGAGAACATGCGGTCGCGGAACGCCTGCGGGATGCCGGGGCCGCGGTCGCCGATCCACAGCCGCAGGCGGCGCACGGTGCCGGGCAGCCAGCCGATGCCGACCTCGACCTCGCCGCCGGCCGGCGAGAACTTGGCCGCGTTGGACAGCAGGTTGACCACCACCTGCGTCAGCCGGTCGGCGTCGGCCAGCACGCGGCCGTCGACGGCGTCCGGGCGCAGCACATAGCGCACCTGGAACTGCTGCGCGAAGGAATCGGTGGCGGCCATGGCCTGCCGCACCAGCGGCACCAGGGCCTGCGGAGCGAGGTCGAAGCGCACGTTGCCGGACTCGATCTTCTCGATGTCCAGCATGTCGTTGATCAGGCGCACCAGCCGGTCGCAGTTGCTGGTGGCGATGTCGAGCAGGCCGCGCGCCCGGGACGGGATCTCGCCCGCCGCGCCGCCCAGCAGCAGCCCGAGCGAGCCGCGCACGGAAGTGAGCGGGGTGCGCAACTCGTGCGAGACGGTGGCGATGAACTCGTTCTTCATCCGCTCCACCTTCTTGCGCTCGGAAATGTCGCGCACCACCGTGGTGTAGCCACTGGCCGCGGTGCCCCGCATGCGGGTGACGACGATCTCGGCCGAAAAGGGCGTGCCGTCGGCGCGCAGGCACGCCAGCTCGCGCCGCACGCTGGCGGCCACGCCGCGCGGCCGGGCCGCCAGTTCGGCCATGAAGGCCCGTACCTCGGCCCGCGCGGCCGGCGCCACCAGGTCCATCACCGGGGTGCCGACCAGGGCGCCGGCGGCGCGCCCGAACATCTGGCTGGCCGCCGGATTGACCAGCACGATGCGGCCGTCGACGCCCAGCGTCACGACGCCGTCGCCGGCGGTGTCCAGCACCGCCTGCAGCCGTTCTTCCTTCTCGCGCGCGACCGCGGTGGCCTGGCCGATCGTGTAGACGTTCAGCTCCAGCTCGGCCCAGCCCGCCAGGTCGGCCAGCGCCTGCTCGTCCCCGGGGCCGAAGGTGCGCGGCCGGTGGTCGACCAGGCACAGCGTGCCGACGCGATGCCCCGCCGCCCCGTGCAGCGGCATGCCGGCGTAGAAGCGCACGTGGGGCGCGCCCGTGACCGCCGGATGGTCGGCGAAGCGCGGATCGGCGGCGGCGTCCGGGATGACGAAGGCGCCCTCGTCCAGGATGGCGTGGGCGCAGAACGAGAGCCGGCGCGGCGTCTCGGTGGCGTCCAGCCCCAGGCGCGACTTGAACCACTGGCGGTCGGTGTCGACCAGCGAGACCAGCGCGATGGGCACCGCGAAGGTGCGCGCCGCCGTGCGCGTGATGCGGTCGAAGCGGCCTTCGGGCTCGGTGTCGAGCACCTGCAGCCGGCACAGGTCGTCGACGCGCTGCGCGTCGTCGGCGGGAATGGCGGGTTCGAGCATGGCGGCGCCGGCTGGGATGCTGGTGGCTGGGCCCGCGCGCCGCGGGCCGCGGCATTGTGGCACGCGACCTGCTCCTCCCGTCGCGCAGCGGGCGCGCATCAGCCTTGCGCCTGCGTCCTTCACGGGCCGTTGGTAGACTGCCCGGTTTTGCCTCTCTTTCCAAGGCGACGATGGCCTCCCTGCACAAGCCTGTCCTGCTTCCCCTCCTCCTCGCGATCACCGCCCTGCTGTCCGCCTGCGGCAAATCCGACAACGCCGGCGCGCCCGGCGGCGGTGCCCCGGGCGGCGGCATGCCGCCCCCCGAAGTGGGCGTGGTCACGGTCAAGGTGGGCGACATCGGGCTGGTGACCGAGCTGCCGGGCCGCCTGGAGGCCTCGCGCGTCGCCCAGGTGCGCGCCCGCGCGGCCGGCATCGTGCAGGAGCGGCTGTTCAAGGAAGGCAGCGACGTCAAGGCCGGCCAGCCGCTGTTCCGCATCGACCCGGCCCAGCTGCAGGCCTCCTCGGCCAGCGCCAAGGCCACGCTGGCCCGCGCCGAGGCCAACCTGACCCAGGCCGCGTCCCTGGCCGAGCGCTACAAGCCGCTGGTCGAGGCCAATGCCATCAGCAAGCAGGACTACGCCGCCGCCGTCGCCGCACAGAAGGCGGCCGAGGCCGACGTGGCGGCCAGCCGCGCCGCCGTGCAGACGGCGCAGATCAACCTGAACTACGCGCTGGTGACCTCGCCGATCTCCGGCCGCATCGGCCGCGCGCTGGTCACCGAGGGCGCGCTGGTCGGCCAGGGCGAGGCCACGCCGCTGGCGCTGGTGCAGCAGATCAACCCGATGTACGTCAACGTCACGCAGTCGTCGACCGAGGTGCTGAACCTGCGCCGCTCGATCGAGCAGGGCCGCCTCAAGCGCGCCGGCGCCGAGGGCGCCCAGGCCAAGGTGCTGCTGGAGGACGGCACGCCCTACCCCCAGACCGCCCGCCTGCTGTTCTCCGACCTGAGCGTCGACCCCGGCAGCGGCCAGGTGACACTGCGCGCCGAGGTGCCCAACCCGCAGGGCCTGCTGCTGCCGGGCATGTACGTGCGCGTGCAGCTCGAGCAGGCCAAGGCCGGCAACGCCATCCTGCTGCCGCAGCAGGCGGTGACGCGCTCCGGCCAGGGCGACAGCGTGATGGTGGTCGCGCCCGACGGCAAGGTGGCGCCGCGGCCGGTCAAGGTCGGCGGAGCCCAGAACGGCAGCTGGGTCATCCTCGACGGCCTGAAGCCGGGCGAGCAGGTGATGGTCGACGGCTTCCAGAAGCTGCGGCCCGGCGCGCCGGTCAAGCCGGTGCCCTGGAACGAGGGCAAGCCGGCGGCGCCGGCGGGGCCTGCATCCGCCGCGTCGGGGGAGAAGAAGGGCCGCAGGCGGCGGACCTCCGGACGCGACGGGCGCGAAGGTCTCGCAAAGGACGCGAAAGAGTCCAGGAGCCAGCACGGACGTCGTTCCTCTTGCGCCTTTCACGCAACCTTCGCGCCCTGCGCGTACGGGAGTGCTGTCCCCGCTTCCTCGGCCTCGCGCTGACCGTCCGGCATGGCCAAGTTCTTCATCGACCGGCCCATCTTCGCGTGGGTCATCGCGCTGTTCCTCATCGTGCTGGGCGCCGTGTCCATCACGCAGCTGCCGATCTCGCAGTACCCGCCGGTGGCACCGCCGGCCATCGTGCTCACCGCCACCTACCCGGGCGCGTCGGCCAGCACGCTGGAAGAGAGCGTCATCACCGTCATCGAGCAGGAGCTCAACGGCTCGCCCGGCCTGATCTACATGGAATCGGTGACGCAGGCCAACGGCGTCGGCCAGATCACCGTCAGCTACGAGCCCGGCACCAACGCCGACCTGGCCCAGGTGGACGTGCAGAACCGGCTGGCGCGCGCCACGCCGCGCCTGCCCGCGGCCGTCACGCAGCAGGGCGTGCGGGTCGAGAAGTCGCGCGCCAACTTCCTGCTGTTCGCCATCCTGTCCTCCGACGATCCCAATTTCACCCCGGTCGACCTGGGTGACTACGCCTCGCGCAACGTCGTGCCCGAGATCCAGCGCCTGCCGGGCGTCGGCCAAGCGCAGCTGTTCGGCACCGAGGCGGCCATGCGCATCTGGATCGACCCGGACAAGCTGGTGGGCTTCAACCTGTCGGCCAACGACGTCAACGCGGCCATCCGCTCGCAGAACGCCCAGGTTTCGGCCGGCAGCATCGGCGACCTGCCCAACGTGGCCGGCCAGGGCATCGCGGCCACCGTGGTGGTGAGCGGGCAGCTCACCAACGTCGACCAGTTCCGCAACATCGTGCTGCGCGCCAACCCCGACGGCTCCACCGTGCGGCTGCGCGACGTGGCGCGGGTCGAGCTCAACGCGCAGACCTTCGCCACCTCGGCGCGCCTGAACGGCAAGCCCTCCACCGGCATCGGCGTGCAGCTCTCGCCCAGCGGCAACGCCCTGGCCACCGCCGACCTGGTGCGCAAGCGCATGGGCGAGCTGGCGCCCTACTTCCCGCCCGGCATGAAGTGGGACATCCCGTACGACACCTCGCGCTTCGTGCGCATCTCCATCAAGCAGGTGGTCGAGACCCTGGTCGAGGCCGTGGTGCTGGTGTTCCTGGTGATGTTCCTGTTCCTGCAGAACTGGCGCTACACCGTCATCCCGACCGTGGTGGTGCCGGTGGCGCTGCTGGGCACCTTCGCCGTGCTGCTGGCGCTGGGCTTCTCGATCAACGTGCTCACCATGTTCGGCATGGTGCTGGTGATCGGCATCGTGGTCGACGACGCCATCGTGGTGGTCGAGAACGTCGAGCGCATCATGAGCGAGGAAGGCCTGCCGCCGCGCGAGGCCACCCGCAAGGCCATGGGCCAGATCTCCGGCGCCATCATCGGCGTGACGGTGGTGCTGGTCTCGGTGTTCGTGCCGCTGGCGTTCTTCGCCGGCTCCACCGGCAACATCTACCGCCAGTTCTCGGCGGTGATGGTGGCGTCGATCGCCCTGTCGGCCTTCATGGCGCTGTCGCTCACGCCGGCGCTGTGCGCCACCCTGCTCAAGCCGGTGGAGGCCGGGCACCACCACGAGAAGACCGGCTTCTTCGGCTGGTTCAACCGCGGCTTCACGCGCACCGCGCACGGCTACGAGGGCATCGTGGCGCGCATCCTGCGCCGCGCGCCCTGGTACCTGATCCTGTACGGCGCCATCGGGCTAGCCGCGGCGTTCTTCTACACCCGCCTGCCGACCTCGTTCCTGCCGCAGGAGGACCAGGGCTACATCATCGTCAACGTGCAGTTGCCCCCGGGCGCCACCCAGGAGCGCACCCGCAGCGTGATGGAGCAGGTCGAGGGCTTCATCCTCAAGCAGCCCGAGGTGCAGAGCATGGTGGGCGTGCTCGGCTTCTCGTTCTCGGGCCAGGGCCAGAACGCTGCACTGGCCTTCGTCACGCTCAAGGACTGGGACCAGCGCCACGGCGAGGAGCACTCGGCCGGCGCGCTGGCGGGGCGCGCCTTCGGTGCCCTGTCGGGCATCCGCGACGCCTTCATCTTCCCGCTCAGCCCGCCGCCCATTCCCGAGCTGGGCACGGCGTCGGGCTTCACCTTCCGCCTGCAGGACCGCGGCGGCAACGGCCGCCAGGCGCTGGTGGCCGCGCGCAACCAGCTGCTGGGCCTGGCCTCGCAGAGCAAGGTGCTCACGCAGGTGCGCCCGGATGGCCTGGAGGATGCGCCGCAGCTGCAGGTGGACATCGATCGCGACAAGGCGCAGGCGCTGGGCGTGCCGTTCGACGCCATCAACAGCGCCGTCTCCACGGCGCTCGGCTCGTCCTACATCAACGACTTCCCCAACCGCGGCCGCCTGCAACGGGTGCTGGTGCAGGCCGACGCGCCGGCGCGCATGCAGCCGGAGGACCTGCTGCGCATCAATGTGGTCAGCGTCCAGGGCAAGACGGTGCCGCTGAGCGCCTTCGCCAGCACGCGCTGGGTCAACGGCGCCATGCAGACCGTCCGCTACAACGGCTATCCGTCGATGCGCATCTCGGGCTCGGCGGCGCCGGGCTACAGCAGCGGCGCCGCGCTGGCCGAGATGGAGCGGTTGGCCGCCCAGCTGCCCCCGGGCTTCGCCTACGAATGGACCGGCCAGTCGCGCGAGGAGAAGCTGGCCGGGGCGCAGGCGCTCATCCTGTACGGCTTCGCCGTGCTGGCGGTGTTCCTGTGCCTGGCGGCGCTGTACGAGAGCTGGTCGATCCCGCTGGCCGTGATCCTGGTGGTGCCGCTGGGCGTGCTGGGCGTGCTGATCGCGACCTTCCTGCGCAACTACGCCAACGACGTGTACTTCCAGGTCGGCCTGATCACCATCATCGGCCTGTCGGCCAAGAACGCCATCCTGATCATCGAGTTCGCCAAGGACCTGCAGGCGCAGGGCAAGGGCGTCATCGAGTCGGCGCTGGCGGCGGCGCACCTGCGGTTCCGCCCCATCCTCATGACCTCGATGGCGTTCGGCCTGGGCGTGCTGCCGCTGGCCATCGCCACCGGCGCCGGCTCGGCCAGCCAGCGCGCCATCGGCACCGGCGTGCTGGGCGGCATGATCACCGGCACCGGCCTGGCGGTGTTCTTCGTCCCCATCTTCTTCGTCGTGGTGCGCGGCTTCTTCCATGGCAGCGAGCGGCAACGCAAGCTGCACGCGCACGAGTTCGGCCGCGAACTGCCCCGGGGTGCGACCCAGGGGGACCAGGTATGACCCGTCTTCGCAACTGGCGCCTCGCGCCGCTGGCCGCCGCCCTGCTGGCCGGCTGCTCCTTCATCCCGACCTACGAACGCCCGGCGGCGCCGGTGCCGGCCGCCTACGGCCACCCGAGCGCCACCGAGGGCCTGCCGGCCGCGCAGCTCGAGTGGCAGCAGTTCTTCACCGACCCGCACCTGCGCGAGCTGATCACGGTCTCGCTGTCGGACAACCGCGACCTGCGGGTGGCCATCGCCAGCGTCGAACAGGCACGCGCGCAGTACGACATCCGCAACGCCGACCGCTACCCCACCATCGGCGCCGCCGCTGCCGCCACGCGCCAGCCCAACACCAACGGCAACGGCCAGCAGGTCACCCTGTACACGGCCGGCCTGGCGCTGGCGACCTGGGAGCTCGATTTCTTCGGCCGCGTCGCCGCGCTCAGCCAGACGGCGCTGGCGCAGTTCCTGGCCACCGAGGAAGGCCGCAAGTCGGCGCAGACCATCCTGGTGAGCGCCGTCGCCAACACCTGGCTGGCCGTGGTCGCCGACGAGGAGCTGCTCACGTTCACGCGCCAGACGCTGGACACGCGCGAGGAGACCTTCCGCCTGACCAAGCTGCGCTTCGACAACGGCGTGTCCAGCGAGCTGGACCTGCGCCAGGCGCAGTCGCTGGTGGAGTCGTCGCGGGCCGCGCTTGCGCAGCAGGAGCGCCAGCGCTCGCTGGACATCAACGCGCTGTCGCTGCTGATCGGGCGCCCGCTGCCGCCCGACTACCGCAGCGGCACCACCATGGCCACCGTGTTGCTGGCCGACGTGCCGGCCGGCATGCCGTCGGACGTCATCGCCAGCCGGCCCGACGTGCGCGCGGCCGAGCAGCAGCTGCTGGCGGCCAACGCCAACATCGGCGCTGCGCGGGCGGCGTTCTTCCCGCGCATCACGCTCACCGCCAGCGCCGGCCGCGCCAGCTCGCAGCTGTCGGGCCTGTTCGACAGCACGGGCGTGTGGGCCTACACCGTGGCACCGCAGCTGCTGCTGCCGATCTTCGACGCCGGCCGCAACCAGGCCGGCCTGGCCTCGGCCAATGCGACGCGCGACATCGCGGTGGCGCAGTACGAGCGCTCGATCCAGGTCGCCTTCCGCGAGGTGAGCGATGCGCTGGCCGGCCGCCTGACGCTGCTGGACCAGCTGCAGGCGCTGATCAACGTGGCCGAGGCGGAGACGGTGCGGTCGCGCCTGCTGCAGCTGCGCTACAACGCCGGCGTGTCCAGCTCGCTCGACCTGCTGGATGCCCAGCGGGCCCTGTTCACCGCCCGCACGGCCGAAATCCAGACACGGCTGCTGCGCCTGCAGAACCAGGTTCAGCTGTACCGCGCGCTGGGCGGTGGCTGGACGGACACGGCGGTGTCGGCTCGCTGAACGCGTTCGCGAGAAGGCTTTCGCAGCCGCGGTGCCGGTGATCCGGCAGCGCGAGCTGGAGGGACGCAGGCCCGACGGCTTCTCGAACCAGATCAGCGTGGGGGCCGGGATCCGGCCGGTGCTGCAGGCCCTCGAGCAGCGGCTCGACGGCGCGGACGCGGCGGCGAAGTGAGCACCGCCTCAGCGGCGCTGGCTGCCCTGGAACGCCGGGTTGCCTTCGCTGCCGCGCGGTGGCAGGTGGCGGAACATGATGCGGCCCTTGTTCAGGTCGTAGGGCGACAGTTCCAGCGTGACATAGTCGCCCGCGATGATGCGGATGTGGTTCTTGCGCATCTTGCCGCCGCTGTAGGCGATGAGCGTGTGGCCGTTCTCCAGCACCACGCGGTAGCGTGAATCGGGCAGGACTTCCTCCACCCGCCCGCGCATCTCGATCAATTCTTCCTTGGCCATGGCCAACTCCCTTTCGGCTCCTGACTTGACGTGGCCGAGGGGAAAGACGGCCCGAAGACGTCCTCGATTGTAGTCGCCGCAACAGTGGGTGGCCATCCGCAGGCCGCGCGCGGGCTCAGCCTTCCGCGGTGGCCGCGTCGAGGGCAGCCACGGTTTCCTCGTCCAGCGGCAGCCGGGCGGCCTCCACCAGGTCGCGCAGCTGCGCCAGGCTGGTCGCACTGGCGATGGGCGCCACGATGCCGGGCCGCGCCAGCAGCCAGGCGATGGCGACCCGGCCCGGCGTGCTGCCGGTGCGGCGGGCCACCTCGTCCAGCGCGGCCAGGATGCGCAGCCCGCGGTCGTTGAGGTACTTGGCGGTGGTGGCGGCCCCGCGCGGGCTCTTGGCGGCGTCGGCCGCGTCGCGGTACTTGCCGGTGAGGAAGCCGGCCGCCAGGGCGTAGTAGCTGATCACGCCCACGCTCTCGCGCACGCACAGCGGCTGCAGTTCGCGCTCGTACACGGCGCGGTCGTACAGGTTGTACAGCGGCTGCAGGGTCTCGAAGCGCGGCAGGCCCAGGCGCCGGCTGGTCTCGAGCGCCTGCTGCAGGCGGGCCGCGCTGTAGTTGGAGGCGCCGATCACGCGCACCTTGCCCTCCTTGACCAGCGCCCCGAACGCCTCCAGCGTCTCCTCCAGCGGGGTGGACTCATCGTCCTTGTGGGCCTGGTACAGGTCGATGTGGTCGGTGCGCAGGCGGCGCAGCGAGTCCTCCACGGCACGCCGGATGTAGGCCGGCTTCAGGCCGACCCTGCCGTCGCCCATGTCCATGCCGACCTTGGTGGCCAGCACGACCTTCTCGCGCCGGCCGCCCTGCTGCAGCCACTTGCCGATCACCGTCTCCGACTCGCCGCCGGCGTGGCCCGGGGCCCAGCGCGAATAGACGTCGGCCGTGTCGATGAAGTTGAAGCCCGCATCCAGCCAGGCATCCAGCAGCGAGAACGAGGTCTTCTCGTCGGCCGTCCAGCCCAGCACGTTGCCGCCGAAGCACAGGGGCGAGACCAGCAGGGAAGAGCGGCCGAGGGGGTGCAGCGACATGGCGAAGGTCCCGGGGGAAAAAAGGAAGGCGATTGTGGTCCGCTTCCGGTTTTGGCGCCGGCACCGGCGCCGGCGAACCGGATGAGCGTCAGCATTTGTCCTACGTGCGCATGAGAAGCTCATCCCTAGAATGATCAGGCCCCATTCGGTGGCGCTCCCCTTCCATGCCCATGACAACACAAAGCCAGACCGTGCTCGGCCTCCTGACCCAGCACGAAGACCAGATCATTGCCGAATGGCTCCAGCAGGTCGACACGACCGGGGCCCGGCTGACGGACACGGCACGACGAGGCTTGCAGGGCGAAGCCACCGAGATTCTTCGCAACGTCCGCGCCGGCCTGGAGGCCGGGGGCGATCCGGAGCAGTTCGAGACCGGAGCCTGGGAAGCCCTGCGCAACTCGCTGGCCACCCTGTCGCGCTCGCGCGCGGCGCAGGGCGAGTCGGCCGCCGACACCAGCAACTTCGTGCTGACATTCAAGCGGCCCACGTTCGGCGTTCTCCAGCGGTCCGTGCCGGACCCGGCGCTGCAGGTCGCGGGGATCTGGCTGCTGTCGTCGCTGGTCGACCGCATGGCGCAGTGGACCGTCTCGACCTACCAGCAGACGCGCGAGGACATCATCCGCCGCCAGCAGCAGGACCTGCTGGAGCTGTCGACGCCGGTGATCAAGCTGTGGGAAGGCGTGCTGGCCGTCCCCATGATCGGGACGCTCGACTCCAGCCGCACCCAGATGGTGATGGAGACGCTGCTGCAGCGCATCGTCGAGACCGGCTCCACGCTGGCCATCATCGACATCACCGGCGTGCCCACCGTCGACACACTGGTGGCGCAGCACCTGCTCAAGACCGTGAGCGCCATCCGCCTCATGGGCGCCGAATGCCTCATCAGCGGCATCCGGCCGCAGATCGCGCAGACCATCGTGCACCTGGGCATTGACCTGCAGGGCATCACCTCGAAGTCGAACCTGGCCGACGCCCTGGCGCTCGCGCTCCAGCAGCGCGGCTACACGATCACGAAGACGGACTGAGCACCCGATGGACCGCATCCCGATCCTCCAGATGGGGCAGGTTCTGCTCGTGACCATCCAGGTCGACATGCAGGACCAGACGGCGCTCGCGCTGCAGGACGACCTCGCCAACAAGATCGCAACCAGCGGCGCCAAGGGCGTGCTGATCGACATCAGCGCGCTCGAGATCGTCGATTCCTTCGTCGGCCGCATGCTGGGCGGCATCTCCGGCATCTCGCGCATCCTCGATGCGGTGACGGTGGTGGTGGGCATGCAGCCGGCCGTGGCCATCACGCTCGTGGAACTGGGCCTTTCGCTCGAGGGCGTGCGCACCGCGCTCAACGTCGAACGCGGCATGGAACTGCTGGCACAGTCGCGCAAGGGGAATCTTTTTGCCCGTTGACGACGCCCAGGGACAGATGGCAGTGCGCACCGAGGAAGACATCGTGGCGAGCCGCCAGAAGGTGCGCCTGCTCGCGCAGCAACTCAAGTTCTCGCTGGTCGACCAGACCAAGATGATCACCGCCGCCAGCGAACTGTCGCGCAACACCGTGGTGCACGGCGGCGGTGGGCACATGCGCTGGGAGATCCTCGAGCAGGGCCTCAAGCGCGGCCTGCGGCTGGTGTTCGAGGACAACGGCCCGGGCATCCCCGACCTCAAACTCGCCCTCACCGACGGCTGGACCTCGGGCGGCGGCATGGGACTCGGGCTGCCGGGCAGCAAGCGCCTGGTGCACGAGTTCGACGTGCAGTCCACGCCCGGCCAGGGCACTTCCGTGAGCATCACGCGATGGAAGTGATCACCGGTCGTTTCCATGCCGACTTCCCGATGGGCGATGCCAGTCGCGTCGGCGAGGCCCGCCGGCATGCGGCGCACCTGGCGGACGAGTGCGGGCTCGACGAGGTCGAGGCCGGACGCCTGGCGATCATCGTCAACGAACTGGGCAACAACCTGGTGCGCCATGCCACCTCCGGCCGGCTGCTGCTCTCGGCTCGCGTGCAGCGGCGCGAGGTCGAAGTGATTGCCATCGACAGCGGGCCGGGCATCGCCGACCTCGACCGTTGCCTGAGCGACGGCTTTTCTACCGGCGGCACGCCCGGCACCGGCCTGGGCGCGGTGCGCCGGCTGGCGCAGGCGTTCGACATCCACTCGGCCGTGCCGCAGGGCACGGTCGTCCTGGCACGGGTGCGCTCGGCGCAGTCGGCCAACGGCTCGTCGGCCATCTGCGTCGGCGCGGTCGCGCTGGCCGCCCCAGGCGAGACGGTGTGCGGGGATGCCTGGGCGTTCGCGGTCGACGGCGCGCGGGCGGTCGTGATGGTGGCCGACGGCCTCGGCCACGGGCCCGACGCGGCGCAAGCGTCGGCAGCGGCGGTCGAGGTGTTCCGCAACGACCCGATGGCCGCGCCGCGCCTGCAGGTCGAGCGGCTCCACGCCGGGCTGCGCGGCACGCGCGGCGCCGCCGTCACGGTCATGCTGGCCGACGACGAAGCGGGCACCGTGCGCACTTCGGGCGCCGGCAATGTGATGGGACGCATGCTGTCGGGCATCGACGACCGCACCCTGCTCACCCAGCATGGCACCGCCGGCGTCACCATCCGCCGCCCCGACGAGACCAGCGTGCCGTGGCCCGACCATGCCCTGGTCGTGGCCTGCAGCGACGGCATCGAGACCCGCTGGAAGCCCGAGCTGCTGCGCCCGGTGCTGGGCCGCGACCCGGCCGTGGCCGCGGCGATCCTTGCACGCGACCATTTCCGCGGGCGCGACGACGCGACGGTGGCAGTGATGCGCCGGGGAGATTGAGATGGCGGGCGAACCGGTCGATCTCAACCAGCTCGCACGGGACCTGCAGGCCAGCCGGCAGGAAGCGCAGGCGCTGCGCGCGGAGCTGGAGGAGACCAACCGGGGCGTGCTCGCGCTGTACGCCGAGCTCGACTCGCAGGCCGACCAGCTGCGCCACGCCACCGAGCTCAAGAGCCGGTTCCTCGCCTACATGAGCCACGAGTTCCGCACGCCGATCAACTCGATCCGCAGCATCGCCCGGCTGCTGATCGACCGGGTCGACGGGCCGCTCACCAGCGAGCAGGAACGCCAGGTCGGCTTCATCCAGCACACCGCGACCGAGTTCGCCGAGATGGTCGACGACCTGCTCGACCTGGCCAAGGTCGAGGCGGGCCGGGTCGAGATCTCGCCGGCCTGGTTCGAGATGGTCGACCTGTTCTCCGCCCTGCGCGGCATGTTCAAGCCGGTGCTGACCAATCCCGACGTGAACCTCGTCTTCGAGGAGCCGCACGACGTCCCGAAGCTGTACACCGACGACCGCAAGCTGTCGCAGATCCTGCGCAACTTCATCTCGAACGCGCTCAAGTTCACCCAGCGCGGCGAGGTGCGGGTCTCGGTGCGCACCGAGGGCGGCCAGGTCACCTTCGCGGTGGCCGACACCGGCATCGGCATCGCGCCCGAGTTCCACCAGGCCATCTTCGACGACTTCTCGCAGGTCCAGTCGCCGCTGCAGAAGCGCCTGCGCGGCACCGGGCTGGGGCTGGCGCTGTCCAAGCGGCTGGCGGCGCTGCTGGGCGGCAGCGTGGACGTGCAGAGCGAACCGGGCAAGGGCTCGGTGTTCTCGCTGACCATCCCGATCCAACTGGGGACCCGCGATGGCCCAGACTGACGCCGGCACGATCCAGAGCACCATCGACCGCGGCGCGCACACGGTGCTGGTGGTCGACGACAACCCGGCCACGCGCTACGCCACCGGCCGCGTGATCCGCGCCGCCGGCTTCAACATCTGCGAGGCCGGCACCGGCCAGGAGGCGCTGGACCTGGCGGCCACGGGCGTTTCGGCCGTCGTGCTCGACGTGCACCTGCCCGACATCGACGGCTTCGAGGTCTGCCGCCTGCTGCGCGCCGCGCCGGCCACGCAGCTGCTGCCGGTGGTGCACCTGTCGGCCGCCTACGTGAAGAACGAGGACCACGTCACCGGCTTGAATGCCGGTGCCGACAGCTACCTGGTCCACCCGGTCGAGCCGGCCGTCCTCATCGCCACCCTGCAGGCCCTGATCCGCGCCCGCACCGCCGAGGACGGGCTGCGCCGCAGCGAGCAGAGCCTGCGCGCCATCTACGACCAGGCCCACAGCGGCATCGCCCTGATCGACGCGCAGGGCCGCTTCTCCGAGGCCAATCCGGCGATGCTCCGGATGCTGGGGCTGCCGCGCGAGAGCGTGATCGGGCGCACGGTGGCCAGCCTGGCGGCGCCGCAGGCGCGCGAACAGATCGAGCGTGAATTCACCGTCGGGCAGGACGCCTGGCGCGGCCAGTTCCCCCTGCTGCACGCCGACGGCCACCTGGTGCACGTCGAATGGAGCCTGTCGCCGCAGGTCGGCCCCGACCGGCGCATCGCGACCGCGGTCGACGTCTCCGAACGGGTCGAGCTCGAGCAGCGCCGCCACGAGGTGCTGGACCGCGAGCAGGCCGCGCGGGCGCAGGCCGAGCGCCACAGCCGCACCAAGGACGACTTCATCGCGGTGCTGTCGCACGAGCTGCGCACGCCGCTGAACGCCATCATCGGCTGGGTCCACATCCTCAAGCGCCGCGGCGTCCTGCCCGAGGGCATGCGCGGGCTGGACGCGATCGAGCGCAACGTCAAGACGCAGGCGCGCATCATCTCGGACATCCTGGACGTCTCGCGCATCAACTCGGGCAAGCTGCAGCTCGAGCGCCAGTGGATCGACCCGGCCGAACTGATCCGCTCGTCGATCGCATCGCTGGGCACCGCCATCGACGAGCGCCAGATCCGGATCCAGACCGACGTCGAGTCCGCCGCTGCTTCGGCCTGGCTGGACCCGGACCGCTACCAGCAGATCTTCTGGAACCTGATGACCAACGCCATCAAGTTCTCGGCCGAGGGCGGCGTGGTGCAGGTCGTGCTGCGGCGCGAGGGCGACCGGCTGCGGCTGGGCGTGCGCGACCAGGGCGCCGGCATCAAGGCCGAGTTCCTGCCGCACCTGTTCGAGCGCTTCACCCAGAGCGACGCGCCGGGCAACCGCCGGCACGGCGGTCTCGGGCTGGGCCTGTCCATCGTCAAGCACCTGGTCGACCTGCACGGCGGCGAGGTCGGCGCCGAGAGCGACGGCCTGGGCCACGGCACGCTGATGTGGGTCGACCTGCCGGTCGGGGCCGAGGTGGCCGACCCGCCTGCCATCGGCCCGGACACGGTGCTCGACGAGGACCCGACCGGCATCCTCCAGGCCCTGCAGGGCGTCGACGTGCTGGTGGTCGAGGACGACGTCGAGGCCGGCGAGATGATGACCATCGTGCTGGGCGACCGCGGGGCCCAGGTGCGGCTCGCACGCGACGTCGACGGCGCGCTGGCGCAGCTGCAGCAGCGCCGGCCGCAACTGCTGGTGAGCGACATCGGGCTGCCGGGCAAGGACGGCTACGAGCTGGCGCGGACCGTCCGCGCGCTGGAGGGGCCGTCGGGCCCGCGCCTGCCGATGGTGGCGCTGACGGCCTTCGCACGGCCCGAGGACCGCCACAAGACGCTGGATGCCGGCTTCGACCTGCACCTGGCCAAACCGCTCAAGCCGCACCAGCTGCTGGCGGCCGTCATCGAGTTGCTGGCCGGCCGCACCCCGCCCGGCTGACTCAGCCCGCAGCGGCGCCCGCGGCCGTGCAGGCTTCGCGCTCGCCCGGCCAGCAGCGGCCGATGCGGTTGAACGGGTCGCCGGTCTGGACCTGGAAGTAGCCCGAGCGGCTCGCGTCCTGGCGGTACAGCACGCCGGCCGCCTTGAACAGCAGGATCTCCAGCAGCGCCGCGTTGGTCGACAGCGTGATCAGCGTGTTGGGCCCGCCGCCCTGCTCGAAGCGGCCCTCGAACCAGCCGCGGTCGGGGTCGTGCAGGTAGCGCACGTTCTCGACCAGCGCATTGGCGTAGTCGCCGGGCCACAGCGCCCACAGGCCGAACGCCGCGCGCGTGGACACCAGCGCCAGTCGCTCGTGGCCGCTGCCGTCGCCGGCGATGGTGTTCCAGGCGTAGCCGGACGCGTACACCGAATCGAGCACCACGTAGGGCGCCTCGCGCAGCTGGTAGTCGCTGCGCGCCGTGACCTGGCGCTCGCGCCGCCAGCGCTCCTCCTGCACCCGGTACACCTGCTCGGCGAGCGGACGCATCCCCTCCTGGCCGTCCGGCGTGTGCCAGCCCAGCTCGATGCCGGCCAGCACGAACGGCATGGTGAGCACCGGGGCCTGGGCGCCGCTGGTGCGCGGATCGCGTGCGTCGTAGCGCAGCGGCAACCCGTGGATGTTGGCGGTGGCCAGCGGCGGCAGCGCCGTCGACCGGCCGGCCTCCACTCCCCAGGCGGCGTAGCCGGAGGCGGCCAGCTGCTCGTAGCCCAGCCGGCCCTCCTGGTAGCGCGCCAGCCGGCCGTCGAAGCGCGCACTGCCCTGCAGCACGCCGCAGGGGTCGATGACATCGCACAGCGTCCAGCGCAGCACCGCCTTGTCGGCGTACTCGCCGAAGCGCGGATGGCGCTGGCCGGCGATGCGCAGCCACAGCAGCAGGCGGCCGATGTCGACCGCCGACCAGCCGATGTCGTCGGGCCGGTTGTCGAAGCCGACCATCTTGCCGCTGACGGCGTTGTAGGCCTTGTTGGGCAGCTTGCCCTGCGACAGGTCCATGGTGGCCAGGAAGCCCAGCAGGCGCGACAGGCGCAGGTCGAACTCGCGCGCGTCGATGATCTGCAGTTCGTGGCCGGCGATGGTGGCCGCGATGGCGTCGGCGGCATTCCAGGCCGTGAACAGCGGTCCGCGGTCGGTGCCGTTGACCAGGCCGGTGTCGTAGTCGGTGTTGTTCTCCAGGTAGCGCCAGGCGGTGCGGGCCCACTGGTACTCGGCGCCGGTCAGGCCGGCCACCGGGCTGGCGGGCTCGGCCACCCTGGGTGCGCTGGCGCCGGTGCCGGGCACCAGGCCCGACTGGCGCGCCACCGAGCCGCAGCCGGCCAGCAGCGCCGAGGCGGCGGCGGCCGACCCGGCCAGCAGGCCGCGCCGGCTCAGCACGGCGCCGCTCCCGGCGCGCTGGCGGCCGGGCGCGCGCAGGGCGGCGGCGCGCCGGCCGTGCGGCCCTGCGGCCCGTAGGGCGCACCGCGGAAGCTGCGGTCCCACAGCGTCGGGCCGCCGGCGCCCCAGCGCAGCAGCTTGCCCTGGGCCTTGAACAGCAGCGTCTCCAGCATGATCCCGTTGTTGTTGGCGGTGAAGGCGCGGATCGGGCCCTTGCCGTTCTCGAGGATGCCCTCCATGAACCCGCGCGCCGGGTCGGCGTGCTGGCCGATCTCCTCGAACAGGCGGTCGGTGTAGGGCGACTTCCACAGCGCCCACATGCCCAGTGCCGCCTTCAGCGACACCGCCGCGTACTGCGGCACGTACTGGCCCGGCTCGGTGATGGTGTTCCAGGCATAGCCGTCGGTGAACACCGTGTCGTAGACGAAGTACGGCTCGGCGTCGAGCTGGTGCTCGGAGCGGGCGGTGAGGATGCCGGTGGCCAGCCAGCGGTTCTCCTGCGCCTGGTAGACCCGGTTGGCGAAGTCCAGCATCCAGGCGTTGGAGTGCTTGCGGTCGTCGGTGTCGCGGTCGAGCGCCGTGTCCCAGTTGAACTCCACGCCGTCGAGCGCATAGCTCTCGGTCACCACGTAGTTGTGCTGGTAGTACTTGCGCGGGTCGCGCGCGTCGTACGGCACTTCCACGCAGTAGATCGGCACCGTGGCGTACGGCTCGGGCCGCGCCGCCAGCTCGGTCGGGATGCCCCACAGCTGGAAGCCCTTGGCCGCGTACTCCTCGTAGCCCAGGCGGCCCTCCTGCAGGTACTGCACCTGCCGGTCCTTGTCGAGCATGGCGCCGAACAGCATGCCGCTGCGGTCGACCACCTTGCCCCACTTCCAGCGCAGCACGAAGCGGTCGATGGCGTCGGCGTGCCGCGGGTAGCGCTCCTTGGCGATCTTCAGCCACACCAGCAGCCGCCCGAGGTCGAGCGCCGAGAAGCCGATCTCGCCCGGGTTGTTGGCGTAGTCGACCTTGTCCAGAGTCCTGGTGTGGTAGACCTTGTTGGGCAGCTCGTCGCGGAAGAACGCCAGCGAACCGAGCGCCGCAACCGCCTTGCCCAGGCGCTCGTCGGCCTGCTGCGGCGTGATGATGCGCAGCTCGCGCGCGGCGACGATGGCGCCCAGGTAGGAGGCCGTGTCCCACATGGTCGTCGACGGGTAGTTGTCGACCGCGTTGGCCAGCCCGGTCGGCTGGGTGTTGTTCTCGAAGTACTTCCAGGCCGTGCGCGCCATCGCCAGCTCGCGCTCGCTGAGCGGCCCGAAGCGGCGTTCGTAGCGCGCGGCCGGCAGCTCGCCGGGCTTGCAGTCGGCGGCGCCGCTGGCGTTGGCCAGCGGCGGGCCGGCCGGGGCCTGGGCCCGGGCCGCGAGGCAGGGGGCCAGCAGCGCGGCGGCCAGCACGAGGGGAAGGAGGCGCGGGCTCATCGTCCGGGTCGCGGGTTCAGCGGTACTGCAGCAGCCGGCCGCGCACGATGTAGGCCAGGCTCTCGAGCACCACGGCGTTGGTGTTGGCGTTGACCGACTGGTTGGGCTTGTCGCCGGCCTCGTAGCGGCCCGCGTACCAGCCGCGCGCCGGGTCGTTCAGGCCGGCCACCGCGTCGACCAGCTGCGTGGTGTAGGGCGTGCGCAGCAGCGCATGCCAGCCGAACGCCGCCTTGGTCGACAGCGTGCGCAGCTGCGGCATCTCCTCGCCCTTCTCGCTCACGGCCACCCAGCGGCGGCCGCCGTTGTACAGGCTGTTGTAGACGAAGTACGGGGGCTGGTCGACGTGGTCCTCGGTCGCGGCGGTCTTCACGCCGGTCTTGCGGAAGCGCTCCTCCTGGGCCCGGTAGACGCGCCAGGCGATCTCGCGCGACTGCCGGGTCCAGCCGAACTCCAGCCCCTGCAGGATCCAGGGCTCGCTGACGACATGGTTCTGCGCGCCGTGGGTGGCCGGTTCGCGGCGGTCGGCCGGCACGGCGATGCCCTCGATGTCCACCAGCTGCAGGTGGGCCATGGGGTCGGCGGCGACGTCGACGTCCAGCCCCATCAGGGCCAGCGTGCGCGCCGCGTACTGCTCGTAGCCGAGCCGGCCTTCCTGCACCGGCTGCGGCGGGCCGCCGCCCTCGCCCGCCTGCAGGCCCCAGAGCTGCCCGTCGCGGGCCAGCTGCGCGGTGTTCCAGCGGGCGATGGCGCGGCGCGCCGCCTCCGTGTGCTGCGGGTGCTGCCAGGCGATGGCGTTGAGCGGCACCAGCAACCGGCCGATGTCGATCGCCGACCAGCCGATGCCGGCCGGGGCCGGCTGGTTGCGGTAGTCGGTCATCGCCAGCGTGCGCGTGTCGTAGGTCTTGTTCGGCAGTGCGTTGGCGTACAGCGGCAGCCGGCCCAGCGCGTCGAGCGCGCGCGCCATGCGGGCATCGAACGCCTTCTGGTCGACCAGCCCCAGGTCGCGCGCGGCCAGCAGCGCCAGCAGCGACGACGCCGTGTCCCACAGCGAGGTGGACGGGAAGCCTTCGACCGAGGACGCCAGGCCGGTGGCCGGGTCGGTGTTGCGCTCGAAGTAGGTCCAGGCGGTGCGCGCCCACTGCTTCTCCTGCTCGGTCAGCGCGCGCGGCGCGGGCAGTGCCGCCGGCAGGTCGGGGCTGGCCGGCAGCACGGCCGGCGCCGGCGCGGCCTGCACCGGCGCGCCCGGCCGCCTGGCGATCAGTTCCTTGCCGCTCTCGCGCTCGATCCACCACACGGAGCCGAAGGCGACCAGGATGGCCGCGATCCAGACCAGCGAGCTGCGCGCCTTGACCCAGTTGTTGTCGTCGCCCGTGGCGAACTCCTGTCGTTCCTGCTCCATGTCCACCCGTCCGTCCTCAGGCCGCCACGGCCGGTTCGATCGCCGGCCCGTCGTCCGGCTGCCACAGCGCCGCGCGCACCAGCGGCAGCATCGCGAACACGTTGTTCAGCCCCCAGGCAACGTTGACCACCAGGTTGGGCAGTTCCTGCTCGTGGCCCTGGGCGAACACCCGCCAGGCGGCGTAGGCCAGGCCCGCCAGCGTGAGCACGATGACCGCCAGTTGCGGCACCACCAGGTGCAGGAAGCTGCCCTCCTGGCGATCCTTGGGCGTGACGTGGAACTTGATCTTCTCGCCCCGCAGCACCGTCCAGAGGGCGCGGAAGTTGACCGGAAAGAACGACAGGTAGGACGCCTTGCCGTCCCAGCTGCGCACGCCCCAGGTGCCGACCATGAAGGCCAGCTCGGTCATCAGGATGAAGGGCAGCGCGTGCAGGTAGAAAGCGCCCGAGTACGCCGACAGCGGCGCGATGCCGGTGAACAGGTAGACGATGGGAGCAGCCAGGAACACGATGTTCCACAGGCAGCCGAGGTACGACCAGAAGGTCGACAGGTACATCAGCCTCTGCGGCAGCCGCATGCCGCCGCGCAGCAGCGGGTTGTCGCGCAGCGCGATGTCCAGCGTGCCGCCGGCGTACTTGAAGCGCTGGATCATCCACGTCAGCAGGTCCTGCGGCGACAGCATCTTCGACTCGATGCGCGAGTGCAGCACCGACTTCCAGCGCCGGCCGGGGTCGTTGTGCAGCACGATGGACGTGTAGATGTCCTCGGAGACGTGGAACTTGTAGGGCGTGAGTTCCTGCTCCAGCGCGAACTGCGTGCGCATGGCCTCGTCGAGGTCGGTGCGCAGCTCCTGGTCCTTGACCTCGTCGGTGAAGCGCGTCACTTCCTTGTCGACCGTCAGCGCGAAGCTGCGCAGCGCGGCCTGCATCACCGCCTCGCGCCGGTGAATGGAACCGGCGCCGCAGCAGAACGAGGCGTGGCACCAGTTGCGCCGCCGCATGATGACGTCGTAGAACATCTGCGGGTCGTTCACGAACGGATCGCGCCCCAGCCGGATGCGGCCCACCAGCCGCTCGACGCCCCGGCCCAGGGCCCGGCCGGCGCCGCCCAGCCGGCGGCCCAGCCACTCGGGCAGCGGCGTGCCCTCGGGCAGGTCGTAGAACCATTGCGGGGTCTGCACCCAGGCCACGTCGGGGTCGCGGAAATAGCCCAGCGTGTTGCGCAGGATGGTCGGGAACAGGCGGTTGTCGGCGTCGACGATGACGATGAAGTCGCCGCTGGTCTGCTCCATCGCGTTGCGCAGGTTGCCGGCCTTGAAGCCGATGTTGTTGCTGCGCGAGAGGTAGTGCACGCCCTCCTCGTGCGCGACCTGCTGCATGGCGGGCCGGCGGCCGTCGTCCAGCACGTGCACCCTCAAGTCGATCGGATGGGGATAGGTCACCGCCCTGGCGTCGCGGATCGACAGCCGCACCAGCTCCTCGTCCTCGTTGTAGGTGGCGATGAAGACGTCGACGGCGATCGGCCGCTGGCCCCACTCGCCCGCCTCGGCCAGGCACTCGCCGATGGTGCGCGGCGGCGGGCGCATCGGCACGTCGCGTGTCTTCCAGAGGTTGAACGTGAACAGCAGCAGGCCGACATAGGCCAGCGTCTCGGCCACCACCAGCGGGATGGCGAACCACAGCGCGTCCAGGTTGAGCGATGCCGTCCAGCGCCAGCGGATGTAGTTGGCCCCCAGCACCAGGGCCACGATGACCAGGAACTGCCACAGCAGCTCGCGCGCCGGCGAGTGCGCAACGGGCGGCGGCGGGCGGCGGTCCTCGAAGCGGTCGAAGTAGAACGAAGGCAAGGCGCGGTTCCCGTGGGCTCAGAGCCGGCGCACCAGGCGCAGCCGGTTCACGCCGTCGCGCGTGCCGTAGCGCACCTCGTCGAAGGCGGCCTTGATCAGTGCCAGTCCCATCCCGCCCTCGGGCAGGCCGTCCAGGTCGGTGGGGTCGTAGAGGAAGGTGGTGGTGACGTCGGTGCTCTCGATCAGGCCGTCGGGGATGGGCTGGCCGCGGTCCCAGATGTCGATCTCCAGGCCGGTCGGGCGCTCCCGCACGCGCAGGCGCACCGGCTCCTGGGTGTCGGCGCCGTAGCCGTGCTCGACGATGTTGGTCAGCGCCTCCGCCAGCGCCAGCTCGATGGCGTCGCGCTCGGCGTCGGCCAGCCAGCCGGGCAGCAGCGCGCGCACGCGTTGGGTGGCCGGCGCCACCTGCGCCAGCGCGGCCTGCAGCTCGATCACCTGTTCCCGCACGCCGGCCGCCGCGGTCAGGCGCCCAGGCGCGCCAGCGCCTCGGCCCGGTCGGCATGGATGGAGAACACCTTGTCCATGCGGGTGAGCTTGAACAGGGCCAGCACCGGCCCGCGGGCGCCGCACACGGCCAGCGACCCCTGGCTGCCCAGCGCCTTGAGGATGGACACCAGCGCGCCCAGTCCGCTCGAGTCGAGGAAGTCGACGCCGGCCAGGTCGACCACCAGGCGGCGGTCGCCGTCGCCGACCAGCTGCACCACCGCCTGCTTGAAGGCGGGCGCCACCGAGGCGTCGAGCCGGCGCACCCGCGGCACCACCACCGGCACGGCGCCGCTGCGGTCCACGTCGATCAATTCCATGGGTTCTCCTGGCGCGGGCGACTCCTGCGGCCCGCGCGACCCGCCATCGTAGGCCAATCGATCACCATCCCCAGCCCCAGCTCACCGAGATGCTGCCGCTGCGCAACGTCCCCTCGCCCGGCGCGCCGGCACGGCCGGGCCAGCGGTTGCCCGAATAGTTCGCGTACTGGATGGTGGGCCCGCGCGGCGCCGGGCTGGTCCAGCCCAGGCCGTAGGTGTAGTCGGGGTCCCAGGGCTGCTGCCGGCTGCGGTCGGGCCAGGCGAAGGCGGTCGCGTGCGCGAACCAGCCGTCCGGCCGGCTGTAGCGGCAGCCGAGGGCGAGCGAGTACTTGTTGCTGCCCAGCGCCGACGTGTTGGCCTGGGTGTAGGTGGGCACCCAGTTGGCGTCGGCATGGCACAGCGCGCTGTCGCCGTCGCCCACCAGCAGCGTCGAACGCATCCCCTCCGGCAGCAGGAACCGGTAGCTGGCGGTCCACTGGCCCTGCGGGAAGTTGAAGCGGCTCTCGCCCAGCGCCGGGTCGGGGTGCAGCCGGGTGCCGGTGTAGTTGGCGTAGAAGAACGCCCAGCGCCCGGGCTGGCCGTCGTCGTAGCCGAAGGCATAGGTGAAGTCCGGGTCCCAGGGCCGCTGCTCATCGCTGCCCAGGTAGCGGAAGAAGGCCACCTGCGCGTACCAGGCCGGATCGTCCAGCCCCCGCCAGCGCAGCTGCGCCTGCAGCGTCGGCGAGGCCGGCCGGCCGCCCTGGGTGCCCGAGCCCACCGACTGGCCGCTGCGCAGCGGGACCTCGGCGGTCAGCCGCAGCTGCAGCACCGGCTCGCGCCAGGGCGCCTGGCCGGGCTGGTCGGGCCCCTGGGGCAGGTAGAGCGGATCGACCCGCTCCGGCGGCTCGATGAAGGTGCCGCCGCGCTGGGCCTGCACGGCCGGCGTCGACGCCGTCTGGGCCTGGGCGGCGAATGCCGCCAGCACGGCCAGCAGCAGGGCCCACGAACGCGCCTGCACCATCACCTCAGCGCCCCCACCGCATGGTGCCGGACCCGGCTGCAGGCCCCGGCGTGGGTGCCGGTGCCGGTGCTGGCGCAGCGGCGCTGGCGGCCGCGCCGCCGTCCACCGTCGCAGCGGCCGGGACGGCCGCCGGTGCCGGCAGCGCGTCGCCGGCGCCGGGCGTCCAGCGCCAGATGCGGATCGACGCGATGTCGAAGCGGGCCGGCAGGCGGCTGTCGTCGATCGGTCCGCCCCAGCTGCCACCCAGGGCCAGGTTGATGCGCAGCCGCATCGGCTGGCGCAGCGGGTCGGCCCCGTCGGGCAGGCGCGCCGCTTGCGGATCGAAGCTGAACCAGGGCTGGCCATCCAGCGCCACGCGGATGCGCCCGGGCGTCCACTCCAGCGTGTGGGTGTGCCAGCTGCCCTCGAAGCCGGGCACCACGCGGCTGTCGTTGCGGTGCTGGCGGGTGCGCGGCTCGCGCCCGTGGTGCACGCCCGCGAACACGGTGTCGGGGTGCTTGCCGACCGCCTCGAAGACGTCGATCTCGCCGTACAGCCGCTCGCCCTCGTGCAGCAGCCAGATCGCCGGCCAGACGCCGGCACCGGACGGCGTGCGGGCGACCACCTCGACGCGCCCGTACTGCAGCGGCTTGCGGGCGAGCAGCGAGGCCGAGGTGTAGGTGGAGCTGCGCCGCGCCACCCGCCAGTCGCGCGAGCCGGCCTTCCACTGCGCGTTGGGCACTTCCTCGCGCCGGGCTTCCAGCCGCAGCACGCCGCCCTGCACCTGCGCGTTGGCGTCGCTGTAGTACTGGTCCTCGCGGTTGCGCAGGAAGCCGGTCTCCAGCCGCCAGTAGGCCGGGTCGATGCCGCGGCCGCTGGCGAAGCTGGACTCGTGCTCCAGCGTCCAGTCAGCCACCGCCGGCCCCGCGGCCAGCGCCGCCAGCAGCATTACCGGCCCCCGCACGCGCGACGCCCACCCCGCCATCGGTCAACGCGACTCCAGCAACAGCAGCGTCACGTCGTCCTCGAAGCTGCCGTGATGCCAGCCGTGCAGCGCCTCCCGCACGGCGGCGAAGCCGGCCGCGGGCGACTGGCTGCGCCCGGCCGCGAGCAGGTCCTGCAGCCGCTGCAGGCCGAACGGCTCGCCGTCGGCGCCGCTGCAGTCGGTGATGCCGTCCGAGTACAGGGCCAGCCGACTGCCGGGCGCGAGCGTGACCAGCCGGGCCTCGTAGCCCGGGTCGGGCAGGATGCCGACCGGCAGGCTGCCCTGGCCGACCGGCTCGAACACCGGGCTGCCGGCCGCGGCGTGCAGCACCGGCGGGTGGCCGGCGCTGACCAGCGCCGCGGTGCCGGTGGCGCGATCGAGCAGGCCGTACACCAGCGTCAGGTACAGGCTGCTGTCGTTCATCTCCAGGAAGCGGCTGTTGTAGCGGGTGACGATTTCCACCGCCGCCTGCTGCAGCCCGGCGCCGGGGTCGATGGCGCGCACCACCTGCTGCGAAACGGCCCGCAGCTGGTGCTGCGCGCTCACCGCCATCATGGCCGCCGCCACGCCGTGCCCGGAGATGTCGGCCAGGTAGAACGCCAGCAGGCGGTCGCCGAGCGCGAAGTAGTCGTAGAGGTCGCCGCCGACGAAGCTGGAGGCCTCGAACAGGCCCTCCAGGTGCACGCCGCCGAACGACTGCGGCGCCGGCAGCTGCGCCAGCTGCAGCGAGCGCGCCAGGTCCAGGTCGCGGCTGAGCTGCGCGTAGGCGCCGGTCAGTTCCTCGTTGCGGGCGGCCAGGCGGGCCTCCAGCGCCAGCACGCGCTCGGCGGCACGCAGCCGGGCGCCCAGTTCGGCCGGCCGCAGCGGCTTGGCCAGGAAGTCGTCGACCCCCGCCTCCATCGCATCGACCAGCGACTGCTGGTCGACCGAGGCGGTGAGCATGATGCAGTAGACGTAGCTCGCGTCCTGGCGGGCGCGGATGGCGCGGCACAGGGCCAGTCCGTCCATGCGCGGCATGTTGCGGTCGGTGATCACCAGGTTGAAGCCACCGCCTTCGAGCAGCGCCAGCGCGGCCTGGCCGTCGGGGGCCTGCGCCACGGCGTAGCCGCGCGAGTCCAGGAAGGCGGACAGCAGCGCCAGCAGCACGGGATCGTCGTCGACCAGCAGGGCGCGGACCGGCTGCGCCATGGCCTCAGCCTCCCGGCGCGGACGCCACCAGCGCCTGCAGGGCGCGGTCGGCGGCATCGAAGTCGGCGCCGCTGCGCGCCGGCAGCGCCATCACCCGGTCGAGCTCGTGCTCGATGGCGCGGGCGACGCTGCCCAGGTCATGCAGGCCGAAGGTGCCGGCCGACCCGGCCAGCGTGTGCAGCAGGCGGTGCAGTTCCTCCAGTTCGGCGGCGTCGGCCGGATCGGTGCGGCAGGCCTGCATGCGGCGCAGCGCTTCCTGCAACTTCGCCGGCAGCAGCTGCCGCCACTCGCGTTCCAGGGCGGCGAACCGCTCCTCGAACGACGGGCCGGGCGCGGCTGGCGATGGACCCTCGGCGCTCACTGGCTCGCCTCCGGCGGCTGGGGACTGCGTCCTCGAACGACCCTGCGTCTCATGGCCGTTGAAGGTACCACGATCGGCCGGCGCCGCCGGGTGCAGGCCGAGCGGCGGGACCGCAGCCGCGATCAACGGCGTCCTACAGGTGAGCCGCCGCGCGCTCCCTAGGATGGCTCCAACGCAACTCGGGAGAGCCAGCAATGCCTGACAGCAAGGGAGCATCGACCGGCCGCACGGCCGACCGCATCGACGTGAGCTGGGACTACGAGGTGTGCGCCTGGGCGCGCCACTTCAACACCAGCGAGAAGCAGGTCAAGGAGGCCGTGGCGGCAGTCGGCGACCGGGCCGACAAGGTGCGCGCGCACCTGGCCGAGCGTCGCCAGCAGTCGTCCGAGCGACCGAGCGGCAACTGAGCGCCCGCCGGCGCACGCCTGTCGTTGCGGGCCGATGCCGGCAGGCGCGCGTCGGGCAACCAGCCATGCCGCCTAGGGCGAATGCCTGGGGCGGCAGCCCGGCGTGCGGGCCCAATCGGCGGCCCCGACAACAATCCGCGCATGCCTGCCGTCCCTGCCCATCCCGATGTCCCCGTCCCGCCGGCTGCGGCCGCCGGGCGCGGGCCGGCGCGCCCGTCGCTGCTGCTGGCGGACGACGATCCCATCACCCGCATGGTGACGGCCGCCTTCCTGCAGGCGCTGGGCTACACCGACGTGCAGCTGGCCGCCGACGGCGAGGAGGCGCTGGCCCTGTGCGCCCGGCAGGCGTTCGACCTGGTGCTGATGGATTGCCTGATGCCGGGGCTGGGCGGGCTGGAGGCGACGCGGCGGCTGCGCGCCCGCGGCCAGCGCGTGCCGGTGATCGCGCTGACGGCCAGCACCGGCGCCGACGACATCGCGCGCTGCCTGGAAGCCGGCATGGACGGCCACCTCGCCAAGCCCATCGACCTGGAACGGCTGGCCGCGACCCTGTCGCACTGGCTCGCACCCGGGCAAGCCGACCCTCGCGCCCTGAACTGAGCGCCCGCACGTCCGGCGCTGGCGGCTGCGGGGCGCCGGCTCAGCGGCGGTCGCGCGCGAGCTCGCACACCGCGTCCCACGCCAGCGCGAGGTCCTCGTCGCCCGGGATGGGCACCAGCGGCCCGGGCACGCTCGAAGAGGCGAGCAGCCGGCCCGCCGCGTCGTAGCCCACCGCGGCCTGCGCGCGGATGGTGCGGGTGGCGCAGTCGAAGTCGGCCAGCAGCACCTGCCGGCGCTGCGCCGGCGGCCGGATGCCCCCCTGGCCCGCCAGCCGCGCGGCCAGGCCGGTCGTGCCGGCCGAGCGCACCCAGGTCGTGACGACGCTGCCCTGCTGCTGCACGAACGCCACGTCGACGTCCAGGTCGGGTGCGCCGGGAACGGGACGCCAGTCGGGCGCCGCGGACGCGGCGCCGCCGCTGCAGGCAAGGGCGAGGATGAAGGCCGGGGTGCGCATGGTCGCTTCCGATCGGGGAAGGAGCATTGCACTCCAAGGGCGCCTAGCACGCCGGCGATGCCCCTCCGGCGATCCCGGCTTCGGGTTTTCCCGAACAATGGAGGGCTCCCATCTTCTGCCTGCCCCATGGACCGACTGCTTTCCATGCGCGTGTTCCAGCGCGTCGCCGACGAAGGCGGCTTTGCCGCCGCCGCGCGGGCACTGGAGCTCTCGCCCGCGGCCGTCACGCGCCTGGTGGCCGACCTCGAGGGCCACCTGCAGACCCGCCTGCTCCAGCGCAGCACCCGCCGGCTGTCGCTGACCGAGGCGGGCCAGGCCTACCTGGAGCGGGTGCGTTCCATCCTGGAAGAGATCGACCAGGCCGACGCGGTGGTCAGCGCGCACAGCAGCGAGCTGGCCGGCATGCTGCGCGTCCACGCCCCGCCGGTGCTGGCCACCTACATCGTGGCGCCGCTGCTGGCGCCGTTCCGCGAGCGCTACCCGGACATCCGGCTGGAGGTCGAGGTCGATGCGCCGGCGGAGCCGCCGGTGGAGGCGTTCGACGTCACGCTGGTGAGCAGCAGCAACGGCCTGCCGCCCGACGTCGTGGTGCGCAAGATCGTCGAGTCCGAATCCATCCTGGTCGCCTCGCCGAAGTACCTGGCGCGGCACGGCCGGCCGGCGGGGCCGCAGGACCTGGCCGAGCACAACCTGCTGCGCGTGAAGATGGCCGACCAGCGGGCCGACCTCTGGCGCATGTGGAGCGAGGAGCAGCCCGACGATCCGGTGGAGCTGGAGCTGCGGCCCAGCCTCATCGCCAACCACACCGACACCCTGCTGCGCGCCGCCATCGACGGTGCCGGCATCACCTCCATCGCCATGGACCTGGCCGCGGCCCCGCTCACCCGCGGCGAGCTGGTGCGCGTGCTGGCGCCCTGGACCACCGGGCGCCGCGCGCTCTACGCCGCCCTGCCCAGCCGCAAGTTCACCCCGCGCCGCACCCGCGTGTTCCTCGACTTCCTGGTCGAGCAGACCCGCAGCCGTTCGGGCAGCGCACTCGAGAGCTGCGTGGGCTGCGCCGGGCCGGTCCGGCTCGCCGCCTGAACCCCATCGGGCGCGGCCTACAGCGGATCGCGCGCGGGTCGCACGGCCAGGTGCAGCCGGCGCGCTAGGCTGGCCCGGCCATGTCGGCTGGCCGTCCTGCCCTCGTCCTGCTCGCCGCCTGCGGCGCCCTGCTGCTGCCGCCGGGCTCTTTCGCGCAGGAGCGGTCGACCGCGCAGACCCTGCCGCCCGTCACCATCACGGGCAAGGCCAGCGGCGAGCCGGTCGAGAAGTCGTACCGCCGCATGCTGCGCGGCATGGACCTGTTCGAGCGCGAGCACGCGCTGGCCCCGCTGGCGACCCTGCGCTTCCAGGTGCTGCCGCGAAAGCCGGGTGTGCGGCTCGACGACCTCGGGCTGTACGTCGTCGGCAAGACCGTGGAGATCCCGCTGGACGTCGCGCCCGACCGCACCTTCGCGCTGCCGCGCGACCGCCGGGCCGTCGAGGAGAACGCACAGGTCTCGCCCGATCGGCCTGCGCTCACGCTGACCTGGCGGGCCGACATCCGCAGCCCCGGCCTGCCGCCCGGCACGCGGCGCCTGGGCGACCTGCGGCTCGAATGCATGGTGGGCATCGAGGCCGGGCTGGTCTCCAACAGCCCGTCCTGGATCGCCGGCCTGTTCGCCGCCGCCGAGACGCCGGCCTACTGCCAGGGCGATCGCAACCGCTACCTCTTCTTCGCCGAACGGCCGCTGTTCGGCGTGACCCTGGTGGCGGGCGAACGGCGCGAGGCGCTGCCGGTGCGGCGCCTGTGGGCCGGCGCGATGGGCGACCTGCGCCTGAAGGACGAACTGCATTTCTGCGACTGCGAGGTGCTGGTCGACCGCAGCTACTTCGCGCCGCTGGAGGACCGCAGCTGGCCGGACGACACGCTGCTGCTGTTCGAGTTCATGGAGGACGGCCGTGCGCCGCTGTGACCACGCCCTCGCCGCCTGCGCCACCGTCGCCTGCCTGGCCGGCTGCGCCGGTGCCGGCGTGCCGGGCGATGCCGCGCGCGTGCGACCGCCTTTCGCCGACGCGCACCTCGGCGTCGAGGCCGCGGCCCAGCGCCTGGCCGTCGGCCGCAGCACCCGCCAGGAGGTGGCGGCGCTGCTCGGTCCGGCCGAGACGCTGCGCTTCGAGACCGGGTGGGAAGCCTGGGTCTACCGCACCCACGACGAGCGCGGCGACCCCGTCGACGGGCCGGAACTGGTGCTGCTGTTCGGGCCGGCGGGCGTGCTGCAGAAAGCGCGCGTGCGCCCGGGTGGGATGGCGGCGCGCTAGCAGTTCGCGGCGACGCCTGGAATGAAGGCTGCGTTCCGCGCCCTGAAGGCATCGCCCGTCGTGTCGGCAGTGCCGCCGCGCCTCTTCACCGTCATTGCGGGCTTGACCCGCAATCCATCTCCTGAACGCGGTTCGGGTGCGGCATCGGTCCGGGGATGGATGCCGGGTCAAGCCCGGCATGACGACTCTCGGGAGGAAAACTGAGATGCCCGGCCGCGCCGGGCTCACAGCACCTTGGCCAGCTCCATCACCAGCAGCGACGGCAGCTGGCCGCGCAGCGCGTCGCGGCTAATGCGGCTCACGCCGCTGCCCATCCAGCTGGCGATCTCGACGACGTTGGCGCCGGAGGCGATCTCCACGCAGGGATGGTGCGGCTGGTAGCGCAGCAGGTCGTTGCGCAATTCGTCGAAGGCCTTGTCGTGCAGGCGCTCGTCGACCAGCAGGCCGTCCGGTTTGTCGAGTTCGCACTGCTGCACGGCCTGGCGCACGCTGGGCGAGACGTCCAGCACCAGGCCCATGTCGCGGCAGATGCCACGCACCAGGTCCTGCAGCGCGGTGTCGGCGCTGACCAGCAGCAGCCGGTGGCCGGCCATGGGCCGCGACTCGAACATGCTGGCGGGATCGCCGCCGTCGATCTCGATCGCGGTCAGGCCCTCCAGCCGCTTGACCGTGCGCGGGAATTCGAGCGTGACGCTCAGGTAGCCGGAGACCGTCTCGCGGCGCAGCAGCACGCCGGTGGTGCGCGCCAGCTGGGCCAGCAGGACCCAGGCGACCGACTGCGGCACCTCGACCGGCCCACCCACCCCGGTGGACACGCGCTCGCGGGCCCGGAACTCCAGGATGCCGTGCTCGGGCCAGTTGCTCACCTTCAGCCACACGCTGATGGCCGTGCCGTAGCCCGCCAGGCAGTCGATGGCCGTCTCCACCAGGCTGTGCAGCAGGCCGGGATCGACGATCACTTCGACCGGCTGCAGCTGCAGGTCGAGTTCGAGGGCGCGGGCCGTGTGCTGGCGCCGGTTGTCGGCCACCACCTGCTCGACCATCGCCTTCAGGTCGATGCGTTCGTGCGACTGGCGCAGGCGGCCGCCCGCCAGCCGCGACAGCTGCTGGCTCTGCATGGCGAGGTAGCGGATGCGGCGGGCGACGTCGGCCAGCGCCCGCAGCTGGCCGCGCGAGGCCGCCTGGGTGCGGCGCAGGTCACCGCCGATGGCGTTCAGGTGCTCCCACTGGCGGGCCAGCTCGGTGCCCACGATGCCGGGCACCGTCCAGGGGTCGATGCGCGAGGGATCGATCACCTCGTCGTGGCTGGGCGCGAAATCGGTCACGTCATTTCCTGGATTCGGGTTGATGCCAGTTGCGGCCCCATTGGTTACACGTCGTAACATGCGGTCATCTTGGAACTTTCTTCGTCTTGCGTCAACGACGGACCCGGCCATCCGACCAGCGCTGGACGTCCGGCGACAGGCGGCGATCGATTCGCTACGGGACCTCGACCATGGTCCGTCGCGGGGCGTGCGGTGGGCCTCCTGCTGACCGCCGCCGCCAGCAGCGCCGCCTGGCCGCTCGCGTTCGGCAGCCTGGAGGGCAGCGCCCGCTTCGGCAGCCCGCTCGACGTGCGGCTGCCGCTGGTGCTGGGCCATCCCGCCGAGGCGCTGGCGCCCTGCGTCCAGGTGGACGCCTGGTATGGCCGCGGGCAGCTGGACGCGGCTTCGTTGCGCAGCGACGTGCAGATCGTCGGCAAGACCGGCGGCAGCGTGCGCGTGCGGGTGGCCCGGCCGGTCGACCAGCCGGTGGTCACGCTGGCCGTGTCCACCACCTGCGGCCTGCGCACCGAGCGCACCTTCGTGCTGCTGGCCGAGAACCTGCCGCCCGACTTCCAGGCCGTGATGCCGGAGGCCGAGTCGCCGGCCGCGGCGGCCGTGCCGGCAAACGCCGTGCAGCCACCCGAGCCGGCGGTCACCGTGCCGGCAGCTGCATCGGCGGCGCCGCCAGGCCGCGCCACGGCAGTGGCCGCGCCGCGACCGATGGCGCCGGTACTGCCTGCAAGTAGCACGCGCCTGGCGCCCCGGCCGAGCCGGCGCAGACAGTCGCCAAGACACGGGAGCCAACACCGGCGCCGGTCACCACACCGGTCGCCGCGCCAGTCCCCGCGCCCGCGCCCGAAGTCGCGCTGCGCCTGCGCCTCACGCCGTGGATCGAGGCCGCCATCCCGGCCAGCACCGAAGCCGGCCGGGCCGAAGCGCGGGCGCTCTGGCAGGTCCTGCAGGCCGATCCGCTGGTGCTGGCGCGCCAGCTGCAACCGCCAGCGGCGCCGGACGTGCCGGCGCCAGTGCCCGTGCCTGTAGCAGTGGCGCCATCGACCCCTGCGGCTCCAGCCGCAGCCGCCTCCGTGGTGCCCCGGCCGGCACCGGTGGTCATCGCGCCGCCTGCCGCGCCGGTGCGCGCCCTCGACCGGCTGCTGGCCCTGCTGCCCTGGGCCGCCGGCGCCGCCTTGGCCGTGCTGGCCGCGATGCGGACCGTATTGCTGCTGGCGCGGCGCCACCGGAGCGCGGCGGCCAGCCTGCCTGCCGAGGTCGTGCCGTCCCAGACCGCCGTGCTGCCGCGCCGCAGCGTGCAGCCGGACGAGGACTTCGCCCTCGCGCTGGACCTCGACCTGGACGGGGCGTCGCCCACCGCCGCCCGCCCCTGACCCGCAGCGGCCGGCGGGGCGGGAGGCCCCGCCTCAGGCCAGCAGGGCCTTCATCTTCTCCGCCGTGAACGGGATGTCGCGCGGGCGCCGGCCGGTGGCCTGCGCGATGGCGTTCGCGATCGCGGCGACGGTCGGGCCCTGCGAACCTTCGCCGACGCCCAGCGGCCGCTCCTCGGGCCGGTCGATCAACTCGACGACCACGCGCGGCATCTCGGGGAAGCGCAGGATGGGGTAGTCGGGCCAGCTGTGGGTGGTCACGCCCTTGGCGTCCCAGGCGATCGCCTCGTGCAGCGTCCAGCTGGTCGACTGGATGATGCCGCCCTCGATCTGGTTGCGGAAGCCATCGGGGTTGACCACCATGCCGGCGTCGGCGACCGACCAGGCATCGGTCACCCGCACCGCGCCGCTGGCGGTGTCGACCACCACCTCGGCGACCACCGCGCAATAGACCGCCAGGTTCTTGTACTTGGCGAACGCGATGCCGCGGCCGCGGCGCTGGCCGGGCGCGACGGCGCGCTTCTCGCGCGTGTCCGGCGCCGGCGTCGGGCGCCAGTTGCTCATCGCCGCCACCCGCTCGATGACGGCGCGGGCCCGCGGGTCCTCCAGGTGCGCCAGCCGGAACTGCACCGGGTCGGCGCCGGCGGCGCCGGCCAGCTCGTCGAGGAAGGACTCGGCGGCGAACACGTTGGCGTAGGCGCCCAGCGTGCGCAGCGCCGAGGTGCGGATCGGCTGGTCGAGCAGCAGGTGGTTGACCACCTTGTGGCGGCCGAACGCGTACAGCGGCACCGCGTTGCGGTCGCTGCCGCCGGACGGCTGCGGGATGTTGCGCGAGGGGCCGGGCGGCAGCGGGTTGGCGATCTGCCAGGCCGCGAGCAGGTTGCTGCCCTCGGGATCGTTCGGGCGCGTGCTGTGCGTGTAGCTCCACACCTCGTGCTGCCAGTCGGCGACCTTGCCACCGGCGACCGCCCCGCGCAGTTGCATGACCATCGGCGAGCCGAACGGCTCGGTGCCGAATTCGTCCTCTCGCATCCACTGCAGCCGCACCGGCACCCTGGGCAGCGCCCGCGCCACCAGGGCGGCGTCGAGCGCCACGTCGTCGGCGCCGTTGTGGCCATAGCAGCCCGAGCCCTCGTGGTGGACGATGGTGATGGCCGCCGGCGGCAGCCGCAGCGCCTTGGCCATGTCGGCGCGCAGCGGGAACACGCCCTGCGAATGGCACCAGACCTGCAGCTTGCCCTCGTCCCACTGGGCCAGCGCGCAGGAGGGCCCGATCGAGCCGTGCGCCTGGTAGGGACGGGTGAACTCGGCCGTCAGCACGGCGGCGTCGGCCGGCGGCGCGGCGCCGGCGTTCTTCTCGCCCACCACGCTGGTGTCCGCGCGCGCCGTCTTCATCATGGTGTACAGCCCCGCGCCGGTGGGCGGCAGCGGCGCCAGCGGCTCCCAGCGGGCGGCCGCGTGCAGCGCACGGGCGGCGGCGATGGCCTGCTCCTCGCGCTGCGCGGCGACGGCCAGGAAGCTGCCGTCGCGCACCACCGCCAGCACGCCGGGCATGGCGCGCACGGCGTCGGTGTTGGCCTCCAGCAGGCGCGGGCGCGACAGCGGCGGGCGCACGACGCGCGCGTGCACCATGCCCGGCAGCCGGATGTCCTGCACGTAGGCCGGCCCGCCGGTGACCTTGGCCGGGATGTCGCGCCGCGGCATCGACTGGCCGATGTGGCGGCGCGCCGCGGCCGGCTTGGGCGCGACCTTGGCGGTGGCCTCGCGCGCCAGCGACGCCTCGGGCGCGACCTCCCAGTAGGTGGTGCGGGCGCCGGTCGAGGCGCGCGTGATGGTGCCGTCGCGCACCGTCAGCTCGCCCACCGGGGCGTCCAGCTTCTGCGCGGCGGCGGCCAGCAGCAGGGCGCGCGCCTCCGCGCAGGCCATTCGCAGCGCGGTGCCGCTGTCCTGGATCGACAGGCTGCCGGAGGTCACGCCCTCGTTGGGCGTGCGGCCGGTGTCTCCGGAGACGACCTGCAGCCGTTGCGGCTCGACGTCGAGTTCGTCGGCCACGATCTGCGTCAGCGCGGTGAGGATGCCCTGCCCCAGTTCGACCTTGCCGGTGAACATGGTCAGGGTGCCATCGGGCTGGATGCGGATCCACGCGTCCAGCCGGCGGTTGCTGTTCAGGCTGCCGGGCAGCGGCGCCGCGGCCGGGGCCTGGGCCGCCAGCGGCTGCAGGCCGCCCAGGCCGAACAGCACCACCAGGGAGCCGCCCTGCAGGAAGGCACGGCGCGTCGGCGCCACGTCGGGAACGAGGGTGGCGGTGGTCATGACTGCATCTCCCGGGCGGCGCGCTGGATGGCCTTGACGATGCGCGTGTGGGTGCCGCAGCGGCACAGGTTGCCTGCCATCGCCTCCTTGATCTGGTCCTCGGTCGGCTTCGGGTTGCGGTCCAGCAGGGCCTTGGCCGACAGGATCATCCCGGAGCTGCAGTAGCCGCACTGCGCCGCCTGCTCGGCGATGAAGGCGCGCTGCAGCGGGTGCAGCCGGTCGGCCGTGCCCAGCCCCTCGAGCGTGGTGACCTTGCCCTGCGCGGCGGCGCCGCACGGCAGCACGCAGGAGCGGGTGGCCTGGCCGTCGAACAGCACGGTGCAGGCGCCGCACTGGGCGATGCCGCAGCCGTACTTGGCCGCGTTCAGCCCGGCGTCGTTGCGCAGCACGTAGAGGAGCGGGGTCTCGGGCGCGGCGGGGCTGTCGACCCGCTTGCCGTTGACGTCGAGCGAAACGGTCATGGTGTCCTCCTGGTCATTCGGGCTTGATGCCGGCCGCCCGCACGATGGCGGCGTTGGCCACCATCTCCTCGCGGATCAGCGCGTCGAACTGCTCGGGCGCCAGCGCCAGCGGCTCGGCGCCGAGGCCGGCGTAGCGCTCGCGCACCTCCGGCGCCTGCAGCGCCCGGCTGGTGGCGGCATGGATCTTCTGCACCAGCTCGCGCGGCGTGCGCGAGGGCACCAGCATGCCGATCCAGAACAGGTAGTCGGCGCCCGCGATCCCCGACTCGCCCAGCGTGGGCACGTCGGGCAACTGCTGCGAGCGCTTGGGCGTGCCCAGCGCCAGCGCCTGCAGCTTGCCGGCCTTGATCTGCGGCAGGGCCGACACCAGCGGCGCGAAGAAGTAGTCGACGCGCCCGGCCATGGTCTCGGCGATCGCCTCCGGCGACCCCTTGTACGGCACGTGCAGCGCGTCGATGCCCACCGCGGCCTTGAACTTCTCGGCGCTCATCCAGGTGGCGGTGCCGATGCCAACCGAGGCGTAGTTCAGCGCGCCCGGCCGCGCCCTGGCCGCCTCGACCAGGTCCCTGACGCTGCGCCAGCCCTTGGCCGGCGCCACCACCAGCACGTTGGGCACCACGGCCAGCGGCGCCACCGCGGAGAAGTCCTTCACCGGGTCCCAGCCGACCTTGCTGATGAGGGGCACGACCGTGTGGGCCGCGGTGTAGACCAGGATGGTGTGGCCGTCGCCCGGCGCCGCCAGCGTCGCCTGCACGGCCAGGGCGCCGGAGGCGCCGGCCCGGTTCTCGATGACGACCGGCACGCCGAACTCGGCCTGCAGCTTCTCGCCGACCGCGCGCGCGATGACGTCCGAGGCGCTGCCGGCCGTCGCGCCGGACAGCAGCTTGACCGGCCGGCTCGGGAACGGCGCCGGCTGGGCACGCGCCAGGCCGGCCGCGGCCAGCGGGGCGCAGGCCAGTGCCTGCACCAGCGCGCGCCGCCGCAGGCCGTCGGTGTCGTTGGAAAGGGGCATCGGCTGTCTCCTCGCTCGTCGGGTGCGCATCAGGCCTGCGGCAGGCCCAGTTGCTGGGCCATCCAGTCGGCGGTGCGGCTGCGCCACCGGTAGGGACGGTTGTTGGCGATGTGGTTGCCGTCCTCCACGACCAGCAGTTCCACCGGCCCGGAGGCCTCGCGCGCCAGGCGCTGCGTGTCCTCCCAGGGGATCAGGCGATCGAGCTTGCCGGTGACCAGGAACAGCGGGCATTCGATGCTGGCCGCGATGCCGCCGTCGAGCGTGAGCGTGCGGGCGTGCTCGCGCGCCTGCGCCTCGGTGGCCAGGTGGCTGCGCACGCGGAAGGTCTCGCGGGTGAGCTCGGGCAGCTGCTCCCAGTTGGCCGCGAAGTCGTACGGCCCGGCCAGCCCGATGCAGGCCTTCAGCCGCTTCTCGAAGGCCGCCGCGCGCGGCGCGTAGTAGCCGCCCAGGCTCACGCCCCACAGCGCGATGCGCTCCGGGTCGACCTGCGGCTGGCGCTCGGCCCAGTCGACCATCGCCTTCACCGGCACCTCGTAGTCGCCGCGGATCGGCCAGCGGTACTCGGCCTCGCCCTGCCCCGGCCCGTCGACCAGCAGCGTGGCCATGCCGCGCGCCAGGTAGGGCAGCTCGTAGGCCTCCATCTCCTCCTTGGCCGAGTCCAGCCCCGGCACCATGATCACCAGCGGCGCCCGGGTGGCCCCGGGCGGCAGGCGCAGCAGGCCGGCCAGCGTGCCGTCCTGGTAGGGGATCTCGACCCGGCGCGCCGGCGGCCGCAGCAGCGGGGCGGCCAGCTGCTTGCAGGCGACGGCCTTGCGGTGCGCCGCCTGCATCTGCTCGACGTCGACGACGAACACGAACTTGGCGAAGTGGTAGTACACCGCCGCGCGCGACAGGTGTTCGCCGGCCGACAGCCGCCAGCCCTGCTCCAGCGCTTCATGGCCCAGGCCCTCGTGCAGGGCGGCGCGCCGGCACCAGGCGGCGCACCAGTCCTCCCAGCGCCCGATGCCGGCGGTGACCTCCTGGAAGTCGGCCAGCAGCACGCCGTTGGAGACGAAGCGTGGCGCCCAGTGGGCGATGGCGGAAACGACGCGCGGGTCCTGGCTCATGGAAACGGGGCTCCGGGTAAATCAGATGCCCAGCGTGGGCAGCATGTCGGCGGGGTAGCGCTCGCCGGCGACGGCCTCGGGCCGGAACAGCCGCTCGAGCCGCTGCATGACCACCTGCGGCAGCCGGATGGCCACCGCCATCGCGCTCTGCTCGAGGTAGGTGATGCGCTGGGTGCCACTGAGCGGCACGACGTCGGTGCCGCGCCCGGCCGCCCAGGCCAGCGCCAGCTGCGCCGCCGTCAGGCCGATCTCGGCCGCCATGGCCTGCAGTTCGTCGACCAGCCGCAGGTTGCGCGCGAGGTGCGCGTCCTGGAAGCGCGGATGGATGCGGCGGCGGTCGGTCGTTGCCAGGTCGGAGTAGTGCCGGACGTTGCCCGTGAGCAGGCCGCGCCCGAGCGGCGAGTAGCCGACGAAGCCGGTGCCCTGGCGCCGGCAGGTGGACAGCACCGCTTCCGCCGGCCCGCGGCACCAGAGCGAGTACTCGGTCTGCAGCACCGCGATCGGGTGGACGGCGTGGGCGCGCTCCAGCGTCTGCGGCGAGGCTTCGCACAGGCCCAGGTGGCGCACCTTGCCCTCGCGCACCAGCCCGGCCATCGCACCCACCGTGTCCTCGATCGGCACGGCCGGGTCGACCCGGTGCAGGTAGTACAGGTCGAGATGGTCGGTGCCCAGGCGCCGCAGGCTGGCCTCGCAGCTGCGGCGGGCGTACTCGGGGCGGCCGTTGGCGGCCTTGCGCCCGTCGGGCAGCGTGAGGTTGCCGAACTTGGAAGCGATCACCGCCTCGCCGCGGCGACCGCGCAGGGCGGCGCCGAGCCAGCTCTCGTGCAGGCCGTCCCAGTAGGCGTCGGAGGTGTCGAGGAAGGTGACCCCCAGGTCGAGCGCGCGGTGCACCAATGCGTGGAACGCCTGCTGGGCGTTGGTGCCGAAATCCTGCGCCCCCATGCTGTGTCCCAGGGCCAGCGCGGACACCCGCAGGCCGGTGGAACCGAGGATCCGCTGCTCCATGTGGATGTCTCCTGGCGGCCGGTCCGTGCGTCGGCGGCTCGTGTTTGGGAGGCAGTCTAGTGCCGGGCTGCCAGAACCGATACGAATCATTCGTTAGGATGCGATCACTGGTTGTTATGGTGATCCGGACATGAACCTGCAGCAGCTGCGCTACCTGGCCGAGGTGGCCGGACGCGACCTGAACCTCTCGCGCGCGGCCGACGCGCTGCACACCTCGCAGCCGGGCATCAGCCGGCAGATCCGCCTGCTGGAGGAGGAGCTGGGCACCGAACTGCTGGTGCGCCAGGGCAACCGCATCGCGGCGCTCACCCAGCCCGGGCACGAGGCGGTGGCCATCGCGCGCCGCGCCCTGCGCGAGATCGAGAACCTGCGCACGCTGGGCGAGGACGCCAGCCGCGGCGGCCAGGGCCGGCTGGTCATCGCCACCACCCACGCCCATGCGCGCTACGTGCTGATCCCCATCGTGCGCCGCTACCAGGCGGCCTGGCCGGACGTGAGCCTGGGCATCCGCCAGGGCCACCCCGACCAGATCGTCGACTGGGTACAGGCCGGCGAGGCCGACATCGGCCTGTGCACCGATCCCACGCGCACGATGCCCGAGCTGGCGCGGCTGCCCTGCTACAAGCTGGCGCGCTGCGTGCTGGTGCCGGCCGGCCACGCCCTGCTGAAGAAGCGGCGGCCGGCGCTGGCCGACCTGGCGCGCTTCCCCATGATCACGCTCGACCAGGCGTTCGCCGCCGGCGTCACCGTGCTCGGCGCCTTCGCCCGTGCCGGCCTGTCCCCCAGGGTGGTGCTCAGCGCGACCGATGCCGACGTCATCAAGGCCTTCGTCGCCGCCGGCGTGGGCATCGCCACGCTGCCGGAGATCGCCTTCGACGCCCGGCGCGACAAGGGCCTGGCGCGCATCGCCGCGCGCCACCTGTTCGAGCCCTCGGTCAGCTCGGTGTGGCTGCACCGGCACCACTACCAGCGCCGGCTGGCGGCCGCGTTCGTGCAGTTGCTCTCGCCGGCCTGGACGCCCGAGCGCGTGCAGCAGGCCCTGCGCAGCACGCAGGCGCCGGACGACCGCACCGCCGTCGACCTGACGGCGTGACCCTCAGCGGTTGCCGGCCTCGCGCAGGCGCCACCACTTGCGCCGCTCCGACAACCGTTCGAACGGGAACAGGTTGCCCAGCGCGCCGGCCACCGTCGACAGGTTGTTGAGCGAACGCCAGGCCTCGAGCGCGAACTCCTGCACCACCTGCCGCTCGCTCACCTCGCCGCCCTCGTCGATGCGCGACAGCGCGTGGATCACGTACAGGCCCAGCAGCGCGGCCAGCGCGAACAGGAACTCCCAGTGCGCGAAGCTCACCAGCGAAATCTCGCTCGAGTTGCCCCAGCTGGTCCAGCGGACCACGGCCGACAGCTCGGTGGCCTGGAATGCTTCGGCCAGGGCGCCGGCCACGATGGGCGCGATGCCGCCCGCGACCGCCGAACACAGGCCGATGGCGGCCAGGTAGGCCGTGCCGCGCCCCTGCGGCGCCAGCTTCAGGCCGAGGTTGCCGACGGCCAGGCCGATGCCGCCGCAGACCACACCGAACACCGCGTGCACGGCGTACAGCACGGGCAGCTGCCAGCTCTCGTCCAGCCCGTCGACGAACACCAGCGCCAGCAGGCAGGCGAAGTTCACCGGCAGCGCGACCGCCAGCACCGACTTGTTCGAATAGCGGTCCGACAGCCGGCCCCACAGGTAGAGCGTGAGCGCATTGGCCAGCTGGCTGGCCACCCACAGGCTGGTGACGGTGGCCACCTGGTAGCCGCGCTGCTGCATCAGGTAGACGGTGAGGAAGGGCGCGGCCAGGTTGGAGGCGACGGCCCAGGCGGCCAGGAACACCAGCAGGCGGCGGAAATTGCGGTCGGCGAACGGCTCCAGCAGGCGACGCGCCAGATCGCCTTCGGGGCCGGCCCGCTGCATCTGCGGCTCGGGCGCGCGGCTGAGATGGAACGAGCTGACGAAGCCGGCCACGCCCGCGATTGCGAATGCCAGCGCATAGGCATGCAGGGGCTGGCCCGGCGAGCCGCGGTCGACCAGCCAGCCGGCCGCCAGCGTGCCGACGCAGGCCAGCGCGGTGCCCGAGAACAGCCGGCGGGCGAAGAAGTTGCCCAGCTCGTGGTGCGGAATGAGCTGGTGCAGCCAGGAGTTCACCGCGCAGCCGCCCACGGCGTTGAGGCCGCAGATCAGCACCTGGGCCGCGATCAGCGCCTTCAGCGCCGTGCCCTCGCCCGGCAGGAACGGCAGCGCCGCCATCGCCAGCACGACGATCCGGGCCGCGCTGATGGTCAGCACGCCGATCTTGCGGCGCTGGCGCACCCGCTCGACCAGGACGGTGGCCGGCAGCTGCACCGCCTGCGCCATGAAGGGGATGGCCGCCAGCAGGCCCACGTGCAGCGGCGTGGCGCCCAGCGCGAGCGCGAACGCCACCAGGATGACGCCGCCCGAGAACGCACCGGACATGCTGGCCCAGGCGAGGTCGCGCACCAGCGCCTTCTGGCCTTGCGCGAGCTCGGCGGGGCCGACGGACGGGACGGGCTCCAGCATCGCCGGACGTCCTCAGCACTGCCCCGCCGACCGGGCCGGCGCACGAGCGCACGCGACCGGCGGCTGGCGGTTGCCGCCGGGGACCAGGACATGGATCACGCTGGAAGTCTCCCCTGCAACGCGTCGCCGGCTGACCATGGCGAAGCGTCGCGACACCGTACCAGAAGGCCCTGCAAGGGGGTGTAACGCGGGTCCTTCCACCGGGGCTCCTACACTCGGCGCAGGAGGCATGCCATGAACGGACGCAAGGTCGCCGTCGTCACCGGATCGGGCAGCGGCGTGGGCGCCGCCACGGTGCTGCTGTTCGCGCAGCGCGGCTACGACGTGGTGGTCAACTGGTCGCGCAGCGAACGCGAGGCGCAGGACAGCGCCGCCGCCTGCCGCGCCGCCGGCGCCGACGTGCTGGTGCAGCAAGCCGATGTCGCCGACGATGCCCAGTGCCGCGCGCTGGTCGCCGCGGCGGTCGGGCGCTGGGGCCGGCTCGACGCCCTGGTCAACAACGCCGCCGTTTCCCTGTTCGGCGCCGCCGCCAAGTGGGACGCGCTGGACCCGCAGGCATTCCATCAGGTCATGGGTGTCAACACGGTCGGCGCCTTCCAGATGGTGCGTGCCGCCCTGTCGCACCTGAAGGAAACGGGCGGCAGCATCGTCAACGTGTCGTCGATCGCCGGCACGCTGGGCATCGGCTCGTCGGCGCCCTACGTGGCGTCCAAGGGCGCGCTGAACGCCCTGACGCTGTACCTGGCACGCGCGCTGGCGCCGCAGGTGCGCGTCAACGCGGTCTGCCCCGGCCTGGTCACCTCGCGCTGGTTCGCGCGCGGCATGGGCGAGGCGGCGGCGGACAAGGTCCGCGAGGGCTACGAGGCCGACGTGCCGCTGGGCCGCTCGTGCACGCCCGAGGACGTGGCCGAGGCCATCGTCTGGCTGGCCGATGGCGCCCGCACCACCACCGGCGAGCTGCTGGCGCTGGACGGTGGCATGCACCTCGGCCGGGTGGCGCGCCGGTGATGCTGCTGGACGCCGGCCTGCGCGCCACCATCGCCGGGCGCCTCGCGTCCTGGCCGGTGCAGGCGCTGGACCTGGGCGAGCACCGGCACGCCGCGGTGGCGGTCGCCCTCATCGAGGAGGGCACGGGCGCCGCGCTGCCGCACATGCACGAGCCGGCCGGCTGGAGCCTGGCGGCCGCGCTGCTGCTCACCCGCCGCGCCAGCGGGCTGAACCGCCACGCCGGCCAGTGGGCGCTGCCCGGCGGCCGGGTCGATCCCGGCGAGACCGCCGAGCAGGCGGCGCTGCGCGAGCTGCACGAGGAAGTGGGCCTGCAGCTCGGTCCCGAGACCGTGCTCGGTCGGCTGGACGACTACGCCACCCGCTCGGGCTACGTCATCACGCCGGTGGTGGTGTGGGCCGGCGCCGCCACTGGACTGGTGCCCAGCCCGGCCGAGGTGGCCAGCATCCACCGCATCCCGCTCGAGGAGTTCATGCGCACCGACGCCCCGCTGCTGGAACCGTCGGAGGACCCGGCCCGGCCCATCCTGCGCATGCCGGTCGGCCAGGGCTGGATCGCCGCGCCGACGGCAGCGGTGCTCTACCAGTTCCGCGAGGTGTGCGTCGCCGGCCGTCCGACCCGCGTGGCGCATTTCGAGCAGCCGCTGTTCGCGCGGCGGTGACGGGGGCGGGAGCGGACCCGGACGCGAAGGGACGCGAAGGATTCGCGAAGGGCGCAACAAGGAGACGAGACGTCCAGGACAAAGGCGTCGTCATTGCGGGCTTGACCCGCAATCCATCTCCGGTGTCATCGCCACGCCCGACACGCGTTCAGGAGATGGATGCCAGGTCGCGCCCGGCATGACGACGGGCTGGGAGGCGCAGGACGGAGAGCGCCGCCGCAGTCCTCGCCGTAGTCCTCACCGCAGCCCCTCGCCTCAGCCCTCGCCTCAGCCCTCGCCTCAGCCCTCGCCTCAGCCCCTCGCTCAGCCCCCGCGCAGCGCCACCGCCTCGCGCGCCAGCCGGGTGATCCGGTCCCAGTCGCCCGCCTTCACCGCATCGGCCGGGGTCAGCCAGGAGCCGCCCACGCACACCACGTTGGGCAGCGCCAGGAACTCGCGCGCGTTGGCGGCGCTGACGCCGCCGGTGGGACAGAAGCGCACGTCGTGGAACGGGCCGTGCCAGGCCTTGAGCATGGCCACGCCGCCGGCCTGCACGGCGGGGAAGAACTTCAGCTCGGTGTAGCCGTCCTCGGCGGCCAGCAGGATCTCGCTGCCGGTGGCGACGCCGGGCAGCAGCGGCAGGCCGGCGTCGCGGCAGGCGCGGCCGATGGCGCTGGTGTAGCCCGGGCTGACGCCGAAGCGCGCACCCGCCGCGACCGCGGCCCGCGCGTCGGCCACGCTGCGGATGGTGCCGGCGCCGGCCACGGCCTCGGGGACGTCGCGGGCGATGGCCTCGATGGCCGCCAGCGCCACCGGCGTGCGCAGCGTCACCTCCAGCATGCGGATGCCGCCGGCCACCAGGGCACGGGCGAGCGGCACTGCCTGGGCCGCGTCGTCGACCACGATGACGGGAATAACGGGCGCGTCGCGCATCACGTCGACGGCGGCGAGGGAAGGCTGGCGTGTCACCATGACGTGGCTCCTGCCTCGGCGGCCGAGGCGTTGCGGCGCATCGCGCCGAACAGTTCGCGGCCCAGCCCGTGGCCGTTGGACTCGCGTTGCGCATCGGGGAGGCGGGCCGCCTCGCGGCGGATCCATTGCTCGTGCGGCACCAGGGCTTCGAGCCGGCCGGCATTGGCGTCCAGGCGCACCACGTCGCCGTCGCGCAGCAGCGCCAGCGGGCCGCCGGCGGCGGCCTCGGGCGTGACGTGGATGGCCGCCGGCACCTTGCCCGACGCGCCGCTCATGCGCCCGTCGGTGACCAGCGCCACCCGGTAGCCCCGGCCCTGCAGCACCGACAGCGACGGCGTGAGCTTGTGCAGCTCCGGCATGCCGTTGGCCTGCGGCCCCTGCCAGCGCACCACGCAGACCAGGCCGTTGGCGCCGTTCGTCTGGCAGGCCTGCTCCAGTTCGCCGGCCTGGAAGGCCTTCTGCAGCGCCTCCTGGGTGTCGAACACGCGCGCCGGCGCCTCGATGACGTGGCGGTCGTCGGGCACCGCCGAGACCTTGATGACGCTGCGGCCGAGGTTGCCGGTCAGCAGCTTCAGGCCGCCGATGGGGCTGAACGGCTCGCTGGCCGGGCGCAGCACGGAGGGATCGCCCGAGGCGCCGATCGGCTCCCAGTGCACGGCGCCGCCGGCGCCCTGGGCCCCGGTGGGCAGCCGCGTGTACTCGCGCAGGCCGCCTTCGCGCACGGTGAGCACGTCCTCGTGCAGCAGGCCGGCGTCGAGCAGCTCGCGCAGGACGTAGCCCGGCCCGCCGGCGGCCTGGAACTGGTTGACGTCGGCCTGGCCGTTCGGGTAAACGCGCGCCACCAGTGGCACCACCGACGACAGCTCGGCGAAATCGTCCCAGTCGATGCGGATGCCGGCGGCACGGGCGACCGCCACCCAGTGGATCAGGTGGTTGGTGGAGCCGCCGGTGGCCAGCAGCGCCGCCATGGCGTTGACGATGCAGCGCTCGTCGACCTGGCGGCCGATGGGCGTGAAGCGCCGCCCGCGGGTGATCTGCAGCACGGTGCGCACCGCCTCGCGCGTGAGCGCCTCGCGCAGCTCGCTGCCGGGGTTGACGAAGGCCGCGCCGGGCACGTGCAGGCCCATCGCCTCCATCAGCATCTGGTTGCTGTTGGCCGTGCCGTAGAAGGTGCAGGTGCCCTGGCCGTGGTAGGCCTTCTGCTCGGCATCCAGCAGTTCCGTGCGGCCGACCTTGCCCAGGGCCGCCAGCTCGCGCACCTTGGACTTCTCGGTGTTGGACAGCCCGCTGGTCATGGGGCCGCCGGGCACGAACACCGTGGGCAGGTGGCCGAACTGGAGCGCGCCGATCAGCAGTCCGGGCACGATCTTGTCGCAGATGCCCAGCATCAGCGCGGCGTCGAACACGTCGTGGCTGAGCGAGACGGCCGTGGCCATGGCGATGACGTCGCGCGAGAACAGCGACAGGTCCATGGCCGGGGTGCCCTGGGTGACGCCGTCGCACATGGCCGGCACGCCGCCGGCCACCTGCGCCGTGGCGCCCTGCCGGTGCGCCTCGTCCTTCAGCACGGCGGGAAAGCCGGCGTAGGGCGCGTGCGCCGACAGCATGTCGTTGTAGGCCGTGACGATGCCGATGTTGGGCGCGCGCTCGGTGACGACCTTGAACTTGTCGTTGGCCGGTAGCGCGGCGAAGGCGTGCGCGACGTTGGCGCAGCCGAGCCGGTCGCTGCCGCGGTCGCGCGCGGCCATGGCGTCGACCTGGCGCAGGTAGGCAGCCCGGCCGGGGGCGCTGCGCTCGCGGATGCGGTCGGTGACCCGGGCCACCACGGAATGCAGGGTCATGTGTTGCGCCAAAGAGAAGGGATCGCGGCATCCTACCTGCTGGCCATGGCCGCGCCGGAACCGGGTTACCAGCCGTGACCGGCGGCGCTACGATTCGGCGCATGACCCTTCCCGTCCAGCCGATCCGGGATCCGGCGCCGATGCTGGAGCGGACACTGGCCGACTGGGGCGGCCACGACGACCTCTGGGTGTTCGGCTACGGCTCGCTCATCTGGAAGCCCGAGTTCACGTACGCCGAACGCCGCCCCGCCCGGGTCAACGGCTGGCACCGCGCCCTCAAGATGTGGAGCCGCATCAACCGCGGCACGCCCGACTGTCCCGGGCTGGTCTTCGGCCTGCTCTCCGGGGGCAGCTGCCAGGGCATGGCGTTCCGCATTCCCCGGGCCGACGGCCGCGAGGTGCTCACGGCCCTGTGGGCGCGCGAGATGCTGATGGGCGTGTACGACCCGCGCTGGCTCGCCTGCCAGACGCCGCACGGCCCGGTGAAGGCGCTGGCCTTCACCCTCTCGCGCAAGAGCCCCAGCCACACCGGCGTGCTGAGCGAGGACCAGTACCGGCGCATCTTCAACGACGCCTGCGGCAAGTACGGCACCACGCTCGACTACGCTGCGCGCACGCTGGAGGAACTCAGGCGCCACAACATCCGCGACCGCCACCTGGAACGGCTGCTGCAGCTGGTGGGGCGCCTGCAGGCCTGACGCCCTGCTGCGAGGGCACGCAACGGGTCAGTCCAGGAACCGCTTGGAATAGTCCGCAGGCGGTATCAGGCACGTCTCGGACCGCCCGAACAGCGCATAGCGGTTTCGCGCCACGAGACGATAGGCGGCGTCTCGTATCGGGGCCGGAACGAGCCACCCCAGCCACGCGGCACGCCAGGGCCAACCCAGCGCATGCAGGACCCGCAGGATGGCCGCGGTGTGCTGCCAGCTGCGCTTGCCGTCGACGAGCAGCAGCGTCTGCAGCTGGTCGACACGAAGTCCGGCCTCGGTGAGCAGGGCTTGACCCGCTTCACCCTGGATCGACGCAAAGCGGAGCACCCCACGCCGGTCGTACTTCAAGATGAATTTCACCCAGCGGCTGCACAGCAGGCACTTGGCGTCGAAAACGACAATCATTGGCACACCTCGGCAGGCAGCTTCAGGTATCCGCGATAGCTGGCGACCACGCCGATCAACGGAAGTGAAGCCTTGACCCGGAAGTGAAGCTGGCCGGGCGTTGCAGTTTCTTCCGCCACGACGGCCGGCAGCAGCCAGCGGGGGCAAGGCACCCCCAGAAAGCGCAGCTGGACGAGCTTCATCTCCAGCATGTCGACGTCGCCCTCGAGCCCGAACCGAAGCTGCGCGAAGCCCAGGCGCTCCACGATGTGTCCGGCAGCCTGGGTCAGCCGCGACCTCATCGTCTTCCCAGGAAAGTGTCGCGTCCAGACTTCCTCCGCTGCGCCGGCCTCGAGCTCGAACCGAATGGGTCCTTGGTGGGCGTTCAGCGGTGCCCCCAGGCACCTCGCCAGAAGTCGCGCAGCGCGCGAGGCTGGCGCCTCGACCTCCACCCAGCCGCTCAGCACGTGCGCGCCTGCTAGAGCATGGAAGTGCTGCAGCGGCGACGGGAGCTGGGCGAACTGCGGTCCCATGACTTGCTGATACAGGGACGGTGGCTTCAAGCGAACCCCTCCGTGCGGATGGCAAGGCCTTGCATTTCGCGCATGAAGTCCTCCAGGTCCAGTATGCCGACACACGCGGACGCGCCAGGCTGCAGCGCCCCGGCTTGAATTTTCCGGACGAACGCCGCGGCCGCAAGCGTTGGCACGAACGGCCCGTGTCCTTCCGTTGCGACGAGCTGCCAGGTCCGCGTCACCTTCGACCCGGTGCGGTCCAGGCCTTGCACCTGGACATGCATCGCCCCCGCATCGCTACCCCACGTCTTGAACAGGTCTGCGGCGCGCTTGAGCAGCGTCGCGTGGCGTGACCAGTCGCGCACAAGACCCCGTCGCGCCATCCAGGCCAGGAGGTTCATGCCGCGGTGCAGGAACTCCAGCTCCAGGCCCGCACCGAAGCGCACCTCCGGGGCCCCGCTGTATCGGAGCGGAAACAGCGTGAGGTCCGGCACGTCGCAGGGTGACAGCAGCCGTGTCCCGACGGGGGAGGGATACGCTCGCCGCCGGGCGCCAGTCCAGCCGAAGACCTTCGCCGAGCCACCAGCAGGCAGCGGTTTCCCGCAGTACGTCAGGATGCCGCGAACGGTGGACAGTCCGCGTTCCGTGCGATTTCCAGGGCTGATGCCCACGTCGATGGCCTGGACGCAGGAGAGGTCCTTCGCCAGGAAGTCGACCGCTGCTCCCGACAATGCCGGCACTGAACTTGCACCGCTGGTGACGGTCACTCCGGCCGCCAGAGCTGCCTCGTGGAGGCCATCGATGCCGGTGACATAGTCGCGCCCATCGGCCAGGTCGGCGTAATGGACTCCTGCTCGTATGCACGCTGCAGGCAACCGGTAGTCGGCGCCTTGAAACGGTCCGGAGGCGTTGACCATCACGGTTGGAGCGAGCCTGCGCAACGTGCTCTCGAGTCCAGGGTCTTGTGCGTCGACAGTCACCGCCTCCAGCCGGGCACGTGTCCCCTGCTGCAGCTCTTGCACAAGCGCCTGGGCTGCTGCCAGGGAGCGCCCGGCCACCTGAATGCGGCTACCGGAAAGACGTGAAAGTCTCTTGACAAGCCTTCGTCCGAAGAAGCCGTAGCCCCCCAGGACGAGAACGCGGAACTCGGGCATGCGCCAGTCTAGCCAGGCGCGGCTTCAGAGCTCGCCGCGGCGACCAGGTCAGGGGCGCCAGCAGCGCATCGCGCGGCGTCCAGGGCTGACTCGCCCAGAATGCCGTGCGGCACAGGTCCTGTCGAGCTGAAGCACGGCTGCGCTCAGCGGCTCGCATCGTGCCCTGCCAGGCGGCCTTGATTCGCCATCGGGCCGCGTTTCCAATGGCGCTGCGCGGCTACACGCGCAGCAAGGAGTCAGCCATGACGCGCCAACCATTCGTCATCCAACCCTCCGACTATCCGCGATCGCTCGACGTCGTTGGCGAGCACATCACGGTCCTCGCCTCCGGCGCCGCGACGGGCGGCTACGAGATCTTCCTGCAGGAAGGACCGGAAGGCAGCGGGCCGCCACCTCACTCCCACCCTTGGGACGAGTCCTTCTACGTCACGCGCGGCGAAATCATGTTCGGCATGGCCGACGAGGAAAAGGTGGCGAAGGCGGGGACCCTGGTTCACCTGCCCGGCGGGACGGTGCACTGGTTCCGGTTCGGCAAGGACGGAGGCCAGATGATTTCCATGACCAGCCGAGAGGCCGCCTCGGCCATGTTCGAGCACATCGACCGGGAGATCTCGGCAGGTGCGCCCGATCTGCCACGGCTCGCCGCCATTGCCGCAGAGCACGAGACCCAGTTGGCAGGCTGAGGGCCGCAAGCCATCTGGCTGCTCCGTCAGGTTGCATGAATTGCGTCAGGCCGCCGGAGAACATCATGGAATGGATCAGCTTCGAAAACCGCACGACCATTGGCCAGACCGGTAGCGAGTCCGGCGTCATCGTTCGAGATTCCGAGCATCCACTCGGCGCCAGGATCACTCTGGAGAAGGACGGTAGCGTCGCCCCGTACTCGATTACCTGCGGGATCTACGGCTGCATGGTTCACACGCGCTTCTTCTCCGCGGAGCAGGAGGCGTCTCAGCAGTTCGATCTCATGGCTGCCGAACTTGAATCGATTCTGAAGGATTCAGGAAGCGGCAATGATCTGCTCGACCCCGTAGGGCGGTTCGTGGAGCAATTTCCGTAGCGCGGCCGAACAAATCATCCACGCCAGCCTGGGCGAGCCGAGCGCCTCCGGTGCCAGCGTCTGCGTCAGCATCAACGGGGTGGACCAGCCGGCCGTCACCAGCGGATCGGCCTATGCCGCGAAGCGGCGCGCGGCATCCAGGTCGGTGACTTTGAAGGCGAAATGGAAGACGGATCGCATCGGTGACTCTCCGGCTCAGGTCGGCAGGCGGCGAGCATCCCACACGGCGCCGTTCACCAGGTGCGGCGGCCGCCGGCCGGCCAGCACCTCGATGATCTGGTCGGCGCACTGGTCAGCCGTCTCCTGCAGCGCCTCGTCGGTGCTGCCCGCGGTGTGCGGCGTGAGGACCACGTTGGGCAGGCCCAGCAAGGCTTGGCCCGCCGGCACCGGCTCCTGGTCAAACACGTCGATGCCTGCCCCGGCAATGCCGCCCCGTCGCAGCGCCTCGGCCAGCGCCGCGGTGTCCACCAGGTCGGCGCGCGCGGTGTTCACCAGGATCGCGGAGCGCTTCATGACGTCGAGCGTCGCGGCGTTGATGAGGTGGCGCGTGTCGGGGCGCGACGGCCGGTGCAGCGACACCACGTCGGCCGTCCGCAGCAGCTCATGCAGCGACGCGCAGGCCCGCGCGCCGGCAGCAGTGATGGCAGCCGGGTCGGCCGCGGGCGAGTGCACCACGACCTGCATGCCGAAGCCGCGGCCCGCGATCTCCGCCGTCATGCGGCCGATGGTGCCGAAGCCCACCACGCCCAGCGTCTTGCCGCGCAGTTCCTGCAGTCCCGGCTGGTAGCGGTAGTCCCAGTTGCCACCGCGCACCGCCTGGTCGGACGGCAGCAGCCGCTTGCCGACCGCCAGCATCAGCATCACGGCGTGCTCGGCCACCGACCAGGCGTTGGCGAACGGCGTGAACACGATCGGGATCGACAGCCCGGTGGCGTGCGCGACGTCGATCTTGTTGGTGCCGATGCCGTGGTTGGCGATCACGCGCAGGGACGATGCCGCCGTGATGGCGGCGGTGTCCAGTCCGGCGTTGCGCGTGATGACCGCGGCGCAGCCGGTGATCTCCTGCGCGACGGTGGCCATGTCGGCGCAGGAGGCGCGGCGCACCTCGATACCGGCGGCCTCGAGCTTGCGGATGCCGCTGGGGTGAATGGGTTGGACGACGAGGCAGGAAGGCATTGCAGGTTCTCTCTGGCGGTCAGGTGGCAGGCAGGGCGAGCACGTCGCCCAGCAGGGTGGCACCCAGCGCGAAGTCGGCCAGGTCCATCTTTTCCATGGGGTTGTGGGAGCCGCAGTCGTTGCGCACGAAGACCATCCCGGTCGGGATGCCCATCTGCGCGAACACGGCGGCGTCGTGGCCGGCTCCGCTGGCCAGCGACATGGCGGCAATGCCGCGGCCGGCGGCGCAGTGTGTCAGTTCGTCCTGGATGCGAGCATCCATGGCAGCGGGGTCGGAGCCGGTGCGGGGGCCGAGCTCGAAGCGCACGTGGGCCGCCTCCGCCAGTTCGGCGGCGCGGCGCTGCAGCAGGCCGTCGAACTTCTCCAGCGTGGGCAAGTCCAGGCTGCGCACGTCCACGCACAGGCCGGCCTCGCCCGCCACCTTGCTGAAGGCGTGCTGCGCGGGGTCGGTGAAGAACTTGCCGAAGGTCACGACAAGGTCGTCGCCCTCGCCTTCCATCCGTTCCCAGTCGGCGTCGACGGCCGCCACCAGCAGCGCCGCGGCGCGCACGGCGTCGCGCCGGCTGCCTCGCGGCACCGCGCCGGAGTGGGCGTACTCGCCCAGCACCCGCGCATCGCGGTAGCGCAGGCTGCCGCGGATGCCGGTGACCACGCCGACGGGCAGGCCGGCCTCCACCAGCACCGGCCCCTGTTCGATGTGCAGTTCGACGAAGCGCGCGATGCGCGAGGGCACCAGCGCGGCCTCACCGAGGCGCGCGGGATCACCGCCGCATTCCGCCAGGTGGTCGGCGAAGCTGCGCTGCGTGTCGCTGCGGCGCAGCTGAAGCACGTCGCGCGGGACCTTGCCGAAGGCGGCCTTGCTGCCCAGGTAGGAGAACGGGAACCAGGTGCTCTCCTCGGCCCGCACGCCCATCACCACCACGTCGGCCTGCGGCACGAAGCCGGCGCGTCGCCAGCCGGCCAGCACGGCCAGGCCGGCCACCACGCCGGCGGCGCCGTCGAAGTTGCCACCGCAGGGCACGGAGTCCAGGTGCGAGCCGGTCATCGCGCAGGGGGCGCCGCGGTCCCGGCCGCGCAGCGTGAGGTACAGGTTGCGCGCGGCGTCGTACGAGACCTCCAGGTCCAGCCCGCGCGCCGTGCGCGCCATCAGCTCGTGTGCGCGCTGTTCGCCAGGGCCGTAGGCGTCACGCGTGACGCCCCGGCCGTCGAAGCTGTCCCGCCGCAGCTGCTCGAACAGCTGCGCGGCCAGTTCCAGGTCGGGCCCGGGAACCGAGGTCATGCAGCCCGCACGAGCTTGGGCGCCATGGCGTAGCTGGAGGCGTCGATCGGCTCCAGGCACTCCTGCAGCAGGCGGCCGTAGCCGGCGATGGCGGTGCGGATGCCCAGCAGCCGCAGGCACGCCCAGATGCACGACTGGTTGCTGGTGACGACCGGCTTGCCCAGCTCCTGCTCGATCTCGGCGATGACGTCGAAGGTGGCGAGGTTGGTGCACGAGATGAAGATCGCTTCGGCGTCGGGCCGGTCGATGGCGCGCGCCAGGCGGTACACCACCTCCGGCGGCACGCGACCGATGCCGCGCCGCTCTTCCTGGGTGTGGCCCAGGTCCAGTCCCTGCATCGAGGTGACCTGGAATCCGTAGTCCTCCAGGAACTTCTTCTCGCTCTCGTTGACGAAGTCCACGTACGGCGTGCCGACCGCGATGCGCGTGACGCCCAGGGCCCGCAGCGCCGCCACGACGGCACCGGCGGTGGCGATGGCCGGCTTGCCGACCCGATCGCTCATGTTCTTGATCAGCTCCGGCAGCGGGCAGATGATGGAGCCCGAGGTGCAGCCGTAGGCCACCACGTCGACTTCCGCCGTCGCCAGTTCCTCGGCGGCGCCGTTCACGGCCTCGGCCATCTTGAAATAGGACTCCTCGGTGGCCGGCCCGAGCAGCAGCGCGCGCGCCGTGTGGATGGTCACGCCGTCCGGCGCCACGCGCCAGAACTCAGGCTCGTTGACCGTGTTGGTGGACGGCACGATCAGGCCGATCCTGGCCTTCCAGCCGTAGGGGCTGTACATCGCGGTGGTCTTCATGGGGTACTCCTTCTGGTGAAACGGGTCAGCGGCCAGCGGACTCCTTCAGCTGCTTTGCGGCATTGCTGAAGGTGTTGAACAAGGCGGCGGCGTCGTTGGCATACGGCATCCAGCAGATGCCACGCTGGATCCACTTGGCGGCAGAGGCCGGGTCCTGGGCGCTGAACCCCCAGGGCACGCCGTTGCTGTCGCAGGTGGCGATGACGTGCTCGATGGCCGCCACCATGCTGGGGTGCTGCAGGTCGCCCGGCACGCCCAGGTCCTGCGACAGGTCGTCCGGGCCGACCATCACGGCACTGAGGCCAGGCACGCGGCAGATGGCATCCAGGTTGTCCAGCCCACCCTGCGACTCGATCATCGCGACGGTCACGGTCTCCTGGTTCAATTCCGCGATCTGCTCCAGCGGTCTGGTGAGCCGCTCGTAGTCGGTGTGCGGGCCGCGCAGGTTGAGGATGCGCTTGCCGCGCGGGTAGAACTTGGTCGCCTGCAGGATCGACTCCAGCTGCTCAGCCGAATCGATGTTGGGCAGCAGCAGGCCCATGGCGCCGGCGTCCAGCGGCCGCGTGTAGTCGTGCGGAGCCAGGCCCGCGGGGCGCACGATGGGCACGATGCCGGCTTCCCGCGCCACCAGGCACAGCGTGCCCACTTCGGCGATGGTGAAGTCGCTGTGCTCCATCTCGATGATCACGAAGTCCAGGCCGGCCACCGCCAGCAGCTTCATGAAGCGCGGGTGGTGCACCACGGTGGCCCAGGTGCCGAAGGCCGGCTTGCGCGCGGCCCAGAGTGCGTTGAGGGGGTTCTTGCGCATCGCGGAGTCCTCAGGCGAAGGACATGCGGGAGAACTTGGCCGCGGCGTCGCTCATGTAGCTGACCGTGGCGTCCCAGACCTGCTGGCCCTGCGCGGCGGTGGCGCCGGTGGGGTCTCCCTGCGTGCCGATGGGCGCGTAGTCGCTGATGTCGCTGAACACCGAGAAACTGGACTTGCCCAGGCTGACCTTGCCGCTGGACACGGTCTTGACGCCGTCGACGAAGGGCCGCAGCGACTCCGTGGCCTTGACGCGGTCCATGAACACGAGTTCCGGGCACTTGGCCAGCGCCACCGACGTGACCATCTCCGACGCATGGCCAGAGGGGGCATTGGTGGTGGCGAACTTCGCGCCGCCGACATCCCGCATCACCGTGAACACGTCGATGGTGCCGCCGATCGCGTCGTACTTGCGCCGCAGCGAGCGCGACACGCTCTCGATCGGGCCCAGCGACCCGGCATGGATATTGACGAAGAAGAAGTGGCGGAAGCCCTGCCCGGCCAGTGCGTCGCTCATCTCGCCGAGGTAGCGCTCCAGCGTCTCCATGGACACCGACAGCGTGCCGGGAAAGTCCAGGAACATGGCCGAGTAGTTCACCGGCACGATGGGCGTGACCGCCAGGCCGGTGCGCTCGCCCACTTCCGTGGCGATCATCTCGCAGATGCGCAGCTCGGTGCCGGTCGCCAGGTGGGCCCCGTACTGCTCGGTGGCGCCCACCGGGATCAGGACGGTGTCGTTGTTCTTGAGGTAGTTGCGCAGGTCGGAGTAGGTGGAGTGGTCGGTTCTCATGCGGGGTCGTTCGTCTGTTGGGTGGAGGGATGGGAATGGAGGAAGGTCACTGGTTCCAGGGCTTGACCTTCCACAGGTCGCGCAGGCTCGCGTCGAGCTGTTGCAGGCTCTTCATGTAGTCCTTGGGAGCCAGGTAGCGGATCGGCAGGTAGCTCTTGGCGGCGCGCTCGCGGAACGTGGCGTCGTCGGCGCAGGCCTTGATGGCGGTGGACAGCCTCGCGGTCACGTCGGCCGGCATGCCCTTGGGGCCGGCGAAGCCGCGCATCGAACCAGCCCGGATGTCGTAGCCCGCTTCCTTGAAGGTGGGCAACTCGGGCGCCACCGGCGAGCGGGCATCGCTCATCACGCCCAGGATGCGCCATGGCGCACCGGCGCGGAACACCACGGCCTCGTCGACGTTGGCCATGGTGCTTTCGATCACCTTTCCCAGCAGCGCGGTGCGCGCGGGCGCGGCGCCCTGGAAAGGGATGGGCGACAGCTCGACGCCGGCCGACTTCTCCAGCAGCAGCATCGAGATGTGGCCCGCGGAACCCACGCCTTGCGTGCCGACCGACACCTTGCCAGGCGCGGCCTTGGCGGCTTTCACCAGGTCGGGGATGGTGCGGATGGCACTGTCCGCGTGCACGCTGATGGTGCCGGGCGCCTCGGCCACGTTGCCGAGGAACTCGAAACTGTCGAGCGACCACTTGGTGGACCGCTCGATGGGGATGCTGACCACGCCAGGCGTGTTGACGATGCCCAGCGTGTATCCATCGGGCGCGGACTGTGCGAGGGCGGACAGGCCGATGTCTCCGGACGCCCCGGGCTTGTTGACCACCACGATCGAGGCCCCCTTGATCTGGGATTCCATGCAAGTGGCGACGGTGCGGGCGGTGATGTCGGTGCCGGCCCCGGCGCTGAACGGGACGATCATGGTGATCGGCCGTTCTGGCCAGGCGGCGGTGGCGGTGGCGGTGCCGGCGGCCAGCAGGCCGGAGGCGAAGACGGAAACAGACAGGGTGCGTGCGCAGGTGTTCATGGCCGGGGCTTTGCGGAGGTGGGAAGGAAGCGGGCGGTGCATGCGGGTCACTGGTTCCACGGCGAGGTGGTCCACAGCGACTCGTAGCGCTTCTTCATCTCCGTCATCAGCGCCTGGTACTCGCCCTGGCGCAGGTAGCGCACGTCCTGCTGCGCCTTCAACGCGGCTTCCCGGAACTCCGGATCGGCCACGGCCTTGTCGATGATGGCCAGCAGTGCCCTGGAGGTCTCCACCGGCAGCCCGCGCGGCGCGCCCAGTCCACGCAGCGACCCGCTCTCCAGCGCGTAACCGGCTTCGGCGAAGGTGGGCAACTCACGCGCCATCGGCGAGCGGCGCGGTGCCATCTGGCCCAGGATCAGCCACTGGCTGCCCTTGGCGAAGCCGAGCGCCTCGCCCAGGTTGGCCGTGGCCACGTCGATGTGACCTCCCAGCAGCGCGTTGGCGACTTCCGAGGTTCCCTTGAACGGCACGTGGCGCAGCTTGATCCCGGCTGCCTTCTCCAGCATCAGCATGGAGACGTGGCCGGCGGAGCCGATGCCGGCGGTCCCGTAGGTCAGCGTGTCCGGCGCCTTCTTCGCCGCGGCGACCAGGTCCTGGATGGACTGGATGCCGCGCGACGGGTTGACGCTGAGCGTGGCCGGGTCGTCCATCACGTTGGCCAGCAAGTCGAAGCTGGCCAGCCCGAACTTGGCGCTGCGCTCGATCGGGATGGTCAGCGCGTTGGGTGTGTTGACGATGCTCAGCATGTAGCCGTCAGCGGGGGCACTGGCCACCTGGGCCATGCCGATCTCGCCCCCTGCGCCGACCTTGTTGACCACCACCACTGGCTGGCCGGCGTATTTCTCCATCGACTTGGCCAGCAGCCGAGCGGTGAGGTCGGTGCCCCCACCGGCGGAAAAAGGCACCACGATGGTGATCGGTTTGGCCGGAAAGGCGGCGTGCGCCTGCAGCGTCACGGCGCACAGGAGCATGAGACCCGCTCGCACCGCGTTGGTGATCAGCGAGCCGACAGGAAGCTTGGGGAAATGCATGGATGCTTGCTTTCGAGGGGTGGTTTCCGGAGGAATTGCGTGCCGCTTCGGGGGCCGGCAACCACTCTTCGCAAGACGCATGCCTGATTCAGCGAGGATTGATTGTTTTAGATTGACGAAGAACGATGATCGAAGCAGAAGACGGCATTTTGAATGTCGATGCCGCTCCCCTGGCGATTGACCAGCGTCCGGCCTCCATCGTAAGGATCAAAGCCGCAAATGGAAAACGATATATTCCCCCATTGAGCACCAATTTTTTCGATTGATCGTCCGATGCTTCGCGAGCTCAAGACCTTTCTGGCGGTGGCGCGCCACGGCACCTTCGCGGCTGCCGGGGCCCAGATCGGGCTGACGCAATCCGCGGTCAGCGCGCAGATCCAGCGCCTGGAAGAGGAGTTGGGCGCCCCGCTGTTCCAACGCACCGGGCGGTCCGCGCGGCTGAACGACGCGGGGACGGAGGCCGTCGTCCTGGCCCGGCAGATCGTCGAGCTCTTCGGCGAGATGGGGAACCGCGTCACAAGTCAGGCGCTGCGCGGCGGCCTGAAGCTAGGTTCCGTGCAGACGGCGCAGGTGGGTTTGCTGCCTGCAGCGCTGAAGCTGCTCCACGGGCAGCATCCGCAGGTCTCGGTGAGGTTGATGCAGGGCTCATCCTTGTTCCTGATGGGCCAGGTCGACAGCGGCGAGCTGGATGCCGCCCTGATGGTTCTGTCGCCGTTCTCGCTCCCGAGCGAGCTGGTGTGGCAGCCGCTCCTGCGCGAGCCCTTCGTGCTGGCGGTTCCCGCGGCGGAGACCGGTGACGACTGGCAGCAGCTGCTGGGCCGCTATCCCGTGATCCGCTATGACCGCGGATCCTTCGGCGGCCGCGTGGTGGACCAGTTCCTGCGGCAGCACAAGCCGAAGACCGAGGCCACGCTGGACATGGAGGACGTGGATGCCATGGTGAAGATGGTGTCCAGCGGCCTGGGCATCGCGCTGGTCCCCGCCACCCGGCCCGACTTCACGCCACCGGACGTGCGCACCGTGTCATTGGGCGAGCAAACCTTCCACCGCGAAATCGGCATGGTGTTCCAGGGCACGCCAGAGCGCGGCGGGCTGGTTGGGGCGCTGCGGGAATGCCTGGTGGAGAGCGCGCGCGCAATGCCGACCCGGCATCCGCGGCTGTGAGTTGCGGCACCAGCGCCGGGGCCCAGCTCACCAATCTCGTCGTACGGCGGTTGGCGGCCGACTCGCGCCGGCACAAACCCGCCTGTAGATGTGCAGGCTGCCCTGCTCGGTGACGGCCGCCTCGCTCATCAGGGCCGTCACAAAACCGCCTGCCCAGCTCCCGCCGAACAGTCTTATCCGGTCCGGCAGAAGCCGTCCGCCCGGCCGCCTGCTCCGGCAGTCCTGCACAGGCCGGCCGAACCATTTCCTCTCTGAATGGTAGTCATCAGAAAAAGAAAGTAGCCGAATATAAGTACTAACCCTAGTATTGGCACCAACAACACGGCCATGCCGCCAGGAAAGGGAAAGAACCATGACCGCACTCGTCGCCAACAGCTTCTCGCGCTTCATCGAGCAAGTCTTCACCGCTCTCGATACCGTCTTCGATGCTGCATTTGCGCCAGCAGCCCGCTCGGAGATGGACGAGATGCTGCCCAAGCACCTGAGCGACCGGGCCAAGCGCCTGGTGCGCGCCGACTACTGAAGAAGCCTCCGTCACTGTCGCTCGACGGTGACTGACTGGGCCAAGTGACGCTGCTTATCCACGCGAGGGCTGCTTTCGCAGAGTAGGGCGTCGCATTGACCTGTTGAATCCGCCGCCGGAAGCGGACTTGCAGCAGGAAGCTGCTCTCGGCGCGCGTAGCGCACCTGAGTCCCGGCTGCCTTCCGACCAATCCGCCATTCGCTCATTGAAGATGCGATGGGTTTGAACCGCATTCCTTCCAGCGGCAACCCAGCGCTCGACAACCGGCATTCGGCAGTTGTCGTCTTCATGCCGGCGGCACGCCCACCTCGGCCGAAGTCTGAGACGAAGCGCGGCGATGGAATCGACGACATGCTCACCCCAAGGACCTGCAGTCTTGCATTGCTGGCAGCAGCACTCACCGCTACCGCCATCGCCAACCGACATCAGAGCAAGGCGGGCGTTCCGATCACGCACCTGCAGACCGAGCGATCGACGGCACAGTCCGCGGACGATGGTGCACGGAGCGTGTACTTGCCAGACCGCTTTCACGACGAAGAACGGGCCGCTCCCATCGAGCCGATGCCACCGCAGTATTGAACTCCAGTCCGCGGCGAAGCCGCGCAGACCTCGCTGGAAGCGCCGCATCCAGTGAAGATGGTGGAGCGGAGCCCGTGGACTGCCTCGGTTTGTGCCCAAACGGCATGCTCCCTCGCAGGGTGCATGGCGGCTCCGGATGAAAATGCGAGAGTGCCGGACTTCGAAACGGAGCGCACCATGGATCTCGTGCAGGAACAGCTCGATGCGTACAACGGCCGCGACCTGGAGCGGTTCCTGGCTTGCTATGCCTCCGATACCGTCATCGAGGACGGCGATGGGGTGTGTCTCATGGAGGGGATCGATGCCCTGCGCTCCCGCTACGGCGCGCTGTTTGCCCAGAGCCCGGAACTTCACGCTGAAGTCGTCGCACGGATGCGTGTGGGGGACTACGTCGTCGATGAGGAGCATGTGTCCGGTGCGAACCTGCCGGGGCGGCCGGCGGAATTCAAGCTCGTAGCCATTTACCGCGTGCGCGATGGTCGGATCGCCCACGTTCGCATGCTCAGGTGACAAGTCACCTGCGTCAGGGTCGGCCGTCCGCTCCGAGCTCCTTACGGCACAACGGGGCCAGAACAGTGCCGGTCGCTGGCAGGTCACCGCGGGCGCGCGTACATTGGCTTGACACCTTCCGTGAGGAGATCGACATGCCCATCCGCATCGCATCACTGCCCCAGCGCATGGCGAAGGTTCGAATCTAGTTCCTCCAACGTCAGTACGGGATCGCTTGCCAACGAAGGCCTGGAAGTGACCTTGGACATCCCCGCCTGGTTGGAGGGAATCGGCTTGGGCCAGTATGCCGAGCTCTTCCGGTCCAACGACATTGACGGCACGCTGGTTCATCAACTGAGCAGCGACGATCTGAAGGAGCTGGGCGTCACCTCGCTCGGCCATCGCAAGAAGCTGATGGCAGCCATTGCAGCCCTTGGCGGTGAGCCTGGATCGGCCCCCGCGGGAGCCGTCTCGCCCAAGCTCGTTGCAGATGCCGCCCCGGCAGCCGAGCGACGTCAACTCACCGTCATGTTCGTCGACCTCGTCGGCTCGACAGCACTCTCGACCCAACTCGATCCGGAAGACATGCGCGAGCTGATCCGCGCGTACCAGAACACGGTGGCCGGGGAAATCTCTCGCTTCGAGGGCCACATCGCGCAATTCCTCGGCGACGGCGTGCTGGCCTACTTCGGCTGGCCGCGAGCGCATGAAGACGACGCCGAGCGCGCCGTGCGCGCGGGCCTGGCCGTCACAGCCGCGGCCGCTCGGCTCGCCACACCGACCGCAAGGCACCTGCAGACGCGGATCGGCATCGCCACCGGGATGGTCGTCGTCGGCGATCTCATCGGCGAAGGATCCGGACAGCGGCACGCCGTGGTGGGGGAGACCCCCAATTTCGCGGCGCGGTTGCAAGGCGTTGCCGAGCCCGGCATGGTCGTCATTGCCGAGTCCACGCGCCACCTTGCGGGCGATCTCTTCGTGCTGCGCAGCCTGGGGGCTCGGACTTTCAAGGGGATCGCCGAGCCGGCTGGCGTGTTCGCGGTGATCGGCGCGCGCGACGTCGAGAGCCGGTTCGCGGCCAGGCACGGCGAAGTGACGGTGATCGTCGGCCGCGACCAGGAGCTTGCCTTGCTGGTCGAACGGTGGCGATTGGCCAAGGCGGGCGAAGGCCAGGTCGTCTTGCTCAGTGGAGAAGCCGGCGTGGGCAAGTCGCGCATCGTAGAAGCCGTCATCGAGGCCGCGCGCGCCGAGCCGCACTTTCTGCTGCGCTACCAATGCTCGCCCTACCACGCGGACTCCGCGCTCTATCCCGCGATCCAGCAACTCGCTCACGCCGCCGGCTTCACCCAGGGCGACAGTGCCGAGCAACGGCTGGAGCGACTCGAGGCGCTGCTGGCCACCTCCACCGACAAGGTCGATGCCGTCGCGCCGCTCGTGGCCGTGCTGCTGGGACTCGATCCCGCCTCGCGCTACAGCCCGAACACACTGACACCGCAGCAGTCGCGCAGCCGCACGCTCTCTGCCCTGGTTGATCAGCTCACCGGCCTGGCCAGCCGCAAGCCTGTCCTCTGGGTCGTGGAAGACGCGCACTGGATCGACCCGACGACCCTGGAGCTGATCGAACTGGCGCTCGATCGTGTGCAAGGCATCCGCGTGCTCACGGTGGTCACGTCACGCCCGACATTCGTCGCATCGTTCGGAAGTCATCCGGTGGTGACGCGGCTGGCGCTGAATCGGCTTGGCCGGGCCGCAACGCAGGCGATCATCTCCCGAATCGCGCGTGGCAAGCGCCTTCCCACGGTACTGCTCGACGAGATTGCCGCCAAGACGGACGGTGTTCCGCTCTTCGTCGAGGAAATGACCAAGGCGGTTATCGAGTCGGGGGAGCTGCGAGAAGACGGGGAGGCGTTCCACCTGGAGGGGCCGCTCAGCGCGCTCGCCATTCCGACCACGCTGCACGACTCGTTGATGGCGCGCCTGGATCGACTGCAGCCGGTGAAGGAAGTGGCCCAAACAGCCGCCGTGATCGGTCGCAGCTTCGACCACCGCACCATCGCCGCGCTGTCGGACAAGCCCCCGGACGAACTCGCCAGCGCCTTGCGGCAACTGGTGGAAGCCGAGCTGATCTTCCGCCGCGGCGAGCCGCCGGAGGCGACATACCTCTTCAAGCACGCCCTGGTTCGTGATGCGGCCTACGAGAGCCTGCTCAAGACCAAGCGGATCTCCCTGCACACCCGGCTGCTCGACGTGCTGGAGGCCTGGGGTGATGAAGCCGCCGAGTTGAAGGCGCAGCATGCCGAGGCCGCCGGCCTGACGGAACGAGCGCTCGACCATTGGGAGCAGGCCGGCGCGCAGGCACTGGCGCGCCCTGCCTACAAGGAGGCCATCGCGCATCTGGAGCATGCCGTCCGCCTCTGCCACGCAATGGGCGAGGCGCCGCAATGGAAGCGGCGCGAGATCGGTCTGTGGTTGCAGCAAGGACAGGCGCTGATCGCAAGCCAGGGCTATCAGTCGCTGGCATCGCTGCACGCTTTTGACCAGGCGCGAAGGCTGGCCGACGAGATCGGCGACGCTGCCTTGCAACTGCCCGCGGTGTACGGCCAGTGGGTCCACCCCTATCTCAAGGGCATGGGATCCGTCGAACTCGCCAAGCGATACAGCGAACTTGCCGAGACGCAAGGCGATCGCGGGCTGCGCCTTGTCGGCTTCCGCATGCTGGGCCTGGAGCGATACCACGAAGGCCGCTTCAAGGAGTCGCTCGGGCTCATCAGCAAGTCGCTCGACCTCTACGATCCGGTTGCGCATCGCGATCTCGCCCATCGGTTCGGCCACGATCCGCGAACTGCGGCCACGAACTACAAGAGCTGGATCCTCTGGCGCGGGTTTGCGGACCAGGCCGCTCGAACGAGCGACGACGGTCTGCGCTGGACTCGGCACGTCAATCACGCCAACACGACCGGCTTTGCGCTGTGTTACGGGGTCAATCTCTTGAACGTCTGGCTGCGTCAGCCGGCGAAGGTGGAAAGCGCCGCGCGCGAGGCCTTGCTTCTGTCGGAAGAGAACTCGATGGCGCTCTGGCATGCGTTTGCCCAGATATTTCTCGGTTGGGCCCTGTCACATGGGGGCCGGGCGTCGGGCCTCGAGGAGATCGAGGCCGGCCTCGGCGAGTTGCGCGACATCGGAGCCCGACGTCTCGAGCCTCTGCAATTCGCGATCGCCGCCGACGCCTATTCGCGCGTTGGGCGCCATGACGAGGCCATGGCGAGCATGGCCAAGGCATTTGCCGGCCTGGAGCACGGGCATGACATGGCTCTCGCTGCCGAGCTCTATCGCTCGCGCGCCGCGCTGCTGTCGCATGCCGGTGCACGTGAGCGCGACGCTGTCGAAGCCGACCTGCGCCGTGCGCTGGAGATCGCCAACGAGCAGGAGGCACTGTCGCTCCAGTTGCGTGCAGCACGGGACCTCGCGGCTCTGTGGGCCGAGCGCGGCGAGAGACGCCGGGCAGCGGACCTGCTCGTCCCCATCTACGGCGCCTTCACCGAGGGCTTCGGGACGCCGGACCTGGTCGAATCCAGGGCGCTGCTCGACGACTTGCGCAACTGATCCGCTGTCGAGACAAGCGCGTTCTGTCAACCGGCGAAGGCCGTCGATTGATGGACGCGAGACGTCAAATCCCCACCCAGTGGGCGACCGCCGCCGCGATCCGCCCGTCGAAGCCCAGGCGGCCCTCGACCCAGGTCAGGCACACGCAATCGCTGCCCGGTTGAACCAGCGGTTCGTGGTGGACGTCGCTGCCGGCCGCGTCGAAGTCGCCCGGGCCGAACACCGCCCTGCCGTCGGCGAACGCGCCGCACAGGACCTGGGTGAGCTCCAGCTCCTGGTGCCTGTGTCGCGGCAAGCTGCGCCCCGGGGAAATGCTGAGCAAGAACAGGCTGGCCCCGGGCTCGTGCGGAAGCCGCACCCGGGAAAACCGCCTCCCCGGCCCCACCCAGCGCCACGGCGAGACCTGGCAGCCCCGCAGGCTCGTCGGCCAGGCCACGCCCGGGGGCAGCGAAGTCCCGGCCGGCGCGCCCGCCGGTAGCGGCATCGGGCGGGGGCGTTCGGGGGGCGCATCGGCGATGCGGCGCAGCGTCGCTGCCAGCAATCCCGGGGAGAGCGGGTGGGGATCGGCGCGCTCGAGCAGCGCGCCGCCGACCGCCTGCAAGGTTCTCAGCCGTGCGCCGCACGCCGCGCAGCTTTCGACGTGCGCGGCGACCACCACGGATTGGCCGGCCGGCAGGCGGCCCGCGGCAAGGGAGAGGAGGAACTCGTCCTCGGGGTGATGCAGGATCATGGTCCGCCTCGGTCCAGTTTGCGGCGCAGCTGCGCGACGGCGAGGCGGATGCGCGATTTCACCGTCCCCAGTGGAATGCCCAGCTCGCGCGCGATCGCGGCATGCGGCCGTTCCTCGAAGAACGACAGCTGCAGCAGCAGGGCTTGTTCCGCCGGCAGTTCCGCCAGTGCGCGTTGCACGCTGCGCTCGCGCTGTGTGTTGTCCACGCGTTCGTCCGGGCCCGCGCCCCCGTCCGCTGTCTGCTGGTCGGCATTCCACACGTCGACATCGTGGTCGATGCGGGTGCTGCCGGTGGCATCCACGGAGGCCCGGCGGTAATGGTCGATGCGCAGGTTGCGCGCGACCGTGAAGAGCCAGGTGGACAGCGCCGCCCGCTTCGGGTCGAAGCTCGCGGCACGCCGCCACAGGATCACCATGGCCTCCTGGGTGAGGTCCTCGGCGATCGATGCCGGGATGCCCGACCGGACGAGATAGCCCTTGATGCGCGGCGCGAAATGCCTGAACAACGCAGCGAACGCCTCGCGATCACTGCTGACGGCGACCGCACGGATCCACGCATTGAACTCGTCGTTGGTTGGCATACAGCTGCGGACGGTCCCACCCTTGGCGTGACGGACGCCCGATGCGCAGGCGTTGGCCGCCATCCGGGTTCGGGCCTCCATCGTTTCCGCAGCGCAGTTCATGGACTCTCTACGGAATGCGGGTGCGATTGGATCACGAACGCCGCCGTTCCCGGATGGGACAGGCACGGCCTGGGAACCACGAACACGGTGCCGTCCTACAAACCGGCGGCGAGGCGGGCACGTACCAGAGTGTCCATGCACCGGTTTCCACGATGCGTGGCCGTCCAGCCCTCCACACCCCATCCGCTCTCAGACAGCAGCGTCAGGAGACCTCATGAAAATCCCACTGCCCGCAGCCGGAGCTGTCCTTGCGCTTTGCACCGCATCGGCAAGCTTCGCGTCCAGCCACCGCGAGGCGCCGTCGATCGCCGGAATGCCCAAGGTTGACGCCACCGACCTCTACATGTTCCGCAGCTACGAAGGCGGACGTCAGGACTACGTGACGATCCTGGCCAACTACATGCCGTTCCAGGACCCGCAGGGCGGACCGAACTACTACATGTTCGATCCGGACGCGCTGTACGAGATCCACATCGACAACAACGGCGACGCGAAGGAAGACATCACCTTCCAATTCCAGTTCCAGAACACCTCCAAGGGCACGCCGCTGACCGTGGGCGGCAGGCAGGTGAAGATCCCGCTGGTCGTCAACGGCCCGGTCTCCGGCGTGAATCCCGACACCCTGCTCGTGCGCGAGACGTATGCGGTGAACGTGGTACGCGGCGACCGGCGCAGTGGCACCCGCTCCAGCGTGGGCAATGCCAGCGGCGGCAACAGCTTCGACAAGCCGGTGGACAACATCGGCGAAAAGGTCTTCGCCGGCAGCGGGGGATACGCAGGCTATGCCGCACAGCACATCTACACCGTGAACGTGCCCGGCTGCAGCGCGCCGGGCAAGATCTTCGTCGGGCAGCGCAAGGAGCCCTTCTACATCGCCGTGGGCAAGAGCTTCGACCTGTTCAACCTGAACCCGCTGGGGCCGGAGAGCGGCGGCAACAACAACGACCTGGAAGCCAAGAACGTCAGCACCATCGCGATGGAGCTGCCGATCGCATGCCTGACGAATGGCAGCGATCCGGTGATCGGCGCCTACACGACCGCCAGCGTGCGACAGGCAAAGCTGGTGGACGGCAATCCGCCGAGCGGCCTGGGCCGCGCGGCCAGAGCGGGCGGCGCGTGGGCGCAGGTCTCGCGGCTGGGCATGCCGCTGGTCAACGAGCTGGTGATCGGTCTGGACGACAAGGACCGCTTCAACGCGTCCAAGCCGCGCGACGACACGCAGTTTCTCGACTACGTGACCCATCCCACCCTGCCGGCCCTGATCCAGACCTTGTTCCCGAGCGCCGTCGCGCCGACCAGGTTCCCGCGGACCGACCTGGTGGCGGCCTTCCTCACGGGCATCGCCGGCCTGAACCGGCCGCAGACGGTCACGCCCAGCGAGATGCTGCGCCTGAACACCTCCATTGCGCCGACCGCAGCCGGAGCACAGAACCCGCTCGGCGTCGCCGGGGGCGACAACGCCGGCTTCCCCAACGGGCGCCGCCCGGCCGACGACACGGTCGACCTGTCCCTGCGCGTCGCGATGGGTGCGCTGTGCGCCCTGACCGGTGCGAGCGACACGCTGCAGGTGGGCTGCGCGCCGACGGATGCTCCCGCCGGCGGCCTGGCCCTCACCGACGGCGTGCGCAAGACGGCGGCCAACTACGGAGCGGCCTTCCCCTACCTGACCACGCCGATCCAGGGCAACTTCAATCCGCCGGCCGCGGCCGGCACCACCTTCCCTTGAGGAGCGATCGATGAACTTCAGGAATGGATGGACGGTCCTCGCTGCCTGCGTCGTCCTGGCCGCCTGTGGCGGCGGGGGTGGCGGTGGCGGCGGGAACGGCACGCCCGTGGGGGGAAGCCCCGCCACCGGCGGCACCGGCACCAGCGTGGGGGACAGCCCCGGCAGCGGCGGGGGCGTGCCCCCGTCCGCACTGGCCAGCGTCGGCGCCCTCGTGGCCTACATGAGCCAGCTCATCGCCGGCAGCAACGACGCCAGCGAGCCGCTCACGTTGGGCGACCTGACACTGCCCGTCGACGAGACGGCCGAACCGGCTGCGCTGTGAATGCAAGTGAAGGCCGCATGGCGCCTCGTGTCGGCCCTCTGCGCCCTGTCAGCGCAGTGGCCGGTGCACGCGCATGACAGCTGGCTCACGCGTCCGGCGGTCGAACAGGACACCCGACTGCTGCGCCTGGACTTGAGCACGGGCTCACGCTTTCCCCTGCGCGAGACGCGGCCGTCGGCAGCGACCATCGCGCAGGCCGGGTGCCGCAGTCCCGCCCGTTCGCGGGCGGACCTGTTGCCGCGCCAGGAGCATGCGGACCACCTCGAGCTCGGGGCGCGCATCGACGTGTCGAGTGGCGCTGCGTGCTGGGCCGAACTCAAGCCGCAACAGGTGGAGCTGTCGCCTGAACTGGTCGCCACCTACCTCGCCGACATCCGGGCACCGGACGACGTCCGTGCGATGTGGCAGCAGCAGCTGGCGCGCGGCATCGGCTGGCGCGAGAGCTATCGCAAGTTCGCCAGGATCGACGTGCCGGCCAGCGCGGCCTCGCCGGTGGCCGCGAGCCTGCGGCAATCGCAGGGGCTTGCGATGGAGATCGTTCCCCTGGGCAGCGAGTCCATCCGCGCCGGCCAGCCGTTCAGCTACTTGCTGCTCTGGGACGGCACGCCGCTCGCCAACCAGTGGCTGGAGTTCGTGAGCGAGCGCCACCCGCTGGGCGTGTGGCGGCAGACCGACGGTGACGGGCAGGTCCGACAGGCCCTGCCCTACGCCGGTCGATGGCTGCTGCGCGCAACCCGGCTGGAGGCGCCGCAGCACGACACGGACTTGTGGAGCAGCCGCTTCGCCACGCTGCTGGTGCATGTCCGCTGAGGCGCAGCCGGGACGGACCGCTGACGACTGAAACAGTTCATTGCCCAGCTACTCCGGCGCGGTGCGGTTCCTATCCTCCAGAGCCACGTCAACACATCCATGAGGAAGGGGACAGCATGTCAAGGACGAAGCAAGACCAGGGACCAGCCGACGTTTTGACCCACCCGCGTCCAGCGCAACGTGGTCGTCACCCACCCCGCGGCTCGATGGCGCCCGTGCATCGAACGCTCCTGGCGGGCGGCCTGGGCACGCTCCTGCTCGCTGCCTGCGGCGGCGGCGGTGGTGGCAGCGACGGTCTTGGCAGCCAGCCCGCCGCGGTCGGTACGGCTGGCACGGGAGGGACGTCGGGCGCGGCGGGCGCCTCGACGATCGGCCCGGCACCCGCGTCGCCCGCCGCCAGCTCCGTGCTGACGGGTGTGTCCCGGCTGGTCGTGGCCGGCGACAGCCTCGCGGACGTGGGCACGTTCGGCTTCAAGTTCACGGTGCAGGATGCCGCCAACCCCGGTGGCTTTCCGGTGCTGCCGGAGCTGGTGGCGGCCGGGTTCGGCCTCTCCGGCTCATGCAGCTACTACATGGACAACGGGGCCGGCGGCACCGTGCCGCGCGGCGATGCCTCGTGCACGAACTTCGCGGTCGGCGGTGCGCGCATCTTCCGTGGCGACGGACCCAAGCGCATCACCGCGCAGCTGAGCGATGCCGGCGCGGCCATCGGCAGTTTCGGACGCGGCGACCTGGTCCTCGTGGATGGCGGCGGCAACGACGCGTCCGAACTGGCCGCCGCCTACGTGGCCGGCGTGACGAGCCGCACCGGCCTCCTGGCGTTCCTCGCCTTCCTGGGCCGCGAGGTCAGCGTGCGCGACCTGCTGTCCACCGTGCGCGGAGCCGACAGCCTGGCCCGCAGCGCCTTCCTGTACATGGAGGACGCCGCGGATACGCTCGCGGACGCGATCACGGTCCACGCGCTGGACCGGGGCGCGACGCGCGTCGCCGTGCTGAATATCCCCGACGTCACCCGCACCCCGCGCTTCGCCGCGGCCTTCGAGAAGCTGGTGCAGCAGGAAGGAGCCGACGAGGCCGCGGCCATCCAGGCGGCCGTGCGACAGGTCGTGGGCGCGTTCAACGCGCGGCTGCAGAGCCGGCTCGGGAACGACCCCCGCGTCGTGCTGGTCGACGTCCGCGCCGCCGTGGACGAGCAGATCGCGCGCGCCGCCGAGTTCGGCCTGAGCGATGTCATCCACGCCGCGTGCCCCGTGACGGGCCTCAGTTCCGTGGGGCTGCCGGAGTGGTCGCTGCAGACCTGCACCTCGGCGCTGCTGGACGCCTCGCCGGGCGCTGCCCCGGGATGGTGGGCGAGCTGGGCCTTTTCGGATGGCTTCCATCCCACCCCGGCGGGCCACCGCCAGCTGGCGGAGACCGTCACCCGCAGGCTGGCGGCCGCAGGCAGCCCGTGAGCACGCGATGACCCAGGTCGCCTGACACCGCGCGGAAGGCCACGGTCCGTCGCACCATGTTGGAGACCACGTCCACCAGCTCGTGCGAACCTATGTCGCGATGACGGATGCCGTGGCATCCATGCCAACGGATGCCGCCCACCACTTCGACGAGGCCGGGCTCCCAGGGCGCTCCCGCTGCGCTTGCCGCGTGTATGGGCATCGCGGACATGACAGATGACAGAGTGATCTGGAGAACTGTACTGGTCGTGTGTTGTCGTTCCAGATTACATTGACTGCATGCCCGAGCAAGTCCTGTTCTCGTGAACGCCGCCGAAATCACGGCGCTGCTGCTGTTCTGCACCGCCATGAGTTTTTCTCCCGGACCGAACACGACCCTGTCGACGGCGCTGGCGGCCAACCTGGGGCTGAAGCGCGCGCTGCGCTTTTGCCTGGCTGTGCCCACCGGCTGGACCCTGCTCATGGCCTGCAGCGGCCTGGGTCTCGGCGCCCTCGTGCTGGGCGCGCCTGCCCTGCGCTGGGCCATCAAGCTGCTGGGCGTGGCCTACATGCTGTGGCTGGCGTGGAAGCTCAGTCGCTCCGCCCAGCTTGCGCAGGCCAACGAACACCGGTTGAACGTGAGCTTCTGGCAGGGCGTGGGTTTGCAGTTCCTCAACATCAAGGCCTGGATGCTCGCGCTGACGTTGACCGCCGGCTGGGTGGTCAACGCCGCCGGCCGACCCGCGTCGAATCCGGGCGAGCGGCTGGCGATCATCTGCGCGATCATGGCCGTCTTCGCCTTCAGCAGCAATTTCGTCTATGCGCTGGTCGGCTCATTGCTGCGGGAGTGGCTCGCGCAGGGGCGCCGCCTGCTGCGGTTCAACCGCGTGCTCGCGCTGGTGCTGGTGGCCACGGCGGGCTGGATGCTGACCGTGTGAAGCCGCAGAAGATCGGGGGGCGGCAGTGAACCGGATGCCGGTGAGGGGGCCAGGACCAGGCGTCTACGAGGACGTCCGCCCGATGCCTGGATGGCTCCCCTCACCGACCGAGTAGACCTTCGTGTACCGGTTCGACAGGAGGGCACCCGACGTGATGGGGGGGTACTTCGCTCCCTCGCCGGCGCAACTCGGGATGCATTCGATCACTGCATCTTCGTCGGGCATGCAGAAGTACGGAACGGACATCCGGCTCGCGCGGGCCGCGACGTCCGACGGCGGATTGGCGACGCGATGCATGGTGGAGACGAAGCGGTCGTTGGTCCACCGCATCATGATGTCGCCGATGTTGACGATGAAGGTGTCGGGGACCTTGACCACGTCGATCCAGCTGCCGTCAGGCCGCTGCACCTGCAACCCGCCAGGCGCGTCGTCGATGCGCAGGATGGTGATCGCGGTGGTGTCGGTGTGGGCGGCCGCTCTCTCTTCACCGGCCTGCGGCGCGCGCTCCAGCGCCGGGTAGTGCATCACCCGCAGGATGCTGTTGTGCTGCCCGATGCGGTCCAGGAAGTAGGACCGCGGCACCTCCAGCGCGTCCGCGAAGATGCTCAGGATGGCGCGCGCCAGCCGCTCCATCTCGTGGTAGTACGCCGTCAGTTCCGTGCGCAGCCCGGTCGGCTGCTGCGGCCACAGGTTGGGCCGGGTCGAGGCGCCGCGGCTGTCGAGCGGGCCGATAGCGAAGCTCTCGTGCAGCGAGGGACGCAGCTTCTCGTCGCGGTCCTTGCCGATGGTCTTGACGCCCTGCGGCGAGTAGCCGCGGAACTCGGTTCCGGCGGGCTTTTCCACGGCCAGCTTGGCGGCGGCCGGAAGATCGAAGAAGGCGCGCGATTGTGAGTAGAGCTGGTCGACCAGCGCCGTCGGGACGCCGTGTCCCCGAACGACCAGGAAGCCGATGCTCTCGCAGGCGCGCTGGACCTGTTCGACGACGTCGCGGGTGCCGCGTGGGTCCCCCGCCAGGAACGGGCCGATGTCGATCACCGGGATGTCGATGGAAGCGGAGGCGTCAAGAACAGCGGCCATGGAAGCTCCTTTCCAATTAATGGACTGCATGCTACATAAATTGACCCGCCGTCGCAATCGACTCCTGCGGAAGAGCCGCGCCATGCATGGCTTGCACGCCGGCCGCAGACCGGGTAGGCTTTTATGGAACCGCTGCTACAGTTAATCGGCTGGGAGCGGAGCACCAGGAGGTGACAGTGGCTTTCACAAAGGTTCTTCTCGCATCCGTCGGCCTTGTGATCGCCTCCGTGGCGACAGCGGCGGAGTGGCAGCCCAAGCGCCCCATCAAGATCGTCGTGCCGTACGCAGCGGGAGGATCGGCCGACGCCATGGCCCGGGTGCTCGCCGAGAAGATGCAGGCCAGGCTGGGTCAGCCGGTGGTCGTCGACAACAAGCCGGGTGCGGGCACGGTCATCGGCGCCACGGCCGTCGCCCGCTCGCCCGCCGACGGCTACAACCTGCTGTTCGCGACGTCCACCACGCTGAGCATCGTGCCTCTGGTTCAGAAGCAGGTGCCGTATGCCGCGTCCGACTTCCTCCCGGTCGCCGGCATCATGTCCATGCCCTTCATGCTGGACGTCAACAAGGACGTACCGGTGACCACGCTGCAGGACCTCGTGGCCAAGTCGCGCGGCAAGCCCGGCCACTTCAACTACGGGACGCTGGGCAACGGAAGCTCGAACCACGTGCTGGGAGCCTTGCTGTCCAAGGCCGCGGGCGAGTCACTGGTGTCGGTGCACTACACCGGCGCCGCCCAGGCGCTCACCGCGCTGGCGCGGGGCGACGTGCACGTCTATTTCGACGGCATCCCGACCTCGATCCACAAGGTGGCCAGCGGGGAGTACAAGGCATTGGCCGTCACGAGCAAGACGCGGGTGCCCGGGGCCCCCGACGTGCCAACCGTGTTCGAGCAAGGCTTGCCCGAACTGGGCCTGACAGTCTGGTACGGGCTCGTCGCGCCGGCCGGCACGCCCAGGGACGTCGTCACGACGCTCAATGCGGTCGTGCAGTCGGCCGTCTCGGACGAGCGCGTTTCGGCCCTCATCACCCGCGACGGATCGCAGCCGCTGCAGCTCGACCCGCAGGGGTTCCAGCAGCTGATCGACCAGGACGCCGCCGCCTGGCGCGACGCCTTCGGCAAGCTCAAACTCAAGCTGGAGTGACGCCGCTCCGGATGGGGGCAGAACCCGCTGAAGGGCTGTCAGGCGGCCTTCTTCTCGAGGACGCGAAGCACCGCGTCGGAGACGAAGGCCGTCCACTGCGCGTGGGCCTCGTCGTCCAGGGATTCGCCCAGGAAGCGCGATAGCGTGAACCGGTTGGACACGAAGAAGTAGCCTGACGCGAGGATCATCAGGTAGACGTGGCGCGCCTTGACGCCGCGCCGGAACACGCCCGTTCTTTGGCCTTCGGCCACGATGGCGTGGACCCTGGCCAGGATGGGTGACGCCGCGCCCCCCGGTTCCGCCGGCCGGCGCTTGGCCAGGTGCATGCCTTTGTGCATGTTCTCGTTGTTGAGCAGCACGATGAGCTCGGGATGCGCGCGGTAGTAGTCGAAGATGAACCGCACGATCTTGGCAACGGCCTTCCTGGGTTCGGCGAGGTCGATCTCGACGGCCTCCTCGGCGGCGCCCATCTGCCGGTACATCTCCTCAAGCGCGGCGTTGTAGAGACCCTGCTTGCTCCCGAAGTAGTAGTAGACCATCCGATCCACCGAGTTCGCTTCCAGGGAGATCTTCTCGATGCTGCCGGCGTCGTAGCCGTGGCGCGAGAACACCTTGATCGCGCCGTTCAGGATGGCGCTCCTGGTTTTCTGGCTCGCGGGATCGAGCCTTGGTCGGCCCCTGCCTCGCTTCTCGGGCAGCGCCTCCGAGGAAACCAGGTTCTGATCGGCTTTCACGGGCATGACAAATTCATTCCGGTCGCAGTTTGCCATGGCCGCTGTGTTGGGCAGCCTGGATCGTCCCTGCCCCGCTGCGCGATCAGTCCGGACATCAGTCCTGACGAACATCAAACGCACGCCATTCCGGAAGTAGCACGATGTCCGCGCCTCCGCCCCCTGCGGACATGGAGCTCCTATGGATGAATCGCTCAAGCAGAAGATCCTGGCCTTGCTCGACGGGCACAGGATCATGACCCTTGCGACACTGCGCCCAGATGGCTGGCCGCAGGCGACAACGGTGGGCTACGTGAGCCAAGGATTGACGCTATGGTTCCTGTGTGGCCGCGAGAGCCAGAAGGCCAGAAATCTGGCGCTGGACAACCGCGTGTCCCTCACGATCGACCACGACACCGCTGACCTCATGGCGATCACCGGTCTGTCCATGGCGGCGCGGGCCCACCGCGTGACCGATCGCGCCGAGGCCGAGAAAGTGCTTCGGATGCTTCCGATGAAGTACCCGGATGCGACGCCGGAGACCGCCAGCATGAAAATGCCCACCGCAGACGAAGTCGCCCTCTTCCGCGTGGAACCTGAAGTCATCTCGGTGCTGGACTACGCCAAGGGGTTCGCTCACACGGACCTCGTCGCGTGCTGAGGGCGCTGGGCGTGCGCGCGCAACAACGCATTCGACACGGACCTATGCAAACGCAGCGACACCCGAGCTCGCCCGCCTTCCGAGAATCAGTCCTTCTTCAGGCCGCAACGTGATCGTTGCAGCGACGGACTCATCGCGGTCGAGCCCGGTCGAGAGCAACACCTGCAGCGGCAGCGGCACCGGGATGCGCGAAAGCGCGCCCATGTCGACCGACGCGCTGGTTGCGCCGAAATTGAGCAGCACGACCATGCGCTGCGCGCCATCGCCGCGCGCGTACAGCAGCACGTTTCCCTGCACGCCAAGCGGCACCCAGCTGCCCTCGTGCAGCGCTGGCTGGCTTCGGCGCAACGCGAGCAGCCGGCGGTAAAGCTGCAGCATGGAATGGGGTTCGGCCAACTGCCGGTCGACCGCGCGTTCGTTAGCGTCGTCCCCCATTCGCAGCCAAGGCCGACCGGTGGTGAAGCCCGCTGCAATCGCCCCCGTGCTCCAGGGCATCGGCGTGCGCTGCGGGTCGCGGCCCAGGCCGTGGCCCGGCACCCGGCGCTCGAGCGGGTCCTGCACTTCGGCGATCGGGATCGGCACGTCGGTCATGCCCAGTTCATCGCCATAGTAGAGAGTCGGGGTGCCACGCAGGGTCAGCAGCAGCATGGCAGCGAGGCGTGCCGCGCCGCCCCCGATCCGGCTGGCAATGCGCGACTTGTCGTGGTTGCCGATGACCCAGTTGGGCGACGCCCCGGCCGGCAGTGCGGCCTCGTATTCGCGCACCAGTCGGTCGATCGCCTCGGCTTGCCACTCGGCGCCGATGAGGTGGAAATTGAAGGGCAGTTGCGCGCCACGCAGCACACCGGCCGCATCCATGCCGTAGTAGCTCATCAGCCGTTGCACCGGCAGGTAGAGCTCACCGATCAGTACGCGTGCCGAAGCGGGCGTGCCGAATTCGTCGAGCACGCGGCGCATCTCCAGGACGATGTCCTGGACCTCGGGGCGGTCGGCGGTGTATTCGGGCAGCAGCCGGTGCGCCGGGTCGCCGCCCGGTGCGAACGCCGGGTTGATGGGGTTGTCGCGGAACCCCTCGTCCTTGATCAGGTGATAGATCACGTCGACGCGAAATCCGTCGACGCCGCGCCGCAGCCAGAAGCGCATCACGTCGTACATCGCGGCACGCACGTCGGGGTGCCGCCAGTTCAGGTCGGGCTGCTCCTTCAGGAACATGTGCGCGTAATACTGGCCGGAGCCGGCATCGAATGTCCACGCCGGACCGCCGAAATTGCTGAGCCAGTTGTTCGGCGGGCCGCCATCGGGGGCGGGGTCTCGCCACAGATACCAGTCGCGCTTCGGGTTGGTCTTGCTGCTGCGGCTCTGCACGAACCAGGGGTGCAGGTCGGAGGTGTGGTTCGGGACGAGGTCGAGGATGACGCGCAAGCCGATCGCCTTCGCCTCGGCCACCAGCGCATCGAAGTCGGCCAGCGTGCCGAAGCGCGGATCGACATCGCAATAGTCGGCCACGTCATAGCCGAAGTCCGCCATCGGCGATGGATAGAACGGCGAGATCCAAACGGCGTCAACGCCCAACGCGGCGAGGTAGCCCAGCCGCTGGCGGATGCCGGCCAGGTCGCCGATGCCATCGCCGTCGCTATCCTGGAACGAACGCGGGTAGATTTGGTAGATCACCCCGCTCTTCCACCACGCGTCGGGTGAGACGACCTCCTGGGCAGACCTACGTTCAGCGGACAGCAGACTCATGATCAACGACCTCTGGTACAAGAACTCGATCGTCTACTGCCTGTCGGTGGGCACCTTCATGGACAGCAACGGCGACGGCGTCGGCGATTTCCAGGGGCTCGCGCGCCGGCTAGATTATCTGCACGGGCTGGGCGTCACCACGCTCTGGCTGATGCCGTTCCAGACCTCGCCGGGACGCGACGACGGCTATGACATCGCGGATTACTACAACGTCGACCCCCGCTTTGGCACGCTCGGCGATTTCGTCGAGTTCACGCACGGGGCCAAGCAGCGCGGCATGCGCGTGCTGATCGACCTCGTCGTCAACCACACGTCGGATCAGCATCCGTGGTTTCTCGCCGCGCGGGCCAATGCGGAATCGAAGTACCGCGACTGGTACGTGTGGGCCGATCGCAAGCCCGCTCACGCCGACGACGGCGTCGTCTTCCCTGGAGTGCAGAAGTCGACCTGGAGCTTCGACAAAGTCGCGCGGCGCTGGTACTTCCACCGCTTCTACGAGTTCCAGCCCGACCTGAACACCGCCAATCCACTGGTGCAGGCCGAGATCCTCAAGATCATGGGCTTCTGGACGCAGCTGGGCGTGTCGGGCTTCCGAATGGACGCGGTGCCGTTCGTGATCGCCGCAAAAGGCGCCGAGGTGAAGAAGCCGAAATCGCAGTTCGACATGTTGCGCACGTTTCGCGAGCTGCTGCAGTGGCGCCAGGGCGACTCGATCATCCTCGGCGAGGCCAATGTGCTGCCCCGGGACGACCTCGAATACTTTGGCGAGGCCGGCGAGCGGTTGCAGATGATGTTCAACTTCCAGGTCAACCAGAACCTCTTCTACGCGCTCGCGGCCGCCGACACCCGGCCGCTGATCAAGGCGCTGGCCGCGACCGAGCCAAGGCCCGCAACGTCGCAATGGGGCATGTTCCTGCGCAACCACGACGAGCTCGATCTCGGCCGCCTCACGCCCAGGCAGCGCCAGCGCGTGTTCGACGCGTTCGCACCCGATTCCGACATGCAGCTTTACGAGCGCGGCATTCGCCGCCGCCTCGCGCCGATGCTGCACGGCGATCGGCCACGCCTGGAGCTTGCCTACAGCTTGATGCTGACGTTGCCCGGCACGCCGGTGCTGCGCTACGGTGACGAGATTGGCATGGGGGACGATCTGTCACTCCCCGAGCGAAACTGCGCGCGCACGCCGATGCAGTGGTCCGACGAGCCGCACGGCGGCTTCACCACCGCTGCGCGGCCCGTGCTGCCGGTCATCTCGAGCGGCCCCTACGGCTTCCAGCACCTGAATGTCGCGGCGCAGCGGCGCGATCCGAACTCGCTGCTCAATTGGCTCGAGCGCATGTGCCGCATGCGCAAGGAGGTGCCCGAGGTCGGCTGGGGCCGCTTCGTCGTGCTGCAGTGCGAAAACGCGGCGATCCTGCTGCTGCGCTACGAATGGCGCAACAACGCGGTCCTGTTCGTGCACAACCTCGCCGACGAGCCGATCGAGTTGAGCTTCCCGGCGCAGGTCTCCCATGACCGCTCCGGCCTGTTGGTGAACCTGCTGTCGGAGGACCACAGTGTGGCCGGCACCGACGGGAAACATCGCCTGCAGATCGAGCGCTACGGGTACCGCTGGTTCCGTGTCGGCGGACTGGACTACCTGCTCCAGCGCAGCGAGGTTTGATTCGCGTTCGCGGGCTACCTACGGGGCATCGTGAAGCGCGATGCTGACCCAACGCGGCGCGATTGTGTGACTGGGTTCCAGCGAGGTCTAGAGACTGTGGCGGAATACGATCTCGTACGGAACCTGGCGCACCGGCGAGTCGATGCGGCCGGTCTCGATCTTCTGCACCAGCATCTCGCCGGCCGCGCGGCCGATCGCGGCGCCATTCGTCTTCACGGTGGTCAATCCCGGCGGCACTTCGGCGGCGATCTCGAAGTCGCCGTATCCAGCGACTGAGAACTGCTCCGGCACGCTCCAGCCCCTGCGCATGCATTCGAACAACGCTCCCGCCGCGAGCACGTCCGTCACGCAGCACAGGCCTTGCAGCTTGGGTTCCTTGCGAACGAGCGCATCCAGTGCCAGCCGGCCTCCCGCGAACCCGGCGTTTTCTGGTGCGAGAAAGAGCAGGTCACTGCGCAAGCCCGCGTCCTTCATCGCCTGCTGGAAACCGCGCTGGCGCTGCAGGTGGCGGTCGCTGGTCGCCTCAAAGCCGGCCCAGCCGACATGGCGCAGTCCCTTCTTGACCAGCAGCTGCGCGATGTCGCGCGCGGCGTCGAAGAGCGAGAAGCCGACGGCCATGTCGAGGCCTGGCTTCGGAGCGATCCAGGTCTCGACCACGGGCACGCCGGCATGCCGGATGAGGGCGATGCTCTCCTTGCTGTGCTCGCCACCGGTCAGGACGATTCCCCCCGGCTGCCGCCCCAGAAGGTTGCGAAGGACGATTTCTTCTCGCGCCGGGTCTTCCGCGACGGCGAGCAGCAACTCATAGCCGCGCGAGTGCAGGTAGTCGCCCAGTCCCTGCAGCGTCGTGGCGAAGTTGGAATTGCGCAGCGACGGCACCAGGGCCGCGACCATGCGGCTACTGCCGGATGCGAGGCTGCTCGCGATCAGGTTGGGAACGTACCCCACGGCCGCAGCCGCGTCCATGACCTTCTTGCGGGTGTCCGCATGGACCTTGTGCGGCTGCTTGAAGCAGTTCGACACGGTCATCAGCGAGACGCCCGCGGCATTCGCCAGGTCGGTCATCGTTGGCTTGCGCCGTGTGACTGCGGTCATCGCGCCTTTCTCGATGGTTGCTCCAATTGATTTTAGCGCTATAATTTTTTCAGCCCTGCCCCGTCGGCCGGCGGCTCTCTAGGAGAGGGAAACGCTTCTGACAGGCGGGGTTCTTTCTCACTAAAATTGTAGCGCTACAAGCAACGCACTGGACGCAAGCATGAAACCCTTTCTCCGAACCCTCGCCCTGTGCGCGCTTGCCGCGGCATCGGCTCCCGCCTTCAGCCAGGCTTACCCCAACAAGATGATCAAGATCGTCGTGCCGTTCCCGGGCGGCAGCGACCTGGACCCGATTGCGCGCGGCCTGGGCGACCACTTCCGCACGGCGTGGGGGCAGCCTTTCATCGTCGACAACAAGCCCGGCGCCAACGCGATGATCGGCACCGGCTACGTCGCGAAAAGCCCGGCCGACGGCTACACGCTGATGATTTGCTCGCCGGCCCCGATGACGATCAACCCGAACCTGTACCCGAAGGCGAATGTGCCGTACACGGTCGGCAAGGACATCGTTCCGGTGTCCCTGATCGGCACCACACCGATGGTGCTGGTGGCCGGCGCACGGATGCCGGTGAAGAACTACGCGGAGTTCGCCTCCTACCTGAAGGCGAACCAGGGCAAGGTCTTCTATGCGTCGGGCGGCACCGGCAACCTCACGCACCTCGTCGCCGAGGTCTTCCTGCACCAGGCGGGCCTGTCGGCCACGCACACGCCGTACAAAGGCGGCGCGGCAGCGATCACCGACCTGATCGGCGGTCACGTGGACTTCTACTTCAACCCGCTCCCGTCGGCGCGCACCTACCTCACCGCGCAGGCGGACAAGGTCAAGCCGATCGCCGTCACCTCGCTCGAGCGGTCGCCCTACTTGCCGGACGTGCCCACGCTGAACGAGCTCGGCATCAAGGGCTTCGAGATCAATTCCTGGTACGGTTTGTGCGCGCCCGGCGACACGCCCAAGGACATCCTGTCCAAGCTGAGCGCGGAGACCGCGAAGGCGCTTGCCGGCGGCGAACTGCCGGACAAGTTGCGCGCCGTGGGCACGACACCGCGTGCCAGTACCCCCGAGCAGTTCGCGAGCCAGATCCGCCGCGAAAGCGCGCAGTGGGCCACGATCATCAAGGACAAGGACATCAAGGCCGACTGACGGCCGGATGAACGCACAGCCATGGCAATCCCCGACATCACCAGTGGTCTCCCCGCGATCGACCATCACTCGCACGCGTCGATGGCGCGCCCCCGCACGATCCTGCAGATTGAAAAGCAGTTCTCGACCGCGCACCTCGAGACCAACGTGCCGCCGGAGGTGTTCGACGCGTACATCACCGCGCGCAACCGGGGTGACACCGCCACGCTGGAAAGGCTCCAGGCCGAGCACCAAACGGAGACGATTCTTGAAGAAGGCGTGAAGTTCCGCTCGACGACCTTCTTCGCGACGGCGCTGCGCGAAGGCGCCCGCCAGCTCTACGGGCCCGGCGGCAGCTGGGACGACCAGATGCTCGTGGCGCGCGAGTGGGCCGCGAAATCACCGTCTTTCGGGTATGACCAGGCTTGCCACGTGGCGAACACGCCGATCGTGCTGGCCGATGTGTCGGCACTCGACCGCGACATCTGGGACCGCAAGCGCTATCGCCAGGTCATGCGGATCGACCCGTACGTTTATCCATTCCATGACGGCCAGACGACGATGCGCGGCATGGAGTTCCAGCGGTTCCACGCCGGCTTCGCCACCGTGTTGCGATCGGAGCTCAGGCGCGTGGGCATGGACGCGCCGCCTGCGAACTTCGACCAGTACCTGCAGTTCATGGACGCGTCCATCGAGCGACGCGTCCACGAAGGAGCCATCTCGCTCAAGATCGCGTCAGCTTACGTGCGGGGCATCGACTTCGAGCCGGCTACGTACGCGGATGCCAGCGCCGTCTACGGGGCGCTCGCTGCGGGCCAAGCCGCCGACCGCCGCACGATGGAGAACTTCCTCGTGCGGCGTGCCTGCCAGTACGCCGCGGACAAGCAAATGCCGGTGCAGGTGCACGTGGGCATGGGCCACCCGGAGCCGGGGATGATCGTCGGCAACGGCGCGCCGTTTCTACTGGAACCGCTGCTGCAGACCCGTTCGCTGAACCGCCTGAAGATCTGCCTGCTGCACGGCGCGTATCCCTTCTCGAGCGACTTGGCGTCACTCGTGCAGACCTACGGCAACCTGTACCTCGACTTCTCGTGGATGCCTTACCTGCACCACGCGTACCTGCGCTCCAAACTCACCGAGTGGCTGGAGATCCTGCCGGCGAACAAGCTGCTGTACGGATCTGATGCCGGGGCGCCCGAGTTCCACGTCGCCGCGGCGAGCTACGCACGCCAGGCCTTGAACCACGTGCTGAACGACGGCGTCGAGCGCGGCGTGTGGAACACCACGCAGGTCGACTGGCTCGCGCGCCGGATTATGTACGAGAACACCGCCGACATCTACGGCCTTGAAGCCGTGTCTTAGTCTGCACCCGGGGCGACTTGCCCCCCTCCATCACTGCACCGAACTCGTGATTGCGCGCCAGCGCTGCCACGGTCGGGTTGGGGGAGTCCACCGCCGCACACCTGCCCCTCAGGGTTCCCCGCAGGCGTCGGCGGCCCGGTGGCGCTCTAGGATCGCCCGATGCCCTCGCCCACCGCTGCCCTGTCCCTAGCCGAACGGCTGCGCGGGCCCGGCCTCGCGTCGTGGCGCCGGGCGTGCACGACATGGTCTCGCTGCGGCTGGCCGACAGCTTCGGCTTCGACGCGCTCTACATGACCGGCTTTGGCACCGTGGCCAGCCACCTGGGCCTGCCCGACGCCGGCATCGCCACCTACACCGACATGGTCCAGCGGGTGCGCGCCATGGCCTCGATGGCGCGCGCGCCCCTGATCGCCGATGGCGACACCGGCTATGGCGGCCTGCTGAACGTGGCCCACACGGTGCGCGGCTACGAGGCCGCCGGCGCGGCCGCCATCCAGCTGGAAGACCAGGAATTTCCCAAGAAATGCGGCCACACGCCGGGCCGGCGGGTGGTGCCGATGGCCGACATGGTGCGCAAGATCAAGGTCGCCTGCGAGGCCCGCACCCGCAGCGACTTCCTCGTCATCGCCCGCACCGACGCGCGCACCACGCTCGGCCTGGACGAGGCGCTGCGCCGCGCCGAAGCCTATGCGGGCGCCGGCGCCGACATCCTGTTCGTCGAGTCGCCCGAGTCGGCCGAGGAGATGCGCGCCATCGGCCGCAGCACCCACCTGCCGCTGGTGGCCAACATGGTCGAGGGTGGCCGCACGCCGGTCCTGTCGCAGGCCGAGCTGGAAGCCATCGGCTACCGCCTCGCCATCTTCCCGGTCACGGCCCTGCTGGCGGCCACCGAGGCCATGCGCGCGGGCTACGCCCACCTGCGCGGCCAGGGCTCGTCGGCCGGGCTGGCCACGCCGCTGATGCCGTTCGGCGACCTGACGCGCCTGATGGGATTCGAGGAGGTCTGGGAGTTCGACCGCCGCCACGCCGAACCCTGAGCCCGTCGCCACCCGTACACAACTCCAGGAGACTGCATGCAACCCGCATTCCGCCGCGCCCGCGGACTTCCCCGCCGCCACTGGCTGGCCGCCGCCGCGCTGGCCGCGGCCACGCTGGGCCTCGCGCCGGTACCGGCCGCCGCCCAGGACGGCTGGCCGTCCCGGCCGATCCGGCTCGTGGTGCCGTTCACTCCGGGCGGCGTCACCGACACCAGCGGGCGCGTGGTCGCCGAATTCCTCGGCCGCCGGCTCGGCCAGCAGGTAGTGGTGGACAACAAGCCCGGCGCATCCGGCAACATCGGCACGGCGCTGGTCAAGGACGCGGCGCCCGATGGCTACACCCTGGTGCTCGGCTTCGACGGCACCATGGTGATCAACCCCCACGTGTTCGCCAAGCTGCCGTTCGACACCCTCAAGGACTTCACGCCGATCGGCAAGATCGGCAACGCGACGCTGATCCTGGTGGCCAACCCGGATGCACCGGTCAAGTCGCTGGCCGACCTGGTCGGCGTGTCCAAGGCCACCGCCGGCGGCCTGTCGTTCGGCACCTCGGGCACCGGCGGCACGCCCCACATCGCCGGCGAACTGCTCAAGCTGCGCACCGGCGCCAACCTCACCCACGTGCCCTACAAGGGCGGCGGCCAGGCCCTCACCGACGTGGTCGGCGGCAACATCCCGCTGGTCTACACGGCAATCGCCGGCGCCCATGGCTTCGTCAAGAGCGGCAAGCTGCGGGCGCTGGGCGTGTCCAGCGCCAAGCGGTCCCCGGCCCTGCCCGACGTGCCGACCTTCAGCGAGGCCGGCGTTCCCGATTTCGTCGTCGACTCCTGGGTCGGCCTGCTGGCGCCGGCCGGGCTGCCGCCGGCGATCGCGACCCGGCTGACCACCGAACTGAACGCGGTGCTGAACGACCCCGAGGCGCGCGACAAGTTGCGCACGCTGGGCATCGAGGCCAGCCCCGGCACGGCGGCCCAGTTCCGCGAGGAGATGGCCCGTGACCTCGGCCGCTACGGCCAGGTGGTGAAGGCGGCCGGCATCAAGATCGACTGACCCCGCGCCGACCCGGCGCCCTTCCGCACCCTGGGACCAAGGTCCAATGGGTGGCCGGCGCGGCCGGGCCTAAGGTCTGCCGGTGGGCGCGGCGATCCGCCGTCCCGCGCGGAGGCCAGAGATGCAGACGACGACAGCGGAAGAGGTGGCGGCCCGCATCCCGGACGGGGCCAGCCTCATGATCGGCGGCTTCATGGGCGTGGGCTCGCCCGAGCGGGTGATCGACGAACTGGTGCGCCAGGGCCGCCGCGACCTCACCGTCATCGCCAACGACAGCGCCGTGCCGGGCGTGGGCATCGGCAAGCTGGTGAGCGCCAGGGCGCTGAGCCGGCTCATCGCCAGCCACATCGGCCTGAACCCCGAGACGCAGCAGCAGATGATCGCGGGCACCATGCAGGTCGACCTGGTGCCGCAGGGCACGCTGATCGAGCGCATCCGCTCGGCCGGCTGCGGCCTGGGCGGCGTGCTCACGCCCACCGGGGTCGGCACGGTGGTCGAGGAGGGCAAGCGCCGCATCGAGGTCGACGGCAAGCCCTACCTGCTGGAGACCGCGCTGCATGCCGACTTCGCGCTGGTGCAGGCGTTCATGGCCGACTACCTGGGCAACCTGGTGTACGCGCTCACCGCCCGCAATTTCAACCCGGTCATCGCGCTGGCGGGGCGCACCGTGGTCGCCGAAGTCGAGCAGATCGTGCCGATCGGCATGATCCCGCCGGACCACGTGGTCACGCCCGCCGTGCTGGTCGACCTCCTGGTCGCGAGGGGCTGACATGGACGCCCAGACGCTCATCGCCCGGCGCATCGCGCTGGAACTGCAGGACGGCATGCTGGTCAACCTCGGCATCGGCATCCCCACCCTGGTGGCTGGCTACGTGCCGCGCGACATCACGGTGTTCTTCCAGTCCGAGAACGGTCTGATCGGCACCGGTCCGATCCCGGAAGGCGCCATGGCCCAGCCGCGCCTGACCGACGCGGGCGGCCGGCCGGTGACCGCCATCCCCGGTGCCTGCACCTTCGACAGCGCCATGTCGTTCGGCCTGATCCGCGGCGGCCACGTCGACATGACCGTGCTGGGCGGCCTGCAGGTGGATGGCAGCGGCCTGCTCGCCAACTGGATGATCCCCGGCAAGATGGTGCCGGGCATGGGCGGCGCGATGGACCTGGTGACCGGCGCGCGGCGGGTGGTGGTGGCCATGCAGCACACCGCCAAGGGCAAGCCCAAGATCGTCGAGCGCTGCTCGCTGCCGCTGACCTCGGCCCGCCCGGTCGACCTGGTGGTCACGGAGCTGGCCGTGCTGGCGCTGCGCGACGGGCGGCTGCAACTGGTGGAGACAGCGCCCGGCGTCAGTGTCGAGCAGGTGCTGGCGGCCACCGAAGCCCGGCTGGACATCGCACCCGACGTGCGGCCGATGGCGCTTCCGTGAGCGCCGCGCGGTAGCTCAGGCGCCACGCCCCCGTTCATCGGTCGCGCACGGTCGGGCGCGGACCCGCGCACGACTTTCCGATCCTCACTGAACCACGCCCGGCGGCGTGAGCCGGCGCGTCGCCGCCTCCGCCGGCGCCAGCAAGACAGGCCCGCCGTCCAGCCCGCACCACTGCTGCTGCAGCCGCGACGCCACGGCCGGACCTGTCGGGCCTGCACCTGAAATCTAAATACGAATTGTTCTCATATACTCACCGTGTCAGGACTGGACGACCTCGGCAAGCTGCCGTCCCGTCCAGTTGCAGCCAGCCGCCATCCCGCCCGAACGTGAACCACGACATGTCCAGCCCCACCCCGGCGGCCGCCGCCGCTGTCTTCCTGGTCGCGATCAGTGGCTGGTGCGCCAGCCCGGCCCGCACGCCGGCACCGTCCATCGAGGACGCTTCATGAACGCATTCCGCGTGCTGCGGCGCCTGGCGCTGCTGCTCCTCCCCCTGCTCGTCGGCGTGTCGGCCCTGGCGGCCGCGGCCGACGACGAGAAGGCCCAGACCATCATCCACATGCTGGACTACGTGGGCGTCGACTACCCCGACACCGTGCGCGACGGCCGGGTGCAGGACGCCGGCGAATACCAGGAACAGCGCGAATTCGCCGGCCAGGTCGTGGCCCTGCTGGAGCAGCTGCCGCCGGTCGCGGGCAAGGACGCTCTCCTGCAGCAGGCCCGCGCCCTCCTCGGCCGCATCAACGCCAAGGCACCGGGCGGCGAGGTGTCCGGCATCGCCCGCACCCTGGGCGCCGAGCTGGTCCGGTTGTACGGCGTGGCCGTGGCGCCCCGGCAGGCGCCCGACCTGGCGCGCGCCGCCACCCTGTTCCAGGCGCAGTGCGCGGCCTGCCACGGACCGCAAGGCCGCGGCGACGGGCCGGCGGCCAAGGACCTGGACCCGGCGCCGAGCAACTTCCACGACGCCGCCCGCATGGACAAGCGCAGCGTCTACGGCCTGTACAACACCGTGACGCTGGGCGTGCGCGGAACGCCGATGCGCGCCTTCACCGAGCTGCCGGAGGCGGACCGCTGGGCCCTGGCATTCCTCGTGGCCGGACTGCGCCACGCGCCGGAGCGCCAGGCGCAGGGCGAGGCGCTGTGGCGCCAGGGCGTCGGCAAGGCCGAGATGGGCGACCTGCGCCGCCTGGTCACCACCACGCCGGCCGAGCAGGCGCGCACCAATGGACCCGACCTGGGCGCGGTGCAGGCCTACCTGCTCGCCCATCCGGCCACCCTCGCCGGGGCAGGGCCGGCGCCGCTGGTGGTGGCGCGCCAGAAGCTGGCCGAGGCCCTGGCCGCCTACCGCGGCGGCGACCGTGCGGCCGCGCGCCAGCTCGGCATCACCGCCTACCTGGAGGGCTTCGAGCTGGTCGAGGCCGGCCTCGACAACGTGGACCCAGGCCTGCGCCAGAAGATCGAGCAGGCCATGATGGCCGTGCGCTCCGACATCGACGCGGCCCGCCCCGTCGCGGCGCTGGAGGCCCGCGTGCAGCAGGCGCTGACCCTGCTGGACGAGGCCGACCGCAAGCTCGCCGAGGGCGAGATGTCGCCCGCGACCGCCTTCACCAGCTCGCTGCTGATCCTGCTGCGCGAAGGCCTGGAGGCCATCCTGGTGCTGGCGGCCATCATCGCCTTCGTGCGCAAGACCGGCCGCACCGATGCGCTGCCCTACATCCACGCCGGCTGGGTGGCGGCCGTGCTGCTGGGCGTGGCCACCTGGTTCGCGGCCAACCGCTTCCTGTCCGTCTCGGGCGCCAGCCGCGAGCTGACCGAGGGCTTCTCGGCGCTGCTGGCGGCCGGCATGCTGCTGTATGTCGGCCTGTGGCTGCACAACCGCTCGCACGCGCAGGCCTGGCAGACCTTCATCCGCGACCAGGTCGCCGGCGCGCTGGCCAAGCGCACCCTGTGGGCGATGGCCAGCATCTCGTTCCTGGCCGTCTACCGGGAGCTGTTCGAGATCATCCTGTTCTACGAGACGCTGCTGGCGCAGGCCGGCGAGGCGCGCCGGCCGCATGTGCTGGGCGGCATCGGGGCCAGCCTGGTGCTGCTGGCGCTGTTCGGCGGCCTGATCCTGAAGTACAGCGTGCGGCTGCCGATCGGCCTGTTCTTCGCCGCCACCTCCTGGCTGCTGGTCCTGATGGCGGTGATCTTCGTCGGCCACGGCATCGCGGCGCTCCAGGAAGCGGGGCTGCTGACCTCGACGCCGATCGACTTCGTCGCGGTGCCGCTGCTGGGCGTGCATCCCAACCTGCAGGGCCTCGCCGCCCAGGGCGCGATGCTGGCGCTGACCGTGTGCGCGCTCCTGATGGGGCGACGCGCCCCCACCCGCCAACCGGGTCGGTGATTCAGCGCGGCGCCACGTCCCAGACGTTGGCGCCCGCCTCGAAATCCGGCCGCTGCGGATTCACCACGCAGAACCGCTGGCCGGTCGGCGCCTCCATCACCCACCAGCGCTTCACGTGGGCGATGCGCCGGGCCCCCAGTGCCTCCAGCCGGGCGACCTCCGCGTCGATGTCGTCGGTCTCGATGTCGACGTGGACCCGGCTGGGATGGTCCACCGCCTGCACGAGGACGGCCACCTCCTGCGGCGGCGTCTCGAACTGGCGGTAGGCGGCGCCGTCCGGGGTCGCCAGCGGCCGGCTGGCCCAGCCCAGGGCCTGGGACCAGAAGCGCGCGGCCGCGTCCACGTCGTCGGTCTGGCAGTCGATCACGATGGTGCCCAGTCGGCTCTTGTGCATGCAGGACTCCTGCGAGGTGGGTTGCCCGGCCCAGCATAGCGCCGGACCCGGGACGCGTGGTGGCGTCGTCCGGCCGTGGCTAGCCGGGCGCGCGGCGCGCCTGCAGCAGCTGCTCCGCCTGCGCCAGCGCGTCCACCGTGTCGATGTCGATCACCGTGCCCTGGTCGTCGACCTCGAGCCGGCGCACCGCATGCGCCTGGACGACCGGCGCGGCCCCCTGCGCCCCCGCCAGCGCCGCCAGTGCGTCGCCGCAGGCCGCCGCGAACGCGACCGGGTGGCCCTGCTGGCCCTGGTACACCGGCACCACGACCTCGGCACCGTCCGCCAGTGCCTGCGCCACCCGCAACAGGGTTCCGACGCGCACCAGCGGCAGGTCGCCCGGCAACACCAGCCAGCCAACCGCATCGCGCGTCGCGCGCACCGCCGCGGCGATCGAATCGCCCATGCCGGGATGGCCGGCGTCCTCGACATGGAATTGCAGGCCGCTGGCGCGCACGGCGTCCAGCGTGTGGTCCAGCACCGGCTTGCCGGCCAGCAGGGCCTGCAGCTTGGGCCCCTGCCCGCCGGAAGCGAGGAAGCGCTCGCCCCGGCCCGAGGCGAGCACCAGCACGACGGGGCCGGCCGGCGCGGGGCGGTCCTCGCCATTGACGTTGAGCGTTGCCATGCAGCGCCTCCTCTGCGTGGATGGGACGGGGCGCACTGTACTGCGGCAGAGTCTCCCCCGCCACCGGCGGGGTGCCACACGGGTGCAACAATCCGGGCATGAGCACGACGTCGAGCCACATCGCCGCCCTTCGCAAGAGCTACGAGAAGGCGGAGCTGAGCGAGGACCACAGCCAGGCCGATCCGCTGAAGCAGTTCGACCAGTGGCTGGGCGAGGCCATCGCGGGCGAGGTGCCCGAACCCAATGCCATGACGCTGGCCACGGTCGGCGGCGACCTGCGGCCCAGCACGCGCATCGTGCTGATCAAGGGCTACGACGAGCGCGGGCTGGTCTGGTACACCAACTACGAGAGCCGCAAGGGCCGCGACCTGGCGGGCAATCCCTACGCCGCCCTGCAGTTCCACTGGGTCGAGCTGGAACGGGTGGTGCGCATCGAGGGCCACGTCGAGAAGACCAGCGCGCCGGAGAGCGACGCCTACTTCGCCAGCCGCCCGCTCGATTCGCGCATCGGCGCCTGGGCCAGCCCGCAGAGCGAGGTGATCGCCAGCCGCTCGGTGCTGGTGACCAACGCGGCGAAGTACGGCGCCCAGTTCCTGCTGCACCCGCCGCGCCCGCCGCACTGGGGCGGCTACCGGCTGGTGCCGGACGAATGGCAGTTCTGGCAGGGCCGCAAGAGCCGCCTGCACGACCGGCTGCGCTACACCCGCGAGGGCGCGGGCTGGCTGCGCGAGCGGCTGGCGCCCTGACCCGCGAGGACGCGATGCACCAATCCACCATTGGACTGCTGGCGCTGGCACTGGCGGCCGCCGGCGCGCACGCGGCCGACACGGGCCACGCCGGACATGCAGGCCACGACCACGCCGGCCACCATGCCGGCGCCGCACAGACCGACTGGGGCCGCCCCGGCAACGCCAAGGCCGTGACGCGCACCATCGACATCACCATGACCGATGCCATGCGCTTCACGCCCGACCGGCTGGAGATCCGCCAGGGCGAGACGGTACGCCTGCGCGTGCGCAACGCCGGCAAGCTCGACCACGAACTGGTGCTGGGCACCCGGCCGGCGCTGGAGGCGCATGCCGCGCAGATGCAGCAGGCCGCCCCCATGGTCCACCACGAGGACGAGGCCGGCGTCGAGGTCAAGCCTGGCCGCCGCGGCGAGCTGGTGTGGCACTTCAACCGTGCCGGCGACTTCCACTACGCCTGCCTGCTGCCGGGGCACTACCAGGCCGGCATGATCGGCTCGCTGCGGGTCGTGCCCGCCGGCAAGGAATCCCCGCGCTGAGCGGTCGCGCCGGGGGCCTGGCCCCTCAGGCCAGCTGCAGGCCGCGCAGGCCCTCGTAGCAGACCACCAGGCCCACCACGCCGATCAGCGCCGCCGACACCAGCGGCGCGCGCTGGGCGAAGGCGCCGAACCCGCCCCAGCGCCCGGACACGCGGCGCACGCTCCAGGCGGCCAGCGCACCCGAGGCCACCAGCGTCAGGGCCAGGCCGATGCTGAAGCACAGCACCAGCGCGGCCCCCAGGGTCATCTGCTTGAGCTGGAGGCACAGCAGCAGCACGGTGATGGACGCCGGGCACGGGATCAGCCCGCCGGTCAGGCCGAACAGCACGATCTGCCCGGTGGTCACCTGGCGGCCGCTGAAGCGGCGCTGGATGTCCTCGGCATGGGCGCGCTCGTGGGCATCGGCGTAGCCGTCCCCGGCCTGATCCGGCACGGCGTCGTGGGCGTGATCGGAATGGTGGTCGTGGCCATGATCGTGGTGGCCGTCGTGGTGGTGGCCGTCGTGGTGGTGGCCGTCGTGGTGGTGGTCGTGCCCGGGTCCGTGGCCGTGGCCGTGGGCGTGGCCATGGGCGTGGTGCGCCGGCCTGCGCGGCCAGGTGCGCCACAGCATCCAGGCCGCCACCACCAGGATCAGGATGCCGGACGCCAGCTCGAAATAGGGCTCGGACGTGGTCGCGTCCCATTCGCGGCCCAGGTACAGGCCACCCAGCGCGACCGCCCACACCACGGCCGTGTGCGAGACCGTGGCCGCGAGCCCCAGCAGCACCGCCTGCCCGACGGTGCCGCGCACGGCCACGATGAAGGCCGCCATCATGGTCTTGGAGTGGCCCGGCTCCAGGCCGTGCAGCGCCCCCAGCAGGATGGCGCTGGGCACGAACAGCCAGGCATTGCCCTGCTGCAGCAGGCTGGCGAAGTCGGTCATCCGGCGGGCGTGTAGCCGGCCTCGGTCAGCGCGGCCGCGAAGCGCTCGCGCGGCTGGGCCGACTCCACCTGGGCCTCCTTGCGCGCCAGGTCGACCTCGACCCGGGCCTGGGGATCGACCTCGTGGACGGCCTCGGTCACGGCCTGGACGCAGTGGCCGCAGCTCATGGCGGGAAGCTTGAATGCATGCATGGTTCACTCCAATGGTAGTGCGCGCAGCCCTCACGGTGGGGCTTGCCACTGGGACAAGGTCAACCGCTTCCGGCCGGCAACCCTGGCCCATCCGGGGGCATCGCCGGCCACGGCTTGACCCTGCCATCATGGCAAGGTTCAGACTTGCACCATGACCACCGCCACCCTTCCCCGCTCCGCCGAGCTGGCGCCCGTGCGGCTGCAGATCGAAGGCATGACCTGCGCCTCCTGCGTCAACCGGGTCGAGAAGGCCTTGAAGAAGGTGCCCGGCGTGGCCGGGGCCGAGGTCAACCTGGCCACCGAGACGGCCGAGGTGTCGCTGGCGCAACCGGCCGCCGACCCGGCGGCACTGTCGGCGGCGGTCGCCAGGGCCGGCTACCACGCCACCGTGCTGGCCGACCCGGTCACCGCGCCGCCGGCGGCTGGCGGCGCAAGCGCATGGCCGGTGGCGCTCGCGGCCGCGCTGTCCCTGCCCTTCGTGCTGCAGATGGCCGGCATGGCGCTCGGCCGCGATGCGGCCCTGCCGGGCTGGTGGCAGTGGGCACTGGCGACACCGGTGCAGTTCTGGCTCGGGGCGCGCTTCTACCGCGCCGGCTGGGCGGCCCTGCGCGCCGGCAGCGGCAACATGGACCTGCTGGTGGCGCTGGGCACCACGGCCGGTTACGGCCTGAGCGTCTGGCTGCTGCTGGCCCACGGCGCCGGGCACGCCCACCTCTATTTCGAGGCCTCGGCGGTCGTCATCACGCTAGTGCTGCTGGGCAAGTGGCTGGAGGGCCGGGCCAAGCGCCAGGCCACCGCCGCCATCCGGGCGCTGCAGGCCCTGCGGCCCGAGACCGCGCGCGTCCAGCGCGACGGCGCCGAGGTCGACGTGCCGCTCGCGCGGCTGGCCGTCGGTGACCGCCTCGTGGTGCGGCCCGGCGAGCGCGTGCCGGCCGACGGCGTCGTCGTCGAGGGCAGCAGCCATGTCGACGAGTCGCTCATCACCGGCGAGAGCCTGCCGGTGGCGCGCCATGCCGGCGACCCCGTCACGGGCGGCGCCGTCAACGGCGAGGGCCTGCTGGTGGTGCGGGCCACCGCGCTCGGCGCCGAAAGCACGCTGGCGCGCATCGTGCGCCTGGTCGAATCGGCGCAGGCCCGCAAGGCGCCGATCCAGCGGCTGGTCGACCGCGTCAGCGCCATCTTCGTGCCGGTCGTGGTCGCGATCGCGGCGGTCGCGCTGCTCGGGTGGGGGCTGGCCACCGGGGATTGGGCCAGCGCCATCCTGCATGCGGTGGCGGTGCTGGTCATCGCCTGCCCCTGCGCGCTGGGGCTGGCGACGCCGGCGGCCATCATGGCCGGCACCGGCGTGGCGGCCCGGCGCGGCCTGCTGATCCAGGACGCCGAGGCGCTGGAGCTCGCGCACCGGGTCGACCTGGTGGCCTTCGACAAGACCGGCACGCTCACCGAGGGCAAGCCACGCCTGGTGCTGGCCGACGCCGCGGACGGCGACCGCGCCGGCCTGCTGCGCCTGGCCGCGGGATTGCAGGCCGGCAGCGAGCATCCGCTGGCGCGCGCCGTGCTCGCCGCCGCCCGCGACGAGGCGCTGGTGGCGCCACCGGCCGAAAGCGTGCAGGCGGTGGCCGGCCGTGGCGTCGCCGGCTGCGTGGACGGCCGCGAGCTGCGCCTGGGCAGTTCGCCCTGGATGGCGGAGCTGGGCGTGGCGACCGAGCCCCTGGCGGCGGCGGCGGCGCAGGCCCAGGCCGACGGCCGCACCGTGTCGTGGCTGGCCGAGGTCAGCGCCACGCCGCGGCTGCTGGGCCTGCTCGCCTTCGGCGACACGCTCAAGGCCGGCGCCCGCGACGCCATCGATGCGCTGCACGCGCAGGGCATCCGCACGGTGCTGGTCTCGGGCGACAACGCCGGCGCCGCGCGTGCCGTGGGCGGCGCGCTGGGCATCGACGAGGTGCACGCCGAGGTGCTGCCGCAGGACAAGGCCGCCCTGGTGGCGTCGCTCAAGGCCGGCGGGCACACGGTGGCCATGGTGGGCGACGGCATCAACGATGCGCCCGCGCTCGCCGCGGCCGACGTCGGCATCGCGATGTCGACCGGCACCGACGTGGCGATGCACGCGGCCGGCATCACGCTGATGCGCGGCGACCCGCGGCTGGTGGCCGACGCGCTCGACATCTCGCGGCGCACGGCGGCCAAGATCCGGCAGAACCTGTTCTGGGCCTTCGTCTACAACGTGGTCGGCATCCCGCTGGCCGCGCTGGGCTGGCTGAACCCCGTGATCGCCGGCGCCGCCATGGCCTTCAGCAGCGTCAGCGTGATCGGCAATGCGCTGCTGCTGCGGCGCTGGAAGGGAGTTGCGCGATGAGCGAGGGGCAGTTCAACATCGGCGAGGCGGCGCGCCGCTCGGGCGTGTCGGCCAAGATGGCGCGGCACTACGAATCGCTGGGCCTGCTGCCGGCGGTGCACCGCACCGAGGCCGGCTACCGCCAGTACGGCGAGCGCGAGGTGCACACGCTGCGCTTCATCCGCCGCGCGCGCGACCTCGGCTTCTCGATGGACGAGATCGGGCAGCTGCTCAAGCTGTGGCAGAACCGTCGCCGCTCCAGCGCCGAGGTGCGGCGCATCGCCAGCCGTCACGTGGACGAGCTGGCGCGCAAGCTGGCCGAGATGGAGGCGATGAAGCGCTCGCTCGAGCACCTGATCCACTGCTGCCACGGCGACGAGCGCCCGGACTGCCCCATCCTGGACGAACTGGGCACCGGCACGCACAGCCACCGCGAGCACGCCTGAGGCGGCAAGTCCCGCCGGCGGCCGGGACATGCGGCCACGCGCCGGTGCGCGGCAGCCCGACAGACGATCCCAGACCTCTCCGACATGGCCGCAGCGCGACCGGCGCTGTGATGACGGGATCGATCCCAGGAGAACGAGCATGAAGCTGTACACCGCCGCCGCCGCGTTGCTGCTGGCCGCCCCGCTGGCCATGGCGCAGTCCACCACCCCGCCACCGCAGAATGACACCATCGGCAAGAAGGCCGACCGTGCCTTCGACCGCGCCGAGGACACCACCTCCCGCACCGTCAACCCGCCGCCCGGCGAGCCCAGCCTGGGCAAGAAGGCCGGCAACGTGTTCGACCGCATGGAGGCCGGCACCAAACGGATGTGGGACAACGTCACCGGCAAGAAGGACACGACCGCGCCGGCCCGCGTCGACAACGGCCCGTCCGATTCGCACGCGATGGGCGCGCCGGCGGCCGACCCGACGGTGCCGCGCCGCGCCGACACCAGCCGCTGACCGGGCAACGGACGGCGGGCTCAGATCCCGCCGTACCAGTTGTAGCCCTGGTCTTCCCAGTAGCCGCCCAGGCCGCCGCCGATGGCGGCGAAGTTCGCCACCAGTTCGATGCGGTGCACGTACTTCGGCTGCTTGTAGCCCAGCTGCCGCTCGATGCGCGCCCGCAGCGGCGCGCCGTTGGCCACCGGCAGCGGCCGGCCATTGAGGTCCCAGGCCAGGATGGTCTGCTCGTGGAGGGCATCGTCCATGTCGATGCTCTCGTAGTAGACGCTGGCCGGATCGGCGGCCTCCATCCGGTCCAGGCAATGGAAGACGACGAACTTCGCGGTCGGCGCCGGCTGCGCCAGCCGCAGCACGTGCGACAGCCGCACGCCGGTCCACTGGCCGATGCAGCTCCAGCCCTCCACGCAGTCGTGCCGCGTGATCTGCGTGCGCGCGGGCATGGCGCGCAGCTGCTCCAGGCTCCAGGCCTGCGGCTGGCGCACCAGCCCGTCGACCTTCAGGCGCCACTTGGCGAAGCCGTCGGCCACCATTGCGGCGTAGTCCGGGCCGGGCGGCATGGTGGTGCCGTTGGGGCGGAACACCGGGGCGATGTCGGCCGGCGCGAATTCCTGCGCCATGGCACGCCGGCCCAGCAGCCGGTGGACCGACTCCGACAGCCCCTCGGCGCTGCGCAGCACCTCGACCGCCATGTCCGAGTGGCTGATCGCATCGCAGCCGGCGAGCGCGCCACCGGCGGCCAGGCCGAGGCCGGCGCGGAAGAACTGGCGCCGCTCGCGGCGCTGCTGGAAGCGGGGCACGGGCTTGTTCATCGCGGGATCCTCCAGTAACCGGTGACCATGGAGCGCAGGTTGTTCACCAGGCCGGTCACGATGACCTCGAACACGTGCACCAGCACGAACGCCACCAGCAGCAGGGCCGCGATGAAGTGCAGCGTGCGTGCCGCCTGCCGGCCTCCCAGCAGGTCGACCCAGCCGGGCGCGAAGGCGTCCATCATGGGCGACATCGCCCAGCCGCCGACCACGATGAGGGGCAGCACGACGAACACGATCGACAGGTAGGCGATGTTCTGCAGCACGTTGTAGCGGCGCGCCTCCTCGCCGTGCGGATGCCGCAGCAGCAGGTGGTCGCGCAGCGAGCGGCCGATGCCGCGCCATTCGGGCCTGGTGGGCACCAGGTCACGCCGCAGGTGGCCGCTGAACACCGTCCAGGCCACGTAGGCGACGCCGTTGGCCACGAACAGCCAGGCGAAGAAGAAGTGCCACAGGCGCGCCATCGCCAGCCACTGGGGGCCGGGGATGGTGGCCCAGGACGGGAAGGCGCGGGCGACGACGCCGCCGTCCGGGCCGCGCGAGGTGCCCAGCACGCCACTGGTGTCGAACTCGGCGCCGCCGATGCGGGTGACGCCCCGCGCCTGGCCGTCGACGTCGCGGCTGGCGATCTGCAGCACGCGGGTGCTGTCACGCGAATCGCGGCCCCAGTACAGCGCCGGGTGGGCGTTGAAGATCTGCAGCCCGGAGCCCAGCAGGATGACCAGGCACAGGACGTTGATCCAGTGCATCAGCCGCACCGGCAGGCGGTGCCGGTAGATCACGTCGGGCGGGGCGGAGGCGATGCTGTCCATGGGGACCTCCAGGGGTGGCGATGCACGTGGGTCGCGCCAGCCCGCCGGTTCTGACACACGTCCGCCCGGCGGTCAACGCCAGCCGGGCGGCCGGGCTCAGCAGCAGCAGGAGGACGAGGCGCCGGCGCTCGCGGACGTCAGGCCTTCACCAGCTCGGAAAAGGTCTTGCGGAACTTGGCGACCTTGGGCGCCGCCACCGCCAGGCAGTAGCCCTGGTACGGGTTCTTCTCGAAGAAGTCCTGGTGGTACTCCTCGGCCGGCCAGTAGTTGGACAGCGGCAGCACCTCGGTCACGATGGGCTTGCCGAACAGCTGGTCGCGCGTCATCTCCGCCAGCAGCGCCTGCGCCACTTCCTTCTGCTCGTCGGTCGTGTAGTAGATGCCGCTGCGGTACTGGGTCCCGCTGTCGTTGCCCTGCCGGTTCAGCGTGGTGGGGTCGTGGACGATGAAGAACACCTCGAGGAGCTGCCGCGTGCTGACCCGCGCCGGGTCGTAGGTGAGCTTCACCACCTCGTTGTGGCCGGTGGTGCCGGTGCACACCTGCTCGTAGCTGGGCCGCTGCGTCGTGCCATTGCTGTAGCCGGACTCGACGTCCGTCACGCCCTTGACCTTCACGTACACCGCCTCGGTGCACCAGAAACAGCCGCCGCCGAGCACCAGGGTCTGCAGATCGCTCATTGCACGCCTCCAAAGGCCGTGACTGTAGCCCCGCCCGGACGGGGCGTGGCCCCCGCTAGCATCGCCCCCCATGCCCTTCGGTGAACTGCGGCCCCTGCTGACCGCGCTGGTCCTGCCCCCCATCCTGCCGCTGCTGCTGGTGCTGCTCGGCCTGCTGCTGGCCGCCGGCCGGCGCCGCGCGCGCGGCCTGGCCCTGGCGCTGGCCGGCACCGCGCTGCTGTGGATCCTGAGCTGCCATGCGGTCGCCACCGCCCTGGCCGGCGCCCTGCTGCCGCCGGTGCGGGCGGCGCAACCGGCGCAGCTGGCCGGCGTGCAGGCCATCGTCGTGCTGGGCGGCGGCATCGTGCCGGACGCACCGGAGTACGGCGCCGCCCAGCCCAACGCCCCCACCCTCGCCCGGTTGCGCTACGGCGCCTGGCTGGCGCGCCGCAGCGGCAAGCCGCTGGCCTTCGCCGGCGGCGTCGGCTGGGGCGCCGCCGGCACCGGCTTCGCGCCGGAAGCGGAAGTGGCGGGGCGCACCCTGCGCGACGACTGGGGCGTGGCGCCGCGCTGGCTGGACGGCCGCTCGCGCGACACCGGCGAGAACGCCCGCGAGATGCGCCGCCTGCTGGCGGCCGACCAGGTGAGCCGGATCGCGCTCGTCACCGACGCCTGGCACATGCCGCGCTCGGTGCTGGAGTTCGAGCGCGCCGGCTTCACCGTGCTGCCGGCCCCGACCGGCTTCCCGGCGCCGCAGGTCCGGCCGCTGCTGGACTGGCTGCCGTCGCCGGACGGCCTGGCGCTGTCGCGGCAGGTGCTGCGGGAAGTGCTGGGGCTGGCGGTGGCCCGGCTGGGCTGAACCCGGCTTCCCTCCGGATTTCCCTTGCCCGACGCGGGCTTAGGCGCGCGATGCGGGTCTTCCGCCTTGACGCCCGAGACCCATCGAAGCTACATTACTAACCAGTCAGTCATTAATTCCATGTCCTTGTCCAAACCCATCGGCGAGCGCTCCGAACGCCCCGGCGACGACGCCGGCAGCGCCGGCAAGCGCGAGCGCCGCAAGGAGGCGCGGCCGGGCGAACTGCTCGACGCCGCCCTCGACCTGTTCGTCGAGAAAGGCTTCGCCGCCACCCGTTCCGAGGAAGTGGCCGCCCGCGCCGGCGTGTCCAAGGGCACGCTGTTCCTCTACTTCCCCAGCAAGGAAGAGCTGTTCAAGGCGGTGGTGCGCGAGAACATCTCCGGCCGCTTTGACGAGTGGAACCAGGAGTTCGAGGAGTACCAGGGCACGTCGGCCGAGATGGTGCGCTACTGCATCCAGGTCTGGTGGGACCGCATCGGCGCCACCCGCGCCAGCGGCATCACCAAACTGATGATGAGCGAGGCCCGCAACTTCCCGGAGCTGGCCGCCTTCTACCAGCAGGAGGTGATCCGGCCCGGCACCCAGCTGATCCGGCGCATCCTGCAGCGCGGGGTCGAGAGCGGCGAATTCCGCCCCAACCTGGACGTGGATTACTCGGTGTATTCGGTCATCGCGCCCATGATCTTCCTGATCATGGCCAAGCACTCGCTGGGCGCCTGCGTGCCCGAGGACTTTGCCGTCGACCCGCAGCGCTACCTGCAGGCGCAGGCCGACATGCTGGTGGCGGGCCTGTGCAACCGGGAACCCCTCCCATGACCCGGCGTCGCTGGACCTGGCTGCTGGTGGCGCTGGTGCTGGCGCTGGCGGCCGTGCAGGGACTGCGCGGCCTGCAGGCGCGCAAGGCGCAGGCGGCGGCCGCCGTTGCTGCCGCGAAGGCCGAGACGGTCGTCGAACTGGCGGCCGGCGACGTGCTCAAGGCCGCGCCGGTCGAGCTCGCGCAGGGGCTGCCGGTGTCCGGCTCGCTGCGCGCGGTCAACAGCGCCTTCGTCAAGGCCCGCATCCCCGGCGAACTGCAGGGCCTGACGGTGCGCGAGGGCGACAGCGTCAAGGCCGGCCAGGTGCTGGCCCGCATCGACCCGCTGGAGTCGCGCGCCCGCATGCGCCAGGCCGAGGAGCAGGCCGACGCCGCCAAGGCCCAGGTCGACATCGCCCAGCGCACCTACGACAACAACAAGGCCCTGGTCGACCAGGGTTTCATCTCGCGCACCGCGCTGGACACCTCGCAGGCCAGCCTGAATGCCGCCAGGTCCAGCTACCGGGCGGCGCTGGCGGCGGTGGACATGGTCCGCAAGGGACTGGACGACACCGTGCTGCAGGCCCCCATCAGCGGCGTGGTGGCGCAGCGCCTGGCGCAGCCCGGCGAACGGGTCGCGGTCGACGGCAAGGTGGTCGAGATCGTCGACCTGTCGCGGCTGGAACTGGAGGCGACCCTGGGGGCGGCCGATTCGGTGCAGCTGCGGGTCGGGCAGCAGGCCCAGCTGCAGGTCGAGGGCATGGCCCGGCCGGTGGCTGCGCGCGTGGTCCGCATCAACCCCAGCGCCCAGGCCGGCAGCCGCAGCGTGCTGGCCTACCTGGCGCTGGACGACGCAACGGGGCTGCGCCAGGGACTGTTCGCGCAGGGCCAGGTGACGACCGGGCGCGCCTCGGGCCTGGCCGTGCCGCTGGCGGCCATCCGGACCGACAAGCCCGCCCCCTACCTGCAGCTGGTCGACAACGGCCGGGTGGTGCACCGTCCGGTGGCGCCGGGCCCGCGCGGCGCGGCTGGCAACGAGACCTGGGTCGGCGTCGACGGCGTGCCGGCCGGCACGCTGGTGGTCAAGGGCCACGTGGGGCCGCTGCGCGAAGGCACGGCGGTCCGCTTCACCGGCGAGGCGGCCAGGCCGCCGGCGCCGGCCGCCTCCGGCGCCCGCGCCGGCTGACCGCGCCCCGCCATGTGGTTCACGCGCGTCAGCCTGAAGAATCCCGTCTTCGCCACCATGCTCATGCTGGCGCTGGTGGTGCTGGGCCTGTTCTCGCTGCAGCGCCTGCAGGTCGACCAGTTCCCGAACATCGACTTCCCGGTGGTGGTCGTGCAGACCGAGTACCCCGGCGCCTCGCCCGAGGTGGTGGAGAGCGAGGTCACCAAGAAGGTCGAGGAAGGCGTCAACGCCATCGCCGGCATCAACGCCCTCACCTCGCGCAGCTTCGAGGGCCAGTCGGTCGTGGTGATCGAGTTCCAGCTGCACATCGACGGCCGCAAGGCGGCCGAGGACGTGCGCGAGAAGGTGGCGGCGATCCGCCCGAACTTCCGCGACGAGGTGAAGGAGCCGCGCGTGCTGCGGTTCGACCCGGCCAGCCGCGCCATCTGGTCGCTGGCCGTGCTGCCCGATGCGCGGGCCGGCCGGCCGATGAACGCGGTCGAACTGACCAACTGGTCGGACCAGGTGCTCAAGAAGCGGCTGGAGAACGTGCGCGGCGTCGGCTCGGTCACGCTGGTGGGCGGCAGCAAGCGCGAGATCAACCTCTACCTCAACCCGCAGGCGATGGAGGCGCTGGGCGTCACCGCCGAGCAGGTGGTGACGGCGGTGCGCAACGAGAACCAGGACGTGCCGGTCGGCGCGATCCGCTCGCTGGCGCAGGACCGGGTGGTGCAGATCGACGCCCGCATGCGGCGGCCGGAGGACTTCGGCCAGATCATCGTCGCGCGCAGGGGCTCGGGCGCCGGTGCCAGTGCCCCGGTGCGGCTCGACCAGGTGGCCCGGGTGTCCGACGGCGCGCAGGAGATCGACAGCCTGGCCCTGTACAACGGCCAGCGCACCCTGCTGCTGTCGGTGCAGAAGGCGCAGGACGAGAACACCATCGCCGTCATCGACGGCCTGAAGCGGACGCTGGGGGAGATGCAGGCCCAGCTGCCGCCGGGCGTGCGGCTGGAGCCGGTGCAGGACAGCTCGCGGCCGATCCGGGTGGCGGTGGACAACGTGCGCCGCACCCTGATCGAGGGCGCCCTGCTCACCGTGCTGATCGTGTTCCTGTTCCTGAACTCGTGGCGCTCGACCGTCATCACCGGCCTGACCCTGCCGATCGCGCTGATCGGCACCTTCCTGTTCATGCACATGTTCGGCTTCACGGTGAACATGGTCACGCTGATGGCGCTGTCGCTGTGCGTGGGCCTGCTGATCGACGACGCCATCGTGGTGCGCGAGAACATCGTGCGCCACGTGCAGATGGGCAAGGGCCCCTACCAGGCCTCTCTGGACGGCACCCAGGAGATCGGCCTGGCGGTGCTGGCCACCACCACCTCCATCGTCGCCGTGTTCCTGCCGATCGGCTTCATGGGCGGCATCATCGGCAAGTTCTTCCACGAGTTCGGCATCACCATCGTGGCCGCGGTGCTGATCTCGATGTTCGTCAGCTTCACGCTCGACCCGATGCTGTCGTCGGTCTGGCACGACCCCGAGATCGCCGCCCATGGTGGCCCGCGCGGCCGTTCGGTGTACGACCGCACCATCGGCCGCGTCACCGGCTGGTTCGACCGCGCCACCGAACGCCTCGCCGAGGCCTACCAGTCGCTGCTGCGCTGGTCGCTGGCGCACAAGCTGGCCACCCTGGCGGCGGCCGCTGCGATCTTCGCCACCAGCGTGGCGCTGGTGCCGCTGCTGGGCACCGAGTTCGTGCCCAAGGCCGACTATTCCGAGACCACGGTCAGCTTCTACACCCCGGTGGGCTCGTCGCTGGAGGTCACCGAAGGCAAGGCGCGCCAGGTCGAGGCCATCCTGCGCGAGCTGCCCGAGGTGCGCTACACGCTGTCGACCATCAACACCGGCACGGCGGTCGGCAAGATCTACGCCTCGATCTACGTGCGCCTGGTCGACCGCAAGGAGCGCACGCGCAGCGTCGACCAGTTGTCGGCCGTGCTGCGCGAGCGGCTGGCGCGGGTGGCCGGCATCACCGTCACCCATGTCGGCCTGGTCGATTCGGTCGGCGGCAACAAGCAGGTCGAGTTCTCGCTGCAGGGCCCCGACCTGCGCGAGCTGGAGCGGCTGGCGCGGCTGGTGATGGAGCGGGCGCGTCCCATCCCGGGCCTGGTCGACCTCGACTCCAGCGTCAAGCCCGACAAGCCCACGGTCGACGTGCAGGTGCGGCGCGACGCCGCCTCCGACCTGGGCCTGTCGGTCGGCCAGATCGGCGCCGCGCTGCGCACGCTGGTGGCCGGCCAGGTGGTGGGCAACTGGCGCGCCCCCGACGACCAGACCTACGACGTCAACGTGCGGCTGGCGCCCGATGCCCGCATGGCCCCGCAGCAGCTGGAGCGGGTGCCGTTCGCGGTCGGCAGCAACGCCGACGGCATGCCGCGTATCGTGCGCCTGAACCAGGTGGCGACCGTGCGCGAGGGCACCGGCCCCAACCAGATCAACCGCCGCGACCTGGCGCGCGAGGTGGCGATCACCGCCAACACCCAGGGCCGCTCGGTCGGCGAGGTGTCGGCCGAGATCCGGCAGGCGCTGGACGGCATCGCCTTCCCGCCCGGCTACCGCCACCAGTTCAGCGGCTCGACCAAGAACATGGCCGAGTCGTTCGGCTACGCCGTCTCGGCGCTGGCGATGGCGGTGATCTTCATCTACATGATCCTGGCCAGCCAGTTCCGGAGCTTCCTGCAGCCGCTGGCCCTCATGACGTCGCTGCCGCTGACGCTGATCGGCGTGGTGCTGGCGCTGATGCTGTTCGGCTCCACCCTGTCGATGTTCTCCATCATCGGCATCGTGATGCTCATGGGCCTGGTGACCAAGAACGCCATTTTGCTGATCGACTTCGCGATCCGCGCGCGCGAGCCGTCGGTCGATGCCGACGGCCGCCGCGTCGACGGCCTGGACCGGGCCCAGGCGCTGCTGCTGGCGGCCCGGGTGCGGCTGCGCCCCATCCTGATGACGACGCTGGCCATGGTGTTCGGCATGGTGCCGCTGGCGTTCGCGCTGACCGAGGGCTCCGAGCAGCGCGCGCCCATGGGCCAGGCGGTGATCGGCGGCGTCATCACCTCCTCGCTCCTCACGCTGGTGGTGGTGCCGGTGGTCTATTGCTACCTGGACGACCTGGCGGCGTGGCTGCGGCGCCGGGGGCGCCCGGCCGGCGGCGCCGCGGCGCCCGTCACGGCGGCCGGCGGCGGCCCGGCCGCCGCGGTGCCGGCTTCTAGAATCGACCGTTCACCGCACCCCTGAGTGCCCCGTCCACCCTTCCCGTCCGCACCATGAGCACGCCTTCCACCGACCAACTCCGCTTCAACATGATCGAGCAGCAGATCCGCCCCTGGGACGTGCTCGATCCGAGGGTGCTCGAGCTGCTGGCCACCATCCGGCGCGAGGAGTTCGTGCCGCCGGCGCACCGCGCCCTGGCCTTCGTCGACATGGAAACGCCGCTGCGCGGCCATCCCGAGGAGGCGGTCCGCCTGGGCCAGATCATGCTGGCGCCCAAGGTCGAGGCCCGCCTGGTGCAGGAAGTGAGCCCGCGCCCGCACGAGAAGGTGCTGGAGGTGGGCGCTGGCTCCGGCCACATGGCCGCCCTGCTGGCCGGCCTCGCCCAGCGCGTGATCACGCTGGAGATCGAGCCCGAGCTGGCCCGCATGGCGCGCGACAACCTGCAGCGCGCCGGCGTGCGCAACGCCGAAGTGCGCGAGGCCGACGGCGCCCGCGGCCTGGCGGCCGAGGGCCCGTTCGACGTCATCGTGCTGTCCGGATCGGTCGCCGAGGTGCCGTCGGAGCTGCTGCAGCAGCTGAAAGTGGGCGGGCGGCTGGCGGCCATCGTGGGCGCCGAGCCGATGATGCGGGGCACCCTCATCACCCGCACCGGCGAGGGCAGCTTCACCACCGCGCAGCGCTGGGACACCGTCGCCCCGCGCCTGCTGCACTTCCCCGCGCCCTCGCGCTTCCAGTTCTGACCCGCGGGATGATCGACCAGATCCGCCCCGAGGGCGTCGACGACTGGCTGGCTGCCCAGGGCGGCAACGGGGTGGTGCTCGATGTGCGCGAGCCGGCCGAACTGCGCGCCGCCAGCATCACGCCGGCCGGCTTCGAACTGGTGGCGATCCCGATGATGGAGATTCCGGCCCGCCTGCAGGAGCTCGATCCCGACCGGCCGGTGGCCTGTCTGTGCCACCACGGCGCCCGCAGCATGCGGGTGGCGATGTTCCTGGCCAACAACGGCTTCTCGAAGGTCGCAAATATCGCCGGCGGCATTGACGCCTGGTCGATCGGGCGCGATCCGGCCGTACCGCGTTACTGAAATTACAAACGAGATCAGCAAGGACGGACGACGAATGACTCCCTCGCGGCTTCTCCCCCTGGCTGCGGCCCTGGCCACGATGCTCGCCTGCGCCCCGGCGGGCGCACAGAGCCTGCAGCAGCTGTACGAATCCGCGCGGGCCAACGACGCCCCCTGGCAGTCCGCGAGGGCGCAGTACGACGCCAACCTGTTCCGGGCCGACCAGGCCACGGCCGGCATCCTGCCGACGGCCAACCTGTCGGCCAGCGCCACCCGCTCCGCGCTGGACATCAACGTTCCCGTGGCCGACCGCACCTTCGGCACCCAGAGCGCCCTCCTGTCGGCCTCGCAGCCGCTGTACCGGCCGGCCAACTGGGCCACCTACAAGCAGGGACGGCTGCAGGTCGACCTGGCGCAGGCGCAGCTGACGGCCGCCTCGCAGGACCTGATCATCCGCCTCAGCCAGGCCTACTTCGACGTGCTGGCGGCGCAGGACACGCTGTCCGTGGTGCGGGCGCAGAAGGCTGCGGTCGCCGAGCAGCTCGCCTCGGCCAAGCGCAACTTCGAGGTCGGCACCTCCACCATCACCGACACCCGCGAAGCCCAGGCCCGCTACGACCTGACGCTGTCGCAGGAGATCGCCGCCGAGAACGACCTGCGCGTCAAGCGGCTGGCGCTGGACGTGGTGGTGGGCGGCAGGGACACGCAGCCGCTGCCGCTGGCCCTGCCGATGGAGGTGCCGGCGCCCGAGCCGGCCAATCCGGAAGCCTGGGTCGAGCAGGCCGAGAACGCCAACCCCGGCATCCTGCAGGCCCGCACCACCGTCGACATCGCCACGCTGGAGACCGAGAAGGCGCGCGCCGGCCACAAGCCCACCGTCGACCTCACGGCCAGCTACGGCAACCAGCGCAACGTCGACGGCACCCTCACCACCGCCATCAGCAACCGCGTCAACACCGGCACGGCGGGCGTGACCTTCAACCTGCCGCTGTTCGCCGGTTTCGCCACCCAGAACCGGCTGCGCGAGACCCTCGCGCTGGAGGAGCGGGCCCGCTCCGACCTCGAGAACGCGCGCCGCACGGCCGCCCAGGCCACCCGGGCCGCCTACTTCGGCGTGGTGTCCGGCCAGGGCCAGGTCAAGGCGCTGGAGGCAGCCGAGGCCTCCAGCCAGAGTTCGCTGGACGCCAACCGCCTGGGCTACCAGGTCGGCGTGCGCATCAACATCGACGTGCTGAACGCCCAGACCCAGCTGTACCAGACCAAGCGCGACCTGGCGCTGGCCCGCTACAACGTCATCCTCGGCCACCTGAAGCTGCGCCAGGCCAACGGCACGCTGCAGGCGTCCGACCTCGACCGGCTGGCCATCCTGATCACCAAGTAGGCGCCCCCCGGGGCCTCACCCGGCCGGCTGCACCGACTGGCAGCCCGGGGGTCGGGTGTCGCCGGGGCGGCCCGCCGTCCCGCGCTCGCCGGCGTGGCCCCCCAGGCCGCCGGCAACGTCGGCCGCGATGGCGCGGCCCTGCCGGATCGCATAGTTGGTGCCGCGGTCCTCGGGGTAGATCTGCGCCATGGTGGCCAGGTGCACCCCCTCCACGCCGGTGCGCGTCGGCGGGACCAGGCGGCTGTAGCCACGCTCCACGATCGGCTGTGACCAGCGGGCGCGCCATACGTGCGCCGCCAGGACGTTGGCGCGCGACAGCCGGGGGAACATGCGCTGCAGGTGGCCGAGCGTGAAGTCGACCACCTGGCCGTCCTCCATCCGGTACAGCTCGTCGGTCTCGGGCAGGTACTTCGACAGGTAGACGATGTGGCGCCCGTGGTAGCTGGAGGCCGGCTCGAAGTTGGTGTGCTCGATCACGCCCACGAAGGGAAAGCCCGGGTCGTTGACGTTCAGCCAGTAGGTCTGCGACAGGCTGCGATCCAGCTCCAGCACGATGCACACGTTGGCCAGGTAGCGGATGCGCCGCAGCCGCTCCACCTCCCCGGGGCCGACATGGGGCGCGAGCAGGTCGGCGGCCAGCGGCAGCGGCGTGGTCAGCACCAGCGCCGCCGCATCGACGCTGCCCTGCGGGGTGATGGCGCCCGTGATCCGGCCCGCGTGCACCTCCAGCCCGGTGACCGGCGTGCCGGTGCGCACCTCCCCGCCCCCGGCCCGGATGGCCTGAGCGACCGCGTCGGCCAGGGCCGCGAAGCCGCCCCGGTAGTAGGCCAGCTGCTCCTGGCCACGGGCGCCGCGGCTGCCGCCGCGCAGCTTGAGCTTGTTCCACATCCAGACGGCCGAGATCTCGTCGGCGACGGCGCCGAACTTGCCGCGCAGCAGCGGCGCCCAGACCACCCGGAAGACCTCGTCGCCGCCCAGCGCCCGCAGCCACTCGGCCGCGGTGCGGTCCTCGAGCCCCATCCAGTCCTGCACCCGCCGCGCGCGCAGCGCCAGAAGACCGAGGCGCAGGCGGTCGGCGAACCGCAGCGGCGTGAAGCGCAGCACGTCGGCCGGGGTCGAGAGCTTGAGGAAGCGGTGCGCGAAATACATGCCGGTGCGAGTCGAGCGGGCCAGGATGCGGTCCTCGGTGCCGAGGTCGCGCGCCAGCTGCACCACGTGCAGGTCGTTGGTGAACCAGTGGTGGTAGAACTTCTCCAGCCGCTCGCCGCCGACGTCGAAGCTGCCGGCCAGCCCGCCGATCTCGTCGTCGCGCTCCAGCACCACCGCGCGCACGCCGCGCCGCGTCAGTTCGTAGGCCGCCGCCAGGCCGCAGAAGCCGCCGCCGACCACCACCACCTGCTGCCGGCCGTCCCCCGTCATGGCGCCGTCGCGTGGCGATCGGAACGCAAGGCCGACGCCCCGCCCTGCCAGGCCAGCAGGGCCAGGCCGGCCGCGGTGACCGGCGCCCACAGCACGGCGTGGGCGGCCAGCGCGAACGCCACCGCCACCTCGCGCGGCGCGCCGAAGGCCGCCAGCCCCAGGCTGGCGAACCAGTCGAAGGTGCCGACGTAGCCCGGCGTGCCGGGCAGCAGCGTGGCCAGGGTACCGGTGGCCATGGCGAACCAGGCCGCCCACGGCGGCGTGTGGCTCGCCAGGTCGGCGGCGATGGTGGCGAACACGGCGCCCTCGCAGGCCCAGACCGCCAGCGTCAGCGGCAGCAGGACCAGGGCCCGGCCTGGCGAGCGCAGCAGGGCGAAGCTGTCGAGCAACCGTGCGGCGCCCTGGCGCAGCAGGCCGACGCCGGCGGCTGGCGCCGGGCCGCCCTGGCGTCCGAGCCGGCGCGCGACCGGCGGGCCCAGCACCGGCAGCAGCACCAGCAACACCAGCGCTGCCGCCGCGACCACGCCGGCGCCGCGCGCCAGGCCCGCCGGCAGGGTCCCGGCAGGTGCCGCCCAGGCACCGGCGAAGAACAGCGCCAGCAGCAGCGCCAGGTCGAGCAGGCGCTCGAGCACCACCGAGCCCAGCACCGTGGCGGCCGGAAGGCCCAGCCGCTGGCGGAACCCGAAGGCCCGCACGGCGTCGCCCGCCCGCAGGGGCAGCACGTTGTTCAGCGCGATGCTGGCAACGTAGGGCGTGACGCAGTCGCGCAGGCGCAGGCGGCGGTCGAATGCCGCCAGCATCCACCACCAGCGCAGCACGCGCAGCGCATAGCCGGCCGCCAGCAGCCCGGCCGCCAGCAGCAGCCCGCCCGCGGACAGGTGCGACGCCGCTTGCCACAGCGCCGGGCCATCGATGCCGCGCAGCAGCAGCACGAGCGCGGTGGCGGCGACCGCCAGGCCCACGACCAGCCGGATGCGGCCGCCCGTCATCACACCTGCGCGCCGGTCCGGCCGGTGGTGTGGGCCGGTTGCCGCGGCGGGTGCATCAGCGCCTCGGGCGTGCGGATCGGAACGGCCGAGGCGCACTGCGGCAGGCCGCCCGGTTCGAAGCCGAGCTGCTCCTTGACCAGGTACAGCGGCCGGCGCTTGACCTCGCCGTAGATGCGCCCGATGTATTCGCCCAGCACGCCCAGGAAGGTCAGCTGCACGCCGCCGATGAACAGCACGGCGATGAACAGCAGCGTCCAGCCCTCGACCCAGTTGCTGGTGGCCAGCCGCATGGCCAGGGCATAGACCACGCCCACCATGGCCAGCACCGCCGCCGCCAGCCCGACGTAGATGGCCAGCCGCAGCGGCGCGGTGGAGAACGACAGGATCCCGTCGGCGGCGAAGTGCAGCATCTTGCGCAACGGGTACTTGGTGGTGCCGGCGAAGCGGGCGGCGCGCCGGTAGGGCACCGACTCCTGGCGGAAGCCGGCCCAGGCCACCATGCCGCGCACGAAGCGGTCGCGCTCGGGCATGGCCTGGAAGGCTTCGGCGGCGGTGCGGTCCATCAGCCGGAAGTCGCCGGTGTCCAGCGGGATCGGCGTGTCCGAGACGCGGTTGATGATCCGGTAGAAGAGCTTGGCGCTCCACTGCTTGAACGCCGACTCGCCCTCGCGCTCGGTGCGCACGCCGTAGGCCACGTCGACGCCGTGGCGCCAGCGCTCCAGCATCTCGAGGATCACTTCCGGTGGGTCCTGCAGGTCGGCGTCGATGATGCAGACGGCGTCGCCGGCGCAATGGTCGAGCCCGGCCGTCACCGCGAACTGGTGGCCGAAGTTGCGCGAGAACGAGACCACCCGCACGCGCGGATCGTGGCCCTGCAGTTCGCGCAGGCAGGCCAGCGTGCCGTCACGGCTGCCGTCGTCGACGTAGACGAGCTCGAGCTGCACCGTGGCGTCCTGGCCGAGCACCTCGAGCAGCCGCCGGTGGGTGGCCGTGATGACCTCTTCCTCGTTGTAGCAGGGCACGACGACCGACAGCAGGATCTTCTGCCATCGGGCCGTGTCCAGGTCGGCACTGGCCGGCGCGCGTGTCAGCATGGCGGGACCTCAGGATGCGACTGCGGACCATCTTGCGGTGCGGCATGCCTCGGCTGGAGTGTCGCGCTGTAAGCACCCGGTCGGGCCAGCGCGGCGGTGCCAGCGATACGGGATGCGGGCGGTGTGCCCAGCAGGAGACCTGACAGGGCGTTACACAAGCACCGTCGTCCCCGCGCTGGATCGCTCGCCGGCGGGGCGGGCGCGCGGCCCGGCGCGGCTCAGTGCGCGGTAGCGTCGAGGCCGCGCCGGCGCACCCGGAACACGTAGTTGCGGGCCAGTCCCGTGGGCCAGAACAGCGCCATGGCGAAGGTGAGCCACCAGCGCTTGGTGAAGATGGCGCGCCGGGCGTCCAGCAACCACTTCAGCGACCCGAGCCGGTTGCCCTCCATGAGGGCGTTGCGCGCCAGGTCGACCTTGATCTGGGCGACGTAGAAGAGCGCCGAGGCGGCCCGGTCCGGATCCATGCGGCCGGACACCGCGCGCAGGCGCATGCGCTCGATGAACGCCGGCACGCGCGGCTGGTCGCGGTGCTCGGACAGGCTGCCCCCCACCTGGGTGCGGTAGGCCACCAGCGGCACGTGGGCGACGCCGATGGTGGTGCGCTCGCCGAGGCGGAACCACAGCTCCAGGTCCTCGCCGTAGGAATCGCCGGGCTCGAAGCAGGGCTGCATGGCGCGCAGCAGGCTGGCGCGCACCGCGATGGAGCCGGTGAAGAAGCTCGGGCCCTTGAGCCAGCGCCGCGCCAGGTCGCCGATGCGCTCGATCTCGGGGGTCTCGGCCGGGAGCCGCCAGGGTGGCGGCGGACCGCCGCCGTTGTCGCGGAACTCGATGAAGCGCGTCGCCACCGCATGGAGTTCGGGGTGGGCCTGCTGCGTGGCGACCAGCTGCGCGAGGTAGCCGGGGTGCTGCCAGTCGTCGGCATCGAGGAACGCGATCCACTCGCCGCGCGCCATGTCGATGGCGCGGTTGCGCGCGACCGACACGCCGGCGTTGGCCTGGCACACCAGCCGCACGCGCGGATCGCGCAGGCTGGCGACGATGGCGGCGCTGGCATCGGTGGAGCCGTCGTCGATCACGATCACCTCGAAGTCGCGCCACTCCTGCGCCAGCGCCGACGCCAGCGTGCCGCCGATGTAGCGTGCCTTGTTGTGGAGCGGCACGATGACGGTGAAACGGGGCGGAGCGGCGGACTCGAAAGCGGTCGATGGGGTCCCGGTGTGCATGGATCGGATCTTCGCTCAGCGGCCCCCGACCTGGCATGGCCCGATCAGGTCGTCACGAGGTAAAGAAAGATGTCGCGGATGCCCGCCGACGCCGGCGCGGCGTCCCGACCGACACGCACGGGTGCCGTCAGGTGCTCGAAGAACCCGACCGTGCGAGCGCCAGCAACGCGTCGGCCGTGCGAGAGGCCGCACCGCGGTGCGCCGCCGCAAAGGCGACGCCCAGATCCGCCAGCCGGGCGCGCCGCGGCCCGTCGGCGGCGAGCGCCGCCGCCTCGCGCACCGCGTCCTCCAGCGTGGCCACGCGCAGGGCGGCGCCCTGCGCCTGCGCCCGCTCGGCGGCCTCGGCGAAATTGAAGGTGTGCGGGCCCATGACGATGGGGCAGCCGCAGGCCGCCGCCTCGATGAGGTTCTGGCCGCCCAGCGGCAGGAAGCTGCCCCCCAGCAACGCCACGTCGGCCAGCCCGTAGTAGAGCGGCATCTCGCCGAGCGAATCGCCGATCCAGATGTCGGCGTCGGCGGGCCCCTCGTCGCCCCACGCGCTGCGGCGCCCGACCGTGAAGCCGGCCTGCGAGGCCAGCGCCGCCACGGCGTCGAACCGCTGCGGATGGCGCGGCACCACGAGCCAGCGCAGCGCCGCCACGGCGCCGTCGCTGGTGCGCCGGGCCCAGCCGGCGCGCTCCAGCTCGCGGCTGGCGGCCAGCACCTCGAGGAAGGCCGCCTCCTCGCCCTCGCGCGAACTGGCCAGCATGGCCACCGGCCGGTCGAGACCGGCACGCCAGGCCCGGCCCCGGGCCAGCAGCGCGGGATCCGGGCGGGCATCGAACTTGAGGTTGCCGTACACGCCGTCGACCCGCGCGCCGGCGCGGGTGAGGCGCCGGGCGTCGTCGTCGGTCTGGGCCCATACCGCGTCGAGCGCGGCATAGGCCGGGGCCGCCAGCCGCCTCAGGCGCAGCGCCTGGCGCAGCGACTTCTCGGACAGGCGGGCATTGGCCAGCGCCAGCGGCACGCCGGCGCTGCGGCAGGCGGCGATCAGGTTGGGCCAGACCTCGGTTTCCATCAGCACGCCGACGCTGGGCCGGAAGTGCGCCAGGAAGCGCCGCACCGCCTGCGGCGTGTCCCAGGGCAGCCAGGCCTGCACGTCGCCCTCGCGCAGCAGCCGCACGCCTTCGGCGCGCCCGGTGGCGGTGCCGTGCGTGAGCAGCACGCGCAGCGCCGGGTCGCGCGCGCGCAGGGACTCCAGCAGGATGGCGGCGGCGCGGGTCTCGCCCAGCGACACGGCGTGGATCCAGAGCGCGCCCGGTTGCGCCGGGGTCTGGTAGGTGCCGAAGCGCTCGTCGATGGCCTCCAGGTAGCCGGGCTCGGCGGCGCCGCGGCGGCGCAGCTTGCGGCGCAGCAGCGGTTGCGCCATCAGCACGGCGGCGGAGTACAGGCCGCGCATCACCACGCGACCGCCCCCGCGCGCGCCGGCCGGTGCTGCCAGCAGTCCTGCCAGGCCTCCCAGACGGCATCGACGCCGGGCGCCGCGTCACCGCCGACGGCGCGCTGGTGCGCGCGCCCGAGCGGGCCGGCCCGCCACACCCGTGGCTGGCTGAACACCTGCACCAGCGGCAGGTCGAGCGCGATGCCCATGTGCGACACGCCCGAGTCGACGCCCACCACGCCGGCGCAACGCGCCATCGCGTCGAGCAGTTCGGCCAGCGGCAGGCGCGGCAGCACGTGGGTGCCGGCCCCGACCTCGGTGGCGATGCCCAGCGCCAGCGCCTCCTCGGCCGCCGAGGCCTGCGGCAGCAGCACGCCGAACCCATCGGCGACCAGGCGCCGCGCCAGCTCGGTCCAGGCGGCGCGCGGCCACTCGTTGTCGGGCCGGGTGGTGCCATGCGCGAGCAGCACCTGCGGCGGGGTGGCCGGCTCATCCGCCGCCCAGGGATAGACCGGCGCCGTGTCGAGGAAGCCCGGTGTCTCGTAGCCGAGCGCCCGGGCCGCGAGCAGGCGCGTGCGGGCGACCGCATGGATGCGGTCGGGCATGGGGATGGGACGCTGCAGCAGGTGGCGCACCGGCCATTCCCAGGCGCACAGTTCGCTGCGGTTGCCGAAGGTGGCGCTGAAACCGCCGGGCGCCAGGCGGGCATGGCGCGCGACCCAGGCCGACTTCACCAGCCCCTGGCAGTCGAGCACGGCGTCGTACGCCACCTCCTGCAGGGCTTCCCGGTGGCGGCGCACTTCCGCCCGGGTGGCCAGGGCCCAGCGGCTCTTGCGCCAGCGGCGCTGCGCCACCGGCAGCACGCGTCGCACGCCCGGCGCGCGCCGCACCAGGTCCTGGAAGCCCTCCTCCACCGCCCAGTCGACGACCACGCCCGGGAAGTGGGCGTGCAGGTCGTGCACGACCGGCAGGGTCTGCACCACGTCACCCAGTGACGAGAGCTTGACGAGAAGGACGTTCAAGGCGGCGGGCTGGACAGATGGAGCCGTCCATTGTGACCTGCCGGGCGGGGCCGATCGGTCACCGCGCGGTCCTGTCGCCGCGTGGCGGCGCCGGCTCAGTGCGCCGCCGCCGCGATCTGCGCGTCGGGCTTGACGCTGCGCAGCAGCTGGAGCATCTCGCCCTCGATGCGGTGCAGCGCAGCCTCGGTGTGGCCCTCGAAGCGCAGCACCAGCACCGGCGTGGTGTTCGAGGCCCGCACCAGGCCGAAGCCGTCCGGCCAGTCGACCCGCACGCCGTCGATGGTCGAGATCTCGGCGGGCTTGGGAAAGGCCGCCTTGGCCACGAGCTCGGCCACGACGCGGTGCGGCTCGCCCTCGGCGCACTTGACGTTCAGCTCCGGCGTCGAATAGCTGGTCGGCAGGCCGTCCAGCAGGGCGCTGGGGTCCTGCTCGCGCGAGACGATCTCCAGCAGGCGGCAGCCGGCGTAGGTGCCGTCGTCGAAGCCGAACCAGCGCTCCTTGAAGAAGATGTGGCCGCTCATCTCGCCGCCGAGCGGGGCGTCGACCTCCTTCATGCGCGCCTTGATGAGGGAGTGGCCGGTCTTGTACATCAGCGGGTGGCCGCCGGCGGCGCGGATGGCGGGCGCGAGGCGCTGGGTGCACTTGACGTCGAACAGGATGGTGCCGCCGGGCACGCGGCTGAGCACGTCGCGGGCGAACAGCATCATCTGGCGGTCCGGGTAGATGGTGTTGCCGCCCTTGGTGACGATGCCCAGCCGGTCGCCGTCGCCGTCGAAGGCCAGGCCGAGTTCGGCATCGGTGGTCTGCAGGGCCCGGATCAGGTCCTTCAGGTTCTCGGGCTTGCTCGGGTCCGGGTGGTGGTTGGGGAAGTTGCCGTCGACCTCGCTGAACAGCTCGATCACCTCGCAGCCGATGGCCCGGAACAGGGCCGGGGCGCTGGCCCCGGCGACGCCGTTGCCGCAGTCGACGACGATCTTCATCGGCCGGGCGAGCCGGATGTCGCCGACGATGCGGTCGCGGTACGGAACGAACACGTCGACGTTGCGGACGTTGCCGGGCTGGGCATGCTGCCAGCTCTCCTGCTCCATGGTGTGGCGCAGCTGCTGGATCTCGTCGCCGTAGATGGCGCGGCCGGCCAGCACCATCTTGAAGCCGTTGTAGTCCTTCGGGTTGTGGCTGCCCGTCACCTGGATGCCGCTGCGGCACAGGGTGCTGGCGGCGAAGTACAGCATCGGCGTGGTCGCGATGCCGATGTCGATGACGTCGACGCCGGTCGCCACGAGGCCGCGGATCAGGGCGGCCGACAGCGCGGGCCCCGACAGGCGGCCGTCGCGTCCAACGGCGACGGTGGTCTCTCCCTCGGCCCGGGCCGCGCTGCCGAAGGCCCGTCCCAGGCCCTCGGCCACCTCTTCGGTCAGGGTGGACGGCACGATGCCGCGGACGTCGTAGGCCTTGAAGATCGAGGGCGAGACTTGCATGGTCGGGCAGGTTCCTGTGGGCGACGGAAAGGAGCGGCGATTCTAGGCGCAGGGTGCGCGGGGACATGTCCGGAAACGGCTGGTCCCGCGCCGGCGGCTGCCTATGATCGGCGCATGACCACCGACGCGGACACCCTCCAGCCCGACGCCTGCTACCTGGCGCTGCAGGCCCGCGACGCCCGCTTCGACGGCTGCTTCTTCACCGGCGTGACCTCGACCGGCATCTACTGCCGCCCGGTCTGCCGGGTGCGCACGCCCAAGCGCGAGAACTGCCGCTTCTTCACCCACGCGGCGCAGGCCGAGGTGGCCGGCTTCCGTCCCTGCCTGCGCTGCCGGCCGGAACTGGCGCCGTCCGCGCCGCGCTGGTCGATCCAGGACGCCAGCGACGTGCTGGCCCAGCAGGCTGCGCGGCTGCTCGACGAGCCCGAGGCCTGGGACACCGAGCCGCCGTCGGTCGACCGGCTGGCGCGCCGCCTGGGCGTGAGCGACCGCCACGTGCGGCGCATCTTCGAGGCCCGCTTCGGCGTCTCGCCGCTGCAGTACCTGCAGACGCGCCGGCTGCTGACGGCCAAGCAGCTGCTGGCCGACACCGACCTGCCCGTCACCCAGGTCGCGCTGGTCAGCGGTTTCGCCAGCGTCCGGCGCTTCAACGCGGCCTTCGCCCAGCACTACGGCCTGAGCCCGAGCCGGCTGCGGCGCGAGGGCGGCCACGGCGGCACCGGCGTGGCCGTGCGGCTGGGCTACCGGCCGCCGTACGACGTCCAGGCCATGCTCGGCTTCTTCCGCACGCGCGAGATCGCCGGCGTCGAGTTCGTCGGCGAGACCGAACTCGGCCGCACCCTCGCCATCGAGCTGGGCGGGAAGCTGCATGCCGGCTGGCTGCAGGCCCGCTTCGACGAGCCGCGCCACCAGGTCGTGCTGACCGTGGGCGACACGCTGCGCCCGGTGCTGCCGCTGGTGATCCGCCGCCTGCGGGCGGCGCTCGACCTCGATGCCGATCCGCTCGCGATCGCGTCGGTGCTGCACGGGAGCTTTCCCGACACCGATGGCCTGCGCGTGCCGGGATCGCTCAGCGGTTACGAGCTGGCGGTGCGTGCCGTGCTCGGCCAGCAGATCACGGTGGCGGCGGCCCGCACGCTGGCGCGCCGGCTGGTCGAACGCTTCGGCGAACCCATCGAGACCCCGTGGCCGCAGCTCACGCGGCTGTTCCCGGGCCCGGCCGTGCTGGCCGCGGCCGCCGGCGACGCGCTGGGCGAACTGGGCATCGTGCGCCAGCGCCAGGCGGCGATCGTCGGCATCGCCCGCGCCGTCGCCGAGGGTCGGCTGCAGCTGCATGCCGGTGCCGACGTGCCGGCGACCGTGGCGCTGCTCAAGACCCTGCCCGGCATCGGCGACTGGACGGCGCAGTACATCGCGATGCGCGCGCTGCGCTGGCCCGACGCCTTCCCTTCGGGCGACGTGGCGCTGCAGAAGGCGCTGGGCGTCCAGCAGCTCAAGCAGGCGGCACGCGAGGCCGAGGCCGCCTCGCAGGCCTGGAAGCCGTGGCGCAGCTACGCCGTCATCCGCGCCTGGGCCCGCCTGGGCGCAGCGCCCATCCTGAAAGGCACACCATGAACCACTCCCTTCCCCGCGTCGCCGCCCGCCACGCCACCCCGCTCGGGCCGGTCCTACTGGCCGCCACGCCGGCCGGCCTGGCCGGGTTGTGGTTCGAGGGCCAGAAACACCACCCCGACACCACCGGCTGGCGCTTCGATCCGACCCATCCGGTGCTGCAGGAGGCGATGCGCCAGCTCAACGCCTGGTTCGCCGGCACCCGCAGCGGGTTCGACCTACCACTCGACCTGCAGGGCGGCACCGCCTTCCAGCAGGACGTCTGGCGGGCCCTGCTGGCCATCCCGCGCGGCGGCCACACCAGCTACGGCGCCCTGAGCCGCCAGCTCGGCCGGCCGCGGGCGGTGCGGGCGGTCGGCGCGGCCGTGGGCCGCAACCCGCTGTCGGTGGTCGTGCCCTGCCACCGGGTGCTGGGCGCCGACGGCTCGCTGACCGGCTACGCCGGCGGCCTGGAGCGCAAGACCGCGCTGCTGCGCCTGGAGGCGGCGCCTTGACGCTGCGCGGGCGCGGTCCGCGCGCCTGGGTGGCCGACTTCGTGCTGCTGGCCGCGATCTGGGGCAGCTCGTTCCTGTTCACCCGGCTCGCCGTCGTCGAGTTCGGGCCGATGGCGACGGCCGCCGGACGGGTCGTGGTGGCCTCCGCCTTCCTGCTGCCGCTCACCCTGCTGCGCGGACTGGGCCCACAGCTGCGCCAGCACTGGCGCGCCATCTTCACCATCGGTGCGCTCAACTCCGCCATCCCGTTCGCGCTGTTCGCGTTCGCGGTCACGACCATCACGACCGGCCTGTCGGCCATCCTGAACGCGACGGTACCGCTGTTCGGGGCCCTGGTCGCCTGGGCCTGGCTGAAGGACCGGCCGGCGGCTTCGCGGGCGCTCGGCCTCGCGGTGGGGTTCACCGGCGTCGCCCTGCTGGCCTGGGACGAAGCCAGTTTCAAGCCGGGCGCGCAGGGCGTCGCGCCGGCCTGGGCCGTGCTGGGATGCCTGGGCGCGACGCTGTGCTACGGCATCGCGGCCAGCGCGACCAAGAAGCACCTGCAGGGCCTGTCGCCCCTGGTCACCGCCACCGGCAGCCAGCTCGGCGCCACCCTTGGCCTGGTGCTGCCGGCACTGTGGTGGCGGCCCGACCACCTGCCCGGCGCCACCGCCTGGCTGGCCCTGGTCGCGCTCGGGGTCCTGTGCACCGGGCTGGCCTACATCCTCTACTTCCGCCTCATCGAGGAGACGGGGCCGGCGCGCGCCCTGGCGGTCACCTTCGTCGTGCCGGTGTTCGCCGTCTTCTACGGCGTCCTCTTCCTCGGCGAACACGTGACCGCCTGGATGCTGGCCTGCGCAGCCATCATCGTCTGCGGCACGACGCTGTCGACCGGGCTGCTGAAGCTGCCCTCGCGCGCGCACCGGCCCGCGCCACACCGGGCACGACCGTAGGCCGCGCGCCCGCTCATCCGGCGGGCATTTCCTGCACAGCGCGCCGCGATGTGCACGTGAGCCGACGTAATAGCTCCTTCGGGTCATGGCCCCCCTGAGCAGCTGGGCCCCGTGGCCCTCGCCTTCGCTTGAGAATGGTCCGCATCGATGGCCAGGAACACGACGATGCGTAGCTTTCTTCCCGCAGTCGCCCTGTGCGCCGTGCTTGTGCCGGCGTTCGCCGACGGCACTGTCCCCGACCTGTCCGCCGGCCCCCCGCCCGCGGACCGCGGCGTGCAGACCGCCCTGGCGCAGACGCCGGCGGCCGGCACCCAACCGGCACCGCGGCCCCCCGTCGGCGGGGCGGCCGTGGTCGTCGCCAGCTTCAAGGGCGAGGCGCCCATCGCGTCCAGCGCGAGCGCCGCCCCGCCGCCCGAGCAGCAGGAGCACCAGCCGACCACGACCGCCATGATGCTCACGGCGCTGGTGCTGATGACAGGCATTGCCCTGCGACGCCGGGGTCCCGACCAGTCATGACAGCTCCGCCGCTGCGTTCGCTGGCCGAGCGTGCCTTCAAGTGGAGCGCGTTCACGACGGCGGGCCGCTTCGTGCTGCAGCTGGTCGCGCAGATCCTGCTGGCCCGCCTGCTGGGCCCCGACAACTACGGCGTGTACGGCATCGGGATGGTGGTGCTGACGTTCAGCACCTTCCTGTCCGGCAATGCCTTCAGCTACGTCCTCATGCTGCGCAAGGACGTCGACGACCACGACGTGCGCTTCGCCTTCAGCTGGCAGCTGCTGGCCGGCACCGCATGCGCCCTGGCCATGTTTGCCCTCGCCGCGCCGCTGGCCGGCTTCTTCAGCGATGCGCGGGTCGAGCCCATGGTGCACTGGATGGCCGTCGCCAGCCTGCTGCTCGCATTGAGCGGCACCGCCGGCTGCCTGCTGCAACGCGACCTCAACTTCCGCGCGCTGGGCCTGATCCAGGTCGCCGGCTACGCGGCGGGCTACCTGCTGGTGGGCGTGCCCATGGCCCTGGGCGGCTGGGGCCCGCAGGCGCTGGCCGCCGCCTGCGTGGTGCAGGCCGCGGTGGTGCTGGTCGCCAGCTATGCCGTGCGGCCGCACCCGCTGCGCCTGCTGCTGCGCCACCCGCTGGGCGCCGAGACGCTGCACACGGGCCGCACCGTGTTCCAGACCAACCTCACCAACTGGCTGCTGATGAACCTCGACCGCATCGTGATGGGCCGGGTCCTCAATCCGCACGCCATCGGCCTCTACAACGTGGCCTACAACATCGCCTCCATCCCGCACACGCTGCTGGTGACCGCGCTGCAGCCGACGCTGCTGGCCACCGGGGCCCGCCTGCAGGACGACCGCGGCCAGCTCGCCCAGGCCTGGCTGATGGTGCTGGCCTGCATCGCCGTGCTGCTGGCGCCGGCCTCGGTCGTGATGGCGCTGCTGGCCGGCGACCTGGTGCAGGTGCTGTACGGCCCGGCCTGGTCGGAGGCCGGCTGGGTGATGGCCGTGATGTTCCTGTGCGTGCCGGCCTGGGCCGCGCTCAACCTGTCGACGCCGGTGCTCTGGAACACCGGCCGCAAGCACCTCGAGGTGCGGCTGCAGCTGCCGCTGTTCCTGCTGGCGGTGCCGGCTTGGTGGCTGCTGGCGCCGCACGGCGTGCGGGCGGTGGCGCTCGCCTCGGCGGCCGTGATCGCGCTGCGGGCCGCCGTCATCGTCGGCGCCAGCCTGCGGGCACTGCAGCTGCCGGCGACAGTGCTGCTGCCGTTCGCCGGCCGCGGCCTCGCGCTGGCCCTGGTGTGCGGCGGCGCCGTGCTGCTGGGCCGCCATGGCGCGGCCTCCCTGAACCATCCCATCGTCACGCTGCTGGCCGGCGCCACGCTCGGCATGCTGGTCGTGCTGGCGCTGGTCGCGGCGCGGCCGCAGCTGCTCGGACCCGAAGCCCGCGCCGTGGTCGCGCGGCTGGTCCCCGCCATCGGCCCGCGCTGGCCCACCCCCGCCCCGGAGGCTCGCCCATGACCCGTGCCGCATCGGCATCCATGCAACGCACCGTGCCGCCGCGCCGATCCGGCGGCACCGCCGCCGGCGCCGACAGCATCACCGACGTCGAAAGCGCCAGGACGCGCGCCGCTCCCCGCAAGTGGATGGGCCTGCTGCCCTGGGTGTTCCCGGCCATGCTGGTGCTGGCAGCGCTGGGCATCCTGCTGTCCGGCCGTGACCTGGCCCAGGCGTTCATGGACCTGGAGCGCGAGACCGAAGGTGGCGCCGGCCTCGTGCGCCACCCCCTGATGCCCTGGGCCCAGCGCGGCGTGTCGCTGCTGCTGGTGGCGGCGTCGATCGAGCGCATCGCCAGCCACTTCATGCAGCGCCGGCCGGTGCCCACGCCCACCCTCACCTGGGCCTTCCTGGCCTACTGGCTCACCACCGTGGTGACGCCGGCGGTGTTCGGCGCGCATCCGCAGATCTCGCACGAGTACGCCTACTCGATGCTGTTCGGGCTGGCCGCCACCCTGTGCGCCGAAGCCGACAGCGACCGCATCGTCGCCTGGTCGCGCGACGCCCTGTTCCTCTACATGCTGGCCGGCATGGCCCTGGTGCCGGTGATGCCCTCGCTGGTGCTGGACACGGCCTACACCCAGGGCCTGCTGCCCGGCCTGCCGCGCTTCGGCGGCCTGGCGTCGCACCCGGTGATGATGGGCATGCTGACCCAGACGGCGCTGCTGCTGCTGTGGACGCACCCGTTCGGGCGCCGCTGGCTGAACGTGGCCGCCTGGACGCTCGGCCTGGGCGTGCTGTTCCTGGCCCAGTCGAAGACCGCCTGGGTCGCCTTCCTGCTCAGCGCCACCCTGCTGGTGATCGTGCGCCGCACGCCCCAGGCCGTTCAGCGGCTGGGCGACCCGCGCCACAACTCGTTCGGCGTGCTCGCGCTGTTCGCCTGCATCGCGGCCGTGCTGGCGCTGCTGGGCGCGGTGCTGGTGGTCGACGTGCCCGGGCTGGTGTTCGACTACTTCGACACCAGCGAGGGCGCCCAGCTGGTGTCGATGACCGGCCGCGACCGCATCTGGATGGTGGCCATGGCCGAATGGCACAACTACCCGGTGTTCGGCTACGGCCCGCAGCTGTGGGACGCCGAATACCGCCAGTCCATCGCGATGCCGAACGCCACCCACGGCCACAACCAGTTCATCGACACGCTGGCGCGCTGCGGCAGCGTGGGCGCCGCCGGGCTGGTGGTCTATGCGCTGGTGCTGCTGGTGCTGTCGGTGCGCTACGCCCGCGCCACCCGCGGCCTGAGCGTGGCCATCTTCGCCACCCTGGCGCTGCAGTCGATCAGCGAGATCCCCTTGCTGCTGGCCGGCTACGGCACCGACCTGTTCACCCATGTGCTGCTGCTCGTCGTGCTGGCCGGGGCGGCCGCCGGCCGGCAGCGCCCGGCGGCCGCCGAGGCCGAACCGCTCGCCCCCCGCCCGCTCAGGAGCGCCCCATGAAGTTCTCCGTCGTCATTCCCCTGTACAACAAACGCCAGTACGTCGCCAGCGCGGTGCGCTCGGCGCTGGCGCAGACACTGGCCCCCCTCGAGGTGATCGTCGTCGACGACGGCTCCACCGACGGCGGCGCGGACCTGGTGGAGGCGATCGGCGACCCGCGGGTGCGGGTGGTGCGCCAGCCCAACGCCGGCGTCTCGGCGGCGCGCAACCGGGCGGTGGACATGGCGCGCGGCGACTGGATCGCCTTCCTCGATGCCGACGACTGGTACCACCCCGAGCTGCTGGCGGCACTGGCGCAGGCGCACCAGGCCAGCCCCGGCGCCGGCATGCTGGGCGCGGGATTCCGCCGCGTGCCGCACCTGTACGGCGCCGACCCCGAGGGCTGGTCGGTGGCCGAGGGCTTCTACGAGGTCGAGGTGGTGGAGGACCTGCGCATGCGCTGGATGAAGAACGCGCCGTTCTGCACCAGCAGCGTGGCCATCCGGGCCGACCTGCTCCAGGGCATGCAGCCGTGCTTCGCCGTCGGCGAGTTCGCCGGCGAGGACCTGGACCTGTGGTTCCGCGTCGGCGACCTGACGCCGGCGGCGCTGGTCAACGCGCCCTTCGTGGCGGTGCGCAACGTGCCCCAGAGCCTGAGCAGCACGCACTCGCGCACCGACATGGCGCCCTACCTCGAGCGCATGGATCGGCGCGCGCGCGCCGGCGAGATCCCGCGCCATTTCCGCCGCTCGGCCTTCTGGTTCATCGGCCAGCTCCAGGTGACGCTGGCGCGCGAGAGCCTGGCCGAGGGCGACCGCAGGCGGGCGCTGTACTGGCTGCTGCGCGCGCGCAACGTGGCCTGGGGCCGCCGCTGGCAGATCACGGCACTGATGACGCTGTGCATGCCCTCGCGCCTCGCCGGCACCTGGCAGCGCTGGCGCCTGCGCAGCGCCGAGGTGTTCTCCCCCGAAGGTCCGCTGTCATGAGCCTGTCCGCCCAACCCTGCCGCGTGTCGATCGTCATCAAGGCGCTCAACGAGGAGGACAACATCTGCGACGCCATCGAGAGCTGCCTGGCGGCGCTGCGCGCCATCCCCGGCGAGGTGATCCTGGCCGATTCGTGCTCGACCGACCGCACGGTGGAACTGGCGCGCCGCTACCCGGTGAAGGTGGTGCAGTTCGCGCGCGCCGCCGACCGCGGCTGCGGGGCCGGTCCGCAGCTGGGCTACCAGCACTCCAGCGGGGAGTACGTCTACCTGATGGACGGCGACATGAAGCTGGTGCCCGGCTTCCTGGAGCAGGCACTGTCGTTCCTGGCCCAGCACCCCGAAGTGGCGGGCGTCGGCGGCCGCGTCGTCGAACAGAACCTGGAGAGCATGGAGTACCGCGAGCGCCATGCGCGCGCGGCGTCGCACCTGCAGCCCGGCCAGGTCGACCGCCTGGACGGCGGCGGCCTGTACCGCCGGCGCGCGATCCAGGAGACCGGCTACCTGTCGGACCGCAACCTCCACAGCTACGAGGAGTTCGACCTCGCCGTGCGCCTGCGCGCGCTCGGCTGGAAGCTGTGGCGGCTGCCGATCGACGCCGTCACCCACTACGGCCACGACGCGCCGCCCTACCGGCTGCTGCTGCGCCGCTGGAAGAGCCGCTACGCCTGCGGGCTGGGCGAGATGGTGCGCGGTGCGCTGTGGCAGCCGCGCATGCGGCTGGTGCTGCGCGACCTGCGCGAGCTGCGCCTGTACCTCGGCGTGCTCGGCTGGTGGGCGCTGCTGCTGGCCGCCGCCCTCTGGCCTGCCGACGCCGCCGTGCGCGCCGGCGCGGTCGCCACGCTGGCGCTGGTGCCGGTCGCCGCGATGGCCTGGCGCAAGCGCTCGCTCGAACGCGCCGTGTACTCGGTGAGTTCGTGGTGCGTGAACACGGCCGGCCTGGTGCGCGGCTTCCTCGCGCCGCGCACCCCGCCGCAGGACCGCATCGCCAGCCGCGTCCTGAAGGAGCCCGAGGCGGCCGGCGGGCCTGCCATCGGCAGGAAGGAAAGGAACACCGCGAAATGACGAGACCCGCCGGCGTGCCCGCCGTCCTGTCCACCACGCCCCTGGAGACAGCCGGCGGCGGCTTTCCCGCCCCGGCCGCACCGCTGCCGCACGAGGCCAGCCGGGTGGACGGCCGCTACATCTACATCGCGGGTCCCTGCACGCCGATGGGTGGCGGCATGTTCAAGGTCGCCGAGTACCTGGTGCAGGCGCAGCCGCAGGACACCCCCGGCGGCCCGGTGCTGCGCCTGCTGGAGACCCGCGGTGGCGGCAGCGCGCTGTGGTCGCCGTTCTGGCTGGCACGCGCGGTCGCCGCACTGGCCCGCGGGCGCCTGAGCGGCCGGCTGGCCGGCGTGCACGTCAACGTCGCCGAGCGCCTGAGCCTGGTGCGCAAGGGCGTGGTGCTGGGCGCCTGCCGCGTGCTGGGCCTGCGCTCGGTGCTGCACCTGCACGCCGCGCAGCTGGCGCAGAACTACGCCGGCCTGCCCGCGCCCGGCAAGGCGCTGGTGCGCTGGCTCTTCTCGCTGCCGGCCAGCTGCGTGGTGCTGGGCCAGGCCGCCGCCGACTTCGTGACCCGCGAGCTGCGCGTGCCGCCCGAGAAGGTCGAGATCGTGATCAACGGCGTGCCCGAGCCGCTGGCCGTGCGCCGCACCGTCCCCGCCGTGTCGCCGCACGTGGTGTTCCTGGGCAACCTGTCCGAGCGCAAGGGCGTGCCCGAACTGCTGCAGGCGCTGACGCAGCCGGCGCTGGTCGGCGTGCCGCTGCGCCTGAGCCTGGCGGGCGGCGGCCACGTGGAGCACTACAGCAACCTGGCGCAGCAGCTCGGCGTGGCCGACCGGGTGACCTTCCATGGCTGGGCCGGCCGCGAGCAGGTCTCGCGGCTGCTCGCCGACGCCGACGTGATGGTGCTGCCGTCCCACGACGAGGGCCTGCCGCTCGCGATCCTGGAGGCGCTGGCGCACGGCGTCGCCGTGCTCTGCACGCCGGTGGGCGAGATCCCCAACGTGCTGGCCAATGGCCGCGACGCCCGTTTCGTGGCGCCCGGCGATCCGGCCAGCATCGCGCGCGGGCTGGCCCAACTGCTCGCCGACCGCGACATGCGCGAGCGGCTGGGCCGCAACGGCCGTGCCCTGTACGAGGCCCAGTTCTCGGTGCAGCGGTTCGGGATGGCGATCGCGCACGTGCACCAGCGCGAATTCGGCCTGAGCGCTCCGCCGGCACGGGCGGACGGAAGCTGATGCGCGACCGCGCCTCGCGCATCCCGCGCGGCGGCGTCCTGCACGCCGACGTCTGCGTCGTGGGCGCCGGCCCGGCCGGCATCACGGTCGCGCTCGCCCTCTCGGGCAAGGGCCTGTCGGTCCTGCTGCTCGAAGCCGGCGAGCAGCCGCTCGACGCGCGTGCGCAGGCGCTGTATGCCGGCGAGGTCGCGCCCGGCCGGCCGCACCCGCCGCCGGACAGCGGGCGCGCGCGCGGCCTGGGCGGCACCTCGGCCCTGTGGCACGGCCGCTGCGTGCCGCTCGACCCGATCGACTTCGAGAGCCGCGCCCATGTGCCGCACAGCGGCTGGCCGATCTCGCACGGCGGCCTGCAGCCCTGGTACGCCAAGGCCAATGCCTGGCTGGAAGCCGGGCGCTACGACTACGACGCGCGCACGGCCCTGCCCGGTACGCCGCCGCTGGCGCCCGCCCTGGACGGCACGGCGGTGCAGGCGTATGCGATCGACCGCTGGTCGTGCCCGACCGACTTCGGCCGCCGCTACGGACGTCGCCTCGAGGTGGCGCCCGACGTGCGCGTGGTCACCGGCGCGCACTGCACCGGCGTGCGGCTCGACACCGGCGCCGGCGCGGTGCGGCTGCTCGACGTCGCGACGCTGGGCGGCAACCGCTTCCAGGTGGCCGCGCATGCGGTGGTGCTGGCCGCCGGCGCGCTGGAGACGGCGCGGCTGCTGCTGGCCTCCAACGACGTCATGCCGCAGGGCGTGGGCAACCGCTACGACGTCGTCGGCCGCTACCTCCAGTGCCGCCTGGCCGGCCGCGTCGGCACCCTGGTGCTGCACGGCAGCGGCGACCCGCAGCCGGTGCTGGCGGCGGACGGCGTCCCGTGCACGCCGCGCCTGGGCCTGGAGGCCCCCTACCAGCGCGACCTGGGCCTGCTGAACGCGGCGCTGCGGCTGGAGTCGCCGCAGGCCGCCGACCCGGCGCACGGCAGCGCGGTGCTGTCCGGGCGCTTCCTGCTGCAGGCCCTGCGGCGCGAGGCCGATCACGGCGAAGTGCCGGTCTCGCCCGAGCTGCTGGGCAGCCACCTGCTCAACCTCCTGCGCGAACCGGTGGCCAATGCCCGCTGGCTGCACGAGGTGGCCCAGCGCCGCCTGGCCGCCCGCCACCTGCCGCCCCCGCTGCCGCCGACGCGCACCCGGCGCTTCACCATCGCCGTGCAGGCCGAGCAGCAGCCGCTCGCCTCCAGCCGGGTGCTGCTGGGTGCCGAACCGGATGCGCTGGGCATGCGGCGCCTGCGGGTCGACTGGCGCCACTGCCTGGCGGACATCGAATCCGTGTCCCGCACGCTCGAGATGGCCGGGCTGGAGTTCGCCCGCACCGAAGCCGGCCGGCTGGTGTTCGACCGCGAGCGGCTGGCGCACGACCTGCTGCAGGACGGGCCACCGCCCGGCCTGCACGTGGGCACGGCCCGCATGGGGCGCGACCCGGCAACCAGCGTGGTCGACCCCGAGTGCCGCGTCCACGGCGTGCGCAACCTCTACGTGGCCGGGGCCGCGGTGTTCCCGACCTGCGGCCACGCCGATCCCATGCTCACGCTGGTCGCGCTGTCGCTGCGGCTGGCCGAACGCCTGGTGCAGCGCCTGCAGCCACGGCGGGCCGCCACCGAGGAGGTGTTCGCATGAACGTGCTCGTGCTCGGTGCCAACGGCCCGGTGGGCCAGCGGCTGTGCCAGCTGCTGCACGGCAGCGGCCGCGTGACGGTGGTCGCGGCCGCCCCCGACGGCGATCCGGCCCGCGGCCAGGTGCGCCTGGACCCGCAGAACGCCGGCGCCGTGCGCGAAGCGGTGCGCGGGATGCAGGCGGTGGTGCAGTGCCCCGACGCGGGTGGCGCGGCGCTGGTCGAGAGCACCCGCCACCTGGTGCGGGCAGCGGTGGCCGAAGGCTGCGGCCGCCTCGTCCAGGTCGGCTCGCAGGCCGCCTACGGCGAGGTCGAGGGCGTGGTCGACGAGCGCGCCCGCACCGGCCGCCGCGGCGGCGCCTGGCGCGCAGCCGAGGACCTGCTGGTGGCCTGCGGCCGCCGCGGCGGCACGTCGGTGCTGCTGCGCACCGGCTGCCTCTGGGGCCCGCGCGCCGGCACCTGGGCCGAGCGCCTGGCCCGCTGGCTGCATGCCGGCCGGCTGGGTGACCTGGGCGCGGCCGGCGACGGCTGGTCCAACCTCGTGCACGTCGACGACGTCTGCGTCGCCGTGCTGCGCGCCCTGCAGCTGCCGCTGCAGCCGGGCGAGTCGCGCACCTACAACCTCGCCGGCGCCGACAGCCCGCGCTGGAACGAGGTGCTGATCGACCTCGCGCTGGCCACCGGCGCCACGCCGGTGCGGCGCATGCGCCCGCTGGCGCTGCGCCTGCAGGCATGGACCGATCCGCTTGCCGCCACGCTGCTGCGCGCGCCCCCTGCGCCGCCGGCCAGCGAACCCCTCACCCCGGCCCTGCTGGCGCTCTGGCGCAGCCAGCTGCGGCTCGATCCCCGGGCCGCGATGAAGGACCTGGTGCTCGACTGGACGCCGTACCCGGTGGCGCTGCAGGAGATCGCGAGCTGGTGGAGGGGTCGGCAGGAGGAGAGCGAGCTGGAGCCGCTGGCGGTCCCGCAGGGGTCGTAGCTCCCGGCGTCGATCCGCCGGCTGGTCTCCGCTTCCCCTTCGCCGGCGCCCGCCGGTTCAGAACTCCTCGTGGTGCTCGGCGCCCAGGGCCGGCAGCGCCGGTGACGGCGGATGTGCGTTTGCCTCGGACTTGACCGCCCGAAGCAGGATCTGCAGCGGATGCTGCAGGTCGAGCCCGTCGACGATGGAGGCCTGGCACCGGCACGAGTACCCCGTGGCGAGCGTGCGCCCGACACGGCCGCTCTCGGCCAGGATCGCGCGCCAGCTCTGGCCGTAGATCGTCTCGGACGTTTCCCGGTGCGCGCGCTCGTGGCCGTAGAGCCCCGCCATGCCACAGCATCCGCTCGCGACGACCTGCATGTTCACGCCGAGGTGACGCGCCACCCGTCCCCACTCGGCTGTCGCTGCCGGTGCATTCGTTCGTTCCGTGCAGTGGGGCAGTAGCGCCCAGTCCGTTCCGGTCTCCAGGGGTCGTTGCGCAATGTCGCCCAGCCGTGCGGCCAGCCACTCCTGGGGCAGCGCGACGTCCGGGACGGCGCCGACCCCCAGCGCGGCGCGGTACTCGGCGCGGTACGTCAGGGTCATCGACGGATCGATGCCGACCAGCTCCACGCCGGTCGCGGCCAGTGCGTTCAGCATCCCGGCGTTGCGCCGGGCCGTGCGCTGGAAGGTGCCCAGCATGCCCAGGACGTGCTGCGGCTTTCCGTTCGGCCGGAACGGCGCCAGCCACGGCCGGAAGCCGAGGCGCCCCAGGAGTTCGAACCAGTCCAGCACGACCTGCGCGTCGTAGTGGGTCGTGAAGGCATCCTGGACCACCACGACGCTCTTCCTGCGCTCCTCGTCGCCCAGCGCACGCAGCTGCGCCACGCTCGCCAGCTGCACGCCGCGCGCCTGCAGCTCCCGACGCAGGTCGGTCGTTCCAAGCTCCGGCAGCGCAACCAGTCCGAGCGCCCGGGTCACGCTGCGACCCACGCGGCCGTGCGTGAGCGCATTCGCGAGCCGCGGAGTCGTCATGGCCCAGGGCAGCATCGCTTCGAGCCGGCCGACGACGTGGTCCTTCACCGGCCGCAGGTAGCGGCCGTGGTACGCGTCGAGGAACCGCGAGCGGAAGGCCGGAACGTCGACCTTGATCGGACACTGGCCGACACAGGACTTGCACGCAAGGCAGCCGTCCATGGCTTCCTTGACCTCCCGGGAGAAGTCGCCCTCCCCCCGCCGTGCCTTCCACGTGTTCACTGCCCGCGCGGGCCACTGGAGCCAGGTTCCGCGCGCGGGTGGCCCGGCCTGGCCCGTTGCGGCCAGGAGCCGCAGCCACTCGCGCATGAGGGATGCCCGGCCCTTGGGCGAGTGCTTGCGGTCCCGCGTCGCCTTCCACGACGGGCACATCGCGTCGTCGGGATCGAAGTTGAAGCAGGCGCCATTGCCATTGCAATGCAGCGAGTCCTCGTTCGCACGCCGCACGGCGATCGGAATCTGCCGGTCGAGTTGCCCGCGCGTCGGCACCTCGTCGAGCCGCGTCAGCGAGTGGCCGGGCGGGGACGCGATCTTGCCGGGATTGAGCTGGTCGTGCGGATCGAAGGCGGCCTTGATCTCCTGCATGCGCGGGTACAACGGGCCGAAGAACTCCGCCGCGTACTCGGACCTATAGCCCTTGCCGTGCTCTCCCCAGAGCACGCCCTTGTACTTGCGCGTGAGGGCGAAGACCTCGTCGGAGATCTCGCGCACGAGCTTTTCCTGCTCGGGATCCTTCATGTCGAGGGCTGGCCGCACGTGCAGGCAACCTGCATCCACGTGACCGAACATCCCGTACACCAGCCCGCGGCGGTCGAGCGCCGCCCGGAACTCGCGGATGTAGTCCGCCAGGCATTCGGGCGGGACCACGGTGTCCTCCACGAACGGCATGGGCCGCCGATCGCCCGGCATGTTGCCCAGGAGACCGACCGACTTCTTGCGCATGGACCAGATCGCCGCGGCAGCGGCCGCCCCGCGCGCGACGGTGTAGCCCCTGCGCCCGGCGCCGCCACTGGCCAGCGCACCTTCGACGCGCGCCAGCTTCGCCTGCAACTGCGCCTCGTCGGCCGCCACGAACTCCACGATGTTGACGCCCTCCGCCGGCCCCTGCGGATCGTCGGGGAAGAACTCGCGCACCTTGAGCCAGATGGCATCCTGCCGTGCGAGGGCGAGGACGGTGGCGTCGACCGTCTCGCTGGAGGCCGCCTCCAGCTGCATCAGCACGCCGGCGTCGCGCAGCGCCGCATCGAACGTCGCATAGCGGATGTTGAGCAGGGCGGTCAGGCGGGGAACGGGCGTGAGCCTGACCTTGGCCTCCGTCACGAAGGCGAGGCTTCCCTCGGCACCGCAGATGACGGAGCTCAGGTCGAAGCGCCCGGAGCAGTCGCACAGGTGCGCCAGGTCGTAGCCGGTGACGCACCGGTTCAGCTTTGGAAACCGCTCCGCGATGAGCTGGGCGTCATCCTGGCGGATGCGATCGAGCACGCTCAGCACGCGGCCCACGCGATCGCCGCGGGCCTTGGCAGTGTCGAGTTCCGCGGGGCTCAGGGGGCGCGAGTGCCATTGCGTGCCGTCGATGAAGACGGCGCGCAGCTCCATCACGTGGTCGCGGGTCTTTCCGTACAGGACGGAGCCCTGCCCCGAGGCGTCCGTCGCGATCATGCCGCCGATGGTGGCGCGGTTCGAGGGCGACAGCTCGGGCGCGAAGAACAGGCCATGCGCCGCCACCGCGGCATTGAGCTGGTCCTTCACCACGCCGGCCTGCACGCGGGCCCAGCCTTCCGCCGGGTTCACCTCGAGGATCGCATTCATGTGGCGCGAGAGGTCGACCGAGATGCCGGCCGTGAGGGATTGGCCGTTGGTGCCGGTGCCGCCGCCGCGCGGCGTGAACTTCAGTGCGCGGAACCTGGCATCGCCTGCCACCTTGGCGAGACGCACCACGTCCTGGTCATGGCGTGGAAAGAGGATCACCTGCGGCGCCACCTGGTAGATCGAGTTGTCGGTGGCGAAGACCGTCCGGTCCGCGTGGGACGACGCAATGTCCCCCTCGAACCCGCGCAGGCGCAGCTCGGCCAGGTACTCCGAGGTGAGCGTTGGGGGGCTGTCGCCTGCGCGAAGGGCCGGGATCACGGACGCCCCCCGCCCAGGCGGGCGCCACCGAACTCGATGCGCTGCCGCTTGAACCGATGGGCCGCGACGCGCAGGTGCAGCTGCATCACCTGGCGCGCCAGTTCGCCATCGCCCGCACGGACCGCGGCTGCCAGGTCGCGGTGGTGCTGCATGCTCTGCAGCTTGTCCTGCTGCGTGCTGATGAAGTGCGAGCGGATGACGATGGGCATGTCGATCAGGCTGGCCAGCATGCCGCGCAGCCGTGGCGATCCGCTGCCCTCGAGGATGGCCCAGTGGAAGGCGGAGTTGATCTTCTGCAGCCGCTCCGGCAGCTGCGAGCCGCCCTTGGCGATCGCCCGATCCATCTCGTCGTTGAGCGCGTCCAGCCGGTCCGCCAGTGCCGCCCCGCCGCGCCGTGCCGCCAGTTCTGCTGCATGCGCTTCGAGCAACCCCCGCAACTCGAACGTCTCCTCGATGTCGAACTCCGTCCACTCGGCCACCCGGACACCCCGGTTCGGGTCGGCCGTGGCCAGGCCATCGTCGACCAGCCGCTTGAGGGCTGCGCGCACCGGCGTGCGGCTGATGTCGAGTTCCCGGGCCAGGTGCTCTTCCTTCAGCTGCTCGCCGGGGGCATAGGTTCCCCCCACGACGCGCTGCTTCAGCGTCTCATAGGCCTTGTCGGCTGCGGCAGCCATGTTTGTTCCTTTTTTGTACGACTCTTGCGGAGGCTTCGGTCGTCTTCTGAGGTAAGAAGGTGCTTCTACCGACGACCGGTGGACCTGTTTGTTTTTTTATTGTACATTTCCCTCCCTCCCACCCCAACTCCCGGATTCCAGCCATGGTCGGACTACAGATTCTCAAGCGTCGGCGCGAAGTCCCGGCGCAACTCGTGAAGGCCTTCAAGGGCCTGCCCGTCGCCAACGTCAGCGACTGCATGACGCGCATGACCGCCGGCGGCGCACGCCTGCGCCCGATGCACAGGTCCGGTTACCTGGCGGGCCCGGCGCTCACGGTGAAGACGCGGCCGGGCGACAACCTGATGATCCACAAGGCGCTGACCATGGCGCGACCGGGCGACGTGATCGTCGTCGACGCCGGTGGCGACCTGACCAACTCGCTGTTCGGCGAGATCATGGTGGCCACCGCGGTGAAGATCGGCGTGGCCGGCGTGGTCCTGAACGGAGCCGTCCGCGATGCCCAGGAGATCGGCCAGGGAGAGTTTCCGCTGTATGCCGCCGGGGTCACGCACCGCGGCCCCTACAAGGACGGCCCCGGGGAGATCAACGTCCCCATCTCGATCGATGGCATGGTGATCCATCCGGGCGACCTGATCCTGGGCGACGCCGACGGGCTCCTGTGCGTGCCGTTCGACGACGCCGAGGAGATCCTGGCAGCCACGCATCGCAAGATGGATGCAGAGAAGAAGACGCTGGCCGACATCGCCGCAGGCCGGCTCGACACGTCGTGGATCGACGCCACGCTCCAGCGCATCGGCTGCAACACGGAGCCGAAGTGATGACGATCGAGAAGCGCGTGGTCCGGTCGGACCTGTGGATCGATGCGGCGTTCGACGAGCGGTTGGCGCGTGAGCCCGGCGTGGCATTGCGCGTGTTTTCCGTGCAGGGCAATCCGTCCGCCGCATGGGACGCACTCGCCAGCGCCCACGTGTACCACGTGTCCGCCGCGAAGGACGAGCTGCCCAAGGAATGGTTCGCGCGCGCCGACCTGATCGCCCGCTGCCCCGACCTGCTCTGCGTGTCGGCCGGCGGGGCGGGCTACGACACGGTGGACGTCGCGGCCTGCACGGCTGCCGGCGTCATCGTCGTCAACCAGTCCGGCGGCAACGCGGTCTCGGTCGCCGAACACACCCTGGGCTTCATCCTGGGCGTCTCCCGCCGCATGCTGGAGGGGGACCGCCGCATGCGCCGCGAGATCGGCTATGCCCGCGAGGACGTGATGGGTCACGAGATCCAGGGCAAGACGGTCGGCCTGGTGGGCATCGGCCACATCGGCACCCGGGTGGCCGCACTCGCACGCGCCTTCGGCCTGGAGGTGATCGCGACGGACCCGCTCCTGTCGCCGGAAGAGATCGCCCGGCGCGGCGCCCGGGCGGTGTCGTTCGACGAGCTGCTCGCGCGCTCGGATTTCGTCTCCCTGCACTGCCCCCGCAATGTGACGACCCTGAACCTGATGAATGCCGACACCTTCGGCCGCATGAAGAGGGGCGCCATCTTCATCACGACCGCCCGGGGCGGCATCCACGACGAGGGCGCGCTCGTCGAAGCCCTCCGGTCCGGTCATCTCGCGGGCGCCGGCATCGACGTCTGGGACCAGGAGCCGCCACCGCTGGACCATCCGCTGCTGGCCATGGACAACGTCTTCGCCACCTTCCACACCGCCGGCGTGACGCACGAAGCGCGCCGCAACGTTGCGGCCATCAGCGCGGAGCAGATCGCCGGCGTCCTGCGGGGTGAACGCCCGCCACGCCTGATCAACCCCGAGGCCTGGTCCGCTTTCGAACGGCGGCGCACGCAGGTTCTGGCGCGCGCCTGACCCCCTCATCCCAAGGAGACACTCCCATGCATCGCCTCTCTTCCCACCTGCGCAGCCTCCTGCCGGCGTTCGCCCTGTGCGCCGCGGCGCTGGCGCCCGGCCTCGCCAGTGCCGCCTACCCCGAAGCACCGATCAAGATGATCGTCGCCTACGCCGCCGGCGGCGGGACCGACATCACGGCCCGGCTGCTGGCGCAGTACACGCAGAAGCACCTCGGTGGCGACGCCTCCATCGTGGTCATCAACCGCCCCGGCGCCGGCGGCGGCATCGGGTTCACCGAGCTGACGAATGCCAAGCCTGATGGCTACACGATCGGGTTCATCAACACCCCCAACGTCCTCACCATTCCGATCGAGCGCAAGTCCAGCTTCCATTGGCAGAACTTCGACCTCATCGGCAACATCGTCGACGATCCGGGCAACTTCTCCGTGCATGCGGAGACCCCCATCAAGAACCTGGCGGAGCTCGTGGCCTACGCCAAGGCCAACCCCGGGAAGGTGACGTACGGCACGACCGGCATCGGCTCCGACGACCATCTCGCAGCCCTGATGTTCGAGCGGGCGGCCGGCGTGAAACTCACGCACGTGCCGTTCAAGGGCGCCGCGGAGGTCCACAACGCCATCGCCAGCAAGCAGATCATGCTGGCCGCGATGAACATCGGTGAAGCGCTCCAGTACGAAAAAGGTGGCACGCCGCTGCGCCACCTGGGGCAGATGAGCGAGAAGCGGTCGACCCTCGCCCCGAACGTGCCCACGTTCAAGGAGCAGGGGTTCGACGTGATCATGGCATCGCTGCGCGGCGTCGCGGCGCCCAGGAACCTGCCGCCGGACGTGCGCGAGAAACTGGTCAACGCCGTGCAGAAGGCAGTGAACGATCCCGAGTTCCGGCAGAAGGCCGCGGGCTACTTCGCGCCGATCCGCTACCTCGCGCCGACGCCCTACGCCGCGGAACTAAAGACCGGCGAGGACGACTTCCGGAAGCTGTGGCAAGCCAATCCCTGGACCGACAAATGATCTGCGGATGACGGGCGGATCCAAGGCCCGGCCCTCGCTGGGCCGTTTTCTTTGCCTCGACGACTTCGAGGACGCAGCACGCCGGCACCTGCCGGCACCCGTGTTCGCCTATGTCTCGGGAGGCGTCGAGCGCAACCAGTCGCTGCGGTCGAACGCCAGGGCGTTCGACCAGTACGAGTTCGTGACCCGCGTCCTCGTCGACACGTCCAGGCGCTCCACCACGACGACCTTGCTGGGCAAGACGTGGTCTGCGCCGTTCGGCATCGCCCCGATGGGGATCTGCGCCCTGTCGGCCTACCGCGGCGACCTGGTGCTCGCGACGGCGGCAGCGCAGGAGAACGTTCCGATGATCATGAGCGGTTCCTCGCTCATCCGCATGGAAGACATCGTCCAGGCCAACCCCGACGCCTGGTTCCAGGCGTACCTGCCGGGCCAGAAGGAGGACATCGTCGCCCTGATCCAGCGCGTCAAGGCCGCCGGCTACGGCACGCTCGTCGTCACCCTGGATGCTTCCATTGCCGCGAACCGGGAGAACAATGTCCGGGCCGGCTTCTCCACCCCGCTGAGGCCCAGCGCACGCCTTGCATGGCAAGGCATCACCCATCCGCAGTGGCTGTTCGGAACGTTCCTGCGGACCATCGTGCAGCACGGCATGCCGCACTTCGAGAACAACTACGCGCGCCGCGGGGCTCCGATCCTGTCGGCCAGCGTGCTGCGCGACTTCTCGGATCGTGGCCACCTGGGCTGGGCCGACATCCGGATGATCCGGCAGCTGTGGCCGGGCCGGATGGTCATCAAGGGCATCCTGGACGTGCGCGACGCACGGACGGCCGTGGAGACCGGGGCGGACGGCATCATCGTGTCGAACCACGGTGGCCGCCAACTTGACGGCACCGTGTCACCGCTGCGTGTCCTTCCCGGCATCGTGAAGGCCTGCGCGGACGTGCCGGTGATGATCGACAGCGGCTTCCGCAGGGGGACCGACGTCCTCAAGGCCCTGGCACTGGGCGCCAGCTTCGTGTTCGTCGGGCGCCCGTTCAACTACGCGGCCGCCGTGGCGGGGCAACCCGGTGTCCGCCGCGGTGTCTCCCTGTTGCGCGACGAGGTGTCGCGCAACATGGCGATGCTGGGCGTCACGTCGACGGCGCACATCGGTCCGGACTTCCTGCTGGAGGCGTGAGACGGTCCCTGCCCCTCGGCCCCGGATGGTCCGCAGGCCTAACGGCTCCTGAACAGCCCCACCAGGCCTTTCGTCTCCGGCGCATCGACCGCCAGCTTGACCACCCGGCCGTCGCGCGCCAGGACGGCCTCGGCCGCCAGCGCGCCGGAGCGGGCGGCGCTTTCCATCGAGCAGGGCAGCCGGGTGTCGGTCCAGTCGCCGGCGATCCACAGGCCCGGCAGGGCCGTGGTGACCGGCGGGCGCATCACCTCGATGCCGGGGCGCGGCTGCGGGATCCCCATCGGGGTGCGGTGCACGCGCGCATGCAGCACGCGGGCCTGGCGCGCCATGGGCGCGAAGTCGGCGATCTCGCGCACCGTCTCCTCGACGATGCGGTGGTCGGGCCAGTCGGCGCGGACCTGCGGGCCGATGGCATTGCAGGCGATCAGCGAGGGCCGGCCGGCCGGGCCGGGACGGATGGCCGACAGGTTGTAGAAGTCGGTGTTCAGGCCCTGCAGCGACCAGGTGCGGGCCCAGAACCGCTCGCTGGTCACGGGCCGGTCGTACCAGATGTAGGTGCTCTGGTAGCCGCTGGGGCGGAAGCACCGCGCCACGTTGGCCAGCGACTGCAGCATCGGTGCGTCCGAGGCGGCGATGAGCGCGGCCAGTTCCTGCGGCGGGATCGCCAGCACGCAGCGCGAGGCGGCGAACTGGTGGCCGTCGGTGGTCTGCAGGCCGGCAAGCTGCCGGTCCTGCAGCAGCAGTCGCTGGACCCGCGCCCCGAACAGCACCTGTCCGCCCGAGCGCAGCACGGCGCGGCAGCTGCCCGGCACGTACAGCTGGGCGAGCGCGAGCTTGGGAAAGCCGAAATGCCAGCCGCTGCGCCCCAGCATGAGCCGGTACACGCGCATCAGCGCGGCGGCCGAGCAGTGCTCCAGCGGCACGTTCAGCAGCGCCAGCGTCACCGAGCGCCAGAACCAGTCGATGGCGCGCGGCCGCACGCCGGCCGCGCGCAGCCAGTCGAGCGCGTTCTCCAGGTCCAGGTCGCGCAGCTGCTCCTCGTTCACCCGTGCGGCACGCCAGGCCAGCCGCAGGTGCGACAGGCGATCGCGCCAGGACAGCCGGCGCAGGGCCTGCGGCAACAGCGCCAGGCCGTGCAGCGGGACGGGTCCGAAGGTCTTCGGCATGCGCAGCGCGCCTTCGCCGTCGACCAGCGTGACCAGGGGCGAGCGCTGCCACTGGATCTGGTCGACCGTGCCCAGGCGCGTGAGCATGGACAGGAAGTTGCGGTGCTCGCTGCTCACCACGTGCGGCCCGATGTCGACCTGCTGGCCCATGGTCTCGTCGATCCAGCTGGCCGCGCGGCCGCCGGCGTGGGCGGTGGCCTCCAGCACCGTCACGCGCAGCCCGGCATCGGCCAGCGCGAGTGCGCAACGCAGGCCGGCCACGCCGGAGCCGACGACGATGGCGTCGTCGTTCATGTCTGGCGGTCCGCCGCTGAAAGGGAAAGCTGAGTCACCTGCAGAGGGTAAAGGCTGAGCCAGTTGCCGTGTGGCCGCGCCAGGCGACGGTGGACGTCAGCCGCTGTTGATGGGGTGCAGTGCGGACGCCTGCCGGCTAGCCTTGCCAGACGCCCCATCCCAGCCGGCGCAGCTGGATGCCGACCTCGACTTCCATCAGGCGGGCATCGTCGTACGGCATCGGGTTGTGGCGCTCGTACAGGTCGGGCAGCAGGCGCACACCCCACTGCTGGACGAAGCGGTTGGCCTGGATGCCGGCCTTGTGCTTGTCGAAGCGGATGTCGGGGTCGAGGCCGGTCATGCCGACGTAGACGAAGGGCTTGCCCAGCTGGTAGCCAGGGTTGGCGCGCCGGAAGCGCGCCACGTTCCACACCGGGTCGGCGAGTTCGACGACGTAGACGTGGTAATGAGGCCTGCCCATGGCGCGATTCTCGCGGAGGGCGAGAACCGCGCCGGCGGCTGCGCTCAGGCCACGGCAGGCCAGCCCTGGCGCAGCGAACGGGTGGCCATGCGCAGCGCGCGCCCCAGGAACAGCGGGTTGCCGTGCACGTAGCGGTTCCACAGCCGGCGCGGTTCGCGCCCGAGCCGGAACGCCCACTCGAGGCCGGTGCGGCGCATCCAGCGTGGCGCGCGCGGCACCTTGCCGCCCAGGAAGTCGATGATGGCGCCGCCGCACACGATCAGGCAGGGGTAGCCCAGCGCCGCCCGCAGCGCGATCGCCACCTCCTCCTGGCGCGGCATGCCCATGCCCAGCACGATGACGCGCGGGCGCTGCTGGGCCGCCAGGTGGATGTAGTCGCCCAGTTCGAGGAAACCGTTCGCCGTCACGCACGGGCTGTTGGGCGCGAGCGTCTGCCGCACGTTCTGGCGGGCCGCACGCAGCCACGGCTCGCGGGTACCGAACAGCGCGATGGGCAGGCCGTCGGCCTCCTGCAGCAGCTTGGGGATGAGGTCGGTGCCGTTCAGGTTCTGGCCCGCCGGCTGGTTCAGCAGCCGCATGAGCAGGAACACGCCGATGCCGTCGCGCACCACGACGTCGGCCGACATCAACGCCTGGTAGAACGGGTCGGACTCGGCGACCTGGTTCATCGCATGGGCGTTGACGAAGGCCAGCACGCGGGGCTCCCCGGGGCGCAGCAGCCATTCGCACAGCTGCTCCTCGCCCTCCTGGGAATGGACGCGCGCCATCGACCGCACCAGCTGGTACCAGCGCGTCTGCCAGTCCAGCTGGGCCATCACACGGTTCCCGCCCCGTTGAGCACGGCGCCGACCACGCTGACGCCGAATTCGCGCAGGTCTTCCGACAGCTTGATCACGCGCGGCATCGAGCTGCGGTCGCGGCAGGTGACCATCAGGGCGGCCCCGGCGCGCGCCGCCACCGTGCCGGCATCGGCCCAGCTGCTGGCGGCCGGCGTGTCGACCAGGATGACCTCGTACATGCCGCGCAGCGACTGGATCAGGCGCTGGAAGGCCGGTCGCGACAGCAGCTCCTGCGGGTTGGGCGGCAGCACACCGGCCGGCAGCACCGTGAGGCCGGGCAGCGGCTTGATGTCGCACATCGCCTCGGCGCCGGCACGGCCGGCGAGCACGGCCGACAGGCCGATCTTGCCGGGCAGGCCGAAGATGCGGTGCTGGCGCGGCCGGCGCAGGTCGGCGTCGATGACCAGCGTGCGCTTGCCCATCTGCGAGAACAGCACGGCCAGGTTGGCGGTGATGTAGCTGCGGCCCTCGCCCGCGCCGGGGCTCACGATGGCCAGCGCGGCCTGGGCCGAGTCGTTCTCGAACCAGCGCAGCATGAGCTGCGCGCGCAGGCTGCGCAGGTGTTCGACCGCCGGGCTGTCGGGCTCGTAGGCGGCGATCAGGTCCTTGCCCAGGCCGGCATCGGGCGACAGGCTGGCATGGCCGAACTGCAGGGCGAGCGCCTGGCGCACGTCCTCGTCGGTGAGCAGGCCCATCGAGATGCCGGCTTCGCCGAACGGCAGGCCGACCTTCTTCTGGTACTCGTGGATGCGCTCGGCCTCGTCGCTGGTGATGCGGCCGGCGTCGACCAGCAGCGCCCCGATGGGCTGGGCAACCTCGCGCGCCGGCCCGATGATGTCGAGGTCGCGGTGCAGGGGCAGGATCTGGCTGTTCATGCGAGGCTCCCGCGGTAACCCAGCGCAGGACGCGTCGGGCCGTTGGCCAACAGGGCGAGCGATTCACGCCCATTGTGCGCCGGCAGCGAGGCCAGGATCGGCAATCCGGTGGCCAGTTGCAGGTCGTCGACCGAGCGCACGCGGCGGTTCATCAGTTCCAGCAGCACGGCGCCGGCGATGGCCAGCAGCAGCCCGCCGAAGGCCGCCACCAGCAGAGCCAGCTTGGTGGTCGGGCCGCGCGGCTCCAGCGGTTCCACCGCGGTGGCCAGGCGCTGGATGTTGGTCTGGTTGGTCAGGGCCTGCAGCTTGGAGTTGGAGGCGCGCTCGGACAGCGCCTCGTAGGCCTTCTGCGCCGTGTCGACGTCGCGCCGCAGCACCGACAGTTCGTCGCGGTACTTGTTGAACTGCATGACGCGTGCACGCTGGGCGTTCACGGCGCCGGACAGCTCGCGCTCGCGCGCCCGGCCCACTTCGAAGGCGGTGTTGATCGAGTTGCCGATGCTGCTGGTCTCGGAGTTCAGGCGCGAGCGCATCGCATTGAGCTCGTCCTGCATGCGCACCATCTGCGGGTGGCGCGAGCCCAGGTTGGCGCTGGCCTCCTGGATGCGCGCTTCCTGGCGGGCGATGTCGGCCTTCAGGCTGTTGATCAGGGGACTGACCATGACCTCGGCGACGCCCACGCCGGCATTGCGCTTGTTGGCCACGTCGGTGAGCTGGCCCTGCACCATGGTGAGCTGCGAGGACAGCTCGTTCAGGCGCTGGGTCTCCATGTCGACGCCGTCGGCGCTGATGACGCCGGTCTTCTGCTGGTAGTCGGTCAGGCGCTTGGTCGATTCCTCGAGCTTGCCGCGGGCGAACTTCAGCTGCTCCTCGAACCAGCTGGAATAGCGCTTGGCCGGGTCGGTCTTGATGTCCAGCGCGATGTCCAGGTAGGCCTGGGAGAAGGCGTTGGCGATCTTCGCGGCCTCCTGCGAGGAGCGGCTGGTGTAGGCGATGTTGATGATGTTGCTCTCGCGCGCCGGCTTGACGTCCAGCTGCGTCTGCAGGTTGCCGGCCAGCCAGGTCTTGAACTCGCCGCGGCCGCCGGAGGTCTGCTGCCACTCCTCGCGTGCCTTGGCGTCCTTCTCGAGGCCCAGCGTCTCGACCACGCGCTCGGCGACCCGGTCGCTGCGGGCGATGTCGATCTGGGTGGCCATGTAGCTGGCCGGGATGGCCGGCTGCCACTGGTTGCTGCCCAGGGGATCGGTGGAGCGGATGTCCACCAGCACCGGGGCGCGGGCCGTGTAGTAGCTGGGGCGCAGCAGGGTCCAGGCGAGCGCCAGGGCCACCGTGGCCAGGAAGATCCCGAAGGCGACGAATCGTCGCGCCCGCAGGATGGACAGGAATTGGTAGAGGTTCATGGGCGAGGCTTTCGGCAGGATCAGAACAGGCTCTCGCGGACGAAGATGACGTCGTTGGGAAGCACCGGGTCGGTCAGGCGGGCATCGGATTCCACCGCCTTGCCGTCGGGGCCGGTGCGGGTCAGGCGCAGCCGGCTGGTGCTGCCGCGCGGGGTCGGGCCGCCGCCCTGGGCCAGGGCCTGCTGCACGGTCATGCCGCGCTCGATGCGGTACGGGCCGGGGCGCTGGGCCTCGCCGTAGATGTAGTAGACCGGCGCCTTGTTCACGAAGATGGTGTCGCCGCCCTGCACGACGATGTCTTCGGCGCTGCGCTGGTTGATGAACAGGCCGGGGATGTCGATCACCTTGCGGAACGGCTGGCCGCTGCGCGTGCCGGTGACGATGAGGGTGTCGTCGCCCATCGGGGTGACGCCGCCGGCGGCCGCCAGCAGGTCGCTCACGCGGGTGGTGGTGGTCTCGAGCGGGAAGCGCCCGGGCTTCTGCACCTGGCCGAGCACGGCCACCTGGCTGCCGCGCACCTGCAGCAGGACGATGTTGACCTGCGGCTGCTTCAGGTAGTTGCCGCTCTTGAGGGCGCCGGCGATCTTCTGTTCGGCCTGGCCGATGGTGGAGCCGCCGATGTTGACGGAGCCCACCAGCGGGTAGCTGATGGTTCCCTGTTCGGAGACCCGCGCCTCGACCGTCAGGTCGGGGTTCTGGAACACCTGGACCCGGATCTGGTCGCCGGGGCCGAGCTTGTACTCGGACCCGGCGGCCTGGGCGGCAGCGGTGGGAGCCCCGTTGCCGGCCTGTGCCCGGGCGCCCGCGGCATCGGCCTGGGCCCCCGCCAGCGTGGCCCACGCCACCATCCAGATCATCCCCAACGTTCGAAGCACGGTTCTCATGTTCTTACTCCCTTCAGATAGCCGCGGTTGCCCGCGCGGCCGCGTCAGATCGTCAGCTTCAGCGACAACCCGAGCACGTTCGCGCGGTAGTTGAATGCAGGCAGCGACGAGTCGCGTTTCTCGTTGCGCCATTGGGCCGCCACGCCGATGGAACGGCGCGGCTGCCAGTCCAGGCCCAGGGCCAGGACGTCGAACTTGTCGGAACGGCCCGCATCGGCGGTGGCGGTGACGCCTTCCCAGTTGCGCCGCTCATGCTCGTAGCGCAGGCTCACGCCGGTCTGGACCGTCGGACGCCAGACCGGGCCGACGAAGAAGCGGTCGGTCTCGGTGTGGCCGGTCGGGCCGACGATGTAGCTGCCCAGGTCGCGCTGGTAGCCCGCCAGGACGCGGGTCTTGGCCGTCGCTTCCCAGTTGACCGTGACGCCGCCCACCACGCCGCTGAAGTCGCGGCCGGGGGTGTTGTCGTGTTCGCGCTTGAGGTTCGCGATGCGCGCATCGACGGCCGTCTTGGGTGACACGAGCCAGCGGAACGTGCCCTCGATCTCGTTGTCCTTGAAGCCGGTGGCGGTGGCGACCTGGTATTCGCCGTTGCCGTAGCGATAGCGCAGCGCCACCAGCGAACCGGAGGGCAGCTCGTAGCTGGTGCCCACGCGCACGCTGTCGACGTTGGGGTTGCCGTCCCAGCCGTTGGGATCGTCACTGGTCGACTGCGTGTGCTGGATGCCGCCCAGCACGCGCCAGGCGGCGCCCAGCTTGTAGCCGCCTTCGAGCAGCTCGGCGCGCTCGACGCGGCGGAAGACGGCGCCGGTGGAGCCGGAGGCCAGGTCGCGGAACTCGCGGCGGTCGGCGCTGGCGACACCGTCGAACTGGTTGCCCGCGCGCCAGAACCAGGCAGCGGCGTAGTTCAGCGTGTTGTAGTCGACGCCCAGCTTGTCGAAGTTGTAGTGGCTCACCTCGGCATCGACCACCACGCGCTGCTGGCTGAATCGCTGGTTGTAGCGCAGGCCCGCCCCGAGCTGCGTGATGGTGTCCTTGATCTCGCCGCCGGCAGTGCGCAGCACGTTGTCGTCACGCTCCACGCCGGCACGGGCGCGCAGCACCAGCCCCTGGCGGTCGTTCTCGAGCGGGTTGGTGGTCACCGGCGCGAACGGCTGCGAGATCGACTGCGCGGGCGACATGTTGACGATCGCGGACTCGCCCATGGGCGTTGCCATCGGCGTGTCCATGGCCTGCCCCGCCGGCTGGGCGGCGGATTGCCCCGGCTGCCCCCCGGGCGACTGGAGCGTGGTCTGCGCGTGCAGGGCGGCCGGCAACAGGCACACCGCCGTGACGGAGAGCAGGGGCCGCAAGGATCGTTTCTTCATTGGTGTTTCTCGGAGGGGCCCGGCGCAATCCACGAGTTCATGGTTGCATCGACTGTTACGCACGGGCTACGGGCGGACAATGGCTCGTTGGAGCTGGTGCTCAATAAGCCGCGCCATCCTTGAACACCAGCCGGATGGTCCTCCAGATGATGTAGAGGTCCAGCCGCAACGACCAGTTTCTCAGATAGTCGAGGTCGCAGCGAATCCGCGCCTCCATCTTTTCCAGCGAATCGGTCTCGCCCCGGAAGCCGTTCACCTGGGCCCAGCCGGTGATTCCGGGCTTGACTTTGTGTCGCAGCATGTAGCTCTTGATCAGCGGCCGGTAGAACTCGTTGTGGGCCACCGCGTGGGGACGCGGGCCGACGATGCTCATGCGGCCCTGCAGCACGTTGATGAACTGGGGCAGCTCATCCATGGACGTCCGGCGCAGGAAGCGCCCCAGGGGCGTCACCCGGACGTCGTCGCGGCGCGCCTGCAGGACCTGGGCGCCGTCCTCGGTCACCGTCATGGAGCGGAACTTGTAGACGATGATTTCCTGCCCCCAGACGCCATAGCGGCGCTGGCGGAAGATCACCGGTCCGGGCGAGGTGAGCTTGATGGCCGCCGCGATGCCCAGCATCAGGGGCGACAGCAGTAGCAGGATAGCAACAGCCAGCACCATGTCGCTGCCCCGCTTGACCAGGGCGTTGGGTCCGCGGAACGGGGTCTCGCACACCGAGATCACCGGCATGCCGCAGATCGAGTCGGTGCGACCCTGGATCAGGTCGGTCACGAACATGTCGGGGACGAAGTAGACCGATGCGGTGGTGTCCTTCAGCGCGTCCAGCAGCAGCTTGATGCGCGGCTGCGACGCCATGGGCAGCGACAGGTAGACCAGCTGCACGTTGTGCTTCTTGACGTACTCGGCGATCTCCTGGATGCGCCCGAGCATGCGGTGGCGGTTGCGCCCGTGCAGGCGGTCCGGCGTGCGGTCGTCGAAGAACCCGAGCAGCTCGACGCCGGTGTAGTGCGCCAGCGACAGCCGGTCGGCCAGCGAGCCGCCCTGCTCGTTCATGCCCACCACCACGGCGCGCAGCGGAGGTCCCTGCAGGCGGATCAGGTGCGGGGCCGCCTGGCGCAGCGCCCAGTGCGACAGCAGCTGCGCCGTCGGGGCGAGCCACAGCCAGTGCAGCACGATGGGACGGGGAAAGTCGTCCAGGTGCCCGGTGGCGTAGCCCAGGCCGAACAGCAGGCCGCAGGTCCAGGCCCAGCCCAGGAGCGTGTCGACGATCACCCGCGGCGCCGAGGCGCGCAGCTGCTGCCGGCCCGGATAGGCGAGCGCGAAGGCGACGATGGACACCACCAGCCAGCGCGTGCCGAGCGCACCCTCGAAGGTCCACACCAGCAGCCACAGCGACACCACGGTGGCGAGCGGCTCGACGAAGGCCTCGAACGCGCGCAGCAGGCGGCTGTGGCTGAAGACGGCGGGACCGGGCAGCTCGGGGGCCGCCGGCGGCGCCGTGCTGGCCGCGGCGAGGATGCGGTCCGCCTCAGGCATAGGCAGCCATCCGGGTGAGCTTGGCCACGGCCTGGGCGCGGTTGGTGACGTCCAGCTTGCTGAAGATGCTCTTCATGTGGTTCTTCACCGTGAACTCGCTGATCCGCAGGATGCAGCCGATCTCCGGGTTGGTCTTGCCCATCGCGACCCAGACCATGATCTGGCGCTCGCGCTCGGACAGGGCGCCCAGGCGCACGACCAGCTGCTCGACCTGGTTGCGCTCGGCGCCGGGCTGGCGCACTGGGGCGGGCGGCATGCGGCGCAGGGCCGAGTCGATGAAGGGCAGGATCAGCTTGAGCGCCCCGGGGCCGGCCGAGGGCACCAGCCCGCTGCCCAGGGCCGCGAAGATGCGCTCGCCCCCCAGGCGGGCGTCGCCGACGCCGTGCACCAGCGCGGTCTGCATGCCGGGCACGCCGGGCGACGCGGCCCAGCCCTGGCCGGCCTCGCCCAGCAGCTGGCCGCAGCCGCTGATGTCCAGCTGGCAGGGTTGCGACTGCGCCGCCACCCAGCAATCGCGGAAGTAGTTGACCAGCGGCCCGATGCGCTGCGACGGGCACAGGTGGGTGCGCAGGCCCGGCAGGCTGGAGACGATGTCGAACTGGACCTCGCCGGAGCGGAAGTCGCCCCAGCCGACCAGCAGGATGTCATGCGGCAGCCACTTCTGCACGTCGCCCTGCAGCCAGCGCCACAGGTCGGCGTGGGTGCGCAGCGTCGCGCCCTGGCCGGCGATCCTGAGGAACGTGACCGGGTCGACGTCTGGCGTGGTGGAAATGGTGTTCATGCTGGTACTCCCTGCTTCCTGCCGCCGAGGCGGCCGAATAATTCCGTCACAGTTGTTTCGTCACACATGGGTGAACCGGGGTGACTCCTCGTTGATCGCCGCAACGACACGTAACGACCGTGGCCATCGAGCCACGCTTGACTTGCGCGCCTGTCGCGGGTGTGGCACATGGGCGGTCGTCGTGTCCTTGTCGCTCTGCATTCTTCGCGGTGACGACATGGTGTGAAAAATGGACATACGCCACGGGTAGGCTGCACACGGACCTTGCTGTGGGGAATCGCGCACCTGCGTGACAGCCGATTCCGACACGGCCGTTGCGTGTCCCATCCCCACAGGACGTCACAAGACGCAAGCAGGTGCCAGCAGGTGTATGCAGCCTCGACGGTATCGGCGCGCGCCGCGAGCGCACGCAGGACAACTGCCCAGCAGGAGGAATCTGCAGCGGCAGGAATGCGGCGGGCTGGATGGCGCGCGGGAATGCGGGGGGACAGGACCAGCGCCAGGGCGCGTCAGCGCGTCCGTGGTGCGTCACCGCGGCGGAGGTGCCGCGGACCACGGTCGGGCCAGTGGTCGCCAGCGCGACCGGGAAGCGTCGAAGCTGCGCTCAGAAGCGCGGCAGGTCGTCCAGGCTGAGGCCGGGCCGGTCCTCGTCGAAGGCCAGTGTCTCGGTGCCCTCGGGCAGCACGTCCACCTTGACCTCGGGGCCGGGTTGCAGGCCCCCCTCGTCGTCGGGGAACATGCTGATGATCGTGTCGCCCTCGACCAGGCGGTCGACCACCTCCGTCACGCGCGTCGGCGAGGGACGCATGTCCCAGCGGGCGCTGCGCGCGTCGATCAGGCCCATCATCGCCTCGACGATCTGGGTGCCCGCATAGCGCAGCGCGGTGATGCCGTAAGTGGCTTTCTCGAGCATGCGCGGAATTGTGGAAGCCCTGGGTCGCCGGCAGATCAGGCATTCGCCACACACTGCGTGGGAAGCTGCCTACGGTCGCCCTACGCGCCGCTATCATGGCCCGCCCATGGCCGCCCTCTCCCCTGCAATGCCCGCCCTCGGCCGTGCCCATGCGCGCCGCCTGCGGGACGTCTACCGCTCGGCTGGCTGGCCCTGCCAGGACCCGCTGGAGATCGAACTGCTGGCCTGCGGCCTGCTCGAGCGTGTGCTCTCGCCGGGCGGCCATGAAGCGCTGCGCGTGACGCCGGACGGCCTGCAGCTGGTGGCCGCCACGCTGCGCGACAACCGCGCGCGGCTGTCGGCCCACGAGGCCCTGGTCGAGCGGGTCGCACGCGAGATGGTGCGCGCCGGCCGCGTCGCCTGGCGCGGCCTGAGCCTGCGCGCGCAGGTGCCCGGCGAGGCCGACGCGGCGGCGCAGTGGTGCATGTGCAAGCCCGACGTCTTCTCGATCCGCAACACCTCGGTCGCCGAGTACGTGGAGCCGGTGGTCCACGAGGTGAAGGTGCGCCGTTCCGACCTGCTGTCCGACCTGCGCCAGGCGGCCAAGCGCGCGGCCTACCTCGATCTGGGCGAGTGCTGGTACGTGCTGGGGGCCGATGCCAAGGGGCGCTGCATCGGCGCGCCCGACGAGATCCCGGCCGGCTGCGGGGTGCTGGTGGTGGAGAACGGCCGCCTGGTGGTGGCCCGGCCCGCGGCGCGCCCACGGCGCGCGGAGCTGCCGTTCGGCGTGTGGATGGCGCTGGCCAAGGCAACGCCGGTCGCCGGCCTCGACGAGGACGCCCAGGGGCTGCTGGCGGCGAACGACGGCTAGCGCCGTTCACCACGTCGCCGGCACCGGGCACGCGCCGCGCGCCTCAGTTCTTCGGATGCTCCGACTGCCCGTCGTCGGGATCGTGCACGCGGCTCCTCTCGGGGTCGCGCGCGGGCTGCGTGGGTTCCGGGTCGGCCGGCTTGGGCGCAGGGGTCGGCATCGGCTCCGGCGGCGGCGTGCCGGTCATGGCTTCTGCGGGTGCACCTCGGTGTGGCGGGCGGCCTCTTCCGGGTCGTCGTTCGACGGTGTCGGGATGTCGTCCTCGCTCCAGAGTTCCGGCTCCTCGTGTTCGAGGCCGGGGGTGTGCGGGGTCATGTCGGCGGTGGCCATGACGGGTTCCTTGGGGATCTAGATGGCGGGCTTGTGGACGGTCGGGTCCTCCGGCTCGGATGCCGGCGGGAGCGGACCGAACTCGGGCTCCACCGGCAGTCGCGACGGGTTGGGCGCACCGTTATCCGCCGGCTGTTCGTCCGGGGTCTCGGGCTCGACCGGATGGGTGGCCATGGCAGCCTCAGGAATCACGCGTGGTCGACAAACGGGCCCCGGCCGTCGCCGGCGATGCGGGCTGGTCCGGGCGGAGTCTGGGATCGACCTGGTTGTGGATCATGGCGGCGTCCTTGGTTGCAACCCATCGTGGGTGTGCGGGCGCGATGTCGCGCTCGGCGCGGATGCCATGGCGGTGTCGGTGCCCGCCGACGGCGCCGGTCAGGCGCTTTCCTGCTCTTCCTGCTCTCGCTCGGCGTCGCGCCGGACGGTCTTGCTGGGGTCGTGCGTGAAGGGCATGCGGGGCAGGCCGATCAGCGACTGCAGCACCGCGTGCGCACGGTCCATGTCGGCACCCACCATGGCCAGCGCGACCTCGTGGCCGGGCTCGTCGTGGGCGATCTTCACGTAGGCCGCGCGCAGCCGCTGGTAGTCTTCCTCGGCGCGCGCCAGTTCCTGCTGGGCGGCCAGCATCTTGGTGTACTCGGCACGGCTGTAGCGCATCCTGGAATCCTAGGCAGAGCCCAGCGGGAGGTGTGTAGGACAAGGCAGCATGCGCGCGCAGGCCGGGTGCCAGCTCAGCGATCGTTGGCCGCGATGCCCAGCCGCGTCGTGCCGTCGGGCAGCGGCACGGAGATGGGAGCCACCTCGACCGGCGCGATGCCGGCCTGCTGTGTCAGGCCGATCTTGGCGGCCGTCGCGGGTGACAGGTCGACGATGCGGCCGTCGACGTAGGGCCCGCGATCCTGGATCGTGACCTCGGCGCTGCGCCCGGTCTCCAGGTTGGTGACGCGTGCCTTGGTGCCCAGTGGCAGCGTCTTGCTGGCGGCGTTGTCCTCGCGCGGGTCCATCGGCGTGCCGTCGGCCATCTTGCGACCGGCGAACTGCGGGGCGTAGAACGACGCCTTGCCGACCTGCTTGCTGCCGCTGCGATCGAGCTGGTGCCCCTTGGCAGCCGGATGGTCGGGGCGTGGCGGCGCGTCGCCGGCGAAGGCGGCTGCGGTCGCCAGCGCGGCGACGAAAACGGCCAGCTGGCGGCCTTGGCGGTGGATGCGTGCGATGTGCATGGGTTGACTCCTGGGAGTGGCCCATCGCAGGCGGACGCGAGCGCCACGCCACCGGGCCATGCCGACGAGTCTGCGCAACGCTGCACTGCAGCCGCGTCGGGCTGGCCCCAAGCCGGTCGTAGGACGGGCCGGGTCAGCGGGGCCCGCGCGGCGGCTCAGGCGGGGGCCACGCACACCGCCTGCAGCCGCAGGTGGTGCATCAGCTCCCGCAACAGCACCAGCATGGCGGCCGGCCGGCGGCCGGCGGGGACGGCATCGGCGGTAGCGAGTGCACCGCTGCTGCCGGCGGCCAGCCGGGTGAACAGCCGCTCCACCGCCTCGATGGCCAGCAGCGCGTCCGAGCGCACATCGAGCCCTGCGGCCGCGGCGAGCTGCCGCAGCACCGGGTCGTCGGCGGTGAGCACGGGGTCGGCGCGCAGCGTGCCCAGCGCCGAGATCGCCTCCTCGATCCCCTCGATGGCGGTCTCGAGGTCCAGGGCGGTGGGCGGATCGCGCCGGAAGCCTTGCGCGATGGCATCGATGCCGATGTCCACGTCGAGGGCGCCGACGCGCGTGCGGCGGGGCTCGAACACCAGCATGGCAGGTGGAGGCGATGCGGCCATGCGACGCATCGTAGTGCCGCACGTGCAGTCCCGTGGCGAAACGCGCCATCGGATGAGCCGTGCCGTAGACTCGCACGGTGCGTATCCTCGGCATCGATCCCGGCCTGCAGACCACCGGTTTCGGCGTGATCGACGTCGACGGACACTCCCTCGCCTACGTGGCGAGCGGCACCATCACCACCACCCACCTGCCGCGCGGCGACCTGCCTGCCCGCCTGAAGGTGCTGTTCGACGGCATCGCCCAGGTGCGTGCGCGCTACCAGCCCGACGCCGCGGCGGTGGAGATCGTGTTCGTCAACGCCAACCCGCAGTCGACCCTCCTGCTCGGCCAGGCGCGCGGCGCCTGCGTGACGGCGCTGGTGGCGTGCGAGCTGTCGGTGGCCGAATACACCGCGCTGCAGATGAAGCAGGCCGTGGCCGGCTCGGGGCGGGCCGGCAAGGCGCAGGTGCAGGAGATGGTCAAGCGGCTGCTCAAGCTGCCGGGCGTGCCCGGCCAGGACGCCGCCGATGCCCTCGGGCTGGCGATCACCCATGCGCACGTGGGCAGCTCGATCGCCCGGCTGGCGCAGGTGGCGGCCACCACGCGCCGCAACACCGGCCAGTACCGCGCCGGTCGCGTGCTCTAGGCGCCGCTCAGATCCGCTCGGCCACCAGCACCAGGAAGAAGCCGGCGGCGGCCAGCAGGGTCCACTTCAGGATGACCCAGCCCCAGTGGCGGTAGCGCGGCTGGCCGGTGCCGGCATAGAAGGCGAAGCACACGCCCGCCCCCAGCAGGAGCAGCACGATCGCCCAGCGGAACAGCAGCATCGGCTACCAGGCGCGTGCCGGCAGCGCGAAACCGGGCGGGGCGAGCTTCTCGTCCTCGAAGGTGACCACTTCCCAGGCGTCACGCTGGGCCAGCAGCGCACGCAGCAGCTTGTTGTTCAGCGCGTGGCCGGAGCGGAAAGCACCGTAGGCCGCCAGCATCGGCTTGCCCAGCAGGTACAGATCGCCCATGGCGTCGAGGATCTTGTGCTTGACGAACTCGTCGTCGTAGCGCAGCCCTTCGCTGTTGAGGACCCGGTAGTCGTCCATCACGATGGCGTTGTCCATGCCGGCGCCCAGCGCCAGCCCGTTGGCACGCATCATCTCGACGTCCTTGGTGAAGCCGAAGGTGCGGGCCCGCGCGATGTCGCGCTGGTAGTTGCCCTGGCCGAGGTCGAACTCGACCCGCTGGCCGGTGGAGTCGACCACGCGGTGGTCGAAGTCGATCTCGAAGCGCAGCTTGTAGCCGTGGTAGGGGGCCAGCCGTGCCCACTTGAGCGCGTCGCCCTCGCCTTCGCGCACTTCCACCGGCTTGAGCAGGCGCACGAAGCGGCGCGGCGCGTTCTGCAGTTCGATGCCGGCGCTCTGCAGCAGGAACACGAACGACGACGACGAGCCGTCGAGGATGGGCACCTCTTCGGCCGTGATGTCCACGTACAGGTTGTCCAGGCCCAGGCCGGCGCAGGCCGACATCAGGTGTTCGACCGTGTGCACCTTGGCGCTGCCGCTCGAGATGGTGGAGGCGAGCCGGGTGTCCGTCACCGCCTCGGCCGACACCGGAATGTCGATGGGCTCGGGCAGGTCGACCCGCCGGAACACGATGCCGGTGTCCGGCTGCGCGGGCCTGAGGGTCAGCTCCACGCGCTGGCCGCTGTGCAGGCCCACACCGACGGCGCGGGTGAGGGTCTTGAGCGTGCGTTGCTGGAGCATGTGTCGATTTTAAGTCGGGGGGTGTCCCGCAGGCGGGGACAGGGAATGGTTCTGGCTATGCCGGCGATTGGTGATCGCAGCGTGGAACCCTTGAGCCGAGCCTCCACGAAGCCCTGCCATCCGGTGCGCGGCGCCGCAGGAGCCGCGCCACCGTTCGCGCGGAGCAGCGCGCAGCGCGAACACCCTTTGAACGAGGATCCGGCTCCGCCGGTCCTCGTTCAACCGATCAACCCACTTCGAAAACGCGCAGCGTTTTCGAAGTGAAGGTGATCAGTCGGCTTGCTTGCGCAGGAAAGCCGGGATCTCGAAGTCGTCCATGCCGCCGGAGCTGAGCGCGTCGACCTTGGCCGCGGCCTGGGTGCGGTTGGTGCGCCACACGCTGGGCACGGCCATGTTGCCGTAGTCGGGCTGGTGCGACGGGCGCCCCATCTCCTGGGTGACGATGGCGCCGGGGCCGCTGACGACGGTGCTGATGGTCGGCACGTGGAACGGCACGTTGTCGGTGCCGGTGCGCAGCACCTGCAGCGGCGGCGCCGTGCGGCGCTGGCCCTGTCGCGACAGGCCGGTGGCCACCACCGTCACGCGGACGTCGTCGCCCAGGTTGTCGTCGTAGGCCGTGCCGTAGATGACGTGCGCGTCCTGCGAGGCGTAGGCGCGGATGGTGTTCATCGCCAGCTTGGACTCGGACAGCTTGAGGCTGCCCTTGGCCGCGGTGATCAGCACCAGCACGCCCTTGGCGCCCGACAGGTCGATGCCTTCCAGTAGCGGGCAGGCCACGGCCTGCTCGGCGGCGATGCGCGCGCGGTCGGGGCCGGACGCCACCGCCGTGCCCATCATCGCCTTGCCGGGCTCGCCCATCACGGTGCGCACGTCCTCGAAGTCGACGTTCACGTGGCCGGGCACGTTGATGATTTCCGCGATGCCGCCGACGGCGTTCTTCAGCACGTCGTTGGCGTGCGCGAAGGCCTCGTCCTGGGTGATGTCGTCACCCAGCACCTCGAGCAGCTTCTCGTTGAGCACCACGATCAGCGAATCGACGTTGGCCTCCAGCTCCGCCAGGCCGTTGTCGGCGTTGGTCATGCGGCGACCGCCCTCCCAGTCGAACGGCTTGGTCACCACGCCGACGGTCAGGATGCCCATCTCCTTGGCGATGCGGGCGATGACCGGCGCGGCGCCGGTGCCGGTGCCGCCGCCCATGCCGGCGGTGATGAACAGCATGTGCGCGCCGTCGATGGCCTCGCGGATGTTCTCCGCCGCCGCCTCGGCCGCCTCGCGGCCCTTCTCGGGCTTGCTTCCCGCGCCCAGCCCGCTGTTGCCCAGCTGGATGGTCTTGTGGGAGCAGCTGCGCGAGAGCGCCTGGGCGTCGGTGTTCGCGGTGATGAACTCCACGCCCTGGACCGCCCGGTCGATCATGTGCTCGACGGCGTTGCCGCCGCCCCCGCCCACGCCGATGACCTTGATCTGGGTGCCCAGGTGGAATTCCTCGACTTCGATCATTTCGATGCTCATCTCAATCTCCTGAAATTCGGTTGCAGTTGCCAATGCAGATCTTGTTGGTGTGAAGCAGGGAAACGCTCATGAGGGTGGATCGGTGGACCTCCGTCGTCGTTTCGTCTTGCGAACAACACGGGCGCCCGCACGCGAAGGACGCGAAGGTTGCACGAAGGACGCGAGAAAAACGGGTCGATGGCAATTCATCTCCATTCGGGTTTCCTTTCGCGTCCTTTGCACAGCCCTCGCGACCTTCGCGTGCGGAGGTCCGTCCCAGCTTCCATCAGAAGTTCCCCACGATGAAATCCTTGAAGCGGGAGAAGGCGGTCTTCATCGACCCGTTCTTCTGCGCCACCTTGAATCCGCGCAGGCGCGCCACGCGCGCCTCCTCCAGCAGGCCCATGACGGTGGCCGCGCGCAGCTGCCCCACCATGTCGGACAGGGCGCCGCCGTACTGGGGTACGCCGCGCCGCACCGGCTTGAGGAAGATGTCCTCGCCCAGCTCCACCATGCCCGGCATCACGGCGCTGCCGCCGGTGATGACGATGCCCGAGGACAGCACCTCCTCGTAGCCCGACTCGCGCACCACCTGCTGCACGAGCGAGAAGATCTCCTCCACCCGCGGCTCGATCACGCCGGCCAGCGCCTGGCGCGAGAGCATGCGCGGGCCGCGGTCGCCCAGCCCCGGCACCTCGACCTGCTGCTCGGGGTCGGCCAGCAGCTGCTTGGCGTAGCCGCTCTCGACCTTGATGTCCTCGGCGTCCTTGGTCGGCGTGCGCAGCGCCATCGCGATGTCGCTGGTGATCAGGTCGCCGGCGATCGGGATCACGGCGGTGTGGCGGATCGCGCCGTTGGTGAAGATGGCCACGTCGGTGGTGCCGGCGCCGATGTCGACCACCGCCACGCCCAGCTCCTTCTCGTCCTGCGTCAGCACCGACTGGGCCGAGGCCAGCGGGTTGAGCATCAGCTGCTCGACTTCCAGGCCGCAGCGGCGCACGCACTTGACGATGTTCTCGGCCGCGCTCTGGGCACCGGTGACGATGTGCACCTTGGCCTCCAGGCGGATGCCGCTCATCCCGATCGGCTCCTTGACGTCCTGGCCGTCGATGACGAATTCCTGCGGCTCCACCAGCAGCAGCCGCTGGTCGGTGGAGATGTTGATCGCGCGCGCCGTCTCGACCACCCGCGCCACGTCGGCCGGCGTGACCTCCTTGTCCTTCACCGCCACCATGCCGCTGGAGTTGATGCCGCGGATATGGCTGCCGGTGATGCCGGTGTAGACGCGCGTGATCTTGCAGTCGGCCATCAGCTCGGCTTCCTTGAGCGCCTGCTGGATGCTCTGCACGGTGGCGTCGATGTTCACCACCACGCCGCGCTTGAGGCCGTTGGACGGCGACACGCCCAGGCCCGCGAGCTTGAGCTCGCCGCCCGGCATCACCTCCGCCACCACCGCCATGACCTTCGCCGTGCCGATGTCCAGCCCGACGACCAGGTCCTTGTAGTCTTTCGCCATGTGTCCCTCTTATTTCCTCGCGGGCGCGGCTTCGACCGTGCCCACTCCCCGCAACCGCAACGCATACCCGTCCCCGTAGCGCAGGTCGGCCGACACCAGCGACTCGGGCCGGCGGCCGTAGCGCGAGGCCACCTGCGTCAGCGTCTGCACGAAGCGCTGCACCCGCGGCACCACCTCGCCGGCGTCGCCCCGGCCCAGCTCCAGCAGCGCGCCGTTGTCCAGCCCCAGGCGCCAGCTGCCGCGCCCGGTGAGCTGCAGTTCCTCGACCGCCAGATCGAGCGGCTCGACCAGCGGCGCCAGGGCGCGGTACATCGCCAGCACCTGCTGCGCCTGGTCGTCGGGGCCGGCCAGCCGCGGCAGGCCCTCGGATTCGACGTCGCCCGCATTGGCCTCGAACAGCTCGCCGAAGCTGTTCACCATGCGCGAGCCGCCCTCCTCGCCCCACAGCGCCACCGGGTGGTGCTCCTGCAGCGCGACGCGCAGCCGGTTCGGGAACTCGCGCCGCACCGTGGCCTCGCGCACCCAGGGCACCGCCTCGAAGGCGCGCCGGGTGGCCGTCAGGTCGACGGTGAAGAAGTTGCCGCGCAGCTGCGGCGCCACGTTGGCGCGCAGGGTGGCGGCGCTGTTGTGCGCCACCTCGCCCTGCACCGTGATCGCGCCGAGCGAGAACAGCGGATGGCGCACGGCCCACCAGCACAGGGAGGCCACCAGCAGCACGGCCAGGCCGACGAACAGCACCGTGGCGGTGGCGTTCATCAACCGGATGTCGAAGGGCTGCTGGACCGGGGCGCTCATGTCAGGCTCCGTCCCCCGCCGCGGCCTGGCCACTGCGGCGCCGCTCGGGCCGCTGGTGGTCCAGCGTAGCCGAGGCGAGCAGTTGCAGGCACAGGTCCTCGTAGCTGATGCCGGCCGCGCGGGCCGACATCGGCACCAGCGAATGGCCGGTCATGCCGGGCGAGGTGTTGATCTCCAGCAGCGACGGCTGGCGCGTCTTCGCGTCGATCATGACGTCGATGCGGCCCCAGCCGCGGCAGCCCAGCACGCGGTAGGCCTTGAGCACCAGTTCCTGGATCGCCGCCTCCTCGCCCGCCGGCAACCCGCACGGCACCAGGTACTTGGTGTCGTCGGTGAAGTACTTGTTCTGGTAGTCGTAGTTGCCCTCGGGCGCGACGATGCGGATGACCGGCAGCGCGGTGGCGGCGTCACCGGTGCCCAGCACCGGGCAGGTGACCTCGTCGCCGGACACGAACTGCTCGCACAGTACGTCGGCGTCGAGCTGGGCGGCGGCATCGACGGCCTCCTGCATCTGCGCCGCATCCAGCACCTTGGCGACGCCGATCGAGGAGCCCTCGCGCGCCGGCTTGACGATCAGGGGCAGCCCCAGTTCGTCAGGAAGGGCGCGCACCCGCTCGGCGTCGTAGGCGCCGCGGCGCAGCAGCACGTAGCGCGGCGTCGGCACGCCTTCGGCGATCCAGATGCGCTTGGTCATCACCTTGTCGATCGACACGCTGGAGGCCATCACGCCCGAGCCGGTGTACGGAATGCCCAGCAGCTCCAGGGCGCCCTGCACGGTCCCGTCCTCGCCGAAGCGCCCGTGCAGCGCGATGAAGCAGCGCTTGAAGCCCTTGCGCTTGAGCTCGACCAGCTCGCGCTTGTCGGGATCAAACGCGTGCGCGTCCACGCCCTTGCTCTGCAGGGCCTTGAGCACGCCGGCGCCCGACATCAGCGAGACCTCGCGCTCGGCCGAGCGCCCGCCCATCAGGACGGCGACCTTGCCGAAGGATTTCACGTCGATGGTCGTCATGCAGCCCCCCCGACTTCAACCACCCTGGCGGGCACGCCGCCGATCGAGCCGGCGCCCATGCACATGACGACGTCGCCGTCGCGCGCGATGTCGAGCACCGACTCGGGCATGGCGCCGATGTCGTCCACGAAGACCGGCTCGACCTTGCCGGCCACGCGCACGGCGCGGGCCAGCGAGCGGCCGTCGGCCGCGACGATGGGTGCCTCGCCGGCGGCATACACCTCGGCCAGCAGCACCACGTCGGCGTGGCCCAGCACCTTGACGAAATCCTCGAAGCAGTCGCGCGTGCGGGTGTAGCGGTGCGGCTGGAACGCCAGCACCAGCCGGCGGCCGGGGTAGGCGCCGCGCGCCGCCTCCAGCGTGGCGGCCAGCTCCACCGGGTGGTGGCCGTAGTCCTCGATCACGGTGAAGCGGCCGCCGCCGTTGGCCGGCCGCACCTTCACCTCGCCGTAGCCCTGGAACCGGCGGCCGACGCCGCGGAACTCGGCCAGCGCCTTGAGCACGGCCTCGTCGGGGATGTTCAGCTCCACCGCGATGGCGATCGCCGACAGCGCGTTCAGCACGTTGTGGTGGCCGGCGAGATTGAGCTTGACGTGCAGGTCGGGCAGCGTGATGCCGTTGCGGCGCTGCGCCGTGAAGTGCATCTGGGGCCCGACGGCGCGGATGTCGACCGCCCGCACCTGGGCGTCGGGGCTGACGCCGTAGCTGGTGATCGGGCACTGCACGTCGGGCACGATGGCGCGCACCGCGGGGTCGTCGACGCACAGCACCGCCGTGCCGTAGAACGGCATGCGGTGCAGGAAGTCGAGGAAGGCACCCTGGAGCCGGCTGAAGTCGTGGCCGTAGGTCTCCATGTGGTCGGCGTCGATGTTGGTCACCACCGCCATCACCGGCATCAGGTTCAGGAACGAGGCGTCCGACTCGTCGGCCTCGACCACGATGTAGTCGCCCGCACCCAGCTTGGCATTGGCGCCGGCGCTGGTGAGGCGGCCGCCGATGACGAAGGTGGGGTCCAGCCCGCCCTCGGCCAGGACGCTGGCGACCAGGCTGGTGGTGGTGGTCTTGCCGTGCGTGCCGGCGATCGCGATGCCCTGCTTCAGGCGCATCAGCTCGGCCAGCATCATGGCGCGCGGCACCACCGGGATCTTGCGTTCGCGGGCGGCCACCACCTCGGGGTTGTCGGACTGCACCGCGGTGGAGGTCACCACGGCGTCGGCACCGGCGATGTTGGCCGCCGCATGGCCCACGCAGGTCTGGATGCCCAGGCCCTGCAGGCGGCGCAGCGTGGCGCTGTCCGACAGGTCGGACCCCGAGATGGTGTAGCCCAGGTTGCGCAGCACTTCGGCGATGCCGGACATGCCGGCGCCGCCGACCCCGACGAAATGGATATGTTTGATCGCGTGCTTCATCGCACGAGCTCCTCGCAGGCGTCGACCATGTCGGTGGTGGCGCTGGTCTTGGCCACCGCGTGTGCCGCCTGCGCCATGCGCAGCAGCCCGGCGCGGTCGACGCCCTGCAGCAGTTGCGCCAGGCCCTCGGGCGTGAGGTCGCGTTGCTGGACCAGCCAGCCGCCCCCCGCGTCGACGATGAACCGGGCATTGGTGGTCTGGTGGTCGTCCACCGCGGAGGGGAACGGCACGAAGACCGCGGCGGCACCCACCGCGGCCAGTTCGGTCACGGTGCTGGCGCCGGCGCGGCCGATGACGAGATCGGCGTCGGCGAAGGCCCGGGCCGTGTCGTCGATGAACGGCGTGAGCTCGGCCTGCACACCGGCCGTCAGGTAGTTGGCGCGCAGCTCGTCGATCTGCTTGGCGCCGCTCTGGTGCGTGACCTGCGGGCGCGTGGCCGGCGGGATCAGCGCCAGCGCCCGCGGGACGATGTCGTTGAGGGCCCGCGCGCCCAGGCTGCCGCCCACCACCAGCACCTTGAGCGGGCCGGTGCGGCCGGCGAATCGCTCCTGCGGGGCGGGCTGCCGCAGGAACCCCTCGCGCAGCGGGTTGCCGATCCAGCGGGCCTTCTTCATCACGTCGGGAAAGGCGGTGAACACGCGGTCGGCCACGCCCGCGAGCACCTTGTTGGCCATGCCGGCGACCGAGTTCTGCTCGTGCAGGACCAGCGGCTTGCCGAGCAGCACGCTCATCATCCCGGCCGGGAAGCTGATGTAGCCGCCCAGCCCCACGACGACGTCGGGGCGCACGCGGCGCACGACCTGGATGCTCTGCCAGAAGGCCTTGAGCAGCCGCAGCGGCAGCAGCACCAGCGTCAGGGCACCCTTGCCGCGCACGCCGCCGAAATCGATGGTCTCCAGCGGGAAGCCGCGCGGCGGCACCAGCCGGCTCTCCATGCTGCCGGGCGCCCCCAGCCAGTGCACGCGCCACGAGCGCTCGCGCAGCGCCTCGGCGACCGCCAGGCCGGGGAAGATGTGGCCGCCGGTGCCACCTGCCATGACCAGGGCGCACTTGGTCATGCACGGCCTCCGCGCATCAGCCAAGCCGCCTGCGGCGCCTTGCAGCGCTGCGCGCTAACCCTGTTTTGACGAAACAGAGTCTTCATGCGCGGCCTCCGCGCATCAGCACTCTGTTTTCATAATCGATCCGCAGTACCACCGCGATCGCGACCAGGTTCATCAGGATCGCCGAGCCGCCGTAGCTCATGAGCGGCAGGGTCAGGCCCTTGGTGGGCAGCGCGCCCAGGTTCACGCCCATGTTGATGAAGGCCTGGAAGCCGATCCACAGCCCGACGCCCTGGGCCACCAGGCCGGCGAACACGCGGTCGAGCGCGACGGCCTGGCGGCCGATGTGCATGATGCGGCGCGTCATCCAGAGGAACAGGCCGATGACGGCGATCACGCCGACCAGGCCGAACTCCTCGCCGATCACCGCCAGCAGGAAGTCGGTGTGCGCCTCCGGCAGCCAGTGCAGCTTCTCGACGCTGCCACCCAGGCCGACGCCGAAGATCTCGCCGCGGCCGATGGCGATGAGGGAGTGCGACAGCTGGTAGCCCTTGCCCAGGGCGTGCTTCTCGCTCCAGGGATCGAGGTAGGCGAAGATGCGCTCGCGCCGCCAGTCCGACAGGGCGATCATCAGCACGAAGGCGCCGATCATCACCAGCGCGATCAGGAAGAACATGCGCGCGTTCACGCCGCCCAGGAACAGGATGCCCATCGCGACCACCGCGATCACCATGAAGGCGCCCATGTCCGGCTCGGCCAGCAGCAGCACGCCCACCACGGCCACCGCGGCGGCCATCGGCAGCACGGCGCGGAAGAACCGCTCCTTGACCTCCATCTTGCGCACCATGTAGTCGGCGGCATAGAGCAGCACCGCGAACTTGGCGAGCTCGGACGGCTGGAAGTTCATGAAGCCCAGGCTGATCCAGCGGCGGGCGCCGTTCACGCCCTTGCCCACGTGCGGCACCAGCACCAGCATCAGCAGCACCAGCGAGCCGACGAACAGCCAGGGCGCCACCTGCTCCCAGCGGTTGACCGGGACCTGGAACGCCAGCAGCGCCACGACGAAGGCGAACGCCAGCGAGATCAGGTGGCGCACCAGGAAATGGGTGTGGGTGTAGCGCAGGAACCGGGGGTTGTCGGGCAGCGCGATCGAGGCCGAATAGACCATGACCAGGCCGAACGCCAGCAGCGCCACGGCGACCCACAGCAGCGGCTGGTCGAAGCCCTGCACGCGCGCCGGCGCCGACGGGGCGGCGAAGCTGCCGGCGCGGGCGGGCGCGCGTCCGAACAGGTTGGCCAGGCGGGCGACCGCGTTCATTGGACGACCTCCGCCCTGCGGGCTTCAGTCCTATGAGCCTTCGGAGCGGCCGTGCGGCTCATGCCCCCCCCTCCAGCGGCGAGCCGGCTTCCTCGGCCAGCGCGTGCACGGCGGCGCGGAAGGCCTCGGCCCGGTGCTCGTAGTTGCGGAACATGTCGAAGCTGGCGCAGGCGGGCGACATCAGCACGGCATCGCCCGCGTGGGTGCGCGCGCTCGCGGTGCGCACGGCCTCCTCCATCGAGCCGGCCTCCAGCAGGGCGACGCCCGCGTCCGCGATGGCTGCGCGGATGAGGGCCGCGTCGCGGCCGATGAGGACGGCGGCGCGGGCGAACCGCGCGACCGGAGCCGCCAGCGGCGTGAAGTCCTGGCCCTTGCCCTCGCCGCCCAGGATGACCACCAGCTTGCGCTCGGCCCCGAGGCCCGTCAGCGCGGCCACGGTGGCGCCGACGTTGGTTCCCTTGCTGTCGTCGAAGTACTCGACCTCCCCGACCATGCCCACCGGCTCGACCCGGTGCGGCTCGCCGCGGTACTCGCGCAGCCCGTACAGCATGGGCCCGAGCTGGGCGCCGGTGGCGCTGGCCAGCGCCAGCGCGGCCAGCGCGTTCACCGCGTTGTGGCGGCCGCGGATGCGCAGCGCGTCGGCCGGCATCAGGCGCTGGATGTGGAGCTCGACCGCCTCGTCCTTGCGGCGCTTCTGGGTCTCGTCGGCCTCGTGGGCGCGCACCAGCCAGGCCATGCCGTTGACCGACTCGATGCCGAAATCGCCCGGCTGCTGCGGCAGGTCGGCGCCGAAGGTGACGGCGTCGCGCTGCTCGAACTTGCCGCCCTTCAGGCGGACCGGCGCCGGCAGCATCGCCATGACGGCCGGGTCGTCGCGGTTGAGCACCATCAGCGCCTGGCGGCCGAAGATGCGCGCCTTGGCCGCGGCGTAGGCGTCCATGCCGCCGTGCCAGTCGAGGTGGTCCTGGGTGACGTTGAGTACCGTCGCGGCCGTGGGCTCGAAGCCGTCAAGGCCCTCGAGCTGGAACGACGACAGCTCCAGCACCCAGACCTGCGGCAGGGCTTGCGTGGCGATGCGGCCGGCCAGGGTGTCCAGCAGCGTGGGGCCGATGTTGCCGGCCACCGCCACCGTGCGGCCCGAGCGCTCGACCAGCTGGCCGGTGAGCGAGGTGACCGTGGTCTTGCCGTTGGTGCCGGTCACCGCCAGCAGCGTCGGGGCGTAGCCCTGTTCGGCGCGCAGCTGCGCGAGGCCGCGGGTGAACAGCGCCAGCTCGCCGCCGACCGCCAGGCCGCGCTCGCGCGCCGGCTGCAGCACCGCGGCGACCTGCGCCGGCGACAGCCCGGGGCTGCGGTAGACCGCCTCGACGCCATCGAGCAGGGTGTCGGCGAACGCACCGCCGACGAAGCGCGCCTGCGGCAGCTCGGCACGCAGGTCGGCCAGGCGTGGCGGCTCCTCGCGCGTGTCGGCCACGGTGACCTCGGCGCCCTGCCGCGCGCACCAGCGCGCCATGGCCAGCCCGGAATCACCCAGGCCGAGCACGAGCACCGCGCGCGGGAACGGCGCCAGCGCCGGAGCGGGTGCCACTGCCACCGGCGCCGGCGCCTCGGCGGGCGCGGCGGCGGGGTCGGGCGCCGGCGCGGCCACGGCCGCGGCGGCGGGGTCGGGGGTCTCGTCACCGAGTGCCAGCGAATCGCGCCAGGCGCGCGCTTCGGCGGCGGTCAGGCCCCGCCGGTGCGGCGCCGCAGAGGGCGCGGGCGCCGGCGTGGCCGCGACGTCGCCTGCAGCCGGCGTCTCCGGTGCGGCCGGCGCATCCGGTGCCGCCGGCCCGTCCGGCACGGACGGTGCGCGCGGCAGCTGGGGATCGTGTTCGTCGGGCGCCACGGTTACCTCAGCTTCAGGGTGGACAGGCCCACCAGGCACAGCAGCATGGTGATGATCCAGAACCGGACCACGACCTGCGTTTCCTTCCAGCCGCTCTTCTCGAAATGGTGGTGCAGCGGCGCCATCTTCAGGATGCGCCGGCCTTCGCCGAAGCGCTTGCGGGTGTACTTGAACCAGGTCACCTGGGCCATCACCGACAGGGCCTCGACCACGAAGATGCCGCCCATGATGGCGAGCACGATTTCCTGCCGCACGATGACGGCGATGGTGCCCAGCGCACCGCCCAGGGCCAGCGCGCCGACGTCGCCCATGAACACCTGGGCCGGGTTGGCGTTGAACCACAGGAAGGCCAGCCCGGCGCCGGCCATCGCGCTGCAGAAGATCAGCAACTCGCCCGAGCCGGGGATGTAGGGGAAGAACAGGTACTTGGAATAGACCGCGCTGCCCGTGACGTACGCGAACACGCCCAGGGCCGAGCCCACCATCACCACCGGCATGATGGCCAGGCCGTCCAGGCCGTCGGTGAGGTTGACCGCGTTGCTCGCGCCCACGATGACGACATAGGTGAGGAACACGAAGCCGAACACGCCCAGCGGGTAGCTGATCTCCTTGAAGAACGGCACCAGCAGGCCGGCCTTGGGCGGCAGGTCGACGTCGAACCCGGAGCGCACCCACTGGAAGAACAGCTCCACCACGCGGATGTTGTTGCTCTCCGCGATGCTGAACACCAGGTACAGGGCGGCGATCAGGCCGATGACCGACTGCCAGAAGTACTTCTCGCGCGAGCGCATGCCCTCGGGGTCCTTGTTGACGACCTTGCGCCAGTCGTCGGCCCAGCCGATCATCCCGAAGCCAAGCGTGACCACCAGCACGATCCAGACGAACCGGTTCGACAGGTCGAACCACAGCAGCGTCGAGACCGCGATGGCCAGCAGCACCAGCACGCCGCCCATGGTGGGCGTTCCGCTCTTGGCCAGGTGGGTCTGCATGCCGTAGCCGCGCACCGGCTGGCCGATCTTCAGCTCCGTCAGGCGCCGGATCACCCACGGCCCGGCAGCCAGGCCGATCAGCAGGGCCGTCATGGCGGCCATCACGGCCCGGAAAGTGATGTACTGGACCACGCGCAGGAAGCCGAACTCCGGCCCGAGACCCTGCAGCCACGTCGCGAGGCTAAGCAGCATGCCCGGCCCCTCCCTTGTCTTGTTGTAGTTGCTGGAGCGCCTGCACCACCCGCTCCATCTTCATGAAGCGCGATCCCTTGACCAGGACGCTGGCCGATTGCGCCGCCGCCTGCACGGCCGCGGCGTTGAGTGCCTCGATGCTCTCGAAATGCTCGCCGCCCATGGCGCGCGCCTGCTCACCGAGCGTCAGCAGGCGCTCGATGTGGCGCTCGCGTGCGTAGCCGCCCACCTCGGCGTGGAACTGCGGGCCCTGGTCGCCGACCTCGCCCATGTCGCCGAGCACCAGCAGGCGCGGCCCCGGCAGTTCCGCCAGCACGTCGATGGCGGCGCGCACGGAATCGGGGTTGGCGTTGTAGGTGTCGTCGACCAGCGTCAGGATGCGGCCGCCCAGCGGCAGCGCGATCGCGCGCGAGCGGCCCTTGACCGGCTCGAAGGCCTCCAGGCCCCGGGCGATGGCGGCGGGCGGGACGCCCGCGGCAAGGGCGCACGCGGCCGCCGCGAGGGCGTTGCGCACGTTGTGGCGGCCGGCGATATGGAGTCGGAAGTCCAGCGGACCGGCGGGCGTCGACGCCCGGACGGCCCAGTGGCCCTGGAGCCATTCAGACCCGGCCAGAACTAGGTCGGCGCCGCTGCCCGCGTCGCCGAAGGTGAGGGTGGGACGCCCGGCCGCGAGCTGCGTCCAGAGCGCCGAGTAGTCGTCGCCGGCCGGGAACACCGCCACGCCGCTGCGCGGGAGGGCGGCGAAGGCGCTGCCGTTCTCGCGTGCCACGGCCTCGACCGTGGCCATGAATTCCTGGTGCTCGCGCTGGGCGTTGTTGACCAGCGCCACCGTCGGCGCAGCCAGCCCGGCCAGGTAGGCGATCTCGCCCGGGTGGTTCATGCCCAGCTCGATCACGGCCACGCGGTGCTCCGCCCGCAGGCGCAGCAGCGTGAGCGGCAGGCCGATGTCGTTGTTCAGGTTGCCCTGGGTGGCCAGGTGGTGCTGCGGCTGCCAGGCACGCAGGATGGACGCCACCATCTGGGTCACGGTGGTCTTGCCGTTGCTGCCGGTCACGGCCACCAGCGGCAGCTGGAACTGCGCCCGCCAGGCCTGGGCCAGCCGGCCGAGCGCAGCCTTGCCGTCGTCGACCTCCACCCCCGGGAAGCCGGCCGGCAGCCGGCCCGGCTGCGCGATGGCGGCGACCGCGCCCTGCGCGCGCGCATCGGCCAGGAAGTCGTTGGCGTCGAAGCGCTCGCCGCGCAAGGCGACGAACAGGTCGCCCGCCTGCAGCGTGCGGGTGTCGGAATGGACGCGTTCGACGGCGACGGCGCCGTCGCCCACCAGGCGGCCGCCGGTCCAGTCGGCGACCTGCCGCAGGGTGCACATGGCGCTCATGGCCGTGCCTCCAGCGCCCGGCGCGCATGGTCGCGGTCGTCGAACGGGTGCTTGACGCCGGCGACCTCCTGGTAGTCCTCGTGGCCCTTGCCGGCCAGCAGGATGACGTCGGCGGGCTCGGCGACCGCGATGCACTCCGCGATGGCCCGGCCGCGGTCGGCCTGCACCTCGACGCACTCGCGGTGCGACAGCCCCAGCAGGATCTGGCTGATGATGGACTCGGGCTTCTCGCTGCGCGGGTTGTCGCTGGTGACCACCACGCGGTCGGCGTTCTTCTCGGCGACGGCGGCCATCAGCGGCCGCTTGGTGGCATCGCGGTCGCCGCCGCAGCCGAACAGGCACCACAGCCGGCCACCGCGCTGCGTCGCCAGCGGCCGCAGGGCCTGCAGCGCCTTGTCGAGGGCATCGGGCGTGTGGGCATAGTCGACCGCCACCAGCGGCCGGCCGGCCAGCTGCAGCCGCTCCATGCGGCCGGGCACCGGCAGCAGCGTCGTGCAGGCCTGCACCGCATCGGCGAGCGGGACACCGAGGGCGCGCATCGCACCGACCACGCCCAGCAGGTTGGCCACGTTGAACTGCCCGACCAGGGCGGTGGACAGCGCGTGGCGCTCGCTGCCCTCCACCACCGTGAAGCGCAGCCCGCCATCGCCGTAGCCGATGTCGGCGGCCTGCAGGCGCGCGGCGTGCTCGCAGGAGACCGGCCAGAGATCCAGCCCGCTGTCCTGCAGCGCGGTCATGAGCGCCACGCCCTTGGCGTCGTCGATGTTGACGACGGCGGCGCGCAGGCCGGGCCAGCGGAACAGCTCGGCCTTCGCCTCCCAGTAGGCCTCCATCGAGCCGTGGTAGTCGAGGTGGTCCTGGCTGAAGTTGGTGAGGACGGCCACGCCGATGCGGGTGCCGTCCAGCCGCCGCTCGGCCAGGCCGATCGAGGAGGCCTCGATCGCGCAGGCCTTCAGGCCCTCGTCGGCGAAGCGGCGGAACGCGGCCTGCAGCAGCACCGGGTCGGGCGTGGTCAGGCCGTTGAAGTCGACCTGCGGCGGCCGTCCGGTGCCCAGCGTGCCGACGACGGCGCAGGGCCAGCGGCCGGCGGGCAGGTTGGACAGCGCCTGCGCCAGCCACCAGGTGGTGGAGGTCTTGCCGTTGGTGCCGGTGACGGCCAGCACCTCGAGGCCCTGCGTCGGGTGCTCGTAGTAGGCGGCGGCGATCGGGCCGGTGGCGGCCTTGAGCTGCGGGTAGGTGGCGATGGCCTCGTCGCGGAAGGCGAAGGCCTCGGCGCCCTCCTGCTCGACCAGGCAGGCGACGGCGCCCTGGGCCAGCGCCGCCGGCACGTGACGGCGGCCGTCGGTGGCCGCGCCCGGCCAGGCGATGAAGCCGTCCCCCGGGCGCACGCGCCGGCTGTCGCCGTGCAGGGCGCCCCGCACGCGGCCGTGCAGCCAGCGGGCGGCGTCCTCGGGGGTGCGCAGCTGCTGCATCAGAACGATTCCTCCACCGCGTTGACCACCACCTGCGGCTTGACGCTCATGTCGGGCTGCACGCCCATGCGGCGCAGCGTCTGCTGCACCACCTCGCTGAACACCGGGGCGGCGACGTCGCCGCCGAAGTAGCGGCCGGCCGACGGCTCGTCGAGCATGACGCCGACGATGATGCGCGGGCGGTCGATCGGCGCCATGCCGACGAACCACGAGCGGTACTTGTTGCTGGCGTAGGACTTGCCGACCTGCTTGTGGGCGGTGCCAGACTTGCCGCCCACCGAGTAGCCCAGGGTCTGCGCCTTGGGGCCGGTGCCGCCGGGGCCCGCCGCCATCTGCAGCATGGTGCGCACCTCGGCCGCGGTCTTGGCCGAGAACACCGGCACGCCCGCGGCCGGCTGGGGCGACTTCATCATGGTGGCCGGGATGATCTGGCCGTCGTGCGCGAACACCGTGTACGAGCGCGCCATCTGGAACAGCGACGCCGACAGGCCATAGCCGTAGGACATGGTGGCCTGCTCGACCGGCCGCCAGGACTTGAACGGCCGCAGGCGGCCACCCACCGCGCCGGGAAACGCGATCTGCGGCTTCTGGCCGAAGCCCGCCGCGGTGAAGGTCTCCCACATGTCGCGCGGCTGCATCTGCAGCGCGATCTTGAGCGTGCCGATGTTGCTGGACTTCTGGATCACCTGCTGCACGGTGAGCATGCCGTGCGCATGCGAGTCGGAGATGCGGGCGCCGCCGATGACCACGTAGCCGGGCGCGGTCTGGATCGGGGTCTGGGGCGTCACCAGTCCGGACTCGAGCGCCAGGCCGATGGTGAACGGCTTCATCGTCGAGCCGGGCTCGAAGGTGTCGGTGATGGCCCGGTTGCGCAGCTGCTCGCCGGTGAGGTTCTGGCGCTGGTTGGGCGAGTAGCTCGGATAGTTGGCCAGCGCCAGCACCTCGCCGGTGACCGCGTCGAGCACCACCACGCTGCCGGCGCGGGCACGGTTCTCGGTCACCGCGTCGCGCAGCTTCTGGTAGGCGAAGAACTGCACCTTGCTGTCGACCGACAGCTGCAGGTCGCGGCCGTCCACCGGCGGCACCTGTTCGCCGACGTCCTCGACGATGCGGCCCAGCCGGTCCTTGATCACGCGGCGCGAGCCGGCGCGGCCGGCCAGCTGCTGGTTGAAGGCCAGCTCCATGCCTTCCTGGCCCTTGTCCTCGACGTTGGTGAAGCCCACCACGTGCGCGGCGGCCTCGCCCTCGGGGTACTGGCGCTTGTATTCCTTGCGCTGGTAGATGCCCTTGAGGCCCAGCGCCGCCACCTGCTGCGCCACCGGCTCGTCGACCTGCCGCTTGAGCCAGACGAAGGTCTTGTCCTCGTCCTCCAGCTTGCGGTCCAATTCCGCCGCGCTCATCCCGAGCAGCCTGGCGAGTTGCGCCAGCTTCACCTTGTCGCGCTCCACGTCCTCGGGGATCGCCCAGATGCTGGGCGACGGCACGCTGGTGGCCAGCAGCAGGCCGTTGCGGTCCAGGATGCGGCCGCGATTGGCCGGCAGCTCCAGCGTGCGCAGGAAGCGCACCTCGCCCTGGCGGCGGAAGAAGTCGTTGCCGAACACCTGGACCCAGGCGGCGCGCCCGGCCAGCCCGATGAATCCCAGCGCCAGCCCGGCCACGATGAACTTGCTGCGCCAGACCGGGGTCTTGCTGGCCAGCAGCGGGCTGGAGGTGTACAGGACGCTGCGGGTCACGGTGCCGTCCCCCGGCCCTGGTTGACGTACTGCGTGATGGCGGGCGTGGCCGGCCGCATCTGCAGCTGGTCCTTGGCCAGGCGCTCCACCCGCAGCGGGGTCGCCTGGGCGCGCTTTTCCACCTGCAGGCGCTCGTGGTCGATCTCCAGCCGGCGGGCCTCGCCCTGGGCCTTCTCGATCTCGGTGAACAGGCGGCGCGATTCGTACTGCACCTGCACGGTGGCCATGGCGCTGAGCAGCACCGCGAGCAACAGCACCAGGTTCAGCCGCATCATGCGGTGGTCCTCTCGGCAACCCGCAGGATGGCGCTGCGCGCGCGCGGGTTGGCCGCGACCTCGGCAGCCGAGGGCTTGATGCGGTCGAGGGCGCGCAGCTTCATCGCCTTGGGCGGGGCGAACGGGGCACGGCGGTCCACCACCTCGCGCGAATGCGCGGCGATGAACTGCTTGACGATGCGGTCCTCCAGCGAATGGAAGCTGATCACCACGAGCCGTCCTTGGGGTTCCAGGATGTTCAGCGCCGCCGTCAGCGCTTCCTGCAGCTCTTCAAGCTCGGCGTTGATGAAAATCCGAAGAGCCTGAAATGTGCGCGTTGCAGGATCCTGGCCCGGCTCGCGGGTCTTGACCGCGCCAGCCACGAGCTGGGCCAGTTCGGCGGTCGTTGCAAGAGGGCCCCGTTCCTGTCGGCGAGCAACAATCGCCTTTGCAATCGGAACAGCAAACCGTTCTTCGCCATAGTCACGAATGACCTCCGCGATCTGGCCTTGCTCGGCCGTTGCGAGCCACTGCGCGACGCTCTCGCCGCGCGTGGGATCCATGCGCATGTCGAGCGGGCCGTCGGAGCGGAAGGAAAAGCCCCGCGCGGGGTTGTCGATCTGGGGCGAGCTCACCCCCAGGTCCAGCAGCACGCCGGCCGCACTGGCCGGCTCGAGTTCGCTGAGTGCGCGGAAGCCCTGGTGCCGGATGGAAAAACGCGGATCCGTGATCCGCGCCGCTGCCTCGACGGCCTCCGGATCCTTGTCGAAGGCCACCAGGCGACCGCCCGGGCCGAGCCGCGAGAGCAACAGGCGCGAATGCCCGCCGCGCCCGAACGTGGCGTCGAGGTAGGTTGCATCCGGCCTGGTGAAGAGCGCTTCGATCGCTTCGTTCAGCAGGACGGTGGTGTGTTGCCATCGGGAGTCCACCGCCTGCACTCAGAAGGAGAAGTCCTTGAAGACGTCGGGCATCTGGCCGGCCATCGCTTCGGCCTCCTTGGCCTCGTACGTCGCCTTGTCCCAGAGTTCGAAATGGTTGCCCATGCCCAGCAGCATGGTGTCGCGCTCGATGCCGGCTGCCGCGCGCAGTTCGGGGGAGACCAGCACGCGGCCCGTGCCGTCGAGCTCCACGTCCATCGCGTTGCCCAGGAAGATTCTCTTCCACCACTGCGCGGACATCGGTAACTCCGCGATACGGTCGCGAAATTTCTCCCACTCGGGTCGCGGGAACACCATCAGGCAGCCGTGCGGGTGCCGGGTGATCGTCAGCTGGCTGCCCGCCGTGGCGGCCAGCACGTCGCGGTGCCGGGTCGGCACGGAGAGCCGACCCTTGGCATCGAGACTGATGGACGACGCGCCCTGGAACACCTGTGGCCTGCTGCGGGGGTGCAACGTGGGGTGCGAAGGCACCTTTCACCACTTAATTGCACTTTTCCCCACTGTAGCAGGAAACCTCAGCTGTGCAAGTGATCACTAGCGGGATTTTGGCAATGAAATCAATGACTTAGAGCAGATTGTGCCAGCTCGGCCGTAATCAAAGTCGTTCTAAATGAAGCACTTAGCCAAGGCTCTGCATGTGGCACATGAAGCCCGGCAGACTGTCACAGGATGTAGCGCGACAGGTCTTCGTTGCGACTGAGTTCCGCCAGCCGTGCATCCACGTAGTCGGCGTCGATGCGCACGGTCTGCCCTTCCAGCCGCGTGGCCTCGAAACTCACCTCGTCCAGCAGCCGTTCCATCACGGTCGACAGCCGGCGGGCGCCGATGTTCTCGGTGCGCTCGTTGACCTCGTAGGCGATGTGCGCGAGCCGCGTGATGCCCTCGGGCGTGAACTCCAGCAGCACGCCTTCCGTGCCCAGCAGCGCCTGGTACTGCTTGACCAGCGACGCATGCGTGCTGGTGAGGATGGCCTCGAAATCCTGCACGGAGAGGGATTGCAGTTCGACCCGGATCGGCAGCCGGCCCTGCAGTTCGGGGATGAGGTCGCTGGGCTTGGCCAGGTGGAACGCGCCGCTGGCGATGAACAGGATGTGGTCGGTGCGCACCGGCCCGTACTTGGTGGTCACGGTCGTGCCTTCGACCAGGGGCAGCAGGTCGCGCTGCACGCCCTGGCGCGACACCTCGGCGCCGCCGGTCTCGCTGCGCGACGCCACCTTGTCGATCTCGTCGATGAAGACGATGCCGTTCTGCTCGGCGCTGTGGATCGCCTGCGCCCGGATCTCGTCCTCGTTGACCAGCTTGCCGGCCTCCTCGTCGACCAGCAGCTTCATCGCCTCGCCGATGCGCAGCTTGCGGGTCTTGCGCCGGCTGCCGCCGAACTGGCTGAACATGCCGCGCAACTGCTCGGTCATCTCCTCCATGCCGGCGGGCCCCATGATCTCCAGCTGCTTGCTGGCCTCGGCCAGGTCGATCTCGATCTCCTTGTCGTCGAGCTGGCCCTCGCGCAGCTTCTTGCGGAACGACTGGCGCGCCGGGCTGTCGTTGGCCACGCCGGGCACCAGCACGTCGAGGATGCGGTCCTCGGCGGCATCCTCGGCCCGGCTGCGCACCTTGCGCATCTCGGCCACCCGGGTCTGCTTGACGGCGATCTCCGCCAGGTCGCGCACGATGGCGTCGACGTCCTTGCCGACGTAGCCCACCTCGGTGAACTTGGTCGCCTCGACCTTGATGAAGGGCGCGTCGGCCAGCTTCGCGAGCCGCCGGGCGATCTCGGTCTTGCCCACCCCCGTGGGCCCGATCATCAGGATGTTCTTGGGCGTGATCTCCGGCCGCAGCTTCTCGTCCACCTGCTGGCGCCGCCAGCGGTTGCGCAAGGCGATGGCAACGGCCCGCTTGGCCTGCGACTGCCCGACGATGTGCCGGTCCAGCTCGGAGACGATCTCCTGAGGGGTCATGGAAGACATGGGGGATTCACTCCAGATGTTCGGCGGCGGCTCCGCCACCACCGGAAGAGATTGAGGCGCGCGGCCTTGGTCAGTTGAAGCTCCGCCCCCTCTCCCCCTCGGGGGAGAGGGTTGGGGTGAGGGGGTTCGCTGCTCGGGTCTCCGGGTGTCCTGCTACTCCAGGACTTCCACCGTGTGATTCATGTTCGTGTAGATGCACAACTCGCCGGCGATCTCGAGCGACTTCTTGACGATGTCGCGCGCCGGCAGCTGCGTGTTGTCGAGCAGGGCCCGGGCCGCCGCCTGCGCGTATGCGCCGCCCGAACCGATGGCCACGATGCCGTGCTCGGGTTCGAGCACGTCGCCGTTGCCCGTGATGATGAGCGACGCATCGCGGTCGGCCACCGCCAGCATCGCCTCGAGGCGGCGCAGCACGCGGTCGGTGCGCCAGTCCTTGGTGAGTTCGATCGCCGCCCGCACCAGGTGCCCCTGGTGCTTCTCGAGCTTGGCCTCGAAGCGCTCGAACAGCGTGAAGGCATCGGCCGTGGCGCCGGCGAAACCGGCCAGCACCTTGTCGTGGTAGAGCTTGCGCACCTTGCGGGCCGTGCCCTTGATGACCACGTTGCCGAGTGTCACCTGGCCGTCGCCGCCGATGGCGACGTGCCAGCGCCCGTCGGCAAGCTGGCGCCGCACGCTGACGATGGTGGTTCCGTGAAATTGGTCCATCGGCGGCAGGTGGGGCTGCCGCCGATGATTGCAAGCGACGTCCGTCAGTCGCGCCGGGCGATGACGCGTGCGTGCTCGCTGATGCCGATGACGTTGAAGAACGCGGCCACCAGCCGGTGCACGTCGGCGAACTGGACCTGGCGGCCCTCGGCCTGGCGCGAGCTCACCCAGTTGAGCAGCGTGCCGGCAGCCGTGAAGTCGATGCGGATGAGCCGCGTGCACGAGATGACCATGATGTCGGCGCCGGCCAGCTTGCCGTCGAGCAGGTCGATGGCTTCCTGGGCATCGCCCAGGATCTGCCCGGCGAGCTCGACGGTGGCCACCTGCGCGGTCTGTGCGCTCAGCCCGCCCTGCAGCGTCTCGCCGTAGGTGGTGCTGGCGCTGCCGGTAAGCACCGAGTCGCGGAACGCCTCGCCGATGATGGTGTGGCCCGGCACGTAGCTGCCGTCGGCCTGCAGCGGCTTGTACTCGCAACGGGCGCTGTCCCACGACGGCGGCGAGACTTCATAGGTGACGCAGTAGTCCAGCGCCACCAGCTCGAATTCGTCGGGGCGGTGCATGACGCGCAGCACCTCCAGGCGCAGCTTCCACCAGGCCGGATTGACGCCCTTGTCGCCCGACGGCGTGGCGTCCTTGAGCACGCGCTCCAGGTTGTCGGCGCTGATGAAGCGCACCTGCACGGTCTGCGCCGCCCAGGAATTGAACAGGCGGGCCAGGCCCTCCAGCGCGGCATCCTCGATGCTGGCGAGCTTGGTCCAGGACAGCCGCCAGGGCTGCGGGGAGCGTCCCAGGGCCGCATTGAGCGTGGCCAGCGACTGCGTGCCCAGGGTGCCGGGCGAGACCCAGTCGGCGGCCTGGTTGCCGGCCGGCGCCGCCGGGGCGGCCGAGCCGATCTTGCCCACCGCCTCGGGCAGCGAGATCCATTGCGGGGCCGAGCGGCCGAAGCGGCCGGCGAACTCGATGGCGGCACTCTCGAAGCGGTCCTGCTGGCCGGTGGCGCGGTACAGGTCGAACAGCGTGAGCCAGGTCTCGTCGTGGTCGATGCGCGCGCCGCCGGGGCCCAGCACCTCCATCAGGCCGGACTCCGCGCCGGCATCATCGCCGTTGGCGAACCGGATCGAGGCCTCTTCCAGCTCGGGGTCGTGCGCGAACTCGTCGACGTCGATGGCGAACACCTTGGAGGCCGAAAAGCCGCTGGGCGTGCCGGGTTCGGTGGGTGGCGCCGCGAACATCCCCATCGGCGGACGGTTCGGTGCGGCAGCGCCGGGGACCGGCGTGCGCTGCGAGGCCGGCGTCGCAGCTGCGGCCGCCGCGGGCACGGCGGCCGGGGGCAGCGACGGCTCGTCGAAATCGAGCAGGTTGTCGTCGGCCGCGCGCACCGGCGGCGCCGTGGCAATGGGCACCGGCTCGGTGCGCTGGTAGGCAACCACCGGCGGGAGCGAGCCAGCCGCCGAACCGCCGGGACCCGATTCGCCCGGCGGGTGCGCCGACATCGGGAAGTTGGTGCTGCTGCCGGCCCCGACCCGCATCGCGGCGTCGCCATGCTTGGTCTTCCACCACTGCATGGACATCTGCGCCTCGATCTCGTCGATCTTCTTGAGCGTGCTGGCGCGGTCGTCCGGCTTGGACGGCATCGAGCTCTGGAAGAACGAGGGACGCGCCGCGGGGTCCTGGCCGGCCAGGACCTCGCTGCGACGCATCTTGCGCAGCATGTCGAACTCGCGCTTGCGCACGAAGTCGTTGCGCCGCTTGCGCTCGATCATCTCCTTGAGCATCTGCTTGGAGTACGAGCTCTCGGAGGCGTCCTGCTCCGCCTCGGACCATCCCGAGCCGGGGTTGCGAACGAACTTCACCACCTTGGACAGGAGGCCGCTGCTTTCCTTGTCGGGCATGGTGGCGCGGTGGGGGAACTGGCTGGCGAACGGGGTGGCGTCAGTCGCCGAACATCTTCTGCTTCAACTCGCGGCGCTGCTGCGCCTCGAGCGACAGGGTCGCGGTCGGGCGCGCGAGCAGCCGGCCGACCCCGATGGGCTCGCCGGTCTCGTCGCAGTAGCCGTAGTCGCCGGCGTCGATGCGCGCGATGGACTGCTCGATCTTCTTGAGCAGCTTGCGCTCGCGGTCGCGGGTGCGCAGTTCGAGGGCGTGTTCCTCCTCGATCGTGGCGCGGTCGGCCGGGTCCGGCACGATGACGGTGTCTTCGCGCAGATGTTCGGTGGTTTCACCGGCGTTGTTCAGGATGTCCTGCTTCAGCTGCACCAGCTTGCTTCTGAAGAAGGCCATCTGCTTGTCGTTCATGTACTCCGAGTCCGGCATGGCCAGGACCTCGGCATCCGTCAGCTCCTCGGCCGGTTTGGCCTTCCAGTTGTTGGCGAGCTTGGGATCTTTCTTGATGTTGACGAGGGGCGGAGGTGTGAGCACGAGGGATGCGGGGGTCTGGGTGTAGCTGGCCTTGGCCGCCGTGGACGCGACCGACTGCGCCATCGAGGGCACCGTGATCTGCGCCAGGCGGGCCGACGGGCGGGTGGCGCGCGCCGGGCTGCCCATCGGGTCCGGTGCCCGGGGGGGCATGGCCGAGGCTGCTACGGGGGTTGGTCGGGCAATGGCCTTGGCGGGCACGGGGGCCGGCGCCTTGGCGGGGATGGTCTTCTTGGGTGCCGGTGCGGCCGCCTTGGTGGCCGGCGCCTTCGACACTGGCTTGGGGGCCGCCTTCGCGGCTGGCTTGGCAGCCGGCTTGGAAGCCGGCCTGGTTGTGGTTGCCGTGACAGCCTTGGCTGCCTTGGCGGGTGTCGTCTTGCTCGCGACCACCTTCTTGGCCGGCGCCTTGCTGGCCACTGCCTTCTTGGGCGCCGGTTTCACCGTCTTGGCGGCAGTCTTGGCCTTCGCCTTGGGGGCTGCCTTCACGGCTTTGGCGGCGGCCTTGGGTTGGGGCTTCACGTCCGATCTCCTCGCAGCACCGGCTCGGGGGCTGTCGCTCCCGGCAGGCGTCGTTGGTATGGGGTGGCCATCATCGGTGCGAGTTATACCCTGATTGTCGGGCAGCTCTGGCGTGAAGTAGCGCTTTCGGTGGACCGGCGCGGGTGTGCCACCGCTGGGCACGGCCGTCGTTCCGAGGGGAAACCCCATCATTTGCAAAAGCGCGACAAACACGGGAAGTTCTCTCCTGGCGCCGCCCGCCGGCCGCCCTCGGGGGGTGGCATGCAAGCCACGGGCCAGCCGTGGATGGGTGAGTGCGGGCCTCCGGCCTCAGGCAAGGCACTGCCCCAGCCCCTGCAGGAAGATGTCCTTGGGCAGGTCCAGCCCGATGAACACCATCTTGCTCTCCCGGGTCTCGCCCTCGGCCCAGGCCGGCCCCAGGTCGCTGCCCATCAGCTGGTGCACACCCTGGAAGATCACCTTGCGCTCGGTGCCCTGCATGTTCAGGACGCCCTTGTAGCGCAGCATGCGCGGGCCGTAGATGTTCACCACCGCGCCCAGGAAGTCCTCCAGCTTGGCAGGGTCGAACGGCCGCTCGGACTTGAAGACGAAGCTCTTGACGTCGTCGTCGACGTGGTGGTGGTGCCCGTGGCCCTCGTGCGCGTGCGAGGGATGGTCGCAGTTCTCGCCGTGCTCATGGTCGTGGTGTGCGTGGTCGTGGTCGTCTTCTTTCAGGAAATCGGGGTCGATGTCCAGCTTGGCGTTCAGGTTGAAGCCGCGCAGGTCGAACACCTCCTCCAGTTCGACCTCGCCGAAGTGCACCGCCTTGTGCGGCGCCCGCGGGTTCATGTGCTTCAGGCGGTGGACCAGGGCCTCGGTCTCGTCCTGGGCCACCAGGTCGGTCTTGCTGATGAAGATCTGGTCGGCAAAGCCGACCTGCCGGCGCGCCTCCTGCCGGTCGTTCAGCTGCTGCGCCGCGTGCTTGGCGTCCACCAGCGTGAGGATCGAATCGAGCAGGTAGGTCTCGGCGATCTCGTCGTCCATGAAGAAGGTCTGGGCCACCGGTCCGGGATCGGCCAGGCCGGTGGTCTCGATGACCACCCGGTCGAAGTCGAGCAGGCCCTTGCGCTTCTTGGCCGCCAGCAGCTGCAGCGTCTCGCGCAGGTCCTCGCGGATGGTGCAGCAGATGCAGCCGTTGCTCATCTGGATGATCTGCTCCTTCGACTCGGTCACCAGGATGTCGGAGTCGATGTTCTCCTCGCCGAACTCGTTCTCGATGACGGCGATCTTCTGCCCGTGGGCCTCGCTCAGGACGCGCTTGAGCAGGGTGGTCTTGCCCGAGCCGAGGAAGCCGGTGAGGATGGTGGCGGGGATGAGGCTCATGGGAGGGGGCCTTGAACGGAAGGGACGGGAGTGTAGCGGGGTTGGGTTGCCCCTGACGCGAGCGCGCGACAGCTACCTGCGGATGACCGCCAGGCCTTTCAGGTACTCGCCTTCCGGAAACACCAGGGTCATCGGGTGGTCGGGGGCGCCGGCCAGCCGGGCCGTGACGAACCCGTCCACCCCGGCGTCGATGGCGGCCGAGGCCACGATCTTGTGGAACAGGTCGGCCGTGATGCCGCCCGAGCACGAGAAGGTGAACAGCAGGCCGCCGGGCTCCAGCAGCTTGAGCGCCAGCCGGTTGATGTCCTTGTAGGCGCGCGCCGCCCGTTCGGCATGGGCCGCGGTCGGTGCCAGCTTGGGCGGATCCAGCACGATGGCATCGAAGGTGCGCCCCTCCTCCAGGAAGCGGCGCAGGCTGGCATTGACGTCGGCATCGAGGAACTCGGCCGCGCCGGGATCGAAGCCGTTCAGCGCGACGTGCGCCCGGGCCCGCTGCAGGGCCGGGCCCGACGAGTCGATCGACGTGACGTGGGCCGCCCCGCCCGCCAGCGCGGCCACCGTGAAGCCCCCGGTGTAGCAGTAGCAGTTGAGCACCCGCTGCGGGCGCAGCCGCGCTGCATGCTCGGCGAACAGCCGGCGGCTGTCGCGCTGGTCGAGGTAGAAGCCGGTCTTGTGGCCGGTGGCGATGTCCAGCGTGAGGCGCCAGCCGTGCTCGCGGATCGCCAGTTCGGTCGGGCCGTCGCCGCGCAGCCAGCCCGCCTCGGCCGGCAACCCCTCGAGCGAACGCGAGCTCGTGTCCGAGCGCTCGTACAGCCGCGACAGCCCCGTCACCTGCAGCAGCGCGTCGGCCAGCACCGTCTTCCAGCGCTGGGCCCCGGCCGACAGGAACTGGGCCACCAGGGTGTCGCCGTAGCGGTCGACGATGAGGCCCGGCAGGCCGTCGGATTCGCCGTGCACCAGGCGCAGGCCGTCGCTGTCGATCGGGAAACGTTCGCGGGCGCGCACGGCCGCCGCCACGGCGGCCTCGAAAAAGGCCGGCTCGATGCGCTGCGCCGCATCGAAACTCCAGCAGCGGGCCCGGATGCGCGAGGCGGGACTGAAGGCCGCCCAGGCCAGGAAGGCGCCGTCGGCCGCCTCCACGCGCACGGTCTCGCCGGGGTCGCCGCCGCCCTTTGCGATGGCGGAGTCGAACACCCAGGGATGGCGGCGCAGCAGGGAGCGTTCCTTGCCGGGGCGCAGGCGGATGGATTTCATGTTGCCGATTGTCCGGCGACAATGGCAGCACAACCTTGGGGGCTCTGTGGAGAAAAGGCGGCACTGGAGCGCGCGCTGGAGCGTGCTGGCGGTCGTGCTGGTCCTGCTGCTGGGCGGTCGCGCAGCGCTGGCCGGGCCCGTGCTCGCGCTCGACGCCGCGGCGGGGGAACTCGCCCTCGACGGCCACGGCCAGGCCTGGCTCGACGCCGACGGGCACGCCGACCTGGCATCGGTGGCCGCCGGCACCGCCGGTGCCTGGGTGGCCACGGTGCCCGGGCACATCTACCCGTTGCGGCGCGGCCAGGCGCTCTGGTTCCGCTTCACGCTGTCCGAGGCCGACGACAACGAGCGCTGGTACCTGCAGGTCCCCTACCCCGGCGTCGACCGGGTGACGCTGTCCACCCAGGACCCGCAGGGCCGCTGGATCGAGCAGACGGCCGGCGACACGCTGGCCGTGGCCGCTTGGCCGCTGCCGCATCGGCACCCGCTGCTGCCGCTGGCCCTGATGCCGGGCACGCCTCAGCAGTTCTACTTGCGGGTGGAGAACAGGAACGGGTTCGGGGCGCCGCTGCAGTTCACCAGCGAACGCGAACTGGTGCGCCAGGAGCAGCGCAGCGGCCTCGTGCTGGGCATCTACTTCGGCCTGGCAGGGCTCTCGATCGTGCTGGCCCTGCTGGCCGCCCTGCCCCTGCGCGACGCCGCCTTCGCCTGGTACGCGCTCACCATCGGCCTGATGGCGCTGTCCCAGGCCTGCCTGACCGGCATCGCCGGGCTGCACCTGTGGCCGCGGCAGGCGTGGTGGAACGATGTGTCGGCCATCGCGCTGCCACCGGCGGCCGTCGCCGCCCTGCTCTGGTTCCTGTCCACCGTCGTGTCGCTGCCCGAGCGCTCGCGGCGCTCGCACCTGCTGCTGGCGGTCCTGTCGGTGGCCTGCCTGGCGGCCGCCGGCGCCATCCTGCTGGTCGATCCCGGCTGGCGCTCGCGCATCCTGGTGCCGGTGATGGTGCTGTCCATCCTGGCCGCCATCTCGGTCGTGGCCTGGGCGGCCAGCCGCGGCGACCGCCACGCCGGCTGGTTGCTGGTGGCCATGGTCCCGGTGGCGGTCGGCGCCTCCCTGCCGCTGGCGCGCCTGAGCGGATGGCTGCCGGTGTCCTTCTGGACCACGCACGCGATGCAGATCGGCATCGCCATCGACCTGCCGCTGCTGATGGCCGTGCTGGTGGCGCGCAGCCAGCACCGGCGCGCCACCAGCCGCCGCCTGCACGGGCTGGACCGCACCGACCCCGCCACCGGCCTGATCAACGCCCACGTGTTCCTGGAGCGGCTGCAGCGGCTGATCGCGCGCAGCGGCCGGCTCAAGCACGACAGCCTTGTGCTGCTGGTCGACATCGCCAACACGCAGGCCCTGCGGCGCGACTTCGAGCCCCGCTGGGCCGACGAGTTGCCGCTGCGGGTGGCCGGCCGGCTGCAGTCGGCGGCGCGCGAGTTCGACAGCGTGGCGCGCCTGGCCGACCACCGCTTCGGCATGCTGGTCGAGGGGCCGCTGACGGTCGACGAGGTCGCCGCCACCGGGCCCAAGATCGTGGCGCGCTGCCTGATGCCGTTCAAGGACCGGCCGCTGGAATGGGTGGCCCAGGTGCGGGTGGCGCACACCCTGGTGCCGAGCGGCCACGATGCCCGGTCGGTGGTCGAGCGGCTGGACGCCGTGCTGGCGGCGGTCCCGCCGGACAGCAAGCGGGCCGTCTTCCCGGTGCGCTGACCCGGGCCGCTAGCCGCCGCGCTTGCGCAGCGCGCGCGGATGCGCGGCGTCGTAGGCCTTGGCCAGGTGCTGGAAGTCGAGCCGGGTGTAGACCTGCGTGGTGGCGATGTTGGCGTGGCCCAGCAACTCCTGCACCGCGCGCAGGTCGCCGCTGGACTGCAGCACGTGGCTGGCGAACGAGTGGCGCAGCATGTGCGGGTGCACCGGCGTCGCCAGGCCCGCCTGCAGGCTGCGGCGGCGCAGGCGCAGCCAGATCGACTGCGACGACAGGCGCCGGCCGCCACGGCCGACGAACAGCGCCGGGTCGTCGCCGGCCAGTTGCGGCCGCAGCGCGAGCCAGTGGCGCAGGGCCTCCACCGCCTGGCGGCCGACCGGGACCGAGCGCCGCTTGCTGCCCTTGCCCAGGACGTGGGCCTCGCCGGCCTCCAGGTCGAGCCAGCCGCGCGCCACGCCGCTGGGCACCGCGTCCAGGCCGACCACTTCGCCCACCCGCAGGCCGCAGCCGTACAGCAGCTCGACCATGGCGACGTCGCGCGCCTCCAGCACCGGGTCGGCGTCGGCCTCTTCGTGGTCGGCCAGGCGCATGGCGTCGTCCACGCCCAGCGCCTTGGGCAGCGGCCGGGGCGAGCGCGGCGCACGCACGTCCTGCACCGGGTTGCTGGGCACGCGGCCCTGCATCCCTAGCCAGGCATAGAACCCGCGCCAGCCCGACAGGATGAGGGCGATGCCGCGCCCGCTGCGGCCGGCGCCGTGCATCTGCGCCACCCAGCGGCGGATGTGGGCGGTCTGCACGCGTTCCAGGGCAACGCCGGCGGCCCGCGCGTTCTCCAGCAGCCTGGCCAGGTCGAGCGAATACAGCTCCACCGTGCGCTGGGCCAGCCGCTTGCCGACGCGCACGTGCTCCAGGTACTGCTCGACCAGGGCGGCGTCGGCGCCGGTGTCCATCAGGCGTCGCGCAGGCGCGAGAGGGAAGCCGAGGCGAATTCGGCGATGCGTTCGAGGAAATCGGTGCCCATGCCGGCGGCGAAGCGCTGCGGGTCGGGCGAGGCCAGCACCAGCATGCCGAAGGCCCGGGAGGGGTTGCGCAGATCGCCTGAGCGCAGCGGCAGCAGCGCGACCGACATGGCCATGGCCTGGTCGACCAGCCAGTCGACCGCCTCGAAGCCGGAGTTCACGCCGCAATAGGGCTGCGTGAGCGACGAGGCGAAGGTGCGGGCGTCCTCGCTCACCCCGGTGGCGAACGACTCGCCCTGGTACGGCTGCGCGACGTCCCAGACCTTGATGGCCGCCTGCGGCACCATGAACTGCGCCACCAGCTCGGTCACGACGGCGGCCGGCAGGTCCTGGGGGGCGCGCACCAGCATCAGGTTGCGCGCCCAGCGCTGCAGCCGGTCGGCGATGATCACGTTCTCGTTGCCGTGCCGCACCATGTCCATGATGCGGTGCTCCAGCGCCTTGATCTTCTCGCGCAGCATCTCGGCCTGCCGCTCCTGCAGGCTGACGGCGCGGTTGCCGTGGGGACTGGTCAGCTGCACGGTCGCCAGCATCTGGGCGTGGCGCTCGAAGAAGTCGGGCGTGTTCGCCAGGTAGTTGGCGATGTCATCCTCGGTGATGGGATTCATGGCAGCGTCTGTCATTCTGGGATCTCGATCTCGCCTTCGAACACGGTGACCGCCGGGCCGGTCATGAACACGGAGGTGCCTGCGCCGGCCCACTCGATGGTGAGCAGGCCGCCGCGCGTCTGCACGTCCACCCGCGAATCCAGCCGCCCGCGCCGGATGCCCGTGACGACGGCGGCGCAGGCCCCGGTGCCGCAGGCCAGCGTCTCGCCGGCGCCGCGTTCCCAGACCCGCAGGCGGGCATGGCCGCGGTCCAGCACCTGCAGGAAGCCGGCGTTCACGCGCCTGGGAAAGCGCGGGTGGTGTTCGATCAGGGGGCCGTGGGTCGTGACCGGCGCGGTGTCGACGTCCTCGACCTCCTGCACCGCGTGCGGGTTGCCCATCGACAGCACCGACACGGCCACGATGGGGGCGTCGGCCCGCGTGCCCAGGGCCAGCTTCCAGGCCTCCCAGGCGCCATCGGGCTGGGGCGTGAGGCCGGCGGTGTCGAACGGCACGGCGGGCGGCTCGAACACCGGCGGCCCCATGTCGACGGTGACGCGGCCGTCGGGCGTCAGGCGCGGCTCGATGTCGCCCGACAGGGTCCGCACGCGCACCGTGTCGCGGTCGGTGAGGCCCTTGTCGCGCACGTAGCGCGCGAAGCAGCGCGCGCCGTTGCCGCACTGCTCGACCTCGCTGCCGTCGGCGTTGTGGATGACGTATTCGAAATCGATGCCCGGCGCCGGCGAGGGGCGCACCGACAGCACCTGGTCGGCGCCGACGCCGAAGTGGCGGTCGGCCAGCCAGCGGTACTGCTGCGCCGTCAGGCCCAGCCGGCCGGCCATTTCGTCGAGGACGACGAAATCGTTGCCGGCGCCCTGCATCTTCGTGAAGCGGATGCGCATGGGCCGATTATCCGCCCCGGGAGCGCGCGGCTCAACCGCGCAGCCGCTCGAGCGCGCGATCGACGAACCCGAGCCGGTCCTGGCCCCAGAACCGCTCGCCCTGGAGCACGAAGGTGGGCGCGCCGAACACCCCGCGTTCGGTGGCCTCGCGGCTGTAGGTGTCGTAGGTGGCGAGCACCGCCGGCGACTGCTCCAGCGCCTGCAGGGCCTCGCCGTCGTAACCGTGTGCGTCCGCGATGGCGATGCGTTCGGCCGGCAGCGAGGTGTCGCGCTCCTCCGCCCACAGGGCCCGCAGCAGCGCGTGCGACAGCACGAACGCATCCAGCCCCTGCAGCTGGGCGGCGATGACCATCCAGCCGGCGTACTTGTTCCAGTTGGGATCGCCGACCGCATGGCGCGGATAGTGTTTCGGCTGCGGGTGGATCGGCATGCCCAGGTGCCGGCCCCAGCGCACCAGTTCCTCGTCGTGGTAGGTGCGGCGCGGCTCGGGCCGGGTGCGGATCGGGATGCCGCCGTTCTTCACCACCACGGCCTGGAAGTCGTACGGCTTGAGCAGCAGCCGCACGCCGTGCCGCCGCACGATGTCCTGGAGCCGGGGCCCGGCAAAATACGCCCAGGGCGAAGACAGGCTGTAGTAGCACTCGAGCTCGATCGTCATCCAAGGATTATCTTTCCCTTGCAATCCCCCACCTCCCTGCCCCCGGTGCCCGCGATGGCGGTTTCCAGCGAGCGCCGCCCGCAGGCGCTGCAGGCACTCGGCGAACGCGCTCGCGACGAGCTCGCGCGCCTGAACCATCCGCCCGCCAGCTGGGTGCTGCCGACCACGGCGCCCGGCGGCGAGCCGGTGCTGGACGTGCTGGTGGTCGGCGCCGGCATGTGCGGCCAGACGGCGGCGTTCGCCTTGCTGCGCGAGGGCGTGGCCAACCTGCGAGTGGTCGACGCCGCGCCGCGCGGCGACGAAGGCCCCTGGGGCACCTTCGCCCGCATGACGACGCTGCGCAGCCCCAAGCACCTGACCGGGCCCGACCTGGGCGTGCCCAGCCTCAGCTTCCGCTCCTGGTACGAGGCGCAGCACGGCGCCGACGGCTGGGCGGCGCTGCACAAGGTCGGGCGCCTCGACTGGCGCGACTACCTGCTGTGGGTGCGCGAGACCGTGGCGCTGCCGGTCGAGAACGGGACCCGCCTGCTGGCCCTGGACGAGCAGGACGGCCTGGCGCGCGCGCGCCTGCGCACGCCGGCCGGCGAGCAGACGGTGCTGGCGCGCAAGGTGGTGCTGGCGCTGGGGCGCGACGGCAGCGGCGGCCCGCGCTGGCCGCGCTTCCCGTCGCTGCGCAGCGACGACCCGGCCGCGCGCGCCCGCGTCTTCCACTCGGCCGACGCGATCGATTTCGAGGCCCTGCGCGGCCGGCGCATCGGCGTGCTGGGCGCGGGCGCCTCCGCCTTCGACAACGCCGGCGCCGCCCTGGAGGCGGGCGCGCAGGTGGCGCTGTTCGCCCGCCGGCCGCTGCTGCCGCAGGTGAACAAGAGCAAATGGACCTCGTTCACGGGCTTCCTGCGCGGCTTCGAGGCGCTGGACGATGCGCGCAAGTGGCGCTTTTACACCTACATCTTCGACGAGCAGGTGCCCCCGCCCTGGGAGAGCGTGCGCCGCTGCGACGACCAGCCGGGGTTCAGCCTGCACCTGGGCGAAGGCTGGACCGACGTGCGGGTGGACGGGGACGGGGTCGTCGTGACGACCGCCCTGCGCAGCGAACGCTTCGACGCGGTCATCTTCGGCACCGGGTTCGACGTCGACCTGCTGGACCGGCCGGAACTGGCGATCTACACGCCGCACGTGGACACCTGGGCGCGCCACGTCGGCGCAGCGCAGGCGGCCGCGCATCCGGAGCCGGCCCGCTTTCCCTACCTGGGGCCGGGTTTCGAGCTGCGCAGCGGCACCGGCCAACACGCCGGGGCGCTGGCCCGCCTGCACCTGTTCAACTGGGGCAGCACGCTCAGCCACGGCGCGCTGGCGGGCGACATCCCCGGCCTGGGGATCGGCGCCACCCGGCTGGCCCAGGCCATCGTGCGCGACCTGTTCGTCGCCGACGCCGACCGCCACTGGGAGCGGCTGCTGGCCCACGAGGAGCCCGAGCTGCTGGCGACCCGGCGGTACGTGCCGCCGGAGCAGCGCTGAGCAGCCGCGCCGCGGCCGTCAGTCGATGGTGACGTTGGCGGCCTTGACGACGTCGGCCCACTTCGCCCGGTTGGCATGGACGGTCTGCCGGAACTGCTCCGGCGTCTCGATGCGGATCGTGTTGCCGGCGCTCTCGAGCTTGCCGCGGATCTCGGGCGTCTCCAGCACCGTCCGCACGGCGCCATTGAGCCGGGCCACCACCTTGGGGTCGGTGCCCTTGGGTGCGAACAGCGCGAACCAGGTGCTGCTGTCGAAGCCGCCGGCGCCCGGCAGGCCGCTTTCGGCGATGGTGGGCACCTCCTGGATGGCGGCCACGCGCTTGGCCGTCGTCACGCCCAGCAGCCGCACCTTGCCGGCCTTGTACTGGGTGAGCACGGTCTGCACCTGGTTCATGATGCAGCAGGTCTCGCCCTTGAGCACCGCCGTCATCGCCTCCGGGCCGCCCTTGTAGGGCACGTGGGCCATGTTCAGGCCCAGGCGCGAGTTGAACTCCGCGAACGCCATGTGGGTGCCGGTGCCGTTGCCGGTCGACGCATAGTTGAACTTGCCCGGGTTGGCCTTCACCACCTCGACGAACTCCTTGAGCGTCTTGACGTTGATGACGTCGGGGTTGATCGTCAGCACGTTGGACACGTCCAGGATGGGCGTGACGGGCACGAAGTCGGTCTCGACGTCGAACGACATCTTCTTGTACAGCGCCGCGTTGCTGCCGTGGGTGGCGGCCGTGCCGAACACCACCGTGTAGCCGTCGGGGCGCGCCCGCGCCACGTATTCGCTGGCGATGTTGCCGGCCGCACCGGGCTTGTAGTCGATGACCACCGGCTGCCCCAGCACCTTGCCCAGCGGCTCCTGCAGCGTGCGGGCGACGACGTCGACGCCGGAACCGGCCGGGAACGTCATCACCACGGTGACGGGGTGCTGCGGCCAATCGGCCGGCGCCTGGGCTTGCGCCAGCGGCAGCAGGACGGCGGCGGTCGCTGCGACGACGGCGTGGCGCAGCAGGGAACGGGGCTGGATGGGGATCAAGGTCAGGACTCCTGGGAAGCAGTGCAGGCCCATTGTCGCGAAGGCCTTCGACGCGGGGAAGCATGAGCTTATGGCGGCGCCGGGCGGCCGTATGCTCGCCCGGTCTGCAACCACCCTCGATCCCATGCGCATTCCCGACTGGACCCCCGACCGCAAGCCGCAGCCCCAGGACCTGGTGGACGCCATCCTCGAGCGCCGCGGCGGCGCCCTCCTCAACCTCGACAAGGCCCTGCTCTGGAGCGAGCCGCTGGCGCGCGGCTGGAACACCTATCTCAAGGCGGTGCGCACCGGCCTGCCCACCAGCCGCAAGCTGCGCGAACTGGGCATCTGCACCGTGGCCCTGCTGACCGGCGCGCACTACGAGTACCACCACCACGCGCCCGACTTCCTGGCCGCCGGCGGGACGCAGGGCGAACTCGATGCGCTGAACGCGTACTGCCAGGCGCCCGACGGTGCGGTGCCGGCCGGCCTGGCCGGCGACGAGGCGCTGGTGGTGCGCTACGCCGCCCAGATGACGCGCCAGGTGACGGTCGACGACGCCCTCTTCGCGCAGCTGCAGGGCCGCTTCGACACCACGGCCCTGGTCGAGATCACGGCCGCCATCGCCACCTACAACATGGTCGCGCGCTTCCTGCTGGCGCTGGGCGTCACGCCCGAGGACTAGCCGTCCCGGCAGGGGCACCGCTTGCGCGCAATAGCATGCGGCGCGGGCACCATTGGGCGAGGATCCAGCTCGCGGCCGGACGGACAAGTTCGACGACCTGCTATTCCCAGGAGGTCCCGGCTTTCGCCGGGACGGATTGACGGCGGCGCGAAGCGCCTGCGTCAATCCGCCTTGATGTTGTTGTCCTTGACGACCTTGCTCCAGGTCGCCACCTGCTTGTCAATGAAGGCGCGGGCGCTGTCCACCGTGCCGCCGACGACGTCGATGCCCTGGGCGTCGAGCTTCCTGGCGATGTCGGGGTTCTTCAGGGCCTTGTTCAGTTCCTCGTTCAGGCGCCGCACGATCTCCGGCGGCGTCCTGGCGGGCGCCAGTACCGCCCACCAGGCCGGCGCATCGAACCCCGGGAAGCCGCTCTCGGCGATGGTGGGCACGTCGGGCAGGACCTCGCTGCGCCGGGAGCTGGTGACCGCCAGCGCGCGCATGCGCTTGCTGTCCAGGTGCGGCTTGGTGACGAACACCGAGCCGATCGACAGCGGCACGTGGCCGGCAACGGCGTCCTGCATCAGCGGGCCGCCGCCCTTGTACGGCACGTGGGTCCACTCGAGGTTGCCGTTCCTGGCCAGCAGCGACATCGCCAGGTGGCCCAGGCTGCCGTTGCCGATCGAGCCGTAGCTCACCGGCTTGCGCGCCTTGGCCGCCGCCACCACGTCGGCGAAGGTCTTGAACTCGCTGTTGACGTGGGTGGCCAGCACCATGGGCGAGGTGCCCACCAGCACCAGCGGCACCAGGTCGCGGGTGGTGTCGTACGGCAGGCCGGGGATCAGGGCGGGGTTGACGCCGTGGGTGTCGAACACCACGGCGAGCGTGTAGCCGTCGGGCGGCGACTGCACCACCGCGGCGGTGCCGATGGAGCCGGACGCACCGCCCTTGTTGTCGACGATGACGGTCTGGCCCAGCTGCTGGCCCAGCGCCGGGGCGAGGATCCGCGCCACCTGGTCGACCGAGCCGCCGGGCGGAAACACGGCCACGATCTTGATCGGCTGGCGCTTGGGCCAGTCGCCGGCGCCCTGCGCGAACGCCGGCCCGGCGGACAACCCCAGGGCGAGCGTTGCCAGCACGGCGCGGCGGGTGGTCGGTGCGGTCTTCATGCGCAGGTCTCCATGCTGTAATCGGTCGATGGTAAGAGCCACGCAGCTGCTGCACACCCAGCGCGAACCCGTAGCCACCCGACCGGCCGCTACCGTCCTGCTCCTGCGCGACGCGCCGCAGGGTCCCGAGGTGCTGATGACGCGCCGCTCGGCGACCGCCAGCTTCGCGCCCGGTGCCTACGTGTTCCCGGGCGGCGGGATCGATGCCGCCGACGCCGAGTCCCACGCCCTCGCCGCGCGCCGCCCCGGCCAGACCGACGAGCGCCTCACCCAGGCCATCGCCGCCATCCGCGAAAGCTTCGAGGAGCTGGGCGTCCTGCTGGCGCGCCATGCCGACGGCCGGCCCGCGACCGACGCCGACATCGCGGCCCTCGACCGCCACGCACCATTCGCGGCCCAGTGCCGCGAGCGCGGCCTCACGCTGGCCGCCGACGAGGTCTACGTGCTGGCCCACTGGGTCACCGACCGCGACCTGCCACGGCGCTTCGACGTGCCCTTCCTGGCCGCCCGCATGCCCGCGGGCCAGCAGCCGGTGGCCGACGAGACCGAGCAGTTCGAGCCGCTGTGGGTGCGCCCGGCCGACGCGCTGGCGCGCCACCGGGCCGGCCAGTTCTTCATGCTCTTCCCCACCATCCGCACGCTGGAGCGGATGCAGGACTACGGCAGCGTCGACGCCCTGCTCGCGGCCTGCGCCGGCGAGCAGCCGCTGTGGACCAGCTGCCCGCGCGCCGGCCTTCTGGGCGGGAAGGAGGCGCGCTACATGGAGGGCGAGCAGCCGTTCGGTGAACTCGCCCTGGTCTGCCCAGACGGCCAGATCGTCCACCCGCTCGACTGGCAGGCCGAGAGGCCCGTGCCGTTGCTGCGCAACGTGATGCGGCTGACCGCCGGCAATCCCGGCGTCATGACCGGCCCCGGCACCAACACCTACATCGTCGGCGACGCAGCCACCGGCTACATCGTCATCGACCCCGGCCCCGACGACGCCGGCCACCGCGAACGGCTGCTGCAGGCCACCGGCGGCGATGTGCGGCTGGTCGTCTGCACCCACTCGCATGCCGACCACTCGCCCGGCGCGCGCCCGCTGCAAGCGGCCTGCGCCGGCCGGCCCCCGGTGCTCGGCCTGGCCTCCCGGCCGACCGCGCGCCCGGCCAGCGCCTTCACGCCCGACCGCGAACTGGCCGACGGCGAGGTGCTGGCCGTCAGCGGCGGCGGCCAGGTCCACAGCCTGCGAGTGGTCCACACGCCCGGCCATGCGGCCAACCACCTGTGCCTGGTGCTGCTCGAGGACGGGCTGCTGCTCTCGGGCGACCACATCCTCAACGGCAGCACCACCATCGTCGATCCGCCCGACGGCGACATGACGGCCTACCTGGCCTCGCTGGACCGGCTGACGGCCGCCTGCCGCGAACACGACGTCGATTTCATCCTGCCGGCCCACGGCTATGTGCTGGGCGATCCGATCGGCGCCATTGCGCGCCTGAAACAGCACCGCCTGGAGCGCGAGGCCAAGGTCATCGCCGCCATGCGTGCCAAGCCCGGCGCGCCCCTCGAGGACTGGGTGCCGCTGGCCTATGCCGACGTGCCGCCGCGGCTGTGGCCGGTGGCGCAGCGCTCGCTGCTGGCGCACGTGCAGCGGATCGAGGCGCTCGGGCTCGCGGCGCCGGCCCGTGGCTGAGCCCGTCCGGCTGGCCAAGCGGGTCGCGGCCCAGGTGCCGTGCTCGCGCCGTCAGGCCGAGCAGTACATCGAGGGCGGCTTCGTGCGGGTCGACGGCCTGGTGGTCGACGCGCCCGAGAGCCGCGTTGCCGACCACCAGCAGGTCGCCGTGGACACCACCGCCAAGCTGTCCGCCCCGGCCAGCGGCGCCACCCTCCTTCTGCACCGCCCGCCTGGCATCGGCGACGACGCAGCCCGCGCGCTGCTGGCGGCGCCCCACCACTGGGCGGCCGATCCCGACCGGTCCCCGCTGCTGCGCCAGCACCTGCGCGGCACGGTGCTCCTGATGCCCCTGCACCCTGACACCGAGGGGCTGGCCGTGTTCAGCCAGGACCGGCGCATCCTGCGCAAGCTCGGCGAGGACGCCGCGTTCATCGAACAGGAACTGGTGGTCGAGGTCGCGGGCAGCGCGCCACCGGAGGCGCTGGCGCGGCTGGGCCATGGGCTGGTGCGCGACGGCCGGCCGCTGCCGCCCTGCAAGGTCAGCTGGCAGAGCGAGCACCGGTTGCGCTTCGCGCTCAAGGGCATCGACCCGTCCCTGGTGCCGTGGATGTGCGCGCAGGTCGGGTTGCAGGTGCGCAGCTTGCGTCGCATCCGGCTCGGCCGCGTGCCGATGGCCGCCCTGCCGGCCGGGCAGTGGCGCTGGCTGCAGGCGCACGAGCGCTTCTGAGCCGGTCGCCGGAAAAAGTGTGAAGTCCGCCGTAGGCCGGATTCTGTGCGGCGCGGTTGCCCGCGCCGTGACCGCCATTCCTCTGGGCCGGGGGTCGCCCCACCGGCTCGGTGCTACCTACCCGCCAGCTCCGCGGAGCCACATCACCGCTGGCCTATTTGGTATTGCTGCGCGTAGAGATTGCCCGTTTCACCCCCGACGACCGAGTTGCCCCAGCCGCCGAGACTCGTCTCTGTTGCTCTGATCCTCACCTCGCGGTGGACAGGCGTTGCCTGCTACGCTGCCCTGCGCAGTCCGGACCTTCCTCCAGTGCCGCCTTTCGGCGATCGCACCAGCGGCGGTCTGGCGAACTTCACGGCCGGTATGATCGCACGCCACCGGCGCGCCGCGCCGGCACCTGCTTGATCGCCCCAAGCCGTGATCCGCGTCTCCGAACTGAAACTCCCCCTGTCCCAGGCGGAGCAGCCCGAAGCGCCGCTGCGTGAAGCAGCGGCCCGGCTGCTCGGCCTTGCCGCGTCCGACCTCGCGACGCTCACCGTCTTCAAGCGCAGCTTCGACGCCCGCAAGGCCGACCTGCTGGCGGTCTACATCGTCGACGTGGTGCTGGCCGATCCGGCGCGCGAACGCGCGCTGATCGACCAGTTCGCCCGCCACCCGCATGTCGGCCCGAGCCCCGACATGGAGTGGCGCCCGCCAGTCACGCTGCCCGAGGCGCCGCCGCTGCGGCCGGTCGTCATCGGCTTCGGCCCTTGCGGCATCTTCGCCGCGCTGGTGCTGGCCCAGATGGGCTTGAAGCCCATCGTGCTGGAGCGCGGCAAGACCGTGCGCCAGCGCACCAAGGACACCTGGGGCCTGTGGCGCCGGCGCGAGCTGCAGCCCGAGAGCAACGTGCAGTTCGGCGAGGGCGGCGCCGGCACCTTCTCCGACGGCAAGCTGTGGAGCCAGATCAAGGACCCGCGCTACCTCGGCCGCAAGGTGATGGGCGAATTCGTCCAGGCTGGCGCGCCGCCCGAGATCCTCTACGCGGCGCACCCGCACATCGGCACCTTCAAGCTGGTGAAGGTGGTGGAGAACCTGCGCGAGCAGATCACCGCCCTGGGTGGCGAGATCCGGTTCCAGCAGCGCGTGACCGACTTCCTCATCGAGGACGGCCAGCTGCGCGGCCTGCAGGTGCTGCACCAGGACAGCGGCGCCCGCTCCGAACTGCGCGCCGACCACGTGGTGCTGGCGCTGGGCCACAGCTCGCGCGACACCTTCGAGGCGCTGCATGCGCGCGGCGTGTTCCTGGAGGCCAAGCCGTTCTCGATCGGCTTTCGCATCGAGCACCCGCAGGGGATGATCGACCGCGCCCGCTGGGGCCGCCACGCCGGCCACCCGCTGCTGGGCGCCGCCGACTACAAGCTGGTACACCACGCGAGCAACGGCCGCGCCGTCTACAGCTTCTGCATGTGCCCCGGCGGCACGGTGGTGGCCGCCACCTCGGAGCCGAACCGGGTGGTCACCAACGGCATGAGCCAGTACTCGCGCAACGAGCGCAACGCCAATGCCGGCATGGTGGTGTCGATCGATCCGGCCGACTACCCGGGCGGCCCGCTGGCCGGCATCGCCCTGCAGCGCGAACTGGAGTCGCGCGCCTTCGAGCTCGGCGGCGGCACCTACGAGGCGCCCGGCCAGCTGGTCGGCGATTTCGTCGCCGGCCGCCCTTCCACCGCGTTCGGCGACGTGCTGCCCTCGTACAAGCCGGGGGTCCGGCTCGGCGACCTGCACCCGTCGCTGCCGCCGTACGCGATCGAGGCGCTGCGCGAGGCGCTGCCCGCCTTCGGCCGCAAGATCCCCGGCTTCGACCGCCACGACGCCGTGCTCACCGGCGTCGAGACCCGCACCTCGTCGCCGCTGCGCATCACGCGCGCCGAGGATTTCCAGAGCCTGAACGTCCGCGGCCTGTATCCGGCCGGCGAAGGAGCCGGCTACGCCGGCGGCATCCTCTCGGCCGGCGTCGACGGCATCAAGGTCGGCGAAGCGGTGGCGCGCAGCGTCGCCGCCGCCCTGCACGCAACCCATTCATGAACGACACGCCCCCTCCTCCCACCGACGCCACTCCGGCGCCCGCTCCCGCCGGCAAGACCCGGCCCAAGGGCGGCCGCAAGCCGGCGCGCCCGCAGCATCCGCTGCTGCACACGCTGTTCACGCTGTACCCGGCGTTGTTCGGTGCCCGCTTCCTGCCGCTCAAGCTCGGCGTGTTCGAGGACCTGCGCGCGGCGCACCCGGACGCCCTGCCGGTCGACGGCCTGAAGGTCGCGCTCGGCCTGCACACCCGCTCCAACCGCTACATCGAGGCGGTCGCCTCCGGGCTGGCGCGGCACGATCTGCAGGGTCGCCCGGTCGAGCCGGTCGCGCCCGAGCACGTCCACCACGCCATCGTGGAGCTGTACCGCCGCAAGAGCAGCACGCCGCAGGAGCCGGCTGCACGCCAGCGCGCCGTGGCCCAGCTGGTGGACGCCATCGAGCGCTCGGGCCTGGGCCGCGACGGCTACCGCGAGCGCTTCGGCGGCGGTGCCGAAGCGGGCCGGGTCCTGCTGGACGAGGCGCTGGCCGCCCTGGGCCAGCAGGCCGCCCGCCAGGAGGCGCTGCGACGCGCCTTCGTCGCCAGCGGCAAGAGCGTGGAAGACTTCGCCGACATGTACGGCATGCCGGTGGCCGACGTCCAGCGCCTGGTGCAGCCGGACTGAAAGCGGCCGCCGGCAACGAAAAAGGCCGCCCGTGGGCGGCCTTGTCGCGACCCGGGCCGCTCAGGCCGGCGCGTTCTGCAGCGCGGCGATGCGCTCCTCGATCGGCGGGTGGCTGGAGAACAGCTTGCCCACGCCGGAGGTGATGCCCATGGCCTGCAGGCTGCGCGGCAGCTCGCCGGGCACCATGCCGCCCAGGCGGGCCAGCGCGTTCACCATCGGCTGGCGCCGGCCCATCAGCTGGGCCGAGCCACGGTCGGCGCGGAACTCGCGCTGGCGCGAGAACCAGGCCACGATGATGGCGGCCAGGACGCCGAACACGATGTCCAACACGATGGTCGTGACCATGTAGCCGATGCCGGGCCCCGAGCGCTGCTCGCCGCGGCTGAGCCAGCCGTCGACCAGGTAGCCGATGACGCGCGACAGGAACACCACGAAGGTGTTCATCACGCCCTGGATCAGGGTCATGGTCACCATGTCGCCGTTGGCGACGTGGGCCACCTCGTGGCCGATGACGGCCTCGACCTCCTCGCGCGTCATGCCCTGCAACAGGCCGGTGGACACCGCCACCAGCGCGCTGTTCTTGAATGCGCCGGTGGCGAAGGCGTTGGGCTCGCCCTCGAAGATGCCGACTTCCGGCATCCCGATGCCCGCCTTGTCGGCGAAGCCGCGCACCGTGTCGACGATCCAGCGCTCGTCGGGCGAGCCGCTGCCGTCGATGACGTGCACGCCCGAACTCCACTTGGCGATCGGCTTGGACATCAGCAGCGAGATGATGGCGCCGCCGAAGCCCATGATGAAGGCGAAGCCCAGCAGCGCCCCCAGGTTCAGCCCGTTGGCGGTGAGGTAGCGGTTGACGCCCAGCAGGCTGGCGACCACCCCCAGCACCACCACGACGGCGAGGTTGGTGGCCAGGAACAGGAAGATGCGTTTCATGCGTTGTGGCTCCGGTGAAGAAGTCTCGTTGTGCTCGCGCCTGAGGTGAGGGCTCCCCAGCCGTTCTCAAGCGCGCGGGACCGGCCGCTGGTCCCCTGTCGGATCGACCCGTGGCCGCGGCGGCCGGAACACCACTGAGTCGTCGTAGAAAGAAAAGTTCTCGTTGGCCGGCCACCAGCCCGGGATGCCCAGCACGGGCAAGGGGGCGAATGGCTTGGCCGCCAAGGCCTGCGGCGTGCATTGTGCGGCCAGCCAGCCGTCGGCCGCGGCGAACGCCACATCCGGACAGGGGACACGCCAGACATGGGCCGTCAGGTCCTTGCGCGGCGCCGCCAGCTTCTCCAGCAGGGCGTGGCCGACCACCAGCAGGCGCGCCAGCCGCCAGAGCGGGCGCAGCTCCACGAACAGCCGGCGCCAGTCGCGCGCCAGCAACGCCGCCCACAGCGGCTCGGGCGCCTGCAGCAGGGCGCCGTTCTCGTCCAGCACGGTGATCGCGTCGCGCACCGGCCCGCGCCGCCCGCCGATCCCGCCGGCGGCGATCGCCTGCGCCTGCAGCTCGTTCAGCCGGCACTTGGTGCGCGGCAGCTGCAGCCAGACCAGGCCGTTGAAGAAGTCGTGGGCGCCGGGGCGCACCGGGCAGGTGCCGGTGTCGAAGATGAACTGCTCGTAGGCCGTGCCGTCCGGCAGCGCCGCCTGCGGCACGAAACGCAGCGGCGGCCGGGCGGCGTTCAGGGCGTCGTGCTGCGCGGCGCCGGCGGCCACGGCGGCCGCCACCGGTGCGCCGGCGGCGCGCCAGGGCGCGAACCAGGGCCGCGACCAGTCGATCGCGCCGCTCACCGGCGGCGGGCGGACGGCGCCTGCTTCTCGCGCACCGCCACCCGCGAGGTGCCCTCGTCCGCGAACTCGAACAGGTCGATGGCGGCGAGCAGCTTGGTCAGGGTGGAGTAGCCGTAGTTGCGCTGGTCGAAGGAGGTCTGGTTGCCGATCTGCTGGCGCACGTCGTTCACCGACGACCAGCCGTCGTCGTCGGCCGCCGACTGCACCGCGTTGCGCAGCAGCGCCACCAGCTTGCGGTCCTGGCGCAGCTCGGCCGGCGCCATCCGCAGGCGCGGGCCGCGGTCGGCGTCGGCGGCATCGCCGTCGTCCGCGCTGGCCGGCCGCAGGTCGTCCAGGAACAGGAAGCGCGAGCAGGCGTTGACGAACGGCTCGGGCGTCTTGCGGGCGCCGAAGCCGTACACGGCCGCGCCCTTGGCGCGCAGGTGCATCACCAGCGGCGTGAAGTCGGCGTCGGACGAGACGATGCCGAAGGCGTCGGGGCGGTCGGTGTACAGCAGGTCCAGCGCGTCAATCACCATCGCCATGTCGCTGGCGTTCTTGCCCTTGCTGTAGTCGAACTGCTGCATGGGGCGGATGGCGTGCTCGTGCAGCTGCTCTTCCCAGCCCTTGAGCTCGCTCTTCTTCCAGTTGCCGTAGGCGCGGCGGATGTTGGTCTCGCCCTGCGTGGACAGCTCGTTGAGGATCAGGCCGATCTTGGACGCCGGCGCGTTGTCGGCGTCGATCAGCAGGGCCACGCGGGGCTTGGCGGTCATGCCACGGCCCTCCAGGCCAGCGCCTCGCCGGCGCGCAGGGGCTTGAGCTCGGCCTCGCCGAAGGGATAGGCGTCGGGCACGGTCCAGGCCTCGCGCCGCAGCGTGAGCGTGCCGGCGTTGCGCGGCAGGCCGTAGAAGTCGGCGCCGAAGAAGCTGGCGAAGCCTTCCAGCCGGTCGAGCGCGCCGGCGGCGTCGAACGCCTCGGCGTACAGCTCCATCGCCGCGTGCCCGGTGTAGCAGCCGGCGCAGCCGCTCGCGTGCTCCTTCAGGTGCGCCGGATGCGGCGCGCTGTCGGTGCCCAGGAAGAATCGCGGGTCGCCCGAGGTGGCTGCGGCCACCAGCGCCACCCGGTGCTCCTCGCGCTTGAGCACCGGCAGGCAGTAGTAGTGCGGCCGGATCCCGCCGATGAAGATCGCGTTGCGGTTGTAGAGCAGGTGGTGCGCCGTGATGGTGGCGGCCGTCAGCGGGCCGGCGTCGCGCACGTAGGCCGCCGCTTCCCTCGTCGTGATGTGCTCCATCACGATCTTCAGGCCCGGGAAGTCCTTGCGCAGCGGGATCAGCTGGCGGTCGATGAACACCGCCTCGCGGTCGAACAGGTCGATGTCGGGCGAGGTCACCTCGCCGTGCACCAGCAGCAGCAGGCCCTCGCGCTGCATCGCCTCCAGCGTGCGGTAGGTCTTGCGGATGTCGGTGACGCCGGCGTCGCTGTTGGTCGTGGCGCCAGCCGGGTAGAGCTTGAGCGCGACGACGCCGGCCTGCCTGGCGCGCCGGATCTCGTCGGGCGGCAGGTTGTCGGTGAGGTACAGCGTCATCAGCGGCTCGAAGGCGACGCCGCGCGGCACCACCTCGAGGATGCGCTGCCGGTAGGCGGCGGCCTGGGCCGCGGTGGTCACCGGCGGCCGGAGGTTGGGCATGATGACCGCCCGTCCGAACTGCGCCGCCGACTGCGGCACGACGGCGGCCATGGCGGCGCCGTCGCGCACGTGCAGGTGCCAGTCGTCGGGACGGGTGATCGTGATCTCGTTGTGCATGCGCCGATTGTCCCAGAGGCGTGCACGGACCTGGCTCGGCCGGGGATCGGCAGGCGATGCCGGAAGGAAGCCGGCCCGGCCCCGGCAGGACGGCAAGCGAGGCCGCGGCGACGCTGCAGGTCGCCGCCGGGGTCTCCCTCAGTGCGCCAGGATCTTGTTCAGGAAATCCTTGGTGCGCGGCTGGCGGTTCTCGGGGTGGCCGAAGAACTCGTCCTTCGAGCAGTCCTCGAGGATGCGGCCGCCGACGTCGATGAAGATCACGCGGTTGGCCACCTTGCGGGCGAAGCCCATCTCGTGGGTGACCACCATCATGGTCATGCCTTCCTTGGCCAGGCCGACCATGACGTCGAGCACCTCGCCCACCATCTCGGGGTCGAGCGCCGAGGTGGGCTCGTCGAACAGCATGACGATGGGGTCCATCGACAGCGCGCGGGCGATGGCCACGCGCTGCTGCTGGCCGCCGGACAACTGGCCGGGGAACTTGTCCTTGTGCAGCATCAGTCCGACCCGGTCGAGCATCTTCAGGCCGCGGGTCTTGGCCTCCTCGGCGCTGCGCCCCAGGACCTTCATCTGCGCGATGGTGAGGTTCTCGGTGACCGACAGGTGCGGGAACAGCTCGAAGTGCTGGAACACCATGCCGACGCGGCTGCGCAGCTTGGGCAGGTCGGTCTTGGGGTCGGTGACGCCGATGCCGTCGACACTGATGGTGCCCTTCTGGATGGGCTCCAGGCCGTTCACGGTCTTGATGAGCGTGGACTTGCCGGAGCCGGACGGGCCGCAGACGACGACCACGTCGCCCTTGCTGATGTTGACTGAGCAGTCGTTGAGCACCTGCACCGGGCCGTACCACTTGGAGACGTTCTTGATTTCGATCATGGCGGGGGTTCCTGGGGGCTCAGCGGATGATGGCGATCTTGGCCTGCAGGCGCTTGACCAGGTACGACAAGCCCATGCAGATGACGAAGTAGATGACGGCGGCGAACAGGTAGGCCTCCTCGGGGCGGCCGTAGATCTTGCCCGCGGTGACGAAGCCCTTGAGCAGGTCGTAGGCGCCGATGGCATAGACCAGCGAGGTGTCCTGGAACAGGATGATGGTCTGCGTCAGCAGCACCGGCAGCATGTTGCGGAACGCCTGCGGCAGCACCACCAGCCGCATGTTCTGCCCGTAGGTCATGCCCAGCGCCTGGCCGGCGTAGACCTGGCCGCGCGGAATGGACTGGATGCCGGCCCGCATGATCTCGCTGAAGTAGGCGGCCTCGAACGCCACGAAGGTGATGTTGGCCGAGTACTCGGCACCGACCGGGCGGCCGATGAGGATGGGCACCAGCAGGAAGAACCACAGGATGACCATCACCAGCGGGATCGACCGCATGCCGTTGACGTAGACCGTGGCGGGGATCGCCAGCAGGGGCGTGCCCGACAGCCGCATCAGCGCCAGCAGGGTGCCGAAGAGAATGCCGCCGAGCGTGGCGACGACGGTGAGCTGGACGCTGAAGTAGAAGCCGTTGAGGACGTACTTGCTGATCAGTTCCCAGCTGAAGAAGGACAGATCCATGTCAGTGGCCCCCGGTGCCGCCGGCGACGATGAAGCCGGGGATCTGCACCTTCTTCTCGATGAAGGCGAACACGCGGTTGACCGTGAAGGCGGACAGCGCGTACAGGGCAGTGACGGCCAGGTAGACCTCGATGCCGCGCGAGGTCTCCTCCTGCGCCTGCATCGCGAACATGGTGAGTTCGGCGATGGACACGGCGAACGCGACCGACGAGTTCTTCAGCAGGTTCATCGACTCGCTGGTGAGCGGCGGCAGGATGATGCGGAACGCCATCGGCAGGATGACGTAGCGGTAGGTCTGGGCGGTGGTGAACCCCATTGCCATGCCGGCGTAGCGCTGGCCGCGCGGCAGCGCCTGCACGCCGGCCCGGACCTGTTCGGCGATGCGGGCCGAGGTGAAGAAGCCCAGCGCGAACACCACCAGCAGGAAGCCGGGCACCTGCTGGAACAGCGGGAACAGCTTGGGCACCACGAAGTACCAGATGAACAGCTGCACGAGGATGGGGATGTTGCGGAACAGCTCCACCCAGGCGTTGGCCAACCGGACCAGCCAGGGACTGTTGGGCAGCGTGCGCGCCGTGCCCACCAGCGCGCCCACCACCACCGCGACCACCCAGGCACACACGGCGACCGAGAGCGTCCAGCCCCAGGCGTGGACCATCCACTCCAGGTAGGTGATGTCGCCACCCTTGGCCCAGCAACCGGGTTCGATCGTCCCCTCGGTCGTGTTCCTGCAGAAGACCTGCCAGTCCCAAGCCATGTTGTTTCCCCCCTTGGGGTCCCTCAGTGATGTTCTTCGTGGAGGCGGCGCCCCCGGCGCGCGCCCCGTTGATCTTCAAGCACAAACCCCGCCCGGTGCAAGGCGCCGGACGGGGTTTGTGGTGGCGGCACGTCGCCGCTTATTTCTTCAGGTACTCCTCCACCGGCTTGTCGTTCGGGTTGTTCCAGGCGGACTTGGTGGCCTCGCTGGCCGGCAGGCCGACCTTGGTGTTCTTCGGCGGGATCGGCTGCACGAACCACTTGTCGTAGATCTTGGCGATCTCGCCGCTCTTCATCAGGTCCTTGAGCGTGTCGTCGGCCAGCTTCTTGAAGGCCGGGTCGTCCTTGCGCAGCATGATGGCGATGGGCTCGACGCTGATGGTCTCGCCGACGATCTTGTAGTCGGCCGGGTTCTTGGCGGTGGCGATGTTGCCGGCCAGGATCTGGCCATCCATGACGAACGCGTCGGCGCGGCCCGACTCCAGCATCAGGAAGCTGTCGGCGTGGTCCTTGCCGAACACTTCCTTGAAGTCGACGTTGGCGGCGCGCTCATGCTTGCGCAGCAGCTGCACGGAGGTGGTGCCGGTGGTCGTGGCCACGTTCTTGCCGTTCAACTGCGCCAGCGAGTTGATGCCGGAAGCGGCCTTGACCGCGATGCGCACTTCCTCGACGTAGGTGGTGACGGCGAACGCCACGTCCTTCTGGCGGGTGGCGTTGTTGGTGGTGGAGCCGCACTCGATGTCGACGGTGCCGTTCTGGACCAGCGGGATGCGGTTCTGCGAGGTGACCGGCAGGTACTTGACCTCCAGCTTCTTGCCGGCCGACTTCTCGAGGTTGGCGATGATGCGCTGGCACAGCTCGTAGTGGAAGCCGGCGTACTTGCCGTCGCCCAGCGTGTACGACAGGGCGCCCGACGAATCGCGCACACCCATCGTGACCACGCCGGAGGCCTTGACCTTGGCGATGGTGTCGTTTGCCTGGGCGAACACGGTGCCAGTGGCGGCGGCCACGGCGACGGCGAGCAGGACCTTCTTCATGTTGGATCTCCGGTAGGAACGTAGTCAGATTGAGAACGAAATTCTAGGGATCCGGACGCTGGGGATTACCCTGAATCACCACGGCGGTGCCGTGCAGGCGAGATTCAAGCACGGTTCATGCCCTCGCCGGACCAGTGACAACCAGCCGCAAGGGCTCCGTCAGCTTCTCCGGCACCAGCAGCGCCTCCATCTGTTCCCGGGTGAGGATGCCCAGCGACTGCGCCACGTCGTCGATGCTGGCGCCGCTGGCGATGGCGGTCTTGGCGATCAGCGCCGCCTTCTCGTAGCCGATGATGGGGTTCAGGGCCGTGACCAGGGTCACCGACTCGCGCACGCGCCGGGCCAGCAGTTCGTGGTTGGCCTCGATGCCGGCCACGCAGTTGGCCTCGAGGGTGATGCAGGCGTTCGACAGGTGGCGGATGCTCTTGTGCAGGCTCCAGCCCATGATGGGCTCGAAGGCGTTGAGCTGCAGCTGGCCCGCCTCGGACGCCATGGTCACCGTCACGTCGTTGCCGATCACCTCGAACGCGACCTGGTTCATCACCTCCGGGATCACCGGGTTCACCTTGCCCGGCATGATGGATGAGCCGGCCTGGCGCGGAGGCAGCCGGATGTCGCCGAAGCCGGCCTGCGGCCCGCTGGACAGCAGGCGCAGGTCGTTGCAGGTCTTGGACAGCTTCGTCGCCACCCGCTTGAGCACGCCCGACAGCTGCACGAAGGCGCCGGTGTCCTGGGTCGCCTCCACCAGGTTCTTGGCCTTGACCACCGGCACCCCGCTCACTTCGGCCAGGTGGCGGCAGGCCAGCTCGGCATAGCCGGCCGGCGCGTTGATCCCGGTGCCGATGGCGGTGGCCCCGAGGTTGATCTCCTGGATCAGCGCCCGCGCCTCGCGCAGCCGGTCCTCGTCCTCTTCCATCATCACCGCGTAGGTCGAGAACTCCTGGCCCAGCGTCATGGGCACGGCGTCCTGCAGCTGGGTGCGGCCGATCTTCAGCACCGACTTGAACTCCACCGCCTTGGCCTCGAAGCCGGCCCGCAGGATCGCCATCGACGCCAGCAGGTTGTCGATGCCGAACCACAGCGCCAGCCGCACGGCGGTGGGATAGACGTCGTTGGTGCTCTGCGAGGCGTTGACGTGGTCGTTCGGGTGCAGCACGTCGTAGCGCCCCTTCTCGAACCCCATGCGCTCCAGCGCCAGGTTGGCGATCACCTCGTTGGCGTTCATGTTGGTCGAGGTGCCGGCCCCGCCCTGGATGACGTCGACGATGAACTCCTCATGGTGCTCACCCGCGATCAACTGCTCGCAGGCGGCCATGATGGCGTAGGCCCGGCTCTCGTCCAGCACCCCCAGTTCCAGGTTGGAGCGGGCGGTGGCCTTCTTCACGTAGCCGAAGGCCCGCACCAGCTCCGGCATCGCCGACACCGGGGTGCCGGAGATCGGGAAGTTCTCCACCGCGCGCGCCGTGTGCACGCCCCAGTAGGCAGCGGCGGGAATCTGCTTTTCGCCGAGGAAGTCGTGCTCGAGGCGGTGGTCGTTTGGCATGGGTGCTGGTGTGAAGCCGGGGTGCCGCAAACTGTAGCCAGCGGTCACGCCGCCAGCCAATGCCGTTTGCCGGACCCATCATGCAAGAAATGCATGATGCAGCACGGACGCGGCCTGCGGGCCGACTTTCCAGCCCTTCAGGCGCCGGCGGCCAGATAGCTCCAGAGCGCCTGCGCCGTGCCCTTGGGGGCGTCGCGGCCGGACGGCTTCTCGCGGTAGGCGCGCACGTCCATCGCCAGTTCCAGCCCGGGCAGGTCGGCCGGGGCGGCCGGCACCAGCTTGCGCGCCCGCAACTCCTTCTTCACCGCGCTGTGCGGCAGGAAGGCCACGCCATGGCCCTCGAGGGCCATCACCTTCAGGCCCTCGGCCATGTCGGTCTCGTACACGCGGTCGAGGTGGATGGCGGTGCCGGCCTGCTTGAGGATGAGGTCGGTCACGCGCCCGAGGTAGGCGTCCGGCGCATAGCCGAGGTACGGCAGCGGTGCCATCGCCCGGCCCGGCAGCCTGAACAGCGGCTCGCCGTCGGCGCCGGGCTTGCAGTACGGCGCCAGCACCTCCTGGCCGAGCGACACCATCTCGTAGCGGTCGGGGTCCAGCTGCAGCGGCTGCGAGGCATGGTGGTAGGCGATCAGGACGTCGCAGCCGCCTTCCACCAGCCGCATCACCGCGTCATGCACGTTCAGCGCGATCAGGCGGCTCTTGATGGGGCCGAACTTCTCCCGCAGGCTGGAGACCCAGGCCGGGAAGAAGGTGAAGGCGAGCGTGTGCGGCACGGCGAACTCGATCACGTCCTGCCCGGCGGAGGCGTGGCCGCGCAGCATGGCGCGGGTGGTCTGCAGGGCCTGCAGCATCTCCAGCGACTGGGTGTAGAGCGTTTCGCCGGCCGGCGTGAGGCGGGTGGGGTAGGAGCTGCGGTCCACCAGGTCCGTGCCGGCCCAGGCCTCCAGCGCCTGGATGCGGCGCGAGAAGGCCGGCTGCGTCACGTGCCGCAGCTGCGCGGAGCGGCTGAAGCTGCGCGTCTCGGCCAGGCTCACGAAGTCTTCCAGCCACTTGGTTTCCACGCCGCATTATTGATGCGGCAGCGCGGGCCCGGCGTTCAGGCCCCGACCGGCACCGTGACGGCGCGCACGGCGCCACCTTCCAGCCGCAGCTCGCCGACCGAGATCGGCAACGAGAAGCGCCGCGGACCGGCGCTGCCCGGATTGACGAACAGCACGCCGCCCTCCTCGCGCACCAGCGGCCGGTGGGAATGGCCGCTGACCACCACCCGGGCGCCGGCCGGTGCCGGATGCCGCGCCAGGTCGGCGATGTCGTGCAGCACGTAGATGCCGATCCCTCCCAGCTGCACGGTCGCGGTGAGCGGCAGGCGCTCGGCCCAGGCGCCGTGGTCGTTGTTGCCGCGCACGGCCGTCAGCGGCGCGATGCCGGCCAGCAGGTCCAGTATGGTGGGCTCGACGATGTCGCCGGCGTGCAGGATGGCGTCGCAGCCGCGCAGGAAGGCGAGCGCCTGCGGCCGGACCAGGCCGTGGGTGTCGGAGATCAGCCCGATGCGCATCGGGGCATTGTCCCGGAGCCCGGGCCGGCGCGGTTGCCGCTTGCTACCGTGGCCTGCGGCTCCCTTGGCCGCGCGGGACAATCGGGCGATGGAAACCGCCTATCTCGAGAAGGAACCCGCACGCGCCGAGGTCGATGCCTGGACCGGCCCCGTGCTGCTGGAATTCGGCGCCCCCTGGTGTGGCTGGTGCCGCGGCGCCCAGCCCAGGATCGCCGAGGCGCTGGCCGCGCATCCGGGCATGCGCCATGTCAAGGTGGAGGACGGCAGCGGGCGCCGCCTCGGGCGCACCTTCGGCATCAAGCTGTGGCCCACCCTGGTGGTGCTGCAGGATGGCCGGGAGGTCGCCCGGCTGGTGCGGCCGGCCGAGACGCAGGCGATCGCGCAGGCCCTGGCCCTGGCCCAGGCCGATCCCGGCGGCTGACCCTCTGGCACCGGTCTTGCGTTGCGACGGGCCTCGACCACCACTGACGAGGCAGTCACATGCAAAAACGGCGCTTCCTGCAGGCCGGCGTCGGCGCCGGCGCCGCGGCCCTCTCGCTTCCCTCGCTCGCCCAGACGGGTTCGCCCAACGTGCGCTGGCGGCTGGCATCGAGCTTCCCGAAGAGCCTGGACACGATCTACGGCGGCGCCGAGGTGCTGTCCAAGCGGCTGGCCGCCATCACCGGCGGCAAGTTCCAGGTCTCGGTGCATGCGGCCGGCGAGCTCATGCCCGCTTTCGGTGTGGTCGATGCACTGCAATCGGGCAGCGTCGAATGCAGCCACACGGCCAGCTACTACTTCGTCGGCAAGAACAAGGCCTTCGGCTTCGAGACCACCCTGCCCTTCGGCCTCAACCAGCGGCAGCAGAACGCCTGGCTGTACTACGGCGGCGGCCAGCAGCTGGTGCGCGATTTCCTGAAGGATTTCAACATCATCAGCTTCCCCGGCGGCAACACCGGGGTGCAGATGGGCGGCTGGTTCAAGAAGGAAATTAGGAAGACGGCAGACCTCAAGGGCCTGAAGATGCGCATCCCGGGCATCGGCGGCGAGGTCATGGCGCGGCTGGGCGCCGTGCCGCAGAACATCCCCGGCGGCGACATCTACCCCGCACTGGAAAAAGGCACGATCGACGCCGCCGAATGGGTCGGGCCGTACGACGACGAGAAGCTGGGCTTCTACAAGATCGCGCCCCACTACTACTACCCCGGCTGGTGGGAGAGCAACTCGTCCTACTCGTTCTACGTCAACACCAAAGCCTGGGAGGCCCTGCCGGCCGACTACAAGGCGGCATTCGAGGCAGCCGCCGCCGAGGCCAACATCGACATGATGGCCGAATACGACTTCAAGAACCCGACGGCGCTGCGCAAGCTGGTGGCCAACGGCGTCAAGCTGCACGCCTACCCGCAGGACCTGCTGAAGGCGGCGCAGGACGCGGCGTTCGACCTCTACGCCGAGGAATCGGACAAGAACCCGGCCTTCCGGAAGCTGTACGAGTCGTGGGGCAAGTTCCGCGGCGAGGTGATGCTGTGGCACCGCTTCGCCGAGCACACCTACTCGACCTTCGTCTACAACAACCCGCCCAAGCGCAGCGGCAAGGCCTGACGGCCGGCCGGGCGAACTAGGCGCGCTCGGCCGCCGGATCCCGGCCCATCAAGGCCTGTACCGCAGCCTGCGGCCGCAGGGTGCCGTCGAGCAGCGCGACGACGGCGCTGGCGATGGGCATCTGCACGCCCAGCCGGCCCGCCCGCTCCACCACCGTGCGGGCGCACAGCACGCCCTCGGCCACGTGGCCCAGCGACTGCACCGCCTGTTCCAGGGTGCGGCCCTGCGCCAGCGCCAGCCCGACCTGGCGGTTGCGGCTGAGGTCGCCGGTGGCGGTGAGCACCAGGTCGCCCAGGCCGGACAGGCCCATGAAGGTCTCGGGGCGGCCGCCCAGCGCCACGCCCAGCCGCGTCATCTCGGCCAGCCCGCGCGTGACCAGGGCGGCGCGCGCGTTCAGCCCCAGCTGCAGGCCGTCGCACAGGCCGGTGGCGATGGCCAGCACGTTCTTCACCGCCCCGCCGACCTCGGCGCCGGGCAGGTCGTCGTTGGCATAGACGCGCACGCCGGGGCCGTGGAAGGCCGCCACCAGCGCCTCGCGCACGGCACGATGGGAACTGGCCGCGACCAGTGCCGTCGGCTGGCCGCGCGCCACTTCCTGGGCGAAGCTGGGGCCGGTGAGCGCCCCGGCGAGCAGGCGCGGAGCCACCGCCGCCTGCACTTCGTGGCCCAGCAGGCCGGTGGACTCGAAGCCCTTGCACAACCAGGCCAGCGGCGCCGTGCAGCCGGCCAGGGCCTGCAGCAGGCCGCGCAGCCCCGCCATCGGCGTGGCGACGATGACCAGTTCGTGCCGGGCCGCCAGCGCCACCGGGTCGCCGCCGGCCACCGCCAGCGCGTCGGGCAGGCCGATGCCGGGCAGGTAGCGGCGGTTCTCGCGCTGCTCGCGCAGCACCGCAGCCTGGGTATCGTCGCGGGCCCAGAGGGTGACTTCGTGGCGGGCGGCGGCGTTGGCCGCGAGGGCCGTGCCCCATGCTCCGGCGCCCAGCACCAGGAGCTTCATCGCGTCAGGCCGACGTGATGATGCGCGAGGGCTCTTCCTGCTGCCCCTGCGCCTGCTGCTGCTGCTGCTCGTACATCGACTGGAAGTTGATCTCGGCCAGGTGGACCGGCGGGAAGCCGGCGCGCGTCACCAGGTCGGACACGTTGCTGCGCAGGTAGGGGTAGACGATCTGCGGGCAGGCGATGCCCATGATCGGGCTCATCTGCTCGGGCGGCAGGTTGCGGATCTCGAAGATGCCGGCCTGCTTGGCCTCGACCAGGAACACGGTGCGCTCCTTGATCTTGGTCGTCACGGTGGCGGTGACGCAGACCTCGTACACGCCGTCGGCCGCCTGCTGGGCTTCCACGCCCAGCTGGATGTCGACCGAGGGCTGCTCCTGCTCGAGCAGGATGCCGGGCGAATTGGGCTGCTCCAGCGAGGCCTCCTTGAGGTAGACGCGCTGGATCTGGAAGACGGGGTCCTGTTGCTCGGCCATGGGGTACTTTCGGTCAGGGAAACGGCCCGCCGCGTGCGGACGGGGCGGGCCGGGATCGGTGGGCGCGGATTATCTCAGGCGCGCTGGAGCAGCGGCACCAGGCCGCCCTGGCTGTCCAGCGCCATCAGGTCGTCGCAGCCGCCCACGTGGGTGTCGCCGATGAAGATCTGCGGCACCGTGCGGCGGCCGGTGATCTCCATCATCTTCATGCGTTCCTGCGGCAGGGCATCGACGCGGATCTCGTTGATCTGGTCCACCCCGCGCGCCTTGAGGATCTGCTTGGCCCGGATGCAATAGGGGCAGACGGCGGTGGTGTACATGGTGACGGGTTGCATGGGTCGGATTCAGGCTTTCTCGACCGGCAGGTTAGCGTCTTTCCACGCCTTGAGTCCGCCGGCCAGGGCTTGGGCCTTGTCGTAGCCCAGTTTCTTGGCCGTCGCCTGCGCGCGGCCCGAGCGGCCGCCGGTGGCGTCCACGAGCACCAGCGGCAGGGCCTTGTTCCTGACCACGTCGGGCAGCCGCTGCTCGAACTCGCCCAGGGGCACGTTGCGGGCCCCCACCACGTGCCCGGCGGCGTACTCGTCGGCCTCGGAGACGTCGATCACGACCGCCTTCTCGCGGTTGATCAGCAGCACCGCGCTGGCAGGCGTGAGCCCGCCGGCCGCGCCGCCCTGCACCACCGGCCACAGCAGCATCGCGCCCGAGGCGGCCGCCACGGCGATGAGCATCCAGTTGTTGATGACGAAGTCCATCTTGTCCTTGTGTCGCGCCCTCGGCGCAAACCCGGGATTCTAGAATCCGCGGTTTCCCCGACTCCGACTCCCATGCACAAGCTCGTCCTGATCCGCCACGGCGAATCGACCTGGAACCTGGAAAACCGCTTCACCGGCTGGACCGACGTGGACCTCACGCCCACCGGCATCGAGCAGGCCAAGGCCGCCGGCCGCCTGCTGCGCGCCGAGGGCTGGGAATTCGACGTCTGCCAGACCAGCGTGCTCAAGCGCGCGATCCACACCCTGTGGCACTGTCTCGACGAGATGGACCGGTCCTGGCTGCCGGTGGTCAAGTCCTGGCGCCTGAACGAGCGCCACTACGGCGGTCTGCAGGGCCTGAACAAGGCCGAGACGGCCAAGACATATGGCGACGAGCAGGTGCTGGTCTGGCGCCGCAGCTACGACATCCCGCCGCCGCCGCTGGAGCCGTCCGACCCGCGCAGCGAGCGGGGCGACCTGCGCTACGCCCGGATGCCCGCCGGCGAGGTGCCGCTGACCGAATGCCTGAAGGACACGGTCGCCCGGGTGCTGCCGTTCTGGAACGAGTCCATGGCGCCGGCCATCCGATCGGGCAAGCGCCTGCTGGTGTCGGCGCACGGCAATTCGATCCGGGCGCTGGTGAAGTACCTGGACGGGATCTCCGACGCCGACATCGTGGGCCTGAACATCCCGAACGGCATCCCGCTCGTCTACGAGCTGGACGCCGACCTGAAGCCGATCCGGCACTACTACCTGGGCGACGCCGAGGCGGCGGCCAAGGCGGCGGCGGCGGTGGCCAACCAAGGCAAAGCCTGACCAGCGCCTGACCTGGCCGGTGCCGGCGCCCCGCGGCGGTGCGGGCTAGGCAAACGGCTTGTAAATCCCCGTGGTTTTCGCACGCCCGGCACCGCTCTTCTGGAACCCGGGGCCTGATGCAGCATCAGAACGTCTTCTCAGGTGTATAAATTGGCGCTTCGCGAGAGGACTTGACGTTTCCCATGAGCCACAAACTGAAGATCGCCGGCTGGATCACGGTGGGCGCGCTGGCCGGCGCCCTGACCACGGTCTCGCTGCAGACCGTCGCGCGTGGCACCCTGGCGCCGCTGCCGCTGGAAGAACTGCAGCAACTCGCCGCGGTCTTCGGCATGGTCAAGACCGACTACGTCGAGCCGGTCGACGAGAAGAAGCTCATCACCGACGCCATCTCCGGCATGGTGGCCAGCCTCGACCCGCACTCGCAGTACTTCGACAAGAAGTCGTTCAAGGAATTCCGCGAGGGCACCTCCGGCCGCTTCGTCGGCGTGGGCATCGAGATCTCGCAGGAAGACGGCCTGGTCAAGGTGGTCTCGCCGATCGAGGGCTCGCCCGCCTACCGCGCCGGCCTCAAGCCGAATGACCTGATCACCAAGATCGACGACACCGTGGTCAAGGGCCTGTCGCTGTCCGATGCGGTCAAGCGCATGCGCGGCGAGCCCAACACCAACGTCACGCTCACCATCTTCCGCAAGGACGAGAGCCGCTCCTTCCCGGTCACCATCCGGCGCGAGGAGATCCGCACGATCTCCGTCAAGGGCAAGGTGGTGGAGCCCGGCTACGCCTGGATCCGCCTGTCGCAGTTCCAGGAGCGCACCGTCGACGACTTCGTGCGCAAGGTCGAGGAGATCTACAAGGGCGATCCCAACCTGCGCGGGCTGGTGCTCGACCTGCGCAACGACCCGGGCGGCCTGCTCGATGCGGCCGTGGCCATCTCGGCTGCCTTCCTGCCCGAGAACGTCACCGTGGTGTCCACCAACGGCCAGCTGGCCGAGAGCAAGTTCATCTACAAGGCGGCGCCGGAGTTCTACCAGCGCCGCTCCGGTGCCGACCCGCTGCGCCGCCTGCCGGCCGGCCTGAAGACGGTGCCGCTGGTCGTGCTGGTGAACGAAGGCTCGGCCTCGGCCAGCGAGATCGTCGCCGGCGCCCTGCAGGACCACAAGCGCGCCACCATCCTGGGCAGCCAGACCTTCGGCAAGGGCTCGGTGCAGACGGTGCGCCCGCTCGGCCCCGACACTGGCCTGAAGCTCACCACGGCGCGCTACTTCACGCCCAGCGGCAAGTCCATCCAGGCGCGCGGCATCGTGCCCGACGTGCTGGTCGACGAGAGCGAGGAAGGCAACCTGTTCTCGCTGCTGCGCACCCGCGAGGCCGACCTCGAGAAGCACCTCGCCAGCGGCCAGGGCCCCGAGGTCAAGGACCCGGCGCGCGACAAGCTGCGCGAGGAAGCCCGCAAGAAGGCCGAGGAGGAAGCGCGCAAGGCCATCGCCGACCGCAAGATGCCCGAGCTGGGCAGCGACAAGGACTTCCAGCTGCTGCAGGCCATCAACCAGCTGAAGGGCCGTCCGGTCCTGATCAGCAAGACCCAGGTCATCGAGAACAAGAACGAGAAGAAGGAACAGTGATCCGGGCGGCGCAGGCCGCCGGGTTGACCATGAAAGCCGGCGCGAGCCGGCTTTTCCTTTTGTGGCCCGCGCAGGGCGCTGTCCCTTTTTGAGCCCGCGCAGGGCGGTGTCCCTTTTGTGGCCTGCGCAGTGCGCTGTCCCTTTTTGGGCCCGCGCAGTGCGCTGTCCCTTTTTCGGGACAATCCGGGCCATGACCGACGACGACCTGCTGCGCTACTCCCGCCACATCCTGCTGGAGGAAATCGGGATCGACGGCCAAGAGCGGCTGGCGGCCGGCCACGCCCTGGTCATCGGTGCCGGCGGGCTGGGCTCGCCGGTGGCCCTGTACCTGGGCACGGCCGGCGTCGGCCGCATCACGCTGGTGGACGCCGACACGGTGGACGTCACCAACCTCCAGCGGCAGATCGCCCATGCGATGGACCGCGTGGGCCAGCCCAAGGTCGCCTCGGCGCGCGCCGCGATCGCCGGCCTGAACCCCCATGTGCAGGTCGAGGCGGTGCAGGCGCGGGCCGATGCGGCCCTGCTCGACACCCTGGTGGCGCGGGCCGACGTGGTGGTCGACTGCTGCGACAACTTCGCCACCCGCCAGGCCGTCAACGCCGCCTGCGTGCGGCACGGCAAGCCGCTGGTCTCGGGCGCTGCCATCCGGTTCGACGGCCAGCTCGCGGTGTTCGACGTGCGCGACCCCGCCTCGCCCTGCTACGCCTGCGTGTTCCCGCCCGATGCGGCGCCGGAGGAGACCCGCTGCGCCACCATGGGCGTGTTCGCGCCCCTGGTGGGCATCATCGGGGCGATGCAGGCCGCGGAGGCGCTCAAGCTGCTGTGCGGCGCGGGCACGCCGGCCACCGGTGCGCTCCTGATGCTGGACGCGCGCACGATGGACTGGACCCGCCTGGGCACGCCACGCCACGCCGGCTGCCCGGTGTGCGCCACGCGCGCCGGCTGAGTCAGCGCTTCGCGGAAGCCGCGCCCATCTTCTTGCCCGGATCGTCGACGGTCTTGCCGCCCGACCCGGCGACCGGCGGCGCGGTCTGCTCCACGCGCGCCTCGGCCCGCGGCGCCGCCACGTTGCGCAGGGTGGCCACGCAGTCGATGTCCTCGCCGGGTCCGGTCTCGATGGTGGCCGCCAGCGCCAGCAGCGGGTTGATCGCGCCCAGCGCGAGGGCGGCCGCGGCGCGTCCGCCCAGGGCGGTCTTGTCCAGCCCGTACCGGGGTGCGCCGAACGTGCCGCCGATCTCCAGCGGCGAACGCACGCTCAGGATGCTGTGGTCCTTGGGCGCTGGCTTGACGTAGATGGCCAGTGCCTCGCGCGCGAAGTCGACGCGGGCGTGGCCGGTGAACACGGTGTCGTTGGTGTCCATCACCAGCGCGCGCGAGAGCATCACGCCCTTGTCGACGTCGAACGCCATGGCGGCGCAGCGCGTCTGCACCCGCTGGTCGCCCTCGACGAAGAACTTGATCAGCTCGCCGCCGTCCAGGCCGGCGATCTCCAGCAGGATGTTGCTGATCTCGCCCCGGCCCATCAGCATCGCGACATTGCCCGACGAGGTGCCGAGCAGCTGTGCGACCGAATTGCCGCGCGCCTTCAGGTCGATCTGCGCCTGCACCTTGCCGACGCTGTTGCGCAGCGACTGGGAGGCCGGCACCAGCCGGCTCAGGTCCAGCGACCGCCCATCGAGGCGGGCCTGCACGGCCGCCGGGGCAGCCGTCGCGTCCAGGCGCAGCTGTCCGGTCAGGCGGCCACCCGCGATGCCCAGGTCCAGCGGGTCGAGCACCAGCACGCCGTCCTTCAGCAGCACATGGGTGCTCATGCGGTCCAGCGGCAGGCCCTTGGCGTTGACCACCTTGGCGGCGTCGATCCGCACGTCGGCATTCATGGTCTTGAGCCGGCTGACGTCGACCGTCGCAGTCGGCAGCACCTTGCGCATCGGGTCCTTCGCCTCCTTCTTGCCCTTGGCCTTGCGCGAGGAGGCGGGCGCAGCCGCGATCTGGGTGCCCTTGGCGGTGAACGTGGCGGCCGGCTGGGGAGGCTCCTTCGCGCCGGGCTTGTCCTGCATGCCGATCACCGGCGCCAGGTCCGCGAAATCCAGCATGCGCGATTTCAGCTGGCCGGTCAGCGACGGCACCTTGCCCGCATGGTCGTACGCGAGCTCTCCGGCGATGTCGGAGTGCCCGAGCCGGCCGTCGATGCGGCGCACGCGCCAGGACTCACCCTGCTTGGACAGCTGCCCGGCCACGGTGTAGCGCGGCGTGTCGGGCAGCACGACGCCCACCAGCTTGTACAGCTCCGCGAGGTTGTTGCCCTGCAGCTGGAATTCGACGTTGGCGCCGTCCAGGGTGGCGAGGCTCGCGACCGCGCCGCGTGCGCGCAGGCTGGTGGCGCCGGCGGCCACCTGCACTTCGGCCGGGAACGGCTGCTGCAGCGGTGCGCTCAGGTACAGCACGTCCCCCGTGCGGCCCTGCGCCGTGAACGGCTGGTCCTGCCAGCGGCCCTGGGCCTTGAAGCGCAGTGGCATGGCTGGATCGTTGGCCGGCGTCCCTTCGGCCGGGGCGGCCGGGGCGGCGCCGGCACCCGGCCGCCGGTCCATCGCGAACTCGGCCCGCACGTCGGCGCCCTGCGCATGCGCCACGTAGTGCGCCGTTCCCTGGTCGACCACCAGCGCGCCGATCGACGGCACGTTGCGTTCGTCCTTGGTATCGCTGCCCAGCGCCCAGGTGCGGCGCCCATCCGCGTCCTGCTGCAGCCCGAGCTGGGGACGGGTGAGCCGGATCAGCGGCAGCTCGATCCGCCGCCGCATCAGCAGCGGCAGCAGGCGCACGTCGACTTCGGCCGCATCGGCCTTGATGAGGTAGCGGTCCTGGGCCCAGTCGGGGTTGGCGAACTCGATGCCGTCCATCAGCACCCGGGTCGTGCCGCCGACCTTCACGTCCAGGCGCTTGGTGATCTCGAAGTGGCGGCCGGTCTTCTGGCTGACGTAGCGGTTCACCGGCCCGCGCAGCATGTCCCAGGGGAAGAAGGTGACCAGCACCAGCAGCGCCAGGATGAGCACGCCGAACGCGGCCAGCACCTTCACCCAGGTGCGGGACCAGGGCGACCCGGCGGCGTGCCTCATCGCCGCCTCACCTCTGCGCCGTGGTGTCGGCCTGCGGCATGGCCGGTGCGGCCGACTGGTCGGCCGGCTCACCCAGCGCGACGAGGCCGGCAGCCAGCAGCGTGCCGAAGAAGATGATGAGGGTGTGAAGAACCAGCTTCATTGCAAGGCCTGCGCGGCGGCGCGCAAAGTGCGATGAGTCTGGTGCGGTCGACGCCAATGGCCGGTCAGTGGCCCGCGTAAGCTCCTGTCGGTACGTGCCTACAGGCGCGCGCCGGACGCTGCCCTACGATGGCGGATTGCCCCCGCCCCGCGGGGATGCCCATCCGCCTGCGAGCCCGTGGAACTGAGAACCTTCATCGTCGAGGACAACGCCACCATCCGCGAGAACCTCATCGGCACGCTCGAGGAGCTCGCCTGCATCCGGGCGCTGGCCTGGGCCGACACCGAGCGCGACGCCCGCGCCTGGCTGGCGCGGCCGCAGGTCGACTGGGACCTGGCCATCGTCGACCTCTTCCTCAAGCAGGGCAGCGGGCTGGGCGTGCTGGAGGCGTGCCGCGGGCGCCGCCCCGAACAGCGCGTGGTGGTGCTCTCCAACTACGCCACCACCGAGATGCGCAAGCGCTGCTCGCAGCTGGGCGCCGATGCGGTGTTCGACAAGTCCAACGAGATCGACGCGCTGATCGACTACTGCATGCAGCAGTCGGAAGCCTCGCGCGCCTGATGCCGCGCCGGGCCGGGTGGCCGGCGGCGCGGAGTGCCCTGCTCAGTCGATGAGCTTGTTCTTCAGGGCGTAGTAGGTCAGGTCGCTGTTGGAGGCCAGGCTCATCTTCTCCATCAGGCGCGTGCGGTACGTGCTGACGGTCTTGACCGACAGCGACAGCGCCTTGGCGATGTCGCCGGCCGTCTCGCCCTTGGCCAGTTTCAGGAACACCTGGAACTCGCGCTCGGACAGCTGCTCGTGCGGCGCGCCGCCTTCCTTGCGATTGAGCTGCTGCGCGAGCAGTTCCGCCACCGCGGGGGAGATGTAGCGGCGCCCGAGGGCGATGGTGCGGATCGCGTTGACGATCTCCATCGGCTCGCATTCCTTGTTGAGGTAACCGCTGGCACCCTGGCGAATGAGGTTCATCGCATAGTGCTCCTCGGGATAACCCGAGAGGATCAGGATGCCGACGTCCGGCGCCTTCGCGCGGATCATGCCGAGGGCATCGATGCCGCTCTGCCCGGGCATCGACAGGTCCATGACAAGCACGTCGAGCTCCGTGGTGCGAACCAGGTCGATCGCCTCGCGGCCGCTGGCGGCCTCGCCCACCACCCGCAGGTCCACCTGCTCGGAGAAGAACTGCTTGAGCCCCGACCGAACGATGGCATGGTCATCCACAATGCCGACTTTGATCATGTGTCTTCGCTTTCAGTGCTGCTTTGGCCATTGTGGCCCATCCCGAAACTGAAATGGCCTACCCTTCAGTCATGATTATTCAGCTTTTTGGTCGGCTCAGGGGGCCCAGGCATTGAAGTCCATGGTCCGTTCAGCATGGCCCAGAATGGCTATCGCCCTGGTGCTGGCCGTGCTGGCCGCCTGCGTCCTCATCGGCATCAACGAAGCCGGACACGGAAGATCGCTGAGCGCGCTCAACAACATGACGCGCGATTTCGAGACGCGCGGATCCCTCAACCGCTTGCTGCAGCACGTGCTGGATGCCGAAACCGGATCGCGCGGGTTCCTGCTCACCGGCGACCCACGATACCTCGAGCCATACGACCGGGCCGTCGCCGAGATCGGGCAGGACCTCGAGGCCCTGCGCAGGGCGTACGCCGACTCGGCCGAGCAGGCGCCGGTGCTGGGCCAGCTGGGCCGCAACGTGCAGCGCAAGCTGGCCGAGATGGACTTGTCGGTCCGCATGCGCAAACAGGGCAACGAGGATGCCTGGAAATTCGTGCTGCTCACCGACGTCGGCAAGGAACAGATGGACGCCATCCGCGAGCAGGCCGGCAAACTGATCGGCAGCACCGCCGCCCGCATCGACGACAGCCAGTCCGAGGTGCGCCGCGCCCTGACGCTCTCGCGCGCCGGCATTGCGGTCGCCACCCTGGTGGCCCTGCTGGCCTTCTGGCTGTCGCTGCGCCAGAGCACCGCGCTCAAGCTCGCCGGTGAGCAGCAGCAGCTCGCGCTTCAGCAGGAAAGGGACCTGCTGGAGCGGCAGGTGCGCGATCGCACCGCCTCGCTGGCCGAGCTGGCCACCCACCTGCAGCAGGTGCGCGAGGAGGAGCGCGGCCACCTGGCGCGCGAACTGCACGACGAGCTGGGCGCGCTGCTCACGGCGGCCAAGCTCGATGTGGCGCGCCTGAAGTCGCGCCTGGGCGAGCCGCCGGCGGAGGTGGGGCAGCGCCTGCAGCACCTCACCGAGACCCTCAACAGCGGTATCGCCCTCAAGCGCCGCATCATCGAGGACCTGCGGCCGTCCTCCCTCTCCAACCTGGGCCTCACCGCGTCGCTGGAGATCCTGGCGCGCGAGTTCTCCGAGCGGTCGGGCGTGGAAGTGGCTTCCTCGCTGGAGCCGGTCGACCTCGACGAGGCCAGCCAGCTCACCGTCTACCGGCTGGTGCAGGAGTCGCTCACCAACATCGGCAAGTACGCGGAAGCACGCCACGCCGAGATTGCGGTGCATGCGTACACCGGCCATGTGGAGGTCATGGTGCGCGACGACGGCAAGGGCTTCGATACCGTCAAGGCCCGGCGCTCCACGCACGGGCTGGCCGGCATGCGCCACCGGGTCGAGGCGGCCGGCGGGCGGCTCACCGTCAGCTCGGCACCGGGGTCCGGCACGCGCGTGGTGGCCGTGTTGCCGGCGCAGGCGCAGACCGCCTGATCTGTAGGACGGCGCGCACAAACCCCCTCCCCGGATGCCGACAAGGTCTCACGCCTGTCGCTGATCAGGCACGGCCTACCCCCCCGCATACGCTTGTCGGCGTAGCGCGATCGAGACACGACCGGCGCTGTCCGCGGCGCCGCGCTCGTGCCGCGGCGCGCACCCAGCCATCCAGAGGAAGGACAGCCATGCCCTATAGCAGCAGAACGTCCCGCGCCACCGCGGCCACCCAGAACCTTGCCGACGACGCCCTGGAGCGCGTGCGCGACCTGCGCTCCGGCGTGCAGGACCTCGCCAGCCGCGGCCTGGGCGCCGTGGGCGAAACGGCCAGCGCCGCGCAGGAGCGCCTGGGCCGCTATGCCGGCGTGACCGGCCGCTACGTGACCGAGCAACCCGTGAAGTCGGCGCTGATCGCTGCCGCCGTGGGCGCCGCCGTCGCCGCCATCGTGCTGGTGGCGCGCAACCGCCGCAACACCCGCTACTACTACTGAGCGCCGCCCGGCTCGCCATGGCCCTCGTCCACCCCATCTTCTCGGTCCTCGTCAGCCGGCCAGAGCTGGTCATGGACCATGTCGCCGGCTACGCCGCTCTCATGCAGGAGGAAGCCTCCAGCGTCGGCACGGAAGTCACCAAGCGGGGGATCGCGTGGGTCGTGTGCGGGGTCGGGATGCTCTTGTTCCTGATCCTCGCCGGCGTGGCGCTGATGCTCGGCACGTTGCACGAGACGTTCCACTGGTCCCTGGTGCTGGTGCCGGCGGTGCCGCTGGTGTTGGCGGCGGTGGCCTTCGGCATCGCGCGCAAGCCGATGCCGAACCGGGCGTTCGCCGAACTGAGGGCACAGCTCGGTGCTGATGCCCAGGCCCTGCGCACGCTCGGGGGCCGTCCGTGAGCACGGGCGGCGAACAGCTCGAACGCACGCGGCTGGCGATCCTCGACTATGTGCACCGGAAGGAACTGCGCAAGAAGGGACTGCAGGCCGAGGACCTCGGCGCGCAGTTCGAGCCCGGCGAGCCCCCTCCGCGCACGCGCCGCCGCCGATCCGGACCGGACTGGCTGGAGCACGCCCGCGACATCGTCGAGGACTGGTGGCGCTATCACCCGGCCCACATGGCCGTCGACCTGGCCCGCCCCGCGCTCGCGTCCTATGCACGGCGCAAGCCGATGCAGTTCCTGGGCATCGCGGCGGCCACCGGCGCCGTGCTGGTGCTGCTGCGCCCGTGGAAGCTGATTTCCGCCACCGGCGTGCTGGTGGCGCTGGCGAAGTCGCCCCAGGTGGCATCGCTGGTGATGTCCGCGATGGCGTCATCGCACAACCCGCGCGGCGACGAGGCCGACGAAGAATGACGACGAGCACCGGCCGGTGACAGTGCGACTTGCCGGTGCGCAAACCGAGACCGAGACGCACTTCAACTGACAGACAAGGGAGAACACACATGATCCAAACCCGCATCCTCGCCGCCGCCGTCCTGGCAGTGGCCACCCTCGCCGGCACCGGCTGCGCGGTCACGCGCGGCCAGGAAAGCGCCGGCTCGTACATCGACGACACCACGACCACCACGGCGGTGAAGACCAAGTTCGTCGAGGACAAGACCGTTGACGCGTCGTCCATCAAGGTCGAGACCCTGAACGGCACGGTGCAGCTGTCCGGCTTCGCCAAGTCCAGCGCCGAGAAGACCCAGGCCGAATACCTGGCCCGTAACACCAAGGGCGTGCGCACGGTCAAGAACGACATCGTCGTGCGTCCCTGACCTGACCCTTCCCGCGCCGCCGCAGCGGCGGCGCGCAATCACCGGGCCGGCGCTCGCCGGCGCAAGCCCCCCATGAGAACCTTCCGCTGCGACCACTGCGGCCATCCGCTGTTCTTCGAGAACGTCCAGTGCCTGCAGTGCGGCAGCGCGCTCGCGTTCCTGCCGCACCGGCTGGCGCTGTGCGCCATCGAGCCGGTCGCCGGGCAGGACGGCAGCTGGCAGCGCCGCACGACCGCCGGCCGGCAGGCGCAGCACCGCTACCGCCTGTGCCAGAACCACGTCGACCACCAGGCCTGCAACTTCGCGGTCCCGGCGGAAGACCCCAATCCCTATTGCGTCTCGTGCCGCCAGACGCGCGTCCTGCCGGACCTGTCGGTGCCGGACAACGTCGAGCGCTGGTACCGCATCGAGGTGGCCAAGCGCCGCCTGTTCTACACGCTGGCGCGCCTGGGGCTGGTCGAGGTCATGCCGCAAAGCGGCGGGCGCGACGGGCCCGTCTTCGAATTCATGGCCGACATGCCCGGCCAGATGGTCATGACCGGCCATGCCAACGGCGTGATCACGCTCAACGTCGCCGAGGCCGACGACGCCGAGCGCGTCAAGCGGCGGGTCGAGATGCGCGAGCCGTACCGCACGCTGCTGGGCCACCTGCGCCACGAGTCGGGCCACTTCTACTGGGACCGGCTGATCGAGGAAGGCGGCCGCGTCGAGGCATTCCGGCAAGTGTTCGGCGACGAGAGGGCGGACTACTCGGAAGCCCTGCAACGCCACTACGCCGCCGGCGGCCAGCCGGCCAACTGGCAGCAGGGCTTCGTCAGTGCCTACGCGACCTCCCACCCGTGGGAGGATTGGGCCGAGACCTGGGCCCACTACCTGCACATGGTCGACCTGCTGGAGACGGCGGCCTCCTACAACACCCGCGTCGAGGTGCCCGGCGCCGGCGGCGACGAAGAAGTGGGCGATCCGTTCGAAGGCCGTGAGCGCGACTTCGACCGGCTGGTCGAGCAATGGGTGCCCGTCACGCTGCTGCTCAACAGCCTCAGCCGCAGCTTGGGCCAGGGCGACGCCTACCCCTTCGCGCTGAGCCCGACGTCGCTCGACAAGCTGCGCTTCATCCATGAGGTGATCTACGCGCCGCGCGCCGAGCCCGGCGCCGGCGCCGACGAGGCCGACCCGACCCGGGCGAGGAAGGGCGGCGAGCCGGGCACCGGCGGCGCCCCGCAACCGGCCCCAGCCGCCCGCTGAGGCGGCCTAGCCCGAGACCAGCGTGAGCTGGTCGTTGACCGAGCGGACGTCCTTGACGCCGCGGGCGATCTCGCTGGCGCGCGCCTTGGCCGCCGCGCTCGGCACCGAGCCGCTGAGCGTGACCACGCCTTCGCGCGAATCGACGTCGATGCGCAGCGGATTGAGCTCCTTGTCGGCCTTCAGGCCCTTGAGGACCATGGACGTGATCTTGCTGTCGTCCGGCTTGCGCTCCGCACCGGCGGCCCCGGTGCCATAGGCCTGCTCGCGCGTGTCGCGCGACGCCCCCATGACGCTGGTGCCGGTGTCGGCCGCCGCGCTGCGGGTGCTGTCGGCCGCTTCGCCCGTCCTGTCCCTGGCCGTGGTGGCGGTGTCGCCGGCCTTCGGGCGCGCCGTCGCGGCGCTCTCGCGCGCATCCTGGCGGGCACTGCGGGTAGCCTGGCCGCTGCGTTCCACGGCCGAGTCGTGTTTCTGGCCGACCGTCGGGTCGTCGATGCGTTCGCCGCAACCGGCCACGGACAGCAGCGCCGCCAGCGAGGCGGCGACGAGGGCGGTATGCCGTGCATGCTGCATGAGGTGTCCTTTCCTGCTGAGTTCCAGGGCTGCGCCCCGGTCACGCCACTCTATGAAGGGCTGGTCGACGCAGGAGCGGCGATGGCCGCAAGAGCCTGTAGGAACTGACGGTCGTGTTGCGGCTCAGCCGGCATCGCGCTCCATGTCGCGCAGGATGCGATCCAGTCGGCTGGAGAGCTGTTCGGTGGTCAGCTTCTCGCGGAACCGCTCGACCATCAGCGGCAGGCTCATCGGGCTGGGATGGCGCAGCTCGACCAGCTGGAGGGCGCGCCCACCCATGCGCTCCAGCGTCGCCCGCAGGCGCGAGACCTCCAGCTCCTGGCTCAACACTTCCTGCTCGGCCTGGGTGAGCAGCAGGTTGCCGCGGTCGTACTTGCGGAACACTTCGTAGAACAGGCCGCTGGACGCCTGCAGCTGGCGCATGCTCTTGGGCTGGCCGGGGTAGCCGGTGAAGATGAGCCCCGCAACACGGGCGATCTCGCGGAAGCGCCGCTGGGCCAGCTCGGACGAGTTGAGCGAGGCCAGCACGTCGTGCAGCAGGTCGCCCGGCTCGAAGGCGGAGCCGTCGCGCACCGGCGCCAGGTCGAACGGCTCCGCGCTCACGAGTTCGAAGCCGTAGTCGTTGATCGAGATGCTGAAGGTGTTGGGCCGCTCGCGCGCCAGCCGCCAGGCCAGCAGGCTGGCCAGCCCCAGGTGCACGTGGCGGCCGGCGAACGGGTGCACGTACAGGTGCTGGCCTTCGCGCGAGCGGAAGCTCTCGACCAGCAGCATGCCGGGCGTGGGGATGCGCGAGAGCCGGGCCTGGGTCTCGAGCATGGGGCGCGCTGCCCGCAGTTCCGGGTGCGGGTAGCGGCCCTGGGCCGCGGTCTGCAGCATCTCGAGCACGGCATCGCCCATCTCGGTCGACAGGGCCATCTTGCTGCCCTGCCAGGTCGGCACCGTGCCCTTGCTGCGCGTCGCCTTGCGCACGTAGGCAGCCATGTCCTGCACCCGGACGAACTCGAGCAGCTTGCCGGCGAAGTAGAAGCAGTCGCCCTTGCGCAGCCGGGCGATGAAGCCTTCCTCGATGGTGCCGATGGTGCCGCCCGACAGGTACTTCACCTGCATCGAGGCGTCGCTCACGATGGTGCCCACCGACAGCCGGTGGCGGCGCGCCACGCCGCGATCGGGCACGTGCCACAGGCCGTCGTCGCCGCGCCGGATGCGGTGATAGTCGGGATAGGCGGTCAGGCTCTCGCCACCGCGCTCGCAGAACACCAGCGCCCAGTCGAACTCGGCGCGCGTCAGCGTCCGATACGACCACGCGGTCCGCACCTCCTCGAACAGGGCGTCGGCGTCGAAACCGCCGCCCAGCGCCACCGTGACCAGGTGCTGCACCAGCACGTCGAGCGGCTTGGCCGGCGCCTCGCGCCGCTCGATGCGGCCGTGCGCCGCCGCCTCGCGCGCCGCCGCCGCCTCGACGATCTCCATCGTGTGGGTCGGCACCAGGGTCAGCCGGCTGGCGCGCCCCGGCGCGTGGCCGCTGCGGCCGGCACGCTGCAACATGCGCGCCACGCCCTTGGCCGAGCCGATCTGCAGTACCCGCTCGACCGGCAGGAAATCCACTCCCAGGTCGAGCGAGGAGGTCGCGACCACGGCCCGCAGCCGCCCGTCCTTCAGGCCGGCCTCCACCCACTCGCGCGTGGCGCGGTCGAGCGAGCCGTGGTGCAGCGCGATGTCGCCCGCCCATTCGGGCCGCGCCTGCAGCAGCAGCTGGTACCAGATCTCGGCCTGGGACCGGACGTTGGTGAACACCAGCGTCGTGCCCTTCGCCTGCTCGATCTCCTCGACCACCGGCAGCTGCATGCGGGCGCCGAGGTGGCCGGCCCAGGAGTACTTGCCCGGATCGGGCGGGACCAGCGTGTCGATCGCCAGCCGCTTGTCGATCTTGCCGCGCACCAGCGCCGGCGCCGGTTGCGCGGCCTCGCCGCACAGCACCGCCATCGCCTCCTCCAGGTTGCCCAGGGTGGCGCTCAGGCCCCAGGTGACCAGGGCCGGATTCCAGCGCCGCAGGCGTGCCAGCGCGAGCTGGGTCTGCACGCCGCGCTTGCTGCCGATCAGCTCGTGCCACTCGTCGACCACGACGAACCCGACCGTCTGCAGTTCCTCGCGCGCCTGCTCGCGGGTCAGCATGAGGCTGAGCGACTCCGGGGTGGTGACCAGCACGGTGGGAAAGCGCCGGTCCTGGCGTGCCCGTTCGGCACTGGCGGTGTCGCCGGTGCGCTGGCCCAGGGTCCAGCTGGGCGCCAGGTCCTGCAGGGGCTGGGCCAGGGCCCGGGTGGTGTCGGCGGCCAGGGCCCGCATCGGCGTGATCCACAGCACCCGCAACGGCTCGGCCGAGCGCCCCGGCACCTGCCCCTGCAGCAGGACGTCGAGCATGCCCAGCCACACGGCGTAGGTCTTGCCGGCGCCGGTGGTGGCGTGCAGCAGGCCGCTGCGGCCCTGCGCGATCGCCTTCCAGACGTCGCGCTGGAACGCGAACGGCTTCCAGCCGCGCCCGGCCATCCAGTGCCGTCCTGTCGAGCCTGCGGCAGCCCGCGCCGACCGCTTTCTCGGCACCGCGCCGGGCGCAGGGCGCGACGCGGGCCATGGTTCAATCGGGTCCGGCGATTGTTCTTCCATCGACCGATTCATTGTCGCCCGACGAGCGACCGCCAGGAGACACACATGCACCGCCGCACCCTCGCCCTGGGCCTCGCCGCCTTGCCCCTGGCCCGTCCCGTGATGGCGCAGCCGCTGGACGGGCCGCTGCGCCTCGTCGTGCCCTATGCCCCCGGCGGTTCGACCGACCGGGTCGCGCGCATCGTCGGCGACAAGCTGCAGGCCAGCCTGGGCGTGCCGGTGGTGGTGGAGAACCGCACCGGTGCCGGTGGCCGCCTCGCCGCCCAGCAGCTCAAGGGTGCGCCGGCCAGCCAGAACGCGCTGCTGGTCGCCAACCCGGCCGTGATGGTGGTGGCGCCGCTGGTGTTCCAGGACAACGGCTACGACCCCGACCGCGACTTCACCCCGGTGTCGCACGTCAACGACTACGAGTTCGGGCTGGCCGTCGCCAGCGCGGTGCCGGTGCGCGAACTCAGCCACCTGCTGGCCTGGCTGCGGGCCAATCCGGAGAAGGCCAACTTCGGCGTCCCGGCCACCGGCAGCCTGCCGCACTTCTTCGCCCTGATGATGGGCGAGAAGGCCGGCGTGAAGGCGCAGGTGATCGGCTACCGCGGCTCCGGTCCGCTGCTCGCCGACCTGATGGGTGGGCAGGTGCCGGTGGCATTCGATACGCTGGAGACGCAGCTGCCGCAGCACGACGCCGGCAAGCTGCGCGTGCTGGCCAGCTCGGGGGCCAAGCGCTCGCCCTTCTCGCCCTCCATCCCCACCTTCCGCGAGGCCGGCCTGGACCTGGTAGCCACCGGCTGGAACGCGTTCTTCGCGCCGTCCACCATGCCGGCCGACAAGGTGGAGCGGCTGGCGGCTGCCATCACCGCCGCCATGCGGGACCCCGACACGCAGCGGCGCTTCGCCGACGCCAAGATGACGCCGGTGGCCAGCACCCGCGCCCAGACCCGGTCCATGCTCGCGGCCTACCGCGCGCAGTGGGCGCCGGTGGTGCGCAAGTCCGGCTACCAGCCCTGACGGAGAAGCACATGCGCCCCCTCCTCGCCGCCGCCGCGCTGGCCCTGGCCGCGCTCGGGCCTGCGCAGGCCCAGACCAGCTGGCCGGCCAAGCCCGTGCGGTTCATCAACTCGTTCCCGCCCGGCGGGCCGTCCGACCTGCTGGCACGGGCCGTGGCCGACGTGCTGCAGGCGCGCTTCAAGCAGCCCTTCGTGGTCGAGAACAAGGCCGGCGCCAGCGGCAACATCGGCGCCGATGCCGTGGCCAAGGCGGCGCCCGACGGCGGCACCGTCCTGTTCGGCATCGATTCCACCGTCACCGTCAACCCGCACATCTACAAGGCGATGCCGTTCAAGCCGGCCGACCTGCGCCCGTTGCTGGTGATGGCCTCGTCGGGCCTGCTGGTCGGCGCCCATCCGGGCACGGGCTTTCGCTCGCTCGCCGACCTGGTGGCGGCCGGCAAAGCCAAGGGCGTGACCTTCAGCAGCGCCGGCAGCGGTAGTCCCGGCCACCTGGCCGCGGAGATGTTCACCGAGGCCACCGGCATGAAGATCACGCACGTCCCCTACAAGGGCAACACCCCGGCCGTCACCGCCGTCCTGGCGGGCGAGGTCGACGGCGGCGTGCTCGCCACGCCCGGCATGCTGCCGCACGTGAAGGCCGGCAAGATCACGCCGCTGGCCGTCACCAGCCGCACGCGCTCGCCGCTGGCGCCCGAGGTGCCGACGGTGGCGCAGGCCGGGCTGCCGCAGCTCGAACAGGAAGTGCTGTACGTCGTGATGGTGCCGGCGGCCACGCCCGAGCCGGTGGCGCAGGCGGTGCAGGCGGCCATTGCCGAGGCGATCGCGCGGCCCGACCTGCGCGGCAAGCTCGAGGCCCTGGACATGCGCCACGAGGGACTGGCCGGCGCCGCGGCGGCCCAGCGGCTGGCGGAGCTGTCCGGGCGTTACGGCAAGGTGATCCGCGCGACCGGCATGAAAGTGGAATGAACATGGCGCGTCCCAACATCGTCTTCATCGTCGCCGACGACCTCGGCTTCGCCGACCTGGGCTGCTACGGCGGCCGCGACGCCGCCTTCGGTCCGGTCTCGCCGGTCCTCGACGGGCTGGCCGCGGCCGGCCTGCGCTTCACGCAGGGCTATGCCAACTCGCCGGTGTGCTCGCCGACGCGCTTCGCGCTCATGACGGCGCGCTACCAGTACCGCCTGCGCGGCGCCGCCGAGGAGCCGATCAACAGCCGCAGCAAGGGCAGCCCCACGCTGGGCCTGCCGCCCGAGCACCCCACCCTGCCCTCGCTGCTGAAGGAGTCGGGCTACCGCACGGCGCTGGTCGGCAAGTGGCACCTGGGCTACCCGCCGGCGTTCAGCCCGCTGCTGTCCGGGTACGACGAGTTCTTCGGCCCCATGTCGGGCGGGGTCGACTACTTCAGCCACTGCAGCAACAACGGCACCCACGACCTGTACCTGGGCGACGAGGAGAAGCAGGAGGAGGGCTACCTCACCGACCTGCTGTCGCGGCGTGCGGTGGACTTCATCGACCGCATGGCCGGCCAGGACGCCCCCTTCTTCCTGAGCCTGCACTACACGGCGCCGCACTGGCCGTGGGAGACGCGCGACGACGCCGGGCTGGCGCGGGAGGTGCGCGACAACCTGTTCCACCTGCACGGCGGCAACATCCACACCTACCGCCGCATGATCCACCACATGGACGAGGGCATCGGCTGGGTGATGGACGCCCTGCGTTGCCACGGCATGGCGCAGGACACGCTGGTGGTCTTCACCAGCGACAACGGCGGCGAACGCTTCTCCGACAACTGGCCGCTGGTGGGCGGCAAGATGGACCTCACCGAGGGCGGCATCCGCGTACCCTGGATCGCCCACTGGCCGGCGGTCATCGCCGCCGGCGCCGTCACCGCGCAGCAGTGCATGACCATGGACTGGTCGGCCACCCTGCTCGATGCGGCCGGCGTGGCGGCGCATCCCGCCTATCCGCTCGACGGCATCTCGCTGCTGCCGGTGCTGAAGGCGCCCGCCAGGCCGTTCGCCCGCACGCTGCACTGGCGCATGAACCACCGCGGCCAGCGCGCGCTGCGCGACGGTCGCTGGAAGTACCTGCGCGTGGACGGCCACGACTACCTGTTCGACCTCGAGGCCGACGAGCGCGAGCGCGCCAACCACGCCGGCCGCGACCCGCAGCGGCTCGCCCGCATGCGCGACGACTGGGAGGCCTGGAGCACCACCATGCCCCCCATTCCCGAGGACGCGACGGTGAGCCTGGGCTACGGCGCCAGCGACATGCCGCAGCGATGACGCCGACGGCGTCGCGTAAGCTCGGGTGATGCTGCCGAGCTTGTCCCGTTGGTTGCCGTTCCTGCGCTGGCCGCGTCCCGACGCCGGCCTGCTGCGCGGCGAAGTCACCGCCGCCCTCACGGTGGCGGTGGTGATGATTCCCCAGTCGGTCGCCTATGCCGGCCTGGCCGGCATGCCGCTCGTCACCGGCCTGTACGCCACCTTCCTGCCCATGCTGGCGGCCGTGCTGTTCAGCAGCTCGACACGGCTGTCGGTCGGTCCCTCGGCCCTGAGCAGCGTGCTGGTTGGCGCCTCGCTGCTGGGCCTGGCGGAGCCGGGCAGCGCGCAGTGGGTGCTGCTGGCCGTCTGGCTGGCGCTGCTGGCCGGCGCCATGCAGCTGGCCGTCGGTGCCAGCGGCTCGGCCTGGATGCTCAACCTCGTGAGTTCGCCCGTGCTCACCGGCTTCAGCCAGGCGGCCGCGCTCCTCATCATCGCCTCGCAGTTGCCCAAGCTGCTGGGCCTGCAGGGTCCGCTGGCCAGCCTGCTGCACGGGCCCCGCTTCGACCTCGAGGGACTGGCGTACGGGCTGGTCAGCCTGGCGCTGTTCGAGGTCGGCAAGCGCCTGCTGCCCAGGTTGCCGACGGTGCTGCTGGTGCTGGCGGCCGCGGCCGTGCTGAGCTGGGCCACCGGATACGCGACGCGCGGCAGCGTGGTCGGCAGCCTGCCCGCAGGCCTGCCGGCCCTGTACCTGCCGGCCCTGCCCGCCTGGGACACGCTCCGCGCCCTGGTGGCGCCGGCGCTGGTGCTGGCGCTGGTCAGCTCGATGGAGATGGCGGCCAGCGCCAAGATCGAGAGCCAGCGCGATGGCAAGCGCTGGGACGCCAACCAGGACCTGGTGGGCCAGGGCGTGGGCAAGCTGGTGTCGGGGCTGTCGGGCAGCTTCCCCACCAGCACCTCGTTCTCGCGCTCGGCCATCACCCTGTACTCGGGCGCGAAGACCGGCTGGGCCACGGTCGCGGCCTGCGCGATCGTGCTGCTGGTGCTGCTGTTCCTCACGCCGGCGCTCTACCACGTGCCCTCGGCGGTGCTGTCGGCCGTGGTCGTGGCGGCCGTGATGGGCCTGCTCAAGCCGCGCGTGTTCACGCAGTTGTGGCAGGTCGACCGGGTCGAGGCGGTCACCGCCGCCGTCACCGCCACCATCACGGTGCTGGCGGCCCCGTCGATCTACTGGGGCGTGCTGTCGGGCGTGGTGATCGGGCTGGCGCACTTCCTCTACCTGCGCCTGCATCCGCGCATCATCGAGGTCGGGCTGCACCCGGACGGCAGCCTGCGCGACCGCCACCTGTGGCGCCTGGCCCCGATCGCGCCGCACACCTATGCGCTGCGGATGGACGCCGAGCTGGACTTCGCGTCGGCTTCCGCGTTCGAGCGCGCCGTGGTCGAACACCTGGCGGCCAATCCCGACACCCGGCATGTCTGCCTGTTCGCGCAGCCGATCAACCGCATCGACGCCACCGGCGTGGAGGTGTTCACCGCCCTGCGCCGGCTGCTGGCGGCCCGCGGCATCACGCTGCACGTGAGCGGCATCAAGCTGCCGGTGGAGACCGTGCTGCGCAAGGCAGGCGCGCTGGCCGACGAGACGATGCTGCGCCTGTACCGTACCGACGTCGAGGCCCTGCTCGCCTTCGGACGGCTCAGCCCTTGAAGGCGAAGTGCTTGCTGCCCAGGTAGTTGAAGACCAGGGCGGCCGCCGAGGCGACGGCGAACGGCACGATGGGCCGGGCGGCCAGCAACGGCGAGGCCAGCACCAGGCCGGTGTAGATGCCGAAGTTCACGCCCGTGCCGACCAGGCTCACCGCGACATAGCGCCCCAGGCTGGCCAGCAGCGAGCCGCCCTCGCGCGGCTGGAAGGTCACGGTGCGATTGAGCCACCAGGTCGCCAGCACGGCGGCCGGGAACGACACCAGCCGGGCCGCGATCGGTCCCCAGCCGGCGAACGTCACCAGCAACTGCAGCAGGCCGCCGTCGACGACGAAGCCGACGGTGCCGACCAGGCCGAAGCGCACCAGCGGCGGCAGGGCCGCGACCCGCGCCCCCATCAGACGAACCCCCGGAAGTCGAGCAGGCGCGTGGCCAGCCCGACGAGGACGACCGCGCCGACCAGGCCGGCGCTGGCCAGCAGCGGCTGCCGCCGTTCGCGCCACATCGCCAGCAGGCGCGGGCCGGTGACCAGGCTGGCCAGCAGCACGGCCAGCAGCGACCAGTAGTGGTAGCGCATGTCGGTGGCGACGCCGATCAGCAGGTAGGCGCCCGAATAGCCCAGCGCCGACACGCACAGCACGCGAGCGAAGGCCACCGCCGGTGACGCCGGCTCGTCGCGCCGCAGCAGCACCAGCAGGCAGCCCGCCCAGGCGAGCCACACGCAGGGCCAGACGAACGGGTTCTTGCGCAGCAGGTCGAGCTTCACGTCGCGCTCGGTCACCACTTCCAGCGGTGGATGCCTGGGATCGCCCGGCCGGTATTCGGCCGTGAAGCGGATGTGCTTGCTGGGCACCGCGAACAGCAGGGCCGAGTTGAAGTGCTTGAGGCGGTGCTCGGCATAGGCCAGCGGGTGGGCGGCGATCGCACGGGCCCACTGGGCAACCAGGCCGTCGGGCAGTGTCGGCGTGTCCGCGTCGGGCCGATGGACCCGGTCGGCGCAGCGGCCCCACATGCTCAGGCTGTCCCACCAGTAGGGCGAGTAGCAGGCCTTCAGGTCGTCGCGCGACAGCGTGGCGCGCGGCTCGAGCACGGCGGGGTCGCCGGTGTGCACGGCGATGCCCATCAGGTCGAACAGGAACAGGGACTGGGTGGCGTTCTGCGCCACCGGCCGGAACAGCTGCTGGTTCAGCAGCTGGCCGGCGGGCAATGCCACGATCGCGACCAGCACCGCCGCCACCATCAGCCGCACGTTGCGCAGCCAGTGCCGGGGCGCGAAGGCATACAGCAGCAGGGGCCCCAGGCCGAACAGGGCGTTGGTGCGCACCAGGGTGCCGTAGGCGACCAGCAGCGCGATGGCGACGCCGACGGCGAGCGGAATGCGGCGATCACGGCTGCGGTACCAGAACAACGCGCCGGCCGCGGCGAGCCAGCTGGCGGCCATGCCGACATCCTTCACCACCTGGGCGTTGACGTACAGGAAGGGCGGAAAGGCGCCGGCCGCGGCGACGACCAGGGCCAGGCGCGGATGGCCGGCGCGGCGCACCGCGTCGGCGATGAGGCCGAAACCGGCCCAGTAGGCCGCCAGGTGCAGCACCAGCAGCGGCCCCGGGCCGTCGGCGACGTGCAGCAGCAGCGACCACAGCCACGCCATCACCGGCGGGTGCCAGTCGCCATAGCGTCCGGTCACCGCCTGCCGGTACTGCTGCAGCGTGTCGTTGTTCATCACGCCGGGAAAGTGCAGCGCCACGTTGGCGGCGAACAGCAGCGCGACCAGCCCCAGGAGCAGCCAGCCGGCCATGCCCTCGAAGCCGCCCGCGGCGACCGTCCGCTCGCGCCGGTCCCAGCCGAACAGGAAGTCGGAATCGGTCTGCATGGCCACCGGTCAGGACAGGACCGGGGTCGCGGCCATGGCTTCGTCGTGCTGCGCCTGCGCCTGCGCGGGCTGGGCGGCGGGCCGGCGACCGGCCGCGAGCGCGCGGGTGGCGCGGATGTCGGCGTCGGGCCACTGGGGCGCCGGGATGTCCAGGTAGGCCAGCCGCTTGAGCTCGCGGCGTGAGTGCGTGACGGTGTCCAGGATCAGGCCGCACACCATCGACAGCACGGCCACCAGCATGATGCCGACCGACAGCACGGCGGTCGGCAGCCGCGGCACGAGGCCGGTGCGCAGGAATTCCAGTACCACCGGGGTGGCCAGGCCGAGCGACAGCAGCGCCAGCACGACGAAGCTGCAGCCGAAGAACATGAGCGGACGCTCCTCCTTCACCAGCAGGCCGATCATGCGCAGGATGCGCAGGCCGTCGCGGATCGTGTTCAGCTTGGAGTTCGAGCCCTCGGGCCGGTCCTTGTAGCGGGTGGGCACCTCGGCCGTCTTCATGCGCAGTTCGAGCGCGTGCACCGTCAGCTCGGTCTCGATCTCGAAGCCGCTCGAGGTCGCCGGGAACGACTTGACGAAGCGGCGCGAGAACACGCGGTACCCCGAGAGCATGTCGTCGAACTGCTTGCCGAAGATCACCTGCACCAGGCCGGTGAGCAGGCGGTTGCCGAAGCGGTGGCCGAAGCGGTAGGCCTCCTTGATCTGCGTCACCCGGGCGCCGTTGACCATGTCGAGCTGGCCGTCGAGCAGCGTGCGCACCAGCGCCGGCGCCGACGACGCGTCGTAGGTGTCGTCGCCGTCCACCAGCACGTAGACATCGGCCTCGACGTCGCTGAACATGCGGCGCATCACGTTGCCCTTGCCGGGGAACGGCTCGTGGCCGACGATGGCGCCGGCACGGGCCGCCACCTCCGCCGTGCGGTCGGTGGAGGCGTTGTCGTAGACGTAGATGCGTGCGCCCGGCAGCGCGCGACGGAAGTCCTCCACCACGCGCCCGATCGCGACCTCCTCGTTGAAGCAGGGGATCACGACGGCGACATCGACGGCATTCAAATCATTCAACATGGCTCACGGCTCCCTGGCGGCGACACCACCCTGCCGAGGGCGGTTGGTCGGCGTCCAGGGATGCTAGGCCGCGCAACCGTCCAGCGGGCGTCGCATAGCCCGGTGGAGCCATGGCCCTAACGGTCGAGCCGGCGTGCTCAACCGTGGGACGGAACCGCGAGATCGGCGCTGACGATCCAGCCTTCCAGCGGATCGAGCGCGGCCGGCAGGCCCCAGCGCGGCGGGCCCTGCAGGGCGGCCCAGCCGGCCTGCACCATGCACAGCACCGCGTCCAGCGCGTCGCCGCTGGCATCGGCGACCAGGGCGTCGCGCTGCGCATGGCTGAGCTTCAGGCGCAGGCCCAGGCGGGTCTGGCCGGCCTCGAGCGCGGTGACGATGTCCTTGCGCGCGATCAGGCGCTCGGGCGTGTGCTTGCCGCGGTCGTCGCTCTTGTAGCTGCGGCGGCCGATGAGCTCGCGCGCGAGCAGGCCGGGGTAGGCCTCCAGCGCCACCCGGTCCGGATCGCCGACATGGACGCCCGGCAGGTCGACCCCGGCGGCCAGCAGCAGGGGAACGGCCGCATGCAGCATGTACGCGACCGGCGGGTTGACCCACTTCATCGACGGGCTGGAGCCGGCCAGGCGGTCGAAGGCGCGGTGGGCGAACTTGTTGCCGGCCGGCCGCGCATCACAGAACGCCGCGAAGGTGGCACGGATCTGCTCGCGCGTCAGGCCGGCGTAGTGGCGCATGCACGCCTCCCACCCGGTCGGCCAGCCGAGCTGCTCGACGAGTTCGCGCGGCAGGCCGAACGGCACGTCGAAGCCGCCGACCCAGGAACCCGGCTCGCCCAGCCAGTGGCCGAAGGCCGGCAGGGTGTCCAGGTGCTGCAGCCGGTCGAGCACCACCCGGCCCTGGCGCTCGTGGCCCAGGGCCAGCACGATGGGCTTGCGGCGGCTCGGGCTGCTGGAGAAGTCGCAGCCGACCAGGGTCGCTGGGGCGCTCACGCCGGCGGGCCGCCGAGCGCCGCCCGCACCTCGTCGGGAACGGGCGCGCTGCGCAGGGCGCTGCCCGGGCCGTCCGCGTAGCGGCACCACACGCGCGACTCGCTGCCGCGCGCCAGCAGCGTGCCATCGCCTGCCAGCACGAACTCGTGGCCGATGCTGAACGAGCTGCGCCCCCAGCGCGTGACCTGCGAGCGGATCTCGACCAGGTCGCCGAAGGTGGGCGAACGCAGGAAGTCGCAGGCGGCGTGCACCAGCGGCAGGGTGTAGTGCTCGGCGCGCATGCGCGCGGCCGGATAGCCCGCCTGGGCGGCCAGCCCCCAGGTGGCCGCGTCCATCCAGCGGTAGTAGGTCGGGTAGAAGACGATGCCGGCGGGGTCGCAGTCGCCCCAGGCCAGCTCGCGCTGCAGGCGCACGACGACGGTCATCGGCGCGGCCGCGCGGGTCAGGTCCGGCCGCAGATGGCGGCGGTGGCCATCAGGTCCTCCAGCAGCGCCAGCGACACCTTGCCGGACACGGCATAGGGATCGAGCTCGGGCTTCTCGGAGTACTTCAGCAGGATCGTGTGGTTGAGCTTGGACAGGTTGACCTGCCCCATGGTCCAGCCGCCGAAGCGACGCTCGAAGATTTCCTCGTAGTGCAGCAGCGCGACGTCCTTGTGGCGCGGATCCTTCTGGATGTGGCCGAACAGGTCGGACACCTGCAGCCGGCCGCCCTCGATGGCCTGCAGGAAGATGCCGCCGCCGTAGCAGAGGATGCCGGTGATGCCGCTGACCGGGTTGTGCTGGCGCGCCTGCGCCAGGATGGCTTCGATGCCGTCGGGGCGCGTGTCGACCGCGCGGCTGCAGTAGAGGAGACGAACCAGCATGCTCAGTTGCCCCCGTTCCGCTTGGGGATCAGCGCCAGGAATTCGCGCCGCAGCGCCGCGTCCTTGAGGAACACGCCGCGCATGACCGAGTTGATCATCTTGCTGTCCATGTCCTTCACGCCGCGCCAGGCCATGCAGTAGTGGCTGGCCTCCATGACGATGGCCAGGCCGTCCGGCTGCGTCTTGTCCATGATCAGGTCGGCCAGCTGCACCACCGCCTCCTCCTGGATCTGCGGCCGCCCCATCACCCATTCGGCCAGCCGGGCGTACTTGGACAACCCGATGACGTTGGTGTGCTCGTTGGGCAGCACGCCGATCCAGATCTTGCCGATGACGGGACAGAAGTGGTGGCTGCAGGCCGAGCGCACGGTGATCGGGCCGACGATCATCAGCTCGTTCAGGTGCTCGGCGTTCGGGAACTCGGTGATGGTGGGCGGGCGCACGTAGCGGCCGCGGAACACCTCGTTCAGGTACATCTTGGCCACGCGGCGCGCGGTGTCGACGGTGTTGTGGTCGCTGGACGTGTCGATGACCATGCTGTCGAGCACGCCCTGCATCTTCGACTCGACCTCGTCGAGCAGCGCTTCGAGCTCGCCGGGCTGCACGTAGTCGGCGATGTTGTCGTTGGCGTGGAAGCGCCTGCGGGCGGCCAGCAGCCGCTCGCGGATCTTGACCGACACGGGCGTACCCTCGTCGGCGGCCTGCAGGGCTTGCTGGTTCGGTTCGGCTTTCATGAGCATTGAGTATGCTAACAAACGTCCGGTGGCGGGCGCTTGGCGTTGAGCGAGTGCCCCCTTCGGATGCTGCCCATCCATTCAACCCGGCAGCAGCGCTTCCAGCGCCTGCAGGGTATCGGCCTCGTGCAGCGGCTTGTCGTGGCGGATGCGCAGCATGCGCGGAAAGCGCACCGCGATGCCGCTCTTGTGCCGCGAGCTGCGGTTGATGCCCTCGAAGCCGAGTTCGAACACCAGCGACGGCCTGACGCTGCGCACCGGGCCGAACTTCTCGATGGTGGTGCGGCGGATGATGGCGTCGACCTGCCGGAACTCCTCGTCGGTGAGCCCCGAATAGGCCTTGGCAAATGCCACCAGCTGCAAGGCGCCCGGCTGCGCCGGCTCCTTGCCCGCGATGGCCTCCAGGACTGCGTCGGCCTCGTGCCGGTCCCGCGGCGGCCGGTTCCAGACCGCGAAGGTGTAGTCGGTGTAGACCGAGGCGCGCCGGCCATGACCGGCCTGGGCATAGACCAGCACGCAATCGATGGTCATGGGGTCGATCTTCCACTTCCACCACAGCCCGTCGGCCTTGGTGCGGCCGGTGCCGTAGGCAGCGTCCAGGCGCTTGAGCATGAAGCCTTCGACCCCCAGCTCGCGCGAGCGGGCGCGCCGCTGGGCGAAGTCGAGCCAGGAGGTGGCCGTCTCGACCGGCGACAGCTTCAGGCGCGTGCGGGCCAGTAGCGCCTCCAGCCGGGCGCGCCGTTCGCCTTGCGGCCGCTCGCGCAGGTCCTGCCCGTCCTGCTCCAGCAGGTCATAGGCCATGAAGGTGACGGGAGCGTCGGCCAGCACCTTGCGCGTGAGCGTCTTGCGGCCGATGCGCTGCTGCAGCAGCGCGAACGGCGCGGGCCGGCCAGCGAGCGTGCCGGCCAGGCCCGCGGCCGGTTCGCTGCCGGACGCGAGCTCGGCACCGGGTTCCGGGTCCTGCCAGACCAGGATCTCGCCGTCCAGCACGGTACCGTCCGGCAGCTCCTGCGCCAGCGCGACGATCTCGGGAAAGCCCTCGGTGACCAGTTCCTCGCCGCGCGACCACACCCAGACCCGGCCGCCGCGCTTGACGACCTGGCCCCGGATGCCGTCGTACTTCCACTCGACCTGCCAGTCCTGCACCGGGCCCAGCCGCGGCGTGAAGGTCTCGGCCGTGCCATCGAGCTGGTGGGCCAGGAAGAAGGGATAGGGCTGGCCCTCGTCGGCGCGCTCGGGGGCGCCCTCCTCCACCGTCGCCACCAGCGCCGCGAAGCGCTCGGCCGAGGGCACCACCTTGCCGTCGGTGTAGCCCATCATGCGCTGCGCGACCCGCTTGGCGTCGACGCCGCCGTGCGCGGCCAGGGCCCGCTGCACCAGCAGCTTGCTCACGCCGACCCGGAAGCCCCCGCCCACCAGCTTGGTGAGCAGGAAGCGTCCCTGGTCGTCGAGCTCGCGCCACCAGCCGCGCACGCGCGCCGCGCTCTCGGCCGGCGGCAGGCCGCGCAGCGGCAGCAGGCGCTGCTCGACCCACTCGGCCAGGCCCACCTTCGAGGTCTGGCTGGCGCGCGGCAGCACATGGGCGATGGTCTCGGCCAGGTCACCCACCGCCTGGTAGCACTCGTCGAACAGCCAGGGTGCAATGCCGGCCTCCTCGCAGGCCAGCTGCGCCAGCAGGGCCATGGGCACGACCTGGCGCGGCTTGCCCCCGGCCAGGAAGTAGACCGCCCAGGCCGCGTCGGCCGGCGCCGCGGCCGCGAAGTAGCGCTGCAGGGCCTCGACCTTGGCGTTGGTGGAGGTCGTCGCATCCAGTTCGGCGAACAGCTGCGAGAACTGCCTCATGCGCCGGCGCCGCCCTCACCCGCCGCGCCGCCCGGTCCGGCCTCGGCCGCCGGACCATCTGGGCCGGCCTCGCCGTTGCCCGCCGCCGCGTCGGCCTCGACCACGTCGTCGCCGTATTCGGTGTCGAAGCCCTCGGCCTGCAGGCCCTGGTCCTGCAGGTAGCGCACCATCACCGGCACGCTGCCATGGGTGACGATGATGCGGTGGGCGCCGGTGGCGCCGATGGCGGACAGCAGCCCGGGCCAGTCGGCGTGGTCGGACAGGACGAAGCCGCGGTCGTAGCCGCCGCGCCGGCGCGCGCCGCGCAGCTGCATCCAGCCGCTGGCGAAGGCGGTGCTGGTCTCGCCGAAGCGCCGCAGCCAGGTGCTGGCCACGGCGCTGGGCGGGCACAGCACCAGCGCCCGGCGCAGCTCCGCCCGGTCGCCGACTTCGGTGACCAGCCGGGTGTCGGGCAGCGCCACGCCGGCGGCGCGGTAGGCGTCGTTGAGCGGACGCACCGCGCCGTGCACGATGACCGGCCCGATCGTCGGGTCGATGCCGCTGAGGATGCGCTGGGCCTTGCCGAAGCTGTAGCAGGCCAGCACGCTGGCCTGTCCGGCCGCGGCATTGCGCCCCCACCAGCCGTTGAGGTCGGCGAACAGCTCGTCGTCCGGCCGCCAGCGGTAGATCGGCAGGCCGAAGGTGGACTCGGTGATGAAGACGTCGCACGCCACCGGCTCGAACGGGTCGCAGGTGCGGTCGGGTGCCACCTTGTAGTCGCCGCTGGCCACCCAGACCTGGCCGCCGTGCTCCAGCCGCACCTGGGCCGAGCCGAGCACGTGGCCGGCCGGGTGCAGCGAGATGCGCACGCCGTGGTGCACCGCGGCCTCCCCGTAGGCCAGCGTCTGCAGGTCGATCGCGCCCAGGCGCGACCGCAGCACGCCCTCGGACGGCGCCGCCGCCAGGTAGTGGCCATTGCCCACGCGCGCATGGTCGGCGTGCGCGTGCGTGATGACGGCGCGGGCCACCGGCCGCCAGGGATCGATGTAGAAGTCGCCGGGCGGGCACCACAGCCCCTCGGGGCGCTGCACGACCAGGTCGGCCACGGCTACCAGTACCTCCGCTTGCCCTGCACCGCCAGCGCCAGCCGCATGACACCGAGCGCGATGTACTCGAACACGCGTTCGCGCAGCGGTCGCCGCTCGTAGTGGGCGGCGAGCATCGGGTGGCCCTCGTGCTGCACCGCATCCAGCAGGCGCGTGCGCAGCCCGGCGGCGAAGGCCGCGTCGTCGACCAGCAGGTTGGCCTCGCGCGCCAGCAGCAGGCTCAGCGGATCGAGGTTGGACGAGCCGACCGTGGCCCAGCGGCCGTCGATGACGGCCACCTTGGCGTGCAGGAAACTGGGCGAGTACTCGTGGATGTCCACGCCGGCGCGCAGCAGCGCCCCGTAGATCGGCCGCGCCGCGTAGTACTGCATGAAGTACTCGTAGCGCCCCTGCAGCAGCAGCACCACCCGCACGCCGCGCCGTGCCGCCGTGACCAGGGCCTGGCGCATCTTGCGGCCCGGCACGAAGTAGGCGTTGGCGATGATGATCTCCTCGCGCGCGCGCCCGATGGCGCGCCGGTAGGAGCGCTCGATGGCGCCGCGGAAGCGCAGGTTGTCGCGCAGCACCAGCGCGGCCCGCGCCCCCGGCAGGCTGGACGGGCGCGGCGGCGGTTGCTCGCGCGCCGCCCGCGTGCCGCGGATGGTGGCCAGCGCGCCGCCGAGGTCGCCGTGGCGCAGGTCCTGGAAGGTCCGCATGCGCTGCCACAGCGTCAGCATGGTGGTGCGCATCTCCTGCACCAGCGGCCCGGTGACGCGCACCGCGAAATCGAAGCGCGGCGCCGGCAAGGCGCCGTGGTTGGGATCGTGCAGGTCGTCCAGCACGTTGACCCCGCCGCAGAAGCCCGTCTCGCCGTCGACCACGCACAGCTTGCGGTGCAGCCGCCGCCAGCTGCTGGGCGACAGCACGGACAGCGGCCCGGTCGGCGCGAAGGTGCGCCAGCGGACCCCGGCGCCCAGCAGCCGCAGCCGCCACTCGGGCGGCACCGCCGGCGTGCCGAAGCCGTCGACCACCACCCGCACGTCCAGGCCGCGCCGCGCCGCCCGCTCCAGCGCCCAGGCGACCTCGGCGCTGGCGCCGGTGAAGTCGAAGATGTAGGTCTCGAGCCAGACTTCCCCGTGGGCGGCATCAATGGCATCCACCAACGCAGGGAAGTAGTCGCGGCTGCCCTGCAGCAGGTCCAGCACATGGCCGCTGCGCAGCGGAGGGATGCGGTGCGCCATGGCCGCCGGGTCCTCAGAGCCTGAACGTGGCGATCAGGGGCAGGTGGTCCGACATGCGGCCCCACACCGAGCCGCGCGGGATCTCGATGCCCACCGGCTTGAGGCCGCGCGCGTAGACATAGTCGAGCTGGGCCAGCGGCAGCCGCGAGGGATAGGTGGCGGCCTTGGGCTGGATGCAATCGTTCAGCCCGATGGCACGCATGGCGGGACGCAGCTTGGCGCCCCAGTCGTTGAGGTCGCCGCCGACCAGCAGCGGTGCGGTGCGCGGCACCTCGCGCTGGATGTAGCGCCCCAGCTGCTCCACCTGGCGCAGGCGGCTGCCGGCGATCAGGCCCAGGTGCAGCACGATGACATGGACCTCGCGCCGGCCCATCTCGACCTGCACGTGCAGCAGGCCGCGCTGCTCGAAGCGGTGGTCGGACATGTCCTCGTGGCCGTGCGACATCACCGGCCAGCGCGACAGCAGCGCGTTGCCGTGCTCGCCGTGCCGGGTCGTGGCATTGGTCTGGTAGACCGCGCTAAAGCCCTCGGGGCACAGGAATTCCGCCTGCGGCAGTTCCGGCCAGCGGGTGAAGTAGCGCTCCTCGCGGCGGTGCAGCTTGCGCACCTCCTGCAGCAGCACCAGGTCGGCGTCGAGCTGTTCGACCGCATGGCCGATGTTGTGGATCTCCAGGCGCCGAGCGGGACCGATTCCCTGGACGCCCTTGTGGATGTTGTAGGTGGCGACCCGGATCACCGTCATCGCTGAAATTGTGGCAGCAAGAGGATGGCTTCGGCGTTCGACGGCGAGAAGCAGGCATCGGCCGCCGCCCGCCAGCCGAGCCATTGCCAGGCGGTGTGCTCGCGCGGGTTCAGCGTTACCGGCGTGCCGTGCGCCACCTGCAGGCCGAACACGTGCTCGGTGTTGTGGGTCACCCCGGGCGCGTAGCGGTGGCGCCAGCGCGGGTAGATCTCGTAGATGTTCTCCAGTCCCCAGTCGCGCAGCAGCCCGGCGCGCGCGTCGATGCCGGTCTCCTCCAGCACCTCCCGGATGGCGGTGGTCTCGAGCGGCTCGTCGGGATGGTCCTTGCTGCCGGTGACCGACTGCCAGAAGGACGGCGCATCGGCCCTGTTGATGAGCAGCACGTCCAGCTCGGGCGTGTGGATCACGACCAGGACCGACTGCGGGATCTTGTAGGGGCGCTGCATGAAAAAAGGGCACCGGAGTGCCCTTCCATTTTGCCGCGCGGCCCGCCTCAGGCGGCCGGGACGTTGCGCAGCCGGATGTGCAGCTCGCGCAGCTGCTTCTCGTCGACCGGGCCGGGGGCCTGGGTCAGCAGGTCCTGGGCACGCTGGGTCTTGGGGAAGGCGATGACATCGCGCAGGCTCTCGGCGCCGGTCATCAGCATGACGAAGCGGTCGAGGCCGATGGCGATGCCGCCGTGCGGGGGCGCGCCGTACTGCAGCGCGTCGAGCAGGAAGCCGAACTTCAGCTGGGCTTCCTCGGGGCCGATCTTGAGCGCACGGAAGACCTTGCTCTGCACGTCCTCGCGGTGGATCCGGACCGAGCCGCCCCCCAGCTCGATGCCGTTGAGCACCGCGTCGTAGGCCTTGGCCACGCAGCGCCCGGGGTCGGTCTCGAGCCAGTCCTCGTGGCCGTCCTTGGGCGAGGTGAACGGGTGGTGCACGGCGTTCCAGCGCTGCGCGTCGTCGTCGAACTCGAACATCGGGAAGTCGACCACCCACAGCGGCTTCCATTCGCCGTCGCGCAGGCCGTGGGACTTGCCGAACTCGCTGTGGCCCACCTTCACGCGCAGCGCGCCGATGGCGTCATTGACGACCTTGGCCTTGTCGGCACCGAAGAACAGCAGGTCGCCGTCCTTCGCGCCGGTGCGCTCCAGGATGCGGGCGATCGCCTGGTCGTGCAGGTTCTTGACGATGGGCGACTGCAGGCCGTCACGGCCCTTGGCGACCTCGTTGACCTTGACCCAGGCCAGCCCCTTGGCGCCGTAGATCTTGACGAACTCGGTGTAGCCGTCGATCTCGCCGCGGCTCATCTCGGCGCCGCCGGGCACGCGCAGGCCCACCACGCGGCCGTCCTCCTGGTTGGCCGGGCCCGAGAACACCTTGAAGTCGACGTCCTTCATCACGTCGGTGAGCTCGGTGAACTCGAGCTTGATGCGCAGGTCGGGCTTGTCGGAGCCGTACAGCCGCATCGCGTCGGCGTGCTTCATGACCGGGAAGGCGCCGAGGTCGACGCCGATCACGTTCTGAAACGTGCTGCGGATCATGCCCTCGAACATGGTGCGGATCTCCTCCTCCTTCATGAAGGAGGTCTCGACGTCGATCTGCGTGAACTCGGGCTGGCGATCGGCGCGCAGGTCCTCGTCGCGGAAGCACTTGGTGATCTGGTAGTAGCGGTCGAAGCCCGACACCATGAGCAGCTGCTTGAACAGCTGGGGCGACTGCGGCAGCGCGAAGAACATGCCGTCGTGCACGCGGCTGGGCACCAGGTAGTCGCGCGCGCCCTCGGGCGTGCTCTTGGTGAGCATCGGCGTCTCGATGTCGATGAAGCCGTTGGCGTCGAGGAACTTGCGCACCTCCATCGACACCTTGTAGCGCAGCATCAGGTTCTTCTGCATGTACGGCCGGCGCAGGTCGAGCACCCGGTGCACCAGCCGCGTGGTCTCCGACAGGTTCTCGTCGTCGAGCTGGAACGGAGGCGTGACCGAGGGGTTGAGCACCGCCAGCTCGTGGCACAGGACCTCGACCTTGCCGCTGCGCAGGCTGTCGTTGGTGGTGCCGGCCGGGCGCGCCCGCACCACGCCCTTGATCTGGACGCAGAACTCATTGCGCAGGCCCTCGGCGGCCTTGAACATCTCGGGGCGGTCGGGGTCGCACACGACCTGGACGTAGCCTTCGCGGTCACGCAGGTCGACGAAGATGACGCCGCCGTGGTCGCGCCGGCGGTTCACCCAGCCGCACAGGGTGACGGCCTGCCCGAGCAGCGACTCGTCGACGAGGCCGCAATAGGTGGAGCGCATTTGTTGGGACATGGGAGTACCTCGACAAGCAGGACGGGCCGCGCGCGGCGACCCGTCACCGCGGATGGGGAACGGGAACGGGAGCGGGCGGCACGACCACCCCCATCGAGATCACGTAGCGCAGGGCTTCGTCGACGCTCATGCGCAGCTCGATGCAGTCGGCGCGGCGCAGCAGGACGAAGTAGCCGCCCGTGGGGTTGGGCGTGGTGGGCACGTAGACACTGACGAAATCGCCCGCCGGCAGGTGCGTGGCGACGTCGCCCCCGGGCGAGCCGGTGACGAAGGCGATGGTCCAGACGCCCGGCCGGGGCCACTCGACCAGCACCGCGGTGCGGAACGCGTTGCCCGAGGGCGAGAACAGCGTGTCGGAGACCTGCTTGACGCTGGAATAGATGGACCGCACCACCGGGATGCGGTTGACGATGGCGTCGCCCCACGACACCAGCTTGCGGCCGACGAAGTTGCTGGTGATGGCCCCCACCACCAGCAGGATGGCCAGCGCCAGCAGCACGCCCAGGCCGGGGATGCGGTAGCCGGTCAGCCGCTCGGGCTGCCAGGCCTGCGGCAGGATCAGCAGCGTCTGGTCGAGGGTGCCGACGATCCACTGCAGCACCCACAGGGTGATGCCCAGGGGCGCGAGGACGAGCAGGCCGGCAAACAGCCAACGGCGGAGTGCGACCATGGTGCGCGGCGTCAGGAGGACGTACCGGCGGAAGCCGCGGGCGTGTCGGTCTTGGTGGTGGCGCTGACCGAGGGCTTGGCATCGCCCGCCGGGGCGGCCGCTGCATCGCCGGGCTTGGCGGCCTCGGCCGGCTTGGCGTCGCCCGACTTGGCATCGCCCGACTTGGACTCCGGGGTCGCCGACGACGACCCGTTGCCGCCACGGAAATCGGTGACGTACCAGCCGGATCCCTTGAGCTGGAACCCGGCGGCGGTGACCTGCTTGCTGAAGGCCTCGGCGCCGCAGGCCGGGCACGTGGTCAGCGGGGCGTCGGACACCTTCTGCAGCGCGTCCTTGGCATGGCCACAGGAGCCGCACTTGTAGGCGTAGATGGGCATGGCGAGGATGGGAGGGTTGGGCCCGAAGGCAAAGCCCGCAATTATAGGCGGCGGGCCGGGTTGCCAGCCCGGCCTGCCGCCGGTCAGGCGGGCACGTGGGTCCGCGGTTCCTTGCGGTTGCGCAGCAGCTGCGGTAGGAGCGATCCGGCCACCATGCCCGCCAGCGCCGCCAGCAGGCCGGCCAGCTGGCCCGGGAAGGCCTTGCTCAGCCCCTCGTTGACCTGCGGGAAGAACAGCACCCAGACGAAGACGCCCGCGGCGATGGAGGTGATGGCGCCCTGGGTGGTGGCCCGCTTCCAGTACAGGCCCATGACCAGCGGCACGAAGGCGGCCACCAGCGTGACCTGGTAGGCGGCCGAGACCAGGTCGTAGATGGGGGTGCCCTTCATCGCGATGGCGTACGACAGCACGATGGCGGTGAACACGATGATGGTCATGCGCATGGCCAGCAGCTGCTGGCGGTCGCTCATGTGGGGGCGCAGGTTCTTCAGGATGTTCTCCACGAAGCTGGTCGACGGCGCCAGCAGCGTGGCCGAGGAGGTGCTCTTGATCGCCGAGAGCAACGCGCCGAAGAACAGGATCTGCATCACCAGCGGCATCCGGGTGAGGATGAAGGTCGGCAGCAGGCGCTGGTAGTCGTTGCGGGCCAGTTCGACGGCCTGGTCGCCCATCACGACCACCGCGCTGGCGACGATGAACATGGGCACGAAGGCGAACAGGATGTAGCTCACCCCGCCGATCACCGCGCCGTTGCGGGCCGTGTCGACGTCGCGGGCCGACATCACGCGCTGGAACACGTCCTGCTGCGGGATGCTGCCCAGCATCATGGTCAGGCCGGCGCCGATGAAGAAGGCGATGTCGGTGAAGGTGGGCGGCGGGAAGAAGGCCCACAGGTTCTGCTGCGTGGCCAGGTCCAGCACGTGGTGCGCGCCACCGGCCAGGTCGCTCGCGAACACGGCGATGATGGACAGGCCGACCACCAGCACGATCATCTGGATGAAGTCGGTCCAGGCAATGGCCAGGAAGCCGCCGATCACCACGTACACCAGCACCGCCAGCGTGCCGACGACCATGCCGGCGGTCTCGGACATGGCGCCGTTGGTGAGCACCGAGAACACCAGGCCCAGGGCCGTGATCTGCGCCGCCACCCAGCCCAGGTAGCTCAGGATGATGGCGCAGGAGCAGAACACCTCGACCCCGCGGCCGTAGCGCGCACGGTAGAAGTCGCCGATGGTCAGCAGGTTCTGCCGGTACAGCCTGGTGGCGAAGAAGGCGCCGACCAGGATCAGGCAGGTGCCGGCGCCGAACGGGTCTTCCACGATGGCGTTGAGCCCGCCCTGCACGAACTTGGCCGGGATGCCCATCACCGTCTCGGCCCCGAACCAGGTGGCGAAGGTGGTGGTGACCACCATCGCCAGCGGCAGGCTGCGGCCGGCGATGGCGAAGTCGGCGGTGTTCTTGATGCGCGTGCCCGCCCAGGCGCCGATGGCCAGCGTGCCCAGCAGGTACAGGACGACGAACGTGATCAGGGTGGGGTTCACCGGCGGCTTCCTCCAGTCTCTAGTAGACCCGCACCCAGTGCGCCAGCTGGGTCAGGGCCAGTCCGATGGCAAATCCCAGGCCGATCGCCACGGCGGTCTGCAGCAACCGGTTGGTGCGGCGCTGCTCCGCGATCAGCAGCTCGACCTGGCGCTCCTGGCGCTGCGCGTCGGGGCGCTGCTGCAGGAAATCATGCAGCAGGCGGGGCAGTTCGGGCAGCAGCTTGGCATAGCGCGGCGCCTGGTCGCGCAGTTCGTCCATCAGGCGTTGCGGGCCGACCTGCTCCAGCATCCAGCGCTCCAGGAACGGCTTGGCCGTGCTCCACAGGTCCAGGTCGGGGTCGAGCTGGCGGCCCAGCCCCTCGATGTTCAGCAGCGTCTTCTGCAGCAGCACCAGCTGCGGCTGGATCTCGACCTGGAACCGGCGCGAGGTCTGGAACAGGCGCATCAGCACCATGCCCAGCGACAGCTCCTTGAGCGGGCGGTCGAAGTAGGGCTCGCAGACGGCGCGGATCGCCGACTCCAGCTCGTCGACGCGGGTGTCCCGCGGCACCCAGCCGGACTCGATGTGCAGTTCCGCGACCCGCTTGTAGTCGCGCCGGAAGAAGGCGTTGAAGTTCTGCGCCAGGTAGTCCTTGTCGAACTCGGTGAGCGTCCCGATGATCCCGAAGTCGAGCGAGATGTAGCGCCCGAAGGTGGCCGGATCCAGGCTCACCTGAATGTTGCCCGGGTGCATGTCGGCGTGGAAGAAGCCGTCGCGGAACACCTGGGTGAAGAAGATGGTCACGCCGTCGCGGGCCAGCTGGCGCATGTCGACGCCGGCCTGAACCAGCCGTTCGCCCTGGTTGATCGGCACGCCGTACATGCGCTCCATGACGATCACCTCGGGATGGCAGCAGTCCCAGAACATCTCCGGGATCAGCACCAGGTCGAGGCCGGTCATGTTGCGCCGCAACTGGGCCGCGTTGGCCGCCTCGCGCAGCAGGTCGAGCTCGTCGTGCAGGTACTTGTCGAACTCGGCGACCACCTCGCGCGGCTTCAGCCGCTTGCCGTCGGCCGACAGGCTCTCCACCCAGCCGGCCATCATGCGCATCAGCGCCAGGTCGTTCTCGATGACCGGCAGCATGCCCGGGCGCAGCACCTTGACGGCCACCTCGCGGGTGCGGCCCTGCTTGTCCAGCAGGGTCGCGAAATGGACCTGCGCGATCGACGCGCTGGCCACCGGCTCGCGCTCGAAGCTGGCGAAGAGGTTGCCGACCGGGCGGCGGAAGGCGCGCTCGATCGTCTCGATGGCGATGGCCGGGTCGAACGGCGGCACCCGGTCCTGCAGGCGGGCCAGTTCGTCGGCGATGTCGGCCGGCAGCAGGTCGCGCCGGGTCGACAGCACCTGGCCGAACTTGACGAAGATCGGCCCCAGCCGCTCCAGCGCCATCCGCAGCCGCTGGCCGCGTGGCGCATCGAGCCGGCGCCCGAACGCCAGGACCCGCGCCAGCCGGTGCAGCCAGGGCCGGCGGAAGCTGTTGAGGACGAGTTCGTCGAGCCCGTAGCGCAGGGCGACCAAGACGATGTAGGCGCCCCGAAAGTACCGCTTCATGCGGCGCCCGGGCCGGCCGGGGTGGCACCGGCGCCGTCCGCCGGCGCAGCCGGGGACGCGGCCGCCGGGCCGGGCACGAAGCGGCGCAGCGCGTCGACCATGGCGCGCGCGGCCTGGGCGACCGCATGGGCCGGCGCGTCGCCGACCACCCGGGCCAGGTCCTCCTCGAGGTCCCAGCGCACGTGGTCGACCAGCCAGTTCACTTCGGCGGCGAACTGCACGTCGCCGGCGATGCGCACCGGCGGCTTCTCGGCGCGCAGGGCGGCGCGGGTGAGCGACCACGGCGAGTCGTCGGTGACCGTCAGCGTGAGGTCGGGCGCGGCCGCGGGGCTGGCCAGGTCGAGCAGGCCGGCGGGGGTGGCGACCAGGCGGACGTTGAAGGTGCGCCAGCGGCCCTCGACGATGCGGCCGGACTGGCGGCGCAGGCGCTCCATGGCCTGCGGCTCCTGCATCAGGACGTGATTGAGCAGCAGCACCAGCCGGTGCTGGGCCTCGTGCACGGCCCAGGGCGGAGGCTGGAGCCGCTCGGCCACGGCGTCGAAGATGCCGTCCAGGAAAGGAAAAGGGGACCGTGTCGCCATGGTCCCCCATTATTCAATACGCGCGCCGGTCGGCCGCGCCGGCCGTGCCGGTATCAGGCCAGGGCCTGCACCCCCGCGACCAGCCAGCCACTGGCACCGCTCTTGGGCTTGGTCATGTTCCAGACCTCGCGGAACGGGCTGGGCCCCGCCGAGGGCTGCTCGCGGATCATCCCCGAGTACTCCACGCTGGCCATGTAGTCGCCGCCCAGGTCCTCGATGCCCAGCAGCTGCGCCTCGAGCATCACCACTTCGGTCTTGTTCGGCTGGCCGTCCAGGTGCTTTTCGCGCTCGGCCAGCTGCGAACGGATCTCGGCCAGCATCTCGTCGGTCATCATCGAGCGCAGGGTGGCGATGTCGGAGCAGTCCCAGGCCTCCTGCAGCGTCATGAAGTTGCGCTTGGCGGCATCGACGAAGCCGGGCACGTCGAACCCCTGCGGGATGCCCCAGCCCTGCGGGCCGGTGAGGCCGGAGCCGATCTGGACGCCGCTGCCGTTGTACTTGCCGGCATCGAACGCCATGCTGCTGCGCTCCCAGGGGCGGGCCGAGGCGTCGTTGCCAACCTTGTCCGGGCTGTACTGGCGCGGGGGCTGGGCCGTGTCGGCCGGGGCCGGCCCCCAGGCGCCCGGGGCGCCCGCCATGGCCGGCCGGCGGCCGCGCAGGATGTAGCCGACGATGGCCAGCGCCGCGAACGCGAACAGCGCGATCAGGAGCGCGTTGGCCAGCGCCGGGCCGAAGCCGAGCGCGTTGGCCAGCCAGGCCAGGCCCAGGCCGGCGGCCAGGCCGCCGAGCATGGCGCCCCAGGGCTTGCGCGGGGCGGCGGCCGGCGCGGCGGGTGCCGGCTGGGCGGGACGGGCCTGTTGCGCGGCGGCCGACTGCTGCGCGGGCGCGGCACCGGGTGCGGCGGGCGCCGCCGGCGCGGCCTCCCGCTGGGTGACATTGCCCGATTGCTTGCCGATCGAGCGGCCGCCTCCCAGGCGGCGCGCGGCGTCGGCGTCCATCGCGCCGAGCGCAAGGGCGGAGGCGAAAACAGCGGTCCACAACTTCATGGTCGATCCTTCTTGCTGGTGCCTGTCGTCAACATTTGATTCCAACATGCAGGGCGACGACGCCGCCCGTCAGGTTGTGGTAGTCCACGTGCCCGAAACCCGCTTTGTGCAGCAGGGTCTTGAGTTCCTCCTGGCCGGGATGCATGCGGATGGATTCGGCCAGGTAGCGGTAGCTGGCGCCGTCGCCGGCGACCGCCTGGCCCAGGCGCGGGAGGATGTTGAACGAGTACCAGTCGTAGACCTTGGACAGGGGCCGGGCCACGCGCGAGAACTCCAGCACCAGCAGCTTGCCGCCGGGCTTGAGCACCCGCTGCATCTCGGCCAGCGCCTCCTCCTTGCGGGTCATGTTGCGCAGGCCGAAGGCGACCGTCACCAGGTCGAAGTGGTTGCCGGGGAACGGCAGCTTCTCGGCGTCGCAGACGACGGTGGGCAGCGCCAGGCCGGCATCGAGCAGCCGGTCGCGGCCGGTGCGCAGCATGGCCTCGTTGATGTCGGTGTGCACCACCCGGCCGCTCGGGCCGACCTTGGGCGCGAAGGCCAGCGCCAGGTCGCCCGTGCCGCCCGCGATGTCCAGCACCTGCTGGCCCGGCTGCACGTTGGCCACCAGCACGGTGTACGCCTTCCAGGCCCGGTGCAGCCCCAGCGACATCAGGTCGTTCATCAGGTCGTAGCGCGGGGCGACCGAGTCGAAGACGCCGCGCACGCGCCGGGCCTTGTCACGCTCCTCGACCGTTTCGAAGCCGAAATGGGTACTGCTCATCCCCGGCATCGTAGGCGCATTCGGCGCACGCGCAGGGCCCGGCGGGGTCTCCGCGGGGTCTTCCGGGGGCCGGACGTCGCCCGGATGCGACGCGGTCAGTGGCCGCAGGCGTGGCCGGACTTGCCGGCCATGGGGGCGTCGCGGTCGACGCCGGCCTCGGCGAGCCGGCGTTCGTAGTCGGCCCACAGCTGCTCCTGGCGCGACCCCAGGAAGTAGAGGTAGTCCCAGGAGAAGATGCCGCTGTCGTGGCCGTCGGTAAAGCGCGGCTGGACGGCGTAGTTGCCCACCGGGTCGAGAGCCAGCAGTGCCACCTCGCGCTTGCCGGTCTGCAGCACCTCCTGGCCGGGGCCGTGCCCCTGCACCTCGGCCGACGGCGAGTAGACCCGCATCAGCTCGAACGGGATGCGGAAGACGGCGCCGTCGGAAAACCCGACTTCGAGGACGCGCGACTGCTCGTGGACGGTGATCGACTGCGGCACCGCGCCGCCTTGTTGCAGGCCTGCCATGGGGTTGGGATCAGAAGCGGACGGAGAGGTTCACGTAAACGCGCTCGTTGCCGCGCTGCGGCGAGGCGCTGTTGACGGTGAGCGGCACGTTGCTGCTGTTGAGCAGGCGGCCATAGTCGACCGTGAAGGCGAACGGGCCGGAGCCATAGCGCAGCCCCACGCCCGCGCTGGACAGCCGGTCGGATGCCGGCTTGGTGCTGCCGTTCGGCTGGTTGTTGGTGACCCAGCCGGCATCCAGGAAGCCGAGCAGCCGCAGGCCCGGCGCCAGTTCCGGCGTGGTGATCTCGGCCGAGGCGCTGATGCCCTTGTCGGCCGACAGCGGCCGCTCGACCTCGGTGCCGCGCACCGACCCCGTGCCGCCGAGGCCGAACTGCTCGCCGGCGATCAGCACGTCGGGGCTGTACTGGAACTGCGTGCGCAGGCCCAGCAGCCAGTTGCCGGCGAACGGCGACACGTAGTTGGCACCGCCGCGCAGCGCCGTCCAGTGCAACTTGCTGATGCGGGGGTCCTCGCTCTGGTAGGAGCGCAGGTCGTTGCCGTAGCCGGTGCCGGTGTTGGCGACGACGCTCGCCTCCCAGCCCCAGACCGCGGTCTCGGTCTCGGTGCGCGCGTTGTAGCCCACCACCACCGGGCGGCTGCGGCGGTCGAACGCGCCCGGCACCACGGCGCCGTTGATCTGCGCGGCGTCGAACACCTTGTCGTCCAGGCCGGCCACCACGTAGCTGCGGCGCCCGCCTTCCGGCGGCAGGTAGAAGGTGTAGTTGAGGCCGAAGGTGCGGCCGGCGCCGGTGCTGGTGAAGCTGCCGAAGTTGCCGACCACGTTGGAGTCGGTGAAGGTGGCGCCGACCACGCCACCCAGTTCGTACAGCGGCACCCGGTAGGTCAGGCCGAACTGCTTGACGCTGCCCGGCTTCTCGATCGAGGTGGTGTAGGCCGCATTGAAGCTGTGGTCGCGGTCGAACAGGTTGGTGTGGCCGCCGGTGAGGGTGAGGCGGTCGCGGCCGGACGACGCGCTGCCCAGGTTGGAGGCGGCGACCGCGAAGGTCCAGGGGCGGGCTTCCTTGACCGTGATGGCGGCGTTGATCTTGTCCGCCTCGTCGCCCTCGCGGATGCCGACCTGGATCTGCTTGTTGGGGTTCTCGTTGGCGATCGCCGTCTGCACCGCCAGTGTCTTGAAGTTGGGCGTGCGGCCCTCCTTCAGCTCGGGCAGGGTGCGGCGGATGTTGTCCTCGCTGTAGAGGCTGCGGCCGTCGATGTCGACCCGGCTGATGCGGAAGGTGACGATCTCCAGCTTGATGGTGGCGCCCACTTCCTGGGGCGGCAGCGCCACCCGGTGCAGGCCGTAGCCCTTGTCGCGCAGCGCCTTTTCCAGGGCGCCGGTGGCGTCCTGCAGGGTCGACATGGTTGCGTCGTTGCGCAGGTACGGGGCCAGCACGGCGGCGGTCTCGGCTTCGCCCAGCGGGTTCTCGCCGCCGACCTGGAAGCCCCGGATTGCGAACACCGGGTCGGGTGCCGGCGTGAGCGGGACCTGCGTGCCCCGGGGCGGCTGGGCAGGAGTCGGCTGTGCGGCCGGGGCCGGCGCCGCCTGCTGCGCCAGCGCCGGCATGGCCGCGGCCAGTGCCAGTGCCAGCCCCGCCCGCAGGCCGATGCGCTCAGGCGCGCGATACCCCTTGACCATCATTCCTCTCGCCCCTCTTGTTGTTCCCCGGACCAGCGGTCGATTGTCTCATCCGGCGTAACCGATTGTCACGCCGGGCCCGGTCACTTGCAGACGCGGGGCACGTCGCTCAGCACGGAGACGAGCAGCGGGTTCCTGGCGGTGGGCAGGGGCAGCTTGTCGAAGTCGATGAACTTGGGGATGTTGGTCGGGCGCGCCGTGTCGCCGGCGGAGTTGGCGAAGCCGGCTTCGCCCTTGCCCAGGTGCAGCACCTGGCTGGCGGTGGCCACTTCGATGTGGCCGTCGCGCACGAACACGAACAGGCCCTCCTGGGCGTCGGAGACCTGCTGGGTCGAGAAGGTGTTCGGCGGCACCGGCACGTCGCCGGGCGGCACGACGTCGGGCGACGTCAGCTGCTGCTGGGGAGTGCTGATCGGCACCACGCCGCTGGGGGAGATGAACAGGCCCTGGCCGGCCTGCAGCAGCTCCAGGGCCGACTGGCCGGTCTGCTGCACCGCGATGGCCCCCAGGAAGGTCCACAGGTTCAGGTTGCTGCAGTCCGGCTCGCAGCCGATGCCCAGCTCGGTGCCCCGGATGCCGATCGTGGCGGTCGAGGTGGAGAAGGACACGTTGCGGTTGTTGGCCTTGCCGATCAGGCCGGTGATGGCGCGCACCGTGCCGCGCACCAGCGACACCAGGAACCGGCCCTCGGCCGCGTTCTTCTCGTCGAAGACGAAGTTGTCGACCCGGAAGCGGGTGTTGCTGCCCAGCGAGATGCGGCTGTCGTCGCGGAACGCCAGCACGGCGCGCGCGCCCGGCATGGTCTCGACCACGTCGCCGGGATAGACGCTGCCGCCGTCGACCAGGCGGCGGCGCTGGTTGTTGGCATCGACGGCATAGAGCTCGCCAGCGGACTGCACGACCTTGGCGCTGGCCAGCACGGCGTTGGGGCGGGCGGATTCGGCGACCTGGGCCGATTCCGCGCCGCAGTCGCGGGTGCACAGGCGGGCGTCGAAGTCGGTGCCCCGGATGCCGATGGTGGCGGTGCTGGTCTGCACCCTGGCGGCATTCGGCGAGCCCTTGGAGATGAGGCCGGTGACGGCCCGGAAGCCGCCCCGCACCATCTGCAGCAGCATGCTGTTGTCGCTGCCGTTCTCCCGGAACTGGTACTGCTGCAGCACGATCTCGGAGTTCGGCCGCACGGTCATCCGGGTGCCGTCCTGCAGCTTGACGATGGCGGAGGAGCCCTCGGCGGTGGTCAGGCGGTCGCCCTCGCGCAGTTCCAGGCCCTTGCCCAGCGTCCGTGGCGCCTGTCCGGGCGTCTGGGCGAAGCCCACGCCGCGCGCGAACTCCACCTCGCCCGCGACCTGGGCCGAGGCCAGGGAACCCGCCAGGGCCAGGCACAGGCCGGCGGCGAGCTGGAGGAACGTTCGTGATTGGACGGGCCCGAGCATGGCAACCTCCGGAAACCGGTCGGTTTCTCAGATTCGTGAAAAAGTGTTGCAAGGTTATACACGCTGTCGGGCTCGGCCCCGTCCACCGTCGGGCTCGGCGGCGGTAGTCAGCGTGCGGATTTCACGTCCGGCGGCCGCTTGCGCATCCGTGCGACGGCCGCGCCGGCGTTGGCTGGCGGCGTGGGGAAGCCCCCGCTGCCCGGACGGGCCGCGGGGTGCCGGCCAAGGCGGCCGGACTCAGACCAGGACGCGTTCGATGCCGCCGCTGTTGGCGGCCTGGACGTACTGGGGCATCCAGTCGGCGCCGAGGATCTTGTTGGCCATCTCGACCACGATGTAGTCGGCCTCGAGCAGGCCGTTCTGCAGGTCGTGGCCGTAACGCGACAGGCCCTGCAGGCAGCTTGGGCAGCTGGTCAGCACCTTCAGGTCGTCCTTGGGGCCCACCTCACCCGTCGCCCGCAGTGCCGCCTCGTCCTTGCGCAGCTCTTCCTCCTTGCGGAAGCGCACCTGGGTCGAGATGTCCGGCCGCGTGATGCCGAAGGTGCCCGACTCGCCGCAGCAGCGCTCGGACTTGCGCACCTTGTCGCCGAGCAGGGCCTTCACGGTCTTCATCGGTTCCTGCAGCTTCATGGGCGTGTGGCAGGGGTCGTGGTACAGGTAGGCGCCGCCCCCGGGCAGGGTGATGCCCTTTTCCAGCAGGTACTCGTGGATGTCGATGATCCGGCAGCCGGGGAAGATCTTGTCGAACTCGTAGCCCTGCAGCTGGTCGTAGCAGGTGCCGCAGCTGACCACTACGGTCTTGATGTCCAGGTAGTTCAGCGTGTTGGCCACGCGGTGGAACAGCACCCGGTTGTCGGTGATGATCTTTTCCGCCTTGTCGTACTGTCCGCTGCCGCGCTGCGGGTAGCCGCAGCACAGGTAGCCCGGCGGCAGCACGGTCTGCACCCCGGCGTGCCACAGCATCGCCTGGGTGGCCAGGCCGACCTGCGAGAACAGCCGCTCCGAGCCGCAGCCCGGGAAATAGAACACCGCCTCGGTCTCGCTGGTGGTCGCCTGCGGGTTGCGGATGATGGGGACGTAGTCCTTGTCCTCGATGTCCAGCAACGCCCGCGCCGTCTTCTTCGGCAGCCCGCCGGGCAGCTTCTTGTTGACGAAGTGGATCACCTGCTCCTTGACCGGCGCGCGGTCGTGCGTCGAGGGCGGCCGGGTCACCTGCTTGCGGGCGAAGCCGCGCAGCAGGTCGTTGGCCAGCCGCTGGGCCTTGAAGCCGACGCCGACCATGGCGCCGCGCACGAGCTTGATCGTCTGCGGGTTGGTGGCGTTGAGCATGAACATCGCGGCCGCGTTGGCGGGCCGGAAGCTCTTCTGACCCATCTTGCGCAGCAGGTTGCGCATGTTCATCGACACGTCGCCGAAGTCGATCTTCACCGGGCACGGGTTGGCGCACTTGTGGCACACGGTGCAGTGGTCGGAGACGTCCTCGAACTCCTCCCAGTGCTTGATCGACACGCCGCGGCGCGTCTGCTCCTCGTACAGGAACGCCTCCACCAGCAGCGAGGTGGCCAGGATCTTGTTGCGCGGGCTGTACAGCAGGTTGGCGCGCGGCACGTGGGTGGCGCACACCGGCTTGCACTTGCCGCAGCGCAGGCAGTCCTTGATGCTGTCGGCGATGGCGCCGATGTCCGACTGCTGCATGATCAGCGACTCGTGCCCCATCAGCCCGAAGCTGGGCGTGTAGGCATTGGTCAGGTCGGCATACACCGACATCGGGCCCTGCTGGGTCGACGGGCGCAGCAGCTTGCCCTTGTTGAACCGCCCCTCGGGGTCGACCCGCTGCTTGTAGTCGGCGAACGGCCCGATCTCGTCGTCGGTCAGGAATTCCAGCTTGGTGATGCCGATGCCGTGCTCGCCCGAGATCACGCCGTCCAGCGAGCGCGCCAGCGCCATGATGCGCTTCACCGCCGCGTGCGCGGCCTGCAGCATCTCGTAGTCGTCGCTGTTGACGGGGATGTTGGTGTGCACGTTGCCGTCGCCGGCGTGCATGTGCAGCGCCACCCACACCCGGCCCTTGAGCACGCGCTGGTGGATGGCCTGCACCTCCTCCAGCAGCGGCCGGAACGGCGCGCCCGAGAAGATCTGCTGCAGCGGCGCCCGCAGCTGCGTCTTCCAGCTGGCCCGCAGGCTGTGGTCCTGCAGCTGCGGGAACAGCGGGTCGACCCGCGCCAGCCAGTCCTGCCACTGGGCGCGCACCTCGCGCACCAGGGCCAGGGCCTGGGCCACGCGGTCCTCGAGCAGCTCGGCCGACGGGATCTCGCTGGCGTCGTCGAGCTTGCCCAGCGGCAGGTTGCCGCGTTCGAAGAACGCGACCAGCTCGTCGGCCAGCCGGATCTTGTTGGCCAGCGACAGCTCGATATTGATGCGCTCGATGCCGTCCGTGTACTCCGCCATCCGGGGCAGCGGGATGACCACGTCCTCGTTGATCTTGAAGGCGTTGGTGTGCTTGCTGATGGCGGCCGTGCGCTTGCGGTCGAGCCAGAACTTCTTGCGCGCCTCGGGGCTCACGGCGATGAATCCCTCGCCGCTGCGCGAGTTGGCGATGCGCACCACCTCGGAGGTGGCGCGCGCCACCGCGTCGGGGTCGTCGCCGACGATGTCGCCCACCAGCACCATCTTGGGCAGTCCGCCGCGCTTGCTCTTGGTGGAGTAGCCCACCGCCTTGAGGTAGCGGTCGTCCAGGTGCTCCAGGCCGGCCAGCAGGACGCCGGAGCGCTCCTTCTCGGCGAACATGAAGTCCTTGATCTCCACGATGCTGGGCACCGCGTCCTTCGCGTTGCCGAAGAACTCCAGGCAGACGGTGCGGGTGTGCGCCGGCAGCCGGTGCACCACCCAGCGCGCGCTGGTGATCAGGCCGTCGCAGCCTTCCTTCTGGATGCCCGGCAGCCCGGACAGGAACTTGTCGGTGACGTCCTTGCCCAGGCCTTCCTTGCGGAAGGTGCGGCCCGGGATGGCCAGCGTCTCGCGCCGCAGTTCATGGCGGCCGTCCGGCCCGAAGTAGCGCAGCTCGAACGTGGCGACCTCGGCGTCGTGGATCTTGCCCAGGTTGTGGTCCAGCCGGGTGACCTCCAGCCACTCGGCCTGCGGGGTGACCATGCGCCAGGACACCAGGTTGTCCAGCGCCGTCCCCCACAGCACGGCCTTCTTGCCACCGGCGTTCATCGCGATGTTGCCGCCGATGCACGACGCCTCGGCCGAGGTGGGGTCGACGGCGAAGACGAAGCCGCCCCGTTCGGCGGCGTCGGCCACCCGCTGGGTCACCACGCCGGCCTCGGTCCAGATGGTGGGCAGCGGCTGCGCGTGGCCGGGGACGGCGACTAGTTCCACCTCGGTCATCGCCTCGAGCTTCTCGGTGTTGATGACCACGCTCTTCCACGTGAGCGGGATCGCGCCGCCGGTGTAGCCGGTGCCGCCGCCGCGCGGGATGATGGTCAGGCCCAGCGTGATGCAGCCCTTGACGAGCGCGGCCATCTCGGCCTCGGTGTCGGGCGTGAGGACCACGAAGGGGTACTCGACGCGCCAGTCGGTGGCGTCGGTGACGTGCGAGACCCGCGACAGGCCGTCGAACTTGATGTTGTCGCGCGCCGTGTGGCGCCGCAGTTCCTTCTGCGCGCGCCGGCGCAGCTCCGCGGTCTCCTGGAAGGACGCATCGAAGGCCTGCACCGCGGCGCGCGCGGCCACCAGCAGTTCGGCCACCAGCTTGTCGCGCTCGGCGTCGTCGCCCGGCGTGCGGCGCTTCTCGATCTCTCCCAGGCGGTGGTGCAGGGCCTCGACCAGCTGGCGCTGGCGGCGCGGGTTGTCCAGGAGGTCGTCCTGCAGGTACGGGTTGCGCTGCACCACCCAGATGTCGCCCAGCACCTCGTAGAGCATGCGCGCCGAGCGGCCCGTGTGGCGCTCGGCCCGCAGCCGGCCCAGCACTTCCCAGGCGCGCGGCCCGAGCAGGCGGATGACGATCTCGCGGTCGGAGAACGACGTGTAGTTGTACGGGATTTCGCGCAGCCGCGGAGCCTCGTCCGAGGCGGCGGCCAGGAGCTGGTCGAGCGTGGTGGGTGCGTTCATCGTTCCGGTGCTGCCCCAGCCATCGGAGGGGCTCGGTCTTCAGCCGGACAAGAATGCGCGCAGCGGCTGAAGGAGGATGTTACCGCAGCGCAACATGACCCGTGCCCGCGTCGGGGATGACCCGCCCCCGGGCGGCCGTCCCTCATGGTTAGCCCCGTGTCCCGCGACCGCCTGCCGCCGGTCTAATCGCTTGACACAAATCGCCGGTAGAGTCACGCCCCTCGTGACCGACCTTCTCCAGGAGCATCCATGAAGCTGAAGTTGTCCGCCCTCGTTCTCGCGGCCACCTGTTCGATCGCCGCGCAGGCGCAGACCGAGATCCAATGGTGGCACTCGATGACCGCCGTGAACAACGAGTGGGTCAACGACCTCGCCAAGGACTTCAACGCCAAGCAGAAGGACTACAAGGTCGTGCCGGTGTTCAAGGGCACCTACGACGAGTCCATGACGGCCGCCATCGCCGCCTACCGCGCCGGCAACGCGCCGCACATCCTGCAGGTGTTCGAAGTCGGCACCGCCACCATGATGGCCAGCAAGGGCGCCGTGGTGCCGGTGACCAAGCTGATGGCCGACGCCGGCAAGAAATTCGACCCGGGCGCCTACATCCCCGCGGTGGCCAGCTACTACACGGCGCCGAACGGTCAGATGATGAGCTTCCCGTTCAACAGCTCCACGACGGTGTTCTACATCAACAAGGACGCGTTCGCGGCCGCCGGCCTGGACACCAACGAGCTGCCCAAGACCTGGCCCGAGGTGGCGCTCGCCGCCGGCAAGCTCAAGGCGAGCGGCCACAAGTGCCCCATCACCCTCGGCTGGCAGGGCTGGACGCAGCTGGAGAGCTTCTCCACCTGGCACAACACGCTGCTGGCCACCAAGCGCAACGGGCTGGACGGCCCCGACGCGCGGCTGGTGGCCAACTCGCCGCTGCACGTGCGCCACATCGAGAACCTGGGCAACATGGCCAAGCAGGGCCTGTTCGTCTACAAGGGCCGCGGCAACGTGCCCGAAGCCAGCTTCGTCTCGGGCGAGTGCGCCATGATCACGACCTCGTCGGGCTTCTACGGCAACGTGGCCAAGAACGCCAAGTTCAAGTACGCCGTCTCCACCCTGCCCTACTACCCCGACGTGCCCGGTGCGCCGCAGAACACCGTCATCGGCGGCGCCAGCCTGTGGGTGATGGCCGGCAAGAAGCCCGCCGAATACAAGGGCGTCGCGACCTTCTTCGAGTACCTGTCCAACCCGGACGTGCAGTCGGCGAGCCACAAGCGCACCGGCTACCTGCCGATCACCATGGCCTCGTTCAAGCTGACCGAGCAGTCCGGGTTCTACAAGCAGAACCCCGGCACCGATACCGCCGTCAACCAGATGGTGCGCAAGACCACCGACAAGTCGCGCGGCATCCGCCTGGGCAACTACGTGCAGGTGCGCGCCATCGAGGACGAGGAGCTCGAGCAGGTCTGGGCCGGCAAGAAGTCGGCCAAGGAAGCGCTCGACGCCATCGTCAAGCGCGGCAACGAGCAGCTGGAGCGCTTCCAGAAGGCCAACAAGGGCTGACACCCGCCTTCCTCGCCGCCGCGCCGGCGGCGCCCCCTGGCCACCCTCCCCCCGTCCTGCGAGGGGAGGGTTCCGTTTGTCCGGGGGCCGGGTCGAGAACAATTCGCCGCGTCCGCTCCGGACGCCGCCTGATGAGGTGAGAATCGCGCGATGGAGAAGAGGGTCTGGTTCAGGTCGACATGGCTGCCGTGGCTGCTGCTGGCACCGCAGGTCGCCATCATCAGCGTGTTCTTCTTCTGGCCGGCCGGGCAGGCGCTGCTGCAGTCGCTGCAGCAGCAGGACGCCTTCGGCACCTCCGTGGAATGGGTCGGCCTGGAGAACTTCCACAACCTCTGGAACGACGAGTCCTACCTGGCCTCGTTCAAGACCACGGCCGTGTTCTCGCTGCTGGTCGCCTTCTTCGGCATCACCCTGTCGCTGCTGCTGGCGGTGTTCGCCGACCGGGTGGTGCGGGGCGTGCTCGCCTACCGCACGCTGCTGATCTGGCCCTACGCGGTCGCTCCCGCCGTCGCCGGCGTCGTGTGGCTGTTCCTCTTCTCCCCCAGCATCGGCGTGCTGGCGTACTGGCTGCGCAGCGTCGGCTTCGAGTGGAACTCGCTGCTCGATAGCGACCACGCGATGGCGCTGATCGTGATGGCCGCGGTCTGGAAGCAGTTCTCGTACAACTTCCTGTTCTTCGTGGCCGGGCTGCAGAGCGTTCCCAAGTCGCTGATCGAGGCGGCCGCGATCGACGGCGCCGGCGCCTGGCGCCGCTTCTGGACCATCCAGTTCCCGCTGCTGTCGCCCACCACGTTCTTCCTGCTGGTCATCAACGTCGTCTACGCGTTCTTCGACACCTTCGCGATCGTCGACGCCGCGACCAAGGGCGGCCCGGGCAAGGACACCGCCATCCTGGTCTACAAGGTCTATTTCGACGGCTTCAAGGCGCTGGACCTGGGCGGCTCGGCGGCGCAGTCGGTGGTCCTGATGGCCATCGTGATCGCCCTGACGGTGATCCAGTTCCGCTTCGTCGAGAAGAAGGTGACCTACTGATGGTCGAGCGCAACCGCTTCCTGTCCGTGCTCACCCACGTGGTGCTGCTGCTGGGCGTCCTGGTGGTCGCCTTCCCGGTCTACGTGACCTTCGTGGCCTCCACCCACACGATGGATGCGGTGGTGCAGGTGCCGATGCCGCTCACGCCGGGCTCGAACCTGGTGGAGAACTACCGCAGCGCCCTGCTCGGCGAGCGCACCGGCACCGGCACCCACGCCGCCGTCGGCCGCATGATGCTGGTCAGCCTGGTCACGGCGCTGGGCATCGCGCTGGGCAAGATCGCGATCTCGCTGCTGTCGGCCTTCGCCATCGTCTATTTCCGCTTCCCGCTGCGCAAGTTCTTCTTCTGGGCCATCTTCGTCACGCTGATGCTGCCGGTGGAGGTGCGCATCGGCCCGACCTACAAGGTGGTGGCCGACCTGGGCATGCTCAACACCTTCCCCGGCCTGACGGTGCCGCTCATCGCGTCGGCGACGGCCACCTTCCTGTTCCGGCAGTTCTTCCTCACCGTCCCCGACGAACTGGTGGAGGCCGCGCGCATGGACGGCGCCGGGCCGCTGCGCTTCTTCAAGGACGTGCTGCTGCCGCTGTCGACCACCAGCATGGCGGCGCTGTTCGTCATCCAGTTCATCTACGGCTGGAACCAGTACCTGTGGCCGCTGCTCGTGACCACGCAGGAGGACATGTACCCGGTGGTGGTGGGCATCAAGCAGATGATCTCCGGCGGTGATGCCCAGACCGAATGGAACGTCGTGATGGCCACCGCCATGCTGGCGATGCTCCCGCCGGCCGTGGTCGTGATCCTGATGCAGAAGTGGTTCGTCAAGGGCCTGGTCGACGCGGAAAAGTAAACACATGGCAGCCATCTCCCTTCGCAACGTCGTCAAGCGCTACGGCAAGGCCAAGCAGGAACTGCAGGTCATCCACGGCATCGATGCCGAGGTGTCCGACCGCGAGTTCATCGTCATCGTCGGGCCCTCCGGCTGCGGCAAGTCGACGCTGCTGCGCATGGTGGCCGGCCTGGAGGAGATCTCCGGCGGCGAGATCGCCATCGGCGACCGGGTCGTCAACGACCTCGAGCCGGCCGAGCGCGACATCGCGATGGTGTTCCAGAACTACGCCCTGTACCCGCACATGAGCGTGTTCGACAACATGGCCTACGGCCTGAAGATCCGCAAGATGCCGCCGGCGGAGATCAGGACCCGGGTCGACAAGGCCGCGGCCATCCTGGAGCTGGGGCACCTGCTCGATCGCAAGCCGCGCCAGCTGTCGGGCGGCCAGCGCCAGCGCGTCGCCATGGGCCGCGCCATCGTGCGCCAGCCGCAGGTGTTCCTGTTCGACGAACCGCTGTCCAACCTGGATGCCAAGCTGCGCGCCCAGACCCGGCTGGAGATCCAGAAGCTGCACCGCGAACTGGGCATCACCTCGCTGTTCGTCACCCACGACCAGGTCGAGGCCATGACGCTGGCGCAGCGCATGATCGTGATGAACGCCGGCCGCATGGAGCAGTTCGGCACGCCGGAGCAGGTCTACCAGCAGCCGGCCTCCACCTTCGTCGCCAGCTTCATCGGCTCGCCGCCCATGAACCTGCTGAAGGCGGCGCCCGGCGGCCGCCCGGGCACCATCCTGGGCATCCGCCCGGAGCACCTGGACATCGGCGCCGACGGCTGGGAAGCCCGGGTCGAGACGGTGGAGCTGCTGGGCGCCGAGCGCCTGGTCTACGCCCGCGTGGGCGGCGAGCAGGTCATCGTGCGCACCGAGGAGCAGCACGCCGCCCCGGCAGCCGACAGCACCATCCGCATCAAGCCGCGCGAGGACCGGCTGCACTGGTTCGACGCCGCGTCGGGCAAGCGGCTGTGACCGCGCAGCCCTGGCCCTACCCCCGCTGGATCGCCCACCGCGGCGCCGGCAAGCTGGCGCCCGAGAACACCCTGGCGGCCTTCCGCCTGGGCGCGCAGCACGGCTACCGGATGGCCGAATGCGACGCCAAGCTGTCGGCCGACGAGGTCGTGTTCCTGCTGCACGACGCGACCCTGGAGCGCACCACCGACGGCCACGGCGCCGCCGGCGCGCTGGCCTGGTCCGAGCTGTCACGGCTCGATGCCGGCGGCTGGCTGGGGCGCGCCTGGGCCGGCGAGCCGCCGGCCACGCTGGCCGGGCTGGCGGCGTTCTGCCACGCCAACCGGCTGCTGCTGAACATCGAGATCAAGCCCACGCCGGGCGTCGAGGGGCGCACCGGCGAGGTGGTCGCGGCCGAGGCCGCCCGCCTGTGGGCCGGGGCCGACGTACCGCCCCTGCTCACGTCGTTCCAGCCCGAGGCCCTGCGCGGGGCGCAACGCAGCGCACCGCAGCTGCCGCGCGGCCTGCTGCTGGACACCTGGATCGATGGCTGGTTCGAGACGGCGCATATCCTCGGCTGCGTGGCGGTGGTCTGCAACCACACCCTCTGGGACGCGGCCAGCGTGCACCGGGTGCACGCCGCCGGCATGCGCTGCCTGAGCTACACCGTCAACGATTCCCGGGCCGCGCAGCGCCTCTGGGACCTGGGCACCGACGCCATCATCACCGACCGGGTGGACCTCTTCGCACCGGATTGAGGCGTCCGCGCCCCGGGAGCTTTCCCCGCTGCGCTGCGGGGGAGCCGGTGGCATCATCGCGCTCCTCGCATCGCCCGCCGGGGGATCCATGCAGCGCCGAGCCCTGCTCCTGTTCGCGTCACTGGCCGCCTCGGCTGCGCGCGCGCAGTCCGCCTATCCGGCACGGCCGGTGCGCGTCATCGCCCCCCAGGCCCCAGGCGGCGGGGTGGACCTGGTGGGCCGCATCGTCGCCGACCGGCTCGGCAAGGCACTGGGCCAGGGCTTCGTCATCGACAACCAGGCCGGCGCCGGCGGCTCCATCGCGGCGCAGCAGGCGGCCCGCGCGGCCCCGGACGGCTACACCCTGATGATCGGGTACGTCGCCACCCATGCCACCAACCCGGCGGTGCGCAAGGTGCCGTACGACGCGCTGCGCGACTTCACGCCCATCGCCATGATCGGCGGCACCCCCAACCTGCTGGTCTGCCGGCCCTCGCTGCCCGTCGGCAACCTGGCGGAGTTCGTGGCCTATGCCAAGGCGCAGCCGGAGAAGGTCAACTACGGCACCTCGGGCAAGGGCACGCTCAACCACCTGGTGATGGAGCAGTTCAAGAACGCCGCCGGCTTCCAGAGCCTGTCCGTGCCGTACCGCAGCATCGGCCAGGCCTTCACCGACCTGATCGGCGGCCAGGTGCAGGCGATCTTCCCCGGCCTGGCCGCCGGCCTGCCCCACGTGCGCAGCGGCGCGGTGCGGCCGCTGGCGGTCACGGGAGCACGCCGCCATCCCCTGCTGCCCGACGTGCCCACTTTCAACGAATCCGGCTATGCCGGCTTCGAGGGCGTCACCTGGTACGGCATCGTCGGCCCGGCGCGCCTGCCCGCTGCCGTCACCAGGCTGCTCAACGAGGAGATCAACCGCCTGCTGGCGCAGCCGGACTTCCGCGAGCGGCTCTCCAGCGAGGCACTGGAGCCCATGCCCATGAGCCCGGCGCAGTTCGGCGACTACATGGCCGCCGAGATCGCCCACTGGACGGCGGTGGCCCAGGCCAACAACGTCACCGGCGACTGACCCACGAACCGCACGTCAACGGCGGGACCTGCCCAAGGCAGCTAGCGCAGGTCGCCGGCCAGCGAGGCCAGCGTCTCGGCCCCGATACCCACGTGCGCCGGGTAGTTGCGGTGGTCGCAGCCCAGCTTGACGGCGGCGCCGGCCTGGATGGCCTGCACCTGCGCCGGCGTGAACTCGAAGCGCACGAAGTGCACGGCCGAGGTCTTCTCGTCGTTCTCGCGGTCCAGGTCCTCGTCGGCGATGGCGTACACGCGCTCGTGTCCTTCCACCTCGACGAACATGCGGTCCTCGACGCCGATCAGCCGGCCGAGTTCGCGGCGCCGCTCGTTCACGTCGGGGTACTCCAGCAGCATCGTCGCCTTCCAGTTGGTGCCGTCCGGCGCCAGCGGGGCGTAGGCCTCGATCTCCGCGGCGATGCCCTCGTCCTCGAAGATCTTCTCGATGCGCAGCATCTCCTGCACCTGGTAGCGCACCGTCATCTCGCTCTCGAACTGCAGCGTGATGTGCTCGCCCAGGTGCACGCTGCGCAGCTTGCGGTGCGCGATGACCTCGGCCTTGTGGGCCTTGCGCCAGCGCGCGTACGCCTCCAGCGTCATGAGGCTGTCGGGGGTGATCCTGCCGGTGAGCTGCATCACTCGAGGCCGTAGGCTTCGCGCACCAGGCTGAGCGGGTGCTTCAGGGCCGGCGTGCCCAGTCCGTTGCGCTCGAAGCCCTGCGCGATGTGGTGCCCGCCGAGGGGGCAATCGGAACTGATGACGTCAGGCGCGCCGCCGGCTGGATGGTCGGCCATCTTCTTGAACAGCGGCTTGCCGATCTTCATGGCCATCGCGTGGTAGCCCTTCTTCACGCCGTAGGTGCCGGCGTGGCCCGAGCAGCGCTCGTGCGTGGCGACCTGCGTGCCGGGAATGGACTTGAGCAACTCCTCGGTGCGCTTGCCGATGTTCTGCACCCGCCCGTGGCAGGGCGTGTGGTAGCTCACCTTGCCCAGCGGCTTGCTGAAGTCGGTGCGCAGGAGGCCGTCGCGCCGGCGCTGGGTCAGGTACTCGAAGGGGTCCCACATGGCCTCCTTCACCAGCTGCACGTCCTCGTCGTGCGGGTACATCAGCGGCAGCTCCTGCTTGAACATGAGCGTGCAGCTGGGCACCGCCGACAGGATGGCGTAGCCCTCGCGGGCGTAGCGCGCCAGCACCGGGATGTTCACCTGCTTGAGGGCGTCCACGCCGTCCAGGTCACCCAGCTCCAGCTTGGGCATGCCGCAGCACTTCTCCTTCTCGACCAGCAGGTACGGCACGGCGTTGTGGTCCAGGATCTTCAGCAGGTCGTGGCCGATGCCCGGCTCGTTGTAGTTGACGTAGCAGGTCGCGTACACCGCCACCTTGCCCGGCGTCTTGGCCCCGTCGCGCACCGGGTGGTCGGCCGACGGCGCGGCACCGGAGCGGAACTTGCGCGTCGCCAGGTCGGGCAGCCAGGCGGTGCGGTCGACGTTCAGCACCTTCTCCAGCGCGGCGCGCCCCAGGCTGCTGTGGTTGGCCGCGTTGGCCACCTGCACCACGACCGGGATGCCCGCGAAGCTGCCGTGCGTGTCGGTCGAGGCCAGGAACCGCTCGGCCGCCTTCACTTCGCCCTTGCGGTGCTTGATCGCCTTGGCGCGCAGCATGGTGTGCGGGAAGTCCAGGTTCCACTGGTGCGGAGGCACGTAGGGGCACTTGGTCATGTAGCACAGGTCGCACAGGTAGCACTGGTCGACGACCTTCCAGTAGTCCTGCTTGTCGACCCCGTCGACCTCGCCGGTCTTTCCCTCGTCGACCAGGTCGAACAGGGTGGGAAACGATCCGCACAGGCTCACGCAGCGGCGGCAGCCGTGGCAGATGTCGAAGATGCGCTCCAGTTCCTGGAACGCGGCGCCCTCGTCGTAGAACTCGGGGTTCTTCCAGTCCAGCGGGTGCCGGGTCGGAGCTTCCAGGCTGCCTTCGCGTGCGCCCATGGGAAGTTCAGCGTTGAGCGTGGGGGCCGGGCGCCTGTGCCCGGCGCGACGGTCAGGCCGACCGCCGGCGCCGGACGCCCGGCCGCTTGTCTTCAGTCGACCAGCTCGTTCAGGGCGCGCGTGTAGCGGTTGGCGTGTGAGCGCTCCGCCTTGGCCAGCGTCTCGAACCAGTCGGCGACCTCGTCGAAGCCTTCGTCGCGCGCCGTTTTGGCCATGCCGGGGTACATGTCCGTGTACTCGTGGGTCTCGCCGGCCACGGCCGCCTGCAGGTTCAGCCGCGTGCTGCCGATCGGCAGCCCGGTGGCGGGATCGCCCGATTGCTCCAGCCACTCGAGGTGGCCATGCGCGTGGCCGGTCTCGCCCTCGGCGGTCGAGCGGAACAGCGCCGCGACGTCGTTCTGGCCTTCCACGTCGGCCTTGTTCGCGAAGTACAGGTAGCGCCGGTTGGCCTGCGATTCGCCCGCGAAAGCGGCCTTGAGGTTCTCTTCCGTCTTGGAGCCCTTGAGGGTTGCCATGGAATTCTCCTGTGTGGGTTGATCGGATCGATCGGGCCCCGGGAGGCAGGTGCGCTGCCCGAGGACCCGTCGACTGTAACTGTGCGGTTTTGCGCAGCCAACCGGGCAGCACCCGGGATTCCGATTGAATCGCGCTAAGGCCCCGATAGCCCGCGGCACAGCGGTGGACGCCAGCCCGGCAACGGTCGCGTTCGCAGGCACAGCGTTACGTTATAGTAAATGCATTACGCATAGTTGAATGCCGGAGAGATGCCATGGCCGCCGTCCTGAAGCCCCCGAGCCCCCTGCCCGCCCCCGCTCCCATCCGCCAGCTGCACCACTACGCCTACCGCGCCCGCGACGCCGAGGAGACCCGGCAGTTCTACGAGGACATCCTGGGGCTGCCGCTGTACCACATCATCCAGAGCGACCACGTGCCCAGCACGGGCGAGTACTGCCCGTACACGCACTTCTTCTTCCGCCTGCAGGACGGCTCCTTCATCGCCTTCTTCGACCTCGGCGACGACCAGGCCTGCGAACCCTCGCCCAACACGCCGCAGTGGGTCAACCACATCTCGTTCCGGGTCGACTCCGTCCAGGCGCTGGAGGACATGAAGGCGCGCCTGCAGGCGCACGGCGTCGAGGTGCTCGGCGTGACCGACCACCACATCTTCCACAGCATCTACTTCTTCGACCCCAACGGCGTGCGGCTGGAACTCACGGCCCAGCAGGCCGACGAATTCCAGATGCTGCAAGAGAGCAAGACCGCCCATGCACGGCTGGCCGAGTGGACGGCCCGCAAGGACCAGTGGCGCCGCGACCGTGCCGCCGGCCGGGCGACGGCGCCGCTCAAGCCCCAGCGGAACGACCGCCCGGAGTTCTCCGGCAGCTGAGGAGGACGGGAATGGACGAGCTGCGCACCGGCTGGGCCGACACCACCTTCCGCAACGGCTACGAGTTCACCCAGGGCAGCGGCTACCAGCTGCCCGAATACCCGTTCGTCGCGCCCGCCGAGCTGCGGACCGGGCAATCCGCCCACCACCCGGTGGTCATCGTCGGCGCCGGCCTGGCCGGCCTGACGCTGGCGTGCGCCCTGGCCCGCTACGGGGTGGCCGCCGTGCTGCTGGACGAGGACAACACGGTCGGCGTCAAGGGCGCCGCCTCGCGGGGCATCTGCTACACGCAGAAGTCGCTCGAGATCTTCCACCGGCTGGGCGTGTACGAGCGCATCGCGCGCAAGGGCATCCAGTGGAGCGTGGGCCGCACCTTCGCCGGCCACGACGAGGTGTACTCGTTCGACCTGCGGCAGCAGGCCGGCTACAACCTGTCGAGCCAGCCGCCCTTCATCAACATCCAGCAGTTCTACATCGAGGGCTACCTGGTCGAGCGCATCCAGGACCTGGGCGGCATCGACCTGCGCTGGCAGAACCGGGTCACCGCCTTCGAGCAGGACGAGCGGCGCGCCACGCTGTCGGTCACCACGCCGGCCGGCGACTACCGCCTGACGGCCGACCACGTGATCGACGCCACCGGCTCGCACAGCCCGTTCCGCCGCTGGGTCGGAGCCTCCGTCACCGCCCGTAAGGGCGACGACCGCTGGTGCATCGCCGACGTGCGCTTCACCCGGCACCCGCCGGTGGAACGCCACACCTGGATCGAGGCCCCGTTCAACGAGAACCGGGCCGTCTGGCAGCACCTGATGGGCGACGACGTCTGGCGCATCGACTACCAGATGCCGCCCGACGCCGACCCCGAGCAGGTCAGCCGCGAGGACGTGGTGCGCGAGCGGCTGGCGCGCCAGTTCGGCGCCGACTGCGAGGTCGAGATCGTCTGGGTGGGCCCGTATGCCTACCGCAGCGAGTGCGTCGACGCCATGCGGCACGGCCGGCTGTTCTTCATGGGCGACGCGGCCAAGGTGGTGAGCCCCTTCGGTGCCCGCGGCGGCAACACGGGCATCGCCGACGCCGACAACCTGGCCTGGAAGCTGGCGGCGGTGCTGCAGGGCCGCGCGCCGCCGCGCCTGCTGGACAGCTACCACGACGAGCGCCACGAGGCCGCCTGCCAGAACGTGCTGGTGACCAACCGCACGGCGCGCTTCCTGCGGCCGGCCGACGGGATGGAGCGGGTGTTCCGCACCGCCGCGCTCGGGCTGGCGCGGCAGTACCCCTTCGCCCGCCAGCTGGTCAACACCGGCCGCATGGCGGTGGCCAATACCTACACCCGGTCCTGCGCCTGCGACCCGACGGGAGGCCAGTCGGTGCAAAACGTGTCGTTCCACTGGTCCGACGGCACGACCGGGCTGGTCAACGACCTGCTGCTGTGGGCCGAGGGCCGGCTGCTGCTGCTGGTGTTCGGCGACCCCGGCCGGGCCGGGCTGGCGCGCGTGCGCGAACTGGTCCAGGCCGCCCCGCTGCGCTGCGTGCAGGTGCTCGGCGCGACCGACGCGCCCGGCGCCCTGGAACACGTGCGCGACCCGAAGGGCCACCTGCAGGGCGCCTGCCATGTGTTCGGCCACGCCTGGGCGCTGCTGCGGCCGGACGCCTACGTCGCCGCCACCGGCGAGGCCATCAATGCCGGCGTCGTCGACGCCGTTGCCTGCGCCCTGGGCGCCCGGGAGGAAGCCGCATGAAGACCACGCTGCATTTCGAGGATGCCGACGGCTTCTACGAGCACCTGCTCGACGCCCACGCCGGGCTCGACCGGGACCAGTCGGAACTGCTCAATGCCCGGCTCATCCTGCTGCTGGCCAACCAGGTCGGCGATGCCCGGGTCCTGCGCGCCTGCGTGGATGCGGCCGCGCAGGGCCCCGGGGTGACCGCGCGGCCTGCCTGAACTGGCCCGCCCGATAAAATCGGGGCTTCTTCCTCCAACGGCGGCATCCTCGCGGTGCCGCTTTCGTTTTCCGCCCCACCATGAGCGATTCGCCCGCCCAACCTGGCCTCGCCAGCCTGTCCAAGTCCTTCGAACCGGCCGCCATCGAGGCGCGCTGGGGTCCCACCTGGGAACAGAAGGGTCTCGCGCGGGCCGGCTACCGCGGCACCGGCGAGCCCCGGGACGGCGAGCCCTCGTTCGCCATCCAGCTGCCGCCGCCCAACGTGACCGGCACGCTGCACATGGGCCACGCGTTCAACCAGACCATCATGGACAGCCTGGCGCGCTACCACCGGATGCGCGGCTTCAACACGCTGTGGGTGCCGGGCACCGACCATGCGGGCATCGCCACCCAGATCGTGGTCGAGCGCCAGCTGCAGGAGCAGGGCACCAGCCGCCACGACCTGGGGCGCAAGAACTTCGTCGCCCGGGTCTGGGACTGGAAGGAGAAGTCGGGCAACACCATCACCACGCAGATGCGCCGCATGGGCGACAGCGTGGACTGGTCGCACGAGTACTTCACCATGGACGAGGGCCTGTCGACCATCGTCACCGAGACCTTCGTGCGCCTGTACGAGCAGGGCCTCATCTACCGCGGCAAGCGGCTGGTCAACTGGGACCCCGAGCTCAAGACCGCCGTGAGCGACCTGGAGGTCGAGAGCGAGGAGGAGGACGGGTTCCTCTGGCACATCCGCTACCCGCTGAGCGACGGGAGCGGCTCGCTGACGGTGGCCACCACGCGTCCCGAGACCATGCTCGGCGACGTGGCCGTGATGGTCCACCCCGAGGACGAGCGCTACGCCGGGCTGGTCGGCAAGACCGTGCGCCTGCCGCTGGTCGGCCGCGACATCCCCGTGATCGCCGACGCCTACGTCGACCGCGCCTTCGGCACCGGCGTGGTCAAGGTGACGCCGGCGCACGACCCGAACGACTACACGGTCGGCCAGCGCCATGGCCTGCCCCTCGTCGGCGTGCTCACGCTGGACGCCAAGATCAACGAGAACGCACCGGCCGCCTACCAGGGCCTGGACCGGTTCGTGGCACGCAAGCAGGTCGTGGCCGACCTGGAGGCCCAGGGCCTGCTGGTCGAAACGAAGAAGCACAAGCTGATGGTGCCGCGCTGCGGCCGCACCGGCCAGGTGGTCGAGCCCATGCTCACCGACCAGTGGTTCGTCGCCATGACCAAGGTCAGCGAGCAGGACCCCACCGGCAAGTCGATCGCGCAGAAGGCCATCGACGCGGTGCAGGGCGGGCAGGTGCGCTTCGTGCCGGAGAACTGGGTCAACACCTACAACCAGTGGATGAACAACATCCAGGACTGGTGCATCTCGCGCCAGCTCTGGTGGGGCCACCAGATCCCGGCCTGGTACGACGAGGACGGCACCGTCTACGTCGCCCGCAGCGAGGCCGAGGCGCAGGCGCGGGCCCCGGGCAAGCAGCTGCGCCGCGACGAGGACGTGCTGGACACCTGGTACTCGTCGGCGCTGGTGCCCTTCTCGACCCTGGGCTGGCCCGACAGCACGAAGGACCTGGCGCTGTACCTGCCCTCCACGGTGCTGGTCACCGGCTACGACATCATCTTTTTCTGGGTCGCCCGGATGATCATGATGACGACGCACTTCACCGGCCAGGTGCCGTTCCGCGACGTCTACATCCACGGCCTGGTGCGCGACTCGCACGGCAAGAAGATGAGCAAGTCCGAGGGCAACGTGCTCGACCCGGTGGACCTGATCGACGGCATCTCGCTGGCGCCGCTGCTGGACAAGCGCACCACCGGCCTGCGCAAGCCCGAGACCGCGCCCCAGGTGCGCAAGAACACCGAGAAGGAGTTCCCCGAGGGCATCCCGGCCTATGGCGCCGACGCGCTGCGCTTCACCTTCGCCTCGCTGGCCTCGCTGGGCCGCAGCATCAACTTCGACGCCAAGCGCTGCGAGGGCTACCGCAACTTCTGCAACAAGCTCTGGAACGCCTCGCTGTTCGTGCTGATGAACTGCGAGGGCCAGGACTGCGGCCTGAAGGAGCACACCAAGGCCGACTGCCAGCCGGGCGGGCCGGCGCACGGGTACCTGCGCTTCTCGCAGGCCGACCGCTGGATCGCGTCGCTGCTGCAGCAGGTCGAGGCCGAGGTCGCCAAGGGCTTTGCCGAGTACCGGCTGGACAACGTCGCCAACGCCGTCTACGACTTCGTCTGGAACCAGTACTGCGACTGGTATCTCGAGATCGCCAAGGTGCAGATCCGCAACGGCGACGAAGCGCAGCAGCGCGCCACCCGCCGCACCCTGATCCGCACGCTGGAAGCCATCCTTCGCCTGGCCCATCCGGTCATCCCCTTCATCACCGAGGAGCTGTGGCAGAAGGTCGCGCCCGTCGCCGGCATCGCCGGCGAATCGGTCAGCATCGCCCGCTATCCGCAGGCGCAGCCCGAGAAGATCGACCCGCAGGCCATCGCCTGGGTCGACCGCCTGCGCGCCGTGGTCGACAGCTGCCGGCAGCTGCGCGGCGAGATGAACGTGTCGCCGTCGACCCGCCTGCCGCTCTATGCGGTGGGCGACCAGGCCTTCCTGCGCGAGGCGGCGCCGGTGCTGCAGGCGCTGGCCAAGCTGAGCGAGGTGCAGGTGTTCGACGACGAGGCGGCCTGGGCCAGCGCGGCCAAGGCGGCGCCGGTGGCCGTGGTCGGCGACGCCCACCTGTGCCTGTACATGGAGATCGACGTCGGCGCCGAGAAGGCCCGCCTGGCCAAGGAGATCGCGCGCCTGGACGGCGAGGTCGGCAAGGCGAACGGCAAGCTGGCCAACCAGGCGTTCGTCGCCAAGGCACCGCCGGCGGTCATCGAGCAGGAACGCAAGCGCATCGCCGACTTCGGCGCCGCCCTGGCCAAGCTGCGCGACCAGCTCGCCCGCCTGGGCTGACGGGGCGGCGGCGCGGGGCCGCCGGGGGTGTCCGCGCGGGTGCCGCACAATCGCGGCCCATGAAGCGCAGACACCTCCTCCTCTCCGGCATGGCCGCGGCCGCGGCACTGCCCACATTCGCCCAGCAACGCCCGATCCGGCTGATCGTCCCCTACGCCGCCGGCGGCCCCATCGACGTCACGGCCCGCGTGCTGGCCGAGCGGGTCAAGGACTCGCTGGGCACGGTGATCATCGAGAACCGGCCGGGTGGCGGCGGCAACATCGGTGCCGATGCGGTGGCCAAGGCCGCGCCGGACGGGCTGACGATCGGCATTTCGGCGGTCGCGACGCACGCCATCAATCCCTGGCTGTTCAGCAGGATGCCCTACGACGCGGTGAAGGACTTCGCCGCGATCACGCAGATGGTCCGCGTGCCCAACGTGCTGGTGGTCAACGCCGAGACCGCCGCGCGGCTGAAGATCAACACCCTCGCAGACCTCATCGCCTACGCCAAGGCCAACCCCGCCAAGCTGAACTACGGCAGCGGCGGCAACGGCAGCGCCGGCCACCTGGCGGGCGAGATGTTCAAGCGCGACGCCGGCATCTTCGCCGTGCACATCCCCTACAACGGCGGCAACCCGGCGCAGCTGGCCCTGCTGTCGGGCCAGGTCGACTTCAATTTCGACAACCTGGCCACCGCGGCCCCGAACATCCGCGCCGGCAAGCTGAAGGCGCTGGCCGTCACCACGCTGCATGCCTCGCCCAGCCTGCCGGGCGTGCCGCCGGTCGCCGACACGCTCAAGGGCTTCGCCATCGACACCTGGTGGGGCCTGGTCGCGCCGGCGGCGACGCCCAGGGAGACCATCGCGCGCCTGAACCAGGCCTTCGTGGCGGCCCTGCGCACCGACGAGTCGAAGACGCGATTCGCCGGCCTCATGGCCGAGCCGGTGGCCACCACCCCCGAGGAATTCCAGGCTTTCATGCGCTCGGAACTGGCCAAGTACGAGAAGGTGGTCAAGGCTTCCGGCGCCAAGGTCGATTGACCCGGGGCCGCAGCCCCGGCCAGATGCGCCGGGGCCACGCAGACTGCAAGCAAACGCAAAAATCCCACTTGCTCATCTGTAGAGTCTTCCGCAACGATTTAGCGCGGCAGCCAATCCGATATTGGAGATAGCGCTCCTTTTTCCGTAGCGTCGGGCGATCAAGCCTCGCCGCTAGCTGTGCGGTTTGTCCGACAAGCGTCGAGCTACAAGCGGCGTACATTGTTCCGAACGGAAACAGCGAGGAGCGGCGATGTCAGTCAGCCAACTGCGGATTCCTCCAACCCTCTGGGCGGTGCTCGGCGCCTGTGCGCTGGCCAGTACACCAGCCCTCGCGCAGGACGCGGCGCCCGGGTCGCTGCGACCTCCCACCACCAGCGTGGGCTTGAACGCCAACCGGGTTTCCATGCCGATCGGCTGCGGCGCCTCGCTGCTGCCCTGCGGCCAGGAACAGGCCTCGCTGGCCGCGCTGCGGCAGCCCCGCAGCCTCAACTGGGCGGTCGAGGTGGGCAGCCTCAACCTCGCCTCGGCGCCGCGCCCCGGCTGGTGGACCGGCCGCCAAGGCATGAGCCTGAGCGTGGTCGGCCGCCAGCCCCTGTTCGGCAGCAGCTTCTCGCTCTATGGGCGCCTCGGCACCGCGACCACCACCGCTCTGGGGGACACCGGTGCGGCCATGGCGGCGCCCGTCCCCCTGGGCGAGGGCAGCTACGGGATGGCGTTCGGGGCCGGCGTGAGCATGGACGTCACGCAGCGCCTGTCGGCCACGTTCGGCGTCGACAGCTACGACCTGCGCGGCCCCGCCAACGGTGGCCCGGTGCGCTCGACCAGCCTGGGCCTGCAGTACCGCTACTAGGCGTTCACTCGCCCAGGTAGGCGGCCCGCACCTTGGGGTCGCTGAGCATCTGCCGGGCCTCGCCGGCCATGGTGATGAGGCCCGACTCCATGACGTAGCCGCGGTCGGCGATCTGCAGCGCGCGGCTGGCGTTCTGCTCCACCAGCAGCACGGTGACGCCTTGCGCGTACACCTCGCGCACCACCTCGAAGATCTTGTCGACCATGATGGGCGACAGGCCCATCGACGGTTCGTCGAGCAGCAGCACGCGCGGGCGGCTCATGAGCGCACGGCCCATCGCCAGCATCTGCTGCTCGCCGCCGGACATGGTGCCGGCCAGCTGGTCGCGCCTTTCCTTCAGGCGCGGGAAGATGGTGAACACCTTGTCGAGGTCGCTCGCCACCTCGGCGCGGTCGTTGCGGATGTGCGCGCCCATCTGCAGGTTCTCGGTGATGGTCATGCGCGTGAACACGCCGCGGCCCTCGGGCACCATGGCCAGGCCTTCCTTCACCAGGTCCCAGGCGCCGCGGCCGCGGATGCTGCGACCGAGGTACTGGATGTCGCCGTCGTTCATCGGCAGCAGGCCGGTGATGGCCTTCATGGTGGTGGTCTTGCCGGCGCCGTTGGAGCCGATCAGCGTGACCAGCTCGCCCGCGTGGACCTCGAAATCCACCCCCTTGACCGCCTGGATGCCGCCGTACGCGACCTTCAGGCCACTGACCTTCAGCAGGACGTCCGCCATCTCAATGCCCCCCGGTGCCGAGGTAGGCCTCGATCACCTTCTCGTTCTTCTGCACGTCGGCCGGCGTGCCCTCGGCGATCTGCTTGCCGTAGTCGAGCACGGTGACCCGGTCGCACAGGCCCATGACCAGCTTCACGTCGTGCTCGATCAGCAGGATGGTGCGGTCGTCCTTGCGGATGCGGTCGATGAGCTCGCGCAGCTGCACCTTTTCGGTGGCGTTCATGCCGGCCGCCGGCTCGTCCAGCGCGATGAGCTGCGGGTCGGTGGCCAGGGCGCGCGCGATCTCCAGCCGGCGCTGGTCGCCGTAGGAGAGCGTGCGGGCCTTGTAGTCGGTGTACTTGCCGATGCCCACGTAGTCGAGCAGTTCCTGCGCCCGCTTGGCGATGGCGGCCTCCTCGGCGACGAACTTGCGGGTGCGCAGCATGGCGCCGACCAGGCCGGAGCCGGTACGGATGTGGCGCCCGACCATGACGTTCTCGAGCGCCGTCATGTCGGCGAACAGGCGGATGTTCTGGAACGTGCGGGCGATGCCGGCCTTGGCCACCTCGTGCACCGCGGTCGGCTTGTACGGCTTGCCGGCCAGCTCGAAGGTGCCGCTGTCGGGCGTGTACAGGCCGGTGATGACGTTGAAGAAGGTGGTCTTGCCGGCGCCGTTGGGGCCGATGAGGCCGTAGACCTGGCCGCGCTCGATGGTCAGGCCCACGTCCGACAGGGCCTGCAGCCCGCCGAAGCGCTTGGAGATGTTCGCGACGCGAAGGACGGTGTCCGCCATGGCCCTCTCCCTCACTTGCCCGCCGGCGTCGGCAGCGACTTGCCGTGCTCGGGGGTGGGCCACAGCCCGCGCGGGCGCAGCAGCATGACGATGATCATGGCCAGCGCGATGAGCAGCTGGCGCAGGATGGACGCATCGAGGCGGCCGTCGGTGAGCCGCTGCAGGTCGAACACGCCCGACACCCAGCGCAGCACCTCGGGCATGGCCGACAGCAGCACCGCGCCGAGGATCACCCCCGGCAGGTGGCCGATGCCGCCCAGCACCACCATGGCGACGATCATCACCGACTCCATCAGGCTGAACGACTCGGGCGAGACGAAACCCTGGAAGGCCGCGAACATCGCGCCCGACACGCCGCCGAAGGTGGCGCCCATGCCGAACGCCATCAGCTTCATGTTGCGGGTGTTGATGCCCATGGCCTTGGCGGCGATCTCGTCCTCGCGGATGGCCATCCAGGCGCGGCCGATGCGCGAGAGCTCGAGCCGGTGGCAGATGACCACCGACAGCACCACCAGGATGAGGAAGAAGTAGTAGTAGAGCGTCACCGCCGACAGCGTGTAGTCGCCGATCTCCAGCGGGCGGCCCAGGTTCAGGCCCAGGATGCGGATCGAGTCGATCTGGTTCAGGCCCTTGGGACCGTTGGTGATGTTCACCGGGTGGTCCAGGTTGTTCAGGAACACCCGGATGATCTCGCCGAAGCCGAGCGTGACGATGGCCAGGTAGTCGCCGCGCAGCTTCAGGGTCGGCGCGCCCAGCAGGATGCCCAGCACGCCCGCGATGAAGGCGCCCAGTGGCACCACCAGCCAGATCGACGTGTGCAACCCGGTGGGAAACAGGCGCGCGAACCAGGCGAAGGTCTCGGACAGGTGGGGCGACGCCATCAGGCCGTACATGTAGGCGCCGATGGCGAAGAAGGCCACGAAGCCCAGGTCGAGCAGGCCGGCAAAGCCCACCACGATGTTCAGGCCCAGCGCGAGCAGCACGTACAGCAGCGCCACGTCGGCGATGCGCACCCAGAAGTTGCCCATGTACTGCAGCAGCAGTGGCAGCAGGACGAGCGCGGCGCCGAAAGCGATCCAGCCGGTGCGGGTGGTCTTCATGGTGTCGCTCCCACGTCAGGCCCGGTCCGCCACCCGCTCGCCGAGCAGGCCCGAGGGCCGCAGCGTGAGCATGATGATCAGGACGATGAAGGCGAAGATGTCGCTGTAGTGGCTGCCCAGCACGCCGCCGGTGAGCACGCCGATGTAGCCCGAGCCGATGGACTCGATGAGGCCCAGCAGGATGCCGCCGACCACCGCGCCGGCCAGGTTGCCGATGCCGCCGAACACCGCCGCCGTGAAGGCCTTGAGCCCGGGCAGGAAGCCCATGGTGTGCTGCACCGTGCCGTAGTTGGACGCGTACATGATGCCGGCGATGGTGGCCAGCACGGCGCCGATGATGAAGGTGGCCGAGATCACCATGTCGGGCCGCACCCCCATCAGCGCCGCGACCCGCGGGTTCTCGGCCGTGGCGCGCATGGCGCGTCCCAGCTTGGTGTAGTTCACCAGGTACATCAGCACCGCCAGCGAGACCGCGGTCAGGCCCAGGATCATGATCTGCGTGGGCGTGATGACGGCGCCGCCGAACTGGATGGGGGCCGCCGGCAGCAGCGTGGGATAGGGCTTGTAGTTCGGCTTGAAGATGATCATCGCCAGCGTCTGCAGCAGGATCGACATGCCGATGGCGGTGATCAGGGGCGCCAGCTTCGGGCTGTTGCGCAGCGGCCGGTAGGCGACCTTCTCGATCACGAAGTTCAGCGCCGCCGCGACCACGCAGGAGATGATCATCGCGACCAGCAGGATGATCCAGCCGGGCACGCCGGGCATGGCTTCCTGCATCTGCACGATGATGGCCCAGCTCGTGAGCGCCCCCACCATCAGCACCTCGCCGTGCGCGAAGTTGATCAGGTTGATGATGCCGTACACCATGGTGTAGCCAAGGGCCACCAGGGCATACATGCTGCCCAGGACCAGACCGTTGATGATCTGCTGCAGCAGGATTTCCATAGACTGGTTCTCTCTCCGTTTCCTGGCCGGTCGCCTGGCGCCGTCGGGCCCTTCCGGTGGTCGGGCCGCATCGCGCGACCCGTGCGGTCTCGTGGACCTCGGGGCCATCTAGCAAAAAACCCGCCATGCATGCAGGACGGGTTTGATTCTGGCGCGGATTGTAGCCAAGCGACTCAGCCGGACAGCCGCTTGGCGGCGGGGTTTACCCTTCCTGCCGGCCGTCGCCGTCGTCCGGGCGCGCGTTCATGTTCTGCAGCTCGCGCAGCTTCTCGCCGATGCGGATCTCGAGCCCGCGTCCGACCGGACGGTAGAACGCCGGCGGCTCCACGCCTTCGGGGAAATAGGTCTCGCCCGCCGCGAAGCCGCCTTCTTCGTCGTGGGCGTAACGGTAGCCCTTGCCGTACGCCAGGTCCTTCATCAGCTGCGTCGGCGCGTTGCGCAGGTGCAGCGGCACGGGCCGGGTGCCGTCCTGGCGCACGAAGGCCTTGGCCTCGTTGAAGGCCTTGTAGACCGCGTTCGACTTGGGCGCGACGGCGAGGTAGACCACGCATTGCGCCAGCGCCAGCTCGCCCTCCGGCGAGCCGAGCCGCTCGTAGGTGTCGGCCGCGTCCAGCGCCAGCCGCAGCGCGCGCGGGTCGGCCAGGCCGATGTCCTCGCTGGCCATGCGCACCAGCCGGCGTGCCATGTAGCGCGGGTCGGCGCCACCATCGAGCATGCGCACGAACCAGTACAGCGAGGCGTCGGGATCGGAGCCGCGCACCGACTTGTGCAGCGCGCTGATGGTGTCGTAGAACTGCTCGCCGCCCTTGTCGTAGCGGCGCATGCGCTCGCCCAGCACCTTGAGCAGCCAGGCGTCGCCAATCGCCTCGAGCTTCTCGTTGGCCGCCGCCACCGCCAGCGTCTCCAGCGTGTTGAGCAGCCGGCGCGCATCGCCGTCGGCATAGGCGACCAGCCGGGCGAGCGCGGCCTCCTCCACCGCCGGCACCGCGCCCAGCGCCTGCGCCTTGCCGACGATGGTGCGCAGGTCGTCCTCGGTGAGCGGCTGCAGGACGTACACCGCCGCCCGCGACAGCAGCGCCGAGTTCACCTCGAACGAGGGGTTCTTCGTGGGAGTCGCCCCCATAACCTACATAGTTGGTGAGTGAGTGAGTAACTCCCCTCTGGCTTTGCTATGTATCACAACTATGTAGAACGAGCTTCCAGCACATAGTTCTGGCAGTTCACGAGAAGAGTTCGGCCACGGCAATCCCCAGGCCCTTGGCCAACCTTTCGAATACGTCGAGCGACACAGTCCGGCCCTGTGCAGCGCTGGTCGTGCAGACGAGCGGAGACGTTCAGTCGACGCTCACCGTCCGCAGGCGAAGCGCGTTTGCGATGACGCTTACCGACGAAAGCGCCATCGCAGCTGCAGCCACCACGGGCGAGAGCAGCAGCCCGAAGAGAGGGTACAGCACGCCCGCGGCGAGCGGAATGCCCGCTACGTTGTAGGCGAAGCTGAGGAAGAGGTTTTGCCGGATGTTCCGCATCGTCGCCTGCGACAGCTTGCGGGCGCGGACGATGCCCATCAGGTCGCCCTTCAGGAGCGTCACGCCGGAGCTCTCCATCGCCACGTCCGTCCCAGTCCCCATCGCGATGCCCACTTCGGCCGCAGCCAGCGCCGGGGCATCGTTCACGCCGTCGCCGGCCATGGCGACTACGCGGCCTTCACCGCGCAGGCGCTGCACGATGTTCGCCTTGTCTTCCGGGAAGACCTCTGCGACCACTTCGTCGATGCCCAGCTCCTTGCCGACAGCTTCGGCGGTCGTCTTGCCGTCACCGGTGAGCATCACGATTCGCACGCCGGCTTCCCGCAGAGCCTTCAGAGCAGCAGGCGTGGTCTCCTTGATGGGGTCTGCGATGGCGACGAAGCCTGCGAGCCTGCCGGCCAGGGCTACGAAGATGACGGTCGCAGAACGTGCACGCTGCTTTTCCGCCGCGGCCTGCAGCGACGCAACGTCGACACCGCGCTCGCCGAGGAACTTGCCCGCACCACTGACGACGTCCATACCGCCGACCCTGCCGACTACTCCTTTGCCCACAGGCGAGTCGAAGTCGGTGACCTCCGAGAGCTGCAGCCTGCGTTCTTGTGCCGCCGCCACAACCGCCATCGCCAGGGGGTGTTCGCTCGCGCGCTCGACGCTGGCGAGCTTCTGGAGCAGGTCGTCGGACTGAAAGCCCGCTGCCGCCTCAATGTGAACCACTTTTGGCCGGCCCTCTGTCAATGTGCCCGTCTTATCGACCACCAAGGTATCCACCTTCTCCATGCGCTCGAGCGCCTCGGCATCCCGAATTAGGACGCCGTGCTGGGCGCCGCGCCCAACTCCGACCATGATGGACATGGGCGTGGCGAGGCCCAGCGCGCAGGGGCAGGCGATGATGAGGACAGCCACGGAGGTGATGAGTGCATACGAAAACGCCGGGCTGGGGCCCCAGAGCAGCCAAGCTCCGAATGTGACGAGGGCGACCACGATGACGACCGGCACGAACCACGCGGCAACCTGGTCGGCCATTCGCTGGATGGGAGCGCGGCTGCGCTGAGCGGCCGCCACCATGTGGACGATCTGCGATAGGAGGGTGTCGGCCCCGACCTTTTCCGCCTTCATCACGAAGCCCCCGGTCTGGTTGATGGTGCCGGCCGTGACCTTCGACCCTGGCGCCTTGGCCACCGGCATTGGCTCCCCCGTCACCATGGACTCGTCGACCGTTCCCTTGCCCTCGATGAGCTCTCCATCCACGGGCACCTTCTCGCCTGGTCGCACCCGCAGGTGTTCGCCAACCTGGATGGTGTCAATCTGCACCGTCTCGTCGGAGCCGTCGGAGCCCACGCGAACGGCTGTCTTAGGTGCCAAGTCGAGGAGGGCCTTGATGGCGCCTGAGGTCTTCTCGCGAGCGCGCAGCTCGAGGACCTGGCCAAGGAGCACCAGCACCGTGATGACGGCCGCCGCCTCGAAGTAGATGGCCACCGCTCCCTCATGTCCGCGCAGCTCCGGCGGGAATAGGCCCGGAGCGAGCGTGCCGACCATGCTGTACAGCCAGGCCGCGCCTGTGCCGAGCGCGATCAGGGTGAACATGTTCAGGCTGCGGTTCAACAATGACTGCCAGCCCCGAACAAAGAAGGGCCAGCCGGCCCAAAGCACCACCGGCGTTCCGAACAGCATTTGTATCCAGTTCGAGGTCTGTGGTCGCACCAGATGGCCGATGTCGAACAGGTGCCCGCCCATCTCCAAGAACAACACCGGCAAGGTCAGCACCAGGCCAATCCAGAACCTGCGGGTCATATCCCGCAGCTCCGGGCTCTCACCGGTCTCGCCAGTGGCAATCACCGGCTCGAGGGCCATTCCGCAAATGGGACAGTTGCCTGGGCCCATCTGACGGATTTCCGGGTGCATCGGACACGTGTACTCGACGTCCTTCCCGCCCGTCACCGCCGCTGGTGCAGCGCCGGACCCCTTCGCCGGCGCAGCGTGGTGATGATGGTGGTCGTGGTGCTTTTGGGCCTGGCTGTGGCCGTGGCCGTGCGCATGGGTCGACGGAGCGCCGACCGGCTCCAGGAACATGCCGCACTTAGGACACTTTCCAGGCCCTGCCTGGCGCACCTCCGGGTGCATGGGGCAGGTGTACTCGGCGTCGCCTGACGTTACGGCCTGGTCACCATGGGCATCGTGCGCATGGTGCGCATGGTGCGCATGGTGCGCATGGTCGGCGTGGTCGGCGTGGTCGGCGTGGTCGGCGTGGTCGGCGTGGTCGGCGTGGTCGGCGTGGTCGGCGTGGTCGGCGTGGTCATGATGATGGTCGTGCGGGTGCTCAGCACCGCGCTCTCCATGGGAGGAGTTTTCCCGTTGCATGGCGTGCTCCAGTTTTCTTTAGTTTGGGGCCAGGCGAGCCGCTCGCGCAGCGCCCAGCCTCAGGTTGTGAACGGACGGACCAGCAACCAGATTGCCAACAGGGCCAAACACACCCAACACAACCAGAAGAGCACTCGCTCCCACCAACGGGGCTCTCGCTCGACTGCCTCCAGCCGGTGTTTCAGGCTCATCCCGACCCCGTGGATCAAGATGCCGGTCACGAGGATGGGGATCGCGTATCCGCGAAGGGCATCTGGCACCAACAGGGCCAGTCCGGCGCCCAGGACGATTGCGCCCAGACCGGAGGCGACCTCCGCAGCTTTAGCTGCGCCGCGGGCCATCGCCTTTCCGGCTGCCGCCGTGTGAGTGGCCCCCATGGCCGTGCCCCCGGTGCATGAACATGTGCATCACTGGGCAAGCGGCCAGGAAGGCGTAGGGCAGCAGCGCCAGGACATGGTCCTTGTGCACCAGGTACAGGTAGATGCTCGCGGCAACCGCGACCAAGGTCGCGACGATGCCGAAAGGCGTCTTCCAGAATGAAGGGCGGGCGTGCTGCTGGTCCATGCTGGGCTCCTATGTCAACTGCAGCATGAGCCGGCGGCGGTAGTGGCTTGTTGACGAGCGTCAACCGCGGTGGCGTTTGGGGTGCCGCAGCCGCAGCCACACCCGCCCGATCCCCGTAGCGCAGCAGCCTTGACTGAGTCATCCTGGACCTCCTGGGGTGTGTAGCCGGCGGCCTGGATGGCCTTGGCGAGTTCGGCGGCCGACGCGGTGCCGGTTACCCGCACAAGCTTCTGTTGAATGCGGATGTCCATGCGGGCGTTCTTGTCGACTGCCACGACCGCGCGAGAGATAGCGCTCGCGCAGTGTCCGCAGATCATGTCATTGACTTGGAAGGTGACCATTGCTTCTCCTTTCGGCGTTGGTGGAGCAACTATCAACCTTCCCATGATGTCAGGGTCAAGCGCTTTACTTTTTCAACGTGCCCGACCAACCTGGGCCCTGCTCGGCTCCGCCCATTGAGCTTGATGCAAGTCAACGCGGAGGCCTCTGGGCCTCCTAAATTGATTCGGAGGCAATCCTTGCCGAATCGGAATCCGACATGACTACGCTCACCGCCCCCTTGCAGAGCGCCGGCTCTGCTGCAGGCTCGCTTCGTACCGGCGTCGCGCTTGCCATCACAGTGGCCGTTTTCTACACGTTGTGCACCTTGGCCTGGATGGCAGCCCCCGGCGCGTTCCTAGGCTTCATGAACAACCTGTTTCACGGCTTCGACTTCAGCCTGCTGCTGAAGCCGGCACCGTTCTCCTGGGGAGGGTTCATCGAGGCCCTGCTGGTGATGTCCGTATGGGCGTTTCTGGCCGGCACCTTCTTCGCTTGGGTGCATCGCCGCATGGCACGGTGATGCTCGATGCCCAGCTACGCGGAGCAGGAGCTACCTGTACTTGTAGCGGGAGGCTGAAGCTCAGCCTGAAAAAAACTCGCTCGATTCCTTGACCTTTCCATAGGGGCAAGGTCTAGGCTGTCTTCAGCAGGCTTGACGCCAGTGCCTTTACGGTTGAACTTTCTGCCCCACGGTAAACTAACTCCTGTGAAGTCGTTTCGCGTTTGGCTCCTGGTGCTGCTTGCAGTGCTGCTCCCGCTTAGGGGCGCGCTGGCTGCTGCCATGATGTGCCCAGTCGCAGGCACGGGAGCGCAGACCGAAGTTCCGATGGCTGAGCAGGCGCACGACCACGGGCATGCACACAACCACGAGGCGAGCGGGCAACAAGCCGGTCCCGCACTCGCGTCCGAGCATGCCGACCACCATGACTTCGCCAGCGCTGGCGACCCTGCCGACAAGTGCAACCTGTGCTCAGCTTTCTGCTCGGTGACCGGCATGGTCAGCGGCACTGCGACTACTGCTGAGCCGCAGACTGTCGCCACTGTCTTCCCGCACCTCTACGCTCCGCCTCCGAGTTTTATTTCGGACGGCCAGGAGCGGCCACCTCGAACCATCTGACCCATTGAGGCCTCCGCGCGAGGCCTGATAGCGCTCGTGCGTCCGCACGGGCATCGGCCGACCAAGTCGGCGGTTCAGATGACTTCGGGTAATGAAAAAGAAAACATCTCCCTGGGCGGCGATTGCCGTCCTCATGGGGCTCCCGCTCACGGCGGCGGCCCAGGCCAATCCGGCCGACGCTGAGGCAGGCGCACCCGCCCTGGGATACCAGTCCGCCTTCTCGGACTACAAGCCTTGGCAGGACATCAAGCCGGCCGACTGGCGCGCGGTCAACGACACGGTGCGCGGCGCGGCCGCCAAAGGCGGTGGTCACGGCGGCCATGGGGCTGCGCCCGGCACGACATCAGCGCCTGCAGCCACTCCGCGGCAGGCCGCTCCCACCCCGGCGCCTGCGGCAGCACCTCAGGCGCCGGCCGGCCATCAGGGTCACGGGAGCCACTAATGATTCGTCTGACCGTAACTGCCGCCGCGGCGGTGTTCCTGGCGGGCTGTGCCTCGTTCTCCACGGACGGCGGCTTCGACCGCGTCTCCGAGCTCACCAAAGAGCGCACGGGTCAAGCGCCGGCGTACCAGCGCAGCGCTGAAGACACTGAGAACGCTCGGGCGCGAGTGGACGAGCTGCTCAAGCAGCCGCTCACGGCCGAATCCGCCGTTGAAGTGGCATTCCTGAACAACCGGGGCCTGCAGGCGAACCTCCATTCCCTCGGCATCGCCGAGTCCGAGCTGGTGCGCGCTGGCCGGCTCGCGAACCCGCTCTTCAGTTTCGGCCGCCTGCGCGAGGGTGGTGGAGTAGTCGAAATCGAACGATCTGTGATGTTCAACGTGCTGGGCATGCTCACCATGCCCGTGGCGCGGCAGGTGGAGCAGCGCAGGTTCGAGGAGACGCAGTTCCAGGCCGCCGGCGACGCCGTCGGTGTTGCCGTGGAAGCGCGTCGGGCCTTCTACAGCGCAGTGGCAGCCCAGGATCTTGTGAAGTTCCTGCAGCAGGTCAAAGAGGCCGCTGACGTGTCCAACGAGCTGGCCAAACGCATGGTTCAGGCGGGCAACTTCAACAAGCTTGCCCAGATGCGGGAGCAGGCGTTCTACGCGGACGCCACCTCCGAGCTAGCCCGTGCGCAGCATCAGGCAGTCGCTGAACGCGAACGGCTGGCGCGGGCGCTGGGCCTGTGGGGGCAACAGCTCAATGTCATGCTGCCGGAGCGTTTGCCTGATCTGCCGAAGACATTGGTTGAGCCAAAGAACGCTGAGCAGACCGCGATGGAGAAGCGCCTTGACGTTCTGGCCGCACGCCGCAGCGCCGAATCGACGGCGCGCTCCCTCGGCCTGACGAAGACGACGCGCTTCATCAACGTGCTGGAGATCGGGTACCAGAACAAGAGCGTTTCCGGGGAACCCCGCGCCAACGGCTATGAGGTGGAGCTGGAGCTGCCGCTGTTTGACTTCGGCTCGACTCGGCTCGCACGGGCGGAGGCAACTTACATGCAGGCGGTGCACCGCACGGCCGAAGTGGCTGTGAACGCGCGCTCGCAGGTCCGGGAGTCGTACTCCGCCTATCGGACGGCATATGACTTGGCCAAGCACTACCGAGATGAGGTCATCCCGCTCAGGAAGCGAATCTCGGAAGAGAATCTTCTTCGCTACAACGGCATGCTCATTGGTGTCTTCGAACTTCTCGCCGACTCGCGCGAGCAAGTCCGGAGCGTGAGCTCCTATGTCCAAGCTCTGCGGGACTTCTGGATTGCCGACACCACCCTGAACACCGCGCTGACTGGCCGCTCGCCGGGAGCTGCGGCCGCTAGTGGCCCGTCGCCCGGCGCGGCCGCGCCCGCTGCTGCCGCGCACTGAGAGAACCACCACCATGTCCAATCGACGTAATTTCTTCAAGACGGCGGGCGCTGTTGCCTTGGGCGCGACTGCAGTGAGCCGAGTCGGCGCCGCCTCGTTGCCGGAAGCGGTCATCCAGACCTCTCCGACGATGCAGCCGCCGCTGATTCCGAACACCGGCCGCCCGTACAACCCTGTAGCGACGCTGAACGGGTGGTCGCTACCTTGGCGCATGAACAACGGCGTCAAGGAGTTCCACCTGGTCGCCGAGCCAGTCGTCCGAGAGTTCGCGCCTGGGATGAAGGCGAATCTGTGGGGCTACAACGGCTCCAGCCCTGGGCCGACCATCGAGGCGGTGGAGGGCGACCGGGTGCGCATCTTCTTGACGAACAAGTTGCCGGAGCACACCACTGTGCACTGGCACGGAATTCAGCTGCCCTCAGGAATGGACGGTGTAGGCGGCATGACCCAGCCGCACATTCCGCCAGGCAAGACCTTCGTCTATGAGTACACCTTGCTGCGGTCTGGTACCCACATGTACCACCCCCACGCCGACGAGATGGTTCAGATGGCAATGGGAATGATGGGCATGTTCATCATCCACCCGAAGGACCAGCGCCAGATGCGGGTGGACAGGGACTTCGTGTTCCTGCTCGCGGCCTACGACATTGAGCCCGGAAGTGCCACCCCGCGCACGGCGGAGATGACGGACTTCAACCTGTGGACCTTCAACAGCCGTACGTTCCCCGGCATCGATCCCATCGTTGCCCGAGCTGGTGACCGGGTCCGTGTTCGCGTGGGCAACCTGACCATGACGAACCATCCCATTCACATGCATGGGCCGCACTTCACCGTGACCGGCACGGATGGAGGTTGGATTCCGCCGGCCGCTCGCTGGCCGGAAGTCACGACCGATGTGGCGGTTGGGCAGATGCGCGCGTTCGAGTTTGACGCTGTCGCCGGGGACTGGGCCATCCACTGCCACAAGTCTCACCACACGATGGGTCCTATGGGCCACGCCGTCGAAAACATGATTGGGGTGGATCACCGCGGAGTGGCCGAACGCATCACGAAGCTCGTTCCGGACTACATGGCGATGGGTGACAAGGGGATGGCAGACATGGGCGCCATGGAGATGCCAATTCCCGACAACACGCTGCCAATGATGACCGGTCAGGGCCCCTTCGGACCCATGGAGATGGGCGGCATGTTCACGGCCGTGAAGGTGCGGGACGACCTGAAGCGTGGCGACTACAAAGACCCTGGTTGGTACAAGCACCCGCAGGGCACCGTGGCCTATGAGTACGCCGGCGAGCTGACGCAGCCTTCCCGTGCGCCCGGCGCGACTGCCACACCGTCGCGCGACACCATGACGATGAATGTCCGCAAGCCTACCGCCCACACTGGGCATTGAGCATCAAAACCTAGAGGAAAGACGAACGATGAAATCCAAACAAATCCTCAGCCTTCTCGTGGCTGCCGCCGCCGTACTCGCCTCTAACGCGTATGCGCATGGCGATGAGAAACATCCAACGGCGCAGAAGTACGACGCCAGCAAGGTGGAAGACACCCCATTTGGTCGGCAGGGCGATCCGAAGAACGCTTCTCGGACCATCCGGGTCGGCATGAGCGACAAGATGCGCTTCAACCCTGAGAGCATCACGTTCAAAAAGGGAGAGACCGTCCGCATCGTCGTCGCGAACCAGGGGGCCGTGCTGCACGAGATGGTGCTCGGCACGCCCCAGGCTCTGAAAGAGCACGCCGAGCTGATGAAGAAGCACCCCGGCATGGAGCACGACGAGCCCAGCATGACGCACGTGAAGCCAGGCGCCACCGGCGAGATTGTGTGGCAGTTCACCAAGGCCGGCGAGTTCCAGTTCGCTTGCCTCATCCCGGGTCATTTTGAAGCCGGCATGGTCGGCAACGTGAGCGTCAAGTGAAGCGCAGACACCTTCTGACGGTCGCTGCTGCCGCAGCGGTGGCGACAATTCCGGCCTTGGCGGCAGCTTCTCTCCCGCGAGTCGAGGTCTTCAAGAACCCGGACTGCGGCTGCTGCGGCGCCTGGGTAGACCACCTGGAGGCCGCGGGATTCCCGGTGAAAGTCACCGAAGTCCCCGACACCGGTGCCGTTCGCAAGCGCTGGAGCATCCCGGACGAGTTCGGCAGCTGCCATACCGGGGTAGTCGCCGGCTATGCCATCGAGGGCCACGTGCCCGCCGAAGACATCAAGCGCCTGCTAGCAAGGAAACCGGATGCCGTCGGCCTGAGCGTGCCTGGCATGCCCGTCGGGTCGCCGGGAATGGAAGTGGGCTCTCGAAAGGACCCGTATCAGGTTCTTCTCATCGACAAGGCAGGGCGCTCCAGCGTCTTTGCCACCTATCCCAAAACCTAAGGAGTTCTCCATGAAAGCAATCCAAGCTCTCATCGCCGCTGCTCTGCTGGCTTCCGCCGGCGCCTACGCACAGCAAGCCCCCGAGTCGGGGGACCACGCCTCTCACCACTCGACGCAGGCCGCGGCTTCGGCTCCGCAATCCGAAGGCGAAGTGCGCAAGATTGACCTGGCCCAAGGAAAGGTCACGCTGCGCCACGGACCGCTGGTGAACCTCGACATGCCGGCCATGACGATGGTCTTCACCGTCCCCGACAAGAAGCTGCTGGATGGGCTCAAGGAAGGTGATAAGGTGAAGTTCACTGCCGAGAAGCAAAACGGCGCGTACATCGTGACGGTCCTCCAGGCGGCGAACTAAGCAGCGCGGATGAGCCCCTGCCGGCGCTTCCCAGGGCGACCCCTACACCTCCTGCGACGACGCCGTCGTCGTCGAGAGCCTGTTGCGGGGCGCGTGCATGATGGGGCCGCGCTTCCTACTCCCTCCTCTTAGCTAGTCCTCAGGAGTTTTCCATGAACTTCCCGTCTCTGCTGTCAGCGGTTGTGCTTGTAGCTGTCGCTGGTGCCCGAGCTCAGGACTCCGCGGCGACGGAGAAGCCTCTACCGTCCGCATCCCATGCAGCGATGCCACTTGTGGACGGGGTCATTCGGCAGATCGACATCTCAAGCGGCCTTATCGTGATCGAGCACGGGGACCTTCCGAATCTCGCGATGGGTCCCATGACCATGGGCTTCGATGTCGCTGACAAGAAGTTGCTGAAGGGCGTCAGTGTCGGGCAGAAAGTGAAATTCCAGGCCGAGATGATTCGGGGCAGTGCCACCGTTACGGAGTTGAAGCGCGCCCGCTAAGTCGTCCAGACTGCGTGCGGAGTACGAGCAAGGAAAATGCAGCGGTCCCTTGCCGCTGCTGCATCGCGGCACAAAATCTTGAGCCCGGATGAGTGGCCCGTCGTTGACGCACCTTCGCTTGAGGTGAGTCAATGGTTCCTTCCGAAATCAACTCTAGGCTCCGATTGTCACGGTTCAATTTGGAAGGTCTATCAATGAAGCTGATTTCACGCGTCGTGGCCCTGGTTTCATCGGCGCTACTGGCCGGCGCACTGGTTGGCTGCGCCGCAGCCCCTCAGAAGGGCTCCGACCATGCTCATGCCACGATGGATTCGATGGACATGCAAGCTCATTGCGAGATGCACAGGAAGATGATGAGCGGAAAGTCCGCTGCAGAGCAGCAAGCAATGATGCAAGAGCACATGAAATCCATGTCGCCGGAGATGCGTCAGCGGATGCAGGCGATGCACGAGCAGTGCAAGTAGGTGGTGCGCCGATAAACGCGCATGCGCACCCAGCGGGGAGCCGCCGGAGGCGCCGGCCGGCTTGGGATCGAGAGCAGCTTCGGTCAGCCGCTCATTCCCTGATGATGGGTTGCAGTCGGTGGACGCGTGGAGGTAGAAGAATCGGCGCGCAGCTAACCAACCTTGGTGTGCGTGCCGTGGACATGGCCGCGTCCTTTCGACAGCTTGGACCTGACCTGCCGAGACGCCTCATCCAGGCCGACCAGGATGCCGCAGGCCGCCGCCTCCCGCGCAGCGCCGCATTGTTCTCGCAATGCCTTCAGCTCTGTTTGCAAACGGCGGAGTTCCTTGATGCGCGCGGCCACGTGCGCAATGTGCTCATCTAAGAGCCCGTTGACCTCCTCGCAGTTCTGCTCAGGTGCGTCTTTGAAGCGCAGCAGTTTCAGGATCTCCCCCAGCGTCATGTCGAGCGTACGGCAGTGGCGGATGAACGCCAGGCGTGCCACGTGCGCCTCACCATAGGCCCGGTAGTTTGACTCGGTCCGCGCAGGCACGGGCAGCAACCCCTGAGCCTCGTAGTAGCGGATCGTCTCCGCCTGGGTGCCCGTGGCCTTGGCCAAGTCGCCGATCTTCATTGCGCCTCCGTGTCGGTTGTTGCCCAGATGAGCTGGCTCCGGTGTGGCCTTGACTCTGTAGCGGCTACAAGGTTCTTAATGGTGTCATGAATGCGAAGACATTGCCCGAAGTCCAGTCCGAATCCTGCTGCGTCGGCTCTTGCTCAACTGGGGCAGAGCCGGTGCTGGCCCAGTCTCCCGCCGACGATTGCGGCGCGGCGGCGTGCGCCGCGGACGGGCGCGTAGCAACTGCGGCCGCGTCGCGCTCGGCCACGGGCCAGCTGTATCGCATTTCCACGATGGATTGCAGCGCCGAGGAGTCCGAGATCCGCCGTGCACTGGAAAAGGTGCCAGGCGTCCGGTCACTTGGCTTCCAGCTCGGCGCCAGGCAATTGCGCATCGACGCAGAGGCCTCCGCCTTGGCGCCCGCTCTGGAGGCCATTCGCAGAGCCGGCTTCGACCCGCAGCCGGTGGAGGCCAACGCCAGGGTGGAGGGGGAACCCCACGGGGCCGACGACGAGCACGACCACGACCATGCACCGGATGCTGGCCCAGCCCGCTTGGGGCTTGCGCTGGCTGTGGCGGTGGCCGCCGAAGTGATTTCGTATTTCGCGCCCGACTCGCTCGCATGGAAGGTAGCCGGCATGGCCATCGCGGGCTTTGCCATCTGGCTTGCCGGCCTCGACGTCTACAGGAAAGGCATCGCGGCATTGCTGCGGGGAAAGCTCAACATCAACGCCCTGATGTCGGTGGCGGTGACCGGCGCCTTCCTGATCGGAGAATGGCCCGAGGCCGCGATGGTCATGGCGCTTTACGCGATCGCGGAACTGATCGAGGCCAAGGCTGTCGACCGTGCGCGCAGCTCCATCAAGGGCCTACTGGACATGGCCCCCGAGAAAGCCCTGACACGCTCGCCTGACGGCTCATGGACTGAGGTTGCCGCTGAGCGGATCGCCATCGGCGCCATCATCCGCGTGAAGCCTGGAGAGCGCGTGCCCCTCGACGCTTTGGTGACGAAGGGCGAGAGTGCGGTGAACCAGGCACCCATCACCGGCGAGTCGATCCCGGTCGACAAGGCACCTGGGATGCCGATTTTCGCCGGTACCGTCAACCAGACGGCGGAGCTGGAAGCACGGGTGACGGCGGCGGCAGCCGACACTACGCTCGCTCGAATCATCCACGCCGTCGAAGAGGCGCAGGGCACGCGCGCGCCGACCCAACGCTTTGTTGACCGCTTCGCGGCCTTTTACACGCCGGCGATCTTCGCAATCGCGGTGGCCACAGCGTTCCTTTTGCCCTGGCTGGCCGACGCCACCTGGCTGGAGGCGCTGTACAAGGCCTTGGTGCTCCTCGTGATCGCCTGCCCGTGCGCGTTGGTGATTTCCACCCCGGTGACGGTGGTGAGCGGACTGTCGGCCGCGGCCCGGCGCGGCATCTTGATCAAGGGCGGAACGTTCCTGGAGCAGGCGCGCCTGATCAAGGCCGTCGCATTGGACAAGACCGGCACCATCACGGAAGGCAAGCCCAAGCTCGTCGACTTCCGGGCATGGGGCCGTGCCGACGAGTCGCGCTTCAGGCTCCTGGCCGCGGCCCTGGCCTCGCGCTCAGACCATCCGGTGTCGAAGGCCATTGCCACGGGCCTCGGGCTTCCCGCCCCCGAAGCCTCGGAGTTCAAGGCGCTGCCCGGCCGTGGGGTGCAAGCCATCGTCGAGGGCCAGGCGCTTTGGCTGGGCAACCACCGATTGATGCACGAGCGTGGCCTCTGCGACCCAGAGCTGGAAGCGGAACTCGCGCGCCACGAATCCCAGGGCCGCACCGTCACCTTGCTCTCCGATGCGCACCATGTGCTGGCCCTCTTCGCCGTGGCCGACGTCATCAAGGAGAGTTCGAAGGCGGCCATCGCCGACCTGGCCAAGTTGGGGGTGACGTCGGTCATGCTCACCGGTGACAACCAGGCCACTGCCAAGACCATCGCCGACCAGGCGGGGATCTCCGACGCGCGAGGGGACCTTCTGCCGGAGGCAAAGCTGGGCGTCATCCAGGAGTTGCAGAAGCGATACGGCTCCGTGGGCATGACGGGGGACGGCATCAACGACGCTCCCGCCCTGGCTCAAGCCGACGTAGGCTTTGCGATGGGTGGCGCCGGCACCGACGCCGCGATGGAGGCGGCCGACGTCGTGATCATGAACGACGACCTTCGCCGTGTGGCCGAGACGGTCCAGCTATCTCGCAAGACGCGCTCCGTCTTGGTGCAGAACATCTCCATCGCGTTGGGGATCAAGGCCGTGTTCCTGATGCTGGCGATCTTCGGTTCCGCCAGCATGTGGATGGCCGTCTTCGCCGACATGGGCGCCAGCCTGCTCGTCGTGGCGAACGGCCTGCGGCTGTTGCGCCATCGGCCCGAAGACACCGGACGATAATGCGGACTGCATGCCGCGCCGACTCCTCCTGCTGTTGATTGCCGTCCTGCTGCCTCTCCAACTGGCGTGGGGCGCCTCGGCCAGCTATTGCCAGCACGAGACTGGCGCCGCGAGCAAGCATTTCGGCCATCACGAGCATGTGCACAAGGCCGGCGGCAAGAAGGCTGTCGACCTGAAGGTGGCGCCGGACAACGATTGCGGTACCTGCCACGGCGCCGGGGCGACCGCCGTTACCGCCCTGCGGCCAATACCCCTCGTGCCAAGGCTCGGCGAGGCGCCCGTGGCCCCGTCGGCCCAGGCTCCCCCCTCTCTCCCTCCGGACAGTCCCGACCGGCCCCAGTGGCCACGTCTCGCCTAGCCGGCGGGACGATCCGACCTCTCTGTCATTCCGTCTCGCCGAATCCCGGTTCCAAACCATGAGATTCGATGAGAAACCACCTCTTGCCGCTTGGGCTCGCGGCAGCATTGCTGAGCCCCCTGGCATCCTTCGCACAGGCGTCTGCTGGTCCGCTCACGCTGGACCAGGCGCTACAGCTCGCCACCGACCGTAACCCGACCCTCTCCGCTGCCCGCCGGGACGTCGACGCCGCCGACGGCGCACTGCACCAGGCCGGCGCCCTTCGCAATCCGACCCTAAACGCATCGGTCGAGGACATCCGGCGCGACACCCGAAGCACGACGGTGACGCTGGACTACCCGCTGGAACTGGGCGGCAAGCGCGTTGCGCGCGTGACGGCCGCCGAGCGCGCCCGTGACGTGGCCCAGGCCGGGTTATCGAACGCCCGTGCGCAGCTCAGGGCAACAGTGATCGCCGCGTTCTTCCAGACACTTGTCGCGCAGGAACGCCTGAAGCTCGCTGCCAGCTCCGCCGATCTGGCCGGCCGTGCCGCGACAGCGGTCGGCAAACGCGTGACCGCGGGCAAGGTCTCGCCGGTGGAGGAAACGCGCGCGCGGGTTGATGCGGCGAACGCCCAACTGGAAGCTGCGGAAGCGCAAGCCGAGGTCGAGGTGTCGCGACAGGCGCTCGCGGCCGCGCTGGGCGAACCGGAACTCGGGTTCACGGAAGTCACCGCCGACGCCGCCGTGGTGCCCCAGCGACCGCCCTCCCCCCAGCTTCTCGCCAGTCTGGACGCTTCCCCTGCTCTTTTGCCCGGTCGATTCGAGGTCGAGCGCCGCCGCGCGCTCGTCGACGTGGAAAGAACCCGGGCCCGCCCTGATGTCACCGTGAGCGTCGGCGCAAAGCGCGACAACGAGCTGGGCCGCACGCAGGCCCTGATCGGGATGTCCATCCCGCTGCCACTGGTGGACCGCAACCAAGGCGCGATCCAGGAGGCCATGAAGCTGGCCGACAAGGCCGCCGACGAACTGCAGGCCACCCGGCTGCGGCTTGGGGCGGAAGTACAGCAGGCGTCGAGCCGCCTGGCAGTCGCCCGGACCTCGGCGGCGACGCTTCGGGACACCGTGCTTCCGGCCGCCCAGAGTGCCTACGAAGCAGCCACCAAGGGTTTCGAGGCCGGCAAGTTCGGGTTCATCGACGTTCTGGACGCGCAGCGCTCGCTGCTGGCTGCACGTTCGCGCTACCTCAATACCCTCGCGGCCGCTCACCAGGCCGCGACCGCCATCGACCGCGTCGTCGGTCCCTGAAGGAAGAGTCATGCCCATCACCCAGAAGCAACGCATCGCGATGGCCGCCATCGTGGCCATCGGCGTCGCCGCCGGCGCGGCCGTCCTGCTGGCCGGGAACCATGCCCCCGTGTCTTCGGACGCGCATGGCCATGAGGAAGAGCGCGGCCAAAAGGAACCGAGTCGCAAGGAAGGGCAGGCGAAGGTCGGCGTCGCTGGCAAGGCTGATGCCAGGCCCGCCGAAGGCCTCGTCAAGCTCGATGAAGCGACAGCCAGCGCTGCCGGGATCGGGACGGCACCCGCCGGGCCCGCAAAGCTTCAGTCCGCCCAAGAATTCCCGGGTGAGATCCGATTCAATGAAGACCGGACCGCCCACGTCGTTCCCAGACTCAACGGCGTCGCCGAGAACGTGCCGGCCAACCTCGGGCAAGTCGTGCGCGAGGGGCAGCTGTTGGCCGTGATCGCCAGCCCCGCCCTGTCCGAGCAGCGCAGTGAGTTGCTGACCGCGCAGCGGCGCCTGGAGGCCGCCCGGGTGACGCATGATCGTGAGCGGAAGTTGTGGGAGGAGAAGATCTCGGCCGAGCAGGACTACCTGCAGGCCAAAACCGCCCTGCGCGAAGCCGAGATCGCAGTGGCCAATTCCGGCCAGAAGCTGGCGGCTGTCGGAGCGCCGCCCGCGTCAAGGGGCCTCAACCGGTTCGAGGCACGCGCGCCGTTCGACGGCACGATCGTCGAGAAGCACCTGACGCTGGGCGAAGCCGTCAAGGAGGACAGCCGCATCTTCACGATCTCGGATCTGTCTTCGGTGTGGGCCGAGTTCGCCGTCGGACCCCGCGACCTGGACTTCGCGCGCGTCGGCCAGAAGGTTGTGGTGTCCTCGACGGCCTCCCAGACCAAGGTGCAAGGCGTCATCTCGTACGTGGGCGCCTTGCTGGGGGAACAGACGCGCACCGCCCGCGCACGCGTGACGCTGTCGAATCCGCAGGGCGCCTGGCGGCCCGGGCTGTTCGTCACGGTGACCGTGCTGGGCAGCGACCAGGACGTCGCGCTGGCCGTGCCCGTTGATGCACTGCAGACGATCGAGAACCGTCCGACCGTGTTCAAGGTGGTGCCCGGTGGATTCCAGGCCACCCCAGTCCAGCCCGGCCGATCCGACGGTCGAAACGTCGAGATTTTGGGCGGGCTGCAAGCGGGCGAGAAGGTCGCCACCAGCAACGCCTTCGTGCTGAAGGCCGAGCTGGGCAAGGCCGGCACGGCGCACACGCATTGAGGAGCGGCGATGTTCGAGAGACTCATCCGCTTTTGCGTCGAACAACGCTGGCTGGTCATGCTCATGGTCCTGGCCATGGCCGGCCTGGGCGTTTACAGCTACACGAAGCTGCCGGTCGACGCCGTCGCCGACATCACCAACGTGCAGGTGGTCATCAACACGGAGGCCGCCGGGTACTCGCCGCTCGAAGTTGAGCAGCGGGTCACCTACCCGATCGAGACCGTGATGGCCGGGTTGCCAGGCCTGGAGCAGACCCGCTCCCTGTCCCGGTACGGGCTGTCCCAGGTCACCGTCATCTTCAGGGACGGCACGGACATTCACTTCGCGCGGCAACTGGTGAACCAGCGCATCCAGGAAGCGCGCGACCGGTTGCCCGGTGGCGTGGCACCGAGCATGGGCCCGATCTCGACTGGGCTCGGCGAGATCTACCTGTGGACCGTGGAAGCGGAGCCGACCGCACGCAAGCCTGACGACACACCCTACACCCCGACCGACCTGCGGGAACTCCAGGACTGGGTGATCAAACCCCAGCTCCGCAACGTGCCGGGCGTCACGGAGATCAACTCCATCGGCGGCTTCGAGAAGCAGTACGTCGTTGCGCCCAACATCGAGCGCATGTCCGCCTTCGGCCTGAGCCTGGCCGACGTGGTGACCGCGCTGGAGAAGAACAACTCCAACCAGGGCGCCGGCTACATCGAGCGGCGCGGCGAGCAGTACCTGGTGCGGGCACCGGGTCAGGTCCGGTCCATGGAAGACATCCGCGAGGTCATCATCGGCACCGCGCAGGGACAGCCGATCCGCGTGCGGGACATCGCCGAGGTGGAGCTCGGCCGCGAGTTGCGCACCGGAGCGGCAACCGACAACGGCCAGGAGGTAGTCCTTGGGACAGTCTTCATGCTCATGGGCGAGAACAGCCGGACGGTGTCGCGAGCGGTCGACAGACAGATGAAGGCCGTGAACAGGAGCCTGCCGGCGGGCGTGAAGGCTGTGACCGTCTACGACCGGACGGTGCTGGTAGACAAGGCCATCCACACGGTTCAGAAGAACCTCCTGGAGGGCGCCGCTCTGGTCGTCGCGGTGCTCTTCGTGTTCCTTGGGAACATCCGCGCCGCGCTGATCACGGCCATGGTCATCCCGCTGTCGATGCTGTTCACGTTCTCGGGCATGGTGCGCACCGGGATCAGCGCCAACCTCATGAGCCTGGGCGCACTGGACTTCGGGATCATCGTGGACGGCGCGGTCGTCATCGTAGAGAACTGCGTCAGGCGGCTTGCCCATGCCCAGGTCCGCCTCGGGCGGCCGCTGTCCCGTGCCGAGCGCTTTGAGGAGGTTTTCGCAGCAGCGCGCGAAGCACGTCGGCCCCTGCTGTTTGGCCAGCTCATCATCATGGTGGTCTACCTCCCCATCCTGGCGCTTACCGGCGTGGAGGGGAAGATGTTCCACCCCATGGCCTACACCGTGCTCCTGGCCCTTTTCGGCGCCATGGTGCTGTCGGTGACTTTCGTGCCGGCGGCCGTCGCCCTGTTCATGACGGATCGAGTCTCGACCAAGGAAAGTCGAGTCATGCAGTGGGCAGAACGCCGCTACCAGCCCCTGCTGCGATCGACCCTGGCCAATGCCCCGGTGGTCCTGACGTTCGCCGGTGTGCTGATCCTGTTCTGCGCGCTCCTGGGCACCCGCCTGGGCAGCGAGTTCGTGCCCAACCTGGACGAGGGCGATTTCGCCATCCAGGCCTTGCGCATTCCCGGCACCAGCCTCACCCAGTCCGTCGAGATGCAAAAGCAGCTTGAGAAGCACCTGAAGGCTACCTTCCCGGAGATCGAGCGCGTGTTCGCCCGCACTGGCACAGCCGAAATCGCGTCGGACCCGATGCCGCCGAACATCTCGGACGGGTACGTCATGCTCAAGCCCATGGACGCGTGGCCGGAGCCCCGCAAGTCGCGCGATGGGTTACTGGCGGCCATCCGCGAGGAAGCCGCCAAACTCCCGGGCAACAACTACGAGTTTTCCCAGCCCATCCAGCTTCGCTTCAACGAGCTGATTTCCGGGGTGCGATCGGACGTGGCGGTGAAGGTGTTCGGCGACGACGAGGCGGTGTTGAACACGACCGCCACACGCGTGTCCGAGGTGCTGCGGGGCGTGGCCGGCGCGACGGAAGTTAAGGTGGAGCAGACCACCGGGCTACCGATGCTGACGGTCAACATCGACAGGGTGAAGGCGGCGCGGTACGGCCTGAACATGAGCGACGTCCAGGACGCGGTCGCTACGGCGGTCGGTGGCCGCCAGGCCGGCACCTTCTTCCAGGGCGACCGACGGTTCGACGTCTTGGTGCGGCTGCCGGATGCCGTCCGGCAGGACCTCCAGGCGCTGGAGCGGCTGCCGATCGCTCTCCCGAAGGGCACCGACATTGCCAGGACCAGCTACATCCCGCTGTCCGAGGTGGCCCGCCTGGATCTGGCCCCCGGCCCCAACCAGGTGTCGCGGGAGAACGGCAAGCGACGGATCGTCGTCAGCGCCAACGTGACCGGTCGGGACCTGGGCTCATTCGTGGCGCAGGCCCAGGCCGCGATCGAGCGTGGAGTCCAGGTGCCCTCCGGCTACTGGATGACCTGGGGCGGCACCTTCGAGCAACTGCAGTCGGCCGCCCAGCGCCTGCAGCTGGTCATCCCGCTGTCGTTGCTGTTGGTTTTCGTCCTCCTGTTCGCGATGTTCGGGAATGTCAGGGACGGATTGCTGGTTTTCACCGGCATCCCCTTCGCCCTCACCGGGGGCGTGCTGGCGTTGTGGGCGCGTGGCATCCCGCTGTCCATTTCCGCAGCGGTCGGCTTCATTGCCCTCTCCGGCGTCGCCGTCCTCAACGGGCTCGTCATGCTCACGTTCATCCGCAACCTGCGTGACGAGGGCCACGGCCTGGATGCCGCCGTCGAGGAAGGGGCGCACGCACGCCTGCGACCGGTCCTGATGACGGCGCTGGTCGCCTCGCTCGGATTTCTCCCGATGGCCCTGGCCACGGGCACGGGCGCCGAGGTCCAGCGGCCGCTGGCCACCGTCGTGATCGGGGGCATTCTTTCCTCCACGGCGCTGACACTGCTGCTGCTTCCCCTCCTATACCGCTGGGCGCACCGCCGGGATGAGCATGAAGCCTTGGAGGCCCGGCCTGCGAACGCCTGAAGGGAAAGGAACCATGGCCCACGCACACGACCACGGTGAAGCGCACGAGGCCGGTCACGGACACGACCACACGGCAGGCGCCAACGAACGGTCGCTCAAGATCGCCCTGGGCCTGACCTCCTCGTTCCTGCTGGTCGAGTTCGTGGGCGGGATTGTCACGCAGAGCCTGGCACTGTTGTCGGATGCCGCGCACATGTTCACCGACGTCGCCGCACTGGTCATCGCCCTTGTGGCGATTCGCATGGGCCAGCGGGCTGCGGACTCCCGCCGGACGTTCGGCTATGCACGCTTCGAGATCCTCGCGGCCGCTTTCAACGCGATGCTGCTGTTCGGGGCCGCCGTGTTCATCGTCTACGAGGCCTACCTGCGGCTCAAGGCTCCACCCGACATCCAGCCGACCGGGATGCTGGTGATCGCCGTGGTCGGACTGATCGTGAACATCCTTGCCATGAAGGTGCTGATGGGGGGGAAGGACGAGAGCCTGAACGTCAAAGGCGCCTACCTGGAGGTGTGGAGCGACATGCTCGGCTCCCTGGGCGTGATTGCCGGCGCCGTCATCATCCAGTTCACCGGCTACGCCTGGGTCGACTCCCTGGTGGCGGTCCTGATCGGGCTTTGGGTCGTGCCGCGGACCTGGTCACTTCTCAAGTCCAGCGTCAACATCCTTCTGGAAGGGGTTCCGGAGGAGATCGACCTTGGGGAAGTGCGCTCGGCGCTGTCCGGGATCCGCGGTGTCCGAAGCTTCCATGACTTGCACATCTGGGCGCTGTCGAGCGGCAAGGTCAGCCTGACGGTGCATCTCGTGAACGACCCGGACGTCGACGCTGAGCGGGACATCCTCCCGGTCGTGCGGGAGGCATTGGAACAGCGATTCGGCATTACGCATGTCACCGTTCAGTGCGAGCTGATTCCTTGTGACCAGGCAAACGCTTGGCACGCCCCTGGCCAAGCTACCTGAGCGCCCGTTCGCTGACTCATCGGGGAAGGCCCTGGTCCACCGCGCGGTTGCGTCTGCTGCTCGTGCTGCTGGCGTGGGAGATCTAACCTCTCCAGCGCGTTCTCCGTCCTCGTGTTGCCGCTGTTCGTGTGGTACATGAATCGCTTCCAGATCGATCCCGAGGAGCGTGCGCTGTCGGCGCTCTTTCGCGAGCAGTACTCTGCGTACCGTGCGCGGGTTCAACGCTGGGCTGTGATGCTTCCCGCCGCCTGCCTGCGCCGACGGACGTCAGTGCATCAGGCTCCGCCGCGAAGGTCTTCGACGAGATGCAGAACGGCCTGCCGCTCGGTCTCTGGGCTGAACAGAGGCGCACGACGGGTACTTTGCTTGCGGAGCCCGTTGAGCAGGTCGGAGGTTAGGCACTGCTGAAGCAGCAAGGCGAGATGAGCCGAATCACCGTGCTCGAAATAACCCCGATAGTCGTCGCCCAGCATGCCCACGTTGCCGTCCACCCGCGACGCCAGCACCGGCGTTCCGCTGCACACCGCCTCCATGATCACGTGTGCGCCGCCCTCCATCGCGCTGGTGTGTACCAGCACATGGGCGCGCTGGATCGCCCGGCGCGTGGTCTCGTGAGGCAGGGCACCCAGCCAGCGGTAGTGGGGGCAGTCACGCGCAGTCTGGAGGTCCAATTCCCCCAAGGCAGGCTCGTTGGCCTCACCGATGTGGGCGATCTGGATTCCCATCTCCGGCGGCAACAGGCGGGCGGCGTCGAAGAGCGTCTGCGGACTCTTCACCTGCCGCAGGTGACCGACCATGACGACACGGAGCGACCCCGTTGCCTTGGGCAGGGGCTGGCGGCTGGAGGTGGATTGGTAGATGACGCGGGCTTTGGTGCGCATTGCCGCGGGTAGTGCGTCCAAGCCCAGCCGCTGCAGCACGACCAGTTTCGATGCCAATTCCAGCGAGCGTTGGGCCTGCGAATCGTCCAAGGTGTGGCCAGCATGAGGACCCCCACGCTCCGGAGGTGGCGCACTCGGCAATCCTGAACTGCCTTGCGCACCTGCGTCTCGATGAAACCGTCGGCCGGAGCTCGGACGTCCGTGCCGTTCTCGCGGTAACCAACCAGTTCGCCCGCGGTCACGGGATCAAAGCTGGCCCAACGCTGCACGAAACGGTCTTCCGGCTGCTCCCGATCGCGACGCTCCTGAACCACCTGTTGGATCAATGGAGACGCTGCGACTCGTTCAGGTGATCGCGACTAGGCACGGGCGCTTGGCCTGACCCACTCGGGCGGCGACAGGTAGCCGCCCTCCGCACACCACAGCGAGTTGCCTCAGACCGCGCCGTCCGCGTCGCGACCCAAACACGACTGCTTAGGTCGACAAGAGCGCCTCCAGGTGTCGCTCGTCTTGCTCTGAAATGAGCTTCATCAGATCGGCCACCACTGCCGCGATATCAACCATGCAGTCGTTGTTCCTGACCAAGCGCTCGACGTTGTTGCCATGGCTGAAGTGGTGCAGCACTTTAAGGATGCGCCGGCCCTTCTCCGCGCCGAAGAGCTTCTCGGCTCGCTGATCAACTGTGCCTGCAGGATATTTGGCATAGGTGTAGAGCTCGACAAACCGCCTAACGGCGTTCGGCAGATGCATCAGGACCTCCAGATCTGTCTTGTCCTCAGCTCTGTGGAACTTGTCGATTACCGAGAAGAGGAAGTGGTACTCGGAGGAGTGCCTCAGGATCGACAGTGGCATGTCGCAGAGGACCGATACACCTGGCGCCTTTCGATGCACGAGGTAGTACGAACGGTTCTTCTTGTCGCCCATGGGCAGCTCGCGCAGGAGGCCCAGAAATTCGAAGTTGTGGGTTGAAACGAAGAGCTGCTTGCACTTTGTCGACCATGCACCTTCGTTCTTCTCGAAGAAGGCTTCGCGCAGGATCGCTGCCACTTGGAAGATGTGATTGCTGTCGAGGCTTGATATTGGATCGTCGATGAAGACGATCGCCTTCGACAGGTCAGGCAACTCCAGGAGCTTCGTGAGGAAGAAAGCGAAGCCAATCGCGGTCTTCTCGCCTTCACTCAGCCTCTTGGCTACGCTGCCGTCGCGGCGCACCAGCATGAATCGGTCCTCCCCATCAACCGCGGTCACTCGGATCTGCACGCTCTCCGCGCCCAGGAGGCTTTCAATCCGGCGGTTGATCTCCTCCCGTCCTTTTTGCGCTTGGTTAATCTGCGCTTCGAGCTCGCGCTTCCTGGCATCGAGGATTTCGCCCATTCGGCGAATCTTGGCAATGCGCTCCTTGAACCGCTCCTGCTTGCGGGCCTTCACCGCTAGCTTCTGTTTGTCATCGAACAGCTGCGCATAGTGGAGCTTGGCACGCCGGATGGCCTTGGCCTTCTCCGCCTTAAAGTGTTCGGCCACCCCGTTGTGTTCCCTAATGACCGAATTGAGCTCCTCAGCCGTCTTGCGGAGCCCCTCGGCGGGGTCGGAGGACAGCGCCACTAGCGTACGCGGCGCAAAAAGATCGTCCCTCTTTGCGGCCAGCTCGCCCTCAAGGACGTTCACGAACTGGTCGTGGTCGGCTATCGCGGCGAGCAACTTGCTCCCAGCCTGGTCGAAACGCTCCCGAAACTGCGGGTAAACCGCGCGGGCCGAGGGTAAGGGCTGTGCAGCGCGCGACGCCCATGCCCTCGCAAGCAGCGTCTCGATGCGGGCTTTGAAATTCGCCTGTGCGGTCGAGAAGTGGGAGCGCAGCTGTTCGAGCCGTTGGGCAGCCACGTCGTTACCGCAGAACTCGCATTTATCTGTGTGCTCGTGGAGCGCCAGACCGCGCTCCACCCAGTTCGCCACCTGTGGGTTTTCAGTCAGGCGCTGGATAGCGCCGGCCACCTCTGGCGCCTGCACCAGGAGCAGGCCAGCTTCGCGCCAAATCTCGGCCAGGGAGCTCGCGACCGAGATCTTAGTCATGGGGGGCAGCGCATCCTGGTCCGGGGTGCGCGCGAGCTTCGTGACTGCCTCCAGATCCTGCTCGGACAGCTTGTGCTCTTCCAGGCCGAGCTGCGTGACGCGCAGGTCAATGTCCAACTGCGTAGCGGTGTAGATTTCAACAAGCGAGAGCGCGGATTTGGTGCCTGCCGCCGCAACTTTCTTGGCATCCGAGAGAGCCGAGGCCGCCGCATCCGACTTCTTCTGCTGGTTCGTCGCCGCCTGGTTGATTCGAAGGCGCTTGGCTGCGATCTCAGCGATCGCCTTCTGGGCCGCCTCAGATTCCGATCCCAGAAGTAGGATCGGGCGCCCGTGGGCGTTGCCGAAATTCAGGTTCTCCTGGACAAAATCACTGTTGAAGACGCGCACCACGTGACCGCAGTCCTTCGCGTTCGCCTCAGTGACCTGGCCCGTGTCCGTTGCGAAAGTGAAGCTGTAGCCAGACGAGTCGCCGTCGTAGGTGCCCCTCTCGAGGTGGGCGAACAGTCGGGACAGCGTCGTCTTGCCGGAGTAGTTCCAGCCGTAGATGACGTTGCTGGATTCGAACTTCTTCGTTCCGGCAGGCGGGGCGTAGTCGCCGTACACCCCAAGGCCCTTGATCCGCTCGATCGCGTTGAGCATCGCCCCTCCTCGGCTTGCTGCCGACCGCTCTGTGGCGGCTCGGCTTGAGTAGTTCAGCATTGTGCCCGTCGCGAGAACCCACTCCTGAGCGGCTAGTCGGCAACATCACGGCTGTTTTGGGGTGGATGGCGGAAGGCCAGCTTCAAGCTGATTTCGACGTTGCCGCTGGCAAAACCGGTGCGACGCATCCCTATAACGCCAGCGTTGAAGCCGGTAAAGCCGGGCTCCAGATCGCTAGACACTGAACGGCGGACGCCAATGCGGCGCGACGATGGGGCGAATTCCGACTCGACGCGCGCGCTGAGGAGGCACAAGTCATGGCGCCAGAGATCCTGCGATGGCATTCAGCGGACCCGTTCGGACGTCGGTGGGCCGGCTCAGCAGCAGGGGCAAGAATTGGCGCTTACGGTAAAACGAACGCTCATAGGCGAAGGGCCACAGCCTCGCTTGTGCGTTCTCTACCTGGCGCTGCGGACCCGCCAGTCGGGTTTGAGACCAAGCTGTTGAGGCCGATTTCAGCGATGTAGGCCTACCGGCTGGGTTGCACTCATGCTGAGTCTCGACGTGGCTTTAGGAGTTCGCCGGGAGCCACATCCAGCGCTGCGGCAATCCGCTCGAGGTTGTCGAGCGAGATGTTTCGGGCTTTGCGCTCTACATGCGCGATGAACGTCCGATGCAATCCGGCCGCCAGCGCGAGCGCTTCCTGCGACCAACCCTTTCCATGTCGCAACGCAATGACATTCAGCGCAAGTAGTTCGCGGGCGGACTGTTGCTTTCTGACGGCGGTCGCTGGACGAACACTCACCCGCGCGAGTCTCTGCAGTTGACGCTTTTAAGTCAGCCGCTTTTAAGTCACAATCCGCTGATCCTATGTTTGTCACCCACGAAGCCCTCAAGCACCCCGTGCAACTCGATCGAGAGTCGACGGCGTGGAGAGGCATTGAACTGGCGTTGCACCATCCAATGTTCCTCGTTACCTGCTTCAGCAGCGATGACGATGCATCAAGAACGTTCTTGCTGCACGGAACCATCGAGTTGAATGAATTTGCCAACAAGACTCCAGCAGGCAAGATCACTGATCTGCACCTCTTGCAGCCCCCGTGGTGGTCGGGGTCTAGCGGTTGGGCAATCAAGAGGATGTCAGAGATCCTTCTTCAAGAGGCGCCACCCGATGGCTCAATCCCCTCAGCGGTCACAAGAGGGGAAGATGGCGCGCTCTATGGAGGATTCCCGATAGCGCAGATCAAGGGGAACCCAGGTCCTCTCTCAATGCTGGCGGCTTTGCCAAATTAGTAGATCTGGGGAAGACACGATGGCGACGTACACCCCTGACCTTTGGACGGTCCTCGCAATCTCGAACGCGGCCGGCGAGCGCCATTTCCGGATCCTGGCGTCCTGGTATGGAGGGTATCTCGGCAGCGACAGCTGGCGGATGAGCAGCGGCATCACCGTGATCGAGCGGGCCCCAGATCACTACCGCGTACACAACGACACCGGCAGCGTCTACATCTGCGCCAAGGGCGCCGAAGGCACGTCCGGATTCGCCTCCAGCGTGCTCGCGAGCTACCAGGAGCAAGCGCGCGCGGCGGGGGCAACGATCAAGGAACTGGGCAGCATCGAGGACGTGGTGCTTCCCGTGTCCAGTTCGGCGTGACGGGCAGCTTCATCACGGAGGTCGCTAGGCCGCACTAATTCCCTATGTCCAAGCCGCCACCCCAAGAACAGCAGCCGCGCCCCCTGGGCGAGTACAAGTGCCCGGCTTGCGGCCGCGTGCACATGCGCATCTCCCGACAAGCTGCCGAGGCGAGCGGGAGCATCGGCAGCTTCGGCAGCTACATGCGCTGCTTCCGTTGCGGCCGGCCAACCAGCACCTTTGTGCCGGCAGGTCCCGGCGACGCACCGGTTGGCTGCACGCTCACGGCCTGCGTGATCGACGACCCGACGAGGAGTTCACCAGCCGCACCAGGAACCTCGCCACATTGCTGAACTTGCCGCAGGCCGATGACCTTGGCGTCGAGCCCCTTTGGAAACATTAGTCGAAGGTCGCTGGATAGGGCGGCCCGCGCAAGGTCAAAGGCTATGCCAACAGACGCGCCGGCTCCGCCTCGAGTGGCTTTTGAGGTGCACGAAGACGGGTCAGAATCAGTTCTTTCTCGCCTTCTGACTCGTCGCAGATGAAGATCAAGCAACTGTTGAAGGAAGCTGCCTTGGAGCGCCCTGGGGTCGGGATGCCAGAGAGCGTCGTGCAGATGACTAGAGCTGGTTGGGTGCCTGTGATAGACGAGTACCTAGATCAGGATGACTTGGCGTGGAGCATTTGGTTTCTGCTACTCCACCGCTTCCTCGAATCCAAGGATCACTTGGGCACGCGCCGCGCCAGATGATCTCGGTCCGAACGGCAGGTTCTGGTCGGGAGCCAGCTTCGAGGTGTGCAGCCTGACAGCGGAGGTTGGCCGAGTTATAAGGTCGCCATATGATTTTCCATAACGCCAGCGGCGGGAGCTCGGCGGCTCACCCCCGCATCGTGCGGTAGCCGTGCTCCACGGCAGCCAAGGCATCAGGAATCCATGCCGCGAATGCCTCCGCGTCCTTGCGTGCCTGGTAGAGCACGAACATGCAGCCATCCAGTAAGCGTACATCGACCGGCACCGCTTCGACGAGGCAGTTCGCCCGCTGCAGGTAGTCGTCGCCCATCACGCAGGGCATCCAGAAGTACGGCCAGGTGGCAGACTGGTTCAACTGTCCAGCGTTCCCCTTGAACTCGAATGACTTGTCTTCCAAGCAGGCCACCAAGACTCGCATGCCGTCTCCTTAAGCAGTAGCCCACTCAACCACCATACCGGCTCCCCAGGTTCACCACACTAGGCGCGGCTGACGCCCTCCGTGTGGACAGCAAGCTGCCCACACTGCGGTTGCCGGAAGACCGCATAGGAAGTGAAGACCATAAAATCAAGCCATCAAGGCTCACCCCGTCTTGCTGCATCGTCGAGGGACTTGAGCCATGCCAGCTTCTCGCCAATTTTCTGCTCCATGCCACGGTCGGTCGGCTCGTACCAAGTCTCAGTCGGCATCCCGTCAGGGAAGTAGTTTTCGTTCGCGGCATAAGCATGCGGCTCGTCGTGGGCGTACCGGTATGCCTTGCCGTAGCCCATCTGCTTCATCAACTTGGTTGGCGCGTTGCGGAGGTGAATCGGGACATCCCGCGAGCCGTCCTTTTTGATGAAGGCCTGCACCTGGTTCCAAGCGTTGTATACGGCGTTGCTCTTGGGAGCGATGCACAGGTAAACCGTTGCTTCCGCAAGGGCAAGTTCGCCCTCAGGTGAGCCAAGGCGGTCGTACACCTCGGCCGCGTTGAGCGTCACTTGCATGGCGCGCGGGTCAGCCAGACCGATGTCTTCAACCGCCATGCGCACTAAGCGCCTAGCCAGGTAGCGGCCGTCGGCGCCGCCCTCCAGCATCCTTGCAAGCCAATAGAGTGAGGCGTCGACGCTGGACCCACGCACCGACTTATGAAGCGCCGAAATAAGCTCGTAGTGAGCGTCGCCACCCTTGTCGAAGCGGCGCAAAGATGGACTGGTGGAGTTCTTGGCGAACTCCAGGTCCGCCTCCTTCAGTCCGGCGCCTGATGCGGCGTTGGACACCTGCTCTAGAAGGTTCAGGAACCTGCGGCCATCTCCATCAGCAAACCCTTTCAGAAGGTCCAGGGCGTCGCCCGTCAGCGTCACGTCGGAAAGTTGGGGCAGAGCTCGCTCATAGAGCTGCTGCAGTTCCTCTCCAGTGAAAGGGTGCAGTGTGTACACCTGCGCGCGAGACAGGAGGGCGTTGTTCACTTCGATGCCTGGGTGCTCGGTCGTTCCGCCGACCAGCGTCAAGAGCCCCGACTCCACATGCGGCAGGAGTGCGTCCTGCTGTGCCTTGTTGAAGCGATGAATCTCGTCAACGAACAAAACAGTGGATTTCCCCTCCCGGTCAAGTGCGCCCTGGGCGTCCTCGATGGCTTGGCGGATGTCCTTCACTCCGGCAAGAACTGCCGAAATGGCGATGAAGTTCGCGTTCGTCGCACGCGCCGCAAGCCTTCCGAGAGTGGTCTTTCCGACACCTGGCGGGCCCCAAAGGATGAAGGAGTGCAGCTTCCTGGCTTCAAACGCCAGGCGCAGCGGCTTCCCCGGCCCCAGTAGATGCCGCTGCCCCACTACTTCGTCGATGGTCTTCGGCCGGATTAGCTCGGCCAGTGGAGGTCGTGGTTCAGTCGTAAAGAGGTCAGCCATGGGCATCAGCAGCCATGAAGTCAGTCACGCGGCCTGGCTGCGTCCAGTACCTTGCGTATGGCCTTGGTAAATCCAGGGTCAAAAATCGTTCGACCATTCTCCTTCGTTACGGCGCCACTCTTCATTTCCACCCAGCCTTCTCCGTCCAGGAAGTCCGGCGAGATAGAGCGCTCCAGTGCAGCGCGCTCAGACTCAGTGAGATTGGCCGATGGAGTTGCCGGGAGCAACGCGGGGGCGTTCGCCGGCGGAGTCGCTGCCAAGGCAGGGGCGCGATTGATGGTCAACGTGGTTAGCGACTTGAGCAGGTTGACCTCGCCCTCCAGTTTGTCCCGCTCGATGACGACGCCCTGAACCAAGGCGCGGACCGCAGGGTCCTCAATGCGAGCAAGGAAGCTATAGCGGCGGCCCTCCTTCACCTGAGTCGGAGGGACGTCCGCGGGACCACTGAAGTCCGCCCAAGCTTGGATGAGAGTGCGGTAGTCCTCAGATGGCGCGTTGTACAGCGCGCGAGCCTTGATGCCGCCGGCCGCCTGCCAAAGCCGCCCAATCGCAGGTAGAGAAAAGTCTCTTGAACCAGCATACTGAGCTGCGCACACCTCGTGCAGCTTGCGCAGATTAGCTTCTTTTTGGGAGCGTGCACTCTTCTTCAGAAGCGCCTGCAGCACGTCGTCGGGGTGGACGCTTTTACTCATCTTCGGTCTCCAACATGAGCAGCTTCTCAGGCTGCATCTGCTCTGCGTACAGCAGCGAACCAACGTCCAGATTCAAGGCGTCGGAGAGGCTCCGGCCTTCGTCCATGATGGACACCACCTGGCGCCGGCCCAAAGCAGGGTTGTCCGGGCTCACAGTGCGAGCGAGCTTGTTCATGAAGGCATTGCCAGCCACAAGCTGCTCTTCCTCGTCCAGCGTCATGAGCATCGGCGGCAGGCCTTCTCGCGCCAGAGCGGCGTCAAGGAGCTGACTGCGTCGGAATACAGCCTTGCCCGGATTGATGTCCGGGTAAAGCTCCGCGGCGTCACACACGCCGGACAGCTGCAGGAGCTCGGAGGGGACCTCTTCCACAGCCATCTGCACATCCATCGCAGCACCCACGGCTACGAGGGCACCGTTGGCGCCACCTTCCGCTGCCAGGCGCCGCGCCTGCACGATGCAGCGCTGCATCAGCCTTACTGTGGCGGCAACGTCCTCGGTAAGGTCGCTGTATCGCTGCATGGCAGTTTCGTGCAGTCGCTCCACGTCAGATAGCAGGTCCTGCTTCAAGAAAGCAGCACCCGCCTCCTCGCAAGCAGCCCGCTCCGACTTGAGCTCACTGAGCTGACGCTCGGTCTTCAGAGCCTGCTTGACCGCTTCATCAGAGTGGTAGAAGAGCGTGTTCGCATGGGCGTTCAGCGCCCAGATGTGGTGCGGCTCGGTCACGAACCATCTGCAGCGAACGCAGTTACGCGCTCCGCCTGGAGTGGGGGCGTAGCGAGGCGACGACTCCGACCCAATGTTGGGTCCACCGTTGTAGCAGCCACCAATGCTGTTGTTCGAGTCCATCGGTGCAGAGTTGCCGCCCACGAGACACAGGCCATGGTGCATCGGCATCCAGCCGGCGGGATTGCGAGCGGCTGGGTGCTCCGGAATGGCGGCTGCAAATGCCGCGGCGTTGTTCGCGATGGCATCCTTGACCAGAGCCTTGTATTCGGTGTTGCGCAGGAAGGTGACGATGCTCTCGGCCTTTCGGGAGTCGAGCCGCTTCGCCGCTTCCTCCAAAGCCTGCTGGGGGAACACGGTACCCAGCTTGGTGTAGTACAGCGTCATGACGAGACGGCTGTGCCCTGCAATTTTCTGAAGTACCGGGAACGGCACCTGTCCTTCCAGCGCCAGCGCGGTAATGAGCGAAACGCGCAGACTATGCAGAGGGAAGAATGGCCAATCCACGTCGGGCTTCACCAGCCTGATGCGCTGGCCGTCTGCGTGCACCTCGCCACGCTTTGCAAGACGCTCTTCGAACGCTCTGAGCAGCTTGCACCAAGCGACGTCCAATGAGGAGCTGGTCATCGGCAGGTGAGCGGCGGCGGGCCCTGTCTCCGGAAGACGGAACAGGAAACACGCGTCAGGGAAGCTAGCCAGTTGCGTCAGTGCCTTGAGGTCCAAACGAGTGTGGTCCAACTCCTTCCAGGCGACCCGCCGGCTGACCGGGTTGTATTTCTCCTGCCAGTTCCGGAGCTTTTCGAGCCAGTAAAAGGCATCACTGTGCATCGGAGCCGATGACATCCACGGCATCTCGTAGCCCTTGTGAGTGCCGTCCTTGCCTATGTCCAGCGTCTTGTTGGTGTTCACGTACAGAATCGCAGACGCAACTGCCTGGTCCGGAAGCAGTACGCGCCGGAAGACGCCTTGACGCAGCGGTTTGCGCTCGGTCCCTTCAGCCAGGACAGACGCGTTTGGATTCCACGACACAGTCCCTCGCTCATCGCGCTCGTACCGCCAGTAGTCCGCCTCTCCGGAATCCAAGAAGCGCACCTGCAACGTGCGCAGAGGCAGGATGAGCTTGATGAGCAAGGCAACCCAGCGGACTGGCGACCACATCTCAAGCACCTCTTCGCCTCCGTATTTGCGACGCAGGCGCGAGACACAGTCTGGGTCGTTCTTGTCGATTTGGCTCTCCTCGACAGCGAACCAGTCGCTTGCCTTCTGCCGGTCTCCGTTCTGAGCCCACACCCAGTCGCGGAAGTACGGACCTTGCGCGAGCATCGTCCTGAGCTCGTCGATGTACCCGTAAGGGAGAGGAGAGCGCACCGATTCCGCATTCTGCCCGCCACCTCCTCGTGCCTTTTTGGGCACGGGGTTGTGAAATTGAGGACTCACGACCGGCCGCCCATGGTCGTCCGGTTCGCTCAATTCGGTTAACAGAACCCAGTTTAGGAACTCGTGGACATAGTTGTTCTGAACACGACCCACTTCCTTGGCGTAGCGCTGCATGCAGGTGGCCCAGTAGTCCGGCAGCAGCACGGACCTGGAAAGCACGAGTGCAGGAGAGTGCGGCAGGCCTGCCTGGTAGACCTGTTCGTGTAGGTAGTTGCGTACGAAGAGTCGAAGGGAAGTAAGGCGGGTCTGAACGCTACTTTCCTGCTCTTTGAGCCACTGTGCTGCCAGCGGACGCCACTCGTCGAGATGCGGGTACTCGCTGGAAATCCAGCTGAGTTCACGGTCGGCGGTGTACGAACCCTCGCCACCGCGCTTGCCTTTGTGCACGATTCCGGCTTCCTTGAGCCACTGCCGGATGGTGCCCATTGGGATGCCGGTCTGAGCGACAGCCTCCGCGAGTCCTGTGTTCTTGGAAATGTCGAGCGCCTTCGCCTTGTCTTCGTCGCTCCAGACAACCTGCTTGCGAAGGGGCACGGCGCGGGCCGCGCGGTCCTTCTTGCTCCAGGAGAACACAGTCCCCGCCTTCACACCCAAGGAGGCAGCCACATTCTTGTAGCCCTCACCCGCGTGGATGCGCTTGATGGCCTCGTCGTAGAGCTCCTTCGGGTGTTTCAACGAGAGCGGCTTCACTTCCGCCTTCCTGGCCCACTTCGCGAGAAGTCCCGGCGTGATGCCAAGCTCCTGTCCGGCAGCTGGGACCCCTTTCTCCTGCGCGAGTTGCACGGCGCTAGCCTTGAATTCGGCGGTGTACTTCGGAGGCAAAGCCTTGGTCTCGCCTCGCTCTGCTCTGTCTCGCTGAACCCAGCCGAACGCTGTGGTGTGCTTGACGCCGAGTTCGTCAGCGACCTTCTCATGTGTCTCGCCGGCGCGCACGCGGCGAACGACTTCGCTGACAACCTGCTTCGAATATCTGACCGACTTGACCATGCCCCCTCCAACTACTTCACACTCTGCAGCAACGCAGGCTGGTGGCTAACAGATTGCAGGCGCTGCGCTGCTGCCTGCAGCTCGCGCAAAGACGCGCTGAGAGGCGGCGTCGTGTAGACGTCTTGGCTGTTCAACGAACTGTGGTGCATGAAGCGGCGGATGAACTCCTTCTCCACCTTGGCTTCGCGCAGTCGCTGACCGTAGGCATGGCGGTGCCCGTGCGGAGTGGTTCCGGCCTGCTTCGACACCTCGAGCCCAATTCGGCGCACTGCGGCCGCGTGTGCCTTGTTGTAGCGGCCAAGCTTGTACATCTCCCCCACTTCGCCGCGCTCCGTATTGACGAATGCGTAGGGGTGATTGCGCTTCATCATGGCGACCTCTGCCATGTACTTCTGCCATACGGACATGAAGAACTCGCCCCACATGGGCTCGAACCAGTACGCACGGTAGTAGTAGCCCTGGTCCAGGTCCCGCTCGTGAATGCCACCTTTCCAGCCGGCATGCAGGGGACCCATGACCTCGTTCCTTGGCTGCAGGCCCCAGCGCTCTTGAAGGTACTGACGCCTGTTGCCCGTCTTAGGCCTGCCCCTGGTATCTACCCAACGCGGGTCTGGAGGAGCGGCACCCTCACTGGGGTGCGGAATCAGAACAAGTGCAGAGCGAGGATTTGCCGGGTCGGGGACCACATCGGAGATGTAGAGATGGAAGGGCTCAGACTCGCGAAAGCCCGCGCAGTGCTGTAGCACCGTGATGAGCATTCCGCGGTAGTCGTAGCGGTTGCCGACACGGAACCCCTCAGTGAGCAGGCGCGCGAAGTGCTGGTCGGGAAAACAAGGAGGACGCGAGGTCTCAACTGTGATGTTGCGGGCAGGACGCACCAGCCGGCCGTTGCTCGTTGCAGCCTCAAGCGACGTGGCCCAGGTATGGCCCAGAAACGCCTTGTCCCTGCGGTACTGGTAAGCGACTTCATCGAGCATCCGGTCTTGTACGGAGCCGGCGTACTTTGGATTGAAGCGCGCGGCAACGGGGCGAATCTCGGAGAGGTAGTCGAAGAAGTCGTTGAGAAGCGTTACCACCTTACGTGCCTCGCTTGGCGGCATCGGTTCCCACCCGAGCCCGCTTGGGTCTTCGCCGAGCTCCGTCACCAGAGTGCCTGTGTAGAGGCGCTGGGCGAAGTTCAGAAAGAGGCGGTAGTTGTCACGCTCCGCAGGATTCGTGGAGAGGTACTCGATGAACAGGCGGACGGCGCGTGCGCCTTTCTGCATCCAGCCGAGGCTGCGGTCGTGGTGCCGGGCGACAAAGTAGTCCAACAGAGGCTCCAGGACCCCGTACGGAGTGACCAATGCGGGCACCTGCGTCACGACGCTGGTGGCGTCTGTGACTACCGAAGCTTTGACTACGGTTATAGGTACTGGCATCTCAAAGAGCGGCTAGAGCGTCGATTACGAGGTCACGAAGGCCCACGCGGCGGTGTGATGAGTGCGGAAGCTCTCGAGCAGCCTTGGAGGCGGCTGCACGGTCACCGACCATCAACACCTGGTTGGTCGCCCGGGTTATTGCCGTATAGAGCATGGTCCTATCCAGGTTGCGCGTCTTAGAGACGGGCACGATGACGCGTTGGAACTGAGAGCCCTGCGCCTTGTGGACCGTCACGGCGTACCCGAGCTCGATGGCGTCAAGCACCTCAAACGTGAGAGGCCTGAGCTCCCCGTCGTCCCAGCGAATCCACCCGTAGGTCACAGTCCCCTCCAGGTCGACCAGCGGCGGCTCTTCGATGGCATGCAGGCGGCCAAGGCTGCCGTTCTGGACGCCGATGTCCCACAGGTTCTTGGTGCACAACACCGGCTCGCCGACCCGCAGGCCGCAGTCTTCAAGGCGGCCGCGTTCGTCGTTAAACAGCAAGAGCTTCTTGGCGCTTTCAGCCAGCACCTCCTGGCAAACGGCGTTCACCGATGCACTGCTTGCCGGCCCCTTCTCCCGGGTGAAGGTCAGAACCTGCGTATTGGCTGGGTCTACCAGGTACAACTCCAGGGTCTTGGCCGCCAGGTCCTCTGCCTCGCACTCGATGAAGGCGACTTCAGCCGAAGGCTCGGAAGGTAGCGAAGGCAACGCGCCGCTTCTCACGGCCAAGGCCGTGCTCGCGATGGTTCCACCAAACCGCTTCACTACAGTGAGTTCCACCTTGGGCACCTCTGCGATGTCCGCCAGCGCATGGAGGGTCAGGCCTGGGCCGACGGGTGGAAGCTGGGAAGGGTCGCCAATCAGAATCAAGCGCCCTTCCTCAGGGAGCACGCCCACCAGGCGATACGCGAGTAGCAGGTCCAGCATGCTCGCCTCGTCAACGACGATGGTGCAGTTGGCCGGCAGCGGTTCCTTGGCGACGTTGCGGAGGAACCCGGCGATAGTCATCGTCTTGCGGTTCGTCGCTTCGGCCATTCGCTTGGCGGCGCGGCCGGAGAGGGCCATCAGGTAGATTTCCTGGCCGGCTTTCTCGAGCATCGAGCAAATTGCCTTGAGGACAGTCGTCTTGCCCACACCGGCGCCACCGGTGATAAGCAGTAACGGGTGCACGGCAGCCAAACGAACTGCTTCAGACTGCGCGGCATTCAGTGCGAACCCCGGGATAGCGGCACCTTCCGCCCTCTCTAACTCCCGAATCAGCGCAGCGACGTCGTCGTCGCTCAACAGCTCCGACCTGGCGCCTGACATCAGGGCAACCCTCCGGGCGACTGCTTGTTCCATCGCCCAGGTGCCCAGCCCGAAGAGCGTCGTTCCCCGTTGGATGACATGTCGCGCCGCATCTGCATGCCGCAGGGCTTCTGGCGCACCGTCCTTGCCAACAAAGCCTTCGACCAGTTCGTTAACCTCTGCACAAGTAGCGCAGGTGTGCCCTTGGTCTAGCCGCTTGAACAGCGCTGCTTCGACGGCGGCACCGAGCCTGCGGAAGTCGTTCGCATCTAGCCCAAAGTGCTGACTAGCGACCCAATCAACCGCTCGCCAGGTCATCCCGAACGCAAGGAGCCGATAGGGGTCCTGCTCGACGTGGTCCAGCGCCTCATCCCCGTACGCCAGCAGCAGCTTTTGGGAGACAGACAGATTGAGTCCCATTCGCTGGAAGGCACGCACCGAGTCCGCGTCACCGTACGAGCGCCACCCCTGAACCAGCACGTGCGCCAAGTCATGGCCGACCACCGCCGCCAGGCGGCTCTGGTCTGCCTCATCCAGCGCGTCATAGAGGCTCTCGCCCAGCGACTCCCAGAGCTTGCGAGCTTTGACCTCGCCTATGCCGGGGAATGCAGCGCTGCGAGCGAGAAGCTGCACGATGTGCTCACCCGAGGGGCGCAGCAACTCTGCGCTCTGCGCACGCATGCGCCTCTCGCGCACCCTCCACCCGCCAGCGTCGTACTCGACGTCCTCGTATGTCCCGGAGACATTCCACCACTGGCCTTCTTCAGCGCGGGCGGGCAGCACGCTGCCAGGCACGGAGACTGCATAGCGAGGAGCATCGGGCCGAACGCTCCGGCTCTCGTCGAGTGCCAGCCCTGCTAGGACAACGCCCTGCTCGCCTTGGAAGCGAACCTGCTGCACCCGAAGGCAAATCGTTTCCGAACTGGTGGTCATCGCGGGAGCCGGCCGGATTGAGCTACAAGGGCGTCAAGAGTCTCGAGGCGTTGGAGCCGCCTGCGAAGCTCTGAAACCGTGGCCAGCAGCGCCGCGTTCTCCACCTCCAGTTGCCGCAGCCGCTCGCGTTCGGTCGAGCGCTGCAGCTGCCCTTGAGGACGCAGCGGCAACACTTCACTGACAGAGGTCGGGGGAAGGATGCCGCGAGCCCGGAGACCCGCTTCAAGTTCCTCCAACGCACCTTTGACGCGGGGGTTCTGTCGCAGCACAGAGCGCGCACAACCCACCGCCTTGCAAATTTCGGCCCGATTGAGTTGGCCGCCTCGCACCATCGAACGAGCATCTGCATCTGTGAGTTCGGCCGCCCAGCGCGTGAACGCGGCGAAGTGTTCTGCACCCTTGTCTTGCCCGTTCATCATTCCCATCTCCTCATACTATGTATTATGAGGGGACAAGAACGATCTCGTCAATTGCTTCGTGGCACAGAGCCGACAGGCAGATGCCTACGAAGGCGCTCCGCCTCAATCTCAACTATGTATGAAATGCTGGGCTAAAGAACGGTGGTGGCGCCGATGAACGTGAACAGGCCCGACTCGACGTGCGGCAGGAAGGCGTCCTGCTGGCTCTTGTTGAAGCGGTGCACCTCGTCGACGAAGACGATGGTGCGCCGCTGCTCCAGGCCGTCGCGCGCGCGCTGCGCCGCCTCGACCGCGTCGCGGATGTCTTTCACGCCGCCGAGCACCGCGCTGATGCTGATGAACTGGGCGTCGAACGCGTCGGCCATCAGCCGCGCGATGGTGGTCTTGCCGGTGCCGGGCGGCCCCCACAGGATGCAGCTGTGCGGCTGGCCCGACTCGAACGCGATGCGCAGCGCCATGCCCTCGCCCAGCAGGTGCTGCTGGCCGACGACCTCGCCCAGGGATTGGGGCCGTAGCCGCTCGGCGAGCGGCCGGTGGGGTGTGGCGGGGGCCTTGGGCAAGGCTACTGCCGCACCACGTCCGCGCCCGGCGGCGGCCTGAACTGGAAGGTGTCGGCCGCCAGCGAGGTGTTCACCTGCAGGCGGTCGAACTTCATCACCGACAGCTGGCCGAAGCTGTCGAGGATCTCCAGCACCGCCAGCTCGTTGCCGCGGAAGCCGACCTTGACGCCGTTGAGCTGTCCGTCCCGGGACTTGGGCGTGGCCTGCACCCACTGCAGCCCGTCGCGGTCGGGCACGGCCTGCAGCGTGAAGTCGCGCTGCAGGCTGGCCAGGTCGGGCGCCGCCGCGACGATCGCGGCCGGCGTGGCGCCCAGCACCTGGGCCTGCTTGCGCGCGGTCACCTGGTTGAGGTCGACGTCGTGCAGCCAGAGCGTCTGGCCGTCGGCCACGATGGTCTGCACGAACGGCTTGCGGTAGTCGAAGCGGAAGCGGTTCGGGCGCGCGAACTCGAAGGTGCCGGTGGAGGTCTTGCTGCGCGCCGCCTCGCCCGCACGGGCCGGGGCGGTGACGATCTGGGTGAAGTCTGCGCGGCCGCTGCGCGCGGTCTTGACGAAGGACTCGAGCGCTTCGAGCCCGTCGGCGTGGGCGGCGAGCGCCAGGGTGGCCAGCAGCGTGGCGGCGAGACGTTTCATGCGGTATTGGTGCGGCCCAGCAGGCCGGAAGTTCGCAACCAGGGGTTACTCGGCCCGGGCCGGCACGAGGATCTCGCGCTGGCCCTGGCCGTTCATCGCGCTCACCAGGCCGGCATTCTCCATGTCCTCGACCAGGCGCGCAGCCCGGTTGTAGCCGATCTTGAGGTGCCGCTGGACCAGCGAAATGCTCGCCTTGCGGTTCTTCAGCACCACTTCCACCGCCTGGTCGTACATCGGGTCCTTCTCGCCGCCGCTCTCGCCCAGCACGTCGCCCAGGCCACCCTCGTCGTCCACGGTGCCGCCTTCCAGCACGCCCTCGATGTAGTTGGGCTCGCCGCCCTGCTCCTTGAGGTAGGCCACCACGCGGTGCACTTCCTCGTCGCTGACGAAGGCGCCGTGCACGCGCACCGGCAGCCCGCTGCCGCTGGCCATGTAGAGCATGTCGCCCATGCCCAGCAGCGCCTCGGCGCCCATCTGGTCGAGGATGGTGCGGCTGTCGATCTTGGAGCCGACCGAGAATGCGATGCGGGTCGGGATGTTGGCCTTGATCAGTCCGGTGATCACGTCGACGCTGGGGCGCTGCGTGGCCAGGATCAGGTGGATGCCGGCCGCGCGCGCCTTCTGCGCCAGGCGGGCGATGAGCTCCTCGATCTTCTTGCCCACCACCATCATCAGGTCGGCCAGCTCGTCGATCACCACCACGATGTGCGGCAGCCGCTCGAGCGGCTCGGGGCTGTCGGGTGTCAGGCTGAACGGGTTGTAGATGAACTGTTCCCTGGCCTTGGCGTCGTCGATCTTCTGGTTGTAGCCCGACAGGTTGCGCACGCCCAGCTTGCTCATGAGCTTGTAGCGGCGCTCCATCTCGGCCACGCACCAGTTCAGGCCGTGGGCCGCCTGCCGCATGTCGGTCACCACCGGCGCCAGCAGGTGCGGGATGCCCTCGTAGACCGACATCTCCAGCATCTTGGGGTCGATCATCAGCAGGCGCACGTCGCGCGCCTCGGCCTTGTAGAGCAGCGACAGGATCATCGCGTTGATGCCCACCGACTTGCCCGAGCCGGTGGTGCCGGCCACCAGCACGTGCGGCATCCTGGCCAGGTCGGCGACGATCGGGTTGCCGATGATGTCCTTGCCCAGGCCCATGGTCAGCAGCGACTTGGCCTCGTTGTAGACCTGCGAGCCCAGGATCTCCGACAGCCGGATCGACTGCCGCTTGGCGTTGGGCAGTTCCAGCGCCATGTAGTTCTTGCCCGGGATGGTCTCCACCACCCGGATCGACACCAGCGACAGCGAGCGCGCCAGGTCCTTGGCCAGGTTGACGATCTGGGCGCCCTTGACGCCCGTGGCCGGCTCGATCTCGTAGCGCGTGATCACCGGGCCGGGCTGGGCCAGCACCACCCGCACCTCGACGCCGAAGTCCTTGAGCTTCTTCTCGATCAGGCGCGAGGTCATCTCCAGCGTCTCGGCCGACACGGTCTCCTGCCGCTGCTGGGCGCCGTCGAGCAGGTCGACCTGCGGCAGCTTGCTGTCCGGCAGTTCGGTGAAGAGCGGCTTCTGGCGTTCCTTGGCGACGCGCTCGCTCTTGGGCACCTCGACCACCACCGGCTCGATGAGGACCGGCGTGGGATGGTGCTCCTCGCTCTCGACGCGCTCGACATGCACGATCTCCTCGCGCTCGCGCGCCGCCTGCTGGCCCAGCGCCACGTCCTGCGCGATCTCGCGCTTCTCGCGCCGGGCCCGCACCAGCGACTCGATGCGGGCGCCGATGCGCTCGGCCACGTGGCCCCAGGAAAAGCGGAACACCAGGGCGGCGCAGACGGTGACCAGGGCCACCGCCAGCAGCCCGGAGCCGGTGAACCCCAGCCACTTCACGGCGGCGGGACCGGTGAGCCAGCCCAGCGCGCCGCCGGCATGGTCGGGCAGGTGGCCCTCGAAGCGGTACAGGCGCGACCACTCGAGCGCCGTGCTGGCGCACAGCAGCAGCGCCAGCGCGATCCAGAACGCCAGCTTGCGATGCCGGCCGCCGGCAGCCGGCATCTCGCCGCCGCGCATCCACAGCGCCAGCGTGGCCAGCCAGGCGCGCACGCCTGCGGCGAAGCACCACCAGGCCGAGAACCCGAGCAGGAAGTAGCTGCCGTCGGCCAGCCAGGCGCCGAAGCGGCCGCCCCAGTTGGCCAGCGGCGCGCCGCTGCCGGAGGTGGAGAAGGCCGGATCCTGGGCCGAGTAGCTGAGCAGTGCCAGGAGCCAGAAGACGAGCGCGGCACCGCCGATGACGAGCAGGGCCTCGTGGGCGAACCGGACGGCGGCGGGGCGGGAACTGCCGGCGGCGGACGCCCCGGGATGGGTGAGGGTGTTGAGCGAGTACGTCATCCGTGGGCCGAGGATACCCGTCGCCCCAGCGGTGCGCCACTTGCGCGCGGCGTGGCCGCAACGCCTGCGGAACGGGGCCTCAGCCCAGCGTGCTGAGGCGGTCCTTGATGAGCATCGAGCCGTCCTCGCGGGTCTCGATGAAGCCGCGGTCCTCCAGGTCCTTCATGACCCGGCTGACCATCTCGCGCGAGGCGCCGACCATCTTGGCGATGTCCTGGCGCGAGATGCGCTCGCGGATGGTGGTGTTGCCGTCGCGGTCGGGCTGGCCGAACTCGAGCAGCGCACGGGCCACGCGCCCGTAGACGTCCATCAGCGCCAGCGACTCGATCTTGCGGTCGGCCTGGCGCAGCCGCTGCACCAGCCCCTTCATGATGGCGTAGGCCATCGAGCTGTTCTCGGGCAGGCAGCGCGCGAACTCGGTGCGGCCCAGGGCCAGCATGTCGGTCTGGACCTCGGCGCGCACGGTGGCCGAATGCGGTTCGTTGTCGATGAGGCTCATCTCGCCGATGTAGTCGCCGGGATTGAGCGTGGCCAGGATGACTTCACGGCCGCGCTTGTCGGAGGTGACGACCCGGACCCGGCCGGTGAGGATGATGAACAGCGTGTTGGACTTCTCGCCCTGCTCCACCACGACTTCGCCCCGCTTGAAGCGGCGCTTGGCAACGGCGTCCGCGACCGACTCGGCCTGGTTGGCCGTCAGGAGCGCGAACAGCGGCACCCGGCGGATCAGCTCCAGGTTGGACAGCATCGACATCCGGTTCCCTCCACAGCGGCGTTGCGCGATCGGTTCTTACAATCGGCAGGATTGAAACGCCCAAGCATCTTGTGGCCCGCAGGCCGTTGATACTTGCTCCGATCGCCCTGAACTGTACCCGACCTGTGGGCTTTTCGACACAGGTTCCACCACAATGACCACCAAGCACGCCAAAGTCCTGATCCTCGGCTCCGGCCCTGCCGGTTACACCGCCGCCGTCTACGCGGCGCGCGCCAACCTGAACCCCGTGCTGATCACCGGCATCGCCCAGGGCGGCCAGCTCATGACCACGACGGAAGTCGACAACTGGCCGGCCGACGTCCACGGCGTCGACGGACCGGCGCTGATGCAGCGATTCCTGGAGCACGCCGAACGCTTCAAGACCGAGATCGTCTTCGACCACATCAACAAGGTCGATTTCAGCCGGCGGCCGTTCACCCTCACCGGCGACAGCGGCACCTACACCTGCGACGCGCTCATCCTGGCCACCGGGGCATCGGCTCGCTACCTGGGCCTGCCCTCCGAGACCGCCTTCATGGGCCGCGGCGTGTCGGCCTGCGCCACCTGCGACGGCTTCTTCTACCGCGACCAGGAGACCTGTGTGGTCGGTGGCGGCAACACCGCCGTCGAGGAGGCGCTCTACTTGGCCAACATCGCCAGCAAGGTCTACCTCGTGCACCGGCGCGACAAGTTCCGGGCCGAACCCATCCTGGTCGACAAGCTGATGGACAAGGTCAAGGCCGGCAAGATCGAGCTCAAGCTGTTCAAGACGCTGGACGAGGTGCTGGGCGACAACACCGGCGTGACGGGCATCCGCCTGAAGGACATCCAGACCGGCGCCACCGAGGACCTGCACCTCAAGGGCTGCTTCATCGCCATCGGCCACCACCCCAACACCGACATCTTCAAGGGCCAGCTGGAGATGAAGGATGGTTACATCCTCACCAAGTCGGGCCTGCAGGGTTTCGCCACCATGACCAGCGTGCCGGGCGTGTTCGCGGCCGGCGACGTGCAGGACCATGTGTACCGGCAGGCGATCACCAGTGCCGGCACCGGCTGCATGGCGGCACTGGACGCGCAGCGGTTCCTGGAACAGCAGGAATAAGCGCGACCAACGGCCTGGGGATGGATGCCGGGTCAAGCCCGGCATGACGAGTTTCAGGCGCCGGCAAGCCCGGCGCGACAGCCGCGTCAGCCAACCAGCGTCGCCGGGTCCACGTTCGCGCCGCAGACGATGAGGCACACCGCCTCGTCGGCCGCCGGCACGTAGGCGCCGCAGCGCAGCGCCGCCAGCGGCAGGGCCGCGGCCGGCTCGACGGCCAGCTTCAGTTCCTTCCACAGCCACAGCTGGGCCTCGCGGATCGCGGTATCGGGCAGCAGCAGGGCGTCGCGCACCCAGCGCTGCGTGAGCTCCCAGGCCAGCGTCCCGATGCGCTTGGCGCCCAGCGAATCGGCGGCGATGCCGCTGACGGCCACGTCGACCGGCTGGCCGGCCTGGCGCGCCCGGTGCAGGGTGGGCGCCAGCTCGGGCTCCAGCGCCACGATGCGGGTGCGGTCCTCGAACCAGGCTGCGAGGCCGGCGACCAGCCCGCCGCCGCCCACGCTGACCAGCACCGACCCGGGCAGGCCGCCGGCCTGGCGCTCGATCTCCCAGGCCAGCGTGCCGGCACCGGTGACCACCTCGGGCTGGTCGTAGGCGTGCGTGAGCAGGGCGCCGGTCGCGCGCTGGCGCGCCAGGCAGGCCTCCAGCGCCTCGGCATAGACGGCGCCGGTCACCACCACCTGCGCGCCGAGCTCGCGCAGCCGGGCCTGCTTGGCCGGGCTGCTCACGGTCGGCACGAACACCTCGCAGTGCACGCCCAGCGCCCGGGCCGCGGCGGCGGTGGCGATGCCGGCGTTGCCGCCCGAGGCGACGATGACGCCGGCGGCGGGGACGGGGTTGGACAAAAGCCGGTTCAGCATGCCGCGCGCCTTGAAGCTGCCGCTGGTCTGCAACTGCTCCAGCTTGAGCCAGACCTCGCGGCACTCGATGCCCAGGGCGGCACCCGGCAGGCGCCAGAGCGGCGTCTCGCGGATGAAGCCCGCGTGCCCGTCGCGCAACCGCGCCGCGGCCTGCGCGACGGCGTCGCGGTTCACAGCTTCAGGCCCTTGGGCAACGGGAACTTCATCGTTTCCTCGACGCCGTCCATGCGCTGCAGCGACACCGCGCCCAGCGCGCGGATGCGCTCGATGACCTGGTTGACCAGCAGTTCGGGGGCCGAGGCACCCGCCGTCAGGCCGACCCGCACCTTGCCCTGCAGCCACTCGGGCTGGAGCTCGTCGGCGCTGTCGACCATGTAGCTGTCGACGCCGAGCTTGCGGGCCAGCTCGGCCAGCCTGTTGCTGTTGCTGCTGGTCGGGCTGCCGACCACGATGACCACCTCGACCTGCTGCGACAGCACCTTGACCGCGTCCTGTCGGTTCTGGGTGGCATAGCAGATGTCCTGCTGCTTGGGCTCGCGGATGGCCGGGAAGCGCTGGCGCACGGCGGCGGCGATGCCGGCCGCGTCGTCCACCGACAGCGTGGTCTGGGTGACCACCGCCAGCTTCTCGGTCTGGCCCGGCTGCACCCGGGCGACATCGTCGATGTCCTCGACCAGGTGGATGCCCGATTCGAGCTGGCCCATGGTGCCCTCGACCTCGGGATGGCCCTTGTGGCCGATCATGATGAACTCGTAGCCTTCCCTGGCCAGCTTGGCGACCTCGACGTGGACCTTGGTCACCAGCGGGCAGGTGGCGTCGAACACGTGGAAGCCGCGCTGCCGCGCCTCCTCCTGCACCGCCTTGCTCACGCCGTGGGCCGAGAACACCAGGGTGGCACCGGGCGGCACCTCGGCCAGGTCCTCGATGAAGATGGCGCCCTTGCTCTTGAGGTCGTTGACGACGTAGGTGTTGTGCACGATCTCGTGCCGCACGTAGATCGGCGCGCCGAACTTGGCCAGCGCACGCTCGACGATCTCGATCGCCCGGTCGACGCCGGCGCAGAAGCCGCGCGGCTCGGCGAGCAGGATTTCCTTGGCTGCGGCGGCGCTCATGCGCGAGCCTCCGCGCGCAACGCCGGGGCGACCTGGGGAACGACGGCGCGGCTCATAGCACCCCGATCAGGTGCACCTCGAAGGTGACCGGCTGGCCCGCGAGCGGGTGGTTGAAGTCGAACAGCACCGCATCGGGCTGCCCCTCGCGGCCCACCTGCTGCACGGCGCCGGCGTAGCTGCCCAGCCCGTCGGGCGTGGGGAACTGCACGACGTCGCCCACGTGGTACTGCTCGTGCGGGTCGCCCAGCTCGAGCAGGAGCTTGCGTGCCACCCACTGCAGCATCTCCGGGTTGCGCTCGCCGAAGGCCTCGCCGGGCGGGATGGCGAAGGTGGCGCGTGCGCCCTCCTCCAACCCGAGGAGGCGTTGCTCCACCGCCGGCGACAGTTCGCCGGTTCCCAGCGTCAAAGTGGCGGGCTTGTCGCGGAAGGTGTTGATGATGTCGCCGCCCGGACCGGCCAGGCGGTAGTGCAGCGTGAGGAAGGAACCCGGCTCGACGCGGGGCAGGGATGACGACATGGAACTCTCGGTGAACAGGCCCGATTTTAGGTGGGTGCCCACTGCCCCGCCGCCGGCGCGGCAGTGACCCTGCAGTCCCTGCCCCTGGATGCCCGCCCGCGCGAGAAGCTGCTCGCCCGCGGGCCCGCCGCGCTGTCCGACACCGAACTGCTGGCCCTGCTGCTGCGCACCGGGCTGGCCGGCAAGGGCGTGCTGGCGCTGGCCCAGGAGCTGGTCGATGCCTTCGGCGGCCTTGCCGGGCTGCTGGACGCCGGGCCCGCCGACCTCAAGCGCATCAAGGGGCTGGGCGGCCCGGCCAAGCGCGCCGAGCTGCTGGCCGTGCTGGAACTGGCACGCCGGGCCATGGCCCAGCAGTTGCGCACCCGGGAGGTGTTCGGCTCGCCCGATGCCGTCAAGCACTTCCTCCAGTTGCACCTGGCGCGCCACGCGCACGAGGTCTTCGCGGTGATGTTCCTGGATGCCCAGAACCGGCTGCTCGAACTGGAGATCCTGTTCCGCGGCACGCTGACGCAGACCTCGGTCTACCCGCGCGAGATCGTGGTGCGGGCCCTGGCCCACCATGCGGCCAGCGTCGTGCTCGCGCACAACCACCCCAGCGGCACCGTGCAGCCCTCGCGTGCCGACGAGGCGCTGACGCAGACCCTGAAGGCGGCGCTGGGGCTGGTCGACGTCCGCGTGCTCGACCACGTCATCGTGGCGCCCGGCGGGGCCCTGTCGATGGCGGAGAAAGGGCTGCTGTGACGGCCTGCGGCTAGCGCTCGGGACCCTGGGGCTTGAGCAGCACCACCAGCGCGCCGGCCCCGCCCTCGTCGCCGCGCGCCTGCACGAACGCCAGCACTTCGTTCTTCTGCACCAGCCAGGCCTGCACGCGGCCCTTGAGCACCGGCGTCTTGCCCGGCGAGCCCAGGCCCTTGCCGTGCACCACGCGCACGCAGCGCACGCCCTGCCGGTGCGCCTCGCGGATGAAGCCGGCCAGTGCCTCGCGCGCGTCCTCGCGCCGCAGCCCGTGCAGGTCGAGCTCGCGCTGGATGCTCCAGTGGCCCTTGCGCAGCTTGCGCGTCACGTCCAGGCCGACCCCGGGCCGGCGGAAGCTCAGGGCATCGTCGACATCGAGCAGGGTGCTGGCGTCGAACTCGTCGCTGAGCGACTCTGCCAGCACGCGCTGCTCGTCGAGCTGTTGCTGCACCGGGATCGGTGGCGGCTGGTCCCGCTCCAGCAGCACCCGGGGCGGGTGGCGCAGCCGCTGCACCTGGCCGGCGGCGCGCACGAACAGGTTGCGTTCGGCCTCGGCCTTGCGCTGTGCCTCGCGCCGCGCCGCTGCCTGCTCGGCGGCGGCCTGCTGCTGTTCGGCCAGCTTGCGCTGGATCGCCTGCAGGTCCTGGAGCGACTTGGCCTTCATTGCTGGCGCGGGCTCAGGCGCCGATGTTGCGCATCCAGTCGGCGGTCTGGAAGAACGAATTGCGCAGCCGCTCGCGCAACCGCGGGTCCACGCCCGTCTCGGCCATCGCCTGGTCCATGCAGGCCAGCCACTGGTCGCGCTCCTGGATGCCGATCGCGAACGGCATGTGCCGCATGCGCAGGCGCGGGTGGCCGAAGCGGTCGGTGTAGTGCTGCGGCCCGCCCAGCCAGCCGCTGAGGAACCAGAACAGCTTCTGCCGGGCGTTCTCCAGGGTGGTGGCGTGGGCCGCCCGCAGGGCCGCATAGCGCGGCTCCAGGTCCATCAGGTCGTAGAAACGCTCGACCAGCGCCCGCACTTTCTCCTCGCCACCGATCCATTCGTACGGCGTGTCGAACGGCGGCTTGTCCTCGGTCTGCATGGCTGCCATTGTCGCAGCGCGCGGCTTGCATTCCGGGGCCCGGGCCCCAGCTGCCATGGCATGAACACCCCGCTGACCACCCACCGCAACCTGGTCACGCTGGCGCAGGTGCTGCGCCGGCTGGAGCGCAGCAGCGTGCCCGTGGATCCCGAGCAGTACCGCTCGCTGGTGCACCACATCACGGCCGAACTCGAGAACCACCCGCACGATGCCGGCCTCGAGGCCCTGCTGGCGGCCGCCCCCGAACTGGCCGAGCTGTACGAGAACCTGCAGTACGAGCACGCCGGCCTGTGCCGCTCGCCGCTGGACGCCGGCATCCGGGCCGAGCAGGCGGCGCGCGCCGCCCTGGCCAAGGCCGCCGCCCGCTGACCTTCCCGGCCTAGTCGAGCGTGGCGCGGCGCAGCGTGTCCACCACGGGACGCTGCAGCACCTCGCGCAGGCCCCACCAGCCGGCCGCCAGCGCCAGCGCCGCGCCGGCCAGCGCCCCGGCCAGGGGCACCAATGGCGAGGCAGTCCAGGCGAAGTCGAACACGTACTTCGCCAGCCCCCAGCCCACCCCCACGGCCACCGTGCTGGCCAGGAAGCCCGCCAGCAGCCCGACCCCGGCCAGTTCCGCCCGCTGCACCTGGCGCAGCAGCGACCCCCGGGCACCCACCGCCCGCATGATGGCGAACTCGCGCGCGCGCTCCTCGCGCGTGGCCGTGACGGCGGCGAACAGCACCACCAGCCCGGCGGCGAGCGTGAAGCCGAACAGGAATTCCACCGCCCGCACCACCTTGTCCAGCACCGCCTGGACCTGGTTGATCGTGCTGGTCATGTCGACGTCGGTGATGTTGGGGAAGGCCCGCACCAGCGCGCTGTCGAAGCCCGGCTTCTCTGGCGCGCGGAAGGCGGTCATGTAGGTCACCGGCACGTCGGGCAGACGGCTGACCGGGAACATGACGAAGAAGTTGGCGCGCATCGAGCCCCAGTCGACCTTGCGCAGCGACGTCACCCGGGCCTCGGCCTGCAGGCCGCCGATGTCGAACCGCAGCTGGTCGCCCAGCTTCAGACCCAGCGTCTGCGCGATGCCCTCCTCCACGCTGGCGCCGCCACGCTCCTCGGGCGTCCAGCGCCCGGCCACCACCGCGTTGTGCGCCGGCCGGGTCGCGCTGTGCGACAGGTTGAACTCGCGGTCGACCAGACGCTTGGCGCGGTCCTCGACGTAGTCGTCAGGGCCGACGGCGCGCCCGTTCACCGCCACCAGGCGGCCGCGGATCATCGGGAACCAGTCGTAGCGCTGCACCCCGGCGGCGCGCAGCGCCTGCTGGAAGGCGTCGCCCTGCTCCGGCATGACGTTGATGACGAAGCGGTTGGGCGCATCGGGCGGGGTCGCCCGGCGCCAGCTCGCCACCAGGTCGGTGCGCAGCAGCACCAGCAGCACCAGCGCCAGCAGCCCGACCGCCAGCGAGCTGACCTGCACCACGGCGTAGACCGGCCGCGCCGACAGCTGGCGCGTCGCCAGCACCAGCCAGCGCGGTGCCGTGGCCTCGTTCACCGAGGCGCGCAGCACCTTCACCGCGATCCAGCTCAGCACGGCGAACAGCAGCACGGCGCCAGCGAAGCCGCCCACCGCAATGGCGCCGAGCTTGAGGTCGCTGCTGGCCGCCAGCAGCAGGGTGGCGAAACCGGCCACGCCGATGCCCAGCACCGCGGCCGAGGCCGGCTTCAGCGAGCCGACGTCGCGCCGGATCACGCGCAGCGGCGGCACCTGCGCCAGCTGCAGCACCGGCGGCAGCCCGAACGCGAACAGCAGCGTCAGGCCCATGCCGAGCCCGAATGCCACCGGCCACAGCGTGGCGGCCGGCAGGCTGGCTTCGACCAGCCCGGACAGCAGCATCACGAACACGAAGTGCACCGCGTAGCCCAGCGCCACGCCCAGCGCGCTGCCTGCCAGGCCGACCAGCGCGAACTCGAGCCCGTACGCCAGCGCGATGGTCCTCTGCGGCTGTCCGAGCACGCGCAGCATCGCGCAGTCGTCCAGGTGCCGGGTGGCGAAGCCGCGCGCCGCCAGCGCCACCGCGACCGCGCTCAGCAGCGCCGCCAGCAGAGCGACCAGGTTGAGGAACTTCTCCGCCCGCTCCAGCGTCTGGCGCATCTCCGGGCGGCCGCTCTCGAGCGACTCGACGCGCACGCCGCGCACCGCGGCGCGCGCGGCCTCGGCCTGCGCCCACTGGGTGAAGGCGCGCACTGGTGCGTCGTCGCCGGCGACCGCGAAGCGCCAGGTGACGCGGCTGGCCGGCTGCACCAGCCGGGTGGCCGGCAGGTCGGCGGCGTTGAGCAGCACGCGCGGCGCGAAGGACGAGAAGCCGGTGCCGCGGTCGGGCTCCAGCAGGATCACGCGTCCGATGCGCAGCCGGGCGTCGCCCAGCAGCAGCGGATCGCCGGGGGCCAGTCCCAGCGCCTCCAGCAGGGCCCGGTCGACCCAGGCCTCGCCGCGCAGCGGGATGTCGCGCGTGGGCGCGCCGGCCTGCTCGGGCGTGGCGGCCACGGTGAGCTGGCCGCGCAGCGGGTAACCCGGCTCGACCGCCTTGAGCGTCACCAGCCGGGCCGCGCCGCCCTGGGCCTCGGTGGCCCGGGCCATGGTCGGGAACTGGGTGTTGGTGACGGCCTGCAGCCCGAGCGCCCGCGCGCGCTGGGCGAACGCCGCCGGCGTCGGGTTGTCGCTCACCACCACGGTGTCGCCGCCGAGCAGCTGGCGCGCGTCGCGCGACAGCCCGCCCTTGAGCCGGTCGGCGAAGAAGCCGACCGCGGTGAGCGCGGCCACCGCCAGCGTCACGGCCACCACCAGCAGGCGCAGTTCGCCGGCGCGCAGGTCGCGCCACAGGGTGCGCCAGCCCAGGCGCCAGGGGGAGGTCGTCATGCGGCCGACATTACCCGATGGCGAATGCCCGTGCGGCGCCCGGCCACGGGACGAACGGCGCCCGGGCGCCGTTCGCCGCCGGCCAGGGCCGCTAGGCCACGGGGCTGATGAAGCTTCCCGTCACCACCGGCCGCTGTCCCGGCCGCTTGCCGTCGGCCGAGCCGGCATCGCCCTCGCCGTCCAGGCGGGCGAGTTCGCGCCGGATGCCCTCGATCACCTCCGACACGCCGGGCTCGGCCATCATGGTGAAGTGCGAGCCGCCGATGCGGGTGACGCGGATCGGTCCGGTGGCGTGCTGGTCCCAGCCCAGCGTCGGGCCGGCGTAGAGGTACAGCGTCTCGGCCTGCGCCGCCTTGAACAGCACCACCTCGCCGTCGTAGGGCTCCGGCCGGTACTGCGCCTGGGCGTCGGTGAAGTTGCGGAACAGGTGGAAGTCCACCAGTTCCGGCGGCAGCGGCTCGCCGCGGGCCAGCTTCTCCAGTGCCAGCTGGTAGCTGTGCTGCATCTGGCGGCCGCGCCGGCGCCGCACCGGCCAGTCGAGCGCGAAGTCCAGCGTCCAGTGGCGCTTGAGCCAGATCTTCTCGAGCAGCGGCACCTTGGCCGTCGCCGCGGTGGGCGACAGGGTGTCGATCATCAGGATGGTCTCGACCCGGGCGCCGTCGCGCCGCAACTGCTGCGCCATCTCGTAGGCGATCACGCCGCCGGCCGAATAGCCCGCCAGCCGGTACGGCCCGGTGGGATCGACCGCGCGGATCGCCTCGACGTACTGAGCCGCCATGTCCTCGATGGTCGATAGCGGCGGCAGCCGGCCGTCCACGCCCTGGGCCTGCAGGCCGTAAAACGGCTGCTGCGGGCCCAGGCGGTCCGAGATCACCTTGAAGTTCAGCACGTTGCCACCGGCGCCGTGCACGCAGAACAGCGGCCGGCGGTCGTCCGCGCCCTTGCAGATCGGCACCAGCGGCGACCAGGCACGCGGCAGCTGGATGACGTTGGAGGCCGGTGCCGCCGCCGGCGCCTGCTGTCCCGGCATCGTGGTGTCGAGGTTGCCGGCGTGCGCGACGATGGTCGCCAGCCCCGCCAGCGTCGAGCCCTGGAACAGCGTCGCCAGCGGCAGGTCGATGTTCCACTGCTTGCGGATGCGGGCGAACAGCCGCACCGCGGCCAGCGAGTGGCCGCCGAGCGCGAAGAAGTCGTCCTCGCGCGCCACCTCGTCCACGCCCAGCAGCTCGCGCCAGACGTCGGCGATCACCGTCTCCACCGGATTGAGCGAGGCCGCGTTGGCGGCCGGCGCGCGCGTGGCGGCCACCGGCAGCGGCTTGGGCGCGGCGTCGCTCATGGCACGCCGGATCGCCGACAGCGACAGCGACGACACCACCACGTCGCGTGCGCCGCCGCCGAGCACCCGCTCGAACAGCGCCGGCGCCTCCTCGGCGCGCAGGCCGCACGCCAGCATCGCCTCGGCCAGCGTCGGCTCGCGCCGCGCATGGGCATGGCGCGACATGGCGTTGGGATCGATGCCGCGCAGGCTGAAGCCCTCGAAGGTGGCGATCGGCGCTCCCTCGGGCGTGTGCAGGCTGACGTCGAAGGCGGCGAAGCGATCCTGCGGCGGCGAGCGCAGTTCCACCCGGCTGATGCTGCGCAGCGGCAGCGGGGCCACGATGCGGATGCGGTCGATCGACAGCGGCACGAACAGCATGTCCTTGCGCTGCGCCGGGTCGAGCAGCTGCAGGCCGAAGGTGCAGGCCATGTCCGTCACCGCCGGGTGCAGCGCGTACGGCTGCAGGTCGGTGGCGTAGCGTTCGGCCAGGGCCATCTCGGCCACGCCGTGCTTGCCGCCCAGCTGCATGCGCGCGATGTTGTGCCAGCGCGGTCCGAACTCGACGCCGCCCTGCGGCAACTCGCCCTCGCGCCAGCTGCCGCTGGGGCGCTGGGCGTGCGGCGCCAGCGTGCCGCGCAGGCGGGCGACGGTGGCGCGGGCATGCTGCTGCCACGGCTCGGCCGAGTCGCTGCGGCTGCGCACCAGGAACTCGTAGCCGTCGCCGCCGCGTCGCAGGTCGATGCGCACCTGGCGGCTGGCGCCGGGCTCGAACACCATCGCCTCCTCGAACGACAGCGAGCGGATCTCGACACCGGCGCCGGGGTGCAGCTGGGCCATCGCGGCGCGCGCGATCTCGATGTAGGCGGTGCCGGGCAGCACGGAACGGTCGGCCACGCGGTGCTCGCGCAGCACCCACAGGTCGTTGGCGCCGTACGTGGCCTCGAAGGCGGTGCCGGTGTCGTCGTCGACCTGGGTCCCGAGCAGCGGGTGGTGGTCGCCGGGCGAGACCGCCGGCGGCGCCGCGCGGCCGTAGGCGCGCGCGGCCATGCCGGTGTCGGCCCAGATGCCCCAGTGGATCGCCAGCCCGTCGGGCCGCGCGGCCGCAACGGCGTCCAGGAAGGCGTTGGCCGCCACGTAGTCGACCTGGCCCGGCGGGCCCAGGAACACGCTGGTCGACGAGAACAGCGCGAAGAGGTCGAGCTCGCCCGGCGGCAGCAGTTCGTGCAGCACCTGGGCGCCGGCCGCCTTGGGTGACAGCACCTGGCGCATCGCCTCGCCCGTCTTGGTCGCGATCGGGCCGTCCTGCAGCGTGCCGGCGGCATGGAAGACGCCGTGCACGGCGCCCCAGCGCTGCCGCACGTCGGCCAGCACGCGGGCCATCGCCGGCGCGTCGGCGACGTCGGCGGCGAAGGTCGCCACCTCGCCGCCCTCGGCCTCCAGGGCCAGCAGCCGGCGCAGCAGCGCCGCCTGCTCGCCGGTGCCGCCGGCCAGGGTGTCCCACTGGCTGCGTGCGGGCAGGGTCCGACGGCTGACCAGTGCCAGCCGCGCGCGGTAGCGCTGCGCCAGGAAGCCGGCGAGCTCGAGCGCGATGCCGCCCAGGCCGCCGGTGACCAGGTACACGCCGCCCTCGCGCACCAGGGGCTTGGCGGCGGCCGCCGTCGCGGACGGCTTGACCAGCTGCGCGATCCAGCGCGCGCCGTCGCGCCAGCCGACCAGGTCGGATGGCGTCGGCGTGCGGCACTCGGCCACGATGGCGCGTGCCGGTGCCGTGCCGGCGGCTTCCGCCGGATCAAGGTCGACCAGCACGGTGGACACGTTGGGCACCTCGCGCGGGATCACCCGCACCGGCCCCAGCGCCAGGCTGCGCACCGGGTGCTGCACGCGGGCACCGTTGACCGGCTGGCCGCCGGCGCTGACCACGGCCAGCCGCACCGGCTGGCGCACGTCCATCACCTGCAGCGCCTTGGCCACGTGCACCAGGCTGTCGAACGCGAGCGCCTGGCCGTGCAGCACGCCACCGCCCTGCCCTGTCGCCGGCGTCTCCAGGCTCCACAGATGCACGATGCGGTCGGGCAGCCGGCCGGCCTGCTCCAGGGCGGAGAACAGCCGTTCGTACTGGCTCTCGTCGGCCGCGTCGATGGTGAAGCCGCCGTCGGCCCCCGGGGCGAAGGCCGCGCCGTGGCGCACCAGCGTCGCCTTGCCGCCCTCGTCGGCGATACGCCGCAGCACCGCGGCCGCCAGCGGCCTGTCGCCGCCGAACACCAGCCACTGCTCGCCGGCCGCCACGGGGTCGCCCTGGGGCAGCGGCGACGGGCTCCATTGCGGCACGCCGAACCAGTCGTCCAGGCGCGGCAGGCGGCGCAGGGCCTGCGCCGGCATCGCCTCCTGCTGCGGCGCCTGCTCGTGGGTGACCTTGCCGGGCTCGATCCAGTGGCGCTGGTGGTCGAAGGCGTAGGTGGGCAGCGAGATGCGGCGCGGCTGGCCGCTGCCACGCACCGCGTCCCACGCCGGCGCCGCGCCGCGCGCCCACAGCGCGCCCAGCGAGGTGAGCATCAGCGGCAGGTCGCCGGTGGCCTCCTGCGGCTTGCAGGTCGAGGCCAGCACGGTGCGCGACTGGCCCTGCAGGTTCTGGCGCGCCAGCGCGCCCAGGCCCTGGCCGGGACCGACCTCGAGCAGCACGGTGTCGGCGCCCATCTCGAGCAGGCGCGCCAGGCCGTCGGCGAAGCGCACCGGCTGGCGCAGGTGGCGCACCCAGTAGCCGGGGTCGCCCAGCAGCGCGGCATCGGCCCAGTCACCGCTGAGGTTGGAGATGAAGGGAACGCCGGGAGCGGCGAGCCGCAGGCGCGCCACGCCCTGGCGGAAGCGCTCGAGGATGCCGTCGAGCAGGCGCGAATGCGCCGCGACGTTGATGTGCAGCCGGCGGCCTTCGCGGCCCTCGGCCTTGAGCCGCTGCTCGAGCGCGCCGATGGCGGCCACGGTGCCCGAGGCGATGGTGAGGTCGGGGGCGTTGATCACGGCGACGTCGAGGTCCAGCCCCTCCGCGACGGCCCGCAGGCCGTCCTCGGGCAGGTCCACCGCCAGCATGCCGCCGGCCGGCACCTCCTCGAACAGGTTGCCGCGCAGGACCACGACCGACAGCGCGTCGGCCAGGCCCATCACGCCGGAGATGGCGGCGGCCGCGTACTCGCCGGCGCTGTGGCCGATGACGGCGGCCGGCTTCACGCCCCAGCTCTCCCACAGCCTGGCGAGGGCGTACTCCAGCACGAACAGGGCGGGGATGTTGTAGCGCGGCTGCTCCAGCACCTTGGCCGCCTGGGCGTCGCCCGGCTCGCGCTCGAACATCACGCTGCGCAGGTCGGCCGGCGCGGTGCCCGGCATCAGCCGGAAGCACTCGTCGACCGCGGCGCTGAACGCGGGCTGCTCGAGCAGGTCGCGCCCGGCGCCCGGGTAGCTGGCACCGCCGCCCGGGAACATCATCACCACCTGGGGCGCCTGGGAACCGGCCTTGGCGGCCGCGCTGCGCAGCGGCTGGCGGGCCTCCAGCGAGGCCTGCAGCCCGGCCAGGTCGCGCGCCACGATGGCGCAGCGGTGCGGGAACCCGCGCCGCCCTTCCTGGGTGGTGAACGCGGCGTCCGGCAGCGTGAAGCCGGCCGGCGGCTGGGCCAGGAAATCGCTCCACTTGGCCTTCAGGCGCTCCAGCGACGCCGGAGTGCGGGCCGACAGTGCCAGCACCTGCCACGGCTGCGCCGGCGCCTGCACCGGCAGCAGCGGCGGCTCCTCGACGATGACGTGCGCGTTGGTGCCGCCGACGCCCAGCGAGTTCACGGCGGCGCGGCGCGGCGCCGCCGCGCGCTTCCACGGCTGCGCGTCCTGGACGACGCGGAACGGCGTCTTGTCCAGGTCGAAGCGGCTGTTCGGCCGGCTGAAGTTCAGCGACGGCGGGATCAACTCGTGGCGCAGTGCCAGCGACACCTTGATCAGCGAGGCGACGCCGGCTGCCGTATCGAGGTGGCCGATGTTGGTCTTGATCGAGCCGATGCCGCAGAAGCCGGTACCGCCCTCGCCGTAGGCCTGCGTCAGCGCCGCCACCTCGATCGGGTCGCCGACCGGGGTGCCGGTGCCGTGCGCCTCGATGTAGTTCACGCTGGCGGGGTCGACGTTGGCGATGCCCAGCGCCTCGACGGCGGCGCGCGCCTGGCCGTCGACGCTGGGCGCCAGGTAGCCGGCCTTCTGCGAACCGTCGTTGTTGACGGCCGAACCGCGGATCACGGCATAGATGTTGTCGCGGTCGCGCACCGCGTCCTCCAGCCGGCGTAGCACCACCATGGCGGCGCCGCTGCCGAACAGGGTGCCGCTGGCGCTCTCGTCGAACGCACGGCAGTGGCCGTCGGGCGACAGGATCTCGCCTTCGGCGTAGCGGTAGCCCTGGCGGTGCGGCAGCTCGATGCTGGCGGCGCCGGCCAGCGCCATGTCGCACTCGCCGGACAACAGGCTCTGGGCCGCGACGTGCACCGCGACCAGCGAGGTCGAGCAGGCGGTCTGGATGCCGACGCTGGGGCCCTTGAGGTCCAGCAGGTAGGAGACCCGGGTGGTGAGGAAGTCCTTGTCGTTGCCGGTGTGGCGCAGCAGGAACAGGCCGACCGACTTGCGCAGCTCGGGGTTGGTGAGCAGGTTGTATGGCAGGTAGGCCTGCATGCCGCAGCCGCCGAACACGCCGATGGCGCCGGCGAACTTCTCCGGCGGGTGGCCGGCATCCTCCAGCGCCTCCCAGGCGCACTCGAGGAAGTGGCGGTGCTGCGGGTCGAGGATGGCGGCGTCGCGCCTGGAGAAGCCGAAGAACTCGGCATCGAACGACTCCATGTCGGGCAGCACCAGCCCGGCGCGCACGTAGTTGGGGTCGGCCAGGTCGGCCTCGGGCACGCCGGCGGCGCGCAGCTCGTCGTCGGTCAGCCACTGGGTCGCCTCGCGCCCGGCGGCCAGCAGTTTCCACAGGTCGCCGGGCGTGCGGGAGGCCGGGAAGCGCCCGGCCATGCCGACGATGGCAATACACCCCGGTTCGATGCCGGGAAGGTTGGTGTCGCTCATAGTCCTCCCATCACACCGGCGTCGGGGTCTGCAGGTTGCGCGTGCGCAGCATCCGCCGCGCCTGCGCCCGGCTCTGCCCTTCGCTCACCGCGGTCACCGCCGCGCTGCCCGAGCCCGCCAGGTGCGAAGCCAGCGCCCGGATGGTGGGCAGCCGGAACATGTCGGTGATGGACACCTCGCGGCCGATGGCGTCCTTGACCCGCCGCTGCACCTGGACCACCAGCAGCGAGTGGCCGCCGAGGTCGAAGAAGTTCTCGGTGGTGCCGACCGACTCCAGTCCCAGCACCTCCTTCCAGATCGCGGCGATGGCCGTCTCCATGCCGGTCTCCGGTGCACTGGCGGCCCGCGGCGCGGCCGCGATGCGCGGATCGGGCAGCTGCTTGCGGTCGACCTTGCCGTTGGGGGTCATGGGCAGCGCCGGCAGCGGCACCACGATGCGCGGCACCATGATCTCGGGCAGCACCTGGGCGACCGCCTCGCGCAGCCGGGCGGCGTCGAGCGCCGCGTGCGGCCTGGCCGTCACGTAGGCGGCCAGGAACCGGTCGCCCGTGGCGTCGTCGCGCGCCACCACCACGGCCTGCTTCACGCCGTCCTGCCGCAGCAGCACGCTCTCGATCTCGCCCAGCTCGATGCGGTGGCCGCGCAGCTTGACCTGGTGGTCGATGCGGCCGAGGAACTCCAGCGTGCCGTCGGCCAGCCGCCGCACCAGGTCGCCGGTGCGGTACCAGCGCTCGCCGGCCGCATCGCGCACGAAGCGCTCGGCGTTCAGCTCGGGGCGGTGCAGGTAGCCGTCGGTCACGCCGTCGCCGCCGATCAGCAGCTCGCCGGGTACCAGCGCCGGGCAGTCCGCGCCCCAGGGCGTGCGGATGGCCAGCCGGGTGTTGGCGATCGGCTCGCCCAGCGGCACCAGCCCGTCGATGCGATCCAGCCTGCAGGTGGTCGACCAGACCGTGGTCTCGGTCGGGCCGTACATGTTGAGCAACGCGCCCGGCACCAGCGCGCGCAGCTGCGCCGCCATCTCCAGCGGCAGCGCCTCGCCGCCCACCATCAGCGCCTGCAGGCGCGCCAGCGCCGTGCGCCCGGTGGCGTCGGCCAGCAGCATCGCCGCCATCGAGGGCGTGCACTGCAGGTGGGTGACGCCGTGCTGCAGCACGTTGTCGGCCACCGACACGCGGCGGGTCGACGCGCGCGGCGCCCGGGCCGCCTCCATCAGCGCCTTGATGTCCTGCAGGTGCTCCAGCACGGTGTCCGGCGCGATGCCGAAGTCGATCAGGCAGGCGATCTCGTCGACGCCGGCCGCCTGCACCTTGTCCACCAGTTCCAGGCAGCGCTGCGGCGTGCCGATCAGGGCGCTGGTGCCGTAGTAGCGCTCGAACGCGTGGTCCAGCAGCGCGTCCATCTCGGCCTCGGACAGCGGCGCCGATTCCATGATCTCCTGCGGGCTCTTGCCGCTGGCGGCGCCGCGCTCGACGAAGGTGGGGAACGACCAGGCCGCCTTCTTGATCAGGTCGACCGAGCTGCGCAGGTACTTCTTCATCGGGCCGCGCGCGGCCTCGCGCGTGGAGGCCTCGTCGGCACCGATGAAGGTGTGCAGCATCAGCGTGACGTGGCCGGTGCCGGGGTGGCCGGCCGCCTGCCAGGCGGCGCGGTACAGGCGCAGCTTCTCGGCCACGTCCTCGACCTTCTGGCCGAGCAGGTGCGTCAGCAGCCGGCAGCCCAGGGTGCCGGCCTGCTCGAAGGTCTTGGGGTTGCCGGCCGCGGTGATCCACACCGGGATCTCCTGCTGCACCGGCCGCGGCAGCGTGCGGGTCTCCACCAGGTTGCCGTTGGGGCCGGGGAAGCCCACCGCCTCGCCCTTCCAGAGCCGGCGCACCACGTCCATGCGCGCGATCATTTCGTCCTGGCGCTTGGCGAACGCCTCGGGCATCAGGATGAAGTCGTTGGGCTGCCAGCCGGACGCGAAGGAGATGCCGATGCGGCCGTTGGAGATGTTGTCGACGAAGGCCCAGTCCTCGGCCACCCGTACCGGGTGGTGCAGCGGCAGCACGCAGCTGCCGGCGCGGATCTGCACGCGCGAGGTGATGCCGGCCACGGCGGCGCTGGTGACCACCGGGTTGGGATAGAGGCCGCCGAACGCGTGGAAGTGGCGCTCGGGCGTCCACACCGCAGTGAAGCCCTCGCGGTCGGCGAACTTCGCGCCCTCCATCAGCAGGCGGTAGTGCTCGCGCGGATCCTTGGAGTCGTCGCTGGCGAAGTAGAACAGGCTGAACTCGGGCGCTGTCGCGGCCTGCGCCGGCGCATCGGAGTGCAGCACCACGGTGATGCCGCGCGCCAGGGTCCAGTACAGCTCCAGCACCGAGATGTCGAACGACAGGCTGGTCACGGCCAGCCAGCGGCTGCCGGCCGGGTGCGGCACGCGCTGGTCCATGCCGGCGAAGAAGTTCATCACGTTGCGCTGCGAGACCACCACGCCCTTGGGCTGGCCGGTGGAGCCGGAGGTGTAGATGACGTAGGCGGCGCGGCCCGCGTCGGGCGACGGCAGCGCGGGCGCCTCGGCCAGCGGCTGCTGCAGGGCCTGCTCCAGCCGCAGCAGCCTGGCGGGGTCGATGTCGAGCGCGGCGGCGGTGGCAGCGCTGGCCAGCACCAGCGGCGCCTGGCTGTCCTCCACCATGAACTGCAACCGGTCGCGCGGGTACTCGGGATCCAGCGGCAGGTAGGCGGCGCCGGCCTTCCACACGCCCAGCACGGCGACCAGCAGCGCCGGCGTGCGCGGCAGGCACAGGCCGACCACCGCGCCCGGCTGCACGCCGCGCGCCACCAGGCGCTGCGCCAGCGCGGTGGACTGGGCATCCAGTTCGCGGTAGCTCAGGCTCTCGCCGCCATCGGTGACGGCGACCTGCTCCGGCGTGCGCTCGACCTGGGCGGCGATGGCCTGCTGCGCGCAGCTGTCGGCGTCGAAGGGCAGCGTCGTGTCGTTCAGCCGCGCGATCGCATCGACCTCGGCCGCCGGCAGCGTCGGGACCTCGCGCAGCGCGCCGGTGGTTCCGGCGAACCCCTGCAGCCAGGCGCCCAGCTGGCTGGCCATGGCCAGCACGGTCTCGGGCGCGAACACGGCCGGGTCGGCCACCAGTTCGAGCCGGCCGGCGGCATCGACGGCGACGAGCAGCTCGCCACCGGGTGGCAGCTCGGCGGCCGTGAGGGCCAGCGCCACCTTGGACAGCGCCGGCAGCGGCGACGGCCGGTGCTCGCCCAGGCGCAGGGGCAGGTCGCGCGTCATCGGGCCGGCGGCGCGCATCGCGGCCAGCTGCTGCTCCGCGGCGCCGGCGGTGGCGACGGTGGTCGCGCCGGCGGGCAGCGCCAGGGTGAGCGGGACCCAGGGCGTGAGCCAGGCGCGCAGGTCGCGCGCCTGCTCGCCGAGCGTCGCATCGGTGTACAGCACAGAGACCTGCTCCTGGCCGGTGAGCATGGCCAGCCAGGCCAGCACCGCGGCCACCGTGGTGCTGCCGTGCGCAGCCACGCCGACGCCCTGCCGCAGCGGCGCCGCGGCCGCGGCCTGCCGGCGCGGGTATGGCAGTTCGACCGGGGCCACCGCGTGGAGCGCCTGCCGCCAGTGCTGCTCGCCGCGCCCGATGGCTTCCAGGCGCTCGGCCAGGCGCGTGCAGGCGGCGCTGGCGGGAACCGACAGCACCAGGCCCGGCTGCAGGCCCACCACGCCCGGCACGCCCTGGATGCAGGTGCAGCCGCCCAGCCGCAGTTCACCGCCGCCGGCCGCGACCCGCACCGTGTCGCCCTCGATCCCGAGCACGGTGCCCGGCGCGGCCCCGCTGTCGGCGTCGACGACCGACGCCGTGCGCACCAGCACCACCTCGTCGCCGGCGACGATCTTGGCGCGGCCGAGCGGGTTCGCGTACTGGCCGAAGTCCAGTGCGCGCACCAGCGCGGCCAGTTCGCGCGCAGGGCGCGTGAAGTCCAGCGTGCCGAGGGCGGCCGGACGCCGGTGGCGGCCGAAGTAGCTGCGCTCGCCCCGCTGCGGCGACAGCACCAGCTCGCCGGCCGCCAGGTCCTGCGCGATCTGCGCGAAGCTGGCCAGCCCCGCCTCGTAACACTTGGCGTTGATGCTCAGCGCCGTCTCCTCGGGCGAGACCTCGAACGATGCCTGGCGCACGATGCGGCCCGCATCGGCGCGCTCGGTCATCTCGTGCCAGGTAACGCCGTGCACCGGCTCCTGCGCCATCAGGGCCCAGGCGGTGGCGTTCAGCCCGGCATAGCGGGGCAGCAGGCCGTCATGGAAGTTGATCGCGAGCTTGCCGGCGCGGGCCAGCACGGCGGCCGGCAGCATCTTGAGGTTGGCGACGCTGAACAGGTAGTCGAACGACAGTCCGTCCAGCTGCGACGCCCAGTCGCCCTCCATGCGCACCGCGCGCAGTCCCTGGGCCGCGGCCCAGTCCAGGTTGGCGCCATGGGCCGACACGACTGCCTCGATCGTGTGGCCGGCCTGGCGATAGGCCTCGGCGCACTGCACCAGCAGGCTGCCGTCTCCGATGAACACCGATGTTGTCGTTGCCATGCTTGCCTTACCTTCAGAGTGTTGTTTTGCCGTTCCCGTCGCATGCCTGCACTGCCTCGGCAAGCAGCGCGCCATGCGCGGGAGGCGCCAGGTGGCCGCAGCCGGGTGCGGCCGCGAGTCCATCGAGTTCGACCATGCGCACGGTGGCCGGCGCTTCGCAGGCGAGGCTGAGCACGTGCCCCGCCGGTGCCTGCAACCGGATCACCACCATGCCGGTGGCGCGGCGCGTGTCGCCTTCCACCACCTCGTAGAGCGATTCGCCATCGAGCGGACGCAGGGCGATGCGCGGGTTGTCGTCCGCCAGGCCCAGGCCACGCGCCTTCCAGTACGCCTCCAGCGCGGTCCACTGGAGATGGAAGTCCTGGACCTCGGGGGACGGCACATAGAACGGCTCCAGCAGTGCACCATCGGAGCGCTCGTCGATCGGCTCGACGTCGATGCCCACGCGCCCGGCGCCGTTCATCGCGAAGGCCACGAGGCCGCGGCTGCGCGTCAGGCTGAAGGCGGGTGCGTCGGGATGTCCGAGCAGCAACGGGCAGCCGTGGCGATTGGTGCCGAAGCGCAGGTCACCGGCATCGACCCCGAGCGCCAGCCCCAGGGCCATGCGACGCAGCGCGTGGGCCGCAACGTAGGCGCGCTGGTCGGCCGGGAAGCGCAGGCTCGCACAGCGCATGCGCTCCTCCAGGTCCAGCAGGCCTTCGAGTTCGCCGCAGGCCGCGGCACCGAGTGCCTCGGGTCGCGCGGTCCAGACTTCCACTCCATCACACTGCATGACTTGCCTTGCTAGCGTCTTGTCACATGGCATGTTGCCCGTCTAGCTCACGCTTGTGGGGCTCAGTGGCCCGGACGGACTACCTTGGCCGGGACTACAGCGCCACAGGGCGCCGGCCTACAGGCAACCTCGGCAGTCGCGGGAAGATGCGCCCCATGTTCCCGCGTGCCCGACCGATCGCCATCCTCTCGTACCACCAGACAGCTCAACCGCCGCGGCGCGGCACGCCGGTGCGCTCGCTGTTCCTGCCCCCGTGGCGCTTCGCGCTGCAGCTGCGCACCTTGCGGCGGTTGGGCTGGACCGGGCTGTCGATGCGCGACCTCCAACCCTACTTGCAGGGCGAGCGGCATGGCAAGGTGTTCGGCATCACGCTCGACGACGGCTACCTCAACAACTTCGAGCACGCGTTGCCGGTGCTGCGCGAGCTGGGCTTCACCGCCACCGCCTACATCGTCAGCAGCCAGCCCGGCGGCTCCAATGTCTGGGACCACCCGGTCGGCGCTCCGGCGGCCAAGCTGATGGACGTGGCGCACATGAAGGCCTGGCTGCAGGCCGGCATGGAGATCGGTGCCCACACGCGCCACCATGTCGACCTGTCGCGTTGCGATGAAGAGACGGCGCGCGAGGAGATCGCGGGTTCCAGGCAGGACCTGGAACGCATGCTCGACAGCGAGGTGCGCAGCTTCTGCTACCCCTACGGTGGCCACCGGCCCGAGCACGCGGAGATGGCGCGCGCGGCCGGCTACACCACGGCGACCACCATCGTCAGCTCGCGCGCGCGCCGCGACGACGACCCGCTGCGGCTGCCGCGCATCTCCATCCTGCTGCAGGGCTCGCTGCCGCTGGTGGTGGCGCAGGTCACGACCGACTACGAGGACTGGCGGCTGTCGCGCCGCAAGTACCGCTCGCGGCCGAACACGCGCTGGACCATGTCGGCCGGCGCACCGGGCTGAAGCGCCGGCGCCCCGAATCGATCAGCCGGCCAGCCCGGGCTGCCAGCGCACGCGCTCGCGGCCGCTGTAGCAGAGGAAGCGCTTGTTGAGCGCGCGGCCGATGGCGCACAGGCCGAGCTGGGCCGCGATGGACTGGCCCATCTGCGTCATGCCGCTGCGCGAGACGACGATGGCCACGCCCATCTGCGCCGACTTGATCACCATCTCGCTGGTGAGCCGGCCGGTCGTGTAGAACACGTAGGGCGCGTCGGGCGCGGCGTCGGCCGCCGCCAGGCCCTGCATCCACATCCAGCCGGCGATGGTGTCGATGGCGTTGTGGCGCCCGACGTCCTCGACGAACAGCAGCAGCTGCGCGCCGCGGAACAGCGCGCAGGCGTGCACCGAGCCGGCCGACTTGTAGGTGGACTCCTGGTGGCGGATGGCGTCGACGATGCCGTACAGCGACGCCTGCGGCAGCACGGCGTCCGGCAACTGCAGCGAGCCCACCTCGTCCATCAGGGCGCCGAACACGCTGCCCTGGCCGCAGCCGGTGGTGACCACACGTCGGGCGGTGCGCTCCTCGATGCAGTCGATGCCGGAGCGGGTCTTCACCGCGGCGCTGGACACCTCCCAGTCGACCGTGACCGATTCGATCTCGTCGACCGAACGCACCAGACGCTGGTTGCGCAGGTAGCCGAGCACCAGCCACTCCGGCTGGGCGCCCAGCGTCATGAGCGTGACCAGCTCGCGCCGGTCGACGTAGACGGTGAGGTCGCGCTCGGCCGGCATGGCCACGCGCTGCGGCTGGCCGTGCTCGTCGACGGCCTCGATCTCGTGGGTGAGCGGCGCGCGGGCCTGGGTGAGGCGGGGCAGCATGCCCGCAGTCTAGGCGCGCGGGCCCGGGGCGGGCGCGCTCAGGGCTTCTTGCCCGCCGGCGCCATGGTGGCCGAATCCTGGCGCACGCTGGGCGGGCTGGCGGCGTTGCCGGCCGGCGAATGCGCACCGGAGGTCTCCAGCGGCTTCTGCTCGGGCGCGTTGAAGGCGAACGGGCCGGGGTCGGCGCAGGGCGTCGGCGGCACGGAGGCCACCGGGGTGGTGGGCGCCGACCCGGACGCAGCCGCGGCCGGCGCCGACGCCTTGGCCGCCGCCGGAGCAGCCGCTGCAGCCGGAGCCGCGGCGGCAGTCTGCATCGCGACCGGCTTCATGGCGCCCTTGCCGCCAAACCTGGCGGCCACCTTGTCCTGCGCCTTGCACAGCTGGTAGGCGTCGACCTTGCCTTGCCAGGCCGTCTTGGCGGCGGTCTCGGCGGCCTTGGCCTTGGCGGCGTCGTCCTGGGCCGGGGCCGGCAGCTTGGCGAGGGCGGAACCACCGACGGCGGCGGCGGCTACGAGGACGAAGAGGGTGCGTTTGCTCATTGGATAACCTCTGCCCTGCGGGCGGCGGTGCTATGAGCCTTCGGAACGGCCGTGCGGCTCATGGCAGTGTCTCGTGGATCAGGCGGTGCGGACCGGCTCGGCCGAGAGCGGCGCGTCGGGCGGCGTGCTGCGCTGGGCCGGGATCTTGCCGGCGGCGATGTCGTCGTACCAGTACTGGTGGTGCTCGCGGGCCCAGGTCTCGTCGACGTAGCCCTCGCGCATGGCCTTGTAGGCGCCGCGCATGCCGAGGGTGCCGATGTAGATGTGGCCCATGAACACGACCATCATCAGGACCGTGCCCACCGCATGCACCATGTGCGCGATCTGCATGGTCTGGCGGTCGTACACCAGGTCGGGCACCAGCTTGTCGAGCACCACGCCCGAGCTGGCCACCACGATGCCCAGCAGGAACACGCCGATCCAGAACACCACCTTCTCGCCGGCATTGAAGCGGTTCGAGGCCGGCTCGCCGCCGTGCTTGCTGAACAGGCCGCCGGCCCGCAGGATCCAGTGCAGGTCGCCCTTCTGCGGCCAGTTGTCGCGCAGGAAGGTGATGAAGATGATCACCAGCGAGACGATGAACAGCGGGCCGACGAAGTTGTGCAGGGTCTTGAGCAGGTAGGTCAGCCAGCCGAACAGCGTGGTGCCGATCACCGGCTGCAGGATGAACTTGCCGAAGGCCATCACCAGCCCGGAGATGGCCAGAATGCAGAACGCGATGGCGTTGGCCCAGTGCGCCGAGCGCTCGAACGGCGTGAAGCGTTCGATCTTGCGGCCGGTGTCGGGGCCATGCTGCTCGATGGGGCCGCGCGCGAAGTAGAACAGCGCGATGGCGCCCAGCACGATCAGCAGCAGCGCGCCGCCGTAGGGGATGAGCCAGTTGTTGCGCACCTGGCGCCAGGCCTCGCCGGCCGTGGTGTGGCGCGAACCCGGGTAGGTGACGGCCGGCTGCACCAGCACGCCGGCTTCCGGCGCGGTGGCCTTGGGCAGGCTGCTGTAGCCCTCGGCGCCCGAGCCGACGGCGCGCCACATGGGCGCGTTGTTCATCGGCTGCACCTTGGCGCGCTGGCCGTTGTCCTGCTTCAGGTAGTTCGGGTCGGCGCTGGCCTCCGGCTTGACCTCGAAGATGTTCTGGCCCTGGACGCCGGCCGCGCCGGCGTTGCCCGGGGTGGCGGCGGGGGCCGTGGCGGCCGCCGGGGGGGCCGTGGCGGCCGCCGGGGCGGCCGGTGCAGCGGCAGGCTTGTCCTGCGCCGCGGCGCCACAGGCGGCCGCCGCGAGCGCGGCGCCGGCGATCCAGCAGCGGACGCTAGTTGACCTTGACATAGTCGTTCTGCCCCTGCGTACGGGTCTTGAGCTGCTGCTCCCAGGCGGCCTTGTCGCCGGCCTTCCAGTTGCCGGCCGTGAACCCGGCCACGCCGGTGCCCTGGTAAGGGGTGGCGTCGGTGCGTCCGGTGGCGGCGACCTGCGGCTTCTCGCCGCAGGCGGCCAGCAGCAGGACGGCGGTGGTGACGAGGAGCGCGCGCATCATGACTTGGTCCCGTTGGCGGGCTTGCCGGCCTGCTGCGAACCGTAGGCGGTGCCCCAGCCCCAGACCTCGGCGCCCTTGCCGCGCTTGACCACGCGGTTGCGGAAGATGTCGGCCACCACGTCGCCGTCGCCGGCCAGCAGCGCCTTGGTCGAGCACATCTCGGCGCAGGCGGGCAGCTTGCCCTCGGCCAGCCGGTTGCGGCCGTACTTCTCGAACTCGGCCTGCGTGCCGTTGGCCTCGGGGCCGCCGGCGCAGAAGGTGCACTTGTCCATCTTGCCGCGCACGCCGAACGTGCCCGAGGCCGGGAACTGCGGCGCGCCGAACGGGCAGGCGTAGCTGCAGTAGCCGCAGCCGATGCAGACGTCCTTGTCGTGCAGCACCACGCCCTCGTCGGTGCGGTAGAAGCAGTTGACGGGGCAAACCGCCATGCAGGGCGCGTCCGAGCAGTGCATGCAGGCCACCGAGATCGAGCGCTCGCCGGGCACGCCGTCGTTGAGGGTGACGACCCGGCGGCGGTTCACGCCCCAGGGCACCTCGTGCTCGTTCTTGCAGGCGGTGACGCAGCCGTTGCACTCGATGCAGCGCTCGGCGTCGCAGATGAATTTCATTCTTGCCATGTCAGTCCCCTCGTCAGGCCACGCGCTCGATGTTGCAGATCGTGGTCTTGGTCTCCTGCATCATCGTCACACTGTCATAGCCGTAGGTCGTGGCGGTGTTGACCGCCTCGCCGCGCACCACCGGTGCGGCCCCGTTCGGGTAGTACGCCAGCATGTCGGCGCCCTGCCAGCGGCCGGAGAAGTGGAACGGCATCCACACCGTGTCGGGCCCCACCCGTTCGGTCACCAGGGCCTGCACGTTCAGGCGCGCGCCGGTCGGGCTGAGCAGCCACACGCGGTCGCCGTTGCGGATGCCGCGGGCGCCGGCCGCCTTCGGGTTGATCTCGACGAACGCCTCCTGCTGCAGTTCGGCCAGCCAGGGGTTGGAGCGGGTCTCCTCGCCGCCGCCCTCGTACTCGACCAGGCGGCCGGACGACAGGATGAGCGGGAACTTGTCGGCCACCTTGTCGGCGATGTTCTTCTCCTGCACCGTCTTGTAGAGGGTGGGCAGGCGCCAGAACGCCTTCTTGTCGTCGTGCGTCGGGTACTTGGCCACCAGGTCGGGGCGCGTGCTGTAGATCGGCTCGCGGTGCTGCGGGATGGCGTCCGGGAAGTTCCAGACCACGGCGCGCGCCTTGGCGTTGCCGAACACGTGGCAGCCATGGTTCTTCATGGCCACGCGGATGATGCCGCCCGAGTTGTCGGTCTTCCAGTTCTTGCCCTCGGCCAGCGCCTTCTCGGCGTCGGTGAGCTCGTCCCACCAGCCCAGCTTCTTGAGCAGCAAGTGGTCGAACTCGGGGTAGCCGGTGGTGATGTCGGCGCCCTTGGAGTGCGAGCCGTCCTCGGCCAGCAGGTTGACGCCGTTGCGCTCGACGCCGAAGTTGGCGCGGAAGTTGCCGCCGCCGTCCATCACGTGGCGGGTGGTGTCGTACAGGTTGGCCGAGCCGGGGTGCTTGAGCTCCGGGGTGCCGAAGCACGGCCACGGCAGGCCGAAGTAGTCGCCCTCGATGTTGTAGCCGGTCGCCTGGTCGACGTAGCTGCCCTTGGCCTTGAGCGTCTTGACGTCGAACATGTGCATGCTGCGCATGTGCGCCTTCAGCCGCTCGGGGCTCTGGCCCGTGTAGCCGATGGTCCAGACGCACTTGTTGATCTCGCGCAGGATGTCCTCGGGCACGGGCTCGTCCATGCCCTTGACCTTCTGCATCTTGTAGTTCTTGACCAGTTCCTTGCCGAAGCCGAGTTTCTCGGCCAGCTGGTACATGATCATGTGGTCGCTGCGGCTCTCCCAGAGCGGCTCGATCACCTTCTCGCGCCACTGCAACGAGCGGTTGGAGGCCGTGACCGACCCGCTGGTCTCGAACTGGGTGGCCGCCGGCAGCAGGTACACCGCGCGCTTGGGGTTGGCGTCCTCGGGCCGCCCTGGCATCGCTGCCATGGCGGCGGTGGCCGACGGGTAGGGATCGACCACCACCAGCAGGTCCAGCTTGTCCATGGCCCGCTTCATTTCCAGGCCGCGGGTCTGCGAGTTGGGCGCATGGCCCCAGAACACCACGCCGCGCAGGTTGGGGTCCTGGTCGATCAGCTCGTTCTTCTCGAGCACGCCGTCGATCCAGCGCGAGACCGTGATGCCGGGCTTGCTCATCATCCCGACGTTGGCGAAGCGGCCCTTGATCCAGTCGTAGTCGACGCCCCAGGCCTTGGCGAAGTGGCGCCAGGAGCCCTCGACGATGCCGTAGTAGCCGGGCAGCGAATCGGGGTTGGGTCCGATGTCGGTGGCGCCCTGCACGTTGTCATGGCCGCGGAAGATGTTGGCGCCGCCGCCGGAGACACCCACGTTGCCCAGCGCCAGCTGCACGATGCAGGAGGCGCGCACCATGGCGTTGCCGATGCTGTGCTGGGTCTGGCCCATGCACCACACCAGGGTGGACGGGCGGTTCAGGGCCATCATCTCGGCGACCTTGGCCATCTGCGCCTCGGGCACGCCGCAGGCCTCCTCGACCTTGTCGGGAGTCCACTTGGCCATGACCTCCTTCTTGACGTCCTCCATGCCGAAGACGCGGTCGTTGATGTACTTCTTGTCTTCCCAGCCGTTCTTGAAGATGTGGTACAGCATCCCGAACAGGAACGGGATGTCGGTGCCGGAGCGGATGCGCACGTACTCGTCGGCCTTGGCGGCCGTGCGGGTGAAGCGCGGGTCCACCACGATCATCTTGCAGCCGCTCTCCTTGGCGTGGAGCATGTGCAGCATGCTGACCGGGTGCGCCTCGGCGGCGTTGGAGCCGATGTACAACGCGCACTTGCTGTTCTGCATGTCGTTGTACGAGTTGGTCATGGCGCCGTAGCCCCACGTGTTGGCCACGCCGGCCACCGTGGTCGAGTGGCAGATGCGCGCCTGGTGGTCGCAGTTGTTGCTGCCCCACAGGCTGACGAACTTGCGCATCAGGTACGACTGCTCGTTGTTGTGCTTGGACGAGCCGACCCAGTACAGGGCCTCCGGTCCGCTCGCCTTGCGCAGCTCCAGCACCTTGGCGCTGATCTCGTCCAGCGCCTGGTCCCAGCTGATGCGCTGGTACTTGCCGTCGACCAGCTTCATCGGGTAGCGCAGGCGGTACTCGCCGTGGCCGTGCTCGCGCAGCGCGGCACCCTTGGCGCAGTGCGCACCCAGGTTCAGCGGCGAGTCGAACACCGGCTCCTGGCGCACCCAGACGCCGTTCTCGACGACGGCGTCGACCGCGCAGCCCACCGAGCAGTGGCCGCAGACGGTGCGCTTGACCTCGATCTTGCCCTTGCCGACGGCGGCCTCGCCGTTGCCGGCGGCCTGCGCCTTCTTCACCAGGGTCAGGCTGCCGGCGGCGATGCCGACCCCGACGCCCAGGCCCGAGCGGCGCAGGAAGGAGCGCCGGTCCATGGTGGGCAGCGCGTGCGACAGGCCGCGCTGCAGGCTGTGGATGAACGGCGAGCGCCCTTCGGCGCGCGCGTGCGAGGCGGCCTGGCCGGCCGTTTTCTTCGTCAGCAACATGGATTGGCCTCCGGCAACGGAGTTAGAGACGGGTGGTCTTGTAGTAGCGCTTGACGTGCTCGGAGAGCACGTAGCCGCCGCCCCGTTCTGGTGCGGGCTTGGCGGGCACCGACGCGGATTCGACCGCTTCCTGTGCACCGGGCACCAGGCTGACCGCGGCCGCGAGGGCTCCCACGGTGCCGGCGCCTGCAAACAGGGTGCGCCGGGACAGCTTGCTGTCAGAGGAGGGAACGACTGGCGCCCCCGTGTTGGCAGGTCTGGACATGCGGTCTCCTGTACTACGACTGTGTAGACATGCTATGCAACGCTGAGCATAGCCACATGCACGGTTTTGGGTAGAGGGGAAACCATCTGCGACAGAACCGACACCGGGGCCCGTCAGGCGTTCGTCAGAGAGGGATTAGAGTGAAAACGCCTCGCGGAGGTGCGCACCCCTCCGGGAAAATCCCTAGCCGACTAGCTCAGTCGAGCAGGTCGAAACCCTGCTGCTCGACGCTGAAGAAGGCCTGCGCGAATCCGGCCAGCGCGGCATAGAAGCGCGCGCGCGGATGCGCGGCCACGGCCTCGCACATCGCCTGCACCCAGGGCTGCAGGTGGGCGGCGTAGAACTGCGCCTGGCGGGTGAGGTTGGACACCGCGACGTCGTCGCCGGCGATCAGGTAGCGCATCACCTCGCACAGGTAGGCCAGGTGGTCCTCGGTCTCGGACATGGCCTCGTCGCGCGCCAGGCCCAGCGCGGCCAGGTCGTCGCGCAGCCGGGCGACCGGGCGCTCGTTCAGGAATCCGGTGAGGTAGTGCGAGCCGAACAGGTAGAGCTCGGGCTTGCCGACGCCGCCGAACAGCGCATCGTGTTCGGCCGCGATCTCGGCGTCGCCCATCTCGCGCGCCAGGCCGACGACGGCGCGCCAGGGTTCCTCGAGGAAGCCGCCGGCCGCCGGCGCCTCGGTGACCGCCACCCGCAGCGCGCCCAGCAGCGCCGGCGGCGGCGGTGCATAGAACAATTGCGCGAGCAGACCGTAGACCTCGGCACGCGCCGTTTCCTCGTCGAGGGCGGACGAGCCGGACAGGAGTTCAGACATCGGTGATCTTCTGTTCGCGCTCGGACGAATAGATGTCGATGACGCGGCAGTCGCCGCACATCTTCAGGCGCTCCAGCGCGGCACCCTGGAACATGGAATGGCCGGACAGCTTGCCCAGCATGGCCTCGATGGCCTTGAGCGTGCCGAAGGGCTTGCCGCAGCGCACGCAGGCGTACGGGCGGGTCTCGTTCAGCACCCGGGCCTCGCGCCGTGCCGGCCCGAGCAGCAGGCGCGGCTGCAGGGTGATGGCGTCCTCGGGGCAGGTGGTCGCGCACAGCCCGCACTGGACGCAGTTCTTCTCGATGAAGCGCAGCTGCGGCAGCTGCGGGTTGTCCTGCAGGGCGCTTGCCGGGCAGGCGCTGACGCAGCTCATGCACAGCGTGCAGCGCTCCTTGTCGACCGCGATGGTGCCGAACGGCGCGCCGGCGGCGGGCAGCTCGATCGCCTCGGGCAGCGCCGCTGCCTGCGCGACCAGGTGGTCGAGCGCGAGTTCCAGCGTGGCGCGCTTCTCGGCGGCGACGGCGTAGCGGGCCGCTTCCTTCGGGCCCTGCTGGCGCGTGCCGGCCAGCGACTGCAGCCCGCCGTCGAGCGCCGCGACCGACGTCGCCTGCAGCAGCTCGAAGTGGGTGCCGGCGTAGCCCAGGCCGCGCAGGATCGTCTGGCCGACGGCCATCTGCTTCCGCAGGCCCTGCACGTACTGCGGCGCCTCGTCGCCCGTGACCAGCACCACCACCTGGCGCGCGCCGAAGGCGATGGCCGACAGCCACAGGTCCAGCCCGGTGCTGGCGGTGTGCCACAGGGCGACCGGGATCACGTTCGCGGGCACGCCCTGCGCCTGGCGCAGGCGCGCCGCGCGGCCCAGGTCCTCGACCAGCCGCGTGCCCTGCTCCTGCGAGTGGAACAGCAGGGTCGCATCGCGGCCACCGGCCGCCGTGTAGGTGGCCAGCAGCGTGCGCAGCTGCAGGCCCTGCTCGCCGGTGCGCGGGTACGCGTAGCCCAGCGCACCGGTCGGGCACACCGTCGTGCAGGCGCCGCAGCCCACGCACAGGTTGGGGTTGACGACGATCTGCTGGCGCGAGGGCTCGCTGCGGATGGCGGCGGCCGAGCAGATGTCGACGCAGGCCTTGCAGCCCACCTGCTCGTTGCGGCTGTGCGCGCACAGCTTCTGCTTGTAGGTGAAGAACTTGGGCTTCTCGAACTCGCCCACCAGCTCGCGCAGCCGCAGCACGGTGCGCAGGCCCGCCTCGCCGGCCAGGGCGTCGGGCGCCGGCAGGTGGAAGTAGCCCTGCGGCGGCGCGTGCTGCGCGAACGCCGGCTCGGCGCGCAGGTCCAGCACCAGGTCGAAGGTGTCGGCCTGCCCGGAGGCGCTGCGCGAGAAATCGATGGCACCGGCAGCGTCGCAGGCTTTCACGCAGGCGCGGTGGCCGGTGCAGCGCGCCAGGTCGATCTGGTAATCGAGCCCGATGGCGCCCTCGGGGCAGACCGCGATGCAGGCGTTGCAGCGGGTGCACAGGTCGAGGTCGATCGGGTTGGTGGCGGTCCAGGCGAGCTCGAACGCGCCCAGCCAGCCGGCGAGCCGGTCGATGCGGCCGGCCAGCACCGGGATCGTGCGTTCCTGAGCGCCGGCGCCGCCCTGGGCGAAGGCCGTGACCTCCAGCGCGTCGCCGACCAGCGTGGCGACCTTCTCGGCCTGCTGGACCGGACCGATGACCAGCAGGCGGCCGGCGCTGCGGTAGGTGACGGTGGGCACCGGCTCGGGCTCGGGCAGGTGGGCCGCGGCCAGCAGCGCCGCGATCTTGGGCATGGCCTGCGCCGCGTCGCGGCTCCAGCCGCCGGTCTCGCGGATGTTGACGAAGTGCACCGGCGCCACGGCGCCTTCGGTCTGGCGGCCGACCTCGGCGAACAGGCGCTTTTCCTGGGTGCAGGCGACGACGACGTCGCCGCTGCCGCGCACGGCCTGCTGGAAGGCGCCGGCCTCGCGCCGGCACAGGCTGGAATGCAGCGTCAGCGACTCACCCAGTGCCGTGCCCAGGCTCTTCGCCTGGAGCGGCATGGTCTTGTTGCAGTCGCAGATCAGGGTCGGCATGGTCGGCAAGCGGCGCGGTCGGCGCAATCAGCGGGGTCGGATCCGCGGCGCCCGACTGTGCCACGGAATCGGCCGGCAACTCCTCCGCACCTTCCCTTGTTGCGCCACCGGGAGCGGCGTCTTCGCGCTCTTCTTCACGGAAAAGCCCCAGGAACTTCGCGCTGGCCAGGCTGCGCAGCATGGACTCGGGAATCGGATCGGGCTTGCTGTAGTCGTCGATGTAGACGTCCAGCCCGTCCTGGATGTTGTAGCGCGGGTCGGCGAACAGCTTCTTGACGGCCGCGTTCTTCACGTCCGGCGCCACGTCGCGGCCGACGAAGCGGCGGAAATCCGACTCGGGCGTGAGGGCCTGCACATCCTCCAGCGTCGGCGGCGGCGGTTCCGGCTCGGCGGCCGGCGGCGCGACCGGCGCCTGCTGCCCGGCCGCCAGCGCGACCCCGTCCGGATCGACGTCTGGCTGCACGGCCGGCAACACCGGCGCAACGGCCGCCGGTGGGGCGACGACGGCCGGCTCGTCCAGCGGCTTGCCATCCTTCGCGTCGAGCTTGCGGCGCGACCAGCGGCCCAGGAAACCGTCAGCCACCGCCGCCTCCGCCGCCGCGGCGCTTGCCGTCGGTGGACACGCTGGCCGGATTGCCGAACCGGTCCTGCAGCGGCCGGAAGCTCTCCGGCCGCTTGCGCTGCTTGGGCTCGGGCACGTAGTGCGCATCGGCGAAGGCGCGCATCCAGGCGACCACCTCGGGCGGGGCCGGCACCTGTTCCACCGTCTCCTGCGCGTCGAGCCAGCGACCGGCGTCGTGGTAGCTGAGCGTCACCATCTCGGGCCGGGCGATCGGTTCGTCTGCCAGGCTCGCGGTCTCTTCCATGCGCCACAGCACGAACCAGCACGGGGCCGGCGTGGTGGCGTTGAGGTAGTAGCCCTCGGCGTCGTCGCGCCACAGCTCGACGGTGTAGCCGGGGTGGAGCCAGCGCTCCTCGTGCTCGTCGGTCCCGATGCGGCGCGGCTCGGTGCCGAACGCCGGCTCGTGCAGCACCACGTCGTGCAGCACCCAGCGCCAGGTCTGCCAGGGGTTGTCGATGCGCTCGCGGCGCATCACCACGTCGACCTGCAGGCTGGGGCGCGGGTCCATGGCCGGAATCAGGTGGTCTTGGAGACGGTGATGGTCGGGAACTTGGCCGAGAAATCCTTGGCCTTGCTCGCCACGCGCACCGCGACCCGGCGCGCCACGTCCCGGTAGATGCCGGCCACCGGGCCGTCGGGGTCGGCCACCACGGTGGGCTTGCCGTTGTCGGCATGCAGGCGGATGGCCATGTCCAGCGGCAGCGCGCCCAGGTAGTCGAGGCCGCGGTCGGCGGCGTAGCGCTTGCCGCCGTCCTCGCCGAAGATGTGCTCGACGTGGCCGCAGTTGCTGCACACGTGCACCGCCATGTTCTCGACCAGGCCGAGGATGGGCACGCCCACCTTCTCGAACATGGCCACCGCCTTGCGGGCGTCCAGCAGCGCGATGTCCTGCGGGGTGGTGACGACGATCGCGCCGGTCATGGGCACGCGCTGCGACAGGGTGAGCTGGATGTCGCCGGTACCGGGCGGCAGGTCGACCACCAGGTAGTCGAGTTCGCGCCAGTTGGTCTGGCGCAGCAGCTGCTCGAGCGCCTGGGTGGCCATGGGGCCGCGCCAGATCATGGCCTCGTCGGGGTTGACCAGGAAGCCGATCGACATGACTTGCACGCCGTAGTTCTCCAGCGGGTCCATGGTCTTGCCGTCCGAGCTGTCGGGGCGGCCGTCGATGCCCATCATCATGGGCTGGCTGGGGCCGTAGATGTCGGCATCGAGCAGACCGACCGACGCGCCCTCGGCGGCCAGCGCCAGCGCCAGGTTGACGGCCGTGGTGCTCTTGCCGACGCCGCCCTTGCCGGATGCCACGGCGATGATGTTCTTCACGTTGGGCATCAGCTGCACGCCGCGCTGCACGGCATGCGGGATGACCCGGGTCACGATGTTGGCGGTGACCGCGGTCACGCCGGGCACGCCCCGGGCGGCGGCCACCAGGGCCTGTCGCAGCGCCGGCACCTGCGACCGGGCCGGGTAGCCGAGCTCGACGTCGAACGAGACGTCGCCGCCCTGGACCTGCAGGTTCTTCAGGGCTTTCGTGGACACGAAGTCCTGGCCCGTGTTGGGGTCCTGGACGGCCGCAAGCGCGGCGAGAAGCTGGTCGGGGGTTGCCATGGAAGGGGACGCGTGGGGGAGCGGCCAGTTTACCCACGCGGCGAGAGCCCCTTCGCGCCGCCTAAAATCGCCGGCTCTCCGCGGAAACCCTCATGTCCTCCCAGCGCCACCTCTTCGTGACCACCGCCCTGCCGTACGCCAACGGCAAGTTCCACATCGGCCACATCATGGAATACATCCAGGCCGACGTCTGGGTGCGGCACCAGCGCATGGGCGGGCACAAGGTGCATTTCGTCGGCGCCGACGACGCGCACGGGGCGCCGATCATGATCGCGGCCGAGAAGGCCGGCCAGACGCCGCAGGCATTCGTGGCCGCCATCGCCGCCGGCCGCAAGGCCTACCTCGACGGCTTCCACATCCGCTTCGACAACTGGCACTCGACCGACAGCGCCGAGAACACCGAGCTGGCGCAACAGATCTACCGCGACCTCAAGGCCAACGGCCTCATTGCCAGCCGCACCATCGAGCAGTTCTTCGACCCCGAGAAGAACATGTTCCTGCCCGACCGGTTCATCAAGGGCGAGTGCCCCAACTGCCACGCGCAGGACCAGTACGGCGACAACTGCGAGGTGTGCAGCAAGGTCTACAGCCCCACCGACCTGATCAACCCGTATTCGACGCTGTCGGGCGCCAAGCCGGTGCTGCGCAGCTCGGAGCATTTCTTCTTCCGCCTGTCCGACCCGCGCTGCCTGCGCTTCCTCACCCAGTGGACGACCAGCGGTGCGGTGCAGCCCGAGGTGCTGAACAAGATCAGCGAGTGGCTGCGGCCGGACGAGACCGGTGCCACGGCGCTGGGCGACTGGGACATCAGCCGCGACGCGCCCTACTTCGGCATCCCGATCCCGGACGCCCCGGGCAAGTACTTCTACGTCTGGCTCGACGCGCCGGTGGGCTACCTGGCCTCGCTGAAGAACTACTTCGACAAGGGCGGCGCCCGGGCGGGCGGCGAGCCGCGCAGCTACGAGGACTTCATCGCCGACCCGGCGGTGGAGCAGGTGCACTTCATCGGCAAGGACATCATCACCTTCCACACCCTGTTCTGGCCGGCGATGCTGCACTTCAGCGGCCGCAAGGTGCCCGGCAAGGTGTTCGTGCACGGCTTCCTCACCGTCAACAACGGCGAGAAGATGAGCAAGAGCCGCGGCACCGGGCTCGACCCGCTCAAGTACCTGTCGCTGGGCATGAATTCGGAGTGGCTGCGCTACTACCTGGCCGCCAAGCTCACCGGGCGCAACGAGGACATCGATTTCAACCCCGAGGACTTCATGGCCCGGGTCAACAGCGACCTGGTGGGCAAGTTCGTCAACATCGCCAGCCGGGCGGTGAAGTTCGTGCCCGGCGGCCAGCTGGTGGGCTCGTTCAGCGCCGAGGAGAGCCGCTCCATCCGCCTGGTCGACGAGGTGCGCAACCTGTACGAGGGCCGCGAGTACGGCAAGGCGCTGCGCGAGATCATGGCGTACGCCGACGCCGTGAACGAGCGCTTCGACGGCGCCGCGCCCTGGAAGCTGGTCAAGGAAGGCAAGCCGGAGGAGGCGGCGCTGGTTTGCTCGGAGTGCCTGGAGGCCTTCAAGGTCATGACCGCCTGCCTCAAGCCCGTGCTGCCGCTCCTGGCCGAGCAGGCCGAAGCCTTCCTGCGCTGCGCGCCGCTCGACTGGTCGAACGCCGCCACGCCGCTGGGCGCCGGCCACGTGGTGGGCCAGTACCAGCACCTGATGCAGCGGGTCGACGCCAAGCAGCTGGACGCGCTGTTCGAGGTGCCGGCCGAGGCCGCCGCGGCCGCGGCCCAGCCCGCTGTGCAGCCCGCGGCCGCAGCCGCAGCGGGCGGTGACGGCCTGCCTGGCGGCGAGGCCCTCGCCCCCGAGATCACGATCGACGACTTCGCCAAGATCGACCTGCGCATCGCGAAGATCGTGCAGTGCGAGCCGGTCGAGGGCTCGAAGAAGCTGCTGCGCCTGACGCTGGACGCGGGCGAAGGCCGGCAGCGCACCGTGTTCTCCGGCATCGCCTCGGCCTACCGGCCCGAGCAGCTGGTGGGCAAGCTGACGGTGCTGGTGGCCAACCTGGCGCCGCGCAAGATGAAGTTCGGCCTCAGCGAAGGCATGGTGCTGGCCGCCAGCCACGGCGACGAAAAGGCGCAGCCCGGCATCTACGTGCTGGAGCCCGGCACCGGCGCACAGCCCGGCATGCGGGTGCGCTGAAGGGCGGCGGCGACGCTCAGGCGTGCGCCGGCTGCTCCTTGACGCGCGACACCAGCTGGGTCGGGCTGACGAAGCGCATCGCGATCAGCAGCCAGACCAGCGTGACGCCCATGTACACGATGGCCATGGCGTCCACCGACTGCGGCGCGCGCACGCCGGCCGCGAACACGGCGTAGTACAGCGCCACCACCAGCGTCTGCGAATCGGCGCCGGCGGTCAGGAAGGTGAGCTCGAACATCGCCACCGTGCGCACCAGCACCAGCAGCGACGCCGCCAGGATGCCCGGCACCAGCAGCGGCACCAGCACGTGCAGGAACACCTGCCAGGTGCGGGCGCCGAACACCCGCGCCGCCGACTCCAGGTTGATGTCGATCTGCTCGATGAAGGGCGTCATCACCAGGATCACGAACGGCAGCGCCGGCAGCAGGTTGGCCAGGATCACGCCCCACAGCGTGCCGGCCAGGTGCAGCTGGTAGAACACCGTCGCCAGCGGGATGCCGTAGGTGATGGGCGGAACCAGCATCGGCAGCAGGAACAGGGTCATGAGCACGCGCTTGCCGCGGAAGTCGCGCCGTGCCAGGGCGTACGCGGCCGGCACGCCGAGCAGGACGGACAGCCCCACCACCGCGGCCACCACCTCCACCGTCACCAGCAGCACCTGCGACAGCTGGAACTCCTTCCAGGCCGCCGCGTACCACTGGGTGGTGAAGTGCTCGGGGAGCACGGTGCCGAACCAGCGCTGCGCGAACGAGTTCACGGCGACCGCCAGCACCATCATGGCGACGTTCAGCAGGAAGAAGGCCATCACGGCCACGACCACGGCGTTCCAGCAGCGGCCGCCCCAGCTGCCGGCGATGCGACGGTCGGGGGCGCCTGCCATGGTCAGCCCTTGCCCCCGCCGGCCGGGCCGCGGTACAGGAAGTTGCGCGATGCCAGCACCAGCGCCACCACGGCCAGCTGCACCACGCCCATGACCATGGCGATGGCCGAGGCCAGCGAGTAGTCGTAGGCCTCGAACGCCGCCTCGTAGGCGGCGATGGAGATCACGCGGGTCGGCCCGGCCGGTGCGCCCAGCAGCACGGCCGACGGGAAGACCGAGAAGGCCTGCACGAAGGCCAGGCAGAAGGTCATCGCCAGGCCGCTGAGCAGCAGCGGGAAGATGACGTGCCGGAACTGCTGCCAGGGCGGAGCGCCCAGCGTGGCGGCGGCGCGGGCCAGCGCGGGGTCGATGCCGGTGATGTACGACAGCGTGAGCAGGAAGGCGAACGGGAAGCCCGAGATCACCAGCGAGATCAGCACGCCCCAGTAGTTGTGGGTCAGGCGCACCGGGCCGTCCCACAGGGCGAGCGCCTGCACCGCCTGCGAGAACCAGCCGCGCGGGCCGAAGTAGGTGAGCATGCCCTCGGCGATCAGCACCGTGCCCAGCGTCAGCGGCACCGTGACCAGGGTGGTGGCCACCTTCTGGAACGGGCTGCGGTTGCGCAGCCGGTAGGCCACCGGGATCGCCAGCCCCACGTTGATCAGCGTGGCCGGCAGGGCCAGCTTCAGCGTGGTGGCGATGGTGTTCCACAGGGTCGGCTTGTTCCAGAACTCCAGGTAGTTGGCGAAGGTGTCCTTGCCCTCGGGCGTGAACGACAGCACCAGCCCGCTGAGGAAGGGATAGACGAACACCGCGACCACGAACAGGGTGGCCGGCAGCGCCATCCAGAACGCGGGGTCGCGCAGCGCCGAGCTGCCACGGGCCGGTTCGCCCGTCATGCGGCGGCCTCGCGCGGGAACACCAGCACCCGGTCGGGCGGCGCCGCCACCACCACGCGGTCGCCGGCCCGGGCGCGGCCGACGGTGCGCGCGAACAGCGACACGCCGCCGTCGGTGCGCAGCATGAACAGGCTCTCCTTGCCGTAGTACTCCACGCCTTCCACCGTGGCCTCGAGGCGGGCGTCGCCCGCCGTGGCCGCGTCGGCGAAGCGCAGGTCGTCCGGCCGGATGGCGGCCACGACCGGGCCGGTGGCGACGGTGCCCGCCAGCGGGCGCGCCATCGCGATGCCGGGCCCCGCCAGCCGCAGGGTGGCACCGTCGACGGTCGCCTCCAGCGGCAGCTCGTTGCGGTAGCCCATGAAACGGGCCACGGCCAGGCTCTCGGGCTGGGCGTACACCGTGGCCGGCGTGCCGACCTGCTGCACCCGGCCGTCCTTCATGACGACGATGCGGTCGGCCAGCGACAGCGCCTCGTCCTGGTCGTGCGTCACGTAGATCGTGGTGCGGCCGAGCTCGCCATGGATGCGGCGGATCTCGGTGCGCATCTCCAGCCGCAGCTTGGCATCGAGGTTGGACAGCGGCTCGTCCATCAGTACCAGCGGCGGCTCGATGACGATGGCGCGGGCGATGGCCACGCGCTGCTGCTGGCCGCCCGACAGCTGGCCGGGCAGCTTGCGGGCGTGGTCGCTCAGTTGCACCAGCGCCAGCGCGCGCGCCACCCGGCGGTCGAGCTCGGCGCGCGGCACCTTGCGCATCAGCAGGCCGAAGCCGACGTTGCGCGCCACCGTCATGTGCGGGAACAGCGCGTAGTTCTGGAACACCATGCCGAAGCCGCGCCGCTCCGGCGGCAGCTGGTCGACGCGCTGCTCGTCCAGGAAGATCTGCCCCTGCGACAGGGGCAGCAGGCCGGCGATGCAGTTGAGGGCGGTGGACTTGCCGCAGCCCGAAGGCCCCAGCAGGGCGATGAACTCGCCGCGCCGCACCTCCAGGCTCAGGCCGTCGAGCGCCGTGGCGGACCCGTGCGGGCCGCCGAACCTGCGGGTGACGCCGTCGAGCCGCAGGCTGCCGAAGTCGTTGCGCACGTCAGCGCAGCTTCTGCCCGCCGACTTCCTCGTCCCACTTGCGGAACGCCTTGACCAGCGCCTGCGAGTCGAGCGGCTGCACGTGCGGTCGGCTGGCGATCCAGTCGGCGTATTCGGCCCGGCCGAATTCCTTGATCACGTCCTGGCTCTCCTTGGGCGCCATCGTCAGCGGCACGTTGGCGACCGCCGGGCCGGGGTAGAAGTAGCCCTTGTCCCAGGTCAGCGCCTGCTGCGGCGGCTGCAGCAGGAAGGCCATGAGGTCCAGCACGATGGCCTGCTTGGCCGCCGGCATGCCCTTGGGAACCATCATGTACTGGGTGTCGTTGACCCAGGTGAAGTCCTTGAAGGCGGCGATCTTGTAGTTCTTGGGCACCACGCCCAGGGCGCGCGGGTTGATGTCCCAGCCGGTGACGCTGACGGTCATGTCGCGCGAGCCCTCGCCCAGCTCGCGCATCACCGCGCCGGTGCCGCCCGGGTAGTACTCGATGCAGGTGTTCAGGTCCTTCAGGTAGGCCCAGGTCTTGGCCCAGCCGTTGACCGGGTCCTTGGGGTCCTTGTCGCCCAGCAGGTAGGGCAGTCCCATGAGGAAGGTGCGGCCCGGGCCCGAGTTGGCCGGCCGGGCGTAGATCAGCTTGTTCGGGTTGGCCTTGCACCAGGCCAGCAGTTCCTGCGGCGTGGTGGGCACCTGCTTGACCTTGTCGGGGTTGTACTCGAGCAACGGTCCGCCGGTCATGAACACCACCGCCAGCGCCTGGTCCTTGGCCAGTTCCTGCATCTTGCGCGCCTGCGGCAGGTAGTTGTCCATCAGCTTGGGGAACTTGGCCGCATGGTCGGGCAGCACCTTGAGCCACAGGCCCTGCTCGACGCCGGCCGACAGGATGTCGGTGCCGCCCAGGACCATGTCGATGTCGACCCGGTTGGCGCCCTGCATGGCCTTGATCTTGCCGGGCAGCTCCGGCGCCGGCGCCTTGGTGAAGGCGAAGCGCACGTTCGGGTTCTTGGCCGTGTAGCCCTCGATCGCGTCCTGCAGCAGCGCCAGGGCCCCGCCCACGTCGACCACGTTGATGGTGACGGTCTGTGCGTGGACCGCGCCGGCGGCCATGGCCAGGGCGGTGGCCGCGAGCAGCCGGCGCGCGCCGGCGGCCAAAGCGGGTTTGAACAGCAGCTTCATGGATGTCTCCTGTGCCGCCGCAGCGGCTTGGTTCGATGCCTGCGAGCCGCCGCGGTGCGGGGCCCGCGCGACGGGTCCATTCAACCAGCGCCGCCCGGCGCCCACCTCGGGACAGTCTCGGTTGACGCCGCCGGCCCGCTGTGCTCGGAAGAGGGGCCGCCGCAACGGCCGCTTACAACACCGTGCGGCTGAGCCAGGACCTCATCCATAGAATCGGGGCTCATCCGCTTGCAGCCTTTTGTCGTCATGTCGCGCCGCCGTTCCCGTGTGTCCTCCCGCAGCCTGCGCTGCTCCGCCGGCCGGCTGCGCAGGCATTGCCGTGGCGGACATCCAGGCCGCCCGCCGCGGGTGGGCCGCTGGGGTTGGTTGCTCATCGGCGGCTGAAGCACGGCAGCCGCTGCCGCCCCTGGCCGGCGCCTACTTGCTGCCCTTGCCGAGGTCGGGGTCGTCGGGGTCGCGGCCGGTGGCAGTGCGCACGACGCGCTGGTCGGCGTCGAACCAGACGGTGAACACCATCGAGGTGTTGGGCGGCTCCAGCCAGCGCCAGTCCCAGGCCTGCTCGCGCTTGAGCGGCAACTGCAGCTGCCGCGCCGGCTTGCCCAGCATGCGGCGCACCTGCTCCAGCGGCAGGCCGGGCTGCACCCGGGCGAAGGTCTCGGGGGTGAGCACCTGGCGCAGCGCCGACATGCGGCCGTCGGGGCCGATGGTGACCATGTAGTTGCGGTGGCCGGCCGGGTTGCGGTTGTATTCCAGCGTGTGGGCGCCGCCGGGCTCGTCCCAGACCTTCTCGGGCTGGCCGAACCGGGCGCGGACGTCGGCCTCGGTGGCCACGCCCTCCTCGAGTTCGGCGATCCTGCGTGAGTCGCAACCGACCAGCGCGGCCAGGCCGGCCAGCAGACCACCGACGAGCCCCATGCGCCACCCCCTGTAAAATCGAGCGTCCACCGAACGAGTCTATGTCCTCCAAGTTGCTTCGCATCTTCCGCCGTGCCGACTACCAGTCGGACGTCACGCAGTTCATCGAGCAGCTCAAGGCCGAGCGGCCCGAACTCGAGGCCCAGCAGCGCGCCGGCCGCGCCATCTGGTGGGACAAGCACCTCGACCGCGACGCGATCGGCGAGTGGAAGCAGGCCCGCGTGCCCCAGAAGCCCTACGTCTACGGCAGCGGCAGCTGAGGCCGGCCGCGCGCCGGGCTGACGACGTGAGCGACCCGACCGAGACCGTCCTGCCCGCGCCGGCCGACGGCGACGACGTGCCCGGCATGCCCGAGGTGGTCGACCAGGTGGCGCTGGCCCGCCTGTACGGCGAGCCGCTGTTCGCGCTGCCGACCGACCTGTACATCCCGCCCGACGCGCTGGAGGTCTTCCTCGAGGCGTTCGAGGGTCCGCTGGACCTGCTGCTGTACCTGATCCGCAAGCAGAACTTCAACATCCTCGACATCCCGATGGCGGCCGTCACCCGCCAGTACCTGGTCTATGTCGACGAGATCCGCACCCGCAACCTGGAGCTGGCCGCCGAGTACCTGCTGATGGCGGCGATGCTGATCGAGATCAAGTCGCGCATGCTGCTGCCGCCCAAGAAGACGGCGGAAGGCGACGAGGCCGAGGATCCCCGCGCCGAGCTGGTGCGCCGGCTGCTCGAATACGAGCAGATGAAGTTGGCCGCCGCCCGCCTGAACGAGGTGCCGCAGCTCGGCCGCGACGTGCTGCGCGGCCAGGTCTACATCGAGCAGTCCCTGCAGCCGCGCTTTCCCGAGGTGCAGCTGGTCGACCTGCAGGAGGCCTGGCGCGACATCCTGAAGCGGGCCCGGCTGGTGCAGCACCACAGGATCACCCGCGAGGAGCTGTCGGTGCGCGAGCACATGAGCGTGGTGCTGCGCAAGCTCCAGGGCCGGCGCTTCGTCGAGTTCGAGCAGCTGTTCGACGTGCAGCGCGGCGTGCCGGTGCTCATCGTCACCTTCATCGCCATGCTCGAACTGGCCAAGGAGACCCTCATCGAGGTCACCCAGGCCGAGGCCTTCGCCCCCATCTACGTGCGGCTGGCCTACTCGCCGGCCTGACCGTCCGGCCGGCCGGCGGCCAGCGAGGCGCCGGCCAAGGTGCCCAGCGCCCACAGCACGACCATCAGCACGGGCAGCAGGTGCGAGCCCTCGCGGTCGCGGAACAGCGTGAACAGCAGGCCCAGCGGGGTCGCGCCGACCAGCAGCAGCAAGGCGGCGCGGCGCGGGTTGCCCGACCAGCGTGCCAGCGCCCAGGCCGTGGCGCCGAACGGCAGCACCACCAGCGCCTGCACCGGCCAGGCCATCGCGATCCAGAACAGGCCCATGGCCAGGAAGGACAGCGCGAAGCCGGCCGCCACGGCCAGCAGCGCGAGCCAGGCCTCCCTCACCCCGCCGCCCCCACCGCCCCCGTGGCGGCCGGCCGCGCGCGCACGCAGCGCCCCTGCTTCTCCAGCCAGTACACGGCATTGCCGGCGACCACGATGCTGCCCGACACGACGGCGCTGGCGGCGGCGGTGGCGCCCGCGGCGGCCAGCAGCAGCGCACAGCCTTCGTTGTTGCAGCCGCTGATGCTGGCGATCTGGATGGCCTCCAGCTGCATGCGGCGGGCGGCGATCTGGCAGTCGGCGTCGTAGACCTCGGCCGTGCGCGGCACGAACACGCAGGCCTGCAGGGCCAACGCGGCGGCGAGGGCGAGTCTCGAGCCCGGCAGGCAGTCGGCCAGCTTCATTGCTGACCATTCTGGCCCACCGCGCCGGCCGCCGGCGCCATGATTGAAAGCCGCCCGCCCTGCCCTCACCTGCGAGGATTCGCGAAAGGCTCCCATGACCGTGTCCTCCCCCGTCCTGTCCGTCCAGCCGCTCGGTTTCCCCTGGGCCACCTCCGACCCGTTCCTGTTCTGCGCCTACCACGACGACGCCTACCCGCGCGGCAACGGCCGCATGGGACCGGCGGAGTCGCTGGCCGGGCGTGACATCGGCCAGGACTTCAGCCGCAAGGATGGCTGGAGCATGTACCACGGCGACAGCGTGCCGGGCTTCCCGGCCCACCCGCACCGCGGCTTCGAGACCGTGACCATCGTGCGCAAGGGCCTGATCGACCACAGCGACTCGCTGGGCGCGACCGCGCGCTTCGGCGGCGGCGACGTGCAATGGGTCACCGCGGGCCGGGGCATCGTGCACTCCGAGATGTTCCCGCTGCTCGAGACCGGGCAGGACAACCCGCTCGAACTGTTCCAGATCTGGCTGAACCTGCCCCAGCGCAGCAAGATGGCGCAGCCGCACTTCACCATGCTGTGGAACGAGCAGGTGCCGCGGCGCGTGTTCACCGACGGCGAGGGCCGCCGCACCGAGGTGGCCGTCATCGCCGGCCGCTGCGGCGAGGTGGCGCCGCTCGCGCCGCCACCCGACTCCTGGGCGGCGCAGGCCGACGCCGACGTCGCCATCTGGACAGTGCGCATGGAGCCGGGCGCGACCTGGACCCTGCCGGCGGCAACCGGGGCCGGCACGCAGCGCACGCTGTACTTCTTCAAGGGCCAGGCGGCGCAGGTGGCGGGCGAGGCGGTGGCCGGCCCGGTCGCGATCCAGCTGCGCGCCGACGCCGAGGTCCCTCTGGTCGCCGGCGACGGCGCGTGCGAGTTCCTGCTGCTGCAGGGCCGCCCGATCGCCGAGCCGGTGGCCCAGTACGGCCCGTTCGTGATGAACACGGCGCAGGAGATCCAGCAGGCCCTGCAGGACTACCGCCGCACCCAGTTCGGCGGCTGGTCGTTCGGCGACGCCGCACCCGTGCACGGCAGCGAGCCGAAGCGGTTCGCGAAGTACCCGGACGGCCGGGTGGAGGAGCCCGCCTGAGGTCGGAGGATCATGCCACCAGGGGAGGCGCTGCGGCGGCACGCCGTCAGCCGGCGTCGACCTCCACCAGCTTCAGCCGCGCTCCGCCGCCGACCTTGATGCGCACCGCCGCCTTCGGGCAGCCGAAGTGGCGGGCGACCAGCCCCACCAGTTCGGCGTTGGCCTTGCCGTCCACCGGCGGCGCCTTCACATGGGCGACCCAGCTGCCATCGGCGGCCGGCTCCAGCAGGCTGGTCCGCGCGTTGGGCTTGACGCGGACCTGGACGATCACGCGGCGGGCCCGGGGGCGCGCGGCACCTCGTAGCGCAGCTCGGCGAAGCCATCGCCGATGCGGCGCGCCGCCACCAGCCGCAGCGAGGGCTGGGTGATCCGGCGCGGCAGCAGCGGCTTGCCGCTGCCCAGCGTCACCGACCCGACCTGGACGATCACCTCGTCCAGCAGGCCGGCATCGTGGAACTGCCCGACCAGGTCGCCGCCACCCACCAGCCACAGGTTCTTGCCGCCGGCGGCGGCGCGCATCTCGGCGTGCACCGGCCGCACGTCGCCGCGCACGAAGCGGATGCGCGCGCCCGGCACCGGCGCATGCGAGCGGCTGGAGAACACCCAGGCCGGCTGCTCGTAGGGCCAGGCCCCGGGATGGGCGGTGTTGGGGCGCACCACGTGCCGCAGCATCCACTCGTAGGTCGACGATCCCATCGCCAGCGCGCCGACCTCGGCAATGAAGGCGGGATAGCCGGTGGCGTTGATGTCGCCGAGCGGGAACAGCCACTCGAGCGAATCGTCCGGGGTGGCGATGAAGCCGTCCAGGCTGCTGGCCGTGTAGTACTGGGTCTTCACGGCCTCGACCCCCATCGGCGCGTCGCCGCGCGCTTGTCGACCAGCACCAGCATCATGTTCGGCTCCTTGTCGGGACGCAGAGGGAGGCGATGGTAGTCGGTGGTGCGCGGCTGCGTCAGGCCGGGACCACCCGCGCCGGGCTGGCCGGCTCGCCCTCGCCGCTTTGCTGCTGCAGGGCCCACATCTGGGCGTAGCGGCCGCCGCGCGCCAGCAGCTGCTGGTGGGTGCCGCGCTCGATGACCCGGCCGGCCTCCATCACCAGGATCTCGTGGGCGTCGATCACCGTGGACAGCCGGTGCGCGATCAGCAGCGTGGTCTTGTTCTGGGCCGCGCTCTTGAGCTCGGCCTGGATGGCGCGCTCGTTGGCCGAGTCGAGCGCCGAGGTGGCCTCGTCGAAGATCAGGATCGGCGGGTTCTTCAGCAGCGTGCGCGCGATCGCCACCCGCTGCTTCTCGCCGCCCGACAGCTTGAGACCGCGCTCGCCCACCATGGTCTGGTACCCGCGGGGCGTGGACTCGATGAAGGCGTGGATGCGCGCCGACCGTGCCGCCTCCTCGACCTGGGCGCGGGTGGCGCCGGGGCGGCCGTAGGCGATGTTGAATTCGACCGTGTCGTTGAACAGCACGGTGTCCTGCGGGACGATGCCGATCGCCTGCCGCACGCTGGCCTGGGTGACGTCGCGCACGTCCTGGCCGCCGATGCGGATGTGGCCCTGCTGCACGTCGTAGAAGCGGTAGAGCAGCCGCGCCAGCGTCGACTTGCCCGAGCCGGACGGACCGACCACGGCCACGGTCTTGCCGGCGGGGATCTCGAAGCTGACGTCGTGCAGGATCACGCGGGCCGGCTCGTAGCCGAAGGTGACGTGCTCGAAGCGCACCGTGGCCTGGCCGGGCGGCAGGCCCAGCGGCGCGGCGCCGGGCTTGTCGGCGACCTCGCGCTCCTTTTCCATCAGCACGAACATCTTGTCGAGGTCGGTCAGGCTCTGCTTGATCTCGCGGTACAGCACGCCCAGGAAATTGAGCGGGATGTAGAGCTGGATCATGAAGGCGTTGATCATGACCAGGTCGCCCAGCGTCATGCGGCCGTCGACCACGCCCTGGGTGGCCCGCCACAGCATGGCCACCAGGCTGGTGGCGATGATCAGCTGCTGGCCGGTGTTGAGCAGCGACAGCGTGGTCTGGGCCTTGATGCGCGAGCGCCGGTAGCGGTCCAGGCTCTCGTCGTAGCGCCGCGCCTCGAAGGCCTCGTTGTTGAAGTACTTGACGGTCTCGTAGTTCAGCAGCGAATCGACGGCGCGGGTGTGCGCCGCCGAGTCGAACTCGTTGGCCTCGCGCCGGAACTTGGTGCGCCACTCGGTGATGCTGACCGTGAAGACGATGTAGACCGCCAGCGCGGCGATGGTGATCCAGGCGAACCAGACGTCGAACTTCACCGCCAGGATGCCCAGCACCAGCGCCAGCTCCACCAGCGTGGGCACGATGGAATAGAGCGAGTACGAGATCAGCGACTCGATGCCGCGCACGCCGCGCTCGATGTCGCGCGTCATGCCGCCGGTCTGGCGCTCCAGGTGGAAGCGCAGCGACAGCGAGTGCAGGTGCTCGAAGGTCTGCAGCGCGATGCTGCGGGTGGCGCCCTGGGTGGCCTTGGAGAACACCAGCTCGCGCAGTTCCGTGAACAGCGAGGTGGACAGGCGCAGCAGGCCGTAGCCCAGCAGCAGGCCGATGGGCACCACCAGCACCGCCGCGGGGTCGCCCGGTTTCAGGCTCATGCTGTCGACCAGGGTCTTGAGCAGCACCGGCACGCCGACGTTGGCCAGCTTGGCGCCGACCATGAACGCCAGGGCGGCCAGCGCCCGCCACTTGTATTGCAGCAGGTAGGGCAGCAGCCGCTTGAGGACGGCCCAGTCGGCGCCGCGGGCGGGCGCCGCGCCGGGCGCGGAACTGTGGGGAACGGGCAGGGGGGCGGCTTCGCCGGCGCGACGCATCAGGGACAATCCAGGGGAGTCGAACGGAGATTGTGCCCATGTCCCAGAAACCAAGTGCCCAGCCGCTCGGCCCCGCCGAACCCCCGACCGACAAGGAACTGGTCCTCAAGGTCATCCCGATGCCGGCCGACACCAACGGCAACGGCGACATCTTCGGCGGCTGGGTGATGGCGCACGTCGACCTGGCCGGCGCCGTCATCCCGGCGCGCCACGTCAACGGCCGGATGGCCACGGTGGCGGTCAACGAGTTCGTCTTCAAGCAGCCCGTGCGGGTGGGCGACATCTGCTCCTTCTTCGCCGCCGTCACGCGCATCGGCCGCACCTCGATCACGGTGCAGGTCGAGGTCTACACCGAGCACTTCCGCTCCCAGGGCAGCTTCGTCAAGGTGACCGAAGCGACGCTGACCTACGTGGCGATTGACGACAACGGAAAGCCCCGCCCGATCGCCGGCGTTTAGGCTCGGCCATGCCCGAAACGCCTGAAACGCCCCAGACGCCCGAACCGCTGCGCTCCCCCACCCTCGAGCACCGCACCCTGCTGTGGCTGGTGGTCGCGTTCACGGTGGCGTTCGTCTTCGTCATCGGGCCGCTGGCCGGCGCCGTCCTGTGGGCGCTGTTCCTGGCCATCGTGTTCTGGCCGATGCACCAGCGCTGCAAGCGGCTGGTGCATCGCCCGTCGGTGGCTGCCCTGCTCACCCTGCTGTCGATCGTGGTCATCGTCATCGTGCCGCTGGCCCTGGTCAGCGCCTCGGTGGTCGAGGAGGCCTCGGCGCTCTACCAGAAGATCCGCTCCGGCGAGCTGCAGCCGGCGCAGTACCTGCAGCAGGTGCTCGACGCCCTGCCGGCGTGGGTGCGGTCGGTGCTGCAGCGGTTCGGCCTGAACGACATCCCGGCCCTGTCGCACCGCACCGGCGACCTGCTCTCGCGCAGCAGCCAGTTCCTCACCACCCGCCTGCTGGGCATCGGGCAGAACACGCTCAATTTCGTGGTGTCCTTCTTCATCATGCTGTACGTGCTGTACTTCCTGCTGCGCGACGGCTCCGAGCTGGGCCGGCACATCCACCGGGCGGTGCCGCTGCAGCCGCACCAGACCCGGCAGCTGCTGCAGCAGTTCGTCACCGTGGTGCGCGCCACCGTCAAGGGCAACGTGGTGGTCGCGCTCATCCAGGGCGCCCTGGGCGGCCTGGCGTTCTGGGTGCTCGGCCTGCCCGGCGTCGCCCTGTGGGGCGCCTTCATGGCGCTGCTGTCGCTGCTGCCCGCGGTGGGCGCCGCCCTGGTCTGGGGGCCGGTGGCGCTCTACAAGCTGTTCACCGGTGAACTGGTCGGGGGTATCGGCCTCATCGTCTGGGGGGTGCTGGTCATCGGGCTGGTCGACAACGTGCTGCGCCCTGTGCTGGTGGGCCGCGACACGCGCATGCCCGACTACCTGGTGCTGGTCGCCACCGTCGGCGGCATCGGCCTGTTCGGGCTGAACGGCTTCGTCATCGGCCCGGTCATCGCCGCCATGTTCCTGGTCTGCTGGAACCTGCTGACCGAGGTGCGCGAGCAGACGCCGGGCTCGCCGGGATCGCCCGGCCCGGACCGCTCAGCCGGCTGAGCGCAGCACCGCCAGCGCCGCCCGCAACTCGTCGATCGGGATCTGGCCCGGCGCCGAGGCCGCCTGGCCGACCGCGAACGTCAGCGCGGAGCCGAACACGCCGCCGCACACGCGCGACACCGCGCCCAGGGGCCCCATCGCCATCCCGGCCACCGGGATGTCCAGCGTCTCGCTGGCCTGCAGCGTGGCCTGCAGCAGCACCAGCACGTCGGCCTTGCTGCGCGGCATGACGGCCAGCTTGCCGACGTCGGCGCCCAGGTCCTTCGCCTGCCGGAAGCGCGCCAGCAGTTCCTGCAGCGGCGGCGTGCGCTGGAAGTCGTGGAACGACAGCACCGTCGGCACGCCGTGCTGGCCGGCCGCGGCGACCATCGGGGCGACCAGGGGCGACTCCATCTCCACGTCGACCAGGTCGGCCACTTGCCGTTCGCACACCACGCGGTAGAGATCGGCGACCTGCGGCTCGTCGAGGGCGATGGCCTCGCCGCCCTCGCGCCGCGAGCGGCGCGTGAACAGCAGCGGCACGCCGGCGGCGGTCCGCAGCTCCTGCGCCAGCCCGGCCACCGCCGACGCGTCGGCGATGCCCTCGAAGAAGTCGACCCGCCACTCGACCAGGTGGGGCTGCTTGGCGGCGGCCGCCCGGGCCTCGGACAGCAGCGCAGGAGCGGTCTTGCCGACCAGGGGGATGCAGACGGCGGGCAGGGCGCCCTGGGCGAGCGGCTGGCCGCGAACGAGGATGGGTTTCATGTCAGGACACGATGTAGGCGGCGCTGCCGGTGCACAGCAGCTTGCCGTCGGGGCCGAGAAATTCCATGCGCGTGGAGGCCACGCGCGAGCCCAGCCGCAGCACTTCCGCGCGCAAGTCGAAGTGGTCGCCGACCGCCGGGCGCAGGTAGTCGATGCGCAGGTCGATGGTGCCCAGCTTGCCGAAGCGGTGCAGCCGGTCGGACGGGGTCTCGTCCATGTGGCGTGCGCCGATGGCCGCCATGCAGGCCAGCCCGCCGATGGCGTCCAGGCCGGCCGAGACCACGCCGCCATGCAGCCGGTTGTGCAGCGGGTGCCCCACCAGCTGGGGCTGCATGGCGATGCGGCCCGCCACGCCGTCGGGGCGCACGCTGGTGATCTTCAGCCCGAGCACGCCGTTGAACGGGATCTGGTGCTCGAAGATGCCCTGGAGGCCGGCCACGAACTCGGGCTCGAACTCGCGCACGGCGGCGGGTGGGTTCTTCGTCATCCCGCCATTGTCCCGCAGCCGCCCGGCTCATCCACACCTGGTCACCGCGGCCGCACAGCCCGCGGGCGCTGCGCCATACTGCCCAGGACCGGAAGGACCTGTCCCGTGAAGAAGACCTACAAGCAGATGCTGGAAGAGATCGAGCGCCTCAAGAAGCAGGCCGAAGAGGTGCGCCAGCGCGAGGTCGACGAGGTCATCGCGCGCATCAAGGTGGCGATCGCGTTCTACGGCCTGACCGAGGAAGACCTGGGCTTCCGCAAGAAGCCGGAAAAGGCCCCCACCCCGCCGCCGCCCGCGCCGGCGAAGAAGAAGCGCCGCTCGCGCTACACCGAGCGGCCGTTGGCCGGGCCGGTGCGGCAGGCCCGGCGCTAGGGGTTGCCGACGCCGGGGCCTACTCCGTCGGATCCGCCAGCTTCGCCGCCCGCTCCAGCAGCAACTCCTTCTCGCGCGCATTCCCCGCCAGCTGCGCCGCCGCCAGGAATGCCTCGCGGGCCTCGCTGTGGCGGCCCAGCTTCTCCAGCAGGTCGCCGCGCACGCTCGGCAGCCACTGGTAGCCGCGCAAGGCGGGCGCCTCCAGCAGCCGATCCACGATGGCCAGCCCCGCGGCCGGCCCGTCCGCCATGCCGACCGCGACCGCGCGGTTGAGCTCCACCACCGGCGAGGGCGCGACCCCGGCCAGTTCCCCGTACAGGGCGGCGATGCGCTGCCAGTCGGTGGCGTCCGCGCGCGCGGCCCGCGCATGGCAGGCCGCGATGGCCGCCTGCAACGTGTACGGCCCCCGGCTCGGCGCGAGCGCCTCGGCCCGCGCCAGCGCCAGCAGGCCGCGCCGGATCAGCAGGCGGTCCCAGCGGCCGCGGTCCTGGTCCGGCAGCAGCACCGGCCGGCCGGCGGCATCGGTGCGGGCCTGCATGCGCGAGGCCTGCAGCTCCAGCAGCGCGGCCAGCCCGTGCGCCTCGGGTTCCCGGGGTGCCAGCTCGGCGAGCATGCGCGCCAGCCGCAGCGCCTCGTCGGCCAGCGCCGGGCGCATCCAGTCCTCGCCGGCCGTGGCGGTGTAGCCCTCGTTGAAGACCAGGTACACCACCTCCAGCACGGAGGCAAGCCGCCGCTGCAGCTCCTCGCCCTGCGGGGCCTCGAACGGCACCCCGGCGTCGCGCAGCTTCTGCTTGGCGCGCACGATGCGCTGGGCCACCGTGGCCTCGGGGACGAGGTAGGCGCGCGCGATCTCGTGCGTGGTCAGGCCGGCCAGCAGCCGGAGCGTGAGCGCCACCCGGCCCTCGGTCGGCAGCACCGGGTGGCAGGCGGTGAACATCAGGCGCAGCAGGTCGTCGCCGATCTGGTCCTGCCGGGCCGCATCGAGGGCGTCGGTGAAGTCGGGCACGATCAACGCCTCCTGCGCCTCCTGCTCGTGCCCGATCTCCTCGTGCTTGCGCGCGAGCAGCTGCTGGCGCCTCAGGTGGTCCAGCGCGCGGTTCTTGGCCGCGGCCATGAGCCAGGCGCCGGGCCGCTCGGGCAGCCCGTCGACCGGCCAGCGTTCCAGCGCGGTGACCAGCACCTCCTGCGCCAGGTCCTCGGCGACGGCGACGTCGCGCACCATGCGCGCGACCGTGGCCACCACCTTGGGCGCATCGATGCGCCAGGCCGCCGCGATGGCCTGGTGGGTCGCCGAATGCATGGACGGATCAGGCCTGCGGCTGCACGGCGGCCGGGTCCATCCACATCAGTTCCCAGAGGTGGCCGTCCAGGTCCTCGAAGCCGTGGCCGTACATGAAGCCGTGGTCCTGCGGCGCGTTGGGCGTCCTGGCGCCGGCGGCCACCGCCTTGCGCACCAGGGTGTCGACCTCCTCGCGGCTGTCGCACGACAGGCACACCAGCACCTCCGTGCCCTTGGTCGCATCGGCCACCGGCTTCTTGGTGAAGGTCTGGAAGAACGGCTCGACCAGCAGCATCGCGAAGATGTCCTGCGTGATCACCATGCAGGCGCCCTTGTCGTTGGTGAACTGGGGGTTGAACGAGAAGCCCAGGGCGGTGAAGAACGCCTTGGCGCGCTCCATGTCCTTGATGGGCAGGTTGACGAAGATCTTGCGGGCCATGGGCGGATGCTCCAATATTTCAGCGTGCCGAGGCCAGTTCGGCCTCCAGGCGGTCGAGATTCTGTTCGTTGGCGGGGATGCAGACGGCCGCCACCTTGCGGCAGGTGTCGGCGTCGTCGAACACCTGGCGCCAGCCCAGCCGCGTGCCGCCGCCTTCCGGCGCCAGCGTGATGGTGAGCCGGAAGTCGGGACCGACGTGGCGGACCACCACGCAGCCGGGATCGACGGCTTCGAACACCGCCTCGTTCGGGTAGCGGGTGCCGTCCGGGCCTTCCATCTCGTGCTGCCAGCGGCCGCCGGGGTGGAACTCGAACACCGCGAAGTGGTTGCGGAAACCCGCCGGTCCCCACCAGCGCGCCAGGCGCGCCGGGTCGCGGATGGCGTCGAAGACCGCCGCCGGGGAGGCCGCCAGGTTCCGGCTGGTGGCCAGTGCCCGGTCGTCGTCGGGGGAGGCAGCGGCGCTCATAGCGTGCCCAGCTCGCGGAAGCGCTCGGCGCCGTGGATGCCCTTCTGCTCGAAGTGCTCCAGCTCGTACAGCGGCCGCACCTCGATCGCGCCGGCCCGGCCCCGGCCCATCGGGTTGGGGTAGCGGCGCGCCCACTCCAGCGCCTCCTCGCGGCTGCGCACCTGGATCAGCGTGTAGCCGGCGACCAGTTCCTTGCTCTCGGCGAACGGGCCGTCGACCACGCGCTGGCCACGCCCGTCCCACTCGACGCGGAAACCCGCGGACGAGGGCTGCAGGCCGGAGACGTCGAGCAGCACGCCGGCGCGCGCCAGTTCCTCGTGGAAGGCGGCCATGTCGGCCATCAGCTGGTCGACGTCGTCCGGGAACAGCCCGGCCTCGGTGTCGGCGTTGGCCCGCACCATGATCATGTAGCGCATGCGCCCTCCCCTCAGGCCTTGGGCAGCGGCTGCAGCATGCTGGAGCGGTTGCCTTCGGTGTCCAGGAAGGCGACGTAGGCGCCCACGGTGGGGATGTCCATCGGCTCGCCCAGCACCTGGCCGCCGGCCTCGGTGACCTTGCGCATCGACGCGCGGATGTCCTGCACCGCCACGACGATGCCCGGGAACTGGGCCGGCATGTCGGCCGTCTTGGTGAAGAAGCCGCCGTTGATGGCGCCGCGGTGGCCCATCGGGCCATCCTTGTCGGCCGTGGTCACCACCACGTAGTTGCCCATCTCGGGTCCCAGCATCTGGGTGGTCCAGCCGAAGACCTGGCTGAAGAAGCGGCTGATGCGCTCGCGGTTGTCGCAGGGCAGTTCGAAGTGCACGACGGGATCCATGGTCGATTCTCCTGGTGGGTGGTCAACGGGCGGCGGCCTGCAATGCGCGCAGGTCGAGCTTCTTCATGCCCATGAGGGCGGACATCACGCGCTGGCGGCGCGCGGCGTCGGGGTCCTGCAGCAGGTCGAACAGCTGCTCGGGAACGATCTGCCAGGACACGCCGAACCGGTCGCAGACCCAGCCGCACTGCTCGGCCTGCGGGACGGCCGAGAGCGCATTCCAGTAATGGTCGACCTCGTCCTGGGTGCGGCAGTGCACGACGATGGACACGGCCGGCGAGAGCTTGAACACCGGCCCGCCGTTCAGGCCGGTGTAGCTGCGGCCGTCGAGCTCGAACGTGACCGTCAGCACGCTGCCCTCGGGCATGGGGGCGCCGGGGCCGTAGTGCGTCACCGCGGTGATGCGGGAGTTGGGGAACAGGGCGACGTAGAAGTCGGCCGCCTCCCGGGCCTGGTTGTCGAACCAGAGGCAGGTGCTGGTCTGGGGCATCGCGGGTCCTTTGCTGGGGCCGCCACCGGCCCGTCACCACCACGACGACCGAGCGGACCGGATTTCGACGGTCCCGCCCTCAGGGAAAACCCCGATCGGCCCGCCTCAGGTGTAACAGGGGCCCGTCGCCCGGACCTCGACCGTGGCCCAGCGGGCCGCCGGGCACTCGCGCGCCAGCGCCACGGCTTCGTCGTGCGTGCGGCAGTCGACCAGGAAGAAGCCGCCGATCAGTTCCTTGGCCTCGGCGAAGGGGCCGTCGACGAGCCGGGCAGCGCCCTCGCGCACCTGGACGCGCGTGCCGCCGCTGCTGAGCGACTCGACGCCTCGCAGCAGGCCGCGCTGCTTGAGCGCGTCGGCGTACTCCACCATCTGCTGGTAGACCGCGTGGCCCTCGGCCTCGCTGCGGGTGCCGCGCTGGGCCGGGTCTTCGACGATGAGCAGCATGTAGGCCATGGTGTGCCGCCCCGACTCAGAACTTCGACAGGTCGGGCTTGCGCTTGTCCATGAAGGCGCCGAAGGCCTCGCGCGCGGCCGGCTCGCGCAGCATGCGGCCGAACACCTCGGCCTCCTGCGTCATCTGCTGCTGGACCGCGGCCAGCTGCCCTTCCTTCATCAGCCGCTTGGTCTCGGCCAGCGCGGTGGAGGGCTTGGCGGCCAGCTTGCGCGCCTGCGCCTGCGCGTAATTGCTGGCCTCGGTCGGCGGCAGCACGCGGTTGACCAGCCCGGCCTCGAGCGCGGCCTCGGCCATGAACGGTTCGCCCAGCAGCAGGGCCTCGGCGGCGCGGTGGTAGCCGAACATGCGCGGCACCAGCAGGCTGGAGGCGGCCTCCGGGCACAGGCCCAGGTTGACGAAAGGCATCGAGAACGCCGCGTTGTCGCCCGCGTACACCAGGTCGCAGTGGAACAGCAGGGTGGTTCCGACGCCGACAGCGGGTCCGCACACGGCGGCCAGCAGCGGCTTGGGGAAGGCCGCGATGCCGCGCAGGAAGCGGAACACCGGCGCGTCGAGGCCGCCCGGTGGCTGGTTCAGGAAGTCGCCGATGTCGTTGCCGGCCGAGAACACGGTCTCGTGCCCCTGCAGCACGACCACCCGCACGGCCGCATCCGCCTGCGCCTGCCCGAGCGCCTCGGCCATGGCGCCGTACATGGCGGAGGTGATGGAGTTCTTGCGCTCCAGCCGGTTGAGCGTGATGGTCATCACGCCGCCTTCGACGTGGGTGAGGATGTCCTGGGTCATGTCGGGTCTCCGTGGCGTTCTAGGCCAAAGCTTGTTGCACGAAATCGAGCCGGTCCTGGCCCCAGTAGAGCGTGTCGCCGACGAAGAACGAGGGCGCGCCGAACACGCCGCGCGCCACCGCCTCCTGGGTGACGGTCTTGAGCCGCTCCTTCACCTCGGGGTCCTGGGTGAGCGCCAGCAGCACCTGCGGCTCGAAGCCGGCCTGCTGCAGCACCGCGCCGACCTCGGCCGGGTCGTTCATGTTGCGGCCGTCGACCCAGATCGCCCGGTACACCGCGTCGCCGTAAGGCAGCAGGCGGTCGGGCTGGCGCATCTGCAGCCCGGTGGCGCCGCGCATGAGCATCAGCGTGTTGATGGGGAAGTGCGGGTTGTGGCGGTACGGCACGCCGTAGCGGACAGCGTAGCGCGCCAGGTCGTCCTGCATGAAGCGGCTCTTGGCCGGCACTTCCATCGGCGAGCGGTTGCCGGTGGCCTGGAACACGCCGCCCAGCAGGAACGGCCGGTAGTGCACCTGCGCGCCGGTGGCGGCGGACAGCCGCGGGATCTGCGTCCAGGCCAGGTAGGCGGCCGGGCTGCCGACGTCGAAGTAGAACTCCAGGTCCTTGGCCATCAGAACTTCTCCATCCAGGGTCGCAGGTCCAGCTCGTGGGTCCAGGCGTCGCGCGGCTGGCAGTGCAGCATCCAGTACTGGTCGGCGATGTGGGCCGGATTGACGATGCCGTCCTGGTCCTTCAGCGCGTACCGCTCGGGGAAATTCTCGCGGATGAACTCGGTGTCGATGGCGCCGTCGATCACCACGTGGCAGACGTGGATGCCGCGCGGCCCCAGCTCGCGCGCCATGCTCTGGGCCAGCGCACGGAGGGCGTGCTTGGCGCCGGCGAACGCCGCGAAGTTGGCACTGCCGCGCAGGGAGGCGGTGGCGCCGGTGAAGATGATGGTGCCGCGGCCGCGCTGGACCATGCGGCGCGCCACCTCGCGGCCGGCCAGGAAACCGCTCAGGCAGGCCATCTCCCAGATCTTGAAGAACTTGCGGGCGGTCTCGTCCAGGATGCTGCTGGGCACGTTGGCGCCGATGTTGAACACCATCGCCTCGATCGGGCCGACAGTGGTCTCGACCAGGTCGACCAGCGCGACCACCTCGTCCTCCTTGCGCGCGTCGGTGGGAAAGGCGCGCGCCAGGCCGCCCTCGGCCTGGATGCGGTCGACGAGGGGCTGCAGCTTGTCGGCCGATCGGCGCGTGACGCAGGCGACGTAGCCCTCGCGCGCGAAGCGGCGGGCGATGGCGCCACCGGTGGCGTCGCCGGCACCGATGACGAGGCAGGCCTTGGCTTCCATGGTGTTCACTCCTTGTAGTAGACGACCTGGTGGGTGGTGGCGAGCAGGTCGCCGCCCTCCGTCCACAGCTGGGCCGTCTGGTCGAAGTATCCGCCGCGGAAGGCCTGCGCCTGCGCCTGGCCGAGCAGGTAGCCGGTGCCGGCGGCACGCAACTGGTCGGCACCGGCGTGAAAGTACACCGTCATGCTCACCGTCCCGATGGGCACCAGCACCGGTCGGCGGCGCCACACGCGCGGGAAGAACACGTCGGCCAGCGCGGTGAGGGACGCGAAATCGATGGCGCGCGGCGGCGCATCGCGCAGCCACAGCCGGCTGCGGCTGTCGCCCTGCTCCTGGCCGTCCCAGGTGGTCGGCAGGGCGCCATCGATGAAGCGCATCTCGTAGCGGCCGACCCACTCGACACGCCGGGGGCCGCCCGCCCGCGGCACGTCGGCCGCCCGGGGAACGGCGGGCATCTCGTGTTCGATGCGGTCCCAGGTGGCGCGGCGCAGCGCCGTGAAGGCGGTGCCGGTCAGGACGGCCTCGCCCTGCTGCCGGATCTCCAGCATCCAGTGCTGCGTCGAGCGGTTGGTGCGCACGGGCCTGGCCTGCACCTCGAACGGGCCGTCGGCCAGGGCGGCGGCGAAGTTGACGGTAAGCGCGACCGGTTCGCCCAGCAGGCCGGGATGGCGCAGCACGGCCGACAGGGCCTGCGCCGCCGTCACGCCGCCGAACGGCCCGACCATGTTGCCGTAGGCCGCACTGGTGTGGCCGCGCCAGAGATCGTCGCCGACCGGCTCGAGCGCGACCGCGTCGTCGAAGGGATGCGTGAGGGTCTCCTGCTCCATCGTGGTCTCCTGCAGGGCAAGAAAGGAAAAGGCCACCTCGCGGTGGCCTGGGTGCGGACGCTCAGACGCGTTCGAAGATGCCGGCAGCCCCCTGGCCCATGCCGACGCACATGGTCACCATGCCGTACTTCAGATTCTTGCGGCGCAGCGCGTGCACCACTGTCGCCGACCGGATAGCCCCGGTGGCGCCCAGCGGATGGCCCAGCGCGATGGCGCCGCCCAGGGGATTGACCTTGGCCGGGTCCAGGCCGAGGGTGTTCAGGACAGCCAGCGACTGCGCCGCGAAGGCCTCGTTGAGCTCGATCCAGTCGAGGTCGTCCTGCCGCAGGCTGGCCGCCTTCAGCGCGGCGGGAATGGCCTCGACCGGCCCGATGCCCATGATGTGCGGCGGCACGCCGCGGCTGGCGAAGCTGACGAAGCGCGCCAGCGGCTGCAGGCCGAAGCGCTTCACGGCCGCTTCGCTGGCCAGGATGAGCGCACCGGCGCCGTCGGATGTCTGCGAGCTGTTGCCCGCCGTCACGCTGCCGCGGGCTGCGAACACCGTCTTGAGCTTGGCCAGCCCCTCCAGCGTGGTGTCCGGCCGCGCGCCTTCGTCGAGGGTCACGGTGCGGGTGCGGACGGTGACGTCGGCCGAGTCGAGGTCGACGGAGCGCTCGGCCACCTCGACCGGCGTGATCTCGTCGGCGAACTCGCCGGCCTGCATGGCGGCGACGGCACGCATGTGCGACTGGTAGGCGAAGGCGTCCTGCGCCTCGCGGCCGACCTTCCACTGCTGCGCCACCTTCTCGGCCGTGAGGCCCATGCCGTAGGCGATGCCGTAGCTCTCCAGGTCGTCCGGGTTGGCGAAGATCGCCGGCGAGAGCGACGGCGAGTTGCCCATCATCGGCACCATGCTCATGCTCTCGGTGCCGGCCGCGACCATCACGTCGGCTTCGCCGACGCGGATGCGATCGGCGGCCATCTGCACCGCCGACAGCCCTGAGGCACAGAAGCGGTTGACCGTGATGCCGCCCACGCTCCTGGGCAGGCCCGCCAGCACGGCGCCGATGCGCGCCACGTTCAGGCCCTGCTGCGCCTCGGGGATGGCACAGCCGCAGACGATGTCCTCGATAGCGCCCGGGTCCAGCCCCGGCGCCTGCGCCAGCGCCGCGCGCAGCGCGGTGGCCAGCAACTCGTCCGGCCGGGTGTGGCGGAAGAAGCCGCGGTGCGACCGCCCGATGGGGGTGCGGGTGGCGGCGACGATGTAGGCGTCTTGCACTTGTTTGCTCATGTCCTGTCCTCAGTTCCGCACCGGCTTGCCCGTGCTCAGCATCCCCAGGATCCGCTCCTGCGTCTTCGGGTGCTGCACCAGCTCGCAGAAGGCCTGGCGCTCCAGCGTCATCAGGTACTCCTCGCTCACCAGGGTGCCGGCATCGACGTCGCCGCCGGTCACCACGTGCGCGATCAGGGAGGCGATGCGGAAATCGTGCGGGCTGATGAAGCCGCCGTCGCGCAGGTTCACCAGCTGGCCCTGGATGGTCGCCTTGCCGCTGCGGCCCGCCACCGGGAACAGGCGCCGCAGTGGCGCGCGCCAGCCGCTCTCGGCCATGGACCGGGCCTCGGCGATGGTGACGTGCAGGAGTTCATCCTTGTTCGGCACGATGACGTCGCTGTCCAGCAAGTACCCGAGCTTGCGCGACTCCAGCGCGCTGGTGCCCACCTTAGCCATCGCCGCGGCGCTGAAGCCATCGGTGAGGAAGGGCAGCAGGTCCTTGTGCGCGGTCCGGGCCTGCAGCTCGGCCGCGCGGCGCGCGATGTAGGCCAGGCCGCCGGCACCCGGCACCAGGCCCACGCCCACTTCTACCAGGCCGATGTAGCTTTCCATCGCGGCCACCCGGCGCTGCGAGTACAGGGCCAGCTCGCAGCCACCGCCCAGCGCCATGCCGCGGATGGCGGAGACCACCGGCACGCTGGCATAGCGCAGCCGCAGCATGGTCTGCTGCATGAAGCCCTCGGCGTCCTCGACCGCCGCCACGCCCACCGCCATGAAGGCGGGCAGCAGCGCCTGCAGGTCGGCGCCGACCGAGAACGGCTCGTCGCCCGACCAGATCACCAGGCCGGTGAACTGCTGCTCGGCGGTCTCGACGGCCTGCTGCAGTCCCTCGCACAGCTCGGGGCTGATGGCGTGCATCTTGGTCTTGATGCTGGCAATGAGCACCTGGCCGTCGAGCGTCCACAGTCGGATGGTCTTGTCCTCGTGCAGCGTGTGCCCGGCACTGTCCCAGCGCGGCGCGCCGCTGCCCAGCACGGCCTCGGGGAACAGCTGGCGCTGGTGCACCGGCAGCAGGCGGCGCGGCTCGAACCGGCCGCTGGTGGGGTTCCACGACCCCTCCGGCGTGTGCACCCCGCCGGCCTGCGCGACCGGCCCCTGGAACACCCACGCGGGCAGCGGCGCGGTCGACAGCGCCCGGCCGGCGTCGATGTCCTCCTGGATCCACTGCGCCACCTGCAGCCAGCCGGCCTCCTGCCACAGCTCGAACGGGCCCTGCTGCATGCCGAAGCCCCAGCGCATCGCGAAGTCGACGTCGCGCGCCGTCTCGGCGATCGCGGCCAGGTGCACCGCCGCGTAGTGGAAGCTGTTGCGCAGGATGGCCCAGAGGAAGCGCCCCTGCGGCCCCTCGGCGTGGCGCAGCAGCCGCAGGCGTTCGGCCGCCGGCTTGCGCAGCATGCGGCCGTACACCTCGTCGGCCTTCTGGCCGCCCGGCACGTAGGTCCGGCTGTCCAGCTCGAAGCGCAGGATGTCGCGGCCGACCTTCTTGTAGAAGCCGGCCTTGCTCTTCTGGCCCAGGTGGCCCATCTCGAGCAGGGCCTGCAGCACCGCCGGCGTGCCGAAGCTGGGGTAGAACGGATCGGCGTCGGCGTCCAGGTTGTCCTGCAGTGTCCGGATCACGTGCGCTAGGGTGTCCAGGCCCACCACGTCGGCCGTGCGGAAGGTGCCGCTGGAGGCGCGCCCCAGCTTCTTGCCGGTGAGGTCGTCGACCACGTCGTACGACAGGCCGAAGTTCTCGACCTCGCGCATCGTCGCCAGCATGCCGGCGATGCCGACCCGGTTGGCGATGAAGTTGGGCGTGTCCTTGGCGCGCACGACGCCCTTGCCGAGCCCGCGCACGACGAAGGTCTCCAGGTCGTCCAGCACCTGCGGCAGCGTCGCCGGCGCGGCGATCAGCTCCACCAGGTACATGTAGCGCGGCGGGTTGAAGAAGTGGATGCCGCAGAAGCGCGGCCGGATGGCCTCGGGCAGCGCCTCGGCCAGCCTGGTGATCGACAGGCCCGAGGTGTTGGACGCCACGATGGCGTGCGGCGCGAGCGCCGGCGCCATCCGGCGGTACAGGTCGAGCTTCCAGTCCATCCGTTCAGCGATGGCCTCGATCACCAGGTCGCATTCGCCCAGCAGGTCCAGGTGCTCCTCGTAGTTGGCCTGCTGGATCAGGGCGGCGTCCTCGGCCACGCCGAGCGGCGCCGGCTTGAGCTTCTTCAGCCCCTCGACCGCCTTGGCCACGATGCCGTTTTTCAGTCCTTCCCGGGCCGGCAGGTCGAACAGCACCACTGGCACCTTCACGTTGACGAGATGGGCGGCGATCTGCGCCCCCATCACGCCGGCGCCGAGCACGGCCACCTTCTTCACCCGGAACCGGTTCATCGCGCTGGCCGCGTCGCCGTGGGTCGCGCCGGCCGTGGCGCGTTCGTCGAGTTGCTGATCCATGGTCAGGCCAGCGCCTCCTGGGTGTCGAGCAGCACCCGGGCGCCCGAGCGCGCGGTGCGCATCAGCATCGCCGTCTCGGGGAACAGGCGGGCGAAGTAGAAGCGCGCCGTCTGCAGCTTGGCCTGGTAGAACGGGTCGGCGTTGCCGGCCGCGATCTCGCGCAGCGCCACCTGTGCCATCCGGGCCCACAGGTAGCCGAACACCAGGTGGCCGGCCACGCGCAGGTAGTCGACGGCCGCGGCGCCCACCTCGTCGGGATTCTGGAACGCCTTGAAGCCGATCTCGGTGGTGAACTTGGTCATCTGCTCGCCCAGGGCGGCGATCGGGTTGATGAACTCGGCCATCTTCTCGTTCACGCCCTCCTCCTCGACCAGCTGCGCCACCAGCTTGCCGAACTTCTTCAGCGTCGCGCCCTGGTTGCCCAGCACCTTGCGGCCCAGCAGGTCGAGCGACTGCACGGTGTTCGTGCCCTCGTAGATCATGTTGATGCGGTTGTCGCGCACGTACTGCTCCATCCCCCACTCCCGCACGAAGCCATGGCCGCCAAACACCTGCATGCAGGCATTGGTGGCGACGTGGCCGTTGTCGGTGAGGAAGGCCTTGACGATGGGGGTGAGCAGCGCCACCAGCTCCTCGGCCTCCTGGCGCACCTTGGCGTCCGGGTGGTGCAGCTCGCGGTCGATCAGCAGCGAGCAGTACATGGTGAGCGCGCGGCCGCCCTCGGCGTAGGCCTTGGCGGTGAGCAGCATCTTGCGCACGTCGGGGTGCACGATGATGGGGTCGGCCGGCTTGTCCTTGGCCTTGACGCCGCTGAGCGAGCGCATCTGGATGCGGTCCTTGGCGTAGGCCAGGGCGTTCTGGTAGGCCACCTCGGTCAGGCCGAGCGACTGCATGCCGACGCCGATGCGGGCGGCGTTCATCATCACGAACATGGCCTGCAGGCCCTTGTTCGGCTCGCCCACCAGCGTGCCCACCGCGTCCTCCAGCACCAGCTGCGCCGTGGCATTGCCGTGGATGCCCATCTTGTGCTCCAGGCCGCCGCAGTGGATGCCGTTGCGCGCGCCCGGCGAGCCGTCCGGGTTGACGTGGTACTTGGGCACGACGAACAGGCTGATGCCCTTGCTGCCCTTGGGCGCGTCGGGCAGCCGGGCCAGCACGAGGTGGACGATGTTCGGCACCATGTCGTGCTCGCCGGCCGAGATGAAGATCTTGTTGCCGGTGAGGCGGTAGCTGCCGTCCGGCTGCGGTTCGGCCCTGGTCCGCAGCATCCCCAGGTCGGTGCCGCAATGCGGCTCGGTCAGGCACATGGTGCCGGTCCACTCGCCGCTCACCAGCTTGGGCAGGTAGACCTTCTTCTGCTCGTCGGTGCCGTGCGCATGCAGCGCCTCGTAGGCCCCGTGCGACAGGCCCGGATACATGGTCCAGGCCTGGTTGGCCGAATTCAGCATCTCGTAGAAGGCCTGGTTCACCACGATGGGCAGGCCCTGGCCGCCGTATGCCGGATCGCACGACAGCGCCGGCCAGCCGCCTTCGATGAAGCGGGCGTAGGCCTCCTTGAAGCCGGTGGGCGTGGTCACCTCATGGGTGGCGGTGTCGAGCGTGCAACCTTCCTCGTCACCGCTGCCGTTGAGCGGGAACGTCACCTCGCTGGCGAACTTGCCGCCCTCCTCCAGGACGGCGTTGATGGTGTCGGCGTCGACCTCCGCGTAGCGCGGCATGGCCTGGTACTCGTCGGCGACCTTCAGCACTTCGTGCATCACGAACTGCATGTCGCGCAGGGGCGGGGTGTAGGTGGGCATGGGTTCAGTCCTTGGGGGATTTGCTGCTGCGGGCCCGCGCGGGCGGGTCGGGAATGTCGGCGCCCAGGCGGCGCAGGATGTTGTCGAAACCGGTGTTGGCGCGGACTATGCAGCCCGGCGTGCGCAGGAAGCGCGCCTCGTAGTGCAGGGCCAGGATCAGGCCGTGGATCTCGAACAGAACCTGCTCCTCGTCCACGTCGGCATGCAGGTGCTTCTCTTCCTTGGCGACCGTGATGGCCCGCTTCATGGCCGCGTGCCAGGTCGACACCGAACTGGCGAGCGCGTCGCGCACCGGCCCCGGCCGGTCGTCGAACTCGACCGCGCCGCTGATGTAGATGCAGCCCGAATCGAGTTCGACCGAGGTGCGTGCCATCCAGTTGCGGAACAGGGCCCGCAGGCGCGGCAGCCCGCGCGGCTCGGCCATGGCGGGGTAGAACACCTCATCCTCGAAGCGCGCGTGGTACTCGCGCACCACCGAGATCTGCAGTTCCTCGCGCGAGCCGAAATGGGCGAACACGCCCGACTTGCTCATCTGCGCCACCTCGGCGAGGGCGCCGATGGACAGGCCCTCGAGGCCGATCTGCGTGGCCAGGCCGAGCGCGGCATCGACGATGGCGGCCTTGGTCTGCTGGCCCTTCTGCAGCGCGCGCCCGTCGCGCTCGCGCGGTGCGCGGGCCGGCTTCAGGGAGAACTCGGAAACGGACATGGGCAGGAGGAATGAAACGAACGGTCGTTCTATTTTGCAGGCATTCGGGCCGCCGGACGATGCGGTCTGCCCCATGAGGTGTCGCGCGCGATACAGGTGGACCCGGCCGGGCTGCGGGCATCGGCGCCCGCAGGCATGCACCATCAGGACAGGACTACACGGGTGGCCGGCGCACGTGTCGAGACTGGGACATCCTGCCCATGCTCCCGGAGATTCCATGAAACCGATCGCACTTGGCGCGGCACTGGCCAGCGCCTGCCTGCTCGCCGCCTGCGGCAAGGCCGAGGACCCCTCCAGCGCCAAGGGCCCGCCCGCAACGCCGGGCAGCACGGCGGCCACCGCGCCGTCCGGCACCGGCACGCCGCCGGGATCGGGTGCGAGGTCGAGCTCGACGACTGCTTCCACCACGGCCCCGACGGCGCCCACTGCGCCTGCTGCACCCACCTCCACGGCACCGGGCGCACCCGGCGGCCCGGCCACGATGGGCGCCGCCGCCGACGGCCAGAAGGTGTATGCGGCCACCTGCGTGGCCTGCCATGGCGCGGGCATCGCCGGCGCGCCCAAGATCGGCGACAAGGCCGACTGGGAACCGCGGGTGGCCCAGGGCAAGGACACGCTGTACCAGCACGCCCTCCAGGGCTTCCAGGGCAAGAAGGGCGTCATGCCCCCCAAGGGCGGCAACACGGCGCTGCCCGACCCCGAGGTGAAGGCGGCGGTCGACTACATGGTGTCGCAGGCCCGCTGAAGGCCCGCGCCCCGAGCGTCAGGCCTTGAAGCCGACGACCTGCTGCCGCTGCTCGCCCAGGCCCTGGATGCCCAGGGTCATGACGTCGCCCTTCTTGAGGAAGCGCGGCGGCTTCATGCCCAGGCCGACGCCGGGCGGGGTGCCGGTCGTGATGACGTCGCCGGGCAGCAGCGTCATGAACTGGCTGACGTAGCTGACCAGGTGCGCGGCGCCGAAGATCATGGTCTTCGTGTTGCCGGTCTGCATCCGCTCGCCGTTCACGTCCAGCCACATGTCCAGGCGCTGCACGTTCTCGATCTCGTCGGTGGTCACCAGCCAGGGGCCGATGGGCCCGAAGGTGTCGCAGCCCTTGCCCTTGTCCCACTGCGGTCCGCGCTCGAGCTGGAACTCGCGCTCGCTGACGTCGTTGATCACGCAGTAGCCGGCCACGTACGACAGCGCGTCCTTCTTGGACACGTAGCGGGCGCGGCTGCCGATGACGATGCCCAGCTCGACCTCCCAGTCGCTCTTGACCGAGCCCTTGGGCAGCATCACGTCGTCGTCCGGGCCCTGGATGCAGCTGGTGGCCTTCATGAACACCACCGGCTCCTTGGGGATGGGCATGCCGGACTCGGCCGCGTGGTCGGTGAAGTTCAGGCCGATGGCGATGAACTTGCCGACGTTGGCCACCGGGCACCCCATGCGCGGCTTGCCGCGCACCAGCGGCAGCTTGGCCGGGTTGGCCTTGCGGATCTTGGCCAGCACCGCCGGCGCCAGCTGCGCCGGCCCCAGCTCGGGCACCACCGCACTGAGGTCGCGCAGCTTGCCGTCGGCATCGATGAGGCCGGGCTTTTCCTTGCCCGGGTTGCCATAGCGAACGAGTTTCATCGGTTCTTCTTTCTTCCGTTGTCGAGGGATTTCAATACGTGGCGCGGCCGCCGGAGAGGTCGAACACGGCGCCGGTGGAGAACGAGCACTCCTCGGTGCACAGCCAGCCGACCATGGCGGCGATCTCCTCGGGCATGCCGAAGCGGCCCATCGGGATCTTGCTCAGCATGAACTGGATGTGCTCGGGCGTCATCTGGTCGAAGATGGCCGTCTTCACCGCCGCCGGGGTCACGCAGTTGACCCGCACGTCGACGTCGGCCAGTTCCTTGCCCAGCGACTTGGTCAGGCCGATCACACCTGCCTTGCTGGCGCTGTAGGCGCTGGCGTTCGGGTTGCCGTCCTTGCCGGCGACCGAGGCGATGTTGACGATGCGGCCGTAGCCCTGCTGGCGCATCAGCGCCGCCACTTCGCGGCAGCAGTGGAACACGCCCAGCAGGTTGACCTCGAGCACCTGGCGCCAGGCCTCCGGCGGGTAGTCCCAGACCCTGGTGTTGGGGCCGGTGATGCCGGCGCTGTTGACGAGGGCGTCGATGCGGGCAGCCTGCGCGGTGGTGCGCCGGACCGCCTCCTGCACCGACGCGAAGTCGGCCACGTCGACGTGGATCGCCCGCGCCTTGCCACCCAGCGTGAGGGCCGCCTGCTGCGCAGCGGCCTCGTCACGGTCCCAGAGGGACACGGTGCCGCCGGACTGCACCAGGCGCTGCGCGATGGCGTAGCCCAGGCCGGTGGCGCCGCCGGTGATGACCGCATGCCGGCCCTGGAAGTCGAGCTGGTTCAAATCGTCATCCCCCCGTCGGCGGCGTAGGCCTGGCCGGTGACGAAGGCGGCCTCGTCGCTGGCCAGGAACACCACCACCGGCGCGATCTCGTGCGCCTGCGCCAGCCGGCCCATCGGCTGGCGGGCGATGAAGTTCTTGCGCGCCTCGACCGGGTCGTCGTAGGCGTTGATGCGGTCCTGAAGCGACGGCGTGTCCACCGTGCCGGGACACACCGCATTGCAGCGCACGTTCTGGCCGACATAGTCGGCGGCGACGCTCTTGGTCAGGCCCAGCACGGCCGCCTTGCTGGCGCCGTAGATGAAGCGGTTGGGCAGGCCCTTGATGCTGCTGCACACGCTGGCCATGTTGATGATGCTGCCGCCGCGGCCCTGCTCCAGCATGCGCGGAAGCACGGTCTGGATGGCCCAGAACTGCGCCCGGGCATTGAGGTTGAACGCGAACGCCCAGTCGTCGTCGTTGGCCTGCAGGATGGTGCCGTTGTGCACCACGCCGGCGCAGTTGAACAGCACGTCGACGGCCGGCATCTCGCCCACCACGCGGGCGATGGCCGCCTTGTCCAGGACGTCGAGCCGCCTCGCCGTCACCCGCTCGACCCCCGCGAAGCCGGCCAGCAAGTCCTCGTTGACGTCGGTCGCCCACACCTGCGCGCCCTCCGCCGCCATGGCCAGCGCACTCGCGCGGCCGATTCCCTGACCGGCCGCGGTGACCAGCGCGGTCTTGCCCTTCAAACGCATCGGTGCCTCCTGTTCGCGCCTGCCCACGGGTTTTGCCGGATGCGCGGGACAGGCGCGGGACGGATATTAATTGGCCTGACCACTTGGCCAGTCATGGCGAACCCTTAGTGGCTGGCCGCCCCCCAACGATGCCACTGCAAGCCGTCGAATCGCAACGCCTGTACCGGCAGATCGCCGAGCAGTTGCGTTCGCTCATCGGCAAGGGCGAGTTCGACACCGGCAGCCGCCTGCCGGCCGAACGGGACCTGGCGCGCCAGCTGGGCGTGAGCCGCCCCTCGGTGCGCGAGGCGCTGATCGCGCTGGAGGTCGAGGGCCTGGTGGAAGTGCGCATCGGCTCCGGCGTCTACGTGCGCCCGCCGGCCGGCGCCAGGCTGAACAGCAAGCCCCCGGGCCACGCCGCCACGGCCGCAGCCGCCGAATGGGGCCCGCTCGAACTGATGCGGGCGCGCGAACTGGTCGAGGGCGAGGTCGCTGCGCTGGCCGCGCGCCACGCGCGCAAGGCGCAGATCGCGGCCATGGCCGAGGCCCTCCAGCAGATGCGCGATGCCGCCGCGGCCGGCATCGTCCCGCGCGAGGGCGACGGCGCCTTCCACTCGGCCATCGCCGCTGCCTGCGGCAACGGCGTGCTGCACGACACCGTGGTGAGCTACTGGGACGCGCGCAGCGGCGTGCTGTTCGAACGGATGAGCGACTACTTCGAGAACGCGGCCTCGTGGAGCGCCGCGATCGGCGAGCACGAGCAGGTGCTCGAGGCCATCCGGCAGCACGACGACAACGCCGCCCGCGCCGCCATGCAGCACCACCTGAAGAAGGCCTATGCCCGTTACAGCGCGAGCTGGCGCCGCGCCAACAGTTCCTGACGCCAGAACCCCCAACGACAAAGGAGACAGACCGATGCACAAGCGACTCACCCTGAAACTCGTCGCCGCCTGCGCCCTCGCGGCCGCGGTGGCCGCGCCCGCGTTCGCACAGACCAAGCTCAAGTGGGCCCACGTCTACGAGACCTCCGAGCCGTACCACAAGTGGTCGGTGTGGGCCGGCGAGGAATTCAAGAAGCGCACCAACGGCAAGTACGAGATCCAGGTGTTCCCGGCTTCCAGCCTGGGCAAGGAAAGCGAGATCAACCAGGGCCTGCAGCTGGGCACGGTGGACATCATCCTGACCGGCGCCTCGTTCGCAGCCACCTCGTTCCCGCGCCTGGCGGTCAGCTACTACCCGTTCACCTTCCGTGACGCCGACCACGTCATCAAGTACAGCAAGAGCGACGTCTTCAAGGAGCTCGCCGAGGGCTACAAGAAGGCCACCGGCAACACCGTCACGGCGCTCACGTACTACGGGGCCCGCCACGCCACCAGCAACAAGCTGTTCAAGACCTGCGACGAGATGAAGGGCCTGAAGATGCGGGTGCCCGACGCGCCGGCCTACACCGCCCTGCCCCGTGCCTGCGGCGCCAACCCGACGCCGATCGCGTTCGCCGAGGTCTACCTGGCGCTGCAGAACGGCACCGTCGACGCGCAGGAGAACCCGCTGCCCACCATCGAGGCCAAGAAGTTCTTCGAGGTGCAGAAGAACATCATCCTGACCGGCCACATCGCCGACTCGCTGCTCACCATCGTCTCGCCCACGTTGCTGGGCAAGCTGTCGCCGGCCGAGCAGAAGATCCTGGTGGAAGTCACGCAGGAAGCCGCGGAGAAGGCCACCAACGACATCCGCAAGCGCGAGGGTGAACTGGTCGACGAGTTCAAGAAGAAGGGCGTGAACGTCGTCACCGTCGACCGCAACGACTTCCAGCAACGCGTGCTCAAGGCCATCAGCTTCGAATCGATGAAGCTGGACAAGAAGGACTGGGACCGCGTCGTCGGCCTGAAGTAAGCCGCGACCGACCAGAGCCCCGGGCCGGCACGGCCCGGCCGCCCCCTTGCAGGAGACTCAAGCGATGTCAGCCGACCTCGGAACCGCTGCCACCAGCAGCATCGACGACATGCCCCGCGTCATGGGCGACGACGGGGAATTCCATGCCCAGGACGAAGCCGTGGTGCTGTCCGGCACCCCGCCGGAGGCCTGGGTGGCGCTGGCGTTCTTCTGGATCCTGGGGAGCGTGGTGTTCTACCAGTTCATCACCCGCTACGTGTTCAACGACTCGGCCGCCTGGACCGAGGAGATCGCCCGCTACCTGCTGATCGCCACCGTGTTCACGGGCGCGACCATCGGGGTGGTCAAGAACAACCACATCCAGGTCGACTTCTTCTACCGCTACATGCCGGCCGGCTTCAGCCGGCTGCTGGCCACGGCCGTCGACGTGCTGCGCATCACCTTCTTCGCGGCGGCCACGGTGCTGACGGTGATGATGATGCTCAAGCTGGGCAGCAACTCGCGCATGACCATGGTCGACCTGCCGATGAACTACGTGTACGGCGTCTGCCTGCTCGGGTTCGCGGCCATGGCGGTGCGCTCGGTGCTCGTCGCGCGCACCCACTGGCGGCGCGGCTACTCCGTGCTGGAGCGGCCGGAATCCACCATGGACGACCGCTGAACCCCCGCCCACGAGAAGAACACCCATGCTCAAGATCATCTTCCTCGGCCTGATGGCCAGCGGCCTGCCGGTGGCCGTCGCGATGGCCGGCTCGGCCCTGCTGTTCATCCTGCTGTCCGACAGCACCCTGCCCGGCTTCGTCGTCATCCACCGCATGGTCAGCGGCATCGACAGCTTCCCGTTGCTGGCGGTGCCGTTCTTCATCCTGGCCGGCAACCTGATGAACAACGCCGGCATCACCAACCGCATCTACAACTACGCCCTGGCGCTGGTGGGCTGGCTCAAGGGCGGGCTGGGCCACGTCAACGTGGTCGGCTCGGTGGTGTTCGCCGGCATGAGCGGCACGGCCATCGCCGACGCCGCCGGCCTGGGCACCATCGAGATCAAGGCCATGAAGGATCATGGCTACGAGACCGAGTTCGCGGTCGGCGTCACCGCCGCCTCGGCCACCCTGGGCCCCATCATCCCGCCGTCGCTGCCCTTCGTGATCTACGGGATGATGGCCAACGTCAGCGTCGGCGCGCTGTTCCTGGCCGGCATCCTGCCGGGCGTGCTGATGGCGGTGCTGATGATGCTCACCGTTGCCTACTTCGCGCACAAGAACGGCTGGGGCGGCGACATCGCCTTCGAATGGGGCCGCCTGGGCAAGGCCGTCGGCGAGACGGCGGTCGTGGTCGGCTGGCCGCTGGCGCTGTGGCTGCTGATCGTGAAGGCCGGCCTGCCCGCGCAGGCCACGGTGGCCGCCGGGCTGGTGGTTCTGTTCGGCATGGACCGCGTGTTCCGCTTCCAGGCGGTGCTGCCGATCATGACGCCGGTGCTGCTCATCGGCGGCATGACCACCGGCCTGTTCACCCCCACCGAAGGCGCCATCGCGGCCTGCATCTGGGCCATGGTGCTGGGCTTCGCCTGGTACCGCACGCTGACCTGGAAGATGTTCGTGAAGGTCTGCCTGGACACCGTCGAGACCACCTCCACCGTGCTGCTCATCGTCGCGGCGGCCAGCATCTTCGGCTGGATGCTCACCGCCACCGGCGTCACCGCGGCCATCGCGCAATGGGTGCTGGCCTTCACCAAGGAACCCTGGGTGTTCCTGCTGCTGGCCAACGCGCTGATGCTGTTCGTCGGCTGCTTCCTGGAACCGACGGCGGCCATCACGATCCTGGTGCCCATCCTGGTGCCGATCTGCCAGCAGCTGGGCATCGACCTGGTCCACTTCGGCCTGGTGATGGTGCTCAACCTGATGATCGGCCTGCTGCACCCGCCCATGGGCATGGTGCTGTTCGTGCTGGCGCGCGTGGCAAAGTTGTCGGTCGAGCGCACGACGATGGCCATCCTGCCGTGGCTGGTGCCGCTGCTGCTGTCGCTGGGCATCATCACGTACTTCCCCAAGCTGGTGCTCTGGCTGCCGAAGATGTTCTACTGACATGACCCCCTTCATCCGCCTCCATCCCCAGGACGATGTCCTGATCGCCCGCTCGCAGCTCGTGGGCGGCACCACCGTCGAAGGCGTCCAGGTCCGCGGCCTGGTGCCTCCCGGCCACAAGGTCGCCCTGCGCGACATCGCTCCGGGCCAGCCGGTGCGCCGCTACAACCAGATCATCGGTTTCGCCAGCAAGCCCATCGCGGCCGGCGACCATGTGCACACGCACAACCTGGGCGTGGGGGCCGAAGGCGGCGCCTTTGCGCGCGACTACGCCTTCGGCGCCGACGTCAAGCCCGAGCCGGGCCGCCGCGAGGCCACCTTCCTGGGCATCCGGCGCGCCGACGGCCGGGTCGCCACCCGCAACTACATCGGCGTGCTGTCCAGCGTCAACTGCTCGGCGACCGCCGCGCGCGCCATCGCCGACCACTTCTCGCGCCAGAGCAACCCGGGTGCGCTGGCCGACTATCCCAACATCGACGGCGTGGTCGCCCTCACCCACGGCACCGGCTGCGGCATGGACACCGAGGGCCTGGGCATGCAGCTGCTGGAGCGCACGCTGGCCGGCTACGCCACCCACGCGAACTTCTGGGGCGTCGTCGTGGTCGGCCTGGGCTGCGAGGCCAACCAGATCAACGCCTGGCTGGCGCACAGCAGCCTGCGCGAAGGCGACACGCTGCGCGTGTTCAACATCCAGGACACGGGCGGCACCCGCAAGACGGTCGAGAAGGGCATCGCGCTGGTGCGCGAGATGCTGCCGGCCGCCAACCGCGTCAAGCGCGAGCCGTGCGGCGCCGAGCACATCACGATCGGCCTGCAATGCGGCGGCTCGGACGGCTACTCGGGCATCAGCGCCAACCCGGCGCTGGGCGCCGCGGTCGACCTGCTGGTGGCGCACGGCGGCACGGCCATCCTGTCGGAGACGCCCGAGATCTACGGCGCCGAACACCTGCTCACCCGCCGCGCCGTCCGGCGCGACGTGGGCGAGAAGCTGATCTCGCGCATCAAGTGGTGGGAGGACTACACCCGCATCAACTCCGGCGAGATGAACAACAACCCCTCGCCCGGCAACAAGGCCGGCGGGCTGACCACCATCCTGGAGAAGTCGCTCGGCGCCGTCGCCAAGGGCGGCACCACCAACCTGCAGGCGGTGTACGAGTACGCCGAGCCGGTCACGGCGCACGGCTTCGTCTACATGGACACCCCCGGCTACGACCCGGTCAGCGCCACCGGCCAGGTGGCCGGCGGGGCCAACATGATCTGCTTCACCACCGGGCGCGGCTCGGCCTACGGCTGCGCGCCATCGCCCTCGCTCAAGCTGGCGACCAACAGCGCGCTGTGGCAGCGCCAGGAAGAGGACATGGACATCAACTGCGGCGAGATCATCGACGGCACGTCGTCGGTGCAGCAGATGGGCGAGCGCATCTTCCGGCTGGTGCTGGCCACCGCGTCGGGCGAGCACAGCAAGAGCGAGCGTCACGGCTACGGACAGAACGAGTTCGTGCCGTGGCAGGTCGGGGCGGTGATGTAGCCATGGCCATCACCCTGTCCCCGCAGGAACTCGAGGCGCGCGTCGACGCCATCCTCCGAGCCGCCGGCAGCAGCGCGGCCGAGGCCCGGACCGTGGCCGCCAACCTGGTGCTGGCCAACCTCTCGGGCCACGACTCGCACGGCGTCGGCATGGTGCCGCGCTACGTCGACGCGGTGCTCGAAGGCGGCCTCAAGCCCAACACCGCCGCCCGGGTCACGCTCGACGCCGGCGCGCTGCTCAGCGTCGAAGGCGGGCGCGGCTACGGCCAGGTCGTCGGCGAACAGGCGATGCAACTCGCCATCGAACGCGCGAAGAGCCTGGGCAGCTGCATCCTGGCCCTGGCCCATGCGCACCACCTGGGGCGCATCGGGCATTTCGCCGAAATGGCGGTGGCGCAGGGGCTGGTGTCGGTCCACTTCGTCAACGTGCTGTCGCGTCCGGTGGTGGCGCCGTTCCAGGGCGGCGACGGCCGCTTCGGCACCAACCCGTGCTGCATCGGCGTGCCGCTGGCCGGTCGCGAGCCGTTCGTGCTCGACTTCGCCACCAGCCGGGTCGCGCAGGGCAAGATGCGCGTCGCCCACAACGAGGGCCGCCGGATCGAGCCCGGCACCCTCATCGACGAGGACGGCCGCCCGACCACCGATCCCGGGGTGGTCGTGGTGCAGCAGCCGCGCGGTGGCTTCGGCGCCCTGATGCCCTTCGGCGAGCACAAGGGCTATGGCATGGCCGTCGCCTGCGAGCTGCTGGGGGGCGCGCTCACCGGCAGCGGCACCTGGCACCGGCCGGCCGACGCCGCCCGGGCCGTGCTCAACGGCATGTTCACGGTGCTGGTCGACCCGGTGAAGCTGGGCACGGCCAACGCCTTCGCGCAGGAGGCGCTGGCCTTCGTCGACTGGCTGCGGCAGAGCCCCGCCGCGGCCGGCACCGACGGCGTGCTGCTGGCCGGGGAGCCCGAGCGCGCCGCCCGCGCCGAGCGCGCCCGCGACGGCATCGCCATCGACGACACCACCTGGGCCGAGATCCAGGCCGCCGGCCGGAAGGTCGGGCTGGCCTAGCCGCTCACGGCAGGAACGCCGACCAGGGAACGGTCGCCGTCCTGTCGGTGACGCCGTCCCGGTTGTCGTCGAAGGTCGCGCTGATGCTCGGGCCCAGCACCAGGGTGGCACCGAACGGGCTGGCCACCTGCAGGGTCTGGCGCGTGACGTCGCCGATGATCTGCCAGTCGACGGCGCCCGGCAGGCGCATCACCAGGTTGTCGAGCGTGCCGGCCAGCACGGTCGCGTCCAGGCTGGGCAGGGTCTCGCCGCCGGCCCGCACCAGCGCCCGGCGGAAGCCGGCCGCGTCGGTCACCGACTGGTACTGCGTGCCCACCACCCGCTCGGTCGCGCTGCCGTAGCCGTAGCGCGCGGTCGACAGGTCGATGGTGGCCGCCAGCTGGCAGACCGTCCCGGCCGGACAGGCGCCGCTCGCGCCGAAGCTGGAGCTCGTGACGGTGAACCGCCAGGTGCCCGCGTAGACCAGCGTGTCGTCGGTGCGCAGCCGGCAATCCGCCGGGGACAGCTCGGCCGTCGTCGCGGTGACCTTGCGCACCCGGATCGTGCCGCCGCCGGCGCAGGCGCTGGTGACGTCCACCCCCGACGGCCCTTCGATGACGGAGTAGCCGTTGGACGCGGCCAGCATGCGCTCGACACCGGCCACGGCGTCGAACAGGCTGACCGCCGTGACGGTGCGGTCGGCGGACGGGTCGGCCACCGCCAGCGTGCGGCCGGGGTCGGTGCCGGTGGCCACGCCGCCGCCGCAGCCCGACAGGCATCCCAGGGCCAGTGCGGCCGCGACCGCGGCCACCAAGCTGTTGCGCTGCATCGCCTTGCTCCCGTCCGCCGGCGGGCGGACCCCCAACCATTGGAGCGGCGGCCGACAGCCGCGCTTGTGGGCCGCCGCCGCATCTTGCGCAGCTTGCCCGCCGACGCTCAGCCGTGGGCGCTCAGTCGGACGGCACCGGCGGCAGCGCGCGCACCGTCCCGTCGGCCACTGGAAAGATGCGGTCGCCCGCGGCCGGCTCGATGCGGTGCATGCCGGTGAAGCTGCCGAAGGCCGGCAGCACCCCGACCGCCCGTCCGGGCTGCGCGCCGCTGTCGTCGCCGAGCCAGAAACAGGGCAGGCGCAGGCGCTCGAAGGCGCGACCGCGCACGCTGACGCAGGGGTGCCAGTGGCCGGCCAGCACGTAGGCGCCGGCCACCGGCTTGGGGTGGTGGCACAGGGCGAAGGGGCCGAGGCGGCACGGCTCGTCGCTGGCGGCGATGTCCAGGTCGGGCGGCGGGTCGCCGGCGCGGTCGTCGTGGTTGCCGCGCACCAGCCGCAGGCCGAGCGCCGGCTGGCGGCCCCGCCACTGGCGCAGGCTGGCCAGGGTGTCGCGCGCATGCGAGCGGGCCGAGTGCAGGAAGTCGCCGAGGAACACGACCTGGCGGGCGCCGGTCTGCGCGACGGCGGCATCCAGCGCCGCCAGGGTGGCGCCGGTGGTGGCCTCGGGCACCGGCACGCCCAGCATGCGGTAGCTCACCGCCTTGCCGACATGGGCGTCGGCCACCAGCAGGGTGTCGTGGCCGGGCAGGAACAGCGCGCCGCTCGGATGCAGCAGCACGTCCTCGCCGGCGAGGCGGACCTGCAGCACGCCCGGGAATCCGCTAGAGCATGCAGGCGAGGCTGGCGTCGAGGTGCTCCGACGGGCTGCGGCGGAATCCCGAGCGGGCGAAGCGCTGCAGCCGCCCGACCACGAACGCGGTGAGCATGGAGGCGCGCACCTGGGCGTCCAGCGTCGGCGTGGCCGAGCCCTCGCTGTCGGCGGCGCCGCGCAGGCTCTGGCGCAGCGTGGCCTCGATCTTGTCGAAGAACTGGTTCATGCGCTGCTGCAGCCGCTCGTTCTCGTAGACCAGCGCGTCGCCGACCATGACGCGCGTCATGCCGGGGTTCTTCTCGGCGAACTGCACCAGCATGGCGACGATGCGGGCGGCCTGGCGGGCGCCGGTGTCGGCCTCGCCGTTGCCGGCGCGCTCCTGGATCTGGTTGACCAGGGTGAAGACGCTCTGCTCGATGAATTCGATCAGGCCCTCGAACATCTGGGCCTTGCTGGCGAAGTGGCGGTAGAGGGCCGCTTCGCTGACGTCCAGCCGGGCTGCCAGCGCGGCAGTGGTGATGCGGTCGGCGCCGGGCTGCTCCAGCATCATGGCCAGCGCCTGCAGGATCTGGACGCGCCGCTCGCCGGGCTTGGGGCGCTTGCGGGGAACCGCCGCTGCGGGTGCAACGGGACTGTCGGGGGAGCTGATCTCGGCGTCGGGCATGGCTGGACAACGGATGGGTTGAAACCATTCTCGCACACCGATGGGCAGGGTTCTCCCGCACGCTGCCCTGTGAAGGCGCGGCCTTGCGCCCAAGTGCGCACTTACAACGAGGCGAAGGGAAGCCCGCGCTGGAGCGGCAGCGTGACCCGCAACCCGCGGCCGCCGTCGCCCGCGCCCAGTTCGAGCTGGCTGTGGTGCACGCGGGCGATCTCCTGCGCGATGGCCAGGCCCAGGCCGTTGCCCTCGCCGACCGTGCCCTGGACCCGGTAGAACCGCTCCAGCACCCGGGCGCGCTCGTGCGGCGGCACGCCGGGCCCGTCGTCCTCCACCTCGAGGAAGGCGCCGGTGTCGCGCCGGCCGCAGCGGATGGTGACGGTGCCGCCATCGGGCGTGTAGCGCACCGCGTTGTCCACCAGGTTGGACAGCAGCTCGCGCAGCAGCCACTCGTGCCCCATCACCTGAACCGGTTCGGCATCCAGCCCCAGGTCCAGCCGCTTGGCCGAGGCGGCGTCCAGGTGCGCCTGCAGCATGTCCTCGCAAAGCGCCTTCAGGTCGACCCGCTGCATCGGCTGCGACTGCATGGTGCGGGCGTCGGCGCGCGACAGCGCCAGCAGCTGGTTGGCCAGCTGCGAGGTGCGCCGGGTGGCGCTGCGCAGCTTGTAGACCTGGTCGCGCTGCAGCTCGACGGCGCCGCCGCGGCCGGCCGCATTGGCCGCCTGCGCCCAGGCCTCGACCTGCGCCTGCAGGCCGGCCAGCGGCGTGCGCAGCTGGTGGGCGGCATCGGCGACGAAGCGGCGCTGGCTTTCGGCCTGCGCGTTGACCAGGCCGAACAGCCGGTTGAGCGATTGCACCAGGGGCCGCGCCTCCTCCGGCGAGGCGTCCTCGTCGATGGCGCTCAGGTCGCGCGGCGACCGGCGCTCGACCGCGTCCTTCAGGTCGAGCAGCGGCTTCAGGGCGCGCTCCACCGCCCAGCCGACCGCGAACGCCGCCGCCGCGATCAGCACCAGGTTGGGCAGCAGCACCTTCAGCACGATGGAGCGGGCCCACTGCTGGCGCGGGTCCGAGCCGTCGGCGATGGCCACCACCACCTCGCCGATGACGGTCTGCTGACGCTGGCGGACGATGCGGAAGGTGACGCCGCCATCCTCCTCGCTGTGGAACTCGGGCTCGGCATCGCTGGGCGGCAGCGAGGCCAGCCAGTGCTCGCCCACCAGCAGCTGGCCGTCGGGGTCGGTCAGGCTCCAGGAGGCGAAGCCGCCCCGGTCGTTGAGGAACTGCTCGAGCGCCGGCGCCAGCAGGATCACCGGCGGGCCGCCGGCGCGGGCGCCCTCGGCGATCACCGAGTCGGCCACCAGCGGCACCAGGGCCGCCAGCCGCTTGTCCTGCTGCAGCGCGACGTTGTCGGCCGAGCGGTAGTCGAACCAGGCATTGAGCAGCGCCAGCACGACCAGCGGCGCCAGCAGCATGACCAGCAGCCGCCGCCGCAGGCCGGACAGCATGCGGGTCCCGCCGCGGCGGCGCGGCCAGCGGACCATCACGGCGCCGTGGTGCCCTGCAACTCCAGCCGGTAGCCGAAGCCCCGGATCGAGCGCAACGCGACCCCGTGCGGCTCGAGCTTGCCGCGCAGGCGCGAGATGTAGACCTCGACCGCGTTGGGCGTGATCTCCTTGTCCCAGCCGGTCAGCGCCTGCAGCAGCTTTTCCTTGCTGGCCGGCTTGGGGGCGTGGATCAGGAGGTATTCCATGACGGTCCACTCGCGCGGGCCGAGCTCGATGGCCACCTTCTGGCTGCCGCGGGTGGCACTGGCGCGCCGGTTGGCCGTGTCGAGCTCGATCGGGCCGAAGCTGAGCACGGCGCTGGTGGCCGCCTGCGAGCGCCGCAGCAGCGCTCGCAGCCGCGCCAGCAGCTCGGGCAGCTCGAACGGCTTGACCATGTAGTCGTCGGCGCCCAGGTCCAGGCCCTGCACCCGGTCCTGCAGGGCGTCGCGGGCGGTGAGGATGAGCACCGGCATCTGCCGGCTGGCCATCTCGGGCTTGCGCAGGCGGCGGGTCAGTTCCAGGCCGTCCATGTGCGGCAGGCCGATGTCGATGATGGCGGCGTCGAACGGCTCGGTGCGCAGCACTTCCTCAGCGCGCTCGCCGCTGCCGACCCAGTCGACCGCGTAGCCGGCATCGGTGAGGCCCAGCTTGATGCCGCTGGCGACCATCACGTCGTCTTCCACCAGGAGCAGCCGCATGTCAGTTCACCGCCATCCGGCTGCCTGCCCGCTGGTGGCGGGGGCATGTCGGGACAGAGTCATTTCGACCGGATCATCGTCCCGTAGGCCTGGTCGGTCAGGATCTCGAGCAGCATCGAGTGCGGCACCCGGCCGTCGATGATGTGGACCGAGTTCACGCCGCTCTTGGCGGCGTCGAGTGCGCCGCTGATCTTGGGCAGCATGCCGCCCGAGATGGTGCCGTCGGCGAACAGGGCGTCGATCTCGCGGGCGGTCAGGTCGGTGAGCAGCCGGCCGTTCTTGTCCAGCACGCCCGGCGTGTTGGTCAGCAGCACCAGCTTCTCGGCCCGCAGCACCGTGGCCAGCTTGCCGGCCACGACGTCGGCATTGATGTTGTAGCTCTCGTTCTCGTCGCCAAAGCCGATCGGGCTGACCACGGGGATGAAGTGGTCCTCCAGCAGCGCGCGCACCACGCCGGGGTCGATCTCGACGATGTCGCCCACCTGGCCGACGTCGTGTTCCTTGGAGGGATCCTTGTTGTCGACCATCCGGAGCTTGCGCGCCCGCATCAGGCCGCCGTCGCGCCCGGTCAGGCCCACGGCCCTGCCGCCGGCCTTGTGGATGAAGCCCACGATGTCCTGCTGCACCTCGCCGGCCAGCACCCACTCGACGACCTCCATGGTCTCGGCGTCGGTCACGCGCATGCCCTGGATGAATTCGCCCTTCTTGCCGAGCCGGTTGAGCGCCTGCTCGATCTGCGGGCCGCCGCCGTGCACCACCACCGGGTTCATGCCCACCAGCTTGAGCAGCACGATGTCCTCGGCGAAGTCGGCCTGCAGCTCCGGGTCGGTCATGGCGTTGCCGCCGTACTTGATCACCATGGTCTTGCCATGGAACTGGCGGATGTAGGGCAGCGCCTGGGCCAGGATCTCGGCCTTGTCACGCGCGGCGATGTGGGAGACGTCGGTCATGGAGGTGGAAAAGCGGGGGATTGCGCAAATTGTGCCCTAGCGGGTTGACCGCCTCCGGCCGGGTCAGCGCCCCGGCGCGAGCAGCCCGGTGTGCACGGTGGGATAGCGCAGTTGCACGCGCAGTTCACGCTTCAGTCGCGTGTTGTCCAGGCGGCGCGACTCGCCCATGAAGCTCAGGAGCATGAGCGGCAGTTCATCCTGCGCCGTGCTGCGGGCCACCCGCGGTGGCCGCGGCAGCCGGTACAGGTCGGCCGCCAGGTCGAAGTAGTCGCCCATTTTCAGTTCGGAGTCGTCGCTGGCGTGGACCACGCGCAACGGCCGCCCGCGCCACAGCGCCGCCACGACGGCCCGGGCCAGGTCGTCGGCATGGATGTGGTTGGTGTAGACGTCGTCCTGCGCCACCAGCACTGGCGTGCCCTTGCGCAGCCGCTCGCGCGGGGTGCCGCCTTCGCGATCGGGCGCGTAGATGCCGGGGATGCGCAGGATGCTGGCGCGCACCTGGGCGACGCGGCCGAAGTGGCGCACCGCGGCTTCGGCATTGACGCGCCGCTGCGCCCGCGGCGTGGCCGGGGACACCGCCCGCGCCTCGGTGACGCGCGCACCGCCGCAGTCGCCGTACACCCCGGAGGTCGAGCCGTAGACCAGCGATGCCGGCGGCGTGCGCAGGCGCAGCGCGGCCAGCAGGGCCGTCGTGCGGGCATCGCGCCACCAGGCCTCGTCGCCCTCGGCCGGTGGCGGCGCCAGGTGCACGACGCGCGTGCCCAGCGCGGCCAGCCGCGCCAGCGTCGCCGGCTGGTCGAGGTTGCCCTGCAGCGGCACGATGCCCTGGGCCCGCAACCCGGCCACCCGCTGCGGCGAGGAGGTGAGCGCGAGCAGGCGCACCCGCGGCCCGAGCGCGCGGGCGACGCGCAGGCCGACGTCGCCGCAGCCGACCACGAGCACGCGCTCGCGCCGGAAGCGCGCCGGCAGCGCGCCGAGGGGGGTCTGGTTCGAAGGCAAAATACGAAGTGAAACGCGTGAAGACCAGCTTCGACAGGATAACCAACCCATGACCAGCGCCCCGGCCGCCGCAGGCCCGTTCCAGGTGACCGTGCAGCCCAGCGGGCGCGCCTTCACCGCCAACGCCGACGAGTTCCTGCTGGCCGCGGCCATCCGCCAGGGTATCGGCCTTCCCTACGGCTGCAAGGACGGCGCCTGCGGATCCTGCAAGTGCAAGAAGCTCGAGGGCGAGGTGCACCACCGCGTCCACCAGAGCAAGGCCCTGACGGCCGAAGAGGAAGCCAACGGCTACGTGCTCACCTGCAGCGCCGTCGCCCTGTCCGACGTGGTGCTCGAATCGCGCCAGGTCACCGACGAGAGCGCGTTCCCGATCAAGAAGATGCCCTCGCGCGTGCTGGCGCTGGAGAAGAAGTCGCACGACGTGATGGTGGTCAAGCTGCAGCTGCCGGCCAACGACACCATGCGCTACCACGCCGGCCAGTACGTGGAGTTCATCCTGCGCGACGGCGCACGCCGCAGCTACTCGATGGCCAACGCGCCGCACAACGGCCCGCATGTAGAACTGCACATCCGCCACATGCCGGGCGGCAAGTTCACCGACCACGTGTTCGGCGCCATGAAGGAAAAGGAAATCCTGCGCGTGGAGGGCCCCTACGGCAGCTTCTACCTGCGCGAGGACTCCGACAAGCCCATGGTGCTGCTGGCGTCGGGCACCGGCTTCGCGCCCATCAAGGCCATCATCGAGCACCTGCAGTTCAAGGGCATCGACCGGCCGGCGGTGCTGTACTGGGGCGGGCGGCGGCCGGCCGACCTGTACCTGGACGACTGGGTCAAGGCCAAGTGCGCCGAGATGGGCAGCCTCACGTACGTGCCGGTGGTCTCCAACGCCCTGCCCGAGGACGACTGGACCGGCCGCACCGGGTTCGTCCACAAGGCGGTGATGGAGGACTTCCCGGACCTGTCGGCCCACCAGGTGTATGCCTGCGGCGCGCCCATCGTGGTGGATTCGGCCCGGGCGGAGTTCGCCGAGCGCTGCGGTTTGCCGGCCGAGGAGTTCCACGCCGACGCCTTCACCACCGAGGCCGACAAGCACAAGGACGTCGGCACCTGAGTACCGCGCCGGCTCAGCGGATGACGACGGGTTCGGTGCCGGACGTGCGCCGGCCCTCCAGGTCCATCATGCCGGTGGGCGTGCCCTCGAAGCCCGAGTGGGGCGCCGTCAGCGTCTCGTGGATGCGATGGGCCAGGTACCAGCTGGCGCGCAGGCGCGCCTCGCGTGTGAAGGAACCCAGGCGCGGCGTCAGGTACAGGTTCTCGCAGCTGTGCAGCGGGGTGCCACGGGAAGCGAAGCCCGCCTCCGCGCCGTCGAGCATGGCGGCCTCGATGCGCCCGTCGTCCAGCGCGGCCGCCAGCGCCGCACCGTCGAACAGTTGCGATCGGCTGGTGCCCACCCAGATCTGGCCCGGCTTGCAATGCGCCAGCAGCTTGGCGTTGACGAAGCCCTGGTAGCGCGAGGCGTACATCACCTGGACCGACACGGCGTCCGCGGCGCCCATCATCTCCTGCAGCCCGACCGGCTGGATGTTCAGGCGCGCCCAGACCGGCGCGGTGTGGTGGATGGCCGGGTCATACCCGACCAGGCGTGCACCGAGCGAGTGCAGCATCATGGCCAGCGCATGGGCCGAGGGCGCCAGCCCCAGGATGCCGACGACGCTGCCGTGCAGTTCGCGGCCCAGCCGCACCTCGCCGTGGCGCTGGCCGGCCAGGGTGGTGCCGATGCCGCGCCGGAACAGCAGCAGCAGCGCGGTGAGCAGGTACTCGGCGTTGGAGCGCACGTTGGCGGCGTTGGCCTGGATGACACGGACGCTGCGCTCGCGGCAGGCTTCGAGGTCGGTGTTGTCGGTGGCGCCGTGCAGGCGGGCGACGGCCTTGAGCAGGGGCGCGAAGTCGAGAAACTCGCGCGTGATGACCATCTTGCGCGGCAACACCAGCGCCTGGGTGTTGTAGATCGCCTTGCGCAGGCCGCTGGGGTCGGTGGCGAGATCGGGCCGGAACTCGACCGAATGCCTCTCCTGCAGCCACTTCTGGGCCTCCGGGACAAGTCGTTCGACCAGTAAGATGTCCAACCGAGTTCCGCCTTTGTCCGACAGGAAGATCAGCCGATGCGAACAGATGAGACGGCTGGCTCGTGAAAAACTGCGCGGACTTTAACCAGAAACACCTCTCCAGTCGATGAAAAATGTCACGAGGATCAACAAGGCCGTGTTCCCGGTCGCCGGCCTTGGCACCCGATTCCTGCCCGCCACCAAGGCAGCTCCCAAGGAGATGCTCCCCGTCGTCGACAAGCCGCTGATCCAGTACGCGGTCGAGGAGGCCTACGAGGCCGGCATCCGGCACATGATCTTCGTCACCGGCCGCAACAAGCGCGCGATCGAGGACCATTTCGACACCGCCTACGAACTCGAGCACGAGCTCGAGGCCAGCGGCAAGAAGGAATTGCTGGAGCTGGTGCGCTCTCTCACGCCCGAGGACATGTTCTTCTCGTTCGTGCGCCAGCCGCGCGCCCTGGGCCTGGGCCACGCGGTCCTGTGCGCCGCGCCGCTGGTCAACGGCGACCCCTTCGCCGTGCTGCTGGCCGACGACCTGATGTGCGGCCCGGACGGCGGCCCTTCGGTGATGGGGCAGATGGTCGAGCAGTTCGCCCGCACGCCCACCTGCATCCTGGCGGTGCAGGAAGTCCCGCGCGACCACGTCAAGCGCTACGGCATCGTGGCCGGCGACAAGGTGGGCGATCACCTCATCAAGGTCAACCAGATGGTGGAAAAGCCCAGCCCCGAGAAAGCGCCCTCGCGCATGGGCGTGGCCGGCCGCTACATCCTCACCCCCGCCGTGTTCGACATGATCCGCTCCAATCCGCGCGGCGCGGGCGGCGAGATCCAGCTCACCGACGGCATCGCCCGCCTGATCGACACCGAAGGCGTGCACGCCTACGAATACAAGGGTCGCCGCTACGACTGCGGCAGCAAGCAGGGCTTCCTGGAAGCGACGGTCGACTTCGCTCTCAAGCACCAGGAAGTCGGCGCCGATTTCCGCGAGTACCTCAAGGCCCTGAAGGCCTGACCGGCGGGGCCGCCACGCGGTCCTGCACTTCGGCCGCCAGCGACCGCCGGAAGAACCCGGGCCGGTCGAGCAGGCGGCCCGCCAGCGCCGGCACGCCGTCGGCGCTGGCCTCCCCGGCCATGACGGCGCGCGCATAGCGGGCCGTGACGCAGGCCGGGTCGAGCTTCAGCGCGGTGCGCAGGGACGCCTCGGCCGCCTCGGCATCCCCGCCCAGCGCCTGGGCCAGCCCGACCGCGCCGTGGCTCTCGCCGAACGCCGGATCCAGGAACAGCGCCCGTTCGAACGCCCGCAGTGCCGCCTCACGATCGCCCGCCAGCAGGCAGGCCCACCCCAGCCCGTGCCAGGTACCGATGTGGCCGGGCATGCCGCCGATGGCGCGCTGGAAGCGCAGCCGCGCCTGGCCTGTATCGCCACGCTGCAGGCTGGCCATGCCAGCCAGGGACCAGGTGCGTCCTTCCGCCGGCCGCGCGGCCAGTGCCCGGTCGATGAACGCCTCGGCCGGCGCGTCCTGGCGCCGCAGGAGGGCCAGACTGGCCAGGGTGAGCAGCGCGTCCGCATGGGCGGCATCGGTTGCCAGCGCAGCCTGCGCCAGTCGCTCGGCCAGGTCGAGTTCCCCCGCGTCCCAGGCCAGCACGCTGGCGACGCCTTGCCCCGCCGGTTGCAGTCGGCCCGCCGCCTCCTCGCCCACAGTCCACTCGAGGGCAGCCTGGTGCCGGCCAGCCTGCTGCAGCGTCCTCAGCCACAGGACCTGGAGCGAGGCCAACACGGTCGGCTCGAGCGGGGGATCGTCCGCGCCCGCCAAGTGCGGCCGCAACAGGTCCAGGCAGTGGTCGGTCTGGCCGGCCTGGTGCGCGATCCAGGCCAGGTCGTGGTTGACCACGGCCGCCGGCGCACCGGCTGCGCGGGCCCGCGCCAACAGTGCCCGCGCCGACGGCACATCGCGTTGCGCCAGTCGGACCTGGGCCAGCCGGTGCAACCACGCCCCGGCCTCGGCGCCGTCCGCCACGCCGGCCTCGGCATGCAGGGCCGCGGCGTCGAGCCGCCCGGCGCCGCGGGCCGCTTCGAAGGCGGACAGGCGCAAGGCGGCATTGCCCGCATCCTGCCGCAGCCAGCCCTCCAGCAGGGCGAGACGGGCGGTGGCCGGTGTCATGGGCGACATGCGCGGCGCCTCAGCAGCTGAGATCCAAGCCGGCCTCGGCCAGCCCGGCGCGCAGGCGCTGCATCGCCTGCTTGTGGATCTGCGAGATGCGCCCCTTGGTCAGGCCCAGCGTGGCTGCGATCTGGTCAAAGCGCTGCTCTTGCAGATAGTGCGACCGCACCACGGTTTTTTCCGCCGGCGGCAGGGCTTCGACCAGGGCATGCAGCCGCTGGCGCATCTGGCGCAGCTCCGCCTGGCGGTAGAACGGCGCCGTCACCGTGCCCTCGCCGGTGTCGACCATCGCGGTGCCCTCCAGCAGCCAGGCCAGCGCCAGGCCGATGCCCACCTCGGCCACATAGCGCAGCAACTGCTCGGGCCGGCGCAGCGCTGCGTGGTCGGCGGCACCACTGTCGGCCAATGCCGCGGCCTTGACGGCCTGGGCATGCTCGGCCCGCAGGCGCTGGCGGGCGGCGATCTGCTGCTGCTTCTCGGTCAGCCGCTCGATCCCGTTCAGGATCGCGCCATGCATGCGGCGGGCGGCGAAGGTCCTGAACTGCGCGCCCTGGTCGGGGTCGAAGCGGTCCATCGCTTCCAGCAGGCCGATCTGGGCGTACTGCAGGTAGTCGCCGAATTCGATGTCGTCGTGGAAGCGACGCGCATAGTAGGTCGCCGCGAGCACACGCGAATAGTCGAGGTGGAGGTCAAGCAAGGCGCCGCGCGCCGCCTCGTCGCCGCCGGTCCTGAACCTGCGCCAGAGCTGGGCCTCCTCGAGCGGCAGCGCAGTCGATGGACGGGCTTGGCTGGCTTGCTCCATGGCCACGTCAATGGAACGAGCCGACCAGCGCCTTGAGCAGCAAGGCCCAGCCGTCCACGAGGACGAACACCAGGATCTTCAGCGGAAGCGCAACCGTGGACGGGGGCAGCATCATCATGCCCAGGCTCATCAACGAAGCCGACACCACGAGATCGATGAGCAGGAACGGCAGCCAGACGACGAAGCCGATCTGGAACGCAGCCCGCAGCTCCGACAGCATGAAGGCCGGGATGAGCTGCACGTTGCTCACCTCGGCCAGGCTGGCAGGCGGACGTGCATGCGACAGCTCCACCGTCAGCGCCAGGTCCTCCTCCCGGGTCTGTCGCACCATGAACTCGCGCAGCGGGCCGGCCCCCCGCTCATAGGCGGCGTCCATGGCGAGTGTGCCGTCCATGAAGGGCTGGAAAGCCTGGTGGTTCACTTGGTGCAACACCGGGGCCATGGTGAAGAGCGTCAGGAACAGCGCCAGACCGATCACCACCGGGTTGGGCGGCGTTTCCGGCATGCCGAGGGCGTGGCGCAGCATCGACAGCACGATGACGATCCGGAGAAAGGAGGTCAGGCAGACGAGCAGGGCGGGAAGAACCGCCAGCGCCGTCAGACCGAGCACGATGCGCAAGGCTTGCGACGTGCCCTGCTGCTGGCCCGGCGACGGCAGATCCGCCACCAGGCCCTTCCGCGCCGGCGTGCTGGTCTGCAAGCGAACTGCAGCCCGTTGCGCGCCGGGTCCCGCTCCTGGCACAGCTTCCTGCGGGGCCGCCGCTGCCCATCCGCCGAACGACAGCCAGGCGGCGACCGCCAGCCAGCCCAGGACGCGGCACCAGCGCCTCATGCGGGCTCCGCAAATCCGCTTGCGCCCTGCCGTCGCGCCAGCAGGATGACCTGGCCCTCGGTGCAGCCGATCAGGAGTTCCTCGTCGTGCCAGCGCACGGCATGGACCGCGGCGCCCTTGCCGAGCATCTGGCTGGACAGCCGCTCGATGGCCGCGCGCCCCGTGCGGCCCCGGCGCGCCCCCAGCGCGCGCAGGCCACCGGACTGCAAGGCGACCAGCAGGCCGCCGCCCAGGCTCAGGCCGAGCACGAGGAGGACCGTGACGGCCGACACGTCGCTGACCGCAGGCTCGCCACGGCGCAAGGGCAAGGCAGCAGAGACCCGTGGGAGTTCCACCTGCGGTTCGGTGTCCGCTGCGTCCACCCCACGCGCCGGCGAGCAGCACAGGAACGCCGCCAACGCCGCGGCCAGCCAACCGGAATGCGCGCGCCGCATCGCCCGTCCGGCTAGATGCCCAGCGGCAACGGCAGTTCGGTGACGCGGACCGCGAAGCGATCCTCCACCGCGACGAGCTGGCCCCGGGCGACGACGCGGCCGTTCAAGAGCAGGTCCACCGGGGCGTCGAGCGTGCGATCGACGGGCAGCACCGCCTGCTCCCGGGCCCCCAGCAACTCGCCCACCGTAAGGACGACCTCGCCCACGCAGGCCTGCAGGCGAATGTCCACGGCGTGGAGTGGATTCACCGCGGGCGCCAACGCGACCGTGGCCTGCGGCTCGGCAGCTTCTTCCAGCGTGATGGTGTGCGCCGGCAGCGGCTCATCGATCAGCTCGATGCCGGGCCAGGTGTCTTGCGTCATGGGAACTCCTTGGGGACGGATGCGAGGGGTGCCAGCACGATGGCCTTTCGGTCGCCGCGCCGGGCCAGGTGCGCCGCGAAGCAGGGTCGGCCTTGCCCGTCGGTGACGGTGGCGGGCTGCTGCAGGCCGTGGTCGAGGCGCACGACGTCGTCGATGCGCAGCCCGGCCAACGCGCCGAGGTCGACCGTGCAGCCAGCGAGACGGACCTGCAATGCGAGACGCCGGTTGCGCAGCGCCTCATCCAGGCCCACCAGGGCCGCAGGCTCGGACCGTTGCGGTGCAACTCGGGGAATGAGGGGGTCGATTGCTTCGGCGGACAGCAGGAGCAACTGGCGACGCGGCGCCAGTGCCTGCTCGACCAGCACCGCGCCGGACCAGGGCGCCACGTCGTCCACCGTCGGTCCCCGGCTGGGCGATGGCGCCACTATCAGGCCGAGGAGGGACGCCAGCCGTGACTGCAGGTCGGCGGCGCACTGCCCTCCCAGCGCGGCAGCGAGCGGCCCCGCCGGCACGTCGCCCCACAGGATGCGGCGCAGGTCCGCACCCAGCATCGTGTCGCCCATCCACGCGCGGACCTCGCCGTCCGAGGTGGTGAGCGCCACCCAGGTGGCCAGGTGCAGGTCGGCCGCTCCGGCCGCTCGCGCCGTGCAGCCCCCGGCCGGAGCCGACAGGCCCCAGGCGAGCGACCACGCGGCCTGCACCGTGTCCAGGCGCTGGCAGGCGGACTGCAGCTGCGACTGGCTCCACCCGCGCAGGGGACGCCAGGCCGGGACGTGTGGCGCGCAGGCGCGGGCGGGACCCGCCGTGCCGCCCATGGCTACTTCGCCTTCATGTTGAGCAGCTCCTGGAGCATGTCGTTCGCGGTCGAGATGACTTGCGACGACGCCTGGTAGCCACGCTGCATCACCACCAGTTCGCTGAACTCGCGCGCCAGGTCGACGTTGGACATCTCGAGCTGGCCCGCATGCACCGCGCCGAAGCCGCCGTCGCCGGCCGTTCCCAGTTCCCAGGGCTGGCCGCCCGCGGCGACAAAGCGATTGCCGCCGGCGCTCTCCGTGGCGTCGGCCGAACGCGCCCGCGCCAGCAGCAAGCGGGCGCCTTCGACCTCCTGGCCGTTCGAATAGGTCGCGACCAAAGCGCCGCGCGCGTTGAACGTCAGCTTGGTGAGGCTGCCGGGCGGGCGTCCGTCCTGGGCGGACATGGCCAGCGTCGAGAGATTGCCCGCCGCGTACGAGGTGACGTCGGCGGAGAAATCCAGGACGACCACCTGCGCCGCCTTGCCCGCCGGCGTGTAGGTGAAGCTCGGCTTGCCACTGGCGGCGTCGGGGCGGCCGTCGATGAACTGCATCGTGGCCTCCCCGACGGTGGTGGCGCCGTCCAGCAGCTCCACCTTCCAGCTCCCGATGGCCTGGTCGTCCGTGCGGGTGAACTTCACCGCCAGTTCATGCGTCTCGCCCATGGCGTCATGCACGTGCACCGAGGGAATGGTCTGCGTCTCGACCGTGCTCGACAGGTTGCCGGCGAAGCGGGCGACCGCGGTGGGGGCGCCCGCCGTCGTCTTCAGGCCCAACAGCGAGAGCGGCGCGTCGACCCCGGCGGCATCCCGTCCCAGCACCAGAGCGCCGTTGGCGCGGTCGACCAGGCGGCCGTCCGCGTCGAACTGGAAATTGCCGGCGCGGGTGTAGCGCGTGCTGCCGTCCTCGGGCCGCAGGACGAAGAGGCCATCGCCATCGATGGCGAGGTCGAACGGGTTGCCCGTGTCGCGCAGATCGCCCTGGCGCAGGTCGAGCTGCGTCCCCGTGGTCGCCAGTCCGTGCCCCAGCTGCGTGGCTCGTCCGCCGGCCTGATCGGCGCCGGTGTAGAACAGGTCGGCGAACTGCAACGAGCTGGCCTTGTAGCCGGGCGTGTCCAGGTTGGCGGTGTTGTTGGCGATGACGCGCAGGCCGCGCGAATAGCCCTGCAGGCCGGTCATTCCCACGTGGATGGAATCGAGCATGGGACGGCCTCAACGCACGGAGACGATGCGGCTGAGGTCCACGTCGGCCACCACCGAGCCCGCCGTGGTGGTGATGCTCACCAGCGGGGACGTGCCTTGCAGCGACAGGCTCGAGACGACACCGGAAATGCTGCCGCTATCGCCGGTGGCGCTCACCGTCTTGCCGATCAGCCCGATGGACTGGAGGGCGGCCTGGTTCGCCACCAGCAGTTCCAGCTTGTCGTTCAGGCGTTGTGACTGCTCCAGCGACGTGAACTGCGCCATCTGGGCCATGAACGCCTGGTTGTCCATGGGCTTGAGCGGGTCCTGGTAGTTCAGCTGGGTCAGCAGGACCTTCAGAAAGTCCTGCAGGCCCATCGCCTGTCCGGCGGCGGAGGCCGCCGTGCCGCTGATCGCACCGAGTTCCATCATGGCTCCTGGTTGTGCCCGGCCGGGCCGGGCGGATGCAAGGGACGCGAAGGCTTGATCCCGCCGCGATCGAGCAGGACGCCGTTCAAAACCACAGTGGCCAGCCTGTCCGGCAGGCCGCGCTGCAGGGCCGCCTGCAACCCGGGCTGCCGCAGCAACAGGTCGGCCACCCCGGCCGGAGCACCGAGCCAGATGTGCAGGCCATCGGGCTGGTGCTCCACGTGCACGTGCACGGAGCGGTGGGCCGGGTCGCCGGTCGCGGAGCGAGGCCGGGCCGGCGAAGCGCCCTCTTCACCGGGAACCGGCTCGGTGGGCACGCCGCGGGGACCGATGACGCCGGTGGTGCTGACGGTGGCCTGCTGCTTCGAAGCGAGGGTTCCGGGGCTCGATAGGCCAGCGCCTGTCCTGTCGGGGCGCGCGAGGCCGGGCGCGGTGGCAGGGAGTGGCGGCTTGCAGGTAGGCGCTGGCGTGGGCGACACGATCCCGGTGCCTTCTGCCGGTGTCCCGATGCCTTCCGCAGGTCCATTGCGGCGCGCCGTCGACAGGGCATGGACCCGGGGCATGCCAGCGTCCGACGCAGCGGACCGCGAGGCCACGTCGAAACCTGAATGGCCCGCCAGGGGCCCCCGGAACCAGGCCTCGCCTTGTGCCTTGTCGATCGCACGCTGCCAACCGCGGCAGACCGACACGCTGCCGGGCGCAAGAACCGGCAGCGGTGCACGGGGGGCGGGCATTGGCAAGACGGAGGTCATGACCGCTCCTGCGTTCTGCGGGCGACGATCCACGCAGCATCGGCAACGTTCCAGGCTTGGCGCGTGCGGTTGGCGAGGTGATCCGCAGCGTTGCGCTCCTGCGCCCGACGGACCATGTCGAGCTCCCGGTGCCGGGCTTGCAGCGCCAGGCGGCATTGGTCCGCAAGCGCCGCGCGCCGGGTCAGTTCCTGATCGGACCGCCGCGCCTCGGCCGCCAGCCGGGCCAGGTGGTCCAGCGTGCGCCGATGCAGGACGGGGTCGGGCTGGATGGCGTGCGCGGACGACCACGCCAGAGCGGACGCCAAGCCCTCGCCGGCCACCCGCGCGGAGCAGCTGGCGGTGTCCGCTGCATGCCGGGCCTTCTGCAGCTCGATGCGGGCGGCGTCGAGCCGCCAGGCGCGCAGGAGCGCCAGCGATGCCAGCGCGCCCGCCTGGTCGGCCATCGGGGCCCGCGTCGACGACGGGCTCATGCCGCGCCCCCGGTCGCCAGCAATTCGCGCAGCTCCCGCAACGCGGTCGCGCGAGCGACGCCGCCTTCTGCCTGCCGCATCCACGCCAGCAGCTGCGGCTCCAGCGCCAGCGCGCGGTCGAGCGCCGGCTGCGCGCCCGGCTGGTAGGCGCCCAGGTCGACGAGTGGCCGGTTGCGATCGAGGAGCGCCAGCAGGTTGCGCGCGGCCTGCGCCGCTTCGCGCTCCGCCGGGTCGGCGAGGTGGTGCTGCAGGCGGCTGACGCTGCGCAGGACATCGATCGGCGGGAAATGGCCCTGCTGTGCCAGCTCCCGCGACAACACGATGTGGCCGTCGAGCAGCGCCCGCAGGCTGTCCGCGACGGGTTCGTCGAGATCGCCGCCTTCGACGAGCACGGTCCACAGGGCCGTCACCGAGCCGCCGGAGGCATCGGTGCCGCAGCGCTCGCACAGGCCCGGAAGTTCGGCAAACACCGACGGCGTGTAGCCCCTGGCCGTGGCCGGCTCGCCCGATGCCAGCCCGATCTCCCGGCGTGCCATCGCCAGCCGCGTGACCGAGTCCATGGTCAGCACGACATGACGACCGGTGCGCGCGAATTGGCGGGCGATGTCGACCGCCGTGTGCGCGGCGCGCACACGCGCCAGCGCGGGCTGGTCGGAGGTGGCGACCACCACCACCGAACGCGCCAGGCCAGCCGGCCCGAGGTGCCGGTCGATGAACTCGCGCACCTCGCGGCCCCTTTCGCCGATGAGCGCGACCACGTTCACGTCGGCCTGCACGTGACGCGCCACCAGTCCCAGCAAGCTGCTCTTGCCGACGCCACTGCCGGCAAAGATGCCGACCCGCTGGCCGCGCCCGAGCGTCAGCAGCGCATCGATGACGCGGACGCCGGTTTCCAGCACCTGGTCGATCGGCGGACGGTCCAGCGGGTTGGTGTCCGGCTGCACCGAAACGGCTGCGGGCCGCGGGGCGGGCTCAGAGCCATCCAGCGGCTCCCCGAAGGCGTCGATCACGCGGCCCAGCAATGCCGGGCCCGCCTGCACCGCCAGCGGAGCGTCGACCGCTACCACGGCGGCATCGGCACCGATGCCGTGCAGGGAACCGTAGGCGAGCAAGGTGCGCTCGTCGCCCTGGCACCCGACCACCTCCGCGAGGACAGCGGCTCCGCCGGACGCGGGCACGACACGGCACAACTGCCCGACCGCCACCGCGGGACCGAGCGAACCGAGCGCCAGCCCCTGGATGCGGCAGACCCGGCCGGACCGGGCCTGCAACGGGGCTTCGCGCAGGGTGGCCAGGCAACTGCGCAGCACGCTCATGCAGCGCCCTCCAGCGCGCGACCAGCCGCTTCGCGATGCCGGATCCTGCCCGCCAGCAGGGCCGCCTTGAACGCATCCACGACGACCTCGAGCCGCGCGTCCAGCGTCTGCGCCGCCGCCCGCACCATGCAACCGCCCAACGCCACCTGCGGGTCCGCGACCCAGGACAGGGACGCCCCGGCCGCGTGCGAGGCGTTGTCACCTTGCAGGCTCACCGCATCGGCCGGATGCACGTGGACCCGGATCGCACCTGCTGACGGGTGCTGCGCCAGCAGACCATCGACTTGCGCCCGCACGCCCTCGGCCGACGCCAGTGCAGGCCCCACGACGCGGCACAGTGCATCCATGCACAGCACGACCAGTTCGTCTTCGGCAGCGGACAGCACGCCGGCCAGCACCCGCTCGAGCGACTGCGCCAGCGCCGTCAGCCGCTCCTGCTGTTCCTGGCCGCGGCGCTGCACCTCCTCGCGTGCCGAAGCCAGTTCCTCCTGGCCTTGCGCACGACCTTCCGCCAGCCCCCGGACCAGGCCCTGCTGGTGGCCACGCTGAACGCCCGCCTCGTGGCCCTGCCGCGCTCCCTCGTCCAGCCCGCGCCGCAGCCCCTCCTCGTAGCCGTTGCGCCCGGCATCGGCGGGCGGCAGGGCTTCCGGAACCGGACGCAGCCCGGGAAGCAGGCGCACAGCATCCCCCTGCCAGGCAACGGAGCGCAGCACCGCGGCGGCATTCATGGACGGCCCCTGCGCCGGAAGATCTCCCGCCAGCGGCCGCCGGGCGGTACTGGCGGCATGGCGGCACCGCTGGCCGGCAGTGCCGCGGCGACCGCCTCAAGCAGCGCGGCATCGAGCGCAGGCGCGGGCGGCAAGTCGGCAGGAGCATCGGGCCCGTCGGCCGCGTGCACGCCCAGTTCGCGAGCGACGGCGGCGCGCCAGGGCCAGTCGTGCAGGTGCAGCAGGCGGATCACGAGGCCAGGCGGCTCGCTGCGCAACCGGCTGACCAGCCTGGCGACACCTTCTGCATCCAGCCGCTCCAGGCGTTCAGTGGGGGACAGCACGGATGCCGGCCGGTGCTGGCGCAGCACCTCCTGCAGCAGGTCATGGTCTGGCGGGATGCGCAGGGTCTGCAGTTCCCTCAGAAGATCGGCCAGCACGCCGCGCGGCCCCGGCTCGAGGCGATCCAGCAACCAGTCGCGGTCGTGCGCCGGCAGCCCATGGGCCAGCAACGCAGCCTGGCGGGCCGGCAGGGACAGCAGGTCGACGTTCATGGGTCGCTCCTCGGCACGGCGACCGCCGTGGCACCGGCCGGCTCGCCCGCGAGCCAAGCTCGCACCTGCCCCAAGGCCAGCTGGCGCTGGGGTTCGGTCAGATCGCGCGGATCGACCGCGGCCACCGTCGGGCGGCGACGCATCCAGAGCAGGACCGAGGCCAGGAGAGCGGCGGCCGTCACGGCAACGCCCGCGCCCCACCCCATCGAAACGGCCGGATCGGCGTGGTCTCCGCTGCGCGGGACGTCGGCAGCAGCGAGCGCCAGGCCGGCCGGATCGGGCGTGCGCGGCGGCGCGATCGCGGCCGCGTCGAAAGCCTGGACCAGCACCGTGTCGCCACGCTCCACCGAAGCGCCAACCGCCGCGCCGACCAGCTGGCGCACCTGGTCCTGCTGGACCTGCGACAAGGCCTGGCGCACGACGGCGACCACGTGGAGGCGCCGCACCGAGCCGGGCTGGCTGACGACCTGCTCCAGCCGGCGTCCCGCCTGGTAGTCGGCATCGCGCTGCATGCTGCTGCCACGCAGGGAGCGCCCGTCGCCCCGGCCGTCCGGGGCGGCGCTGTCGCGGGTCGACTCACGTTCGCGCACCAGGACGCCCGTGGCCGGACCACCCTTGCCATCGGGGGCCGGCAGCACGTCCTCGGTGGTCGTTCGCACCTGGTCCATGTCCAGGGTGGCGTCGACGCTGGCCAGCGCCTGACCCGGTCCCAGTGCGCGCTCGAGCACGGCCCCCGCCTTGCGGGACAGGTAGCTCTCGATGTCGCGCTTGAGGTCCAGGGATGCCGCAGGGCCAGCAGCACTGTCGGTGGCGGCCCCGCGGCTGAGTGCCACGCCGTGGTCGTCCACGATCGTCACTTCGTGCGCGGCCAGCCCCGGGACGGCCGCGGCCAGCAGGCGCTGGATGCCGGTGACCTGTTCGCCCCGCAGTGCCTGGTTCTGGCGCAGCGCGAGGGTCACGGCCGCCTTGGGCACCGCCGAGGCCGGCTTGAACAGGCCCTGCTCCGGCAGCGCGAGGTGCACCCGGGCCTGCCGCACCTCGGGGAACGAGAGGATGGTGCGCGTCAGCTCCCCCTGCAGCGCGCGCTGGTAGTTGATCTTCTGCGCGAACTCGGTCATGCCGAAGTCGGCGTTGTTGAACAACTCGAAGCCGACCGCGCCATGCAGTGGCAGGTCCTTGCCCATCAACTTCAGCCGGGTGGCATGCACCTGCGCCCGGTCGACCAGCAGGGTCGTGCCGCCCGCGGCCACCGTGTAGGGCACCTTGGCCTTGTCGAGTTCAGCCGCCAGCAAGGCCGCGTCCTGCGGACCCAGGTCGGCGAACAGCACGGCCGGTTCGGGGCGCCAGAGCCACCAGGTGCCCAGGCCGGCGGCCAGCAACAGGACCAGGCCGATGCCGACACCCACCCGCGCCTGCCGCTGCAATCCTTGCCACCACTGTGTCATCACGCTGCCGCTCCTCCTTGGCCTCAGAGCTGCATCCGCATCACGTCCTGGTAGGCCTCCAGGACGCGGTTGCGTGCTTGCAGCAGCAGCTGGAACGCGATGCGGCCCTCTTCCATCCGCACCATCACCTCGTGCAGGTTGCGGGACTCGCCCAGCGCCAGGGCCTGCAGGTCCGACTGGCTGGCGGCCAGGCGCTGGTCGACGGCCCGCAAGCCTTCGGTGACCAGCCGGCCGAACGGCAGTTCGTCGCCCCCGACGACTGGCGCTGGCTGGAAAGCGGCCGGCTGCACCTCGTCGTGCAGCCCGATCGCGGCAATGGCGTCCGGGCTCATGCGCTTCTGCCGATCTCGAGCGTCTTGAGGGCGAGCGCCCGCGCCGTGGTGAGCGCCGCCACATTGGCCTCGTAGGAACGCAATGCGCCCGTGAGCGTGACCATTTCGGTTGCGGTGTCCACGCCCGGGTAGCGCACGAAGCCTTCGGCATCGGCGAGCGGATGCCCGGGCTCGTGCAGGCGGCGCACGGGGCCCGAAGCGGGGACGACCTGGACCTCGATGGCTTCGGGCAGGCGCTCGTGGACCAGCGACGGGAAGCTGGCGGCGCCCGCGCGGGCGACCACGCGCAGGGGCTGGAAGCCGGATCCATTCGGGTCCTGCACGGTGTTGGCGTGCGCCAGGTTGGTCGCGGCTGTTTCGACACGCATGCGCTCGACGGACATGCCGGCCGCACTGATCGCGAATGCCTGCAGGTAATCCATGGATCACTTCCTCCCTTCGCTCGCCGCCAGCGCAAGCACGCCGAGATGGCGGGACAGCCCTTGCAGCAAGGCCTGGTAGTGGACGGCATTGCGGGCCAGTTGCGTCATCTGCTCGTCCACCGACTGGAGGACGGGTTGGCCCGCGGCGTCGAGGGCCGGCTCGAGTTCGGGATGCAGCGCGGCGACGGTGTCGCGGCGCAGGACGCCGGCGGTGGCGAGTTCCTCCCGGGCCTGGTCGAGCTGCGATTCGAAGGCCAGCGCCAGGGGCGTCGTGCCCTGCACGCCGGCGCGCGAAATGTTGGCCGCGATCGCCTGGTGGCGCAGGCTGGCGGCGTCCAGTGCCACCGACAGCACCGCGGTCGTGACGGCTTCGACGGAACCACTCATGCGGCCGCCCTCACTGGACCACCAGTTCGGCGTGCAGCGCGCCGGCGGCCTTGACGGCCCGCAGGATGGAAATCATGTCGCGCGTGCTGGTCTTCAGGCGGGCGAGCGACTGCACCAGGTCGGCCACTGTGCCGCCGGTGGCGAGATAGCCGACCCCGGCCGGCTCTTCGACGTCGACGGTGGTGTTGGTCAGCACCGCGGTGCCCACGCCGGACCCGACGTGCGAGACGAACGCCGGTTGCGACGCCGTGACCTGGCTGGCGATGGTGACCTTCAGGTCGCCATGGGAGATGGCCACGCGCGACAGGCGGACGTCGCCGCCCGAGACCACGGTGCCGGTGCGCTCGTTGACCACCACCCGCGCACGCCGGTCGGGTTCGACGGTGACGTCCTCGAGCCGGGCCAGGAAGCCCACCAGCTCCGTGCGCAGCGCCGCCGGCACCTCCACCTCGATCCCCGATGCGTCGCGGGCCCGCGCCAGGCCCGGGCCGAGCTGGCCATTGATGGCCGCCGCGACCCTGTTGGCGGTCGTGTAATCGGGTTCGGACAGGACGAAGGTGACGTGGCTGGGCGGCGTGGGCGCCGGCAGGGCCAGGCCGACCTCCACCGTGGCGCCGTTCGGGATGGAGCCCGCCGTGGGATGGTTCTTCTGCACCACGTTGCCGTTGGCGTCGTAGCGGTGGCCGCCAACCGACACGGGGCCCTGCGCGAGCGCATAGACCCGGCCGTTGGGGCCGCGCAGCGAGGTGAGCAGGAGATTGCCGCCCACCAGGCTGCGGGCGTCGCCACTGGACGCGACCGCCACGTCCAGCGTGTCGCCTTCGCGCGCGAACGTCGGCAGCGACGCACTCACCACCACCACGGCGACGTTGCGGCTGCTCACCTGGTCGGGCGCGATGGTCAGGTTGAACTGCGCCAGCACGTTGGCAAGCGCTTGGCGCGAGGCGCGGTTGCCAGGTGCGTCGCCCGTGCCGGCCAGGCCGGTGACGATGCCGGTGCCCACCAACACGTTCTCGCGCCAGCCCTGCAGCTTGCCCAGGTCCTTGACGCGCAGCGGGGCAGCCTGGGCCGCGGCCACCAGCAGCACGGGGACGGCCATCAAGACGGCCCTCGAAAGTCTGAAGCAGCTCATGTCAGAAGCCCAGCGCATCGACCAACCGCCGCCACCAGGACCGGCGCGAGCGGTCGGAGACGTCGCCCTCGCCCACATAGGTGATGCGCCCGTCGGCAATGCGGGTCGACTGGACGAGGTTGGCATCGCTGATGTCGGCCGGACGCACCAGGCCTTCCAGCGTCACCTGCTGCAGTTCGTCGTTGACCTGGATCGACTGGGTGCCAGCGATGCGCAGCTGGCCCGACGGCAGCACTTCGCGGACGGACACGGTCACGGTGGTGAGCAGCCGGTTGGTTCTCTGCGTGCGTCCACCGCCGTCGAAGTCACCCGCCACGTTCAGCGTGGTCTGCCCCACTGACGTGCCACCGTGGGCCAGTTCGGCGCGCAGGTTGTTGGTGCGCCGGGTGCCGGTGTCGGCGCTGGCCACGGCCGTGGTGTTCTCGTAGACCTGGACCGTGAGGACGTCGCCCGGGCGGTAGGCCTTGTTGTCGGCAGTGAGGCCGCGCCAGGCCTCCTCGCGGTACAGGCTCTCGGCCTGCACCGGCCACGCGGTTGTCGCCAGGACGGTGACTGCCAAGGCGATGCGTTTCATCGGTCGAGCTCCAAAAGCTCCGGGCCGATCACACGCGCCGACAGGGGCGCCGGCGCGGAGGCGGACCGAACCAGCACCCGGTCGCCTGCCTGGCCATCCTGCAGGACCTCGACCCGCCGCTCCGCCACGACCAGGCCGGTTCCGGCGCGCAGGGTGGCGGAATGGCCCCGCTCCACGGCCGGTGCCCGCGCATCCGGTGAGGCGCCGCGCCGCGGTACCTCGGGTGCGGATCGGGTCGGCGATGCCATCGGCGCCACGGCCACGTGCGCCTGCGGATCGGCCTCCAGCCGCTCGATGGACACGGCCACTTCGCGCACGACCTGCCCGCCACTGCGGATTTCGACCCACACCAATTGCCTGCGACTGGCGGCCGGCAGCATCGAGGCGCGGGCCGTGAGCGTCACCTCGCCGGACGTAACACGCACGTCGCGCGGAGGCCGCGTCAGGCGCGCTGGCCCCGGCACCGCACCCAAGGCAGCGCGCGCCACCGCCTCGCCGGTGACAAGGGCTGTCGCGGATTCGATATCGCAGGCCAGCGCCCCCGACCACTGCACGGCCGTGCCGGCCAGCTGCGGCAAGCGGCGCAGCGACGCCTCGATGTCGCTTCGCTGCACGCTTTGCGACCGGGCCGAGACTGCGGGGCGGCCCAAGGGCCAGTCGGCGACAGCTCGCAGCAGCGAGAGGTCGTCGGAGGCCAGCCGGGCCAGCTGGCCCATGTGCAGCGGCCCGGATGCCGCCTCCACCCGCGGCCGCAGGTCGATGCGCAATTCCGCCCCACACGCGGGGGCGGCCAGCAGACCGGAGAGCACGACCAGGCGCATCACCGGCGCAGCCCGTTGACCAGGCCCAGCATCTCGTCGGACGCCTGCACGACCTTGACGCTGGCCTCGTATGCGCGTTGGGCCACCATGAGCTGGACCATCTCCTCCACCAGCTTGACGTTCGATCCTTCCAGGTAGCCCTGCGCCAAGGTCCCGGCGCCCTCCTCGCCCGGCCGCGTGGCCTGCGGCTCGCCGGACGCTTCGGTGGCCCGGTAGACATTGCCCCCTTGGGGCAGGAGCTCTTGCGCGTTGCCGAACCGCACCAGTTCCAGCTGCCCGGCCTCCGCCAGCGCCGATTGCCCGGCGACCCGGACCTGGACCCGCCCGGTGGCGGAGATGACGATGGCTTCGGCGTTGTCGGGAATGGCGATGCCCGGCTTCAGGGGCAGGCCCGCCTGCGTGGCGAGCTGGCCGTCGGCATTCACCTTCAACGTGCCGCCGCGGGTGTACGCGCGGCTCCCGTCCGGCATCGCGATCTCCAGGAAGCCGTCGCCCTGGATCGCGAGGTCGAGCGGCGCGTCCGTCTTGCGCAGTTCGCCGGGATCGAACAGCTTGCCCGCCGAGGTGGCCGTCACGCCGAGCGTCGTGGCTGCCTGGGCGCCCGCGCCGTCCAGGAGCGCCCGGCCGACGAGGTCGGTGAAGACGACCCGCGTCTTCTTGTAGGCCGGCGTGTTGACGTTGGCCAGGTTGTTGGCGATGGCATCGACCTGCAGTTGCTGGGCGTGCATGCCGGTGGCGCCGATGGCCAGGGCGTTGGTCATGGTCGTTCCTCTCTCGATCAGGACATCTCGCCGAGCCGCCGGATGGCATTGCCCAGCATCTCGTCGTAGCCCAGCCCGACTTTCTGCAGGGTCTCGGCATGGCGCATCGCCTGCACCAGTTGCACCATCTCGCGCGCCGGGTCGACGTTCGAGTTCTCCAGGTGACCTTGCCGGACCTCGGCCTGCAGGGCGCCAGCGGTCTCGGGTTCGACCAGCAGCCGGACCAGTCCCTGACCGAGGCGTTCCACGGGCGCTGAGGCCGGGACCTGGACCACCTTCAGCTGCGCGACCGCGTCTGCCAGGCGACGGCTCGTGGTGGTGCCCGGTGCCGCATCGAAGATGCGCCCCTGGGTGTCGATCACCGGGTTGCTGGACGTGAGCCGGATCTCACCGCCGACTCCCATCACGGCGTGGCCCTGCGCCGTGACCAGCCGGCCCAGCGCATCGACCCGGAACTCGCCCTGGCGCGTGTAGGCCGGCCCGCGGTCGGTGCGGACCTCGAACCACCCGGGGCCGGCGAGCGCGACATCCAGTGCGCGCCCCGTGGAGCGCAGCGTTCCTGGCCGGGCATCCAGATGAACGCCACCGGCCAGAACCGGTGCGCCGGCATCGATCCTGCGCGCGAAGCCCGCGCTGGCCGTCACCTCGCGCTTGAATGCCGGCGTCTGCACGTTCGCCAGGTTGATCGCGACCTGGTCGAGGCGGGCCATGTCGGCTTGCAGGCCCTGGAGCGTGAGTTGGAGGATGGGCGCCACGGTGTGACTCCGGTCACGTGGCGGCGACCGTGCCGAACGCCTTCAGCTCCACGGCCTGCGGGACTTCGACCATGGACAGCACGCGCAGGTGCGGCACGCCGCGCTCGGACAGCGAGCGCAGGTGACGCCGCAATTCCGGCGCGCACAGCAGGACCGGCAACAGATTGCTCTGCATCATCCGGTTCGCCTGCTGGCCCAGGTTGGCCAGGAACCGCTCGAGGAGCCGCGGCTCCAGCGCGGGCGCGGCGCCGAGATCGGCGGCCGTGACCGATTGCAGCAGGCGGCTTTCCAGTGCTGGATCGATGGTCAGGACGTGCAGCGCTCCGGTGTTGCCCGTCAGGCCCTGGCAGATGGCCGCGGCCAGCCGTTGCCGCACGACTTCGGTCAGGCGGGCTGGATCCTTGGTCGCTCGGCCGGCATCGGCCAACGTCTCGAGGATGGCTTCGACGTGGCGGATCGAGACCTTCTCGCGCAGCAGGTTCTGCAAGATCTTCTGCACGTCGCCCAGCGACAGGACCGTGGGGATGCACTCCTCCACCAGCGAGGGATTCGCCTGCCGGACCCGGGCCACGATGCGATCGGTCTCGCTGCGGGTCAGGAGCAGGGCCGACTCGCGCCGCAGCACCTCCGTAAGCTGGGTGAGGAACACCGACTCGGCGTCGACCAGCGTGTAGCGCGCGTCCGATGCCGCGCCGCGCTGCGACGGCTCGATCCACAGGGCCGGCAGGCCGTAGGTGGGATCACGGGTCGGCTCGCCCGCCACCGAGCGCTGGTCGCCGCCAGGGTGAATGGCGAGCAGGCGGTCCTGCCGGGCCTGGCCGCGCGCCGCCAAGGCACCGTCGAGGTGGATCTCGTAGGCATCTGGCGCGAGGCCGGGCTCGGCCCGGAACCGCACCCGCGGCAGGACGAAGCCGCTGTCGCGGGCGTGCTGCTGGCGGAACGCGCCGATGCGGGCCTGGAACAGGCTGCCGTCGCCGGCCACCGCGGCGGCCCAGCGCGCCCCCACCCGCACCTCGATCGGCTCGATGGCCAGGTCGGCATCAGTCGCATCGGATGCCATCGAGTGATCCGCTCCGCTGTCGACGGCGGCAGCGGCCGGCGTCGCGCGCAGTCGCGCCGCGGCCCAGGCGACTCCGACTGCTGCCATGGCCAGGGCCAGCGCCGGCCAGGCCGGGATGCCGGGCAAGAGGAGCAGGCCACCGAGGGCGGCCGCCACCAGCAGCTGCGCCTTGGGAAAGGCCGTGATCTGCCGCAAAGCTTCGCGCCCCAGGTTGCCGTCGTTGGCCGAGCGCGTGACGATGATGCCGGTGCCCACCGCGATGACCAGCGCCGGCACCTGGGTGACGATGCCGTCGCCGACCGTCAGCAGGGTGTAGGTCTGCAGCGCCTGCGCCCAGGGCAGCTGGTGCTGCATCACCCCGATCACCAGGCCGCCGACGATGTTGATCAAAAGAATGACGATGCCGGCGACGGCGTCGCCCTTGACGAACTTCGAGGCGCCGTCCATGGCGCCATAGAAGCCGGCCTCGCGTTCCAGCCCGCGCCGACGGCGCTGTGCCTCGGACTGGTCGATGAAGCCCATGTTCAGGTCGGCATCGATGCTCATTTGCTGGCCCGGCATGCTGTCCAGCGCGAACCGGGCCGCCACTTCGGAGACGCGCTGGGCCCCGTTCGTAACGACGACAAACTGGACCACCACCAGAATGAAAAAAACCACCAGTCCGACGATGGCGTAGCCGCCCACGACGTAGGAGCCGATGGCGGCAATCACCCGCCCGGCATCTGCGTCGGCCAGGATCAGGCGCGTGGCGGCGACGTTCAGCGCCAGCCGGAACAGCGTGGCCACAAGCAGCAAGGAAGGGAACGTGGAGAACTCGACCGGCCGCGACACGACGAACGTGAGCAGGAGCACCAGCAGGGCGAAGCTGAAGTTCGCCAGCACCAGGAAGTCGAGCAGCGGGCTGGGGATGGGGATGAACAGCACCAGCAGCACGCCGAGCACGGCGAGCACGATGGCCACGTCGGCGTGGCGGGCCAAGCGGTCCTGAATGCCGCTCATCCGGCCGCCCCCTGACCCTGCGCGCGGCGCTGGCGCATGGCGAAGACCCACACGATGATGCGCGCCACTTCGGCATGGAACGCAGGCGGCAGCACCTGGTCGATGTCGACGGCCCCGAACAGGCGACGGGCGAGCGCCGGGCTGGGGACCACCACGACGGCGTGGCGGCGCGCGATCTCGCGCATGGCGGCCGCGAGCTGGCCCGCCCCCTTGGCCACCACCTGCGGCGCGTCCATCTGCCCGTGCACGTAGCGCAAGGCGACGGCGACGTGCGTGGGATTGGTCAGCACGACGTCGGCGGAGCGGGTATTGCGCAGCGCCTTGCTGCGCTTGAGAAGCTGGACGCGCAACTCGCGCAGCCGAGCGCGCACGCGCGGGTCGCCTTCGCGCTGCCGGTGTTCGTCCTTCAGTTCCCGGCGGCTCATGCGCATGCGGGCGCCGTACTCGCGCCGGGTCCAGAGCAGGTCGATGGCAGCGATGACGGCCAGCACCACGGCCATGCGGAACCCCAGCGCCGTGGTCTCGTCGATGAAGGCCAGCACCATGGCCGGCGGCGGCAGGTCAGCCAGCGCCGGCGACCGCGGCAGCAGCGCCTGGAGCGCAAGTCCAGCCGCCACCACCAGCACGACCAGCTTGAGCACGGCCCGCGCCGCGTCGAACGAGGTGCGGCCGGAGAACAGCCGCCGCAAGCCCGTTGCCGGATGGATGCGGCTCAGGTCCGGCTTGAGCGGATCGAATGACAGCAGCACGCCGGTCTGCGCCAGCGAGGCCAGGATGGCCGCTCCCATGACGGTGAGCAGCAAGGGGCCGAGGATGGACAGCACCTCCCATCCCAGCGCACCGACCTGAGCCGAGACCCAGGCGGCATCGATGGCCGGCACGGCCGCCGCCGCCAGGGCGCCGCGGACCAGGTCGAGGAACGACGCCACCATGGCGGCGCCGTGCCAGGAAGCAACAGCCATCGCCGCCGCGAAGCCGGCGACCGCCACCACGTCGGGGCTGCGCGGCGCCTTGCCTTGGTCGCGCGCCTTCTGCAGCTTGAACGGCGTGGCCGCTTCGTTGCGGTCAAGGTCCTGCTCGGCCATCAGCGGCCTCCCGGCGCCGGGGCCTGCAGCACCGCCGACCAGCCGCGCCACCAGGCCGAGTGCAACCGGCCGGCGGCCGTTCCCATGACCGCCGCCCACAGCGACAGGGCCAGCAGCCCGACCACGATCTTCACTGGAATGCCCAGCGCCAGCATGTTCAATTGCGGCAGGTTGCGGGCGATGACTCCGAGGGCGAAGTCGACCAGGAACAGGCACAGGACCACCGGCGCGGCCAAGGCGAACCCGAGGGCGAACAGCGCCGAGGCCTGCTGGACGATGGAAGCGGCCGCGCCCTGGCCGGGCCAGGCCCGGCCGATCGGGAAGCGCTCGAGGCTGAAGGCGATGCCGCGCAGCACGGCGTGGTGTCCGTCGGCCAGGATGAACAGCAACACGCCCACGAGGCCGATGACCGACGTGAGGATGGGCACCTGGCTGCGGGTGAGCGGGTCGAACACCTGGGCCACCCCGAAGCCGATCTGGACGTCGAGGAGTCGCCCGGCCACCGCGAAGCCAGCGAACGCCAGCAGGATTCCCAGCCCCAGCGTGGCGCCCAGCGCGGCTTCGCCCAGCAGGGCCACCAGCAACTCGCCGAGCGAATGCGGCTGCCAGGCACTACTGGCCGCCAGCGGCAGCGCCAGGGCGGCGGCCAGCCCGAGCACGATGGCCAGGCGCACCGGCCCGGGCACGGGAATGGCCTGCAGCAGCGGCGTCATGAGCAGGGTGGCCCCCAGCCGCGTCGCCATCAGCAGCGTCGTGGACAGCCAGGTCGTGCCGAACATGGTGGCGAAGTCCCCCATGGCCTAGAGCAGCGAGGGGATGCGCGACCAGAGCTGGACGTGGTACTGGCAGAGCAAGCGGAGCATCCAAGGCCCGAAGGCCACCAGCGCGACACCTGCTGCCACCAGTTTCGGCACGGCGCTCAGCGACATGTCCTGGACCTGCGTCACGACTTGCAGCAGGCCGATCCCCAGCCCCACCAGCATGGTGATCCCCAGGATCGGCAGGCTCGCGAGCAGCCCGGTCCAGAGCAGATCCGCCGTCACCTTCAGCACCCAATCACCCGTCATCCCGTCCTCCCTGCGTTTGTCGCAAAGGTAGTGCGGGTGGGGCGCAGGGGCATCCTCGGATTGCGGGATCAGCGAGGGTGACGAAGCCCGGTGCCCTGCAATTGGAGGACAAGTTCTCTCGTGACGGCTTGGGGCGCCTCTCGCGGCGGCCGCTTCATCAGATCCGCCTTCGTGCGCGCCTGGCCAGCTCAGGCCGCGGATCCTGACACTCCGCCAAGCGCGTGTTGCTACCTAGTTCGCCAGACCGAGCGCAAACTGATTCCGCGTGGACGCCAGCCGCGTTTTCGACGTCATCGTCACCCAGCGCCGGTCATTGACCCGCTGCGGCCCGACCACCTAGTCCGTGCGCCTGGCCCATTCGACAAACTCAGGCTCATAGCCCTTGGCCCGCAGCCACTCTGCGAGCGCATAGCCGGTTCCGGCCGGCCAGCACTTCACCTTGTCGTGGTCATAGAGACGATAGTCGACCAGTTCCGGGGACAACCTCACCTCCCCTTGGGCCTGCACACCGTAGGCGATGATCACCTGGTTCATCCTCAGGAACTCGTAGGCGCCGATCAGCGACAGCGACGTCACGTCGAGATTCGTCTCTTCCTTCACCTCACGCGCAATGCCGGCCTGCGGCGACTCGCCTGCTTCCATGAAGCCGGTGATCAATGCATACATCGACTTGTTGGGCCACGCAGCATTGCGTGCCAGCAGAATCTTGCCTTGGTACTCGATCACGGCAGCGAGCACCGGCGTCGGGTTGTTCCAATGGGTCCAGCCGCAGGCAGGGCAGCGCAGACGCTCCTTGGCGCCGCCATCTTCGTCGGCCACGACCAGTTGCAGTGGCGTGGCGCACGCCGGGCAGAACTTGTAGGCCCCGCTCACGCCGGGAACACCCCGGTGGACAGGTAACGGTCTCCCCGGTCGCAAACGACAAACACGATCGTCGCGTCCCGCACCTGCGCCGCGACCTGCTGCGCCACCCAGCAAGCGCCGGCAGACGAGATGCCCGCGAAGATGCCTTCCTCGCGCGCGAGACGCCTGCACATCTCCTCGGCGTCGTCCTGGCTCACGTAGACCAGTTCATCGACGTCCGACGGATCGTAGATCTTGGGCAGGTACTCCTGCGGCCACTTGCGGATACCGGGAATGCGCGAGCCTTCATTCGGCTGCGCGCCCACGATGCGCACCTGCGGATTGTTTTCCTTCAGGTAGCGCGATACACCGGTGATCGTGCCCGTGGTGCCCATGGCACTGACGAAGTGCGTGATGCGACCCGACGTCTGCTCCCACAACTCCGGGCCGGTCGTCTCATAGTGGATGCGTGGGTTGTCCGGGTTGGCGAACTGGTCGAGCACCCTGCCCTTGCCTTCGCGCTGCATATTCTCGGCCAGGTCGCGGGCGTACTCCATGCCACCGCTCTTGGGCGTCAGGACCAACTCGGCACCGAATGCCTTCATGGTTTGCGCCCGCTCGATCGACAGGTCTTCCGGCATGATCAGCACCATGCGGTAGCCCTTGATGGCTGCCGCCATTGCCAGTGCAATGCCGGTGTTGCCGGATGTGGCTTCAATCAACGTGTCGCCTGGCTTGATCTCGCCACGCTCCTCGGCCCGGCGGATCATGGACAGGGCGGGCCTGTCCTTCACCGAGCCCGCTGGATTGTTGCCCTCAAGCTTGCCCAGGATGACATTGCCGCGGGACTTGTTCTCGGCAGCGCCGATCCGCTGAAGAGCGACCAAGGGGGTGCGGCCGACTGCATCTTCAATCGTGGGGTAGGTGACTAGCTCCATCGGAGCACTGTGCCATAATTTTTGTTGCGCTCTCAACGCTGCCGGAGTGGCGAAATCGGTAGACGCAGCAGACTCAAAATCTGCCGGTGGCAACACCGTCCCGGTTCGATTCCGGGCTCCGGCACCATGTGCACCATGGAAGAAGACCGCGCGCACGGCTCATTGTTGGAAATCTTGAGTCATGCGCCGGCGAGACCGCTGGCTGCTCTTTCAGCCCTGGCTGCCTTCGATGATCGACGAATGCTGCCATTCGCTCTCTAGTGACGCTCGCGCCTCATCGAAGGCTCACCTGACGAGGCGCCGCCTTTCCGGCCTCCGGCGATCGGTCACCCTCGGCGCCAAACGAATGCCGCGCAGCGGAGCAGGCAGTCGATCCATCAAAGGCCGACCGTTCGGTCATGAGATCCAGACCAAAGGTGCCGGTTGGGTCGGTTCAAAGGCCAAATCCGACCTCAGTATCCGCACCGATTCCACCTGTCGCGTTCTCCGCGAGCATGGCGGAACGGCCATGCTGGTGGACCTCGACGGGCCCCTCTTGGACAGTCCTTTTGAGGCTCGTGTGACCTGAGACTGAGGACCACGCCTCAGCCAATTGGCTGATGTAGAGGTTCCTTCTCATGCGGGACCTTGACCTCCAGTCAAGACATCGGCGCTCGACGGTGCGTTTCACTTCCGATAATTTTGTTCGAATGTGTTTCTTAAAGAAGAGCTTCGCCTGGCCCTTTTTCACACGGCACAGGTGTGGCTGGTGGGACGGCACCTTGGTGCCGAGCGCCTGAGCTACGGATGACGTGACCCCGGGCAGGTTGAGTGGCCAAGGTATCGCCGCGTACCTCCTCAAAACATGCGCCCGCCGGGGAGTCGCCAGCCCGGAAAGGCCCCACAGGCTGAGGCAGGACTCCTACATTGCATTCCGTAACGCTGGGTGAAATGCCCCAGTCGCCAGTGTTCCCCCGAGTACCTCTTCCAGGAGTTGTCATGGCACTTCGCATCGGATCCCGGGAGACCTCCGCCCCCCCAGGCGCGGGTCCCTCGAACAGGCATCGCCGCCTGCTATTGAAGTCGGGAGGCGCGGCCGTGACAGCGGCCGCGACTGTTCCCGTCATGTCGAAAGGCGACGACGACAAGACGCGGGCGCTCATTGTGCGTGTGCCGAGTCCGCCGACCAGGCCTTGGGCCGACGAGTTGCCAGTGCTACGCCCGCTGCAACCCGTGTCGTCGCTCAGCCCGATGCCGACGGGCCTGCGCGGCGTGGGGGAGTGCGGTCGCGCAGACCACGTCGCGTGGCCCGCCAATCCACCCGTCGACCTGTATCGCTTCGAGATGAAAGTCGGCAGCCATCAGTTCCACTCCGACCTGCCGTCGGCGAAGGTCTGGGGCTTCAATGGCACCTATCCCGGTTCGATGATCCATGCCCGCTACGGTCGGCCGATCCTGGTGCGCCTGGAGAACAAGTTGCCCAACGAAGTGACGGGCTGGGGGTCTCCGGACATCTCCATGCATCTGCACAACATGCACACGCCCTCAGCGAGTGACGGCAACCCGCTCGACTGGTTCAGCTCCCGCGCCTACGGCCCCGGCCTCACCAGCCCCGGCGAGTACAAGGACCACCACTATCCCATGGTGTATGCCGGCGGCGACTCGCGCGAGGCCCTGGGAACCTGCTGGTACCACGACCACCGCCTGGACTTCACGGCCGGCAATGTGTACCGCGGCATGGCCGGCTTCTTCCTGGTCTACGACGAGCTCGATTCGGGCAACGAGAACGACCCCAATCCGCTGGCGCTGCGCCTGCCCAGTGGCGACTATGACGTGCCCCTGATGCTGTCGGACCGCCAGTTCGACAGCAGCGGCTACGACCTCTTCGACGAGTTCAACACCGACGGTTTCATCGGCGACAAGTTCATGGTCAACGGCAAGATCCAGCCGTACTTCCATGTCTCGCCGCGCAAGTACCGGTTCCGGTTCCTCAACGCAGCGATCTCGCGCACCTACGACATCCAGATCCGCTACAACGGGGTGGCGCAGGGATTCCTGCAGATCGCCAACGACGGCAACCTGCTGCCCGCTCCGCTGGGGCGCACCAGCACCACCCTGGGCGTGGCCGAGCGATGCGACATGATCGTCGACTTCTCCAAGTTCCCGGTGGGCGCGGAGCTGTACCTGGTCAACCGGTTCCAACAGCTCGATGGCCGCAAGCCCGAAGACACCCTGCTGGCCAGCCCGATTCCCATGTTGAAGTTCATTGTGGACCGCCCGCTGTCCTCACCGGACTACAGCCGCGTGCCGGAGACATTGCGCGAGCTGCCGCCGGTCAACCTGAACGAGGTGGTCACAACCCGCGACTTCGTCTTCAGCAGGGACGGCGGGGCCTGGACCGTCAATGGCAAGTTCTTCAACGGCCAGCCGGCTGCCACGCCGAAGATGGGGACGGCGGAGATCTGGACGTTGCGCAATGCCAGTGGCGGCTGGATCCACCCGATCCACATCCATTTCGAGGAAGGCCGAATCCTCAGCCGCAACGGGGTTGCGCCGCCTGCGCACGAACGGGGTCGCAAGGACGTCTACCTGCTCGGTCCCAACGAGACCATCAGGGTGTTCCTGCGGTTCCGCGATTTCAGTGGCAAGTACGTCATGCACTGCCACAACCTCATTCACGAAGATCACGCAATGATGGTGCGCTATGACATCCTCCCTTGAAACCGGCGGCCGCCGCCGCACCCTCGCAACCCTGGCGGCAGGTGCCGCAGCCGCGGCAGCCGCCGCCGGCACGTACCTGCAGTTGAAGCCGCGGGAGCAGCCGCCCGCGGCGCCGCAGACGCGAGGGAGCCGGCGCTTCCCCGACGTGGAGCTCACCACGCACGAAGGCAAGCGCGTGCGTTTCTACACCGACCTGGTGAAGGACCGCGTGGTGTTCGTGAACATGATGTACGCCCAGTGCAGCGATCGTTGTCCGCCCATGACATACAACCTGCGACGCGTGCAGGACATGCTGGGTGCGCGCGTCGGGCACGACATCTTCATGTACTCCATCAGCCTGCTGCCCGAGCACGACACGCCGGCCGACCTGCATGCCTACATGAAGCAGCATGACGTCGGCCCGGGGTGGACCTTCCTCACCGGTGCCAAGGCAGACGTCGAGCGCTTGCGCGTCGCGTTGGGCTTCTATGACGTCGATCCGAAGGTCGATGCCGACATCGGCCAGCACACCGGCGTGGTGCGCATCGGCAACGACACCCTGGACCGCTGGTGCATGGCGCCTGCGCTGCTGGACGCCGACCAGATCGTCGAAACCCTGATGGCGGTGGACCCCGTGGCCCGCAGCAGCGGACGCACCAGGGTCAGCTGAAACCGGCCCCACGGCACCTCCGCAAAGCCCCGGCCTGCCAGGAATGGCAGCCGGGGCTTTGTCGTCCCGGTCATCCGCGGTACTTTGTTACCAAAAAACCCGCCACGATCTTTCTCGACAGTTAGTTGTGGCTTTCCTGTCCTTGGCCACGCAACTGCCGCCTGGCACTCCTCCCGGACCGATCGATTGCGCTGAAGTCGTTGACTGGCGCGACATCCGCATGGTTGGGCTGCCGACCCGTCAGGGTCTCCCTGATGCCTGGCTCGGGCACGCCCTCCCTCCCTTTAAGTGCGACATACCTCATAACGAACAAAAACTGGTAGTAACTACATGTTGCAGTGGTAACTACATCGTCGTGAGCAGCTGACTTCTTCCACACTCCGCTTCCGCCTGAAAAGTTCGCATTCTTTTGTGACCTTCTTCCCAGGTGGCAGGAGCTGCGAGATGTGTCATTTCCTTGACCGAGGACGCGACCTTCCGACTCGAGACGCGAGCCGACAAGCCCGTGCGCTCCCGTCGCTGCGCTCATCCGTGACTGGCGGCATTGGTTACACCCGCCCGCCCGTCGCGCTTGACGCAGCCCACTCCTTCTCCCTCGACCCCGCCACGGCTCCCTGGTACGCCCAGCTGCTGCGACGACGACAGCAGGACCCGCTTCGAACGACCCCTCTCTGAACCAATGCCTCCCAGTCAACCACCTTCCTGAAAGCGCAACATGCCCACCACCACTCCCCAGTACAACTTCACCGTCAACCTCGACGACCTGGCCTTCATCCTGAAGCAGATCAAGATCGCGGAGTCGACCACGCTGCCTAACGGACAGATCGACGGCGATGCCTATCGGGAAGCCATTGGCGGCGCCTTGCTGCCGTATGGCCTGCGCACGGTCGACGGCACGTGGAACAACCTGCTGCCCGGGCAGGAGAGGCTGGGCGCGGCTGACAACGTCATGCCGCGGCTCGTGGATGGCACCTTCCGCCAGGCCGAAGGTCGGCCGGTCGGCTTCTTCGGCCCCGGCGACCCGGGCACCGCCAGCAGCAGCTATGCACAGACGAACCCGAACGACTTCGTGTACGACACGCAGCCGCGCATCATCAGCAACCTCATCGTCGACCAGACCGCCAACAACCCGGCGGCCGTGATCGCCGCCTTGGAGCGGGCAGCCGACAACACCTTCCCGAACGACGGCCAGGTGCATACGAGCACGAATGGCACCATGTTCATCCCGAACCTGTCGCCCGACATCGGCCTGTCGCCCCCGTTCAACGGCGTGATGACCTTCTTCGGCCAGTTCTTCGATCACGGCCTGGACCTGATCACCAAGAACAACGGCACCGTGTTCGTGCCGCTGATGCCGGACGATCCGCTGTATGTCGAGGGCAGCCACACCAACTTCATGGTGCTCTCGCGCGCCGCCAACTCCACCGGCCCAGGCCAAGACGGGATTCTGGGAACCGCGGATGACGACACCCGCGGCCACCAGAACACCACCACCCCGTTCATTGACCAGAACCAGACCTACACCTCGCACCCGTCGCACCAGGTCTTCCTGCGCGAATACCAGATGGTCGACGGCAAGCCCCTGGCCACCGGCCGCCTGCTGAACGGTGCCCACGGCGAAGGCACCTGGGGCGACGTGAAGGCCCAGGCCTCGGCCCTGCTGGGCATCCACCTGACCGACTACGACGTGTTCGACGTTCCGCTGCTGGCCACCGACCGCTACGGCGAGTTCATTCGCGGCGAACACGGCTTCGTCCAGATCGTCACGACCACCGGACTGGTGGAGGGCGATCCCACCGCCAACGGCGGCCTGGGCGTCAACCTGCCGCCCAATACCGTCCACACCGGGCACCAGTTCCTGATCGACGTCGCCCATGGCGCGGTCCCGATCACGGACGCGGGCGTCCATCTGGTGGCCGACTCCGACAACAGCGTCGGCGGCGTGCCGAACCCCAACTTTGACCCGACCCAGCCGATCACCACGGCCAACCCCCTGCTGCTGGCGCAGCCGGCGGGCACCTACGACAACGAAATGTTGGACCGCCACTTCGCCACCGGCGACGGCCGCGGCAACGAGAACATCGGGCTGACCACGATCCACTCGATCTTCCATTCGGAGCACAACCGCCTGGTCGAGGGCTACAAGCAGACGCTGCTGGGCAGCGATGTCGCCACCCTCAACGAGTGGCTGCTGGTCGACGTCGATCACATGCCCACGCAGGACGAGATTGCGGGGCTGCGGTGGGACGGCGAGCGCTTGTTTCAGGCCGGCCGGTTCGCCACTGAAATCCAGTACCAGCACTTGGTCTTCGAGGAGTTCGCCCGCGCGGTGGACCCGAACGTCGACCCGTTCATCTTCTCCAACTCGGCCGACATCGACCCGGCCATCATGGAAGAGTTCGCCAACGTGGTGTACCGCTTCGGCCACTCGATGCTGACGGAGACCGTCGCGCGGATGGACCCCAACCTGCAGTCCGACGACATCGGCCTGATCCAGGCCTTCCTGAACCCGATCGCGTTCGATAAGGATGGCACGATCACCGAGGAGCAGGCCATCGGCGCGGTGATCCGTGGCATGGCCCGCCAGGTCGGCAACGAGATCGACGAGTTCATCACCGATGCGCTGCGCAACAACCTGGTCGGCATCCCGCTGGACCTGGCCACGCTGAACATCACCCGGGCTCGGGAGACCGGTGCGCCCAGCTTCAACGAGGCCCGCGCTTCGTTCTATGCAGCCACCGGCGACTCGCAGTTCGCGCCGTATACGAGCTGGGCCGACCTGGCTCCGCACCTGAAGAACCCGGCATCGATCGTCAACTTCATCGCGGCCTACGGCAAGTTCGACACCATCCTGGCCGCCACGACGGTGGATGGGAAGCGGCAAGCCGCCATGGACATCGTCTTCGGCGTGGAGGGCGAAACGCCCGCCCAAACCCAGGCCCGCGTGGCCTTCCTGCAAGGCACCGGTCCCTGGACGGCTGCGGCAGCCGGCCTCAATGACATCGACTTCTGGGTCGGCGGCCTGGCCGAAGCGAAGCTGGAGTTCGGCGGCATGCTTGGCCCGACCTTCAACTACGTGTTCGAAAAGCAGCTCGAGAGCCTGCAGAACGGCGACCGGTTCTACTACCTCAGCCGCACGCAAGGCTTGAACATGATCAACGAGCTGGAGGCCAACACCTTCGCTGCGCTGGCCATGCGCAACAGCGACCTTGGCATGACGGGCAACACCACCCACGTGTACGGCCACCTCTTCGGGACGGCCAGCTACATCCTGGAGATGGACCAGTCCAAGCAGCTGACCGGCATCAGCCATGTCGTCGGCGGCGTGGACCTGCTGAACGGCGATCCGACCCGCGACAACGAGTTCCTGAACGCCATGAACCCCCTGGTGGTGCGCAAGGCGCCGGGCGCGGACGTCAACGGCGACGGCTTTGCCGATGGCGGCGTGCTCAGCTACGCCTATGACGGCGGCGACCACGTCGTCCTGGGCGGCACCCAGGGCAACGACACCCTGCTGGGCGGCCGCGGCATGGACACGATCTGGGGCGACGGCGGCAACGACCGCATCGACGGCGGCGACGAGGCCGACGAGATCCACGGCGGTGACGGCGACGACATCATCACCGATCACGGAACGGTGGCCGGCGGCGCGGACTTCATTCGCGGCGATGAAGGCAACGACGTCATCAGCAACGGTCCGGGCAACGACGTCCTCTTCGGCGGCGGCGGCAAGGACTTCATCGTCCTCGGCAGCGACTTCTCCGAAGTCTTCGCCGGCCGCGACGACGACTTCGTGATCGGCGGCAACGGTCCCGACGGCCTGATGGGCAACGAGGGCAATGACTGGATCGAGGGCGGCGAAGGCTTCGACAGCCTGTCGGGCGAGAACTCGCAGCTGTTCTTCAACAGCACGATCATCGGCCACGACGTCCTGAACGGGAATGGCAACGACACCGACTACGACGGGGAGACCGGTGACGACATCATGATCCAGGGCCCCGGCATCCAGCGCAGCAACGGGATGTTCGGCTTCGACTGGGCCTCGCACAAGGGCGACAACGTGGCCGCCAACTCCGACCTGGGGATCCCGATCTTCAACTCGCAGGAGCCCTTCACCCTGCGTGACCGCTTCGACTCGGTGGAGGGTCTCTCGGGCTGGAAGTACGACGACATCCTGACCGGTGCCTCGGCCCTCAAGGGTGCCGCAGGCGGCGCGGGTGCCGGCCCGGGCAACCCGCCGGACGAGAGCGACCTGAAGTCGCAGAACGTCAGCCTCATCAATGGCTTCGCCCAACTGCTCGGCATGACGCAGGCGCAGATCGACGCGCTGCCGGTCAACACTTCGGTGATCGACGTCACGCTTGGCGCAGAGGTCATCATCGGCGGTGCTGGCAGCGACACGATCCGGGGCAACCTGGGCAACGACTACCTGGACGGCGACGCCTGGCTGAACACCCGCATCCGCGTCACCCACAACGTCGGCGACGCCAACACGGCCGCCAACGAGTGGTTCACTGTCGACAGCCTGGCCCAGCTCACCCCCCGCATGATCAGCGGTGAGATCAATCCCGGCCAGCTGCACATCGTTCGTGAGATCGTTCAATCGACCACGGCATCCGCCGAAGTCGACACGGCGGTCTACAACGGCGACTCCGCCGACTACACGCTCACCCGCAATGGTGACGGTTCCATCACGGTGGCCCACACCAACGTGGTCGCCGGTGTGCTGGACGACGGCACCGACCTGATCCGCAACTTCGAGCAGATCAGGTTCGCCGATCGCACGGTGGTGGTGGGCAATGTGGCGCCGGAAATCACCTCCAGCGGTGGCGCCGCCTCGGCTGCCAGGTCAGTCGCGGAAAATACGACGGCCATCGCCACTCTGACGGCGACCGACGCGAACAACGCGACCAACTTCGACAATATCCCCGCCCAGACCCTGACCTGGTCCATCAGCGGTGGTGCCGACGCCTCGGCGTTCAGCATCAATGCCACGACCGGCCAGCTGTCGTTCGTCACGCCGCGGAACTTCGAGTCCCCGACCGACGTCGGCAACAACAACGTCTACGACGTCATCGTCAAGGTCTCGGACGGTTCGCTGTTCGACACCCAGGCGCTCGCCGTGACGGTGACGAATGCCGACGACGCCGCGACCGGCTCGGTGGGCATCACCAGCAGCGCCGCCACCGGCTCCGATGCGACCCTGCAGGCGGTCAACCTGCTGGCCGACCAGGACCTGCCCGGCGGCGTGGTTCCCACCTACCAGTGGCAGCGCCTGGTGGGGAGCACCTGGACCAACATCCCGGGAGCAACGGGCTCTTCACTGGCTGCTCAGTCGAATACGACGGATCGGGTGGTGGCGACGTATAGCGACGCGTTTGGGTCGCATAGCGTGGTGTCGGACATGACGGCCATTGTGGGTACGACGGCAAACAACGGAATTACGGGCACGCCTGGTAAGGAAATCATCTTTGGATTAGACGGCAATGACATCATGGACGGTGGCGCCGGACCTGATGTCATGTCCGGTGGTGCGGGAGATGACAGCTACGTCGTAGATGATCTAAACGACGTCGTCGTGGAAGCCGCTGGGAATGGCAATGATGAGCTAAAGAGCCGTGCGTCCAACTATGTGCTGGGCGACGGCGTGCACGTGGAAAAAGCATTCCTGATCGATTCGGCCATTAGTTTCACTGGCAATGCACTGAACAACCTTATCGTTGGCAACGCTCTTGCCAACACCCTAAATGGAGGAGACGGCAACGACTACCTCTATGGGGACCTTGGCAACGACACGCTGATTGGCGGCGCCGGAGCGGATCAATTGGACGGCGCCTCAGGTGCAGATACCATGATCGGCGGCCTGGGTGACGACAGCTATGTAGTCGACAACATCAATGACGTTATCGTCGAAGCCGCCGGTGAGGGAACCGAAGAACTTAAGAGCAGAGCGGCCGACTACACCCTCGGCGAAAACGTGTACGTTGAAAAGTTCTTCCTGATCGACGCAGCTGTCAGCGGCACCGGCAATTCTCTCAACAATATCATTGTTGGCAACAACGGCGCCAACACGCTTGACGGCCGGGATGGCAATGACTATCTCTCGGGTGAATCCGGAGATGACACGCTTATCGGCGGCGGCGGCAATGACCTGCTACTTGGCGGCCTCGGCGCGGATGTACTGATCGGAGGATTGGGGGCAGACGACCTTTCTGGCGGGAGCGGAAACGATGTTTTCAGGTTCCTCGCGACGTCTGATTCACTTGCAGGCTCGAGAGATGTAATCCGTGACTTCATTTCCGGCACCGACCGGATAGACCTGAGCAACGTTAACGGTACACCCTTAACGTACATTGGTACCGATGCCTTCACAAGCGCAGGTCAGGTGCGATATAGCTTGGTCGGCGGCCAAACCATCGTAGAAGTCAACGTGAGCGGCGGCGCAAGCGCAGATATGCAAATTGCGCTGGTGGGGACGTCTGCCCTGACAGGCGCCGACTTCATCCTCTAACCCGGATACGGCGCGGCATCCTCTTCTGAGAGGGGAGGCCGCGCCCTCCGAACAATAGGCCACACATGACCAAATCCCCCCCTCCGAACTCCTCGGGTGAACTGAAAGCTGCCCTTGCGGACTGCAAGGGCGCCTTCCGCAAGGTGGCGGTGTTCAGCGCCATCATCAACCTGCTGCTGCTGGTGCCCTCGCTCTACATGCTGCAGGTCTACGACCGCGTGCTCGCCAGCCGCAACCAGACCACGCTGCTGATGCTCACTATCTTGGTGCTCGGCGGCTTCGCGCTGATGGGTGCCCTGGAGTGGGTGCGCAGTGCTATTCTGGTCCGGGTGGGCACCCGGCTTGACATGAAGTTGAACCGGCGCATCTACACCGCCGCCTTCGAGCAGAACCTCAAAGGCAAAAACGGCAATGCCGGCCAGGCCTTGCAAGACCTCACGACGGTGCGGCAGTTCCTTACGGGCAATGGGCTCTTCGCCTTTTTCGATGCGCCCTGGTTCCCGATCAACCTGGCCATCATCTTTCTCTTCAGCCCCTACTTGGGCACCTTCGCCCTGGCCGGCACTCTGGTGCTGATCGCGCTGGCCTTCGCCAGCGAGGCGGTCTCGCGCAAGCCCCTGGCGGAGGCGAGCAACATGGCCGTCGCGGCCAACGCCCTGGCGACCAACAACCTGCGCAACGCCGAAGTGATCGAGGCGATGGGCATGCTGCCCAATCTGATGGCACGCTGGTTCAAGCTGCATGGTGTGTTCCTGGGCCTGCATTCCACCGCCAGCCAGCGGGCCGGCGCGATCGCCTCAACGACCAAGGCCGTGCGCACGGCCATCCAGTCCTTGGTGCTCGGGTTCGGCGCGCTGCTGGTGCTGGAAGGCAAGATGTCTGGCGGCATGATGGTCGTCGCGTCCATCCTGATGGGCCGCACCCTCAACCCGGTCGAGCAGTTGATCGGCGTGTGGCGCAACTGGAGCAGCACCCGCAGCGCCTACCGACGCTTGAACGAGCTGCTGCAGGCGAACCCGCCGCGCCACTCGGTGATGTCGCTGCCCAAACCCCAAGGACACGTGGTGCTGGAGACCGTGACCGCGGCCCCGCCCGGCTCGGCCACCCCCGCCATTCGCAACCTGAGTTTCGCGCTCGCCCCCGGCGACGTGCTGGGCGTCATCGGGCCCAGTGGCGCCGGCAAGTCCACCCTCGCCCGCCTGCTGGTGGGGGTCTGGCCCGCCGCCTACGGCAGCGTGCGCATCGACGGTGGCGACGTATACCGCTGGAACAAGGACGAATTGGGGCCCCACCTGGGCTACCTGCCGCAGGACATCGAACTGTTCGCGGGAACGGTGAGCGAGAACATCGCCCGCTTCGGTCAGGTCGACGCCGGGGAAGTGGTGCGCGCGGCCAAGCAGGCCGGCGTGCACGAGATGATCCTGCTGCTTCCCAAGGGCTACGACACGCCGCTGGGTGACGGTGGCCTGGGCCTGTCAGGCGGGCAGAAGCAGCGCATCGGCTTGGCACGTGCCCTGTACGGCGACCCGTCGTTGCTGGTGCTGGACGAGCCGAACTCCAACCTTGACGAAGCCGGCGAACAAGCACTGGTGGAAGCGATCCTGGACCTGCGCAAGGCCGGCAAGACGCTGGTCCTCATCACGCATCGCACCAGCGCCATCGGCGTCACGACGAAACTGCTGCTCCTGCGCAACGGTTCGCAAGAGATGTTCGGTCCCACCGCCAAGGTGCTGGCAGACTTGACGACAGCGCAGCAGAAGGCCCAGGCCGCCCGCCCACGCGTGGCGCCGATGGAGGCAGGCACCGGGACGGAGCCCGGCGACGAAACACGCACGGAGAGGGGTTGACAATGAGCTCGAACCAGCTTGCCCTGCAGACCGGTGGCCTGATGCCGCCGCCCGATATCGCCGGCGCCTCCACGGATGCCGAAGCACCGGCGGAATGGGGTTGGTGGATCCTGCTGCTCGCGTTCGGTGTGTTCCTGGCCTGGGCGGCGCTGGCGCCGCTGGACAAGGGTGTGCCCCTGAGCGGCACCGTCACCGTCGCCACCAACCGCAAGGCCGTTCAGCACCTCAATGGCGGCACGGTCGAAACCATCCTGGTCAAGGAAGGCGACGCGGTCAAAGCCGGGGACCCGCTGGTGCGAATGGTCGCCGTACTGCCCAAGGCGAATGCCGACTCCCTGCGCGTGCAGTACCTGGCGGCGCGCGCGGCCGAGGCCCGCTTGCTGGCCGAGCGCGACGGCGCGCGCAGCATCGTGTTCCCGGCGGAACTCGAAGCCCTTCGGACCGATCCGCGTGCCGACGCGAACTTGCAACTGCAACGCCAACTGTTCAGCTCACGGCAAGCCGCGCTTGTCAGCGAACTGGCGGCGTTCGACGAGAACATCGCCGGCGTCCTGCAGCAGAACCGGGGATTGGTCGATTCACGCGAAGGTAAGAAGCAGCAGTTGCAGTTCCTGCGCGAGCAGGTGGACGGCATGCGCGACCTGGCGGCCGGAGGCTACGTCGCCCGCAACCGCCTGCTGGAGCTGGAGCGCAGCCACTCGCAGCTACTGACGGCCATCGCCGAAGACACGAGCAGCATCGCCAAGGGCGAGCGGCAAGTCGCCGAGCTGAAATTGCGCCGGCTGCAGCGCCTGCAGGAATACCAGAAGGACGTGCGCTCCCAGCTGGCCGATGCCCAGCGCGAAGCCGACGGTCTGGGCAACAAGCTCACCGCGCTGGACCATGACCTGCAGAACGTCGTGGTGCGGGCACCGGTCGACGGCACCGTGGTGGGCATGAACATTTTCACCAACGGCGGCGTGGTGCCCCCGGGGCAGAAGATGATGGACATCGTGCCCGCCGATGACCCGCTGGTGGTGGACGGCCAATTGCCTGTGCATTTGGTGGACAAGGTGCGCCCCGACCTGCCGGTGAACCTTATCTTCTCGGCCTTCAACCAGAACGTCACACCCCAGATCCCCGGCCTGATCACCCATGTGTCGGCCGACCGGATGGTGGACGACAAGACCGGCCAGCCGTACTACAACGTCAAGGCCAAGGTGGCGCCCGAGGGCCGCCAGATGATCTCGGCCCTGAACATCCGCCCCGGCATGCCGGTGGATCTTTTCGTCAAGACCGGAGAACGCACGTTGATGAATTACATGCTCAAGCCGCTGATCGACCATTTCCACATGGCCATGCGGGAAGAGTGAGCGTGCGCGCCCGCTTCACTGCCACGTCGTCGGTGCGGGCGCTGGTGGCGCTCGCGCTTTCCCTGGGGACCAGCGCACACGCCCTGGGGTTGATGGAAGCCTATGAGGCCGCCGTCGTCAACGATCCCGTGTACCGCGCGGCACGACACGAGTACGAAGCCTCGCAGCAGTACCGCGCCCTGGGCCGCTCGAACCTTCTGCCACAGGTCTCGGCCAGCTACACGCGCCTGCGCAATCACGCGGACATCGAGACCGCCACCATCGCAGGCCCCGTCACGACCAAGCCCAGCTACACCAGCATCGCAGGCCAGTTGCAGGTGAGGCAGCCCGTCTTCTACCCGGAAGGCCGGGCCAAGGACCGCCAGGGTGCGGCGCAATCGCAGGCCGGTGAAGCCGTGTTCGCGCAGCGGTCGCAGGAAATCATCGTCCGCGTGGTGGCTGCCTTTGTCGAAGCGCACCACGCCGACGACCAGCTGCGCCAGGTGCGCGCACAGCGCGAGGCCTATTTCGAAGCACGCGCGTCGGCCCAGCGCCTGCGCGAGCGCGGCGAAGGCACGGTGACGGAAGTCCTGGAGGCGCAGGCTCGCCTGGACGGCGCGGAAGCCCAGCTCATCGAAGCGACCGACCTGCTGGCGCAGGCGCGGCAGGAGCTGGCAGCCATCATCGGGCGTCCGGCGGAGCAGCTCGACCCGCTGGTGCGCGACTTCCGCCCGCGGCCGATGCAGCCTGCCTCGTTCAATGAATGGCGGGAACTGGCGATCGTCAACAGCCCGGAGCTGCAGACCCAGCGACGGATCGTTGACATCGCGGTCGAAGAAGTCAACAAGGCCAGGGCTGGCTACCTGCCGCGGATGGACCTGCTGGCGACGGCTTACCGGAACCAATCGGACACCACGAACACGATCAACCAACTCGCCAACGTCGTCAACATCGGCGTGCAGCTCACGGTTCCGATCTATTCCGGCGGCGCCATCGACGCCAGCACGGCGCAGGCGGTGGCCAACCACGCCAAGGCACAGGCCGACCTGGACGCCAAGGTGACGCAAGTCGAAGTGGAACTGCGTAAGCAATACAACCTGAACCTGAGCAGCCTGGCCCGGATCGATGCGGCCGCCAGTGCGCAGCGATCGGCCGCGTCGGCGGTGGAAGCCACCATCCGCAGCGTGCGCGGCGGGCAACGTACCAGCCTGGACGTGCTCAATGCGCAGCGCCTGTTGTTCGAGACCGAGCGCGATCTCGCGCTGGCGCGCTACAGCTACTTGCTGGCCCACACGCGGCTGCGGCATGCGGCGGGGTTGCTGGGGGCGGACGACCTGGGAGATGTGGCCTCGTACTTCAAGCCGTAGCTGGCAAGTTCGCAGTGCCGCTTAGCTCGAGAACGACTTCGCCCGGGCTTCGCCGACCAGGGATTCCAACTCCGACTCGAAAGTCTTGAGCACAGCATCTCGATCGAGTTCACGCTCGGCGAATGCCCGCCCATTGGCGCCCATGACAGCGCGAGTGCTCGGGTCGCCCGCGAGTTGCAGGACAGCACCAGCAAAGGCTTGCGCGTCTTCCGGCGCAACAACCAGCCCGCACTTGGCGCGCCGCTCCACCACGTCTGCCAGCTCGGTCTCTGCAGCGGCCGTCACCACCACTGGCCGCGCACTGGCGACCATGCCCCCGAGCTTGGAGGGCATGACAAGATCGGCCGCATCCGCACGCTGAGGGAGCAGATGCAGGTCGGCCAGCGCCAACAAGTCACTGAGACGGCGCAAGGGTTGCAGCGGCAGAAAGCGCACGTTGGGCAGGCCTTCACAGCGCTGAACGAGATCGGGCTTGCCCGTGCCGTCGCCGCAAAACACGAAGGTGATGCTGGCGTTGTTGCGCAGAATCCGTGCGACATCTGACAGGATCTCGAGTCCCTGCTTGTTACCCATGTTCCCGGAGTAGAGGGCAACGACGGTATCTGCCGCGATACCAAGCTCCTCGCGATAGCTGCTGGACTTCTGCGGCTGGATCAGCGAGATGTCGACCCAATTGGGGAAAAAGACGAGCCGATCCGACGCCAAGCCCTTGCTCGCCGCAAGATCCATCATGCGACCTGAGATAGTGGACACGCGGTCGAAGCGGCGCATCAACCAACGCTCCATCACGAGAGCCATCCTCTTGAGACGACCGCCCTTCAGCAAACCCATGCTGAAGGCGGCATCGACCTCAAAGTCCTGCACGTGCAGCCATGACTTGCCGCCGGCAAGAGCCGCCAGCAAGGCTGTTGCCGGAGCGCACGCGAGTGCGGGCTCTGCGACCCACACCACGTGTGGGCGCCAGATCCACTGGCGTGCCATCACCGGCAGGCTGGTCAGGGCGAAGCTCAGGAGATGGACGATTCGCTTCAGGCCGCCTGCACGCTGCGGCACCCACAACGGGCAACGCCATATCTGCAGGGCGGCGCCAGATTCAGTGCGCCAACGCCAACCGCTGTACGTCTGGCGTACCTTCCACTCCGGGTAATACGGAGGCGCAGTGACGACGCGAACGTTGTGGCCCTGTGCCGCAAGCCAAGCGGCCATTTCCCCGGTGTACTTGCCAATGCCGGTGAGTTCAGGCGCGAAATTGATACCGTGAATGAGGATGCGCACGTTAAGTCGAACTCTCTCTGCGCGCTTCGATCGAAAGGTCTCTGACCAGTGCTAATTAGGAAGCGGAATCTCGGTTGTATGCGTACTGCTTGGAGCCGTAGCGATAACCGACATAACTATAGCCGCCATACTTGTAGCCGTATTTGCCATAGTGCCGCCGCGAGACATCGAGAGCGTTGAACAACACTCCGTTGGCTGCCTTGCCCGAATGGGCGAGCCGGCGCGCGCTCTCATGCAGGTCGCCGATGGTTGTCAACTCCGCACGTGCAACAAGAAGTAGCGTGCCGGCATGCGCCGCAATTGACAATGTATCGGCCGCAACAAGAACGGGCGCACTATCGATAACGACGAGATCGTACTGCGCGGACAATTTCTCGAGCAGGGCAGCAAAAGCCGCGCTTCCAACCAACTCCGCTGGATTTGGTGGAAGCGCGCCCGTAGGCAGGAAGTCGAACTGCGGAAGAATCCCGTGTCGGATCGCCTGATCACTTGATATCTGACCAGCCATCAATTCCGACAGTCCGCCATCCCGGGGAATCCCAAAATATTGATTCAGGTGGCCTTTGCGTAGGTCAGCGTCGATCAACAGTACTCGTTTGCCCGCGCTGGCAAGGACAGCCGAAAAATTGACGGAGACAAAGCTCTTCCCCACGCCAGGCGTCCCCCCCGTAATGAGCACACGATTGTTGTTTGACTCCAGCATCGCAAATTGCAAGGCTGTGCGCAGGCTGCGAAGTGCCTCCACCGCGATGTCCTGCGGTGCAGCGTGCGCCAAGACGTGCAGGCCAGGAGCCTTAGCGGCGGCGAGTCGGGCCATCTGCTGTTGCGCATCGCTCAGTGGCACAGTGCTGTACACGCTCAATCCCGTCTCAGCTTCCACCTCCTGCGGGCTGCGCACTCCGCGGAAAAACGAAGCTCGCGCGAGTGCCAATAGGATGCCCCCCAGCAAGCCGACCAACGCCGCAATGCCGACCGTTAGCGATTTACGAGGCCGGACAGGTTCGATGGGAGCAATAGCGGGATCTATAAGGCGGACGTTTCCGATTTTCCCCTCTCGAATCAGCTGCATTTGGAGCGCATTGTTGCGCAACTGCTGATACAGCTCATTGTTCACCTTTACGTCGCGCTCAAGACGCACAGCCTCCTGCTGGACGGAAGGCAAGCCCTTGACTCGCGAATTTAACGTGGCGATTTCACGACTCCAAGCAGCGATCTGATCATCGAGCGTTTTAACCTGCGGGTGCTCAGGCGTAAAACGCGCCACGAATTCGCGCCGCTTTTGCTGGGCCTCTAGCAGCTTTCCCTGGAGTTCCACGCTCTGCGTTAAGATTAGCCTGGCTTCTTCGTCAAGGGACACCGTCCCTTTTTGATTCCGATAGCGGTTGTACGCCTCTTCAGACTGATCTAGCTGTTTTTTAAACTGCGGGAGTTGAACATCGAGAAAGGACAGCGTCTTTTGCGCTTCGGCCGCTTTCCTTTCTACGTTCTGGCGGACGTACTCTTGCCCTATTGCATTAAGAATGGTCGTTAGCTTCGTCCTGCTTGTGTCTTGCAGAGTAGCGTCAATCACGCCTGATTGACGCCCCTTCTCGGATAACTTCAGGTTCTGCTGGAGCCTCTCCACGGTTTCCAAACGCGAATGCCGGATCAGTTCAAACTCTGCGCCGGCTTTTGCCTCCAATTCGGCCACATTCAAGAGAAGATCGCTCTCTGCCAAGCGAACCGCAAGGGGTACTCCAACGGATCCTCGTTGAGCCTTCATCCCCTCACCAGACAAGGTGAATTGGCCTTCACCAAGCGCAGTCAGCGTGAAGCGAGTGTTCTCTGAGGCGGCCGGTACGTCAAACACTTTCACCACAACCCGTTCAGTCCCTGTTACCCACCCCCCAACACCGAAAAATCCTGGCTGCGAAAGGCTATTTGCGTTACGCGCCAACCATTCGCCGATTACCGGGGGCCGCTTGGGCCTTGCGGTGATGTAAAGCAACGTGCTGTCCACAGCTCGACCAATCACCATGCGTGATCGAATGATTTCCATCTCAGCGGTTGCCGGTGTCTTGACGTCGAACAGACTGGCGGCCTCCCCGAGAAAACTTTTTGCGGAACTCTGCGAATCTTCGACCTGTATCAGCAGATTAGACTCATACACGGGGTTCGCGAACAGAGCGTAGGCGACGCCAATTCCGATTGCGGCGGCCGAGATGGCCGCTATCAACCAGCGGCTGTCTAGGATAATATCCCAATATTCCAGGAGATTGATCTCCTCGGTACTATTCATCGGTTGTGGAACCGGGGAATTCCCAACGAAGCTTTGCTGAAGCGGAAGCGGAAGCGGAAGCGGAGCATTCATAGACGCGCCCTCACAATTTCTGGATTCTTTGGACCCACTCGGCAACGCCGTCTTGGATCAGATTGAGTACTCTGCGAAACTCTGACAAAGGGGCTCGATATGGGTCCGGGATGTCCTGCTTTATGTATTCGCCGAGCCGAAACGATTTCCCCTGGACTTGGGGATAAAGCGACCCCACGCGTGTGCGTTGCTCCCCATCCATCACCAGCAAGAGATCAGCCTCGTGGCACATCTGTCGGTTCAACTGGGTGGCACGGTGTCGGGTTATATCGAGGCCCAGCTCATGCATCAGGAGTACTGCCGAAACATCAGCAGGCATGCCGATCAAGGCGCCAAGGCCGGCGCTTCGGACCTGAATAGATGGCAGACACTTTGCGAGCAGGCCTTCTGCCATAGGGCTGCGGCAAATATTGCCCTCGCAAATGACAAGAATGGTCTTCACGGATTTAGAGTAGTACGCGTCACGGCCGCAGCTTGGGCGGACGGCAGGATAAGGGAAATGATTCGATTCCAGTTCACCAGCGGCACCGGATCGATGTAGACCACGTCCCGGGACCGAAGCGAAAACGTTTCAGCCAACGCGAGCGCTGTGGGATTATTAGCGTTGAGATGGAAGACCGCTGGCGGCTTGCCAACTTCCACATTTCTAATCACATAAATCTGACTGCTGTTGGCTGTATTCAGACTTGGGCCGCCGGCTTCGCCGAGCGCTTCGTTGAGCGACAATTGGCCATTCCGCATCTGCAACGCCGTCGGACGGGCGATCTCGCCCATCACAAACACCTTGCTGTCGTCCCGGCTCCGCACGGTCACCAAGTCGCCGCTTTCAAGCAGGATTTGGTTCGGGTTGATGCCGAGTTCCTGCAGTTGCATGAGGTTGATGATGCTCGTCTGGTTGGCGCGGGTAAGAGTAATAAACGAACGATCTCCCACCGGCGTGATGCCGCCTGCACGATTAATAGCCTCGGGTAGAGTCATCGGTAAGTCGGTGAACACTTGAGAACCGGGTGAGCGCACCTCACCATCCACATAGGCTCTGCGACTTCGATAGGAGTTGATCCGTACACTGACTTGCGGCTCCTTGATGAACCGGGCCAGGCGCTGTTGAATGAGGTCCTGAGCTTCTATTTCCGTAAGGCCAGCAACTCGCACTCGGCCAATAAAGGGATACGAGACCTGCCCATCAGCCCCCACTGTGAATCCAGGCGCAGGACTTATCCCCGTGGGGTCAACTTGCTGGCTGATGACGGCGCCAGCGTTGGGGAGGAGTTCGGGATGGTCATACACGACGATGTAAAGCACATCGCTGGGCCCGATCGTGTAAGGCCTAGCCGTACCCAGCAACCGACGTACGTCGGCAGATACCTCCCGCGGCCTCGCGGATTGCTGCGCCTGCACGAGAGCTGGGCTGATAGGGATGATGACGCCCTGTGGCGGGCTGATCACATCGCCGGGGACATATTGGCCAAGCGTGATGCTCGTGCGAGTGCCTGGATCCGCATAGTCGAACCCGGGGGCAGTAAAGACCCCACAGCCTGACAAGAACAGTGCACCCCAAAAAGGAAGTGCCGCACGCCAACCGCGCGCGGCATTGAAGCCCCTAGACATCCTCGACGACCTCTGCGTATTTTTGTTACAACCAGCAACCACTCACTTTAGCTTACACCCTCCCACTTACCCGGCTTGCGTCAATGCCTCTCCTGTTTTCAGGCTACAGGTGCTCATTCAGTTGCGCTCCTGTCGTCAACGCGCTGCATCGCGAACGCGGCGCAGGTTGTCTTCGAACCAGGCCAATCCCGAACGGTCGGAGTTGAAGTAGTCATTCAGATCCTGCGCTGGTGTACGCACGGCGTGCCCCAATCGAAGAGGATTGCCGGCGCCCTCACGGATGGTGGTTTCCACCAAGTGCGAGAACCGCGGCGTGCCCCCCACTTGGAGGTACGGCGCCGGTTGCCAGTCGCGGCGCGGCCCGATGGGAAGTGACAACTGCACGCCCACGAGTTGCGCGGCGCTTTGGCCTGGGAAGGTTGTGCGCTTGTAGAAAACGTCGACAGCAACGTCGGTGAACCACTGCCGCATGGTGAGCTGGAAGCCGCGGTCGTTGTTCAGGAACTGTCCGACAGTACCTTCGAAGTCGGTCCGGGTTGGCAAGAAGCTGAAGCGATAGCTGCCCAGCACCGGGCCGCCATGCTGGAAGCTTCCCAACGGACCAAAGCCGCCCTGGGAGTCATTGTTCTGGAAATACCCCGCTTGCCCAGAAACCCGGTGACGGCCATCGCCTGGTTCCCAGCGCAGCGCACCAACCACGCCGTCGTAAAAGGTGCCAATACGCCCCACGGTTGCTTGCGCGGTCAACGCGCCAGGCATCGCACCAAGCTTCTGGCTTGGCGAGAACCAGCGCTCCAGTGGCACACGAGTAACTTGGGTCAGCGTCAGTCGCTCCGTGCCGGCCTTCACGGCGCGGTCAGCAAACACACCGCCCGGTTCGTAGTCGTTCGAATTGGCCAGCGGGGCATTCAGACCCCACTCGACGCTAGCGCCTGCCCACAAGGGCAATTGCGCCGTCACATTCACACCTACCGAGTAATCGTAGGCGCCAAGCTCCGTCCCAAAATTGGTTCGCAGGACCGGGCTCACGCTAAGTCGGAGTGTCTTGGAGGCAGGCTTCTGTCGCTCGACGACCCATGCCGCCCCTTCATACAAGGGCTCAAGCGGTAGGGTGCCTGGTGTACTCAGTTGTCCCGCCGTGCACGTGCTGGTTGCCTGCTCGATCCACTGGCGCAGGCAGTCCGCCTGGCCGGTGACGGCCACTAGAGGCACTTGACGCTGCGTGAGCACGAGGCGGAAGCCTGCCTTGTGCTCGCTAAAGGAACGGCCGATCACCCCCAGCGCGACGCCTAGGGCATCCGCCGAATTCCATTGATAGCTGCCGTTGTTCACACGGATGGCCAGGGTGCCATCGGGCATGCGCCCCACCCAGATGTCCTCCAGGGCCTTGGCCTGCAAGGCATTGGCCAATGCGCGCAGTTCATCGTCGCTGGCCGCCGTCTGCGTCAGCGCGGGAGTCGGATGAGCGGGGGGAGCCAAGGACACGGGCGGGGGCAATGCAGGCGCAGCCGTGGATGCTTGCGGAGCGGGCACGGTCCGCGCCTCGTAAGCCGGCAATGGCTGCTCGCCGGGTCGAAGAGGCGGGAGCGCTGCCGTCTGCGCCCCTGAAAGGCCGGGCGTCTTGTAGAGAGGGATCGACAACGAAGCGGACCACCAACTCCGCTCAGTCAGCGTGTTGTTGTTCAGGCGGACGTTGGCTCCAGCCGACAGCAGCCACCCGTCCGGCATCCATTGCTTCGGGGCAAAGAGTCGGACGCCCGCCCAGGAGTTGCCGTCTGTGTACTCCACATGCCCTCGCACCAGTGGAATCGGCTGCCATGCCAGCGCTGCAAACGGACCATCCAAAGGAGCCTGCGAGCCATTCACGCCGTTTCCGCTGCGCTTAGCTCCACCCGCACTCGCCTCGAACGGGCCTTCATTGAACGTCAAGACGCCGTAGTACGTCCTGAAGTAGGTTACAGAGCCTCCCACATCCGTCGCACCGAGCGCGACACGCCAGCGGTTGGCCACATCCAGCCCGATGCCGGCCTTTGCTGACGCCGACAGGTCACGCGCACCGCAGCCTGACGTGAAGCAGTTGTCGTGGATCGTGTTCGTGGCCAAACGGCCTGCAAACTCCAGATTCGGCAGCAGGCCGAACCCTAGGACTGCGTTGTGTCCGTCGGGGCGGCGCACGTTGCCCGGTAGCTGGTTTTCATACCCTACCTCCATACGGCCCCATCCGAGCAGGTGGGCGTTAGGGGTGATGCCGAGCCCCGTGAAACCTGCCGATGTCAAAGTGGTGTCGATCGCCCAAGCCGGCAGCGTCGTCATGCCGATCGCCAAGGCAAGGGTGGTGGGTTTGGGTGCGCGCATGGGAGGCGGGGATGTTACCGGGCAAACACAACAGTACGAAAAATGCGCGCTTGGGCCCTCTGGCCTATTTACGATTCGAAACGGCTCCTGTACTCTAGCCCATCAACGTAACCACTCAGACGGGGAAAGAGGCATGAAGAGGATTTCGAAGATGTTGGCCAGCCTGACGGCCGTGGCATTTGTCGCGGCGTGCGGCGGCGGTGGCGGCGGTGGCACTACCACCTCCGTGGCAGGTAGCAACGTGGCCATGGCCGTCAACGCGACGACGGGCGCTGTCATAACCCAAACGTTCAACGGCGATCCACTGGTATTCGCGTCGGGTATCAATGCCGGCGGAATGAGCATCCCCGGCCCGGCAACGCTCACGATCACGGACACCGGCGGCAACTCTCAGTCGTTCAGCATCAGTGCGGCGGGTGGCGTTACCGCCACTGGCGCTATGAGCTACGGCTCTTGCAAATTCACAATTACGGCGTCAACCATTCCTGGCGTGGTGGTTGGCACGACCTACACCATCACAACCTGCAACCTAGAAGTGACGAGTTCGGGAACCAGAATCGGCGACCCCGCAACAGTCGATGCCATCTTCGACTTGGGCGGCTTTAAGGCTTCGCCGCGCAAGAAGAGCATTCTGGTCCGCACGGACGGCACTGTTGCTGTGCTAGTGGGCAATTCAACCATCAATCTTCCGACGGTGCAACTAACTGTCAAGACGGTCTCTGGGACCTGATTGCTCTCTTCTCAGCAAGAAAAAAAGCCCCGCGTCGCGGGGCTTTTTTGTAGTAGGTCGGTATTGAAATTCCATGATCCGAGATGGTAATCCGACCACCAGGCCCATCTTAATTGATACAAGACTGCACCGGAGGCCGATTCAGCCAGCCGCCGACAGCGCTTTCGGGTCCTTAATGGCCTGCAGCGCCCTACCGGGAATGCGCCGACGCTCAGCGATGCATGTCCCACGGAGCCACTCCATTGTGGATCACATCAATTGGGCAAATCATTTAAGGACAGCTAGAACACTGCCTCGCCCACTAATCAGCGCGACTGCGAATCGATAGGTCGGGCCTCGTCTGAACGGGCGCGGATTGGTACGTACAGGATAACAATCATGATTGTTAGCAGAGAAGCAGGGTTGCCGATTGCAAGCAACTGGCGATTGACGACGCCTTCCGCGAGCGAGAACAGCAAGTGAGACGTAACCGCCAGATCGACTGGGCGAGCGGCCCGAAAGATGCTGCTAATGCTCCGCTTCAGTATCTGCAGAATACGGCCTATCCATAGCACTAGTCCGACTGCCCCGGTTTCCATCAGAATGACGATGTAGCTGTTGTCAACGATGTTCTCGTTGAGCCACCGATTACGAAACCCTCCGCCCCAAACAATTGGCGCGGAGATGGATCCAAATCTAGCAATGGCGGCATCCCATAATTCAGTTCGTCCTGACAGACCGCTATCAGCCAAGCCCCTGTCTTTGCTCGTCAGATCAAGCATATTCGACAACGCATCCAACGTTTCGGGCACAAATATTAAGACGGCTCCTGCGATAGCGAAAATCGCAATCACGACGTGCGTACGCCGTCGGCGATCTTCGATTGCCGTCAATAGGTATGTAACGCCCACCGCCGCTGTCGAGGCAACTAACCCTCCACGGGACGACGCAGCCAAACACATAGCCAACGCCACCCCGCATGAGACTATAGTGAACCATCTGCGTAAGCCATATACGGAGGTCGCGTACCAGAACATTACCCCAGCACTAGCGCCCATGATATGGCCAAGCAAATTCGGATGAATCTCAAAGGGCCCGCCGTAACGGCTCTCCGGCGCCAAACCGACCGCACTAAGCTGCAATCTGACCAAGAAGTCATCATAGCTCAAGGCGAGGAAGGACCAAACCAGAATAATCGCAGCCAACGCAAACGAGGCCAACATCCTATCTAAAGATATGCGCCCGCCCATGAGAGCAATCACCAACCAAACCAATAACATCAATACCGTGTAAATCGCACTCGCCTCATCGGAGGCGATAAAGGCTCCAATCATAGATGAAGCGCAAATTGCCACCCCGACCACAACCGCCTGCCTATTGGCTGCGTCCAAGCGATAGCTAGCCCCGCGCGTGACCGTCCACATCGCAATAGCAGCGAGAACAAGCAACGGCGCCCATTGGCCCGCTTCGCCTAATGGCGACTTCTCCCCCGAAAAACCTCCGATAACGAACGCCAGTACCAAGGGCCAGTACGTCGACGCGCTCGTCGGGCTCTTATCGGCTGTAGCTTCTCGTGAGATCATGGCGGACACAACAAATGCACTCAATCCGAAATCGCGAACTTAGCCCGCAACGAGAGACCCAGCCTAATTGGCAATGTCATTGACCCGGGCTAGCGAACAAAAGCAGGGCCGACACCATTTGACTCGCCGCGGTTTTAGGCGTGAAATGCCGAATTAGCGCCTTGCATTCAATTCCCATAACCTCGCGTTGCGGCGATAATTCAGCCATTCGATGCAACGATTTCGCCAACTCCTGAGCACTTCCAGAAGCAAACACTAGCCCAGTACGATCAGCCCTTATCAGATCAGGCGCGCAACCACATCTGTCGCTCACTATAGCCGGACAACCGAATAGCAGAGCCTCGTTCACCACCAAACCCCAAGGCTCACTAGTGCTTGGAAGCACCAGAGCATAGGCAGTCATGTAATAAGGAACAATTTCAGCCATCGCCATGGGGCCAAGGAATTCGACAGCAGACGAAATACCCAACTCACGCACAACTCTTTTCAGCTCAGCCTCCATCGGCCCGCCACCGATCAACAAAAGTCGATAGTCAGGCCTCTTTTCATGAAATTCGGTGTAGGCCGCGAGCAGTTCTAGAAGGCCTTTTTCCGGAGATAGGCGTCCAACGTACAAGAAAAATGGTTTGGCCGGCTTGACGAGCGATGCCGTTGCCGATTGACCAATCGCTAATAGCTGATCAGTTGGGGCTGCCTGACATCGAATGACGAGTCGCTTTTCCGGCATTCCCAGTTGCTTAAGGTAATCCTTACTTCGCGTTCCGTAGCAAAGAGCAAAGTGACAAAACCGCAGAAAGAACTTTTTCGGCTGCTCTTTCAACCAGCGCCTCGGGTGATCTGATGCAGTAGAGTCCATCGTAATACCCCGCCTGATTCCGAACACTACCGCATAGGCCATCGCCACCCAAAACGCCCGATCATAGTAGCCAGGAAGCACGACCACATCTGGACGCGACCGCCTGAGAGCACGGATCATCTCTCTAGATCGAGAAATCCAAGAAGTGTCATCGTACGCCCCCCGAAACAACACGGTGTACGGATACCGATGATAGGCGAGATCAACCGATCCAAGAGATTTCCGTTGCCCCGAAGTTTCCGCAATTTGGACAATCTCTACAGATAACCCCTCTTCATTTGCTAGCGGGACAAGTTCCGAGAATACGGCGCCTTTGTAGTGGGCCCAGAGGATATTGTGGAAGAACAGCACCTTCATACAATCGCCTTAGCCCTACCGATCAGTTCACCCATGGGCCGCCAAAAGCAAAAATGATCAAGCCTTGCTCGCTGCTCCTCAACCTCAGCCGCATAGGCGTTAGGATTAGCCTCAAAATACTCTATTTTTTTGGCCAACTCATCCAACGATTCGACTGCCGCGCCGCGAGTGAATAGCGATTTGTTCTTAAACTCTCCAGGCCGACCCAACACAAGGCAACCCGAAGCCACTGCCTCTACCATCGCGTTGCCCCACATGTGTCTGCCGCCAAGTCGCACAAAATATTTGCTTCTATAAAGATCAGAGATAATCTTAAAGCTGCTTGCACTGACACCTCTAATTTCACCAAATCTCCGCAAGTCTAAGAACGCCGCGTCTTTAGCGGAATGCGACTCAACAAAACAACCGCTGCGCCGCATCTCTTGCGCAGAGAGCCCGAGCGCCCTATCGAAGCACCCGAACTTTTGGAGCGCGAACGGGAAGTTAATTTCATGCGCGGAGGGCGAAGCAAATCGACCATCAAATCTCTGATTGAGAAATATATCGTAACCCGGAAGGGGCGAGCGATGAGATTTTGCGTAGCTTGGCATACAAGGCTCACTGATGTAATAGCACCAAAGAACCCCAGAATGCTGCCGCGTAATCCCAGGAGATATAGCAACATCGACGCTGATTACAATGTCGTAGCTCCCCCAGTCCACAGAAGCCTCGTCAACAGCCCACTCGCCCTGCGTTTTTCCGCCAAACCTACAGTTCTGCCGCAGATTCTCAAAATGCAGCATCGAACCCTGTCCACAATGGGTAACCTTTTCCCTCCACACGTGGCAGCCGGCTGACAGACTAGGCTTGATAATAAAAAAATCCGCATCCAGCTCGCTAAACAATGCAAAAGGGCCAGTATGCTTAATTGAACTCTCGAGCAAATCGGCAGGCGCCATTCGATTGGGGCCCACATACAAATTGCTATATGTATCTTGCTTGACTAACGCGACCTTGAGGCCTTGACGCCAACTGAAAGGAGGCAGCCCGGTCAGCCGTTCTGGAACAAAAAATTTTGATTCGACACTCGCCTGCAATCGCCGTCCCATGTCAATCGCAGCAGCTGGGAGAACACGTCGGAGCAACGCCTTAGCTTTCATGCGCTTCTCTTGATCGCCTTCACGCAAGTCGCAACCGCGCTTCGCAGGCGCCGATATACGCGCCATTTCGCATAAGTGCGCAAGAAACGAGTCCGTTCGAAATCTCTGTTGCACCTAGCAAGAAGCATCTTCTCCTGAGGTAAATGCAAGATGGAAGCTGAGGCAACAATATTGAATGCCGGCTGAGGATGAGAGATTAGTCCGGACCAATACCTCGCAACCATCCCAAGCGTCCCCGCGTCTGAAATGTACCACCCGCGACGTCGCATACGCTCAAGCGCGACAGAAACGATCATCTCATCTCCATTATGGAAGAGCTCTTTGTGGTGCCGGAGATATTTAGGCCAAAGGTAATCGACGTGAGCGACGAGCGACGAATAGAAATCCGAACTTCCCGCGATAAATTCACCGCCAGCCCATCGGTTCTCAAAACATTCCGAATCGATTAAGCGCATGCTTGCGCCAACCCGTGCACTTCCATATGCAGGCAAAATCTGGCTAGTGATATCGTAATAGGCCGGAACCCCTCGGCGAACTAGTTCTGAAAATTCCGCCACGACGGGGTTGAGCAATACCATGTCGAGATCCAGAAGGATGGAATATTCATTTGCCCGCCCAGAAAAATGCCTGAATACATCGATCTTATAATGCGCTGAAAAAAAAGCGATCCCACTAGGCACGGCCAAGCCAAAGTTGATCTCCTCAACAATCAACTCATCATTGCCGACTATATCTTTCACCGCCTTTCGGTTGTTGGTTAGAAGTGTCAAACGCGCGCCCGCAGCCCTCAAGGACGCATCAAGGCTTAATGCGCAGTCGACATACACCTTTACGCGCGCCGCATCAGTCGCGCTTACTAGGTTGCCGCTTCCCGCCTGCCCAGCCGAAATGTGCAGAAGAGAATAGAATTTTAGCAGTTCGGTCATTGAATTATGGCGTCCTTGAGGCTAATAAATTGGGCTTGATGAGCCTCAAGAAGATGGAGGAAGCGCTGCCGCGGCGCAAAAGCACTTGGCATGAGTGCGATCGAATTGAGCAATTGCCTTAGGGCGGCCTCAAATTGCTCGATAGGCACAGCGATCCCGCCCTCAGTCCCCAGACTGTCAGGAATACATCCCAAGTCAGTAGAAAGGCATGGCACATCGCAAGCCATGGCCTCGAGCAGAACGAGAGGCGAAGCCTCGTTTACATACATCGTTGGAAATAGGAATACGTCAATGTCGGAAAAAAATTTCAGCTTTTCCGAACCGTAGACTGGTCCCAAATATTTAAAACGCGCGCCTAGGCGCTCGGAAGCATAGGCAATCACATCCCGAGACCTTTGATCTGCACATGGCCCAGCCAAAACGACCTTTACATCATGCCCGCGTTCAATCGCGGATATCGCTGCAGAGATTACGACCTCAACGCCTTTGTCTATCGTTAGATTACTAAGGTGCCCCAAGATTAGGCCCCCCCCCGAGCGGCATTGCTTCGCTGGCTCGAGGTCGATAAGCCCCGAATTGTTTAGCTCAAGTACACATGCATTTTTTGGCAAGAGTTGCGCGATACTCTGCGCCATTGCTCGACCGAGCACAATATGGTGACCGAGTTGTCCCAGCGCGAAGGCCAGAACACGGACGACATGTGCTCGTCTATTGATCGGTCCATATGCATGGTAGTGCAAGAATGCGGCCCTATTCTTCAGCCTACATGCCAGCCCCAACATAAGGGTCAGCCAGACGCCCGCATTGGAAGCCACCGAAATATAGACGGGCCCGCTACCCGTCAGAATGAGGCGCAGGGCGCACAGGTATGCGAAGATTTTCTTCCTAACGCCCAACGCGGGAGACAGGTCGAATTGTGTAAGTACTACGCCAGCATCCACAAGTTTTTCAAAAAGCACGGCAGTCGCCAGCGCTTGCCCGTGCGTTGGCGGCGGAAATGGCCCTATGAAGAGTAGATTTGTCATTTCAGCGACCTCATGAAGACGGAAGCGCAGATCTAAACAAAAACCTCGGAATTCCGAAACAGAGTAGACACGCGTGAAGATACGTAAGCACGCCTAATGCCACTAGCATGCCGTACTGCAGCCCCCAAGAAGAAAGACTGGCGCCAGCCACCAAACCAAATATCACACTGAAAAGCTGCACCCGCGCATAGTCGCTACGAAGGGCGCTAACGACAAAGAAAGGCGACTGCAACGTGCAGAATGCATGGCCGACAACAAATAACGCTAGAGCGAACAAGTCGGCACGCCCAAACTCGGCTCCTTGCGGCAATATTTTTAGTGCCAGATCAAGATTGAAGAACGTGGCCGCCGCAAGCGCCAGGACGGTGGTTATTGCGAGCCCCCCAGCAATTAATAGCGAGAGCTTCCGGAGCCACTGTACGTCTTGCTGAATTTGAGCATCCAAGTACGCCGGCAGTATGGGGCGAACGAAAAGCGAAATCGGATTGACCGCGCGCGCAGCCATTAACACAAGGGTCGAATAGACCGCGTACTCCAGATCGCCGGCTATTGCCCCGACGACCATGGCGGATCCGAATATCTTCAGGTAGTCCGAGACAGAATTGATGAGCGCCGGCAGTAACGCGCTTAGGCGACTCGCCAGCTGCGTTAGCGTAGTGAAGCGGACAAGAGGTGGAAGTGGTCGGCGAAACGCCCCAACCGAAACCCCCATCTGCACGATAGCCGGGACTCCAAAATAGATAGCGGTGACAGAGGCGACATTAAGCGGAGTCAATAACAAAAGGGCGAGCGCAACAATACTGCCCAACATCTGTAGTACGTTCGCCAAATAGCCTCTGCCGGTGGCAACTTGATATATATCACCCGACAGCAGAAACCCTTGTGCGATCGTGAGCATGCTCGCAATGAAAATCACCCATGCCCCAGGCGTTACGTCCCTGTAAAGGAGAAAAAGCCCACATGAAATTAGAGCCAATACCACAGATACGGCAGCAAGGAAGGACGCGGTCTCACCTATCGCCATCAGCCGCGCCGAGGGGGTATCGGCCTCGGCTATTGAAGAAATGCCGGTTACGCTTATCGCTCCAAAGACCAGTGTCGTGGCAGAACCGCTGGTCATCGCCACCAGAAAGGAGTTGTAATCATCTAGACTGAGGGAGCGGCCGATTATGGGCAGAGCAAGCAAAGCCATCGCCGCGCCTGCAAGTTTGCTGCAAATACCTGTTGCAATGGATGCCAGTATTTGGCGATCGCGGGTTAAAGACATTGGAAAAGCGATGGCTTAGGTATGCTCGTTTCAACAGATTCCAGGTCCTGTGCACGACTGCGTGCTTAGGCGCATCTAGCCATTAATGACTGTTTTTACGCCTAAAAGGTGCGCGAAGGCCCAAGCTCAGTCTCAGATTGCGTCGTCAATACGACTGCCGAGGAAGACTCAGCGGCAATCTCTTTTTGGCAAGTTTTGCCTCCCGGAACTACAATCGCCGAGTGATTGGATTGCGCCAGAAATCAGTGTGCGCCGTGCGCGCTAAGTACGACTTTGATCGTCTTGGCTAGGAGCTTTATGTCACCCCAAGCGGACAAGTTACGGACATACTGAACGTCCAGTCTAACTCGTTCTTCATAGGTCAGTCTATTTCGACCCGAGACCTGCCACAGTCCGGTAATGCCGGGTTTGACTGCGCAGTATGCGCGCCAGTACCGGCCATAAAGTTCCTTCTGCTGGAGCATACATGGGCGCGGGCCGACAAGACTCATGTCACCCCTGAGCACGTTCCAGAACTGCGGCAACTCGTCGAGGCTAGTCCGCCGAATGAAACGTCCAAAAGCCGTGATGCGTGGATCATTATCGATCTTCTGATATTGATCCCAGCGCTTCTTTGCTTCCGGGTCGCTGTTTAGAAAATCCGCCAGAACGTCTTCGGAGTTGACTTTCATCGAGCGAAATTTGTAGAACTGAAAGTGGCGCCCCCCCCTTCCAGACCGAGTTTGCGCGTAGAAGATAGGCCCGCTTGAAGACAGCCTCACGCCGATCGCCACGACAACAATCATTGGCAACAAAAGAACGATAAGGAAGATCGATCCAAAAATGTCCACTGCACGCTTCAAGGCTCGAGCACGAGTTGAAGGTGGAATTCCTATGTCAACGATATCTTCTGCCGAGCTCGACGCTAAACCACTAGCGTTCGCCGCGTCCGTGCGATACATCTCCCGCCCTTCCCTAATCAGAACTTCTGCAGCCTGCGCAAGCGCGATATTGCGCGAGCAAGCAGACGCGAAGAATTTGCCGCAAGCCAAATTAAGATCAATGCACCTTGACCGATTTTGGACTCATATATAGACAGAAAACCATTGGCCAGTCTTGGCGTCCGTGCTGGTTTTTCAGGCTTGCTTTGTAGCTATCGCGATCGAAATAATCCGTCCGTACTGGTCATCCAAGCGGACAATGTCATCTTCTTCTAAATATGCCCCGGACTGCACCTCAATCATCTCCAGTGCTGTCTTTCCTGGGTTGTGTAATCGATGAACTTCACCCAGTGGGATGTATGTCGACTGGTTCTCACTCAAAAGGAATGTTTCCTTCCCTCGCGTCACCTCCGCCGTCCCTTTCACCACGATCCAGTGCTCGGCCCGGTGGTAATGCTTTTGGAGGCTAAGGGAAGCATTCGGCTTCACCACGATGCGCTTGACCTGAAAGCGGCTTCCGTTCTCGATGCTGTCGTATGAGCCCCAAGGTCGCAGCACTAGGCGGTGCTGAACGGCTTGCCGTGTGCCGCGCTTTTCAAGCTCCGGCACCACAAGCTGCACTTGCTCTGCGCCCTCCCTTCTCGCCACAAGCACGGCATCGGGGGTATCCACGATCACGAGGTCATCCACGCCCAGAGCTACCACGCAACGATTCGGCGCATGCACGAAGTTGTTGTTCGCGTTGATGGCGACGCCTTGCCCCTCAATCCGGTTACCCTGCTCGTCGGGCGGGCACATCTCGGCCACTGCGTTCCAGCTCCCCACGTCGCTCCATGCGCCGGCGAACGGGAACACGGCGACGTCGCCATGGCGCTCCATCACGGCGTAGTCGATGCTTTCGGAGCGGCACGTCTCCAGCGGGTCGGCGGCCGGCCGCACGAATTCGCAATCGATAGCTGCGCCCATCATGGCTTCGCGGCAGCTAGCCAGGATGTCGGGGGCGTGCTGCGCCAGGGCTGCCAGCAGGTTGTCCGCCCGGCACAGGAAGATTCCGGCGTTCCACAGCACATTGCCGGTCAGCAGCAGTTGCTGTGCCTTCTCGCTGGCGGGCTTTTCGATGAATCGACCGACCGCGTGGCCACCATCGTCCCGTGCTTGACCTTTGTCGATGTAGCCGTAACCCGTGCTCGGGAACGTTGGCATGACGCCAAAAGTGACGATTCTTCCCTGACGTGCGCAAGGCATGGCACCGCGCACCATGGCCGCGAATGCAGCCACGTCCGGAATGTGATGGTCCGACGGGCAGAACAAAAGGAGTTGGTCCACGCAGGGCGCTTTCAGGGCGGCCATGGCCATGGCCGCCGCGGTGTTGCGGGCGAACGGCTCCAGAATGACTGAGCCAACCAGCCCTGCGTCGCCAATTGCTTCGCGCACCAGGAATCGGTGGTCTTCCGAACCCACACACATCACGCCCGAGGCTCTATCCGTCAGCGGCGCGACGCGCTCGAGCGTGAGCGCCAGCAGACTTTTCCCTTGGATGAGGGGTACAAACTGCTTGGGCAACGCCTTGCGAGACAAGGGCCACAGACGGGTCCCCGAGCCGCCGCACAGGATGACGGGCTGAATCATGGAAGTGCTTGGTATCTTGTTGTTACTGCTGGGGTGCGATGCTAGCTCAGGAAGAAGCCGCTTCCGAGCCATTATTCGGCGTATTGACATGTGAACAAACGTGCCCGTGGCGCACGGCACGGCTGACCAAACGCGCGTTGGTTTTCGTCTGCCGACTTGCCAATTCGGTCACTGACCCCCGACGGCCGTCGCGAGCGCGGGGGCGGCTTGCACGCGCCCTGCGGTGCGCGCATCCTGTGGATCCCCGTCGTCCAGGAGCTGCCATGCCGACCTGTGTCCAGAACGCATCCCACCCCTTACAGGGGATTCGTCGACGGGCCCTGATGGCCGCATCCCTCCTGCTGGCAGGTGCCGCCCGGCACACCCAGCTTGCGCGCGCCGCAACCTCCAGCTCGCAGCAAGAGGCCACCATCCAGGCGCTCACCCGTGCCCATACGGCCGTGGTCGGCATCCAGGTCACGGCGGCGGCCGGGGCCCGATCTGCCGAAACGCTGGGCGCCAAACGCGCCGGGTCCGGCGTCGTCATCGGGCCCGACGGACTGATCCTCACCATCGGCTACCTGATGCTGGAGGCAGAAAGCATTCAAATCATGACCCAGGACAACCGCACGATTCCCGCGCGTGCGGTGGCCTATGACCTGGCCACAGGGTTCGGCCTGCTGCGGCCGCTGTTGACGCTTCGCGGCGCGACGCCCGTGCCCCTGGGCTCGGTGAAGGACCTCAAGCCAGGCGACGCGTTGATGGCATCCACCGGCGGGGAGGACGGCGAAGTGGCCATGACGCACGTGGTGGGCACGCGGCCGTTCTCGGGCTACTGGGAATACTTCATCGAGTCGGCCCTCTTCACCAGCCCGCCGATTGACAACCACAGCGGCGCGGCGGTGTTCAACCAACGTGGCGAATTGCTGGGCATTGGCAGCCTGGTGGTGAGTGATGCCAGTGGCGAAGGCCGCCGCATGCCGGGCAACATGTTCGTGCCGGTCGACCTGCTCAAACCCATCCTCGGCGAACTGCAACAGAACGGCGTGAGTCGGCAAAGCCGGCGTCCCTGGCTGGGCCTGACGTCCAGCGAACAGGGCGGGCGCGTCCAGGTGGTGCGTGTGAGCAAGGACAGCCCGGCGGACAGCGCGGGACTGCGCGCCGGCGACATGGTGCTGGCGGTCGACGGCGACCGGGTGGGGTCACTGGAGGATTTCTACAAGAAGCTCTGGGCCCGGCCGTCGCCCGACGGCGAAGTCCAGCTCACCGTGCTGCAGGGTGCTGACCAGAAGACGATCACGGTGAAGGCTGTCGACCGGATGACGACGATGGTCAAGCCGGCGGGCATTTAGCCCGGTCCCACGGCCGCTGCGTTCGGGCCGCATTGCGTCACGGCGCCGAGCATCCGGCGCCACACCCGCCAGAGCGGGATCGATCTTGCTGCTGAGCTTGCCTAGAATCCGGGCAGCTCAGCAAGGAACCAAGATGCGCATCGCAATCGCCGGAATGGGGTATGTCGGCATCTCCAACGCTTGCCTTCTCGCACCGCACAACGACGTGTTGGCGGTGGACGTCTCGCCCGAGCGTGTGGCCGCCATCAATGCAAGGCGTAGCCCCATCGAGGACCACGACGTTGAGCAGTACCTGACCACCAGCAAGCGCCGCCTGGAGGCAACGCTCGACTGGCGGGCAGCTTACAGTGAAGCGGACTACGTGATCGTGGCCACCCCCACCAACTACGACCCCGAGACCAACAAGTTCAACACACAGTCGGTCGAATCGGTCATCCGGGCGGTCAATAGCGTCAACCCGAAGGCCACGATTGTCATCAAATCCACCGTGCCGGTGGGCTACACCGAGCGGGTGAATGCGGAGCTGGGCTGCAACAACGTGATCTTCTCGCCCGAATTCCTGCGGGAAGGCAAGGCGCTGCACGACAACCTGCATCCCTCGCGCATCGTGGTGGGTGAGCGGTCTGAACGGGCCCGCCTGTTTGCAGAACTGCTGCGCGACGGCGCCGTCAAGAAGGACGTGCCCGTTCTGTTCACCAGCTCCACGGAGGCCGAAGCGATCAAGCTGTTCGCCAACACCTACCTGGCCATGCGCGTGGCCTACTTCAATGAACTCGACACGTACGCGCTGACCCACGGACTCGACGCGCGCAATGTGATCGAAGGCGTGGGCTTGGACCCGCGCATCGGCAACCATTACAACAACCCATCGTTCGGGTACGGCGGTTATTGCCTGCCGAAAGACACGAGGCAATTGCTGGCCAATTATTCCGAGGTGCCGCAGAACCTCATCCGGGCCATCGTGGACTCGAATTCCACGCGCAAGGACTTCATCGCCGAGAGCGTGCTCAAGCACAAGCCCAAAGTCGTGGGCATCTACCGGCTCGTGATGAAAGCGGGCTCGGACAATTACCGCGCCTCGTCGATCCAGGGCGTGATGAAGCGTATCAAGGCCAAGGGAGTGGAGGTCATCGTGTACGAGCCGGTACTGCACGAGGCGGAATTCTTCAGCTCTGAGGTCGTGACCGACCTGGAGGCGTTCAAGCAGCGGGCCGACGTCATCATTGCCAACCGCAATGTCGACGTGCTGGCCGATGTGGCACACAAGGTCTTCACGCGCGACCTGTTCGGTAGCGACTAAGTCCGCGCACCAAGTAAAAGGGTGGCTCGAGCCACCCTTTTTCTAATTTGCCGGACTGGCAGCCGTTCAGACTGCGAAATCCTCGATCTTCTTGCCTTTGGCCAGGGCTTCGACCACCCATTGCGGCTTGCGGCCGCGGCCGCCACCCCAGGTTTCGCCATTCGGGCCGCGGTATTTCACCGGCGCCGGCGTCTTGGCTGCCTTCTTGGCACGCGGCCCGCGCGTGCCCCCGCCAAAGCCCAGGTCGGCGGCGGTCAGGCCATAAGCCTGCATCTTCGCCTTGATGTCGGCGATGGCCTGCTCGGTTTCCTGCGCCCGCATGTTCTCGGCCTGCTGCAGCAGTTTTTCAGCCTGCTCCTTCAATTCCAGGTAGGTTGCCATCCGCGATCTCCGTTCCGTTGAATTGGTGTGCGGTGATTCTAGCGGTGGAATTGGCCGACTCGACACAATTCAATTGCCGGCGTCCGGGATTTGTGGCGCCGGAAAACCGCAAACCATGAATTGCCGGCGCCGGTCCGGCGATTCCAGGCGCCTGCGGCGCCCGAAAAACGCGCTATTCCTGGCTGACCGTGACCTTGAAGCCGTGCTGCTTCAGAAGGGCGTGGCGCTTGGCTTCGTCGCTGTCGCTCGCCACCATCTCGTCGATCAGGGCGTCGAGCGAGATCTCCGGCACCCAGCCGAGCTTCTGCTTGGCTTTGGTCGGATCGCCCAGCAGGGTGTCTACCTCGGCGGGGCGGTAGTAGCGCGGATCGATTCGCACGATCACATCGCCGCGCTTGACGCCGGGGGCCTGCGAGCCCTTGACCGACGCGACGATGCCGACCTCCTCGACGCCCTGACCTTCGAATTTCAGTTCGATGCCCAGTCGGCGGGCGGAGCGCAGGATGAATTCACGCACGCTGACCTGCACGCCGGTGGCGATGACGAAGTCCTCCGGCTTGTCCTGCTGCAGCATCAGCCATTGCATGCGGACGTAGTCCTTCGCATGGCCCCAGTCGCGCAGCGAATCGATGTTGCCCATGTACAGGCACTCGTCCAGGCCCTGCGAGATGTTTGCCAGGCCGCGCGTGACCTTGCGCGTGACAAACGTTTCGCCGCGACGGGGACTCTCGTGGTTGAACAGGATGCCGTTGCAGGCGTACATGCCGTACGCCTCGCGGTAGTTGACGGTGATCCAGTACGCATACATCTTGGCCACGGCATACGGGCTGCGCGGGTAGAACGGCGTGGTCTCCTTCTGCGGGATTTCCTGCACCAGGCCGTACAGCTCCGAGGTCGATGCCTGGTAGAAGCGAGTCTTCTTTTCTAGGCCCAGGATGCGGATCGCTTCCAGCAGCCGCAGCGTGCCCAGGCCGTCGATATCGGCCGTGTATTCGGGCGATTCGAAGCTGACCGCCACGTGGCTCTGCGCGCCCAGGTTGTAGATCTCGTCGGGCTGCGTCTGCTGGACGATGCGAATCAGGTTGGTGCTGTCCGACAGGTCGCCGTAGTGCAGCACGAAGTCCGGATGGTCGACATGCGGGTCCTGGTAGATATGGTCGACGCGACTCGTGTTGAACAAGCTCGCGCGCCGCTTGATGCCGTGGACGATGTAGCCCTTTTCCAGCAGGAATTCAGCGAGATAGGAGCCATCCTGGCCGGTGATGCCCGTGATCAGGGCAACTTTCTTCTTAGTGATCGACATGGGGTGGGTATCTGACAAAAAACGAGTTCAATGCAATTTCTGGGCTCAGCGCCCGGGATTCTCGCGAATCGGGACCACCCGTCCGTAGGTGTCTTCGATCCGCACGATGTCGTCTTCGCCGAGATAACTGCCCGACTGCACCTCGATCATCTCCAGCGGCACCTTGCCCGGGTTGTGGAGCCGGTGCACTTCGCCCAGGGGGATGTAGGTCGACTGATTCTCGGTCAGGAGGAACACCTCCTTGCCACGCGTGACTTCGGTGGTTCCCTTCACCACGATCCAGTGTTCCGCTCGGTGGAAGTGCTTCTGCAGGCTCAGGGAAGCCCCCGGATTGACCAGAATGCGTTTCACCTGAAAGCGTGCACCACGTTCAACGGTGTCGTAAGAACCCCACGGCCGCAGCACCAGCCGGTGGCTTCGAATTTCGTCGGCCCCGCGCTTCTCCAGTTCGGCGACGACCGTCTTCACCTGCTCCGCCGCATTCACTCCCGCGACCAACAGTGCATCAGGCGTGTCGATCACCAGCAGGTCCTCGGTGCCGAGGGCCACGACGCATCGGTCGGATGCTTGAACGAAAGTATTCTTTCCCTGGACCACCACGCCATTGCCCACCACACGGTTGCCGTCGCCGTCGGCCGGCGTGAGCTGAGCCACCGCGTTCCAGCTGCCCACGTCGCTCCACTGGCCGGTGAACGGGAACACAGCCAGGTTGTCGTGGCGCTCCATCACGGCGTAGTCGATGCTCTCGGAGCGGCAGGTCTCGAGCGCGGCCCCGTCAGGGCGCAGGAATTCCTCGTCGGGACGGGCGCCGGCCATCGCCTCGCGGCAACTGGCCAGGATGTCGGGGGCGTGCCGCTCCAGCGCGGCCAGCAGCACATCGACGCGGCACAGGAAGATGCCCGCATTCCACAGCACATTGCCGGCCAACAGCAATTCCTGCGCTCGGCCGGCGTCGGGCTTTTCCAGGAACCGCCCCACCGTGTGCCCACCGCCGGGCCGAGCCGTTCCCATTTCCAGGTAGCCATAGGCGGTGCTGGGAAAGGAGGGCTGGACGCCGAAGGTCACGATGGCCCCATCGTTGGCCGTCGCAGCGGCGCCCCGGACCATGCGCTCGAACGCAGATCCATCGGGAATGTGGTGGTCGGCCGGGCAGAACAGCAGCAGTTGCGCCGGGTCGTCCGTGCCCAGGGCAGCAAGCGCCATGGCGGCGGCGGTGTTGCGCGCACACGGCTCCAGCACGATCGTCCCGTCCAGCCCCTGCCCGTGCAGGGCCTCGCGCAGCATGAAGCGGTGCTCCTCTGCCGCCACCAGCGTCACCCGGCCGTCCGCCAGGGGTGCTACCCGCGCCAGCGTGAGGGCGAGCAAGCTCTGCCCGCCGATCAGGGGCACGAATTGCTTGGGGAAGGATTTGCGTGACAGCGGCCAAAGCCGCGTGCCCGAACCGCCGCAAAGGACGACCGGCTGGATCGTGGGTGTCGTCATTCTGTGAAAAATGCGTGGAAATTCGCGCGAATGCTAACCGAGCATGGCGTCATGGCACGCGGGTTGCTGAGACGGCTCGGGCCACACGGACATAATTCGCGCCGACATGCAAACTGCTCCCAAGATCTACGTCGCCGGCCACCGGGGCATGGTCGGCTCGGCCATCGTCCGTCGCCTGCTGGCCGACGGCCACCCCGCCGACCGCCTGGTCACCCGCACCCACAAGGAACTGGACCTGACCGACCAGGCCGCCGTGCGCGCCTTCTTCGCTGCCGAAAAGCCGGACCAGGTGTATCTGGCGGCCGCCAAGGTCGGGGGCATCCACGCCAACAACGTGTACCCGGCGGAATTCATCTACGACAACCTGATGATGGAGGCCAACATCGTGGATGCGGCCTACCGCTCAGGGGTGCGCCGGCTGCTGTTACTGGGGTCGAGCTGCATCTATCCCAAGCTGGCGCCCCAACCGATGGCGGAAGCGGCGCTGCTCACCGGCACGCTGGAGCCCACCAACGAGCCCTACGCCATCGCCAAGATCGCAGGCATCAAGCTGTGCGAGAGCTACAACCGCCAGTACGGCGCGCAGGGCGTCGACTACCGCAGCGTCATGCCCACCAACCTGTACGGCCCGGGGGACAACTACCACCCCGAGAACTCGCACGTCATCCCTGCGCTGCTGCGGCGATTCCACGAAGCCAAGGCGGCCGGCGCCCCCGACGTCACCATCTGGGGCAGCGGTACGCCTCGGCGCGAGTTCCTGTACGTGGACGACATGGCGTCGGCCTGCGTGCACGTGATGGACCTGGACAAGGCCACCTACGACCGCCACACCGAACCGATGCTGAGCCACATCAACGTGGGCTACGGCGACGACGTGACCATCCTGGAACTGGCGCAGGCCGTGGCACGGACGGTGGGATACGCCGGGACCATCCACACCGACCCCGCCAAACCGGACGGCACCCCCCGCAAGTTGATGGACAGCTCGCGGCTCCAGTCGCTGGGCTGGTCGGCCCGCGTCGACCTCGACGAGGGCCTGCAGCTGGCCTACCAGGATTTCCTGCGTAACGACAACCGGCTCGGCTGACCGTCCGCCACGGCCCGGCGGCGAAGCAGCCGCTTGGCCACACCATGGATCCGGTGCTCGGCCCAGCCGAAGGCGAAGCCGGCGAGCAGCGCGGACGAGAACACCGCCAGCCAGGTCCATGACGTCCTGAGACCCGGGGCCCAGGCCCCCAGCAGGTAGATCGCCAGGCCGATCACCGGCACGTGCAGCAGGTAGAGGCCATATGACCAGTCCCCCAGACGCACCAGGATGGCGGGTGATCGGAAGCGGATCGCCAACAGCAGCACCGCGCAGTACGCGCAGGCCAGCACCATCTGCCCGGCCATCGGCGCCGCATCCTGCAGCGACGTACCGAGTGTCCAGGCCACCGCCGCGAACACGGCCAGCGCGGTTGCCGGGATGCGGAACAGCGGCTCGCGGTGCAGGCACGCGAGCATGCCGACGATGTAGAACGCGTTCAGCGGCGACAGCAGGATCCACGCCCCGGGAACCAGCAGTGGGATGTTCGCGTAACGATTCGCTGCGATTACCACCGCGAGCCAACCAAGCAAACCTGCGGTGACGATCTTTCTGGACCCGCCCAGCAGGATCAGACCATAGGTGACGACGTAAAACACAGCCTCATAGACCAGGGTCCAGTATGGGATGGCATACGGAGTGTTGGGAAACTGATGCGGGATCAGGAAGGCAGACAACAAGTTGTAGTGCCAGGGCAGCCCGGTCGGGGCCAGGAGCAGGGCCGAGCAGCCGATGGCAAGCCAGAAGGCCGGGTAGATGCGCATCGCCCGCAGGGCCAGGAAGCGCCGGCCCTGGTCCAGGCAGGTCGCCATGACGAAGCCCGAGATGACGAAGAACAGCAGCACCCCCATGCGCCCGAAGTCGATCTGGAGGTAGGGCTTGAAGTCGATATTCCGGGCCATCAGCACGTATACCGTCGCGTGCTGCACGAGCACCAGCACGGCAGCGATGGCTCGCAGCGCCTGGATGGAGTCAAGGCGTCCGGCGCGCGGCGCTGCGGCCGTTTCGCTCACGGCCGAAGCCCGCGACGCAGCCAGCGGGGAACCTTGAACCGCACGATGGCAATGTAGGCCCAGACGTAGAACGCCACGAAGGTGACCAGCACGCCGATGAGCACCGGGGTGTTGTCCCAGAACAGGGCCGCCGGGGCGACCGTGAACGCGGAAAACCCCCACAGGTACGGCGATGTCCGGTTGTTGCGCATCAGCATGCGGCGGGCTTCATCGTCATGGAACACCTCCCGCACAACCCGGCGGTAGATCAGCTGGTGGAAGTGCAGCGCGTCGGCCATGCCCGGCGACTGTCCCCGGGCGGCCTTGCGGTAGGCGGAGAACGTGAGTTCCAGCACCGGGTACGCCAGCAGCAACATCGAGAACCAGGGCGAGACCTGCGCATGCCGCTGGACGAGCAGGACGCTGGCCATGGCGATCACCACACCCCACAGATAGGCGCCGCCGTCGCCGGCGAAGATCAGGCCACGCGGGTAGTTCCACACCAGGAACCCGGCCGTGGCGCCGGCGGTGGCGAGAACCAGCCCCGCGATTTCCCGGTCGCCCACCTGCAGCGCGACATAGGCCAGCGCCAGGCAGCAAATGATGGCCACGGTGGCGGCCAGGCCGTTGTAGCCGTCGATCAGGTTGAAGGCATGCGGCAGACCCGCGATGGCCACCAGAGCCAGCAGGATGCCCGGCCAGGGCGTCATCTGCCAGAGCCCGTCGATCCAGGGCAACGCTAGGCGGGTTACCTGCAGGCCAAGGAGCCACACGGCCAGGATGGCGGCAAGCCCCGTGAACAGCATGCGCCAGCGCGCACGCAGGACGTGCGAGAGGTCTTCCGCAGTGCCGGTGGCGGTGGCGACCAGGGCGACCGCGCCCCACGCCAGCGCGGCGTGCGGCGCCAGCTGGATGCCGTTGGGCACCCCCAGGTACCGGTTCGCGACCACGAGCCAGGTCCATCCGACCGCCGTGGCAGCCATGATCGCCACACCACCCAGGCGGGGGACGTGGCCGGCGTGGAAGCGCTGCGGCATGTCGTGGCGGTACTGGCGGCCGATGCGACGGCCCGACCGGACGAGGAAAGCGCACAGGAGGCTGGAGACCACCCCGCACAGAACCAGAATTAAGAGCATCCTCCCCCGTTCCCCGCTATCGACAGCCCTCGAGTTTCTCACGCGCCCGGCTGGATCTACCCCGCCACCTAGAATACCGGCCCCATGCTCGCCGACGGCCGCCCTCCCCTCGTGACCGTCTCGGTCGTCGTGCACCGGCAATGGAGCCTGGTGCGGCCGCTGCTGGAACAACTGGATCGCTGGTGCCCCGGCGTGGTGAACCGGATCGTCCTGACGGTCAACCTGCCGGAGCCCGGCATCTCGACCGAGGGTATCGGCTTGCCGGTCGTGCGCATCGACAACTCCCAGCCCCTGGGCTTCGGCGCGAACCACAACCAGGCCTTCCGGCACTGCCGCACGCCTTGGTTCCTGGTTCTCAATCCGGACATTCGCCTGGACGTAGACGCGGTCAGCGCGCTCCTGGCGCTCGCCGCCGACGACACCGGCCTGCTGGCCCCCCGGGTGCACGAACCCGGCAAGGCCGAGGCCGAGCCGTACCGCACCCTGCCCACGCCCGCTGAATTGCTGCGGCGCCGGCTGCCCGGCCACCGCCCTCCCGCCGCGCCCGACTGGGTCGCCGGCATGTTCATGCTGCTGCGCCGCGACGCCTTCGAGGCGGTGCAAGGCTTCGACGAGCGCTACTACATGTACTGCGAGGACGTCGACCTCTGCGCCCGCTTGCGCCTGGCGGGCTGGCAGGTGCGATCGATTCCTTCGGTGGTCGTCCGCCACGAAGCGCAGCGGGCCAGTCAGTCCTCCCTGCGCCCGTTGGTCTGGCACGTGGCCAGCCTGGCACGCCTGTGGAGCTCGCTCGCGTTCTGGCGCTATGCCGCCCTGCTGCGGCGCGTTGAGAACCGCAATGCGGCGCTATGACAGCGGACCGCCGCGGCCCAGCAAGCCGTCGCGCATGCCCCGCGCCATCCGGGCGATGCGCCGCCCTTGCGGCGCGACGCCCAGGCCATAGAACACCAGCTGCTGCGCCACCCGCATGAGCAGCGCGACCGTCCAGTTCGCGCCGATGCCCGGCGTGCGCAGCAACAGGAAGGTGTTGCGCACCTCGTAGTAGTTGCGCTCCGGCGAGTGCAGCGCCACCTCGCGCCAGCGACCCAGCCAGACGCGGCGCGTGCTGTCTCCCAGGGCATGCGAGATCTGCGCCGCCGGCACGCCGTACAGCAACCAGCCGGCACGGCGCGCCCGCAGGCACCACTCGGTGTCCACATGGTCGATGAAGAAATCCTCGCGCATCGCGCCGATGGCGCGCACCGCCTCCAGCGACAGCATCGAGCCGGAGGAGATCAGGAAGTCGACCTCCACCGCCGGCGCGTCGTCGGCCAGGTCCATCCCCACGATGCGTCCGCGACGGATCCGGTAGAAGCGCCCGCGGCGCCCGGACCGCTGGTCCACCCACATGGCGCCCACGCCCGCCACGCGCTGTCCCTCCTTGTTGTGCGTCTCGTGCGCCGCCAGCAGGCCGGCCGCCATGCCGGGCTCCGGCAGGCTGTCATGGTCGAACAGCAGGACATAGTCGAGGCCGGCCCTACTTGCCAACGCGATGCCCTCGTTGTGGGCCGCCGCAATTCCGCGGTTGCGTCCCAGTCGCACCACCACGGCGCCGGCCGCCACCGCCGCCGCATCGAGCCGCTCGAGGACCTGCTCGCTGGAGCCGTTGTCGACGACGAAGACCGACTGCACCTCGTCGCGCAGGAGGCCGAGCAGCCGCTCGACCGTGGGCAGGTCCGGGTGGTAGGTAACGATGACCGCGGCGCAGCCCGGTGCCGCAACCCCGCTAGGGCGCATAGTGCAACCGCAGGTTCAGCGTACCCGCTTCGGGCTTGCCGTCGATGGCAAGCGCGCCACCCGCGATGGTCGCCTTGTCGTCGATCCAGACCGTGGGCGCGGATGCCGGCGCCGCGCCATCCACCTGGACCGACAGCGCGTAGCGGCGCCCGGCCGAGTGCGGCAAGGGCTGGAACTTGAAGGCGTAGAAGTGGTTGTCGCGCAAGCGCGAGGCCGGCACGGTATGCGTGACGACCAGCACGCCCTTGTCATCCTTCAACGTGAGTCGCACCTCGCCGCGGTTGTTTCGCTGGTAGGTCGCGAAGCGGACGGCGACCGCGGTGAGCCCGTCGCGGTCGGAGACGAAGGACTGCTCCACCCGGCGTCCCGGCGTCAGTTCGCCGGCCGGGCGGGTGCCGGACTCGACGGAGGCGCCCACCGGCAGCGCGGCAAAGAGCGCCTGGGAGCGGGCTGCGGCACTGTCCGCTTCGGTGGCGAAGGCGCAGTAGACGAACGGCAGGACCAGGATGGCCATGGAGGCGAAGAAGCGCCCGGAGATCCAGGCGTCGGCATCCAGCCGCTGGCCATCGCCGCTGAACGCCTCCTGGGCCAGCAGGAGCAAGGGCGCGAACAGGCAGACGTGGAACACGACCTTCATGGCAGGCAGCAGCGCTGCGCTCATGAGATCGGCGTTCTGCAGGTAGACAACGGGAAACAGTGACTTGAAGACCCCCTGTTGCACCATCGCCGCATCGAGGTTGCCGGGCCAGCTGTTCGCCAGGATCCAGCCGAAGGCGATGGTCGCCACGATCTCGACCGCGAGCCAGCGCGCAGGCCGGCGCAGATACAGGGTCGACAGCGCGAGGAAAGGGGTCGCGAAGAGCAGCCATTGGGGATGCCACTGCACCCCCATGAACATGAAGGCGGAGATGGCCGTGCAGGCCAGGATGCTGGCCTTGTGCCACTGGGCGTCGGTCTTCCAGCGCCACCACACGCACGCGGCACAGACCAGCAGGCATCCGCAGGCCCCGAGGACGAGCCAGGTGCTCGGCATGTTGCGGACCGCGCCCGCCCCGACTCCTGACTTGGTCAGGACCAGCACGAAGATGTTCTGCCGGAACGTCGTGCTCGGCCAGTACGCCAGGAATTGCAGCGCCGTGAAGGCCAGTCCGACCGCCCCCAGTTGCGCGCGCCGCTTCCATGTCACCGGCGCCAGCAGCAGCAGCGGAGCGAAGTAGGCGACGGCGAAGTACTTGTACGGGATCGCCAGTGCAAACAGCAGGGCGAACGTCCAGAACCGCCGCTGGAAGTACGCCCACACCCCGGCGACGACCAGCAGCACCGCAACGACGTCGTACTGCCCCATGAGGAACACGGGGAACACGGCGATCGGCGACGTCGCAAAGATGGCGGCGGCCCGCCAGGCGCTGGCCCGCGATTGCGTGACATGCAGGGCGACCCGACACACGAGCGCCGCGGTCGCGAAGAACAGGCCGACGAGCAGCATGCGCGCCCAGAGGACCTCCCCTGTTCGCAGTAGCGTGACCTGGCCAACCGTCGCGATGTCCGTGATGGCGCCCACGAACTGCAGTGGAAGTGCCCAGGCCGCGAACACGAGATAGATGCTGGGCAGGTAGTCGTTGCGGCCCGCATACGGCGCGTTGTAGTCGTAGAAATCGGCCCAATGGCCCTTCAGGTAGGCGTATGACGATCCCACCGTGTGCAGGAGATCGGCCTGCTGGAACGTCAGGAAGCACAGGAGCAGCACCAGGCCATACGCAGCGACGGCAAGCTTCGATACGTAGCCCTGCGCTGCCTCGGGAGCCCCTGGTGCAGGCGCGCCCGCCAGCAGGCCCACCTGCCTGGCACTGTCCGCCAGTCGCGCCGCCAGCACCGGGAGCGCCCAGCCGAGCACCCACCAGAGCAGCAGAAGCTTGCTGGCCAGGAAGTACCGGTTCTCCACGTGCAGGTACCAGGTGGTGAACAGGATGGTGCCGAGGCCGAGCAGCACCACCACGCGCCAGCGCGGCGGGGCCACCCAGGCGGCCCAGGCGTGTCCGGCCACGACCACCAGCGTCGCCAGGTAGGCCTTGAGCAACAGCAGCCCGGTCAGGGGCAAGGTCACGGGACTCCCGGCCGGCGCATAGCCCAGGTACGCCGCCGGGCGGTAGGCGAAGAACCCCTGCAGCAGCTTGATGCAGAACTGCGACAGCTTCGAGAGTGACGTGCTGTCCACAGTCGTGAAGTAGCCGCTCTGCTGCGGCAGCGCGTACGCCACGAACTCGATCACGTTCACCTTGTTGACCTCGTCCATGACGATGCCAGTCGGGTCGTACGGCCGGAAGTGTCCGGTGTGGAGCCAGACCCAGTACAGCTGTAGGACGGCGATGGCCGCGCCAGCGCACGCGAGGAACGCACGCGTCAGCTGCTGGCGGTCACCTCGCCACCAGTGCACGGCGCCGTGAAGGCCGATGGCCATCGCCGTGAACACGTAGAAGTTCTGCTTGAGCATGCAGGCCGCGCCCATCAGCAGTCCGGCGCCCACGGCGCCGATGCGCGTGGGCGCAGGCCGCAGGAGAAACGCCAGGCCCGCCATGAACACCGCAACCGACGGCAGGTCGCTCAGGGCCACCGGAAAGAACGGCAGGCACAAGGCAACGGCACCCAGCAGCCCCCCTGCAGCGGCCAACCGGCGACCTCGCCCGCCCGGCCGCAGGATCTCCGGATGCGGGATCGTCGCCAGTGCCCACAGGAGCAGGAGGAACATCAGGACGTTCAGGCCGACCTGGATGTAGAGCACCGTCACCGGGTCCTGCGACAACAGGTGCGGCAGCGTGAAATACGCGAAGCTGCCGATCGGTCGCAAGCCGTTGTAGCAGCCCACGAACGGATCTCCGCCCTCGATCGAACGGGCGCAGGTGCCCGCCATCTCCAGGTAGAACTTCGCGTCTCCGAAGTAGGGAAAATTCATGGCAGGGGCCGCGACGGCCGTGTGCCGGTGCGCGTCACGAGCGGGGGCCACCCCAGCGAGAAATCGGCCTCGCCCAGATGCAGGTTCGGGTTATAGGCGCCATCCACTGGACGCCTGTCACCATCATCCGGTGCCGGCAGTGGCGCAAGCGCCGACTTGAACTCGACTTGCGCATACGGTGTCCACAGTACGTCGAGTCCACGTGTCGCGGCTCGCGCGCAAAGCTGCATGCCCCGGTCGGCATAGGCAATCTCGGTGTCGCCCACCAATTGGTCGTACACCTCAATGCGCATCACGACGCACGACGAACGCACGAACGGGACCTGTTGTACGAGCTGACAGCGACCGCCATAGCCGTGGCTATCGGACGGAACGCCCGCATGCATGTCCACCAGCCTGCCGCCAAGGTGGATCACGCCGGCGCTCAGGACACGGCCCCTCCCATCGACCAGGCGAGCGCCGACCAGGCCGATCTCCGGCCGCAGGCACTGGCTCACCATCTCGCGCAACCAGTCGCGCGACGATGGGACGCCGGCGGCGTCGATCAGGCACATGACCGTACAGCCATCAGCCCTCAGCTTCTCGATGGCCCCCAGGTAGGCCTGCGCGTCATCGTCCCGCGACACGCGGCGCACCTTCGGCTCGGTCGCGGGCACGCTGTGGTTGAGGACATAGATCCGCAGGTCGGGATAGTCGGTGGCGAGCAAGGCCGCCAGGCCCTCGTCGCGCCGTCGCCGCGATGCCGACCCAGTCACCACAATGCCGACCCGGGGCGCCGGCCTAGGCAGTTCGAACACGACCCGGTAGCCGGACTTCGTCGCGCTGACGGAAGCACGCCGTCCGGTCCTCTCCAAGTGTTCGTTGAGGGCGCGTTCCGCTGCCACTTGCGCATACGGTTTCGCACTATTGGAGCGGGCCGTGCTCTCTTCATGCACCCGCCAGTGATAGAGCACACGCGGCACGTGTGCCACCTGGTCACGCTCAACCATCTCCATGCAGCGCAAGGTCAGGTCGTAATCTTGGGAGCCCTCCAGGCCGACGCGGAACCCGCCAACCTGCCGGACCAGTTGCATGTCGAACGCCCCAAGGTGGCTGAACATATTCTGCGACCGAAACAGATCGGGATTCCAGTCGCTCTTGAAGTACGCGTCGAAGCGCGTGCCCAGCTCGTTGATTTTGTCCTCGTCGCTGTAAATCATGCGCACGCGCGGCGAGTCCACCACGGTCTTCGCTATCCAGTACAAGGCGTGGCAGGGCAGGATGTCATCGTGGTCCAGAAGCACGAGCCACCGGCCTGTCGCCAGTGCAAGCGCCGAATTGCTCGTGGCTGAGATATGGCCATTCTCGTCCCGGAAGGCAACCCGAATCCGGGTGTCACGTGCCGCATATTCCTGGAGGACTTGCCGGACATGGGGCTTTGTCGACGCGTCGTCCGCAATGCAAAGTTCCCAATTCGGATAGGCTTGACGCAATACTGAATCGATCGCTTCCGACAACCAACCCTTGTCTGGGTTGAACGTGGGCATCACTATTGAAATCCGCGGCGCGTCGAGCCAGCTAGCCATGTCTGATCGCATGGTCGCCTCGTCTTCGGAAGAGACTGTGTCGTAGCGGCGAACCCATTCGGCGTATTCGTTTCTGTCTCGACCAGGCTCCCCCGGAACGGGTCGGGGAACCGCGCTCGTCCAGACATTGCGGACGATCCTTGCCAATTCGGATGCACCGCCCCGCCTCATCGCGCCGTAGGTTTTTGATACGGCGCCGCGCACCCCCAGCCTGGCTACGTACCGGGCGACGTTATCCAGGCGATCGAGCAAGTCTCCCCCTCCACAATTCCATCCTCACCAACGTCCCTCTTGCGCGAAGCTGCTCGCGTCAATCCGCATTCATGCGCGCAAAGACGGAAGCTAGTCTCCCGCTTTCGCGCTGAACTTTGTACTCGTGATCCAGCATGGCCAGGGCTGCGACGTCGACATACTTGCCCGCCTTGAAGGCATGCTCCGACAAGACGCCCTCCTGCCTGAATCCGAACTTCTTGTGCAACTCGACAACGCTCCGATTCTCCACAAGCACCTCGCAATACAGCTTGTGAATATTCAAGTGCTCGAACGCGTACTCGAGGACCAACGCTTCGATCTCAGCGCCGATCCCTCCCGCCCGAGCCTTTGGGTCCCCGATGATCAACCGTCCCCACTCCGCTTTGCGGTTGCGTCGGTCAATGTGGTAAATGCTCACGGTCCCAACTGGCTCATTGGCCTTGTCAGCGACGATGAAGTTGATCTCCGAACTGTCAGACAGCTGCCGCTCATACCAGTTCTTCTGCTGTCGAACGGAAATGGGTAGGTACTCGTAGAAGTATTCGTAGACGGAAGGATCGCTTCGCCATTTGGCCATGATCTCGAGATCTTGTTCTTCGATCGCTCGCAATCGAATGCGCTTGGATGTCAGCATGGTCTTGATTTCCTTTTGGTGACGTTTGGGTGATGCACTACCTCGGCTTGATCAAGATTGCTCCGTTCACGATCGAGTCCAGAACATGGGACCCGCGGGACCTCGCCCTAGACAACGAAGCCAAACGGGAACTGGCGGCCCGACTCCGGATAGAGAGTCGTGGACAATCGACTGCAGGCATACAAAGCGATGTCTCCTGAACCCTTGTTCGTCAATCGAAGCCGGGCTGGATCGGTGCTGATTGGCTTTGTTCGCACATTCACAACTTGGCCATCCTTGATCTCACGAAGATCACAAGTCCAGTGATCTGCACTTCCATCCTGCTCGATGGCAAGGACGAGCTGACCGGTCAGCGCTCGTGTGTATGTGGCGACAACCATGGAGAACGCAGCATCTCCTGCACATGGAGGTCGCCACCAGCATTCAATCGAGCTGCCAGCAGGAACGTGAAAAAGTACTGGCCGACGCCAGTAGCCGTGCCGCTCACCAGGCAGGCTCGACGAATTGGGGCCAGCAGCCGTCAAGATCAACTGTTGGCGGACAGGGAAGCAATCCCAATATCGGACACGCCACGTCTGCCAGATGCGCCTTGCCCTTTCCTTGCTGGTCTCTGAAAGCGCGCTGACCAGCGTCTTCCTCCACGCAGCATGCACGTTTGGGGCGTCATGAATGCGTCGAACGACCTCAACGGCGGCGGCGCCAATCGCCCGAGTTGCAGCCGGGTCGTTGATCGACTGCAGAATCTGCGCTGCCCAAGTCGCGCTATCGTGGGGCAGCACCCAGCCGGTGCGACCGTGCTCGACTGACGCTCGATAGACGGGCGTGTCCGAATAAATTCCAGCGATCCCGCAGGCCCCGAATTCACGAAACTTGTTGTTCGTCTTATAGGCAGCGAACGGCGTGTCGGCCAGAGGCGCCAAGGCAAGCAGCCAACGTCTTGATTGCTGCTCACGTATGAACTCTCGGTAGTCGCGGATGGCAGGCAGACTCCGCACGCCGGCGACCCTTTCAAGCTCGGGCGGTGTATACCCAAAAAACTCGAACACTGGCTGTTTTTCGGCGCGATCCTGCACCTGTCTGACGACATCGACAAGAAACGCAATGTCGCTCGCCCGACTCACGTTGCCCACCACGCCAATCCGAAGCTCCCCCGGATCGTCGTCAGGTACGTCGCTCAGCAAGGAGAAATCGAAATGGGGGGGAATGACCACCACATTCCGATTGAAGCCGAGCAGAACACTCCTGAATGCCTCGGAATGGCAGATGACAACTCTTGCGCCTGAGATTGCGATCTCGAGCGCCCTTCGAACCAAATTGTGCTGGTAGAACAGATCCAGCGGCGAAGAACCCAACAGCAGCCAGAAGTTGTCGTCGATGTAGTAGGCGTAGGGCACTCCAGCGGCGACCATTCGAGAGAGGGGTTCAATCCCGTCGGCCGCGCCGGTCCTGATCAGCAACAACTTGCCCCCACGAGCAGGCCTGGACCACTTCAGGGCGGCCACGCCGTCGATCCTCAAAGAAACACGTCCCGCATCGCCGCCTTCGCGAAACATCATCTCGACAATGCGCGCGGTGGCTATGTCTCCGTCTGCAACGAGAGTGAGATCGAAGGGCTTGGTCGATAGAGCGGCTGCGTCGCTTTCGGGCAAGCGATTCAAAGTGCGCAATAGTTGGCCAGAATCGAGCGACACAGTTTCGCGCACTCACCGTGCCGACACGTGGGCCTTCACCACCGTGCAGATCTTTTCGACTTCATGCTTTGTGATGCCAAGATGCATAGGCAGCGAGAGGATCTCGGTACTTGCCTGATGTGCGCGCGGACACGTTCCCCGCCCTTCCGCATAGAGCCCGTAGTCAGTGTTATCCCTGTAGTGCACACCTGGATAGATGCCCGTGGCATGAAGGGCCAACATCAATTCGTCTCGTCGCGGAACGCGAATCTGCACCAGATGCCGAGAAGACTCGCAACTCGGCGCAACGGGAACGACCTTGACGTCCTGCGCCCCGGCAAGACCTTGTTCGTACCAGGCGGCGAGTTGCCGACGATACGCGTTGTCGCGATCGAGGTACCTCAGCTGAACCAGTCCTATGGCCGCCATGATCGAATTGCCGTGGTACTTAAATCCAAGTTCTTCCACGTCATACATCCACTTGTACGTGCCCTCAGAGGTCGTCCTGGCGTACGTGTCCTTGTTGATGCCAAGCCAGGTGAGCTTGCGCGCCCGGGCGTCGTCGCTTGCATCGCGAAAACAGATCATCCCGGAGTCAGCCGTCGGAAGGTTCTTCACGGCTTGGAAACTGAACACGGCACAGTCGGCCTCTGCGCCCACGTGACGTCCAGCGACGCGAGTTCCAGACATATGCGCTGCATCAAGGATCAAACGCAACTTGTGTTCGCGGCAAAGATCAACCACCTTCTCGTACTGGCCGATGTTGCCGCCGATGCCGACGAAAACCACAGCCTTCGTACGGGGCGTGATCTTCCGTCGGATGTCCTCTGGATCGAGACACAAGCTCTCATCGACGTCGGCGAAAACCGGCTTGAGGTTGCAATAAAGAATCGCGTGATTGGTCGACACGAAGGTCAACGGCGTGGTGATTACTTCGTCACCATCGCTCCATCCGCCGGCGGTCTTGAACATGTGCATGGCCAAGTGCAGCCCGACAGTGTTCGAGCTGAGGAAGTGGGAATGCGGCAAGCCTGTGTACGCAGACCACTCAGCCTCGAACTGCACTGTTTTGAATCCCAACCCGGTCCAACCCTTTTCCAAACATTCGCGGATCGCAGCCAGGCACTCCTCGATTCGGAATGCTGGAACAAACAGTTGTGTGGTCATGAGGCTCTCCTAGTCACTTGTTCAGATACCGATGCAACACGTCAGAAGTAGGTCCGTCGGCAACCACCCGACCATGATCAAGCCAGATCACGCGGTTGCACAGCTGCCGCACCAAGGATTCCTGATGGGACACGAAGACCAGAATACTGGAACTGTCGACGAACTTGGCCATCCTGGCCTGAGCGCGATCGATGAACTCAGCGTCGCCCCCTGCAAATAGCTCGTCGAGGATCAAGATTTCCGGATGGACAGACGTAGCAATGGCGAAAGCCAGCTTCATGTACATGCCCGTCGAGTAGTACTTGACAGGAGCATTGATGAAGTCGCCAAGCTGCGTGAATTCGACCACCTCCTCCTCGATCTCTCGTAGTTCGGATTTCCGAAATCCGAGGATCGCTCCATTGAGGAAGATGTTCTCCCGCCCGCTCAGTTCAGGATTGAATCCCGCACCAATCTCAAGCAGCGGAGCGACTTTTCCGCAAACCTGAAGTGAGCCGTTCGTAGGCTCGTAAATTCGGCAGATGGTCTTGAGCAGCGTGCTTTTACCGGCGCCGTTGTGCCCAACGATGCCGACGCGTTCCCCGTGGGCAATTCGCAGATTGATCTGCTGCAGAGCCCAGAACTCCTTACTGTGTCCGGCCGTTCGCCCCTTGAGCAGGTCTGCAAATTTCTCTTTCAAGGAAACGTTTTTTTCTTGATAGAGCCGAAAGCGCAAGGACACGTCGCTGAGAACGATCTCTGTCGAGTCACTCATAGCCGGAAGATCACGTCGCGGTCGAATTTCTGAAACACCAGCGTCCCCAACAGGAGACTCAACACTGCACACGAGATGGCGATCCCCAAAGTCGCCAAGTCCGGGAAAACGCCTTCATAAATTGGCTTGCGGAAAAGCTCCACAAAGTAGTACATCGGATTGACAATAAACAGCAGCCTGTACTTCTCTGGCACGATCGATAGCGGATAGATGATCGGAGTCAAGTAATAAGCAGCTTGAAGGAGGATCCCAACAATATATGCCGCATCCCGAAAATAAACGGACATGATCGACATGCACAGTGCGAGGCCCAACCCAAACACGAAGACCAGCAGGAATGCGAGTGGGAGGATGAGTAGGGACGCCGTAAGATGCGCACCAATGACCGCAGCAATCACAAACAAGCAACAGAAACTCAGAAATGCATCGATCAGCAATCCAGTGCACCGCGCGAACACAAAAATCTGCCGCGGAATGTAGATCTTCTTGATCAACCCCTCATTTTCAAGGATCGAATTTCCACCCTGCAGAATGCACTGGGAGAACAACGTAAATGGAATCAGCCCTGCAAACAGAAATACAGCGAAACTTTGCAACGGCATGCGCATCATGAGCGAGAAAATCACCGAAGTGATCACCATTGTCAGGAGCGGATTGATCAACGTCCAAAGGAAGCCTAGTGCTGTGCGGCGGTACCTAAGGGTGACGTGCTGCGCGACCAGGTGGGAAAAGACGAGCCGAAACTCCCACAGGCGTGTAGTGAAGACGCCTCCGGTCATTTGGACGGCTCCACTGGAAGATCGCGATGAAGTGCGCAAAAAAATTTTATGCTCGGTCCAGCACTCATGTAAACACGTCCGCGTCTTGCAATAAGAGCGCTGCCTGATCTTTGCCCGATAGCAGCAGCGGACCCGCATCTGGCCATTGGATGCCGATGCTTGGATCATCCCATCGGATAGATCGCTCGTGCTGCGGCGCGTAGTAGTCGGTCGTCTTGTAGAGGAAGTCGGCGCTCTCGCTGAGCACGACGAAGCCGTGCGCGAAGCCCGGAGGAACCCACAGCTGGCGCTGGTTCTCCTCGCTCAGCTCGTAGCCCACCCAGCGGCCGAAGGTCGGGGACGAGCGCCGGATGTCGACGGCGACGTCGAACACCGCGCCGCGCACCACCCGCACCAGCTTGCCTTGCGGCTGCTGCAGCTGGTAGTGCAGGCCGCGCAGGACGCCGCGCGAGGAGCGCGAATGGTTGTCCTGCACGAACTCGTGCTGCGTGCCGGTGGCTTCGCGGAACGCGCGCTGGTTGAAGCTTTCGAAGAAGAACCCGCGGCTGTCGCCGAACACCTTCGGCTCGATCAGGAACACGCCTTCGATGGCGGTGGCTATGGCTTTCATGCGCGCGCGTCCTCCCCCAGGATGCCTTGCAGGTAGCGCCCGTACCCGTTCTTCATGAGCGGCGCCGCGAGCTTTTGCAGCTGCTGCGCATCGATGAACCCGTTGCGGAACGCGATCTCCTCGGGGCAGGCGATCTTCAGGCCCTGGCGGTGCTCCAGGGTGGCGATGAACTGGCCGGCTTCCAGCAGGCTGTCGTGCGTCCCCGTGTCCAGCCATGCATAACCGCGCTTCATGATCTGCACGTTCAGGGAACCCTGTTCCAGGTAGGCCTGGTTGACGGACGTGATCTCCAGTTCCCCGCGCGCACTGGGCTTGACGGCCTTGGCGATGTCGACGACCTGGCCGTCGTAGAAGTACAGGCCCGTCACCGCGTAGTTGCTCTTGGGGTGGGCCGGCTTTTCCTCGATGCTGCTGGCCTTGCCGTTGTGGTCGAACGCCACGACGCCGTAGCGTTCCGGATCGTTCACGTGGTAGGCGAAGACGGTGGCGCCTTCCCGCTGGGCGTCGGCCTGGCCGAGCAGGATGCCGAGGTCATGACCGTGAAAGATGTTGTCGCCCAGCACCAGCGCACTCGGGGCACCGCCGACGAACTTGTCGCCGATGATGAAGGCCTGGGCCAGCCCGTCCGGGGAGGGCTGCACGGCGTACTGGATGTTCAGCCCCCACTGCGATCCGTCCCCCAGCAGCTGCGAGAAGCGGGGCGTGTCCTGCGGCGTGCTGATGATGAGGATGTCGCGCATGCCCGCCAGCATCAGCGTGCTGAGCGGGTAGTAGATCATGGGCTTGTCGTAGATCGGCAGCAATTGCTTGCTGATGGCCAGGGTGGCCGGGTGCAGCCGGGTGCCGGAGCCTCCGGCCAGGATGATTCCCTTGCGACGCGTCACGTGTTGTCTCCTCCCGTCTGGATGATTTCCTGCAGCATGCGCGACACGCCGGTCTGCCAGGCGGGCAGCGTGAAGCCGAACGACCGCCGCAGCCTGGAGGTGTCCAGCCTGGAATTGCTGGGCCGCTTCGCCGCCGAGGGGAAGCTGCTGCTGGGAACGCGCTCGATCTGCTCCGGGGTCACGCGCAAGGCCAGGCCGGCCTGCGCCGCCTGCTCGACGACGAATCGCGCATAGCCGTTCCAGGTCGTCTCGCCAGCTGCCACCGCGTGGTACAGGCCCGCCAGGCCCGGCTGCGCAAGGGTCGCGCGGATCGCGTGCGCCGTGAGGTCGGCCAGGAGGTCCGCGCCCGTCGGGGCACCGAACTGGTCGTCCACCACCGTGAGGCGGTCCCGCTCGGCCGCTAGCTTGAGCATGGTCTTGGCGAAGTTGCCGCCGCGGGCCCCGTAGGCCCAGCTGGTGCGCAGGACCAGGTGGCGGGCGCAGCGGGCGGCGACCAGCTGTTCGCCTTCGAACTTGGTCGCGCCATAGACGCTCAGCGGAGCCGGCGCGTCGTCCTCGGTGCGGGGCTGCGTCCCGCTGCCGTCGAAGACGTAGTCGGTCGAATAGTGGACCAGCAGGGCGCCGCAGGCCTGCGCCTCCTGCGCCAGGACGCCGGGCGTGGTGGCATTCACCAGGCGCGCCGCCTCCGGTTCGGATTCGGCGCGGTCGACCGCGGTGTAGGCCGCGGCATTGACGATGACATCCGGCCGCACCGTCCGCACGGTGCGGGCAATCCGGTCGGGCTGCAGGAAGTCACCGGCGAGCCCCGCTTCCTCGTCCGCCCCCAGGGCGACGAGTTCGCCCAAGGGCGCCAGGCTGCGCTGGAGTTCCCAGCCCACCTGGCCGTTCTTGCCGAAAAGAAGGATCTTCATCCGGCTGCGCTCACTGGTAGTGCCGGCTCACCCAGTCGCGGTAGGCACCGCTCTGGACGTTCTTCACCCAGGTGGCGTTGGCCAGGTACCACGCCACCGTCTTGCGGATTCCGCTCTCGAACGTCTCGGCCGGCTTCCAGCCCAGCTCGCGCTCGAGTTTGCGCGCATCGATCGCATAGCGCCGGTCATGGCCCGGCCGGTCCTTCACGTACGTGATCTGCCCGGCGTACGACTGGCCGTCGGGCCGCGGCTGCAGTTCGTCGAGCAGTGCGCAGACGGTGCGCACGATCTCGATGTTCGGCTTCTCGTTCCAGCCGCCCACGTTGTAGGTCTCGCCCAGGCGGCCGGCTTCCAGCACCCGGCGGATCGCGCTGCAGTGGTCCTTCACGTACAGCCAATCGCGCACCTGCATGCCGTCACCGTACACCGGCAGGGGCTTGCCGCCCAGCGCGTTGACGATCATCAGCGGGATCAGCTTCTCGGGAAAGTGGTACGGCCCGTAGTTGTTCGAGCAGTTGGTGGTGAGCACCGGCAGCCCGTAGGTGTGGTGCCAGGCGCGCACCAGGTGGTCACTGGCCGCCTTGCTCGCCGAGTAGGGGCTGTTCGGCTCGTAGCGGTGTTCCTCGGTGAACGCGGCGGCTTCGGGCGCCAGCGTGCCGTAGACCTCGTCGGTCGACACGTGCAGGAAACGGAAGGCCTGCTGCGCGGCAGGAGCCAGGTCGGCGTGGTACTTGCGCACGCACTCGAGCAGGCGGAACGTTCCCAGGACGTTGGTCTGGATGAAGTCCCCGGGTCCGTGGATGGAGCGGTCCACATGCGACTCGGCCGCGAAGTTCAGCACGGCGCGGGGCTGGTGCTCCAGCAACAGGCGCTGCACCAGGTCCACATCACCGATGTCGCCCTGGACGAAGATGTGCCGCCGATCCGCTTCCAGGGTGGCCAGGGTCTCCCGGTTGCCCGCATAAGTGAGCTTGTCGAGATTGACGACCGGCTCGTCGGACAGAGCCAGCCAATCCAGAACGAAGTTGGCGCCGATGAAGCCGGCGCCGCCGGTCACAAGAATCATGGATGTCGCATGCAAGACACCCGCGGGGCGCGGGCAACTGGTGATTATCCCATTGCAGATGGGCTGATCCGCCGACCGGACGGGGTCGGCACCCATCGGCGTTGTGACCAGAAGTGAGTCGGAGCGGCGCGCCGGAGTGCAGCCGGCCCCGGCATGGCCGCTCGACCGACCGCGGCATCCGCCAGTCTGCGCCCGGGGAGGGCCGCGGCCGAAAGCGGCGACAATGCCCGGTTGCGTACCAACGCAGCCAGGAAGGAGTGACACGAATGAAGTCCGGGGCGAATGTCAGCGCGCAGACGGTGCTCGAAGCGCGCCGCCGCCTGCTGCGCATGCACCACGAGGCGGGTGTGGGCCACATCGGCGGCAACCTGTCGTCGCTCGACGCCCTGCTCGTCGCCTTCCACGAGGCGCTCGGGCCGGCCGACCGCTTCGTGCTGTCCAAGGGCCACTCGGCCGGCGCCTTGTACACGGCGCTGTGGAGCGCCGGGCGGCTGTCCGACGACGACCTGCGCACCTTCCACCAGGATGCGACCTTGCTGGCCGGTCACCCTCCCGCCCGCGGCATCGCCGACATCCTGTTCGCCACCGGCAGCCTGGGACACGGACTGTCGCTGGCCGCCGGGACGGCGCTGGGCCTGCGGGCCAGGCAGTCACCGGGCCGTGTGCTTTGCCTGACGTCCGACGGCGAGTGGCAGGAAGGCTCCACCTGGGAAGCCTTCATCTTCGCGTGCCACCAGCGGTTGGACAACCTGACGATCCTGGTGGACCACAACGGCCTGCAGGGTTTCGGGTCGACGGCGGAGGTGGCGTCGATGGCCCCGCTGTGGGACAAGCTCAGGGGCTTCGACGCCGAGGTGTCCGTGATCGACGGGCACGACCTCGACGCCATCCGGGCGGCACTGGCACCGTCCGGGCGGCTGCGTGTCGTCGCCATGCAGACGGTCAAGGGCAAGGGCGTGAGCTTTCTCGAGGGCCGGATGGACTCGCACTACCTGCCGCTGTCGGCCCCCCAATACGAACGCGCCCTGCAGGAGTTGTCGGCGAGATGAGAAAGCAGTTCTGCGATGCGATGGTGGCCCGCGCGGCCCGGCCGGATCTCATGTTCCTCACCGGCGACCTCGGCTTCATGGCACTGGAACCGCTGCAGGCCGCCCTGGGGTCGCGCTTCATCAACGCCGGCGTGGCCGAACAGAACATGGTCTCCGTCGCGGCCGCGCTGGCCCGCGAAGGGCTGGAGACCTGGGCCTACAGCATCGCCCCCTTCATCTATGCCCGCCCCTTCGAGCAGATCCGCAATGACGTGAGCTTCCACGGCCTGCCGGTCAAGCTGGTGGGCAACGGTGGCGGCTATGGCTACGGCGTGATGGGCCCGACCCACCATGCCATCGAGGACTACGGCACGTTGCTCGCCTTGCCCGGCATGGCCGTCTATGTCCCGGTGTTCGACGAGGACCTGGCGGCCGTCGTCGACCGCGTGGGCAACGAGCAGCGACCCAGCTACCTGCGCATCGGCCGCGGCGAGCCGCCCAAGGGCTGGACGCCGCCGGCCTATGCGCCGTGGCGCCGGCTGGTGCAAGGGCGCGGCGCCGTGGTGATCGCGGTCGGGCCGCTGGCCGGAACCTACGTGGCGGCCCTGCAAGCGCTGGACGAATCGCGGCGTCCGGACCTCTGGGCGCTGGCCGAACTTCCGGTCGCCCTGCCGAGCGTTCCCGCGGACATCCTCTCGGCGCTGGCGGGCGGCCGCCGGCTCTGCATCGCCGAGGAGCACGTGGCCCAGGGTGGCGTGGCCTCGCAACTGCTGCTGGCCCTGGCGGGTGCAGGCCTGGGCGTTGCCGGTCTCACCCACCTGCACGCACGCGCCCACCACTACGAACGCTATGGCTCGCAGGCCTGGTTGCGACGCCAATCCGGGCTGGATCCGGACGGCCTGCTGGCAGCCCTGGACCTCGCCTGAGATGAGAGACCAGCGAAACTACATCCAGGCCCTGCGTGGCCCGATCCTGGTGCTCGGAGCCTCCGGCTTCGTCGGTGCCAACCTGTTCCGGCAGATCGCCGCCGTCCGCAACGATGTGTTTGCCGTGGTCCGCACTGGCAAGAACTGGCGGCTGGACGACGTCAGCGACGACCGCATCATCGCCTGCGACCTGAACGACCAGGCATCGGCCCGCAACCTGGTGCGCAGCGTCGGCCCCCAGACCGTCTTCGACTGCGTGGCCTATGGCGCCTACTCCTTCGAGGAAGACGCCGGCCTGATCCACCAGACCAACTACACGGCCCTGGTGCATCTCGTGGAGTTGCTGCGGGCGCAGCCGTTTTCGGCGTTCGTGCACGCGGGAAGCTCGTCCGAGTACGGCCTGAACTGCAGCGCCCCCGCCGAGGATGCGGTGTGCAGTCCCAACAGCCACTATGCGGTCTCCAAGCTGGCGATGGCCCACTACCTGGAGTTCGTCGGCACCCAGAAGCAGTTCCCGTGCGTGAACCTGCGGCTGTATTCCGTCTATGGTCCGCTGGAAGACACGTCCCGCCTGATCCCCAACATCGTCCGCCACGCGCTGCGCGGCGAACTGCCGCCGCTGGTGGATCCCCGCACGTCGCGCGACTTCGTGCACGTCGACGATGTCTGCGCCGCCTTCATCCTGGCCGCAGCCAAGATGAATCCGGAGCTGTACGGCCAGCACTTCAACATCGGGACCGGGCAGCGCACGACCATCGCCGACCTGGCATCCGTCGTGCGGGAGACGTTCTCCGTCCGGCAGGAGCCGCAGTTCGGCAGCATGGAGGGCCGCCAGTGGGACCTTCCCGACTGGTATGCAGACCCGCGCAAGGCGCAGGCCCTGCTCGGCTGGCAGGCTGTCGTGCCGCTGGCCGACGGCCTGCGCTCGACGGCGGCCTGGATCGGCTCCCTGAGCGCCGAACAGCTCGCCGGTGCCACCAAGCGGCTCGCGGGCCAGCCGCGCCGCAGCGTGTCGGCCATCATCGCCTGCTACAAGGACGCGCAGGCGATCCCGATCATGCACGAGCGCCTCACGGACACCTTCCGGCGCATCGGCATCGACTACGAGATCATCTTCATCAACGACGGCAGCCCGGACAACAGCGCCGAGGTCATCCGGGCGATCAGCCAGCGCGACCCGCGCGTCCTGGGCATCACGCACTCGCGCAACTTCGGCTCGCAGATGGCGTTCCGCAGTGGCATGGAACTGTCGACCAAGGACGCGGTGGTGCTGCTCGACGGCGACCTGCAGGATCCGCCCGAACTGATCGAGCAGTTCCACCAGACCTGGCAGCAAGGCGGCTTTGACGTCGTGTACGGACGTCGCATCAAGCGGGAGATGCCCTGGTACTGGGGGATGATGTACAAGGGCTTCTATCGCGTCTTCGCAGCCTTCAGCTACGTCAACATCCCCCTGGACGCCGGCGACTTCTGCCTGATGGACAAGCGGGTGGTCAGCTGGCTCCTCAACTGCCCGGAGCGGGACCTCTTCCTGCGCGGCCTGCGTGCCTACGTCGGCTTCCGGCAGACGGGTGTCGACTACGTGCGGCCAGAGCGCATGTTCGGCGTCTCGACCAACAACCTGCTGAAGAACATCGACTGGGCCAAGAAGGGCATCTTCTCCTTCAGCAACGCGCCGCTGACCATGCTGACCAGCGCCGGCAGCGTGCTGCTGGCCCTGTCCTGCGTCGTCGCCGTGGTGGTGGCCTTGCTGCGGCTGTTCTTCCCCGACATCGCACCGCGCGGCATCACCACCCTGCTGATCCTGATCCTGATCTTCGGCTCGCTCAACCTGTTCGCCGTCGGCCTGGTGGGCGAGTACGTCGCGAAGATCATGGCCGAGGTGAAATCGCGCCCGCGGCTGATCCGCTCGGCCCTGATCCGGCACGGCGAATCCACCGAACTCCTGCCCGACGGCAAGGTCCGCTGACCGATGCAGGCCCGCGACGAGTTCAAGCCGATTCCCGTCCGACCGCCGTCGGATGCGCCCCTGGCGTTCGCCCTGCGCTGCCTGGTGGACCTGCAGCTGGGCAGCATCGTCAAGCACCTGCGGCCGCGGCTGGCGACGGTCAGGGGACGCCTGCTGGACGTCGGCGCCGGCGAGTCGCCGTGGCGTTCCTGGCTGCCGGCCTCCGTGACCTACCAGGGGCTCGACATCGGCACCGCCTCCGAGTTCGGGATGGCCCCGGGCCGGGACATCGTGTACTACGAAGGGCGCGTCATGCCCTTCGCGGACAACAGCTTCGACTGCGCGTTGTGCATCGAAGTGCTGGAACACGCCGAGGACCCCGAGCTCCTGGTCGCGGAGATGGCGCGCGTGCTGCGCCCCGGCGGGGAACTGCTGCTCAGCGTGCCCTGGTCGGCCCGGCTGCACCACCTGCCCTACGACTTCCACCGCTTCTCCCCCATGCGGCTGCGCAGGCTGGTGGAGTCGGGCGGCTTCGTCTCGGTCGACATCGCCGAGCGGGGCACCGACGTGTCGGCCATCGCCAACAAGCTCATCGTCCTCACCATCCGGCTGCTGTCGCCCGGCGTCGGATTGCTGTGGCGCCTGCCCGCGGCCATCCCCACCGGCCTCGTCGCCGCGGCGTTCGTCGCCAGCGCACACCTGTGCGAGGCGTTCGGCCTGGGTTCCAAGCTCGATCCGCTCGGGTATTTCGTGCGCGCCCACAAGCCGGCGTGAACGCCCCGGACTTTCCCATCGCCCCCATGGCCAGTCGCTCCTGCCCCGTCTGCAACACCCCCTCCTCGTCCGCGCGCCTGTTCCTGTCCGAGAGCATCGACCGCTCCAAGCTGTCCGGATTCAGCTTCGCGTCGCGCAAGACGCCCGAATTCATGCGGCACCGGCTGGTGCAATGCACCCACTGCGACCTGGTCTACGCCGATGAGCCGCCGGCCGCAGAGGAACTCGCGCACGCGTACCACGCCGCCGAGTACGACAGCGCGGAGGAAGCCGACGACGCCGCGGCAGCCTACGTGAGAGCCATCGGCCCGCTGCTGCAGAAGGTTCGCGGACGGGCCAGCGCGCTGGAAATCGGCACCGGAACTGGCGTGTTCCTGGAGCATCTGGGCCGGGCGGGCTTCGCCAGGCTGGTCGGCGTGGAGCCGTCGCCGGCTGCCATCGCGGCCGCGCCGGCGCACCGGCGCGACTGGATCCGCCAGGCCATGTTCGACAAGTCGGACTTCGCGCCGGCGTCCTTCGACCTCGTGTGCTGCTTCATGACCATGGAGCATGTGCGCGATCCGCTGGCGGTGGCCCGATCGGCCCGGGAACTGGTCCGGCCGGGTGGCGCGTTCGTCACCGTCACCCACGACTGGCGCGGCCTCGTCAACCGGGTGCTGGGCAGCCGTTCGCCCATCATCGACATCGAGCACCTGCAGCTGTTCTCGCCGGAGAGCCTGCGCCACCTGTTCGCGAACGCGGGCTTCGAGGGCTTCGATGCCCGCCCCTTCGCCAACCGGTACGCCCTGCGCTACTGGACGCGCCTCGCGCCGCTGCCCCTGGGCATGAAGCGCGCCGTCTCGTCCGGGCTGGAGGCCACGGGGCTGGCCCGGCGCAAACTGAGCGTCAATGTCGGCAACACCATCGCCTACGGGATCCGGGGTGACTGAGTCGCGTCCCCTGCGCTTCGTGCTGGCCGGCGCCGCCAACACGGCCTTCGGCTTCGGCGTCTACGGCGCCCTCGCGCTCACGGGCCTGGCCACATGGTTGTGCCTGCTCCTGGGCACGCTGGCCGGCATCGCGTTCAACTTCGTGACCTGGGGCGCCTATGTGTTCCGCGACCTCACCATCGCGCGCCTGCCATCCTTCCTTGCCGCCTATGGCTTCGTCTATGCCGCGAACCTGGGCCTGCTGCACCTGCTGCTGCCCTGGACCCACAACCGGATCTGGACCCAGCTGTTCCTGGTGCCGGCGATGGCCGTCCTGTCCTACCTGCTCATGAACGGGCTGGTCTTCCGCGGCAACCGGGCCGGGCGTTGACCAGCGCGGCCTGACGGCACGGGCGCAGGCGACAGCTGTTGACGGGGCCCCGGGATGGGGCGGCGCGTGCTGTGGGCGGCAGGTCGGGGAACGCGGATTCGCCAGTCTAGACGCCGCGACCTAACACCGCCCCCGTCGCCGGTCGTACAGTCTCCGGATTGCACGGCCCGACCACCCATTCCGGAGATCCAGCATGGTCAAGAAGACGACATCCGGCACCGACGACAGTGCCGACCCGACAGGCAGCGCACAGTTCGCCGGCACGGTGAAGGACTCGGCCAGCAAGATCTGGCTGGCCGGCCTGGGCGCCTTCGCCAAGGCGCAGGAGGAAGGCGGCAAGGTGTTCGAGACGCTGGTCAAGGAAGGCCTGTCGATCCAGCGCAAGACCCAGGCCGCGGCCGGGGAACGGCTGAACGAGGCCACCAGCCGGATGGCCAGCATGGCGACCGGCTTCACCTCCCGGACCTCCGGCCAGTGGGACAAGCTGGAAACCATCTTCGAGGAACGCGTCGCCAAGTCGTTGAACCGGCTGGGCGTGCCGTCGGCCAGGGACGTCGAGGCCCTGCAGGCCCGCATCGACGAGTTGCAGCGCACGGTGGACCGGCTGAGCGCCCGCTCCGTCGGCAAGAGCGCGCCGGCGGCCGGCGGCGCCGCCAAGTCCACGGCCAGGAAGCGGCCGGTCCGCAAGACGGCCAAGCCCCCGGCCTGAGGCGGCGCGACTCACGGAACCACAAGGGCGCTGCGGCGCCCTTCGTCTTGCTGCAATGCAGCAGTCTGCGCGCAGGCGGCGCCCTACACTGCGGCCCCTCATGGCCAAGAAAGCCCCGCGGCGCACGGCCGAGCGCATCCTGGAGGTGGCGCTCGACCTCTTCAACCGCTTCGGCGAGCCGAACGTCCCCACCGCGCGCATCTCGGCCGAGATGCGCATCAGCCCGGGCAACCTGTACTACCACTACCCGGCGAAGGACGACCTGGTCAACCTGCTGTTCGACCGCTACGAGCGCGCGCTGGCGGAACTGCTGCAGGCCAGCGACGGCGTGCGCGACGTGGAGGACGCCTGGTTCTTCCTGCACACGCTGTTCGAGCTGATCTGGCAGTACCGCTTCCTGTACCGCGACCTCAACGACCTGCTGTCCAGGAACCGCCGGCTCGAGTTGCAGTTCCAGCAGGTGCTGGTCGACAAGACGCAGGCGGTGCACACGCTGCTCGCCGGCATGGGGCGGTCGGGCACGCTCGCGATCGACGCGCGCGAGGTGGAGGCCATGGCCACCAGCATGGTGGTGCTGCTCACCTATTGGCTGAGCTTCGAGTACGTGCGCGACCCGCGGCATGCGCTCGAACCGGGCTCCGCGCAGACCGCGCTGCTGCGCGGCGCACACCACGTGCTGCATCTGCTGGTACCCTATCTCGACGCGCACCAGCGACTGCATTTGCTGGGCCTGGCCGGCGCCTACCACGGCAACGGCCCGTGACAAGAACGCACAGGAGACAACAGTGGGCAAGTGGGCGGCATTCCCGCACGTGGGCGACTACCCGCTGGACGCCGACGCGGTGCGCCGGCAGTGGGCCCGGCTGCATGCCGGCGACGCCGAGCCGTTGCCGCACGACGAGGCGGTGCTGCAGGCCTGGACGCTGTACCACCGCGGCGAGTTCGCGCAGGCCTGCGAGGCGGGCCTGAAGGCAGGAGGCGCCGGCATCACGGTCGCCAACCGCGCCGCCTGCGTCCACGCCACCTACCTCGAGAAGAAGGAAAAGGCGCGGCTCGAGCTGTTCCTGGAGGCTGCTCAGCGGGCCGAGGCGCAGGCCGCGCGCGAGCCGTCCAACGCGTCGGCCTGGTACCTGCACGGCTATGCACTGGGCCGCTACAGCCAGGGCATCAGCGTCGCCAAGGCGCTGGCCCAGGGACTGGGCGGCAAGGTCAAGGAATCGCTCGAGAAGGCCATCAAGCTGCAGCCGCGCCATGCCCAGGCGCACGTCGCGCTGGCCGCCTTCCACGCCGAGGTGATCGACAAGGTCGGCCCCCTCATCGGCGGCATGACCTACGGTGCCCGCAAGGAGACCGGGCTGGAGCTGTTCCGCGAAGGACTGCGGCTTCATCCCGCATCGGCCATCGGGTTGATCGAATACGCCAACGGGCTGGTCATGCTGGAGGGCGACGGCATGCTGGCCGAGGCGACCCGGCTGTACGAGCAGGCGGCGGCCATGGAGCCGATCGACGCCGCCACGCGGCTGGAGGTCGGGCTGGCGCAGGCGGAACTGCAGGAGTAGTCCATGGCTGGGCTGCCTGGCGCGGCCTGCGCCTACACCGGCCGGGCCCGACGGTGACCAGACTCGCTCGATGGACATCTTTCAAGCCCTTCTGCAAAGCCATGAGCGCCAGCGCTCCATCTGCAAGCGCCTGCTGGCCGACATCGGCGACCCCGGCGAACGGGGGCAGGCGTTCGAGGACCTCAAGACCGAGATGGCCGCGCACGAGACGGCCGAGGAGCGCGCGTTCTACGTGCCCCTGATCGAGATCGACGAGACGGTCGACCCGGCCCGGCACGGCATCGCCGAGCACCACGAGATGGACGAGATGGTCGAGGACATCGGCGACGCCAGCGAGGGCTCGGCCGAATGGCTGGAGGCGCTGGGCAAGCTGGTGCACAAGGTCGACCACCACCTGAAGGAGGAAGAGGAGAAGTTCTTCCCGCAGGCGCGCAAAGTGCTCCGGCCCGAGCTGTTGGAAGAACTAGGCGCGCTGTACCAGCAGGAGCACCAGCGCCTGTACGAAAAGGAAGAAAGCGCGCCCTGACGCGCCGGGGCAGTCGCCGCGGCCGTCCGCCACGGCAGAGCGGCCTGCGCCCATGGATAAGCTTTGTCACAGAAGAGGCGGCTCCTTGCCTCGCGCGCAGCTTGCCCGCGGATGAGGCCAGGTCCATGATCCGCCTTCCCCCGCCCTCCTCACCATGTCGCGCCAGCCGCTAAACCTGTCCGCTGCGGATTTCGATCCCCTGCCCGAACGCCCGGCCCGCACGCTGCGGTTCTGGCTAGGCAAGGTCGTCGCGATGCCGTTGTGCGTCGCGCTGGCGGTCGCCTACATGCTCAAGCGGTCCGACTGAGCCGCAGCCGGCCTGCGGCGACAATCGCCTCATGACCGCTCCCCTGCCGCCGATCGAGCTCGGCCCACGCGACCTCTCGGCCTACCGTGCCGGCAACACCGGCATCGACTACGTCCACCGCTTCGCCTCGGGCCGACCGGGCCCGCACGTGCTCGTGAATGCGCTCACGCATGGCAACGAGTTCTGCGGCATGGTGGCCGCCACCCACCTGCTGGACAACGAGGTGCGCCCGCGGATCGGCACGTTGACGGTGAGCTTCGCCAACGTCGAGGCCTACGCCACCTTCGACCCCGACCGGCCGTTCGCCAGCCGGCAGCTGGTACACAACCTCAACCGGGTCTGGTCGGACGAGCTGCTGGACGGCAGCCAGGACAGCCCCGAGCTGCGCCGCGCGCGCGCCCTGCGCCCCGTCGTCGCGGCGGCCGACCACATCCTCGATCTGCACTCGACCTCGGAGGACGTCGAGCCGTTCTGGGTCTATCCCGGCTATGCCCGCAACGCCGAGGTGGCACTGGCCATCGGCCGGCCCGCGGTGCACCTGGTCATGCCCAGCGGCCTGGGCTCGGGCACGCCGGTCATCCAGCACGGGCGCCATGGCGAGCACGGCGGCACCGCCGGCGCGGCCCTGGTGGCCGAATGCGGCCAGCATTTCAAGCGGGCCTCCGGCGAGCTGGCGGTCGACGTCACGCTGGATGTGCTGGCGCACTTCGGGCTGATCGAGCCGCGCCCGCCGGTGCGCCAGCCGCAGCGCCGCTTCGAGCTGCTGCGCACCTACGTGATCCAGACACCGGACTACCGGTTCACGCGGCCGGTGAAGGGTTTCGAGACCTTCGCGGCCGGCGAGCTGATCGCGACCGACGGCGAGGTGGAGATCCGCGCGCCCGAGGACTGCACCATCCTGATGCCGGCGCGCGAGCCCATCGTGGGCAAGGAAGGCGTCTACATCGCCCGCGCGCTGCCGGACTGAGCCGGCGGGGCCGGCGGGCACGGCCAGGCCGAACCCGTCCGTTGTGCAGCCGCACGTACCATCCGCGCTTTCCCACCGGAGACCCCATGGCCCTCAAGGATGACTTCGACGCCGCCGTTGCCAATTCCCGCAACCTCAGCGAGCGTCCCGACAACGCCACGCTGTTGAAGATCTACGGGCTGTTCAAGCAGGCCACCCAGGGCGACAACACCGCCAGGAAGCCCGGCTTCGGCGACCTGGAGGGGCGCGCCAAGTGGGACGCCTGGAGCGCCTGCAAGGGCCGCTCGGCCGACGAGGCGATGCAGCAGTACGTGGACCTGATCCAGTCGCTCAGCTGACCCGATCGGCCCCGCTCACTCCAGCGAGATCTTCGCCCCGCGGATCACGCGACCCCAGTGGTCGAGCTCGCGCCGGGTGAACTCGCCGAACTGCTGCGGCGTCATGGTCTCCACCGCGGTGCCCGCGTCCTCCGCCTTCTTGCGCGCCTCGGGCGTCTGCAGGATGCGGTTCACCTCGGTGTTGAGCACCTGCACGATGTCCGCCGGGGTGCCGGCCGGCGCGTACAGACCGAACCAGGAATCCAGCTCGTAGCCCTTGAGCCCGGCCTCGACGGCGGTCGGCACGTTGGGCAGCGCCGCCAGCCGCTTGGGACTGGTGACCGCCAGGCCCTTGAGCTTGCCGGCCTGGATCTGGCTCACCACGCCCGCCGGCGAGGTGATGAAGAGGTCGACCTGTCCCCCCATCAGGTCCTGCACCGCCGGGCCGGACCCCTTGTAGGGAATGTGGGTGAGCGAGGTCCCGGTGAGCTGGTTGAACAGTTCGCCCGCGATGTGCTGGATGGAGCCGTTGCCCGACGACGCGAAGTTCAGCTTGCCGGGATTGGCCTTGGCGTAGGCGATCAGCTCCGCCAGCGTGTTGGCCGGCAGGTTGGCGCGGGCGGCGATGACCTGCGGGGCGCGCGTCATCATGGCCACCGGCGCGAAATCCTTGATCGGGTCCCAGCCGGCCTGCTTGAACAGGTGCGGGTTGGCCACCTGGTAGCCGCTGTACGCCACCAGCAGGGTGTAGCCGTCCGGCTTGGCGCGGGCGACGATCTGGTTGCCGATGTTGCCCGACGCCCCCGGCTTGTTGTCGACGACCACCGGCTGGCCGAGCGCCCGCGCCAGCTGGTCGCTGATCAGGCGGGCGGTGAAGTCGGTGCTGCCGCCGGGGGCGGTCGGCACGACCAGCGTGATCGGCCGCTGCGGGTACTTGCCCTGCGCGAAGAGGCGCGGGCTGGCGGCGGCCAGGGCGGCGCCCAGGGCCAGGAGGTGGCGTCGTTGCATGGGATTTGTCTCCAGGAGAGGAACGGCGTGGCCGGCTCAGGCCGGCTCGGAAATCTCGATCAGGTTCAGGTCGGGGTCGCGCACGTAGACCGAGCGGATCGGGCCGGTGGCACCGGTGCGCAGCACCGGACCCTCGACGACCGGCCAGTGCTCGCGCTCGAGCCGGGCGATCACCTCGGCCAGCGGCACGGCGGCGAGGAAGCACAGGTCCTGCGAGCCCGGCACCGGCAGGTGCGCCTTGGGCTCGTGCTCGGCGCCCTGCACGTGCAGGTTGATCTTCTGGCGGCCGAAGACCAGCGCCTGGCGCGGCGCCGGCCCGCTGGCCGCGGCGGCGCCGGAACCGGCGGGGGTGAACGTCTGCAACGCCATGCCCAGCACGCGGGTGTAGAAGTCGATGCAGGCCGCCTCGCGCGCCGTGGTCAGCACGATGTGGTCGATGCGGTCGATCACGCCAGGCTCCGGCGCAGCTCGGCGACGCCTTCGGGCGCCGGATGCAGGTCCGTGATGCGGCCGGCCTTGGCCACCTGGCCGGGCACGTCGTGGCCCAGCAGGGCGGGCAGGCTGCGCGCCACCGCCAGCAGGCGCGGCAGGTCGATGCCGGTGTCGTGGCCCATCGCCTCCAGCATGTGGATGGCGTCCTCGCTGCTGATGTTGCCGCTGGCGCCCGGCGCATAGGGGCAGCCGCCCAGGCCGCCGAGCGAACCGTCGAAGCGGTCGATGCCGCCCTGCACCGCCGCCAGCACGTTGGCCAGGCCCATCCCGCGCGTGTTGTGGAAGTGCAGCGTCAGCTGCAAGCCGGCGAAGCGGTCGCGCAGCGCCTGCACCATGGCCTGCACCTGCGCCGGGTGCGCCATGCCGGTGGTGTCGCAGATGGTCAGGCCGCGCACGCCCAGCGCGGCGAAGCGGTCGGCCCAGCGCAGCACCTCGTCCCGCGGCACGTCGCCCTCCATCGGGCAGCCGAAACAGGTCGACAGCGAGACGTTCACCGGCACCCGGCCGGCCGCCAGCGCGATCACGTCGCGCAGGCCGGCGAAGCTGCGCTCGCGCGGCATGCGCAGGTTGGCCAGGTTGTGCGTCTCCGAGGTCGACATCACGATGTTCAGCTCGTCGGCGCGCGACTCCAGCGCCCGCTCGGCGCCGCGCACGTTGGGCACCAGCACCGTGTACTCGACGCCGGGCACGCGGCGGATGCGGCCCATCACCTCCTCGGCGTCGCGCAGCATCGGGATCGCCTTGGGCGACGTGAACGAGGTGACCTCGATCTTGGCGAAGCCGCAATCGGACAGCGCGTCGACCAGCGCCACCTTGTCGTCGGTGGGCACGAAGCCCGGCTCGATCTGGAAGCCGTCGCGGGTGACGACCTCGTTGAAGAAGATCCGTGTCATGCCTGTCCCCCGGCGACGACGCCCCGTTGCTTCAGGGCCGCGATCTGCGCGTCGGTCAGGCCGACCTCGCGCAGCACGGCATCGGTGTCCTGCCCCAGCGACGGGGCGTTGCGGCGGTGCCCGCCGGGCGTGAGCGACAGCTTGGGCACGATGCCCGGCACGGCCAGCGTGCTGCCGTCGTCCATCTGCACCTCGTCCACCATGCCGCGCGCCCGGTAGTGCGGGTCGGCCGCGATGTCGGCCACGGTGTAGATGCGGCCGGCCGGCACCTTGACCTCGTCCAGCGCCGCCAGCACCTCGGTCACGGTGTGGCGACGGGTCCATTCGCCGATGGCGGCGTCCAGTTCCTGCACGCGCGCCACCCGGCCGTCGTTGCCGGCCAGCGCCGGGTCGGCCGCCAGGTCGGGCCGCCCGACCACGCCCATCAGGCGGCGGAAGATGCTGTCGCCGTTGCCGGCCACCAGCGCATAGCCGCCGTCGCTGCACAGGTAGGCGTTGGTCGGGGCGATGCCGGGCAGGGCACTGCCGGCCGCCTCGCGCACCGCGCCGAACGCGCTGTATTCGGGCAGCAGGCTCTCCATGCAGTTGAACACCGCCTCGTACAACGCGACGTCGATCACCTGGCCGCGCCCGGACGCGTGCCGGTGCTGCAGCGCCAGCAGGATGCCGATGACGCCGTGCAGCGCCGCCAGCGTGTCGCCGATCGACACCCCGACGCGCACCGGCACCCGGCCGGGCTCGGCCGTGAGGTGGCGCAGCCCGCCCATGGCCTCGGCCACGACGCCGAAGCCGGGCCGGTCGCGGTACGGGCCGGTCTGGCCGTAGCCGCTGATGCGCAGCACGATCAGCCGGGGGTTGAGCGCCAGCAAGGCCTCGGGGTCCAGCCCCCAGCCTTCCAGCGCACCGGGGCGGAAGTTCTCGATCAGCACGTCGGCCTCGGTGGCGAGCCGCCGGACGATGTCCTGCGCCGCCGGGTCCTTGAGGTCGAGCGCGACCGAGCGCTTGTTGCGCGACTGCACCTGCCACCAGACCGAGGTGCCGTCCTTGAGCAGCCGCCACTTGCGCAGCGGGTCGCCGGCGGCGGGCGGTTCGACCTTGACGACGTCGGCGCCGAAGTCGGCGAGCGTCTTGGCAGCGAACGGCCCCGCGATGAGCTGGCCCATTTCCAGGACCTTCAGGCCGGCCAGCGGCCCCTGTGTAGATGTCTCCATGGGCCGCAGTCTCGCGCTCCGGCCGGCGGGCGTCTATTCCTGCTTGCGCCGGCGAGCCTTCGCAGTCTGCGAAGGCTCGGCCAGGAAGGCGACCAGAGCCTCGACGGCCGGATCGCCCTGGCTGCCCGACGCGGCGGCCACCAGCAGCTGGCGCTGCGCCCAGGCGTCGGCCAGCGGGCGCCAGTCCAGGCCCATGGCGCGGATGATGGGCAGCGCCGCGCCCTTGGGCAGCACCGCGACGCCCAGGCCGGAGGCGACCAGGTGGCACACGGCGTCGAAGCTGCGGACCTGCATGCGCAGGCGCAGCGGCCGGTTGGCGGCCAGCGCGGCCTGCTGTTGCTGCTGCAGCATCGCCGCGCCGGTATTGAGGCTGATCCAGTCCTCGTCCAGCGCCTGCTCGAACGCCAGCGGCTTGCGCCCGGCCAGCCGGTGGCCCTTGGGCAGCACCACCACCAGCTCGTCGCGCCGGAACGGCCGCGGCGCCAGCCCCGCCGTGTCGGGGCCCTCGACGAAGACGCCGAGGTCGCAGCGTCCCTCGCGCAGGGTGGCGACGACCAGCTCGGACACCTGCTCCTCCAGGTCGATGCGCACCTGCGGCTGCTGCTTCGCGTAGGCCGCCAGCAGGGGCGGCAGGAACTGGCTGATGGACGCCGTGCTGGCGCACAGCCGCAGGTGGCGCGCCACGCCCTGGCGCAGGTCGGCCAGTTCGCCGCCCATCTGCTCGAGTGCCTGCAGCAGCGCCAGGCCGTGCTTGGCGAACACGCGGCCGGCCGCGGTGGTGCGCACGCCGCGCGCATGGCGCTCGAACAGCGGCTCGCCGATGGCCGACTCCAGGTCGCGGATGCGCCGGCTGGCGGCGGCCAGCGCGAGGTGCGCTTCCTGGGCCGCCTGGGTCAGGCTGCCGTGCCGGGCGCAGGCGACGGCCAGCCGGATCGACACCAGGTCGAAGCGCGCCAGGTTGTAGGGCTGCGCGGCCACGGCCCGGCCGCTCAGGCCTTGCGCGGGCGCGGGGCGTGCCTGCCGGCGGCGGCGCGCGGCGCGTGCTCGGCGACGCCCTGCTGGAACGCCTGCACCGGATCCTGGTGCCGCAGCAGCGCATCGAGGTTCTTCACGATCTCGGCCTCGATGCGGTCCTTGAAGGCGCCCAGCAGGAAACCCAGCCGGGCGCGCAGCTCGAAGCGGTCGTGGGTGACGCGCAGTTCGCCGTTGACACCCGAGCGCGTGAAGCTCACCAGGTCGGACGTCTTGCCCTCCTCGTAGGTGCACGCCATGGCGAGCTTGTGCTCCGCCTGCTGGGCCCATTGGAACGCCAGCTGCCGGGCCGTGGGCAGGCCCAGGGCATGCTCGCGCTCGATGTGGATGTCAGGCACGGGGGGAATCCTTGTTCTTCAACGCCTGGTGGCGCTCGTCCTTGGGCACGGTGGCCAGGCGCCGGGCTTCATCATAGAAATGGCGCCAGTCACCGCCGAGCGAGGTGAACAGGCCCTCGAAGCCGGGCACCAGCTCGTCGTAGGCCGCCTGGGCGCCGAAGGCCGCGTTGTTGGCCTGGGCCACCCACTGGTCGAGCAGGCGCAGCCGCGCGGGATCGACGTTCCAGCTGGCGCGCAGCCGGGCGTAGTCGTCCCGGAAGCGGGCCATGGTCTCCGCCTTGCGGCGCGCCCGCTCCTCCTGCGGCAGCGGCACCTTGGTGTCGTACGCCGCTTCCAGCGCCTTGCGCGTGCCCAGCGTGAGGGCGCGGAACTGCCGCCGGCGCTCGTCGTAGCGCTCGTAGTCCGCGCGCGCCGCCGGACCGGCCTGGTCGAGCCAGCGCTGCACGCCCAGCCGCTCGACCGCGGTGGCGAACGACTCGTTGAACATGGTGTCGTCCTTGGCGTAGACGACTTGGTGCGCCAGCTCGTGGAAGATGGTGCGGGCCAGCTCGCCTTCCGGGTAGCCGATGAAGGTGTTGAGCAGCGGGTCGCCGCCGGCCCAGTTCATCCAGCCCAGCGTCGAATAGGCCGGCACCGGATAGGCATCCGACTCCAGGCCCTCCTCGCGCAACTGGGCGGCCAGGGCGCGGGCCTGGGCCTCGTCGTAGTAGCCGCGGTAGCCGATGCAGCCGGTGACCGGGAAGCACCAGGTCTTGAGCGTCAGCGAGTACGGCGGCGCCGCCACCACGTTCCAGATCACCGCGCTGCGGTGCAGGTCGGCGTAGCGCGTGTAGCTGGCGTTGTCGGGCAGCTGCAGTTCGCGCGAGGCGAAGGCGCGGATGCGCTGGCTCAGCGCAAGCTGCTCCTTCAGCCGCTGCGGCGTCGCGCTGTCGTCGATCCAGGCCTGCACCGGCCTGGCGGCGCCCATCACGCGCAGGTGGCCGGTGGCCGACTGCCAGTAGTAGCCGAGGTTGGCGCAGCCGGACAGGCACAGCGCGGCGGCCGCCGCCAGCGTGATCGCGCCCAGGCCCGATGCCACCAGCCAGCGTCCCGTCACTGTGCCTGCACGTCGACCGCGCAGTCGTAGAACACCGGCCCGTTGCCCAGGTCGGTGAGCCGCTGGCTGGTGAGCTGGTTGACGTTGGTGCCGTCCAGGCCCATCTTGCGCCACCAGATGCCCAGGCCGACCACCACGCCGGGCCGGGCCCGCTCGGTGACCTCGGCCTTGCAGCGGTAGCTGCCGCGGTCGTTGAACACCCGCACCACCTGGCCGCTGGCGATGCCGCGCGGCTGCGCGTCGCCCGGATGGATCTCCAGCACCGGCTCGCGCTCGATCGCCCGCAGGCTGCGCAGGTTGACGAACGTCGAGTTCAGGAAGTTGCGCGCCGGCGGCGAGATCATGGCCAGCGGGTGGCGCGCGCTGGCGCCGGCCGGTTCGTAGTTGGGCAGGTGGTCGGGCAGGCCGTCCAGGCCGCGCCGCGCCAGTTCGGCGCTGAAGAATTCGCAGCGGCCCGAGGCGGTGGGAAAGCGCCCCTGCGCGAACGGCGCCTCCGGCACCTGGAGCGAGGCGTAGCCCCGGGCCAGCAGCTGGTCCCAGTCGATGCGGTCGCCGAACGCCTGCCGGCACAGCTGCTCGTCGGACTCCTGGAAGCAGGGCTCGTCGAATCCCAGCCGGACCGCCAGCTCGCGGAAGATCTGCGAATTCGGCCTCGCGCCGCCCACCGGCGCGATGGCCGGCCGGTTCAGCAGCACGTCGGTGTGGCCGTAGGCGGTGTGCAGGTCCCAGTGCTCCAGCTGGGTGGTCGCCGGCAGGATCCAGTCGGCGTGGTCGGCGGTGTCGGTCTGGAACTGCTCCAGGACCACGGTGAACAGGTCCTCGCGCGCGAAGCCGGCCGCCACCTTGGCCGATTCGGGCGCCACCGCCAACGGGTTGCTGTTGTAGACCACCACCGCCTCGACCGCCGGGCCGAACGCGGGCGAGGCCGGCCGCAGCAGGTCGTCGCCGATGGTGCTCATGTTGATGGTGCGCGGCGTGCGGCCGGCCAGCAGGTCGGGCCGCTGCAACGCGGCCCGGTCCACCGGGTACCAGCCGCTGCTGGACAGCAGCACCCCGCCGGCCCGATGCCGCCAGGCGCCGGTGAGTGCCGGCAGGCAAGCCACCGCGCGGGCGGCGTTGCCGCCGCCGCGCACCCGCTGCATGCCGTAGTTCAGGCGGATGGCGGCCGGACGGGTGGTGCCGTAGGCCTGCGCCAGCTCCCGGATCTGCGGCGCCGGGATGCCGCACACCTGCGCCGCCCGCTCCGGCGACCAGCGCAGGGCGCGCTCGCGCAGCGCCTCCCAGCCGGCGGTGTAGCGGGCCAGGTAGTCGTGGTCGAGCCAGTCGTGCACGACCAGCTCGTGCATCAGGGCGAACGCCAGGGCGGCGTCGGTGCCGGGCAGGATCTGCAGGTGCTCGTGGCACTTCTCGGCGGTCTCGGTGCGGCGCGGGTCGATGCACACCAGCCGCGCGCCCTGCCGCTTGGCCTCCTGCGCCAGCCGCCAGAAATGCAGGTTGCTGGTGATGGAGTTGCTGCCCCACAGGATGATGAGCTTCGACTCGGCGAAGAACTCGACCCGCATGCCGACCTTGCCGCCCAGGGTGTGGGTAAGGCCGGCGGCGCCGGCGCTGGCGCAGATGGTGCGCTCCAGCAGCGACGCACCCAGCCTGTGGAAGAAGCGCGCCGCCATGCCCTCGCCCTGCACCAGCCCCATGGTGCCGCAGTAGCTGTAGGGCAGGATGGCCTGCGGGTCGCGCGCCGCGATGGCGCCCAGGCGCCGGGCAATGGCATCCAGCGCCTCGTCCCAGCTGGCCGGCTCGAAGCGGCCGCTGCCCTTGGGGCCGACGCGCCGCAGCGGTTGCAGCAGGCGTTCGGGGTGGTAGGTGCGCTCGGTGTAGCGCGACACCTTGGCGCACAGCACGCCGTCGGTCGGCCGGTGGTCCGGATTGCCCTGGACCTTGACCGCCACTCCGTCTTCCACGGTGGTGACGAGCGAGCAGGTGTCGGGGCAGTCGTGCGGGCAGGCGCCGAGGACGCGCCGGCTGTCGGCCGGTGCTCGGGCGGGTGTGAACTCAGGGGCAATGCCGATGGCGACGGTCACGGGCGGGTCCTATGCTGGCGCCGGCTCATCCGTAGGGCCGCAGGAGTAACGACACATGCATTCCTTCCCGCGCCGGGCGCGAGCCGCCATGGTAGCCCTCCTCGCCGTCCTCAGCCTGACGGCCGGGGCGGCCGAGGATGGCGCCGGCAAAGCCATCGTGCTGGGCCAGTCGGTCGCGCTCACCGGCCCGGGCTCGGCGCTGGCCGTCCCGTTCCAGCAGGGCGCCCGCCTGTGGTTCGAGCGTGTCAACGCCGCCGGCGGCATCGGCGGGCGGCGCATCGAGCTCGTCACGCTGGACGACAAGGGTGCGCCGGCCACCACGGCGGCGAACACGAAGAAGCTGCTGGACCAGGGCGTGCTCTCGCTGTTCGGCTACTTCGGCTCGCCCCAGGTCACCGCCGCCTACCCGCTGGTCAAGGACGGCGACGTGGTGCTGTTCGCGCCCATGGCCGCCGCCGACGAGTTCCGCGGCGCGGCCTACGGCAACGTCTGGTCGGTGCGGCCCGGCTACGCCGAGGAGGCCGTCGCCATCACCCGCCATGCCGAGACGCTGGGCGCGCGCAAGCTAGCCATCCTGTACGGCACCGACGGCGAGTCGCTGGCCGCCCTCGATGCCGCCGAGCGCACCATGCCCCACCTGGGCGCCAACCTGGTGGCCAAGCAGGGGCTGGCGGCCGGCGCGGTCGACAAGACGCTGGCGAGCAAGCCCGAATCGGTGCTGGTGGTGGGCGACGCGACCCAGGCCGCCGGCGCGGTGCGCGAGCTGCGCGCCAAGGGCTTCCGCGGCACCGTCTATGCCTTCTCCAGCTCCGGCGAGAGCCTGCTGGCGCAGGAACTCGGGACGGCCGGCACCGGCGTGGTGGTGGTGCGGGTGGTGCCCAAGAGCGACAGCACCAAGGTCCCGGTGGTGCGCGAGCTCCTTGCCGATGCCCAGGCGGCCAAGCTCGGCAAGCCCAACGTCTACATGCTGGAGGGCTACCTGGCCGCGCGCGTGTACACCGAGGCGCTGCGCCGCATGGCCAAGGGTGATCCGTCCCGCGCCAAGCTGCGCAAGGCACTGGAAGGCATGGACGACCTGGACGTGGGCGGCTTCCGGGTGAGCTACACCGACAACCGGGCCGGCTCGCGCCTGGTGGAGCTGAGCCTCATCGATTCGCAGGGCCGCGTGCGCGAGTAGAGCTGCCGCACGGCCTCAGCCGATCTCGCGGCTGGCGGCCAGGCCGGCCATGAAGGCCTGGCAGCGCGCGAGCTGGTCCAGGCTGACGTACTCGTCCGGCTGGTGCGCCTGCACGATGCTGCCGGGCCCGCACACCACGGTGGGGATGCCGGCGTTCTTGAACAGCCCGGCCTCGGTGCCGAAGGCCACCAGCGTCGTGCGCGGCTCGCCCGCCAGCCGCTGGGCCAGCCGGGTGACGGGGTCCTGCTCGGAGCCCAGGAAGCTGGGGATCTCGCAGATGGTCTCGAAGCTGAACCCGGTGCCCGGCGCCACCGCCTGCATCGCCGGCTCCAGCGTGCGCGCATGCGCCAGCACCTGCTGCTGCATGGCCTGGGCGTCGGCCGTGGGCAGGTCGCGGAACTCGTAGCGGAACTCGGCGTCGCGCGGCACCACGTTGTCGGCGATGCCGCCGTGGAACTGGCCGACGCTGGCGGTGGAGAACGGCACGTCGAAGCCGGCATAGCGCGGCTCCTCGCGCTCGAATCCCTCGGCCATGTCGCGCAGCTTGCCGACCAGGCGGGCCGCCATCTCGATCGCGTTGACCGACTGCGGGGTGAGCGAGGAATGCGCTTCCTTGCCGCGCACGCAGCAGCGGTAGCGGTACACGCCCTTGTGGGCGATGGCCGGGACCATGCTGGTGGGCTCGCCGACGATGCAGGCCAGCGGGCGGATGCCGGCATCGCGCAGGTCGGCGATGAGCTCGCGCACGCCGAAGCAGCCGATCTCCTCCTCGTAGCTGAACGCGTAGTGGATGGCGAACGGCGCGGAGCTGGCCAGGAAGGCCTCGGCCTGCGCCAGCGCGACCGCGATGAAGCTCTTCATGTCGGCCGATCCCCGCCCATAGAGCTTGCCGTCGCGCACCTCGCCCGACAGCGGATCGACCGACCAGGCCTGCCCGTCCCAGGGCACGGTGTCGGTGTGGCCCGAGAGGATGACGCCGGCCGGCTTGCCCTCGCCCAGGGTGGCGAACAGGTTGGCCTTGGTCTTGTCGGCGTTGTAGGTGAGGCGGGAGCGCACGCCCAGCTTCTGGAGCTCGTCGCGCACCACATGGATGAGTTCGAGGTTGCTGTTGGCGCTGACGGTGTTCATGCGCACGAACGATTGCGCGAGCGCCAGCGCGCGGGCTGACAGCGGCGGGAGGGAAGACGGCATGGGACGATTTTCGCGGATAACCCCGCATGCCCAGGGCCACGCCCCCCGGCTAGACTGACCGTTTCGATCCCCGACCAGATCTCCCATGAAAGTCCTCGACTCCATCGTCACCCAGGCGGCCAGCATCGCCGCCGTGCGCCGTGACATCCACGCCCACCCCGAACTGTGCTTCGAGGAGAACCGTACCGCCGACCTCGTGGCCGCCAAGCTCACCGAATGGGGCATCCCGGTGCACCGCGGCATGGGCACCACCGGCGTGGTGGGCATCGTGAAGAACGGCAACAGCGCGCGCGCCGTCGGCCTGCGCGCCGACATGGACGCCCTGCCGATGCAGGAGTTCAACACCTTCGCCCACGCCAGCCAGCACCCCGGCAAGATGCACGCCTGCGGCCACGACGGCCACACCGCCATGCTGCTGGCCGCGGCCCAGCACTTCGCGCAGCACCGCAACTTCGACGGCACCGTCTACCTGATCTTCCAGCCGGCCGAGGAAGGCGGCGGCGGTGCGCGCGAGATGATCAAGGACGGCCTGTTCGAGAAGTTCCCGATGGAGGCCGTGTTCGGCATGCACAACTGGGCCTTCCCCCAGGTCGGCACCTTCGCCGTCAGCGCCGGACCGGTCATGGCCTCGTCCAACGAGTTCAGGATCACCATCCGCGGCAAGGGCGGTCACGCCGCCCTGCCCCACACCGGCACCGACCCGGTGCCGATCGCCTGCCAGATGGTGCAGGCGTTCCAGACCATCATCAGCCGCAACAAGAAGCCGGTCGACGCGGGGGTGATCTCGGTCACCATGATCCACGCCGGCGAGGCCACCAACGTCATCCCCGACGCCTGCGAGCTGCAGGGCACGGTGCGCACCTTCACCCTCGAGGTGCTCGACCTGATCGAGCGGCGCATGCAGCAGATCGCCGAGCACCTGTGCGCCGCCCACGACGCGCAGTGCGAGTTCGAGTTCGTGCGCAACTACCCGCCCACCGTCAACTCGGCGGCCGAGGCCGAGTTCGCCCGCCAGGTCATGGTGTCCCTGGTCGGCGAGCAGAACGTGCTGGTGCAGGAACCCACCATGGGCGCCGAGGACTTCGCCTACATGCTGCAGGCCAAGCCGGGGGCGTACTGCTTCATCGGCAACGGCGACGGCAGCCACCGCGACATCGGCCATGGCGGCGGCCCCTGCGTCATCCACAACCCGAGCTACGACTTCAACGACGAGCTCATCCCGCTGGGCGCCACCTACTGGGTCCGGCTGGCCGAGGCCTGGCTGGCGCAGGAGCGCTGATGGACCCGGCGGCCTTCTCGACCAGCTACGCGCAGGCCCGCCAGCGGTTCCTGGAGGCGGCGCAGCAGGCCGGCCTGCCGGTGGAGGGCAAGCGCCACCCCGAGCGCGGCCGCGATGGCGAAGAGCTCGCCATGGACGTCGCCCGCGACGGCGAGCCCGGCGCGGAGCGTGTGCTGGTGCTGTCCAGCGGCTGCCACGGCGTCGAGGGCTACTGCGGCAGCGGGGTGCAGGTGACGGCCCTGCGCGATGCGGCGTGGCGCGAGTACGCGCGCAGTCGCGGCGTCGCCGTGCTCTACGTGCATGCGCTCAACCCGTACGGCTTCTCTCACACCCGGCGCACGACGCACGAGAACGTCGACCTGAACCGCAACTTCCACGATTTCAGCCGTCCGCTGCCGGCCAACCCGGCCTATCGCGAGCTGCACCCGCTGCTGCTGCCGGACCAGTGGCCGCCGGCGCCGGCCACCGAGCAGCGCCTGATGGCCTGGATGCAGCAGCACGGCCAGGCAGCGTTCCAGGCCGCCATCTCCAGCGGCCAGTACGAGTTCCCGCAGGGCATGTACTTCGGCGGCACCGCGCCCACCTGGAGCAACCTGACGCTGCGCGAGGCGCTGCGCGCGCACGGGCGGCGGGCGGCACGCATCGCCTGGATCGACTTCCACACCGGCCTGGGCCCCAGCGGCCTGGGCGAGCGCATCTACGCCGGCCCGGACGATGCCGCCCAGGTGGCGCGCGTGCGCAGCTGGTGGGACGGTGGCGGCAAGACGCCCGTGACCTCGATCTACGACGGCTCGTCGACCTCCGCCAAGCTCACCGGGATGATGTGGTCGTGCGTGGCCGACGAGTGCCCGCAGGCCGAGTACAGCGGCATCGCGCTGGAATACGGCACCCAGCCGCTGCTGCAGGTGCTGCAGGCGCTGCGCGCCGAGCACTGGCTGCACCTGCACCCGGAAGCGCCGCCGGCGCAGGCCGCCGCCATCCGGCAGCAGCTGCTGGAGGCGTTCTACACCGACACGCCCGAGTGGCGGCAGCGCATCCTGGAGCAGGCGCGCGAGGCGATGGTGCAGGCGGTCGACGGCCTGGCCGGCTGACCGCCGGCGCGCTCAGGCGAAGGCGGCGAACGCGGCGTCCAGCTGGTCGCGGTAGCGGCGCTTGGCGTCGGCGCCGATGAAGCTGGCCTCGAAGCTGTTGGCGGCCAGCTGCCAGGCCTGCTGCGCCGACAGCCCGGTGGCGGCGAAGGTCTGGGTGAAGTTGTCGTTCAGGTAGCCGCCGAAGTAGGCCGGGTCGTCCGAGTTGACCGTGGCCACCAGCCCCGCATCGAGCAGTTCGCGCAGGTTGTGCTGCCCGAGCGCGGGGAACACGCACAGCTTCAGGTTGGACAGCGGGCACACGGTCAGCGGGATGCGGTCCTGCGCCAGCCGGCGCATCAGCTGCGCGTCTTTGGTCGACTGCACGCCATGGTCGATGCGCTCCACCTTCAGCAGGTCGAGCGCGGTCCACACGTAGGCCGGCGGGCCCTCCTCGCCGGCATGCGCCACCAGGTGCAGGCCGAGCTCGCGGCAGCGGGCGAACACGCGGGCGAACTTCTCCGGCGGATGGCCCACCTCGCTGGAGTCGAGCCCGACGCCGATGAACTTGTCGCGCAGGGGCAGCGCCGCCTCCAGGGTCTCGAACGCCTCGGCCTCGGACAGGTGGCGCAGGAAGCACAGGATCAGCGAGGCGCTCAGGCCGAGATCCGCCTGGGCCCGCACGCAGGCCTGGTGCAGGCCGTTGAGGACGGTCTCCATGGCCACGCCGCGCGCCGTATGGGTCTGGGGGTCGAAGAAGATCTCGGCGTGCAGCACGTTGTCGGCGCGGGCCTTCTGCAGGTAGGCCCAGGCCATGTCGTGGAAGTCGCGCTCGGTGATCAGCACGCTGGCGCCGGCGTAGTAGATGTCCAGGAAGCTCTGGAGATTGGTGAAGGCGTAGGCGCGCCGCAGCTCCTCGACGCTGGCGTACGGGAGGGCCACCCGGTTGCGCCGGGCCATCTCGAAGATCAGCTCGGGCTCGAGCGAGCCCTCGATGTGGATGTGCAGTTCGGCCTTGGGCATGCGGCGCAGCAGCTCGGGCAGGCGCTCGGCGGCAATCGGCGGGACGGGTGTCATCGCGGCAAGTATGCCGCCGGGAGGGCAGCCCGCCGCTTCGGCCTGACCGCTGCCGCCCGCACGCCCTTCGCGTGCCGGATCCGACATCCCTGTGGCCGTTTGGCGACGACCAGCCGGTCGCGGGCAAACCCTCCCCGTGACAAGTTGTAAGCCAGAGTTACATTACAGAACCGGCCGGTCACTCGGCCAGCGGCATCGGACAAAGGCAGGACGTGGGGACGATCGGCTGCAAGGCATGGCAGGGCGCGGAAAGCCTTCGGGCGGCGGTGGCCGGCTGCGCCGTCGCGTTCGGCCTGCTGCACGCCGGCGACGCGGCCGCCCTGTCGCTGGGACGCCTGCAAGGCGCGCCCACCATCGGCCAGCGGCTGCAGCTGACCATCCCCTTCACGATCGCGGCAGGCGAAGAGGCGCCCTGCGTGCGCGCCGACCTGCAGCAGGGCGACGGGCCCGCCAGCCGTCTCGACTGGCGCATCGACTTCCTGGACGACGAGCGCCGCCTGCTGCGCCTGGACTCCCCGCAGCCGGTGGCCGAGCCCGTGCTCACCGTCAACCTGACCCTGGGGTGCGCCCAGACGCTGGCGCGCGGCTTCGTGCTGCTGGCCGATCCGCCGGCGGCCACGCGCGAGTCGTTCCCCCTGCCGGCGCGGCCGGTCCCGCCGGCCGCGCCGGTGCGCAAGGTCGATGGCTGGAACTTCGAGGCCGACCTGGGCCAATCCTCGCGGGCCGCAGTGGCCCCGGCGCTGCCGCCCGCCACCCGCAAGACGGCCCGCCCGGCTGCCCACCCGCAGGCGCCGGCCCGCAGCGGCCCGGCCGCCGGCCGTCCCCGCCTGAGCCTGGAACTGCTGGACGTCGCGATCGACCAGGCGGCCCCGCTCAAGCCGTCCGGCACCCTGGCGGCCCCCGGCCAGCCCGGCGCACTGCCGCGCGCCGAAGCGGCCGCGGCCTGGCAGGCGCTGCGCACGCCGCCGACGCCCGAGGTGGCCCAGGCGCTGCAGGCGGCCAACGAGGCCGAGTTGCGGCAACTGCGCGGGCTGGCGCAGCGCCAGTCCGACCAGCTGAACAAGCTGGAGCACGAACGCGACCTCATCCGCGACATCGTGGCGGCCCTGGCCGGCGCCATCGCGCTCGGCCTGGGCGTGCTGCTCTGGCGCCGCGCGCGCGAGACGCGCCAGGCGGCCTGGTGGGACGACGAGCAGGAACGCGACCGCCAACCGCTGCGCGCGGCCCCTCCCCCGCCTGCGCCGGCGCCGCCGCCGGAGGACGTCGACAGCGGCTGGAGCGAGATGGGAGCGTCGCAGGTCTCCTCGCAGCCGGCCACCCTGCGCGTGGGCCTGGCGACGTTGCCGGACCCGACCACGGCACCGGTGGCCGCCCCCGCGGCCGGCTTCGGCGACAGCGTGCTGGGACGCGGCCGCCTGCCCAGCGCGGAGGAACTGCTGGACGTGCAGGAGCGCGCCAACTTCTTCATGGCGATCAACCAGCACGACCAGGCCATCGAGCTGCTGGAGACGCGGCTGCTGGAGCACTACGGCACCAGCCCCTTCCTCTGGCTGGACCTGCTGGACCTGTGCCGCACGCTGGACCGGCCGGACGACTACGAGCGCGTGCGCCGGCGATTCCAGCGGGCGTTCGCCGCCCGGCTGCCGGCCTTCGAGGCGCCGCCGGAGCACTCCGAGGGCCTGGAGCGCTACCCGCGCGCGCTCTCGCGCATCGCGTTGCTGTGGCCCACCCAGAAGGTGCTGCAGGAGATCGAGAAGTCGCTGTTCGCGGCGCCCGCCGACGGCGCGATCCAGTTCGACCTGGAGGCCTCGCGCGAACTGCTGCTGCTCTACAGCATTGCCAGCGAGGTGGTGGAAGCGGACGCCTCGCTGTCCCTGCCGGGCGTGGGCGAAGTGCCGCCGGACGAGGAGACGCTGGCCACGCAGCCGGTGCCGCTGATCGACCTCGACCTGAACGAGCCCGAGACCGTCGTGGCGCACGGGCTGGACCTCGACGTCGATTTCACCGCCCTGGAGTCGCCCCCACCTGCCGCGGCTTCCGCCGCGCCGCCGCTGCCGTCGCTCGACCTCGATCTCGACGCGCTGGTGCCGGGACGCTTCCGCTGACAGGGCCGCCGCCATGCTCCGCCTCCCGCCGCTGCGTCCCTTCGCCCTCCTCCTGGCCTGCGCCTGCCAGCTCGGCCCGGCCCTGGCCGGCTGGGACAGCTACGGCGAGAGCGAGACCGGCAGCTACTACTGGGATCGCAGCACGCTGCAGACCGACGGCGACCGCCGCCGCGTCTGGCGGCTGTTCGAGCTGAAGCAGGCCGGCGCCGACGGCGTGCAGTCGGGCAAGGCGCTGATCGAGTTCAGCTGCAAGGACGGCACCTACCGCTACCTGCGCACGCTGTACTACGCCGACAGGCAGGGCCGCGGCCGCTACCTGGGCGGGGCCAAGGAACAGCCCGCCGAGCCGATCGCCCCCGGCAGCACGATCGGCGTCCTGGCCCGGTCGGTCTGTTGAGCCGCGACGACGGCGCCGGCCCATGCCCACGCTGCACGCCTTCGTGATCTCCTGGCCCGGCCAGGAGGACAACGCCGCCGGCATCGCGCAGCAGGCCCGCATTGCCGCCGAGCACGTGACGGTGATCCATTCCTGCCGCGACGACCTCCCGCTGCCGGACCGGCCCGACTGGGTGCAATTGCCGGACGCCCATTTCTACGGCGAGAAGTACCGTCGCTCGCTGGCGCTGAACCAGGGCGAGGTCATGCTGCACATCCATGCGGACACCCGGTGCGCCGACTGGGCGGCGCTGGTGCGGCGCTGCCGCCAGGCCTACCTGCAGGTGCCCACCCTGGGCGTCTGGGGCGCCAACACCGAATTCACGCCGTTCCACTTCGACGAGGTGCGCATCGGCGCCGAAGGCGATCACGACCTGGTGCCCGTGGCACAGACCGATTCCGTCGTCTGGAGCGTGTCGGCGCCGGTGATGGCGCGCCTGCGCCATCTCGACTTCTCGCCCATCCCGCTGGGCTGGGGCATCGACTGGGCGGCCATCGCGTACAGCCTCGCGCACGGCCTGCTGGTCGTGCGCGACCGGCAGGCGGTCGTCCAGCACCCGCAGGGCAGCGGCTACGACCGCCTGCTCGCCAGCCGCCAGATGGTGGCCTTCCTCGCCCAGCTGGCACCCGCCGAGCGGGTCGCGCTCGAACTGGCGTCCAGCTATGTCTCGCATCGCCGCATGCTGCTGGGCCGGGCGCCCTGAGCCCATGAAAAAGGCCGCCCGCAGGCGGCCTTGGGATCGACGGGCGCGCAGCGCCCGCTGCGGGCTTACTTCTTCTCGCCCGGAACCTTGCCTTCCACGCCCTTGACGTAGAAGTTGACGCCGCCCAGGAACTTGTCGTCGGCGACGGCGTCCTTGGCCAGCACTTCCTTGCCGGTGTTGTCGGCCAGCGGGCCCTTCCAGATCGCGAAGCTGCCGTCCTTCAGGCCGGCCTTGACCTCGTCGAGCTTCTTCTTGGCGGCGTCCGGCACGTCGGCGGCCACCGAGACGAAGTCGATCGCGCCTTCCTTGACGCCCCACCAGCTCTGGCCGGTGGACCACTTGCCCTCGAGCGCGTCGCGCACGGCCTTGGTGTAGTACGGGGCCCAGTTGATGACCGCCGAGCCCAGGTGGGCCTTGGGGCCGTAGGCGGTCATGTCGCTGTCCCAGCCGAAGGCGCGCTTGTTCATCTTCTCGGCCGTCTGCAGCACGGCCGACGAGTCGGTGTTCTGCATCAGCACGTCGGCGCCGCCGTTGATCAGCGAGGTGGCCGCCTCGGTCTCCTTGGGCGGGTTGAACCACTCGCCGACCCAGACCACGCGCGTCTTGACCTGGGGGTTCACCGACTGGGCGCCCAGGGTGAAGCTGTTGATGTTGCGGATGACCTCGGGGATGGGCACCGAGCCCACCACGCCCAGGGTGTTCGACTTGGTCATGCTGCCGGCGATGACGCCGGCCATGTACGCGCCTTCGTAGGTGCGGCTGTCGTAGGTGCGCAGATTCTCGGCCGTCTTGTAGCCGGTGGCGTGCTCGAACTTCACGTCCTTGCTGTCGGCGGCCACCTTGAGCATCGGCTCCATGTAGCCGAAGGTGGTGCCGAAGATCAGCTTGTTGCCCTGGCCCACCATGTCGCGCATCACGCGCTCGGCGTCGGCCGACTCGGGCACCTTCTCGACGAAGGTGGTGACGATCTTGTCGCCGAATTCCTTCTCGACCGCCTTGCGGCCGTTGTCGTGGGCGAAGGTCCAGCCGCCGTCGCCCACCGGGCCGACGTAGGCGAAGGCGATCTTCAGCGGCTCGGCCTTGGGGGCCGCTGCCGGCGCGGCGGCAGCGGGCGCCGGGGCCGGCGCCGGTTCTTCCTTCTTGCCGCAGCCGGCCAGGGTGGCGGCGGCCAGCGCCGACAGGGCCGCCACTTGCAGCAGCGAGCGTTTGTTCAGGTCAGTCATAGGTCCTCTGGGTCGGGAATGCACGGGAAAACGGCAAATTATGAGCCGGGGTAGAACGGCTTTCCAAGCGAGGCCGGCATGTTGATCCGGATCCAGGCCGGGTTGCGCGAGATCAGGGCCAGCACCACGATGGTGGCCAGGTAGGGCAGCATGGTGAGGAACTGGCTGGGAACCTCCACCCCGGTGCCCTGCAGGTGGAACTGCAGCATCGTCACGCCTCCGAAGAGGTAGGCGCCCAGCAGCACGCGGGCCGGGCGCCAGGTGGCGAAGGTGGTGAGCGCCAGCGCGATCCAGCCGCGGCCGGCCACCATGCCCTCCACCCACAGCGGCGTGTAGATGGTCACCAGGTAGGCGCCGGCCAGGCCGCACAGCGCGCCGCCGGCCACCACGGCGGCCAGGCGGATGCGCCGCACCGGGTAGCCGAGCGCGTGGGCTGACTCCGGCGATTCACCGACCGAGCGCAGCACCAGGCCGGCCCGCGAGCGGTACAGGAACCAGACCAGGAACAGCACCAGCGCGACGGCCAGGTAGGCCACCGGGTGCTGGCGGAACAGCGCCGGCCCCAGCACCGGGATGTCGGCCAGCCCGGGGATGGCGAACTGCGGCCGCTCGGGCAGCTTCTCCTGCACGTACTTGATGCCGGCGAAGGCGGAGAAGCCGGCCCCGAACAGGCTCAGCGCCAGCCCGGTGGCGTACTGGTTGGTGTTGAGCCAGATGACCAGCACGCCGAACACCGCCGCCAGCAGCGCCGCCGCGCCCATGCCGGCCAGGAAGCCGAGCAGGTCGCTGCCGGTGTGGACCACGGTCACGAAGGCGGCCAGCGCGGCGCACAGCATCAGCCCCTCGGCGCCCAGGTTCACGATGCCGGCCTTCTCGTTGACCAGCAGCCCGAGCGCGGCCAGCGCCAGCACGGTGCCGGCGTTCAGCGTCGCGGCGGCCAGGAGTGCGTAGCTTTCCATTTACCGGACCTCCGAAGGGAGCGGGCTCACGTAGCCGCGGTTCATGCCGGCCTCCTGGACAACCGCACCCGGTAGGCGATCAGGGTGTCGCAGGCCAGCAGGGTGAACAGCAGCAGGCCCTGGAACACGCCGGTGAGGGACTTGGGCAGGCCCAGGCGCGACTGCGCGAGTTCGCCGCCGATGTAGAACATGCTCATGAGGACGGCCGAGAACACCATGCCGAGCGGGTGCAGGCGGCCGACGAAGGCGACGATGATGGCGGCGAAGCCGTAGCCGGCCGGCACGTAGGGGGTGAGTTGGCCGATCGGGCCGGCCACTTCCAGCGCCCCCGCCAGCCCGGCCGCCCCGCCCGACACCAGCAGCGCCAGCCAGAGCGCCCGGCGCGAGGAGAAGCCGGCGTAGCGCGCCGCCGCCGGCGCCAGCCCGCCGACCTGCTGGGCGAAGCCGGCGCGGGTGCGGAACAGGAACACCCACAAGGCCCCGGCGCCCAGCAGCGCGAGGACCAGCCCGATGCTCACGCGCGAGCCCGTCATCAGGCGCGGGATGCGGGTCACGGCCTCGAAGGTCTTGGTCTGCGGGAAGTTGTAGCCGCCCGGGTCCTTCCAGGGCCCGAACACCAGCCAGAACAGCAGCTGCTCGGCGACGTACACCAGCATCAGGCTGACCAGGATCTCGCTGGCATTGAAGCGGTCGCGCAGCAGCGCCGTGATCGACGCCCAGGCCATGCCGCCGGCCACGCCGGCCAGCAGGATGGCGATGACGATCCAGCGCCCGGTGTCCTTGCCGGCCAGCAGGGCCACGCCGCCGGCGGCGATGGCGCCCAGCACGAACTGGCCCTCGGCGCCGATGTTCCAGACGTTGGAGCGGAAGCACACCGCCAGCCCAAGCGCCACCAGCAGCAGCGGCGTGGCCTTGACCATCAGCTCGCCGAGCGCGTAGGCCGACTTGACCGGCTCCCAGAAGAACACCTGCAGGCCGCGCACCGGGTCCTTGCCCAGGGCGACGAACAGCAGGGAGCCGATGACCACCGTGAGGGCCAGCGCCAGCAGCGGCGAGCCGACGCTCCACAGCCGCGACGCCTCGGGGCGCGGTTCAAGCCGCAGCATGCTCGCCCTCCCACAGCCCGCTCATCCACTCGCCGATCTTCCCGACCGTCGCGTCGGCGCGGCGCAGCGACGGCGACAGCCGGCCCTTGGCGATGACGTGCAGGCGGTCGCTCACCTCGAACAGCTCCTCCAGCTCCTCGCTGACAACCAGCACCGCACAGCCGGCGTCGCGCAGCTGCAGGATCTCGCCGCGGATCTGGGCCGCGGCGCCGACGTCGACGCCCCAGGTGGGCTGCGAGATCACCAGCAGCTTCGGCCGGGCATCGATCTCGCGCCCGACGATGAATTTCTGCAGGTTGCCGCCCGACAGCGAGCGCGCCGCCGCCAGCGGTCCGCCGGCCTTGACGTTGAAGCGCCGGATGATGTCGGCCGCCTGCGCCGACAGCGCCCGCACGTCGATCCAGCCCGAGCGGCCGACCGCGTCGGTGCGGGTGAGCATCAGGTTGTGCGCCAGCGGCAGCGAGGGCACGGCGCCGCGGCCGAGGCGTTCCTCGGGCACGAAGTGCAGGCCCAGGGCGCGGCGGCGCGCGGGGCCGAAGCGGCCGGCGGCCTGGCCGGCCACCCGCACGGCGGCCGGCGCGGCCCGGGTGTCCTCGCCCGACAGCGCATACAGCAGCTCGCGCTGGCCGTTGCCCGACACCCCGGCGATGCCCACCACCTCGCCGGCGCGCACCTCGAAGCCCACCTCGTGCAGGTCGACGCCGAACGGCGAATCGCGCTCCAGCGTGAGCCCGGCCACCTGCAGCACCGGCTCGCCCGGGCGGCGGTCGTTGTGTTCCAGCCGGGGCGGCTCGGCGCCGATCATCAGGCGCGACAGCGAGGCATTGCTCTCCTGGCGCGGGTCGCAGGTGCCGGTGACGCGGCCTGCGCGCAGCACCGTGCAGGCGTCGCACAGGGCCCGGATCTCGTGCAGCTTGTGGCTGATGTACAGGATGCTGCAGCCCTGGGCGGCGAGCTGGCGCAGCACCAGGAACAGCTTCTCGACCGCCTGCGGCGTGAGCACCGAGGTGGGCTCGTCCAGGATCAGCAGGCGGGGGTCGGTGAGCAGCGCGCGGATGATCTCCACCCGCTGCATCTCGCCGACCGACAGCGTGTGCACCGGCCGCGCCGGGTCGACCTGCAGGCCGTACTCGGCCGCCTTGGCCTCGATGCGGCGCACCACCTCGGCCAGCGACAGGTGCCGGTCCAGGCCCAGCCACACGTTCTCGGCCACGGTGAGGGTGTCGAACAGGCTGAAGTGCTGGAACACCATGCTGATGCCCAGCGCGCGCGCCTCCTGCGGGTTGCGCAGCGTCACCGGCTGGCCGTTCCACAGGACGTGGCCGGCGTCGGGCTTGACCGAGCCGTAGATGATCTTCATCAGCGTCGACTTGCCGGCACCGTTCTCGCCCAGCACCGCGTGGGTCTGGCCCGGCAGGACCGACAGGCCGATGCCGTCGTTGGCCACCACCGACGGGTAGCGCTTGGTGATGCCCTGCAGCTGCAGGCGGGGGGAGGCGGTCATTGTTCTTGTTGTGGGCGCAGGCCGGCCGCGGCGGCCCGGGTGCGCGTGCGCAGCCAGCGCGCCGCGGCGGAGCCGTGGCTGCGGGCGTGCCAGAGCTGGTAGTAGGTCAGGGGCGGAAAGGCGACCGGGGGCGGCAGGATGGCCAGCGGCAGCCGCGCCAGGTAGCGCTCGCAGAACAGGCGGCCGGTGGTCAGCACCAGCAGGCTGGACGCCACCATGGCCGGGATCAGGCCGAAGTGGGCGCAGCGCGCGGTGATGTTGCGCGCCAGGCCCTGGGCCTCCAGGTGCTCGTCGATGACGCCGCGCGCGCCGGCGTGGGTGGGCGTGGGCGCGACATGCTCGCAGGCCAGCCAGTCGTCGGTGCTCCAGCCGCGCCGCACGGCCGGATGGTCCTGCGCGACCAGGCAGGCCACCTCGTCGGTGAACAGCTCGGCGCGGTGCAGGTCGCCGGGCGGCTGCAGCCAGTTGCCGATCACCACGTCGATGTCGCCCTGGGCCAGGCGGGCGCGGTAGTCGCCGTCGGCCGACAGCGGGTGGATCTCGATGCCGGTGTGCGGCGCCTCGCGCTTGAGGTCGGCCACCAGGGCCGGCAGGAACTGCGGATCGAGGTAGTCGCTGGCCGCGATGCGGAAGGTCTGGGTGGCGGCGGCCGGTTCGAAGCCGCGCACGTCGCTGAACAGGCCCTCGGCGGCACGCAGGATGCTTGCACTGGGCTCGATCATGCGCAACGCAGCCTCGGTGGGCACCATGGTGGCGCCCGAACGCACCAGCAACGGGTCGCCGGCCAGCTCGCGCAGCCGCTTCAGGGCGGCCGACACCTGGGGCTGGTACATGCCCAGCCGCAGTGCGGCCCGGGAAACGCTGCGTTCGATCAACACCGTGTGCAGGACTCGGATGAGATGGAGGTCGATCTTGTCGAAAAGCGCTTGATCTCTCATACCGCGGCGGGCATCGTTGGCATACGGTGGTTCTTATGCACGCGGTGCGCCAGTCGCTCTACCCTCGGGTTTCCCCTTCCAAAGCTCCATGGACACCAAGACGATCCGCTTCCTGCGCCGTGGCGAACCTGTTTCGCTGGGCAATGTACCACCCGAGCGCACCCTGCTCGAGCTGCTGCGCGAGGACCTGGGCGCCACCGGCACCAAGGAAGGCTGCGGTGAAGGCGACTGCGGCGCCTGCACGGTGGTGCTGGGCGAGGCGGTGGACGGCCGGCTGCGTTTTCGCGCCGTCAACAGCTGCATCCGGCTGGCGCATTCGGTCGACGGCCTGGCCGTCTGGACGGTCGAGGACCTGGCCGGCGCCGACGGCAGCCTGCACCCGGCCCAGGAGGCCATGGTGCGCTGCCACGGCTCCCAGTGCGGCTTCTGCACCCCGGGCTTCGTGATGAGCCTGTTCGGCATGTACCAGAACCATGTCTGCCGCGGCGAGCCGGTCACCCGGGCGCTGGCGCAGGAGGAACTGTCGGGCAACCTGTGCCGCTGCACCGGCTACCGCCCCATCCTGGACGCGGCCCAGGCGATGGCCGACCTGCCGCTGGTGCGGGTGGATGAGGAGCAAGTGCTCGCCCAGCTGCAGCAGCTCGGCGAGGCCCCGGCGGGCGGCGCCTACCTGGCCCCCGAGTCCCTGTCCGGCCTGCTGGCCGCGCGTGCCGCGCACCCGCAGGCCCAGGTGGTGGCCGGCTGCACCGACGTCGGCCTGTGGGTCACCAAGCAGCACCGGCAGTTCGATCAGGTGCTGGACGTCACCCGCGCCCGCGAGCTGCGCCGCATCGAGGACTACGAGCACCATGTGGCGATCGGGGCCGCCGTGGCGCTGACCGACGCTTTCGCCGCGCTGGTGGAACAGCGGCCGCAGCTGCGGACTTTCGCCAACCGCTTCGCCGGACTGCCGGTGCGCAATGCCGGCACCCTGGGCGGCAACGTCGCCAACGGCTCGCCGATCGGCGACACGATGCCGCTGCTCATCGCGCTGGACGCCCGGCTGGTGTTGATGAAGCAGGACGGTCACCGCCACCTGGCGCTGGAGGACTACTACACCGGCTACCGCCGCACCGTGCTGCAGCCGGACGAACTGGTGGCCTGGATCCTGGTGCCGCGCCCGCGCGCCGGCGAGTTCCTGCGCGCCTACAAGGTGTCCCGCCGCTTCGACGACGACATCTCCGCCGTCTGCCTGGTGCTGCGGCTGGAGCTGGACGAGGGCCGGGTAGCCGGCATCGGCATCGGTGCCGGCGGCGTGGCCGCGACCCCGGCGCGGGCGCTGCGCACCGAGGCCTTCCTGGCCGGCAAGCCGTGGACCGAAGCCACCGTGCAGCAGGCCATCGGCGTGCTGCGGCAGGAATTCCAGCCGATCTCCGACATGCGGGCCTCGGCCGCCTACCGCCACGCCGTGCTGGGCAACCTGCTGCAGCGGTTCTGGCTGGAGACGCAGGGCCAGGCCGGCATCAACCTGGAAAGCCAGGAGCTTGAGGTGACCGCATGACCGCGCGCGACGTCGATTTCACGGCCGCCACCGGTGGCGGCCCCACCGGCCCGGCCGATGCCGGCGAACGCAACCTGGCGCCGGCCACCGGCTCGCCCCATGCGCCGGCCACGCCCGGCCGGGCCATGGGCCGCGCGCAGCCGCACGAGAGCGCCCGCGCCCAGGTGGCCGGCAGCGCGACCTACGTCGACGACATCGCCGAGGTGCGCGGCACGCTGCACGCCGCCCCCATCCTGTCGACCGTGGGCCACGGCCTGCTGCGCGGCATCGACCCGGCGGCGGCACTGGCGCTGCCCGGCGTGCGGGCCGTGGTGCTGGCCCGGGACATCCCGGGCGACCCGGTGCTCGCGACCTTCGTCCACGACGAACCCATCTTCGCGCGCGACCGGGTCGAGCACGTCGGCCAGGTCGTCGGCCTGGTGGTCGCCGACAGCGTGATGCAGGCGCGGCGGGCGGCCCGCCTGGTGCGGCTGGACATCGAGCCACTGCCGGTGGTGCTGGACGTGCGCGAGGCGCATGCCAACCGCAGCTACGTGCTGCCGCCGGTGGTGGTGCGCCGCGGCGACCCGGAGGCGGCGCTGGCGGCGGCGCGGCACCGCCTGGCCGGCCAGCTGGAGGTCGGCGGCCAGGAGCACTTCTACCTCGAAGGCCAGGTCGCCTATGCGCTGCCGCTGGAGCAGGACCAGTGGTGGATCCATTCCAGCACCCAGCATCCGGGCGAGGTGCAGCACTGGGTGGCGCATGCGCTCGGGCTGGAGAACAACGCCGTCACCGTCGAGTGCCGGCGCATGGGCGGCGGCTTCGGCGGCAAGGAGACCCAGGCCGGCCACCTGGCCGTGTGGGCCGCCCTGGCCGCGCGCAAGACCGGGCGCCCGGTCAAGCTGCGGCTGGACCGCGACGACGACTTCCTGGTGACCGGCAAGCGGCACCCGTTCGCCTACGACTGGCAGGCCGGCTTCGACGACGACGGCCGCCTGGCCGGCCTGCGGGTCACCATGCTGGCCAACTGCGGCTTCTCGGCCGACCTGTCGGGCCCGGTGGCCGACCGGGCGATCTTCCACACCGACAACGCCTACTACCTGGCCGACGTCGAGATCGCGTCGTACCGCTGCCGGACCAACACCCAGAGCCACACCGCCTTCCGCGGCTTCGGCGGCCCCCAGGGCGTGATCCTGATCGAGGCCATCCTGGGCGAGATCGCACGCAAGCTGGGCAAGGACCCGCTGGCGGTGCGCCGTGCCAACCTGTACGGCGTGGGCGAGCGCGATGTCACGCACTACCAGATGAAGGTGGAGGACAACATCCTGCACCCGCTCATCGACCAGCTCGAACAGTCGTCGCGCTACCAGCAGCGGCGCGCCGCCATCGCGGCCTGGAACGCGACCAGCCCGGTGATCAAGCGCGGCATCGCGCTCACGCCGGTCAAGTTCGGTATCAGCTTCACCGCCACCTTCTTCAACCAGGCCGGCGCGCTGGTGCACGTGTTCACCGACGGCAGCGTGCAGGTCAACCATGGCGGCACCGAGATGGGCCAGGGGCTGCACACCAAGATCATGCAGGTGGTGGCCGACGAGCTGGGCGTACCGTTCGAGCGCGTGCGCTGCACCGCCACCGAGACCGGCAAGGTGCCCAACGCCTCGGCCACCGCCGCCTCCAGCGGCACCGACCTGAACGGCCGGGCGGCGCAGTTCGCGGCCCGCAACATCCGCGACAACCTGGCCGCCTTCGTGGCCGGGCTGGATGGCTGCGGCGCCGGCGCCGTGGACTTGCGCGCCGGCGAGGTGATCTCGCCCAGGCAGACGCGCAGCTTCGACGCGGTGGTGAAGGCTGCCTACGCCAACCGCATCCAGCTGTGGAGCGACGGCTTCTACCGCACGCCCAAGATCCACTACGACAAGACCACGCTCACCGGCCGGCCGTTCTACTACTTCAGCTACGGGGCCGCCTGCACCGAGGTCGCCATCGACACGCTCACCGGCGAGAACCGGGTGCTGGCGGTGGACATCCTGCACGACGTCGGCACCTCGCTCAACCCGGCCATCGACATCGGCCAGGTCGAGGGCGGCTTCATCCAGGGCGTGGGCTGGCTCACCACCGAACAGCTGGTCTGGAACGAGCAGGGCCTGCTGGCCACGCACGCCCCCAGCACCTACAAGATCCCCGCCACCGGCGACGTGCCGGCGCACTTCGTCGTGCAGTTCTGGCACGAGGGCAACCGCGAGGACAACGTGGGCGGCAGCAAGGCCGTGGGCGAACCGCCCTTCATGCTGGCCATCAGCGCCTGGGAGGCGCTGCGCGAGGCGGTGGCGGCCGCCCGCGGCGACGGCCAGGCCCCGCTGGTGGCGCCGGCAACGGCGGAGAACGTGTTGCGCGCGCTGGGTTGACGCCGGCGGGGAATGCCCGTGTCCGGCACGGCCGGCGCGGGCACGGCAGAATCGACCCCGCATGCGCATCGTGACCACCCCGCTCCTGTTCTGGGCCGACGGCATGACCGTGACGCCCCGGCTGGTGGTGGTGCACCCGCGCGGCCGCCGCGACGCCGGGCTGCTGGCGCACGAGGCGGTGCACTGCCGGCAGATGCGCGAGGTCGGCCTGCTGCGGTTCTGGTGGCACTACTTCACCTGCCCGGCGTTTCGCCTGTGGGCGGAAGTCGAGGCCTACCGGGTGTCGCTGCGGCACCAGCCCAGGGGACTGCGCCACTTCGCCCGCGCACTGGCGCACGGCTACCTGCTGCCGATCGACGAGCGCGAGGCCGAGCGGTTGCTGAAGGGCTGAGCGGACGCGCTCAGATCCACTGCAGGGCGAGCAGCGTCATGCCGGCCCACAGCAGCACCGACAGGCCGCCACCGAGCCAGAAGACACGGCTGACCAGCAGCCCGGGACCGTCGGCGGCCTCGACCGCCTCGCAGGACCAAGGGCCCCAGCCACTGCCATCGAGCGGGGGGTGCATGACCTGGACGCGGGGTTGTTGGGGCGACATGTTCCGTTCCTTTGCGAGCCCCCATGGTGGGAAGGCGCGCACGCGCGGCCTGTAGGAGTGTTGCCGGTCCGGGCATCCGAATTCCTCGCCACGTGGAAGAATCCGGCCATGGCCCTCCCCACTTTCGATGAGTTCCGGCGCGCTGCGCTGGCGCGCGGCTTCGACGAGGTGCTCGAGCGGCATTGGGATCCGGGGCAGGTGGTGGCCACGCACAGCCACCCGTTCTTCGCCGATGCGCTGGTCGTGCGGGGCGAGATGTGGCTGGACGAGCGCCACCTGGTCGCCGGCGACACCTTCCAGCTGCCGCCCGGCACGCCGCACGCCGAGCGCTACGGCCCCGAGGGTGCGACCTACTGGGTCGCGCGCCGCAACTAGCGCCCGCGCGGCGGCCGGGCGCGCTGTGCGCGGGCCTGGCGCAGGCCGGCGCCCATCGCCCACACGCCCCAGCACACCAGCGACGCCGCCGCCGTGTAGCCGAACGCGCCGTCGGGCACGAACCAGGCCGACGCGGCCGGCACCAGTTGCGCCGCGACCGCTGCCAGCAGGATGGCGGTGCCCAGGAAGAACAAGGCGAGGCCGCCGCGCACCAGGCGGCGCGGGCTGGCGGCGAAGCAGCGGGTGAGGAAAGCGTGCATGGGTCGATGATGCCGACGCCCGGCCGCGCGGCCACGGTCGAGCCGCTGTGGTGGCGAGCAAAGCGGCCGGGCCGTGCACGGTTGGGCCGGGCGATGCGCACAGGACACAGTCGGTGAAATCCCGCAGGCGCCCTGCCTCGGGGCCTTGTCCTACAGCCCTCCCGCTGAGCCACGCGGAGCATGCGCACGAGGGAGAACCGCCATGGGCACCAGGACGATCGCGAGGACTGCAGACTGGCAGACGCACGAACGGCTGCTCGTGGGCCTGCGCGGCTGGCACATGGCGCTGTGCGCCCTCGAAACCGGCGACGGCAGCGGCGAGTACACCGGCTACTACAAGATCTGCGCCGGGGAGCCGGCCAGCTACTGGGAGGCCGACTGCCTCCTCAAGGGCTGCAGCCAGGTGCCGCGGCGTTCGCCGCGCGACGCCCTGCGCGACGCCGAGGACATGGCCCGGTCGGCCGTCTACCACCTGCCCGCGCCCCGCGCCCTTGCCGCCGTGCGGGCCGCGCGGCCGCTGAACGTGTACGAGCGCCACGACCTGTACGAGCGCACCCGGCGCGTGTGACCGAGTCCGTGCGATCCTCTGTAGATTCAGGGTAAACCCTAGATCCCGCCACCCTCCAGCCCAGCAGCATCCATCCCATGCCCGCAGCCGCCGCCGATTCCGGCTTCCACGACAGCGAATTCGACTGGGATTCCCTCAACGCCACGCGGGCCCAGGCCGACCGCCAGCAGCGCGGGCTGACCGGTATGGACCACCTGGCCTGGGCGGTGCTGGTGCTGCTGACGTTCTGCCCCCCGCTGGGATTCGCCATCGCCTTCTTCTGGTGAACCCGGGCCGCTGACAGCCGCTTGGCCGCGGCCAGCCCATCCGTTTGCGTCGCAGCCCCGGTGGGCCCGAGCGCGCGTTCCCGACCCCGGATCGGGACATACCCCGGACGGCCGAGCACCGCCGCGCGGTAGAGTCGGTTCCAAAGAGCAGGAAGTCCGCGGGGTATGGACGAATACGAAAGAGTTATCGGGCGCCTCTATGGGGCAGGCCTGGGAGAGGACAGCTGGGACGAGGCGCTGGGCGCGGTGGCACGCTCCATCGATGCCTGCGGCCACCTGATCTACGAGTTGCGCGGCGACAACGCCGGAGTGGACTGCGTCATCTCCGAGCAGGGCATCGGACAGGAGGCGCTGGAGCGGTATTTCGCCCGTTTCCTGCCGCGCAACGTCTGGGCTGCGAACCGCTCGACCATGCTGCCCGGTGCGGTGGTCACCTCCTCGATGCTCTACCCGGACCATTTGCTCAAGCGCACCGAGTACTACGCCGACTGGCTGCGCCACGTGCAGGTGTTCCATGCCATCGGCGGCATGGTGGCGCAGGACGCCGAGTCCAGCACCAAGATCACCTTCGTGCGGCCGGAACGGCGCAGGACCTTCGACGTCGACCACCGCCAGACGGTGGAACGCGTGTTTCCGCACCTGCGCGGCGCGCTGGCGACGCGGCGCCGCATCGCCCGGCTCGAGTCGCTGCTCGATCCGCTGCGCGACGCCGTCGACGGGCTCGGGCAAGGCCTGGCGATCGTCGGCGCCGACGGCCAGGTGGTGCACCTGAACCGCTGCGCCCAGGACCTCGTCGACGCCGGCCACCCGGTCGCGGTGCGCCAGGGCGTCTTGCAGTTTCGCGACGGCCGGGTGCAGGGGCAGTTCCTGGCCCGACTGCAAGCCGCCCTGGCCGGCCCGCACCCGGCGGCCGACGCCACCTTCCTGGTGCGCCAGCCGCCTGCGCCGGACCTGCAATGCCTGGTGCTGCCGTTGCCGGCACGCGTCGCCGGTCCCCGCCGCGCCGCGCTGTTCCTGTCGACCAGCGGCGCCGCCGGGGTGCCGGGCCCGGTGCTGCAGTCGCTGTACGGCCTGACCGCCGCCGAGGCCGCCCTGGCCGTCGCGCTGGGCGCGGGGACCATGCTGGAGGCGCATGCCGCCGCCCGGGGCGTGAGCCTGCACACGGTCAAGAGCCAGCTCAAGGCGGTGCTGGCCAAGCTGGGCGTCCACCGCCAGGCCGACGTGGTGCGGGTCGTCAACCGCCTGCTGCAACCCTACGGCACGACGCCGCACTGACCCAGCATCACTCGAACGCGCGATGACGGCGGCCGCCGTCATCGCCAGACTGCCAGGTCGCGATGCAGTCTGATCGTTCCATGGTGTTGTTGCGGTTGTGGGCTTGCGTCCGCCTGCAGGCCCGTCCGGCGGCGGGCTGGCCGGAGGCGCCGCCATGAGTCTGCTGACCCTGCTGGTGCTGGCCTTCTGCACCTGCCTCATCGGCGTGGCCCTGTGGCTGCGCATCAGGGCCCGCGAAGCCTTCCGGCGTGCCGTGCAGTCGCTCGGCGCGCCGGACTTCAGCTACGACGGACCGGATGGCGGCTTCATCGACAGCGGCAGCAGCATCGCCCTGCACACCGGGCGCCGCCTGGTCCACCTGCGCCAGGGCCGCTCCTGGCGGTCGTACCCGCTGGAGGCGGTGCACAGCTGGGCCGCCCCGCCGGTCCCGGGCGATGGTGCGCTGGTGGTCCGGGTCGCCGACCCGGTGCACCCGGAGTGGCGCATCGACATGCCCAGCCTGGAACAGCGCACCTGGTGCGAAATCCTGGAACTGGCCATGCGCCACCCCGGCGTGACCGACAGCCGCCCCAGCAGCACCGATTCGATCTAGCCGCGGTTCAGTGGCCGGCCGGATCCGGGTGGGCCGGCTTCGGGCGGCGTCCCTGCGGCACCGCGCGCAGCAGGCCGCGCATGGCGGTGGCCTCGTCGGCGCCGAAGTGGCGCTCGAAGGCCGCCTGCGCGCGCCGCCAGTGCGGCCGCGCGGCCGCCAGCACGGTCCGTCCCTTGGCCGTGAGCGTCACCACCCGGCGCCGGCGGTCGCCCTCGGCGGCCTCGATCGCCACCAGGCCGTCGCGCTCCAGCGGCGTGACGGTGCGGGTGATGGTGGTGCGATCCATCACCATGGCCTCGGCCAACCCGACGATGCCGAGCGGGCCGCCCCGGTCGAGTTGCGACAGGACGGCGAACTGGGTCGAGCGCAGCCCCACGGCCGCCAGGTGCTCGTCGTAGAGCTGGGTGATCCAGCGTCCGGCCTGCCGGACGGCGGCGCAGTGGCAGACATCGGCGCTCATCGCAACCTCCGCGGATCGGCGGCCCTGATCGCAACCGGGACAAGCAGGAACGTGCACATGCACGTATTATCGCGGCTCGCCGAAACGTGCATATGCACGTACCACAGGAAACCCACGAGACCCGCATGTCCGACGCCGCCGCACCGCCGCCCGCCCTCGACCCCCGCACCCGCCGGCTGCTGGAGGCGCCGCTCCTGCCCACCCTGCTGCGGCTGGGCACGCCCAACGTGCTGGTGCTGGGGGCGCAGGCCGCCGCCGGCCTGATCGAGACCTGGTTCATCGGCAAGCTGGGCGTCGACGCGCTCGGCGGCGTGGCGCTGGTGTTCCCGGTGGTGATGCTGATGCAGATGATGTCGGCCGGCGCCATCGGCGGCGGCATCTCCTCGTCGGTGGCACGCGCGCTCGGCGCCCGCCGGCGTGACGACGCCGACGCGCTGGCGCAGCACGCCGCGTTGCTGTCGGTGGTGTTCGGTCTGGCGTTCACGGCCGCCGCCCTGCTCGGCGGCGAGGCGCTGTACCGGCGCATGGGCGGTGACGGCGCCGTGCTGCAGGTGGCGCTCACCTACTCGGGCTGGGTGTTCGCCGGCGCGGTGCTGATCTGGCTGTTCAACGCGCTGGCCTCGGTGGTGCGCGGCACCGGCAACATGGCGGTGCCGGCGATCGTGACCTGCGTCGGCACGGCGGCGCTGGTGCCGCTGTCGCCGCTGCTGATCTTCGGCTGGGGGCCGCTGCCGGCCCTGGGCGTTGCCGGCGGCGCGCTGGCCCTGCTGCTGTACTACCTGGGCGGCACGCTGTGGCTGGCCTGGTACCTGGCGAGCGGCCGCAGCGTGGTGCGGCCACTCCTGCGGGGCCTGCACCTGCGGCGCGACCTGCTGCTGGACATCCTGCGGGTGGGCGCGGCCGGCGCGGTCTCCACGGTCGCGACCAACGTCGCCATCGCCGTCGCCACCGGCTATGCCGGCGCCCACGGCGCGGCGGCGATCGCCGGCTACGGCACGGCCGCCCGGCTCGAGTACCTGCTGGTGCCGCTGGTGTTCGGCTTCGGCGGCCCGCTGGTCGCCATCGTGGGCACCTGCATGGGTGCGGGCCAGCGCCGCCGTGCGCTGCAGGCGACCTGGACCGGCGCGGCGCTGGCCTTCGTGCTGGCCGAAGGCGTGGGCCTGCTGGCCACCGCCTTCCCCGTCGCCTGGATGGGCCTGTTCAGTCCCGACCCCGATGTCATTGCGGCCGGCAGCCTCTACCTGCGCCTGGTGGGGCCGTTCTACGGCTTCTTCGGCCTCGGCCTGGTGCTCTATTTCGCCTCCCAGGGCGCCGGCCGCCTGCTGTGGCCGGTGCTGGCCAACGTCGTCCGCCTGCTGGTGGCCGCGACCGGCGGCTGGCTCGCGCTGCGCTGGGGCGCCGGCCTGGCCGGCGTGTTCGCCGCCCAGGCCCTGGCCCTGCTCGGTTACGGCGTGCTCAGCGCCGCCGCGATCGCCGGCGGCGCCTGGTTCGGCCCGCTCGGCTGGCCGCGCCGCACCGACGCCCTGCTGCGCCGCCTGCAGGTCCCCGCCGCCCCCTGAATCCTTCCCGATCCGATCCCCTTCCTCCAGGAGTCCAGCATGACCCTCGACAACGCCGTCGTCTTCGTCACCGGTGCCAACCGCGGCATCGGCCTCGCCTTCGCCCAGGCCGCGCTCGCCCGCGGCGCCCGCAAGGTCTACGCGGCCAGCCGCGACCCCGCCAAGGTCACCCTGGCCGGCGTTGAGCCGATCCGGCTGGATGTCACCGACGACGCCGCGGTGGCGGCCGCCGCCGCCCGCTGCGGCGACGTCACGGTGCTGGTCAACAACGCGGGCATCGCGAAGTTCGGCGGCGCCCTGGGCGACGACCCGGTGGCGTCGCTGCAGGCGCAGTTCGACGTCAACGTGCTGGGCATCCTGCGCATGGCCCGGGCCTTCGCGCCCGTGCTGGCGCGCAACGGCGGCGGCGCGATGCTCAACGTGCTGTCGGTGGCCAGCTGGATCAACCGCGGCACGCTCGGCCTGTACGGCACCACCAAGTCGGCCGCCTGGGGCCTGACCAACTCGCTGCGCCACGAACTGCGGCCGCAGGGCACGCAGGTGCTGGCCCTGCACGTGGGCTTCGTCGACACCGACCTCACGCGCGACATCGACGCTCCCAAGTCGTCGGCAGCCGTGGTGGTGGGCCGCGCGCTCGACGCGCTGGAGGCCGGCCAGGAGGAAGTGCTGGCCGACGAGATCAGCCAGCAGGTCAAGCGCGGGCTGTCGGCCGACGCGCCCGTCTACCTGGCGGCCGCCTGACGGCCGCGCGGGCCGCGCCTGGGCCGACAATGCGGCCATGGCCCGAGAGATCATCTACGAACAGCGCGTGGAATTCGGCGACTGCGACCCGGCGCGCATCGTCTGGTTCCCCAACTTCTTCCGCTGGATCGACGCCGCGTCGCGCCACTTCTTCATCGCCTGCGGCGTGCCGAGTTGGACCGAGACCGAGGCCACGCTGGGCGTGATCGGCACCCCGCTGGTGGACACGCATGCCCGCTTCCTCAAGACCGCGACCTACGGCGACACGCTGCAGATCCACGCCTCGATCGCCGAGTGGCGCGGCAAGAGTTTCGTCCAGCGCTACCGGGTCACCCGCGGCGACGAGCTGCTGATGGAGTGCGACGAGGTGCGCATCTTCGCCGGCCGCCGCGCCGACGGCAGCATCCACGCGCTGCCCATCCCGGAGCCGATCCGCGCGCTGTGCACCTGAGCACCGGCGCGCAACCCGTGTAACGCCGCGTTCGCGGGCCCTTGCAAGCGCCGGCATCCGGCGCAACATCGGTGTCGCAGCCCTGCAGCTGCCGACGATGGAGACCGAGGAATGTTCAAACGCCTGAGCCTGCTGTGGACGCTGTTCAAGGGCGATGCGCGCCAGCTGTGGTTCGCGCTGCGCCATCCCGCCGCCCCGGCCTGGCTGAAGGTGGGCACGGCGCTGCTCGTGCTGTACCTGGTCTCGCCGATCGACCTGATCCCCGATGCGATCCCCTTCCTGGGCGCGGTGGACGACATCGTGCTGATCCCGCTGGCGATCCGCTGGCTGCTCAGGCGCCTGCCGCCGCACATCGCGGCCGACGCCGCGCGCCACCGCTGAGCCGGCGGCTCACAGCACCAGCAGGGCGCGGAAGTCGTTGACGTTGGTGTGGGTCGGGCCGGTGACCACCAGGTCGCCCAAGGCGCTGAAGTAGCCGTAGGCGTCGTTGCGGTCCAGGTGCTGGTCGACCTTCAGGCCCTGGCGCGCCGCCCGCGCCAGCGTGTCGGGCGCCACGAAGGCGCCGGCGTTGTCTTCCACGCCGTCGATGCCGTCGGTGTCGGCCGCCAACGCCCAGACGCCGGGCTGCCCCTGCAGGGCCTGCGCCAGGCCGAGGCAGAACTCGCCGGCGCGCCCGCCGCGGCCGCGCGGTGTGCCTTCGGGCTGCTTGCGCACGGTGACGGTGGTCTCGCCGCCGGACAGGATGACGCAGGGCCGCGCGAACGGTTGGCCGCGCCGCGCGACCGCCCGCGCCAGCGCCGCCTGCACCTTGCCCACCTCGCGCGACTCGCCTTCCATCTCGTCGCTCAGGATGTGGGCCTCGATCCCGGCCGCACGCGCCACCTCGGCCGCCGCTTCGAGCGACTGCTGCGGCGTCGCGATCAGGTGGACCGCGTGGCCGGCGAAGGCCGGGTCGCCGGGCTTGGGCGTCTCCAGCGTGCCCTGTTCCAGCCCGGCGCGGATGGTCTCGGGCACGGCGATGCCGTAGCGCCGCAGGATGGCCAGCGCATCGGCGCAGGTGCTCGCATCGGGCACGGTGGGCCCGCTGGCGATGACGGAGGGATCGTCGCCCGGCACGTCGCTAATGGTCAGCGTGACGACGCGCGCCGGCGCGCAGGCGGCGGCGAGCCGGCCGCCCTTGATGCGCGAGAGGTGCTTGCGCACGCAGTTCATCTCGCCGATGTTCGCGCCCGAGTGCAGCAGCTCGCGGTTGATGCGCTGCTTGTCCTCCAGCGACAGGCCCTCGGCCGGCAGCGTGAGCAGCGCCGACCCGCCACCCGAGATCAGGAACAGCACCAGGTCGTCGGCGGTCAGGCCCTGCGTGAGGCCGAGGATGCGCTGCGCGGCGGCCAGCCCCGCCGCATCGGGCACCGGGTGCGAGGCTTCCACCACCTCGATGCGGCTGGCCAGGCCGGCGGGGCGCGGCGGCACATGGTGGTAGCGGGTGACCACCAGGCCCGACAGCGGCGCGTCGGCCGGCCACAGCGCCTCGACCGCCTGCGCCATCGCGCCGCCGGCCTTGCCGGCACCCAGCACCAGCGTGCGGCCACGCGGCGGCGCCGGCAGGAACGGCGCCGTGCCGTGCAGCGGCAGGGCTCGCCGCACGGCGGCCTGGTACAGGTGCTCGAGGAAGGCGCGCGGGTCGGTGTGCGGGGACGGTGGTGCGGAGGGCATCCGCCGATTGTGCAGCGGGCCCGGCGCCGCGAGCGATCCGTTCTCAGGCCGCGGCCGTTGCCGGTTCGCGAAGGCGGCGGCACACGGCCTCGGTCACCTGCGCGGTGGTGGCCTGGCCGCCGAGGTCGCCGGTGTGCAGCCGCGGATCGGCCGTCACGGCCTCGACGGCGCGCATCAGCCGCTGGGCCGCGGCGGTCTCGCCGAGGTGCTCGAGCAGCATGACGCAGCTCCAGAAGGTGCCGACCGGGTTGGCCAGGCCCTTGCCCATGATGTCGAACGCCGAGCCGTGGATCGGCTCGAACATGCTGGGGTAGCGCCGCTCGGGGTCGATGTTGCCGGTGGGCGCGATGCCCAGGCTGCCGGCCAGCGCCGCCGCCAGGTCGCTCAGCACGTCGGCGTGCAGGTTGGTCGCCACCAGCGTGTCGAGCGAGGCCGGCCGGTTGACCATGCGCGCCGTGCAGGCGTCGACCAGTTCCTTGTCCCAGCGCACGTCGGGGAACTCGCGGCTGATCTGCAGCGCGATCTCGTCCCACATCACCATGCCGTGGCGCTGCGCGTTCGACTTGGTGACCACGGTGAGCTGCTTGCGCGGGCGCGACTGCGCCAGCCGGAACGCGAACCGCATGATGCGCTCGACCCCGGCGCGGGTGAGGATGCTGACGTCGGTGGCGACCTCGATCGGGTGGCCCTGGTGCGCGCGGCCGCCGACGCCGGCGTACTCGCCCTCGGAGTTCTCGCGCACGATCACCCAATCCAGGTCCCTGGGTGTGCAGCGCTTGAGCGGCCCGTCGATGCCCGGCAGGATGCGCGTGGGCCGCACGTTGGCGTACTGGTCGAAGCCCTGGCAGATCTTCAGCCGCAGTCCCCACAGCGTGACGTGGTCGGGGATCTGCGGGTCGCCGGCCGATCCGAACAGGATGGCATCGGCGCCGCGCAGGGCGTCCAGGCCGTCGGCCGGCATCATCTCGCCGTGGGCGCGGTACCAGTCACCGCCCCAGCCGAACGACTGGAAGCTGAACGACAGGCCGTCCTGCGAGGCCGCCAGCGCTTCGAGCGCCTGCTGGCCCGCCGGGACGACTTCCTTGCCGATTCCGTCTCCGGGAATGCAGGCGATCTTGTAGTGGGGCACGGGAACCTCCTGGGTTGCGCAAGGGGCGCAGTCTAGGCGCAAACCATGGCCGCGCTGCCCGGGGAATCACCCGCCCAGGAGGGTGACCACCACGGTGCGCCGCTGCGGCTGGGTGCGGTGCTCCCACAGGTACAGGCCCTGCCAGGTGCCCAGCAGCAGGCGCCCGCCACCAACCGGCAGCGACAGCGCGCAGCCGGTCAGCACCGAGCGCGCATGCGCCGCCATGTCGTCCGGCCCTTCGGTGTCGTGGCGCCAGGCCGGGTCGCCGTCGGGCGCCAGCCGCGCCAGCACCGTCTCGAGGTCGTGCCGCACGTCGGGGTCGGCGTTCTCGGTGAGCACCAGCGAGCAGCTGGTGTGCTGCACGAACACATGGGCGATGCCGGTGGTGATGCCCGACTGCTCGACGGCGTCGGCCACCGCGTCGGTGATGGAGCGGGTGCCGCGGCCGGAGGTCGCGATGGCGAGGGTGGACTGGTGGGCAACCATGCGGACGATTGTCCGGCCGCCCGCGCTGCTCAGTCGACCCGGGCGCCCTGCTGGAACCACTGGCCGAGGGTGGCGCGCTCGGCCTCGGTGATGCCGGTGGCATTGTTCATCGGCATCAGCCGGGCCACCACCGCCTGCTGGTAGACGTTGGCGGCGTGCTGCCTGAGCGCCTCCGGCGTGTCCAGCCGCACGTTCTTCATCTGCAGCTGCGCGCCGTGGCACATGTAGCAGCGCTGCTCCAGGATGGGCCGCACCTGGGCATAGCCCACCGCCTGCGGCCGGGCCGTCGCCGCGGCCTGCGGCGCGGGCGTCAGCCAGACGACGGTGGCGGCGACCAGCGCCAGGCCGGCCAGCGCATAGGGCAGCGGGTTGCCGTGCCGCCCCAGCTTCCAGCCATGGCGCAGCACGAAGAACTGGCGGATGGCGGCGCCGGCGGCCATGAGCAGCACCAGCACCAGCCAGTTGCGCGGGTGCGACCAGAGGAAGCTGTAGTGGTTGGACAGCATGGCCACCAGCACCGGCAGCGTGAAGTAGGTGTTGTGCACGCTGCGCTGCTTGCCGCGCTGGCCGTGGATGGGATCCACCGGCTGGCCGGCCTGGATGGCCCGCACCATCTTGCGCTGGCCGGGGATGATCCACATCCCCACGTTGGCCGTCATGGCGGTGGCGACCATGGCGCCGGTGAGCAGGAAGGCGGCGCGGCCCGGGAACAGCTGGCAGGCCAGCCAGGCCGCCACGCCCACCAGCAGCGCCACCAGCGCCCCGACCCAGGTGTCGCCGTTCGGCCGGCCCTCGAACACCCGGCAGATGGCGTCGTAGGCGAGCCAGAACACCACCAGGAAGGCGAGCGCCGCCGCCACCGCGGCACCGGGCGACCAGTCCATCAGCTGGCGGTCGACCAGGTAGGTGCCGGCGTTCCACAGGTACGACACCGTGAGCAGCGCGAAGCCCGACATCCAGGTGGTGTAGGCCTCCCAGTAGAACCAGTGCAGGTGCTCCGGCAGCCTGGGCGGCGCCAGCGCGAACTTGACCGGGTGGTAGAAGCCGCCGCCGTGCACCGCCCACAGTTCGCCGCTGACGCCCTGGCGCTTCAGGTCCTCGTCCTGCGGCGGCGTGAGGCTGGAGTCCAGGAACACGAAGTAGAACGAGGAGCCGATCCAGGCGATGGCGGTGATGACGTGCAGCCAGCGCAGCAGCAGGTTGGTCCAGTCGAGGAGATAGCTTTCCATGGGTGTGTTCAGGTCCCGGCGTCGAACGCCTGCAGGAGTTGTGCCACCGCGCTGGCGGCGATGACGGCGGGTTGCTTGCCGGTGATGCCGGGCACGCCGATCGGGCAACGCACGGCGTCCAGGTCGGCCGCCTGCCAGCCGCGTTGCTCCAGCCGGTGGCGGAAGGTGGCCCACTTGGTGCGGCTGCCGATCAGGCCCACGAACGGCAGGTCGGCCCGCTCGCGCCGGCGCTGCAGGCAGGCCGCGACCACGTCCAGGTCCTCGGCGTGGCTGAAGCTCATGACCAGCACGGCGCTGCCCGGCGCCAGGCCGGCCACCGCGCCATGCACCGGGTCGGAGTGTTCGCACTGCACGTTGGCCGGCACGTCGTCCGGGAAGATCTCGTCGCGGCTGTCGATCCAGGTGAGCGCGAACGGCAGGTCGGCGGCCGCGCGCACGATCGCCCGCCCCACATGGCCGCCGCCGAACAGGGCCACCGGGTGGACCGGGATGGCCAGCCGCGGCGCGAGCAGCGGCGCGTCGGCCGGCGCCACGCGCTCGTAGTGCAGGTGCACGACGCCGCCGCAGCACTGGCCCAGGCTGGGGCCGAGCGCATAGCGGCGCGTCTGCGGCGGCGCTGGCGGGCCCGCCAGCAGGTCGCGGGCGGCGGCGATGGCGTCGAACTCGAGCCGGCCGCCACCGATCGTGCCGGCGACGGCGTGCGCCGCGACCAGCATCCAGGCGCCGGCCTCGCGCGGACCGGAGCCCTGCACGGCCTCGACGGTGACGAGCACCGCCTCGCCGCCCGCCGCCAGCACGCGCGCCCAGTCGCTCATGCATCCACCCCGGGACGTGACGAAAGGCAACAACCGAACTCAGCTGTTAACCAGGTCATCCGGACATCCACCGTGGTCGTTGGCTCAGCAGGCGGCGAAGATCGCCGCCAACGGGCCGCAGTCACCAGGCCCTTCGAGGAGGAGATCGCATGTCCCAATCCGCTCCGCGCCGCCGCGCGGCCTGGCTGCTGCCGGCCAGCGCCGTCGCCGCCCTGCTGGCCGCCTGCACGTCCGCCCCGGTGCCGCCCGAACCGGCGCCACCGCCCGTCGTCGCGCCGGCTGCCCCGGCGGAGCCGGTCGTGGTGGCGCCGCCGGCCCCCAGCAAGGTGCGCGTGTCGGCCGCCGGCAGTGCCCGGGCCTACCGCCAGGATGCCGCCAGCCACCTGTACGGCCTCAACAAGGAGCGCATCTACAAGGGCCGGATGCCGCCCCTGCTGTACGCCATCGGGGTGCTGCAGGTCGAGGTCGACCGGCAAGGCGACGTGCGCTCCGTCAGCTGGATGCGCGCGCCCAGGCATGCGCCGGAAGTCATGGCCGAGATCGAGCGCACCGTGCGCTCCGCCGCGCCCTTTCCGGTGCCGGCCCGCATGGGCCACGTGGTCTACACCGACACCTGGCTGTGGCACAAGAGCGGCCGCTTCCAGCTCGACACCCTGACCGAAGGGCAGGACTAGCCGCCCCCCGCCGCCGTGGGCGCCCTGCCCGCGGCAGCGGCGGATGGCTCGCGGGCGCGGCCCGTCATGGCGCTGTCTCACCTCAGGAGCCGCGGTAGGTCGAATAGCTCCAGGGGCTGGCCAGCAGGGGCACGTGGTAGTGCTCCTGCGGGCGGGCGATGCCGAAGTCCAGCGTCACCTGGTCGAGGAAGGCCGGCTCGGGCAGCGTGACGCCCCGGGCGCGGAAATAGGCCGCCACCTCGAACACCAGCCGGTAGCGGCCGGCCTGCAACTCACCGTCGCGGTACAGCGGGCCGTCGGGGCTGCGCCCGTCGCGGTCCAGCACGAAACGGCGCACCAGGCTCGCCTGGCCATCCGCGACGGTGTACAGCGCCACCGCCATGCCGGCGGCCGGCGTGCCATGCATCGTGTCGAGGACGTGGGTGCTCAGGCCCATGGGTGACTCCTGGTTGGTCGACAAGAGTGTATACACTTTTGCCGGAGCCGCTATCATCCCCGGCATGGAGCCGACCACCACTGCCGTCATCGCCCGCGAGCTGACCCAGGCCATCGCCGGGCACCGCCTGCAGCCGGGCACCAAGCTGGCGGAGCAGAAGCTGGCCGACCATTTCGGCGTCTCGCGCACCCTGGTGCGGCAGGCCCTGCACCAGCTGGCCCAGAACCGGCTGGTGCGGCTGGAACCGGCGCGCGGCGCCTTCGTGGCCGCCCCCACGGTCGAGGAAGCGCGCCAGGTGTTCGCGGTGCGCCGCATGCTGGAGGCCGAGATGGCGCGCAGCTTCGCCCGCGAGGCGACGCCGGCGCGCGTGCGGGCCCTGCGCGAGCACGTGGCGCGCGAGAAGGCGGCGCTCGACGACGCCAATGCCACCGAGAGCATCGAGTTGCTGGGCGACTTCCACGTGCGCATGGCACGGCTGCTGGGCAACGAGGTGCTGGCCCAGATCCTGCAGGACCTGATCTCCCGCAGCTCGCTCATCACGCTCATGTACCAGCGCGCCGGCGCCGCCGAGCATTCCCAGGAGGAACACGTCGAGATCGTGCGCGCCCTGGCCGCCCGCGACGGCGACCGCGCCGCCGAGCTGATGGACGACCACCTGCGCAACGTCGAGGCCAGCCTGGCGTTCGACCGCCCGCCGCCCACCCACGACATCGCCCTGGCGCTGGCCGCCGCATGACGCCCATCGGCCCCGCACCGCACCCGAGGACCCCGTGAGTACCTCCTACGACAGCACCGCGCCCTACCCGCGCGACCTGGTCGGCTACGGCCGCAACCCGCCCCGCGCCGACTGGCCGGGCAAGGCCCGCATCGCGGTGCAGTTCGTCCTGAACTACGAAGAAGGCGGCGAGAACGCCGTGCTGCATGGCGACGCGGGCTCCGAGCAGTTCCTGTCCGAGATGTTCAACCCGGCCAGCTACCCGGCCCGGCACCTGAGCATGGAGGGCATCTACGAGTACGGCTCGCGCGCCGGCGTGTGGCGCATCCTGCGCGAGTTCGAGCGGCGCCAGCTGCCTCTCACCGTATTCGGCGTCGGCATGGCGCTGCAGCGCCACCCCGAACTCGCCACCGCCTTCGTCGAGCTGGGCCACGAGATCGCCAGCCACGGCTGGCGCTGGATCCACTACCAGGACGTCGACAAGGCGACCGAGCGCGAGCACATGCGGCTGGCCATCCGCGCCATCGAGCAGCTCACCGGGCAGCGCCACGGCAGCCCGGGCGCCATCCACGGCGCCGGCTGGTACACCGGGCGCGACAGCCCCAACACCCGCCGCTTGGTGGTCGACGACGGCGGCTTCGAGTACGACAGCGACTACTACGGCGACGACCTGCCGTTCTGGATCAAGGTGCGCCGCTCCGACGGCACCCCGGCCGCCCACCTGGTGGTGCCGTACACGCTGGATACCAACGACATGCGGTTCTCGCTGCCGCAGGGGTTCGCGCAGGCGGAGGACTTCTTCGTCTACCTGCGCGACACCTTCGACGCCCTGTACGCCGAAGGCGACCCGAACGGGCTGGACCGGCCCAAGATGATGAGCGTGGGCATGCACTGCCGCCTGCTCGGGCGGCCCGGGCGCATCGTCGCCCTGCAGAAGTTCCTCGACCACATCGAGAAGCACCAGCACGTGTGGGTCTGCCGCCGCATCGACCTGGCACGCCACTGGCGACTGATCCACCCGTTCGCGGGCTGAGCGCTCCCCTTCACGGATTCCGAACCCATGGCCATCACCCTGGACCAACTCAACGCCGCGTCCGCCGACGAGGCCGCGCAACTGCTCGACGGCCTGTACGAGCACTCGCCCTGGATCGCACGGGAGGCGCTGGCGCAGCGGCCGTTCCGTTCGCTGGCGCACCTGAAGCAGGCGATGGCGGCCGTCGTCGCGCAGGCCGGCGTGGAGAAACAGCTCGCGCTGCTGCGGGCCCACCCCGAACTGGCCGGCAAGGCCATGGTGGCCAACAGCCTTACCGCCGAATCCACCCACGAGCAGGGCAAGGCCGGCCTGGCCGACTGCACGCCGCAGGAGTTCGCCACCATCCAGCAGCTGAACGCCGACTACAACGCCCGGTTCGGCTTTCCCTTCATCCTGGCCGTGCGCGGCCCGCGCGGCACCGGGCTGTCGCGCGCCGCCATCATCGAGACCTTCGCGCGCCGGCTGGCCAACCCGGTCGAGGCCGAACGCGAGGAGTGCCTGCGCAACGTGCACCGGGTGGTCGAGCTGCGCGTCAACGACAAGTTCGGCGTCGCGCCGGCCGAGGGCGAGCAGGTCTGGGACCAGCTCGAGCGGCTGGCACAGCACAGCGACCCGGGCTTCGCCGAGAAGGGCCAGCTCACCGTCACCTACCTCACCGACGCCCACCGCGCGGCAGCCCGGCAGATCGAGCAGGACATGCGCGGGGCGGGCTTCGACGAGGTGGCGGTCGACGCGGTCGGCAACGTGGTGGGCCTGTACCGCGGCACCGGTGACCGCCGCCTGCTCACCGGCTCGCACTACGACACGGTGCGCAACGGCGGCAAGTACGACGGCCGGCTGGGCATCTATGTGCCGATCGCCTGCGTGCGCGCGCTCGCGGCGCAGGGCCGGCGCCTGCCCTTCGGCCTGGAGGTGGTGGGGTTCGCGGAGGAGGAAGGCCAGCGCTACAAGGCCACCTTCCTGGGCTCGGGCGCCCTCATCGGCGGCTTCGATCCGGCCTGGCTGGACCAGAAGGACGCCGACGGCACCAGCATGCGCGAGGCCATGCAGCACGCCGGGCTGCCCGCCACCCTGGAGGCCATCCGGGCGCTGCGTCGCGACCCGGCGGCCTACCTCGGTTTCGTCGAGGTCCACATCGAGCAGGGACCGGTGCTGCACGAGATGGACCTGCCGCTGGGCGTGGTCACGTCCATCAACGGCGGCGTGCGCTACCTGTGCGAGGTGACCGGCATGGCCAGCCACGCCGGCACCACGCCCATGGGCCGGCGGCGCGATGCGGCGGTGGCGGTCGCCGAACTGGCCCTGTTCGTCGAGCAGCGCGCCGCGCGCGACGGCGACTCGGTGGGCACCATCGGCATCCTGAACGTGCCGGGCGGCTCCACCAACGTGGTGCCCGGGCGCTGCCAGTTCACGCTCGACCTGCGCGCGCCCAGCGATCCGCAGCGCGATGCGCTGGTGGCCGACGTGCTGGCGCAGCTGCAGGCGATCTGCGACCGGCGCGGCGTGCGCGCCAGCACCGAGCAGACCATGCGGGCCGCCGCCGCGCCGAGCCATCCGCAGTGGCAGGCCCGCTGGGAGCGTGCGGTGCAGGCCCTGGGCGTGCCGCTGCACCGCATGCCCAGCGGCGCCGGCCACGATGCGATGAAGCTGCACGAGGTCATGCCGCAGGCCATGCTGTTCGTGCGCGGCCAGAACGCCGGCATCAGCCACAACCCGCTGGAGAGCACGACCGCCGACGACATCGACCTGGCGGTGCGCGCGCTGCGCCACCTGCTGGACCAGCTCGCCAGTGACACCCCCGCCTGACCGGCGCCCCCGATCGCCCCCGCCGCCATGACCGACCACGACCGCCTCGACGCCTGGATCGACGCCCACTTCAACGAGGAGGTGCGCTTCCTGCAGGAGTTGGTGCGGGTGCCCACCGACACCCCGCCCGGGAACAACGCCCCGCACGCGGAGCGGACCGCCGAACTGCTGCACGCGTTCGGCTTCGCCGCCGAGAAGCACCCGGTGCCGGCCGCCGACGTGCGCGCCTACGGCCTGGAGTCGATCACCAACCTGGTGGTGCGCCGACGCTACGGCGACGGGCCGGTGATCGCGTTGAACGCGCACGGCGACGTGGTGCCGCCCGGCGAGGGCTGGTCCCACGACCCGTATGGCGGCACCGTCGACGGCGGCTTCCTCTATGGCCGCGCGGCGGCGGTGAGCAAGTGCGACTTCGCCACCTTCAGCTACGCGGTGCGCGCGCTGGAGTCGCTGGGTGCGACCCTGCGCGGCGGGGTGGAGCTGCACTTCACCTACGACGAGGAGTTCGGCGGCGAGATGGGGCCGGGCTGGCTGCTGCGCCATGGCATCACCAAGCCCGACCTGATGCTGGCCGCCGGTTTCAGCTACCAGGTGGTGGTGGCGCACAACGGCTGCCTGCAGCTGGAAGTGACCGTGCAGGGGGAGATGAGCCACGCCGCCATCCCGGACAGCGGCACCGACGCCCTGCAGGGCGCCACCCACATCCTGCAGGCGCTGTACGCACTCAACCGCGACTACCTGCAGGTGCGCTCCAGCGTCGAGGGCATCACGCACCCCTACCTGAACGTCGGCTGGATCGCCGGTGGCACCAACACCAACGTCATCCCCGGCAAGGTGGTGTTCAAGCTCGACCGCCGCATGATCCCGGAGGAAGACCCGGCGCAGGTGGAGGCGTTGTTGCGCGCCACCATCGCGGCGGCCGCTGCGTCGTTCGATCCGCCGCGCGGCCGCAAGACCCTGCAGGTCGATGTCCGGCGGCTGCTGCTGGCCCGGGCCATGGTGCCGCTGCCCGGCAACCAGCCGCTGGTGCAGGCCCTGCAGCGCCACGGCCAGGCCGTCTTCGGCGAGCCGATCCCGGCGCTGGGGACGCCGCTGTACACCGATGTGCGGCTGTACACCGAGGCCGGCATCCCGGGCGTCATCTACGGCGCCGGCCCGCGCACGGTGCTCGAGTCCAACGCCAAGCGGGCCGACGAGCGCATCGCGCTGGACGACCTGCGCCGCGCCACCAAGGTGGTCGCGCGCGTGCTGCTGGACTTGCTCGGTAATGGCTGAAGAGGAGGTGTCCGGATCCGCAGGGCCAGATCGGATCCGGACGGGCTTGCGGGTCGGGCCCGCAACGTGGGGCAGGGATTGGCTGCCCCATGCAACAACGCCGGCCGCTGCCGCCAGAGCGCGCAACAACCGACCGCTTGCACTTGCCGTCGCAGACGGCACTGCGGTCGCGCCAATAGCATGCAGCGCGACCTCCCATTGAACGAAGCCGGGCTCCGCCCGGCTTCGTTCAACTAGCCAATAGCGACTTAGCGCACCCGACCGCGACGGAACAGGTTGACGATGGCCAGCAGGATGACGGCGCCGACCAGCGAGACCAGCACGGAGCCGATGCTGATGCCTTCGTTGATGGTCGGCACACCGACCATCGGCGAAATCACCCAGCCGCCGATGAAGGCGCCGACGATACCGACGATCACGTTCAGCAGGATGCCCTGCTGGCCGTCCGTCCGCATGATGAGACTGGCCAGCCAGCCGACGATTCCACCCACGATCAGCCAAATCAAAAAGCCCATGACTAACTCCTTGTGCCGCGAACGGCGTCTTGTTGCGTGCTGCCGGGCCCCAGGAAGGTCCCGACCCCCTGCCACCCCAAATCCCGGCAGCCGGTGCACGCAATATGGTCGCGCCGCCCTAGCGCAGGCGTAGTCGGCGACACAGGCTCACCGTGCGGGGCCATCCAGCCGGGGCGTCGGACAACCCCTACTTGCGTTCGGCGTTTCACCAGCCCGGCCGGGGCGGGGTATTTCCGGGGGAACGCTGACGGAGGGCCAACGACAATCCGCCTGAGGCACCCTTCTTGCTAACAGGCATGCCGCACCCCAGCCCATCCGACCCGACACGACCATGAAAAAAAGACACTTCCTCCAGGCCGTCGCCGCCACCACGCTCGCCGCCGGCATGGCACCTGCGTTCGCGCAGGCCGTGACCCCGCTGAAGTTCCAGCTCGACTGGCGCTTCGAAGGCCCGGCGGCGCTGTTCCTGACGCCGGCGGCCAAGGGCTACTTCAAGGAGGCCAAGCTCGACGTCACCATCGACGCCGGCAACGGCTCCGGCGGCACCGTCACCCGGGTGGCCTCGGGCACCTATGACATCGGCTTCGCCGACCTGGCCGCGCTGATGGAATTCCACGCCAACAATCCCGACGCGCCGAACAAGCCGGTGGCGGTGATGATGGTCTACAACAACACGCCGGCCTCGGTGATGGCGCTCAAGAAGTCGGGCATCAAGACGCCGGCCGACCTGAACGGCAAGAAGATGGGTGCCCCGGTGTTCGACGCCGGCCGCCGCGCCTTCCCGATCTTCGCCAAGGCCAACAACATCGGCAACGTGGCCTGGACCGCGATGGACCCGCCGCTGCGCGAGACCATGCTGGCGCGCGGGGACATCGACGCCATCACCGGCTTCACCTTCACCTCGCTGCTCAACCTGGAGGCGCGCGGCGTCAAGGCCGACGACGTCGTGGTGCTGCAGTACCCCGACTACGGCGTGAAGCTGTACGGCAACGTGATCATCGTCTCGCCCAAGCTGATCCGCGAGAACCCGCAGGCGATCAAGGCCTTCCTGGGCGCCTTCGCCAAGGGCGTGAAGGACGTGCTGGCCAACCCGGCGGCGGCCATCGCCGACGTCAAGGCGCGCGACGGCATCATCAACACCGAGCTCGAGACGCGCCGCCTGAAGCTGTGCCTCGACACGGTGGTCAACAGCGCCGACGCCCGCGCCGAGGGCTTCGGCCAGGTCAACCCCGGCCGCCTGTCGCTGATGGCCTCGCAGGTGTCCGACGCCTTCAACACCAAGACCCGCGTCAACCCGGACGCGATCTGGAACGCCTCGTTCCTGCCCTCGAAGGCGGATCTGAACGTGCTGACGGCGAAGAAATAAGGGTCTGCGTCCGGCAGCGGGCTTGGCGCGCGGGTCGGGAGCCCGCGGCGCGCCCTGCTGCACGCCGCTCGCGCAACGCTCACCATGAATTCCTTCGTCGATTTCCGGGACGTCTGGCTCGCCTACAACGAGGAGCTGCTGGCCCAGAACCATTTCGCGGTCGAGGCCATCGACCTGCAGGTGCACCAGGGCGAATTCATCGCCATCGTCGGCCCCTCGGGCTGCGGCAAGTCCACCTTCATGAAGCTGGCCACCGGGCTGCGCATGCCCAGCACGGGCCGCATCCTCATCGACGGCCAGCCGGTCACCGGGCCGCTCAAGATCTCCGGCATGGCATTCCAGGCGCCCTCGCTGCTGCCCTGGCGCACCACGGTCGACAACGTGCTGCTGCCGCTGGAGATCGTCGAGCCGCACCGCAGCCAGTTCAAGCAGCGCCGCGACGAGTACCAGCAGCGGGCCCGCCAGCTGCTGCAGAAGGTCGGCCTGGGCGGCTACGAGGACAAGTTCCCGTGGCAGCTGTCGGGCGGCATGCAGCAGCGCGCCAGCATCTGCCGCGCGCTGATCCACGAACCCAAGATGCTGCTGCTCGACGAGCCGTTCGGCGCGCTCGACGCGTTCACGCGCGAGGAGCTGTGGTGCATCCTGCGCGACCTGTGGACCGAGCGGAAGTTCAACGTCATCCTGGTCACCCACGACCTGCGCGAATCGGTGTTCCTGGCCGACACCGTCTACGTCATGAGCAAGAGCCCGGGCCGCTTCGTCGTGCGGCGGCAGATCGACCTGCCGCGCCCGCGCGAGCTGGAGGTCACCTACACCAAGGAGTTCACCGACATCGTGCTGGAACTGCGCGGGCACATCGGCGCCATCCGCCGCACCGGCGACGCGGCGGTGGCGCCATGACGTCCCGCCGCCTGGAGACCTGGTCGCCCTGGATCCTGCTGGTGGCCGTCATCCTGCTGTGGCAGGTCGTGTGTTCCGCCTTCCAGGTGTCGGAGTTCATCTTCCCCAGCCCGCTGCGCATCTGGACCCAGCTGGTGGAGTTCAAGGGCGTCATCGCCGCCCATGCCTGGCGCACCTTCTGGGTCACGCTGGCGGGCTTCGGGCTGGCCATCGTCGTCGGCGTGCTGCTCGGGTTCCTGATCGGCAGCTCGCGCCTCGCCTATGCGGCCGTGTACCCGCTCATGACCGCGTTCAACGCGCTGCCCAAGGCGGCCTTCGTGCCGATCCTGGTGGTGTGGTTCGGCATCGGCGTCGGCCCGGCCGTGCTCACCGCCTTCCTGATCTCCTTCTTCCCCATCATGGTCAACATCGCCACCGGCCTGGCGACGCTGGAGCCCGAGCTGGAGGACGTGCTGCGGGTGCTGGGCGCCAAGCGCTGGGACGTGCTGGTGAAGGTGGGCCTGCCGCGCTCGATGCCGTACTTCTACGGCTCGCTCAAGGTGGCCATCACGCTGGCCTTCGTCGGCACCACCGTCTCGGAGATGACGGCGGCCAACGAGGGCATCGGCTACCTGCTCATCTCGGCCGGCTCGGCGATGCAGATGGGCCTGGCGTTTGCCGGCCTGGTGGTGGTGGGCGCGATGGCGATGCTGATGTACGAGCTGTTCAGCTACATCGAGCGCCACACCACGGCCTGGGCGCACCGCGGCTCGCAGGGCCAATGAACCGTCCGGCCGCCCGGGCGCCAGCCGCCGCATGACCGGCGCGGGCTGGCACGCGCGGCTGCGCCTGCAACTGGCGCTCGAGGGCGGCCGCAGCGTGGCGCGCTTCGAGCACGACGGCCCGCTGCGCGTGCTGCAGACCCTCTACCCCGAGGGCGACGCGGTCTGCCACAACGTGCTGGTGCACCCCCCCGGCGGCCTGGTCGGCGGGGACGTGCTGGACATCGCGGTGGAGGTCGGCGCCGGTGCGCACGGGCTTGTCACCACGCCCGGCGCGGCGCGCTTTTACCGCTCGGACGGTGCCGCCGCCGTGCAGCGCACGCGGCTGCGCCTGGAGGCCGGTGCACGCTTCGAGTGGCTGCCGCTGGAGACGCTCTGCTACAGCGGCTGCCTGGCCGAGAACCGGCTCCAGCTGTCGCTGGCGCCCGGCGCCGAACTGCTGGCGTGGGACATCACGGCGCTGGGCCTGCCCGCGTCGGGCCAGCCGTTTGTGGCCGGCAGAGTGCTGCAGGAGCTGGCACTGGAGCAGGCCTGGCTCGAACGCGGGCGCATCGCCGGCGCCAACCGGCGCCTGATGGACGGCCCGCTCGGCCTGGCCGGCCACCGCTGCGTGGCCACGCTGGTGCTGGCCGCCGGCGACGAACTCACACGGACGCGCCGCGAGCTGGCGCTGGACAGCGCGCGCGAGGTGCTGCAGGGGCATGCCCTGGCCGCGACCGCGGGCGCCACCAGCCCGTGCGGACAGGCGGTGGTGGTGCGGGTGCTGGCGCCCCTGGTCGAGCCGGCGATGGACCTGCTGCGCCAGGTGCGCGCGGCCTGGCGGCAGCAGCTGTGGCAGCTCGAGCCCACCGTGCCGCGCCTGTGGGCGCTGTAGCGGCACCGGGCGCTGCCAGCAGCCTCCTACGGTCCACGGCGCCGTGCGCCGCCGCCGGCGCTGCCGTTCCTCCGGCAACGCCGGGATGGCCGGCTGCCTAGAGTGGATCCATCGTGATTCGCAGGAGCTCCCCATGACATTGCGACGACACCTGCGGCGCCCGCGCCGCAGCCTGCTGTCCTTCGGTGGCGCCGCGCTGCTGGCCATGACCGCGGCCACCGCACAGGTTGCCGGCACGCCGACCGGCGCCACCGGCATCGACGCCTCCGGCAACTACCAGCAGGAAGTGCAGGCCTGCACCGAAGGCCGCAGCCAACAGGACCGTGAGACCTGCCTGCGCGAGGCCCGCAATGCCCGCGCCGACAGGCAGCAAGGCCAGGCCGCCCCGGCGCCGAGCACCCTCGAAGCCAACGCGCGGGCCCGCTGCGACGCCCTGTCGGGCGAGGACAAGTCGGCCTGCGAGGCCCGCGTGCTGGGCTACGGCAACACCAGCGGCAGCGTCGCCGGCGGCGGTGTGCTGCGCGAGGTCGAGACGGTCGTGCCACCGCCGGGCAACACCGAACTGCGCGTCGAACCCAAGACGCAGGGCGCACCGGTGGTCGTGGTCCCGCCGGCCACCCGCTGAACCCCCTCCGGCCACCCGCCCCTCCGCCACCCGCCCAATCAATCGGGTGGCGGCATCGCCCGCCGCGCCGTAACGGCGCGTAGACAGGGCCGCGTCCTACAGGGACGATGAGCATCTCCGCTAGCCTTGCAGCGTGCGCGGCTTGTGCAGCGCGTCACCCACGGAGAGCCCATGAACGAGCAGACTCCCGCCATCGACCCGGGCCCGGCCCAGGCCCGCCATGGCTACCGCAACGAAGTGAACTGGGAAGGTGGCTCCGGCCGCCAGCCGTATGGCAACCAGTGGTCCGGCAACCAGGGGCGGCGCGCCATGCCGAACCCGGCGGCCGGCGGCGAAACCGCGGATGGGAACCGCCGCGAGCGCTCGGGGCGGACCCAGGAGCAGCTCGGGCAGATCCAGCGCAAGCCCTGACGGGCCTGCGCGGGGCGTCAGATGACGTGGAACAGCATCAGCAGCACGACCACGAACAGCGGGACGCCGAGAAGCCAGAGGATGACGGGCATGTGAATCTCCTTGGGTTGTCGATGCACCCAAGGTAGCTCCCCCATCGCGACCGGATTGCCGGGCAGCCACGCCACCCACGGTAGGCAGCCGCCCACGGCCGCTGTCGTCAGATCGCCACCAGCTGGCGCACGCCGGCGGCTTCCATGTCCTTGCCGGCGCCGGCGGCGATGACCTCGCCGCGCTCCATGACCAGGTAGCGATCGGCCAGTTCCTGGGCGAAGTCGTAATACTGCTCGACCAGCACGATGGCCATGTCGCCGCGGTCCGCCAGCATGCGGATGACGCGGCCGATGTCCTTGATGATGCTGGGCTGGATGCCCTCGGTGGGTTCGTCCAGCACCAGCAGCTTGGGCTGGGCCGCCAGTGCGCGGGCGATCGCCAGCTGCTGCTGCTGGCCGCCCGACAGGTCGCCGCCGCGCCGCCCCAGCATCTGCCGCAGCACCGGGAACAGCTCGTACAGCTGCGCGGGCACCGGCATGCCGGCCGGCTTGTAGGCCAGCCCCATGCGCAGGTTCTCCTCGACCGTCAGCCGCGCGAAGATCTCGCGGCCCTGCGGCACGAAGCCGATGCCGGCGCGCGCCCGCTCATAGGGCGTGCACTGGTGGATCGGCCTGCCGTCGAACTCGATGGCGCCCGACTTGATCGGCACCAGCCCCATGAGCGACTTGAGCAGCGTGGTCTTGCCCACGCCGTTGCGCCCCAGGATGACGGTGACCTGCCCCAGCGCCGCCTCCATGCTGACGTCCCGCAGGATGTGCGAGCCGCCGTAGTACTGGTTGATGGACTTGACGTTCAGCATGCGTGCATTCCGGGGTTCAGCGGCCGAGGTAGACCTCGATCACGCGTTCATCGTTCTGCACCTGCGCCAGCGACCCCTCGGCCAGCACCGAGCCCTCGTGCAGCACCGTGACCTTCTCGGAGATGGTCTGGATGAAGCCCATGTCGTGCTCCACCACCATCAGCGAGTGCTGGCCCTTGAGCGACAGGAACAGTTCGGCGGTGCGGGCGGTTTCCTCGTCGGTCATGCCGGCCACCGGTTCGTCCAGCAGCAGCAGCTTGGGGTCCTGCATCAGCAGCATCCCGATCTCCAGCCACTGCTTCTGGCCGTGGCTCAGGGTGCCGGCCGGGCGGTTGACGTGCGCGGCCAGGTGGATGGTGCGCAGCACCTCGGCCAGCCGGTCGCCCTGGGCGGAGTCGAGGCGGAAGAACACCGAGGCCTTGACGCCCTTGTCGGCCTTGAGGGCCAGCTCCAGGTTCTCGAACACCGTGAGCTGCTCGAACACCGTGGGCTTCTGGAACTTGCGGCCGATGCCCAGGGCGGCGATCTGCGCCTCCTTGTAGCGCAGCAGGTCGATGGTGCTGCCGAAGAAGACGGTGCCGCTGTCCGGGCGCGTCTTGCCGGTGATGATGTCCATCATCGTGGTCTTGCCGGCGCCGTTGGGGCCGATGATGCAGCGCAGCTCGCCCGGCGCGATGTCGAGCGAGAGCTTGTTGATGGCCCGGAAGCCGTCGAAGCTGACGCTCACCTCGTCGAGGTACAGGATGCGGCCGTGGCTGGTGTCGACTTCGCCGGCCGTCACCAGGCGGGCGAATCCGGCGGCGCGCCCGCCGGATTCGGTCTTGCCCGAGGTCGCGCCCCCTTTGGCTGCCGCGACGCGTCGCGCGCCCTCGTCCATCAGGTCCGGTGTCATGGCGCCTTTGCCTCCAGGGCGGCGGCGCCCGCGAGCCGCAGCCGGCGGGCCAGGCCCACCAGCCCGTCGGGCAGGAACAGCGTGACGACGATGAACAGCCCGCCCAGGAAATACAGCCAGTACTCGGGCGCGCTCACGGTGAGCCAGCTCTTGGCGCCACTGACCAGGAAGGCGCCGACGATGGGGCCGATGAGGGTGGCACGGCCGCCGACGGCGGCCCAGACGGCAATCTCGATCGAGTTGGCGGGGCTCATCTCGCCCGGGTTGATGATGCCCACCTGCGGCACGTACAGGGCGCCGGCCACCCCGCACATGACGGCCGACAGGGTCCAGATCGCCAGCTTGTAGCCCACCGGGTTGTAGCCCGAGAACATGACGCGCGTCTCGGCATCGCGGATGGCCTGCAGCACGCGGCCGAACTTGGCCGTGACCAGCCAGCGGGCGAGCAGGAAGAACCCCAGCAGCGTCAGGCCGGTGAACACGAACAGCGTCATGCGCATCGACGGCGTCTGCAGCGGCACGCCCAGGATGCGCTTGAAGTCGGTGAAGCCGTTGTTGCCGCCGAAGCCGGTCTCGTTGCGGAAGAACAGCAGCATGGCGGCGTAGGTGAGCGCCTGCGTGATGATGGAGAAGTACACGCCCTTGATGCGCGAGCGGAAGGCGAAGAAGCCGAACACGAAGGCCACCGCCGCCGGCACCAGCACCACCAGCAGGCAGGTGGCGACGAAGCTGTCGGAGAAGGTCCAGTGCCAGGGCAGCGCCTTCCAGTCCAGGAACACCATGAAGTCGGGCAGGTCGCTCTTGTAGTTGCCGTCGCGGCCGATCTGGCGCATCAGGTACATGCCCATGGCGTAGCCGCCGAGGGCGAAGAACAGGCCGTGGCCGAGCGACAGGATGCCGGTGTAGCCCCAGATCAGGTCCATCGCCAGCGCGCAGATGGCGTAGCACATGATCCGGGCGATCAGGGCGACGGCGTACTCGCCCATGTGGAACGGGCTGTCGGCCGGCACCACCAGGTTGAGCACCGGCGCCAGGGCGCAGACGGTGACCAGGGCGACCAGGAAGGCGGTCCAGCCGGCGCGCGTGAGCAGCGGGCGGGCCGCCGGCAGCACGACCGGCTCGGGGGTGGCGGCGGCAGCGACGATGGAGGGTGCGCGGTCCATGCGATCAGGCCTCCGCGCTGCGGCCGCGCACGGCGAACAGGCCCTGCGGCCGCTTCTGGATGAACACCACGATGAGCACCAGCACGGCGATCTTGGCCAGCACGGCGCCGGCCCAGCCCTCGATGAACTTGTTCAGGATGCCCAGGCCGAGCGCCGCGTACACGGTGCCGGCCAGCTGGCCCACGCCGCCCAGCACGACGACCATGAACGAGTCGACGATGTAGGCCTGCCCGAGGTCGGGGCCGACGTTGCCGATCTGGCTCAGGGCGCAGCCCGCCAGGCCGGCGATGCCGGAGCCGAGCGCGAAGGCATAGGTGTCGATGCGGGCGGTGTTCACGCCCATGCAGGAGGCGATGGGGCGGTTCTGGGTGACGCCGCGCACGAACAGGCCCAGGCGGGTGCGGGCGATCAGGAAGGCCATGCCGGCCAGCACCGCGAAGGCGAAGCCGACGATGACGATGCGGTTCCAGGGCAGCTGCAGGTTGCCCAGCAGCACCACGCCGCCGCTCATCCAGCTGGGGTTCTCGACGCCCACGTTCTGGGCCCCGAACACGCTGCGCACCAGCTGCATCAGCATCAGGCTGATGCCCCAGGTGGCCAGCAGCGTCTCCAGCGGGCGGCCGTACAGGAAGCGGATGACGCCGCGCTCGAGGATGGCACCGACCGCCGCCGATGCGGCGAACGACACCGGCACGGCGGCCACCAGGTACCAGTCGAAGTGGCCGGGCAGCCAGCTGCGGAACACGCCCTGCACCACGTAGGTGGCGTAGGCGCCGATCATCATCAGCTCGCCGTGCGCCATGTTGATCACGCCCATCAGGCCGTAGGTGATGGCCAGTCCCAGCGCCACCAGCAGCAGGATGGAACCCAGGCTGACGCCGGAGAACAGCGCACCCAGCCGGTCGCCCCAGGCGAGCGCGGCGTCGACCTGGCGCAGCGAGGCGGCCAGCGCCGCCTTCACCTCGGCCTCGGGCTCCTCGCGCAGGCGCTCGACCAGCAGGGGCTTGGTGGCGGGGTTGCGGCTGCCGCCCAGCAGGCGGGCGGCCTCGAGCCGCTTGCCCTTGTCGCTGCTGCCCAGCAGCACGGCGGCGCGCACCAGCCCGAGCTGGTCGCGGATGCCGGCGTCCTTCTCGGCCGCGTAGGCCTTCTCGATCAGGGGCAGGCGGGCCTCGTCGGGCTCCTTCTGCAACGACTGCACGGCGCGCCGGCGCAGCGCGGCATCGGGCGAGAACAGCTGCAGGGCGGCCAGGGCGCCATCGAGTTCGCTGCGCATGCGGTTGTTGCTGACCACGTCCTCGGCGTCCGCGGGAACGTCGACCGCCGCCCCGGTCACCGGATCGGCGCCCTTGCCGTCACGCACGATGAACACCTTGTCGCCGGCGACCTTGACCACGTCGTCGGCCAGCGCCTGCAGGAATGCGGCGGTGCGGTCGTCGGCGGTGGCGATGGCCTTGTTCAGCGCCTCGATGCGGGCGTCGCTTTCGCCCAGCGCGATGGCCTTGGCCTCGTCGGCGGTGAGCGCCTGGGCCGGCGCCATCCAGGCCAGGGCCAGGAGTAGGAGGAGTCGCTTCATTGCTGGAACCTGTGGAATGGACGGCACGCCGTCCATTGCGCAAGAACCGGGCCCGCCAGCAGCGGCCGATGGTGAGCCGTCATCCCGGGCTTGACCCGGGATCCATCTCCGGAGCAGCCCGCACCCCGAACGGAACCGAGGGCCGGGATGCCGAAACATCCGGGGATGGATGGCGGGTCAAGCCCGCCATGACGGTGTGTGGATCAGGATCGCCGCGCGTGATGCTCAGGTCTTGGACTTGCCGTCCGGCTCGTCCTTCTTCTTGTCGTTGCCGTCGATGAAGGGCGACCAGGGCTTGGCCTTGACCGGGCCGGGCGTCTTCCAGACCACGTTGAACTGGCCGTCGGCCTTGACCTCACCGATGAACACCGGCTTGTGCAGGTGGTGGTTCTTCTCGTCCATCTTGGCGGTGAAGCCGGACGGGGCCTTGAAGGTCTGGCCGGACATCGCCGCGATGACCTTGTCGACGTCGGTGGACTTGGCCTTCTCGACCGCCTGCTTCCACATGTAGACGCCGATGTAGGTGGCTTCCATCGGGTCGTTGGTGAGCGGCTTGTCCTTGTGGCCGGCGATGCCCTTGGCCTTGGCGTACGTGGCCCACTTCTTGGTGAACTCGTCGTTGGTCGGGTTCTTGACCGACATGAAGTAGTTCCAGGCGGCCAGGTGGCCCACCAGCGGCTTGGTGTCGACGCCGCGCAGCTCCTCCTCGCCGACCGAGAAGGCGACCACCGGCACGTCCTTGGCCTTCAGGCCGGCATTGCCCAGCTCCTTGTAGAACGGCACGTTGGAGTCGCCGTTGATGGTGGAGATGACGGCGGTCTTGCCGCCGGCGGAGAACTTCTTGATGTCGGCGACGATGGTCTGGTAGTCGCTGTGGCCGAACGGCGTGTACTTCTCGTCGATGTCGCTGTCCTTCACGCCCTTGCTCTTGAGGAAGGCGCGCAGGATCTTGTTGGTGGTGCGCGGATAGACGTAGTCGGTGCCAAGCAGCACGAAGCGCTTGGCGCCGCCGCCTTCCTTGCTCATGAGGTATTCGACGGCCGGGATCGCCTGCTGGTTGGGCGCCGCGCCGGTGTAGAACACATTCTTGGACAGCTCCTCGCCCTCGTACTGCACGGGGTAGAACAGCAGGCCGTTCTGCTCCTCGACCACCGGCAGCACCGACTTGCGGCTCACGCTGGTCCAGCAGCCGAAGATGACCGAGACCTTGTCCTGCGTGAGCAGCTGCTTGGTCTTCTCGGCGAACAGCGGCCAGTTGGACGCGGGGTCGACCACCACCGGCTCGAGCTTCTTGCCGAGCACGCCGCCCTTGGCGTTGATCTCGTCGATGGCCATCAGCACGGTGTCCTTGAGGACCGTCTCGGAAATGGCCATGGTGCCCGACAGGCTGTGCAGCACGCCGACCTTGATGGTGCCGCCCGACTGGGCGAAGGCCGGGAGGGTGGCGGTGCCCGCCAGGGCCACCGCGGCGGTCAACGCCTTGAGGGTGAATCGTCTTTGCATCTGGTGCTCCAGGAAGAGGGGTGGACGGGGTCTGGGAGGCTCGCCTCACCGGTCCGTGCGGACTTTCGGTGGACAACCGGATGCTAGGAAGACGCTGAGCTCGCAGCCATACGCCGTGTGGCGTACGGCCGCGCGCCGCGGGGCCGTGCGGCGCCGCACCGCAGCAAAAAAGCCTTGCTCCTACAGGGACTTGCGCGCTGTCTCGGCATGATCGTCGGCAACGCCGCAACGCATCCCAACTCCGTTGTCCAGGAGCCCTCATGCAAACTCTCATCGTCTTCTCCCACCTGCGCTGGAACTTCGTCTACCAGCGGCCGCAGCACCTGCTGTCGCGCCTGGCACGACACTGGCGCGTGGTGTTCGTGGAGGAGCCGGTGGTGGGTGAGGCCGAGCAGCGGCTGGAGAAGTTCTCGCCGGCCGAGGGGGTGGAGGTGTGGCGGCCCCACGTCAGCGCGGCGGCGCCCGGCTTCCACGACGAGCACATCTCGGTGCTGCAGAAGTTCGTCGCCGACGCGATCCGCACGGAGCGGATCACCGACTACTGGATCTGGTTCTACACGCCGATGGCGGTGCCGCTGGCGGCCGAGCTGCAGCCGCGCGGCATCGTGTACGACTGCATGGACGAACTGACGCTGTTCAAGAACGCGCCGCGCCAGCTGGTGCAACGCGAGAACGTGCTGTTCAAGGAGGCCGACCTGGTGTTCGCCGGCGGTCCCAGCCTGTACAACTCCAAGAAGGGCCGCCATCCCAGCGTGCACTGCTTTCCGAGCAGCGTCGATGCGCGCCACTTCGCGCAGGGCGAAGCCGAGCATCCGCTGCAGGCCGCGCTGCCGCGTCCCCGGCTGGGCTACTGCGGCGTGATCGACGAGCGGATCAACATGGAGCTGGTCGAGGCCCTGGCCACCACCCACCCGGACTGGCAGGTCGTCATGGTGGGCCCGGTGGTCAAGATCGATCCGGCCGGGCTGCCGCGGCATGCCAACATCCACTGGGTGGGCCAGCAGAGCTACCAGGACCTGCCCTCGTTCATCTGCGGCTGGGACGTGTGCCTGATGCCGTTCGCGCTCAACGAGGCCACGCGCTTCATCAGCCCGACCAAGATGCTGGAGTACATGGCCTGCGGCCGTCCGTCCGTGAGCACCTCGATCCGCGACGTGATGGAACCGTACGGGCACGTGGTGTCGATCGCCGACACGGCGGCCGACTACGTCGCCGCCTGCGAGCGCATCCTGGCGCGCACGCCGGAGCAGCGCCGCGCCCATGCGCTCGATCTCGCCCAGGCGATCGCCCAGACGTCGTGGGACCGGACGGCGCTGGCGATGGCGACGCTGATCGAGGCCGCCGATCGCGCCAAGGAAACCGCCGCCGCCGCGGCCGAGACGTCCGACAAGTCGCTGGCCAAGGTGGCCTGACGACATCAACCGCAGGAGCACGCCATGGCATCCATGTTCAGCCGCCTCTCGCCGTCCATCACCAGCATGATCCGGATGGACCACACCCACGTGATGGCCGCCTTCCACCAGTACCAGGCCGACACGCCGGCCCGGGTCAAGAAGGGGCTGGCCGACAACATCTGCCTCGCGCTCGAGGTGCACGCCCAGCTGGAGGAGGAGATCTTCTACCCGGCGCTGCGCGAGGTGTCGCCCGACGAAATGCTGGACAAGGCCAAGCCCGAGCACGACCGGATGCGCGAGCTGATCGCCCGGCTGAAGGCGCTGCAGGCCGGCGAGCCGGCGTTCGACGCCACGCTGCTGGAGCTGATGCGCACCGTGATGCACCACGTGGCCGACGAGGAGACCGACCTGCTGCCCAAGGCCGAGCGCCTGCTGGCCGGCCAGCTGTCCGAGATGGGCGCGCGCATGACCAAGCGCCGCCTGGAGTTGCTGGGCCCGCGCAGCGGCGAACTGGCCGGCAGCATGGCCCGCTCCATGAGCAGCGGCACCATGCTGGCAGCAGCCGGCGCGCTGGCCGCCGCCGGCGGCATCCTGCTGGCGCGCCGGACGGGCGGCCTCACCCGCGACTCCGGGTCGGCCTGGCATCCGGCCAAGTGGGGACATTGAGGCCGACCTCGTCATTGCGGGCTTGACCCGCAATCCATCTCCGGCTGTCGGATCGCGCCCTGATCGCCCTCGGGAGATGGATGCCGGATCAAGCCCGCATGACGATGAGTGCAACTGTCGACGTCGGCACAGAAGCACGCATCCCGGCCCCCAACTACGCAGGCCGACCGGCGCGGCCCCATTGCCGCACGCGGCCACGGCACCTTCAAGCCCCGCCCCCTCTCCCCCCGGGGGAGAGGGTTGGGGTGAGGGGGCTCCCTGCTTGGGTCCCCGGTCCCCGTGCCGGGTGAGGGGGTTCCCTGCTTGGGAGTCGCGAGAGGGGTTCACCCCTCGAAGCTAGGGTGTAGTTGCCGGATCCTGTTCATCGCCATGCCCGCCGCCGCCGTGCGCGTCTCGACCCCGAGCTTGTCGAACACCCGCTCGAGGTGCTTCTTCACCGTGGCGGGGCTGGCGCCCACGATGTCGGCGATGTCGCGGTTGATCTTGCCCTTGACCACCCAGTACAGCACCTCGGCCTCGCGCGCCGTGAGCTTGAACGACAGGCTCATGGCGCCGATGACGGCGTCGTCCGAGACCTCGCGCATCACGATCAGCCAGTCGCCGCCCTCCTCGTCCTGCCCCAGTTGCTGGTGCAGCCGGAAGGTCAGGCGCCGGGCGCCCAGTTCGGCCGTCAGGCGCGGCGGCTCCACCAGCTGCTCGGCTTCGCGCAGGTGGCGCCGCAACCAGGCCTGCACCGGCGCCGGCGCCAGCGGCCCGCTGCTGCCGTAGTACGCGAGCAGCAGCTGGCGCGCCAACGGCGTCTGCCACAGCAGCCGGCCGTCGGCGGCGCGCACGGCAATGCTGGCGTAGCCGAAGGCATCGAGCGCGTTGCGCGTCTGGCGGGCCTGCCGCGCGCCCTGCATGTGCACGTTCATGCGGGCCAGCACTTCCTTGGGCCGGATCGGCTTGGTGACGTAGTCGACGCCGCCGGCCTCCAGTGCGGCAACCAGGTGCTCGGTCTCGGTCAGCCCGGTCATGAAGATGATGGGGATGTGCGCTGTCTCGGGCGCGGCCTTCAGGCGGCGCGCGACCTCGAAGCCGTCCATGCCCGGCATCATGGCGTCGAGCAGCACGATGTCCGGCAGGGCCTGGCCGGCGCGGGCCAGGGCGGCGCTGCCGCTGGTGGCCACCAGCACGGTGTAGCCCGATTCGTCGAGCGCGTCGTGCAGCACGGCCAGGTTGTCGGGAACGTCGTCGACGATCAGCACGACGTCGCTGTTGCTGCGGTCCAGCGCCTGGTGCAGCGGTTGCGGCACGGTCATCGCACGGTCTCCTCGGGGGCGCCGCCCAGTGCCCGGGCGAGGGCCTGGCCCATGGCCTCGAACTGGAACGCGCGCGCCTGCTCGCGCAGCGCGGCGCAGAAGGCGGCGGCCTCGGGCTGGTCGGCCTCGATGGCGTCGAGCTTGTTGAGCACGCCGCGCGGGTACCCCAGCTGCACCAGCTGCTGCAAGGCCTGCAGCGCGGCGGCATCGGGCAGCGGGCCGATGAAGGCAGCGGCCGGCGGCCGCGGCGCCGGCTGCGCGGCGGCCTGCGCCAGCCAGTGCAGGCCGAGCGCGCGCTGCAGCCAGTCGAGCAGTTCGGTGTGGCGCACCGGCTTGACCAGGAAGTCGTCGGCCGGCACGCCGGCGTCGTTGTCCAGGCCCTTGTCGAAGGCGTTGGCCGAGACGATGGCGACGCGCGCGCGCAGCGGCGCCAGCCGGCGCGCCCGGCGCAGCGTCTCCCAGCCGTCGATGCCCGGCATCGCCAGGTCCATCAGGATGGCGTCGGGGTCCAGCCCGGCGGCCAGCAGGTCGAGCGCGTCGTGGCCGCTGGCAGCGGTGCGCAGCTCGAAGCCGAGCGGCTCCAGCAGCTGCACCAGCAGCTCGCGATCGGCCTCCTCGTTGTCGACCACCAGGATGCGCCGGCGCACGCCCTCGTAGCCGGCCGGCCGCAGCGCGGCCTGCGCCTCGGGGCGCACGCCGTGCACCTGCGGCAGGAAGAGGCGCACCTTGAAGCGCGAGCCGGCGCCCTGCGCGCTGTCCACGGTGAGCTCGCCGCCCATCAGGTCGGCGAGCATCTTGGCGATGGTCAGCCCCAGCCCGGCGCCCGGCGCCGACTGGGCAGCGCCCTCGCCGCGCGCGAACGGCTCGAACACCCGGGTGATCTCGGCGGCCGTCATGCCGGGCCCGGTGTCGGCGACCTCGATGTCGGCCAGCTCGCGGGCGTAGCGCACGCGCAGGCTCACCTGGCCCTGGGCGGTGAACTTCACCGCGTTGCCCAGCAGGTTGATCAGGATCTGCCGCACCCGCTTCTCGTCGGCTCGCACGACCTCGGGGATGTGGCCCTCGACGTCGAAGCGGAAGGCCAGCCCCTTGCCGGCCGCCTGCAGCTCGAACAGGCCGGCCATCTCGTGCACGCAGTCGGCGAAGCGCATCGGCTTGACCGCCAGCGTGAGCTTGCCGGCCTCGATGCGTGCGATGTCCAGCGTGCCCTCGATCAGCGACAGCAGGTGCTCGCCGCCGCGGCGGATGACGTTGACGGCCTGCTTGCGGTGCGGCGGCAGGCCGGCGTCCTCGCCCATCAGCTGCGCGTAGCCGAGGATGCTGTTGAGCGGCGTGCGCAGCTCGTGGCTGATGGCGCCGATGTAGCGGCTCTTGGCCTGGTTGGCCTGCTCGGCCGCACGCCGGGCCTCGTCGGCGGCACGCTTGGCCTGCTGCAGCGCCTCGTCGGTCTGGCGGTGCGAGTCGATCTCGCGCACCAGCAGGTGGGTCTGGCGGTTCGACTCCTCCTGCGCAACCTGCCGGCTCTTGTGCGCCAGCACCAGCCACCAGGCCACGATGCCGGCGATGACCAGCAGCGCCACATAGACCTTGACGAAGCCCGCGCGCAGCGCGGCACCGGCGACGACGGCGGCGTCGGGCGCGATGGCGTCGAGCGCGCGCAGCTCCTGGTGGTACAGCAGGGAGAACACCGCCGCCAGCAACGGCACGATGACCAGCATCAGCAGCAGGAAGTGGCCCAGGCCGGTGTCCAGGTAGGTCCAGGTGCGCCGCGGCAGCAGGGCGCGCAGCAGGGCCGACCACTGCCAGGCCAGCCGCGCCCGCGGCTTGCAGGCGTCGCCGCAGCGCGCGTCCAGCGTGCAGCACAGCGAGCAGATGCAGCCCTGGTAAGCCGGGCAGTGCGCCATGTCGGGCGCCTCGTACTCGCGCTCGCACACCACGCAGCGGCGCAGCGCGGTGGGGTCGGCCGGCGTTTCCTGCGGGCGGGCCAGGTAGTAGCGCCCGCCGGTGGCCCAGGCGATGGCCGGCGCGGCGACGAAGGCCACCCCCATGGCGATGAGCGCCGAGAAGGCCTGCGCGGTGGGGCCGAACACGCCCAGGAAGGCCGCCACCGAGGCGGTGGAGGCCAGGGCCATCGCGCCCACGCCCACCGGGTTGATGTCGTACAGGTAGGCGCGCTTGAACTCGATGCCGCGGGGCGACAGGCCGAGCGGCTTGTTCACCACCAGGTCGGCCACCACCGCCATGATCCAGGCGATGGCGATGTTGGAGTACAGCCCCAGCACGTCGCCCAGCGCCTGGAAGACGTTCATCTCCATCAGCATGAAGGCGATCAGCGTGTTGAACAGCACCCAGACCACCCGGCCCGGGTGGCTGTGGGTGACGCGCGAGAAGAAGTTCGACCAGGCCAGTGAGCCGGCGTAGGCGTTGGTGACGTTGATCTTCAGCTGCGAGACCACGACGAACACCGCCGTGGCTGCCACCGCGACGCCGTAGTGCGGGAACACGTACTCGTAGGCCGCCAGGTACATCTGGTTGGGGTCGACCGCGCGATCCGGCGGCACCATGTGGCTGATGGCCAGGTAGGCCAGCAGCGCGCCGCCCAGCATCTTGAGCACGCCCAGGATCACCCAGCCCGGCCCGCCGGCCAGCACGCCCAGCCACCAGCGGCCCCGGTTCGCCGGCGTGGCCGCGGGCATGAAGCGCAGGTAGTCGGCCTGCTCGCCCATCTGCGTGATGAGCGCGATGCCGACCGTCAGCGCCGCACCAAAGCTGTGCAGATCGAAACCGGAAACGCCACTTTTTTCACCAGCGTAGTGCACGACGCCCGAAAACGCCCCAGGATCGCGCGCCAACACGTAGACGAAGGGCACCACCAGCATCACCAGCCACAGGGGCTGGGTCCAGACCTGCAGCCGGCTGATGGCCGACACGCCGTGCGTGACCAGCGGGATCACCACCAGCGCGCAGGCCAGGTAGCCCCAGCGCGGCGGGATGCCCAGCGCCAGCTCCAGCGCATAGGCCATCACGGCCGCCTCGAGGGCGAAGAAGATGAAGGTGAACGAGGCGTAGATCAGCGAGGTGATCGTCGAGCCGATGTAGCCGAAGCCGGCGCCGCGCGTGAGCAGGTCCATGTCGACGCCGTGGCGGGCGGCGTAGATGCTGATCGGCAGGCCGGCGCCGAAGATGATCAGCCCGGTGGCCAGGATGGCCCAGAAGGCGTTCAGGAACCCGTACTGCACCAGCAGGGTGGCGCCCACCGCCTCCAGGATCAGGAACGAGGCGGCGCCGAAGGCGGTGTTGGCGACCCGGAAGGTCGACCAGCGGCGGAACCGCTGCGGGGCGTAGCGCAGCGCGTAGTCCTCCATGGTCTCGCGCGCGACCCAGGCGTTGTAGTCGCGCCGCACCTTCACCACCCGCTGGGGCGGGTCGTGGGGCAGGATGGGAATGACCTCGTTCACGCGACGGTCGTGCAGGTTCCGTGCCGAGCCGGCGCGGGCGGCAGCGCCACGGCACAGCACTTGCAGGAGGACGGCCCGACCCCGCCCCGGACCGACCGCGCATGGAACTAACGCCCCGCGAAAAAGACAAGCTCCTGATCTTCACCGCCGCCCTGCTGGCCGAACGGCGCAAGGCGCGCGGCCTGCGCCTGAACTATCCGGAAGCCATGGCGCTGATCTCCGCCGCCGTGATGGAGGGCGCGCGCGACGGCAGGACCGTCGCCCAGCTCATGAGCGAGGGACGCGCCGTCCTCACCCGGGCCGACGTCATGGAAGGGGTGCCCGAGATGATTCCCGACATCCAGGTCGAAGCCACCTTCCCCGACGGCACCAAGCTGGTGACCGTCCACCAGCCCATCGTCTGAACAGCTGCCAGGAGCCGCCCCATGACCACGCTTTCCGCCCGCCTCGCCACCGCGCTCGCCGCCCTCGTCTGCCTGCCCGCGCTGGCCCACGACGGCCACGGCCTGGCCGGCAGCCACTGGCACGCCACCGACAGCGCCGGCCTGCTGCTGGTGGCCGCCCTGGCCGCGCTCGCGCTCTGGTTCTCGCGCGGCGGCAAGTGATGGCCATCCCCGGCGAACTGCTCACCGACCCGGGCGAGCACGACCTCAACCCCGGCCGCCGCACCGCCACGCTGGTGGTGCGCAACACCGCCGACCGGCCGATCCAGGTCGGCTCGCACTACCACTTCGCCGAGACCAACGGCGCGCTCGACTTCGACCGCGCCGCGGCGCGCGGCATGCGGCTGAACATCGCCTCGGGCACCGCCGTGCGCTTCGAGCCGGGCCAGCAGCGCACCGTGGAACTGGTCGACTACGCGGGCGACCGCCAGGTGTTCGGCTTCCGTGCCCTCGTCCAGGGAAAGCTCTAGCAAGACATGGCCAAGATCGGGCGCCGCGCCTACGCGGAAATGTTCGGACCCACCACCGGTGACCGGGTCCGCCTGGCCGACACCGACCTGGTGGTCGAGGTCGAGGACGACTACACCCTGCGCGCCGGCGGCTACGGCGAGGAAGTGAAGTTCGGCGGCGGCAAGACCATCCGCGACGGCATGGCGCAGTCGCAGCGCACCCGTGCCGAGGGCGCGATGGACTGCGTCCTGACCAACGCGCTCATCCTCGACCACTGGGGCATCGTCAAGGCCGACATCGGCCTGAAGGACGGCCGCATCGCCGCCGTCGGCAAGGCCGGCAACCCCGACACGCAGCCGGGCGTCGACATCGTCATCGGCGCGGGCACCGAGATCATCAGCGCCGAGGGCCACATCGTCACCGCCGGCGGCATCGACAGCCACATCCACTTCATCTGCCCGCAGCAGATCGAGGAGGCGCTGGCCTCGGGCATCACCACCATGCTGGGCGGCGGCACCGGCCCGGCCACCGGCACCTTCGCCACCACCTGCACGCCCGGCCCCTGGAACATGCAGCGCATGCTGCAGGCCGCCGATGCCTTCCCGATGAACCTGGGCTTCCTGGGCAAGGGCAACGCCAGCCGGCACGCGCCGCTGCGCGAGCAGATCGAGGCCGGCGCCATCGGCCTGAAGCTGCACGAGGACTGGGGCACGACGCCCAGCGCCATCGACCACTGCCTGGACGTCGCCGAGGCCACCGACACCCAGGTGGCCATCCACAGCGACACGCTCAACGAGTCGGGCTTCGTCGAGAACACCATCGCCGCCACCAGGGGGCGCGCGCTGTGCGCCTTCCACACCGAGGGCGCCGGCGGCGGCCACGCGCCGGACATCCTGCGGGTGGTGGGCGAGGCCAACTTCCTGCCGTCGTCGACCAACCCGACGATGCCCTACACCGTCAACACGCTCGACGAGCACGTCGACATGCTGATGGTGTGCCACCACCTCGACCCGGCCATCGCCGAGGACCTGGCGTTCGCCGAGAGCCGCATCCGCAAGGAGACCATCGCGGCCGAGGACATCCTGCACGACCTGGGCGCCATCAGCATGATGTCGAGCGACTCGCAGGCCATGGGCCGGGTCGGCGAAGTCATCCTGCGCACCTGGCAGACCGCGCACAAGATGAAGCTGCAGCGCGGCCCGCTGCCCGGCGACGGCGAGCGCAACGACAACGTGCGCGCCAAGCGCTACGTGGCCAAGTACACGATCAACCCGGCCATCGCGCACGGCATCAGCCACGAGGTGGGCAGCATCGAGCCGGGCAAGTGGGCCGACCTGGTGCTGTGGAAGCCGGCCTTCTTCGGCGTCAAGCCCTTCCTCATCCTCAAGGGCGGCAGCATCGCGATGGCGGCCATGGGCGACCCCAACGCGTCGATCCCGACGCCGCAGCCGGTGCACTACCGGCCGATGTTCGGCGCCTACGGCGGCTCGCTGGCGCGCGGCTCGCTCACCTTCGTCTCGCAGGCCGCGTTCGACGCCGGCGTGGGCGAGCGCTACGGCCTGGCCAAGACCCTGGCAGCGGTCAAGGGCATCCGCGGCGTGCGCAAGCAGCACCTGGTGCACAACAACTACCTGCCGACCATGGAGATCGATCCGCAGACCTATGCCGTGCGGGCCGACGGCCAGCTGCTCACCTGCGAGCCGGCCCGGGTGCTGCCGATGGCGCAGCGGTATTTCCTCTTCTAGTACCCTCCGGGGCATGTTGACCGTCTCCAAATGCCTGGCCGGCGGCCAGGGCCTGGCGCCCGTGCTGGTGCGGCGCGCCGCCACCGTCGAACTCGACTGGGATGTGCGCCAGAAGAGCCGCTTCGAGGCCACCGACTCGCAGGGCCGCCGCCTGGGCGTGTTCCTGCCGCGTGGCACCGTGGTGCGCGGCGGCGACGTGCTGGTGGCCGAGGACGGCTCGATGGTCCGCGTGGTCGCGGCGCCGCAACCGGTGCTGCGCATCACGCACTGCAGCCAGCACGGCAGCGCCTTCGACCTCACCCGGGCCGCCTACCACCTGGGCAACCGCCACGTGGCCATCGAGCTGCGCCCCGACCACCTGAAGATCGAACCCGACCACGTGCTGGCCGCCATGCTGCGCGGCATGCACCTGATCGTGCAGGAAGCGCAGGAGGCGTTCGAGCCCGAGGGCGGGGCGTATGCGGCCGGCGGCCACGGCCATGGACACGCGCACGGCGGCCACGGCCCGCTGGCGCCGGAGCACGGCGGCTACGAGGGCAGCGGCCACGGGCACGACCACGACCATGCGCACGACCACGCGCACGACGGCCACGACCATGGACACCACGGGCACGGCCATTCGCACTGACGCCGCGCTGCTGCGCCTGGTCTGGCTGGCCTCGCCGGCGCTGCCGGTGGGCGGCTTCTCGTATTCCGAGGGCCTGGAAGCGGCCGTCGACGCCGGCCTGGTCACGGACGAACGCACGGCCGCCGACTGGCTGGAGGAGCAACTGCACCTGGCCCTGGCGGAATCCGACCTGTCCGTCGTCGGCGCCGCCGTCGCCGCCTTCCGCGCCGGCGACGGCGAGCGGGTCGCCGCGCTGGACGCCTGGGTGCGCCGCACGCGCGAGACCAGCGAGCTGAAGCTGCAGGCCGAGCAGATGGGCCGTTCGCTGGGCGAGTGGATGAAGTCGGTCGGCCGCGAGGGCGCCGGCTACACCTGGCCGGTGGCCTTCGCCCACGCCGCGGCCGACATCGACTGCAGCGTGCGCGAGGTCGCGCTGGTGTTCGCGTTCGGCTGGGCCGAGGCGATGGCACAGGCCGCCATCAAGGCCGTGCCGCTCGGCCAGGGCGGCGGCCAGCGCATCCTGCAGCGGCTGGCGGCGGAGATCCCGGCCGCCGTCGACCATGCCCTGGCGCTCGACGACGACGCCCGCCAGGCCTTCACCCCCATGCTCGCCATCCTGTCGGCGTGCCACGAAACGCAGTACTCCCGCCTGTTCCGCTCATGACCGCCTCCGCCCTGCACCACATCCCCCACCGCACCAAGAAGCTGCCGCCGCTGCGGGTGGGCATCGGCGGCCCGGTCGGCTCCGGCAAGACCACCCTGCTCGAGATGCTGTGCAAGGCCATGCGCGACCGCTGGGACCTGGTGGCCATCACCAACGACATCTACACCAAGGAAGACCAGCGCCTGCTCACCGTCAGCGGCGCGCTGCCGGCCGAGCGCATCCTGGGCGTGGAGACCGGCGGCTGCCCGCACACGGCGATCCGCGAGGACGCCTCGATCAACCTGGAAGCGATCGACCGCATGCTGGCGCAGTTCCCGGACGCCGACATCGTGTTCGTCGAGAGCGGCGGCGACAACCTGGCCGCCACCTTCAGCCCCGAGCTGAGCGACCTGACCCTCTACGTGATCGACGTCGCGGCCGGCGAGAAGATCCCGCGCAAGGGCGGCCCCGGCATCACCAAGAGCGACCTGTTCGTCATCAACAAGACCGACCTGGCGCCGCACGTGGGCGCCGACCTGGGCGTGATGGAGGCGGACACGCAGCGCATGCGGCGCGGCAAACCCTACGTGATGACCAACCTCAAGACCCAGGCCGGGCTGGCCGAGGTGGTCGGCTTCATCGAGCGGGCCGGGCTGCTGGCCGGCTGAGCGGCGCTCAGCCGCCGGCGCGCTTGACCCGGTGGCCCTGGTCCTTCAGCAGGGCCAGCACCTTGTCGCAGTGGTCGCCCTGCACTTCCACCGCGCCGTCCTTCACGGTCCCGCCGGAGCCGCAGGCGGCCTTGAGCTGGCGGGCCAGCTGGTCGAGCGCCCCCGCGTCCAGCGCCAGCCCGCGCACCACCGTCACCGCCTTGCCGCCGCGGCCCTTGGTCTCGCGCGAGACGCGCACGAACCCGTCGCCGGCCGGTGCCGCGGCAGCGCTGCGCGCGCAGGCGCACTGCGCCACCGGGCGGCGGCAGGCGGGACACATGCGGCCCAGGTCGGTGGAATAGACCAGGCCGCCGGCGGACGGGCGGGACTTCATCGGGGGGCGATTGTCGCCCGGACTATTCCGCGCGGATGCCCGCCTCGCGAACGACCTTGCCCCACCTGTCGATGTCGCTGGCGAGGAAGTCGCGCAGCGCGTCCGGCGTTCCGCCGCCCGGCTGGACGCCGTGGACCGCCAGCTTCTGGCGCACGTCCGGCATGGCCAGGATCTTCACGAGCTCGGCGTTCAGGCGGTCGATGACGGCCCTGGGCGTGCGCGCCGGGGCAAACAACCCGAACCAGGCCGTGACCTCGAACCCGGGCAGTCCGGCCTCGGCCACCGTCGGCACGCCGGGCAGGTCGGGGTTGCGCGTGCTGCCGGTGACCCCCAACGCGCGCAGCTTGCCCGACTCGATGTGCTGGGACACCGACGGGATGGTCGAGAAGTACACCTGCACGTGCCCGCCCAGCAGGTCGTTGACCGCCGGCCCGCCGCCCTTGTAGCTCACGCCGGTCATCTGGATGCCCGCCATGCGGTTGAACAGTTCACCGGCCAGGTGGGCGGTGGTCCCGTTGCCCGAGTTCGCATAGCTGAGGGGCGTCTTGGCCAGGCCCAGCGCGATCAGATCCTGCACGCTCTTGGCCGGCACGCCGGGATGGACCACCAGCACCAGCGGCAGCGTGCCGCCGAGGACGACGGGCGCAAAGTCCTTCACCGTGTCGAACGGCAGCTTGTACAGGCTGGGATTGATCGGGAAGGAGGTGATCGGCATCACCAGCGTGTAGCCGTCGGCCGGTGCGGCGGCCACGTGCTGCAGTCCCAGGTTGCCGGAGGCGCCGGGGCGGTTCTCGACGACGACGGGCTGGCCCAGCGCGGCCGCGAGCTTGTCGGCCAGGACCCGGGCCGTGAAGTCGGTCCCGCCACCAGCCGCCACGGGCACGACGATCCGGATCGGCCGTGCGGGCCAGCCGGCCTGGGACCAGCTGGCCGGCGAGGTCAGCAGGCCGGCACCGAGGGCGGCCAGGGCGTGGCGGCGTTGGAACATGGGCTGGGTCTCCTTCATGCACAATGCATTGATTGGTCGAGCGGACGCCGGCTGGCGCGACATCGGTTGCCCTTAGTCGGGCTTCAGGAGCGTCCAGCCCGATTCGATGTGCTTGCGCATCGACAGCACGGCGTTGGACGAGTCGCCTTCGGCGAAGGCCCTCAGGATCTCGTCGTGCTCGGCCGCGGCGTCCTTGCCGCGCCCGGAGACGGCGTTGATCAGGTCGAAGGGATAGCGCGCCCAGAGGATCTGGACGAAGTGCAGGGTCTGGGGCATGGCCGCAATGTCGTACATGCGGCGGTGGAAGCGGTAGTTGATCCCGCGCGCCGAGGCCCGATCGCCGGCGTTGAACGCCGCCTCGAATTCGTCGGCGAGGGCCCGCAGCTCCTGGATGTCCTTGGAGGTCGCCTTGTCGACCGCACCGCGCACCAGCTGCGCCTCCAGCATCAGGCGCAGCTGCAGGATCTCGGCCGACGCCGTCGGGTCGAACGGCACCACCCGGGCGCCGCGGTAGGAATCGCCGCTGACGTAGCCCTCGGCCTCCAGCAGCTTGAGCGCCTCCCGCACCGGGGTGATGCTCAGGTGCAGCTCCTCCGCGATCTCCGCCTGCTTGAGGCGGGAGCCGCGGGCGTAGACGCCGGAGATGATGCGCTCGCGCAGGTAGTCGGCGACCTGCTCCTCTTTGGTTCGGTATTCCATCGTCACCAGCTGCAAGGGCCTGGCCGCAGCAGGGGCCGCGACCGACACGCCGCCCGTGGTCGCCGCGCGAACGGCAGCAAGCGAGGTGTTCCGATGCATTTTATGCGCCGCCCTTTCCCGACTCGTCCATGATCCGGCGCGCGCGCTCGACGACGGGCTTGTCGATCATCTTCCCGTCCACGGAGGTCGCGGCGCCCTGGCTGCGCTCGAAGGCGGCGAGTACGCGTTGCGCCCAGGCCACCTCGTCCGGGCTGGGCCGGAAGGCCCCGTTCACGGCCGTGACCTGCCGCGGATGGATGCAGAGCTTGCCGCCGAACCCCAGCCGGCGCGATCGCAGGGCGTCCTCGCGCATCACCGCCTCGTCGGTGAACTCGAGCCCGACGCCGTCGACCGGCGGCGCCAGCGCCGCGCGGCAGGACTCCAGCACCAGCTGGACGCGGATCGCGGTCATGGCCTCGCCCTCGTCCGCGATGCCGCTCTCGGCGGCGAAGTCCACGCTGCCGAACGCCAGCCGTTCGACGCCGCCGCTGCCGGCGACCTCGCGCAGCGCCAGGTAGCCGGCCACGGTTTCCACCAGGGCGATGACCGGCCGCCCCGGCAGCGCGACCGCGAGGCGGGCCAGCGAGGCCGGCTCGGCCTTGGGCAACATGACGCGGGCGCCGGTCAGCTCCCGCAGCGCGGCCACGTCGCCATCGAACCACGGCGTGTCGGCGCCGTTGATGCGCACGACGGCCTGGCCACCGTCGGCCAGCCAGGCGGCCACCGCCGTCCGGGCCTGCTCCTTGGCTGCAGGCGCGACCGCATCCTCGAGGTCCAGGATGACATCGTGGGCGCCGCTGGCGACGGCCTTGGCGAACCGCTCGGGGCGGTCCCCCGGGACGAACAGGAGGGTGCGGGCGATGCGGCTCATCGGTGGCTCACGCAAACGCGACCTGGTCCGAGGTCGTGATCGTGCAGAAGCGCTTGAGGTTGTCCATGGCAGCCGCATGCTCCTCGGCCGACAGGGCGCAGCAGCAATCCTCGAGCACCACGACCTCGTAGTCCCGGTCGTGGCCGTCGCGCACCGTCGCCTGCACCACGGCATTGGTGGAGATGCCGGAGCAGTAGATGCGCCGGATGCCGCGGGCGCGCAGGATCGCCTCCAGGCTGGTCGCGTAGAACGGGCTGACGCGGTGCTTGACGATGTCGAAGTCGCCGGGCTGCTGGCCCAGGTCCGGGTGGGTCTCGGTGCCCCAGGTGCCGAGCTGGAAGATGCCGTTCTTGCGCGCGCCGGAGAAGATCGGCGAGTTGGGCGGGCATTCGCGGTAGTCGGGCGAGAAGCCGACGCGCACGAAGCCGACCGGCAGGCCGGCGGCACGGGCCTTGTCGATGGCGCGCCGGGTCTTGCCGACGATGCCGCGGCCGCGGACCTGCTCGCCGTAGGGCGCCTTGCCGTTGGGACCATCGGCATGCACCAGGTCGTTCATCATGTCGAGCACGAGGTAGATGGAGTCGCTCACGAGGGTTCCTTTCGCGTCGGGTCAGGCGATGATCTCGCGGGCCTCGAGGTCCGCGCGCTGGGACGAATCCAGCCCCAGCAGTTCGCCGAACACATAGTCTTCGTCCTGGCCGAGCGCCGGCGTCAGCCGCCGGATGCCCACGTCGGTCGTGCCGGAGAACCGGCCGGCCGCACCGACCGCCAGGCGGGCCGGGATGTCGGGCGCGCTCACCTCCACCAGGGCGCCGCGCTCGCGCAGGTGCGGATCATCCGCGATGTCCTGCAGGCTCCAGGAGACGTGGGCGCAGACGCCGGCCTCCTGCAGCCGCGCCGCCGTGTCGTCGGCGTCGCAGTCCGCCAGCCATTGGGCCACCAGCTGGTCAACCTGCGCCGCGTAGCGCACGCGCGCCGAGCCGGTGGCGAACCGGCCGTCCGTGCGGGTCTGCCCCAGCACGCGCAGCAGGGCCAGCCATTCGCTGTCGCTGCGGATCGCCAGCGTGATCCAGCGGTCGGCCTGCGCCGTGGCATAGACGCCGTGCGGCGACATGGCCAGGTCCGCGTTGCCGGGCCGCACCGGGGTCTGGCCGACGCTGGCCAGCACCAGCGCATCGCCGACCATCGCCGAGGCCACCTCGCGCGCCGCCAGGTCGACGTGTTGCGCGGCGCCCGTGCGGCGCCGCTGGTGCAGTGCCGCCAGCGTGGCCAGCGCGGCATGCATGCCGGCCGAGTGGTCCATCACGTGGCGCATCTCGACCGGCGGCCCGTCGCTGTAGCCGGTCATCCAGCCGAGGCCGCCCCAGGCACCGAAGAGCGGCGCATAGCCGGCGAAGTGCGAGTCGGGGCCGGTCTGGCCCGAGGCCGAGAGCGACAGCAGGACGATGTCGCTCCGGGCCTGGCGCAGCTCGTCGAAGCCCAGCCCCAGGCGGGCCATCACCCCGGGGCGGAAGCTCTCGGCGGCGATGTCCGAGAGCGCGACCAGGCGCTTGGCGAGCGCCACCGCTTCGGGCTGCTTCAGGTTCAGGCGCACGGACAGCTTGTTGGCGGACACCTGGTCGAAGGTCGCGGCCTGCATCCGGCCGTAGACCGCGTGCGGCTTGCGAAAGGCGTCCGGCCGCGTGCGGCTTTCGATCTTGATGCACTCGGCGCCCATCTGGGACAGCAGGTGCGTGCAGAAGGGTCCCGCCGCGTGGATCGTGAAATCCGCGATGCGAACGCCGGCGAGGGGGGACTGGGAAGGGGTCATCGGGTGGCTCCCGCTGCCATTTCGTTCAGCACGGGGACGCTGCCCGGGCCGGGCAGCGGCGTGCAATGGAACTTGAACGGCGCGAGCAGCACGTCGGCCTGCTGGCCGCTCTCGAGCCGGACGGGATGGAACAGGCCGCGCGCACGCTCGTGCTGGCCCTGCGCCACTTCGGCCGGCGTGCGGTACTTGGCCACCGGTACCCCGAGGTCCTGGGCGCGGCTGACGATCTCGTCGGCATGGTGGCGCGCCATCCACTCGCGCACGTGACCATTGATCTCGTCGCCGCGCCGGCTGCGCTCGAGGGGATCCTGCAGCCCGGGGTCGGCGGCCCAGTCCGGCCGCCCCAGCAGCTCCACCAGGCCGCTCCACTGCCGGTCTTCCAGCGTCAGCAGCTCGATGTAGCCGTCGCGCACCGCGAACACGCCGCCGTAGCGGAAGCGGCGCATGGTGCGGTGCTCCAGCGAGCCATCGCCCAGGCGCTGCAGCGCGAAGGCGCCGACCGACAGAACGGCGTCCTGCACCGACACGTCGACGTACTGGCCGCCGGACTGCGGCACGGCCCACCAGGCGGAGAGCGCACACAGGGCCGCGCTGGCGCCGCCCTGGTAGCCCGCGAAGTGGCCGTAGATCTTGAGCGGCGCGCGTTCGGGAAACAGTTCGTTGGACAGGCCGTTGGGCAGCAGGAAGCCCTCGCCGCCCGCGTGCAGCAGGTTCACTTCCTCGCCGTCCCAGCCCGCCTTGGGCCCGGTGGCGCCGAACGGCAGCACGCTCACGTGCACGAGCTGGGGGAAGCGCGCGCGCACCGAGCCGGCGTCGACCCCCTGCGCCGCCCGCTCGTCGACCGGTGTGTCCTCGATGAGGATGTCGGCGCGGTCCAGCTCGCGGTCCAGCAGCACCCGCCCGGCGGGCGAGGCCGGGTCGCAGACCAGGCTCCGCTTGCCCGCGGCCAGGTACACGAACAGCGCGCTCTCGCCGCTGTCCGCCAGCAAGGGGGGCGCCGCCCGCAGCGGCGAGCCGCCGGGCGGCTCCAGCATGATGACCTCGGCCCCCATCGCGGCCAGCAGCCGTCCGGCATAGGCGGCCGCGACGGTCCGCGAGCGCTCCAGGACGCGGCAGCCGGCCAGCGGCGCCGACGGACCGGATTTCGAGTCGGGTGAGTGCATGCGAACTCTCGCGATCCGGACCGGTTCAGCGGATCACCGGCAGCTCGAGATCGACGCCCGAGCCATCGATGAACGCCGGCAGCTTGACGTCGCGCGAGGGCAGCGCCACGGTGGCGATGCCGGGCGTGGTGACCTCGCCGCGCTGGTTCTCGGCGGCGATCTCGATGTCGACCAGCGCCGTCCGGTCCTTGACGTACTTGCGCACGACCTTGCCCTTGCAGAAGGTGGTGTCGCCGACGATGTTGAAGCGGCGCATCTCGGTGCGCACCCGCTTGAGCACGCCGGCGTCGCCCATCCAGTTGGTGATGAGGGAGCACATCCAGGACGAGCGCTGGGGGCCGTAGTCGTAGGTGCCCGGCACGCCGACCTCCTTGGCCACCGACTCCCGGTGGTGCCCGATGCCGGTGTACTCCACGCCGCCGCCGGCCTCCGGGTTGCGGAAGAAGTGGCCCGGGTGCTTGACCGCGGCCTGCAGCACCACGCCGTGGGTGTGGCCCCGGCCGCAACCGACCAGGAAGCCCATCGTGTCCATCAGCGACAGCGGTCCGCGCGCGATGGTCGGCAGCTGCTCGCCGATCTCGACTTCCTCCCAGTAGCGCACGTTCGCGCCGCGGATGTGCTTGGGCTCGTCCAGCACGATCTGGTCGATCCGGTCGTGCTCCTCGTTCGAGTACTGGTACTGCTCGATCTCCTTGTACTTGCCGGTGTCCCGGGCCGCCTTGCGCTCGTGCCGGGTGCAGGTGCCCAGGCCGCGGGCCACCAGCTCGCCGCGCTGGTTGAAGTAGCTGGCCTCGACGTACTGCAGCACCAGGCGGCCGGAGAACTTGCTCTCCTTCTCCTCCACGCCGACGACGCGTTCGATGGCCGAGATGCGGTCGCCGGGGCGGACATGGCGGAACAGCTCCCAGTCGTTGCCGGCATAGAAGCCGTGCACGCCGGGCAGGCCCCAGCGCGTGCGGCCGAGCCAGCCGAAGGCCATCGGGAACATCGGGTGGCCGACGACGGAGCCGTAGCGGGCGGCGGACCCATAGCCGACGTCGCGGTAGAGCGGATTCAGGTCACCGATGCCGTTGCACCAGTTGCGCAGGGTGTCGGCCGTGGCGTCCTGCAGGTACGGGCCTTCGGGGCGCAGGTGCAGCCCGATCATGGCGCGCGCGGCGGCGACGGCTTCGTCGGTGATGCGGCCTTCGGCCGGGCGATGGCCCACTTCGGATTCGGGGGCGGCGGTCATGACGGTGCTCACTGGGGTTCTCCTGATGGGGCAATCAAACAAACTGGAATGCAGAATGCATTCATTGGTGCAAAAATGAACGCCTCGCGGCGCGGGTGGTGGTCATCACGGTTCAGTCGATGCGGATGTCGGCCGCCTTGATGGTGGCGCCCCACTTCTGGCGCTCGTCCTTGACGAAGGCATCCAGCTGGGCGGGGCCCATGAACAGGGGCTCGACGCCGATGTCCAGCAGCTTGCGGCGGATCTCGGGGACCTGCAGCGCGCGCTGGACGTGCTGCGCGAACTTCTGCGTGACCTCCGGCGGCGTTCCGCGCGGGGCGAACAGCGCGTCCCAGGCCACGACGTCGAAGCCGGGCACGCCCTGCTCGGCCACGGACCGCACACCCGGCAGCATGTCGCTGGGCTTGAGGGACGTGATGCCGACCACCTTGAGCTTGCCGCTGGCGACATGGGGCCGGGCCGCGGTGACGGTGTCGATCACCAGCGGGATCTGCCCGCCGAGCACGTCGGTCATCGACTGCGCCGACGACTTGTACTTCACGGCGAACAGCGGCGCCTGGGCCGACTTCACGAACTGGGCGAAGACGACGTTGGCCGTGGTGCTGGGCAGGCCGACGTTCAGCGTGCCGGGCCTGGCCTTGGCCTGCGCGACGAGTTCGGCGACCCCGTTGGCCGGCAGATCGGCCGCCGTGGAGCCGATCACCATCGGGAGCAGGCCAACCATCGCGACGGCGTCGAAATCCGCGGCCGCGTTGAACCCGGGATTCGGGTAGAGGAACTCGTTGGCCGCGTTGGTGGCGTTGGTGCCGAACAGGAAGGTGTAGCCGTCCGCCGGCGCCTTGGCGGCCGCAGCGGCGCCGATGTTGCCCCCCGCACCGGCCCGGTTCTCCACCACCAGCGGCTGGTTCAGCGTCCGGGACAGTTCCTGGCCGATCAGGCGCATCAGCACGTCGGCCCCCTGCCCCGCCGCGTAGGGAACGATGACGCGCACCGGCCGGTCGGGCCAAGCGGGCTGTGCCAGCGCGACCAACGGCGCTGCGAGGGCGCCGGCGGCCAGGGCGGAGCCGGCCTGGAGCAGGCGGCGGCGGGTGAGGACGGTCGTGTTCATGCGGAGGGATCCTGGTGGGCCAGTGCCAGCCCGGCGCGCGGCCACTGGGCCGCGAACAGCTGGCCGTAGCCGGACAGGGTGATGAAGGCGGTGCGCCGCCCGGGGCCGCCGAAGCAGATGTTGGTGCAGTAGCCCTCCGGCGCGGCGTGGAACTCCAGCAGATCGCCGGCCGGCGAGAAGACGTGGATGCCCCCGTTCACGAGGGTGGCCACGCAGACATTGCCGCCCTCCTCGAGGGCGAGCGAATCGAAGCGCTGGAAGCCCGGCAGGCCATGGACGAGCTGTCCGCCGTTCGGCGACGGCCAGGGCGCCAGGCCCAGGACGCCCGCTTCCAGGACCGGATACGCCCACAGGCGGCCGGTCTCGGTTTCCGACACGTAGAGGGTGGCGCCGTCCGGCGACAGTCCGACCCCGTTGGGCGTGAGGAAGGGGTGGGCGGCGCGCCGGATGAAGCTGCCGTCCGTGCGCGCGTAGTACACGGCGCCGCGCACGATGCGGTCCTCGAAGGTCTTGCCGAAGTCGCTGAACCAGAAGCCGCCCTGGCCATCGAACACGATGTCGTTGGGGCCGTGCAGCGCGACGCCGTCGCAGTGCGTGTACAGCTGCTCCACCGTGCCGGTGGCGAGGTTCACGCGCTGGATGGCGCCCCCGGCGTAGTCGGCGGCCGCACCGGTGGGCCGGGTGAAGCCGTCGTCGGTGCGCCAGCTGAAGCCGCCGTTGTTGCAGACGTAGCAGTGGCCATCGGGGCCGATCGCAGCGCCGTTGGGACCGCCGCCCAGGTGGGCGACGACGTCGACGGCGCCGGCCGGCCAGACGCGGGTGAGCGTGCCGCCGGCGATTTCCGTCACCAGCACGCTGCCATCCTGGAGGGCGACCGGCCCCTCGGGAAAGCGCAGGCCGCTGGCGACCACCTGTCCGTCCAACCGGAACTGCTTCATGCCGCTTCTCCCTGCGCCGGGACCACCGGCTCCTGGCGCGCGCCCAGGTAGGCATCGATCGCCTGCTGGCGCCCTTCGCGGCTGCGCAGCGCAACCGCGTCGAGTTCTCCGACGATGCGCCCCTGGCGCATCACCCAGGCCTTGGCGGCCAGCTTCGCCGCCGTGTGGAAGCTCTGCTCCACCAGCAGGGCCGACAGCGCCTGTTCCTTCTGGATCAGCGCGAGCCGTTCGTAGACGCGCGCGACCAGCAGCGGCGCGAGACCCAGCGAAGGCTCGTCCAGCAGCAGCAGGCGCGGGCCCGACATCAGTCCGCGGCCGATGGCCAGCATCTGCTGCTCGCCGCCGCTGAGCAGGCCGGCCGGCGAGCGCAGCCGGTTGGCGATCTCCGGGAAGAACTCCAGCACCATGTCGCGGCGCCGGGCCCGCGTGGCCGCGTCGACGAAGTAGGACCCCAGGGTGAGGTTCTCAGCGACGCTGAGATCGGACACGATCGCCCGGCCCTCGGGCACGTAGACCAGGCCGCAGCGGAAGCGCTGCGCGGCCGACAGGCGCGACACGTCGCGGCCGTCGAAGAGCACCCGGCCGGCCGCCGGCTCCAGGCCGGCGATGGCGCGCAGCGTGCTGGACTTGCCGGCGCCATTGGCGCCCAGCAGCGCCGCGACGGTGCCGGACTGCACCGACAGCGCCACGCCGTGCACCACGGGACCGGCGCCATAGCGCACGGTGAGGCCGTCGACCTGCAGCAGGCTGGAAGCGGCGTCAGACATCCTCGTCTCCCAGGTAGACCCGCACGACCTCGGGGTTGGCGCGCACCTGCGCCGGGCTGCCGGAAGCCAGCAGGCGGCCGACGTTGAGCACGTGGATGGTGTCGCAGACGGCCATGATCAGATCCATGTCGTGTTCGACGACCACCAGCACCAGCTGCGGCGACCGCAGCTTCTGCAGCGCCAGCGCCAGGTCGTGCGTCTCCACCGAATTCAGGCCGGCGGCCGGTTCGTCGAGCAGCAGCACGCGGGGCGACCCGGCGATGGCGCGCGCGATCTCGGCCAGGCGCAGGGTGCCGGGCGGCAGTTGCGCCGGCGACTCGTCGGCCACGTGGGCGATGCCGAGCCTGGCCAGGGCCGCCAGCGCCTGTTCGCGGTTGCGCACCCGTTCGGCACGCCCGCCCGCCAGCGGCAGGAAGGCATCCAGCCAGCCCGATGTCGACTGCCGGTCGAGCCCGATCATGACGTTCTCGACCACGCTCAGTTCCGGGCACAGCGCCACGTGCTGGAAGCTGCGCGAGAAGCCCAGCGCGGCGCGCCCGGTCGGCGGCAGGGCGTCGATGCGCCGGCCGGCGAACCGGATCCCGCCCTGCCGGGGCGCATAGAGGCCGGTGAGGCAGTTGAAGAAGCTGGTCTTGCCGGCCCCGTTGGGGCCGATCAGGCCGGTGATCTCGCCCGCCCGCAGCTCCAGCGCGAGGTCGTGCAGGACCTGGTTGCCGCCGAACGACAGCGACAGGTTCTCCACCACCAGCGTGGGGGCGTCGAGGACGGCGCTCATGTGCGGCCTCCCTCGAGGCGGGCCCGGACGTGGGGCGGCAGGGCATTGACGCCCAGCACCACCGCCAGCAGCGCGGCGCCGTAGAGGATGGGCACCCAGTTGCCGGCCCCCGCCAGCAGCAGCGGCATCAGGGTGAGGAACAGGCCGCCGACCAGGCTGCCCACCAGGGACAGCGAATAGAGGCTCACCACCGAGCCGACCAGCAGGAAGATCGACGTCCAGAGGGTGAAGCTGTTGGGAGAGACGGTCGAGGAACTGAAGGACAGCAGCGCCCCGGCGATGGCGGCGATGGCGCCGCTCAGGGCCATGCACCACAGGCGGGCCCAGCTGCGGCGGATGCCGAACGATTCCGCTGCATGGGCGGAGGTGCGGATCAGCAGCAGCGCCATGGCCTGGCGCGAGCGGCGGAAGTTCTTCAGCAGCAGGACCACGGCCGCCAGGCCCAGCAGCGGCAGGTAGTAGCGCTGGAGCGACTTGGCGGCACCGGGCACCGCATCGAGCTTGACGTACAGGCCTTCGTAGCCGCCCGACAGCGTGGAGAAGTGCAGCAGCACCTCCGGCAGCGAGAGCGCCAGCGCCATCGTCGCGACGGCCAGGTAGATGCCGGACAGGTGGCGCGAGGGGAACGCGAACGCCGCGCCGAGCAGGGCGCCCGCGACGGCCGCCAGCGGCAGCGCGGCGAGCACCGACAAGCCCAGGTACTTCTCCATCAGGGCGACCGTGTAGGCCCCGGCGGCGACGAAGACGCCGTGGCCGATCGACACCTCGCCGCCGTAGCGGACCAGGAAGCTCACCGAGAGGATGGCGATGGCGTTGGCAAAGCACAGGCCCAGCGTGAACGTCCAGTAGCCACCGGCCAGCAGCGGCAGGACCAGCAGCACGCCCAGGCCGAGCGCCGGCAGGACGGCCGACAGCGGCCGGCGCGCCCCGGCGGCGGCAGGCTGCGCGGCCACCGGTTGCGCGGCGGCGGTGGTCAGCGGCAGGCTAGACACGGGCACCTCCGCGCACGGCCAGGACGCCCTTGGGGAACAGGTTCAGGACGAGCAGGATGATGGCCAGCTGGTAGGTGTTGTTGAACTCCGCGGCGACGTAGAACGACAGCAGGTTCATCAGCACGCCGATGAAGATGCCGCCCAGCACCGCGCCGGGCAGGCTGCTGAAGCCGCCGACGACGGCGGCTGCGAACGCCTGCAACATGAAGGACGCGACGCTGGTCGACGACAGGAAGGTGGTTGGCACGATCAGCAGGGAAGCGACCAGGCCGAGCACGCCCGCCACCACCCACGAGAACAGGTGCACGTTGCGCAGGTTCAGCCCGCAGACCCGGCTGGCGAACGGGTTGGCCGACACGGCGCGGAAGGCGATGCCGACACGGGTGCGCTCGATCAGCAGGTAGAGCAGGCCGATGGCCGTGGCCGTCACCAGCAGCACCGCCACGTCGTACGAGGTCACGCGGATGGGCCCGAGCTGCGCCTTCCACGCCGGCAGCGGCAGGTCCATCGACACCACGTTGGAGCCGAACACCAGCTGCGTGACGCCCTGGGCGACCAGGCCGATGCCGAGGGTCGCGATGGTGCTGGTGAGGTCCGACTTGAACACCAGCGGCGCGATCAGCAGGTAGCTGGCCGCCATCACCACGACCATGATGGCGAGCGTGAGCACCACGGCAACGCCCCACGCCATGTTGCCCAGGATGCCGGCCGTGAAGCCGAAGACGATGAACGCGGCCAGACCGGCGAGGTTGCCGTGGGCGAAGTTCACGACGTTCGAGCTCTTGTAGATCAGCACGATGCCGATGGCGCCCATGGCGTACAGGCAGCCGCTGATGACGCCCGACCAGGCCAGGCCGATGAGGTCGCCCATGTGGCTCAGCCCTCGCCCGCCGGCGCCGGCGCCGGCGCCGGCGCCGGTCCGATGCTGCGGTCGACCATCTCGATCACCGCCGGGAAGTAGCGCCCGCTGAACCCGTTGCCCGCGGTCGCTTCGTAGTAGCGCCGGGCCAGGTCGGCCACGTGGGCCGCGACGCCGGTCTGGGCCGCCAGTTCGAGCACGTAGCCCAGGTCCTTCAGCACGTACTCGGGCGGAAACGACTTGTCCGGGAACTCGCGCGGCAGCATGGCCTTGCGCCCGTGGTTACGCAGCACGAAGCTGTCGCCCGACCCTTTCGCCACCGCATCGAGCAGCATGGCCGGCGCGACGCCGGCGCGCTGGCCCAGCACCATCATCTCGGCCAGGGCCATGGTGTTCTCGAACACCAGCGCGTTGTTGATCAACTTGACGACCTGCCCGCACCCGACCTCGCCGCAGCGCGTCACGTCCGACCCGATGTAGCGCAGGAGCGGCTCGATCTTGTCGAACAGCGCCTGCTCCGCCCCGACCATGATGCTGAGATCGCCGCGCTGCGCGGCTTCCCGTGTGCGGGCCACCGGCGCATCGGCGAAGGCGACGTTGCGGGCGCGCAGGCGCTCGGCGACGTCGCGCGCGGCCGCGACCGCGGTGGTGCTCAGGTCGACGACGATCCAGGGCTTGCGCTCGCCGCTGGTCAGCCCCTCGGCGCCGAGACACACGCGCTCGACCTGCGGGGCGCCCGGCAGCGACAGGAAGACGATGTCCGCCCGCGCGGCGATCTCGGCCACCGACCCGGCGCGCAGGGCCTTGGTGCCGTGCAGGGCGGCGTCGAACGCGGCAGGACTGGCGTCATAGGCGATGACGTCCTCGCCGTGCTTGAGGGCCATGTTGCGGCACATCGGGCCGCCCATCACGCCCAGGCCGATGAAGCCGATGGAAGGTCCGGTCTGGAATCGCATGGCCGTGCCTCAGTCCATCCACATGCCGCCGCTGATGTCCAGCGACGTGCCCGTGATCCAGTTGGACGCGGGCGAGCACAGGAACAGCGCCGCCTGCGCGATGTCGACCGCGTTGCCGTAACGGCCGAGGGGGACGGTGGCGTTGGCCGCCGGCGCGCCCGTGCTGCCGGTCACGTTGGCCCACATCGCCGTCTCGACCGGGCCGGGCGCGAGGGTGTTGGCGTACACCCCGTGCGGCGCCCCGGCCTTGGCGATCCAGCGCATCAGGCCATGCACCGCCGCCTTCGACGCGACGTAGGCCGGCCCGGAGGCGACACCACCGTTCTTGGCGGCGATGGAGCCCGCCGCCAGGATCTTGCCGAAGCCCCGCTGGCACATCAGGGGAAACAGCTTGCGGGTCGGGTTGACCACGCCGTTGACGTTGACCGACAGGATGTCGTCCCACTCCTGGTCGGTGCTGTCGCCCAGCGGGGTGCGGGCGATGATGCCGGCGCACAGCACCAGGATGTCGACCTTGCCGTGTTCGGCGATGACGGCGTCGACCACCTTGTCGGTGGCGGCACGCGAGGTGACGTCGTACTGGCGGTACTGGATGCCGGGGCCCACGTCCTCGTGCTCGGCGCGGTCGGTGGCGACCACGCGGGCGCCCGCTGCCTTGAACGCCGCGGCGATCGCGCGGCCCATGCCGCCGGCTCCGCCCGTGATCAGTGCGACCTGGCCCTCCAGGCTCGGGGGGCCGCTCAGATGCTGTGCCATGTGTCTGTACTCCTTGAATTCGATCAGCGGAAGGTCGCGGTGGCCGACATGGCCAGCTCGCCGTCCGGTCCCCGCGCCCACAGCGCGAGCGTTCCATCGCCGGCGTCGCGTCCCTCGAGCCGGAACGGACGGCCCGCGATCAGCGGGTTGACGCCGCGGAAGTCGAAGCGCGCGAGCGGACGGCCGCCGCCCTGCTCCAGCGCCAGCTGCTGCAGCAGCGTGGCCGTCAGCGGACCGTGCACGACCAGCCCCGGGTAGCCCTCCTCGTCACGGGCATAGGCCTGGTCGTAGTGGATGCGGTGACCGTTGAAGGTCAACGCCGAGTAGCGAAAGAGCAGCGTGGTGTCGGGCACGACGTCGCGGCCCCACTGCGCCTGGCCGTCGAAGCGCTCCGGCCTGGCCGCGGGCGCGGCCGACGGCGGCGTGGCTTCCCGGTAGACGATGTCCTGCTCCTCGACGATGCAGGTCCTGCCCTGGCTGGAGGTCGTGTGTTCCACGGTCACGAACCACAGCGACCCGCGCTTGCCGACCTTGTTCTCCACCTTGGCGATGCGGCTGGCACGCGTGGCCTGCCCTTCGACGAGGAGGTCACCGGTGTAGCTCAGCCGGCTGCCGGCCCACATGCGGCGTGGCAGTTCGATCGGCGGCAGGAAGCCGCCGCGCTTCGGGTGTCCGTCAGTGCCCAGGCCACTGCGGGCCACCGTGGGATTGAAGAACAGCCACTGCCAGCCGGGGGGCAGCGCCGTGCCCGCCTGCGGGGCGGCCGGCCAGTCCAGCGTGGCGGCCATGGCCTGGACGACCCTGGCGTCGATGCGCTCGGTGGTCGATTCCTGGCGGCCCACCCAGTCGGCGTAGTTCACGGTCACGCGGGCACCTCAGGAGAGCTTGGCGTCGAACACTTCGGCCGGGTAGGGCTTGAAGTCGCGCACCAGCTTGAAGCTGCCGTCCGCCGCCGCCTGGACCATGCCTTCCTGGCGGGCGCCGCGATGGTCGCCGGCCTTGAAGCTCACGTTGCGCGCACCTCCGACGCTCTGGTTGGTCATCGTCTCCATCACGTCGACGAGGTTGGCCCGCGTGAGCGGCTTGCCGCTGGCCAGCAGCATCTGGAAGCCCTTGACGAACAGGGCACCGTTGCTCCACCCGTTCAGGCCGAACACGCCGATGGGGTCGCTCGGGTAGTTCTTGGCGACGTGGTCGCGGTAGGCCTTGACGTTGGGATCATCGGCCGTGACCGGCAGCAGCCAGGACGAGAAGTACACGCCGTCGAGCAGCGGGCCGGCCAGCTTGCGGGTGGTGGGATCGGCGGTGAAGAACGGCGCCATCCACTTGGCGTCGTAGCCGATGCGTTCGGCCGCTTTCAGGGCGGCGGCCAGGTTGGCGTTGGAGCCGAACAGGATGACCACGTCGGCCTTCGCGTTCGCCAGCCGGCGCACGTGCGGGGTGAAGTCGGTGTTGCGCACCTCGAACGGGATCGACTCCACCGGCTCCTTCTTGCTCGTCGCGCAGTGGAGGTCGAAGCCGCGCTTGGCCGACCGCCCCAGCTCGTCGTTCTCCCACAGCAGCGCCACGCGGGCTGCCTTCAGGTCGGTCCAGGCGTAGTCGAGGTTGGAGGCTGCCGACCAGCCGTAGTCGGGCAGGAGCGGAAAGGCCAGCCGCTCGGCGAACAGCGCCGTGGCGCCGCCGATGGGACCGATCACCGGGAGGCCGACCTCCTTCGCATAGGGCAGCACGGCCACCGACTGCGCGGTGCCGACCGGGGCGGCCAGCGCGAAGACCTTGTTCTCCTCGACCAGGCGGCGCGTGACGGCCACGCTGCGCGCCGGCTCATAGCCGTCGTCGTAGGTCACGTAGTTGATCTTCCAGCCGTTGAGCTGGTTGGTCTCGTTGGCCCACTTGAAGCACGACTCGGCCGCGTGGGTGAGGATCGTGTAGAAGGGCACCGGACCCGTGATCGGCGTGAACGCGCCCACGGTCACGGTCTTGGCCGCCACATCGATGCCGGGCGACGCCTGCTGGGCGCCGGCCAGGCCCGGGACGGCTGCCGCGGCGGCGGCCGCAGTGCTGGAGAGGAAGGTCCTTCTAAGCATGGTCGAGTCTCCTTGGGGGAATGGCGGCCGGTTGCTGCGCCGTTCGGAAGAATGCATTCTATATGGTGTTCGGCACGCCGCCGATTCCGGGTTTACCCGCGTTCATCCCTTGAAATTGCGCTCCAAAGGCGCTCAGAACGAGAGATCACGCAACTCGGCAGATCGCCTCATTGTGTAGAATGCATTCTTTTGAGGACTGATCGTGGACACTCCTTCCCTCGCCGGCCTGCGCGTCATCGAACTGGGCACGATGCTGGCGGCGCCGTTCGCCGCCCACATCCTGTCGCAGCTGGGCGCGGAGGTGATCAAGGTCGAACCGCCACGGGGCGACCCGACCCGCGCCCTGGTCCGCGGCGGCCCCAGCGGAACCTTCATCGCCTACAGCCACGGCAAGAAGAGCGTGTGCCTCGACCTGGCCACGGCGGACGGCCACGCGGCCTTCCGCAAACTGTTGGCCGGCGCCGATGCGCTGGTGCACAACCTGGCGCCCAAGGCGGCGCGCAAGCTCCAGCTCACCCAGCAGGACTGCCAGGCCATCAACCCGCGGCTGATCTACTGCCACATCCGCGGCTACGCAGCCGGTCCCCAGGAAGACGACCTCGCCTCCAATCCCGTCGCGGAAGCGGCGACCGGGGTGATGGAGGGCAACGTGATCAACGGCCGGCCGAGCCGGCTGGGCCCTTCGTACCATGACCAGTTCGCGGGCGCCTATGCCGTGATCGGCATCCTGTCGTCGCTGCTGCAGGCCAGGCAGGGTCGCCAGCCGGCGCCGGTCGAGGTCGGCCTGTACGAGACCGGGCTGCACGTCGCCTCCCGCGACCTGGTGGGCGTCCAGCTGAAGACGCAGCTGCTGGGGCGGGCCGAGCGCGAGCCGCACGGCGAGTTCAGCATGCCGGGCTACGGCGCCTACCGCACCGCCGACGGCCGCTGGATGTACCTGCTGATGCTCACCGACGCCCACTGGGCGAAGTTCTGCCGGGCCCTGGCCCTGCCGCAGGCCGACGACGAGTCGCTGGCCCTGCTGAAGAACCGCAAGAAGGCCCGTGACGCGGTCGAGGCCGTCGTGAAGAGCGCCATCGGCGCGCTCACCTTCGAGCAGGCCGCGGCCCGGCTGCAGGCGGCCGGCGTGGGTTTCACCGAGGTGCTGCCGCTGGAGCGCGTGCTGGATGCCCCGCAGGCCCGCCACCCGGGCAAGCTGCGCGACGTGGGCTACCGCGGCTTCGGCTTCCAGGTGCCCGAGTTCCCCCGCCTAGGCGCGGTCGGTGACGTGGCGACAGTGCCCCCGGCGGAGCTGGGTGAACACACGCTGGAGGTCCTGCGCGCGGCCGGCCTCGACGCGGCGGAGTGCGACCGGCTCGTGACCTCCGGCGCGGCGGGCATCGCCACGCCCCAGTCGTTCGCCTGGGCGCCGGTGCGTGGCTAGCAGGCCGGCCTGGAGTCGAGTGCCGCCGCTGCGCCACAATCGAGGCGTGATGGAAGTGCGCGAACCCCGGCCAGCCGCGACAGTCGTCGTCGTCCGTGATGCCCAGTTGCCCCGTGCCGGCATCGAGGTGCTGTTGCTGCGGCGCGCCGAGAGCACCGACCAGAACGGCGGCGCCTGGGTCTTCCCGGGCGGGCTGCTGGATCCGGGCGACCGCGAGCCGGCACCGCATGCGTCGGCGCTGACCGACGGCGACGCCAGCGCCCGCCTGCGCCTCGAGCAGGGTGGACTGGCCTACTACCTGGCGGCGATCCGCGAGTGCTTCGAGGAAGCCGGCATCCTGTTCGCCGTCAACGCCGCCGGCCAGGACGCGTCGCTGGAGGCCGAGTCCGGATGGCCGGCCGCCAGCTGGCGCCATGACCTGAAGCAGGGCAAGACCAGCCTGTCCGACCTGTGCCGCCAGTTCTCGCTGCGGCTGGTGCCCGAGCGCCTGCACTACATCGCCCACTGGGTCACGCCCCTGGGCCGGCCCAAGCGCTTCGACACCCGCTTCTTCGTCACCCGCGCGCCGGGCGACCAGGCGGCCGCCCACGACACCATCGAGACGGTCGACCATGTCTGGATCACCCCGGCGGAGGCGCTGTTGCCGTCGAACCAGCGCCGCCTGATGGTTCCCACCCGCGCCGTGCTCGAGACCATCGGGCAGTTCGGCGACTGCGCCGCGCTCGAGCGCTGGGCCGGCGCGGTGCGCGAGGTTCCCGTCACGCAACCCCGGCTGGCGCTGGCCGCCACCGGGCTGGAGTCGATCCGCCCCGACCATCCCGCCTACGAGGAGGTCGGCAAGCTCGACCCGCAGGGGCGCTGCGACGCCTGGTGCGAACTGCGGCCGGACACCCCGGTGCGCATCAGCGAGCAGGTCGAGCGGAGCGTGGGCGCCGACGGGCGCAATGTGTACCGCCTCGGCAGCGATGCGTCCGGCTGGGAAGAACTGCCGCCCGCGGCCATCCGTTGGGTGGCCGACGACCGGGTCCTGATCGCGGCCGATGCCGCCGCCGTGCCGCCCGAGCTGCGCGGCCAGGCCGGCTGGCTCGCCCCGTCGCACGGTTTCCTGCAGCGGCTCGACCAGCCGCCGGGCGGACGCTGACGTCCGCGCCCCGGCGCGCCTCCCGCTGCCGCAGCGCCGCCGCCGAGCTGCTGACGACACCCTGACGGCGCCGCCGCGGACGTGAACCGGGGCACCCCGATCCGACTCCCATCCGTATCATCGCGGCGCTTGCCGCCGTGCCTCCGACCCGTGTCCGCCACCCTCGCCCCTCCTCCTGACCACGCCGCCACCGGTGGCGCGGTCGGCTGGCTGCTCGCGCTGGTGGCAGCCTGCGTCTGCGCCCTCGTGCTCGCCTTCGCGCCGCCGGCGCAGGAGCTGCAGGCGCAGGACATCGACCTCGACACCATGGTCCTGGTGGCCGCCGACGACGCCGGCGATGACGACGTCCGCAGCCTGTCCGTCGAGCCGCCCTGCGACGCCGACGCCAGCGACCACAAGGCCCTGCCGGGGCTGACGCTCCCTTCCATCTTGGCCTCGCACACCCTGGCGCCCACCGCCATCGCCGGCCGGCCGCAGCGCAGCGAGCCGCCGCCGCAGCGGCCCCCGCGCGCGCTCGCCTGAGCGCCGCCGCGGCACGGCCGCGGCACCCCGTCCCTGTCCGATCCCTTGCCGACCGCGGGCCCGTGCCCGCGGCATCGACCATGCCCGTCCACTTTCCACGATTGACCCTCGTCGTGGCTGCCTGCGCCTTGTCGGCCGCGGTGGCCGCGCGGGCGGAGGCCCCGGCCGCCGCCCCCCCACCCCCGCCCGATCCGGGCGCGACCCAGGAGACCGTCCTGGGCATCGCCGACCTGGTGCAGGCCGCCCTGCGCTACAACCCCGCGCTGCGCGCCGCCCTGCGCAGCCGCGAGGCCGCCGCCGGCGCCGTCGACGCAGCCGCCGCCTACGCCAACCCGCGCCTGGAGGCGCTCAGCGGCAGCAACCGCGCGCGCCTGCCCGGCGTCACCGGCGGCGCCGTCACCGGCTGGGGCGTCTCGCAGCTGATCGAGAACCCGGCCGTGCGCGAGGCCCGCATCGCCGGGGCCCGCCACGGCCAGACCGGCACCGACTGGCAGGCCGGCATCACCGCCAACGAGCTGGTCGCGCAGGTGCGGCTGAAGGCCTTCGAGTACCTGCTGCGCCGCGAGGAGGCGGCCGCGGCGGCCGACGCCGCCGCCCTGCTCGAGGAGATCCGCAGCCGCGTGCAGGTGCGGGTGGACAGCGGCGAGGCGCCGCGCTACGAGGCGATCAAGGCCGCCGCCGAGGTGGCGAACGCGCGCCAGCAGCAGGCCGCGGCGCGCTTGCGGGTCGAGCAGGCCGGGCTGGCGCTGGAGCGGCTGGCGGCCGGCCGGCTGCCGCCGCGCTGGCGGCTGGCGGCGACGCTGGGCGACGCCGCCGACCTGCCGCCGCTGGCCACCCTGCAGCGCGAGGCGCTGGAGCACAACCCCGAGCTGCAGTTCCTGCGCAGCGAGGTGCGGCGGCGCGAGGCCCGGCTCGACGAATCGCGTGCCAGCCGCCTGCCCGGGGTGGAGCTGCGCTACGGCCAGGTGCGCGATCCCGAGGTGCGCCAGGCCGTGCTGACCGCCACGGTGCAGGTGCCGCTGTTCGACCGCCGCAGCGGCCCCATCGCCGAGGCGGGCGCCGAACTGGAGCGCTCGCGCACGCTGCTGGACGGCCGGCAGGTCGAACTGGACCGGCAACTGCAGTCGGCCGCACAGGCGCTGGAAGTCGCGCGGCTGCGGGCCGACGCCCTGGCCACCGGCGCCCTGCCCGGCGCCGAGGCCGCCCTGCGGGTGGCCCAGGCCGCCTACCGCTTCGGCGAGCGCGGCATCCTGGACGTGCTGGATGCGCAGCGCCTGCTGCGCAGCATCCGCGCCGACCTGATCGACGCCCGCTTCCAGGTGCAGGCCGCCGCCATCGAACTCGAACAGCTGGCCGGCCGCTACGCCGTGCCCGAGTCCACCCTCTCCCGCCCCATCCCGTGAGCGAGCCCACCATGCACTTTCCCACCCGTTTCCCGTCGGCGTTCCGCCCCACCGTGCTGCTGGCCCTCGCCACCCTGCTGCTGGCGGGCTGCGGCCGGCCCGCTTCGGATGCGAGCGCCGCCGCAACCACCGCCCCCGCGGCCCAGGCGCCCGCCGGCAAGGCGTCCGACCCGCTGGTGGTCGACATCCCGCCGGCGATGGCCCCGAACTTCAAGGTCGAGACCGCGGCCAGCCGCGAGATCGCGGTGGTGCAGGAGGTGGTCGGTCGCATCGACGCCAACGAGAAGCGCGTCGCCCGCATCGGCGCCGCCATGACCGGCCGCATCACCGAGGTGCTGGCCGAGGTGGGCGACACCGTGCGCGCCGGCCAGACGCTGGCGCGCATCGCCAGCCCCGAGCTCACCGCCGCGCAACTGGCGTTCCTGCGCGCCACCTCGGCGGCGCAGCTGGCCGAGCGCGCCGTCGACCGCGCCCGCCAGCTGATCCAGGCCGACGTGATCGGTTCGGCCGAGGTGCAGCGGCGCGAGGCCGAACTCGCGATCGCACGGGCCGAGTCGCGCGCCGCCGCCGACCAGCTGCGCCTGATGGGCGTGCCGGCCGACGCCATCGCCCACCTGGGCGAGCGCGGCGCCCTGGCCGAGGCGGCCGGCGTCACCGCCACCCTGGCCGGGGTGGTGACCGAGCGCACCGTGAGCAAGGGCCAGGTGTCGCAGCCCGGCGACCCGCTGTTCACCGTCGCCGACCTGTCCACCGCCTGGGTGGTCGGGGCGCTGCCCGAGCGCACCGCGCGCGCCGTGGCCCTCGGCCAGCAGGTCGAGGTGGCGGTGCCGGCGCTGGGCGAGCGCAAGCTCGCCGGCAAGGTGGTGTTCATCAGCGACACCGTCTCGCCCGACACCCGCACCGTGACCATCCGCACCGAGGTGGACAACCGGGACCGGGCGCTCAAGCCGCAGATGCTGGCCACGCTGCGCATCGCCGGCCCGGCGACGCGCCAGCTCACGGTGCCGGCCGGCGCCGTGGTGCGCGAGAACGACCGCGACCATGTCTTCCTGCGCACCGAGGGCCAGCGCTACCGGCTCACGCCGGTGGAGCTGGGGCCGGCCGTCGATGGCCAGCGCCCGGTGCTCCAGGGCCTGCAGGCCGGCGCGGCGGTGGTGGTCGAGGGGGCGTTCCACATGAACAACGAGCGCAAGCGCGCCGAGCTCGAATAGGACCGGCCCGATGCTGCAATCCCTGATCCGCGCCGCGCTCTCGCAGCGGCTGCTGGTGGTCGTGCTGGCGCTGCTGCTGTGCGCGTTCGGCGTGCGCGAGGCGACCCGGCTGTCGGTCGACGCCTTCCCCGACGTGACCAACGTGCAGGTGCAGGTGGCCACCGAGTTCGCGGGCCGCTCGCCCGAGGAGATCGAGCGCTTCGTCACCGTGCCGGTGGAGATCGCGATGACCGGCCTGCCCGGGCTGGTGGAGATGCGCTCGCTCAACAAGAGCGGCCTGTCCATCCTCACCCTGGTCTTCACCGACAAGACCGACGTCTACTTCGCCCGCCAGCTGGTGACCGAGCGGCTGATCGAGGTGGGCGCCCGACTGCCGGCCGGCGTGACGCCGGTGCTCGGGCCGGTGAGCACCGGCCTGGGCGAGGTCTACCAGTACACGCTGGACCACCCGGACGACGGCAAGCGCGCGCTCACGCCGGCGGAGCTGGCCGAGCGGCGCATCGTGCAGGACTGGGTGGTGCGGCCGCTGCTGCGCTCCATCCCCGGCGTGGCCGAGATCAACTCCCAGGGCGGCTACGTGCGCCAATACCAGGTGCTGGCCGATCCGCAGCGGCTGCGCTACCACGGCATCGCGCTGGAGCAGCTGGTCGACGCGGTGGCGCGCAACAACGCCAACGCCGGCGGCGGCATCCTGCCGCAGGCCAGCGAGCAGTTCCTGATCCGCGGGGTGGGCCTGATCCGCGACCTCGACGACATCGCGACCATCGTGGTCAAGGAATCCGGCGGCGTGCCGGTGTACCTGCGCGACGTGGCCGAGGTGCAGCTGGGCAGCGAGGTGCGCCAGGGCGCCATCGTCAAGGGCGGCTACACCGAGTCGGTCTCGGGCATCGTGCTGATGGCGCGCGCCGGCAACGCCAAGGAGATCGTCACCCGGGTGAAGGCGCGGGTGGACCAGATCAACGCCCAGGGCCTGCTGCCCGGCGGGCTGCAGATCGTGCCCTACTACGACCGCACCGAGCTGGTGGACGCTGCACTCTGGACCGTGGGCAAGGTGCTGGTGGAAGGCATCGCGCTGGTGGTGCTGGTGCTGTTCGTGTTCCTGGGCGACGTGCGCTCCAGCCTGATCGTGGTGGCCACGCTGCTGATCGCGCCGCTGGTCACCTTCATCGTCATGAACCGCTACGGCATCTCGGCCAACCTGATGTCGCTGGGCGGGCTGGCGATCGCCATCGGCCTGATGGTCGACGCCACCGTGGTGGTGGTGGAGAACGTGCACCAGCGCCTGGGCCAGGCCGATCCCGGCGGCTCGCGGGTGCGCACCATCCTGGCGGCCACCAGCGAGGTGGCCACCCCCACCATCTTCGGCATCGCCATCATCATCCTGGTGTTCCTGCCGCTCATGACGCTGCAGGGCATCGAGGGCAAGCTGTTCGCGCCGCTGGCGCTGACCATCGCCATCGCGCTGGCGGTCTCGCTGGTGGTGTCGCTGCTGCTGTCGCCGGTGCTGTGCTCGTTCCTGATGAAGGGCGGCGCCGACCACGACACGCCGGTGCTGGCCTTCCTCAAGCGCCGCTACGTCGGGCTGCTGGACGCGGCGCTGGCCCGGCGCGCCCGCACGCTGGGCCTGGCGGTGCTGCTGCTGCTGGTCTCGGTGGCGCTGGTGCCGTTCCTGGGCAAGTCGTTCATGCCGACCATGAAGGAAGGTGCGCTGACGCCGCAGATCAACCGCGTGCCCAGCATCTCGCTGGACGAGTCGCTGCGCATCGAGACCGCCGCGATGAAGAGCATCGCCGAGGTGCCGGGCGTGCGCATGGTGGTGTCCAAGCTGGGCCGCGGCGAGTCGCCGGCCGACCCGGCCGGGCCCAACGAGTCCGACCCCATCGTGCTGCTGGACCCGGACAGCGACCGCACCCAGGACGAGATCGACGAGGACATTCGCCGGCGGCTGTCGACCATTCCCGGCGTGCAGATCGTGCTGTCGCAGCCGATCGCCGAGCGCGTCGACGAGATGGTGACCGGTGTGCGCTCGCAGCTGGCGGTGAAGGTGTTCGGCGACGACCTGGAGGGCCTGCGCCGGGTCTCGGAAGACGTGGCCCGCCTGCTGCGCGCCGTGCCCGGCTCGCGCGACATCCGCATCGAGCGGCTGTCGGGCCAGCAGTCGCTCACCATCGACATCGACCGCAAGGCGATCGCCCGGCACGGCCTCAACGTGGCCGACGTGCACGCGCTGATCGAGACCGCCATCGGCGGCAAGGAGGTGTCGACGGTCTACGAGGGCGAGCGCCGCTTCGGCATCGCGGTGCGCTTCCCGGAGAGCGCGCGCAACTCGGTGGAGGCGATCGGCGCCATCACGCTGCGCGCGCCCGACGGCGCCCTGGTGCCGCTGGCCTCGGTGGCACGCATCGCGCTGCTGGACGGCCCCGCGCAGATCAGCCGCGAGGGCGGCAAGCGCCGGGTGGTGGTGGGCGCCAACGTGGAGGGACGCGACCTGGGCGGCTTCGTCGCCGAGGTGCAGGAGCGGCTGGCGCGCGAGGTGAAGCTGCCCGAGGGCTACTCGTTCGTGTTCGGCGGCCAGTTCGAGAACATGGAGCGCGCCATGGGGACGCTGGCCGTGATCGTGCCGCTGACCATCGCCGCCATCTTCTTCCTGCTGTTCATGCTGTTCCGCTCGCTCAAGCTGGCGTCGCTGATCATCCTGGTGCTGCCGTTCGCCTCCGTCGGCGGCCTGGTCGGCCTGTTCGTGACGCGCGAGTACCTCAGCGTGCCGGCCTCGGTGGGCTTCATCGCGCTGTGGGGCATCGCCGTGCTCAACGGCGTGGTGCTGGTCAGCTGCATCCGCCGGCTGCGCGAGGACGGGCTGGCGGTGGCCGAGGCGGTGCGCGAGGGCTGCATCCTGCGCTTCCGGCCCGTGATGATGACCGCCACCGTTGCGCTGCTGGGCCTGGTGCCCTTCCTGTTCGCCAGCGGTCCCGGCTCCGAGGTGCAGAAGCCGCTGGCCGTGGTGGTGATCGGCGGCCTGATCACCTCGACCCTGCTGACCCTGGTGGTGCTGCCCGCGCTGTACCGCTGGTTCGACGACCGTCCGCAAGAAGCCTGAAGGAGACCCGGACCATGAAGGAAATCCGCGCCATCGTGCGCCCGCACCGCCTCGACCGCCTGCGCGAGGCGCTGCGCGCCATCCCCAACTTCCCCGGCGTGACGGTGTTCAGGGCCGAGGGCTTCACCGCGCCGGCCGCGATCGGCCATCGCACCGTGCGCCAGGAGCTGACCGACTTCTCGTCCAAGCTGATGGTCAGCGTGCTGGCCGACGACGCCATGGTCGAACCCATCCGGGCGGCCATCATCGCCAGCTGTGCCACCGGCCAGATCGGCGACGGCATCGTGTGGACGGTTGCCATCGACGACATCCACCGCATCCGCGACGGCAGCGTGATCGACGGCGCGCCCCCGGGCTAGGAGGCCGGCGACAGGCCGACCGGCGGCGCCGCAGGCCGAACGGCCGCGGCGTGAAAACAACTGAGCAGCAGTGAAATCGGCCACGGGCTTGATCCGGATCAGGCCGCCGCCGGATAGCGCGTTGCGCGTCGTGCCGCGTCCCTGTGTCATGGAGGCCAGGAGGTGCGACATGTCCTTGGAACGCAGCGACAGCCATCCGGCCACGCGGGATGCCAGGTCGGCGAGCGAATGGCGGTCCCGTGGCGACGAGGGCCGGCCTCAGCAGTTCGCGACCGCGCCCCACGTCTGGCCGGCGACCATGCGGGGCCAGCCCGGCGCGCCGGTGCGCGTGACCCTGGTCGACGCCGATCCGCATGCCCGCGGCGTCATCGCCCGCGAGCTGATGGACGATGCGCGCACCCTGGTGGCCGGGCAGGCCGGTTCGCTGCGCGACGGTCGCCGGCTGCTCCGGGAGGGCCCGTTCGACGTCCTGATGGTGGATGTCAGCCTGGGCGAGGGCGCCGGCTTCGAGCTGGTCTCGCAGGCCCGCAAGCTCGACCCGCAGGTCGAGGTGATCGCCCTGTCCCGCGCCTTGAGCGAGGAGGATGCCGCCAGGGCCTTCGACCTGGGCGCGGCCGGCTACCTGTGGAAGCAGTGCTGGTTCATGAGCTACGTGGAGCCGGTGCTGCAGGTGGCCAATGGCGGCGCCGCGATCACGCCCGCCTTGTCGCGCCGGTTGCTGCTCAAGGCGCGCCGGCAACCCGACGTGCCCGCGCCGCCCGTGGCCAGCGTCTGCGGGACGCTCTCGGCCCGCGAGCACGAGGTGCTGCGAATGATCGCCAGCGGCCTGACGAGCAGCCAGATCGCCGAACACCTTGCCATCGGCTGCACGACGGTCAACTCGCACATCAAGAACCTGTACCTCAAGCTGCACGTGCGGTCGCGCGCGCAGGCGGTCAGCTGCGCGAACAGCCGTGGGCTGCTGTAGTGCCGACTCGCGCGGCGCTCGCGTGGGGGATCGCGCAGGGCAGGACTCCCCTCACTTCCCTGCGCCGCTCTGCAGGCTCTCCATCACCTGGTCCAGGTTCATGCTGCCGGTGCGCTGGCTGGGCGGATAGTCCTTGAACGACTGGATGAACTGGCCGGCGATCGCCTGCGCCGGCACCAGCGTCCACAGCTTGTCGGCCTGGAAGCGACGGTAGGAGTCCGATTCGAACGGGGTGCGCTCGAACGGGTCCTGCCGCAGGTTCACCACCAGGGGAACATTGGCACTCTTGCGGCTGCCGGAAAAGAGATGGCCTTCGATCCAGGAGAAGGTGATCTTCCAGTCGTCGTAGCGGATGGCATTGAGGTTGGCGTTGTCGTCGAAGAAGAAGAACTCCCGGCGCGGCGCCTTCGCTTCACCCTTGAAGAAGGGCATGAAGTCGTAGCCGTCCAGATGGGTCTTGTAGGTCCTGTCGCCCGCGCGCATGCCCCCCAGCAGCTTCTTCTTGACGTCGGCATCGCCGGCGGCGGCCATGAACGTGGGCAGCCAGTCCTCGTGGGACATCACGGCTTTGACGACGCTGGCGGGCTTGACCACGCCAGGCCAGCGCACGACAGCGGGGGCGCGGAAGCCCCCTTCCCAGGTCGTCCCCTTCTCACCTTTGAACGGCATCATGCCGCCGTCCGGCCAGGTGAAGATCTCCGCCCCGTTGTCGCTGCTGAAGACGACGATGGTGTTGTCGGCGATCCCGAGCTGGTCCAGCTTGTCGAGCAACTGGCCGACCACGTGGTCGAGCTCCTGCATGCCGTCGGCGTACAAGCCATAGCCGCTCTTGTTCTCCCACTTTGGAGACAGGCGAGTCCAGACATGCATCCGGGTCGAGTTGTGCCACAGGAAGAACGGCTTGCCGGCCTTGACCGATCGGTCCATGAAGTCGACCGAACGGGCCAGGAGGTCGTCCTCCACCGTTTCCATCCGCTTCCTGGTCAGCGGGCCGGTGTCCTTGCAGGCCTGCTTGCCCGGCGCCCCGAAGCGCGGGTCGTCGCCGGGTTGGGCCGTCGGCGTGGCCCTGCAATCGAGCACGCCGCGCGGGCCGAAGCGTGCATGGAACTCGGGGTTCTTGGGATAGTCCGGGTCCTCGGGCTCCTCCTCCGAATTCAGGTGATAGAGGTTGCCGTAGAACTCGTCGAAGCCATGGAGGGTCGGCAGGTATTCATTGCGGTCGCCCAGGTGGTTCTTGCCGATCTGGGCCGTCGCATAGCCCATGGGCTTGAGCAGGTCGGCGATCGTCGGATCCTTGTCCTGCAGACCCTGCCTGGCGCCGGGCAGGCCCACCTTCAGCAGGCCGGTTCGCAGGGGCGACTGGCCGGTGATGAACGCAGCGCGACCAGCGGTGCAGGAATTCTGCGAGTAGTAATCGGTGAAGATGGCCCCGTCCCTGGCCAGCCGGTCGATGTTGGGGGTCGACCCGCCCATCATCCCGCGGTGGTAGGCGCTGATGTTCCAGAGCCCGACGTCATCGCCGAAGATGACGACGATGTTGGGCTTCTTGCCCTGCGTGTTCTGCGCCAGTGCGGCCGGCGCGCACAGTGCCGCCAGGCCGATGCAGGTCGCGGTGAAGGCCGTCGAGGCGGCACGCACGATCGCATTCCTGGCTCTGTTTTTCCAGCGCGCCATGGAGTTCTCCAGTTTGTGGGCGCTCGATCATGGCGGTGCTGATCAAGAGGGCGGAAGTGGACCAAGGGACAGGTGGACGAAGGTCTTACGGCCCTGCGCATCGGCGCGCGGTGGTGTCCAAGGTTGGACAGAGGCAGCGACAGCCCTGTCAGCCCGACAATGACCGATCTCCCGGGAAGGCCACGACCCCAAAGGCCGCGCCCGTCCTCGATCCCTGGCGGAGGCTGTGAGATTCGAACTCACGGGCGCCTCACAGCGCCGACGGTTTTCAAGACCGTTGGGTTAAACCACTCCCCCAAGCCTCCGGGGTGACCGCGATTCTAGGTGCGTGGTGGTGCGGGCTTGCCTCTCACTCCAGCACGTCATCGCCGGCTCCGTCCTGGCGGTGCCCTGGCAGCGCCATCCGCCCGCGTGACGCCATCGCCCGGGCCGTACCGGCCACGGGCTGGTGGTCACGCCTGTGGGCCGGACGGGCCCGCGACGTCATCCGGGTCGAGATCCAGCGCGGTGGCGCCACGGTGCGCATCGAGTGGCCGCTGCAGGCGGCGCCGGACTGCTCGGCGTGGCTGCAGCAGGCCCTGCGGGACCTGCAGCCGGCGTCCTGAGCGCGCACCGTCGGCACGCGCCCGGTCGGTCCGCCGCCCGGGCGCCGCCGCTTGTGTAGCCCGACCGTGGGACCGACCTTATGGTTCGCTCGGGATTCGCGCAGCACCTTGGCTTTTGGAAAACAGGGTCCTAGAATGGGCCACGTTTCACGATAGAAACTGTGTTTCATACCTGAAACGGCACGCGGACCACCCCGGTGTCCCTCCGGGGCCCGCCACACGCAAGGAACAGTGCCCATGAGCGTTCTCGGGATCGATGAAGTGACCTTCGGCGCCGCCGACCTGGCCACCTGCCGCAATTTCTTCCAGGATTGGGGCCTGGCGCTGCGCTCCGAAGCGGCCGACGAGCTGGTCTTCGAGTCGCTCAACGGCTGCCGCGTGGTCGTGGCCCATTCCGGCAAGCCCGGCCTGCCGGCCGGCCTGGAGCCCGACCCCACGCTGCGCGAGGTGGTCTGGGGCGTGGCGGACGAGGCCGCCCTGGCCGGCTACCGCCAGCGCCTGGCGTCGCAGCCCGGCTTCGTCGACAGCGGGTCCCGCATCGGCTGCACCGACCCCTCCGGGCTGGCCGTGCGGCTGCAGGTCACGCGCAAGCGCCCCCTGGACCTGGACTGCGCGGCCACCAACACCTGGAGCGCCCGCCAGCGCCTGGACAAGCCCAGCCCGCAATACGAGCGCGCCACGCCCATCGAGGTGGGCCACGTGGTGCTGTTCGTCACCGACCTGCAGGCGGCCACCGAGTTCTACGAGCGCCAGCTCGGCTTCGTGATGTCCGACCGCTACCCCGAGCGCGGCAGCTTCCTGCGCTGCACGCCCGAGGGCGGCCACCACGACCTGTTCCTGCTGCAGCCGCCGCAGCCGCGCAAGGGCCTGAACCACGTGGCCTTCGCGGTGCGCGACGTGCACGAGGTGTTCGGCGGCGGCATGCACATGTCGCGCTGCGGCTGGGACACCGAACTGGGCCCCGGCCGGCACCCGATCTCCTCGGCCATCTTCTGGTACTTCACCAGCCCCGCCGGCGGCCTGGTGGAGTACTACACCGACGAGGACGAACTCACCGCGGCCTGGCAGCCGCGCGACTTCACGCCCGGCCCGACGGTGTTCGCCGAATGGGCCATCAAGGGCGGCATCGACGGCAACACCCGCCGCCAGGTGAACGCCGAGGCGCCCAGCGGGCGTTTCATGACCGACCGCCCCAAGTCCTGACCCCACGACCCGCCCCGCACTGGAGACCGGCATGCGCACCCCCGATCTGTACAACGAGACCCACCAGACCCGCACCACGCCGCCGACGGCCTACGAGAACCTGCTGGGCGACGCGATCGAGCGCGCCTTCAGCCAGGGCATCCACGACCTCGAGGGCCTGGTCGCCTACCTCAACCGTTCGGGCCCGTCGGGCCCCAATGGCGAGCCCTGGAGCCCGGCCGTCTACGAAGCCGAGATGGCCCGCCTGGGCGCCTGACGCCGCACACCGGAGAACCCCATGCAGACCACCAACGTGATGTTCCAGCAGGATCCCGCCGACCACGTCCTCGAGGTCGGCCTCAAGGACCTGTGGTACCCCGTGTGCCCGTCCAGCTTCGTGAAGGACGCGCCCATCTCGCTGCGCCGCCTGGGCTACAAGATCGTGCTCTGGCGCGACCCCGGCACCGGCCGCGTCAACGCGCTGGAGGACCACTGCCCGCACCGCGGCGCCCCGCTGTCACTGGGCATGGTGCTGGGCGACCGCCTGGCCTGCCCCTACCACGGCGTCGAGGTGCGCCAGGACGGCGTCGTGACCCGCGTGCCCGGCAGCCCCGGCTGCAAGCTCGAAGGCTCCAAGGCCGCGCGCCGCTTCCACGTGCAGGAAGGCGCCGGCGCGGTGTTCGTCTACAACGCCACCGACCCGCACCTGGAGGCCGCGCCGCCGCTGCGCCTGCCCGAGCAGCTGACCTCGCCCGAGTGGTCGTCCTTCCTCTGCTACACCGAGTGGGGCTGCGACTACCGCTACGTGGTCGACAACGTCATCGACCCGATGCACGGCGCCTTCCTGCACAAGCAGTCGCACTCGATGGCCGAGGGCGACATCAGCGCCGAGTTCCAGCTGCGCGACACGCCCACCGGCTTCGTGTTCGAGAAGAAGGGCCAGCGCGACGTCAACTTCGACTGGACCGAGTGGATGGACACCGGCATCCACGTGATGCGGCTGGAAATCCCGTACCCCAAGACCGGCGGCCCGGGGGGCAACTTCTCCATCATCGGCAGCTACACGCCGATCACCAACCGCACCTCGGGCGTCTTCCACTGGCGCTGCCGCCGCGTCACCGGCTGGCAGCGCGACACCTGGCGATTCCTGTACCGCAACCGGCTGGAGCAGCGCCACTGGGACGTGCTGGAGCAGGACCGGGTGGCGATCGAGAACATGGAGCCCGACGCCAACAGGCGCGAGCACCTATACCAGCACGACATGGGCATCGTGCGCCTGCGCCGCCACCTGAAGAACCTGGCCAAGCAGCAGGTCGAGAAGGCCGGCGCGCCCGCCTGAGGCCGCACCCGACGACGGACAGACCATGGCCGAGACCCTCGACGCGCGCGTGCGCACCCTGCGGCTGGAAGCCGACGACATCGTCAGCGTCGAACTGCTGCCGCTGCCTGGACAGCACCTCCCGCCCTTCGACGCCGGCGCCCATGTCGACGTGCACCTGCCCAGCGGCCTGGTGCGCAGCTACTCGCTGCTGAACGACCCGGGCGAGCCCGACCGCTACCTGCTGGGCATCCTGAAGGACCGCGGCAGCCGCGGCGGCTCGCGCTGGGTGCACGAGCAGCTGCGCGTGGGCCAGGTGCTGCGCATCGGGGCGCCGCGCAACAACTTCAGCCTGCACGAGGACGCGGCCCACACGGTGCTGGTGGCCGGCGGCATCGGCGTGACGCCCATCCTGGCGATGGCGCGGCGCCTGCAGCGGCTGGGCCGCTCGTTCGAGGTGATCTTCCTGGCGCGCTCGCGCACGCAGGCGGCCTTCGTCGACGAGCTGGCCGCCCTGTGCAGCACCGTGCACTGGCACTTCGATGTCGAGAAGGGCGGCCCGCCGGACCTGCGCGCGCTGCTGGCGGCGCGCCCGGCCGGTGTCGACACCCACTACTACGCCTGCGGGCCGGCGCCGATGCTGGACGCCTTCGAGAAGAGCTGTGCCGAACTGGGCTACGCCAACGCCCACATCGAGCGCTTCGCCGCGCTGGAGGTCGAGGCCGCGAGCGACGCCAGGACGACCTTCCAGCTCGAACTGCGCCGCTCGGGCAAGACCATCCAGGTCATGCCCGACAACACGCTGCTGCACGCCATCCGCGCCTGCGGCGTGGAGCCCACCACCAGCTGCGAGGAAGGCATCTGCGGCTCCTGCGAGACGACGGTGCTCGAGGGCCTGCCCGACCACCGCGACAGCGTGCTCACCGAAGCCGAGCGCGCGCGCAACAAGACCATGATGGTCTGCGTGGGCGGCTGCCGCAGCGAGCGCCTCGTGCTGGACCTCTGAGCCCGGTTCTTGCTCTCGTCATCTCCTTCTTGTCCACCGTTTCCAGGAATCTCCGATGAGCCTCCGACGTCGTCATTTCCTCCAGGCTGCCGGCCTGGCGCTCGTGCCGCTGGCCGCCACCACCTCCGCGCTCGCGCAGGCACCGTGGCCCGCCCGGCAGGTCACCATCGTCGTGTCGTACCCGGCCGGCGGCGACACCGACCTGGTGGCGCGCGCCATCGCCGAGAAGCTGTCGCCCCGCCTGAAGGTGCCGGTGCTGGTGGACAACCGCCCGGGCGCGGCCGGCACCGTGGGCAACACCTACGTGAGCAAGGCGCCGGCCGACGGCTACACGCTGCTGCTGACGCCCAAGACATTCACCACCGCGCAGATGGTGCTGAAGCTGCCGCCGGGCGCCGGCTACGACGTGCTGAACGGCTTCGATCCCATCGTCACCGCCGCCTACCAACCGCTGATCCTGGTGGCCAACCCGCAGGCCGGCTACAAGACCGTGCCCGAGATGGTGGCGGCCGCCAAGGGCGGCAAGAACGTCACCTATGCCAGCCCGGGCAGCGGCTCGCCGATGCACATCGTGGGCGAGTGGCTGAACCGCGAAGCCGGCGTGAAGATGCAGCACGTGCCGTACAAGGGCATCGCGCCCTCGGTCACCGACGTCGTCGCCGGCCACGTCAACACGGCCTGGCTCACCCCCGGCGTGGTGTCGCAATACGTGCAGGACAAGCGCCTGGTGCCGCTGGCCATCGCCGACGCCAAGCGCTCGCCGCTGGTGCCCACCGTGCCGACCCTGGTCGAAGCCGGCTACAAGGACATCGTCAACACCTCCTGGATGGGCCTGTTCGCGCCCAAGGGCACGCCGCCCCAGGTGCTCGCGACGCTGAACAGCCACGTCAACGAGATCCTGAAGATGCCCGACGTCGCCGAGAAGATCATCGCCGTCGGCTCCACCCCGGGCGGCGGCACGCCGGAACTGCTGGGCAAGCTGAACGCGGATGAATTCAAGGTCATGGGGAAGGTGATCAAGGATCTGGCGATCACGGCGGATTGAGTCCGCCACGGCGGACTCGGTCCGCCGGCATACGCGCCGGCCCATCTCAAGCGGAGCTCCCTCACCCAAGGCCTTCCCGAGCAGGGAACCCTCTCTCCCCAACCCTCTCCCCCGAGGGGGAGAGGGAGCGGAGCTTCATGGCGTGAAGGCCGCGGCGCGTGAATCGGGCGTGCTTGCGGCCGAGGCTGTCAATGGCAGGGCCTCGTCATCGCGAGGTTGACCGGCAGCCCAACGCGTCGTCATCGCAAGGCTGACCCACAGTCCAACGCGGTCGTCATTGCGGGCTTGACCCGCAATCCATCTCCTGTTGCCCGATCGCGCCCCATCCGCGTTCCGGCGATGGATGCCGGGTCAAGCCCGGCATGACGGACCTTGTCATCCCCTCGCAACGCAGGCCGACCGGCGCGGCTCCGAATGCGTGCGCGGCCACGGCACCTTCAAGCTCCGCCCCTCTCCCCCTCGGGGGAGAGGGTTGGGGTGAGGGGGTTCCCTGCTCGGGAAAGCCTTGGGTGAGGGGGTTCCCTGCCTGGGGAGAAGTTAGAAAACCCCGGGGTACGACCCCCCATCCAGCAAGATGTTCTGCCCGTTGATGTACCCGGCATGCACGCTGCACAGGAACGCGCAGGCCTTGCCCAGTTCCGCCGGGTCGCCGAAGCGGTGGGCGGGGTGCTTGGCGAGGCGGCGTGCGCGCACCTCCTCGACCGTCAGCCCCTCGCGTCGCCCCTGGGCGGCGAAGTTGCCGGCCAGGCGCGCGGTGTCGAAGGTGCCCGGCAGCAGGTTGTTGATGGTGACGCCGCGGCCCACGGTGCTGCGCGCCAGGCCGGCCACGAAGCCGGTCAGGCCGGCGCGGGCGCCGTTGGACAGGCCCAGGATCTCCAGCGGCGACTTCACGGCGCTGGAGGTGAGGTTGACGATGCGGCCGAAGCCGCGCTCCATCATGCCGTCCACCGTGCCGCGGATCAGCTCGATGGGGGCCAGCATGTTGGCGTCCACGGCGGCGATCCAGTCGTCGCGCGTCCACTGGCGGAAGTCGCCCGGCGGCGGCCCGGCGGCATTGGTGACCAGGATGTCGAACGCCGGATGCTGCTCGAGGATGCGCGCGCGCCCCTGCGGCGTGGTGACGTCCGCTGCCACCCAGTCGACCGCGCCGGGGCCCAGTGCGGAAAGCGCGGCGGCGGCCGCGCGCAGCGGCGCCTCGGTGCGCGCCACCACGACCACGTGCACGCCCTCCTCCACCAGCGCCTGCGCGCAGGCATGGCCCAGTCCGGCGCTGGCGCCGCACACCAGCGCCTTGCGTCCCGCGATCCCCAGATCCATGGCTCGTCCTCCGGTTCAGGCGGCGGGCTCAACGGCCTGGCGCAGGTCGACGTCCAGCCGTGCCCAGGCGTCGATCTCGACGCGCAGTTCGGGAAACACCAGCCCGCCCACCGCCACCAGCGTCGAGCAGGGATAGTGGCCCTGGAAGAAGTCCCGGCGGGCCCGCCCGACCTCGTCCTTGTCGGCGATGTCGGTGACGTACACCACGGTCTTCACGATGTTGTGGCGGTGCCCGCCGGCGGCCTGCACCAGCGCCTCCAGCTTGCCAAGCACCAGCAGGGTCTGCTCGTAGGCGCCCAGCGGCGCACCGCGCGCGGCCGCCTCGCGGCTGGCCGGGTGCGCGGTCATGCCGGACAGCACGACCTCGTGGCCGATCCGCCAGCCGTTGGCCCAGGTCGCGGTCGGCAGCTCGGGCACCTGCGGCGCGCGCACGCGCAGCGCCGCGGTGGTGTCACTGGCCGCCATGGCGCACCCGCTCCTTGATGCGCTCGCGCACCGGCACGAAGTCGTAGGTCGGGTAGACCTCGGTCGAGAACACGCCCCAGGCGGAGCGTTCCAGCTCCAGGTTCACCAGGCCCAGCAGGTGCGGCGGCAGCTCCAGCGTGACGATCTGGCCCAGGCCCATGGCGACGGTCCAGGACACCACGCGCGTGCCGGGCACCGGGAAGCGGTCCCACCACTGGCTGGCCTTGAGCCTGGCCTGTACGTCGTCGAGCACCAGGCCCGGGTGGTGCTTGAGCACGATGGTCAGCAGCACGTTGCCGGACTCGGGCGTTCCGGACGGCGCGGCAGCGGCGTCGGCCATCACTCGGCCTGGATGTTGCGGGCCTTGATGATGCGGGCCCAGGTCGCCGTCTCGGCCTTGATGTGGGCCGCGAACTCGGCCGGCTTCTGCGCCACTTCCTGCAGGCCCTGGGCATGCAGCTGCTCGCGCACGGCGGGCTGCGACAGGATTTCGGCGGCGTCGCTGGCCAGCCTGGCGACCAGCTCCGGCGGCGTGCCGGCGGGCGCCAGCACCCCATACCAGGACGTCACCACCACGCCGGGAATGCCCTGCTCCTTGAGCGTCGGGATCTCAGGCGCCACCGTCTTGTCACGCACGTCGTCGGTGATGCCCAGGGCCACCAGCTTGCCCGACTTGATGAAGCCCAGGGCCGCCGGCAGGTTGGTGAACATCAGCGGCACGGTGCCGCCCAGCACGTCGTTGAGCGCCGGGGCGGTGCCCTTGTACGGCACGTGCAGGATGTCGATGCCGGCCTGCTGCTTGAACAGTTCGCCGGCCAGATGCAGGCCGCTGCCCACGCCCGGGCTGGCGTACGACAGGGTGTTCGGCTTGGCCTTGGCCTGCTCGACGAGCTCCTTGACGTTGCGCAACTTCGCGCCCGGGGCGGCCACCAGCACGTTGGGCGTCTTGGCCAGCATGGTGATGGGCGCGAAGTCCTTGTCGATGTTGAACGGGAAGTTCGCCATCAGCGTCGGGTTGATGGTCAGGTTGCCGGCCGGGATGACCAGCAGCGTGGTGCCGTCCGGCTTGGCGCGCTTGACTTTGTCGATGCCGATGTTGCCGGCGGCGCCGGGCAGGTTCTCCACCACCGCCGGCTTGTTGTAGCGCTTGGCCAGGCCGTCGGCCAGCATGCGCGACAGCGTGTCCACCGGACCGCCGGGCGGGAACGGCGCGACGATGGTGATGCGCTCGCCGCCGGGCTGGGCCCAGGACAGTTGCGGCAGCAGGGCCGCGGCGGCGGCCACGGCCAGCAGGGAGCGGCGGGAAAGCAGGAAGGTGTGCATGCGTGTGGTTTCCGTTGTCAATCGGCCCAGGGCAGGGGCGCGTCGTTCAGGCCCCAATAGAAGCTTTTCTGCGCGGTGTACTCGAGGATGCCCAGGCGGCCCTTCTCGCGGCCGGTGCCGCTTTGCTTGACGCCGCCGAACGGGGTGCTCACCGAGAACAGCTTGTAGGTGTTGATCCAGACGGTGCCGGTCTGCAGCGCGCTGCCGATGCGCCAGGCCGTCTTGTAGTCGCGGGTCCAGATGCCCGATGCCAGCCCGAACACGCTGTCGTTGCACTGCGCGAGCAGGTCGGCCTCGTCGGTCCAGGGCAGCAAAGCAAGAACAGGGCCGAAGATCTCTTCCTGGCACATGCGCGCCCCGTTGGGCAGGCCCTCGAAAACGGTGGGCAGGTAGTAGCTGCCGCGGCCGTACGCCGCGCCGTCGGGCCGGCGGCCGCCGGCCAGCAGCTTGCCGCCCTCTTCCAGTCCCAGCCCGACGTAGCGCTCCACCGAGGCGCGGTGGCCCTGGTTGACGAGCGGGCCCATCTGGGTGGACTCCAGCGCCGGGTCGCCCACGCGCAGCGCCTGCACGGCCTGGAGCAGGCGCGCCTTGAAGGCGTCGTAGACGCTGGCGTGCACGAAGGCGCGCGAGCCGGCAATGCACGACTCACCGGAGGAACTGAAGATGCCGTAGAGGACGCCCTTGACCGCGTGGTCCAGGTCGGCGTCGGCGCAGACGATGGTGGGCGACTTGCCGCCCAGCTCCAGCGAGGTGGGCATGAGTTTGTCGGCCGCCAGCCGGGCGATGCCCAGGCCGACGGTGGTGCCGCCGGTGAAGGCGATGCGCCGGACCAGCGGTTGCTTGACCAGGGCGTCGCCCACGATGGACCCCTTGCCGGGCAGCACGCTGAGGATGCCGTCGGGCACGCCCGCGTCCTGCGCGATGCGGGCCAGCTCGATCGCCATGCGCGGCGTGATCTCGGCCGGCTTCATGACGACGGCGCAGCCGGCGGCCAAGGCCGGCGCGATCTTCTGCGCCTCGCTGGCGATGGGCGAGTTCCACGGCGTGATGGCGCCGACCACGCCGAGCGGCTCGTGCACGCTCATGGTCAGATAGTCGCCGCGCGCCGGCGTCAGCTGGTCCTCCCAGGTCTCGCAGGCGGCCGCGAAGAACTGGAAGGTGCCGGCGGCACTGGCCACCAGGGCCCGGGTCTCGTTGACCGGCTTGCCGTTGTCCAGGCGCTGCAGCTGCGCCAGCTCCTCGCCGCGGCTGCGGATGCCGGCGGCGATGCGGTGCAGGATGGCGGCGCGCTCGTGGCGCTTGAGCCCGGCCCAGGAGCGCTGCCGGCGGGCCTGTTCGGCCGCCTGTACCGCCTCGTCGACGTCGGCGGCGGTGGCGGCGTGCAGCGTGGCCACGGTGCTGCCGTCGTGCGGGTACTCGGTTGCGTACTGGGGGCCGGAGGCATCGCGCCAGCGGCCGGCGATCAGGGTCTGGAGCTGCTCGGTCATAGGGTCACCGGCGATGTGCGGTTGGAGAGGAAGCGCAGCGCGGACAACACCGTGAGCGCCGAGGTCTTGGGGTTGTCGGCCAGCGGCTGGCCGCGCATGGTGATGGCCATCTCGCCGAAGGCGCCGCGCACGCGGATCTCGTGGATGTTCTCGGTCACGCCGGGGTCGGCCACCAGCTGCACGCGGGTGCGGTCCAGGCCCAGCCCGGCCAGTGCGATGGTCGCGGCCACGTTGGCGTTCTTCGGATACAGGCGCGCCGCCTCGCGCGCGCTGGCCTCGAGGATGACGGTGGGCTCGCGCAGGGCGCGCAGGTCGAAGGACTGCTCGGCTGGCGTGCCGCTCCAGCTGCCCGGCGGCTTGCGCCCGGTGTAGGTGACGTCGTCGAGGCCGGCCAGGCGCGCCGCCGCCAGCGCGTCGACGCCGCCGATCGCGCCCGACAGCAGGTGCACCTGGGCCGCCCCGCGCCGGGCGGCCGCCTCCAGCTGCTCCAGCATGCCGGGCTCGGACACCGCGCCCACCGACAGCACGGCGCACTCGACGCCGCGCTCCAGCGCCGGCAGCACGTGCTCGAGCAGGGCCGAGTGGCCGGCGCATTCCAGCAGCAGCCGGGTGCTGGCGGGCACCGTGGAGCAGGCCTCGATGGAGGCCGGCAGCGCCGCCTGGGTTGCGTCGCGGTGGTGCGGCGGGACCACGACGTGGGTGATGCGCACGCCCGGGAGGGCGGCGCTGCGCTGCACCAGCGAACGGCCGATCGCGCCGTGGCCCACCAGGGTGACTTGCTGCTCGGGCACGGTTCAGTCCTTCTTCAGGATGGGGCCGGCGAACTTGGCCTTGAACGGGCCCCAGGCCGCCATGTCGACTTCGACGACCACCGGACCGCGCAGGGCGGCGGCCTGGGCCAGCACCTCGCCGGTGGCAGCCGGGTCGTTCAGCAGCAGGTGGCGGGCGCCCAGGCTGGCGCAGAAGTCGGCGAAGCGGGGCGTGTGCAGTTCGACGTACGCATGGCGGCTGCCGTACAGGTCGTCCTGGATGTTCTTGATGACGCCGTAGCGGCTGTCGTTCATCAGCAGCACCACCAGGTCCGCCTTCTCCTGTACCGCGCAGGCCAGCTCGCCGACGTTGAGCATGAAGCCGCCGTCGCCCACCAGGGCCACGGTGCGGCGCTGCAGCCCGTGCTGCGCGTCGGCGACGGCAGTGCCGATGGCCATCGCCAGGCCCTGGCCGATGCCGCCGCCCAGCGCGTGCACGCCGGCCCGCGGGTGGTCCAGCACCGGGGCGCGGTTGCCCCACATGCTGTTGGACAGCGTGATGTCGCGCACCCACCAGAGTGCATTGCCGAACTGCGCCTGGACCCCGTCCTTCAGGGCCACGTAGGCACCGAGCGCGGCGTCGACGGCAGTCGCCGCCGCGGCCCGCGCGCGCTGCACGTCGCCGACCAGGGCCGGGTCGACCTGCATGCGGCCTTCCAGCAGGTCGGCCAGCGCGTTCAGGGTGCGCTCGGCATCGCCGTGCACGAACAGCTCGCTGGCATAGCCGCGGTTGTGCGCGAGCGGGTTGGCATCGATGCGGTACAGCGCTTCGGGCAGCTTGAGCCGGTAGCGCAGCGTTTCGTTGCTGCGCAGGCGCGAGCCCACCACCAGCATCGCGTCGCAGGTGCCGTACAGCTGCTCGGCGGCTGGCTGCAGGTTGTACGAGCCGAGGCAGGCCGGATGGTCCTCGGCCACCACGCCGCGACCCTGCACGCTGGTGACCACGCCCCAGCCCATGGCGACGAAACGGGCGACCGCCTGGCTGGCGCCGCGGGCGCCGCCGCCCAGCCACAGCAGCGGCCGGCGCGCCTCCTGCAGCCGCGCGGCCAGGGCGCGCACCGCCTCGGGCGCCGGTTCGGCGGGAGCCACCGGCAGCGGATCGAGTTCGGCCGGCAGGTCGAGCAGGCGGGCCTGGATGTCGATCGGGATCTCGATGCTCACCGGGCCGCAGGGCGGCGTGAAGGCCAGCCGCGCCGCTTCGCGCAGGGTGGCCAGAGCGGTCTCGGCGTTGCGGATGCGGAAGGCCGCCTTGCCGACCGCCTGCAGCATCTGCAGCTGGGCCGGTGCCTCGTGGATGTAGCCCAGGTCGCGGTCCAGGTAGTCGGACTCGATCTGCCCGGTCAGGTGCAGCAGCGGCGTGCCGGCGGTCAGCGCCTCGACCAGCGCGCCGGCCGCGTTGCCGGCGCCGGTGCCGGTGCTGGTGACGCACACGCCCAGCGTGCCGGTGACGCGGGCGTAGGCGTCGGCCATGTTGCAGGCGCCGGCTTCGCCGCGCGCCGACACGAAGCGGATCTCGCCGCGCCGGTGGAACGCGTCGAGGATGGGCATGTTGTGGATGGAGATCACGCCGAAGGCGGCGCGCACGCCGCAGCGCTCGAGGAAGCGGGCGGCGAGTTCACCAACGGTGATGCGGGTGGGCATGGAAGCGGTCATGCGGATGTCCTGGAGGCGGCGCTGCCGCCCGGATGGGGGATGTGGGCCAGCATCTGGCTGAGCGCGCTGGCGGCCTGGCGGACCTTGGGCACCAGCGTGCCGGCCTGGTCGGCGCTGATCTGCTGGGCCGGCACGGTGATGCTGATGGCGGCGGCCACTTCGTGGCGGTCGTTGTGGACCGGGGCCGCGATGGTGGTGATGCCGGTCTCGAAACCGCCCTGGCTGATGCCGTAGCCGTTGGCGCGGTCGGTGTCGATCAGGGCCCTGAGCTGCGCCAGCGTGGTGGGCGTGCGCGGGGTGAAGCTCCTGAGCGGTGTCGTCGGGTAGAGCTGGGCCAGCTCCTGCATCGTGAGCTCGGACAGCAGCAGCCGCCCCAGCACGGTGGCGTGCGCCGGCAGGCGGGCGCCGACCTGGATGGAGTGGAACAGCGCGTTGGCGCCAACCGCCTTGGCGACGAACACCACGTCCTGGCCGTCGCGCACCACCAGGTGGGCGGAGTAGCCGGTGTCGGTGCGCAGCTGCTCGATGATGGGCCGGCCCAGCTCGGTCACCTCCATCGAGGCCAGGTACTCGAAGCCCAGGCGCAGCACGCCGATGGCGAGCCGGTAGCTGGCGCTGTCGGGCACGCGTTCGACGAAGCCGGTCTGCTCCAGCGTCTGCAGCAGCCGGAACACCGAGGCGCGCGGCAGCTCGAGCCGGCGCGCCAGTTCGGCGCCGGACAGTTGCGGCTCGGTGCGGCTGAAGCAGGTGAGCAGCTGCAGCCCGCGCGCCAGCCCCGGCACCAGGTAGCGGCTGTCCTCGGCGGCCGGCGCGTCGGCCTCGGCCTCGGGGACGGATTTGGTCGCGGCCGTGCGGCTCATGCGGCGCTCTCCTCGATCAGGCGGCTGACGGCCCCGGGTGCCTCGACCGCGCAGGCATGACCGACCGGGCCGAGCGAGACATAGGGCAGGTGCAGGCGCTCGGCCAGGGCCCGGCAACCGGCCGGCGGCGTGATGCCGTCGGCGTCGCCGCAGCCGACGGTGACCGGGCAGCGGACCTGTTCCAGCAGGCCGGCCAGGTCGGCGTTCGCCAGCATGTGGGTGGCCTGGGTGTAGCCGGCCGGGTGCACCCGCGCCATGGTGGCACCGACCTCGGCGATCTGTTCGGGCGTGGCCGCGGGCGACAGCATGGCCGGCGCGCGGCGCTGCGCCATGCCGGCCGGGCCATACGTCTGCAGGTTGTGCAGGCGGTCGCGCAGCTTGGCTTCGCGCACCGCCGCATCGGCCCGGCCATAGCCCTGCGCCGGCGACAGCAGCAACAGGCGCTGCACGCGCTGCGGCTGCGCCGCGGCGGCTGCCGCCGCCATCAGGGCACCCAGCGAATGGCCCACCAGCACCAGCGGCCGCTGCTCACCCAGCGCGTCCATCCATTGCCACAGGCGGGCGGCGTAGTCATGCGCGGTCGGTTGCGCGGCCGGCAGCGGCTGGCTCTCGCCGTAGCCGGGTGCGTCCCAGGCCAGCACGCGGAAGCGGCCGCCCAGCTGGTCGAGCTGGCGCAACCAGCTCGGGGCGCCCGAGCCGATGCCGTGCAGCAGCACCAGCGGCCGCTCGCCGGTGGCTTCGCGGTAGCCGATGGTGCCGCCGGCGGTCGCACAGCCGTGCGACGGGAAGCGGGGCGACAGCGACGGGGTCTGGGTGGACATGGCGGGTGCCCGGATCAGCGCTGCAGGTCGCGCTTGATCTTGGCCAGCGGCGAGTCGGGCGGGTAGACCGGCGTGATCGGCCTGGGCGAGCCGAGCATCACGCACATCAGGGCGTCCTCGTCGCCGATGTTGTGCTCCTCGCGGTAGACACCGGGGGGCACCGAGATCAGGTCGCGCTCCTGCAGCACGGCCTCCCAGCGCTGGCCGTCCTTCTCGCAGACCACCTTCATCGCGCCGCGCAGCACGAAGAAGACCTCTTCCACGTCGTAGTGGATGTGCGAGGGGCCGATGTTGCCGGCCGGGATCACCATGGTGGAGAAGGTGAAGTGGCCCGAGGGCACGGTGTTCACGTCCTTCATGACGCCGGTGCCACCGGTGCCCACGTAGCGCATCTGCGCGCGGCGGTACGTGGGGTCGTAGTCGGCCTGGAACTTGAGCGCGTCCCAGTCGTAGCGGCGGGTGGACCTGCGGGCCACGCGGCTTTCCATCCAGTCGGCGAAGCTCTGGCCCGGCTGGGCGAGCATGGCGGCCTGGATCTCGGATTCGGGCGGGGTCTGCGGGTCGAGCAGGCCGAGGGCGTTGAACTGCGGCTCGTTGGCGGCGGCGAGGGACATCGAAGGCTCCTGGAGGGATGGAGGAAGGAGGAAGAAAAGCGGTAGCGGGCGACCCGGGCGGGTCAGTGCATGACAAAGCCGCCGTTGACCGGCAGCACCTGGCCGGTGACGTAGCAGGCGGCGTCGGACAGCAGGAACAGCACCGGCCCGGCGACGTCGGCCGGCACCTGGGCACGCGCGATGGCGCGCCCTTCCTGGTAGTAGCGGTGGCGTGCCTCGGGCACGTATTCGGTGGCCTCGACCAGGGTGAGGCCGGGGGCGACGGCGTTGACGGTGATGCCGTCGGCGCCCAGCTCGCGCGCCATCGCGTGCGTCATGGCGATCACGGCGCCCTTGCTGGCGACGTAGGCCATCAGGCGGGGAGCGCCCCACAGGGCGGTGTCGGAGGCGAGGTGGACCACGCGGCCGCGGCCGGAGGCGGCCAGGAACGGCCGGGCGGCGACGGTGGCCAGCCAGGTGCCGCGCACGTTGACATCCATCACGCGGTCCCAGGTGTCCACGCCGATCTCTTCCATCGGCTTGCCGCCCGAGTTGGTGATGGCGGCGTTGTTCACCAGGCCGTCGAGGCCGCCCAGGCGCTCGGCCGCCTGCGCGGTGGCCTGGGCGATCGATTCGGGCGACGCCAGGTCCATGGGCAGGTAGAAGGCGGCGCCGGGATGCGCCTGGGCCAGCTCGGCCGCGACCTGCTCGCCGCGTTCGTGCAGGATGTCGGTCAGCGCCACCTGCGCACCCTGCGCCACGCAGGCGCGGGCAAACGCCTCGCCCAGGCCACGCGCCCCGCCGGTGACGAGGATCCTGCGGCCGCTCAGGAGCGGGCCGGCGGAAGAAGTACTTGTGTTTTGCATATGAAACGCTGATTCATCCAAGTAACGCACCGGATTCTGGCACGGTTTGGCCCCCGTGGCCGATTCCGAGTGGTCGGCAGGGGCATTGGATGGATGCGTGCGCGGCTGGACGTCTGGCGCGCCGGCGCCCGGATCGGGATCGGGCGGGTGGCGCTGGCGCCCGGGTGGAACGCTGCGCTAGGATCTTTTGCGTGAGCTACGACGATCTGCTGCGCGAGTCCCTCGGCCATGGCTGCAACCTGCCCAAGGCCATGGAGTTCCTGCGCGCGGCCGGCGCCTCGCCGGCCGAGGCGGCCCGCTCGGTCGCCGAGGTCACCGGGCTGGGCGACGAGCTGGCCCGCCAGACGGTGCGGGACTCGCGCGCCTGGAGCGGCCCTCGCTCAGGCATGCAACTGGCCGGCGAGCGGCGCAGCTGGTACGGCGCCATCGGCCAGCACGGGCGCTCGGGGCACGGCGCCTCCAGCGTGCTGCCGCACCTCGGTCGGAAGGCGCAGACCCAGGCCCAGCACGGCACCGACCAGCCGGCCGGCTGACGCTCAGCGGGCGCGCGCCTGCTCGCAGATGAACTGGCGCACCTTGTCGGCGCGATCGCCCACGGCCTGCACGGCCTCCTTGATGCGCTCGGGCGTGGTGCTCATGCTCCTGGCCCAGTCGCGCAGTTCGTAGGCCTCGTTGACGTCGATGCGCTCGCGGTCCTGGCCGCCCACCTTGGTCTTGTCGTCGGACATGCACTGCTCCTTCGAAGCGCCCATGGTGGACGGCACCACGCCGGCGTCTGTAGGACGGGCCGGCCAATCACTCGCCGACGAACAGCTCCTGCAGGTCGGACAGGAAGTCGAAGCCGCGCCCGGTCGGACGCACCGTGTCGCCCTGCCGCTCCAGCAGCCCGCGCCGCTCGGCCTCGGCCAGCTGGGGCGCGATGGCCGACAGCGGCAGGCCGGTGCGCTCGAAGAACGACTGCAGCGAGAAGCCGTGCCGCAGGCGCAGCGCGTTGAGCATGAACTCGAACGGCAGCTGGGCGCGCCCGACCTCCTGTTCCTGCGCGATGGCGCGGCCGGCGAGCGCGTTGTCCATGTACAGCCGGGGGTCGCGGAAGCGGATCTGGCGCACCACGCGGTGCGCGAAGCTCAGCTTGCCGTGGGCGCCCGCGCCCAGCCCCAGGTAGTCGCCGAACTCCCAGTAGTTCAGGTTGTGCTGGCAGGCATGGCCCGGCTTGGCATAGGCCGAGACCTCGTAGCGCTCCAGCCCCTGGACGGCCGTCACCTCGGTGATGCGGTCGAGCATGGCGTAGGCCAGGTCATCGTCCGGCAGCGGCGGCGGGTACTTGGCGAACAGCGTGTTCGGCTCCACGGTCAGGTGGTAGACCGACAGATGCGGCGGCAGCAGCGCCAGGGCCTGGCCGAGGTCGCGCTCCAGGCCCGCCAGGTCCTGCCCCGGCAGCGCGTACATCAGGTCGAGGTTCCAGGTCTCGAAGGCCGCGGCGGCCTCTTCGGCAGCGGCGACGGCCTGGGCCCGGTCGTGCACCCGGCCCAGCGCCCGCAGGTGGTCGTCGTCGAAACTCTGCACCCCGATCGACAGCCGGGTGATGCCGGCGTCGCGGTAGCCACGGAAGCGGTCGCGCTCGAAGGTGCCGGGATTCGCCTCCAGCGTGATCTCGCAGCCCGGCTCGAGCTTCAGCCGCGCGCGCAGGTCGCCCACGAGGCGCGCGATGGCCGCGGGCGGAAACAGGCTGGGCGTGCCGCCGCCGATGAAGACGCTGTGCACCGTGCGCCCCCAGACCAGCGGCAGCGCGGCCTCGAGGTCGGCCAGCACGGCGTCGAGGTAGCGGTCGAACGGCGGCTCGCCGGCCACCTCGTGCGAGTTGAAGTCGCAGTACGGGCACTTGCGCAGGCACCACGGCAGGTGGACGTACACCGACAGCGGCGGCAGGGCCGGCAGCTGCAGCAGGCCCGGCCGCATGTAGTGCGCGAGGTCGCGCGCCGGTACGGCCGGCTGGGAGTCCGCCTGCACCGGCACGCGGATGGGAATGCTCACAGCCAGCGCTCCCGGATCAGCTGCACCATCTGGCGCGCCGCCTGCCCGCGGTGGCTGTTGGCGTTCTTCACCTCGGGCGCGAGCTGGGCGAAGGTGCGGCCGAAGGACGGCAGGAACATGACGGGGTCGAAGCCGAAGCCGTGCTCGCCGGCCGGCTCGCGCGCGATCTCGCCGACCGCGCGGCCGACCGCCACCAGCGGCTCGGGATCCTCGGGCGAACGCACCCCCACCAGCGTGCTGACCAGCGCGGCGCGGCGGTCGTCGACGCCGCGCATCTGTTCCAGCAGGGCCCGGACGTTGTGCTCATCACCCTTGGGATAGCCGAACTGGGTGGCGTAGTAGGCGGTGTCGACGCCCGGCAGGCCGCCGAAGGCGTCGACGCACAGGCCGGCGTCGTCGGCGATGGCCGGCAGGCCGCTGTAACGCGCCGCATGGCGCGCCTTCACCAGCGCGTTCTCGAGGAAGGTGCGGAACGGCTCCTCGGCCTCCGGGATGCCGAGCTCGCCCTGCGGCACGAGCTGCAGCCCGAGCGGCTCGAGCATGGCCCGCAGCTCGGCCAGCTTGCCGCGGTTGTTGGAGGCCAGGACGATGCGCGAAGACATGGCCGATTGTCGCCCGCCCGACCCGGCGGGACGGGCCGCGGGGTCAGCCCTCGAGCGCGCGGCGCTGGTGCTCGACGAGCTCGGCGACGCCCTTGTCGGCCAGGCGCAGCAGCTGGTCCATCTCGGCCCGGGTGAACGCCACGCCCTCGGCGGTGCCCTGCACCTCGACGAAGTGGCCGGCGCCGGTCATGACGACGTTCATGTCGGTGTCGCAGGCCACGTCCTCGACGTACTCGAGGTCGAGCATGGGGATGCCCTGGACGATGCCCACCGATACCGCGGCGACCGGCCCGGTGATAGGCGAGACCGCCAGCTTGCCGGTGGCCATCAGCTTGTTGACCGCGTCCTGCGCCGCCACGAAGGCGCCGGTGATGGCGGCCGTGCGGGTGCCGCCGTCGGCCTGCAGCACGTCGCAATCGAGGTGGATGGTGCGCTCGCCGAGCTTCTTCAGGTCGAACACGGCCCGCAGCGAACGCCCGATGAGGCGCTGGATCTCCTGCGTGCGGCCGCTCTGCTTGCCGCGCGCGGCCTCGCGGTCGCTGCGGGTGTGGGTGGCGCGCGGCAGCATGCCGTATTCGGCCGTGACCCAGCCCTCGCCGCTGCCGCGCTTGTGCGGCGGCACCTTGTCCTCGACCGAGGCGGTGCACAGCACGCGGGTCTGGCCGAACTCGACGAGGACCGAGCCCTCGGCATGGATGGTGAAGCCGCGCGTGAGGCGCACGGGGCGGAGCTGGTCGGCGGCGCGGCCGCCGGTCCTGGTGTAAGCCATGGCTGGTTCTCGCAAAAAAGTCGGCGCCGCCCGCGCGGCGCCGGGACGCCGGCCTCAGCCCTTGCGGGCGGCCGAGCGCTTGATGGCCTCGTTGATCTCGGCGATGGAGCGCTCGATGGCGGCATCGTCCAGGTCGTCGATGAGCGTGTCCATCACGCCGGCCTGGATGGTGGAGGCGAACACGCCGTCGGAGATGCTGTCGGTGGACACGCCATGGGTGGACTCGAAGGCGTCGGGCGTTTCCCACTCGAGTGCGATGACGGTGACGTTGTCGCCGCCCGGGCCGCCGTTGCGCAGCGCCACCTCGACCAGTTCGGGCGTGCATTCGGAGACCGGCTTGCCGGCCAGGTGGCGCACGATCTCGGCGTCGGGGACGGAGCTCCACAGGCCGTCGGAGCACAGCATCAGCTTGTCGCCTTCCTGGAGCGTGACCGGGCCGGTGACGTCGAACACCGGCTTGGTGGGCGAGCCCAGGCAGGTGAAGAGGATGTTGCGGTTGATCTGCTGCAGCCGCGCCGCCCCGGGGCCGTGCTGCTCCAGGTACGAATGGTCGCGCGTGCGCGTGAGCAGTTCGCCAGCGCGCACCGCGTACAGGCGCGAATCGCCGCAATGCACCCAGGTGGCCGAGGTGCCCTGCAGGATGACCGCCACGACGGTGGTGCGCGGCGTGTCCAGCATGCCCTTCTCGCTGGCGTAGCGGATGATCTGGTGGTGCGCCGCCATCAGCGCGCTGGCCAGGAACTCGGCCGGGTCGGCCACCGTCGGCCGCGCGACCTTCTGGTACAGCGCCGAGATGGTCTGCAGCGCCAGCTGCGCGGCGACCTCGCCCTCGGGGTGGCCGCCCATGCCGTCGGCCAGGACGAACAGGCCCGATTCCCGCGTGTAGCAGTAGCCCATGCGGTCTTCGTTCTTCTCGCGGCCGCCCTTGCGGCTGATCTGGAAGACGGAGAATTTCATCGCCCGCGACTCACTTGAGCTTGGCGCCGACGGTCGCCTTCTTCTTGGTGTCCGACACCATGTTGTCGAACTGCAGGCGCATCTTCTCGCCCACGGTGAGCTTGGTGTAGCGCCGCTCGCCCTCGCGGCTGAGCTCCTTCTGCAGGGCGAACACCGACTGGGGGCGCGACAGCGGGTCGAGCGACATGCACCATTCGACCACCTCGATCAGGTTGTCCGAGTAGACCCCGCGCAGGCGCGACAGGGCCAGGGCCAGCCGGTCCTTCTCGAGGCGCTGCGGGGCGTCGTTGGGCGGGTAGCCCTGCATGCAGGCATAGATGCAGGCGCCGATGGCATAGATGTCGGTCCACGGGCCCATCGACGAGTCGCGCCGGTACATCTCGGGCGCGGCGAAGCCGGGCGTGTACATCGGCCGGATGAAGTTGCCTTCCTTGGACAGCACCTCGCGCGCCGCGCCGAAGTCGATCATCACCGCCTTGTTGTCGTCGGTGATGAAGATGTTGGCCGGCTTGATGTCCAGGTGCAGCATCTTGTGCTGGTGCACGATGCGCAGCCCGCGCAGGATCTCGTCGAAGAGCGAGCGGATGGTGGACTCGCGGAACACCTTCTGCTTCTTCAGCTCGCGCGCGGTGATGATGAAGTCCTGCAGGGTCGCGCCCTCCAGGTAGTTCATCACCATGTAGACGGTCTCGTTCTCGCGGAAGAAGTTCAGCACGCTGACCACCGAGGCGTGCGAGATCTGGGCGAGCGAGCGGCCTTCCTCGAAGAAGCTCTTGAGGCCCAGGCGGTAGAGGGAGAGTTTCTCGGGCTGCACCTGCGGCAGCAGCTCGCCGGGAGCGCGGCCGGCCAGCGAGGCGGGCAGGTATTCCTTGATCGCGACCTGCTGCCCTTCGTTGTCGACCGAGAGGTAGACCACCCCGAAGCCGCCGGCCGAGAGCTTTCGCACAACGCGGTAGCCACCGATCACCGTGTCCGGTGGCAAGGGCGCTGGCTTGACCTTTGACATAATTTGAGACTGTAGGGGCCTCGACCGCCCCGGTTATCCTCGGTATCCCGCAACACCCCTGAAGAGTCGATGGCAGTTTACAGCATGACCGGCTATGCCAGCGGCCAGCACAGCATGGCGCAGGCCGCGCCAGGTCAGGAAAGCCGAGGCCCGGCGGCCCGGGTGGGGCTGGAGATCCGCTCGGTCAACAGCCGCTTTCTCGACCTCTCCTTCCGCCTGTCGGAAGACCTGCGCCAGCACGAGCCTGCGCTGCGCGAACTGCTGCAGGGAAAGCTCAAGCGGGGCAAGGTCGAACTGCGCGCCGGCGTCGAGAGCGCCGCCTCCGACTCGGTGCGCGAACCCAGCGCGCGCCTGCTGCAGCGGCTGGCGTCGCTGCAGGACACCGTGCGCACCTGGCTGCCCGACGCCACCGCCCTGGGCGTGGCCGACGTGCTGCGGCTGGGCGCCGCCGACGAGGGAGCCCCGCGCGATCTGGCTGCGCCGCTGCAGGAGCTGGCGGCCAGGACGCTGGACGACCTGCTGGCCGCCCGCGCCCGCGAGGGCGCCCGGCTGGCCGACATGCTCCTGGGCCACCTGCAGCAGTTGCGCGAACTGGCCGCCCAGGCCAAGCCGCTGGTGCCCCAACTCGTCGAACAGCAGCGCGCGCGCTTCCTGGAGCGCTGGAACGAGGCCATGGGGCTGGCCGAGGGCGCCGCGACGCCGGAAGCCGCCCAGGACCGTGCCCTGAGCGAGGCCACCGCCTTTGCCATCCGCATCGACGTCGCCGAGGAACTGACCCGGCTGGCCGCCCACGTCGACGAGATCGAACGGCTGGTCCGCAAGGGCGGCGAAATCGGCAAGCGGCTGGATTTCCTGATCCAGGAACTGCACCGCGAAGCCAACACGCTGGGCTCCAAGTCGGCCGCGCTGGAACTCACGCGCATTTCCGTCGACATGAAGGTCCTGATCGAGCAGATGCGCGAGCAGGTCCAGAACATCGAGTAGGCGCACGAGCCCCACCTAGATGGACTACCCCGGCAACCTCTTCGTCGTCGCCGCCCCCAGCGGGGCCGGCAAGTCGAGCCTGGTCAAGGCCCTGCTGGAACTCGATTCCCAGGTGCAGCCCTCGGTCTCGCACACCACCCGGCCGCCGCGCGGCCAGGAAAAGCACGGCCGCGAGTACTTCTTCGTCTCGGCCCAGGAATTCGACCAGATGGTGCTGGCCGGCTCGTTCGTCGAGTGGGCCCACGTGCACGGCAAGCGCTACGGCACTTCCAAGAAGATGATCGAGGACCGCATCGCCCAGGGCGCCGACGTCATCCTGGAGATCGACTTCCAGGGCGCGCTGCAGATCAAGCGCATCTTCGCCAATGCGGTGCTGGTCTTCATCCTGCCTCCGAGCTGGGAGGAACTGCGCTCGCGCCTGGAGCGGCGCGGCGAGGATGCCCCCCACGTCATCGAACTGCGCCTGCAGAACGCGGCCGAGGAGATGGCCAAGGCGACGGAATTCGACTTCGTTATAATCAACGAGTTGTTCGAGCGAGCCCTTTTCGACCTGAAGGCCATCGTTCATGCCCAGCGCCTGAAGTATTCCGCCCAACGCCGCGCCCGGGCCGAGACCTTCGAGGCCCTCCACATCCCCTGACTTGAGACCGCCATGGCCCGCATCACCGTCGAAGACTGCCTCGAGAAGATCCCCAACCGTTTCCAGCTGGTGCTCGCCGCGACCTACCGCGCCCGCATGCTGAGCCAGGGCCACGCACCCAAGATCGAGAGCAAGAACAAGCCCGGCGTCACCGCCCTGCGCGAGATCGCCGACGGCAAGATCGGCCTCGAGATGCTGAAGAAGGTGCCCGGCTGAGCGCAGCCGGGCCGGGCATCCCGGCGCACGCCGGGATCCACGATCACCCACCGGGTCATGCACATCTCGTCCTGAACGGGCCACTTCCGGCCTGACCGGGCGTCGAGCCCGTCCAAAGAGCACCGCCCACGCGGTGCTTTTTTCTTGCTGCCGCGCGCCTCACCGGGCCTGCGGCTACATTAGGGGCGTGAGTGCCGTCCTCCCCTCCAGGACGGGCAAGGGCTCGCGCCCCACCCCCGTCCTCCCCAGTCCGGCCGCCGCCAATGCCGCGGCCGCCAGCTTTGCCGCGCTCACGGCGCGCCTGGACTACCTGGAGCCGGGCGACGTGGAGCAGGTCCGGCAGGCCTACCGCTTCGCCGACGAGGCGCACCTGGGCCAGATCCGCGCCAGCGGCGAGCCCTACATCACCCATCCCATCGCCGTCGCGGCGCAGTGCGCCGAATGGAAGCTCGACGCCCAGGCGCTGATGGCGGCCTTGCTGCACGACGCGATCGAGGACTGCGGCGTCACCAAGCCCGATCTCATCGAGCGCTTCGGCGCGCCGGTGGCCGAATTGGTCGACGGCCTGACCAAGCTCGACAAGCTGCAGTTCAACACCCGCGAGGAAAGCCAGGCCGAGTCGTTCCGCAAGATGCTGCTGGCGATGGCCCGCGACGTCCGGGTCATCCTGATCAAGCTGGCCGACCGCACGCACAACATGCGCACGCTGGACGACGTGCCGCGCGAGAAATGGGGCCGCACCTCGCGCGAGACGCTGGACATCTACGCGCCGATCGCGCACCGCCTGGGCCTGAACCAGACCTACCGCGAACTGCAGGAACTGGCATTCCGCCACCTGCGCCCGTGGCGCCACAAGGTGCTGGACAAGGCGGTTGCGCGGGCCCGCAGCCGCCGCCGCGACCTGATCCAGAAGGTGCAGCGCGAGGTCGAGCAGGCCTTCGAGTCCGCCGGCATGAAGGTGCGCATCGCCGGCCGCGAGAAGACGCTGTACTCCATTTACACCAAGATGGACGAGAAGCACCTGTCGTTCGCGCAGGTCACAGACATCTACGGCTTCCGCGTCGTCGTTCCGTCGGTCACCGACTGCTACACGGCGCTGGGCATCCTGCACCAGACCTACAAGCCGGTGCCGGGCCGCTTCAAGGACCACATCGCCATCCCCAAGGTCAACGGCTACCAGTCGCTGCACACCACGCTGGTGGGCCCCTCGGGCGTGAACGTGGAATTCCAGATGCGCACCGAGGCCATGCACGTGGTGGCCGAGTCGGGCGTGGCGGCGCACTGGCTGTACAAGGCCAACCCCACCGACGCCGACACCGCCGAGCGCCTGGGCACCAAGTGGCTGCAGTCGCTGCTGGACATCCAGCACGAGACGCGCGACGCCGCCGAGTTCTGGGACCACGTCAAGATCGACCTGTTCCCCGACGCCGTCTACGTGTTCACGCCCAAGAGCCAGATCCTGGCGCTACCGCGCGGCGCGACGGTGGTCGACTTCGCGTACGCCATCCACAGCAACGTGGGCGACCGCACCGTGGCCGCCAAGATCAACGGCGTGCAGGTGCCGCTGCGCACGGAGCTGAAGAACGGCGACGTGGTCGAGGTCGTGACGGCCGCCGTGTCCACCCCCAATCCGGCCTGGCTGGGGTTCGTGCGCACCGGGCGCGCGCGCTCCAAGATCCGCCACCACCTGAAGTCGCTGGCCCAGGCCGAATCGCAGGAACTGGGCGAGAAGCTGCTCGCCCAGGCGCTGCGCGCCGAAGGCATCGAACGGTCGCCGGCCGACGACGAGGAACACCACGCCATGTGGGAGCGGCTGCTGCGCTTCACCGGCAACAAGAGCCGGGCCGAGCTGCTCACTGACCTGGGCCTGGGCAAGCGCATCGCGGGCATCGTGGCCAAGCGCCTGATGACGCTGATGACCGAGCGCGGCGAGCGCCCCGACGCCCTGCTCATGACCCGCGAGCGCTACACCGCGCACGAGAACGTCTCGCAGGGCGGCGTGGTGCTCGATGGCAGCGAGAACGCCTCGGTGCAGTTCGCCGCCTGCTGCCGTCCGGTGCCGGGCGATGCCATCGTGGGCTACCTCGGCCGTGGCGAAGGCCTGGTGGTGCACATGGAGGACTGCGCCGTCGCACGGCGGCTGCAGCACAAGGACAGCGAGCGCTTCATCGGCGTCGAGTGGGCCGACGAGCCGGTACGGCCGTTCGAGACCATGGTCATGGTGACGGTGGCCAACACCAAGGGCGTGCTGGCCCGGGTGGCGTCGGCGCTAGCCGGTGTGGAAGCCGACATCACCCACGTCGACATGGACGACGACCGCGGCCAGGACGCCACCGACCTGCGCTTCCTGATCGCCGTGCGCGACCGCGCGCACCTGGAGGCCGTCATGCGCACCCTCAAGCGCACGCCCTCGGTGATGCGCGCCCAGCGGCTGCGCGCCGGGCACTCAGGCAGCTGACGCGGCCTGCGGCGCCGGGTAGCGCACCTCCAGCACCTCGACCTCCTGCACGCCGGCAGGCGTGACGAGCTTGACCACGTCGCCTTCGGCGGCCTTGAGCAGCGCACGCGCGATCGGGGAGATCCAGCTCACCTGGCCGTGCAGGCTGTCGGCCTCGTCGATGCCCACGATGGTGATGGTGCGCTCGGCGCCCGACTCTTCCGCATAGGAGACCGTGGCCCCGAAGAACACCTGGTTGTGCCCGTGGTGCAGCGTGGGATCGGTGACCTCGGCGATCTCGAGCCGCTTGGTGAGGAAACGGATGCGGCGGTCGATCTCGCGCAGCCGCTTCTTGCCGTACAGGTAATCGCCGTTCTCGGACCGGTCGCCGTTGCTGGCGGCCCAGTGCACGACCTCGACCACCTTGGGCCGCTCCTCGTCGATCAGCTGCAGCAGTTCGGCCCGCAGCCGCGCGTAGCCTGCGGGGGTGATGTAGTTGCGGCCGCTGGGCGGCAACGCCGGACCTGCGTCCTCGTCGTCCTCGCTGTCGGTTTCACGGGTGAACGCCTTGCTCATGATCCCAAGCATAGCCACCGGCGGCGGACGCGTCGGCGTCGCTGTCCTACATGCGGCGTCGTCCCTTTCTGCCCCTGCTGCTGCTGGGCCAGCCCCACCATCGCGCGAAGGAGAACCGCCGCCCATGACCACGCGCCTGATCAACCCGACCGCCGAAGATGCCCACTGGCAGCTGAGCTTCCGCACCGAGCCGTACTACCGCGCCGGGCTGGGCTACGACGACTATGGGCCGGCCTACCGCGTGGGCTACACGGCGCCGCTGCGCCGCAGCGGCCGTTTCGACGAGCTGGAGGACACGCTGCGGCTGGACTGGGAACGGGTCAAGGGCCGCTCCCGCCTCACCTGGGACGAGGCGCGCGGCGCCGTGCAGGCAGCCTGGGCACGGGTGTGCGACGAGGAAGTGCTGGCGGCCTGAAGCCGGCAAGCGCGACACCGGTGATCTCCTACACCCCCCGATGTCATCGCCTGACGATGATTCACGGCCCCGCTCCCAACAATCCAGTCACATGAACCGAGCAGTCAGGCCAGCAACGTCGCCGAATTCCACAAGGCTCGCCCGATGAGCGTCGCCGCCCAGACTCAGGGCACCGCGCAGGCCCAGCCGTCCGCGCGCCGCCCCCGCACCAACGCCGAAGCGGCCCGCTACGGCGTGCTGCGCCGGCTTGCGCCCGCGCTCAAGCACGACATGGTCGTCCACCTGCAGGCGGTTGCCATGCTGGCCGAAGTGCTGACGGCGCGGCTGGAGCGCGGCACGCCCTCGCCTGCCGACCTCGAGGCCAGCATCGGCAAGATGAACCGGCTGGCGCGCGACGCCGTGATGACGTCGCTCAAGGTGGCGGCCTGGATCTCGCCGTCGGACGACGAGACGACCCGCCTGCGCGACGGCGTGGACGACTGCGTGGCGCTGCTGCGCAGCAGCTTCAACTTCCGCGGCTGCACCCTGGCCAACGAGGTGCCGGAGGCCGACTTCGAGGTGTCCCGCGTGGCCCTGCGGCACCTGGTGGCTGCTTCGCTGCTGTCGATGGCCGACGCCGCCGGCAAGCCCAGCGACCTTGTTGTGCTGGCCGAGATCTCGCCCGGCTTCGCGGTGCTCACCGTGCGCTGCACGCCGCGCAGCGACGACGACGGCGCAGTGGACGCCATCGCGGCGGAGCCCGGCTACCGGGCCCTGGACTGGAACGACGTGCAGGCCCTGGCGCTGTCCGAGAGCATCGAGCTGCTGCGCACGCAGGACCAGATCGTCATGCGCATCCCGCGCATGGTGGCGACGACGCCGCTGCAGATCGCGCCGGTCTGACGGCTCTCAGGCCGGCGCCTCCACCGGCAGCCGTTCCATGAACGCCTCGAGCTCGTCGATGGGCAGCGGCTTGCAGAACAGGTAACCCTGGTACGAGTGGCAGCCCTGGCGGGCCAGGAACTCGCGCTGCGCCTCGGTCTCCACGCCTTCCGCGAGCACGTCCAGGTCGAGGCTGTGGGCCAGGTTGATCACCGCCTTGGCGATGGCCGCGTCGTTGGCGTCGGTCAGGATGTCCTTGACGAACTCGCGGTCGATCTTGAGCTGGTCCAGCGGCAGCCGCTTCAGGTACGACAGCGACGAGTAGCCGATGCCGAAGTCGTCCAGCGACAGGGTCACGCCCATGGCCTTCAGGCGGCCCATCTTGGCGATCGTCACGTCGATGCCATCGGCCAGCAGGCTTTCGGTCAGCTCGAGCTTGAGCTTGTGCGGCTGGATTCCCGACTGCTCGATCGCGCTCATCACCTCGTCGACGAACTCCGGGTGGCGGAACTGGCGCACGCTGACGTTGACCGCGACCGTGAGGTGGCGCCGTTCCTGGCGGTGGGCCCAGGCCGCGATCTGCGCGCAAGCCTGGTCGAGCACCCAACGGCCGATGGGGATGATGAGTGACGTCTCCTCGGCCGCGGCGATGAAGTGGTCGGGGCGGACCATGCCGCGCTGCGGATGCTTCCAGCGCAACAGGGCCTCCACGCCGATCATCTGACCGTCGTGGCCCACCTGCGGCTGGTAGTCGATCTGGAACTGCGTCTCGCGCCAAGCCTGCCGCAGGTCGGAGGCCAGGGCGGCGTTCGCGCTCACCACCGCCTGCATCTCCGGATCGAAGAAGCAGACGGTGTTGCGGCCGGCGTTCTTGGCCTGGTACATGGCCAGGTCGGCCTGCTTGAGCAGTTCGCTCACCGTGCGGTCGGTGTGGCCGAACAGGGTCACCCCGATGCTGCAGGTGCTGTGGTGCAGGTAACCCGGCAGCACGTAGGGCTCGCCCAGCGCAGCCAGGATGCGCTCGGCCACCGCACGCGCACCCTTGGCGGGGTCGAGCGGCTTGTCGCCCCGGTTCTCCAGCAGGATCACGAACTCGTCGCCGCCCAGGCGCGCCACCGTGTCGCCCTTGGAGACGCACGAGCGCAACCGTTCGGCCACCAGCTGCAGCAGCGTGTCGCCCTTCTGGTGACCCAGGGTGTCGTTCAGGACCTTGAAGTTGTCGAGGTCGATGAACATCAGCGCGCCTTCGCGCGGCCGCGCGGGGTCGGATAGCGCCGCGTGCAGGCGGTCCATCAGCAGCTGCCGGTTGGGCAGCTTGGTCAGCGCGTCGTAGAAGGCCAGGTGCTGGATCTTCTCCTCGGCCAGCTTGCGTTCGGTGACGTCGCGGCCGACGGCCACCCAGTGCGTGAGCTTGCGCTGCTTGTCCCACACCGGCGAGACGTCAAGGTCCACCCAGTAGGGCTCGCCGTTCTTCTTGTAGTTGATCAGGTCCACCCGCGCCGGCCGCCATTCCTCCAGCGCCGCACGGATCTGGTCGAGGGCCCGGCGCTGCGAATTCGGTCCCTGCAGGAAGCGCGGGCTGCGGCCCACCACCTCGTCGCGGCTGTAGCCGGTGCGACGCTCGAAGGCCTCGTTGACGAACACGATCCGCGGGCCGGGCTCGCTGAACGGGCCGGCCTCGGTGATGATGACGATGTCGTTCAGGCGCGAGATGCTGCCTTCCAGCAGGCGCAACTGCTCTTGCGCCTTGCGCCGGCTGGTGACGTCGCGCAGGTGCGCCGCCATCCCGCCGGCGAAGGGAAAAGCCCGGACCTCGAACCAGTGCGCCAGCCTGGCGTCCAGTTCCTCGAACTCCAGGCGTGCGCCCCTGGCGCAGGCGGTGCGGAACTGCTCTTCCAGGCGCAGGCGCACCGTCTTCTGGAACGAGTTCCACAGGCGCCGCCCGAGCAGCTGCTGTGCATCGCTGCCCAGCAGGCGCTCGGCCTGTTCGTTGAGGAAGGTGTACTGGCCGTTGGCGTCGATGGTGACGAAGGCCTCGCCGCTGCTGAGCGCCGCCCCCATCCGCAACAAGGTGGCGGCGCGCGCGCCGCGCGGGGCGATCTCCTGCACCGCGCCCTGCACCGCGACGATGCGACCGGCTTCGTCGCGCACCGGCTGGCCGAGCGCGCGCACCCACGAGCGACGCCCGTCGAGCTGCAAGACCTGGGCTTCGTCGTCGAACGGCGCGCCCTCGGCGATGCAGGCCTGCAGCAGGGGCGCGAGCTTGGCGCGGCTCTCGGGTGTGTAGTGGGCCAAGGGTTCGTCCGGCCGGTAGCCGGGCGGCGCGCGATGGATGGCGGCGAGCTGCTCGGACCATTCGAGCGCGCCGCGGTCGAGATCCAGCCGCCACACACCGATGGATGCGGCGTGCTCGAGCATGCGGAGCACGCCGTCCTGCGGCGCCGGGTGGGAGATGGGCATGGTGGAGTGAGGGGGCGCCGGGGCCTGCCCCCGATGGGTCGATGGTACGGCGGCCGGACGCTCGTCGAGGTAGGCAGCGTCCTACTGCAGTTCAGGTAGCGGTCCCGCTTGGCCCAACTCGTCGCTGCTTAAAAGTGCGACACAGCTGATACCACTCCTTACCCCCGTGCCTCCCCAACTCCGGACCGTCATCGTCGAGGACAACGCGACCGTGCGGGAGAACCTCGTCGGTGCGCTGGAGGAGCTCACGTGCATCCGGGTCCAGGTGGCCCTCGGCACCGAGCGCGAAGCGCAGGACTGGCTCGGTGCGTCCGACCATCCCTGGGACCTGCTCCTCATCGACCTGCTCCTGAGACAGGGCTCGGGCATGGGGCTGGTGCAGCGCCTGGCCCAGCGCCGCCCGAACCAGAAAGTCGTGGTGTTCAGCAACTACGTGAATGCCGGCGTGCGCAAGCGCTGTGCCCAACTCGGCGTCGACGCCGTCTTCGACAAGTCCACCGAGATCGACGCCCTGGTCGACTACTGCGCACGCCAGTGCGCGTGCCTTGCTGGCGACGGCGCCTGAGGACGGACAAGTCCGCCACCCTGCCCGACTTCCGTCGGCTCAGACGGGAAACCGCCCCGACGTCAGCAGGGCAGCGATCTCTGCTGCCGACACCGCCGGGCTGTAGAGGAAGCCCTGGCCGTGGTCGCACTGCAGGATCTGCAGCTGGCGCGCCTGCTCCGGCGTCTCGATCCCCTCGGCAACCACCTTCAGCCCGAGGTTGCGCGCCAGGCCGACGCAGGTGGCGACGATGCCGCGGTACGCATCGTCGCTGGCGAGGCGCTCCACGAACGAGCGATCGATCTTCACCTCGTCGACCGGGAGCCGGACGATGTACGAAAGCGAGGAATAGCCGGTGCCGAAATCGTCGATGGCGACCGGAATCCCGAGCGCCCGGATCCTGGCGAGCACGTCGATCGCCTGTTCCATGTCGCCGATGAGCACGCTCTCGGTCACCTCCACGGCCAGTGCCTCGCGTTCGTCCGGCAGGCCGGCCAGCACGTCCCGCAGGTCGTCGAGCAACCGCCCTTCGCGCAGTTGGGCCGCGGCAACGTTGACGGCGATGCGTGGTGCGCGCAGGCCGGCCTCCCGCCACCTGCGCCAGTCGGCCACCGCGCGGCGCAGGATGTGCCGTCCCGCCTCGCGGATCAGTCCCGTGGCCTCCAGCGCCGGCACGAACTCGGCGGGGGTCAGCAGGCCGCGCTGCGGATGCACCCACCGCACCAGTGCCTCGACGCCCACCAGCCGGCCCGTTCCGAGGTCCACCTTGGGCTGGTACAGGTTGATGAACTCGTCGCGCGCCAGCGCCTCGCGCAGTTGCGGCTCCAGGCGGTAGTGCGCACGCGCCGCCGGCGCCACCGCGCTGTCGAAGAGGACGGCCGGCTCGTCGCGCTCGATGGCCAGCTGCAGCGCCACGTCGGCGGCGTTCACGACGTCGTCGAGCGTGCGCCCGTCGCGCGGAAAGTCGGCGAAGCCCAGGTGCACGGGACACACCAGCGTCAGCGCATCCACGCGGTACGGCTCCTCCAGGCGCGTCGCCAGCCGCTGTGCCTGGGCCTGGGCGAAGCCATCCGGATCGGCGCCGGGGAAGAACACCAGGAACAGGCCGCGCTTGATGCGGCCGACCAAGGCGCCCTCGGCAGCCAGGCCGCGCAAGCGGTCGGCAAACTGCCGGATCAAGGCGTCCGCGGTACGGAAGCCGTGGGCCGTGCCGATCTGGTTGATCGACTTCAGGCGCACGAAGCAGGCCACGCCGCGTTCGGGCCGGCCGGCTTCGAACCGGTCCTCGAAGTGGGACCAGTTCGACAGGCCGGTGAGCCGATCCGTCTGCGTCGCCTCGCGCAGCTGCCGGCGCAAGTCGAGCTGAGATGCAACGCTGGCGGCCAGGGACAGGAGCGCTTCGCGCTGGGCCCGGGTGAGCCGGCGCGGCACGCTGTCCATCACGCACAGCGTCCCGATCGCGCTGCCCTGCCGCGTGCGCAGCGGCACGCAGGCGTAGAAGCGCACGGGCTGCGCGCGCGTCCCGTGCACGAGCGGATCGAACCACGGCAGGCGCGCCGTGTCGGGCACCTCGATCAGCGGCTCGCCGGAGACGATGGCGCGTGCGCAAAGGCCGTGTTCACGCGCGATCTCCCTGGTCGGCAGTCCGCGGCTGGCCAGGTAGCGCTGGCGCGTGGCATCGACGATGGTTAGCGCGGCCATCGGCACGCCGCACAGCATGGCGGCGAGCTCCACGAAGCGGGCGGCTTCCGGATCGCCGCCGGGCTCGGCCAGCCCGAGGCTGCGCAGGTGGGCCAGTCGCTCGGGCTCGTCGGTCGGTAGCAGCAAGGCGGGAGTCCGCGCCAGCGCCGGCCCGGAGGTTGTCTGCGCCGGGTCGTCGGCCGGCACCGCGCGGCGCCGGCTCGCCAGGGACGTGACCTGCAGCAGGTTCATCGCCCGCCCGGCCCCGGTCGCAGCCCCAAGCCCGGCGGCAACCGCTTACATGACGTAAGGAAATCTTTCACGGGGCCCACTCTGACGGTCCTGCTGAACCGTGGGCTGTCGGCGCTGGCGTCCTTTTGGCGTAGGACCTCACTGATGGGCTGGCGGCGCCGGTCAGGGTTGAGTCAGTTCCATTCCGGTCTGATCGGCCGTGGAGGCTGAGGCATGACAAAACAAACGGATGGGTACAGGACCCGGGAATGGCGCCGCTGGCGCAACAGGCAGTTCGTGCGGACGCTGGTCCTTCCCGTCGCACTGCTCATCCTGGCGGCGGCAACGGCCTGGGGCGCCCTGGCACTGATCTGATGGAGGTGCGCCTGGTCCGCGCCGCCCCATGTTGCACACGAGCATCAGGCCTTGTAGGACAATACCTTCAGACCTTAGTTCGCACTTACGGCGGACGTTATAAAACCGCCACAACGATCGAGGAGACGCGGCCATGTTCGACATCCGGAAGCTCTTCCGCCGAAACGCCGCGCCCTTCGTGCAGACCGGCATGGATGTGCAGGACGCGACGGTCGAGGAACTGCAGGACGAATTCCGTGCGTGCATCCTGGACGTGCTGGCGCGGGCGATGGTCGACAAGACCTGCGTCGACATCGAGATCCGCCATGGCGGGGTAATGCGCGACGGCCGCCACCTGCTGACGGGGATGCTGCGGCTGGTGAAGTGGGACCGGGTCTCGGGGCTGCGCCTGCTGATCGGTCTGCCGATCCTGGAGCGCGGGGTCCGGCGGATGGTGGCCGCCAGCTGGGCTGCCGAGGCCGCGCACTTCGGCGGCCTGTGGGTCCACCCCTCGGGCCAGATCCTGGAGCGGTCCCTGCTCAAGGAACTGGGGCACGACCTCACCATGCTGGAGAACGCCCCCGCCTTCGTGCACATGGACGATTCGGCGTGGAGCGCCCATCCGGACAACGAGACCCGCAAGGCGACGGACTGGGCGGCGCTCTGAGGGGATCGGGCGCGCGGGGACCGGCCTGCGCGAATGGGTGCCCATCGGCGGTTCACTTGTAAAAGCGCCTGACGCCAAGCGGCTGCGCATGCCGCGTCGGCCATGGCAAGTGGAGTCCTCCGGCCCGCCTGGCGTCCCGGTCGGCCAGGAGCCTCGGCGGCCCGCTGCCCGACTCCGCGCTCGCGCAAAGAAAAACGGGTCACGTGCTCTGAACACGTGACCCGTATGAATTCCAGAAGAATCTGGTGCGGCTGGCAGGATTCGAACCCACGACCCCTTGGTTCGTAGCCAAGTACTCTATCCAACTGAGCTACAGCCGCGAAGCCCGCAAGTATAGCATCAGTCGGCGACCTGTTTTCGGCCCCACCGGCGACGGCTTCCACGGACATACTGCGCGCCATGCTCGAGCCTCGCGCGCGGATCACCGTGGCCCTCGGCGGCGCCCAGACGCTGGCCTGGGCATCCAGCTACTACCTGCCGGCGGTGCTGGGTGCGCCGATCGCGCGCGAACTGGGTTTTGCGCCTTCGGCGGTGTACGCCGCCTTCTCGGTTGCGCTCGTCATCTCCGCCTTCACGGCGCCCTGGTCAGGCCGCGCCATCGACCTGCACGGTGGTCGCCCGGTGCTGCTGGGCAGCTCGGTGCTGTTCGCCACGGCGCTGGCCCTCATGGCCAGCGCCGACGGGCAGGTCGGGCTGTTCGCGGCCTGGGCCGTGATGGGGCTGGCGATGGGCAGCGGCCTGTACGACGCGGCCTTCGCCTGCCTGGTCCGGCTGCACGGCCCCAAGGCGCGGACACCGATCACGGGCGTGACCCTGATGGCAGGTTTCGCCAGCACCATCGGTTGGCCCCTGAGCGCCGCCCTGCTGGAAGCGTACGGCTGGCGCGGTGCCTGCGCCGCCTGGGCCCTGCTGCACGTGACCCTCGGACTGGCGCTCTACGCGACGCTGCCGCGGGCGCCGGAGCCCGTGCGGCTGGCGGCGACGGACGCCGCGCCGGCCGGCGGACCGGCCCGCGTGCCGCGCGGCACCGCGGCCCTGCTCGCCCTGGTCTTCGCCATCACCTGGTTCACCAGCACCGCCATGGCGGCCCACCTGCCGAGCGTGCTCCAGCACGCCGGCGCGACGCTGGCGGGGGCGGTGCTGGTCGGTGCACTGATCGGTCCGGCGCAGGTGACGGCGCGGTTGCTGGAATTCGGTCTGCTGCGCCGCTACCACCCGCTGCTGTCGGCCCGCTGTGCGGCCCTGGGACATCCGGCCGGCGCCCTGCTGCTGCTGGCGGTCGGACCGGCCGCAGCGCCCGCCTTCGCGGTGCTGCACGGCATGGGCAACGGGATCATGACGGTGGCCAATGGCGCGCTGCCGCTGGCCTTGTTCGGCGCCGGCGGCTATGGCGCCCGCCAGGGCTGGCTGATGCTGCCGGCGCGGATCACGCAGGCGATGTCGCCCTACGCCTTCGGCCTCGCGCTGGACCGCTGGGGCGTCCAGGCACTCCTGGGGACGGTGGCGCTCGGTGGCCTGTGCCTGCTGGCACTCCTGGCGATCCGGCCGGCACGGCAGCCGGGCCCGGTGCCGGCCAGCCCCTAGGCCCTCACCAGCTCGCCGGCTGGGTGGGCGCGAAATCCGGTGGCGCCTCGTCCCTGGCGCGGATCCGGTCCTGCTGCGCGAACAGGCGCGCCAGATCTTCCTTGGTCTTGCGGGGAGGACCGGGCTGGGGCGGCTCCATGGCGACCGGCGCGCTTTCCGGCTGCGGCGTGCCGTCGGCCCAGGTGGCCGGATCGGGCATCGGGCCGGGCTCTCCTTCGACCTTCGCGTACTGCCAGGAGAAGCCGCGCAGCCAACTGCGGACCTCGGGTTCGACCGCCAGCAGCCGCTGCTCGAGGTCTTGCTGGAACGACAGCGTGTAGGGCAGCAGGCGCGGCTCCCAATGCTGCATCACCAGCCGGATGTGGACCCCGGGCGTGCCGCCGCCCCGCGGGGAGACCTCGAGCGCTTCGGCGACGATCCAGGAACTGGGGATGCCGTTCTTCAGGAGGCTCTGGCGCAGGGCCAGCCGCAGCAACTCCCGCCGCATGCTGATGGGCGAAACCGCCCGCCCCTCACTGCCGCCCTGGGGCGCGCTGGCCCGCGAACGTGCGGACGGCAAGGGCTGCGCTTCGGCGCCCCCGAACAACTTCTGCATCAGCCCCATCGTCGTCGTCTCCTCGCTGTGCGGGCCACTGGCGGGCCTTCACCGAGCACTATATGTGAGCGGATGTTTCGACGGCCACGGCAGCCGGATGGACGGCGCGCCGGGAGGCTCCTGCGGCGCAGGAGAACGACGAGTCGAGGAGGAAGTCGCGGGCAGGCCGCGGTGGTAGGGCGTGCTGGACTTGAACCAGCGACCAAGGGATTATGAGTCAGCATCCCCTAGGCGGGCTTAGATCGCGTTAGACATTGGGCCGGTTGCTTCTCAGAGGAGAAAACGTCTAGAGTTGTCCACAAAAGGACAAACTCATGCGCGAAGATTCTGTCACCGACACTGTCACCGCGAATCCACGATTGCTCACAGCTGGGCAGCGAATCGCGGCGTTGGAGTTAGGCCGGTCAATCGTCCTGGAGAAGATCCCGATGGGCGGATCGCTCGAGGCTCGGCGCCTACCAGCAGGCACCGCTCAGTTCTACTGGCGTTTTACCCAAGCAGGAAAAACCACCAGGGTCCCGATCGGGGCATATGACTCAGGCGCCCCTCCGAAGTCACTCAAACCCTCAGGGCGTGGCTACTCCGTTGCTGCCGCCGTTGAAGCCGCCCGAGAGCTTGCAAAGCTGAATGCGGAGACCCCTGGTGGACTAGTGGCCAAGCGCGAGCGGGAGGACCAGGAGCGCCGCAAGCAGGACGAACTCACCCGCGCACGCGCCACCAACACGTTGCGTGCTCTCTGCGACGAATACGTAGCGTGGCTGGCGGCACAGAACAAAGTCTCCGCAGCCGGCGCGAAGAACGTCTTTCACAATCACCTGTACACCGCACATCCAGGGCTGGCTTCCAAGGCCGCAGTCGAGGTCGAAAAGCGAGAAATCGTCGTGGTACTCCGCACGCTTGTCGAGGCGGGAAAAGCCACTACGGCAAGGAAACTGCGGTCGTACCTGCGGGCCGCCTATGCCTGCGCCTTGAAAGCCGACTCTGATGCAAGACTGCCTTCGGGGTTCATTCCGTTCATGGTGGTCAGCAACCCCGTCGAAGCGACTGCGCCCATTCCGAGCCGGGCGGAGAAGAACCCGCTCCCGCTGATCGATCTACAGCGGTATTGGCGTGAATTGCGGAAGAAGGAAGGCTCCATCGGAGCCGCGCTTCGGCTCCACGTGGCCATGGGAGGGCAGCGCCCTGCTCAACTCGTCCGACTCCGATCAGCGGATGTGTCTGCGTTTTCTGTCCGGTTGATGGATGCCAAGGGCCGGCGGGCCGAGCCGCGGGAGCACCTGCTCCCGAAGACGGACGTCATTGCTAGGGAACTTCGACAGCTCCCCAAGGACGGCTTTGTGCTCTCAACCGACGGCGGCACCACGCCTATGCACCCAACCAGCTTGACGGCATGGGCGGCCGAAGTGGCGCGCGCAGCCGGCCTGCAAGGCTTCCAGCTCAAGAGAGTTCGAAGCGGCATCGAGACGGCACTGGCAGAGGCGGGCGTTTCGCTGCACGTGCGCGGACTGTTGCAGTCTCACGGCATTGGAGGAGTTCAGGAGCGGCACTACGACGCGCATGAGTACATGGCGGAGAAGCGGGACGCATTAGATCTGCTCATCCGAACTCTCAATCGATCAATCGGCGCACGCACCTCCCATCCCCGTGTCGCATTGAAGGAGGTCAAATGAACGGAGCGTGGGCGCATTGGAAACCGGGACGCCTCTTTTTTAACTTCGACCCAGTCCGCTCGTACCTCGGTGGTGAAACTTACGAGCTGCGCGATGAAGCTGGTAAGACCCTGCTCGCGAGCGAAGAGGCTCCTGAGCTTCTGCTGCTCGGGTATCGCGCCATGCGAAACCTTGGACAGGCTGGATTGCCGGACATGAACACGTGGCACACGCAGTGCAGTGCCGTTTTGACGGCACTACGCGCCCACGCAAAGACGTTCAACTGGGAGCAATACACCGAAAAGACCTTTGAGCGACTGGCGCCATTGGATCCTCAGAAGTATTCGCAGGGATCCTCAGAGGCCATGCTGCTCCACGACTTGGTCTTGGCAAGCCCCAAAGATTCGGCTCGGACAGGCCAGTTCTGGAGCATGCTTTGTCTCGTGTGGATTGACAGTGCTATTCAAAGCATAGATTCCGTCGATGCAGCTATGGCAGTTGAGGAGGTGCTGCGCGCCGGAGACGCGCTCGCAAATGCAGGGCCTCCGTTATCTCGGATAAAGGCCAGGAGCGACATGGCGCGAGAGAACGCCATCGCGGGCTTGGCGAACAATGAAAAGCAGCTAGCGAAGAAAGCTGTTAAAGAGATGTGGTTGAAGCTCAGGGATGAGCCGAAGTTCCGAGGAAAGAAGGCGCCTCTGGCCCGGCACATCATGGATCAGTTCCCAATGTTTCAGAACGAGAATGTCCTCACCGGCTGGTTCCGAGACTGGGAGGGCGAACTGCATCGGTAGTTCCGAAAATGCCAGTGAGCCAGCTCAATGAGCATCCAGCCAGCTCAACTCTCGTAATTGGATCGAGTTAGACGAACCATCGCGCACCTAGACCAACTTCGTTGTTGGTCTTTCAGCGGAGTGCGCAAAGATGGTGAAGAACCTCCGGCCGCGAGAGGCGGCTCAAGCTCTCGGGATAGGGCTTTCCACGTTCTGGCTGAAGGCCAAGACTGACCCTGATTTTCCCCAGCTAATCAGCCTTGGCCCCAAGGCGACAGTGGTCCGCGAAGCGGATCTCGAAGCGTACGTCGAGAAGAAGGCTCAGGCCGGAAAGCCGACCGCTCCCCCTACCTGTGTACCGCGCAACGGCGCCGGCATCCCGTCTGCCAGGCGCCCGCGCTCCGCTCGTTCCTGATCGCAGCGAAGTACGCAATGCCGTACCCGTGATGCACAGGCGTGGGTCCCGCGCCAATGCAACTGGGCCTGCATGGGCCGCCAGGACAAGAAACACCGGGGCAGCGTTCCCCGCCAGAAACCGTTACCTACCCCGGTGCAACTCCGATGGAAGTAGGCAGGTGTTGGCTGACCCGAGAGGGGCCGCGCGACCTGGGGCGACTGAGAGAGGCCAGCCGGTATCAGTCGAATGCGCGGGTGATCAGTTGAAGTGCCTTCCTTCTCCGTATGGGGGTAGGGGGGCTACTGGTTGAAGGGCCGTAGATAAGGCAGAGGTACCCGAGGGGCCTCAGATGGCGGGATAAGGCGGTTTCCCCCGGCGGCGACCACCCCGGAGCGAAAGTGCCGGCCACGCGCCCCTCCTGCCCCAATCGGCGGCGCACCAATTTTCCAACCGGCACCCCGGTGCCATCAGCTTGAAAGGTGAGAGCAATGAAGTACGCAGCAGTCATCGAAAATGCCGCCGGCACATGGCAGCTGGTGTTCCCCGATGTCCCGGACTACGTGAAGAGCGCGAGGGTTGCGAACTCGCTGCTTGCGGGCATCGAGGAACGCTTGTTCGAAGCGTTGCACCAGCACGTGACAGTAACGGGCGACTTACCGCCTGCGCAGCACGACGGAGGGGTCCTGATCCAGGTGCGCCCAGTCGATGCCGCCAGGTTGGCACTCACCCGGGCGCTCCACCAGCGCGCTGCAGCGACTCCTGAAGCTGCTGGATTGGCGCTAGACGTCGGGGCTGCTGAAGCTTCTGAGGTGCTGGACGCTCGCGTGTGGGTCGACGCGAATAAGGTGTTCCGCTACCTGGAGGACCTTGGTGTCTCCTGCGAGCTCACATTCGAGGACTCGAGAACGGAGGCGCCCCGAGTCAAGCGCCAGCCGGTCGCTAAGAAGCGCGGTCGCAAGCCCAAAGCAACAGCCAAGTAAGCAACACCTGCCGGTTCGCTGTTGATTTCGTAAAAAGATGGGCGGCATGTCAAGCGGGCGGCGTGACGGGCGCAGGTGCACAGATGACTTCTGGCGCCTTGATATCCGGCCGCTTGTCAAACAAGGTGCACTCGTCCCGGGGGCACTCATTGCGTTGGCGTGGGGCGCTGGGCCTGTTCCCGCGGCCCGCGCTCTCGCCCACGGCACGGGCGCCGCCATGATCGGCATCGAGTCGAGCTGGCTCGAGTCAGGTCGGTGGCGCAAGCTTGTCTTCGACATCCAGCTCGCGCCGACTCCCTGCCACTTCGGCGGTTTCCGCTGGTGGTGGGTTTGTCCGGTCTGCGCAGCTCGGACGGCAGTCCTGTATGGGCGTGGCGCGTTCGCCTGTCGACGTTGCTTGCAGCTCGCCTATCGAAGCCAGCGCGAAACGACACCGGCCCGTGCTCTGCGCCAAGCCAATGCAATCAGGCGCATGTTCGAGTGGCCGCCCGGCGTCATCCGTGGCCACGGCGCCAAGCCAAAGCATCTGCACTGGGCAACGTACGCGCGACTCCTGCGCAAGTACGACGCTTACGTGAATGTCTTTCTCGGCTACTTGTCCGATCGAAGTGCGGCGGTCGAGGCCGTGCTCGTCAACAGCGCACAGAACCTCCGCAAAACCCGCGACTGATGCGCGCGGAAACCTGAACTGTCACCGAGATTGTCACCGGAGCGGCTTTGGGCGGCGCCCACCAGTGAAGTGCGGTGCAAACCTGGGGATTGACCGTCCGCAAGTCAGAGTACTCACCTACTGGGTGGACCGGCCGAAAGAGGCGTAGGCGTGCACCCAATGTTTCAACCGGAACGCCAGGGCATGTCCCCACGAGTGTCTATTTCCTCAGAAGCTTGCCGCCCGAGCCGCCGCCATTCTCCGGGGTGTCCAGCCGCGCCGTGTACGATTTGGCCGCGCCGGCCGGGCCCATTCCCTGCGCCCGCATAGGCCGGCAGGTAGTCTTCGACGAAGCCGACATCCTGGAGTTCAAAGCCTCATGCCGATCTACCGCGACCGCGACCGAAGTGCGTTCGGGTTTGGGTTCGACCACGTCATTCCAGGGGCCGGCCGCATCCGGGCTCGCAAGCGCCTTCCGAAGACTCGGAATCAAGTGCTCGGCCACAAGGACGCGCGCTCCACCCAGCGCTTCGCGCAGCTTGCCGTCGACACACTCACAGCTGCAGTCAGCAAGATCGGGCGGCGCGCATGAACACGCCGCCCAGTCCAGAGATCACGGGCTACCTCAACAAGATCACGACCCGCGAGGACTTGGAGGCAACGCGCACTCTGCATTTCGCAGCAGCCGGCGCATCGCTCGCCATCATCCTTCTGATCGCACAAATCGGCGTGCAGAAGACCTCCCAGCTGGTCTCTCTCGCAAGCGCATCCGTCGCGCTCCCGGTCTGGCTAAGCATGGGATTTCGCGACCAGCTTTGGATGTGGATGAAGCTGACGTCGCCTGCGTTGCTGCGCGTGCCCTTGATCCGGGTCATCCACAACACTGGGTACTTGGTTGGCTAGGCCTCGATCGCGACCGCCGTGATCGCGCTGATCTACAGCCTCTCACCGTGGTGCGCACTTCTCTTTGGCGTTGCGATGGTGATTGCCGCCACGGGCGCGTTAGTCTCATTTGTCGCTGCATTGCCTGTCGCCGCTGAGGCAGCGAAGCAGGACTTCCTGCGGCAAAAGACTCCCTACCGCTTGAAGAAGAAAAGGGCGTAGCACGAGATCCCTGTCACTGACGGAGCAGGAGTCTGTCAAGTGCCGCGCCGAATCACGCTCCTGACGCCCTCCTCCTGCTGTCCGCCGCCTGGTCCGCCACGATTTGTGATCCGGTGGCTGTGACGAAGTCCCTACCCGTGGAGCTGAACCACAGCGGTCCCGATCCGAACCGCCGGAGTGTCAATCCGTAGGTGCGCAACGGACGCTTCTCACCGCATGCGACCATCCTGCTCGGCGGCGCCCTAGTTGAAGCGACCACTGCGTTCGTACGGGAGCCCATGTACGGGCGGGTCTGTACCTGGTAAGCCATGACGCGACGCAACAGACCGCGAGCCATCCGGCCTGCCGAACCGATAGTGCGCTAGAGTTCCCTCGTTTTCACGAAGGCGCGTAGACCAACATGTCCGCGACCAGCGTGCACGCTGGGACCGGCTGGGGGCCGGCGTGCGCACGAGCACGAACGGCAGCGGCTTGCCTGGGCAGCGGTCACGCCAAGCCTGGTAGACCCCCTGGAAATCTGCGAGATCGGTCTGGAACAGGTGCACGCGCGCTAGATTCGCAAGCGACGTGCCGGCTTCGCGGCAATGCGCCTCCACGTGATCAAGCAGGCCTAGTTCACACCAGGCCGGGATACGTGCCGCCGTCCACCTGCACGTTCTGGCCGGAGATGAAGCCGGCCAGGTCGCTGCACAGGTAGGCGCATGCCGAGGCGAATTCCTGCGGCGAGCCGAAGCGTTTGGCAGCGATGGTGTTGGTGATCGTGCGGCGCGCCTCCTCGGTGCTCACGCCGTCGAGCTTGGCGCGCCGCTCGATCATGAACTTCTGGCGACCGGTGTCGATACGCTCGGGCAGCAGGTTGTTGAGGGTGACGTTGTCCGCGGCCACTTCCCGCGAGATTGCCTTGCAGAACGCCGTGAGCCCCGCGCGCGCCGCCGTCGACAGCGTCATGTGGGCCAGTGGCGCCTTCACCATGGCCGACGTGATGTTTACCACGCGGCCGAATTTGCGTACCCGCATGCCAGGCACGAACGCCTGGACCAGCAGGATGGGCGCCAGCATGTTCGACTCCACCGCGGCTAGCCAGTCCTCGCGCTGAAACTCGGACCAGTTGCCCGGCGGCGGCCCGGCGTTGTTATTCACCAGGATGTCCGGCTTGGGGCACGCAGCCACGATGCGCGCCCGTCCGTCCACCGTGTTCAGGTCCGCCGCGACGGTGCTCACCTTCGCGCCGGTACGATCTCGCAGCTCCTGCGCGGCGCTCTCGAGCACCTTCGCGTCGCGGCCGTTGAGCGTAACCTCGCAGCCTTCCTGCGCCAGGGCCGTGGCGCAAGCGAGCCCCAGGCCCTTTGACGAGGCGCACACCAGCGCGCGTCGACCGGCAATTCCCAGATCCATTCCTGCCTCCCGCTGATCTCGATAAACCTAGTCCCAGCGCAGCCAGGTGCAGAGCGCCTCGCCGAGCACCAGCGCCTTCTCGCGTTCCGACAGGAAGGGCATGTGGTCGGTGACCAGCGCCACGCCGGCCGTGTAATCGACGCCGTACTTGCCCAGCATGCGGGACAGGTCCGTGCCCCAGAAGCAGCGCTGTGCGCCGAACGCCTGCACCAGCTGCTGCACGTAGGGCATCACGTTGGCGAAGGGGTACTTGGCGGTCGAAAAGCTCGGGATGTTAGACAGCTTCACCGTCACATTTGGGAAGCGGGCCAGCGCCGCGGTGGCCTCGACGTAAGGCGCTACCTTGTCGTCCGTCGTGTTACCGAGGATGCCCATGTGGTCGATCGAGAGGCGCAGCTTCGGGTGCTTCTCCGCGATCCGGGCCACCTTGTCCTTGCCATGGGGCACCAGCATCATCACCGGGATGTCGTGCTCCTCGGCGTAGGGCCAGAACCAGTCGGCAGTGCCGTCGTGGATCCAGTCGCGTTCGGTCTCGAAGCTGAAGGTCAGGCGCACACCGGCGACGCCGGGCTCCTTGCGCAAGCCGCGCAGCATCTCGCGCGCCTCGTCGGGCTTGTTCACCGGGATGCGTGTCATCACGCGGAAGCGGTCAGGAAAACGCCGGTGCGCCTCCAGGGCGACGTCAATGCGGTCCTGGTCCCAGGTCGGTGGCACCAGCACGGCCCGCTGGACGCCGCCCTCGTCCATCTTGCCCACCAGGTAGTCGGGGCCCAGGGACGGCAGGTGGCCCATGTGGCGCAGCCGCTCCTGGCCGCCGGCAATCCAAGGCCGGCCGGGGGCCTCGTCACCCCACACGTGCACCTGCGAGTCTGCAACCATCACCATCGCTTCTCCTTGTTGTACGACAGCGGCCACTCTAGGGAGGCGCCCGAGGGGCGGCAAGCCGGCGATGCGACGAACGTCCACATCGTGGAACCTGCCCGCCTCTGGGCTGCGACCTGCGATCAGGGCACGAGGACGATCTTGCCCATCAGGTCGGCGCTGTCCAGCAAGCGGTGCGCGTCCTGCGCGTCGCGCAAGGCGAAGGTGCGCGGCGCGGGCGGGCGGATGCGCCCCTGGGCCAGCAGGTCGATGGCGCCCTGCATCAGTTCGCGGCGCCGCGCACGGTCGTGGTCCAACACGTGCACCGAGTAGCAGCGCACGGCCACGCTGCGATCGAGCCGCTTGCGCATTTCCGCGACTAGATTCTCCGGCGGGATACCCTGCAGCACGTTGTACGACAGAAGCGTGCCGCGCGCGGCAAGCAGGTCCAGCTGGCCCACGAAGCCGGCGCCGCCGACGTGGTCGAATACCATGTCTACCCCGCGGCCGGCCGTGGCCGCCAACACCGCCTCGCGCAGGTCGCTGCTGCCGCGGCGGTGCACGTGGTGCGCACCGGCCTCGCGCACATAGGAACACTTGGCCTCGGTGCCGGCGACGGCGATCACCTGAATGCCGTGCGCAGCCGCGGTCTGCACAAGGGCGATGCCCACGCCACCGGCCGCTGCCTGCACGAGCACCGAGCGCGGCGTCGCCGACCCCGAATCGAACAGCATGCCCAGCGCCAGCTGGTAGTTGCCCATGCTCACCGCGGCCAGCGGGTCCAGGCCCGGCGGCAGCACGAACAGCGCATCGGCCGGCACGCGGATGCGCTCTGCGTAGCAGCCGCCGCGCGAGGCCAGCTCGCGCGCGCTGACCAGCACCCGCTGCCCCACCTGCAGGCCGCCGCGCGCCTCGGGCCCCAGGGACTCAACCACGCCGACCATCTCGTTGCCGGGGATGGCTGGAAGCGGCGGCATCCAAGGATACACGCCGGTGCGGATCATGACGTCGGGCTTGCCCACGCCGATGGCCTCGGCCCGCACCACGGCGTCGGCCGGCCCGGCAAGCGGGTCGGGCAGGTCCACCCACTGCAACTCCTCGGGCCCGCCGGTGCGTTGGATCTGGATGACTTTCATGTGATGCGGCTCGGTTCAGAACGCGGCACTGTAGCCCCGCTGCCGCACGCACGAGAACCGCCGCGCGCCGCGGCCGTCCACATCGTGAACATCAGGGCGCGCGGCGGCCATCCAGCTCGCTGCGCCGTCGCGCGATGCGCCGCGCGGTGTCGCGCAGCGCGGTGACGACGACGGGCAGCCGTTCGCGCGAGAGCCGGTCAGCCATCGCGGCCACCGTCACGGCGGCGAGCGGCTTGCCGAGTTCGTCCACCACCGGCACCGCGACCGCGCTGGTGTTCGGCACCACGCCCATCGGGGCCCAGGCATAGCCGAGCGCACGCGCTTCCTCGACCCGCTCCTGCAGGCCGGCGACGGTCAAGCCGAGCCGCGTGAGGCGCCGGGCATTGCCGGCGGCGAGCGCGGTGGCTTCGGCGCCCGGCAGGCTCGCGAGGATGACCACGCCCGCCACGCCGGCGCCAAGGGGGCGGCGTACGCCGGTCTCGGTGGCGAGGACCTGGATGGGGTAGTTGCCGGTGACGCGGTCGATGGCGACGCTGTCGCCGCCTTGGCGGATGGTAAGGAACACCGTGTCGCCGACCTTGGCCGCTAGCTCGTAGAGGAAGGGTTCGGCCACGCCGCGGATCGGGAAGCGGCTGCCGCGTGCCATACCCAGCAGCGCCAGCTCCGCGCCCACCCGGTAACGGCGCGTCTCGCCGTCTTGCTCGACCACACCTTCCTCGCGCAGCACCTGCAGCATGCGGTGCACCGTCGGCCGATTAAGGCCAGTGCCGGCCACCAGGTCGACGAGGCGGATGCCACGCTCCTGCGTTTCCGCGACCAGGCGCAGCACGGCCAGCGCACGGCGCAGGCTCTGCGCGCCGCGCGTGCTGGACTTGGACTCAGCGTCCATGTTGTGGACTTTCGCGCACGGCCCGGATTGTAGGTGGCGGGTCTCACGCCTTAGAGTTTCGGGGCGCGCCCACCTGCGCGCGATGGAGCGAGACAACCGATGATGAGATCCGACGCCAACTGCGCTGGCGCGCCTGCCAGCCCGGGTCGCCGCGCGCTTCTGCTCGCCGCGGCCGCTGCGGCGGCCGTGCCCGGCCCTTCGTTCGCGCAGGAGGGCTATCCACAGCGCCCCATCCGCCTGCTGGTGGGTTTCGCCGCCGGCGGCACGCCCGACTCGATCGCCCGCAAGATCGCCGAGGCCGTGTCGCGGCAGGTGGGCCAGACGCTGCTGGTGGACAACCGTGCCGGCGCCAACGGCATGATCGCCGCCGAGGCGCTGGTGAAGGCCGCGCCCGACGGCTACACGCTGCTGCTCACCACGCCCTCGCTGGTCATCAACCCCAGCATGTACAAGAAGGTGCCGTACGACCTGGCGCGCGACGTGCTGCCCATCACCGACGTGGCCCTGGGCGACGGCTACCTGCTCGTGGTGAACCCGGCCCTCGGCGTGGAGACCTTGCCAGCCCTCATCGACCACGCCAAGCGCGGCCGGCCGCTCACCTTCTCCTCGCCCGGCATCGGCAACACGCTCCACTTGGCGGCCGAGACCTTCGCCGACCGCGCGGGCATCGCGATCACGCACGTGCCCTATAAGGGCGCGGCACCCGCGCTCAACGCCGTCATTGCCGGCGAGGTGCAGGCCATGTTCATCCCGCCGACGGTGGCCACGGCGCATATCAAGTCCGGCAAGGTGCGCGCCCTGGGCTTCACCAGCACCAAGCGCTGGCCCGAATTGCCCGACGTGCCCGCCATCGCCGAAGCGCTGCCGGGCTTCGCGTTCGACAGCGGCTGGCACGCGCTGTTCGCGCCCGCCGGCACACCCAGGGCCATCGTGACGCGCTTGAACACCGAGTTCCGCAAGGCGCTGCAGGTGCCCGAGGTGCGCAGTTTCCTCGTGCAGGGCGGCTACGAGCCCGGCGGCCGACCGCAACCTGAGTTCGCGGCGTTCGTGCAGTCTGAGGCGCGCCGCTACGCCGACATCGTGCGCGCCGCCAAAATCACGCCGGAATGACAGCGAGACACCCCATGGATCGACGAACCCTCCTGGCCTTCGGCGCCCTCTCGACGCTCCCGACGTGGAGCCGCGCGCAAGCCTGGCCGGGCCGCCCGATCCGCCTGGTGCTGCCCTTCCCCGCTGGCGGCACGCCGGACTCCAATGCGCGCAAGGTGGCGAGGCAACTGGAGGCGCAACTAGGCCAGCCCTTCGTCATCGAGAACAAGGCCGGTGCCAACGGCATCCTCGGCATGGACGCGGTGGCCAAGGCGGCGCCCGACGGCTACACCTTCCTCTACACGACACCCGCCTTCGCCATCAATCCGAGCGTCTACAAGAAGCTGCCCTTCGATGCCCGGCGCGACTTCGTGCCGGTGACCAACGTCGCCGTGAGCGAGGGCTACCTGGTCCTCGTGGGCAGCGAAGTGCCGGCGCGGTCGCTCAAGGACCTCATCGCCGTCGCGAAACAGGCCGGCAAGCAGCTTAGCTACGCCTCGGCGGGTAATGGCAACAGCACGCACCTGGCGGCCGAGATGTTCAACCAGCGCGCGGCCACCGGCATGCTGCACGTGCCGTATAAGGGCGTCGCGCCCGCCCTCGCGGCCCTCATCGGCGGCGAGGTGCAGGTGATGTTCGTCTCGCCCACCGCCGCCGTGCAGCACATCCACGCCGGACGTCTGCGCGCGCTCGGCTACACCGGCTCGCAACGCTGGCCGGGCGCGAAGGACGTGCCGGCAGTGAACGAAGTGCTGCCGGGCTACGAGTTCACAGGCTCCTGGCACGGCGTGCTGGCCCCGGCCGGCACGCCGGCGGCAGTCGTCGAGCGACTGCACGTCGAGGTGGCCAAAGCGGTGCAGCAGCCCGACGTGCGCGACTACCTGCTGAAGGGCGGCTACGAACCGGTGGCGAGCTCGCCGGCCGCGTTCCGCACCGAGCTGGATGCGGAACTGCGCAAGTACGCCGAGCTGGTGAAGGCGGCCAACATCACGGCGGAATGACTCCCCACGCCGCCGCGCTGGCCGGGGAAGCACGCTTGACGCGGCCGTATCCATCGCGGACACCAACAACGCCGCGTTCCCCCAGCGCGACTTCCGCCGCTCCGCTGGGAGAGCCCATCACCTCCGGCGTCCATCCGTACGTTCCCGCGGCCAGCTGGCCGGCCTAGTGCGCCTGACCAAGGCCAAGCCGGGCCAGCTCACGTATGCGTCGTCCTGCATCGGTACCTCGTCGCGTGCATTGGGATCGCAGGCGAGCGACATAAAACAGACATCGGCCCGCGGACTCTCAATCCCTCGGGCAGGCCCCTCATCGATGCCACGCCACGCAGTCGGAGAGGGGCGTCCGCGCAACGCGAGCAGTGGTGAGGCTTCGCCGACCGGTCCTAAACTTCCCCACCTTCAGCAACGACCCCCGTCCATTGCGCCCCTACGGAAGCGAGAACGGGGCTGCTGGTTCACTCAGAACACGTGGCGAATGCCGGCGTAGACCAGCGACTGATCGGTTCCGGCGGTGACGTTCGCCGCGCCGTCGTTGACCAGGACGTTGCCGGTGTTGTACAGGCGGTAGACGCCGGCCGCGCCATTGTCCAATCGGGAATACACGATGCCCAGCGCGTGCGCTTCGACAGCGGGTAGCTGTATCCCAGCGAGAACAGCTTCGCGCCGGTGTTGGCCGCGGTGCCGCGGACACCCAACTTGACGTCGCTGGCGCGAGCGAACGTGCCGATCAGCTGACCTGTCCCCAGCGGCACGGTGACAGGCAGCACCCACAAGGACCGCTGCGCGGAGCCCACACCAGCCAGCTCGGGCGCAGTCGTGGCGGCGGCCGTGAGGTCACGCAGCTCGGAGCGGTCGTAGGTCAGGCCGGCCTTGGCCCGACCGAAGTCATACCCTACGCCGAGCATGTAAGCGCATGGCCCGGCGGCGGCCTCGTCGGTCCCCGAAGTGCTTCCGCCAGCGCCGTTGGTCGTCTGGTGCCGGTATGCCGAGAACCGGACCGCCAGCGGACCCTGGTCGTAGTTGAAGCGTTGAGGCCCAGTTGCATGGGTGGAGCGTCCCTTGCAGGCGAGCTTATCCCCCTCTAGACGCGCCTATGTCTTATCCAGAGCCATGTGCAGCGCAATACTGCTGATTCTCGAAAGGCAGGGCGTGACAAGGCGCCTGCGGCGCCTTTCCAGTTAGTCCGCCCGGATGTTCCGCTCCCGGATGATCTTCGCGTTGCCGGCATTCTCGACCTGCACCATGCGCGCGAGGGTGTCCGGCGCAAGATCCGCGGTGCCTAGACCCATGGATTCGTACTTGGCCTTGTAGGCAGCGTCGGCACTGATCTGGCGCACGGCGGCGTTGAGCTGGTCAACCACCGCTTTGGGCGTGCCGGCCGGCGCGAACAGCGCGGTCCAGGGTTCGTAGACGAAATTGCCGAGGCCGAGCTCCTTGACCGTCGGCGTGTCCGGGAGCAGCGGCGTCCTCGCCTCACTGGTGGCGGCGAGCACGCGCACGCGGTTGTCCTTGAGGAAAGGCAGCACCGTGCTCAGGCCCTGCAGGCCGCCGTCGACGCGGCCGCCTGCGATGTCCAACGTCGCCTGCACGCTGCCCTTGTACGGGACGTGGACCATGTCGATGCCGGACTGAGCCTTGAAGACTTCCATCCCGACGTGCTGCACGCTGCCGTTACCGCCCGAAGCGTAGGTGAGCGACCCGGGCTTGGCCTTGGCGATGGCCACCAACTCGGGCAGTGTCTTCGCCGGGAAATCGCTGCGCACGAAGAATACGCTAGGGATGGTGGCCACCATCGCGATCGGCACCAGGTCCTTGAGCGGGTCGAAGCCGACATTGGGCGTGAGCGATGGCATCGACGTGACCGTGGCACTGCTCAGGACGACCAGCGAATAGCCATCGGGCGCCGCCTTAGCGCCGCGTTGCGCGGCGAGCAAGCCACTCGCGCCGGGCAAGTTCTCCACCGCAATGGGTTGCTTGAGCGCATTGCCCAGCCGCTCGGCCATGGTGCGCACCGCGACGTCGGAGCCGGTGCCTGCCTGCAGGCCGACCAGGATGCTGATCGGCTTGGCGGGCCAGGCTTGGGCCCAGGCCGTGGAGGCGCCGGACGCCAGCAACAGGCCGGCAGCGGCACGCAGCACATTGCGGCGCCAGGACATAGAGCGGTTATTCATCGCGATCTCCTCAACGCGGATAGCTGCCGCGCACGCTCTCCAGCAGGTCCCAGGCCTTGGCGCCGAAGGACTTGCGGGCCCGGTCGAAGAAGCCGTTCCTTTCTAGCCGCGGTATGAACCCGCTGGTGTCGGTGTGCACGAACTCCAGGCGCTTCTGCAGCCGCACGCGCGCACCTTCGTTAGCGGCCCACATGTCTTGGCGGTACAGCTCGACGTACTTGTCGAGATTGCGCGTGACCACACCCTGCACGTCGGCGGGGAGTGCCGCCCAAGTCCTGGGGTTCGCGCACATCCAGAATGTGGCGAATCGGTGGTTGGTGATGTTCATGTACTTCTGCACCTCGGCCGCGCCGTCGATCTCGGTGTAGAGGTAGGGCGTCTCCTGCCCTTCGGCCTGGCCCGACACCAGCGCATCGCGGATGCCCTGGTAGTGCACCTGCTGCGGGTCGCAGCCGAGCGAGGTGAACAGTTCCACCTTGTACGGCACCTGCGCCGTGCGAAGCTTGAAACCGTCGAGGTCCTCCACGCTGCGGATCGCGCGCGAGGTGCTCGACATCTGGTTGAAGCCCTGCGGCCAGATCTTCGGGAACACCACCAGCCCGACCGCCGACACATGCTCGCGCAGGAGGTCACCGAACGGGCCGTCCAGCACGCGGCAGGCTTCCTCCTCGGTCCGATAGGCATAGGGCAAGCCTTCCATCCCGGCGATTGGGACCACTGTGGACAGCGGCATGCCCGAGATGGGGTGGAAGGCCATCTCGCCAGTGAGCAACTTGTTCAGCGAAGTCTTCGATGCGCCCAGGCCGCCCCAGGGAACGACTTCCACCGACAGCGCGTTGTCGGTCTCCTTATTCACCGCGGCCCACATCTCGAGCAGGCGGATGTGCAGCGGGTTGTCGGACCGCATGTCGTGGCCGCTCTGGTACTGGAAGCGGGCGCTGGATGTCTGCACGTGCTTGTCTCCTGTGTCTTGGAATTGAATCGGGAACCAGCTCGCATGGTAAGGACTGGCGGCTCCGGTCCCCCTATCAATTGATCTGATGCGGGGTATGTTCGCCGCTGATGTGGTGCGCCTTCTTCAGCCATGCGGGTCGCCACCAGGTTGACCTCGTCGGTCACTTTTCGCAGGGCACCGAAAAAGGCACTGGCGGCGGTCGACAGCGGCTGGCGCTCGGGCTCGATCACCGTCAGGTCCAGCAGCAGCGGTGGATTGGCCAGCGGGTTCAGCGTGAAGGCGCCTGAGGCGACGTCGCACGAGTCGAACACGCCGAGCAGCACTGCACGCCAGTCGCTGCGCGCCACCAGGTCCAGGGTGCCCAGCATAGTGTCGGACTCGCGGCGGGCCGCGACGGCGACACCATTGGCGGCGAAGTACTGCTCGAGCACCGGCGCCCGCGCATTGGCCAGGCCGGGCACAATCCGCCGCAGGCCGGGCAGCTCGCTTAGGCGCACCGGCTCGCCGTGCTTGAGCGCGCCATCGGGCGTCGAGTCCAGGAAATCGCACGTCCGGCCGAACAGAGTGGGCTTTCAGCGCTTAGAGGCAGCGTAGGTAGTACGCGGTTCCGGCCGGCGTTGGCCGCACGCCTTCTTGCCGGTCGAGCAGCCGCACGCCAAGGCGGTCTTCGAGATTCTTGATGTGCTGCGAGACGCCCGACTGCGTGGCGTGCTCGCGCACCGCGGCGGCGGTGAAGGACTGCTCTTCGCAGACGGCGACGAACAGACGGATCTCGCGCAGGCTGGGGACCATGGAACCCTCGTCACGCCGACCAGCTACGCGCGCGCAGTCTACAGGCGGGGGGCCCACAGCTACCGCGGCAGGAACGCCAGCAAGGTGGTATCGAATGCGGCATGCCGTTCGACGTTGGGCAGGTGCGCGGCGTCGGCGATCACCTGTAGTTGCGCGCCGGCAATGCTATGCGCCATGCCTTGCGCTATCGCCGGCGTGGCGGCGACGTCATGCTCGCCGGCCATCACCAGACAGGGCATCGCGTTGCGGGGCAGCAGCTCGTCCTGCATCAGGTCTCGGACGGCCGCGAAGCGCCCGCATGCCGGACTGCCGCACGAGCACGATGCGGTCGACCCAGGCTATTGGCACGGACTGCCGGCTCATGGTGGCGCACAGCACCACCGATGTGATGCGGGCCGAGTAGCGCGCAGCCAACTGCTGCGCGGCCCCGCCGCCGAGAGACACGCCGACGCAGTGCACCTGGTCTATGCGCAGCGAGTCCAGCAGTGCGGTGGCGTCGTCGGCCAGCAACTCCATCGTGTACGGGCGGGGTGGCGTGGATGAGCCGCCGTGCTCGCGCATGTCGTAGCGCAGCACGCGAAAGCGGCCTGTGAGGGCCGGCAGATTCGAGTCCCACATGTTTGCGTCCGCCGCCAGGCTGTTGCCCAGCATCAGCACCGGCGCGTCGGCCGGCCCTTGCAGGCGCCAGCCGATGGCGGCGCCTGGCACATTGCAGCGGCCTTCGAGATCGATGGCGCCAGCAGTCATCGCCTCAGCGCCCCGCGATTGCAGCGTTGACGCGCGGCATCACCTCTTCGGCCATCAGTTGCATCGAGCGGCGCGAGAGCTTCTCGTCGACCCAGTCCATACCGGCATACACCAACTCGCCGAAGTCGCCGACCTTCTCGCGCAGGGTCAGAATCTGGTCGACCACCTCGTTCACCGTGCCGGCGATAACCAGCCTGTCCAGCACGCCGTCGAGCGTGAGCTCGTCGTCGCGCTGGTCGCGCCGCTCCTTGAACACCTCGTGCCGGTTGGCCCTCTTGAGTTTGGTGAAGAGCTGCGAATAGTAGAAGCGGTACGGGCTGTTGGCGTCGTCGCGGCCATACGAGCGGGCGGTGGCCACGTCGTCCGCCACGAACACGGTGCGCGCCACGCGCCAGTCGGCCGTGCTGGCCTGCACGCCGGCGTTGGTCTTGCCCTGCGAATAGTTGTTCCAGTGGCTGGGCAGCCACTGGGGTAGCAGAAAGTTGGCCGACAGCGGGTGAAAGTCGCGCTCGCCCATGGCGATGACGCCTCTGGAGAACGGCGCCACCACGGTGCCGACGATTTCCGGTCGTGGCTGCTGGAACGGTTTGGACATGACGCCCATGCCGATCTCCGCGGCCTGCGTGGTGCGCGTCGTCACCTTGAAGCGATTGTTCGGCAGGGCGATGTCGTATGGCGCCTCGCCGCCCCAGATCGCCAAGATGACGTCGATGGCCTCGGCGAACAGCTGGTTGCGGTCCTGGTCGAGGATACCCAGCGCCTCGGCGTCGGACACCAGCGCACCGGGGCTCACGCCAAAGATGAAGCGGCCCTGCGCGAGGTGGTCGAACATCGCCGCGTGAGCTGCGACGAGCACCGGGTGCATGTGCGACAGATTGGAAGTGCCCGTCGCCAGCTTGATCTGCTTCGTCTCGGCGATCAGCGTCGCCAGAAAGATCATCGAGTTGGTGACGTTCTCGGCCTTGTCCGTCAGGTGCTCTCCGACGAACGCGTCGTGGAAGCCCAGCTGGTCGGCCAGGATGATGGCCTGCCGGTCTTCCTGTAGGGTTTGAGTCGGGTTCCGGTGCAGCGGGTGCAACGGCATCATAAACATGCCCAGTTTCATCTTCACTCCGGCTTGATGCCAATGTCCTTGATCAGTTTTCCGACGCGCACGTGGCCGCTTCGGGTCATGTCGCGCAGGTCTTCCGGCGACGAGGGCGCGGGTTCCAGGCCGAGCGGCGTCAGCCGCTCGCGCAACGCCGCGTCGCCCAGCGCCTTGCGCAGTTCGCCATTCAACTGGTTGACGATGGGGCGCGGCGTTCCTTTGGGGGCGTACCTGCTTACCCAGGTCGAGAACTGAAAACCTGGCAACCCGGCTTCGGCGAAGGTGGGCACGTCCGGCAGCAGGGCCGAGCGTTGCGCCTGCGGCACCGCCCGAGGAACCAGCCGGCCATCCCTGATGAAGGGCAGCACCACGGCTACCGCCGACATGCCCGCGCCGATCTGGCCGCCGGCCAGGTCGGTGATGCTTTGCGTGGCACCGCGGTACGGGATGTGGGTGAGCGAGATGCGGCTGGTGGCCTTGAGCAGTTCCATCGAGATGTGGCGCGAGCTGCCGGTGCCGGCCGACGCATGGTCGATGCGGCCGGGCCGCTACTTCGCGAGCGCGAGAAAGTCCCGGCGATGTCGTGGTACATGGCCAGAGACGGCCCATGGCCGACGCCGCGGCAATGCGCGACCCAGCCGATGCCCGGGCGCTGCTTAAGCCAGGGCAGCCAGTGCGCGTGTGCCCAGTCCAGGAAGGTGTCGCGGTCGCCCGCGTCGAGGTCGCACCAGGTGGCCGAGATCGCTTCGCTCATGGCGCAAGGGTAACGGCGCGGGGGGCGGCTGCGAAATCAGCTGACTTGATACCGGGAATCAAGAAGCCTACTGCCAGCCGATCACGGGGTGTGATCCGGGGGATCACATCATCTGATTTCCGTTGCGCGACCTGGCAACGCACCATGGAAACGCTAAAGAGAAACCATGAAAGCCGTGAAGACATGGAAACCCGTCCCACTTCGTTGTTCGACCCACGTGAATTGCGCCAGGTGCTTGGCGCCTTCGTGACCGGAGTCACCGTCATCACCACGCTGGATGCCACAGGAACCCCACACGGACTGACGGCCAACTCATTCAGCTCGGTCTCGCTGGATCCTCCCCTCGTCCTGTGGAGCCAGTCGCTGACGGCGCCGAGCCATCCCGTGTTCCGCGACACGGACCGTTTCGCCGTCAACATCCTGGCTGAAGACCAGGTGGCGGTCTCCAACCGCTTTGCCCGCGGCCACTCTGACAAGTTCTCCGACTACTCGATCCTTCCCGGCCTCGGCGGCGTCCCGCTGCTGGAAGGCTGCGCCGCCTGGCTGGAGTGCCGCAAGGTCGCCAGCTACCCGGGAGGCGATCACGTCGTCTTCCTGGGCCAGGTCGAGCGCATCGAGCGCAACGCGCGGCAGCCACTCGTGTTCGGCGGCGGCCGCTACCTTGTCGCACAACCACATGACGGCGGCGCTGGAGCCACGGTGTCCGGGCCGAACATCGCCAGGCTGCAGGCCGTACGGATCGCCACACGCGCCATGGCCGACCTGTCCGACGAACTCGACGAGACGTTGGGCCTAGGCGTCTGGGGCAGCCACGGACCGACAATCGTGCGCTGGGAAGAGTCGAAACGACCTGTGAGCGAGAACCTGCGCACCGGCCTCGTCCTGCCCGTCCTTTCTTCCGCCACCGGCCTCGCTTTCGCTGCCTGGCTGCCCTCCGAACTGACGGCGGCATTCATAGAGAGCGAACTGGCGACGACCAGCGTCCTCGGGCCCGACCCGGAGCTGCCCGGAAAGCTGGCGCACATCCGGGCCACGGGCGTGGTCCGCCTGGTAGCAACCGAGCGCTTCGCGGAGCTTTACGGCGGTGCGATCAGCGCCGTGAGCGTGCCGGTCGTGGGTCCTGACGGCGCAATGGTCCTCGCGTTGACCGCCATCGGCTCCACCGACGGCCTGGACACATCCGACGGAGGACGGTTGGTGACCGGCATGAGACGCTGCGCCGACTCGGTGTCCCGACGCCTCGCGACATCAGGCTGAACCCAACGCACGGCAGACCTGGACGGATCGCCAAGCGCGTCGTCTGGCTGCACGCAGCACAGCTCACCTGGTCCTGCCCGTCCTGCCGGTCCTGCTCACCATCGGATGGCGAATCAACTGGTCCATCACCTAGGTGGGCGTCAACTCCTGGCCGCCCATGGCCTTCCGGGCGGCGTGTGTCCTGCTGGCGCTCCCGATCCTCTTCGCCGTGGTGCTACGGGCCGGCGTGTCGCTGGCTGCTCCCCGCGCGGAGCCCCGCAGACTATGTCGCGGCGCTGCGCCGCGCTGGCCTACACGATGCCGCTGTTCTCGGCCGCATGGGGACCCATTCGCGGGCGCGCGTTGGGCCGGTGGCAGTGGATGGGACTTGCCGCGCCGTCGCGGCCGCCCTGCGACCGGCCAGAACTACTGGGCCAAAGCCGGCAAGGACTGGCGCGAGGCCCGAGAGCCGGGGTACTACGCCACCATCGGGGGCGAGGAACGGCTGCTGACGCTGGGACGGTCGGACTAGGTGGGCCACGCTGCAGATCCCTCTCGAACCTCCCACGCAGGCGAAGTCATCTGCAATCCGAGAAATTCGATCCGCTCAAGGTGCGGCTTTGCTAGGTCCGCCCCACCCCTTCGACATTCTCCTGGTCGCACGGATGACCGTGCATGGATCGCCCGCTCGACCGTGGGGCTGTCGATCGTGATGGGGTAGCCCAGGTCGCGCATAGTGGAAACCTGTGGGTAGCTCTTCATGCGGCGGTCCGACGCCACCGCCACGTAGCGAGCCTTCCCGCTGCGCACCATGGCGCTGGTGCCGATGACGGTGTCCGCGCCGAAGGTCACGCGCCCCCCAGTAGCGCCGTCACGCTTTCCGCGCTTCCCTTGAAGGGCACGGCCTGCCAATTGACCTTCTCCTTCGCGGCCACTTCCTCCATGAACAGATGAGCGCTCTGACCCAGGCCGGGCGGGCTGGCATATGAGACCCTGTCCTGATTGGCGCGACCCCAGGTCAGCAGGTCGGCCCAGGTCTTGAACGGCGAGTCCGCGAGCATCACCACGGCGAACACGTTGTCGACAATGTTGATGATGTAGGTGAAGTCCTTGATCGGGTCGTAGCTCACGTCCTCGAGAACGGGCTGGCGCCACACCGCGGTGTTGACGGCGCCGATCGTGTAGCCGTCCGGCGGTGCGCTCTTGATCGCGAGAAAGGACGTCACGCCGGCCGCGCCGGGGCGGTTCTCCACGACCACGGATTGACCCAGCTTCTTGTCGGCCTCGATAGCCGACACACGCATGACGATGTCAGTGAACCCTCCTGCGGGAGAGCCGACGATTAGCTTGATCGGGCGGGAGGGGAATGTCACCGGGCTGCGCTAAGACGTGGGGTGTGGTGACCATGCGGCCGTGCCGCCGGCGGCGGTCAGCACGCGGCGGCGGGACCAGGCGGTCGCTTGCCAATTCTGGGTTCCCGACATGAATGTTTCCCCTTTCTGATGTCCGAGGCGCAGTATCGAAGGGGCTGGCCGCGAGCGGAAAGAGGTTTATTTAGATGGAGGCATCGGAATTTCTTGGGGCATGGGCAGCCGGAAGGGCGCCCGCGACGCCACAGCAGACAGCCAACTACACCTAGGAGTGGCGCAGCAAGCTTCGGAGGAAGCTATCTGCACCTGCGGACTAAGATTCCGGCGGTCTGCGTCGCGCGAACGGGGATTCACCGGCTCCAGTGCTCGACTCGAACTCGGGGTATGGTGGAGTTTGGGTGCATGATGGAGATGGGATGCTGCCGGCATGGTGCACTGGGCGCGACCCCGAAGCTGGGCTGCGTCAGATCCACGCTAGCGCGGCGACAGACCCTAAGTCCTTTAATCGTTGAAGGACTGACTTGCCGCGGTCTCTTCGATTCAGCACGTACAGCCGACGCCACGCGTAGCCGATCAAACACTATCTGCCGCCCGACGCTGTGTGCAAACCACTACTCCGTTTTCCCGATCCTGCGAATCGCTTCGCCAAGCCGCCGGGAGTCGCGCTCCAGAAACGCCTCAAACTGCGCGCCTTCCTGGAGGTTGACTTCGGTGGTGAGGGCAGCCATCCCCATGAGAAATTCCTGGTCCTGGACGGCCTGGCGCACGGACTTGCGGAGCGTTTCCGCTACGTCGCTCGGCAGGCCCGCCGGCGCAAACAGGGCCACCCAGCTATAGAACTCAGCGTCGATGCCCAACTCCTTCATCGTGGGGATGTCGGCGACGTTCGAAAGGCGTGTTCCACCCCAAGACGCGAGCGCACGGACCTTGCCCGCCTTGATGTGCGGCAAGCCGACGGCGGGTGTCACCGCAGTCAGCTGCACTTCTCCGCCGAGCAGCGCCAAGATCGACGGCCCGGCACCCTGGTACGGCACGTGCAGCAACTTGATTCCTGCTGCTTGCGCGAACATCTCGACGGATGTGTGGCTGGTTCCATAGACCCCCGCCGAGCTGTAGGCGATCTTTCCCGGGCGCGCCTTCGCATCGGCCAGCAGGTCCGCCAGCGTTTTCCATGGGCTGCCCACCGGCACGAGCAGGACCTGGGGGTCGGCCGCCACGAGCGCGATCGGCGTGAAGTCCGACATGCGGTACGTCGGCTGCCTGCCGTTCACTTCATCGGCTACGGGAATGGTGACGATCGATGAAGCCGTGAACATGATCGTGTAGCCATTCGGAGCTTGACGCGCGGTGTAGGCATGGCCGATCGCGCCACCGGCGCCGGCCTTGGTATCGACCACGACGTTCTGGCCGAGGCTCTTCGACATCGCGTTCGCGAGCAGGCGACCGATCGGGTGCGCGGCGCCGCCCGGCGGGAACGGGACGATCATCGTCACGGGGCGGCTGGGATAGGGCTGGGCGTGGGCGGCCAAACTCAAGAGCATGGCGAGCACGACGGCGATGCGTGCAGCGACTTTCATCGGTTTTCCTCGGGTTGTGCGATTCCGTGGTGACTTCAGAATTCGGCAAAAAGCCTGCCGTGCCCGGTCAGCTTGTCGTGCACCCCGAGACGCCGCAGGCAGTGCCACAACGTAGCGGGGTTGCTGGCTATGACGGGTTTCCCCAGCGCGGTTTCGATTCTTTCCAGCATCTCCATCGTCGGCAGCGCCGTGCAGCTGAGAAAGATCGCCTGGGCCTGCGGCGAATCTACGGCACGTGCCATCCGGAACACCACTTCGGGTGGAACCCGGTTGATCAGGCGGCGCTCCTCGACTGTCGAACCGAGCTGCAGGCCCATCACCGTCGTGACGGTGATGCCGTTCTCATCGAGGAATTCCACTTCGCGACGGTTGACGAGATCAATGTACGGCGTGGCGAGCCCGACCCGCGTGATTCCCAGCCGGGCGAAGGCTTCGAGCACGGCGTCGGCCGTGGTCGTGACCGGCAACCGGCTGATCCCGGATAGCTTGTTCTTGAGCGCGTCGCGTCCGACCATGAACGATCCCGACGTACAGCAATAGACCAGAAGGTCGAGGTCGGCAGTCGCCAGCTCCTCGGCGGCACGTTCGGTCCCGCGCGCCATGATGTCGTAGGACTCCTGCGACGTGGCTCCGGTCAGTAATGCGCGACCCACGTGGAATGACACCCCGTCGGGCACCATGTGCCGCCATTCGCCCTCCGTCGCGGTGTTGGTGGACGGCACGATCACGCCGAGCTTCGCCCGCCATCCGTAGGGGCTGTAAGCAGCCATGCTCTTGAGCGCCAAGCTGGCATCGCTCGCCAGGGACCCTGGGCGAATCGTTTCGGATGTTTGAGCCAAGTGCTCCTCCAACAGGTTGGGCGATCGCGGGGTGACGGGCCGGACGCGGCCGGTTCAGCCCGGGCGTCTCCGCTGGATGCCCGAGGAGATGGCCTGCGCGCGTGGCTGCATCTTGTCCAGCGCGGGTATCTCCATCTGCGGCGTGACCACGATGGATTGGCCGACGCCTTCGGTCTCGGCCTTGTCCAGCAGGAACACCGCAGTGGCGAGGTCGCACACCGCCATGCCCTGCACGATGGCGAGGATGCGTTCCGACGGCGATCGGCGGCCCGGCTTCGCGCCGCACATCACTTCGCCCAGGTCGGCATCGATGCGCTCCTTCATCGCGGGCTGCGAGATGTGGCCCCGGTCGACCCAGGTCGCCAGGTCGCCCTTGAGCAGCGCGTAATCTGGGTCATCGACCACCAGCCGGTCGATCTCGGCCAGCACGCCGAACTCGACTTCGGGCACGCCGCCCATCGACACGAGCACGGCGCCTTCCTTGAGCCAGCCAGGCTTCACGAAAGCTTCCGAGGCGAGCGTGATCGTGATGACGATGTCGGCACCACGAACCGCTTCTTCGGCGGTAGCGACGGCGCGCATCGGTGCGCCGGTTTGAGCCTTGAGCCGCTCGACGAAGGCACTCGCACCTTCGTAGGTGCGCGATGCGACACGAAAGTCGTCGAGCGCGAATGCATGCGGCAGCACGCGCGCCACTTCCTCGCCGATGAGACCCGCGCCGATCAGCGCCGCGACGCGCGCGTTCGGCCCGGCAAGCTTGCGTGCGGCAACGACGCCCGTCGTGCCCGTCCTGCGCTTGGTGAGCCAGGCCTGCTCCACGATGCCGCGCATCGTGCCCGTGCGGCTGTCGGTGACCATGAAGTAGTAGTCGCCGAACTGCGCGCCGAAGAATACACCGGCAGCGCCGAGCGGCCGCAGGCTGGCCGACTTGATCCAGAACATCGTCGGCGCCTCGTTCTGCACGAGCATGTACGAAGCCGACGGCACGGATGAAACGACACGCTCGCGGCCGTACTCGGCGAAGGCCTGCTCCACGATGCGCAACGAATCGGGGATGCCGAGCAGCTGCTTCGCCTCGGCCGCGGATACGTACAAAGCCATGGGGTCTCCTACTCCGGCTCGATGCCGGCGGACTTGACGATGCCGGCCCACTTGCGCGACTCGTCCGCCTGGAACTGCGCCAGCCCTTCGGGCGTGGTCGTGAGGATCTCGGTCCCTGTCTGGCCGTAAAAGGCAGTGCGCGCAGCCTCGCTGTGCGCGGCCGCGACAAGCAACTCGTTCAAGCGCCGCACCACCGCGGGTGGTGTCTTAGCCGGAACATAGGCCGCGAACCAATAGCCCATGTCGTAGCCGGGCACGCCGGCTTCCGCGACCGTCGGAACGTCGGGCGCGAGGGCCGAGCGCTTGTCGCCGGAGTAGCCGAGGGCACGCAGCGTGCCGGCCTTGATCTGCGGCAGCGCGAGCGTCGCATCGGCCATCATCATGTCGGTCTGCCCGCCCATGAGGTCGCTCAGCGCCTGCGCGTTGGCCTTGTACGGCACGTGCAGCAGCCGAATGCCGGCCATCTGCTGCAGCAGTTCGACGCCGACGCGGCTTTGCGAACTGCCCGCACCAAAGCTGTACGTGCCCGGATCCTTCTTCGCCAGCGCGACAAGTTCGGCCACGGTCTTCGCCGGGAACGACGGCTTGACCACCATGAACTGCCCGCCGCGGCCGAGCGCGGTGACGGGCGCGAAGTCGGCCACCGGGTCGTACGGCAGCTTGCGGAACAAATGCAGGTTGACCACCTGCGTCGAATTGGTGGTGACCAGCACGGTGTGGCCATCGGCGGTCGCCTTGGCGACGAACTGCACGCCGATGAAGCCGTTTGCTCCGGGCTTGTTCTCGACGACCACCGACTGCCGCGTGGCAGTGGCCACCGCACCGGCCACGGCGCGTGCGACCTGGTCGGTGGCCGCGCCGGCAGCGAACGGCACGACGAAGGTGATAGGGCGATCCGGGAAAACCTGTGCCGACGCCAGCAGCGGCATGACCAGCGCGAGGACGGCCGCGACGATGGATGGGGCGAGTTTCACCACGCGGCTCCCCTCAATCGACCTTCATGTTGCTCTCGGTCACCACGCGCCGCAGCACCGCAGTGTCCTTGGCCACGATGTCGGCCAGCCGCGCGGGGGGGCCGCCGACCACGCCGTACCAGGCTTCGTCGAGTTTGGCCCGGACGGCGGGTTCCTTGAGCGCGGCTTCGAAAGCCGTGTTGAGCCGCGCGACCACGTCCCTCGGTGTGGCCGCCGGAACCGCGAAGCCGTACCAGCCTTCCAGTTCGAAGCCCGGCAGGAATTCGGCGACCGCCGGCAAGTCCGGCAGCGCGGGAATCCGTGACGGTGTGGTCACCGCGAGTGCGCGCAAGCGTCCTCCTCGCACCAGCGGCATGGCCTCGGTCAGCAGCGCGAGCATGAACGTCGTCTCGCCGCCCATCACGCCGGTGATCGCCGGTGCGCCGCCCTTGTACGGCACGTGCTGCGACTTGATGCCGGCCGTGCGCTTGAGGATCTCGCCGCCGAAATGCTGGATGGTCGCGTTGCCCGCCGACGCATAGGTGGTGCGGTCGTCAGCCTTGATGCGGTCGAGCAGGTCTTTGAAGCTCCGGAACGGTGAGTCCTGCGGCACGACGACCGCGCACGCGAACGTCGTGGCCAGGATCACCGGCGCGAAGTCCTTCTGCGGATCGAACGGCAGCGTGTCCTTGTAGAGGCTGGTGCTCGCCGCGAACAGCGCCTGGCTGCCGAGCAGGATCGTGCGGCCGTCCGGCGGCGCCTTCGCGACGAGCGCCGCGCCGATGTTGCCGCTGGCGCCGGTGCGGTTCTCAACCACGACCGACTGTCCAAGCGACCGTTGCAGGCTTTCGGCCAGCGTGCGGGCCAGGATGTCGGACGCGCCTCCCGCGGGATAGGGGACCACGATCTTCGTGACGTTCTGCTGCGCGAACGCGGCCGGGCCGGCCAGGGCCAGCGTTGCGAACTGCAGGAAGCGGCGCTTGTCCATGGAAGCTCCAGTCGGAAGTCAATTGGGGGCCGCGCTCAAGCGCGCCAGCGCGCGCCCGCATCGACGTCGATCACCGTGCCCGAGATGTAAGCCGCCTGCGGCGACGCGAGAAACCATGCGCAGTCGGCGATCTCTCCCGCATAGGCCATGCGCCCGAACGGCATGTCGGCCAGCATGGCCTTGTACGAATCACCGCCGCGGCCGGCCGCGAGGTCTTGCGTGCGCGGTGTAGCCGTGAGGCCCGGGTTGATGCCGGCGATGCGCACGTTCCAGTCGACCGACTGCGAGCCCGCCGCCTGCGTGAAGGCGATCAGTGCGGCATTGGCCGTGCTGGTCATGATGGTCTTCGGGTTCAGCCGCACGCCGGCCGTGCCCATGATGTTGACGATCACGCCTCCACCCGACGCGCGCATCCGCTCGCAGGCGAGCCGGGTCGCCTCGATCGCGCCGAGCACCTTGTCGCTCCAGGCGCCGCGCCAGTCCGCCGGCTGCGTGTCGAGGAGCGGCTTGCGCGTGATGCTGCCCGCCGCGTTGACGAGCACGTCGATGCGCTGGTCGGCAAAGGCGTCGCGCAGGGACTCTCCGTCACCCAGGTCGCAGATCGCGCTCGTGACCACGCGGCCCGTCACACCCACGATCTCGTCGGTGGCGGATTTCAGCCTGCCTGCATCGCGCCCGAGCAGGTGCAGGTCGCACCCGCCCTGCGCGAACCGCAGCGCGATCGCGCGGCCGATGCCGCCCGCGCCGCCGGTCACGACCACGCGGCGAGCGTTCATCGCTTGGCCCCTGCTGCCGTGAATGCGAGCCGGCGGTCCCGGGCAATCGCGTCGGCTGCGCGCCGGTCCGGCGAGCCATAGCCGCCGCCTCCGGGCGTGCGCATCAGGATGCGTCCACCGGGCTGCAGGATGTGCTGCCGCTTCGGGTCGACCGGCTCGCCGTCGATCAGCAGCGAACCAAGTTCGCCGTCCTTGCCGCCGGCCAGACCCGGCGCCGGCTGCTTGGTGCGCTCGGCGAGGAACGCCAGCACCATCGGGTGCGCCGACCGGTTCTCCAGCAGGATGTCCTGGCCCAGGCCGCCGCGGAACTGGCCCGCCCCGCCCGAGTCGGGCCGCAGCTGCTTGGACACGACACGGCACGGCGTGAGCTGCTCGAGCACTTCCGCCGGCGTGAGCGACACGTTGCTCGGCCACGCCATCGTGCTCAGGCCATCGGCCCGGTGGTTGGCGCCGACGCCGCCGTTGAAGAATATCTTGTTGGAGAAGGGGCGGCCGGCCATGTCCTTGCCGCGCATCAGCACGCTCCAGATCGGCGAGCCCGGCCCGGCCATCACCTGTTGCGGGATCACCTGCCCCAACGCTCCCAGCACGGCGAAGGGCAGGTAGTGGCCGATCATCACGCGCGAGCAGCCCGAGTTGGGGAACTGGTGGTTGACGATGCTACCAACGGGCGCCTTCACGCGCACCGGCCGGAACGCGCCTTCGTTGTTCGGAACCTCCGGCGACAGCACGCACTTGAGGCCGTACATCGTGTACGCGTAGGTGTAGCAGTACGCTGAGTTCAGCGCGTTGTGCGCCTGCGGCGACGTTCCTTCGTAGTCAACCTCGAGCTCGTCGCCCTTGACAGTGATCGCGATGCGGATCGTGACCGGCGTGTCCAGCAGGCCGTCGGTCTGGAACTCGTAGGGGTAGGTGCCGTCGGGCACCGCACGGATCGCCGTGCGCATCGCTTTCTCGGACCGCGCGTGGATGTCGTCGGCCACCTCGCGCAGCGACTCGAGCTTGTACTGGCGCATCAGCGGCAGCAGGCGCTTCTCGATCACCTCCAGCGCGCTCACCTGCGCCCACAGGTCGCCGACCACCTCGTCGGCCGAACGCACGTTCGCCTCGAGGATCTTCAGGAAGGTCTGGTCCGGCTTGCCGCCGGCGCAGAAGCGCATGGCGGGAATCTGGAAGCCTTCCTCGTAGACGTCGCGCGACTCCGTCGACCCCGTGCGCCCGCCCATGTCGGGCGCGTGCGCCACGCTCGCGGCGAACGCGACGACCTTGCCCTTGTGGAAGATCGGCTTGGCCACCGACACGTCGGCCAGGTGGCCGGTGCCCTTCCACGGGTCGTTGGTGATGAGGATGTCCCCTGGCCGCAGCGTCTCGACCGGGAAGACATCGAGGAAGTGCTTGACCGTGGCCGGCAGCGTGCCGATGAACGCGGGGATGCTTCCGGGCGGCTGCGCCAGGCCCTGCCCCTTGTCGTCGGTGATGATGCAGGAGAAGTCGTAGGCCTCGCGCACCAGCGTCGAGAACGACGTGCGCGCCAGCGCGGCGGCCGCTTCGTTGACGATGGTGATGAGGCGCGTCCACAGCACCTGCAGCGTGACGGCGTCGAAGCGTGGCGCTGCCGCTCGCGATGCCTTCGCGGGTGCTGCGTTCTTCTTCGAGACCGTCCTGCTGGAAGACGCCTTTCTCGGCATCGCCTTCTTCGCGTCCGGGTTCCTGGCAACCAGCTTCTTCGGTGCAGTTTGGCGGGCAGAAGACGAGCGAGCCGTCTTCGATGTCTTTCGCGGGGTCGCGGCGGTCTTGCGTGCTGCGGGCATGGTCACTGGCTCCTGCTGGCGGGAAGGTCGACGACGAGATTGCCTTTGGGCTCCACGCGAAATTTCGCGCCGGGGCCGACGACGAGCGTCGACTCGCGCTCCTCGATGATGGCCGGGCCGGTATGGATGACGCCCGAGGGCAACTGGTAGCGGTCGTACACCGGTGTCGAGCGGAAATCGCGGTACTCGGGGAAGTACGCGGCTCGCCTGCCGGTGAGGCCGCCGCGGCCCTTGCCGAAGCCGTGCAGAACGACATCGTCGCGCGTGGCCCTCGCTTGCGCCGACAAGCGGATGTTCACGATCTCCACGCTGCCGGCGGGCGGCTTGCGGCTGAAGGTCTCCGTGTACTCGTTCTCGAATGCTTCGACCAGCGCATCACGCGAAGCGGCGGTGTACGGCCCCTCTGGCAGCGTGACCACCAGTTCGAAGCCCTGCCCCACGTAGCGCATGTCCGCGAGGCGCCGCACCGCGGTCGAGCGTGCGTCGAGTCCGGTGTCGGCGATCACGGCCTTCGCGTCCTTCTCGAGGCGGCGGTACAGCGCTTCCAGCTGCTTCCAGTCCATCGTGTCGAGTCGTGCGATGAACGTCGTCGCGCGGTCGACGCGGGCCGGCGCCATCAACAGGCCCAGCGCCGAGGCGACCCCGGCTGCGGGCGGGCAGATGATGCGCGGCACGCCCAGCTTCGACGCGACGTAGTACGAATGCAGCGGGCCGCCGCCTCCCGTGGGCAGCAGCGCGTAGTCGCGGGCATCCTTGCCGCGCTCGGCAACGTGCACGCGCGCGGCGCTCGCCATGTTCTCGTTGACGACGTCGACCATGCCCCACGCGACTTCGGGCACCGACAGGCGCGCCCGCTTGGCGAGCGCTTCGAGAGCGCGCGTGGCCGCGGCCATGTCGATGGCCATCGTGCCGCCGGCGAAATAGGCCGGATTGAGGTAACCGAGGATGAAGTTGGCGTCGGTGACCGTCGGCTGCGTGCCCCCGCGGCCATACGACGCCGGCCCCGGCATCGAGCCCGCGCTGTGCGGCCCGACCTTGAGCAGGTCCATGTCGTCGACGCGCGCGATCGAACCGCCGCCGGCGCCGATCTCGATCAGCTCGATAACCGAAATCTTCACGGGCAGGCCGCTGCCTTCGGCGAAGCGCTTCTCGCGGGCGGCCTCGAACTTGTATGCGACCAGCGGCTCGCCGCGGTCGACCACGCTGAGCTTGGCCGTCGTTCCGCCCATGTCGAAGGCGAGCAGCCGGTCCGCGCGTGAGTGGCGACCGAAGAATGCCGCCGACAAGGCACCGGCGGCCGGACCCGATTCGAGCAGCTGCACGGGCACACGCTTGGCTTCGTCCAGGTGCGTGAGTCCCCCGTTCGACAGCATCATGAACAGCGGTGCACCCACGCCCATCTCGCGTACCTGCGCCGCGAGCCGATCGAGGTACAGTCGCGCGAGCGGCTGGATGTATGCATTGATCGCCGCCGTCGACGCGCGCTCGAACTCCCGGATCTCCGGCGCGACGTCGCAAGATGCGGACACTGCGAGCTTCGGGAACCGCTCGGCGATCGCGGCTGCGGCCCGCCGTTCATGGTCGGGGTTCACATAGGAGTGCATGAACACCACCGCGATCGACTCGATGCCCGAGTCCACGAGCTTCTGCACTTCACGCAGCAGGCCTTGCTCGTCGAGCGGGATCTCCTCGACACCGTCGGGACCTAAGCGGCCGTCAGCTTCGACCACCAGGTCGCGCGGCACGACCGGCGCGGGCATCTCCAGGAAGATGTCGTAGATCTCGTACTTGCGCTCGCGCGCGATCTCCAGCAAATCGCGGAATCCACGCGTGGTGACCATGCCGGTCTTCGCACCCTTCCTTTCGATGAGCGCGTTGGTGAACAGCGTGGTGGCGTGCACGACGCGCTCGATGCTCGCGGGCGACACGCCGTCGTCGGCGATCACGGTCGCCATGCCTTCGATCACGGCGCGCGAGGGGTCATCGTGCGTCGTCAGGACCTTGCGGTTGATGTGGCGCCCCGACTCGTGGTCGTAGAACACGATGTCTGTGAAGGTGCCGCCGATGTCGATGCCGACAGAGAACTTGGCCAAATGCGCGCTCCGGGTTGGGCTCAGGGGTTGACGATGCCGGCCGACTTCACGACGGCCTGCCACTTGGTGGCTTCGCTGCGGATGAACTCCGCGAACTGCTCCGGCGTGCCGGGATTCAGGTCGAACCCCTGCTTCGCGTACGTCTCGCGCATGGCGGGATCGCGCAGCACATCGACGACGGCGCGGTTCAGGCGCTCGATCACCGGTCGCGGCGTGGCCGCCGGTGCGAGCAGGCCGAACCACGAACCGGCTTCGAAATTCGGGTAGCCGAGTTCGGCCATCGTGGGCACGTCGGGCAGCGAAGGCTGCCTGCGCAGGCTCGTCACGGCCAGCGGCCGGAACGCGCCGGAGCGGATGTGGGGCAGCGACGGCGGCAGGTTGTCGAAGATCACCGTCAGGTGGCCGGCCAGCAGGTCGGCCTGTGCCGGCGCGCCCCCCTTGTAGGGGATGTGCGCGATCTTCACGCGCGCGGCCTGGTTGAACAGTTCGGCGGCGAGCTGGTTCGACGACGCGGCGCCCGCAGAGCCGTAGTTCAACTCCCCCGGCTTCTGCTTCGCGAGGGCGACGAGCTCCTGCACTGACTTCAGCGGCGTGGACGCATTGACCACCAGCACGTTCGGCACCGCGGCCAGGAATGCAACCGGCGCGAAGTCGCGCTGCGGGTCGAACGGCATCTTCTGCAGCGCGGGGCTGACGGAGAGCGGCCCGATGGCACCGAGCACCAGCGTGTGGCCATCGGGCTGCGCACCCGCGACCGCCTGCATGCCGAGGATGCCGTTGGCGCCCGACTTGTTCTCGATAACGACGGCCTGGCCCAGCAGGTCCTTCAACCGCAGCGCGAGCGGCCGGGTGAGCGCGTCCGCCGCGCCGCCGGGCGGATAGGGCACCACGAGCTGAATCGCGCGTGACGGGAAGCCCTGCGCCCTCGCCGGCGAAACGAGGCCGGTGGCAAGCAGTGCTGCCGATCCGAGCAATGCCCTGCGGCTGGCTTCATTCATCTCGGTTCCTCCGACGGCGATCAGGTTCCGCTCACGCCGCTTGCGCGGCCGATCCGGATGGTCTAGCATTCCGTTCAACGGAATAAGATTTCCGGCGTTTTGATTCTAGGGGGAGACAGGCGAATTGAGCAAGACTCCGGCCGGATCGAAGGTCCGGCAAGCGCAGGATCCGGCACAGAAGCACGTCCGTGGCAGCGCGACACGAGAGACGAAGGGCACGGGCACGAATGGCAATCGGGTGACCGGCGTCGAGCGTGCGCTCGCGCTGCTGCGGCACGTGGCGACGCGCCGTACGCCCGCGAACCTCACCGAGCTCGCATCCGAAGAGGGTCTGTCCGGCAGCGTCACGTACAAGTTGCTGCAGGCGCTGGTCGCCCAAGACCTGGTGCGGCACGACCCGGACCGCAAGACGTACGGTCCCGGCCTCGGCATGTACAACCTGGCGAGCGCCATCCTGCATGGCGCCACCTTCATGGACGTCGCACGGGCCAACATGCGCGAGCTCGTCGCACGCACCGGCGAGTCGGCTTGCCTGAACCTGCTGGATGCGCCGCACGATGCCTTCATGGTGTCCGCCGTGGAGGAGTGCGGCGAGCCGCTGCAGTACGTCCTGCGCATGGGTGAGCTGCTCCCGCTGCACGCGGGCGCGAGCGGCAAGTCCATCCTGGCGTTCCAGCCACCGGCCGTGATCCGCAGGGTGCTGTCCCGCAAGCTCGAGAAGGTGACGACCGGCACGGTGGTCGATTCGGCGACGCTGCGCGAGCAGCTCGAGTCCATCCGCCGCGCCGGCCATTGCGTCTCGTACGGAGAGCGGCTCGAGGGCGCGGTGGGGATCGCCGCGCCGATCCTGGACCACGCCTCGCGGTCCATCGGCTCGGTCCAACTCACCGTGCCGAAAGTGCGCTTCGACCGCGCCGCGCTGCCGCGGTTCCTGCCGGCGGTCATGGAGACCGCGCGGCACATCAGCGCAGCGGCGCAGTCACTGCAGGGCGCCCACTGACGATGGCGGCGTCCGCAACCGAAACCAGCAGTGGCACGGTCACCCGCGTGCTGCAGCTGCTCACCCTGATCGCGCAAGGTGAAGGCGAGTTCGGCGTGAAGGACGTCGCGCAAGGCCTCGACCTGGCGCCCAGCACCGCGCACCGGCTGCTGAACCTGCTTCTGGCTGACGGATTCGTCGCGCGCAGCAACTTGCGCCGTTACCGCATCGGCCCGGAGTTCCTGCGCATGGCGCGAATGGCGCTGGACGGCAACGACATCGTTGCTGCCGCGCTTGAGCCGATGCGCGCCATCGTCGATGCTTGCGGGGAAACCTGCCTGCTCGCGGTATACCACCCGCACCGGCACACGATGTCGTTCGTGGCGCGCGTGGACTCCGCCAACCCGCTGCGCTATCGCGTTCGCATGCACGGCGTCGAAACGCTCGCATGGGGCGCGACCGGCCGTTCCATCCTGGCTTTCCTGCCCGATCCCGACATCCAGCAGGTGATCGCTCGCGCGGAGATTTCGCCCGGATCGGGCCGCAAGCTGTCGGTCACAGAACTCAAGACTGACCTGGCGGCGATCCGGGCGCGCGGCTACGCGGTGTCGCGCAGCCAACGCATCACCGGCGCAGTGGGGCTGTCGGTCCCCGTCTACGGCGAAGCCGGGCGCATGATCGGCAGCCTGTCAGTGACCGTGCCGGAACAGCGCTTCCGCGCGCGCGATGAGGCACGGCTCGGCGCAGCGTTGATCACCGCATCGACCGACCTGTCGCGCGCCCTCGGTGTGAGCGGCCTGGAGAGGCCGGCAGATTCCGCAAGAAGGGCATCCCATGTGGCTCAGGAGTGACAACACGGCGGGCGTCGACCCGCAGGTGCTCGCGGCGCTTGCCGCCTGCAACGAGGGCGACATGCCCGGCTACGGCGACGACGAGCACAGCCGGCGCCTCGACGGCGAATTCGGTGCGCTGTTCGAGCACGACGTCCGGGTGTTCCCCGTCGTGAGCGGCACGGCGGCGAACGCGCTCTCGCTGTCGCACCTGGCCGGTCCGCTGGGGCTCGTCGCTTGCCACGAAGACGCGCATCCGCTGCGCAACGAGGCCGGTGCGACCGGCTTCTTTTCCGGCGGCGCGGGCTTTCTTCCTGTCTCTGGTGCGCACGGACGCATGGACGTCACTGCGTTGACGGCCGCGCTGGATGGCCTGGCCGGCGGCAGCCACGGTGCACTGCGCGCCGCTGCGGTCACGGTGACGCAGCTCACCGAAGCGGGTACCGCGTACGACCTCCCGACGCTGCGCGCGATCGGTGTCGTCGCGCGCGAGCGCAGTCTGCCCTTGCACATGGACGGGGCGCGGTTCGCCAATGCCATGGCCGCGCTGCGTGCATCGCCGGCCGACGTGACGTGGCGTAGCGGCGTCGACGTGCTTTCGTTCGGCGGCACCAAGAACGGCACGATGTCCTGCGACGCGGTGGTGTTCTTCGACCCCGCACGGGCCGACTTGTTCGAGCAGCGCCTCAAGCGCGGCGGTCACCTGCTGTCGAAATCCCGCTTCATGGCCGCGCAGCTGCTCGCCTGCATCGCGTCCGGCCGCTGGCTGGCCAATGCGTCGCATGCCAATGCGATGGCACGCGAAGTCGCGGACACCGTCGAGCGAGTGGACGGCGGCGCACTGCTGCATCCGGTGGACGGCAACATCGTGTTCGCCGCGTTGCCCGAGCCGGCGATCGACAAGCTCGGCGCCGCCGGCATCGCGCTGCGTGGCAAGGGCCGCCTCGCCGACGGCCGGCGCACCTTCCGGCTGGTGGCTTCGTTCGCGACGGCGGCCAGCGAGATCGCGCGCTTTCGCGCCGCTCTCGCCGGCTGAACGCTCAGGCGGCCGCGGCAGTGACGCCGTGCTGCTCGAACAGGCGGCCCCCGCGCAGGCCGCGCGAGTCGACCTTCATGCGGCGCAGAACGTCCCACAGCGTGGCTTGGTTGGACGACACGACCGGCTTGCTGAGCTCACGCTCGAGCCGCTCAATCTGGTCCATGACGAGGATGTTGGTGCAGCTGATGAACACGCCATCGCAATCTTCGATGAGCGAGCGCTTGTCCAGCACGCGCTGCGCGATCTGTTCCGACGTGAGCTTGCGGTTGGCTTCGCTCGTCATGCACTCGAAGGTCTCGTACGTCGGCACCTCGAAGCCGTAGTGCCGCAGGAAGGCGACCTCGGTCTTCATGATCGGATGCGGGTACGGCCCGACGAGCAGCACCTTGCGCACGCCCAGCACACGAAGCGCTTCCACCACCGCGATCGACGTCGACACGCCGGGAATGCCGGTGACCTGCTCGATGGTCTTCGCCGGCTTGGCCTCATTGCCCGGCCCTTCGAGGAAGCTGCCGCCGGTGCACACGTAGGCGATCACCTCCGGATAGGCCTGCGCCAGGTCGCGCGCCGTCTGCGCGAGTGTGTCGTTCATCGCCAGGATCGACTCCGGCGTCTGGTTGGAATCGGGACGGCCGAGCCGGTTGGTGTTGACGACGATGCCCGGCGGGATGTGCAGCGGGAACTCGCGTTCCACCGCGACATTGCCCGGCGGGATGATGATGCCGAGGCGGCGGATGTTGTTGTCCATGGGTGTGTTGCCTCTGGAGTGGCGGGGGCGTCGCTGGTTGAATTCCGTTGATCGGAATGCTATTTCCGAGGTGCTCCGTATGATGGTAGTCACGTCGCACCCGCTGCGCAACCCGCCTCTTGGAGCCGCCATGACCTCCTCGTTCCGCCGCATCGTCATCGCGTTCTCGTGCCTCGCGGCACCGCTTGCACCCGCGCTCGCCCAGGACTTCCCGACACGGCCGATCACCATCGTGGTTCCTTTTCCGCCCGGCGGCGGGACCGACATCGCCGCGCGCGTGCTTGGTGAACGGATGGGATCGCTGCTCGGCCAGTCGATCGTGGTCGTGAACCGGCCCGGCGCCGGCGGCAACATCGGCGCAGCGAGCGTCGCGCGCGCACCCGGCGACGGGTACACGCTGGTCATGGCCACGCAGGGCACGCACGGGTCGAACGCGAGCCTCTACAAGGACACCGGCTACGACACGGTCAACGACTTCACGCCGGTGTCGCTGGTGGCCGAGACGCCGCTGATCCTGGTGACGGGCAGCAAGCAGCCAATCCAGAACCTGCGCGACCTGCTCGATCTGGCCCGCGCCAAGCCCGGCGCGCTGAACTACGGGTCCAGCAGCGTGGGGGGCTCGCCGCACCTGGCGATGGAACTGCTCAAGTCGATGACCGGCATCAACATGGTTCACGTTCCGTACCAGGGCAGCGCGCCGCTGCGCACCGCCCTCCTGAGCGGCGAGATCACGGTGATGTTCGACAACATTCCTTCGTCGCTGCCGCTCGTGCGCGAGGGCCGCTTCCGTGCGCTGGGCGTCAGCGGCACCGAGCGATCGTCCGCCGCGCCCGACGTGCCCACCGTCGCGCAGGCCGGCGTGCCAGGCTTCGAAGTGTCGGCCTGGTACGCGCTGCTCGCCGGCCCGAACACGCCGCCCGCCGTCGTGAACAAGCTCAATGCCGCTGTCGTGCAGGCGCTGAAGGCCAAGGACGTGACCGACAAGATGATCGACCTGGGCTACCAGCCGGGCGGCAGCACGCCGGCCGAACTGGCCGCGCGCATCCGCGCGGACCTCGAGAAGTACCGCAAGCTGATCCGCTCGGCCGGCCTCAGCGCGCAATGATGAAGGAGACACCGCGATGAAACCCACCGATCCCGACCTGCAGGCCTTGTTCGAGCGCGGCCTGGCCGTGCGCAAACGCGTGCTCGGCGACGACTACGTGAACGAGTCGCTGCGCGCGACCGACGACTTCACTCGGCCGCTGCAGGAATACCTGACTGCGCATGCGTGGGGCGCATCGTGGGCCCGCGGCACGCTCGAACTCAAGACGCGGTCGATGCTGAACCTGGCGATGCTCACCGCGCTCAATCGCCCCGCGGAACTCAAGTTGCATTTGCGCGGAGCGCTGCGCACGGGAGTGACGAAGGACGAGATCCGCGAGATCTTCCTGCACGCGGGCGTCTATTGCGGCGCGCCGGCGGCGCTGGAGAGCTTCCGCATCGCGCGCGAGGTGTTCGAGGAAGCGGCAAGCAGCACCGAACCCTCGCGGCCCAGAGGGTGACGACATGCCGTGGATCGCATCCCAGACCTTCCTCGGCGCGTTACGCGCAATGGCCATCGTGACGGCGTCTTTCCTGGCCTCCAACGCCAGCGGGCAATCCTGGCCCCAGGACAAGCCGATCCGTATCGTGGTGCCGTATCCGCCGGGCGGCTCGACCGACACGGTGACGCGGTTGATCGCGACCCACCTGGGACCGAGGATCAATCGCGCGGTGGTTGTCGAAAACATTCCCGGCGGCAGCGGCAACATCGGCACGAACCGCGTCGTGCGCTCCCCACCGGACGGCCACACCCTCGTCACAGCCGCCATCCCGCTGACGACGAATCCGGCCTTCTTCAAGGACATCCCGTTCGACGTGCTGCGTGATCTCGCGCCGGTGACCATGGTCACGACGCAACCTTACGTTGTGGTCCTGAATCCGTCCGTGCCGGCGCGGACGCTGCTGCAACTGCTGGCACTGGCGAAGGCGCAGCCAGGGAAGCTCACCTTCGCATCACACAGTGCAGGAGGCGCGACGCACCTGGCCGGCGAGTGGCTCAAGCTGCTCGCGGGCGTAGATATCCTCCATGTCCCCTACAAGGGCCAGGCGCCTGCGCTCGCCGACCTGCTTGCCGGGCACGTCTCGATGATGTTCGACAACGTGTCGACCGCGATCCAGTACGGCCCGACCGGCAAGGTGCGGCCATTGGCCAGTACCGGTCCGCGGCGCTCGCCGCTGCTGTTCAACGGCACGCTGCCCACAATCTCGGAGGTCAAGGGCCTGGAGTCGTTCCAGATGATGACCTGGCTCGGCTACATGGCGCCAGCGGGCACGCCGGATGCCGTGATCGAAGCGATTTCGGCCGAGATCAACGCGGTCGTGGCGCTCCCCGACGTGACGCGGCGGCTCAACGAGATGGGCTTCGATGTCGCTGCCTCCTCGCCCCAGGCTTTCGCGGAGCATGTCCGCGCGGAACTCGCAAACTGGTCACGCATCGTTAAAGACGCTGGATTGAAAGCAGACTAGCTACTTAGCGGCCGGAGCAATGGTCACTCGTCTGGCCGCATGGCAAGGCCGCGGTCGGCAACCCGTGAATCGACACGACACGTCACGTCACGTCACGTCACGTCACGTCACGTCACGTCACGTCACGTCACGTCACGTCGTCATGCTGAATGCGGGCTGGTGCAACTTGGACGCACAAGCTGCAGCCCACCGTTCCCGCGCCGGTCCCTGTACGTCTCGTCCAGCAAGTCTTTCACCCGTATCGCCGTGCTCATCATGCTGGCGCGCCGTTCACTCGTTCCGAGCGAGTACCTACTGGAGGACCGAGCGGCCGCTCTAGGAACTTTGCCGATCCGCAGGTCGGCGCTTGTGCCCCGTGGTGGAATTCCGAGACACGCGGAGTCCTGATCTGGACTCTTAATCCGCTGGTCGCGCGTCGGTCAAAGGCGGACAGACGCGGAGAAACATCGGCGGAAGAGTAGCCCCTAGCCGAGCACGTCGCCGCAGCATCCTCTTGGCTGACGTATGCTCGACGTCGCAATCTGATGCGTTGCCAGAATCGGATTGTGCTGAAAAGCTCAGACTGACCGGAGCAGTTCCGGCATCGCCTGGAACAGATCGGCCTCAAGCCCGTAGTCGGCCACACTGAAGATCGGCGCTTCCGGGTCCTTGTTGATCGCCACGATCACCTTGGAGTCCTTCATGCCGGCCAAGTGCTGGATGGCGCCGGAGATGCCGGCCGCCACGTACAGCTGCGGCGCGACGATCTTGCCGGTCTGGCCGACCTGCCAGTCGTTGGGCGCGTAGCCCGCATCGACGGCGGCGCGGCTGGCACCGAGGGCGGCGCCCAGCTTGTCGGCCAGGGGCGTCATCACCTCGTTGAACTTCTCCGCCGACCCCAGGGCACGGCCGCCCGAGACGATGATCTTGGCGGCGGTCAGCTCGGGGCGGTTGCTCTTGGCGATCTCCTGGCCGACGAAGCGGCTCTTGCCGCTGTCGGCCGCCGCGGCCACGGTCTCCACCGCGGCGCTGCCGCCAGTGGCGGCGGCCGGGTCGAAGCCGGTGGTGCGCACGGTGATCACCTTGGTGGCGTCGCTGCTCCGCACGACCGCGATGGCATTGCCGGCATAGATCGGGCGCTCGAATGTGTCGGGGCTGTCCACCTTCCTGATGTCGCTGATCTGCGCGACGTCCAGCTTGGCGGCCACGCGCGGGGCAATGTTCTTGCCGCTGGCGGTGGCCGGGAACAGGATGTGCTCGTAGCTGCCGGCGATGGCCAGCACCTGCGCGGTCATGTTCTCGGCCAGGCCGTGCTCGAACTGTGCGCCATCGGCGTGGATCACCTTGGCCACGCCGGCGATCTGCGCGGCAGCCTTGGCGGCGTCGCCGGCATTGGCGCCGGCCACCAGCACGTGCACGTCGCCCCCGCAGGCCTTGGCCGCGGTGACGGTGTTCAGCGTTGCGGCCTTGATGGACTTGTTGTCGTGTTCTGCAATCACCAGGGCCGTCATTTAGATCACCTTCGCTTCCGTCTTGAGCTTTTGAACCAGGGTGGCCACGTCGGGCACCTTCACGCCGGCACTGCGCTTGGCCGGCTCGGTGACCTTCAGCGTCTTCAGGCGCGGCTTGACGTCCACGCCCAGGTCTTCCGGCTTGACGGTATCGAGCTGCTTCTTCTTGGCCTTCATGATGTTGGGCAGCGTCACGTAGCGCGGCTCGTTCAGGCGCAGGTCGGTCGTGATCACCGCCGGCAGGTCGATGGAGATCGTCTCCAGGCCGCCGTCCACTTCACGCGTGACGTTCGCCTTGCCGTCGGCCACTTCCACCTTGCTCGCGAAGGTGGCCTGCGGCAGGTCGGCCAGCGCCGCCAGCATCTGGCCGGTCTGGTTGCAGTCGTCGTCGATGGCCTGCTTGCCCAGGATCACCAGGCCCGGCTGCTCCTTGTCGACCAGCGCCTTGAGCAGCTTGGCCACCGCCAGCGGCTGCAGTTCCTCGTCGGTCAGCACCAGGATGGCCCGGTCGGCGCCGATGGCCATCGCCGTGCGCAGCGTCTCCTGGCACTGCTGCACGCCGCAGGACACGGCGATCACCTCGGTGGCCACGCCCTTTTCCTTCAGGCGCACCGCCTCTTCGACGGCAATCTCGTCGAACGGGTTCATCGACATCTTCACATTGGCGATGTCCACACCCGTGTTGTCCGACTTCACGCGGACCTTCACGTTGTAGTCCACCACCCGCTTGATCGGGACCAGGATCTTCATGTAAAGGGATTCCTTCAGGAGACGGCGCCGGAACCGTACTTGCCCACCAGGAGTGCGCCGGTAGCAAAACGTTCGATGGAATAAGGCGCGAGCGGCACGTCGGTCAGCATGCCAAGCGCCTCCTGCGCGAGGACACGGCCGACCGTCGGGGACAGCTTGAAGCCATGCCCGGAAAACCCGTAACCCATGACGAGTCCATCGACGCCCGGCAGGCGCCCGAGCACCGGATTCCAGTCAGGCGTCACGTCGTAGACTCCAGTCCACGATGACGCGAGCCCCGCCGCGTCGTAGGCCGGAAAGCGTGCAGCAACTTGCGCACCGACTTCGGCCACATAGTCGAGGGGAACGTCGCCTTGCTCGGTGTCGGTCGATGGCAGCCGTTCACCAACGAGACCTTCGCTGACCAGCATCTGTTTGCCGCCGTAGCTACGGTAGTACAGCATCCCGGGCGAAGACAGGTCCTTGAACACCGGCATCGCAGAGGTGTATGGTGCGCTAGTGCACTCGAGCGCGAGCACTGCATGCCGCTCGGGTACGACGGGCATATCGCGGCCCACCCAGGTCCCCATCTGCGGCGTCCAAATGTTCTGTGTGCTGACGAGTGTGCCGCAGGCGAAGTCACCAACGGACGTAGACACGCCAACCACGCGCGAGCCTTCAATCACCAGACGCTGGACCGTCACGCCTTCGCGAACGGTCACGCCTCCATGCCGCGCAGCCTTCGCGAAACTGGTTGCCACCATGTATGCATCGCCGAAGCCAGCTTCCGGCTCGTAACCGATCAGCGCCGCATCGTCGAATGACGCGATCGGCAGAAGCTGCGAGGCTTCCTGCTTCGTCAGGTACTTCAGCGGAATTCCTTGCGCTTCCTGCTGGCGCAGAGACGCACGCAGTGGCTCGAGCTTTTCGTCATCGCCCGAACAGATCAGGTAGCCGCATTGCACCAACCCGCAAGACGCGTCGTCATCGCCGACGTAAGCGGCAAAGTCCTTGAACACGTCCCAGGAGCGGCGGGCCAGTTCGACGTTCTCCTTGACAGAGTAGTGAGTGCGCAGGATGCCGGACGATTGCGAGCTCGTTCCGGAGCCGACTGTCTCGCGCTCCAGCAGCAGCACGCGCTTGGCGCCGAAGCGAGCGAGGTGAAAGGCGACCGAGGAGCCAATCACTCCGCCCCCGATCACGATCACGTCGTAGTTTTCCATGGGTTCTCCAGCTGTTTGCCGGAATCATCAAGCGCTCTGACGCCACCCGACGGAACATAAGGAAAACCGATACTCTGCAAAACCGCGCTCGACGCACGATTACTTCACGTTCTGGTCACGTCTCCGGCGGTGTCCAGAGCATGTCCTTGGCGAGCCCCAGTTGCGTACCGATCTCCGGCGAGAGCTGGCGTCGCACGGCGATCCGCACCAGGTCACGCACTTCCGTCGGAAGCGTACCCAGCTCACCCTGACGGAATGCCAGAAAGAAGGTCCGCGTCATGTCCGGGTAGGCCCGCCCCTGCCGGGCAAAGGATGACAGCGGCACGACGCGGATGCCCGGGATAAAGTGCCGGGATTGCCAGATGCACAAAGGCGTCGTTAGCGCAAAACCCATCCCGCTGGCCACCAGGCTGAGCAGGGGATCGGTCGCATCGAACTCGCATGTCCTCTCGAGCGCGTCACCTGTGCGCTGCAGGTACTCATCGACTTGCTGGCCGATCACGGAGCGTGCGCTGTACCGGATGAACTGTAGATGCCGGCTCAGATCGAGTAGCGAACCGAACTTGCTCACCTCGAACGACGCCGGCAACACCGCGTAGTAGGCCTCGGTGAACAGCTGCTCCCGCGAGATGCCCGGCAGCGACATGACGCTGGTCGTGACTGCCAGGTCCAGCTGTCGGCCCTCGATCTGCGCATCAAGCGTCGGCGTGATGCCAGACCACAGGCGGATCTGGTGCGAGGAACTCGCGAGGGCCTTGATCAGCAGGGGACCGATGGTGGCCGCAAACGAATCAACACAGCCGAAGCGCACGATCATTCGCTTGGCCCGGCTCACGTTGCGCACGCTTTCCATCATCTGGTCGGACCGCGTGAGCAAGTCCTTTGCGTTCTCAAACAGTCGCTGGCCGGCGGCAGTGGGCTGCGCGGGACGGGTCGAGCGATCCAGCAGCGGCGTCGAGAAGATGGTCTCCAGCTGCTTGATCCGCTGAGAAACGGCGGCCTGCGAGATGCGTAGCAGCCGGGCGGCATCGGAGACGCTCCCGGTTTCCATGACAGCGACCCAACTGGCGAGCAATTCCCAGTCCGGGCGCAACTGCTCGTCGGTGAGGTTCATCTTGATCCGCTTCAGGAACGGGACAGCTCCATCGTCCCACTTTGGGGAAGTCTAGCCAATCGGTCGAGGGCGCCCTGAACTGCCGCTTGCACTGTCGGAATGGCGATCTGCGCAAGGTCGTCACGCCAACCGAAAGGCGGCGCCTCGTCCATGTACAGGGACTGGCACATCTCCAGTTGGATGGCATGGATGCCATCTCCGGGAGCGCCGTAGCGCCGCGTGATGAAGCCCCCCTTAAAGCGGCCATTCAACACCCAGCTCTCGTTCGTCGCACGAACGGCATCCAGCGCGCCTTCGATCACCGCGCGAGCGCAGCTCTGGCCATCGGCGGTGCCGAAGTTGAAGCTCGGCAACTTGCCCGAAAACAGGCGCGGGAGGACACTGGCGATCGAATGCGCCTCCCACAGCAGGACGTTGGCGTGCGATGCGCGCAGCCGCTGCAGTTCCTGCTTCAACGCATCGTGGTAGGGGCGCCAGTAGGCGCGCACACGCCGCTCAACCTCGGCCGCGTCCGGCGGGGACACTCCCGCGTACACCGGCTCGCCCCGGAAGGTTTCGGCGGGGCACAGCGTGGTCGTGACCAGCCCCGGGTACAACGAGTCGCCATTCGTGGGCCGGTTTAGGTCGATGACGTACCGCGACACCTTCGCGCGCAGCACGGTGGCATCCATCGCTTTCGCGAAGGAATAGAGCCGGTCCAGGTGCCAGTCGGTATCCGCGACCGTGAGCGCCTCCTCGGTGTAGAGGTGTCGCAAGTCGTCCGGGATCGTCGTACCCAGGTGCGGGATCGACACGAGCAGTGGACCGCCGCGCCGTTCGATAACGAACGTCGGTTCCTCAATGCACGTATGAACCATGGGCTCAGACATCCAGCTTGTAGATGTCGCGCGCAGCCTCGGCAGAGATGCGGTCCTGCATGAGGTCCTTGCGAACCAGTTCGTGCGCACGTTCGGCCGGATCACCCCACCCGCCACCAGCGGGCATCGTGTGCTCCACGACATCACCAACGCGCAGCGGTATGGGCGAAGTCGGCAATGCGGGGACTACGATGCCATCGCTGCCGCGCCGAATCACCGTCATCGAGCCGGCGCCGGCTTGGCCGCCGAACAGGCCGTGCGGGGGATTGGCGCGTTTGTCGGAGCGGATGTTAAGCGTGGCCCTGTCGCTCAGGATCCGGTAGCTGCGGCGAATGGCCATGCCGCCGCGCTGTGAGCCGGCGCCGCCCGAATCCTTCACGAAGCCATACTCCTCAACGCGCAGCGGGTAGCGTGCCTCAATCAGTTCCACCGGGACGTTGGCTTGGTTGGCGCCGATGTGCGCCACGCCTTCTTGGCCGTCGTGGGCAGCACAAGCACCGGAGGTTCCCATCAGCGTCTCGCAGAAGATGAACTGCTTGCCGTTGACCGTTCCCGAAAACGTCGGCAGCGACGAGCCGCCGCTGCCGTCCGCAGTCGCCCGGTCGGGAACGGCCTGTGCAAGGGCGCCCATGAGGCAATCCAGCATGCGATAGCCGGTGATGCCACGCGCACCCGTCGGTGCGGGGAACAGCGGTCGCACAACTGTGCCTTCGGGCGAGCGCACTTCGATCGGAACGGTGAAGCCATGGCAGTTCGGAATGTTCTGCCTGAGCACGCTGCGGATCGCCGCGTATGCGCAGGACTTGGTGAACGGGAACGTCGAGTTGATGCCACCGGCCACCTGCGGCGAGGTACCGGTCCAATCGACGATCACGCCATCACCGGTAAAACTCACCTTGACCTTGAACACGACCGGCTCTGGGTTCTCGCCAAGGCCGTCGATGTGGTCCGTGAACGCATAGTCGCCCTTGGGGAACTCCGCTAGTTCGGCCCGCACCAACCGCTCTGCGTGCTCGTGCAGAGCCTCGCCTGCCGCACGGATAGTATCGATGCCGTAGCGGTCGATCAGCTCCGTGAACTCGCGCACGCCGTTCGTGCAAGCAGCTACCTGGGCATGCAGGTCGCCAAACACGAGCTTGGGCGTGCGAACGTTCGCTTCGATGATTTTCCAGACGCTGGAGTTCGGCTTGCCTTTCTCATACAGCTTCAGGACGGGCAGGCGCAGGCCTTCCTGGAACACCTCGACGGCGCCAAGCGCATTGCTTCCCGCCACGATGCCGCCCACGTCCGAGTGGTGTGCAAGTGTCGTCGCCCAGCCTTCCACGCGACCTGCGACGAACACAGGGGCAACAACATAGATGTCGGGCAGGTGCTGGCCCGCTGCGAGGAACGGGTCGTTGAAGATGAAGACATCGCCGGGATGAATGTCGCCGGCCTGCTCGCGGCGCAGGTTGTCCATCGCGTCGTGGAAGCTGCCCAGGTGCATGGGCGTGCACACGCCCTGCGCCAGCGTTTGTCCATTCGCGTCGCACAGCGCGGTCGAGAAATCAAGCGACTCGCGCACGATCTCGGAATACGCCGTACGCATCACGGTGATCGCCAGGTTGTCGGCGATGGTGTCGAACGCGCTGCGCAGGACTTCGAGGAGATAGGGATCGATTTTGGCCATGTGCGCCCTCATTGCAGTGTGATCCGAAGGTTGTTCAGCTCGTCGCGCCAGACAGTGGCGTCCGGCGGCACGACAGTCGTCCCATCCACGTCCTGCACGATGATGGGGCCGGGGCGTGGCGAGCGGCCGACGGCGCCGCGGCTCACCACCGCCGTCGTCACCCAACCTGCCTCCTCGCCGAAATAGCAGCGCCGCTCCGGCATCGTGGAAGAGACCGGCTCCAGGGCCGCAAGCGCGCGCCCGATGGGCGATTGCGATGGCCGGTGCACGGCAACTCGCAGCGAGGTAATTTCCACCGGATGGTTGCCATGCGGACGGTGACCGTATGTCCGCTCGTGTTCATTCTCGAACGCTCGAGTCAGCAGCGAAAGGTCAGCATAGGCGCCGTCGGGGATCCTTACCGCCAATTCGAACAGCTGGCCTTCGTACCGCATCATCGCGGACGCATCCACCGCGCCACCCGCGAGCTGCGGGCTGGCGAGCAGGTCGCGGCTGCCGTTGTCCACCATGGTGCGCAACTGCGAGGCCTCGATGCTGGCGATTCCTGCGTTGACTGGAACCATTCGGATGCCTTCCATGTCCGCGCACAGAAGCCCCAACGCGCTGAACACGCCGGCCGCCGGCGGGATCAGGACGTCCTTGATCTGCAGCAGCCGCGCAAGGTCCGGGCCGTGCACACCGCCGTTGCCGCCGTAACAGACCAGCACGCAGGCGCGAGGGTCGCGGCCCTTGTATGTACTGACGGACTTGATGGCGCGAGCCATGCGCGCATTGGCGACTTGCCGGATGCCGTGCGCTGCCGCTTCCACCGTGCCCCCGATGCGGTCGACCACCGTCTTCTGGATCGCATCGCGCGCCAGCAGTGGATCAATGGGCAGCGACCCGCCAGCGAGAGCGCCGATGTAGCCGAGCGCCACATTGGCATCGGTCACCGTCGGCTGCACGTTGCCCTTCCCGTAGCACGCAGGCCCGGGAATCGCTCCGGCGCTCTGCGGTCCGACCTGGATCGCGCCGGCCTTGTCGATTGCCACCAGGCTACCGCCGCCTGCACCGACCTCGGCGATGTCAATCACCGGCAGCCGAAGCGCGTAGCCGGCGCCGCCGGCCATCACACCGCCGAACGACTGTTCGCTGCCGACCTCATAGTTGTCGGACAGGAACAGTCTCCCCTTCTCGATCAGCGACGCCTTGGCCGTCGTGCCACCCATGTCGAAAGCGATCACGTCGGTCATGCCGACAGCTGCCGCGAGCTTGGCTGCGCCGACCACGCCGGCCGCAGGGCCGCATTCGATGATCTGAGCTGGCAGCTTCTCGATCTCCTGCGCCGTGGCTACGCCTCCGCTCGACTGCATCAGCACCAGCGGCGCCTTGATGCCGCGGCCCTGCAGAGTCGAACGCGTCGTCGACAGGTACTTGCTGACGGGCGGCCCAACGTACGAGTTGATCACGGTGGTGCTGGTGCGTTCGTACTCGCGCATCTCGGGCAGCACGTCGACCGACAGCGAGACGTAGACCGACGGCAACGCGCTCCGCAATGCATCGCCCAGACGCCGCTCGTGCTCCGGATTCCGGTACGAGTTGATGAAGCACACTGCCACCGCTTCCAGCTTGTGGTCGCGGCAGAGCGTCACAGCGCGCTGGATCTCGCTTTCCGTCAGCGCAACCAGTACGGAGCCGTCGCCGGCCATGCGCTCGTCCAATTCGAACCGCAGTTCACGCGGCACGAGCGGTTCGGGCCTCTCGTATTGCGGATCGTAAAGCCGCGGCACACGGATGCGCCTGAGCTCCAACACGTCGCGAAAGCCGCGCGTGGTCAGCAAGCCGGTGCGCGCGCCGCGATGCTCCAGGATCGCATTTGTCGCAACGGTGCAGGCGTGCAGCACCTCTTGCACGTCGCCGGCTTTGCCAGCCGCCGTGGCGATGCCTTGCTCAACGCCATTAACGAGACCGGCGGCGAAATCGGGCGGCGTCGATGGCACCTTGGTCACCACGAACCGGCCATCGGCCGTCGCGGTCACGACGTCCGTGAAGGTTCCGCCGATGTCACTGCCAATTCTCATTCCAGACTCCGTTGTGGTTGGGTCACGCGCCTGTTCGCGCGCACCGAAGATTCAAGTTATGGGCCATGCGCGTACGCAGCGGCCGACGAATTCAATCCGCCTGCACGGTCTCGAATAGCTGCCGCGCGGTCGCTTCTCCCGAAAGGATTCCGGCCAGTGCGACGCGCGGCAGCGAAACGCCAGCGTGGCCCGCGAGATGGACGGCTTTGTCGAGCAGCGCCGTGTCCGCCAATGGGTTGTCGTAGTCGCCGACAGGCGAGATCACCTCCGCCTGCACCTGGGCCTGAGGCGTCTGCACGGTGACGCGTGCCGGCACCTTTAAGGGATACATCGCATCCAGAGCGGGGGCGACATTGACGTGGATGCGCCGGGCGAACTCAGTCACTTCCGCGTCCGCGAGCAGGCTTTCATCCATCGGCAGCAGAGCTTCGGCACCGCGCAGCCAGGCGGCCGCAACGGCGAACGGTACGCTGAACTGAGCCGCAATCAGGTCGCGCGGCTCTGCCTGATTCGGCAGGGTGGCCGCCCGCGCAAAGGTGTCGATCGCAATCGACTGCACCGGCACATTCACCGGGAGCCGAGACTTCAGGTCCAGCGCCGCGTCGATCGCGCTGTGCATCCAGCGACAACAGGCGAAGCGCTTGTAGTAAGTCGATTCAATGAGCGGCGCACCGGTTTCGTCCGATGGCTGAGGAGCACGGTACATAGTCGGATTCGACAGCGCCTGGTCGTAGCCGCGAAAACCTTGCGCAGCGAGTTCTGCCGCCGCGAAGCCGGACACCACGGACCACGGAATGCCTTCCTTCACATGCCCGCCCTGAAACCCCGAGTAGTCGGCGGCCAGGAGATTGGGCGCGTGCGACTCCGCGAGCGTGAGTGCATGGCGCATACGCTCGGTATCCAGCCCCATCAGCTTGGCAAGCGCGGCGGCCACACCGATAGTCGACCAGCGACCCGTCGCCACGGTGGACTGCGCTGCAGGGCTGCGCAATTGGGCGCACGCGACACCGGCCTCGTAGCCAGCGGCGATGGCCAGCAGCATGTCCTGCATGCCGGCCCCGCTTGCCTCCCCAGCTGCCAAGACCGCCGGAACGATCGCGGCGCCCGGGTGGCCGGCGGCCACGCGATGCCCGTCGTCCAGGTCCAGGATCGAGGCAGCTGAAGCATTGATGAACGCGGCCCCCACCGGAGACAGTCGCTCACGCAAGAACCAGACGGTGCTCAAGCCCGCGGGATATGTCGCACGTGCCCACGTTGCCGCGCTGGTGACACCCGATTCGCGACGCCCCGCCGCGGCACAGCCGAGCACGTCGACGACGCAACGGCGTGCCGCATGGAGTGTGGAGAGCGACAAGCTCGCCAGTTCCAGTTTGGCGATGCGGTCCGCCAGCAAATGCGCCGTTCCACGCCCGAGTTCGACTTCGTGCTTCATTTGTAGAGATTGGGGATATAGAGCGCGATCTGAGGGAATGCCAGGAGCATCACCATTGCCAGGATATAGACGAACACGAAGGGCATGACGCCGGAAAAAACGTCGCTGAGCGACCCTCCGTCCTTCCGCATGCCCTGAAGGACGTAGAGGACAGTGCCATCGGGCGGGCTGATCAGCGCAATCTCCACGGCCATCGTCACGACAACGCCGAACCAAACCGGGTCGTAGCCCAAGGCAAGAACGATCGGGAAGATCACCGGCGTGGTGGCGATGATCATGGACAGACCTTCCATGAAGGTCCCCAAGGCGATGTAGAACCCCATGATCAACAGCATCGCGATCCAGGGCTGCATCGACAGGCCCTTCAGCATCTCCGAGGCAGCGCGCGGTACTCCGAGGTGGGTCAACACGTGGTTCAGGATGTACGCGCCGAAGAGGATCAGGCCCAGCATCGCCGTGACATGCGAGGTGTTGACGGCCGATTCGTTGAGCATCTTCCAATCGAGCCGGCGAGAGATCGCAGCGATGGCGATTGCGCCCACTACGCCAAGTGCCGCCGACTCGGTCGGCGTCGCCCAGCCGACGTAGATCGAACCGAGCACCAGGACGATGAGGATGATCGTCGGCACTAGGTCCAGCAACGAGCGAAACTTCTCCGCCCAGGAGGCCGCGTGTTCCGCGCGTTGGCGGTCCTTCATGCCGTGCATCGCGATCAGCAGCAGGAACAGCACAACCACCAGGACGCTGGGGCCGATGGCTGCCTTGTACAGGGCGCCGACCGATGTCTCGGTCATCAGCCCGTACAGGATGAAGGTGATGCCCGGGGGAATCAGATTTCCCAATGCGCCGCCGGCGGCGACCGAGCCGAGCACCCAGCGCGGCGAGTAGCCGGTACGCGCGAAATAGGGCAATGCCACCGAGCCCATGGTGGCCGCGGTTGCCACGCTTGATCCCGAGATCGCGGAGAACACGCCAGACGCAATGATGTTGGTGTGCAGCAGGCCACCCGGCAGGCGGCCTGTCCACAGCGCCAGGCATCGGTACAGCTTGTCCGAGAGGCCCGCGCGCAACATGATCTCCCCCATCAGGATGAACAGAGGAACCGCCACGAGCACGAAGTTCGTCGACGGCCCCCAGACGATCTCGCCGACGAAGTTCCAGAACGGCCGATCAAGGTAGATCAGACCGAACATCACACCCAGCGTCCCTAGCGCCGCGGCTATGTGCACTCCCGCCGCGAAGAAGAACGCAAAGGCAATCACGAACAGAACGGCCCCCACCGCCGGAACACTGATGCTGGTGCCGGCCAGGAACAACGCGCCGCCGATGAGCGCGAAGATGGCGAGGGCTAGCATGCGCGCCCCTCGGCAACGGCGGTCGCAGGTGCGGCATGGGAAGCCTCGATTGCCTCCTCGGCTTCCTCCGATGCGGACTTCTGCCGCATGACGGCGTTGACGCCGTCGGGATCGCCTGCGAGGAGCAGGCGTACGACCCGTACCAAGGCGACCAGGACGACGCCGATGAGGGCCAGGATGCCGAACGTGAAGGCGCCCTGCGGAACCCACAGCGGGATTTGCAAGGCGCTCAGGTCATGCGCATCGAACTCCCACGAATCGTTGACCAGGTAGATGACGCCGTAGGCCACAACGCCCAAGAATCCCAGGAGCAACAGTAGCGCAAGCAGATGCAGCCATGCCCGCGGGCTGCGCGGCAGCTTTTCCAGCAGCATGTCGACGCGGACATGCATGCGGGCAACAAAGGCGCCCGCAAGGCCCCATGAGATGCCAAGGCCGAGTGCGTAGCCGGAGAGTTCGACGGTGGCCTTCGACGAGAAACCGAAGAAGTTGCGCGCAATGATGTCGAATGTGATCATCATCGCGCAGGCCACGTAGACCCAACCTGCGATGCGGCTCATGAAGAGGGCGAGCCCGTCGATCCGGCGCTGTACCGGGGGAGTGTTGTTCGGAGTCAAGGTTCTCGCCCCGCTGGTCCTGTTATTTCTTGTACGCCACGCCGGTGACCGGGGTCACCACGCGATTGAAGATGTCGCCGCAATCGGGGCCGCAGCGCTTCACCCAGTCGGGCAGGATCCGGTCAGTCAGTGCGGCCTTCACCGTCGCGTCGTCCGCTGGGTTGGACTTCACCGCCGTCATCGGGTGCGTGGCCAGCGCATGGATCTTGCACTTGGCGGCATTGCCGACGTTGCAGTCCACGCCGTCTTGCGTCGCCTCGTCCGCGAGCTTCCACTGTGCTTCCTGCACCTTCATCAGCGAGTCGTTGATCATGGTCCGTAGCGACGGATCGAGCTTTGTCCACCACGACAGGTTCACCAGGTAGCCTGCAGTGGCGCCCGAGATGATCCGCGTGTAGAGCGAGGAGGAGACCTCGGTCCACTTGGCACTGTTGCCGGATCCCACGCCAGTGATGGCACAGTCGACCGTCTTGCGTTCCAGCGCGGTGTAAACCTCGCCAAACGCGAGGGAGACCGGCTGGCCACCGAATGATTCGACCAGCGCGCCGAGGGCAGGCCCTGCGACACGCACCTTCAGGCCCTTGAGGCTGCCCAGCCCTGTCACGGGACGATTGCAGAACAGCATCTGCGGCGTGTAGGTGTAGGTCGCAATCAGCTTGACGCCCAGACGCCGCAGCTTTTCGTCAGCGAAAGGGGCAAGCGCGTCGGCGACCTTGCGGGCCTGCGGGATCGAGTTGTTCAGGCCAGGCAGGTCGAAGCCATCGAGAAGGGGAACGTCGCCTGAAGCGGTCGCGAGCGTCACGGCGCCGATGTCGATCTGCCCCGAACGCAGCAGGCGCAAGACTTCGGGTCCGCCGACGTTCATCTCCGGGTAGGAGGCCAGCTTGACCTTGATCTTGCCCCCGGACTTTGCCTGCAATTCGTCGCGCAGGATTGGGATATCCACCTTGGTGTACTGCGGGAACAACGGACCGACCTGCGTCACGGCCGTGATCTCCAGCGGCTTGGTGTCGGCGGCGGTCGCCACATGGCAGATCGCCAGGGCGGACAGCGCCAGGAGTGTGCGGATAGGAGTCATCTCATTGCCCTTCGATGGTGTGGGTGGTGCCCACCGCACATTGGCAGTAGGGCTGAGCGCTAATGTGCCGATCGTGCGCGACATCGGCCCCAAACCAGCGCTGGAACTGATGCTGATGTGAAGCAACCGTGATAATCCGGGAGCGCCTGCAGGGCTATTCGGGCCGACCGGCTCGGATCAGGATCGCTCGCTCGCTCCGGGACCGCCGAGGATGGGATCCTGAATGGTAACGATCCGGATTCCCAGGAGGTAAGAGCCCGACGGATCGGCGAGCCCGCGCGCGGAGCAGATGAAGCTGTCGTATGGGTCGTCACGCAACAGCACATGCCCCGGCCGCAAGACGTCTTGGATGGGCCCATTTCTATAGGCAATCGTCGCTTCGCAATTCACTGCGAAGACGGCAACCGAGGGCGCGTCGGCTTCGCAGCGAACCTGCTGCCCTCGCTGGAGCACCGCTGCGCAGACGCGCTCCTCGGTGAATATGTTCACGATCGCGGCCGGAGGTCCCCGAAGCCGGCTCGTCCACGCCACATCGCCCGGGTAGCGCGTGGCGACACCGCGCTTCAGCAGGACTGCGGGCCCGCCCTCCCGCAACAACTCCACCGGGCCACCGGCGATGACGACGGAATGCCGCCAGGTGCCCTTGAACATCGAGAAGGCTCCGTCGCGCCCGACCCGCGCAACACTGATGCGCCATCCGGGCCCTTCGGCCACCAGCCTCGTCGAGCCTTTGCCGTTCTTCCACGGCATTGAGGGAATTTCGTCGATCCGCAGGATGCGCATGCGGCAGGCTAGTTGTAGCCGAGGACGACGTGCTCGAGCTTGTCGTGGTCTGCGAGAGGGGCCACGAATTCGACAACCTGTTCATCGTCGACGGGGCAGACGTCGTCGAAGCGGCCGAGCAGTGGGGGGAGGTCTTCGCTCATGGTGAGCCTCACAGTTGTTCGTTGAGGCCTCGATGCTCGCGGGACTGCACCCAGGCCGCGAAAACAAAACGGCGCGTGATGGTGAGGAACAGGAATCCGAATGCAATGTTGCCCGCCCCCCAATCCCGGCCCCGCGTCCGTCAGAAACGTGCTCACATCCGCCTGCGGCGGGGGACGCTCGCTGGCTTTGCCCGCCCGCAAAGCGCGGGCCGCGACTAGTCGGTCGAACTCGAGTGCCGCCGGCTGTGTCGCGACCATCACGGCCATGGAATTTCTCCACCTGGGATTCGGTCCGGACCCCAGTTGCCCCACGAAGTTACGGAAGAGCAGGTACCGCCGGATCAGCTACGAGAATCCCCCCGTGTCCCAAAACGGCTATCGCCTTTCTTCCTCTCCCGTCGGTGCCTACCCATTTGGCTGCTCCTGGCCGCTGGAAGCAGATACCCCAGTTTGGCGGACTTAGTCTCTGCCAAATAGACGCGCCCCGCCGCACAGCGCCGTCGCCATTTCGCCGATCCGCCACTGAGTACACCAGACCAGCGGACTGTGAATCCACACGCGCATTCGGGCAGTTGCACGGGGCGGCCCTGCTTCCCTCGGGGCCTGGTGACAGTTCAGTGACAGATCGGCCGCTTCTGGCGGCGGGTTCATTCGATCAGTGCGACACGCTACCCTGCGAAAGCAGTGTGGCGGAGAAGACCAAGAACCGAGTACACGGAGACTTAGAAATCCAGCGAACGCCCGAGGAAGACTCTGCGCTAAAGGACGCCAGCCGAGATGTTCGACGACTGTGTTGCGTCGACTGGTTGAATCCGCCACCGAAAGCAGGCATTCCTGTAAGACTTGCTCCGAACGACGTCGGCGCTTGACACTTCGTCAAGATCTCCACGCAGTTTCGGAGGCTCAAGTGCTCTCCCCGAAAAGTTGCTGCGTGGAGGAAGGAGTGCTCGGAGCGGCAGACGGTGCGGGTGTTTCAGCCGGCGTGAAAAGTGGACCCCAAGCAGCTGCAACTTTTTGACGATCTATCGCCATGAAGTCCAGCAACGCGCCAGCGAGTGATTTGGCTTCGGCCGGGAGCTCCGAAAATCCGCGCAACTCGGTGGCATGTGCAGCGGCCTCAAGTTGCCTTGCGGACTCAAACAGCGCGCCTTTGCTGAACATCTTCGTCACGACGTCAGAGATGAGGTCAGCAGGGATTGCAGCAATGTTTTGCTCGATCTTTTCACGTAGTTGATTGCTAAGCGGCATTCCGTTGGGCAACAGTTCTCGTGTCATGCGAATTGCAACGTCAAACCTCGACTTCGTCTCGCCGTGATCTGCGCCGAACCGCAAGACATCTTCAACTTCCTTGTGGCGCTGCTCAGTTGTTTGAAATGCTGCTTGCGCAGACACATAGTCAAGAGAGGCTGCAGCTACTGAGGCACACAGATAGAAAAGCCTCAGCGCCAGGGCGGACACGACGGACTGCGGCTGGGAGCTGATCACTTGGTGGGCAAAAAAACTCGCGGCGCGCAACGCAACGTTCGTGCTGCTGCCGCCGAAGGAAGTCAAGGCAGAAGCAAGAACATCGTCAAGCTGTGCGCGCCATTCCTTGTTCTCTCGGTTCTTGTCGACTGCGCCAACCTGTTTCAGCAGGTCCTCCCTGAAAATTCTGTCCTTCGGTACCAACGCACCAATCGCACCGCCACCGAGCGCTTGAAAGTCCAGGACTGTGAGGCTCAGGCGCTTAGCTAGCCTACGATTGGCTTCCCTTACGTTCGTTGCGGCGACGAAAGCCCCGTCAATACCCACCGCGTCGCGGAGCCCGGAAGTCCAGAGCAGCCGCTCAGCGGTTTTCGGCTTAGCCTTGTATTTTGCGTCGACGATGTATCTTCGTCGCTGCAGGCCACCGCCTCTCTCGTAAAGCCACACGTCAATGTCGGTAAGGTCTTCACCGTCGTGGCGGAAAGGAACGCCGCGCAGCGTGAAGAAGCCGGCCGCACGGAAATAGTGTCCGAGCGCCTCCTCTGCAGTCCCGCCCTTGTCAGCCGGCGCCTTCACCATTTGCTGCCCCCTTCTTCGCGCAAGGCCTGAAGAATGTCCGATGTGAGCTTCTTACTCTCCGGCCGCTGTTGCTTGCGCAGGCGCTCGCGAGACTCCTCCGGGCCTTTATATGCTGTCATGGATGCCGAAGGCAGTGCGACCACTTGATCGCTTGCACCGCCGTGCAGAAGCACCTGCTGGGCGATTTGGCCCACGTCCTTCTTAAGCAGCCTCATGAAATACATGCCTCGACCCGCGGGTCTCAGCTTGATGACGCGGCGCAGCTCAAGGACGCGGTAGTCCTGGCCGATTGCAGTGGCGGGCCCGATCTCGTTGCCGGCAACAAGCCTATTTAGTAGGGCGGCCGGCATCGTGATGCGCCCGCGCGAGCTCGCACTTTTTGAGATGCCATAGGTTAGGGCCGCGACCAACGCCTTGGCGGAATCGAAGGCATCGTCGACCATCGGGTCAACGAATTTGTGAAAGGCCCCAGGGGCTGTGACGAACACATGCTCTCCGGAGTCGTTCGACACGGTGTTCACATCATAGAAACCCGCCGCCAATAGCTTCTCGAACAGGGTATCCCCAAGTTCCTTTCGGGCGGCCGCTCGGTCAATACACCCTGCGCTCTCAAGCTTTGCCGAGAAGTCACCAGCGCGCTGCCTGTCGGCGGCCGATAAGCTATTAAGAACCGTTTGGGTCTTTTGGATGTTGCCGCGACGAAACAAGTTTCCGTTGAAGAGGATGCGGTCTGATCCGGAAACTTCGAAGTCGACGAGGCCCATTCCCTCCATGCGACTCAGCAGATCTGTTGCCGCTGGGGAAGAGAGCTTGAATTCGTCACTTATGCGCTTCGTCTCAGCGCTGCGCAGTTGGGGTATTCCTGATGTTTGCTCCGCGACATCGATTACGGCACGCTCTTCCCCGGTGGGGCCGTGCTGACCAAATAGGGCAGCGGTTTCTTGAAGCACCTTGCGCGAGCTAACCCCGAGTACCTGTACATCGCCGCTGGAGCTGATGTCGATCACCTGACGGCTTCTGAGTTGCTCTAGATGGAATTTCAACTCGGTCTTGGGGTTGAGTTTGGCGGCTTTTGCAACTGCCTCAACTTCGGCGGCGCTCAGGCTAGTCTCATCGGAGGCCGCCATCCCAGCCAACAACAGTCCGCTTTTTGCTGCCCCATCGATAGAAGGAAACTCGGCAGCGCCCGCTTGGTCAGCTTGCAACTTGCGGCCGTGGTGGATGATCCACGCCCCCAGTGTTTCGCCATTCAGATCTTTGGTCATTGCCACCTCCGCTCCTCTATTGTTGAGCGCATTATGTGCCTGTGAGTTCGATTGCTGGCGCTTGCAAGGGTTGACCCACTCCGCCGGGGTGCAAGCAAGCGAGGATGTCGGCCGCCTCCGCCAAAGGCGCCTTCAACACTCAGGGACTTGCGGACCGTCCATCCGCACGTCAGACGCTTCGCTCCCAGTAGGAGTTACCGCCAACTCTCCTCAGTGACAGACCGCGGTCGGCGCCTCACCTGGAGCCCGGCCTCTTAATCTTCAGAGTCGGTTGAGCGCCCCGAATTGGCAGATGTGTCGCGTCACTCGCCTTGATGGCAGCGGGGGCCCGGTGCATTGAGTCGGCCGCCCCCCACAGGCGATACCTAGATTTATGCGGCGCGCCAGTGCTCGGGATTGCCCTTGTTAATGTGTCGGACGCGCGCGACCAGCACTTGGGCCGTGCTCCATAGTCTTCGCGGCCTTGACCGCCGCTTCTTGAGTGGGGTAAGGCCCCTTGCTCGCAGTGCTGGCGCCGTAGTCGATCTCGTAGTGAGTAATAGTCCCGCCACCAGTCGGCTTGGGCTCAATAAAGACTCGTGTCATACAAAGCTCAGAAAAAAGAAATAGGAGACCCAGACTGCCCAACTAAATTGAACAGACGTCACTTTATTTGCTTTGAAGTGATACTTGAATGCAGCAGAGCTCCATTCAGCATCTAAACTGAGCTCGCTCAGGTCGCAACCCCGAGCGAGCCAGTTAGGTACGCAACAACATCACTGCGGTTGCGAGCGTGAAAACGCCGCCGGCCACAGACCGAATGAAGCGGAAAAGCATGTTGAGCTCCCTTCTGGCCAGCCGAAGCTCTGGCCTAGGTGTCCTGCCGGACTTGTTGCACTAGAACCCTCGACGTCTGATCCACGTCGGGGGTTTCTTTTTGCCCTTGCTAGGGGCCGAATCAATATACAACCGCCCCACTGATGGGCCGGTGGCATCGTGTAGGACGATGTGCGATTTCACTGTAGGTCGGCCATCGCCAAGAAGGGCCCAGAGGATTGCTCAGCTCGAGCCGGTGCTGTTCCTGATCCACGACGTACCGGGATCGGGTGGCCATCCTCCGGCCGATCCGCGGCCGGACTACGCGGTAGTGACTGAGCGCTTCACGGTCCCAAGGTCTTCGTGCAGCGCTACGTGTCGTCGTCATTCATGGAGCACGTCGGCCGTTACAGCAGCCTTGCTCTGCCGACAGCGTAGGGTTACTGGAAGCTCGCCAACCCCCTGCCTGGTGCAGAAGCGCGAAGGTGTCGAGATGCTCGATTTCCTGCAGGTGCAGTTGCACGGGCCGTCAAACGCGTTGGGGGCGCGAGCACGGCGGGCGATCTCCGACAGCGCCGTCTCGGCCGCCTGCAGGTGTCCCCGTACGCCCATGATGGCGCCCCACCCGTTTGTGTTCGATCGAGAGGCCCAGCTTTCACAGGAGCCGGCCAGCACACACCACCGGTCTTCGGAACCCAAGCCTTCGCGCATGGCCCGAAAGCTGGCCCTTCCTTCCATTGCCGCGGGAGTGAGTCGCCGGCCCTCTGTTCCCCTCTGAAGCGCCCCATTGAACGACCGTCGAGACACTCATATTCGACGCGTACAAAGACGAAGGCCGCGCCAAGCCTGTCACCAGACTGTCGCCAGAGACAGGCGCTCCTCTTTCGATAGCACTAGGGGCCGGATTTTGGTAGGGCGTGCTGGGCTCGAACCAGCGACCAAGGGATTATGAGTCCCCTGCTCTAACCAACTGAGCTAACGCCCCCTGCGGACGATTGTAGGGAGCGCGCCGGGCAGCCCCTATTTGTGGTGGCTCAGTGCGTTGCTCACCAGGCGCGACGTGATGTCCACGATCTGGATCATCCGGTCGTAGGGCATGCGGGTGGGCCCGATGACGCCCAGCGTGCCGACGACCTGGCCGTCCACCTCGTATGGGGCGCTGACGACCGACAGCTCCTCGAACGGCACGAACTTGCTCTCGCCGCCGATGAAGATGCGCACGCCCGCGGCCTGGCTGGAGATGTCGAGCAGGCGCATCAGCTGGGTCTTCTGCTCGAACAGCTCGAATGCCTTGCGCAGGTGCGACATGTCGCTGGAGAAGTCGGACACCGCCAGCAGGTTGCGCTCGCCGGAGATCACCACGTCGTCCTGCTGCGACATGGCCTCCGAACTGGCGTCGACGGCGGTCTGCATCAGCTGCACGATTTCGCCGCGCAGCCGCTCGACCTCGCCCTTGAGCCGCTCGCGCACCTGCTCGATGGCCAGGCCGGCGTAGTGGGTGTTGATGTAGTTGGCGGCTTCGACCAGCTGGTTCTGGGTGTGGTCGGTCTCGGTGAACACCACCCGGTTCTGCACGTCGCCCTCGGGCGACACGATGATCACCAGGAAGCGCCGCTCCGACAGGCGCAGGAACTCGATGTGGCGGAACACCGAACTGCGCCGTGGCGCCATGACGACACCCACGAACTGCGACAGGTTGGACAACAGCTGGGCGGCGTTGGCGATGACGCGCTGCGGCTGGTCGGCCGGCAGGCTGGGCGCCATGAACTGCTCGCGCTGCACGGTGAGCATGGTGTCCACGAACAGGCGGTAGCCGCGCGCGGTGGGGATGCGGCCGGCCGAGGTGTGGGGGCTGGCGATGAACCCGAGCTCCTCGAGGTCGGACATCACGTTGCGGATGGTGGCCGGCGACAGCTCCAGCCCCGAGGCGCGCGACAGGGTGCGCGAGCCGACCGGCTGCCCGTCGGCGATATAGCGCTCGACCAGCGCTTTCAACAACAACTTGGCACGGTCATCGAGCATGGTGCGGAGGCCTCGCAGGAATTTTAATGATGTAATTTGCCCACGATGAACTCCGTGTTCCACCAGGTCGCGCTGATCGGCAAGTACCACGCCGGGGCCGGTGGCACGGCGGCGGCGGCGTCCAACCGCGCCGCGCTGGAGGACATCGCGCAATTCCTGGTGGCCGAAGGCTGCGACGTGGCCATCGAACACGACACGGCCAGCGCCTCGGGCATTGTCGGCTATCCGGTCCTGGATGTCGCCGCCATCGGCACCCAGTGCGACCTGGGCCTGGTGATCGGCGGCGACGGCACCATGCTGGGTATCGGCCGCCGGCTCGCGCGCCACGGCGTGCCCCTGATCGGCATCAACCAGGGCCGCCTCGGCTTCATCACCGATATTCCGCTCGACCGCTACCGGCAGGTCCTGGCGCCCATGCTGCGGGGGGAACACGAAGAGGACCGCCGCAGCCTCATGCAGGCCTGCGTCATGCGCGACGGCCGCTGCGTGTTCAAGGCCCAGGCCATGAACGACGTGGTGGTCAACCGGGGCGCCACCTCCGGCATGGTCGAACTGCGGGTCGAGGTCGATGGCCACTTCGTCGCCAGCCAGCGCGCCGACGGCCTGATCGTCGCCACCCCCACGGGGTCCACCGCATACTCCCTGTCCGCGGGCGGTCCCCTGCTGCACCCCGCCAACCCGGTCTGGGTGCTGGTGCCGATCGCGCCGCACACGCTGTCCAACCGTCCCATCGTCATCCCGGACAGCGGCGAGATCGCCATCGAGCTGGTGGCGGGCCGCGATGCCAGCGCCAACTTCGACATGCAATCGCTGGCTTCGCTGCTGCATGGCGACCGCATCCTGGTCAAGCGCTCCGACCACCAGGTGCGGTTCCTGCATCCGATCGGCTGGACCTATTACGACACGCTGCGCAAGAAGCTGCACTGGAACGAGGGGGGATCGTGAGCCTCAAGCGAATGGCCTTGCGCGATTTCGTCATCGTGCGCGGGCTGGAACTGGACCTGGACGCCGGCTTCACCGTCCTGACCGGTGAGACCGGCGCCGGCAAGTCCATCCTGGTCGACGCCTTGCAACTGGCGCTGGGCGCCCGGGCCGACGTCGGCGTGGTGCGCGAAGGTGCGGCGCGCGCCGAGATCAGCGCCGAGTTCGACCAGCCGCCGGCGCTGGCAGGCTGGCTCGAGGAAGCCGGCTTCGACGGCGGCGACACGCTGCTGCTGCGGCGCAGCATCGACAACCAGGGCAAGAGCCGCGCCTGGGTCAATGGCAGCCCCGCCACCGCCGCACAGTTGCGCGAGCTGGGTGAACGCCTGGTCGACATCCACGGCCAGCATGCCTGGCAGAGCCTCACCCGCCCCGACGCCGTGCGCGACCTGCTCGATGCCTACGCCGGCACGTCCGCCACCCGGCTGCAGCAGCTCTGGCAGCAATGGCGTACCGCCCAGAAGGCTCTTGCCGAAGCCCGGACCGCCCAGGATTCACTCCAGCGCGAACGCGAGCGGCTCGCCTGGCAGATCGGCGAAGTCGACAAGCTGGCCCCCGGGGCCGACGAGTGGGACGACCTGAACACCAGCCACTCGCGGCTGTCGCATGCCCAGGCGCTGCTCGATGCCGCACAGGCCGCCATCGAGGCCCTGCAAGGCGAGGACAGCGGCGCCACGGTGCGGCTGTCCGCGGCCCAGGCCGCCCTGCACGAGCAGCAGCACCTGGAACCGGAGTTCCGCGAGCTGGCCGACGTGCTGGCGTCCAGCCTGGCCCAGGCGGAGGACGCGGCGCACACGCTGCACGCCTACCTGCGCAGGACCGACCTCGACCCGCAGCGGCTCGCGCAACTCGACGAGCGCATGGCGTCCTGGGTGTCGCTGGCGCGCCGCTACAAGCGCCAGCCGGCCGAGTTGCCGGCGCTGCTGGCCGGCTGGAAGGACGACCTCGCCCGTCTCGACGCGGCGGCGGACCTGGCCGCCCTGGAAGCGGCCGAGCAGCGCGCCAGCCAGGCCTACCTGGCCGAAGCGCGGTCGCTGTCCAAGGCCCGCACCAAGGCCGCGCCGCAACTGGCCAAGGCGATCACGCAGGCCATGCAGGGGCTGGGCATGCAGGGCGGGCGCTTCGAGGTGGCCGTGCAACCCTTGCCGGAGCCCACCGCGGCCGGCCTGGACGACATCGCCTTCCTGGTCGCCGGCCATCCCGGCGCGACACCGCGACCGGTCGGCAAGGTGGCCTCGGGCGGCGAGCTCTCGCGCATCGCCCTGGCCATCGCGGTCACCACCAGCCAGCTGGGCACCGCCCAGACCCTGATCTTCGACGAGGTCGACGCCGGCGTCGGCGGTGCGGTGGCCGAAACGGTCGGCCGGCTCATGAAGCAGCTGGGCCGCGACCGCCAGGTGCTGGCGGTCACCCATCTGCCGCAAGTGGCCGCCTGCGCCGACCACCACCTGGTGGTCGCCAAGCAGAGCGGCAAGGCAGGCACCACGAGCAGCGTGGCGCCGGTCCAGGGCGAGCAGCGCGTCGCCGAGGTGGCCCGCATGCTGGGCGGCGAGAGGCTGTCCGGCACCACCCTGGCCCACGCCAAGGAAATGCTGGGCAGCGCAGCGGCATGAGCCTCGACCTCGTCCTCATCACCGGCATGTCCGGCTCGGGCAAGTCGGTCGCCCTGCGCGCCCTGGAGGACGCCGGCTACTACTGCGTGGACAACCTCCCGCCCGAGCTGCTGCTGTCGTTCGTCGCGCTCGAGCAGGCCAACAAGGGCAAGCAGGTCGCCATCGCCATGGACGTGCGCAGCGCCACGTCCCTGCCGCAGGTTCCCGCGCAGTTGCGCGAGCTGCGGGCGCAGGGCGTGCGGATCCGCTCGCTGTTCCTCGACTCCACCACCGACACCCTGGTGCGGCGCTTTTCCGAAACCCGCCGGCGGCACCCGCTCTCGCAGCAGCAGACCGGCGAGGAAAGCGATCCCCTGCTGCGCCGGCGGGCCGTCATCGATGCCATCGAACTGGAGCGCGAACTGCTCGCCGACCTGCGCGAGCAGGCCCATGTCATCGACAGCAGCACCATCCGGCCGGCGCAACTGCAGGCCCAGGTGAAGTCCGTGCTGTCGGTCGACGACAGCCAGCTCACGCTGGTGTTCGAGTCGTTCGCCTTCAAGCGCGGCATCCCGGTGGACGCCGACTACGTGTTCGACGTGCGCATGCTGCCCAACCCGCACTACGACCCGGCGCTGCGCGACCTCACCGGCCTGGACGAGCCGGTGGCCGAGTTCCTGCGCCGCCAGGACAGCGTCGAGAGGATGTTCGGCGGCATCCAGAGCTTCCTCGCCGCCTGGCTGGAACCGCTGGCGCGCGACCACCGCAGCTATGTCACGGTGGCGATCGGCTGCACCGGCGGCCAGCACCGGTCGGTGTACCTGGTGGAGCGCCTGGCCGCCGCCTTCCAGCAGCGCTGGTCGACGCTCAAGCGCCACCGGGAACTCGAGCGCGACTAGTCGCCGCCGGCGGCCAGCAGCCTGCGCACCGGGGCGGGCAGTCCCAGCGCCTCCCAGTCGTTTCGCGCGAACCAACGCCCTTCGCGTCCCGGTAGCGGCCGGGCCGGCAGCGCCGCCCGCACCGGATGCAGGTGCAGATCCTTGTGGGTCAGCACGTGCAGCACGGGCGGTTCGTCCTGCAGGCCGGCGCGGGCCCGGGCCGGCAGCGTTTGCGCCAACTCCTCACGCGAGTCGAACAGCGGCAGGCAATAGAGCCCCGCCCAGACGCCCGGCACCGGGCGCTTTTCCAGCCACACCGAACCGTCACTGGCCTGCGCCTGCAGCAGCCAGAGCGACTGCGCCGTGCGGCGCAGCTTGCGGGTCCTGACGGGATAGCTGTCGGGGCGGCCCTCGCGGCGGGCGAGGCATTCGGATTCGAGCGGGCACAGCAGGCAACTCGGCTCGCGCACCAGGCAGACGGTGGCGCCCAGGTCCATCAGTCCCTGCGTGTAGGCCGGCATGTCGGCGCCGTCGCGCGGGACCAGCTCGCCCGCCCGGTCCCACAGCGCCCGTTGCGCGGCGCCGGCGGCCAGGTCGTCGCCGAAGGCCAGCGCGCGCGCCAGCACCCGCTTGACGTTGCCGTCCAGGATGGCCACGCGCTCGCCGAAACAGAACGCCGCGATGGCCGCCGCCGTCGACCGGCCGATGCCGGGCAGGGTATCCAGCGCCGCTGCACTGGCGGGGAACCGGCCGCCATGCTGCTCGACCACCTGCTGCGCGCAGCGGTGCAGGTTGCGCGCACGGCTGTAGTAACCCAGGCCGCTCCACAGGCCGAGCACGTCGTCCAGCGGGGCGGCGGCCAGCGCGCGCACGTCCGGGAACCGCAGCAGGAACCGTTCGTAGTAGCCCAGGACCACCGCCACCTGGGTCTGCTGCAACATGATCTCCGACAGCCAGACGCGGTAGGGATCGCGGGTGTCCTGCCAGGGCAGGCCCTGGCGGCCGTGGCTGCGCTGCCAGCGCACCACCCGCCCGGCGATGTCGCCGGGGACGGCGCTCATGCGCGCAGGAGCTGGGGTTGTCCGGCGGCGGCCACCGGAGGCGCCGCGACCAGGTGGCCGGTGAGCTCGGCCAGCTTGGTGTCCAGCTCGTTGATGGCCGTCTCCTGCGACTCGATCTCGGCGATGCGGTCGTCCAGGCCCGAGGCTGCCTGCTGGATGCGTTCGATGGCCTCGAGGCGGCGGCTGAAGTTGCGGCGGCGTTCGCGCAGCTGGGCATCCAGCTGGGCGGCGGAAGCCTTGTTCCACAACTCGAGTTCGCCCAGGGCCGACTCGTACACCACGCGCAGCCGCGTGGCCAGTGCGCGCACCAGGCGGTCGGCGAATTCGGGTTGCGCCAGCCGCAGGGCGTTGCTCACGCCCAGGTACTGCTGGTGGCTGCGTTCGATGAGCTCGAGGTCGCGCTCGAAGCGGGACAGCTCGGGCTCCTTCGGCGGCTGCAGCGAAAAGCCGTACTCGGCGTTGAGCTGCCGGAACGTGCCGGTGAGCATCGACTGGATCTCGTTGCTGGTGGCCTGCGCCTTGCGCAGCGCCTGGCGCAGCCGGTCGAAGGTGAGCGAGTAGGCGCGCCGCACGCCCAGCTTGATGCCGGGCTGGCGCAGCTCCTTGGTGAGCTCGGCCATCTCGGCCTTCAACGAGGTCGTGCCCAGCAGCGCGAACACCTCGCGCAGCAGCTTCAGGTGCACCGAGCGCACCGCATGGATCTTGGCGCCGCTGACGTCGAAGTCGCGCTGCTCCTGCTCGATGCGCGAGCGCATGTGCCGGATGACGGAGGTGTTCTTGCCGCGCAGTCCCTTGAGCTCGATCATCTGCTCGGCGAGGTCGCGGCGGCGGATGTTGAGGGCGCGGCCGGCCTCGGTGCGCAGGTCGGCGATGTTGGAGGCGACGGCGGAACGCAGGATGGACTGGCGCTGGCCCATGACGCCCTCGCCCAGCGCCTTCTCCAGCACCGGCAGCTGGCTGGCGGCCAGGAGATCGGCATCGCTGGTGACCTTGGCGACCAGCCCCTTCTGGGCCGACACCGGGATGACCTGGTCCTTGCGCAGGCCGAGGATCTCGGCCGAGGTGGCGCGCTGGCGCTCGATCTGGGCCTGCACCTGCGTGGGCGTGCTCAGCGAGTCCCACATGGTGTCGATCTTGTTCAGCACCACCAGGCGGGCGTCGGCGTCCTGGTCCTCGGCGATCAGGTGCTCGCGCCAGATCGCCAGGTCGGACTTGGTGACGCCGGTGTCGGCCGCCAGGATGAACACCACGGCGTGCGCCTGCGGGATCAGGTTGACGGTGAGCTCGGGCTCGGCGCCGATGGCGTTCAGGCCGGGGGTGTCCAGGATCACCAGCCCCTGCTTGAGCAGCGGATGGGCGATGTTGATCAGCGCATGGCGCCAGCGCGGCACCTCGAGCATGCCGTCGGCGCTGGGCAGCGGGTTGTCCTCGGGGGTGTCGTCGTGCCAGAAACCGAGCGCCTTCGCCTCGTCGATGGTGACCTTGCGGACCTCCGCGACCTTCTCGAAGGCCTGCGCGAGCTGCGCGGAATCGTTGACGTCGAGGTCGACGCGGGTCCACTTCTCGGGTGCCAGCCGCCACTCCATCAGCGGCTGCGGCTGCAGGCGGGTCTCGATCGGCAGCAGGCGCAGGCAGGGCGGGACTTCGGCGTCGTACCCCAGCTCGGTGGGACACATGGTGGTGCGCCCTGCGCTGGCCGGCATGATGCGGCGCTTGTAGCCGGCGAAGAAGATCGCGTTGATCAACTCCGACTTGCCGCGCGAGAACTCGGCGACGAAGGCGACCATCACCTTGTCGGAGCGCACCTGGGACTCGAGGCGGCGCAGGCGCTCCTGGATCGCCGCGTCGAGCAGTTCGTGGTCCTTCAGCCACTCGGACAGCAGTTTCAGCCGCAGCGCGAACTCACGTCGCCATGCGCCATGCTGGTCGAATTGCTCGTTGAAGGAAGTGCCCACTCGGTCCCCGTAGTCGCGGACGAATATAGCACCGGGCCCTGCCACGGATCAGCTTTTCTGGCAAGACGGACAGTAGAACGTCGCACGCTGGCCCTGGCGGATGCCGCGCACTGTGGTGCCGCACACACGGCACGGATCGCCGGCCCGCCCATACACCATCGCCTCGAGCTGGAAGTAGCCGGACTGCCCCTGCGCATCGGAGAAGTCGCGCAGCGTGCTGCCGCCCTTGCTCACGGCGCGCGCCAGCACGTCGCGGATGGCGGCGTGCAGCTTGCGGGCGCGCGGGGCGCTGATGCGCGCGGCCGCGAGCGTGGGCCGGATGCCGGCCAGGAACAGCGCCTCCGACGCGTAGATGTTGCCCACGCCCACCACGACGTCGCCGGCCAGCAGCACCTGCTTGATCGGCGCCCGGCGCAGGCGCAGGGCGGCATGGAAGCCGGCCGGATCGAAATGCTCGCCCAGCGGCTCCACGCCCAATCCCCCCAGCAGCTTGCGGGCCTCGTGCGCGTGCTCGCCGCTGGCGTGGACGACGGCGCCGAACCGCCGCGGGTCGTTCAGGCGCAGCACGCCCCGATCGGTGACCAGGTCGAAGTGGTCGTGGGTTCCGGCCGGCGGAGCCTCGGCCGCGAAGGACAGGCTGCCCGACATGCCCAGGTGCACCAGTAGCAGGCCCTGGTCGAGATCCAGCAGGAGGTACTTGCCCCGGCGGCGCACGCCGAGGATGGTGCGGCCGACCAGCTGCTGGGGCATGCAGCCCAGGGGCCAGCGCAGGGGCTTGCCCTGGCGCACCGCACCGATCCGGGCACCGGCGATGCGGTCGGCAAGACTGAGGCGGGTGACCTCGACTTCGGGTAATTCAGGCATCGCGCGGCACGCGGGGAGGCGTGGATTATGATGGTTTGGATGAAACCCGCCATCCGCCTGGCGACCAGCGCCTTGCTGCTGCTTGCCATGGCCGGGACGGGGCTTGCGCAGGCTCCGGCGCCCGACTCCACCGAAGCCCCCGCCTCCCCGCCCGTGCCCAGCGCACTCGACGCGGAGATGTTCTACCAGCTGCTGCTGGGCGAACTGAACGCGCGCGGCAGCGAGCCCGCGACCGGCTACTCGCTGATGCTGGACGCGGCGCGCAAGTCCAACGACCCCGAGCTGTACCAGCGCGCCGTCGAGATCGCGTTCCAGAGCCGGGCCGGCGACGCCGCCCTGCAGGCGGCGCGCGCCTGGAAGCAGGCCTTTCCGGACTCGCGCGAAGCCAATCGCTTCGTCCTGCAGATCCTGCTGGCGCTGAACCGGGTGCCGGAGGCGGCCGAGCCGCTGCGCGCCGAGGTCGCGCTGGCCGACCCGAAGGAGCGCAACGCCATCCTGGGCGCCATCCCCCGCCTGTTCGCGCGCGCCACCGACAAGAAGCAGGCGGTGACGGTGGTCGAACAGGCGCTCGCCGAGCCGGCCGGCAACCCCGACACCGGCGCCGCGGCCTGGACCACCATCGGCCGCATGCGGCTGGCCGCCGGCGATGGCACCGGCGCCATCGAGGCCGCGCGGCGCGCCCAGGCGGTCAACCCGCGCTCCGAGGCGCCGGCCATCCTCGGGCTGGAACTGATGGATCCCAAGCTGCCGCAAGCGGAGGCCATCGTCCGTACCTACCTGCAGGGCACGCCCATGCCCGAACTGCGCATGGGCTATGCCCGCGCGCTGCTCGACGCGCAGCGGGTTCCCGAGGCCCGGCAGCAGCTGAACATCGTCACGACCGAAAAGCCGGAACTGGCCGAAGCTTGGCTGGCCCAGGGCGCGCTGCAGACACAGGAGAACCAGCTGGGCGCGGCCGAGACGTCGCTGAAGAAATACGTGGAGCTGGCCAAGTCGCAGCGCGGCGGCGAGGAGCGCTCGCGCGGCCTGGCGCAGGCCTACCTGCAGCTGGCGCAGATCGCCGAGAAGCGCAAGGACTATCCCGCCGCCAATGCCTGGCTCGACCAGATCGAGGACGCGCAGGACCTGCTGGCGGCGCAGAGCCGGCGCGCCTCCATCCTGGCCGGTCAGGGTAAGCTCGACGAGGCTCGCAAGCTCATCCGCTCGGTGCCCGAGCGCACGCCCGCCGATGCGCGCATGAAGCTCACCTCCGAAGTCCAGCTGCTGCGCGAGGGCAAGCAGTACAAGTCGGCGTACGACCTCATGGCCGAAGCGACAGCCAAGGATCCACGCGACGTCGACATGCTGTACGACCAGGCCATGCTGGCCGAGAAGCTGGACAACCTGGCCGACATGGAACGGCTGCTGCGCCAGGTCATCGTGCTCAAGCCCGACTACCACCATGCATACAACGCGCTCGGCTATTCGCTGGCCGAGCGGGGCCAGCGCCTGCCGGAGGCCAAGCAGCTGATCCAGAAGGCGCTGGAGTTCGTGCCCGGCGACCCCTTCATCAGCGACAGCCTGGGCTGGGTCGAGTTCAAGCTGGGCAACCGCTCGGAAGCCCTGAAGATTCTCGAAACCGCTTACAAGGCCCGGCCCGACGCCGAGATCGCCGCCCACCTGGGCGAGGTGCTATGGGCGATGGGCGAGCGCGACCGCGCGCAGGCGATCTGGAAGGAAGGGCTGCTGGTCGCGCCCGAGAACGAAACGCTGCAGGAGACCCTCAAGCGCCTGCGCGTGAAGCCGTGAGCTGGCGCTCCCGGCTGGGCCAGGCCGCCATGGCTGCCTGGCTGGCGGTGTTGCTGGCCGCCTGTGCGTCGCCGCCCCGCGCTCCCGCCGACGCAGCCGTCCCCGCCGACGTGCGCACCGGCCGCCTGGCACTGGCCGTGGAAGACCAGCCGAGCCAGTCGTTTTCCGCCGGCTTCGAACTGCGCGGCCGGGCCGAGGCGGGCAGCCTCAGCCTCTTCAACCCGCTGGGCGGCACCGTGGCCGTGCTGCGCTGGCAGCCGGGTACGGCGGTCCTGGAATCGCCCGGCCACGCCCCCCGGCAGTTCGCTTCGGTCGATGCGATGGTGCAGCAGGCCACCGGCGCGCCGGTGCCGGTCACGGCCCTGTTCGACTGGCTGGCCGGCGTGAACACGCCGGTGCCGGGCTGGGAGGCCGATCTCTCGTCCGTGGCCGACGGGCGCCTGCGCGCCCAGCGCCGCTCGCCGCCGCCCCAGGCCGACCTGCGCCTCGTGCTGGATCGCTAGGCCATGCGCGCGCTGCACGATGTGCCGGCACCGGCCAAGCTCAACCTGTTCCTGCACATCACCGGCCGGCGCGCCGACGGCTACCACCTGCTGCAGTCGGTCTTCGTGCTGGTCGACTGGCACGACGTGCTGCATTTCGAACTGCGCCCTGGCGCCGCCCTCAGCCGCGAGGACATCGGCACGCCGGTGCCGGCCGACGACCTGGTGCTGCAGGCCGCCCGGGCACTGCAGGCCGCCACGGGCTGCACGGCCGGCGCCCATGTCGTCCTCGACAAGCGCCTGCCCGCGCAGGCCGGCATGGGCGGCGGCTCGTCCGATGCGGCGAGTTGCCTGCTCGCGCTCAACCGGCTGTGGGGCACCGGCCTGTCGCTGCCCCAGCTGGAATCCATCGGCCTCGCGCTGGGCGCCGACGTGCCGTTCTTCCTGCGCGGCCATGACGCCTGGGTCGAGGGCATCGGCGAACGGATCACGCCGGTGGACGTGCCGCCGGCGCGTTTCCTGGTCGTCAAGCCGTCGGTCGGTCTGGACACGGCCACCATCTTCCGAACGCCCGGCCTTCGCCGCGACACCGAGCCTGCTATACTCGCAGGCTTTGCTGCAAACCCGTTGCAATTCGGCCGCAACGACCTGCAGCCTGTCGCCGAGCAGCTTTGTCCCCAGGTGGGCGAGGCGCTGAGGTGGCTGGCATCCCAGGGACTGGCCGGACGGATGACCGGATCGGGCAGCGCGGTCTTCGCGCCCCTGCCCCCGGGATTCCAGGCCACAGGGGCCCCGGTGCCCGATGGCTGGACAGTGCGGGAATGCGGCAAGATGGATGGTCATCCCCTGGCGGGATGGGCACCCAGCGACGATTCATCGGTGGCCCGCTGATTGCAGCGGACCACCCGTGTAGGGGAGTCGCCAAGTTGGTTAAGGCACCGGATTTTGATTCCGGCATGCGAGGGTTCGAGTCCTTCCTCCCCTGCCAAATACCCGCCCGGCACGCAAGCGCGTGCCGAGGCGTCCGAGATTGAGGCAAACCGTTCTCTGATCGCTGGGTCCACATGCAGCCCGTACCGCATCCCGATTTCATGGTGTTCACCGGCAACGCCAATCCCGGCCTCGCGGCCGAGATCGCGGGTCACCTCGGCATCTCGCTGGGGGCCGCCAGCGTGGGCCGTTTCTCCGACGGTGAAGTCACGGTCGAGATCAACACCAACGTCCGCGCCCGCGACGTCTTCGTGGTGCAGTCGACCTGCGCGCCCACGAACGAGAACCTGATGGAACTGCTGATCATGGTCGACGCGCTCAAGCGCGCCTCGGCCGAACGCATCAGCGCCGTCATCCCCTACTTCGGTTACGCCCGCCAGGACCGCCGCCCGCGCTCCTCGCGCGTGCCCATCTCGGCCAAGGTCGTGGCCAACCTGCTGCAGACCGTGGGCGTCTCGCGCGTGCTCACGATGGACCTGCACGCCGACCAGATCCAGGGCTTCTTCGACATCCCCGTCGACAACATCTACGCCTCGCCGGTGCTGCTGCACGACGTGCGCTCCAAGAAGTACGAAGACCTCATCGTGGTCTCGCCCGACGTCGGCGGCGTGGTGCGCGCGCGGGCGCTGGCCAAGCAGCTGGGCACCGACCTGGCCATCATCGACAAGCGTCGCCCGCGCGCCAACGTCAGCGAGGTGATGCACGTCATCGGCGAGATCGACGGCCGCAACTGCGTGATCATGGACGACATGATCGACACCGCCGGCACGCTGGTGAAGGCGGCCGAGGTGCTCAAGGAGCGCGGCGCGAAGAAGGTGTACGCGTACTGCACGCACGCCATCTTCTCGGGCCCGGCGATCGAGCGCATCTCCAAGGGCGGGGCGCTCGACGAGGTCGTCGTCACCAACACCATTCCCTTGTCCGACGCCGCGCGCGGCTGCAGCAAGGTCCGCCAGCTCACCGTGGCGCCGCTGATCGCCGAGACGATCCAGCGCATTGCCAAGGGCGAGTCGGTCATGAGTCTGTTCTCGGAGCAGGAAAACCTGTTCTGAGGCGTGAACGGGCGCGGGCATGGGGCCCGTGTCCATCGAATGGGCCGGCAGCAGCCGGCCCGGCAACCCCGAAGTCACACTGGTCGCGGTGGACTTTCAATCGGAGAACACTATGAAATTCGTCGCTTTCGAGCGCCAGGCGCAGGGTACGGGTGCGAGCCGCCGTCTGCGCAACTCGGGCAAGACGCCCGGCATCGTCTACGGCGGTGAAGGCCAGCCGCAGCTCATCGAGCTGGATCACAACGCGCTGTGGCACGCCCTCAAGAAGGAAGCGTTCCACTCCACCATCCTCGAGATGGAACTGGGCGGCAAGGTCAGCAAGGTGCTGCTGCGCGACGTCAACATGCACCCGTTCAAGCAGCTGGTGCAGCACGTCGACTTCCAGCGCGTGGACGCCAAGACCAAGCTGCACATGAAGGTGCCGGTGCACTACGTGGGCGCCGAGGAGTCGCAGGCCGTCAAGCTCGACCACTGCGTCGTCAACCACGTCATCTCCGACCTCGACATCTCGTGCTTCCCCGGCGACCTGCCGGAGTTCATCGAGGTCGACCTGTCGGGCCTGAAGAAGGGCACCTCGCTGCACCTGAGCGAGATCAAGCTGCCCAAGGGCGTGACCGCGATCACCCACGGCAAGAAGGACCCGGTGCTGGTGTCGGTGGTCTCCATCGGCGGTGGCGAGGAAGCCACCGAGGCGGCCGCCGGTGCCGCGCCTGCCGATGCGAAGGCCGCCGCCCCGGCCAAGGACGCCAAGGCTGCTCCCGCCAAGGACGCCAAGGCCGCCGCCAAGAAGTAAACCCCTCCACCTGAGGGACGAGGCCCGCTTCGGCGGGCCTCGCCGTTTGTGGGCCGCGCCCGCTTTCACCGTACCATTCCCCGATGATCAAGCTGTTCGTCGGCCTGGGAAACCCGGGCCCCGAGTACGAGGCCACCCGCCACAACGCCGGCTTCTGGTGGGTCGATGCGCTGGCGCGCGACCTCAAGCTCCACCTGGCCATGGACAAGGGCTACCACGGGCTGGCGGCACGCGGCTCCGTGCATGGCCGGCCCATCTGGCTGCTGGAGCCCCAGACCTACATGAACCTGTCGGGCAAGTCGGTCGCCGCGCTGGCCCGCTTCTTCAAGATCCAGCCCGAGGAGATCCTGGTCGCGCACGACGAGCTCGATGTCGTGCCCGGGCAGGCCAAGCTCAAGTTCGGCGGCAGCCATGCCGGCCACAACGGCCTGCGCGACATCCACGCGCAACTGGGCACCGGCGACTACTGGCGCCTGCGCCTCGGCATCGGCCATCCCGGCGTGAAGGCCGAGGTGATCGACTGGGTGCTCAAGAAGCCCGCACCCGACCAGCGCGAGGCCATGGAGGCCTGCATCGACCGCACCATGCAGGCCGTGCCGGCGCTGCTGGCCGGCGAGATGGACAAGGCCACGCTCATCGTGCACACGCACAAGCCTCCCAGGCCCAAGCCGCCGCGGCCGCCGGAAGGCTGATTCCGCCAGCGGCGGCCAGAGGGAGGAGAACCATGCGATCACCCGTCCGGGCCGCCGCGCCGCTGCTGGCGGCCGCCTGCCTGACCGCCCAGGCGCAGACCATCTACCGCTGCGGCGACAGCTACAGCCAGCAACCCTGCGCCGGCGGCCAGCTGGTGCCCACGGCACCCGCGCCCAGCGCCGCCGACCGCGCCCAGGCAGGCGCGAACGCCCGTCGGGACGCCGCGCTCGCCGCCACGCTGGAGAAAGACCGGGTGCGCCAGGAGAGCCAGGCCGCCGCGCAGCCGCTGTACATCCCGCCGCCGCCGGCCGAGCCGGTGCGCGAAGGCCACAAGTGGCCCGAGCAGAACGCCACCCGCAAGCTGGACGTGTTCACCGCCAGCGCTCCCGGCACGCCGGCAAAGAAGAAGAACAAGGACGGCAAGAAGGGCAAGTCCGGGGCGGACGCCAAGGCGGACACCCAATCAGCCGGCACCGCGGCGGGAAAGTCTGCCAAGGCGGCCGCGGGCCCCGAGGCACGCGCGCAGCAGATTGCCAGGCCCGCTCCGGCCGGCGGCAGCTCCTAGGCGGCGCCGCCCTCGCCCGGCTCCACCTTCAGCGTCAGGCGCCGGTACTTGCGCCACAACGTCTCGCGGTCCTCGATGTGCTCGGGGTTCAGCGGGATGCAGGCGACCGGGCACACCTGCACGCACTGCGGCTCGTCGAAGTGCCCGACGCATTCGGTGCACTTGCCGGGATCGATCTGGTAGATCTCGGGCCCGAGGAAGATGGCTTCATTCGGGCATTCGGGCTCGCAGACGTCGCAGTTGATGCACTCGTCGGTGATCATCAAGGCCATGCGTGCGCTCCGGAGAGGGTAGTTGCCTGGGGGTGATCTGGCATTATCCCCGCCTGCATGAGCATCTTCCTCTTCAAGCGCCTGATCACCCTGATCGCCACGCTGGTTGGCGCCTCGGCGGTGGTGTTCCTGGTGCTGGAGATCCTGCCGGGCAACGCGGCCCAGATCCTCATGGGGCCCGACGCGTCGCCGGAGGCGGTGCAGGCGCTGGCCGTCCAGCTCGGCATCGACCGGCCACCGATGGAGCGCTACCTGCACTGGGTGGGCGGCATGCTCAACGGCGACCTCGGCAACAGCTACGCCTACAGCACGCCGGTGTCCGAGCTGGTCGCGCAACGGCTGAGCCTGACTGTGCCGCTGGCCGTGATGGCCATGGCATTCACCGCGGCCATCGCGCTGGCGGCGGGCATCTACGCCGCCGCGCGCCACAACAAGCCCGGCGACCTCGCCGTCATGGGGCTGTCGCAGGTGGGCATCGCCATCCCCAACTTCTGGTTCGCCATCCTCCTCATCCTGCTGTTCTCGGTCCAGCTCAAGTGGTTCTCGGCCGGCGGCTTCCCCGGCTGGGACGAAGGCATCCTGCCGGGCCTGCGGGCATTGCTGCTGCCGGCCGTGTCGCTGGCCGCCGTGCAGTCGGCCATCCTGGCGCGCATCACGCGGTCGGCGGTGCTGGACGTGCTGCGCGAGGACTTCGTGCGCACCGCGCGTGCCAAGGGCGTCAGCGAGCGCGGCACGCTGTGGGGCCATGTGCTGCGCAACGCCCTGATTCCCGTGGTCACCGTCATGGGGCTGCAGTTCGCCGAACTGCTCGCCGGCACCATCGTGGTGGAGAGCGTGTTCTACCTGCCCGGCCTGGGACGCCTGATCTTCCAGTCGATCTCCAACCGCGACCTCATCGTGGTGCGCAACTGCGTCATGCTGCTGGCGGCCATGGTGGTGATCGTCAACTTCGTGGTCGACCTGCTGTACGCCAGCATCGACCCGCGCGTGAAGGCGAGCGACATATGAGCGCCGACGTCGCCGGCCTGGTGGCCACGCCGCCCGCACGCGGCCCGGGCTTCTGGCGGCGCGCGCTGCGCCACCGCAGCTTCGTGCTCGGCGGCCTGCTGACGCTGCTGCTCGCCGCCGCCGCCGCGCTCTCGCTAGCCTGGACGCCGCACTCGCCCTACGACGTCGACATGGCCGCCAGGCTGCTGCCGCCGGGCGGCACCCACTGGCTGGGCACCGACCCCTACGGGCGCGACGAGGTCTCGCTGCTGCTGGTCGGCGCCCGGGCGTCCATGGTGGTCGGCGTCATCGCGGTCGGCATCGGCCTGCTGGCGGGCACCGCGCTGGGCCTGCTCGCCTCGGCCCGCCGCGGCTGGGTCGAGGAGGTGATCATGCGCATCGCCGACTTTGGCTTCGCCTTCCCCGCCATCCTGTCGGCCATCATGCTGACCGCCGTGTTCGGCCCCGGGATGGTGAACGCCATCATCGCCATCGGCATCTACAACATCCCCACCTTCGCGCGCATCACGCGCGCCTCGGCCAACGGGGTCTGGGGGCGCGAGTTCGTGCTGGCCGCGCGCGCCTGCGGCAAGGGCGTGTTCAGCATCACCATGGAGCACGTGCTGCCCAACATCGTGTCGGTGCTGATAGTGCAGGCGACGATCCGGTTCGCCATCGCCATCCTGGCGGAAGCTGCGCTGTCCTACCTGGGCCTGGGCACGCAGCCGCCGCAGCCCTCCTGGGGCCGCATGCTGAGCGAGGCCCAGACGCTGATGTTCCAGGCCCCGTTGCTGGCCGTGTTTCCCGGCGTGGCCATCGCGCTGGCCGTGCTCGGGCTCAACCTGCTGGGAGACGGGTTGCGCGACCTGCTCGACCCGCGCCTGGCCCGCAAGCGCTGAGACCGATGCCGCTGCTCGAAGTGAAGGACCTGACCATCGTGCTGCAGACGCAGCGCGGGCCGGCGCGCGCCGTGCGCGATGCCGGCTTCACGCTCGAGCGCGGCCAGACGCTGGGGCTGGTGGGCGAATCGGGCTGCGGCAAGTCGATCACCGTCATGGCCCTGATGGGCCTGCTGCCCGAGGGCGCGAAAGTGACCGGCAGCATCCGCTTCGACGGCCAGGAGCTGGTCGGCCTGCCCGAGTCGGCCCTGTGCGCCCTGCGCGGCGACCGCATCGGCATGGTGTTCCAGGAGCCGATGACGGCCCTGAACCCGGTGCACACCATCGGCCGCCAGGTGGCCGAACCGCTGCGCCTGCACCGCGGCCTCAACGCCGCACAGGCGCGCAAGGAGGCCCTGGCGTTGCTCGACCGCGTGGGCATCCCGGACGCCGCCCGCCGCTTCGACGCCTACCCGCACCAGTTCTCCGGCGGCCAGCGCCAGCGCATCACCATCGCCATGGCCCTGGCCTGCGGCCCCGACCTGCTGATCGCCGACGAGCCGACCACCGCGCTGGACGTCACCATCCAGCAGCAGATCCTGGACCTCATCCGCGAGCTGGTCGCCGAGCGCGGCATGGCGCTGATCCTGATCTCGCACGATCTGGGCGTGGTGGCGCAGAACGTGCGCGAGATGCTGGTGATGTACGGCGGCTCGGTGGTCGAGAGCGGCCCCACGCGCGCGGTATTCGCCAACCGCATGCACCCGTACACGCTGGGCCTGTTCGGTGCCCGGCCGCGCCTGGGGGCGGCGCGCGGCGGACGGCTGGTCACCATCCCCGGCACCGTGCCCGAACTGGCCGACCTGCCGCCGGGCTGCCCGTTCGCCGGGCGCTGCCGGTTCACGATCGCCGAATGCCACGTCACCGCGCCGCCGCCGGTGACCATCGCGCCCGGCCAGCAGGCGCGCTGCATCCGCCTGGATGCCGTGGCGGCCGCCCGGCAGGCGGAGGCGGCCGCATGAACGCACCGCTGCTGCAGGTGGAGAACCTGGCGCGCGACTACACGATGCCGCGCACCTCGCTGTTCGCGCCGCCGCCGACGATGCGCGCCCTCGACGGCGTGAGCTTCACCATCGCCGCCGGCCGCAGCCTGGGCATCGTGGGCGAATCCGGCTCGGGCAAGTCCACGCTCGCGCGGCTGGTGATGGCGCTCGACCAGCCGACGGCGGGCCGGGTGCTGCTCGACGGCCGCGACCTGCATGCGCTGCCGCGCGACGAGCTGCGGCGTGCGCGCCGCGACTTCCAGATGGTGTTCCAGGACCCCTACGGCTCGCTCGATCCGCGCCAGACCGTCGAGCGCATCGTCAGCGAGCCGCTGGCCGCGCAGGGCAGCGCCGCCGCCGAGAGGCACCGGCGGGCCAGCGAGGTGCTGGAATCGGTGGGCCTGCGCGCCAACGACCTGGGCAAGTACCCGCACGAGTTCTCGGGCGGCCAGCGCCAGCGCATCGCCATCGCGCGCGCCCTGGTCACCCGGCCGCGCCTGATCGTCGCCGACGAGCCGGTGAGCGCGCTCGACGTTTCGGTGCAGGCGCAGGTGCTCAACCTGATGCAGGACCTGCAGCGCGAATTCGGCGTCACCTACATGCTGATCAGCCACGACCTGGCCGTGGTGCACCACCTGTGCGACGACGTCGCGGTGCTGTGGAAGGGCGCCATCGTCGAACAGGGTCCGCCCGAGCGCCTGTTCCAGGCCGCCGAGCACCCCTACACCCGCGCCCTGCTGGCCGCCGTGCCGCGCGCCGAGCCGCCCGCGGCATGAGCAATCCCTCTTGCCTGCGCGCGAGAATGTCGGGGATGATGCCCTGCGCGCCGCTGAGCCAGGCCGCACCGTATCCCACCTGAACCTCCCTGGAGCCCCACCATGCTGAACCGACGGACCGTCCTGTCTTCCGCCGCCCTCGCCGGCCTGCCGCTGGCGCTGCCCGACCTCGCCCTGGCGCAGGCCCGGAAGGACAGCATCGTGCTGGCCATGGCGCTGGAGCCCAGCCCCGGCCTCGACCCCACCGGCGGGGCGGCGTCGTCCATCGGCGAGGTGACGCTCTACAACGTCTTCGAGACGCTCACCAAGATCAACGCCGACGGCAGCGTCACGCCGCTGCTGGCCGAGAGCTGGGAGGTCTCGCCCGACCTCACCACCTACACCTTCAAGCTGCGCAAGGGCGTGAAGTTCCACAACGGCGAGCCGTTCAACGCCCAGGCGGTGAAGTTCTCGTTCGACCGCGCCGGCGGCGACAAGAGCACCAACAAGGACAAGCGCACCTTCGCCAACATCAGCACGCAGGTCATCGACGAGAACACGGTCGTCATCCTCACCAAGGAGATCGATCCCGACTTCCCGTTCCTGCTCGGCCAGGCCACGGCCGTGATCGTCGAGCCCAAGAGCGCCGACGGCAACGCCACCAAGCCCACCGGCACCGGCCCGTACCGCCTGGAGAACTGGGTCAAGGGCTCGTCGGTCACGCTGGCCAAGTGGGACGGCTACCGCAACGCCGCCGCCATCAAGCTCAAGCGCGCGACCTTCCGCTTCATCCCCGACCCGGCGGCGCAGGTCGCCGCGCTGCTGGCCGGCGACGTCGACGCCTTCCCGCGCGTCACGCCGCGCAGCGTGGCGCAGTTCAAGGACAACCCGAAGTTCCAGGTCGTCGTGAGCGGCTCGCGCGCCAAGACCATCCTGGCCATCAACAACAAGAAGAAACCGCTCGACGACGTGCGCGTGCGCCGCGCCATCGCCGCCGCCATCGACCGCAAGGCCGTCATCCAGGGCGCCGGCGACGGCTACGGCGCGCCGATCGGCAGCCACTACGTGCCGGGCGCGTTCGGCTACGTCGACACCACCGGCGTGAACCCGTACAACCCGGACCGCGCCCGCGCCCTGCTCAAGGAGGCCGGCATCGGCGGCCCGCTGGAGCTCACCATCACCCTTCCGCCGCCACCCTACGCGCGCCAGGGCGGCGAGGTCATCGCCTCGCAGCTGTCCAAGGTGGGCATCACGGCCAAGCTGCAGAACGTCGAGTGGGCCCAGTGGCTGTCCAACACCTATGGCGGCGCCCACAACTACGAACTGACCATCATTTCGCACGTCGAGCCGTTCGACCTGGGCAACTTCGCCAAGCCCGACTACTACTGGAACTACTCCAACCCGAAGTTCAACGAGATCTACGACCGCCTGAAGAAGGCCCAGCGCCCGCAGGACCGCTCCAAGCTGCTGGCCGACGCCCAGCGCCTGCTGGCCGACGACTGCGTGCACGCGTTCCTGTACCAGCCGCAGTGGGTCACGGTGGCCAACAAGAACATGAAGGGACTCTGGAAGGACTTCCCGATCTTCGCGAACGACCTCTCCGCGCTGACCTGGGCCTGATGCCGCAACTGCACGATCTCCCCGCCACCGAGATGGTGGCGGGCTACCGCCGGCGTGAGTTGTCGCCCGTCGACGTCACCCAGGCTGTCCTGCGCCACATCGAGCGCTGGGAGCCGCACCTGCAGGCCCTGTTCCTGCTGCGTCCGGAGCGCGCGCTGGCGCAGGCGCGGGCGAGCGAGGCGCGCTGGCTGCGCGGCGAGCCGCTCGGCCCCATCGACGGCGTGCCCGTCACGCTCAAGGACAACATCGCCACCGCCGGCGACCCCACGCCGCTGGGCACCGCCGCCGTCGACCTGGTGCCGGCGGCTGCCGACGCCCCGCCCGCCGCCCGGGTCCGCGACAGCGGCGGCGTGGTGGTCGCCAAGACCACCATGCCCGACTACGGCATGCTCTCCTCGGGGCTGTCCAGCTACCACGCGCTGGCGCGCAACCCGTGGGACCTGACCAAGACGCCCGGCGGCTCCAGCGCCGGCGCCGGCGCCGCCGCGGCGGCCGGCTACGGGCCGCTGCACGTGGGCACCGACATCGGCGGCTCGCTGCGCCTGCCGGCCGGCTGGTGCGGCATCTTCACGCTCAAGCCCAGCCTGGGCCGCATCCCGATCGACCCGCCGTACACCGGCCGTGCCGCCGGGCCGATGACGCGCAGCGTCGCCGATGCGGCACTGCTGATGCAGGTGCTGTCGGGAGCCGACCCGCGCGACAGCATGAGCCTGCCGTGGCAGGACATCGCCTGGCACGACAGCGACCGCGGCGTCGGCCGCCTGCGCGGCCTGCGCATCGGCCTGCTGCTGGAGGCGGGCTGCGGCCTGGCCGTGCTGCCCGAGGTGCGCTCGGCCATCGAGCATGCCGCCCGCCTGTTCGAGCGCGCCGGCGCCACGGTGCTGCCGATGCAGCCGTTCATGACCCAGGGCATGCTCGACGGCATGGACCACTTCTGGCGCATGCGCTCGCATGTCGACCTGAAGGCCCTGCCGCCGGAGCGTCGGGCGCTGGTGCTGCCCTACATCCGCCGGTGGGCCGACAGCGCCGCCACGCTCGGCGGCGAGGCGATGTTCAAGGCTGCGAGCCAGTTCCACGCCACCCGCGTCGCCACCGTCGCCGCCTGCCGTGCGTTCGACTACGTGCTGTCGCCCGTGTCGCCGGTGCCGGCCTTCCCGGCCGAGCTGCCGTCGCCCACCAACGACCCGCTGCGGCCGCTGGAGCACATCGGCTTCACCGTGCCGTTCAACATGTCCGAGCAGCCGGCGGCGTCGGTCCACTGCGGCTTCACCCGCGACGGCCTGCCGATCGGGCTGCAGATCGCCGGCCAGCGTTTCGACGACCTCGGCGTGCTGCAGGTCGCGCGGGCCTTCGAGCTGCTGCGCGAGCCGATGCCGGCCTGGCCGCAGCCACCGGCGGGGTCACGGGAGCATGTGGACTGACACGCTCGGCAACCCCGTCACGCTGGACGGCGGCGGCGCCAGCCTGGCGCTGCTGAACGACTTCGTCGAGGGGTTCATCGCCAGCGAGGCGCGGGCGGCCAACGTGCTGCAGGCGCAGCACGATCCCAGCCCCATCGTCCAGGCGGCGATCGCGGCCGTGCACCTGTTCGCCGAGTCCGCCACCGCGGCCGCCAGCGCCCGCCCGCACGTGCTGCGCGCGCAGGCCGGCGCGCACGCCGCCACCCCGCGCGAGCGGCAGTTCATTGCCGCCGTCGCGGCCTGGGCCGACGGCGACATCCCGAGCGCCGTCGCCCTGCACGAGGCACAGGCGCGCGAGCACCCGCGCGACCTGGCGTCGCTCAAGCTCGGCCATTACCACCTGTTCAACCGCGGCGACTCGCCCGGCATGCTGCGCATGGCCCTCGCCGCGCTGCCCGCGGCGGCCGACGTGCCCTACCTGCACGGCATGCTGGCCTTCGCCTGGGAGCAGTGCCACGCCCTCGACGAGGCCGAGACGCAGGCCCGCACCGCCATTGCCATGCGGCGCAAGGAGCCCTGGGCGCACCACGCGCTGGCGCACGTGCTGCTCACGCAGGGGCGGCTGCACGAAGGCCACGACTTCCTGGCCGACGTCAGCGAGACCTGGACCGGGCTGAACTCGTTCATGGTCACGCACAACTGGTGGCACCAGGCGCTGTTCGCGCTCGACCTCGACCGCGCCGACGAGGTGCTGGCGCTCTACGACCAGCAGGTCTGGGGCGTCGCCTGCGACTACACGCAGGACCAGGTCAATGCCGTGTCGCTGCTGGCGCGGCTCGAACTGGCCGGCGTCGACGTCGGCAGCCGCTGGGACGACGTGGCCGGCTACCTGGCCCGGCGCACGGCCGACCAGGTGCTACCCTTCCTGGACCTGCAGTACCTGGTCGGACTGGGCCGCGCCGGCCGGCCCGAGGCCGACACGCTGCTGGCCAACATCGCGGCCAGGGCGCGCGCGGCCGGCCCGACCGACGCCGCCTGGGCCGAGGTCGCCTGGCCGGCCGCGCGTGGCCTGCTGGCCTGGACGCGCGGCGACCACGCAGCCTGCGTGCGCGACCTCGGCCAGGCGCTGCCGCGCCTGCTGGAGATCGGCGGCAGCCACGCCCAGCGCGACCTGTTCGCGCAGATCCACCTCGACGCGCTGGTGCGCAGCGGCCACCTGGGCGGCGCGCAGAACCTGCTGCAGCCCCAGCTGCGCGCCCAGCCCGAGTCCCGGCGCCTGCGCCGCCAGGCCGCCGCGCTCTACGCTGCCCTCGGCCTGGGCGGCGCCACGGAGCACTTCCTGTGAACACCCTGGTCCTGCTGCCGGGGCTGGCGGCCGACGCCGCCATGTGGCGCCACCAGCTGGCCGGCCTGGCCCGCTGGCAGCCGCAGGTGAGCGACGTCCACATGCGCCACGCCAGCATCCCGGAGATGGCGGCGGCGCTGCTGGCGCGCCACCCCGGCCCGCTGGTGCTGTGCGGTGCGTCGATGGGCGGCATCGTCGCGATGGAGGCGGTGCGCCAGGCACCCGATCGCGTTACCGGCCTGGCGCTGCTCGGCACCAACGCCCAGCCCGAGAGCCCGGAGATGCGCCAGCTGCGCGAGCAGGCCATGGTGCTGTTCGCGCAGGGCCGCGTCGAGGAGGTGATCCGGCCCAATGCCGACCTGGCCTTCCATGCCGCCGACGCCGCCCTGCAGGCCGACTACCTCGCGTTCGTGCTGCGCGCCGGCGCCACGCAGTTGATCCGCCAGAACCGCGCCATCGTCGCGCGGCCGGATGCGCGGGCCCACCTGCCGCAGGTGCGCTGCCCGACCCTGGTGGTGTGCGGCGAGGACGACCGGCTCACGCCGCCGGCGCTGTCGCGCGAGATCGCCGCCCTCATCCCCGGCGCCGAGCTCACGCTGCTGCCGCACTGCGGCCACATGCTGACCATGGAGCAGCCCGAGGCGGTGAACGCCCTGCTGCGCGAGTGGCTGGGCCGGCTGCCCGGCTAGGTGCCGCCCAGGCTGCGCACCTTCTCCATCAGGCGCTGCTGCACCAGCGGCGAGACGAACTTGTCGACCTCGCCGCCGAGCACCGCGATCTCGCGCACGAAGGTGCTGCTGATGAACTGGTACTTGTCGCTGGGCGTGAGGAACACTGTCTCGACCTCGGGCATGAGGCTGCGGTTCATGCCCGCCAGCTGGAACTCGTAGTCGAAATCGGTCACCGCGCGCAGGCCGCGCACCATGGCCTTGCCGCCGCGGGCGACAACGAAGTCGCGCAGCAGGCCGGAGAAGCTCTCCACCTCGACCTGCGGGTACTCGGCCACCACCTGGCGGGCCATGTCGATGCGCTCGGGGAGCGTGAACATCGCCTTCTTGTGGTGGCCCGCCGCGACCGCCACGATGACCCGCGGGAACAGCTGGATGGCGCGGCGGATCACGTCTTCGTGCCCCAGGGTCATGGGGTCGAAGGTGCCTGGATAGACAGCGATCACGGGTTGGTTCTGGGCCATGGTGCCTCGGGGGTCGAGCCGGGGAGGCATTATGGCGCCGCGCCGGCGGCCAGGCCCAGCAGGTGGGCGTGGACGGCCCCGGCCCGGATGTGGCGCCGCAGCTCCAGCCCCCGCCCGGCCGCCTGCGCCACCGACCAGGCCGTGGGCGCCTCCAGGTACAGCAGCCCTTGCGGCGCCAGGGTCGGGACCGCCGCCGCCACCGCCTTGTCGAACAGGTCGGCATCGAACGGCGGGTCGAGGAACACCAGGTCCTGCTGCGTGCCGGCCAGGTCCTTCAGCACCGACAGGCCGTTGGCGCGCCGCACCTCCACCGTGTCGGCCGACAACCGGGCCTTCACGCTGCGCAGGGTGGCGACCAGCTCGGGGTCCTGCTCGACCAGCAGCACCTGCGCGGCGCCGCGCGAGGCGGCTTCCAGTCCCAGCGCGCCGGAGCCGGCGAACGCGTCGACGCAGCGCCAGCCGCCCAGGTCCTGGCCGAGCCAGTTGAAGAGCGTCTCGCGCACGCGATCCGGCGTGGGACGCAGGCCGGGCTTGTCGGCCACCGGCAGCCGGGTGCGCTTCCACTGGCCGCCGATGATGCGCACCTCGTGGACGGCGCGGCGGGCGACAGGGGCGGTGGCTCTGGGCATGCGGCGAGCTTACCGCCCGCCCCGAAAAAAATCGGCGCGGGTCCCGTGGGGCCCGCGCCGAATCCTCTCTGCTTGCGATGCGTTGTCGCCCTGACGTTGCTCCTCGGGCACCTGTGTGACAGCAGGTGGCTCCATTCTTGAGCAGGGCTCGGGCCGCCCGCACTGCGGCCCTGTCATGACTGACAGGACTCAGCGCACCGCCGGCGGCGTCGCGCCCACGGTGATGGTGACCATGCGCTCGGGCTGCAGCTTGCGCGCCATGGCCGCCCGCACCTGCTCGGCAGTGACGCGTTCCACCTGCGCCGTCCAGGTGTCCAGGTAGTCCAGCGGCAATTCGTTCCAGGCGATCGAGGCCACGTTGTCCAGCAGCTTGCGGTTGCTGTCGATGCGCAGCGCGAACCCGCCCACCAGGTTGTCCTTGGCGGCCTTCAGTTCGGCCGCGCTCGGGCCCTCGGCCACGAAGCGGGCCACGGTCTCGCGCGCGACCTGGGTCGCCTGCGCCGCCTGGTCGGGCCGGGTCTGCAGGCCCACCGTGAAGGCGCCGGCGTGCAGCCCGGGCGAGAACGAGCTCGACGCGCCATACGACAGCCCGCGCTTCTCGCGCACCTCGTCCGACAGGCGCGACACCAGCCCGCTGCCACCGAGGATGTAGTTGCCCACCAGCAGGGGGAAGAAGTCGGGGTCGCTGCGCCGGAAGCCGGGCTGGCCGAACAGCACGTGGGCCTGCGCCGACTGGAACGGCACGGCGATGGCGGCCGGGGCGGCGAGCGGCGGCACGTCGGCCACCGGCGGCAGCACCGGACAGGCGCCGGTGCCCTGCGGCAGCCGCGACAGCAGCTCGGCGACGATGGCATCGGCCTGGGCCCGGGTGACGTTGCCCACCACGCTGGCCTTGGCCCGGCACGGCAGCACGTGCGCGCGATGGAAGCGCCGCATGTCGTCCACCTCGATGGCGGCCAGCGTGGCCTCGGTGGTCTCGTAGCCGTAGGGATGGCCGCCGTACACGGCCTGCCGGTAGGCGCGGCCGGCCACGGTGCCCGGGCGGGTGTTGGCCTCGCGGATGGAGGCGGCGATGCGCTGGCGATCGCGCAGCCACACGTCGGATGGGAACGACGGCTCGCCGATCTGGCGCGCCGCCAGGTGCACCGCCCGCTCCAGCAATGCCGGGTCGGTCAGCGAACGCAGGCTGAAGCTCATGCGGTCGCTGCCGGCGTCGCCGCCGAAGCCGGCGCCCAGGTCGGCCCAGGCCTCGCCCAGCTGGTTCTCGTCGAGGGCCGGCTCGTTGCCGGCCGCCAGCACGCCCTTGCCGGTCATGGAGGCGGTGAGGCTGGCCAGCCCGGCCTGGGCGGCGGGATCGCGGCGGCCGCCGCCGTCGACGTCGATCTGCACGTCGACCATCGGGATGGCGTGGCTTTCCACCAGGTAGACGGTGGCGCCGCTGGCTTGTTGCCATTTCTGGATCGGCAGCGCCGCCAGGCTGGCCGAGGCCGTGGCCAGGCAGGCCACCGCTGCCAGGCCGGCGCGCAGGACAGGAAGAAGACGGGTCATGCGGACAACCTCAATGGCGCAGGCCGGCCGGCGGCGTGCGGGGACGGGCGTTCGGGTCGCGCGGCAGCGGCCGCAGGATGCCGACGGTGAGCTGGTCGTCGCCGAAGTAGCGGGCGGCGACCCCCTGGACCTGGGCGGCGGTGACGCCCTTGAGCCGTTCGATCAGGCGCTCGCTGGCATCGAGGGGCAGGCCCTGCACCCAGAACGTGCCCAGCTCGCGCGCCTGGCTGAAGACGGAATCGAGCTTGTAGACCTCGGCAGCCACCCAGCGCGTCTTCACGCGCTGCAGTTCGGCCTCGTTGACGCCCTCGCGCGCCACCTTGGCCACCTCGGCACGCAGGGCGGCCTCGACCTGCTCGGGCGTCTTGCCCGGCGCCGGCACGCCGTCGAGGGTGAACAGCTGCGGCCCGCGGCCCCACAGGCCGTTGCCGGCCCCGGCGCTGTCGGCCACGCGGTCCGGCCCCTGCGTCAGGGCGCGATCGAGCCGCGCGCCGCTGTAGCCGTCGAGGACCGCGGCCAGCACCGTCAGCGCCAGCGCATCGTCGCCTTCCGGGCCCGGCTCGAAGCCGCGCAGTTGCGGGACCTTGTACGACAGCGCCACGTACGACTGCTCGGCCGGCGCCTTGTGCTCGACCCGGCGGGCGCCGGCCTGCGCCGGCTCGATGCGCGCCTTGCGCGCCGGCACGGGACGCGCCGGGATGGTGCCGTAGATGCGCTCGGCCAGCCGGCGCACCTGTTGCGGGTCGACGTCGCCGGCCACCACGACGGCGGCATTGGCCGGCACGTACCAGCGCTGGAAGAACTCGCGTGCGTCCTGCGGGGCCATGGTCTCCAGGTCGCCCATCCAGCCCGAGATCGGCCGCCGGTAGGGCGAGGCCAGGTAGGTGGCGCCGCTGATCACCTCGTACAGCATGGCCCGCGGCGAGTCCTCGATGCGCAGCCGGCGCTCCTCCTTGACGACCTCGAGCTCGCGCCTGAACTCGTCGTCGGGCCAGCGGTTGTTGGCGAAGCGGTCGGCTTCCAGCTTCATCACCTCCTCCAGCCGGTTGCTGGGGATCTGCTGGTAGTAGCCGGTGGCGTCGCGGCTGGTGAAGGCGTTCTCGCGCCCGCCCATCGCGGCCACGCGGCGCGAGAACTCGCCCGGCCCGAGCTGGGCCGTTCCCTTGAAGAGCATGTGCTCCAGGATGTGGGCGACACCGCTGGTGCCGTCGACCTCATCCATGGCACCCACGCGCACCCACAGCATGTGGGCCACCGTGGGCGCGCGCCGGTCGGGCTTGACGATGAGCGTCATGCCGTTGGCCAGGGTGAACTGGACGGGCACCGAGGCACCGGCGCGGGCCGGGGCGGAGGTGGTGGAGGTGGCGGGCACGGCCTGCGCTTGCGCGGGCGGCCCGGCGAGGATCAGCGTGGCCCAGCAGGCAGCGGCCACGCATCGCAGGGGGCGTTTCATAGAATCCATTGATTCTAGAAACCCGCTGATGTTCAGTTTCTTTCGCCGCAAACCGGCCCCGACTCCCGCCCCGGCCCCGGTTGCGAGCCCGGCGCCGACCACTCCACCCGTCGTCTCGAGCCCCGCGCCGGCACCCGTTGCCGCCCCGGCGGCGCCGATCCCGGCACCGGTACCTGCACCCGCACCCGCGCCCATCCCGACACCCGCACCTGCGCCAGCACCCGCACCCATCCCGACACCGGCACCCGCGCCGGCGCCGCTGACCGGCGGCGGCCTCATCGGCAGCGCGCTGGTGCGGCCGATGGAGATCCCGGTGCAGGCGCCGGTGGAGCCGGTGGCGCCGGAACGCCAGGGCTGGATGAACCGCCTGAGCGCCGGTCTGCGCAAGACCGGCTCCAGCCTGGCCCAGGTGTTCACCGGCGGCCAGATCGACGACGCCCTGTACGAGGAACTCGAGTCCGCGCTGCTGCTGGCGGACACCGGCGTGCGGGCCACCGAGCACCTGCTGGCCGAGGTCAAGCGCAAGGTGGCGGCGACCGGCGCCACGCGACCGGTGCAGGTCAAGAACATCCTGAACGAGGCCCTGGCGCAGCTGCTCAAGCCGCTGGAAAAGGAGCTGGTGATCGGCGAGCGCCTGCCCACCGTGATCATGGTCGCGGGCGTCAACGGCGCCGGCAAGACGACCTCGATCGGCAAGCTGACCAAGCACCTGGCCGACGAAGGCGCCTCGGTCCTGCTGGCCGCGGCCGACACCTTCCGCGCCGCGGCGCGCGAGCAGCTCGCCATCTGGGCCGACCGGAACACGGTCGAGATCGTCAGCCAGGAAGGCGGCGACCCGGCGGCGGTGAGCTTCGACGCCGTGACGGCCGGCCGCGCGCGCGGCAAGGACGTGGTCATCGTCGACACGGCGGGCCGCCTGCCGACGCAGCTGCACCTGATGGAGGAGCTGCGCAAGATCAAGCGCGTGCTGCAGAAGGCGCAGGACGACGCTCCGCACGAGGTGCTGCTGGTGCTCGACGGCAACACCGGGCAGAACGCGCTGGCGCAGGTCAAGGCCTTCGACGCCGCGCTCGGCCTCACCGGCCTGGTGGTCACCAAGCTCGACGGCACGGCCAAGGGTGGCGTGCTGGCGGCGATCGCGCAGGAAAAGCCGGTGCCGGTCTACTTCATCGGCGTGGGCGAGAAGCTCGAGGACCTGGAGACGTTCAACGCGCGCGAGTTCGCGCAGGCGCTGCTCGGCTAGCAGCCCGCACGGCGCAGGCGCCTAGCGAGTGAGCAGGCGCCGCAGCCCGTGGCTGGCGCCATCGACCGCCAGCACCAGCACCAGCATCGCGGCCAGGATGGTGGCGGTCTCGGCCATCTGGAACAGCCCGAGGTGGAACGCCAGCAACTGCCCCAGGCCGCCCGCCCCCACCACGCCCAGCACCGCGGCCGCGCGGATGTTGTTCTCCCACCGGTACAGCGTGTAGCTGAGCAGCTGGGGGGTCACCTGGGGCAGCACGGCGTAGGCCAGCACGCGCGCCTCGCCGACGCCGCGCACGCGCAGCGCGAAGCCGGGCTCGGGCGCGGCGTTCTCGATCGCCTCGGCGAACAGCCGCCCGAGCACGCCGGTGGTGTGCAGCGCCAGCGCCATCGTGCCCGCGAAGGGTCCGAGGCCGGCGGCGATCAGCAGCAGCGCCGCCCACATCAGCTCGGGCACGCTGCGCAGCACGTTCAGCAGCAGCCGGCTGGGGCCGCGCCAGCGGGCCGGATCGCCCGCATGGGTGCGGCTGGCCGGCAGCGCCAGCAGCAGGCCGCCCAGCGCCGCCAGCAAGGTGCCGACCACCGACATCGCCACCGTCTCCAGCAGGGCCGGCGCCAGCCTGGCGAGGAAGCGGCCGTCCAGGCTGGGTGACAGCAACTCGCCGGCGAAGCGGCCCATGCGGGCCAGCGACTGCGGCCCGAAGAAGCGGCCCCACTGCAGGTCCAGCGAGGCGAAGCTCAGGCCGACGAGACCCAGCAGGGCGAGCAGAAAGGCGGCCACCCGCAGGCGCAAGCTGCGCCAGGACGGCGGCGGGACGGGATCGGCCATGCCTGCCATCGCCCTCACCCGAGCAGCCGGCGCAACCAGCCGCTCAGGCGGTCGGTGAGCGCGACCAGCAGCACGAACACCACCAGCAGGGTGCAGACCTCGGCGCCGTTGAACATCTTCATCGCGTTGTCCATCTGCTGGCCCAGTCCGCCGGCACCCACGAAACCCAGCACCGCGGAGGAGCGGATCGCGCACTCCCAGCGGTAGACGGTGTAGCTGGTGAGCTCCGACGCGTTCTGCGGCAACAGGCCGTAGAAGAATGCCTGCAGCCGGCCGCTGCCGTTGCGCAGCAGGGCGCTCGCGGCCTGCGGGTCGCCGCTCTCCAGGATCTCGCCGTACACCTTGCCCAGCATGCCGCCATAGGTGAGCCCGATGGCCAGCACGCCGGCGGTGGGGCCCAGGCCCACCACGCGCACGAACACCAGGGCCCAGATCAGTTCCGGCACGCTGCGCAGGACCACCAGCACCGCGCGCACGAACCAGCGCAGGGCCGCCGGCGCCACGCCCATCCGCCCGGCCAGCGCCGAGATCGACAGCGTGCGCACCGACAGCAACGCCAGTGGCACGCCGATGGCCAGGCCCAGCACCATGCCGCAGGTCGCGATGGCCACGGTGCGCCAGGTCTCGCGCGCCACCAGCGCCAGGAACTGCGCATCCGCGCGCGGTGGCACGAAGTCGGCCAGGAAGTGCGCCGCGGGCCGCAGGCCTTCGACCGAGAACAGCTGCCACGGACGGAACTCCGCGACCACCAGCAGCGGCCACAGCAGCAGCAGGGCAGCCAGCGTCCAGCCGACGCGGCCGGACCAGGCCGGGTCGCGCGCGGCGGGCGCTGGCAGCGGGGCGGTCGCCATGGCCGTCAGCGGCAGTAGGGCGCCGTTCGCGGCGGCGCCGGCAGCATGCCCGGCTCGGGCACCGGCCCTTTCAGCTCGTCGAGGTGCTGGTCGTACAGCGCCATCAGCCGCTCGGGCGTGACGGCGGCCGCCGGCAGGTCGAAGCACAGCGCGCCGTCGCGCAGTGCGAGGACACGGGGGAAATGGCGCAGCGCCATCGGCACGTCGTGCATGGTGCAGACCAGCGTGGCATTGCGGTCGCGCGCGGCCTGGGACAGCGACTGCAAGGCCAGCCCGGCGCGCGCCGGGTCCAGCGCCGACAACGGCTCGTCGACCAGCAGCAGACCGGCCTCGGCGACCAGCGCACGCGCCAGCCCGACGCGCTGCCGCTCCCCGCCGGACAGGCGGTCGACCCGCTCGAACAGCTTGTCGGCGAGGTCGAAGCGCGCCAGCGCGGCCTGGGCCTGCGCGATGCCGACCGGATAGACCAGGCTGCGCAGGCTGGCCAGCAGGCCGGTGTGCGGCAGCCGGCCGGCCAGCACCGCCGTCACCACGCGCTGGCGAGGCGGCAGCGGCGGCACCTGGGGCGCCAGGAACAGGCGTCCGCGCAAACGGCGCAGGGCGGCGGCACCCAGCGACCAGGGGTCCTGGCCATCGAGCTCCACCCGGCCGGCCGACGGCCGCAGCGCACAGGCCATCGCATGCAGCAGCGTCGTCTTGCCGGCACCCGAGGGGCCGATCACCGCCACCTGCTCGCCCGGCGCCAGCGCCAGGGTGAGCGAGGCCAGCGTGGGAGCGGCGCCGCGCGCGGCGGAGAGATGCCGCACCTGCGCGGCGCGAAGCGTCACCTGCACGCCGGCGAACCCTGGGTCACTTCAGCAGGCCGGCATTGCGCGCCGCGGCCTCGATGCCCTTGTAGTTCTCGGCACGCGTCGGCACGAAGCGGGTGGCGCGTTGCAGCTCGAGGATCTCGCGGCCTTCGGGCGTGGCGTTGTTCAGGTCGAGGAAGGCCTTGGCCAGGCGCTCGCGCTGCGGCGCCGGCATGTCCGCGTGCACCGTCCAGTTGTAGTCGTAGTACGCGGGCGTCGTGAAGAACACGCGCACCTTGGCCGGATCGACCTTCTTGTCGGCCACCAGCTTGTCCCACACCGAGATGTTGAGCGCGCCGGCGTCGACCTTGCCGGAGGCGACGGCGGCGACGGTGGCATCGTGGGCGCCGGAATAGGCCACCCGCTTCAGGTCGCGGTCCGGGTCGACGCCCGCGCCGAGCAGGAAGCTGCGCGGCATCAGGTGCCCGGAGGTGCTGGATTGCGAGCCGAAGCTGAGGGTGCGGCCCTTCAGGTCGGCCAGCGACTTGATCCCGGCCTCGGTGGTGACGAACACCGAGCGGAACTTCTCGTCTTCCTCGCGCTGCACCAGCGGCACCACCTTGCCGCCCGAGCGCTGCTGCGCCTGCACGAAGGTGAAGCCGCCGAACCAGGCCAGGTCGACCTGCTGGTTGGCCAGCGCCTCGACGGCGGCGGCGTAGTCGGTCACCGGCGTGTACTCGGCCTTGACGCCCAGCCGCTGCTCCAGGTACTTGACCAGCGGCGCCGCCTTGCGGGCCAGCTCGGTCGGCGACTCGTCCGGGATGGCGGTGATGCGGAACACCCGCTGGCCCTGGGCCTGGGCGGCGGAGAAAGCGGCGGCGGCCGTGAGCGCGATCAGCGCGCGGCGGGTGAGCGGTGTGGGGCCCGGCATGGAAATCCTCGCTGCGAAGTGCAGCGGGCGATTACACCGCAACCGCCGGAGCGGGAAGTGCGCAGCTGCGAAAGCCCGCAAAGATGTCGCTGCGCCACGGATCGAAGAAGTTGCGGTAGCGCGGGTGCGCCAACACCTCCGAGGTGGCGGCGCAGGCGCCGCGCAGCACGCGCGGGCGCCCGAACCAGGGCTGCGAGTAGTCGCGGTAGGGATGGGCCACGAACCCCGGCCAGCCCTGGAAGGTGGAGGCGGTCCATTCCCAGGCCTGGCCCCACGCGAAGCCCGGCGCCGTGAGCGCGGCGCATTCCCACTCGGCCTCGGACGGCAGCCGGCGTCCGGCCCAGCGGCACCAGGCCTCGGCCTCGTGGCAGCTCAGGTGCACGGCGGCGTCGTGGCCGCGCGGCAACCGGGGCGGGTGCTGCCGCTCGCGCTGGCGCCACTGCCAGCCGTCGGCGGTCCACCAGTCGCGCTGCTGGTAGCCGCCGGCGTCGACGAAGGCGGCGTAGCGCGCCCAGGTGACGGGCACGGCATCGATCTCGAACGCGGCCAGCGCGACCGTCCTCGGCTGCAGCTCGTTGTCGAAGGCGAAGCCGGCGCCCTGCCAGCCGAGGTCGAACGCCTGTGCCGGCACCTGCAGGGCCGACGGCGGGCCGACCGGCCGCGGCGGCAGCGGGACCGCGAAACCCAGCCTGCGCGCCATGTAGCAGGCCGCCTCGGCGTGCATGGCCTCGTGCAGGCACACGAGGCGGAAGAAGTACAGGTCGTCGTCGCCCGCGTCCGGCGGCAGCGCGTCCAGCAGGCCCAGGGTGGCCGCGAAGGTCTCGTCCATCCACTGCCGCAGCCCGCCCAGCGGCGGCAGCGGCAGCGACCAGCGCGGGCGATGGGCGATGCGGCTGGAATCGAACCAGTCGTCGGCGCCGGCCAGCGTCGCGGGCGGGCGCGGGTGCAGCGGGTCGCAGCGCACGCCCAGCGGGCGCTGCCGGTTGCGCGCGATCCACCAGTCCTGGAACCAGGCGACGTGGCCGAGCTCCCAGCGCGGCGGGTTCAGGCCGGGGTCGTAGGGAACGGCGAGGTCGGGCCCCAGCGCGTCGACGTAGCGCTGGGCCAGCGCCAGGGTGCGCGCGCGCTGCGCGACCAGGGCCGCGCGCACGTCATCGCGCGTGCCCGTCCGCAATCGGGTGGCCGCGCTATAACCGACGGATGCATCGCTCATCGGTGGTCATCGTAAGCCCGGCGCTCGCCCAGGCCAACAATGGGAACTGGCAGACGGCGCGCCGCTGGCACCAGCACCTGGCGACGGACCACCGGGTGCGCATCACCGACCGCTGGCCGGACGGCGCTGCGGCGCGGGACCAGGTGATGCTGGCCCTGCATGCCCGCCGCTCGGCCGACGCCGTGGCCGCCTGGGCCGACGCCCACGGTGGCGCGCGGCTGGCGGTGGTGCTGACCGGCACCGATCTTTACCAGGCCGACCTGCCGCACGATGCGGCCGCGCAGCGCTCGCTGGCGCTGGCCGGCCGGCTGGTCGTGCTGCAGGACCAGGCGCCGGCCGCACTGCCGGCGGCGGTGCGCCACAAGGCGCGCGTGATCTACCAGTCGGCGCCGACGCGGCAGCCGCTGCCCAAGACCCACCGGCACCTGCGGGTCGCGGTCGTCGGCCACCTGCGCGAGGTGAAGAGCCCCGACACGGTATTCGCACTGGCGCGGCAGCTGGCCGGCGTGGCCGGGGTCCGGATCGACCATGTCGGCGACGCCGATCCCGGCTGGGCGGCCCAGGCCCGCGCCACCGAAGCGGTGAACGCCGGCTACCGCTGGCTCGGTCCCCTGCCCCATGACCGGGCCCGCCGGGTGATCCAGCGTGCCCACCTGCTGCTGCATCCGAGCGCGCTGGAAGGCGGGGCCCATGTCGTGATGGAAGCGGTGTGCAGCGGCACTCCGGTGCTGGCCTCGCACGTGCCTGGCAATGTCGGCATGCTGGGCGATGACTACGCCGGCTACTTCCCGCACGGCGACACCGAAGCCCTGGGCCGGCTGCTGCTGCGCTGCCACGGCGAACTGGACAAAGCCCCCGACGGCACCCTGCTGGCCACCCTGCGCGCACAATGCGGACGCCGCGCCCGGCTGTTCGATCCCGAAGCCGAACGGCGCGCGCTGCTGCAACTCGTGCAGGACCTGCTGGACGCCCCATGAACGCCCCCCACCATCCCACCGTCGCCTCGGCCGCCGAGCCGCGCCTGACCTCCCTGTCGCACGGCGGCGGCTGCGGCTGCAAGATCGCGCCCGGCGTGCTGGCCGACATCCTCAAGGGCACGACCGGTTTCCCGGTGCCGCCCGAGCTGCTGGTGGGCATCGAGACCGCCGACGACGCGGCGGTCTACAAGCTCAACGACGAGCAGGCGCTGATCGCCACCACCGACTTCTTCATGCCGATCGTCGACGACCCGTTCGACTTCGGCCGCATCGCCGCCACCAACGCGATCTCCGACGTCTACGCCATGGGCGGCCGCCCCATCCTGGCGCTGGCGCTGGTGGGCATGCCGATCAACGTGCTGTCCACCGCCACCATCGGCCGCATCCTGGAAGGCGGGGCGTCGGTCTGCCGCGCCGCCGGCATCCCGATCGCGGGCGGCCACACCATCGATTCGGTCGAGCCGATCTACGGGCTGGTCGCGCTCGGCCTGGTGCACCCGGATCGCGTCAAGCGCAACGCCGACGCCCGCGCGGGCGACCGGCTGGTGCTGGGCAAGCCGCTCGGCGTGGGGGTACTGTCGGCGGCGCTGAAGAAGGAGACGCTGGACGCCGCCGGCTACGCCCGGATGATCGCCACCACCACCCGGCTGAACACGCCCGGCCCGGAGCTGGCGGCGCTGGACGGCGTGCACGCGCTCACCGACGTGACCGGCTTCGGGCTGGCCGGCCACGCGCTGGAACTGGCGCGCGGCGCCGGGCTGACCGCGGTGATCGACTGGGCCCAGGTGCCGCTGCTGCCCGGGGTGGCGGAGCTCGCCGCCGCCGGCCATGTCACCGGCGCGTCGGGCCGCAACTGGGCCGGCTATGGCGCCGACGTGCAGTTGCCGGCCGGGTTCGCCACCACCTCGCAGGCGCTGCTGACCGACCCGCAGACCAGCGGCGGCCTGCTGGTGTCCTGCGCCCCGGCCGCCGTGGAGTCCGTGCTGGCACTGTTCCGCCGCCATGGCTTCGACGGCGCCGCCGTCGTCGGCGAGGTCCAGGCGGCGGACGCTGCCGGCCCGCGGCTGGTGGTGCGCTAGCGGGCGCTGACTTCCTGGCGTACCCAGTCGGCATAGGCCGCACTGGCCTCGTCGAGTTGCCACAGCAGTTGCGGCAGCTGGTACGGATGCTCGCTGGCGAACCAGGCTTGCAGTGCCTCCAGGCGGTCCGGCAGCGACTTCACCGTCAGCCGCAGCTCGGTTTCGGCGCACAGGGCGCCCTCCCAGCGGTAGTGCGACTCCACCTCGGCGTCGATCTGGACGCAGGCGGCGAGCCGGCAGTCGAGCAGCGCCCGGGCCAGCCGCCGCGCGTCGTCGCGGTTCCCGACCGTGGTCGTGAGGCTGAGGACACGGGTGTCGTTGCCGGGTGCCATGGTGCAAACTTCTCCTGGCGCCATTGTTCCAACAACGACCGGGAGACACCATGCAGTCCGCCACCGACCCTGCCGCCGGCGCGTCGCCGCGCCGCGCCGCGTGGACGCCCTGCTCGCCCACTACGGCGAGAGCCACCGGGACCCGCGCAACGAGGCCATCCACTGCGTGGCCATCCCGCTCATCCTGCTGAGCCTGCTCGGCCTGATGGCCGCCCTCCATCCCTGGGTGGCCTATGCCTTCGTGGCGGCCAGCCTGGTCTATTACGCCCGCCTGTCGGGCGTGTTCCTGGCCAGCATGGCGCTGGTGTCCCTGCTGGCCCTGGCGCTGGTCCATGCGATGGGCGAGCGGGTGCTGCCCCTGTCGGCCGGCATCTTCGTGGCGGCCTGGATCGCCCAGTTCGTCGGCCACAAGCTCGAGGGCCGCAAGCCCTCGTTCTTCGAGGACCTGCAGTACCTGTGGGTGGGGCCACTGTTCGTGCTCAGCCTGCTGTTTCGCAAGCTCGGCCTGCGCTGGTGACGGCTGAGGTCCCCGGAACTTCCGGGGCCGTTCCAGGGTCCATGACGGCTGGTTCGGGTTAACCCGCATTTCGCTATCGCGGGCATTGATCCGGCCTTTAGCACTCTCACTCATCGAGTGCTAACATGCCTCTCAACTATGAAAGGAGCACCCGGTATGACCGCTTCGATGACAGCCCCCGCAGGTGCCCTGGCCGTGGCCAGCCCCTGGGCTGTGGTGCCATCGCTGGGCAATCTGGACGCCTATATCTCGGCCGTGAACCGCCTGCCCATGCTCACGGTCGACGAAGAGCAGGAATTCGCCCGCAAGTTCAGGGCCCATGACGACCTGGACGCTGCCGGGAAGCTGGTGCTGTCGCACCTGCGGCTGGTGGTGTCGGTCTCGCGCAAGTACCTCGGCTACGGCCTGCCCCACGGCGACCTGATCCAGGAAGGAAACATCGGCCTGATGAAGGCCGTCAAGCGCTTCGACCCCGACCAGGGCGTGCGGCTGGTGAGCTACGCCCTGCACTGGATCAAGGCCGAGATCCACGAGTACATCCTGAAGAACTGGCGGATGGTCAAGGTCGCCACGACCAAGGCCCAGCGCAAGCTGTTCTTCAACCTGCGCTCGATGAAGCAGGGCTTCAAGGACGATGCCGACGCCGAGACCCACCGCGACACGCTGACCGACGCCCAGATCGACGTCATGGCGCGTGAACTCAACGTCAAGCGCGAGGAAGTCGTCGAGATGGAAACCCGCATGTCGGGCGGCGACGTCCTGCTCGATCCCTCGCCCGGTGACGACGGCGAGGATGCCTTCGGCCCCATCGCCTACCTGGCCGACGCCAGCCACGAGCCCACGGCCGTCATGGAGTCGCAGCAGCGCGACGTGATGGCCAGCGACGGCATCGCCGCCGCCCTCGAAGAGCTCGACCCGCGCAGCCGCCGCATCGTCGAGGAGCGCTGGCTGAAGGTGAACGACGACGGCTCCGGCGGCATGACGCTGCACGAACTGGCGGCCGAGTACGGCGTGTCGGCCGAGCGCATCCGCCAGATCGAGGTCGCGGCGATGAAGAAGATGCGCAAGGCGCTCGCCGCCTTCGCCTGACGGCTCCTGCCGTCGGCCGAGAAGCCCGGCAGCGCCGGGCTTTTTTTTGCCCTCCGCCCGCTACGGTCCAGGTGTGACAATCCGCCCGTGCCTGGCCGGTCCGTCCTCCGCCTCCTCGTCCTGCTCGGCTGGCTGCTGGTCGGCGGTGCCCTGGCGCAGGACCAGCCGGCGCCCATCGTCCTGACGCCCGGTGCCGCGGCCGTCTCGCTGGGCGGCGCGGCCGAGTCCTGGATCGAGGCGGGTCGCGGCCGCACCATCGACGAGATCGACGCCGCCGGGCCGGCGCTGCCCTGGCAGGTGCGCCAGCCGGGGCAGCAGGATCGCCTCGACCAGGCGGCCTTGTGGGTCCGCTTCACCGTCGAGCTGCGCGACAGCGAGCGCTGGTACTTCGTGGTCGACTCGTCCGGCATCGACCGGGTGCAGCTGTTCCACCGCGGCCCGGGCGGGCGCTGGGTGGTGGAGGAAGCCGGCGACAGCCGCCCGGTGTCCGAATGGCCGGTCCCGGGCCGGGTCCCGACCTTCGAGCTGGCGCGCCAGGGCGGCCCCACCACCTACTGGGCGCGGATCGAGCACGACCGGGTGGACTTCGCTGCCCCGCTGCTGCTGCACAGCCAGCCGCAGCTGCTGGCCATGCGCGAGCGCGAGCAGTTCCTGTTCGGGGCCTATTTCGGCGTCGCCATGCTGCTGGCGCTGGTGTCGGTCGCCAATGCGCTGCTGTGGGGCGACCGCAACTTCGCCGCCTACGCGCTCTACCTCATCCTGTTCACGCTGGGCCAGGCCGCCTACCTGGGCGTCGGCGCGCAGCACCTGTGGGACCGCTGGCTCGACTGGAACGCCCAAAGCACCTTCCTGCTGCCCGGCCTGTCGGCGGCGGCGGCCCTGTGGTTCGTGCAGGTGGTCACCGAGCCGGCCCGCTTCTCGCGCCGACTGAACCTGGCGGTGCTGGCCCTCATCGGCCTGCTGCTGGCCGCGCAGGTTCTGGACACGCTGGTGCCGTCGCGGGCCACCTTCGGCGCCCGCCTGCTGCTCACCAGCGCGGCGCTGGGGCTGGTGGCGGTGCTGGTCGGACTGGTCTGGCGCAAGGGCGACGACCCCGACATCCGCGTCATCGCGCTGGGCTTCCTGCCGGTGCTGGTGATGGCGGTGTTCCCCATCCTGCGCGGCCTGAACGTCATTCCCAACTCCATCGTCACGCGCTACGGGCTGGCGATCGGCGCCGCGCTGGAGATGCCGATCCTGTTCTATGCCCTGAACCTGCGCGCCAGCCGGCGCCGCGAGGCGCAGCAGCGCGCCACCGCGCTGCCGCACACCGACGCCCTCACCGGCCTGGCCAACCGGCGCAGCCTGGTGCAGCGGCTGGACGCGGCCATGGCCCGGGCCCGCAACCAGAAGCGCCCCTGCGCACTGCTGCTGGTGCGTGTGGCCAATGCCGAGGCCCTGCTGGGCGAGCACGGCCGCGACACGCTCGACCGGGCCCTGGTGGTCACCGCCTCGCACCTGCGCCGGGCCGCAACCGACATCGACCTGGCGGCGCGCATCGGCGAGCGCGAATTCGCGCTGCTGGTCGAGGGCCCGACGACACCCGACCTGGCCACCGCGCGGGCGCAGCAGCTGGTGGCCAGCGGCCTGCGCCCGGTGCAGGCCCTGCCCGCCGATGTCACGCTGCGCCTGCTGGTGGTCATCACCCTGCTGCCCGACCAGGCGCCCGATGCCGAGGCCACGCTGCAATGGGTGCAGGGCGCACTGGGCGGCATCCGGAACGACTCGCGCAAGCAGATCCGGGCACTCAACTTCTGATGCGGGGGGTCGCCAGCTGATTGCCAGCACGCTCGCGTTAGCATCACGGCCCCGCTCCGTCCCCGGAGCCCTTGCACCCATCAGGATCTTGGACATGGACCAACCCATCCACCGCCGCGCCGCCCTGGCGCTGGCGCTTGCCGCCGCCTCGGCGCCCGTGCTGGCGCAGAGCCGCAAACCGGCACCGGCCTCGGCCACGGCCGCCAACTGGCCCACGCGGCCCCTGCGCATCCTCGTCGGCTTCCCCGGCGGCTCGACGCCGGACCTGGTCGCCCGCACCATCGCCGAGCCGCTGTCCAAGGCCCTGGGCCAGCCGGTGGTGGTCGACAACCGGCCCGGCGCCGGCGGCAACATCGCCGCCGATGCGGTGGTCCGCGCGACCGACGACCACACCATCGGCGTGATGATCAACGGCAACATGACGATCGCGAAGCTGCTCAACCCGGCCACGCCGTTCGACCCGCTGAAGGACCTGGCGCCGGTGAGCCTGATCGGCACCGCGCCGCTGCTGCTCACGGCGCCGGCCAACGCCCCCGGCCACAACGCGCAGGAATTCTTCGTCGCCGCCCGCAACGCCGGCAACAAGTGGAGCTACGGCACGCCGGGCGTGGGCACCGTCGGCCACATCGGCATGGAGCTGATCAAGACGCGCACCAACATCGATCCGGTGCACGTGCCCTATCCGGGCAACCCGCAGGTGATCAACGCCATGATCGCCGGCCAGGTGCATCTGGCGCTGCTGCCGCCCGGGCTGGCGGCGCCGCAGATCCGCGCCGGCAAACTGCGCGCCATCGGCGTCACCTCCCCCGGCCGCAGCCCGCTGGTGCCCGAGTACCCGAGCCTGGACGAAGGTGGCGTCACCCGCGGCCTGCAGCTCGAGATCTGGACCGCGGCCGCCGCGCCGGCCTCCATGCCCAAGCCCATCGTGGCCAAGCTGTCGTCGCTGATCGCCGAGATCGCGCGCATGCCCGACGTGCGCCAGAAGCTGTTCCAGCAGGGCTGGCAGGTGGCCGGCACGTCCAGCGAAGGCCTGGCCAACCGCATCAAGGCCGACACCGCGCTGCTGGGTGGCGTGATCCAGATGCGGGGCATCAAGGCCGAGTGATTCGCTTCGAAAACGCTGCGCGTTTTCGAAGTGCTCTGATCGGTTGAAGGTGGACCGGCGAAGCCGGATCCACCTTCAAGGTGTGTGCGCGCTGCATGCTATTGCGCGCGCACGGATCGACCTGCGGTCGTTATTTGTTCAGGGTGCGTTGGGCGCGGCGGGTGATGTAGGCGGTCTCGGGGGTCTTGGATCCCCGTGTCCATCGTGCACAGGTTTCGACGACCCACTCGGGGTGCGTCCGGCTGGCGTCATTCAGCCAGTTGGCCACCGAGTTGCGCACGTAGAGGCTGGGGTCGGACTTCAGGGGCTCCAGCAACGGCAGGCCGCGCCAGGGTTCGGCTTTCAGTGCCTGCAGCGGCGCGCACCAGACGCCGTGCGGCCGGGTGAGTTCGCTGGCGAAGCGGCGGAGGTTGGCGTCGTCGTCACGCACCCAGCCGGCCAGCAGCGCGATGGCCGCGTCGACATCGGTGGCCACCGCCGGCCGCACCGCCGACCAGGCCATCTCGCGCACGCCGAAGTGCGGGTCGGCGGCAAAGCGGCGCACCGCCTGCAGCTGCCCGTCCAGGCCCAGGCCGGAGAAGGCGACCCACTGGGCCGCCCAGCTGCGGGCGATGTCGCTGGCGTGGGTGGCCAGGCGGTGCGCCACCGCGTCGCGGTCGCTGCGGGGCAGCGTCAGGTCGTAGAACGCCCGCGCGACATGCAGGTGGCGCTTGACCGGCTTGAACGCCGGCAGCATGGCCAGGGTGTCGTCCAGCCGTTCGGCCCCGGGGTCCAGCCCGATGGCGCGGGCGACGCTGCGGGCCAGCCGGGCGAGGTCGAGCGCCAGGAACTCGTTCAGGTTGACCGTGGGCACCAGGCCGTCGTTCAGGGCCTCCAGCACCGGCGGCGGGATCAGCGCGATGCGCGCCGCGCCCCGGCGCGCCAGCAGGTGCTGCACCACCTCAGGCGGAGGTGGCGAGCAGCTGCTTGAGGTCGTCGGCCAGCGTCTGGGCGCCGCTGCCGTAGCGGGTGTACAGGCGCAGCCGGCCCTGCGGATCGAACACGAAACTCGACGCCGAGTGGTCCATGGTGTAGGTGCCGGGCGTCTTGCCCTCGACCTTCTTGTAGTAGACCTTGAAGTCCTTGGCGACGGCGGCCGTCTGCTCGGGCGTGCCGCGCAGCGCGATGAAGTCGGGACTGAAGTTGGCGGTGTAGGCCTTGAGCAGCTCCGGCGTGTCGCGCTCGGGATCGACCGTGATGAGCACGCCCTGCACCTTGTCGCCATCCGCGCCCAGCAGCTTCTTGGCCTGGGCGATCTCGGCCAGCGTGGTCGGGCAGGCGTCGGGGCACTGCGTGTAGCCGAAGAACACGACCACCGCCTTGCCGCGGAAGTCCTTCAGGCTGCGCGTCTGGCCGTTGGTGTCGGGCAGCGAGAAATCCTTCGCGTAGTCGGCCCCGGTGAGGTCGACGGCGGCGAACTGCGGCTTCTTCTCCCCGCAGGCGGCCAGGGCGGCGGCGGCGGCGATCAGTCCCAGGGCATGGCGGCGGTCCATGGTGCACCTCACAGCAGGTAATGGTCCAGCAGCAGCGCGGCGAACAGCACGCTGAGGTGGATGAGTGAAAAACGGAAGGTCTTGCGCGCAAGCGTATCGGAATAGTTCCGCCACAGGCGCAGGCCGTACCAGGTAAAGCCGGCGCTCAGCACCAGCGCCGTGACAAGGTACAGCCAGGAGCTCATGCCGATGGCGAACGGCAGCAGGCAGGCCGCCCCCAGCACCAGCGTGTACAGCAGGATCTGCAGCCGGGTGAACTCGCTGCCGTGCGTCACCGGCAGCATCGGCAGCCCGGACTTGCGGTAGTCCTCGACCCGGTACAGCGCAAGCGCCCAGAAATGCGGCGGCGTCCACAGGAAGATGATGAGGAAGAGCACCAGCGCCTCGGGGCCGACATCGCCGCGCATGGCCGCCCAGCCCAGCACCGGCGGCATGGCGCCCGAGGCGCCGCCGATCACGATGTTCTGCGGCGTGCGCGGCTTGAGCACCACGGTGTAGATGATGGCGTAGCCGACGAAGGTGGCGAACGTGAGCCACATGGTCAGCGGATTGACGGTGGCGTAAAGCAGCGCCGAGCCCAGCGCGCACAGCACGATCGAGAACACCAGCGTCTGCGTGTCCGACAGCTCGCCCCTGGCCGTGGGGCGCCAGGCGGTGCGCCGCATCTTGGCGTCGATGCCTTTCTCGATCAGGCAGTTGAACGCCGCGGCGGCGCCCGCCACCAGCCAGATGCCGAACGCGGCGAAGGCGGCGGTGCGCAGGTCGTCGGCCGACGGCGCGCCCGGCACGGCCAGCACCATGCCGATCACCGCGCAGAAGACGATGAGCTGGATGACGCGCGGCTTGGTCAGCGCGTAGAACTGGGCGAAGCGGCTCATGAGGGCACTCCCTCGCCGCGCGCCAGGGCCGCGGAGCGGCCGGCCGCACGGGCGCCGGCGGGCCGGCTCTCGCACAGCGCCCAGGTGAGCACCACCACCAGGGCCGCCGCCCCGCCGGTGTGGGCCAGCGCCGCCGCCAGCGGCCAGCCGAGGACGACGTTGGACAGGCCGCTGGCCAGCTGCCACAGGGCCAGCAGGCCGAGCAGCCGGGCCTGGCGCGGAAGTGCATCGCGCAGGCGCCAGGCCAGCGCGAGCAGCAGGCCGAGGACGACGTAGGCGGCCAGCCGGTGCACGTAGTGGATGGCCGTCAGCGCTGCGAACGAGACATGCTCGCCGGCGCCGGTGAGGCCGAGCGGGCGCCACAGCTCGAAGGCCTGGCGGAAGTCCATCGGCGGCCACCAGCTGCCCTGGCAAGAGGGGAACTGGGAGCAGGCCAGCACGGCGTAGTTGGTGCTGACCCAGCCGCCGAGAGCGACCTGGATCCAGAGCGCGGCCACGGTCGCGGCCAGCAGCGCGAAGCGGCCACCGGACAGGGCGGCGGGCCGGGCGCCGGTCTCGGCCTGGCGGTAGGCCACGGCCTGCCGGCACAGCAGGGCCAGCAGCACCATGCCACCGAGCAGGTGCAGCGTGACGATGGCCGGGAACAGCTTCATGGTCACGGTGAGCGCCCCGAACGCGCCCTGCAGGCAGACCCAGGCCAGCGTGGCGGTGGGCCACCAGGGATCGACCGGCAGCGCGGCGCGCCGGCGCAGCGCCCAGGTGCCGGCCGCCAGCGTCAGGATCAGCACGCCCACGCCGGTGGCCAGGTAGCGGTGGACCATCTCGATCCAGGCCTTGGTGTGCGTCACCGGGCCGGTGGGCATGGTCGCCTGCGCGGCGCTGATCTGCTCGTGCGCGCCGGCGGGCGTGGCGTTGGCGTAACAGCCCGGCCAGTCGGGACAGCCCAGCCCGGAATCGGTGAGCCGGGTGAAGGCGCCGAACAGCACCAGGTCGAAGGTGAGGAACAGCGTGAGCAGCGTCAAGCGCGACAGCCGCTGGGCCGCACTGGCGTTGCGGCTGCGCAGCCACAGCCAGGCGATCGGCCCGAGCGCGACGATCGCGCCCATGAGCATCAGCCGCGTGAGCGGCGCCAGGTCGACCAGCCCGTTCATTGCGGGCGCCCTGGCTGGTCCCAGCTGGCCGACGCGCGCATCAGCCGTTCGAGGTCGCGCTTGGCGTTGGGTGCGCCCTCGCGGTTCAGCCCGGCCGGCATGCGCATCATCCAGTGGCCCATCGGGTCGATGACATACAGGTGGTCGGCCAGCGCGCGACCGGGCGCCGGCTGCAGCCACTGCGCGAGCTGCTCGCGCGGCACGCGCAGAACGGTGGCGGCCGCGACCGCCGGGCGCAGGTCGGCCCGCACCGGCTGCTCGTCCTCGACCAGCCAGACCCAGTCGAGCCGGTCCTTGTCCTTGCCCAGGGCCTCGCGCAGCTGGCGCTGCAGGTACAGGTTCTGCTCGCACGGCGCCGCACAGGCCCCGCCCGCGACGCTGACCAGCAGCCACTGGTTCTTCAGGCTGTCCAGCCGCACCCGGCGGCCGTCCAGCGTGGTGGCGGTGAGCGCGGGCATCGCGCGCTGCGGCTCGATCAGTTCGCCGAAGCTGCGCCGGCCTTCGGGCCGCACGACGTAGTAGGTGAAATAGGAAGCCACCACCGGCGCCGCGCAGATCAGCATCACGAACAGCATCTTGAGGCGCCCGCGCACCGTGCGCTGCGCCTCCCCGACCTCGCGCGGGCCGGGCAGTGCGTGGATGGTGAGGTCCAGCGGCTCGTCAAGCCTGCGGGGCGCGGCGGCGGGGGGCGATGAACTGGAACCAGGCATAGAGGATGGCGATGAGGGCACTGAGGGCCCACCACTGGGCGGCGTAGCCGTAATTGGTGTCGGGGCCGCGGCCACCGGTTTCGGGCCAGTCGCGCAGCAGCCCCTGCGAGGCCGGCCCGGTCTCGAGCACCGTGACCGGCAGCAGGCGCAGGCCCGTCTCGGCGGCAAAGGGCACGAGGTCGAGATTTTGCCGGATGGCGCCGCTACCGGCCGAGCCGAACTGGTATAGCTTGGCCGGGGGCGGGGCAATGCGGCCGGTGAGCTCGACCTCGCCGGCCGGCGTCTCGACCGGCGGGAGCGCCTCGCGCCGCTCGAAGTTGCGAGGTGCCCAGCCGCGCTGGACCAGCACGGCGCGGTCGGTGCCGGTCAGGCGCAGCGGGGTCGCGACGTAGAAGCCGACCCGCGCGCCCATCTGGCGGTTGTCGAGGAACACGGTGCGCTCGGCCACCCAGGTGCCGCGCAGCCGGACCGGGCTGTGCAGCTGGCCGGCGACGTCGGGCGCCAGCAGCGCGGATGGCAGCAGCGGCGCCTGGTCGCGGCGGGCGGCGATGGCGCCGGCCAGGGCCTCCTTCTGGTGGGCGCGGCCGAACTGCCAGGCGCCCAGGGAAAAGGTCACCGCCACCCCGACGGCGGTGGCGGCGGTGACGACCCAGAAGCGGGCGCGCGTCATGTGGCGGGCCGGATAATGGCCGGCATGAAGTACCTCGTCGCGTTGGCCTTCCTGGCCATCATCGGCAGCCTGGGCTCGGCGCTCTTTTTCATGATGCGCGACGGCCAGGACGGCAAGCCCAAGACCAGCAACATGGCGCGCGCGCTGGCGTTCCGGGTCGGCTTCTCCATCCTGCTGTTCGTCTGCGTGCTGGTCGCCTGGAAGCTCGGCTGGATCCACCCCACGGGCATCCCGGTCGGCCGGTAGCGCACCACCCAAGGACAAGGGGCCGCTTGCGCGGCCCCTTTCACTTGCTGCGGTGCGGCCGCGCTTACAGCCAGTAGACCAGTGTGTAGAGGCCGAGCCACACCACGTCCACGAAGTGCCAGTACCAGGCGGCGCCCTCGAAGCCGAAGTGGCGTTCGGGGGTGAAGTGGCCCTTCATCAGGCGCAGCGTGATGAACAGCAGCATCAGCATGCCGATCAGCACGTGGAAGCCGTGGAAGCCCGTGAGCATGAAGAAGGTGGAGCCGTAGGCGCCCGAGCTGAGCTTGAGGTTGAGCTCGCTGTAGGCGTGGAAGTACTCGTAGCCCTGCACGAACAGGAACGTCACGCCAAGCGCCACGGTGATCCACATGAAGGCGATGGTGCGGCCGCGGTGGTTCTCGCGCAGGGCGTGGTGGGCGATGGTGAGCGTGACGCCCGACGACAGCAGCAGCGCCGTGTTGATCGTCGGCAGCCAGAACGGCGTCATGGTCTGGAACGGCTCGATGATGCCGGCCGGCGAGGCGGTGACGCCGGGCGCGACGCTGGGCCACACGGCCTTGAAGTCGGGCCACAGCAGGGCATTGTCCAGGCCGCCCAGAGCCGGCACCGAGTGCGAGCGCATCCACCACAGGGCGGTGAAGAAGGCGCCGAAGAACATCACCTCGGAGAAGATGAACCAGCTCATGCTCCAGCGGAACGACAGGTCGATGCGGTGGCCGTACTGGCCCGCCTCGCTCTCGCCGATGGCGTCGCCGAACCACTGGAACAGCACCCAGAACAGCCACAGCAGGCCGAACAGCACCGACCACTTGCCCCAGTCGGCGCCGTTGATCCACTGCGCCGCGCCGAAGATGACGAAGAGCAGGCCGAAGGCCGCGAAGGCCGGATGCCGCGACGGGTGCGGCACGTAGTAATGGGGCGTGGTGCCGCTGGCGCTCGAACTCATTTCTTCTCGACTCCTGCTTTCGGTTCTTCCGTGATTCTCAAACGATCCAGTGGACGAGCATGGCCAGCCCGCCCACCAGCAGCAACACCCCGACCAGCGCCACCAGGATGACGTGGACGGGATTGAGCTGCTTCATGTCCTCTTCCAGGCCGGCACCCCGGCGGATGCCGAGGAACGACCAGGCCACCGCGCGCGCGGTGCGCAGCACGTTCACGACCTCGCCCCCTCGCCGGCCGGTGCCGGCGGGGTGCCCGCGCCCACCTCGAAGAAGGTGTACGACAGCGTGATGGTGGTGACGTCCTTCGACAGCTTGGGGTCGATGACGAACGCCACCGGCCACTGCTTCTTCTCGCCCGGCTCCAGCGTGTACTGGTTGAAGCAGAAGCACTCGATCTTGTTGAAGTGCGCCGCCGCCTGCCGCGGTGCGTAGCTGGGGATGGCCTGGGCCGACATGCGCCGGTTCTGCACGTTCTGGAACTCGTACATCACCGTGGTGAGCTGGCCCGGGTGCACCTGCAGCGTGCGCTGCGCCGGCTTGAAGTCCCAGGGGCCGCGCGAGTTGGCATCGAACTCGACCGTGATGGTGCGCGACAGGTCGACCTGCGAGTTGGCCGGCGCGCGCGATGCGCCTGGCACCTGCTGCTCGCCCAGCGCCAGGATGTTGATGCCGGTGAGCTCGCAGATGTGCTTGTAGAGCGGGATCAGCCCGTAGCCGAACGCGAACATGCCGGCCGCGACGACGCACAGCTTGCCGACCATCCGCAGGTTGTGGGACTTGCGCGTGGCCACCGGCTCAGCCCCTGAACAGCGCCATGCGGGCGATGAAGCCCAGGAAGAAGACGATGGCCACCGACGCCAGGATCAGGCCCAGGCGGCGGTTGGCTTTCTTGCGGTCATCGTCGGTGGCCATGGCCATGGGTCCGGGCAGATCAGTGGCCGGAGGGCTGCGCATCCAGCACGCGGGTGGCGCTGGCGTTCAGGCGGGGCGGCACCTCGAAGGTGTGGAAGGGGGCCGGCGACGGCACTTCCCACTCCAGGCCCTCGGCACCCTTGCCGTCGGCGTCGTTCCAGGGCCGCTGGGGCGCCGGGGCGCCCTGGCCGCGCATGATGGGCAGCACGACGAAGATGAAGAAGTAGACCTGAGCGAGGCCGAAGGCGAAGGCGCCGATGGAGGCGATCGCGTTGAAGTCGGCGAACTGCATCGCGTAGTCGGCGTAGCGGCGCGGCATGCCGGCCAGCCCCAGGAAGTGCATGGGGAAGAACGTGACGTTGAACGCGATCAGCGACCACCAGAAGTGGATCTTGCCGCGCGTCTCGTTGTACATGACGCCGGTCCACTTGGGCGACCAGTAGTAGAAGCCGGAGAACATGGCGTACAGCGAGCCGGCCACCAGCACGTAGTGGAAGTGCGCCACCACGTAGTAGGTGTCCTGCAGCACCAGGTCGACCGGGGCGATCGCCAGGATCAGGCCGGTGAAGCCGCCCATGGTGAACACGAAGATGAAGCCCACCGCGAACAGCATGGGGGTCTCGAAGGTCATCGAGCCCTGCCACATGGTGGCGATCCAGTTGAAGATCTTCACGGCCGTGGGCACAGCGATCAGCATGGTCGCGTACATGAAGAACAGCTGCCCGGTCACCGGCATGCCGGTGGTGAACATGTGGTGCGCCCAGACGATGAACGACAGGATGGCGATCGAGCTGGTCGCATACACCATGGAGGCGTAGCCGAACAGGCGCTTGCGCGAGAAGGCGGGCACGACCTGGCTGATGATGCCGAAGGCCGGCAGGATCATGATGTAGACCTCGGGGTGGCCGAAAAACCAGAAGATGTGCTGGTACATCACCGGGTCGCCGCCGCCGGCGGGGTTGAAGAACGTGGTGCCGAAGTGGCGGTCGGTCAGCGTCATGGTGATCGCGCCGGCCAGCACGGGCATGACGGCGATCAGCAGGTAGGCGGTGATGAGCCAGGTCCAGGCGAACATCGGCATCTTCATCAGCGTCATGCCGGGCGCGCGCATGTTCAGGATGGTGACGATGATGTTGATCGAGCCCATGATCGAGCTGGCGCCCAGCACGTGCATCGCGAAGATGCCGGCGTCCATCGACGGGCCCATCTGCAGCGTGAGCGGCGCGTAGAGCGTCCAGCCGGCGGCGGGGGCGCCGCCCGGCATGAAGAACGAGCCCACCAGCATGATGCCGGCCGGCACCATCAGCCAGAAGCTGAAGTTGTTCATGCGCGCGAACGCCATGTCGGATGCGCCGATCTGCAGCGGGATCATCCAGTTCGCGAAGCCCACGAAGGCCGGCATGATGGCGCCGAACACCATGATCAGGCCGTGCATGGTGGTGAGCTGGTTGAACAGCTCGGGGTTGACCACCTGCAGGCCGGGCTGGAACAGCTCGGCGCGGATGCCCAGCGCCAGCAGGCCGCCCACCATCAGCATGGTGAACGAGAACAGCAGGTACAGGGTCCCGATGTCCTTGTGGTTGGTGGCGTAGACCCAGCGCCGCCAGCCGGTGGGGGCGCCATGGTGGTCGTCGTGCTCGTGCGCGTGACCGTGGGTGTCGAGAACTGCGCTCATGGGGTGTGACCTCGGGATGCCTGGATTACTTGCCGCGCTGCGCCAGCACTTCGGACGGCTGGACGACCTGGCCGGTCTTGTTGGACCAGTTGTTCTTGGTGTAGCTGACCACGGCGGCGATGTCGGTGTCGGACAGCTGCTTCCAGGCCGGCATGGCGCCCTTGCCGTTGAGCACGACCTGCAGCTGCTTGGACTTGTCGGCGTCCTGCACGATGGGCGAGCCGTCGAGCGCCTTGATGGGGCCGGCGCCCTTGCCGTTGGGCTGGTGGCAGGCGGCGCAGTTGGCGGCGTAGACCTTCTCGCCGCGGGTGACGATGTCGGAGAGCTGCCACACCTTGTTGGGGTCGTCCTGCTTGGCCGCGGCCCGCTTCTGCTGGTCGCCGACCCAGGCGGTGTATTCCTGCGCCGTCACCACCTTGACGTGGATCGGCATGTAGGCGTGCTCCTTGCCGCACAGCTCGTAGCAGTTGCCGTAGAAGTCGCCGGTCTTCTCGCTGCGGAACCAGGTGTCGCGCACGAAGCCGGGGATGGCGTCCTGCTTGACGCCGAACGCCGGCACGCCCCAGGCGTGGATGACGTCGTTGGCGGTGGTGATGATGCGGACCTTCTTGTTGACCGGCACCACCAGCGGGTTGTCGACCTCGAACAGGTAGTTGTCCGGCACGTCGGCCTTGGCGCCCGCGTTCGAGATCTCGCGGTGCGTGGGCAGCAGCGTCGACAGGAACGACAGGCCCGAGCCTTCGCCGTTGAGGTAGTCGTAGCCCCACTTCCACTGGTAGCCGGTGGCCTTGATGGTCAGGTCGGCGTTGCTGGTGTCCTTGGCGGCGACCAGCACCTTGGTGGCCGGCAGCGCCATGCCGATCACGATGAGGAAAGGCACCAGGGTCCAGATGACCTCGACCGTCACCGATTCGTGGAAGTTGGCGGGCTTGTGGCCGACCGACTTGCGGTGCTTCCAGATCGAATAGAACATGACCGAGAAGACGGCCACGAAGATCACCGTGCAGGTGATCAGCATGAACCAGTGCAGCCAGGATTGCTCGACCGCGATGCGGGTGGCCGCCGCCGGCAGGTTCAGCTGCCGCACGCCCGGGCCGCCGGGCAGGTCGTTCACGGCGTGCGCGGCACCGGCAGAGGCCGCGGCCGCGAGGGCCAGCGCCCGGGCCATGGTCGAAAGGCTCTTCATCGTTCCTGTTCCGTTCTGATCAATCACTACAAAACCCGCGCGCCCTCAGCGCACCGCGACCCGCTCGCGCAGGGCGCTCCTGATCTCCTGCGCCAGCAGCGGCCGCAACTCCGGCCGCACATAGCGTCCCACGCTGACCGAACGCCCGCGGGCGGACACCTCGATCAGCGAGCGCCCGCCGGTGCGCGGCTCGACCCGCACCCAGTCGGGATCGAACTCCGTGCGCTGCAGCTGCCCGGCGCTCTCCAACTCGACCACCAGCCGGCGGTCCTGCAGCGAGATGCGCTCGCCGTCGGCCGCATGCCGCGCGTACACCAGGAATGCCAGCCCCACCGCCCCCAGCTCCAGCCAGGCGAACGGCAGGATCAGCGTCGCGCCGTGCAACCAGAACAGCGCCGCGATGGCCAGCGACACGACACACAGCGAGGCATAGAACCACCCCAGCTGGGTCGGCGTGACCGAGCAGTTGCGCTTCAGGAACCAGACGATGTTCTGGCCCTGGACGGTCGCGAAACGAAATACCGGCATCGACGGTGACGCTCACAAATCAACCGGGCATTGTAGCGGTGTTGACCTTCGTCAAATCCGCCTCGGCAACTATTTGCCGGGCCGGCGCTCCGCCTGCAGCATGGCCCGCATGTCCTCCAGCGACACCGCGCTGCGGTCGGCCACCTTCACCCGCGGCGCCGGCTTGATGGCGTGGCCGTAGACGATCTCGAACGTCATTGCCAGCCGGCCGTCGGGGCCGCGCAGGCGCTCGTCCAGCGCCTGCTCGAGCCGGGCGCGCCAGCGGCGGCCACGCAGGGCGGGAAAGCGGTCCGGGTGCACGTTGGCGCCCAGTTCGCGCAGTTCGGCCAGCAGCCGGGCCGGCGACTCCCAGCTCAGGGTCAGCCGCTCCATGTCCATCACCGGCTCGGCGAAGCCGCCGTGCACCAGCATGTCGCCCCAGTCGTGCATGTCGGTGAACTGCGGCCCGGGCGGCGGCCAGCCCAGCGTCGCATACAGCCCGTGCAGCTCGCGCAGCGTGTCGGGCCCGAAGCAGGACAGCATCAGGAAGCCGTCCGGCGCCAGCGCCCGGTGCCACTGCGCCAGCAGCCCCTGCGGATCGGCCGTGCCGTGCAGCGCCATGTTGGCCCACAGCATCTGCACCGCGCCGTCGGGGACGCCGGCCACCACCTCGCGCCGCGGCCCGCCCCAGCGCCGCCACCAGGGCCGGGCGGCGACGGCCTGCACCGCCGCCTGGCGCGCTCCGGCGGGCTCGACCAGCAGGCAGCGCGCGGCCGGGTAGCGCTGCTCGATGGCGGGCTGGATGGCCAGCCCGCCACGCAGCGGCCCCCAGTGGGCCCAGGCTTGCGGCGCCAGCTTGATCCACTCGAGCCGCTCGGCCATGCGGCGCGCCACTTCCTCGTGCAGCCAGGGCGCCTGCAACGGCGCCGCCCGGTCCCAGCGGGCGACCGCCGGGGGATCCAGTGTGGGGGGGCGCTGGTCGGGCACGCGGCAGTATATTGACCCGATGCTGGGGGAGCTGGTCCGGGGTCTGTCGCGCGCCACGCCGGCGCGCTGCGAGGTGTGCCGCGCGTGGCCGGCCGCGCCGGTGTGCGCCGCCTGCCTGGAGCGCTTCGCGCCCCGGCGCCACCGCTGCCCGCGCTGCGCGCTGGCCCTGCCCGACGGCGTGGCGCAGTGCGGACGCTGCCTGCGCGAGCCGCCGCCGCTGGACGCCTGCCACGCCGCCGTGAGCTACGGCTATCCCTGGTCCGGCCTGGTGGGCCGCTTCAAGTTCGGTGGCGAGCCGGGCTGGGCCGACGGCTTCGCCGCCCTGCTGCTGCGCGATCCCGCCGCCCGCGCCCTGGTGGCCGGTGCCCGCTGGCTGCTGCCGATGCCGCTGTCGCGCGAACGCCTGGCCCATCGCGGCTTCAACCAGGCGCACGAGCTGGCCCGGCAGCTGGCACCCGGCCGCGCCGATCCGCGGCTGGCGCTGCGGCTGGTCGACACGCCGGCACAGGCCTCGCTCGACCATGCCGCCCGCCAGGCCAACGTGCGCGGTGCCTTCACGCTCGAGCCGGGGCGCGCCGCCGAGCTGCGCGGGCAGGCGGTGCTGCTGGTCGACGACGTGATGACCACCGGGGCCTCGCTGTACGCGCTGGCGCGGGTGGTGCGTGCCGCCGGCGCCGCCGCGGTGTCCGCCATCGTGCTGGCCCGCACGGAGGACGCCTGATGTTCCGCATCGTCCTGGTCGCGCCGGAGATCCCGCCGAACACCGGCAACGTCATCCGGCTGGCGGCCAACACCGGTTGTGCGCTGCACCTGGTCGAGCCGCTCGGCTTCTCGATGGAGGACCGCCTGATGCGGCGCGCCGGCCTCGACTACCACGAGTACGCCCAGGTGCGCCGGCACGCCGACTGGGCGGCGCTGCTGGCGGCCGAACGGCCCGATCCGGCCCGGCTGTTCGCGCTCACCACCCGCGGCACCCGCACGGTCCACGACGTCGCGTTCGCGCCCGGCGACTGGCTGGTGTTCGGCTCCGAGTCGGCCGGCCTGCCCCCGGCGCTGCGCGCCACCTTCCCGGCCGCCCAGCAGCTGAAGCTGCCGATGCGCGCCGGCCAGCGCAGCCTGAACCTGTCGAACGCCGTGGCGGTGACGGTGTTCGAGGCCTGGCGGCAGAACGGCTTCGCCGCTCAGTAGCGGCGGGCGATCGACTCGGCCACGCAGACCGGCCTGTCGCTGCCCTCGCACTCGACCGCGACCTTCCACGTCATCTGCATGCCGCCGTCGGCGATCGCCTCGCAGGCCAGCAGGGTCAGGCGCCCGCGCAGCCGGCTGCCCACCGGCACGGGGGCCGTGAAGCGCACCTTGTTGAGCCCGTAGTTCACGCCCATCCGGGCGCCGCCCAGCGTGATCGCCGTCTCGAAGAACAGCGGCAGCAGCGACAGGGTGAGGTAGCCGTGCGCGATCGGCGCGCCGAACGGGCCGGCCCTGGCCTTCTCGACGTCGACGTGGATCCACTGGTGGTCGCCGGTGGCCTCGGCGAAGCGGTCGATGCGCTCCTGGGTGATGTCGACCCAGTCGCTGACGGCGACTTCCTGGCCCACCAGGGGCACGAGCTCGGCGAGGGAGGCGAAGGTCTTCATGCCGCCACTGTAGGGCGGCGGCGCCGGCTCCGGTGTCCAGCCAGCGACAACGGCTTGCCGGGCGCAGCTGCTCGTGCAACTGCTCTGCGCACGCATGGCCCCATCGGCGGCCGCATCTACGGTATGTTCGTGACATGGATGAGCCCGCTCCCGCCGTCGCCGAAACCCCCGGCACCTACGTGCTGGCCGCGCACCCGAACTGGCGCGAGTCGCGCGTCAACCGCCGCCTGCTGGAGGCCGCACGCGCCACCCCGGGCGTGCAGGTGCAGGACCTGTACGCCAGCTACCCCGACTACGACATCGACGTCGCCGCCGAGCAGCGCCACCTGGCGCGGGCGCGGCTGCTGGTGCTGCTACACCCCATCCAGTGGTACTCGATGCCGGCGCTGCTGAAGCTCTGGCTGGACGAGGTGCTCACGCACGGCTGGGCGTACGGCCGCACCGGCACGGCGCTCAACGGCAAGGACCTGTGGCTGGTGGCCACCACCGGCGGCCCCGAGGCCTCCTACCACCCGCAGGGCTACAACCGCTACTTCTTCGACGCCTTCCTGCCGCCGTACGAGCAGACGGCGGCACTGTGCGGCATGCGCTTCCTGCCGCCGCTGGTGTTCCACGGCGCCCACCGCGCCCACCAGCCCGAGATCGACGCCCATGCCGGGGTGTTCGCCGAGCGCCTGCGCAGCCACCCCGACTGGCCCGAGCTGGAGGACCTGCCGGCCTGCGTCGCCTGCGAGGTGCCCGTTTCGGACCGGCCGGCCGACCAGCCCGCCGACCGCCTGGCCGACTACGCGGCCAATCCCGTGCACCGGGAGGCCCGCTGATGGAGCACCTGCCGGCCTGGCTGTCCAGCAGCCTGATCTACCTCGGCGCCGCCGTGATCGCGGTGCCGCTGTCGCGGGCGCTCGGCCTCGGCTCCATCATCGGCTACATCGCCGCCGGCATCGCCATCGGGCCCTGGGGCATCGGCCTGGTCACCGAGGTCGAGGACATCCTGCATTTCGCCGAATTCGGCGTGGTGCTGATGCTGTTCCTGGTCGGCCTGGAGCTGGAGCCGCGCCGCCTGTGGAACCTGCGCCGGCCCATCTTCGGCTGGGGCGGCGCGCAGGTCGTCGGCTGCGCCGTGGTGCTGTTCGGCGCCGGCGTGCTGGCCGGCGCCGACTGGCGCATCAGCCTGGTGGCGGCGCTGGGCCTGGCGCTGTCGTCGACGGCGATCGCACTGCAGGTGATGGGCGAGCGCAACCTGCTGCCCACCAGCAGCGGCCAGGCCAACTTCTCCATCCTGCTGTTCCAGGACGTCGCCGCCATCCCCATCCTGGCGCTGGTGCCGCTGCTGGCCGGGGTGCAGCCCGACGACGGGGCTGGCGACGGCGTGCTGCTGCAGGGCCTGAAGATCGTCGCCGTCATCGCCGCCATCGTGCTGGGCGGACGGCTGGCGCTGCGTCCGCTGCTGCGCTGGATCGCGCGCAGCCGCACGCCGGAGATCTTCACCGCAGCGGCGCTGCTGCTGGTGGTGGCGATCGCCGCCCTGATGCAGATCGTCGGCCTGTCGATGGCGCTGGGCGCCTTCCTGGCCGGCGTGCTGCTGGCCGAGAGCGAGTACCGGCGCGAACTCGAGACCGACATCGAGCCGTTCAAGGGCCTGCTGCTCGGGCTGTTCTTCATCGCCGTGGGAATGAGCATCGACTTCGGCGCCCTGCTCGCCCAGCCGCTGCTGATGGCCGGGCTGGTCGCCGGCTTCCTGCTGCTGAAGGCGGCCGTCATCTGGTTCCTGGCCAAGGCGATGGGCATCGAGCGGCAGGACCGGCCGGTGTTCACCCTGCTGCTGGCCCAGGGCGGCGAGTTCGCCTTCGTGGTGTTCCAGGCCGCGGCCGGCGCGCATGTCTTCCCGGCCGCCACCGCCTCGCTGCTGATCGGCGCCGTGGCCGTCTCCATGCTGCTGTCGCCGCTGCTGCTGGTGGCCATCGACCGCTTCGTGGCCGCCCGCTTCACCCGTGGCGGCGGCCGCACGCTGGAGGAGATCAGCGCCGAACAGGACGCCCCGGTCATCATCGCCGGCTTCGGCCGCTACGGCCAGATCGTCGGCCGCCTGATGCTGGCGCAGGGCGTGCGCGCCACGGTGCTGGACCACGACGCCGACATGGTGGAGGTGGTGCGCTCGTTCGGCTACAAGGTCTTCTACGGCGACGCCAGCCGGCTCGACCTGCTGCGCATCGCCGGCGCCGACAAGGCGCGGGTGCTGGTGGTGGCGGTGGACAGTGCCGACCAGTCGCTGGCCATCGTCGACCTGGCGCGCGAGCACTTCCCCCACCTGCAGCTGGTGGCGCGGGCGCGCGACGTCACCCACTGGAACGAGCTGCGCGACCGCCAGGTGATGCACGTCGAGCGCGAGCTGTTCGAGGCCAGCCTGCGCAGCGGCCGCACGGTGCTGGAGCTGCTCGGGCAGAGCCCGCACGAGGCGCGCCGGCTGGCGATGCGCTTTCGCCGCCACAACATCGAGCTGTTCGAGCAGATGTACCCGAACCGCAAGGACCGCTCCAAGATCATCGCCGTCGTCAAGCAGGGGCGCCGCCAGCTGGAGGAGCAGCTGGCGCGCGAGCGCGAGGAGGTCGCGGCGCGGCGCCACGTCGGCGACGACCGCCCGCCCGGCTGGGACCGCGACCGTCCCGGGGCCTGAGCCCGGCGGCGCTCAGGCGAGGAAGCCGTCCCAGACCAGCTTGGAGCCGGTCAGCAGCATGCCCAGCAGCAGCAGCCGGTAGAACAGCACCGGCTGGATGCGGCGGGCGATCCGGATGCCGGCGAACACGCCCAGCGGCGCGATCGGCAGCAGCACCAGCGAGGTGGCCATGTTGCGCAGGTCCAGCAACCCCAGCCAGCCGTACGGCACCCACTTGGCGATGTTCATGGCGAAGAAGAACACCGCCATGGTGCCGGTGAACACCACCGGCGGCAGCCGCATCGGGATCACATAAGCGTTGACGGCCGGCCCGCCGGCGTGGGCGACGAAGCTGGTGAAGCCGGAGGTGGTGGAGAGCAGCGCGCCCAGCCACTTCGGCCAGGCGCCGCTGCCCGCGCGCGGCGGGAACAGCAGCCGCTGGGCGAGGAAGGCCAGCGTGAAGACGCCGGTGATGCCGGCCACCAGGTGCGAGTCGAGCACCCTGAACAGCAGCGTGCCGCACAGCGTGCCCAGCAGGCCCCAGGGCAGCAGGAAGCGCAGCAGCGGCCAGTCGAAGTCGCGCCGGAAGGCATGCAGGCCGAGGATGTCCATCAGCAGCAGCGGCAGCATCAGCATGGCGGCGGCCTGCGGCACCGGCACGGCCAGCGCCAGGATGGGGACGGCCAGGGAGCCGAAGCCGGCCCCGAAGCCGCTCTTGCTGATGCCCAGCAGCAGGACGGCCGGGATGGCGGCGGCGTAGAACGCCGGATCGGTGATGAGCGGAAACGACAAGCCCGCGATTGTGCGCGAGGCCGCCGGCCTCAGCCCAGACGGGCCTTGAGCTTCTGCAGCGAGACCAGCAGGTCGCCGATGAACCTGGAACCGGCCTCGTCGGTGAAGTTGCCCGAGGCGTCGAACTTCGAGGCGCAGTTGTTGATGAAGACCTCGGGCTTGTTCACGGTGAAGGCGTCCAGAAACACCAGCACCTTGCGCAGGTCGTACTGCACGCGGGCCGTGCCGACCGGGCCGGGGCTGACGCCCATGATGGCCACCGGCTTGCCGGCGAACGGCGGCTCGGGCGGGCGCGACAGCCAGTCGAGCGTGTTCTTCAGCACGCCGGGAATCGAGAAATTGAATTCCGGCGTCACCAGCAGGATGCCGTCGGCCGCCCGCACCTTGGCCTTGAGCGCGCTGACCGGCGCCGGTTCGCCCGCCGCCCGCACGTCGTCGTTGTACAGAGGGACCTCGGCGATGCTGGCGACCTCGATCTCCATGCCGGCCGGGGCGAGCTTCTGGGCGGCGCGCAGCGCCATGGTGTTGTACGAGCCGGCGCGCAGGCTGCCGGAAATGCCGAGGACTTTCATGACTCTCCAGTGGAACGAAAAAAACCGTGGATGCTAGTCGGCCCGCACGCCCAGCGTGCGCACCAGGGGCGCCCAGCGCTCGACGTCGCGCCGCACGACGGCGCGCGCCGCCTCCCCGGTCAGCTGCAGCGGCTTGCCGCCACCCTTGGCCAGCGACTCGCCCAGCTCGGGCGCGGCCACCACCTGCCCGAACGCCTCGCGCAACCGCGCCAGCACGTCGGCCGGGGTGCGCGCCGGCGCGAACAGGCCGAACCACGACTCCAGCTCCAGCTGCGCGACCCTGGTCTCGAGCACGGTCGGCACGTCGGGATGCATGGGGTTGCGCGCCGGGCCCGAGACCGCCAGCGCGCGGGCATTGCCGGCGTCGACCTGCACGCGCGCCGTCGGCGAGAGGTCGAAGAACAGGTCGACGCGGCCGCCCAGCAGGTCCTGGTAGGCCGGCTGCGCGCCGCGGTACGGCACGTGCGTGATCTCGACGCCGGCCAGGTGCCACAGGGCCGCCGCCAGCACGTGCTGGCCGGAGCCGTTGCCGGCCGAGGCGTAGAGCAGCCGGCCGGGATTGGCCTTGGCGTAGGCCACCACGTCCTGCAGCGTCCTGAACGGCAGGTCCTTGCGGGCCATCAGCGTGTAGCTGTAGCTCACCGCCAGCCCGATCGGCTCGAAGTCCTTCAGGCTGTCGTAGGGCAGGTTGGGATACAGGCCGGGATTGAGCGCCAGGTTGGAGACCGACCCCACCAGCAGCGTGTAGCCGTCGGGCGCCGCCTTGGCCGCCAGGTCGGTGCCCACCAGCGTGCCCGAGCCGGCGCGGTTCTCGACCACGAAGCCCTGCCCCATCTGCTTGCCCAGGCGGTCGGCCAGCAGCCGGCCGACGCTGTCGAAGCCGCCGCCGGGCGGCTGCGGCACGACGATGCGCACCGCCTTGTTCGGATAGGCCTGCGCGAAGACGGGCGACGAGGCGGCCGCGGCAGCCGCGGCGGCCAGCACCAGCAGCTGGCGGCGATCGAGGGGGCGCGCCATCTCAGCGCTCCAGCGGGCCGCCGGCCAGCCAGGCCGCGCCGCGCCGGTACAGGTCCTGCACCTCGGGGCCCTTGAGCATCGGCATGTCCATCTTGACCTTGTAGCCGATGCGGGTCTGGATGTAGGCCAGGTGGCGGTAGCCCTCGGGCATGGCGGCGAGGAAGTCCTTGTCCAGGCGCAGCTGCGCACTGGGGTCGACCGGGTCGAGCCGGTCCTTCTCGTAGATCGGCTGGCGGTGCAGAAGCTTCCAGGCGCCCTCGTCCCGGGTGACGAAGTCGTAGAAGCGGCCGGTGCACACCACGTCGCACAGCACCGGCCCGTCGATGCCCTCGACCATGCCGCGCTGCGAGATGGTCATCTTGGTCTGGGCGATGGCGCGGTCGCCCTGCACCTCGATCGCGCTGCCGCCCAGGAAGTGCAGGATGCTCACGCCCTTGGCCCAGCCCTCCTGGGTCACGCGAATGAACTCGCGCCAGGGGCCCTGGAACCAGGTGGCCATCATCACGCCGTCGGGGTGCCAGCAGGTGGCGAAGCGGTCCCAGTCGCCGGCATCGCGCCACACGGCCCAGCGCTCCACCAGCTCGCGCACCAGCAGCTTGTCGGTCATCGGATCGGTCATGTGGGTCTCCATCGTCGTCGGCGGCGAACTCTAGGGCCGACCGCCCACGGCGGGCAAGCGGCCGGCCGCAAATGAGTTTTCCGGGGTGCGCAACACTGGCGCCGCAGCGGGCGCCGGTGCGTCAGTGCGTCTCCAGGCCCAGGTAGGCCTTGCGGATCTCCGGCCGGTGCATCAGCTCGGAGGCGATGCCCTCGGCCACGATGCGCCCCTCCTCCATCACGTAGGCGCGGCGCGCCAGCTCCATCGCCATGGCCACGTTCTGCTCGACCAGCAGCACCGAGGTGCCGCCGGCGTTGATGGAGCGGATGGCCTCGAACATGTCCAGCACCACCGCGGGCGCCAGGCCCAGCGAGGGTTCGTCGAGCAGCAGCAGCTTGGGCTGGCTCATGAGCGCGCGGCCGATGGCCACCATCTGCTGCTGCCCGCCGGACAGCGAACCGGCCGGTTGCCCCAGCTTCTGCCGCAGCGCCGGGAACAGCGCCAGCACCTGCTCCAGCGTGCGCGCCCGGGCCGCCTTGGGGCCGGGCAGGAAGCTGCCCAGCTCGAGGTTCTCCTGCACCGTCATGCCGGTGAACAGCCGCCGGCCCTCCGGCACGATGGCGACGCCGCGGCCGCAGAAGCGGTGTGGCGCCAGCTGCGTCACGTCCTGGCCGTCGACCATGATCCGCCCGGCGCGGGCGCGGTGCAGGCCGGCGATGACGTTGATCAGCGTGCTCTTGCCGGCGCCGTTGGGACCGACCACGCACACCAGCTCGCCCGCATCGACCCGCAGCGACACGCCCCACAGCGCCGGCGCCGCGCCGTAGGCGGCCTGCACGTCCTGGATATCAAGCATGGGCGGGCTTTCCGAGGTAGGCGCTGACCACGCCGCTGTCCTGCATCACGTCGTTGGCCAGGCCCTGGGCGATCAGCTTGCCGTGGTTGAGCACCACGATGCGGTCGGTCAGGGCCATCACGGCACGCATCACGTGTTCGACGAAGACGATGGTGGAGCCCTGCGCCTGGATGCGGCGGATCAGGTCGATGGCGCCGTCGATCTCGGCCGGCGTCAGGCCCGACAGCACCTCGTCCAGCAGCACCAGCCGCGGCCGCGATGCGAGGGCCCGGGCCAGCTCGAGGAACTTGCGCTGGTGCAGGTTCAGGTCCTCGGGCAGCGCGTGCGCGCGGGCCTGCAGGCCGGTGAACTCCAGCCACTTCCAGGCCTCGCGCTCGGCCCCGCGCTGGTCGAGAGCGGCGCCGCCGAACATGGCCGGCAGGGCGACGTTCTGCAGCACGCTGAGGTGCTGGAACGGCCGCGGGATCTGGTAGGTGCGGGCGATGCCGGCCCGGGCCACCCGGTGCGGCGGCGCGCCGGTGAGCGACTGGCCGCCGAACACGATCTCGCCGCCCGACAGCGGGTAGTGGCCGCTGACGACGTTGATGAAGGTCGACTTGCCCGAGCCGTTGGGGCCCAGCAGGCCCAGGATCTCGCCCTGGCGCACCTGCAGCGTCACGCGGTCGAGCGCCTGCACGCCGCGGAAGGCCTTGGACAGCTGGCGCACCTCCAGCAGCGGCTGGCCGGTGTGCACGGCCGGTGCCTGCGGCGGTGCCGCAGGGGCGGGAGCACTGTCGGGCGGCTGCGGGATCGGCGTGGCCGCCAGCTGGCGCGCACGCCGGCGCAGCCAGAACCCCAGCAGGCCATCGGGCAGGAACAGGATGACGACCACCAGCACCGCGCCCACCGCCGCCTTGCCGGCCACCGCATGGTCGCCGGCGGTGAAGAAGTACAGCAGGCCGGTGATGGCGGCGGCGCCGATGGCCGGGCCGGCCCAGTGGCGCGTGCCCCCCAGCACGCTCATGAGCACCACCGTCAGCGGCACCGTGATGTTGAAGGTCTCGCCGGCGGTGACGTAGGAGACGAACAGCGCGTGGATGCCGCCGGCCACGCCTGCCAGCGCGCAGGAGAGCGCGTAGGCGGCCAGCTTGTAGCCCAGCGTGGGCACGCCCATCACCTCGGCCACGTCCTCGTCGTCGTGGATCGCGAACAGGCCCACGCCCAGGCGCGAGGCCTGCACCGCATACGAGACCAGCAGGGTGACCACCGCCGTGGCCAGCACCATCAGGTAGATGGACGACGAGGCGGTGGGGCCGATGCGCGGCACGTCGACCGCGTTCAGGTACACGCCGGGGCCGCCGTCGACGGGCGTGTTCAGGATGATGGTGGCCACCACGAAGGTGACGGCCAGCGTGAGCAGCGCGAACAGTTCGCCGCGCACCGCCCGCACCCGGAACACCACGAAGCCCAGGCCGAGCGCCAGCAGCGCCGGCAGCAGCGCGGCCAGCGGCAGCGTCGCCAGGAACGGCCAGTTCAGCTTGCCGGCGAACACCGCCGTGGTGTACATGCCGATGCCGAAGAAGGCGCCGTGGCCGAACGAGAAGTAGCCCGAGTAACCCGACAGGATGTTCCACGACAGCGCCAGGATGGCCCAGTGGCACACCAGGTACAGGATGGACTCGTAGAAGGTCGGCACGCCCAGCCAGGGCACGGTGGCCAGCGCCACGCCCGCGAGCAGGATGCCGAGGTAGGTGCGGTTCATGCGGCTTTCCCCGGCCGCAGCAGCAGCATGCCGATCAGGAGCGAGAACGAGACGATGGGCGCCCACGAGGGCGAGGCCACGGCCATGGTGACGGCTTCGCTGACGCCGATGATGACGCCGGCCACCAGCGGCCCGAGGGCGCTGCCCAGGCCACCGAGCATGACGGCGGCGAACACCACGCCGACCCAGGCGAAGATCTGCGACGGTGCCAGCGTGAAGGTCAGCGCCAGGCAGACGCCGGCCAGCGCCGCCAGCGCGGCGCAGCCACCGGCCAGCAGCAGGGCGAGCCAGCGGGCGTTGACGCCGTAGGCGGCGGCGATGGGACCGTCCTCGGCCATGGCGCGCATGGCCTTGCCCAGGTCGGTGTAGCGCATCGCCGCCCAGACGCCGAAGGCGACCGCCAGCGCGAGCACCAGGGTCAGCAGCTCGGGCACCGGCACGTACAGCTTGCCGATGGTGAACTTCAGGGCGTTGTAGTGCGACTCCAGCCGCCGGTAGTCGGCGGTCCAGATGCCCTGCACCGCGCTCTCGATCATCACCGTCAGCCCGAAGGTGACCAGCAGCGAGTTGAAGGGCGAGATGCGAAAGCGCGACAGCACCCACTGCATGCCGGCGCCGACGACGAAGAACAGCGGCGGCAGCACCAGGAGGGCGAACAGCGGGTCGATCTTCCAGGCCTCGCCCATCTGGTAGGTGAGGTAGGCGCCGACGAACACCAGCCCGAAATGGGCCAGGTTGATCTGCCGCAGCAGCCCCCAGGTGAGCCCCAGGCCCAGCCCGATGAGCCCGTACAGGGCGCCGATGAAGACGCCCGACAGGATGGACTGCAGCAGCAGGTTGATGCTGGGAAGGGTCATGCGATGGATCCGTGGCGTGTCACCGGCCCCGTAGGCCGGGATCGACCCTGGGCTTTGTCACGCCGGTCTAGCCCCCCTGCCCCGTCATGCCGGGCTTGACCCGGCATCCATCCCCGGAGCGTCGCCCAGCCCGGGACGGATTCGAGCGCCGGCCGCGGTCCCCTCCCGGAGATGGATTGCGGGTCGAGCCCGCAATGACGGACATCGGGGGGCGGCCCGCCATCACGGACAGCAGGGGTCATCCCGCCGTGACGTGCACCACGGGTCAACCCGCCGTGACGACGCCGGAAAGGACAGGAACGGCGCGACACGCCCGTGGCCACCCGCCCCATCACCGCGTCTGCAGCTTGGCGCCCGGCGCCGCGAACTGCGTCGGCCAGATGACCTTCCAGGTGCCGCCCTGCACCTGCTTGATCTTCATCAGGTCGTCGCCGTAGTTGCCGGCGCCGTCGAAGCGCAGCTTGCCCTGGATGGTGTCGATGCGGTTCTTCTTCAGGTAGTCGGCGATCTTGCGGTCGTCCAGGCTGTTGGCGCCCTTGATGCCGGCCTCCAGGATCTGCCAGGCGGTGTAGGACGCCGCGGCCTGCACCTCGACCGAGGTGTCGGGCAGGTTGGCGGCCTTGGCGCGCTCGTTGAAGGCCTTGACGAACTCCGCCGCCACCGGGTTGCTGGTGAAGGGCGGGTGCTCCTCGAAGATGGTGACCGACAGCGCCTTGTCGCCGTCGGCGTTCTTGGTCATGGGCCCGGGCGCCGGGTACATGTGGAAGTGCAGCGGCGGCGTGTAGTCGATCTTCTTCATCGCGTCGAGCAGCATGTTGCCCTCCAGGCCGATGTCGCCGATCCACACCAGGTCGGGGTTGGCGTCCTTCACGCGGGCGGCGATGGGGCCGAAGTCGCGGTTGCCGAAGTCCCACTCGAGGAACAGCACCTCCTGCAGCCCGCGCTTCTTGGCCACCTCGCGGCCGCCCAGCGACATGAAGTGGATGGACGGGAACTTGCTGGTGACGATGGCGATGGTCTTGGGCGGCTTGGGCGCGGTCTGCAGCATGTCGAACAGCGAGTTCGACACCGTGTTCTGCGGGTCGGGGCCGAGCGACCAGGCCGGGAACTGCATGTCGTACTTGGCCAGCGACGGGATGCCGAAGGTGTGGTGCACCAGCACCTTGTTGTAGCGCTGGGCGACGCCCATGGCCGACAGGATGGCGCCGGTGGCGTAGGGGCCCATCAGCAGGTCGACCTTGTCGCTGGTGACCAGCTGCTCGTACAGCGTGCGCGCCAGGTCGGGCTTGGACTGGTCGTCCTTGACCAGCCACTCGACCTTGCGGCCCATCAGGCCGCCGCGCTTGTTCACCTGCTCGACGTAGATCTCGCCCACCAGCTTGTGCGTGAGCGCGGTGGCCGACAGCGGCCCGGTCAGGGCCAGGGTGCTGCCGATGCGCAGCGGCGCGCCGGCGGGCGCCTGCGCCAGCGCGGGCAGACCGGACAGCGCACCGGCGGCGGCGCCGGCGGCGGAAAGGATACGGCGGCGGGTGATGGTCATGTCTGTCTCCTCGTCGTTTGCTTGCAGGGGGTTGTCAGAGTCGTTTCGCGCGGCGGATTTCTTCAGTCCACCTGCGCGCCGGAGCGCCTGACCAGCTCCGACCATTTCGCGAGTTCCACCTTGCCGAAGGCGGCCATCTCATCGGGCTTGAGGACCGGGATCTCCAGGCCCTGGGCGGCCAGCTTGGCCTTGGCCTCGGGGTTGGCGACGGCCTGCGCGACGGCGTCGCGCAGCCGGGCCAGCACCGGCGCCGGCGTGGCGGCCGGCGCATAGAGCATGAACCAGGCGACCAGGTCGAAGTCGCCGCCGCCCTGTTCGGCGACGGTGGGCACCTCGGGCGCGGCGGCGCTGCGCTTGCTGCTGGAGACGGCCAGTGCGCGCAGCTTGCCGGCCTTGACCTGCGGCAGCACGGCGGCCGGGTGGTAGAACATGAACTGCACCTGCCCGCCCATCACGTCGGTGAGCGCCTGTCCGCCTTCCTTGTACGGCACGTGCGTCATCTCGCCGCCCAGGCGCGCCTTCAGCAGCTCGCCGGCCAGGTGGCCCGAGGTGCCGTTGCCGGCCGACGCGAAGCTCACCGCGCCCGGCCTGGCGGCCAGCGCCTTCAGGTCCTGCAGCGACTTGATGGGAGACTGGGCCGCCACCACCAGCAGCGTGGGCGTGTAGCCGGCGAAGCCGATGGGCGCGAAGTCCTTCAGCGCGTCGTAGGGCATGCGGCGGTACAGCCCCGGGTTGATGGCATGGGTGCCGACCGTGCCCATCACGATGGTGTAACCGTCGGCCGGCGCCTTGGCGACCTGGTCGGCGCCGATGTTGCCGCCCGCGCCCGCCCGGTTCTCGACCACCACGGGCTGGCCCAGCGGCCTGGCCATGGCCTCGGCGAACACCCGCGCCACGATGTCGGTGGTGGTGCCGGCCCCGAACGGCACCACCAGCTTCACCGGGCGCGCCGGGAATTCCTGCGCGCCCACCGGCCCCGCGAGGACCAGGGCGCCCAGGGCAGCCAGCAGGCAGCGGCGCGTGTTCATCGGCTCGTCTCCTTCACCGCGGCGCGCGGCTTCCAGCCCTGCGCCAGTTCGTCGTTGTGTTCGCCCAGCAGCGGCGGCGCCGTCACCTCCAGCGGGCGCTGGCCGTCGAAGGAGACCGGCGAGCGCACGGTGCGGAAGGTGCCGACCACCGGATGCTCGGTCTCCACGAACAGCTGCAGGTGCCGGGCCTGGGCATCCTGCGGCACCTCGGCGGTCGTGTACATAGGGGAATGCGGCACGTCGTTGGCATCGAGGCGGCGGCACCACTCGTCGCGCGGGTGGGCGGCGAAGATGGGCTTCAACACCTCGATCAGGTCCTCCTGGTGCTCGATGCGCGCCTGCCGGCTGGCGAAGCGCTCGTCCTGGAAGATGTCGGGCCGCTCCATCGCGGTGGCCAGCCCCTGCCAGAACTTCTCGGGCGAGGACATGTGCAGGGCGATCCACTTGCCGTCCTGGCAGGCCAGCACGTACGACTGCGACACGCTGGGGCGGCTGAACGGCCCCATCACCTCGTTGGCCGAGAACAGGTGCTGGAAGGCGTCGAGGTTGAAGTGCGTCATCGCCTCGAACATCGACAGCTCGACCTTGCGCGCCGTGCCGGTGCGTTCACGCTCGTACAGCGCGCCCAGGATGCCGTAGGCGGCGTAGAAGCCGGTCACCAGGTCGGCCAGCGCCGGGCCGACCACGCGCGGGTTCTCCGGGTTGACCAGCAGGCCGAGGAAGCCGCTGGCGGCCTGCGCGACCGAGTCGTACGTGGGCCGGTGGGCGGCCGGGCCGGTGGCGCCGAAACCGCTGATGCCGCAATAGATCAGCCGCGGGTTGATGCCGCGCAGCCGGTCGATGCCGGTGTGGATCTGCTCGGCGAACCCGGGCCGGAAGTTCTGCAGGTAGACGTCGGCGTCCTTCACCAGGGCGTCGAACCGCTCCAGGTCGGCCGGCTGCTTGGTGTTGAGCGTGACGCTGCGCTTGTTGCGGTTGACGGTCTGGTAATGCGGCGAATACAGCCCGCCCTTGAAGGCGCGGAACGGGTCGCCGGTGCCGGGCAGCTCGACCTTGACGACGTCGGCGCCCAGGTCGGCCAGCAGCATCGAGGCCGCCGGGCCGGTGATGAAGGTGCCGTGCTCCAGCACGCGCACGCCGTCGAGGACCTTGATCATCGGGCAGTCTCCAACGTCGTCGTCATGCCGGGCTTGACCCGGCATCCAGCCCCGGAACGTCGCGTTGCGAGGGACGACCTGGCAACAGACGCCTCGTGACGTCCCGGAGATGGATGGCGGGTCAAGCCCGCAATGACGGATTCAGCGGGTGCAGTCATGCCTTGGCCCCCGGCATGCCGCCCGTGTACTCGAACTCGCGCGTGGCCTGGTACGAGAGCGCGAAGCCGATCGGGTCGTTCAGTTCCTCGTTCAGGTGGCCGATGAGGCTGGCGGTGCGCGCCAGCATCGGCACGCCCTTGAGCGCCGCGACCGGGAAGCCCACGCCCAGCAGCACGGCCGGAATGGCCCCCGACACGTTGAGCTTGAGGTCCTTGCCCACGATCTCGGGGATGACGGATTCGACCAGCTTGGCGATCTCGATGAACCTCTGGCCGCCGCCGGCCTGCTGCGACACCTTGAACAGCGCATCGACGCGCGGGTCGCGGCGCTTGTGTTCCGGGTGGCCATAGCCGGCGATGGCCTGCTTCTTCGCCCGCCGGTCGGCCACCACCGCCCTGGCCGCGGCCGGCAGGTCGCCGCCGAGGTCCTGGGCCGCCTTGTCGATGTCGGCGTACAGGCGGCCGGCCGTCTCCGAGGCGCCGAGGATGACCGAGCCGGAGCCCAGGATGCCGGCCGCCACGGCGCCCTGCAGGGCGTCGGGCGCGGCCGCCAGCGTCATGCGCGCCGCCTGCACGCTGGGCACCAGGCCGTGCTCGGCGATGGCCACCAGGGTGGAGTTCAACACCGCGCTGGCGGCGGCATCGGGCTTGCGACCGGTGAGCAGCAGGAAGAAGTAGTCGGCGAAGTTGACCTGGCCGATCAGCTCCGTCGCGAGGTCGTGGCCGCGCACGACGATGGCGTCCTCGTTGGAGGTGCAGATGGCCGAGCGCGCGACCGTGGCCTTGCCGATTTTCATGGTGTGTTCCAGGTGAGTGGGAGCCTTCCCGCGCCGGCGGGAAATCCAGTGCTGCCGCCGCCGTGCGGGCCGTCAGGCCGAGGGCACGAGGCGGAAGTCGTAGTGCGCCGTGTAGTACGGCTTGCTCATGGTGCGGCCGTCGGGCGCCTTGCCCGGCGCGTGCTTCGGAAAGTCGATCACCAGGCTGTTGCGCACGCCGAAGACGGCATCGGACTCGATGTACGGGCTGTCCTTGACGAAGATGTGCGTGACCAGCCGCTCGTGGCCGGGGGCCTGCAGCATCATGTGCATGTGGCCGGGGCGATTCGGGTGGCGGCCCATGCGGTCGAGCATCTGGCCCACCGGGCCGTCGACCGGCACCGGATAGAAGGTGGGTCGGATCGACCAGAAGCGGTAGTTGCCGTCCTGGTCGGTGCGCAGCTGGGCGCGCAGCGCCATGCTGTCGCCCTTCTGCATGTCGTACAGGCCGTCATGGTCGCCCGACCAGACGTCCATCACGCAGTTGGCGATCGGCTTGCCGAAGGTGTCGGTCACCTTGCCGTGGTAGAGGGTCGGGTCGCCGTGCTGGCCTTCGGCGATGTCCGCGCCCAGCTCCACCTGGGGCGCGCCGGGCCAGAAGAACGGCCCCTGCACGGTGGCCTCGGTCGGCTTGTCGCCCGGCTTGCCGGCCAGTGCCTTGGCGCCGCGCGCCTGGTCGAGCGCGACCACCAGCATCGACAGGCCCAGCGTGTCCGACAGCAGGATGAACTCCTGCCGGCGCTCGTCGCACTTCTGGCCGACGGCGGTGAGGAACTGGATGGCATTCATCCACTCGTCGGGCTGCAGGTCGACCTGCTTGGCGAACGCGTGCAGGTGCTGCACCAGCGCCGTCATGACTTCCTGGAAGCGGGCGTCCTGGCAGTCGGCCATGCGGTCGATGACCGCCTGCGCGAAGTCGCTGGTTTCGAGTTGGGCCATGGGGTCTCCTGTCGGTTGCGGCGCAGTCTAGGAGCCCGCGGCCGCGGGGAAAAGTGATGAATTTCGAGCTTCATGATCGATGCCATCGATGACAATCCGGACTCACCCTAGGCCTTCCGCACCGCCTCCCACGCCACCGCAACGCCACCATGGAACTGCGCCACCTGCGCTACTTCGACGCCGTCGCCGAGACGCTGCACTTCACCCGCGCGGCCGAGCGGCTGCACGTCACCCAGTCGACGCTGTCGCACCAGATCAAGCAGCTGGAAGACGAACTGGGCACGCCCCTGTTCGACCGCAGCGGCCGGAAGGTGCGGCTGACCGAGGCCGGCGAGATCCTGCGCAGCCACATGGCGCCCGCACTGGGCCAGATCGACCGCGGCCTGCAGGCGCTGCGCCGGCCGGCCGACAGCATCACCGGCCGCATCCGCCTGGGCACGACCCCGAGCTTCAACACGCGCATGGTCCCGCAGTGCGTGGCCAACCTGCTCAACCACTACCCGACCATCCAGGTCACGGTGGAGGAACTCTCGGCCGGCGCCATCACCCGCCGCCTGGGCTCCGGCCAGCTCGATCTGGCGGTGTCGTACCGGCCGGCCGAAGGCAGCGAGCTGTGGTTCGAGCCCCTCTACAACGAGGAACTGCGGCTGGTGGTGGGCCGCGGCCATCCGCTGGCCAAGCGCCGGCGCGTGCGCATGGTCGAACTGCACGCGCAGCGCATGGTGCTGCTGCCGGCGACCTTCCAGACCCGCAAGCTGCTGGACGAATGCTTCGACCAGGCCGGTGCCCGGCCGCTGGTGGTAGCGCAGCTCAATTCGGTGGCGCCCATGATCGAGTTGATCCGCCACACCGACCTGGCCGGCATCATCACCGAGACGGCGGTGCCGCAGAGCGCAGACATCCGCGTGATTCCGCTGGAGGACCCGACCCCGATCCGCACGCCGGGCATGCTGTGGCACAAGGGCGCAACGCGCTCCCCGGTGCTCAAGCACTTCTCCGAGATCATCCGGCGGGCGGCGGGAACCGCGGCCTAGCAGCCGCTCGCGCGTCCATGCCCGCGGTGCCGTGCTCGGGCGCCGCCGGGCGACGCTGCCGAGGGACCCGCACCGCCAGTCACGGTCGCTTCCTACAGTTCTGCTGAGTCCGTGGCACTTACGGTAGGCGCTCCCCCGGCAATCCCGCCGCCAAGCACCGCTGAGTGTCCATGCCCAAATCCACGAAACCTCCCGCCAAGCCGGCCAAGCGCGCCGCCGCCAAGTCGGCCGCCCGCAACACGGACAGCGGGCCCAGCCAGGTCACCGCCGCGCTGGACGATGCCAACAGCCAGAAGATGGCCCAGATGCAGGACATGGCCGCGGCCATGCCGCACAACCCCACCAAGCCGGCCGAGCACGGCTTTGCGAGCGGGCTGCAGCCCCAGCCCGGCGCGCACGTGCAGCCGGCCTCGCGGCTGCCCACCGGCAGCACGCTGTCCGAGGAGAACGGCTCGCCCAAGACCGGCAGCCTGGCGCCCGAAGGCGTGAACGCCACCATCGAGCCGCTCGACCGGGTGCGGGTCGACTCGGCCGGCCAGGTGCTCACCACCAACCAGGGCGTGCCGGTCGCCGACAACCAGAACTCGCTGAAGTACGGCGTGCGCGGGCCGGCGCTGCTCGAGGACTTCATCCTGCGCGAGAAGCTCACGCACTTCGACCACGAGCGCATCCCCGAGCGCATCGTGCACGCGCGCGGCTCCGGCGCGCACGGGTTCTTCGAGTGCTACGAGCCGCTGACCGACCTGACCCGGGCGGCGCCGTTCCAGGAAGCCGGCAAGGTGACACCGGTGTTCGTGCGCTTTTCCACCGTGGCGGGCGAGCGCGGCTCCAAGGACACGGCGCGGGACGTGCGCGGCTTCGCGGTGAAGTTCTATACCGACGAAGGCAACTGGGACCTGGTGGGCAACAACATCCCGGTGTTCTTCATCCAGGACGCGATGAAGTTCCCCGACCTGGTGCACGCGGTCAAGGCCGAGCCGCACCACCAGATGCCGCAGGCGGCCAGCGCGCACGACACCTTCTGGGACTTCGTCTCGCTGATGCCCGAGTCGACCCACATGCTGATGTGGGTGATGAGCGACCGGGCCATCCCGCGCAGCTTCGCCACCATGCAGGGTTTCGGCGTGCACAGCTACCGGCTGGTCAACGCCGCCGGCGAGTCGGTGTTCGTCAAGTTCCACTGGAGCCCGGTCGCCGGCACCCATTCGCTGGTGTGGGACGAGGCGGTGAAGATCTCCGGCGCCGACCCCGACTACCACCGGCGCGACCTCTGGGAGCGCATCGAATCGGGCAACTTCCCCGAGTACGAGCTGGCCTTCCAGGTGTTCACCGAGGAGCAGGCCGAGCAGTTCAGCTTCGACATCCTGGACGCCACCAAGATCGTGCCGGAGGAACTGGTGCCTCTGCGGCCGGTCGGCCGCATGGTGCTCAACCGCAATCCCGACAACTTCTTCGCCGAGACCGAGCAGGTGGCGTTCTGCACCGCGCACGTGGTGCCGGGCATCGACTTCTCCAACGACCCGCTGCTGGCCGGTCGCATCCACTCCTACGTCGACACGCAGATCTCGCGGCTGGGCGGGCCCAACTTCCACGAGATCCCGATCAACTCGCCGATCGCGCCGGTGCACAACAACCAGCGCGACGGCCTGCACCGGCAGGCCATCCACCGAGGCCGCGTGGCCTACGAGCCCAATTCGCTGGGCGGCGGCTGCCCGTTCCAGGCCGGCGCCGCGCAGGGCTTCGTGTCGGTGCCGGCGCGCATCCGCGCCGACGAGGAGCAGGGCAAGGTGCGCGCCAAGCCCGAGAAGTTCGCCGACCACTACACCCAGGCACGCCTGTTCTTCGAGAGCCAGACGCCGGTGGAGCAGGACCACATCGCCAGCGCCTTCCGCTTCGAACTGTCCAAGGTGACCGTGCCGGCCATCCGCGAACGCACCGTGGCCATGCTGCGCAACGCCTCGGAAGAACTGGCGCAGAAGGTGGCGATGGGCCTGGGCATTGACCCGCTGCCCGAGCCGCTGCCGCTGGCGCTGCCCGACCCGGCCAAGCCGGAGGTGACGCGCTCGCCCGCCCTGTCGCTGATGGCGCGGCCCGGCGACGGCACCCTGCGCGGCCGCAAGGTCGCGCTGCTGGTGGCGCCCGGCGTGCACGGCGCCTCGCTGTCGGCGGTGCAGGCCGCGCTGGTCGAGCACGGCGCGGTGGCGCGCCTGGTGGGCACCCGCATCGGCCGCATGCCCACCAGCGACGGCGATCCGCTGGATGCCGATGCGTCGCTGGAGAACGAGCCCGGCTTCCTGTTCGATGCGCTCGTGCTGCCCGACGGCGACGAGGGCGTGGCCGCGCTGGCGCAGGACGGCCACACGATGGAATTCATCAAGGACCAGTTCCGGCACTGCAAGGCCATCCTGTCGCTGGGCGCCTCGCGCCTGCTGCTGGCCAAGGCCGGCCTGCCCGTGAGCATGGACAAGAGCCATGCGCAGGGCGGCACCGGACTGGTCTTCGCGGACGCCGCCGGCGCCAAGGCGGCTACCGCCGAGTTCATCGCCGGGGTCGCCCGGCACCGCCACTTCGGCCGCGAGATGGACCCGCCGCCGCTGTGACCCACCCAAGCCACGGAGAACCTGCCATGCCAGAACTTGCCGCCAAGGACGCCTGCGAACTGCTCGACGCCGACCACATCGCCGTCAAGCACCTGTTCGTCGACTACGCCCGCCTCGCCTACGCGCCGGACGCCCCCGGCGCCGCCGAGCGCGCCGACATCGCCATGAAGATCTGCAACGAACTCACCGTGCACGCGCAGATCGAGGAGGAGATCTTCTACCCCGCCCTGCGCAAGGTCGTGCCCGATGCGGCCGGCCTGCTGGACGAGGCGCGGCAGGAACACCAGCAGGTCAAGAACCTGATTTCGCAGGTCCGCGAGATGGGCACCGCCGACACCACGATGGACCAGCTGGTGGCCGACCTGGCCCGCGCCGTCGAGCACCACGTGAAGGAGGAGCGCGACGAGCTGTTCCCCAAGGCCAAGGCGGCCAAGGGACTGGACCTGGCCGCGCTGGGACAGCAGCTCCAGGAGCGGCAGCAGGAACTGGAAGCCGAGATCGCCTGACGGGTGGAGCTGCGGCGCCAGTCGTTGCAGGGCTGGCTCGCGCCTCAGTCCGCGGTTGGCGCTGGATCGACCGACAGGAGATGGATGCCGGGTCGAGCCCGGCATGACGGTGAGGGGGCAAGTGGGCCCCCCATCGTCATGGCGGGGGCGACCCACCATGCATCGGTCTGGGGTGGCGGCCCGGTCGAGCCCGGCATGACGGTGACGAGTCGGCGACCAAGGGGAAGTTCACGTCATGGCGGGCTGGACCCGCCATCCATCTCCGGGAAGACGACGTCCGCCTACGTCCCGGCGTGGCTCACTCGGCCTTGGCGCCGGTCTCCTTGATCACCTTGCCCCAGCGCGGGATCTCGCTGCGGATCCAGCTGCCGAACTGCTCGGGTGTGCTGGCGACCACCTCGAACTCCATCTCGTGCAGCCGCTGGGTGATCTCGGGCGAGCGGATGATCTTCACCAGTTCGCGGTGGTAGCGCTCGACGATGGGCCGCGGCGTGTTGGCGGTGGTGAGGAAGCCGATCCAGGAGGTGGCCTCGAAATCCTTGAAGCCCGACTCGGCCAGCGTCGGCACGTCGGGCGTGCTCGGGAAGCGCTTGGCGCCGCTGGAGGCGATGAGCTTGAGCTTGCCCTCCCTGGCGAACTGCTGCACGTTGCCGGGCACGAAGAAGCCCACCTGCACCTGGTTGCCCAGCAGGTCGGTGACGGCCGGGCCGGCGCCGCGGTAGGGGATGTGGGTGATGTGGACGCCGGCGGCCGACTTGAGCATCTCCATCGTCAGGTGCGACGCGCTGCCCACCGCGATCGAGGCGTACGACAGCTTGCCCGGCTGCTCCTTGGCCCGGGCCAGCAGGTCCTGCACGCTGGTGATGCCGGAGGCCGGGTTCACCACCAGGTACTGCGGCGCTTTCACCGCCAGCGTCAGCGGCTGCAGGTCCTTCAGCGGGTCGTACGGCATCTTGTCGAACAAGGTGACGTTGATGGCCAGCGGCCCGTTGTAGCCCACCAGCAGCGTGTGGCCGTCGGGCTGCGCCTTGGCCACCAGGTCGGCGCCGATGTTGCCGCCGGCGCCCGGCTTGTTCTCCACCACCACCGGCTGGCCGATCGCCTCCTGCAGCTTGGGCGCGATCAGGCGCGCCAGCACGTCGTTGGTGCTGCCGACGATGGGCACGATGATGCGCACCGGCCGGCTCGGCGCCCACTCGGGCGACTGCGCGAGGGCGCCGGTGCAGGCAGCGGCGGCGGCGAGCGCCAGCACGGCGCGGCGGCGGAGGAAGCGGGTCATGGCGTGGGTCCTCGGGTCGAAGGCGGCAGCACGACGAGCGCAGGCCGCTCGCCCTGGGTCTTGGCGGTGATGGGCGGCGGCGGCAGCGTGGCCTCGCCGGGCACCAGCACGAAGCTGTGCTCCAGCGCGTACCAGGGCCCCTGCACGTCGGGCGCCGGCGCCGGGTCGTTCTCGTGCAGCACGTAGTGGCCGACCAGCGCCTCGGTTACGCCGAACTGCACGTCGCTGTCCAGGTGCGGGTCGTCACCGGAGTACAGCTGCGAGAACTGGGTCTTGTAGCCGGGCTTGTGGGCCAGGAAGTGGATGTGCGCCGGCCGCAGGTTGTGGCGGCCCTGGGCGCGCAGCAGACGGCCGACCGGCCCGCCGACCGGGACCGGGTAGCCCGACGGCTTGACGGTGCGCAGGCGGATGCGGCCCTGGGCATCGGTGGTGAAGGTGCCGCGCAGGTTCATGTCGGCCTGCTGCGGGTCCTGGTTCTCGTAGTAACCCTCGCCCGAGGCCTGCCAGACGTCGACCCGGGCCCCGGCCACCGGCTGGCCGTCCGGGTCGCGGAACCAGGCGGTGACGAACACCGGCAGGCCGGGCGTCGGCGAGCGCACGATGGAACCGCCGTCGGGCGTCGCCGGCGAGCCCTCGCGCCAGAACGGTCCCATCAGGTTGGCCGTGGTCGCGCCGTCGCCCTGGCCGTTGTTCAGCAGGCAGACCAGGGCTGACACGCCCAGCGAGCCGGCCGCCAGCACCACCTCGTTGTGCGACGCCGTCGTCAGCTGGCCGGCCTGGGCGACCAGGCCGCAGAGCTGGCGGAACTCGGCCTCGGTCAGTTCGGTGTCGCGCACGAAGCCGTGCAGGTGTTCGACCGCCGAGGCCAGGATGCGGCGCAGGCGCGCGTCGGACGTGCGCTGCACCTCGGCCAGCACGGCACGGGTGAGGTCGTCTGCGCTGCGGACGGCCATGGCTACTTGATGTGCAGGCCGCCGTCGACCACCAGCGTGGTGCCGGTGATGAAGGAGGCCTCGTCGCTGGCCAGCCACAGGATCGGGAAGGCGATCTCGGCCGGGTCGGCCCAGCGTCCCAGCAGCGAGGTGTCCTGGCGCTGGGTCTTGAGTTCCTCGACGCTGCGGCCGGCCGCCACGGTGCGCTCGACGTGGAAGTCGGTGAGCGTGGAGCCGGGGCAGACGGCGTTGACGCGGATGCCGTGGGCGGCCTCCTCGAACGCCAGGGTGCGGGTCAGCGCCAGGATGGCGGCCTTGCTGGCGTCGTACAGCGCCATGCCCTTGCGGCCCTTGACGGCATAGCAGGACGAGACGTTCACCACCGCGCCGCGGCCGGCCTCGCGCAGCAGCGGCAGCGCGGCGCGGCAGTAGCTGGCATTGCCCAGCAGGTTGACGCCCAGCACCGCCTGCCACTCGGCCGCCGTCGCATCGGCCAGCGCCGCGTAGTTGCGCAGTGCCGCGTTGTTGACCAGCACGTCGAGGCGGCCGAACGCCTGCCGGCACTGCTGCACCGCCTGTCCGGCCGACGCCTCGTCGGCCACGTCGGCGGCCAGCAGCTGCACCCGGGCCGCCGGCGTGCGCTGGCGGATCGCCGCGGCGGTGCGCTCCAGCGCGGCCGCATCGCGGTCGACCAGCAGCACCGCGGCGCCCTGCTCGCAGAACAGGGCGGCGGTGGCCGCGCCGATGCCGGCGCCGCCGCCGGTGATCAGTGCGACCTTGCCGCCCAGGCGCTGGCTCACAGCGAATACACCGGGTCGCCTTCGCCGTACACCAGGTGGTCGCGGGCCCAGTCCTGCGGGCTCTGCTCGCGGGGCAGCAGCACGCCGGCCGAGCGCACGTGCTGGGTCCGCGGGGCCAGGCCGGGCGGGCGCTGGCCCTGGTCGAGGCCGACGGTGGCCTCGTGCAGCATGCGGCGCGCCATCACGATGCCGCGGTCGGAAGGCAGCAGCTTCTCCTGCTCGTGGTCCTGGATCGGGCCCATGCTCTCCTGCAGCGAGGCGTCCTGGGCCGAGAAGCCGAACACGCCGCTGAAGGTGCGCCGCTCCTTCTGCGCCACCCGGTCGATCAGGTAGTCGTTGTCCTTGTTGGCCAGCGGCCGGAAGCTGCCGCCCGGCACGTCGGTGCCCGGCACGTAGGGCGAGTGGATGCCGCGCCCGGCCTCGAGGTGGTGGCGCTCCTCGGCGCTGAGCGGCTTGTCGACGTGGAAGTTGATGCTCCAGGCCCAGCAGTTCTCGTCGTCGATCGGCACCCACACGTGGCCGCCCAGCGCATGCTCGCCGAACGGCGGGATCAGCGTGTACCAGGGGAAGATCCACTGCGTGATGCGCCAGTAGTACGACTCGGGCTCGCCGTTGCGGCGGCCGTACAGCGTCAGGCCACCGTCGTGCTTCTCGATCTCGAAGACGACGTTGCCGTCCTTCTTGATGTAGTCGAGGGCCTTGACGCCCTGGTGGAACGGGTCGTTGTCGACCTCGAACTTGTGCACGAACGACACGTGGCTGGTGTCGATGCCGCCCTCCATGGCCTGCAGGAAGTTGCACTCCTGCAGCCGCTTGGACACGAACACGTGGCTGTCGGGCAGGTTGGCCCACTCGACGCCGGGCGGCTCGGGCTGCTGGTCCTTGGGCCCCATGTAGGCCCACACCATGCCGGCGCGCTCGATGCAGGGGTAGCCGGTGATCGCCATGCGCTCGCACACCTGCGGCGCCTGCGGCACGTCGGTGCAGCGGCCCAGGATGTCGAACTTCAGCCCGTGGTAGCTGCAGCGGATGCCGTTGTCCTCGTTGCGGCCGTAGAAGAGCGAGGCGCCGCGGTGCGAGCAGAACTCGCTGATGAGGCCGGGCCGGCCCTCGCTGTCGCGGAAGGCCAGCAGCTGCTCGCCCATGATCTTGACCCGCACCTGGGGACCGTCGGGCTCGGCGATCTCGCTCGACAGCAGGACCGGCACCCAGTAGCGGCGCAGCAGCTGGCCGGTGGGCGAGCCCGGGCCGGTGCGCACCAGCGTCTTCATGATCTCCTTCATGCGACCCTTTCGGAAGATGCGGACCATTCTATGGTTGCATGCTAACGATGAACCCCGGGTTTCCCCGCGGCGCCGGCGGATGGGCGCGCCCTGCGTCCGCCTGAGCAGGTCCGGTGCCGCCGGGCGGGAACGGCGCCGGATCTCGTGACGTCCAACCCCGGACCAACGACCAGGAGTTCGTCATGCACAAGGCCCATCTCGCCGCCCTCATCCTCACCGGCGCGGCTTCCTTCGCGGTCCAGGCCCAGTCGGGCCCGACCGATCCGCAGATCGCCCACATCGTGGTCACGGCCAACCAGGTCGACATCGACGCCGGCAAGCTGGCCGAGAAGCAGGGCTCGACCAAGGAGGTGCGCGACTTCGGCCAGCAGATGGCCAAGGACCACACGGCCGTCAACGCCTCGGCCACCGAGCTGGTCAAGAAGCTCAACGTCAAGCCCGAGGCCAACGACACCAGCGCCAGCCTGAAGAAGGGCGGCGACGACAACCTGGCCAAGCTCAAGCCGCTCAAGGGCAAGGCGTTCGACAAGGCCTACATCGACAACGAGGTCACCTACCACCAGGCGGTGATCGACGCGGTCGACAAGACGCTGCTGCCGTCGGCCAAGAACGCCGAGCTGAAGGCGCTGCTGGAAAAGGTGCGGCCGGCGCTGGTGCAGCACCGCGACCACGCCAAGCACCTGCAGTCGCAGCTGGGCGGCTGAGATGCGGCTGTCCGCGCTCGCCTGGGCTGCGCTCGCTGCCCTGCCCGCCCTGGCCGCCGCCGAGACCCACGTGGTGACCATGGAGGCCATGGGGTTCCGCCCGGCCGAACTGGTGGTGCGGCCGGGCGACCGGGTCGTCTGGCAGAACAAGGACCTGGTCCCACACACGGCCACGGCGCGCGGGCGCTTCGATTCGGGCGAGATCGCCGCCGGCAAGAGCTGGGCCTGGACCGCCCCCGGGCCCGGCCGCCTCGACTATGTCTGCACCTTCCACCCCGGCATGAAAGCTGGCATCGTCGTCCAATGACCGCCCTCCCGTCCGCCACTGCCAGCGTGTCGCTCGACGACGCCGGCCTGCTGCAGCGCATGCGAACCGGCGAGGCCGGCGCCTTTGAACTGCTGATGCGCCGGCACAACCGGCGCCTGTACCGGGTGGCGCGCTCGCTGCTGCGCGACGCCGCCGAGGCCGAGGACGCGCTGCAGGAAGCCTACCTGCACGCCTTCCGCGCACTGGGCGACTTCCGCGGCGAGGCCGGGCTGGTGACCTGGCTGACCCGCATCGTCTCCAACGAGTGCCTGGGGCGGCTGCGGCGCACTGCGCGGCGCAACAACATCATCCCCATCGTCGCGGCGCACGCGCAGCCCGACCTGGAGGGCGAGACCATGGCCGAAGACCCCGCCGCCATCGAGGAGGACACGCCCGACCGCGTGCTGCAGCGGGCCGAGCTGCGCGCCCTGCTGGAGCGCAAGATCGACCAGCTGCCGCAGGACTTCCGGGCCGTGTTCGTGCTGCGGTCGGTCGAGGAGCTCACCGTCGAGGAGACGGCGCAGAGCCTGGGCCTGCCCGAAGCGACCGTGCGCACCCGGCATTTCCGCGCCCGCAGCCTGCTGCGCGAGGCGATCGCGCAGGACCTGGACACGGCCGAGCGCGAGCTGTTCGATTTCGACGGCGCACGCTGCGACCGCATCGTCGCCGGCGTGCTGCAAGGGCTGTTCAGCCCAGGCCCATCGCCCGCAGGATCTTCTCCCCCGACGCCCTGAGCGTCGCCAGGTCGGCCTCCAGGTTCTCGGCGCCGACCAGCCGGCCGGCCCGCTTCTTCCAGCGGCCGGCCACCATCACGCTGTCGATGTTGGCCAGGGAGGCCTGGAACACCACCGCGCTCACCGGGTCGTGCACCGGCTGCATGTTGAGGTCGCTGGCGCGGATGACCACCAGGTCGGCCTGCTTGCCGGGCGCCAGCGAGCCGATGCGGTCCTGCTGCTGCAGCATGCGGGCGCCTTCGATCGTGACCCAGGCCAGTGCCTCGCGGGTGCGGATGGTCGAGGTGGACGGGATGGTGCCGTGCTGCTCGCGGTGTGCCACGTTGTCCAGGCTGCGCTGGATGCCCAGCGCCACCCGGGCCTGGGTGAGCATGTCGCCGCTCAGCACGCTTTCGAGATCCACGCCCAGCGACGGCGCGCGGCCGTAGCGGCGCAGCCGGCCGGTGAGCGGGTGGCCGTGGCCCTGGCTCATCTCGCTCTCGGCGGCCGCCGAGAAGCTCATGCCCAGCTCGCAGAAGCGCTGCAGCTGCTCCTCGCTCAGCGCATGGCCGTGCACGATGTTGATGTGCGGCCCCAGCAGGCCGGCCTCCTCCAGCCGCTGCCAGCCGTCGGGCGTGCGCGCCGCGCCGCCGCCCTGGTGCATGGAGGCGATGAGGCCCAGCTCGCGCGCCATGCGGAAGTCGTGCAGCGCGACCTCCAGCGTGGAGTAGTGCGGGCCCAGCACCGCCGCCTGGATCGACAGCAGGGCGTGGCCCTGGTGCTTCTTGGCCAGCCGCTCGACCTCGGCGCGCGGATGCGGCACCTCCCAGAACGGCTGCTGGCCCGGCTTGGGGTCGGGCTTGGGCGTGCCGTGGAAGAACGCTGCCCGGATGCCGGTGGACAGCAGGCCGTCGATGGCGGCGTCGTTGTGCCCGGGCGTCGGGTTGTTGTGGCACCAGTCGGCCAGCGTGGTCGTGCCGCAGTTGAGCTGGTTGAGCGCGCCCACCCGGGTGGCGATGTGCAGGTCCTGCGGGCCGAACGCGGTGGCCAGGCCGGCGTGCATCTTCTGGAAGTACTCCAGCAGCGTCCAGTTGGCGGCCACGCCGCGCAGCGCGGTCTGCCAGGTGTGCATGTGGGCGTTGATCAGGCCCGGGATGACGATGCAGCCGGCGGCGTCGACCACCTGGGCGTCGTCGGCTGCCAGGGTGGGGGCGATGGCGGCGATGCGGTCGTCCTGCACCAGGATGTCGGCGCGCGGCAGGTCGCCCTGGCTGTCCATGGTGATGACGGTCGCGCCGCGGATCAGGGTGGCGGGCATGTCAGCGTGGCTCCTTGGCTTCGTAGTCGACCTGGTGGCGCGCGGTGCGCAGGTCGCCGATCTCGCGCTTGACGCGCAGATGCTCGGGGTGGCTGGCGTAGGCGTCCAGGTCGGCCTGGCTGGCGAACTCGCTGTACAGCACCACGTCGCAGGCGTAGTCGACCCCGCTGCTGTCGATGCCCACCTCCAGGTGCAGCAGCCCCGGCACCCGGCCACGCAGGCTGTGGAAGCTGTCGGCCAGCAGCGCCGCGTGGCGGCGCCGCTCGGCCGGCGTGTCGCCCCGCAGGGTCCACATCACGATGTGCTTGATCACGGCTGGTCGCGCGCGGTCAGTGCGCCGGCGGGAAGCCGGCCTTCTGCGGCCACAGGTTCTGGAACGCGTACACCGAGGTGGCCGCGTACAGCCCGGCCCGGGTGAACGGCTCGCCCGCCAGCCACTCCTGCGCCGCCTCGCGCGAGGCGAAGTCGATCACCAGCAGGCTGCCCACCATGGTCTGGCCGTCGTCGGCCAGCAGCGGGCCGGCGAAGGCGATGCGCTCGGCCACGGCGCCCAGGTAGGCCTTGTGCTCGGGCCGCCGCTGCTGGCGCAGCGCCAGCGCGCCGGGCTTGTCGATCAGGGTGATGGAAAAGAGCATGGAGTGGCCTTCAGGCGGGGTTGAGGACGAAGTCGTAGTCGACGAGGTAGGTGCCGTCGGGCTGGCGCACCCAGTCGGCGACCAGCGACTGGCGCACGCCGAACACGGCGTCGGAGTCGAGGTAGCGGTCGCCGTTGCGGAACACGTGGGTGATCAGCGTCTCGAAGCCCGGGGCCTCGATCATGAAGTGCAGGTGCGCCGGCCGCCAGGGGTGGCGGCGGGTGGCGCGCAGCATGTCGCCCACCGGGCCGTCGTCGGGAATCGGGTAGGCCTCGGCCAGGATGGAGCGGAAGTGGTACTCGCCCTCGGGGCCGGCCACCAGCTTGCCGCGCGCCCGGTGGCCGGCGCCCTCGCGCTGGACGTCATACTTGCCCTCGGCGTCGGCCTGCCAGACCTCGATCTTCGCGTGCGGCACCGGCCGCCCGTCGAGCCCGCGCACCCGGCCGCGCACCAGGCAGGGCACGCCGGGCGCGCCGTTGCCCACGTCGTCGCCGTGCTCGTAGGCCGGCGCGCCCTCGACGAAGAAGGGCCCGAACACGGTGGACTCGGTGGCGCCGGCCGGCTTGTCGTTGTTCATCGCCACCGTGAGCATCGACAGCCCCAGCGTGTCGGACAGCAGGATGAACTCCTGGCGCTGGTCGTCGGTGATGTGGCCGGCGCGGGTGAGGAAGGCGATGCCCTGGAACCACTCGGCCTCGGTCAGCTGCACGTCGCGGGCGAACGCATGCAGGTGCTGCACCAGGCTGGTCAGGACCTGCTTCAGGCGCGGGTCGGGCGTGTCGGCGAAGCTGGCGATCACGGCCTGGGTGATGTTGTCCTGGGTGAGGTTGCGCATGCGACCGCACTGTAGGCAGGGGCGGCGGGCCGGTGAAGGGGCCGGCGGGCAAATGAGTTTTCCGCTGCCCGCAAAACGCGTGTGGCACAGTTCGCGCAGGAGACGAGACCGACCGTGGACCGCTGGAGCGAGATGGCCCTGTTCGTGCAGGTGGCCGAGACGGGCAGCCTGAGCCGCGCCGCGGAGGCGCTGGGCTTGTCCAATGCCGCCGCCAGCCGCCACCTGTCGGCGCTGGAGGAGCGGCTGGGCGCCCGGCTGGTCGAGCGCAACACCCGCCGCCTGTACCTCACCGAGCCGGGCCAGGAGTTCCTGCGCCGCAGCAAGAGCATCCTGGCCGACCTGTCCGACGCCGAGTCGGCCGTCAACGCCAGCACCCTCAACCCCACCGGCATGCTGCGCGTGACGGCCTCGCTGTCGTTCTCGATGCAGCACATCGCGCCGCTGCTGCCCGAGTACACGCGGCGCTACCCCAACGTGACGGTGCACGTCGAGACGGCCAACCGCTACCTGGACCTCATCGACAACAACATCGACATCGCAGTGCGCACCCGCGAGTCGGAGCCGGACTCCAACATCACGGTGCGTCGGCTGGCCGAGACGCGCCGCATCCTGGCCGCCTCGCCCGGCTACCTGGCCCGCATGGGACGGCCGCGCGTGCTGGACGACCTGGCGCGGCACCAGGTGCTGGTCTACACCTACGCCAACAACCCGCACGAGCTGCGCTTCATGCGCGACGGCGAGACCACGCCCGTGCCCATCAAGGGCCTGCTGGAGTCGAACGACGGCCAGGTGCTGCGGGCCGCCGCGCTGGACGGCCTGGGCATCCTGGTGCAGCCGACCTACATCCTGTACGAGGACATCGTGGCCGGGCGGCTGGTGCCGGTGCTGGACGAGTGGGACCTGCCGCGGCTGACCATCAATCTGGCCTACCCCAGCCGCAAGCACCTGTCGGCCAAGGTGCGCACCTTCATCGACTTCATGGCTGAGCACTTCACCCGCATGGCCTACGAGCGCAAGTGGACCCAGCGCTTCGGCAGCTACTGAATCCTCAGCGGTAGCGTTCCTCGAACCGCGTCCACTCGGGCATGCCGGCCAGGCTGCTCGAGTCCGCCCACGGCTGCGAAGCCACGCGCTTGCGGCCGCGACCGCAAGCGTGCAATGAAAGAGCCCTCTCCGCATCGTTCCTGCGGACGTGGCCCAGCCGCCATACTTCGTCGGTGCGAGAGCTCGAACAGATCCTGGCGCTCTTCGGGGCGGCCGTGTTGCTGGCCGCTGCCGCGCGGCGGGCAGGGGCACCTTATCCCGTGTTCCTGGCCATCGGAGGCGCGCTCCTGGCGCTCATTCCGGGTGCGCCGAGTCTCAGCTTGCCGCCCGACCTGGTGTTGGCCTTGTTCGTCGCGCCCATCCTGGTCGATGCCGGCTACGACGCCTCGCTGCGCGACCTGCGCGACAACTGGGCGCCGCTTGTCAGCCTGGTGCTCTTCTCGGTGGCCCTGACCACGGCGGCGGTAGCCGTCGTCTCGCACGCACTCGTGCCGGACCTGCCCTGGGCGGCCGCGATCGCGCTGGGCGCCATCGTTGCGCCGCCAGATGCCGTGGCGGCCACGGCAGTGCTGCGGCCGCTGCACCCGCCACAGCGCATCCTCGGCATCCTCGAAGGCGAGAGCCTGCTGAACGACGCCAGCGCGCTCCTGATCTATCGGCTGGCGGTGGGCGCGGTGGCGGCAGGCGGCTTTTCCGTGCAGGCGGTCGCTCCGACCTTCCTGCTGGCGGTGCTGGGAAGCCTGGTGGCCGGCCCCGTGCTGGGCTGGCTGATGCAACGCCTCCTGGAGCGGGTGCAGCACATCCCCACCGCCATCATCCTGCAGTTCGTGGGCACTTTCACCGTATGGCTCGTCGCGGAAAACGTCGGCCTGTCGGGCGTGCTGACCACCGTCTGCTTCGCGATGACGCTGGGACGAACCGCGCCGGCGCGGACACCGGCCCGCATCCGCATCCCCACCAACGCGGTCTGGGCCACGGTGGTGTTCGCATTGAACATCTTCGCGTTCATCTTCATCGGCCTGCAGATCCGCCCGATCCTGGTCGAGCTGGCGCCGCCAGTACGAGAGCAGTACCTGCTGGTCGCGGCGGCTGTGCTGGCGACGGTCATCCTCGTGCGGATCGTCTGGCACATGTCGTTCAACGCCGCCATCCGATGGCGCGACCGACGGCACGGCTTCCATCCGCCAAGGCCCATGTTGCGGCCCACCGTGGGGAGCGGGCTCGTGATCTCCTGGGCGGGCATGCGAGGGATCGTCACCCTCGCGGCCGCGCTGGCGTTGCCCGGGAGTTTCCCGGCGCGGGACCTCATCTTGCTGACGGCGTTCCTGGTGGTGCTGGGTACGCTGCTGCTCCAGGGCCTCACGCTGAAGGCGCTGCTGCGGTTCCTGAACCTGCGCGACGGCGATCCGGTGGCGCGCGAGGAGCACATGGCGCGGGAGCGCATGCTGGAGGCTGCATACGCGCAACTGCCAACCGCCCGCTCGCCCGCCGTCGACCTCGTGCGCAAGGACCTGAAGGTCTGGCTGGGCCAACTGCAGCGCAGCGGTGGTCGGCAGGCATCCTTCGGCGCCGAGTACGACGCCGCCTACCGCGCGGCGCTGCGCGCCGCGCGCAAGGTGCTTCTGGCGTTGCGCGACAGCGGTGACATCGGCGACGACGCGTTCCACGCCCTGGAGAACGACATCGACTGGATGGAGGCGTCCGATCCGCTGCGGGCCGCCAATGCGGATGCGACGGAGTAGTTTGCCGGCAGGGCCGCGCGATGGAGCGTCACGCCGAAGAGGAACGGAAGGCGGGCAGCACCAGTCTGGCGAGGCCGCATGTGCGCAGCGGCCATGAGCTGGCATTGCCGCCTCTCATCGCTGCCCTTCGTTCTGTGCGAGCGCCCCGCCGTTGCCCCTGCGCTCGCACGACGTCTGTCTTGGGTCGGAAAGCAGCCGTAGGCCCGATCTTGCCAAGGCCCGGAGCGAGCGGCCTTGCACAATCTCGCCATGATCCATCTGTACGCCTTCGACACCCCCAACGGCCGCAAGATCAGCGTCGCACTGGAAGAAATGCAGCTGCCCTATGACGTGACGATCGTCGACATCGGGAAGGGCGAGCAATTCGCCGAGACTTTCCTGCGCATCAGCCCCAACAACAAGATCCCCGCGGTCGTCGACGACGAAGGGCCGGAGGGTCCCCTCAGCATCTTCGAGTCCGGCGCGATCCTGGTGTACCTGGGCCAGAAGACCGGCAAGTTCTGGCCGTCCTCGATCGCCGACCAGGCGGAAGTCCTGCAATGGCTGATGTTCCAGGTCGGCGGCTTCGGTCCGATGCCGGGCCAGGTTCACCACTTCGTCGGCTTGACCGACGAGCAGGACCGGCGCTACGGCCTCGAACGCTTCCAGGCGGAGACGCGGCGGCTGTACGCCGTGATGAACAGGCATCTCGACAAGCGCCGTTGGTTCGCGAAGGAACTGTCCATCGCCGACTTCGCCATCCTGGGCTGGGTGTGGCGACATGCCAGACACCGGGTGGACCTGGCGGACTTCCCCGCTGTGGCGCGTTGGTACGCAGACCTGATGGAGCGGCCCGGCGTGCAACGCGGCTTCGCGATCGAGCTGCGCCGGCAACCTGCTTAGGGACCAGACAGCGCCGTTGCAGCGCATTAAGCTGTCGATGACGCCCACCGCCTTCTCGTCGAGTGCCTGGCCTGGCGCGGGCCGTACGCCGGCAATCCCGATCGAGCAACGTTCGCGCGCATGGGCGCTGTTGTTGGCCACGGCCGCGCAGCGTTCCCGCGGCGCCTTGACGCCCCTCGACGGCGCGCCGCATCATGCCGTGCCACGCCATTGCCTTCAGAGGGAGGTCCACCATGCTCTTCGAACAGATCGCCACGGGCGGCTGCCGCTCCTACCTGATCGGTTGCGCCGAGACCTGCGCCGCAGCCGTGATCGATCCCGAGGCCAGCCAGCTTGACCGCTACCTCGCCCTTGCGGCGCGCGACGGTCTGCGCATCCGCTACATCATCGACACGCACACCCACGCTGACCACTTCTCGGGCAGCAAGCAGCTCGCGCGCAAGGTGAATGCGCCGGTGGTCATGCACCGCGAGACCACCGCGCCCATGGTGGACATGCGCGTGGACGACGGCGAGATGGTGATCGTGGGCAAGCTGCGCTTGCAGGTGATGCACACGCCGGGGCACACACGCGATTCGATGTGCCTGCAGGTGGAAGACCGCGTGTTCACCGGCGACACGCTGCTGATCGGCGGCACCGGCCGTACCGATTTGCCGACCGGCGATTCGGATGCGCTGTACGACAGCCTGTTCAACAAGCTCCTGCGCCTGGATGCGGCCACGCTGGTCTTTCCGGCGCACGAGTACAAGGGCCGCGACCATTCGACGATCGGCGACGAACTGGCCAGCAACCCCCGCCTGCAGGCACCAGGCCGCGAGGCCTTCGTCGCGCTGATGGCCAACCTCAACCTCGCCATGCCCACGCACATCACCGAGGCCTTGCGCACCAACCTCAGTGGCGGCAAGACGGTGGCGCAGATGCTGGCCGAGGCGGCGGCGGCAGTGCCCTTCATGTCGATGGCGCAGCTGCGCACCCGCGTCGAGGCGAAAGACCCGATGCTGGTGGTGCTGGACGTGCGCGAGCGCGAGGCGGGGATGGCGGGCCACATCCCGGGCGCGAAGCTATTGCCGCGCGGGCAGCTGGAACTGCGCGTGAACGAGGAGCTACCCGATCCGACACGTCACATCGTGGCCTGTTGCGAGTTCGGCCGCATCTCGACGCTGGCCGCGGCCACGCTGCGCGAAATGGGCTTCCAGCGGGCAGTGGCGCTGGACGGCGGGATGAAGGCTTGGCGGGAGGCTGGGTTCCCGCTGGAAGGCGCAGAGGGGCGGTAGCCGGCGCGCGCGTTGTGCCCGGAGCGGAAAGGGTGTGCACCACTCGTCGCCGATCCAGGTCACCGGCGTGCCCGGGGACGGAGGATCGCCACGCGGCGCCGTGTGCGCTCGGCTGAGCCATTGGCTTCCGCCCACAGCGACTCGAACTCGGACGGCCGCAGGCCCCGGTCGCGCAGTGTCGCGCTGTCGAGCGCCCGGAACTCGCGGCGTGCAGCGGCCCGGCCCCGTGTGTCCTCCCACCACGCACCCGACCAGTCCAGAAGCTGGCACGGATAGGCCAGCAAGAGAAGACTCGTCATGACGCACTCCTTGCAGTCGGCCGGAAGGGCCGTGCGGCAAGGATGGAATGCATCGGTAACCACGAGGCAGCAGGCGCCGCACGGCCCGTTGCGTTTCTGTATCCGCGGCCGAAACATGGCCATCGCGTGAGGCCGGATGCGCATGTCTGCTCCCGGCCAGGAGCGGACCTCCATTTTTGTGTTGATCTCCCGGCGAGCCTGGTCGTGAAGTTCTGCTGGACGACCGGCGATGAGGAGCGGCCGTTCGAGTCTCTCCACAACGGCGGCCCGTCGGTGCACTGACGACCAAACCCTCCCGCCCCTGCTTCAATCCCGCATCGCGCCGCCGCGCAACGTTTCTATGCCGGGGTGAGCCCGCCGCACTATGTTCTGGGAGTCGAGGTAGACCCAGTAGAACCGGTCCATCTTCGGGCCTTCGTTCCAGCGGTAGGTCATGATGTCGCCGTTCCAGTTGGCAAGGCGTTCGATGCGGGCCGGGCGGCCGAATTCGCGCTCGACATCGGCCCGCGTCCACTGGCCGATGTTGGCGTTGAGGCGGGAGAACTCGTTCTGGTTCAGGACTTGTCGGAACGACACCATGCGGCCGCTGGAATCCATGTCGACCATGTAGGCGTACTGGCCGGCCGGCTGCTGCGAGTACTGCAGGCGCTCACCGCCATTGGGCAGCGGAACCACCGCGGTCGGGCGCCCCATGCTGGCGATGACCTGGTCGCGATTCATGCCGGGCTGCAGGTTGTACCCGGTTGCACAGCCAGCCACCATTAGCACGCAGACAGTGCCGGCCTTCGCCGCCAGTAATCTCAAGATGCCTTGCATACACGCTCCGATCTCCGGGCATCTTCAGCTTGATTCGGTGCCGTTTCAAGCGGCTGCTGCATTGTTGTGCTGCGGCAAGTCGCCTGGCTGCCCCGTTTCTCCGCTTGGTGAGGCGTTGAGAGAGCGAATTTCGACGAACTCGGGCCGGCGAAAGGGCCCGTGCTGCGCAGCTGAGTCGGCGAAGGAACTCTACGATTGCGAAATCACGCAGGCTCGCCGCCCGGTAGTTGCCCTCGCCCCGATGGCGGGCTGGTTGATCGATGCGTTGTAGCCTCCATGGTGCGCGCTTCAACGCGCGGGAAGGAATCGCATGGGAGCGACACGCGTCCGGAATCCCGATTCGGCCCCCGGCGACTGGTACATCGACACTGAGTGCATCGACTGCGGTGCCGCGTGCCACGTGGCACCGGGCCTCATCGTCGAGAGAAACGGCAAGAGCGTCTTCGCCCGGCAACCCGGCACGCCCGAGGAGCGGCTTGCCACTTGGCGCGCCGTGCTCGTGTGTCCGACCGCGTCCGTGCGCAGCGAGACGAAGCAGCAGCGTCCGGAAGCACCCTTTTTCCCGCAAGCGGTCACCGACGGAGTCTGGCGGTGCGGGTTCAACGCGCGCTCGTCCTTCGGCGCGCACTCCTACTTCGTCCGCCGCCCGGACGGGAACCTGCTGGTCGATTCGCCCCGGTACGCGAACGAACTCGTCACGTGGTTCGAGAACGCGGGTGGAATCGCCCGCATCCTCCTTTCCCATCAGGACGACGTCGCGGACGCCGGCAAGTTCGCAGCGCATTTCGGTGCGCGTGTCTGGATCCACCAGGACGACCGACATGCTGCGCCCTATGCAAGCGACCTCATCGAAGGCGAGGCCGAATGCCGGATCGCACCGGGATTGGTCGCCATTCCGGTTCCCGGTCACACCCGCGGCAGCGTCGTCTACCTACTCGACGATCGCGTCTTGTTCACGGGAGATTCGCTCGCCTGGAGCATGCGCCAGCAGGATCTCGTCGCGTTTCGCGATGCCTGCTGGTATTCGTGGAGCGCCCTGACGGCCTCCCTTGCGAAGCTCACCGGCTACCGGTTCGAATGGGTGCTGCCTGGTCACGGCTGGTCCGCGCACCGGGCTGCGGGTGAGATGCGGTCCCGTCTGGAGGCGCTGGTGACCAGGATGCGCGAATGCTAGGCAATAGAGACCCGCGTGACTCGGCTTCAACCATCTGCGCGAGACTTCCCACCTACCGACCGTCGCCGGCCGAACGGCGCCATTGCCCAGGCGTCATTCCCATCCATTCGGCAAACGCACGCACGCCGGAATGCCGCCTCGGATTGATAGCCTACGGACTCGGCTACGCCCGCCGTGGTCATCCCCGGCTTTTTCAACTCGTTGGCGGCCTGACTCATGCGGGCAGCGGCAGCGGCAGCGGCTGCGGCTGCGGCTGCGGCTGCGGCAGCCTCAGATCATGCGACGGTCCTCTCGAGGTGTCCGTCCTCACTCGACCGTCACCCCCGCCGCCTGCACCACCTTGCCCCAGCGCTCGAACTCGGCCTCGATGAGATGCGCGAACTCGGCCGGCGTGCCGGCGATCGGCTCCCCGCCGAGCAGCGTGAGCCAATCGAGGTAGTCCTGCGCCCGCACCGCGGCGACGATCTCGCGGTTCAGCCGCGCAACCACGCCGGGCGGTGTGCCGGCCGGCGCGACGAAGCCACTCCAGGCGGTGGCGTCGAACGCTGGCATGCCCAGCTCTGCGGCGGTCGGCACGTCGGGCAGAGCGGGCTTGCGTGCGACGCCGCCGACGACCGCCAGCGCGCGCAGTCGGCCCGCATGCACGTGCGGCTGCGCAACCGCCGCCCAGTTGACCTGGACCTCGGTACGCCCGCCAATCAGGTCGTTCACCGCGTCGGCGCCGCTTCTGTATGGGATGTGGAGCAGTTGCAGCCCGTGCAACTGCTCCAACTGCTTCATCGCAAGGTGCAGCACCGAGCCTACGCCGGGCGACCCGTACGACAGCTTGCCGGGCCGGGCTCTCGCCAACGCGACCAGCTCGGCCACCGTGCGCACCGGCAGGGCCCGGCTGACGAGCAGCAGCGGCGTGCCGCGCACCAGGCCGCTGACCGGCGCGAAGCTGCGCTGCGCGTCGTAGGGCAGCTTGCGGTAGACGGCCGGGTTGATGGACAGCATCGGAACGTTCGCCAGCAGCAGGGTGTACCCGTCGGGCTTGGCGTTGGCGACCGCTTCGGCGGCGAGGATCCCGCTCGCGCCAGGGCGGTTCTCGACGATGACCGGCTGGCCGAGCGAGGCGGCCAGCCGGTCGCCGATCTTGCGCGCATGCGCGTCATCGACCGTGCCGGTTGCTCCGCCCACGACGATGCGCAGCGGCCGCGCCGGAAAACCTTGGTCTGCGGCGATGCCCGGATGCAGCACGGCCAGCGCTAACGCGGTAATGAGACGGCGGCGCTGCGCGGCGTGCGCGGAGGCAGACGTCACGGCGATGTTCATCGAGTCTCCCCGGGTGATGGATTGAAGCATCGGCAAATGGCCGCCGGAAGTCTTCAAGGAATCATCAAGGATGCTCAGAACGCTCAAGGCACAAGGCGGGTGCCACAATTGGCCCGCATCCAGTCCCGGGAGCGCGTCGATGGATGAGCCCGCGAGCCGAGCGCCGGCTGCCGCCAGTCGCGACGGCCGGATCGCGCTTGGCCGCCATGTTCTCGACCTGCGCGCCGAAGTCTTGCTCGACGCCGAAAGCGGCGCGCCCGTGGCGCTGCGCCCGCAGGTCTGGGCGGTGCTGCGGCATCTGGCGCGCAACGCCGGCCATCTCGTCACCAAGGAGGACCTGCTCGACACCGCATGGCCGGGCATGGTGGTGAGCGAAAGCTCGGTCGCCCAGGCCGTCTTCGAGGCCCGCGTGGCGCTCGGCGATGCCGACCACCGCGTGGTCAGGACGGTGCCCCGGCGCGGCTACTTGCTGGTCGCGGGGCCCGGCCCGCTTGCGGTCGCGTCTCCAGCCGCCGCGGCAACCGGAAGCGACGATCCCCCTTTCGCGCTCTCGGTCGCCGTGCTTCCCTTCGACGACCCGTTCGGCGAGCCGGCCGGCCGGCAGTTGGCGCGCGGGCTGGCGCAGGAGCTGATCGCTGCGCTCGCGCGCAACGTCGGACTGCGTGTGGTCTCCCACCACTCCAGCTTCCAGTTCGCTGGTGGCGCGACGCCGCTGGCGCAGATCGGCGAGCGGCTGCGCTGCCGCTATCTGGTCGACGGCACGGTGCGGCGGGACTGCGACACGCTGCAGATATCGATGGAGCTGATCGACAGCCACAGCGGCGAGATCGTCTGGTCGCAGCGCTACAGCGCCGGAAGCGCGGACGCCCTGGCGCAGCGCGACTCGATGGTCGAGCTCATCGCCGGCACGGTCCTTTCTCGGGTGATTCACACCCGCGACCGGCAGTCGCTGGCGCGGCCGCCCAGGTCGATGGACGCTTACACGCTGACCTTGCGAAGCATCGCGCTGCGGCGCGAGGCCTCCGTACAGTCGTTTCGCGAGGCGCGCGGCCTGCTCGAACAAGCGCTGGCGATCGATCCCGACTACGGGCCCGCGTGGTCCGCCCTCGGATTCTTGAACGCGCTGGACATCGCCCTCGCCATGACCGGCGAATGGGACCTGCAACGCATCGGGGAGGCGGCCGCGCAGGCCGAGCGTGCCATCAGCCTCGGCTTCGAGGAGGCCATCGCGCAAGTTGCGCTCAGTTTCGTGCGCCGGGTCGAACGACGCTTCGAAGAGAGCCTGCGTGCGGGAGAGCTCGCCGTGCGCGCCGGTCCGAACGACGTCAATGCGTGGCACATCCTGGCGCTGGCCCAGTACTGCGTCGGTCGCGCCGCCGAAGCCTTGTGCAGCGCCGAGCGCGCGATCGCGCTGAACCCGATTCCCTCGGGGTGGACCCTCGCGAACTGGGCTGGGCCGCTGTGGGCGGTGCGCCGCCACGAGGATGCAATTCGGGTCGCCAGCGAGGCGCTCGTCAAGCTCCCCACGCTGTGGACCTGCATCATCCCGCGGATGTATGCGCTGGCCGAATCGGGACGCGTTGCCGAAGCCCGCGCAGACGCCGGACGGCTCCTGGCCCGACCACAGCGGTCGACGACGGCGACGCTGGCGGACACGGTTGCCGATGAGGCCGTCGAATTGCGGGCGCGCATCATCTCAGCAGCGCGCGCGGCCGGCATCCCCGATTGACGAAGACGGCATGCGACGCCCGCTGCGACAGCGGACTGCGAACCCCGATGAGGCGTTTGAGCTCTTTGCTGCCGAGGCTGCGATTGTGAGTCGCCGAGCCGCAGAGCTGCCCTCCGTTCAAACGTGTGTCGAAATTGCGCCAGCTCGATCGTCGTACTCTGGATGGCGTGACATTCGCGCGCCGGAACAGGAGAACGCAGATGAACTATGTCGATGGATTCGTGATCGCAGTGCCCACTGCCAAGAAGGAGGCGTACCTCCGGCACGCCACCGTTGCCGCTCAAGTCTTCAAGGAGTTCGGGGCTCTGGAGATCGTGGAGTGCTGGGGCGACGACGTGCCCGACGGCAAGGTCACGTCGTTTCCGATGGCCGTGCAACGCAAGGCGGACGAAACCGTCGTGTTCTCCTGGATCAGTTGGCCGGACAAGGCCTTGCGCAACGACGGCATGAAGAAGTTCATGGACGACCCGCGGATCAAGGAGATGAAGGACATGCCCTTCGACGGCCAGCGCATGATCTTCGGCGGGTTCCAGGTCATCCTGGAGAAGAAGTGATGCTGCAGACTTCCCCGATGTATTCGTACATCCCGGCAAAGGACCTCGCCCGGGCGCGCCGGTTCTATGAAGACAAGGTCGGGCTGCGCCCGAAGGAGGAGACGAACGGCGGTGTCGTGTACGAGTTCGGCGGCGGCACTGCCGCCTTTCTCTACCCGACGCCGCACGCCGGCACTTCGCAGGCCAGCCAGGCCTTCTGGTCAGTGCAGGACGTCGACGCGGAGATGCACATGCTCAAGTCGCGCGGCGTCCAATTCGAGAACTATGACGACATGCCCGGCGAACGCAGCGCACAGGGAGCGATCACCGCCGGCGGTGCCAAGGCAGCCTGGTTCAAGGACAGTGAAGGCAACATCATGGCGTTGATCCAGACCCTGTCGAAGGGCTGAACGCAGGAGGCGGCTGCTGCCGCGCCTCGCGTGGTCAGGCGACATGATCCAACGCCGGGTCAGCGTGCGCGCCGATAGTGCATGGCAACCGCGCCGCTGCGGAGCGGTTTCACCGCCACCAACTCGAGCCGTCGCGTGCTGGGCAGCCCGCTCTCGTACAGGGTCGGGCCGTGACCCGCGATTCTGGGATGGACGAGCAACTTGTACTCGTCGATCAGATCCAGCCGGTCCAGCTCGGTCGCGAGCTTGCCGCTACCGAGGAGCACGCCGTCCGGGGTCGCGTCCTTCAGCTTCTGCACGCCTGCGAGCAGGTCGCCGGCGATGTGGTGGCTGTTGGTCCACGGGAAATCCTGACGCGTCGACGACACCACGTACTTCGGCTTGGCCTCCAGCTTGACCGCCCACTCGCGCATCGCTGGCGGCGCTTCCGTATCGCCGCGGGCGACCGCCGGCCAGTAGCTTTCCATCATCTCGTAGGTGACGCGACCCCACAGCATCGCCCCGCCCTCGTCCATGAGGCGGGTGAAGAAGGCGTGTGTCTCGTCGTCGGCGATTCCTTCCTGGTGGTCGACGCAACCGTCCAGGGTGACGTTGATGCTGAAGGTCAAGAGTCCCATGGTGTCCTCCGTTCCGGATACTCGACGAGACCCGGCATTGAGTCCGGGAGCGAAATTTAGCTCGGGCCGACCACGCTCTTCTGCCGAGGCGGATCTGAATGCTCCGACCTCATCCGGTCACGGTGACTGCTTTCGGCCACATGCAGGTGTCATGTCGAGGGGAGGTCCGTCCAACTAGGGGCGTTTGAACCTCTTGCGCGCCTCCTCCACGTGCGCTCTGGTCACGCACCCGTCAGCATGGTCATTCACCAGGCCCATCGCCTGGATCAAGGCATGCATGGTGGTCGGGCCGACGAATTTCCAGCCCCGTCTTTTCAGATCCTTGGACAAGTCACGGGAAGCCCGCGAGACCGAGACGGAGCGATGCGCGTCGAGTTCATGCGCAGCGGGCTCGAAGCTCCAGAAGTACGCGGCCAGCGTGCCCGTCTCCTGGACCAGCTCGCATGCACGCTGTGCGTTGTTGATCACGGCTTCGATCTTGCCGCGGTGGCGCACGATGCCTGCATTGGCCAGCAGGTGCGCGACGTCCTCTTCGTCGAAGCGCGCGACCTCGCGGAACTCAAATCTCTTGAACGCCGCGCGAAAGTGTTCTCGTTTGTTGAGGATCGTCCGCCAGCTCAATCCCGACTGAAATCCCTCGAGGCTGACCTTCTCGAACAGGCGAGCGTCATCCGCCACGGGGAAGCCCCACTCGTGGTCGTGATAGGCAACGTAGTCGAGTGACGCGCCGGCGCACCAACTGCAACGAGGAAGACCGTCAGGACCAGGGACCGTGGTGCTCATGCCGGGATGCTAAGTGTTGTCACCGTTGGAAGAGCGCGCGCACCGCTCTTGTGCGGCGCGGCGTATCCCTCGAACGAGTTACGGGGATGCCATTAGTCCTTTTGACTGATCAATAACAGCCCAACCTATTGCTAATCTCCTCTCCGCGAAACGAAAGGCTTCGCTCACCCAGGATTGGCTCGGTAGATGGACAAGCAATTTCAGCGATGGCATGACGCCGAGCGCGTGGTCAGGGAACTCGAGAAAAAGTCAATGATTGCGCAGGTCCGGGAAAGCGCGGGATCGACGTCGATCGCCTTCAGTGCCTTGCGACAGCAGCTGCTGGAAGCACGGGTCGCTGCGAACCGGGCTTTTGATGAATGCCTCAACCTCGTGACGCGACAACGAGCAGGCGGCTGCACGACTGGGCCGTCTTGCTCGGGCGGCGGCAGCAATTCGGCTCGTACCCCGAAGGACCTCTTGACCAGGGAAGTTCGCTGGCATGCCGTGGACCAATGAAGGCACCTACGTCGCCACCACAGGCGGTCAACCTGAAGCGACGACGAGACAAGACGCCTCTGCGAGCGACGCTGGCCCCGTCACGATCGACCTCCTTGATGTGCCCTCGCCCATTACGCTGTTGCGAGCCAATGCCGCCCTGGGCCGTTTGCGGCCGGGCGACAAGGTCATGTTCCTCACAAGGGATCCCAGAAGCGTGATGGAGTTCGAGGCGCTCGCCGGCAAGACCGGCCACACGTTGATTGAGCAGGTTGAGATCTCCGGGGGCTACGGGCACCTCTTCCAGTGTCGATAGTCGATGGCCTCGATCGCGCGAGGCCAGCGACGCCCGGATGGATGAAGGAAATCATTGTGTGCGCCAGGATGGGCAAGCTGATCGAGGATTGGTTGAGCGCGGATAGGGCTGCGCGAAACGCCGAGGAGAAGATCCAGCGCTCGCTTCTCGGCACGATGGGCGGCAACACAATCGGGCCCAGCGACCAATTGTTGGACGCGGCCATCAAGATGCGCGTGATCGCCGTCGAGCGGCTCGTGCGATTGCGAGACGGGGGAAACTGGGATTGACACTCTTCCGGCCTTCCGCCCGCTGCGCTGCACCACCTGTTGGTGACTGACGGACTCGCTTTGCTGGGCGCCGTGCCGACATTGCTCGTCTACGGCCTTGCGGTCCATCCGGGCAGGCTGCTGGAACAGTACGTCGCGAACCGAACGGCTCGCGTGGAGCATGAGGGCCTCTGAACCGCAGATGCGGCGACGTCAATAGTCAAGGCGCGGCGACAGAGCGCGAGCTAGGCCGACCAGGATGATCCATCCTGCTGCGGCGAAAGCGCCTCCCGACCAGACGTGCCTGGGCGCTGAATCTAAGCCTCGAATCCGCTTCTATTGCAGGTCCCCGGGCTTCGTGTTGCGCTCCTCCTCCAGGTACGCAGCCAGGCTTTCCGTGCCTTCGCCGCTGCGGCGTCCTGCCGGCGGCAGGCTGGCTGGCGGCTTTCGCCTGTCCAGCGCCGCCAGGAGCTTGCGCAGCACTTGGACGGGATCTCGCAGGGCAAGAAGGGCCCTGTTTTGCAGCATGTCCCGCTTGTTCGAATCCGCCTTCCCTCTCATATGGCTGAGCTTCATTCAGGAGGGCGCAGGCGGTCAAGGGAGGCTGTGCAACAGATGTCTCTTCCTGTTTGAGGGCGTGCAGCTGGCGCTCTCGAACCGCGCGCCGACGCCGTGAGTCGGGATCGCCGTGTGTCGCTGCCTTGCCGATCAGTCGCACCGAGCAGGGGCGACCGAGGGCCCCACGGCTGACCAGCCGATGTCCACAGGCGGGTGCGGGGTTTGGTTGAAACACTGAACCCGTCGCGGCCCCCGCGGCACTCACCCGCACCTGTTAAGGAGTACCCGCCCCATGACCGCCCGTGCCTACCGCCCCCACGCCACCCCCCTGTGCGCCGACGAGCTGCCCGAAGCCGACGACCTGTACGACGACTTCCAGGAGCGCGCCGAGCTCGCCCGGCTGCGCGAACGGCACCCGGAGCGGGCGCGCTTGGCGGAGGACGAGCTGGCGTGGCTGTGAGGCGCCCTCGGCGCACGGCGAGGGCGGCTTGTGGGTCGCACTTGCCTGGCGTCCGACGCCAAGGCCGATGGCCGCGGGAACGGCGCCCACAATGTCGGCGCAAGCTACGGCGACATTGCAGTCATCGATCGCGGTCGCAACTTGCCATCGGCAGTCTCTTCCTTGCCCTGTTTCTGGCGCAGCAAGTAGGCCAGCAGCTTCTCGGCGTGTGCAGGCAGTTCCTCCCTCTTGCGCATGCACACCAGGAGTGATCGCTGCGTCCAGGAATCCAGCAGCCGGACACAGCGAATGCCCGCACTGCGACGCTCGCGCTGGGCAACCGCCGCGGGGACGATGCCAACCCCGATCCCCTGGCCCACCACGGCGCAGACGTTCTCCAAGCTGCGCACTCTCACCCGATAGATGACTCGCCTGCCGGACCTTTTCATCTGACGCGTGATCAGCTGCTGCAACGCAATGTCGTCCGCGAGGCCCACGAACTCGGAATCCGGCAGCTCGGCCAGTGAGATGGCTCGGCGTCCCGCCAGATCGTGGCCGTCGGGCAAGACGAGCACCAGCGGATCGGGGCGGAACTGGTGGCATTCCAGGCCGGCTGTATCGGCGGCGTCCGAGAGAACGCCAAGATCACAAACCTCGTCCCGAATCGCATCAGCGATTTGCTGGCTGGTGCCCTCCTCCAGGTCGATGGAGATGGCTCGATGACTCCTGAGGAAGTTGGCGACCAGGCGCGGAAGGTGCTCGCTCACTGCGGAGGTGTTGCAAAGTAAACGCACACGGGCCTTCGCCCCTCCCCCCAGGTCCTGGAGCTCTCCCTGCATCTGCTGCATCTGCTGCAGGATGGCACGGGCGTGACGAAGGACGGCTGTGCCGGCGTCGGTCAGGGAGACCCCCTTCTTTCCCCGCACCATCAACCGCCCACCCAGCGCGTCCTCCATTCCCTTGATGCGCTCGCTGGCGGAGGCAGGCGTGAGGAAGGTCGCCTTGGCCCCGCCGCTGATGGTCCCGGCATCGATCACATTGACGAAGAGCTGCAGGTCGGTGAGGTCGTAACGCATGCAATCCACCTGGTCATGGCCCCACAGCTTAGCGGGGCTACACGCTGCCCATGCCGCCTGCCCGCATCAAGGCACGGCGTCTTGGCCGGCGGCGTACCAACAGACCCGACTGGCACGAACAATCAAGACGGGCTTGGCGGACGCTGACGAACGGGGGCCGATGGCGAGAGGTGTGCATCACGACTCGCGCCCTGTATCAGCGGGTTCTGCGGCGCAAACGCAGAGTCGATGGATTGCGAAGTGGATCTGCGTCACAGCAACTCCTTCGCAATGAGAGCCACCCCTAGCACTCCGAATACGACGAAGAGCGTCGTGCGAAACGTCGAAGCGGAAATTCGTTCGCGCATCCTCACCCCCAAGCCCATGCCGGCGAAGGCGCATGCGAGTGCCAGTGCACCCTCTTGGCTGAAAAGTGCGTGCCACGACGTGCCCCAGCCCAGGGAAACGCCGAGAGCGACAGTGCCCACCGTGAACGAGAGGCCCATCGCCTGCACCATCCTCTCTTTTTCGAGCGCCAGCATCTGAAGGAACATGACCATCGGCGCGATGAAGACTCCAGTAGCGGCCGTCATCGCACCGGTTGCATAGCCCACGACGAGGGCGGCGAGGAGAAGCGTGCGGCGCTCCAGCTGCAGCGTCATGGAGGGACGCAGGAGACCGTATGCCGCGTATGCGACGAGCACCACGCCCAGGCCCACGCGAACGGTCGCGGCTCCGCTGGCCAGCGACGGCAGTGGTGTCAGGAGGACGCCGGCGAAGATTCCCAACCACATCGGCCAGAGGATTGCCGCGATGCCGCGGAAATGCCTCCCCAGGCATTGCAGCACATTCGTCAGCAAGGACGGCAGGACCAGCAACGCAGCGGCGCTTGCAGGCGGCATGAACAGCCCCAGCAAGCCCATCGAGACAGTGGGAAGGCCCATTCCCGCGATTCCCTTCGTGGCACCGGCGGCAAAAAAGGTGGCTGCGACGCCGACCAATAGCAAGTTGTCCATGTGAGGAGTTTGTGCGGGCAGTCGGTTGCTTGTCGCGTCGGATGTTCCGTCGACTCGATTCGGCTGCGCCGAAACTGAACGAGCCACGAGCCCGAGGTGCACTGCCGATTCCGGACCTGCATTCATGTGATTGGCAGCCGGCAAGGGCGCCCTGCTTGCCGAGTGGCGGCAGGGTTAGTCGACCACAGTCCTTTGAATCAGGCACAAACTCCGCGACGCCGCATGAAGTTCATGCATTTCCGGAAGCCAGCGCGCGTGCTTCGCCGGTCGCATCACCTGGTTCACGGTCCGTGCGAGGGTTGCGCGCGCATCGGCACCTGTGTCTCCAGACATGTGCTCTACGGTCCGCCGGACCTCACCGGCCTGGATTGCGCATTTCAGGAAGGTTGCGAAGCGGGCGAGATGCTCGTGGATCTCGGTGGAGTTCTCCTGCAGTATCTCTTCCGGACGGAAGAACACCTTCTTGACGGAAATCATGGCGGTATCGTCCCCGTCTACCGCGCCGCGAGTGACGGGCTCACGCGTCAAGCCATCTTGCTCGCTGCTGAGCAGGGCCAGATGGGGCGCATGGTGCGGTGTGGTCTGCAGCAAGGCAGTCACCAAATACCAGGTCTCGCCGACGTTCGGCACTGGATGCAGTTCGCCTTCAAGGCGCAGCGCAGCGGGGGAGGCTGCAGCACGCAATGGAAGGAGCGCCTGAGCCGACCAAGTCGCGGTGCATGCGCCAGAGATGGTGCCGTCGAGAATGTCGCCCAATCTGTACTCCGCGACACCGATGTTCTCGCTCGCAAGCAGGACTTCAGCGAAGTGGCGCTGGACCGCAAGGATGCGTGCAACCGCCAGCGAAGTCCGTGCGGTCTCGGCATGCAATCGAATAATTCCCGCCAATCTCCACCTTGTCCTCCCTGGCTGGGTGCGATGCCGATGCCCAGGAGGTTCCGGCGCCCAAGGGCTGTCAGTATTGGATTGGTCGCTCGCTTGTTCATGATTGCCTCTGAACCTTGACCTTGGCGACCGCGGGGTCCACGCGGAATGGTGAATTTTCGGCGTCAGCCTCGGATGGTTCAGCGGCAACCACCGAGTGGGCGATGAACGCGAGGGTGCCGAGGAACAGAAGTACCAGCGCGAAGGCGACAAGCAGGAGCACTAGCGGGCTGGCTTTGGGCGGGGTTTCACCTCGCGCCTCGCTGGGTGCTATGCCGAAGAAGCTCCAGGCAACCATCTTGATCTGTCGGAACATGCTCACTTGAACTTCCCTTGCAGGTGGTGCCGGCCGGGTCATCGGACGCGGTGAACGTCGAAGGTGGACACGGCGGAAGCGGAGTTGCCCCAGGATTGGCGCACGTGGGTGGTCACGGCGGCGATGTCGTCGCCGCTCAGCACCTGGCCGAATGGCGGCATCCCGAAAGGTCGAGGATTGCCGGCGGTACTGGGGAGAAAGCCACCCCAGCGTACGATCTGCACGAGGTTGTTCGGCGAGTCCAGCAGCACTGTCCGGTTGCCCGCCAGGGCGGGATAGATCGAGGGCGTGCCCTGTCCTTTGTCGCCGTGGCATTCCGCGCAGTGCTGCTCGTACAACCTGCCGCCGCGAGCCATGGCATCCGGTGACGCGCGGCCGAGCGCCCGCTTCCGGTTGGTCTTCCGGACGGCCAGACCCGCCAGGTAGTCCGCCATCGCGTTCAGGTCGCCGGTGTCCAGGTATTGCGTGCTGCTGAAGACGACTTCGGCCATGGGCCCAGACACCCCGGCGTGGGCATTGACGCCGTCCTTGAGCAGGCTGACGATGTCCTGCCTCGTCCACTGCTGGACACCCGCTTCCTTCGGGTCGGCGAGGGCCGGTGCGTACCAGGCCTGGTCCGGCATCAGGCCGCCGGCGAATTCGGCGTTGAGGCTGGTTCCTCCCAGGAAATTGCGGCTCGAGTGGCAGGCGGCGCAGTGCGCCAGGCCGTCCACCAGATAGCGCCCACGATTCCAGTCGGCGGACCTGTCCGGTTGCTGCTGCAGCGTGCCCGGGCGGAAGAACAGCGCGCGCCAGACGGCCAGGGAGAGCTGCGAGTTGTACGGAAACGGGAGCTCGTGCCTGCGGTTCGCCTGCTCGACCGGCGGGACGGTGCGCAGGTACGCGTACAGGGCATCGGCATCCTCGCGCGTGATGCGGGTATAGCTCGGATAGGGGAATGCGGGGTACAGCAGGCGACCGTCCTTCGAACGGCCGTAGTGCAGTGCCCGCCAGAATTCAGCCGCCGACCAGGTGCCGATCCCGGTCCTGGCGTCGGGCGTGATGTTCGGCGCGTAGACGGTGCCGAACGGGGTTTCGATGCCGCGGCCGCCGGCGTACTCGGGCCGGCCCGCCACGCCATGGCAGCCCATGCAGTTGCCTGCGCGCGCCAGGTACGCGCCCCGCGCGACCACCGTCGCATCGGCGGCCTTCGGCGAGCGCGTCTCGTCGAGTGGTTCCTCGCCACGCAGGTTCAACCAGGCGACCACGGACGCTAGCAGGGCGAGGAGGAGGACGAACCCGGCGAGCCACGGGAGCCAGCGGCTGCGAAACACGGATCGGTGCGCGTTCATGGCTCCAGGCTCCCGCAGCGGATCGGGAGGGCTTCATTCGACGCTGGCGCCGGCTTGGTGCCAGGCGATAAGGTCTGGCTGGAGAGCCACTTGGCCATCACGGACAGTTCGTCCGGGGACAGCTTGTTCGCCACCTGCGCCATGCAGTCCGGGGCTCTTGCCTTGCGCTGACCGGTCCTCCACGCGCCCATCTGTGCACTCAGGTAGTCAGCCGGCAGTGTCAGCAGACCCGGCGTGGCGGGCAACATCCCCGCCAACTGCTGCCCGTGGCAGGCCACGCACGCGGGAATGCCGCGCTCGGGCGAGCCCCGCCAGACCAAGGCCTCGGCGGCGCGTTGCTCCGCAGGCGCGAGCGTGGTCGGCTGGGCAGGCGGATAGGGCAGGTCCAGCCCGGCGAAGTAGTCGGCGATGCCGCGCAGGTAGTCGTCGGACATGTGCTCCACCAGGTGGTTCATCGCCGCGTACTTGCGGCGGCCGGCCTGGAAGTTCTTCAGCTGGCTATAGAGATAGCCGGCCGGCTTGCCGGCGATGCGTGGAAAGTAGCCCTGGTTGGTGGCGCGTCCTTCCCGGCCATGGCAGACGACGCAGGCCTGCATGCGCTGGGCCATGCTGTTCTGGGGGACGGCGCCGGGGGATGGCGCAGGCTGGGCGCGCGGCGCGGTGACGAAGATCGCCAGCAGCAGGGATGCGGTGATGCGCAACAGGCGCAGTTCGGGGAGCGATGTCATGGTCGGCAGGTCAAGGCACTGTGCCACCCCGTCTGCACCGGTTGCATGCTCAGATCCATCAAGAAAATGCGTATCAGATGCAGGACAGCTACCGAACTCGCTCCTAACAAGGACGAATCAGTACAGTGGATGCATTGCATGCCCGTACACGGACCAGAGGAGCTCCCCAGTGTCGGCGATGAAGCGTTACGAAGCCCTTGCGCAAGACCTGGCCGACTCCATTGCCAGCGGCACATTCCGTCCGGGAGATCGACTGCCCTCGGTTCGCGAAACGAGTGAAAGCCGGCGGGTGAGCCCGTCCACGGTGTTCCAGGCGTACTACCTGCTGGAGGCGCGGGGGCTGGTGGAAGCGCGGGCGCGCTCCGGGTACTTCGTCCGCCATGCCGGAAGCAGACAGCCCGAGCCGGGGACGTCCGAGCCACAGCCGCGCGAACATGAGGTGGCGATCTCCGAGCTGGTGTTCCAGGTCCTCAGCCATGCCCGAGATCCCTCGCTGGTTCCGCTGGAATCCGCCTTCCCGAGTCCCTCCCTGTTCCCGCTGCCCAAGCTCGGCTTGGCCTTGGGCAAGGCTGCGCGGCACCTCGCCCCCTGGAAGTCGGTCGAGGACCTGAGCCCGGGCAGTGCGGGCTTGCGGCGCCAGATCGGCCTGCGCTATCTGGCCATGGGGTGCAGCGTCGACGTGCAGGAACTCGTCGTCACCAACGGCGCCATGGAGGCCCTCAATCTCTGCCTGGAGGCGGTGACCAGGCCGGGCGACCTGGTGGCCGTCGAATCGCCGACCTTCTACGCGGCGCTGCAGGCGTTGGAGCGCCTCAACCTCCGGGCGGTCGAAGTTGCCACGCATCCTCGCTTGGGCGTCGATGTCCACGCGCTGGCCGCGGTGCTCGAGCAGCATCCGGTCAAGGCCTGCTGGTTGATGCCGAACTTTCAGAACCCGCTGGGGAGCCTGATGTCCGACGAGTCCAAGCGCGAGCTCGTCGATCTACTCCAGCGGCACGAGATCCCGCTGATCGAGGACGACGTCTACGCCGAGCTCTATTTCGGAGCCCACAAACCACGGCCCGCCAAGTTTTGGGACCGCAAGGGCCTGGTCATGCACTGCAGCTCGTTCTCCAAGTCGCTGGCGCCAGGCTACCGCGTTGGCTGGACGGCGGCAGGCCGGTTCGCTCCCGTGATCGCGAAGCGCAAGCTGATGACATCGCTGGCCACGTCGGTGCCTGTGCAGGAGGGCTTGGCGGACTACCTGGGACGCAGTGGATACGACCGGCACCTCCGCCAGCTGCGGCACACGCTGGTCACGCAACGAGGCAACGTGGCGCGATCGATCGCCAGGCACTTTCCCACGGGAACCCGCGTGACCCATCCCGAGGGGGGCTACTTCGTCTGGGTGGAACTGCCCGAGTTGGCCGATGCGCTGGAATTACACCGGCTCGCACTGTCGCAGGACATCAGCGTCGCGCCCGGCCACCTGTTCTCCGCCGACAGGCGCTTTTCCCACCACCTGCGCATCAACTACGGGCATCCCGACAACGAACGGGTTGAGGGCGCGATCCAGACACTGGGCAAGATTGCCCGGGCTCTGATTTCCCGTTGAAGGGGGGCTTGACTGCAAGGCGCCCAGCGACCATGTCTGCGTCGGGTCAGAAGCCGATGTGCGCTATGCGACAGGGACCGGCAGTCGGGTCTTGCGGTAGGAATTCTTGGTCGCGATCTTCCCCTCCCGAAAGGTGAACAGGTCGCACCCGTTCACCTCGACCCGCGTTCCGTCCGTGCGTGTCCCCGTGAATGTCCACTCCGACACGCCACGGTCTCCGCACACGAAGTGGCATGGAGCGCGCCACTGTGCGTCAGGAAAGGTCTTCCACACCTCGGAGAAGCCGGCCCGGACGGCATCCCTGCCGGCGTAGCGGGTCCCGCAGACGTCCGAACCAGCGGAAGCCTCGAACACGCAGTCCTCGGCCATGAAGCCCATCAGCGCTTCGATGTCATGCCGGTTCCATGCATCGGCGAAAGCCTGGAGGTCGTCGATCGAAGGGTTCATGCGCCAGCTCCTGGGACGGGACTGATTCTGCGCTGCATGTCCGTGCCCGGCCACAAGCGGTCATTCCCGCAAATTGCAACGTATGAAAGGCTTCCTTGTCGGAGCGTTCTGGCCGTCTGAAAGATTGACGGCGCACTGCCGACAGCGCAATCTGGTCGAAGGCCGGTGGAGCCCTCGATAATCAAGCCTGCCCTCCGGTTGTCTGAGATGCCTATCTTTCGTCATGGATAAATTCTTGCTGCAACAGCAGGTGCTGAAACGGCTCGCCGAAGACTTGCTGCAAGCCGAACAGGCAGTGCGGGCGGCCCATGAAACGGCGACCCACAAAGAAAACATCGCCGAAAACAAGTACGACACATTGGGACTCGAAGCCGCATACCTGGCCACCGGCCATGTTCGGCGCGCGGAAGCCATCCGCAAAGCGCTGGCCAATTGGCGCCAATTTCGCCCGCGTCCTTACGACGTCAGAAAAGGCATACAGATCGGCGCGCTGGTCTGCCTGGTCGATTCCGACGACAAGCAGCAACACCTCTTTCTCGGCCCGGATGGGGGCAGCATGAAGTTGGTCAGCGGCACTCAGTTCGTTCAGGTCCTCAGCAGCGAAGCCCCTTTGGGCAGAGCGATTCTGGGCAAATGCGAGGGTGACGAGGTGTCGATACAGGTCGCTCCAATCCGACAGCAGTTTGAGGTGCTGCGGGTTCATTAAGCCGTGAACGACTCCTGTGGGTCGGGAGCGGCCACCCTCAAGAGTTATCTGCCCTCACGCGCGCCCGCCGGGCGCCAGGAGTTTCGCGTTGACCGCGAGACATGCCGCCTCTTCATCGGAGAAGATTGCGAGCAACCAGAAGGTCGCGTCGCTGCTGGCTGGTCGGCTAGTTGCGACGCTCGCGGGATTCGCCACTTTGGCCTTGATGTCTGAGGGAAGGGTGGAGGAGAGAAGCTCTTCTCGCACGAACGCCCGGACTGGATGCCGGGTGTCTCCCACCGCATAGATCAGGACCAAGTCCCGCGTCTTGTAGTGTTCGACTGCTTCCCAGTAGGCGCGAATCAGTTTGTCGTCGACCAACGCTCTGGCGCGGCTCTCAAGATCAGGATCGCTCATTCCAGGATTTTGCCGTGCAGAGGCGGCTGATCGGGGGACGGCTGCTTCGGGTCGATTGCAGCCATCACTTCGAATTGCAGGCAGCCAAGCTGCGGTCCCGGCCCGCGCATTGGCCGCACGCCATTAGCGCCTGCACTGTGCGCGGCCTGTTTCCGGATGCTGCCCCGGAACAAGAGGATGCACTGGCTGCTGCGGACGTAGGCGTCACGTGGGCTGCCGGTGGCCGGCATCTCGCAATGGTCAGTGCTCAACCCGCACTTTCTGCGAACAGTGCGATTGACGTTGCATGCCATGCGCTTTCAGCGCTTCGTTTCGAACTCCCGCAAGCGTCGTTCCGCTTCCGGCCGATCCACTCCCTCGCGAAGCTCGATGTGCCTCAGAACGTGCTCGCGCCTATCCGCTGCGGCATCAAGCTCGTGGTGGGTGAGGTGTTCCCATTGCGCCATGAGGCGTGCCTTGAACTCGATCCAGTTGTCTCGCCAGAGATGGTCGTGCATAGCACTTCCTTGAAGCCAAAGCGATGGCAAGCATACGCCGCCCGCCAATGCCCTCACGGCAGCGCTTCCTAAGAGCCGCAGCCCTGCGAGTAGACCCAGACCCCCACTGCTGTTCGCTGCTCGGCGCAAGGCTGCTCCCGGCCAGGAACGGACCTCCATGTTCGTGTTGATCTCCCGAAGAAGCCTTATTCAAGGGAGGCGACGTCGACCAGGCCGGGTCTGTCGGGAGCTCGAGCCGTTGTGCAATGGATCGATGACATGCCGGCCAGCGAGGAGCGCCTCATCGAACTTTCGCTGGCTTGCCACTTCCTCCGTAAGCCAACTAGCGAAGGTCATCACCCGACGGTCCTGCGCAGGCTGCGTTAGGAGGTAGTAGGCATGCGGTGCGAGCAAGACACCTCGTGTAGGCGCGACCAAGGCGCCTGAGCGGAGATGGTCGGTCACCATGGGTGTTCGCCCGAGGCATACCCCCTTGCCACGGGCCGCAAGCTCAAATACCGCCTGCCAATCTGAGACACGCAGCCAAGCTTCCGACTCGCTCGGCGCCTGCACGCCGACCATCTGACACCAGTTCGACCAGTTGCCCTCTAGCGGCGTCAATCCATCGTCGTACTCAAGGATTGGAGCGTGCAGGACGTCCTGGACCGACATGAGGCCCTTTCCTGCACAAGATGGAATCAGCCCGGGTGCGCAGCACGGAAGGATGTATTCATCGAGGAACCGAGGGAGACGGTCCTCCGCCTGGTCGCGGTGCAGGAGCCGAATCGCAAAATCCGAACCTGCGGCGTAAACGCTGTCGCTCATCGCCCGATCGGCATCAGTTCCGACACGCTGTGCCAGCGCAAGCCGGACGTCGATCTCCGGGTTGCGCATCGCGAACGCCGCCACGCGGCTGAACAGCCAGCCAACAGCAAGGCCACGAGGAACCCGCACCACGAGTTCCGCCCTGCCGCGCTGTGACTGCGCACGTCGAACGGATTCACGCAGTACGTCCAGGGCGCGGGATACGTCGACGGCCAGGGTTCGCCCCGCGGGAGTGAGGATCACCGAGAGAGGGTGTCGCTCGAACAGCGCAGTTCCAAGCCTTTCCTCCAGGGTTCGGATGGCACGGCTGACCGCCGACTGCGTCAGGTGAAGTTCCGCTGCGGCCCTGGTGAAGTTCAGCGTCCGCGCCGCCGCCTCGAAACTGCGGAGGCACTCCATCGGAATGCCACGCAGGGCGTCTGGGGCATGAGTGACATGCATGGGATCCATGCGTATTGCTCGCTTCCCATCGTGGTGGGTCCGCCTAGGATACCGACGCAGACGCGGAGATTCCAGCGATCCATCCCGCGTCCGCCCCCATACCTGAATCGCATCGCCTCCAAGGAGACATCATGAATGTCGCACAGCTCATCCGGGTCGTCAGCGTGACCGTTGCCTGCGGCTTCTGTGGCATCTGTGCGGCGCAAGACGCGCCGCATATGGCTGTGTTGCAGGCCAATAGCGCGTTTGAGCAAGCGCTGTCGCAGCGTGATCTGCGAGCAGTAGAGAGTGCCTGGCTGCAGGATGCCCACGTCATCGCTGTGCACCCCAATGGGCGTCCAGCTGTCGTTGGCTGGGAGGCTGTACGCAAGAGCTGGGAAGCCGCACTTGCGAACTTTCCCGAACTTTCCGTGAGCATGGCGCAACCCATCGTGCGCGCGATGGGCAATGTGGCAGTAGTGGTGGGCACGGAGGTGGTGCGTGGCTCGCGTCCTGACGGCAAAAGTGTCGAGTTCCAAGCGAGCACCACCAACGTCTTCGAACTGCGCGAGGGGCGTTGGTTGATGGTTCACCACCAAGCGACCAGGCTGCCATAGAAAACTGGTGCCCTCCCTACGGCCCGACAGAAAAGAGTGCGAACGGAGCACTTCCATCTCATCGTCCGGCCGCGCTCGTGATCGAGAAGGACCGAGGGCCTGGCATCGCGGCCCCGTTCGCCGAACGCCCGCACATGCGCCGTCGCATCGGTGACCGCCAGGGAGATGCCCAGGCCTCGTGCCACCCGGAGAGCTTCCTCCGCTGCGCCCCGGGACACCGCGCCGACACTGGCAGAATCTGTCGTGCCCCTGACTTCCACGCCCTGCGCCCACGATCGATGACCGCTTCCGACGAGTCGATCCTCCAGTGGCAGGAAGATGGCCAGGAGCGTCAGCTCCGGTGGCGATCGGAGGCAGGCTGGTCAGCGCCCGCGCGCGTGCAGCTTGCCGACGACCAGATGCCCGCCGACGTCGCATACCGTCTCGCCTGCGAAGGGACAGCGCTGCTGTGGCGCGGAGACTTCCAGAACGCGCGACAGCTCCTGCAGGCTCTCGGCCGCAGGCTCGACCGCCCACCGCGCAAGGCCGTCGCCGCGCCGGCGTCGCCTGCCGAAGCCTTCCATCGGCACCGGCAGGCGCAGGCGCGCCGTGCGCGGGTGCTTGGCATGGTGCTGATCGAGGTCGACGGCAACTACGCCGTTCACCTGCGCCGGGCGCCCGATCTGCGCACGGCGATCGGCGAGGCCTGGGGACCGCCGGACGGCCAGCCGTGCGCCGTGGCGATGCGTGAATGCTTCGGGCTGGTGGGCGCACATGAATGGCGCAAGAAGGGCGTGGAGGTGCCAGCACTCGGGCCGCCGCCGGCCAACCGAATTCACGCGCACTACGGCGTGTTCTCGCCGGTACGAGGGGAGTACCTCGACCTGATCGGCGCAGCACCTCTGCCGGTTGGGGCCTCGCTGGCCTGGGACATCGGCACGGGCACCGGCGTGATCGCAGCCGTGCTCGCGCGCCGCGGGATCGCGCGCATTGTCGGAACCGACCTGAATCCGCGTGCCCTGGCCTGCGCCCGCGACAACATCCAGCGACTGGACCTGCAGCGGCAGGTCGAGATCGTCGAAGCCGACCTGTTCCCTGCTGGAGTGGCTCCGCTCATCGTGTGCAACCCGCCATGGCTGCCCGGCAAGCCCAGCTCGATGCTGGAGCAGGCGGTCTACGATCCTGGGAGCCGCATGCTGCGCGGGTTCCTCGGCGGACTTCGCGAGCGGCTCGCGCCAGGGGGCGAGGGCTGGCTGGTGCTGTCCGACCTGGCGGAGCACCTGGGCCTGCGCTCGCGCGACGAACTGCACGCGCTCTTCAACGCTGGTGGGCTCGTCGTTCGCGAGCGCCTGGATGTCCGACCGCGCCACCCGAAGGCCAGCGACGCGAGCGATCCGCTGTCGGCAGCCCGCGGTCGCGAAGTCACCTCTCTCTGGCGCCTTGGCGCGGCCTGAGCGCCGACGCGGTCGGCCGTCGCCCTGGCGGCGTGAGGCAACAAGCTGCATGGCGAACCGACGAGCAGCGACCAGCCCGCGAAGGACTTCCCGTTCTCTCATGCCAGCCCGTCGGATTCGAGGCCGCAACACCCACTGGGCTGCCCTACTGGTCGGCTAAGCTCGACAGTGGAGTGAACAACCGATCCGAGGAGAACAGATGGAAAACAGACTCGCATTCAGCGGCGAGCGGTCGTGGTCGCGCCTCATGCGTGCCGGCCTCATGTGCCTGCCCGCGCTGGCCGTGCTGGCCTGCGGGGGCGGCGGCGGAGGTGGGGGCGGCGGCGCCCCCGCTGCGCCATCGGCCGCGGCGCTGGTGATCACGGCAGCCAACGCGCCGGCGGTGGCGGCCGAGGCGCTGGAGACGGTCACGAGCACCGACGCGGCGACCGCCGGGGGCCAGTTCGTCACCGGCGTGCAGATCGAGGGCGGCGGGGGCAGCCGTCCGCAGTTGCTGGCCAGTGCCAGCCTGGCGCTGCTGGCCAGGCCGCAGGCGAGCAGCACGCTCGCCGCCGGCGCGGTCGTCTCGCAGGCCTGCACGGGTGGCGGAACGATCTCCGTGGATGCCACCACCTCCGGTGCCGCCTCCATGGTGGCCGGCGACTCGCTGCGCATCACTGCAAGCAACTGCAGCGAGTCGGTCGACGGGACCCCAACGGTGTTGAACGGCAGGATGTCCATCGCGGTCACGAGCGGAAGCTACGACCCGAACTCGCCCGTCTACCCCAAGAGCGTCACGTTGCGCATCGTGAGCAGCAGCTTCTCCGTCGGCGCTTCCGGCCAGACGGAGGTGTTCGACGGCGATCTGACCCTCGCGCTCACGGACACCACGGCGACCTCGGGCACCCTCACGGCGACGTCGGCATCGCTGTCCAGCACGGTCGGGGCGCGCCGCATCACGCTGGGCGACTACCGGCTGCAGGTCACCCATACGTCCGTCGATTCCGCGCTGAGCGTGTCGGCCAATGTCGAGTCCAACAACGGTCAGCTGGCGTCGACGCCGGTCCGCTACACGCTCACGACGGAGACGCCGGTCAAGGTGACATCGGCTGGGCTGGTGACGGCCGGTTCGATCCGGGTCAGCGGCTCCAGCTCCTCGCTGCTGCTCACCGTGACCTCGACCGATGCCTTCTCGCTGCGGGTGGACTCGAACGGCGACGGCACGATCGATTCCACGCGCACGATCACCAAAGCCGACTTGCAGGCACTGAACTGAGGTTTTCCTTGCCGCTGCTGCGCGCGCGTGGCGGCACCTGAAAGCAGGTGAGAAGCCCCCCCGGTGGGGGCTTCTCGCTTTCAGCACGTCCTGGTCGCATCGCCTGGCCGCCGCGGACTGCACGCTAGCGCACGCCTGCGCCGACGAGCATCTCGCAGGGGCCGACGAAACCCTGCGCGGTTTCGAAGCGGCCCAGCGTGTCCTCGATCTCCCGCCAGGTGTCGGCCCGGTCCGCGTCGCCCATGCTTGCCATCATCTGGTGCAAGGCACCGAACGACTCGCGCTCGAAGCGTACGCACTCGGCTGCCGTCGGCAGGCGCACGGGCGAGTCGACGCGGCGCACTTCGACCTCCCGGAAGCCCGCTGCCTCCAGCGTCCTGGCGAGCACGCCCTCGCCGCCCAGCGAGAAGGGGCCGGGCTGGCCGGGCAGCGGTGGCGGCAGTTGCGCACGGCGCCGGATGATGCCCACCGGCAGGGAGAAGAAGGGATTGCGCTCCGGCGTGGAATAGACAACGGCGGCGAAGCGACCGCCGGGCCGCAGCGCATGGCGGATGCCGGCCAGTGCGCGCTGCTGGTCGGGGAAGTAGATCAGTCCGACGCGCGAGATGGCGGCGTCGAACGAGGCCACCGGCAACAGGTCGTGGCGCTCACCATCCAGTTCGCGCGTCTCCACATTGGCCAGTCCGGCCCTGTGCGCGGCCGAGCGCGCATGTTGCAGGATGGCGGGCGAGAGATCGGTGGCGAGCACGGACCCGTTCGCACCGACCCGGCGCGCCGCCGCCAGCGTCTGCTCGCCCGCGCCGGCCGCGATGTCGAGCACGCGCGAGCCGGGCGCCACCCCGGCGAGGTCCAGCATGGCGTCGGTGGCCGGGCCCAGCCACTGGCTCAGCAGCGGCGACCAGCGGTCCCAGGCGTCGGCGGCCGCCTCCCACTGGGCGCGGGTGGTCTGCCTGAACTTGTCGGCATCGAAGACGGCGGGTGCGGAAGGGCTCAGGACTTCAGCCATGGGGGTCACTCCTTGACGGCATGCGGCGCGACGTGCGCCGTGGGTGCAAGGTAGGCGGGGCGCACCGTGCCCACAAGTCCAGAATCTGGAGCGCCCGCGGCGCTCCCCCGGGGCCTAGACTGGGGCCATGATCGACTACATGCAGTTCTGCACGGTCGCCCGGGGCTCGGAAGTGCTCGGCGAGCTGTGGACGCCGCTGGTGGTGCGCGAACTGCTGTGCGGCAGCCGCCGTTTCAACGACATCCACCGCGGCGTGCCGAAGATGTCGGCCACGCTGCTGACCCAGCGGCTGCGCAAGCTCGAGGCGATCGGCGTGCTGGAGCGGCGACGCGTCGACAAGGCCTGGGAGTACCACCTCACGACCGCGGGCGAGGAACTGCGGCCCATCGTGGTGGGCATCGGCCACTGGGGCGCGCGCTGGATCGGCAGCCGGCTGCGGCGCGAGCAGCTCGATGCCGGTTTCCTGATGTGGGACATCCGCCGCTTCGCCAGGCTGGAGGAGTTCCCTGCGCAGCAGCGGACGGTCGTGCATTTCCGTTTCCGCGACGCGCCGGCAGCCGAGCGGCGCTGGTGGCTGGTGGTGCAGGACCTCACCGCCGACCTGTGCCGCGACGATCCAGGCCACGATGTGACGGTCATCGTGGACGCGACGGTCCGCGCGCTCACCGAAGTCTGGACGGGCGACAGCCACCCGCAGCAGGCGATTCTCGAGGGCGCTCTCACGGTCCAGGGCGCGGGCCACCAGGGGCGGCAACTCTGGCGCTGGCTCGGACGCAGCCTGTTTGCGCCGACGCGCATGGCGCGGGGCTGATCGGGCCGCGCACATTCACCGCCGGATTGATGATCCCGCTGCCGGTGACTGAGGGAACGGCAGGATGTGTTCTAGGCGCCCCTGGCGAGTGACACCAGACCCAGATATTCCGAACGGGTCTGCGGCAGGACGGCACCCACCAGTTGCTCGTAGGAAGTGCGGTGGCGCGCAAGCATGCGGGCCGAGGCCACGGACTTCGACCTGCAGAACCAGTGGCAGGTATGTTGCATCAGGAGCATCTCGGCGGTGATCGCGAATGCGCGATCCTTGGCTGACTTGGCGACTTCCTCGTCGACGGCACGACAAATGCCCCGTGCGTGGACACGGAGTGCTTCGCGCATGTCGAAAGAACCGGCAAAGGCAGACGCCAAGGGAAGCCAGATCGGCAGCTTGCTGACGCGGGTGGCCGCAGGATCGGCAGTCGCGAAGTCATGCGCGAGCTGGCGCATCTGCTCGCACAACGCTTGCTCGGTTGTCCGCAGCAGGGCCCAGACCTGATCGCGCCGGCCAGGATCGGCCTCGCCCAAGGCGCGCAGGTAGCCCTCGGTCAGGGTCTCGATGTTCTTTTCGATGCTGTGACCAGACAGGAATCGGGCAAGGACGGTGATGCGCTGCCTCTGCAGCCTGGCCTTGGCGATCCAGAAGACGGCCAGGGCCATGGCAAAGGTGAGAAGGAAATCCACTGCACGATCCTACACAGGGGCAAATGGCTGCTCCCGGCCAGGAGCGGCCGTCGGCGGCGAGGAGAAAGGCTCCAGGCGAGGCCCGATGGGCCTCGCCTGGAGCCCATCAGTCGCGCCCGGCTTCCTCGATCTTCTTGGCAAGCAGCTCGGCATGGGTGAACAGCGCCTCATGGCTGCCAGGCGCTTCGGACAACCGGAACAGGCCCAGGCGCTCGGACAGGCGCGGATGCCAGGGCATGGAATGCGGCAGTGAGACGTCCTGCTGGAAGTTGACGTAGGACTTGCCGATCTGCAACGCCGCCAGCTCCGTGCGCAGTGTCACTGGCTCGGTGAATGTGCGGTACGGATGCGGATTGAGCCTGGCGTAGGTGCTCTCGGCCAGCGCGAGGTCGGCATCGTTGATGAAGACTTCGCGCCAGATCGGGAACGGCAGCATCAGGGCGTTCCCGTTCGCGGCGGCGAGGCTGTCGAACATCGCCTTGTAGTGCGGCGGCACCATGTCGTTGAGGCACTGGCCGTTCAATGGCACGAAGGCGTTGACGTAGATGAGCCGGCGGATGCGCTGCGGGGCCCAGTCCGCCACCTGGCTGATCACCATGCCGGCGTAGCTGTGGCCCATCAGGCGCACGTTCTCGAGGTTCTCGGCGTCGAGAAAATCGAGCAGCGAACGTGCGGCATCGGGCAAGCCGATGGCGGCGCGGTCGTCGCCCGGCCGGTTGCCGGCCAGGGTCGGGCAGTGGACGGTGTGGCCACGGGACCGCAGGTGCTTGGCGGTGGGCTCCAGGAGTTCGCCGCTGTGCCAGGCGCCGTGCACCAGGACGTAGGTGTCAGCCATGGGGGCTCCTCTTCGGGCCGGTCCCGCACGACGCGAGGCCGGTGCGGGCCAATTTAGCCCGTCCCGGACGCGGGGGGTGTAGCACTGTGTGCCCGATCCGCAGGGAGCGGAAGCGGGGCAGCCGCCCCAGGCCTCAGGGCCGCAGCAGGTTGCGCTGCACGCGCAGAAGGTGTTCCGTGGCCACGGCGCGCGCCTCGTGCACGTCGCGACGCTTGAGGGCCTGCACCAGTTCGCGATGCTCGGCCTGGTACTGCAACCGGCGCTCGGGCGTCACGCTGCGCTTCTTCAGCACGCCCCACTCGCCCTGGTTGCGCACCTGGTTCATCAGCTGGAACACGTTGGACACGAAGCTGTTGTGGGCGGCGGCGGCGATCGCCTCGTGCAGCATGCCGTCCCAGTGCTCGAAATCCTCGAGCGTGGTCGCGGCCTCCGCCCGGTCGCAGCAGGCATCCATTTGCTCGAAGTCCGCCGTGGTGGCATTGCCGATCACCATCTCCAGGATCGCGGGCTCCAGCGACAGCCGCGCCTCCATCAGTTCGGCCGGACTGGTCTGGCGCACGGGGTCGACTGCCGCCATGCCGTTCACCACCGCGCCCGCCTGCTGCGTCACATACGTGCCGCTGCCCACGGTCTGGCTGATGACGCCGAGGTCCTTCAGTTCCCCCAGCACGCGACGCACGCTGGTGCGGCTGATGCCGAACTGCTCGCACAGCGCCCGCTCGGTCGGCAGGCGGTCGCCGGTCTGCCAGCGGTGCGCGCGCAGGCTGTCCAGGATGTACTCGCGCAGGCCCGATGCGGTGTTCAACGACTGTCCCTCCGTGTTCTGAACCAAATCATACCAATTCGACCTGCCGGCAATCTCACAGTGATCCGCTTGACTATCGCTGCCGTTTGCCTACCATTCGCGACCCTATTTGGTCGTTATTGGTTCGCTGTTGAACCAATTGACGCCACGCTTTGGAGACTCGAATGCGCATCGCTACCTTTGTCGCCGGCGGCCGCCGGCAAGTGGGCCGGGTGTCGGCCGATGGCCGACAGGTCACTCCTTTCCAGTTGTCCTCCGAGGCCGCCCAGTGCGGCGCCCAGCCTCTGGTCGAAGCGGCCGCCCGTGGCCAGCCGCTGCCCGCGCTGGAAGCCGCCAGCCTGGCCCTCGCCTCCGTGAAACTGGAAGCGCCCATCCCGCTGCCGCGCCGCAACGTCTGGTGCGTGGGCCGCAACTACCACGCCCATGCCAAGGAGCTGGCCGCGTCCGTGTTCAAGGACAACGCTGCCAACGTGCAGGAATGGCCGATCGTCTTCACCAAGGTGCCGGAGACCGTGACCGGCCCCTACGACACCGTTGCGATGCCGGGCGCCGCGGTGTCCACGCAGATCGACTACGAGGCCGAACTGGTCGTCGTCATCGGCCGCGGTGGCAAGAACATCGCCAGGGCCGACGCGATGCAGCACATCTTCGGCTACACGATCTGCAACGACGTGACGGCCCGCGACGTGCAGATGCGCCACCAGCAATGGGACATGGGCAAATCCTTCGACACCTTCTGCCCCATGGGCCCGTGGATCGTGACGGCCGACGAGATGGACGGCCGCAAGTCCCGGGTGCGCTGCTGGGTCAACGACGAGCTGCGCCAGGACGCGCCCACCGAGAACATGATCTTCGACATCCCGACGCTGATCGAGACCGTCTCGCGCGGCATCACGCTGCTGCCGGGTGACCTGATCGCCACCGGCACTGCCGCCGGCGTGGGCATGGGCTTCAAGCCCCCGCGCTACCTCGGCGCCGGCGACGTGGTCCGCATCGAGATCGACGGCATCGGTTCCATCGAGAACAAGTTCGCCTGAGCCACGGACAACAAGGAAACGACGATGACCATCACCCGCCGCCCCATCCTCCGCCTGCTGGCCGCAGCCGGCGCCATGGCCGCCGCCGCCGGCGCGTTCGCCCAGAGCGACTATCCCAACCGCCCGGTGAAGGTCATCGTGCCGTTCGCCGCCGGCGGCCCGGCCGACAACTATGCGCGCTTCATCGCCCAGCGCCTGGGCGACGCGCTCAAGCAGCCCTTCGTCGTCGACGACAAGCCGGGTGCGGGCTCGGTGATCGGCACCGACGCCGTGGCCAAGTCCCCGGCCGACGGCTACACGCTGCTGCTGATGTCCAACACGCACACGGTCAACGAGACGCTGATCCCGACCAAGCCGTTCAGGCTGATGACGGACCTCGTCGGTATCGCGCCCATCAACTCGTCCGACCTGATCCTGGTGGTCCACCCCTCGGTGGCAGCCAGGACGCTGCCGGAACTGATCGCGCTGGCCAAGTCCAAGCCGGGCAAGATGAATTACGCGTCTTCCGGCAACGGCACGCCCTACCACATGGCCGGCGAGCTGTTCAAGCACCTGGCCGGCGTGGACATCGTGCATGTGCCCTACAAGGGCAGCTCCAGCGCCCGCACCGACGTGATGGGCGGCCAGGTGGACATGATGTTCGACGCCGTGACCACCATGGCGCCCGTGGCCAAGGAAGGCAAGGTGCGCGCGCTCGCCACCACGGGCCTCGCGCGCACCGGCGACCTGCCCACCGTGGCCGAGATCGTGCCGGGCTACGAGGCCACCATCTGGCTCGGCCTGATGGCCCCCAAGGGGACGCCGCAGGCCATCGTCGACAAGCTCAATGCGGAAGTGCGCAAGATCGTGGCGCAGCCCGACGTGAAGGCCGCCTGGGCCAAGCAGGGCGCGGCGCCCATGTCCATGAGCCCGGCGGAGTTCACCGCCTACCTCAACAAGGACATCGCGAAGTGGGGCGCGATCGTGAAGGCGTCGAACATCAAGCCGGAGTGACGTCGTGCCCGCCGAGTTTGCGTTCACGCTCAACGGCCAGGCGACCACCGTGCGGGCCGAGCCCGCGCAGTCGCTGCTGGAGATCCTGCGCGACACCTGCGGCCTGAAGGCGACGCGCCTGGGTTGCGGCCTGGGACAATGCGGCGCCTGCACGGTGCTGGTGGACGGCGAAGCCAGGCACGCCTGCGACACCTCGATGGAGGCCGCGGCGGGGCACGACATCACCACGCTGGAAGGCCTGGGCAGCCGGGCCGATCCGCACCCGCTCCAGGCTGCATTCGTCGAGGAGCAGGCGCTGCAATGCGGCTACTGCACCACCGGAATGCTGATGTGCAGCGCAGCGCTGCTGCGGCGCAACCCCGATCCCAGCGAACAGGAGATCCGGCAGGCGCTGGACGGCAACCTGTGCCGCTGCGGCGTTCACAACCGCATCGTGCGCGCGGTGCGCAAGGCGGCCCGCACATGAAGCCGGCCGCGATCCCGGAGGGGCTGCGTGCCCATCCGCGCCTGGACCAGTGGCTCACGCTCGCGCCCGATGGGGTGATCCGCGCGATGTCGGGCAAGGTCGACATCGGGCAGGGCATCTCCCACGCGCTGCGGCTGATCGTCGCGGAGGAACTGCAGGTCGCGCCCCTGTGGGTCGACATGGTGCCGCCTTCGACGCGGCACAGCCCCGACGAAGGGGTGACCTCCGGCAGCCTGTCGGTGCAGCATTCGGGTGCGGCGCTGCGTTTCGCCGCCGCGCATCTGCGCGAGGCCTGCCGCGCGCGCTTCGCGCAGCGCCTGGGCGTGCCGCCCGCGGTGGTGACGCTGGCCGGGGGCGTCTTCCGCGCGCATGGCGAGTGCGCGGGCTACGGCGAACTGGCCGATGCAGCCTTGCTGGATGCTGCGGTGGACACCTCGCACCTCGCACCTCGCGGCGGACGAGCCTCCACGACCGGTGCGCCGGGACGCAGCGATGTGGCCGAGAAGGTGTTCGGCCAGTTCCAGTACATCCAGGATCTCGCGCCCGCAGGCATGGTGCACGGCGCGATCTTCCGCCCGCGCACGTTGCAGGCGCAGGTCCATGAGGATGCCTGGCGCCGCCTGCTGCCGCGCCTCGAAGCGGTCGAGGGCGTGTCGCAGGTGGTGCGCGACGGCCTGCTGGTGGGCGTGCTGGCCGAGGGAGAGCACGCGTTGGCCCAGGTAGCCGAGCGCGTGGAGCTGGCCGGCCTGTGGCAAGGCGAGACCGATGTGCCGCAGCCGCACGACATCGCGGGCTGGCTGCGGTCGCAGCCCCTGGATAGCGTGGTGATCCAGCAGCGGCAGGACGCGGCGCCGGCCGCCGCGCGCACCTTCCGCGCCGAGTACGGACGCGGCTGGCTGCAGCACGCCTCCATCGGGCTGTGCTGCGCACTGGCGCAGTGGACCGGCGGCGCGCTGCAGGTCTGGAGCCACACGCAAGGCATCTTCAACCTGCGCCGTGACCTCGCGCTCGCCTTCGGCCTGCCCGCGGACGCAGTCACCGTCTCGCATGCGGAAGGCGCCGGCTGCTACGGCCACAACGGCGCGGACGACGTCGCCTTCGATGCAGCATGGCTCGCGCGGCATGCGGGCGGGCGTCCGGTCCGCCTGCAGTGGACGCGGCAGCAGGAGATGGCGAACGCGCCGCTGGCCCCGGCGATGGCGGTGCGCGTCGAAGCCAGCGTGGACGCCGAGGGCCGCCTCGTGGCCTGGAGGCAGGACGTCTGGAGCCAGGGCCACGGCACGCGACCGGGCCGCGGCGCCACACCGGCGCTGCTGGGGGCCTGGCAGCTCGCGGAGCCTGCGCCCGTGCCCATGGCGGTGAACCAGCCGCCGGCCACCGGCGGCGGCTCCGACCGCAACGCCGTGCCGCCCTATGCCGTGCCGCGGCTGGACGTGCACAACCACCGCGTGTTGGCGATGCCGCTGCGCGTCTCGGCCATGCGCGCGCTCGGCGCACACGTCAACGTGCTGGCGGCCGAATCGATGATGGACGAGATCGCGCACGCGCTGGCCCGCGACCCGCTCGCCTACCGGCTGGAGCACCTGGACCACGACGAACGCGCCCGCGCGGTGTTGCTGGAGGCCGCGCGCATGGCCCGCTGGCCTGAAGCCGGCCCGCGCGAGCCCGGCGTCGGCCGCGGCCTGGGCTTCGCCCGCTACAAGAACACGGGCGCGTACTGCGCGGTGGTCGCCGAGGTCGAGGTGCTGCAGCAGGCCCGCGTGCGCAGGCTGTGGATCGCCGCCGACCTGGGCCTCGTCGTCCACCCGGACGGCGCGCGCAACCAGGTCGAGGGCGGCGCCATCCAGGCTGCGAGCTGGACGCTGCGCGAACAGGCGGACCTGGGACCCGAGGGCGTGCGCTCGCGGGACTGGGCAACGTACCCGATCCATCGCTTCACCGACGTGCCGACGGTGGATGTGGCGCTGGTCGACCGGCCCGACAGCCCGTCGCTGGGAGCGGGCGAATGCAGCGTCGGTCCCACTGCCGCGGCGATCGCGAATGCGATCCACGATGCGCTGGGCATCCGCATGCGCGTGATGCCCTTCACTGCCGACAACCTGATGCGCGAGGCACAGCAGCAAGGCGCGTGACGAATCAAGCAAGCAAGAAGGAAGACCAGTGAGCGTAGTGAATGTCTTGAGCGGCGGTGCCGCGGCGGCGGTGGTGAAGGGCGTGCAGGCGCAGTTCGAGCGCGAGACCGGCGCCACGATCCAGGCCACCTTCAGTGCGGTGGGCCAGATGCGCGACCAGTTGCTGGCCGGCAGCCCCTGCGACCTGGTGATCCTGACGAAGCAGCTGGTGGCGCAGCTGGTGGCGTCCGGGCATGTGGCGGCGGGGAGCGATCGGTCGCTGGGCCTGGTCCGTACCGGGGTGGCCGTGCGCGCGGGCGCCGCGCATCCGGCCATTGGCGATCACGGGCAACTGGCCGCGGCGTTCCGCGCCGCACGCGAGATCTACTACCCGGATCCGGGCCAGGCGACGGCAGGCATCCACTTCATGAACGTGCTGAAGGCGCTGGGGCTGGACCAGGAACTGAAAGATGCCTTCCGGCCGTTCCCCAACGGGGCGACCGCGATGGCGGCCATGGCGAACTCGAGCGAGCCCGCGGTCATCGGTTGCACGCAGGAAACCGAGATCAACTACACGCAGGGCGTCGAGCTGGTGGGGTCCTTGCCGAAGGAGTTCGAACTGGCGACCGACTACACCTTGGGCGTCTGCTCCGGCGCGCGCGAGCCGGAGCTGTCGGCAAGGCTGGCCCAGCTGGTGGCGGGGCCGGCGTCGGCGGAGATCCGGCGGCAGGGCGGATTCGCCTTCTAGGACCCTGTTGCAACGGAGCACCCTCTCGAACGACAGTGCAGGTTGCCGGTCGAGGCCGGACACCGCCGGCTCCGGGAGTGGTGTCGGGACGAGGTTGCGGCGTGCCTGGATGGACGGCCCGGTGCAGCGCCTCAATCCGGCCGCTTGCCCTCGAAGGCGTCCTGCAGCAGCTGCCGGATGGCGCCGCGCTCCAGCGAACGCGGGTTCGGGTACTGGTTCTGCAGCGCGATCTCGCAGGCCTTGTCGACGTCGGCGGCCTGCAGGCCGATGTCGCGCAGCGCCACCGGTGCCCCGTTGGCCTGCGCCAGGTCGAACACCGCCTGCGCCGCGCTGGTGCCGCCCAGGGCGCGCACCACGCGCGCCATCGCCTGCGGCGCGGCGGCGGCGTTGTAGGCCAGGGCGTGCGGCAGCACGATGGTGTGGGTCTCGGCGTGCGGCAGGTTGAAGCTGCCGCCCAGCGTGTGGCACAGCTTGTGGTGCAGCGCCATGCCGACGTTGCCCAGCACCACGCCGCACAGCCAGGCGCCGTACAGGGCCTGGCCGCGTGCCTCGATGTCGCCGGCATCGGCGCGGATGGCCGGCAGGGCGCGGCCGAGGGCGGCGATGCCCTCCTCGGCCATGAGGTCCATGATGGGATTGCCGTCGACCGCGTACAGGCCCTCGGCGGCGTGCGCGATGGCGTTGATGCCGCTGGTGACGCTCAGGCCCACCGGCAGCGTCAGCGTGAGCTCGGGGTCGTAGATGACCGTGCGCGGCAGCACCTTGGCGTCCTTGCCGGTCTTCTTCAGGCCGGCCTCGGTGATGCCGTAGATCGGCGTCATCTCGCTGCCGGCGTAGGTGGTCGGGATGGCCAGGATGGGCAGGCCGGAGTCGAGCGCGATGGCCTTGCCCAGGCCGGTGGTGGAGCCGCCGCCGATGGCGACCGCGCAATCGGCGCCCAGCTGGCGCGCCACGTCGCGCGCCTCGCGTGCCGTCTCGATCGGCACGTGCATCACGGCGCGGTCGAACACGCCGGCGGCGCGTGGCCCCAGCAGGTCGGCCACGCGTTCGGCCGAGGCGCGCTGCTCGGGCGTCGACAGCACCAGTGCACGCCGGGCGCCCAGCGCCTCGATCTCGTGCCCGAGCTGGGCCAGCGCACCGGCGCCGAACACCACGCGGCCGGGCTGGCCGTTGTAGACGAAGGCCTTCATGGCGGATCTCCCAGGCCGGCGGCGCGCTCGACCGCCTTGATGATGGCCGCGTAGTCGGCGCTGCCGTCGCCCTGCGCGATGGCGGCGTGCATCAGCTGCAGCGTGGCGGCGGTCTGTGGCACCGGCACGTGGCTGGCGGCGGCCGCGTCGACGATGAGGTTCAGGTCCTTGAGCATCTGCTCGACGGTGAAGGTGGGCGTGAAGTCGCGCTGCACCAGCTGCACGCCCTTGGCCTTGACGATGGGCGAGCCGACGGCACTGGCGCCGATCACGGCCCACAGGTCGTCCCAGCGCAGGCCGCCCTTGCGCCCCAGAGCCAGCGCCTCGGCCAGCATGGCGCTGGTCTGCGCGATCATGAGGTTGACCACCAGCTTCATCAGCCGGGCCTGCTCGCCCTCCCCCAGCCAGAACTGCTGCGGGCCGAGCAGCTGCAGCAGCGGCAGCATGGCCTGGTGGGTGGCGCGCGGGCCCGAGGCCATCACGGTGAGTTGGGCCGCTTCGGCCATCTTGTTGTTGCCCGAGACCGTGGTGCGCAGGTACTGCACGCCGGCCGGCTGCAGCAGGCGCGCGGCCTGCGCCGAGGCCTCCTGCGAGACCGTGCTGGTGTCGATGTAGACGGTGCCGCGCGACGCATGGCTGGCCACCTGGGCCGCCACGGCCAGCAGCGCGCCATCGTGCGGCAGCGACGACAGCACCACGTCGGCGGCGGCCAGGGCGTCCGGCCCCTGCCGCACCGGCAGGCCGGCCTCGCGCGCAAGTGCCAGGCGCTCGGGCTGCAGGTCGTCGACCGTGACCGCGTGCCCGCCGACGCGCAGGTGGACCGCCATCGGCAGGCCCATCTTGCCGGCGCCCACCACGTGCACCTGCATCACTGCGCCTTCAGCGACGCGGCCTTGGCGATCTTGGCCGCCGATTCCATCTCGGTGCGGATGTAGGCGTTGAACTGGTCCGGCAGCATCGGCATGGGCTCGGCGCCCAGCTTGGTCAGCCGCTCCTTCACCTCGGGGTTGGCCAGCGCCTTGAGCACCTCCTCGTGCAGCTTCCGGATCACCGGCGCCGGCGTGGCGGCCGGCACGATCATGCCGACCCAGAAGGTGTAGTCGGAGTCGGGCACGCCGGCCTCGACGGTGGTGGGCACGTCGGGCAGCGCGGCCGAGCGCTTGCCGGTGCTGACGGCCAGGGCCTGCAGCTTGCCGTCCTTGATCAGCGGCAGGGCCGACGACAGCGGGGCGAAGAACCAGTCGTTGCGTCCGCCGATGACGTCGCTCAGCGCCTCGGGCGTGCCCTTGAACGGCACGTGCACGGCATCGATGCCAGCCTGCAGCTTGAACTTCTCGCCGTTGAGATGGGTTGCGCTGCCGACGCCGGCCGAGGCGTAGTTCAACTGGCCCGGTTTGGCCTTGGCGGCCGCGACCACGTCGGCCACGCTCTTCCAGCCCTTCTGCGGCGAGACCACCATGACGTTGGGCAGCGCGGCCAGCGGCGTGACACCGGTCAGGTCCTTGACCGTGTCGTACGGCAGCTGCGGGTAGATGGCCGGGTTGAGCGCGTGGCCCGAGGAATGGATGAGGATGGTGTAGCCGTCCGGGTCGCTCTTGGCGACCTGGCCGGCGCCGATGGTCCCGCCGGCGCCCGGCTTGTTGTCGACGACGATGGGCTGGCCCATGCTCTTGCTCATGGCGTCGCCGATGGTGCGGGCCATGATGTCGGTGCCGCTGCCGGCCGTGAACGGCACGACGAACTTGATCGGCTTGGTCGGATAGGCCTGGCCGAAGGCGGCGCCGGCCAGCAGCGTGGCGGCGAACAGGGTGGCGAGTCGTTTCATGGGCTTGTCTCCTTTGGTTGTTCAGTTGGCAATCGGGCCAGCTAGCGCGAGCACCTTGTCATGGCGGGCCTGACCCGTCATCCCGGGCCACTGCCTCAGCTCTCCAGCCCGTCGCCCATCTTCACGTTCTCGGGCTGCAGCTCGAGCCCGGCATCCTTGGCCGTCTCGACCAGCAGGACGGCGAAGTCGATGTGGTCGTGGCCGCGGCCGACCAGGCGGGCCACCGACTCGCGGGTGGCGGCGGCCGCGGGCATGGCCACGCCGTGCGCCTTGGCCGCGCCCATGCCCAGGTCCATGTCCTTGAGCAGCAGCTGGGGCGTGAAGGTGACCTGGTCGAAGGTGAGGTTGGTCAGCATCGGGGTCTTGTAGCGGGTGTACATCGACCCCAGCACCGAGTCATTGATGCTTTCCAGGAACACGTGGCGCGGGATGCCGGCCTTCTCGGCCAGCACCGTGATCTCGCACAGGTTCTGGATGACGACGCCGAACATGGTGTTGTGGGCGATCTTCCAGATGCGGGCCAGCTCGCCCTCGCCCACCCACATCTCCTTGCGGCCCATGGCCTGCAGGTAGGGGCGCACCTTCTCGTACAGCGCCTTGGGGCCGGAGGCGACGATCAGCAGCTTGCCGGCCTTGGCCACCTTGGCGTTGCCCGACACCGGCGCGCACAGGTAGGCCACGCCCAGGGCTTCGAGCTTCTCGCGGATCTGCGCCGAGCCCTCCTGCGAGATCGACGAGCTGTCGACCACGACCTGCGGGCGCCGGGCGCCGGTGACCAGGCCGCCCTCGCCGAACAGCACCTCCTTGAGGTCGTCGGTGGTCGAGACCATGGTGAACACCACCTCGCAGGCGGCGAGGTCGAGCTTGCGTTCGACGATGGTGGCGCCGTACTCGGCCAGCGGCGCGGCCTTGGAGGCGGTGCGGTTCCAGACGCTGGCGCCGTGGCCGGCCTTGAGCAGGCGCTTGACCATGGCCTCGCCCATGCGGCCGAGGCCGATCCATCCGATGCTGTTCGTCATTTCCGGGGTCCTGAAGAGAGTGATTCGATGCCGGCGCGCAATGCCGGCTGCATGGCGCGCAAGTGTCGAATCCGGACCCGGCCATGGCAAGCGGGAGCGCCGGAATTCAGTTTTCCGGCAGCCGCAATTGAGCGGCCGCCGGGACGGGATCAGACCCGTTCGAGGATGACGGCGATGCCCTGGCCGACGCCGATGCACATGGTGCACAGCGCATAGCGTCCGCCCGCGCGGTGCAGCTGGTTCACCGCCGTGGTGGCCAGGCGCGCGCCCGAGGCGCCGAGCGGGTGGCCCAGGGCGATGGCGCCACCGTTCGGGTTGACCCGGGGATCGTCGTCGCGCAGGCCGAGATCGCGCAGCACCGCCAGGCCCTGGGCCGCGAACGCCTCGTTGAGCTCGATGACGTCGATCTGCCCGAGGGTCAGGCCAGTGAGCGCCAGCACCTTGCGCGTGGCCGGCGCCGGGCCCATGCCCATGGTGCGCGGCGGCACGCCGGCGGTGGCCATGCCCACGACGCGGGCGCGCGGGGTCAGGCCGTTCTTCGCGGCCGTGGCCTCGTCGGCCAGCAGCAGCGCGCAGGCGCCGTCGTTGACGCCGCTGGCATTGCCGGCGGTCACGCTGCCGTCGGGCCGCACCACGCCCTTGAGCTTGGCCAGCGCCTCCAGCGAGGTCTCGCGCGGGTGCTCGTCCTTCGCCACCACGATGGCCTCGCCCTTCTTCTGCGGGATGGTCACCGGCACGATCTCGGCGTCGAAGTAGCCAGCCTTCTGCGCCGCCACCGCCTTGAGCTGCGAGGCCAGCGCCATGCGGTCCTGGGCCTCGCGCTCGATCCGGTGGTCGGTGGCGACGTTCTCGGCCGTCTCGGGCATGGAGTCGACCCCGTACTGTTCCTTCATCAGCTTGTTGACGAAGCGCCAGCCGATGGTGGTGTCGTAGACGGCATTGCCGCGCGAGAACGCGCTCTCGGCCTTGGGCATCACGAACGGCGCCCGGCTCATGCTCTCGACGCCGCCGGCGATCATGAGCATGGCCTCGCCGGAGCGGATCGCGCGGGCCGCGCTGCCGACGGCGTCCAGGCCCGAGCCGCACAGGCGGTTGATGGTGGCGCCCGGCACGTCGATCGGCAGGCCGGCCAGCAGCGAGGCCATGTGGGCGACGTTGCGGTTGTCCTCGCCGGCCTGGTTGGCGCAGCCGTACAGCACGTCGGTGACGGCCTGCCAGTCGACCCTGGGGTTGCGCTGCATCAGCGCGCGCAGCGGAATGGCGCCGAGGTCGTCGGTGCGGATGGAGGACAGCGCCCCGGCGTAGCGGCCGAAGGGGGTGCGGATGGCGTCGCAGATGAAGGCTTGCTGGGTCATGAAGGTCTCCGGTGATCAGGCCGCCAGGATCGGCAGGCCGACGAGTCGTTCCAGTTCCGCGTGCGACAGGCCGTCGACGGTGTCGACAAGGCGCAGGCCGTGCGGCGTGCAATCGAGGGTGGCGAGGTCGGTGTAGACGCGCTTGACGCAGCCGATGCCGGTGAGCGGGTAGGCGCAGCGCTCCACCAGCTTGCTCTCGCCCTTCTTGGTGAGCAGGTCCATCATCACCCAGGTCTGCTTGGCGCCGATCGCCAGGTCCATCGCGCCGCCGACGGCCGGGATGGCGCCGGGCTCGCCGGTGCTCCAGTTGGCCAGGTCGCCGGTGGCCGAGACCTGGAAGGCGCCCAGCACGCAGATGTCGAGGTGGCCGCCGCGCATCATGGCGAAGCTGTCGGCATGGTGGAAGTAGGCGCCGCCGGCCAGCAGCGTCACCGGCTGCTTGCCGGCGTTGATGAGGTCGTAGTCCTCCTGGCCTTCGGCCGGCGCCGGCCCCATGCCGAGGATGCCGTTCTCGCTCTGCAGGATGATCTCGATGCCGGGCGGCAGGTGGTTGGCCACCAGGGTCGGCATGCCGATGCCGAGGTTGACGTAGGCGCCGTCGTGCATGTCGCGCGCCACGCGCTGGGCCAGCTGGTCCTTGGTTCGCTTGGTGTAGGGCATGGTGGTGGGGTCAGGCGGCCTGCTTGAAGCCGCCGGCCTGGGTGGCGGTGCGGTCGATGCGGACCAGGCGGGACACGAAGATCCCGGGGGTGACGATGGCCTCGGGGTCGAGCGCGCCCAGCGGCACGATCTCGTGCACGGTGGCGACGGTGGCCCTGGCGGCCATCGCCATCACCGGACCGAAGTTGCGCGCCGCCTTGCGGTACACCAGGTTGCCCCAGCGGTCGCCGCGCTCGGCCTTGATGAGCGCCAGGTCGCCATGGATCGGCGCTTCCAGCACGTACATGCGGCCGTCGATCTCGCGTGTCTCCTTGCCCTTGGCCAGCTCGGTGCCGTAGCTGGTGGGCGAGAAGAAGCCGCCGATGCCGGCGCCGGCGGCGCGGATGCGCTCGGCCAGGTTGCCCTGCGGCACCAGCTCCAGCTCGATCCGGCCGCTGCGGTACAGCTCGTCGAACACGTGGCTGTCGGCCTGGCGCGGGAAGCTGCAGATGATCTTGCGCACCCGCCCCGCCTTCAGCAGCGCGGCCAGCCCGCTGTCGCCGTTGCCGGCGTTGTTGTTCACCACCGTGAGGTCGCGTGCGCCCTGCGCGATCAGCCCGTCGATCAGTTCGTTCGGGATGCCGGCGGTGCCGAAGCCCCCGATCATCACCGTGGAGCCGTCGCGCACGCCCTGCAGCGCCTGCGCGACGGTGTCCGCCACCTTGTCGATCATGTCGTCGTTCTCCTTGCGCGAACCGCGCCGGTGTGGTCGAATAGTGTTCGTATTGCGAACATATGTTCGTCAATCGAATTCTAAGAGGATCGCTCCCCGATGGCAAACGCCGCCCTGTCCGCTGGCCCGCGCCCCGGCGACGGCTACGTGCAGTCGTTCGCGCGCGGGCTGGACGTCATCCGCTCGTTCAGCGCCGCCGCGCCACGCCAGACGCTCACCGACGTGGCGGCGCGCAGTGGCCTCACGCGCGCCGGCGCGCGCCGCATCCTGCTGACGCTGCAGGCCCTGGGCTACGTGCGCAGCGACGGCCGGCACTACGCGCTGACGCCGCGCATCCTGGACCTCGGGTTCGCCTACCTGTCGTCGATGCCGATCTGGAACCTGGCCGAGCCGGTGATGGAGCGGCTGGTCGACCAGGTGAAGGAGTCGTGTTCGGCCGCCGTGCTCGACGGCACCGACATCGTCTACGTGCTGCGCGTGCCCACCCGCAAGATCATGAGCATCGGCCTGGGCGTGGGCTCGCGGCTGCCGGCGGCCTGCACCTCGATGGGCCGGGTGCTGCTGGCCGGCCTGCCGGACACCGAGGTCGAGGCGCTGCTGCGCGCCGCGCCGCCGGCCGCGCACACCCGCCACACGCTGACCGATCCCGAGGCCGTGCTGGCCAAGGTGCGCCAAGCCCGGCGCCAGGGCTGGTGCCTGGTGAACCAGGAGCTGGAGGAAGGGCTGGTGTCGCTGGCGGCGCCCATCGTCAACCGGGCCGGCGAGACCGTGGCGGCGCTCAACATCAGCGGCCAGGCCAACCGCACCCCGCCGCGCCAGATGCAGGAGCTGATGCTGCCGGCCCTGCTGGCGGCCGCGGCCGACATCTCCAAGCGCCTGCTGGCCTAGGCCAGCGTGGTCTCGATCTCGAAGCGCTTGCCCAGCGCCTTGTGGATCGGGCAGGCGTTGGCCACCCGCAGCAGGTCGGCGCGCTGGCGGTCGTCGAGCGCGCCCTCGACCGTCACCAGCCGGCGCATGCGGTAGACCTCGGGACCCTCGTCGCGTTCGATGCGCACCTCGGCAGTAGCCAGCGGGTACTGCTTGCGCCGGGCATACAGCTGCATCGTCAGGACCGTGCAGGCCGCCAGCGCCGAGTCGAGCAGCTGGTGCGGCGTCGGATCGTCGCCCGCACCGCCGACATCCGGATCCAGGTCGGCCCGCCAGCGCGCGGTGCCGGCGCCCAGCTCGACGGCGGTGGAGCCTTGCAGGCTGTGCGCGAGGACGGGATCGGTCATGGGGCGCTCCGGGAGTGGGGGGGTGGCGCCATTCTGCGGCGCCATCGCTGCAGCGGCGGACCCTCGGCTGCTACTTCTTCGACGCCGCGTAGCGGGCCTTGTTCTCGGCGTTGGGCGGGTACAGGCCGGGCAGCGAGGCGCCGCCGTTCACCTCGTCCATGATCCAGCCTTCCAGGCGCTCCTGTTCGGGCGCCTCGGCCAGCACGTGGTCGAGCAGCGCCGCCGGGATCAGGACCACGCCGTCGTCGTCGCACACCACCACGTCGCCCGGGAACACCGCCACGCCGCCGCAGCCGATCGGCCGCAGCCAGTCGACGAAGGTCAGGCCGGCCACCGAGGGCGGGGCCGCGGCGCCGCTGCACCAGACCGGCAGGCCGGTGCCCAGCACGCCGTGCACGTCGCGCACCACGCCGTCTGTGACCAGGGCCGTCACGTCGCGCCTGGCCATGCGCGCGCACAGGATGTCGCCGAAGATGCCGGCGTCCTGCACCCCCATGGAGTCGACCACCGCGATGCAGCCGGCCGGCATCGCCTCGATGGCGGCGCGGGTGGAGATGGGCGACGACCACGATTCGGGCGTCGCCAGGTCCTCGCGTGCCGGCACGAAGCGCAGCGTGAAGGCGCGGCCGACCAGCCGCGGCTGGCCGGTGCGGATCGGACGCGCGCCGCGCAGCCAGAGGTTGCGCAGGCCCTTCTTGAGCAGCACGGTGGTGAGGGTCGCGGTGGTCACCTGCGACAAGGTGGCGACCGCCTGCGGGTCGAGGTCCAGGGAGGGCGTGTCGGGGGTCATGGGATGGGGGCGAAGGCGGGGACGGAGGGTCAGCCGAGCGCGCGCAGGCGGGCGTCCTGGCGGCGCACGAGGCGGTCGAGGTCGGCGAGGTCCTGTGGCGACAGCTTGGGGCCGGGCTTGCGCACGAAGGCCGAGGCGATGACGCCGCGCTGCTGCAGCAGGTGCTTGCGCACCGCCAGGCCGATGCCGGCCTGCTGCTCGTAGCGGGCCAGCGGCAGGTAGGCGTCGAACAGGTCGTGCGCGCGCTCGACGTCGCCACGCGCGTGCGCAGCCACCACGTCGACCATCATCTCGGGCCAGGCGAAGCCGGTCATGGCGCCGTCGGCGCCGCGCGTCAGTTCCTCGGGCAGGAACAGGCCGCCGCCGTTGCCGGTGAGGATGGACACCCGGCGCAGCTCGCCCTTGTCGCTGGCGGCGCGGATGGCCGACAGCTTGGCCAGGCCCGGCCAGTCCTCGTGCTTGAGCATCACGCAGATGGGCGAGTTCTTCAGGATGCGCAGGATGACGCCGGTGGACATCTGCACCCCGGTGGACACCGGGTGGTCCTGCAGGCACCAGGGCACCTGGGGCCCCAGCGTCTCGTTGACCATGTCGAAGTAGGCGGCGATCTGGTCGTCGGTGCGCACCGTCGACGGCGGCGCGACCATGACGCCGGAGGCGCCGGCATCCATCACCGAGCGGGTGAGTTCGCCCATGGAGGCGAAGCCGGGCGAGGACACGCCGACGATGACCGGCACCCGGCCGTCGACCCGCGCCAGCACCCGCTGCGTGTACTGCAGGGACTCCTCGGCGCTGAGCTTGGAGGCCTCGCCCATGATGCCCAGGATGGTCAGGCCGGTGACGCCCTTGTCCAGGCAGAAGTCGACCATGCGATCGGTGCTGGGCAGGTCCAGCGCGCCGGTGTCGGTGAACGGGGTGACGGTGATGAGGTAGACGCCCTTGGCGGTGGAATCGAGCAGCTTCACGGATAGTCCTTGGCCCTCAGGCCGGTTGCAGCCGTGGTTTTAGCAGCTGCAGCGCCAGCGCCGCCACCACCAGCGCGATGCCGGCCAGGTCGGCGATCCAGCCCGGGTAGGCCAACAGGAAGCCGGCCACCAGCAGCAGCCCGCGTTCCAGCCGCGTGGTGCGGCGCAGCGCCCAGCCCTGGAAGCCGGCCGCCAGCGCCGCGATGCCCAGCGCGCAGGTGATGGTGACCTCGGCGATCGACCACCAGTTGGCAGTGGCCAGCGCCTTGGTCGACCCCATGAGCAGCAGGCCCTGGCCGCTCGGGTCGAGCACGAACACGAACGGCACCAGGAAGGCCGGCACGGTGTACTTCCAGCACTGCAGCGTGGTCTTGTACGGGTCGCCACCGGTGATGGCGGCGGCCGCGAACGGCGACAGCGCGGTCGGCGGCGACACCTCGGACAGCACCGCGTAGTAGAAGATGAACATGTGGGCCGCGAACTCGGGCACACCGAGCTTGGTGAGGGCCGGCGCCGCGATCACCGCGCAGATGATGTAGGAGGCGGTGACCGGCACCGCCAGCCCGATCACCCACACCACCAGCGCCGTGAAGATGGCGGTGAGCAGCAGCGAGCCGCCGGCGTAGGCGATCACGATGGAGCTGAACTTCAGCCCCAGCCCGGTGAGCGTGACCACGCCGACGATGATGCCGGCGCCGGCGCAGGTGGCCGCCACGTTGAGCACGCCGATCGAGCCGCCCTCCATCGCCTTGACGAACGGTGAGCCGGCCAGCCTGCGCCAGAAACCGGGGCCGCTGAACAGGTCGTACGGCAGCAGCGCCGTGTCGCGCCGCAGCAGGCTGGTGGCGAACGAGACCACCGTGGCCCAGAACACCGACAGCACCGGCGAGTAGCCCCACAGCATGAAGAAGACGATGGAGACCAGCGACAGGAAGTGGAACCAGTAGCGGCGCGTGAGCAGCCACACCGAATCGACCTTGTCGAACACCGCCTGCTGCATGCCGAACTTGCGCGCGTCGATCTCGACCATCAGGAACAGCGCGAAATAGAACAGGACGGTGGGGATCACCGCCATCAGCAGCACGTCGAGGTAGGAGATCTTCAGGAACTCGGCGATGAGGAAGGCGGCGGCGCCCAGCACCGGCGGCGAGATGATGGCGCCCAGGCCGCCGGCCGCCAGCAGGCCGCCGGCCGCGTTCTTCTCGTAGCCGACCCGCGCCAGCATGGGATAGGCCACCGAGCCCAGCGTGACGGTGGTGGCCACACCCGAGCCCGAGGGCCCGCCCAGCAGGAAGGAGGCCAGCACCACGGTGCGGCCGGCGCCGGTGGGGCGCCCGCCCATCGCCGAGAACGAGAAGTCGAGGTAGAACTTGCCGGCGCCCGAGTGCTGCAGGAAGGCGCCGAAGATGGTGAACAGGATGATGAGCGAGGACGACACGTCGACCGCGCTGCCGAAGATGCCCTCCAGCGTCATGTACATCACGCCGACCAGCCGGCCGATGTCGTAGCCCTTGTGGGTCCAGGGCGCGGGCAGCAGCGGGCCGGCCAGGGCGTAGGCCAGGAAGCCGACGCAGATGGCCGGCATGATCCAGCCCGAGGTGCGGCGCATGGCCTCGAGCACCAGCACCAGCAGCGCGATGCCGAAGGCGATGTCCCAGGCCAGCGGCGAGGTGTTGCGGTCGGTCAGGTCGTCGCCGCCCTGCACCAGGTAGACGGCGACGGCGATGGCCAGCAGCGCCGCCACCCAGTCCCACCACATCACCCGGTGGCGCCAGCGCGGCGCGACCGGGAACATCAGGAAGCACAGCGCCAGCACCATGGCCACGTGCACCGGGCGCAGGGTCTGGGTCGGGACGATGGCGTAGGCCGTGTACAGGTGGAAGGCCGACATCGCCACCGCCGCGGCGGTGACGAAGGCCGCCAGCCAGCCGCCCAGGCGGTTGGCTGCCCCCTCCTCCTGCTCGATGTATTCGCCGGCCTTCTCGAGCGCGGCCGCGTCGACGTCCGCGCCGAGCTGGGCGCGGGCGGCCGTCTGGGGGTTGCCGCCGGTCATGCCGGGGTCAGTTGAGCTTGACGCCCTTTTCGGCGAAGTACTTCACCGCGCCCGGATGCCAGGGCACGGGGCTGGCTTCCTTCCTCTGGTTCTCCAGCTTGAAGTTCTCGGCCTCCTTGTGGACGGCCACGATCTCGGGCTTCTTGTCGAAGATGGCCTTGACGATGTTGTAGGCCGTCTTGTCGTCCATGTTCTCGTTGACCACCAGGATGTTCTGCACCGTGGCCTGCTTGTTGTCGGCCTCCATGCCCTTGTAGGTGTCCTTGGGGATGGCGTCCTCGACGTAGAGGTTGCCGTACTTCTTGTTCATCTTGGCCACCAGGTCGGCGTGGTCGATCATCCGGATCTTGTTGCCCGGCGAGTTGGCCAGGTCGGACACCGCGGCGGTGGGCAGGCCGCCGACCCAGAAGAAGGCGTCGATCTTGCCGTCCTTGAGCGCGTTGACCGATTCGGCGGCGCCCAGGCGCTCGCGCTTCATGTCCTTGTCCTTGTCCAGGCCGGCCGCCTCGATCAGGCGGAACGCCATGACCTCGGTGGCGCTGCCGGGCGAGCCGGTGGACACGCGCTTGCCCTTGAGGTCAGCGAACTTCGCGACGCCCTTGCCCTCGACGCTGACCACGTGCATGCGGTTCGGGTACAGGACCATGAGCGTGCGCAGCGGCACCTTCTGGCCCTTGAACTTGTCCTCGCCCTTGAAGGCGTCCTGCGCGGCGTCGGTCATGGAGAAGCCGACATAGGGCTTGCCGCTGCCGATGAGCTTGAGGTTGTCGACCGAGCCGCCGGTGACTTCCGCGGTGGCCTGCATGCCGGGCACGTACTTGGACAGCACCGCCGCCATCCCTCCCCCCATCGGGTAGTAGACGCCGCCGGTGCCGCCGGTGGCGATGGAGATGTTCTGCGCGAAGGCGGCGACGCTGAAGGCGGCGCACAGGGCCAGGACGGCCGATCTGAAAATGTTCACTTTCGTTGTCTCCGGTTCGTTCGTCGGCGCACCCTGCGTCGGGGTGCCGGGCCATTCTCTGCCCCGTCCGCCGGCGGCGCCTCCTGATTAACCAGCACCCCGGGCCCTTGCCGCGGGGGCATGATCGGGGCCCGACCACGAGTGCCGCCTGATGAGCGATCGATCAACGACCCCACCGCCCAGCCCGCCCACCGGCATGCGCAAGGGCCTGACCAGCTACGGCGACGAGGGCTTCTCGCTGTTCCTGCGCAAGGCCTTCATCAAGGGCGCCGGCTACACCGACGCCACGCTCGACCGGCCGGTGATCGGCATCACCGCCACCGGCAGCGCCTACAACCCCTGCCACGGCAACATGCCGCAGCTGCTGGAGGCGCTCAAGCGCGGCATCCAGCTGGCCGGCGGGCTGCCGATGGAGTTCCCGACCGTGTCGCTGCACGAGAGCTTCGCCGCGCCGACCAGCATGTACCTGCGCAACCTGATGGCGATCGACACCGAGGAACTGGTGCGCGCGCAGCCGATGGATGCGGTGGTGCTGGTCGGCGGCTGCGACAAGACCGTGCCGGCCCAGCTGATGGGGGCCGCCTCGGCCGGGCTGCCGGCGGTGCAGCTGATCACCGGCTCCATGCTGACCGGCTCGCACCGCGGCCAGCGGGTGGGTGCCTGCACCGACTGCCGCCGCTACTGGGCCCGGTTCCGCGCCCAGGAGATCGACCAGGCCGAGATCGCCGACGTGAACGACCAGCTGGTGGCCAGCGTCGGCACCTGCTCGGTGATGGGCACGGCCAGCACCATGGCCTGCATCGCCGAGGCGCTGGGCCTCACGGTGCCCGGCGGCGCCTCGCCGCCGGCCGTCACCGCCGACCGCATGCGGGTGGCCGAGGAGACCGGCCGCATCGCGGTGCAGGTCGCCCGCCAGCAACTGACCATCGACCGCATCCTCACCCCGCAGGCGTTCGAGAACGCGCTGCGGGTGCTGCTGGCCATCGGCGGCTCGACCAACGCCATCGTCCACATGGCCGCGATCGCCGGCCGCCTGGGCTACGAACTCGACCTGAACGGGTTGGACCGCCTGGGCCGCGAGACGCCGGTGCTGCTGGACCTCAAGCCGAGCGGCGACCACTACATGGAGGACTTCCACGCCGCCGGCGGCATGGCCACGCTGCTGCGGGCGCTCAAGCCCCTGCTGCACCTGGACGCGCTCACCGTCACCGGCCGCACGCTGGGCGAGGAACTGGAGGCGCAGGGCCCCGGCTTCGCGCAGACCGTGGTGCGGCCGCTGGCCGACCCGATCCATCCGCAGGGCAGCGTGGCGGTGCTGTGGGGCAACCTGGCGCCGGGCGGCGCCATCGTCAAGCAGTCGGCCGCCGACCCGCGCCTGATGGAGCACGAGGGCCGAGCCGTGGTGTTCGAGGACGCCGCCGACCTGGCCGCCCGCATCGACGATCCGGCGCTGGACGTCGCCGCCGACGACGTGCTGGTGCTCAAGCGCATCGGGCCCAAGGGCCACCCGGGCATGCCCGAGGCCGGCTACCTGCCGATCCCGTCCAAGCTGGCGCGCCAGGGCGTCAAGGACATGCTGCGCATCAGCGACGGCCGCATGAGCGGCACCGCATTCGGCTCCATCGTGCTGCACGTCACGCCGGAGGCGGCCGTCGGCGGGCCGCTGGCCTGGGTGCGCAGCGGCGACCGCATCCGCGTCAGCCTGGCGCGGCGCGAGCTGTCGCTGCTGGTCGACGAGGCGGAACTGGCGGCGCGCCGGGCCGCCGCGCCGGTCACGCCGCCGACCGCCGAGCGCGGCTACCGCAAGCTGTTCCTCGACTCGGTGCTGCAGGCCGACCGCGGTGCCGACTTCGACTTCCTCGTCGCGCCGCAATCGCGCGGCAAGGTCCCCCCGCCGCGCTGAGGGCCGGGCCGGCGGTGCTACGCTGGCCGCCATGTTCAATCCCTCGCAGGACGACGTCCGCCGCTTCTTCTGCGGCGTGCACGCCAAGACCCGGGCCGGCCAGCCGCTGGACGCCCTCGAAACGCTGGCCAGCCAGTGGCTGGCCGAGCATCCCGAATACGACCCCGACCTGGCCGACGCCGACGCCGCGGTGGCGCGCGCGTACGACGGCAGCGACGGCCGCAACAATCCCTTCCTGCACCTGGCGATGCACCTGTCGATCAGCGAGCAGTGCTCGATCGACCAGCCGCGCGGCATCCGGCAGGCGGTGGAGCTGCTGGCGGCCCGGCGCAGCTCGTTGCACGACGCCCACCACGAGGCCATGGAGTGCCTGGGCCAGATGCTGTGGGACAGCCAGCGCAGCGGCCGCCCGCCCGACGGCCAGGCCTACATCGACTGCGTGCAGCGCCGCGCCACCAGGTCCTGACCTGCTCCCGCCACAAAGAAAAAGGCCCGCATCAGCGGGCCTTTTTTCTGGAGCGCGGCGGCTCAGTGGCTGGCGCCGTGGAACCGGCTTTCCGGCACCGTCTTCAGGTCGCCTTCGAGCGAGCCGACGTACTGGGCCAGGGCCTTCAGTTCGGCGTTGCTGAACTGCTTGGCGATGGCGCCCATGACGCCGTTGCTGCGGCCGACGGCGGCGTTGTTGTCGGTCTTGTAGGCCTTGAGCGCGACGAACAGGTAGTCGCTGTGCTGGCCGGCGATCTTGGGGTAGTTGGGCGCGATCGGCTTGGACAGGTTGGCGCCGTGGCAGGAGGCGCAGGCGGCCTTCTGCAGCAGGGCGGCGACCTGCGGGCTGGGTTCGCGGCTGGGCTTGTCGGCGGCGGCCGCCTGGCCTTCGCCCTGGCCCTGCTTGGAATAGTGGACGGCGATGTCCTTGATGTCCTGGTCGCTCAGGGCATCGGCGATGCCGCGCATGGTCGGGTGCTTGCGCTCACCGCCCTTGTACGCGTTGAGCGCCGCCTCGATATAACCGGCCGACTGGCCGCCAAGCTTGGGCACCTTGTGCACCTCGGGGAAGCTGGCCTGGTAGCCCACGATGTTGTGGCAGCCCAGGCACATCGCGACCTTGGCCTGCAGGGACGCGGGGCTCGTGGGTGCAGCGGGCTTGGCGGCTGCCGCGGCAGGCTGGGCCGCCGATGCGGGCGCGGCCGGGGCGGCTTGCGCGTGCGCGAAACCCGTCGCAGAAGCGACAGCGAGGGCGAAAAGCGTGGACAGCAACTTGTTCATTTTGCGCGCACAATCGACGAGCGTTTTCCGGATCAACCGATGATTATAGGGCTGGCACCTCAGCGGCCCGGCACCCCACCCCTCCCGTCATGAAATTCCAAGGCTCCCAGAACTACGTCGCCACCCAGGACCTGATGCTGGCGGTCAACGCGGCCATCACGCTCAAGCGCCCGCTGCTGGTGAAAGGGGAGCCCGGCACCGGCAAGACGATGCTGGCCGAGGAAGTGGCGCAGTCGCTGGACCTGCCGCTGCTGCAGTGGCACATCAAGTCGACCACCAAGGCGCAGCAGGGCCTGTACGAATACGACGCGGTGTCGCGCCTGCGCGATTCGCAGCTCGGTGACGAGAAGGTCAAGGACATCCACAACTACATCGTCAAGGGCGTGCTGTGGCAGGCCTTCACGGCCGACCAGCCGGTGGCGCTGCTGATCGACGAGATCGACAAGGCCGACATCGAATTCCCCAACGACCTGCTGCGCGAGCTGGACCGGATGGAGTTCTACGTCTACGAGACGCGCGAGCTGGTCAAGGCGAAGCACCGGCCGCTGGTGTTCATCACCTCCAACAACGAGAAGGAGCTGCCCGACGCCTTCCTGCGCCGCTGCTTCTTCCACTACATCAAGTTCCCGGACGCCGACACCATGCGGCAGATCGTGGGCGTGCACTTCCCGGACCTGAAGAAGGAGCTGCTCACGGCGGCGATGAAGACCTTCTACGACGTGCGCAACCTGCCCGGGCTGAAGAAGAAGCCCAGCACCTCCGAGCTGCTCGACTGGCTCAAGCTGCTGGTGGCCGAGGACATCCCGCTGGACGCCCTGCAAAGCAAGGACGACAAGGTGGCGGTGCCGCCGCTGGTGGGCGCGCTGCTGAAGAACGAGCAGGACGTCACCCTGTTCGAGAAGCTGGTGTTCATGCAGCGCAACAACCGCTGACGCCGCCATGAACCCGCTGCTGCTCGAAGGCCTGTCCGACGCCATCGGGTTCGTCGCCGGTGCCGGGCTGGGCTATGCCCTCGCCCACCTGCTCGGCCTCGATCCGCTGGCGCCCGGCTATGCCGCCGGCACCGTGGCCGGCATCGCGCTGGTGGGCATCGGCGGTGGCGCCGGCCTGCACCTGGCGCGGCGCTGGCGCGCCGGCCGCCGCCGGCAGGGCTGACCCATGCGCAAGCCCGAACCCACCACCCTTGCGACCGGCCCGGTGCGGCTGGTGCCGCTGGCGCACGGGCACGTGGCCGGCCTGGAGGCCGCCGCCGCCGACGGCCAGCTGTGGACCGTGCGCGTCACCAGCGTGCCGGCACCGGGCGAGACCGCCGCCTATGTCGAGGCCGCGCTGCGCGGCCAGGCCGACGGCCACATGCTGCCGTTCGCGGTGCTCGATGCCGACGGCACCGTGCTGGGCACCACGCGCTACCACGACATCGTGCCGGCCGTGGAGCGGCTGGAGATCGGCTACACCTGGTACGCCCGGCGGGCCCAGCGCACCGCCGTCAACACCACCTGCAAGCTGCTGCTGCTCACGCATGCCTTCGAGTCGCTGGGCGCAAGGCTGGTGGGCTGGCGCACCGACAACTTCAACTTCCGCAGCCAGCGGGCCATCGAGCGGCTCGGCGCCCGCCGCGACGGCGTGCTGCGGCACCACGCGCTGCGGCGCGACGGCACCGTGCGCGACACGGTGATGTACAGCCTGGCGGCCGGCGAATGGCCGGAGGTGAAGGCGCACCTGCAGGACCTGCTGGCCCGGCCGCGCGACTGACCCCGGAGGTCCGACATGCTGATCGACTTCTTCTACACGCTGCGCAGCGCCAAGCTGCCGGTCTCGGTCAAGGAGTACCTGGTGCTGCTGGAGGCGGTGCAGGCCGGCGTGGTCGGCCCCACCAGCGAGGGCGCCTGGAGCCTGGACGACTTCTACTACCTGGCGCGCACGGCCCTGGTCAAGGACGAGAAGCACTACGACAAGTTCGACCGCGCCTTCGCGGCCTACTTCAAGGGCGTGGAGATGCTGGCCGACTTCAGCAAGGACATCCCGCTGGAGTGGCTGCGCAAGAACCTGGAGCTCGAGCTGTCGCCGGAGGAGAAGGCGAAGATCGAGAAGATGGGCTGGGACGAGCTGATGGAGACGCTGAAGAAGCGCTTCGAGGAGCAGAAGGACCGGCACGAGGGCGGCAGCAAGATGATCGGCACCGGCGGCACCTCGCCCTTCGGCGCCTACGGCTACAACCCGCAGGGCATCCGCATCGGCCAGGACAAGGGCCGCAACCGCAGCGCCGTGAAGGTGTGGGACCAGCGCGCCTACAAGGACTACGACGACAGCCAGGAACTGGGCACGCGCAACATCAAGGTCGCGCTGCGGCGGCTGCGCAAGTTCGCGCGCCAGGGCGCCGAGGAGGAGCTGGATCTGGACGACACCATCCGGTCGACCGCGGCCAACGCCGGCTACCTCGACATCAAGATGGTGCCCGAGCGGCACAACAACGTGAAGGTGCTGCTGCTGATGGACGTGGGCGGCACGATGGACGAGCACATCGGCCGCGTCGAGGAGATGTTCTCGGCCGCCAAGGCGGAGTTCAAGCACCTGGAGTTCTATTACTTCCACAACTGCGTCTACGACTTCATGTGGAAGAACAACCGCCGGCGCTTCAGCGAGAAGTTCCCGACCTGGGACATCATCCGCAAGTACAACAAGGACTACAAGCTGGTGTTCGTCGGCGACGCGACGATGAGCCCCTACGAGATCCTGCAGCCGGGCGGCAGCGTCGAATACAACAACGAGGAAGCCGGCGCCGAATGGATCCAGCGCCTGACCAACGCCTTCCCCAAGTTCGCCTGGATCAACCCCGAGCCGCACGGCGTCTGGCAGTACCGCCAGAGCATCAGCGTCATGCAGCAGCTGATGAACGGCCGCATGTACCCGCTCACCATCAAGGGCCTCGAGGAGGCCATGCGGCTGCTGTCGAAGTAGGGCTCGGCATCGATCGCCCCGCGGCGCTCTTCCCCTCGCCCCGCCCGGAGGAGGGAGGCCGGACGGGAGGTGCAGGCAGTCCGGCCGGAACGGCGGCTGCGAGTGGGCGCCATACAATGGCGCCCACTCGCAGCCGCCGTAGTTCAATGGATAGAACGAGCGCCTCCTAAGCGCTAGATACAGGTTCGATTCCTGTCGGGGGCGCCAGCCTCCTCCGCAGCGGGTCCCCCCAGCAACCAACCAAGCAGCAGCCCGTTCGCCACCCGCACGCATGGAACCCGTCCGGCTGCCGCGTGCTCGACCGGCTGGTCCGTCCGGTTGTATACAACCGCCGGATTCCTCTGCCCTTGGCGCCGGTGTCGCATGCACGCCCAACCATGGTGGCGGAAGGGCTCGAATCCCACGTGGCCGTCGTCGTGCGGAATACAATATCCAGCATCAGCACGGGAAGTGAGCCCGGCAGCAAGTGAGTGCCCCGATGAACGACGAAGTCCCGCAAGCCCTGAACGCCGCGATGGAAGCCAACCCCCTGGGGTTGCCGGAGCGCCGGTTGGGCGAGAGCCACTCGCCCCTCACGCGGCTGGTGGTCGACAAGCTGCGCGAGCGCATCCTGTCCGGCACGGTGGCCGCCGGCGATCGCCTGGTGGAGGGCCGCTTGTCCGACGAGCTCGGCGTGTCGCGGATGCCGGTGCGCGAGGCCCTGCGCCAGCTGGCTGCGGAGGGCATCGTCACCATCGAGCCGCGCCGCGGCGCCACCGTCACGCAGTTCAACGCGGAACAGGTGCGCGAGCTGGTCGAGGTGCGGGCGACGCTGGAAGGCCTCAATGCCAAGCTGGCGGCGCGCCGCCACGACCCGGCCAAGATCGCCGAGTTGCAGGCCATCCTGTCGGAGGGCGTGCGGCTCGCCGACGGCGGCGACCCCGTGGTGCTGATCCGTCTCAACGAGCGCTTCCACGACGCGCTGGCCAACATCGCGTCCAACTCGATCCTGCGCGACATCATGCGGTCGCTGCGCGATCGCACGGCGCTGCTGTTCGCGCCGCTCAACCGGAACCAGGGCAAGCAGAACTGGGAAGATCACGCCGCCATCCTGCGCGCCGTCATCGCCGGCGATACCGAGCTGGCCGCGCTGCTTGCCACGCGTCACGTGTACAGCGCGGCGCAGATGCAGCCGACCGCCTGAGGCCTCTCACGGCCGCAGGCGTCCGAGGCCTGGGGATCGCGCCCCAGGATACTGATCTGGAACTGGGGGGCTGCGGCCGGCAGGCCGCGGCAGGCTAACGCCCGGCGACGACGCGCTCGTACGCCAGACCGGCCAGGGCGATGTCCTGCAGGCCCACGCCCACGGCCTTGTAGACCGTGATGTCGTCCGGCCCGCGGCGCCCCGGGTGGCGGCCGCTCACCAGGTCGGCGAACTCCGCCACCTTGCCGGCCAGCACGTCCGGCCGGGCGCGCTGCAGGTCACCGGATTCGCGCAGCGTCTGCGGCCCCCAGTCCACCACGATGCAGCTGGCGCGCTCGAGCGCGGCATCGTCCAGTTCGCGCGTGTGCGGCAGGCTGGAGCCGATGGCGGCCACGAAGCAACCGGCCGGCAGCTGCGCGCCGGCGAACAGCGGCTCGGTGGCGCGCGAGGCGGTCACCACCACGTCCGCATCGGCCAGCGCGCCGGCCGCGTCGGTCATGCGCACCGGCACGCCGCACTGCGCCTGCAGCTGCGCCGCCGTGTCGGCGGGAGCGAAGGGGTCGACCACGCGGATCTCCTGCAGGTCGTGCGCCTGCGCGAACTGCAGGGCGTGGGCGCGCCCCTGGACGCCGGCGCCGAAAATGGCGAGCCGGCGCACCTGCGGCCGCGCCAGGTGGCGCGCGGCGATCACCGATCCGGCCGCGGTGCGCAGCCGCGTGATCGCATTGGCCTCCAGCGTGGCCAGCGGGCGGCCGTCGCGCGTCGAGAACAACTGGATCACGAAGTTGAACTGACCGGCGATGGTGCTGTAGACCTTGGCGCCCGCATGGCCCTGGTCGGGCAGCACGGCCCCCATGGTGGAGATCTTGACGCCGCCGGCCTCGGTACGGATGCGCTCCTGCATGGCGGCGCGGCCCTCGGCGAAGCTGCGAAAGGCCGCCAGCAGCACTTGCTGCGCGTCCGCCGGGGTCACGGCGGTGTCGATCATGGCGTCGGTGATGTGGAGCATGGGTTCGGGAACTAGACGTGGAAGAAGGCCTGCGCCAGCACGGCCAGAGCACTCAGGGACGCGAGCGTCAGCAGCCCGCTGCGCAGGCCGCGCGCGGAGATGCGCGTCGAGAGCGGCCCGGAGACGGCGAATCCTGCCAGCATCCAGGGGATGAGCAGCAGGCCCACCAGGAGCTCGCCGCCGCTCACGCGGCCGGCGGCCTGCAGCGCCGCCAGCGAGATCGCGGAGCCGAGGAAGAAGATGCAGCCCAGCGTCGCGCGCAGCGGCGCGGGCGGCAGGTTCTGCATCGCGATGGCCAGCGGCGGCGCGCCGGCCGAGGTGATGGTGCCCATGAGGCCGGAGGCGAATCCCGCGGTGCCGCTGGCCACCGGCGTCGCCCGGACGCGCCATCCGCGCAGGCTCAGGCCCACGCCGGTGAGGATCAGCAGCGCGAACAGCACCGACAAGGTGGCCGGCGAAGCCAGCTGCAACACCGCCGTGGCGAGCAGCGCACCGCCGGCGCGTCCGGCCAGGGCATAGCCGGCGGTGGACCACTCGATGGCGCGGAATTCGCGCACCATGGCCAGCAGCGCCAGCGGGCAGCCCAGCGCCAGCAGCGGCCCGGGCACCAGCTCGGGGAACAGCAGCAGCGCCAGGGGCGCGCAGAACATCGCGAAGCCCAGCCCGCCGATCCCCTGCAGGCAGGCGCCGCCGAACACCATGGCGCCCATGGCGGCATAGCGGCCGGCGCCCAGGCCGGCCGGCCAGTGACCCTGCAGCCAGACCGCGGCGGTCACCACGCCACCGCGATGTCGCCGTGCACGAAGGTCTGGCAGGCCAGGCGATAGCCCTGCGCCAGCTGCGCCTCGTCCAGGTGCTTGCGCTCCTTGGGCTTGACGGCGTCGGTGTTCTCGCGGCCCAGCACGATGCGGCACTTGCAGGTGCCGCAGACGCCGCCGCCGCACTTGAAGGGAATGCCGCCCTGCTCGCGCAGCGAGATCCGCAGCAGGCTGCTGTTGGCCGGCGCGCTGACCTGGCGCTCGTTGTTGTTGAGGAAGGTGATGCGCACCTTGGCCGGCGCGGCCGGCGCCACGGGGGCCGCCGGCACCTCCTCGCGTACCAGGCGGGCGTCGAGGTCGCCGAAGCGCACCAGGTTCTCGAGCTCGCTGCGCGCCTGCTCGATGCGTTCGAAGGTGGGCAGGAACTTGCTGGGCACCTCGTTGACCGACGATGCGTCGGCCTCGTCGACGATGCGCACGCGCGAGGCGCCCTGCAGTTCCGCGACCACGAAGCGCGCGCGCAGGCGGCCACAGAGCAGGTAGTCGTAGCGCTCGCGCGGCTGCATGCCGGCGCCGGGTTCGCTGCGGTACTGGCCGGGCTTGCTGGTGAGGATGACGAACATGGATCTGGACTCCTTCAGGCGGCTGCCGGTTCCTGCAGCAACTCGATGTCGTGCTCGAGCCAGAGCTGGCAGACCAGGCGGAACCCCTGCTCCAGCCGCTCGCCCAGCTGCTTCTTTTCCTTCCAGTTGGGCGGCGGCAGGTGCTCGCCGCCGGCCAGCACCTTGCAGGCGCAGGTGGCGCACTTGCCCATGCCGCACTGGAAGCTGAGCTCGGGATAGGGGAACTGCTTGATGCCGGCCCGCACCACCAGGTTGGTGTTGGGCTTGACCTCGTCGCGCACCGTGGTGCCGTTCTTGTGGAAGGTGACTATGGGCATGGTTGCGCTCGTGAATCTGTCTTGGGCTACAGTATACCGTTTGAGATCGCGCTCGCACACCCCATTCCGAGTGATTGCCTAGGGGTTAGTACTAGTTTTCCGTCGGCACTCATAGAATACAGTATCCCACCTGCCCGATTCCCGGGCCTTCCTTTGGAGATGAACGCAATGCCCGCACTCATGGACCGCGACCAGTTCCGGACCGCCCTCGAACAAGCCATCCAAGGCAAGAGCGCCAACAAGTCGCCCTTCAGCATCGCGTGGGCCACCGGCAAGCTCAGCCGCGCCCACCTCGCCCGCTGGGCCGAGAACCACTACCACTACGTCGGGCCGTTCGCCGACTACCTGGGCTACATCTACGCCCGCACGCCGGACACCATGACCGAGGCCAAGGACTTCCTGCTGTCCAACATGTACGAGGAAGAGATCGGCGGCGACCGCCACACCGACCTCCTGATCCGCTTCGCCGAGGCCTGCGGCACCACCCGCGAGCGCGTGGTCAGCCCGGACAACATGTCCGCCACCACCCGCGGCCTGCAAAGCTGGTGCTACGCCGTCGCCATGCGCGAGGACCCGGTGGTGGCCGTGGCCGGCCTGGTGGTGGGCCTGGAGTCCCAGGTGCCGTCGATCTACCGCAAGCAGACCCCGACGCTGCGCGACAAGTACAAGTTCAGCGACGAGGAAGTCGAGTTCTTCGACCTGCACATCGTCTCCGACGAGATCCACGGCGAGCGCGGCTACCAGATCGTGCTGCAGCACGCCACCACCGTGGAACTGCAGCAGCGCTGTCTGAAGATCTGCGAGATCGGCGCCCAGATGCGCCTGCTGTACACCACCGCCCTGTACAACGACTACGTCGCGCAGGACCTGCCGCTGGCCGACCTGATGGCGGCCGACAGGAAGCCCGAGCCGGTGCTGGCATGAGCGAGACCTACCGCAACCTGGTCGGCGGCGAGTGGGTCGCCGCCGCCTCAGGCCAGACCTTCGAGAGCCGCAACCCGGCCGACCGCCGCGAGCTGGTGGGCCGCTTCGCCGCCGGCGGCGCCGAGGATGCGCGCGCCGCGGTGGCGGCCGCCGCCAAGGCCTTTCCGGCCTGGCGTGCGATGGCGCCCGGCAAGCGCGCCCAGGTCCTGAACAAGGCGGCCGCGTACCTGGAGCAGAACGCCGCCCAGTTCGCCTGCGAACTGACGCAGGAGATGGGCAAGCCGCTGGCGCTGGCGCAGGACGAGATCGCGCGCACCGCGCAGACCCTGCGCTTCTACGCGGTGGAAGGCCAGACCTACAGCGGCGAGACCTTCCCCTGCGACGACCCCGACATGGTGGTCTACACCCAGCGCGAGCCGCTCGGCGTGGTCGCCGTGATCGCGCCCTGGAACTTCCCGGCCTCCATCCCCGCGCGCAAGATCGCACCGGCGCTCATCACCGGCAACACGGTGGTGTTCAAGCCCTCCTCCGACGCACCGCTGACAGGCCTGCGCCTGGCCGAGGCGCTGGTCGCCGGCGGCCTGCCGCCCGGCGTCTTGAACTTCGTCACCGGCCGCGCCAGCGAGATCGGTGCGGCGCTGACCGGCGCGCCGGAGGTCAAGGCGGTCACGTTCACCGGATCCACCGCGGCCGGCGAGCAGATCCACCGCAGCGTGGCCATGACCACCCGCACGCAGATGGAGCTGGGCGGCAAGAACCCGCTGATCGTGATGGAAGACGCCGACCTCGACGCGGCGGCCGACCTCGCGGTCAAGGGCGGGCTGTCGCTCACCGGCCAGGCCTGCACCGGCACCAGCCGCGTGCTCGTCATGCAGCCGGTGCGCGAGGCCTTCCTGGCCAAGCTGCTCGCGCGGGTGCAGGCGCTCAAGATCGGCAACGGCCTGGAGCCCGGCATCGACCTCGGCCCGCTCGCCACCGCCAAGCAGTTCGAGACGGTGCTGTCGTACATCGAGATCGGCAAGACCGAAGGCAAGCTGCTGTGCGGCGGCCGCGCCCTCACCGGCCCGGCGCACGAGCACGGCTGGTTCGTCGAGCCGGCGGTGTTCACCGACGTCTCGCCGCAAGCGCGCATCGCCCAGGAAGAGATCTTCGGGCCGGTGCTGGCGGTGATCACGGTGGACAGCTACCAGCAGGCCATCGCCATCGCCAACGACACGCCCTACGGCCTGTCGGCCGCGATCGCCACCCGCAACCCGCGCTACGTGCACGAGTTCTGCCGCGACATCCAGTCCGGCACCGTGAAGGTCAACCGCACCACCACCGGCAACCTGACCAACGCGCCCTTCGGCGGCTACAAGGCCTCCACCGGCTCGGGCTTCCGCGAGTCCGGCCGGGTGGGCCTGGAATTCTTCACCCAGACCAAGACCGTGTACCGCGCCGTCTGAAGCGCAACCGAGACAGAGAGAACCAAGGACCATGAAAAAGGCCATCCGACTGGAACTGGCAGAAGCCAGGCACATGGCGCGAGCGGCGCTGCAGAAGGCCGAGCAGATCGGCGTCAAGGAGACCGTGTGCGTCGTCGACGAGGGGGGCTACCCCCTGGTGCTCGAGCGCATGGACGGCGCCCGCATCACCGGCCCGCAGATCGCCTGGAACAAGGCCTTCACCGCCAGCGGCCACAAGCGCTCCACCCACCTGTTCACCCGCGCGCCCGACGGCCCGGCCCTGCCCGGGAACGAGGCCTTCGGCATCCAGCTGAGCTTCGAGGGCCGCTTCGCCGCCTTCGTCGGTGGCTACCCCATCGTCGTCAACGGCGAGGTGGTGGGCGGCATCGGCCTGTCGGGTGGCAACGGCGAGCAGGACACGCACTGCGGCGTGGCCGGCCTGCAGGCGCTGGCCGACCTGCTGCAGGTGCAGGGCTACGACGTCACGGTCCAGGCCGACATCAAGAAATGAAGCACCGCGTGTTCGTGCTCGAGACCGGCTGCGCCTTCGAGGCCGGCCGCGACGAGACCCTGCTGGAAGCGGCCACCCGCCAGGGCGTGCAGCTGCCGCACGAATGCACGCTGGGCGGCTGCGGCGCCTGCCGCATCCGGCTGGCCGAGGGCAGCGTCAGCTACGACGAGATGCCGCTGGCGCTCTCCGAGGAGGAGGCGCAGGCCGGCTTCGCCCTGGCCTGCCAGGCGCGCGCCTGCGGCGACCTCGCCATCAGCGTGCCGACGGCCGCGCTGCCGCAGGCGCAGCGGCGCAGCGGCGTGGTGCGCGTCCTGCGGCAGTTCACGCCGGACGTGCTCAACCTGCAGCTGGAGCTCGAGAGCGAGCCGCTGGAGTACCTGCCCGGCCAGTACATGAACGTGCTGCTTCCCGAGGGCGGCCACCGCAGTTTCTCGATGGCCTCGCGGCCGCAGGGCAACCGGGTGGACTTCCACGTGCGGCAGGTGCCGGGCGGCCGTTTCACCGACGGCGCGCTGCGCAGCCTGCGCGCCGGCGACCGGCTGGACGTGGAGATCCCGCTGGGCGGCTTCCGCTACCACGCGCAGGACTACCGGCCGCTGCTGATGGTGGCCACCGGCACCGGGCTGGCGCCGCTCAAGAGCATGCTGGAAGCGCTGATGGACGACGCCGACTGTCCGCCCGTGTCCCTCTACTGGGGCATGCGCACCGAGGCCGACCTCTATCTTGCCGACGAGATCCGCGGCTGGGGCGAGCGGCTGTACGAGTTCAACTTCGTGCCAGTGCTCTCGCGCGCCGATGCGGGCTGGACGGGACGGCGCGGCCATGTGCAGGACGCCGTGGAGCAGGACCTGCCGGACCTGTCGGACCTGTCGGAACACGCGGTCTACCTGTGCGGCTCGCCCGCCATGATCGCCGACGCCAAGCGGCGCTTCCTGGCGCGCGGCGCGAGCGCGGCACACATCTACGCGGACGGGTTCAGCTTCCAGCACGAGGAAGCGCTGGCATGACCGCGCGCACGGTTTTCGAGGGACGCACGGCGTCCGCAGAGTTTGCAATCGGGCCCGTCGAGGCCCATCATGGAAAAAGGAACAGGTCGTGAAACTGATGAACAGGCTCGCTGGCGCGCTGGCGATGACGGCAATGGCCACGATGGCCGCCGCCCCGGCGTTCGCGCAGCAATATCCCGACAGGCCGATCAAGGTGGTGGTCACCACCGTGCCCGGCCCGCTGGACGCCTTCGCCCGCGCGGTGGTCAACCAGATGTCGCTGAAGCTCAAGCAGCCGATGGTGGTCGAGAACAAGCCGGGCGCCGGCGGCAACCTCGGCACCGACGTCGTGGCCAAGGCACCGGCCGACGGCTACACGGTGCTGTTCGCGCTGGATTCGACCTTCACGGTCAATCCCTCGCTGTACGAGAAGATGCCCTTCGACGTCAGCAAGGACCTCGCCGTGATCGGCGTGCCGGTCACCTACAGCCAGATGCTGGCCGTGGGCCCCAACGTGAAGGCCAACAACCTGCCCGAGTTCATGAAGCTCGCCAAGGCCAGCAAGATGTCCTACGCCTCCGGTGGCAACGGTTCGCCCAGCCACCTGACCATGGCGGCGTTCCTGGGCGCCGCCGGCCTGGAGATGGTGCATGTGCCGTACAAGGGCACCGGCGCCTCGGTGGTGGACGTGATGAGCGGCCAGGTCGACAGCGTGTTCGCCGTCACCAGCGGCATCTGGCCGCAGGCCAAGGCGGGCAAGGTCAAGCCGCTGGCGGTCTCCGGCACCCAGCGCTCGCCGCTGGCGCCCGACGTGCCCACGGTGGCCGAACTGGGCCTGCCGCAGTTCAATGCCACCTTCGCCTACGTGATGGCCGTGCCGGCCAACACGCCCAGGGAGATCCAGCAGCTGCTGACGCGTGAACTCGCCGCCGCCATGAAGTCGCCGGAAGTGGCGGAGTTCAACCGCATCAACGACTACGCGGTCACCGACATGGGCCAGGAAGCCTCGGCCAACTGGCTGCGCGACACCCGCAAGCGCTGGAACGGCGTGATCACGTCGGCCAAGATCACCAACTGAGCGCCCCCGCGCGCTGCAAACGACGGCCCCCGCGCGGGGCCGTCGCCGTTTCCGCTCCGGGGTTCACGCCGGCTGGCTGCCCGCGCTGGCGGCGGCCGCCCCCGCGGCCCGGCATCACTGGGGCGGCCGGTTGGCCCTCATGTTGCCGGCCACGCCACCGGCCACGGCGCCGATGGCCGCACCCGTCCAGCCGCTGCCCCCGGCAATGGCGGCAATCCCGGCCCCCGCTGCGGCGCCGATTGCCGCGCCCGACGCCGTACTCTGCTGCTGCGACGTCATCGACGTGCATCCGATCAGCCCGGCAACCAGGGCGACAACGCCCATCCATGCGACTCGCTTCATGGTGCGCCTCCGTCATCTGGCCTTCTGCAAACCGGGCAGTGCCATCTCGAACCAGAGCGTCTCGATGACCGGTCGCTGGAGCTGGTCCCGGTGCGATGCGTACCAGCGATCGAGCCCCTCGCGAACGGTGTCGAGTGTGTGGTCCTGCAGCCCCTTCTGCAGGCGCGGCAGGACGCTCTGGGCATCGGTGGGAGCGTTGCCCGCGTGGTAGGCACGCTCGACCTGGACGATGTTGGCAATGCCAATGAGGTAGGCCTTCTTGACCTGTTCCGACGATTCGGTCCATTGCTTGCCCGTGACGAGCGGCAGTTCGTCCGCGCGGGCCATGCCGCCGGCGGCGGCCAGGACCACACAAGCAGCAGCCACCGATGCGCGCGCCTGGAGTCTCATTGCCATGGCGATCTCCTTGGTTCGCCGCAAGTTGATCCGTACGGTCCGGCGCTGGCGATTGGACCTAGGTCCCATGCCCGCGGGGACCAGGGCCGGGTGACCTGACGCCCGGGCGCCACCGCGTTCGACGGTGACCGCAGGGGGAAGCGTTGGGCGGTGAGGCGGCGCGTTGGCTCCCGTTTCACCCAGTGTTCATTCCCTGCCGGTGACCCCACACGGCCGACCAGCCGTTCGTCGCTTGGGCATGGCGACTGGATTCCCGACCGGTTTCCTGCGCCATCGTGCCCATCCGTGGAAAAGGCACTGCCGGCGGGGCATTCGCCACACCAGCAGTCACGGCCGAGGCAGGTCTTCTCAGGGGAAACCCTAGACCCGCCGCCGCCCCCCACACCAAGGGGGGGGATGCATCGCCCCTCACTCACAAGAATCATGCCGTGCAGACGAAGCACGCGAGCCTTCTTGCGCGTGTCCTCGTCTGCCTCGCCCCCCAAACCCGAGGAGACCCAGTGACGCTATCCACCCCGCGGCTGCCGATGCAAGGAACAGACCGCGCCTTCCCGTTCACCGCCATCGCCGCCGGCGCCCTGCTGGCCTGCTGCGGCAACGCGCTCGCCATGGAGATCGACACGGGCAACCCCGACGTCTCCGTGCGCTGGGACAACTCAGTGCGCCTGAACTACGCCACGCGCGTCGAGAACCGCGACCCCAAGATCGGCAACTCGCCGCTCTCCGACGAGGGCACCTTCAGCTTCGACCGCGGCGACGCCGTGTCCAAGCGCATCGACCTGCTGTCCGAGCTGGACGTGGTCTACAAGAAGCGCCACGGCTTCCGCATCAGCGGCGCGGGCTGGTACGACGGTGCCTACGGCAGCACCAGCCGCAGCAACCCCACCTTCGCCGCCATCCCCAGCTACGTCAACAACCAGTACAGCCCGCTGACCAAGCGCTTCTACGGCGGTCCCTCGGGCGAGATCCTGGACGCCTTCGCGTTCACCGGCTTCGACGCCGGCAACGTGCCGGTGCAGGCCAAGGCCGGCCGCCACACGCTGTACTGGGGCGAGTCGCTGTTCCTCGGCGGCCACCTGCACTCGGTCTCCTACTCGCAGAACTCGCTTGACCTGCAGAAGGGCTTCGCCACCCCCGGGACCGAGGCCAAGGAACTGTTCCGCCCGCTGAACCAGCTCTCGGCCCAGGCCCAGCTGACCGACGAGCTGTCGGTGGCCGGCCAGTACCTGCTGCAGTGGGAGTCGGCCCGCTACCCCGAGGGCGGCACCTACCTCGGTCCGGTGGACGGCGTCTTCAACGGCCCCGACCGCCAGTTCCTGTCGGCCGCGGCCGGCTTCGCCAACCGCGGCCCGGCCTTCGAGCCGCCGCAGCGCGGCGAGTTCGGCCTGTCGGCGCGCTGGAGCCCGAAGGCGCTCGACGGCGGCACGGTCGGCTTCTACTACCGCCGTTTCGCCGACAAGCTGCCCCAGGTGCTGATCACCAGCCCGAGCACGGTTCCGAACGGCAGCCAGTACAACCTGGTCTACGCCGACGGCATCGACCTGTTCGGCGCGAGCTTCGCCAAGAACATCGCCGGCATCAGCTTCGGCGCGGAAGTCTCGACCCGCCGCAACACGCCGCTGTTCTCGACCACGCTGGGCGTCGCGCCCGGCCGGCCGGCCGCCGGCGACACCAACGGTGCCCGCGGCGACACCTGGCACGCCCTGATGAACGCCACCGGCGTGGTGCCCAAGACGGCGCTGTTCGATGCCGCCGTCTGGGCCGCCGAACTGCAGTGGTCGCAGTGGTCCAAGGTGCGCAGCGGCGCCAACCTGTTCTTTGCCGAGGGCTTCGCCCCCTGCAACGGCAGGGACAAGTGGGACGGCTGCGCCACGAAGGACTACCTTGGCACCAGTGTCGCGTTCACGCCCACCTGGTACCAGGTGTTCGCCGGCGTGGACCTCTCCGCGCCCATCACGTATTCGGTGGGCCTGCACGGCAACTCCGCCGTGACCTTCGGCGGCAACGAGTCGCTGGGCAACTACTCCGTCGGCCTCAGTGCCGACGTGCAGCAGAAGTACCGCTTCGACCTGAAGTACATCGACTTCGTCGGTCGCTACAAGGACAACGGGACGGCCGTGACCGCCACCAACGGCCTCAACACCTTCCTGCGTGACCGCGGCTTCGTCAGCCTCACGTTCCGCACCACCTTCTAAGGAGACAGACACCATGCGATTCCCCCTGCGCACCCTGGCAGCGCTGCTCGCTGCCGCCGGCACCATCGCCGCGCACGCGGCCGTCAGCGCCGACGAAGCCAAGGCCCTCACCAGCACGCTGACCGCGGTCGGCGGCGAGAAGGCCGCCAACAAGGACGGCACCATCCCCGCCTACACCGGCGGCAACACCACGGCCCCGGCGGGCTTCAAGGCCGGCGACGGCATCCGCCCCGACCCGTTCGCCGGCGACAAGCCGCGCTTCTCGGTCGACGCCAAGAACATGGGCCAGTACGCCGGCAGCCTGACCGAAGGCACCAAGGCGCTGCTGCAGAAGTACCCCGACTTCCGCGTCGACGTGTACCCGACGCACCGCTCGGTGGCCTTCCCCAAGTACGTCACCGACAACACGCTGAAGAACGCCACCCGTGCCAAGACCGTCAACGAGGGCCGCTCGATGGAGGGCGCCCACGCCGGCTTCCCGTTCCCGATCCCCAAGACCGGCAACGAGGCGATGTGGAACCACCTGGTGCGCTTCAACGGGCCGGCCTACGAGGCCAAATACCGCAACCTCAACGTCGATGCCAACGGCCGCGTGGCCCTGGCCACCGAGGGCATGAGCGTGCAGGAGTACCCGTTCTGGGACGCCAGCAAGACCGAAACCGACACCTACTGGAAGCTGAAGCTCACCTACACCGGCCCGGCCCGCCGTGCCGGCGAGGCGCTGCTGCTGCAGGATCCGCTGGACCTGGGCACCAAGGACCGCCGTGCCTGGAGCTACCTGCCCGGCCAGCGCCGGGTGAAGGTCGCGCCCGACCTGTCGCACGACACGCCCAACCCCGGCACCGCCGGCGCCACCACCTTCGACGACACCTTCATCTTCAACGGCTCGATGGAGCGCTACGACTTCAAGCTGGTCGGCAAGAAGGAGATGCTGGTCCCCTACAACGCCTACAAGGCGGTGTACGGCGCCAAGCAGGACGACCTGCTCAAGCCGAACTTCCTGAACCCGGACATGGTGCGCTGGGAACTGCACCGCGTGTGGGTCGTGGAAGCGACGCTGAAGGAAGGCAAGCGCCACGTGTACAGCAAGCGCACCTTCTACCTGGACGAGGATTCCTGGTCCGCCCTGGCGAGCGACGAGTACGACGCGCGCGGCCAGCTGTGGCGCGCCGGCTTCGCCTACATGGCGCCCACCTACGACCTGCCCGCGCCCTACACCGACATGTTCGGCCACTACGACCTGGTGGGACGCGTGTACTCGCTGACCGGCTTCATCGCCGAGACCGGCGGCATGCGCCAGACCAAGGCCCTGCCCGAGCGTGAGTGGACTGCCGACGCCCTGGCCGGCGCCGGCATCCGCTGACGCACCGCCAGCCCGGAGCGCCGCGATGAATGCGCGCCATTTCCTGATGGCCCTGGCCGCCGGCACCGCGCTGGCGGGCATGGCCGCCACCGGGGCCGTGGAAGGCTGGGCCGACGTGCTCGACACGCCGGCGATGCAAAGCCCGCTGGCGTCCCGCGGGCTGGTCACCGGCCTGGCCCAGGCCGGCAACCGCGTCGTCGCGGTCGGCCAGCGGGGCCACATCCTGTGGAGCGACAACGCCGGCCAGGACTGGCAGCAGGCCAAGGTGCCTGTGAGTTCCGACCTGGTCGCGGTCCACTTCCCGAGCCCGGACAAGGGCTGGGCCGTGGGCCACGACGGCGTGATCCTGCACAGCACCGACGGCGGCAAGAGCTGGCAGCGCCAGCGTGACGGCCGCCCGGACGAGGCCGACGTCCCGCTGCTGGACGTGTGGTTCGGCGACGAGAGCACCGGCTGGGCCGTCGGCGCCTTCGGGACGCTGCTGGCCACCACCGACGGCGGCGCCAACTGGAAGTCGCTGCAGCGTGACAGCGACAACCCCAAGAAGATGCACCTGTACGCCGTGCGCGGCATCGGCAGCGACCTGTGGATCGCCGGCGAACAGGGGCTGCTGATGAAGCTGGACCGCGCCGGCGGCCGCTTCGCCGCCGTGCCGCTGCCCTACCAGGGCACGCTGTTCGGCGTGGCCGGCAGCGGCAAGACGCTGCTGGTGCACGGCCTGCGCGGCAACCTGCTGCGCAGCACCGACGGGGGCGCCAACTGGCAGGCCGTCCCCACCGGCCTGCAGGTCGGCCTGACCGCCGCCGCGGTGGACGCCGGCGGCCGCATCGTGCTGGCCAGCCAGGCCGGCCACCTGCTCACCAGCGCCGACCAGGGCGCGAGCTTCTCGCCGGTCAAGCTCGACCGGCCCGTTCCGGCAGCCGCGGTGCTGGGCGTCGCGCCCGGCCGCGTGCTCGTGGCCGGACCGCGCGGCCTGCAAGTGCAGCCGCTGCCCTGATCCCCCCACCTTTTCCGAGATCGCCATGCATGCCGCCGCCCTGAGCGGGGACGCCTCCGTTCCCTCGTACGCCTTCGATTCCGCCTCCGGCTCCCGGCTGGAGCGGCTGGTCTTCCACAACCGCCGGGCGGTCCTGCTCGTCTGCCTCGTGCTGACCCTGCTGCTGGGGGCGGTCGCCGCCGCCCGCCTGGGGCTGAACGCGAGCTTCGACAAGATGATCCCCAGCGGTCATCCCTACATCCAGAACTACCTGCAGAACCGCGGCGAGCTGCGCGGGCTGGGCAACTCGCTGCGCATCGTGGTGGAGAACCCCAAGGGGACGGTGGACGACCCGCGCTACCTGGAGGCGCTCAAGAAGGTCCACGACGAGCTGTTCCTCACCCCCGGCGTCGACCGGGCCTGGGTGAAGTCGCTGTGGGCTCCCGGCGTGCGCTGGACCGAGGTGACCGAGGAGGGCTTCCGCGGCGGCCCGGTGATGCCGGACAACTACGACGGCAAGCCGGCCAGCACCGAGCAGCTGCGCGCCAACATCGCGCGCGCCAACCTGGTGGGCAGCCTGGTGGGCACGGACTTCCGCTCCAGCATGATCGTGCTGCCGCTGCTGGACCGCGATCCCAGCGGCGGCCAGCGCCTGGACTACCGCGCGCTGTCCAACAGCATCGAGTCCATCCGCGCCCGCTACGAGGCCATGGGCGAGCAGGCGCCGGTGCGCCTGCACGTGACCGGCTTCGCCAAGCTGGTGGGCGACCTGATCGCCGGCCTGGTGCAGGTGTCGCTGTACTTCGTGCTGGCGGCGGTGATCGCCGCCCTGATCATCTACGCCTACACCCGCTGCCTGCGCAGCACCGGGCTGGTGATCGCCTGCTCGCTGGTGGCGGTGGCCTGGCAGCTGGGGCTGGTGGCCGCGCTCGGCTTCGAGCTCGACCCGTATTCCATCCTGGTGCCGTTCCTGGTGTTCGCCATCGGCGTGAGCCATGGCGCGCAGAAGATGAACGGCATCATGCAGGACATCGGGCGCGGCGCCGACAAGCTGGTGGCCGCGCGCCTGACCTTCCGCCGCCTGTTCCTGGCCGGCCTGACGGCGCTGCTGGCCGATGCCGTGGGCTTCGGCGTGCTGATGGTGATCGACATCCCGGTGATCCGCGAGCTGGCGCTGGCCGCCAGCCTGGGCGTGGCGGTGCTCATCGTCACCAACCTCATCCTGCTGCCGGTGCTGCTGTCGTACCTGGGCGTGAGCCCGGCGGCGGCCGCCCGCACGGTGCAGACCGACGGCGGCGGCGCCGTCGGCCGGGTGTTCGCGGGGCTCGAGCGCTTCGTCGAGACGCGCTGGTCGCTCGTCGCGCTGGGCGTGGCGGCGCTGCTGACCGTCGGCGGCTACGCGGTCAGCACGCACCTGAAGATCGGCGACCTGGACGCCGGCGCACCCGAGCTGCGCGCGGACTCGCGCTACAACCGCGACAACGCGTACACCACGGCCCACTACAGCCTGTCGAGCGACACCTTCGCGGTGATCGTCAAGACGGCCAAGGAAGGCTGCCTGCAGTACCAGACCCTGATCGATGCCGACCGGCTGGCCTGGGAACTGCAGCAGGTGCCGGGCGTGCAGACGACGATGTCGCTGGCCAACGCCGTGCGGCAGATCACCGCCGGCAGCAACGAGGGCAGTCCCAAGTGGCTGACCATCGCGCGCAACCAGGACGTGCTGAACTACGGCGCGCAGCAGGCCAGCGTGAACAACCCCGACCTGTTCAACAACGACTGCTCGGTGATGCCGGTCATCGCCTACCTGTCGGACCACCGGGCCGAGACGCTGGACCGGGTGGCGGAAGTCGCCGCCAGGTTCGCCCAGGGCCACAGCGGCAAGGACCGCCAGTTCCTGCTGGCCGCCGGCAGCGCCGGCATCGAGACCGCGACCAACATCGTGGTGCGGCGCGCCTGGGTCCAGATGCTGCTGCTGGTGTATGCCGCCGTCATCGTGCTGAGCTTCATCACCTTCCGCAGCTGGCGCGCGGTGGTGGTCGCCGTCGTCCCGCTGGTGATCACCTCGGTGCTGTGCGAGGCCCTGATGGTGGCCCTGGGCATCGGCGTCAAGGTGGCCACGCTGCCGGTGATCGCGCTCGGCGTGGGCATCGGCATCGACTACGCGCTCTACCTGCTGTCGGTGCAGCTGGCCCAGCAGCGCCTGGGCGTGCCGCTGGCCGCGGCCTACCGCAGCGCGCTGGAGTTCACCGGCCGCGTGGTGGTGCTGGTCGGCGTGACGCTGGCGGTCGGCGTGGCGACCTGGGCCCTCTCGCCCATCAAGTTCCAGGCCGACATGGGCATCCTGCTGGCCTTCATGTTCCTGTGGAACATGGTCGGTGCGGTGGTGCTGATCCCGGCGCTGTCGCGGTGGCTGCTGCCCGGTGCAACGCCGGCCGCGCAACCGACCCCGGCGATGGCGGTGCCCGCCTGAGCCAGGCCGCGCCCGCCGGCGGCCGCCGCGCTCAGTCCGGCGCGGCAGCCGGCGTCCGGCGGGCGAACTCGTGCGCCGCCCAGTCGATGAAGGCGCGCACCCGGGGCGAGAGGTGGCGGCTGCGGGCGTATACCAGCGACACCGGCCCGGGCGGCGGCGGGCAGTCCTCGAGCAGGGCGACGAGGCGGCCGCTCGCCAGGTCGGCCTCGACATGGAAGCGCGGCAGCTGCGCGATGCCCAGTCCCAGCTGCAGCCCGCGCAGGTAGCTCTCGGGCCCGGTCACCGATAGCGTGGCCGGCAGGGGCACGGTCTGCACCGTGCCGCCGACGCTGAATTCCAGCGGCGCCAGCGCCCCCGAGGTGAGCGAGCGCAGCCCCACGATGCGGTGGCCGGCGAGATCGGCGAGGGTGCCCGGCGTGCCGTGGCGCTCCAGGTAGCCGGGTGTCGCGCAGGTCAGTCGCTGCAGCACGGCGACACGCCGTGCCACCAGCTCGCTGTCGGGCAGCTGGCCCCAGCGCAGCACGCAGTCCACCCCCTCCTGCACCGGATCGATCCAGCGGTCGCTCTCGCTCATCGACAGCGCGATGCCCGGATAGCGCGCCAGGAAGTCCGGCAGGCCGGGCAGCAGGAAGTGGCGCGCCAGCGTGCCCTGAACCTCGATGCGCAGCAGCCCGCGCGGCTCGGCGCCCTTGAACGCCCCTTCCGCATCCTCCACGTCGTCCAGGATGGCGAGGCAGCGCCGGTAGTAGGCCTCGCCGTCCAGCGTCGGCCGCACCGTGCGCGTGGTGCGTTGCAGCAGCCGGGTCCCCAGCCGCGTCTCCAGCTCGCGGACCACCGTGGTGACGGTGGAACGCGGCACGCCCGTGTCCTGCGACGCCAGCGTGAAGCTGCGCCGCTCCACCACCCGGCTGAACACCCGCATGGCCTCGAGACGGTCCATGGCACCTCCGATTGTTCGTTGCGATTGAACAGTGATGTCGATCTTGGCGTGATTATCTTTTGGCGACCAACAGGCAAAGTTTCGCCATCGCCAAGCGGTTTGGCGACATCAACCAGGAGATCAGAGATGAGCAAGGTCGAGCAGAAAGTGGCCGTGGTGACCGGGGCGTCGCGCGGCATCGGTGCCGCCATCGCCACCCGCCTCGCGGCGGACGGCTTCGCGGTCGTCATCAACTACGCCGGCAACGCCGCCGAAGCGGATGCCCTGGCGGGCCGGATCGAGCAGGCCGGCGGCAAGGCGCTGAGCGCCCGCGCCGACGTGAGCGACCCGCAGGCCGTGCGGCGCCTGTTCGACGCCGCGGAAGCGGCGCTCGGCGGCGTGGACGTGCTGGTGAACAACGCCGGCATCATGCGGCTGGCCACCCTGGCCGACTCCGACGACGCGCTGGTCGACAGCCAGCTGGCCATCAACCTCAAGGGCAGCATCCACACCATGCGCGAGGCCGCCCGTCGGCTGCGCCCGGGCGGCCGCATCGTCAACCTGTCGTCCAGCGTCGTCGGCCTGTACCAGCCCACCTACGGCGTGTACGCGGCGACCAAGGCCGGCATCGAGGCGATGACGCACGTGCTGGCCAAGGAACTGCGCGGCCGCAACGTCACCGTCAATGCGGTCGCGCCCGGCCCCACGGCCACCGCGCTGTTCCTGGACGGCAAGCCGCAGGCGGTGATCGACCAGCTCAGCCGCCTGGCGCCGCTGGAGCGCCTGGGCCAGCCGGGCGACATCGCCAACGTCGTGTCCTTCCTCGCCGGCCCCGACGGCGCCTGGGTGAACGGCCAGGTGCTGCGCGCCAACGGCGGCATCGTCTGAGCACCCGTCCCGCCTCCGCCTTCGACCCCACCAGGAGATTCCCATGAGCCAGAAAGTCATCCTCGTCACCGGCGCTTCCAGCGGCTTCGGACGCCTGACCGCCCAGGCGCTGGCGCAGGCCGGCCACACCGTGTACGCCTCCATGCGCGACGTCGCCCGGCGCAACGCCGCCCACGCGCAGTCGCTGCTGCAGCACGCCAGCGAGGCCGGCGTCGACCTGCGCGTGGTCGACCTCGACGTGCAGTCGCAGGAATCGGTCGACCGCGCGGTGGCGCGCATCGCCGCCGAGGCCGGCCGCATCGACGCCGTGCTGCACAACGCCGGCCACATGGTGTTCGGCCCGGCCGAAGCCTTCACGCCCGAGCAGTACCTGCAGCTGTACGACGTCAACGTGGTGGGCACGCAGCGCGTGAACCGCGCCGTGCTGCCGCACATGCGGGCGCGCCGCGAGGGCCTGCTGGTGTGGGTCTCCAGCTCCAGCTCGGCCGGCGGCACGCCGCCCTACCTGGCCCCCTACTTCGGCGCCAAGGCGGCGATGGATGCCATCGCGGTGCAGTACGCGCGCGAGCTCTCGCGCTGGGGCATCGAGACCTCCATCGTGGTGCCGGGCGCCTTCACCTCGGGCACCAACCACTTCGCCCATGCGGCCGCCCCGGGCGACCAGGCCGTCGTGGCCGCCTACGAGGCGGGCCCCTATGCGGGCTTCGGCGCGCAGGTGCAGCAGGCCTTCGACGCCATCGTGCCGGCCGACGCCGATGCGTCCCTGGTGGCGCAGGCCATCGTCGACGTGGTCGACCGGCCGCACGGCCGGCGCCCGTTCCGGGTCCACATCGACCCGGCGCAGGACGGCGCGGACGTGGGCTTCGGCGTGCTGGACCGGCTGCGCGCCGAGATGCTGCGGCGGGTCGGCCTGTCCGACCTGCTGGCGGTGGCGACGTCCGCGCGCGGCTGACGCGATGCGCACCGCCTGGTTCCTGCTGGCAGGCCTGTGCCTGCTGGCCGGCAGCGCCATCCTGGGCCGCCTGTTCGAGCCGGCGTTGCCGGGCGCGGCGCGGGCGGCCTTCCTCGCCTGGCTGGCGCTGTGGTGCGGCGCCGCGGTGTTCAACGGGTGGGTGGGCGTGACCCGGGCCGGCTACCCGCTGCTGGACGAGCTGCCCATCGGCCTGCTCATCGTCGGCCTGCCGACCGCCCTCGGGCTGGCCCTGCGGACGGCCCTCGCCAGCGGATGCGTTGGCATCCGGCGATCATCCGGTTACGTCTCGGTGTGACCCTACTGACACCCCGCCCGTACAGTCCGTGGCCCCCACAACAAGGAGCCGCCATGAAGACAACTGCCGTATCCGCGCTGTTGGCCGCGGGAGCCCTGCTCGCGGGCTGCGCCGCGAACCTGCCGGGGTCCGCGTCGTCGGCCCGCACCGAGACCTGCAAACCCAGCAGCGAAGCCGAGGTGGCGGCCCTGTTCGACCGCTGGAACCAGTCGCTGCAGACCGGCGACCCGCGCCGGGTGGTGGCGAACTACGCCGAGAAGTCGGTGCTGCTGCCCACCGTGTCCAACACGCCGCGCCTGAACCCGGCGCAGAAGCAGGACTACTTCGTCCACTTCCTGGAGGACCGGCCGTCCGGCCGCATCGACTCGCGCAGCATCGAGATCGGCTGCAACACCGCCGTGGATGCCGGCCTGTACACCTTCACCTTCGCCCGCACCGGCGCAGTGGTGAAGGCGCGCTACACCTACACCTACAAGTGGGACGGCAGCCAGTGGCTGATCACCAGCCACCACTCGTCGGCCATGCCGGAGAAGTGAGCCGCCTCAGCCCAGCTCGAACGTGGTGACGCCGTACAGGCTGTCCAGGGGGACGGCGGGCGCACGGCCCGTGTACATGCGGGCGGTCTCGAACACCACCTGCATCCCGTGACGGCGCGCCAGTGCCACCGCGGCCGCGTGGGGTTCGGGCACATCGAGGTAGACCGGTTCGGCCGCGCCGGCCGGGGCGCACAGCGCCAGGAACAGCGCCTCGGCGACGGCTTCGCTTCCGGCGACCAGGGGGCCGATCTTCCAGCCGCTGCGGCAGCGGCGCACGACGCCGTAGCCTTGCAGCCGGCCGTCCTCGATCCAGCCGCGCGCCGCCGCATCGGGCTGGGCCAGCCAGGCCCGCAGGAAGGCCGAACGCTCGGCCGGGAAGCAGGCGGCGTCGCAGGCACGGACGGCCTCGAACGGCACCCCGGCCAGGTCGACCAGCCGTGCGTCGGCCGGCGCGGCGCCGCCGCCGCGGCCCTCGTAGCGCACGTTGCGCCAGGCCAGCTCGAAACCCGAGCGGCGGTAGTTGGCCTGCTGCGCGACCACGCCGTCCAGCCCGACCAGCCGCCCGGCCGCGGACGCCATCCCGTGCTGCCACAGCGCCCAGCCCAGGCCGCGCCCGCGCCACCCGGGCCGCACGATGTACAGGCCGAGGAAGGCGAAGCCCGGCTCGTAGCGCACCACCGAGACCGACGCCACCGGCTCGCCATCCAGCGTGCCGACGAAGAACCCCTGCGGGTCGGCCGCGAGGAAGGTCTGCGCATCGTGCAGGCCCGGGTTCCAGCCCTCCTGCGCCGCCCACTCGATCGCCAGCGCAACCTCGTCGGGGCGCATCGTCCGGGTGACGTAGCCGGCAGCCATGGCGCGATGCTAGGACGGGGGCGCGCGCCGCGCCATCACCGCGCAGCGGCTGCCGGCTCCGGCCCGGCCGGACGGGCCTGCCCCAGCAGCAACGCATGGAAGGCCTGCGCCGCCGCCGGCAGCGGCCGCCCGCGGCGCTTGATGGTGCCCATGGTGCGCACGACCGTCGGCTCCACCAGCGGCACGCTGGCCAGCCGGCCCTGGCTGCCCTGCGCGATCGCGAAGCGCGGCACCGGGCCGACGCCGATGCCGGCCTCGACCAGGCTGACCAGGGCCGGCACGTGGCGCACCTCGCAGCTCCAGGCCGGGCGCGCCGGCAGCGACGCCAGCGCCTGGTCGATCAGCATCCGGTTGCCGCTGCCCGGCGCCAGCATCACGCATTCGTGCTGCGCGAGGTCGGCCCAGCGCACCGACGGCTGGCGCGCCAGCGGATGGGTGGGCAGGCAGGCCAGCACGAAGTCCTCCTGCACCAGCGGCTGGAACTCGAGGTCGGGCTCCTGCGTGCCCAGGTAGCTGATGCCGAAGTCGGCCTCGGCCCGCGCCACCGCCAGCAGGATCTCGGTGGCGCTGTCGTCGACCAGCCGCACCTGGATGCCCGGGTATTGCCGGTGAAACACGGTCAGCGCGTTGGCCACGAAGCTGCCGACCGCCGACGGCACGCAGGCCACCGTCACCTGGCCGCGCAGGCGGTCCGACAGGTCCGTCATGCCCAGCAGCGCGCTCTCGAGTTCGTGCAGCACGTGGCGCGCCTTGGGCATGAAGCTGCGACCCAGGGCGTTGAGCTCGACCTTGCGGGTGGTGCGCTCGAACAGCCGGAAGCCGAGCGCGCCCTCCAGCTTCTCGACCCGGCGCGACAGGGCCGGCTGCGACAGGTGCAGGGCCGTGGCCGCGGCCCGGAAGCTGCCCCGGTCGGCGACGGCGACGAAGGCGCACAGGTCGTCCAGATCGAAATTCATGCGTATGCCGTATCAATTGCCAGAATCTTTGCAATTTACAGGGGCAACGCCAGCCTGGATCATCGGCGCCCAGGAGACACCACCATGCAGTTCACCGTGCGCCGCCTGCTGGCCGCGCTGGCGGCCACGGCCGCCCTGGGCGCCATCGCCCCCCTCGCGTCGGCACAGCCGGCGTTCCCGAACCGTCCGCTCACGCTGGTGGTGCCGTTCGCCCCCGGCGGCGGCACCGACAGCATCGCGCGCGACCTGGCCAAGACCCTGTCGGAGCGGCTCGGCCAGCCGGTCGTGGTCGACAACCGCGGCGGTGCCGGCGGCGCGCTGGGCGCCGACGTGGTCGCCAAGGCCAAGGCCGACGGCCACGTGCTGCTGTTCGCCACCTCGACCTTCGCCACCAACGCGGCCGTCAGCCCCAAGCTGCCCTACGACCCGGTGAAGGACTTCGCCCCGGTGGCCATGATCGGCCGCGGCCCGCTGCTGGTGGTCGCCTCGCGCCAGCTGGGCGCCACCACCCTGGCCCAGCTCGTCGCGGCGGGCAAGGCCCGCCCGGACGGCCTGAACTACTGCTCGGCCGGCGAGGGCAGCATCAACCACCTGGCCGGCGAGATGTTCCGCCAGAAGAGCGGGCTGGCCCTGACGCACGTGCCGTTCAAGGGCAGCGGCCCGGCCACGGTCGAACTGCTGGCCGGCCGCATCGACCTGTTCTTCGCCACCGTGCCGACCATCCTGCCGCACGTGCGCGACAGCAAGCTGCCGGTGCTGGCCGTGACCAGCGCGCGCCGCTCGGCGCTGTTCCCGGACGTGCCGACGATGGCCGAGGCGGGCGTGCCCGGCTTCGACGTCAGCACCTGGTGGGGCATCCTGGCACCGGCCGGCACGCCGCCGGCCGTGGTCGAGACGCTCAACCGCGCCGTCAACGACGCCGCGGCGGCCGACCCCGTCAAGGGGCGGCTGGTCCACGAAGGTGCCGATCCGCTGCGCCTGACGCCGGCGGCGTTCGGCCAGGCGCTGGCCAAGGAGCTGGCCCTGTGGCGTAGCGTCGCCAGCAACCCCGCCATGCAGCTGCGCTGAGCGCGGCCGCCACCGATTCCTTTTTTCCTGTCCCGACGATGCATCTCATGACCCCCTCCCGCCGCCGCTTCCTGCAGGCCGGCGCCACCCTCGCGGCCGCCGGCCCCCTGGCCCGCGCGTTCGCCCAGAACGATTACCCCAGCAGGCCCATCACGGTGGTGGTGCCCTACGCGCCCGGCGGCCAGGGCGACGTGTTCGCGCGCCTGGTCGGCGACCGGCTGGCGCGCGTGCTGGGCCAGCCCATGATCGTGGACAACAAGCCCGGTGCCAGCGGCGCGCTCGGCGCGCGCCTGGTGGCCAAGGCGCGGCCCGACGGCTACACGCTGATGCTGGGCCAGACCGGCGAGATGGCGGTGAACCGCTCGGCCATGAAGACGCCGGGCTACGACAGCCTGGCCGACTTCCGGGCCATCGCCATGGTCGGCAACGCGCCGCTGGTGATGGCCGCGCCCGCCAGCGCGCCGTACAACTCGCTGGAGGAGCTGCTCAAGCTCGCGCGCAGCAAGCCGGGCAGCATCTCCTACGCCTCGTCCGGGACGGCGACGCCGGGTCACCTGGCGGCGGCCGCGCTGGCCATCGGCACCAAAACCGAGATGGTCCACGTGCCCTACAAGGGCGCCGGCCAGGCGATCACCGACCTGATCGGCGGCCAGGTGCAGTTCTTCTTCTCCAGCGCGTCGGCCATCGTCAGCCACATCAAGGGCGGCAAGGTCAAGGCGCTGGCCGTGTCGTCGCCGCGCCGGCTGGCGGCGCTGCCCAACGTGCCGACCGTCGCCGAGGTGGCGGTGCCCGGCTTCGACTTCAGCCTGTGGGGCGGCTACTTCGCGCCGCGCGAGACCCCCGACGCCATCGTCAACCGCCTGAACGCGGAGATCACCAAGGTGCTGGCCGAGCCCGACCTGCGGGCGCGCTTCGAGGCCGAGGGCAGTTCGGTCGACCCGATGCCGGCGGCCCGCGTCGACGCCTTCGTGCGTGCCGAGGCCGACAAGTACGCCCAGCTGGTGAAGCTGACCAGCGCCCACATCGAGTAACCGCCTCCCCTCCCGACCTCCCCCAGACCCTTCCATGAAAATCGTTGTACTTCCCGGCGACGGCATCGGCCCCGAAACCATGGCCGTGACCGTCGATGTCCTGCAGGCGGCATCGAAGCGCTTCGCGCTCGGCCTCGAGCTGGACCACGACATCACCGGCCACGACAGCCTGCGCCGCCACGGCGCCACCGTCACGCCCGCGCTGCTCGCGAAGGTCAGGGCCGCCGACGGCCTGATGCTCGGCCCCACCGCCACCTACGACTTCAAGGACGAGGCGCGCGGCGAGATCAACCCGTCCAAGTTCTTCCGCAAGGAGCTGGACCTGTACGCCAACATCCGCCCGGCGCGCACCTACCCGGGCCTGGCCAACCGGCTGGGCGACTTCGACCTGGTGGTGGTGCGCGAGAACACCGAGGGCTTCTACGCCGACCGCAACATCGCCTCGGGCGGCAGCGAGATGCTGATCACGCCCGACGTGGTGGTCTCGCTGCGCCGCATCACCCGCCTGTGCTGCGAGCGCATCGCCCGCGCCGCCTTCCGGCTGGCCATGACGCGCGACAAGCACGTGACCATCGTCCACAAGGCCAACGTGCTCAAGATCGGCGACGGCATGTTCATCGAGATGTGCCATGCGGTCGGGCGCGAGTTCCCCGAGGTGCGGGTCGACGACTTCATCGTCGACGCCATGATGGCCCACGTGGTGCGCGCGCCGCAGCGCTTCGACGTGATCGTCACCACCAACATGTTCGGCGACATCCTGTCGGACCTCACGGCCGAACTCTCGGGCAGCCTGGGACTGGGCGGCTCGCTCAACGCCGGCGACGACCACGCCATGGGCCAGGCCCAGCATGGCTCGGCGCCCGACATCGCCGGCCAGGACGTGGCCAACCCGTTCTCGCTGGTGCTGTCGGCCGCGCAGCTGCTGGGCTGGCACGGCCAGCGCAAGGGGCTGCCGGCCTTCACGGCCGCGGCGCGGGCGATCGACGATGCCGTGGTGGCCGCCATCGCCGCCGGCGAGGCGACGCGCGACGTGGGCGGCAAGCTGGGGACGGCCGCGACCGGCCGCGCCTTCGTGCAGCGCCTGCTCGCCGCGTGACCGGAGGCCGGCCCATGCTGCCGTCCGGGGCGTGCGACTGCCACACCCATGTGGTCGGCGACCGCGTCGCCTACCCGATGGTGGCCGAGCGCCACTACACGCCCGGGCCGGCGCCGCACGCGGCGCTGCTGGAGCACCTGGAGCGCAATGGGCTGGAGCGCGTCGTCCTCGTCCAGCCCAGCTTCTACGGCACCGACAACCGCTGCCTGCTGGACAGCCTGGAGCGGCTGCAGGGACGCGGTCGCGGCATCGCGGTGGTCGACGCGCAGTGCACGGCCACCGAGCTGGCGGACCTGCACGCGCGCGGCGTGCGCGGGCTGCGCGTCAATGTCGAGAGCGCCGGCATCCGGGCGCCGGACGCCCTGCAGGACAGCCTGCTGCGCTGGGCCGACCGCATCGGTCCGCTGGGCTGGCACCTGCAGGTGTATGCGGCGCCGGCGACCATCGCGGCGCTGGCACCGTTTCTGGCGCGGCTCCCGGTGCCGGTGGTCCTGGACCACTTCGCCATGCTGCCGGCCGCAACGCCGGTCGGCGATCCGGTGGCGCAGGCGCTCCTGCAGCTGCTGCGCTCGGGCAATGCCTGGGTGAAGCTGTCGGCCCCCTACCGCATCACGGCCGGCGACGACGCCGCCGTGGCGGCCTGGGCCGGCGCCTTCCTGGCGGCGGCGCCGCAGCGCGTGCTGTGGGGCAGCGACTGGCCGCACACCGACCGCGAGCCCGGCAAGGCCGCGCACGAGATCAGCCGCTACCGGGAGATCCCGCCGGCGGCGCTGGCCGCCTCGCTGCAGCGCTGGCTGCCGGGCGAGTCCGTGCGCGAGCAGGTGCTGGCGCGCAATCCGGCGGCCCTCTACGGCTTCTGACGCGGGCCCGGCCCGGCACACCACCGTGCGGGCCCGTGACGCTCAGCGGATGAACCGCACCAGCGCCTGCTCGAAATTGCCGGCGTAGGCCGTGCGTCCATCCGGGATGATCACGGCCGCGGCGGAGGCGGCCGCACTGCCGGTCGCGTCGACCAGGAGGGCACCGGCCGCGGCCACGGTGCCGCGCACGGCGGACACCTTGCGCGAGGCATCGAGCAGCGCATACGGCGGCCCCGTGGTGGTGCTGGCGGCCAGCACGACCGTCCCGTCCGCTGCGACACCGACCCCATGCCCGCTGTCGAAGCCCGAACCGCCCCAGGTGGTGGCGTCCAGGCCCCGGCCGTCGGTGCTCACGTGGACCACGAACGCGTCATTGGCGCCATCGGTGAGACTGCCCTGCCCCGCGACATGGATGGAGCCATCGGGCGCCAGCCCGACGCCGCCGGCCGAGGTACCGTTCTTGCCGCCCCACTGGCTGTCGAACAGCAGGGCCCCGTCGGCGCCGAGCCGCACCACCAGCGCGGAGATGCCGACCACCCGCTTGCCGGCCTGGATCGCGCCCGCAAGGATCGGGCCGCCATCGCTGCCCACTGTCATGCCGCCGCGCGCGTCCACCACCTGCCCGGCGGAATAGGTCCGGTCCCAGACCAGGGCCCCGGCGCTGGTGAGCTTGAGGGCCAGCAGGTCGAACTCGGCCAGCCCGCCGGCGCGTGCCCTGCTGCCGGCGGCATAGACCTGCCCGTCGGGCGCGACCGCCACCGCCGACCCGGTCGCACCGTTGGTCGCCTTCTGCCACGTGACGGCGCCGGCCGCGCTGAACTTCACGACGAACATGTTCACGCCGTTGGAGTCGAAGTTGTCCTGGGTGCCCGTGATGTAGGCATTCCCTTGCGTGTCGGTGGCCACGGCTTCGCTCTCCTCCCGCCCGGGCCCGCCCCAGGTGCGCTGCCACAGCAGGCCGCCGGTGGCCGCATCGAACTTCAGCAGCACCGCGTCGCCGCCGTTGGTGTTCGTGATGCCGGAGACGTACACGGAGCCCTGGTCGGCGGTGAGCGCCACCGAGGGCCCGCGCAGTCCGCCCGGCTGCGTCTCGCCCTCCCACAGCCTCTGCCAGACGACGGCGCCGCTGGCCGAGAACTTCACCAGCGAGATGGCCGGACGCGGAGTGCCGAAGACGTCGAACGTGAAGCTGTCGGACAGGCCGACCATGTAGGAGCTGCCGTCACCGGCAACCGCCACGCCCTGGGCGGTGTCCGAGCCCTGGCCGCCCCAGGTCGTCTGCGACCGGAGCGTCTGGGCATGGGCGGCGCCGCCCAGCAACGCCGCCACGAGAAGCGCGGAACCTGCTTGCCGCGCGGACCGCAGGGCCCGCCCGGCTCCCCCGTGAAGGGCACTTGCAATATCCATGGGGTACCTCCGGAATCGGCTTCGGCCCGGCGAGGCCGATGCGTGGCGGTGCGGCCGGTGCCCGGACGGCCGAAGAGTCGCAGGGAGTGCATCGCCGCCGGTGCTTGGCATATCGCGTGCCAGTTGCGGGCGGCCAGCCCATCGTGCCGGGAGCGACGCGCACCGCCGCTGCGTGGTGTCCACACGGGGGACGACGCCGGGAGCTACCGGGGGATTTCACTGGCCGAGCGGGGCATCTGCCCCACGGGCCGGTGCACGACCCGGGCGGCCTTGTCGGCCTTCCGGGGCGCCAGAGCCCGGGGCGGACCCAGTCCCGCCGCGTCAGCTGCGCCGCGCGTGCAGCAGGCCCATCGCCTCGTACAGCAGCTGCGCCGCCAGCGAGCCGGCCGCGCCGGTCGGATCGTGCGGCGGGCTGACCGTGTTGATGTCGACGTGCACGATGTTCAGGCCCTGCAGCAACTGCAGCAGCTCCAGCGCCTCGCGCGCGCTCAGCCCACCCCAGCTGGGCGCCGCGACGCCGGGGGCGAAGGCCGGGTCGATGACGTCCATGTCCCAGCACAGGTAGACCGGTGCATCGCCGACGCTGGCCCGGACTTCGGCCATCGCCGCGCGCAGGCCGCGTTCGAGCAGCTGCGCCAGCGGCAGCATCCGGAAGCCCAGTTCCTGGGGCGTGGTGAAGGACCCCGCAACGGCCAGGGTGCCGCGCATGCCGATGTGCCACGACCGGGCCGGGTCGATGCGGCCTTCGGTCGCCGCGTACCAGAACTGGGTTCCGGTGTTGTGCAGGCCAGGGGCCGGTGGCGCCATGCAGTCGGTGTGGGCGTCGAAGTGCAGCGCCACCAGGCCGGGATGGCGCGCAGCGGCGGCACGCATCAGCGGCAGGCTCACGCTGCCGTCGCCGCCGATGGTGAACGGCACCGCGCCCGGCGCCTCCTGCAGCCGCGTCATGACGCGCTCGATCGCCGCGAACGACACCTCGATCTGCGACGGCACGACGGCGATGTCGCCGACGTCCACCGCGCCCAGCGCCTGGCGCCAGTCGGTGTCGCCGCGCTCGGGATGGAACGGGCGCACGGTGGTCGAATGGCGCCGCACGTGGGCCGGGCCCTGGCGGGCGCCGACGCGGGTCGGGTGCGTGCCGCAGTCGAACGGGACGCCGCAGACGAAGGCGCGGGCGCCCTGGGCATCGGGCGCGAACGGCAGGCCCATGAAGGTCTGCGGGCCCAGCAGGCCCTCGCCGGGGGAGTAGGGATGGTCGGCCATGGTCACTCCATCTTCACGTTGGCATCGCGGGCCACCTTGGACCAGACCTTCACCTCGGAGGCGACGAGCTGGCCGAACTGTTCCGGGGCGCCGCCCGCCGGATCGACGCCCAGGGCGACCAGCTTGGCGCGGTTGGCCGGATCGGCCAGGGCGGTCTGCAGCGCGGCGTTCAGCTTCTCGACCACCGGGCGCGGCAGCCCGGCCGGGCCGACCACGCCCCACCAGTGTTCCAGCGCCAGCGGGGCCAGGCCCAGCTCGGTCACCGTCGGCACGGTGGGCATGGCGGCCTGCCGCTGGGCCGAGGTGACCGCGAGCGGAGCGATCTTGCCCGCGTCCAGCAGGGGCTTGGCGGAGGCGTAGGTGGAGAAGCCGCCCTCGACGGTGCCGTTGGCGATGTCGACGAACATGGGCGCGGAGCCGCGGTAGTGGCTGACCACCGTGGTGGTGCCGGTGTGCTGCTGCAGCATCTCCACGAGGAGGTGCACGCTGGTGCCCGGCCCGGCGGTGCCGAGCGCGACCTTCCCCGGCTGCGCCTTGGCGCGGGCGATGAGCCCCGGCAGCGTCTGGCCCTGGCCGGCGCGGCCCCAGAAGACCTGGGCCGCCGTGCCCACCAGGCCCACCGGCGTGAAGTCCTTGACCGGGTCGTAGCGGGCGCTGGACAGCACCCAGGGCAGCACCGCGAAGGGCACGTCGACCACGTACAGCGTGGTGCCGTCGGCGGGCGCGTGCTGCACGAAGCTGGTCCCGATGTAGGTCCCGGCACCGGGGCGGTTGTCCACCACCACGGGCGTCTTCAGGACGTCGCCCATGCTCTTGCCGAGCACGCGCGCCAGCACGTCGGAACTGCCGCCGGCCGGATAGGGGACGACCAGCGTGATCGGCTTGGCGGGCGCCCACTGCGCCTGGGCCACGGCGCCGAGCAGCGGGAGCGTCAGCGCCGCCACGGCGCGCAACAAGGTCCTTCGCATCATTTCAAGATCTCCTTCGAATCGGTTTGCTGTCAGGTCGGGTCGGCCACCGTGGCCAGTTCGGCGCCGCGGTGGTGGAAGGCCAGGTACTCGGGCTCGGGCAGCAGCAGCCCGCCCGTGGTCCAGACGACGTGGGTCGCCCGGTGCAGGTGGTCCGCCAGGCCGTGGTGCTGCAGGTAGGCCCGGGCCTGGTCGGTGCGGCAGAGCGCGCGCAGCGCCCCGATGCCGGCGGCGGCCGAGGGCTCCACGCGGATGCCCTCCGCCGTCTCGAGCAGGAACAGGTCGCGCAGCAGGTCCTCGTCGCGCACCGAGCACACGCCCGCCACCAGGTGGCGCACCGCCTCGACCGCGAAGCGGGAGGCGCGCGGCACGGCGAGCCCGTCGGCTTCGGTCCGGTTGCTCAGGCCGTAGTCGTAGACCGGTGGGTCCATGCCGGTCAGCAGCGCCAGCAGCACGCAGGGACTCTGGACCGGCTCGGCGAAGACGCAATGCACGAAGGGGCCGAAGCGGCCGGCCAGCCCGTGCGTGATGCCGGCGGGCGCACCGCCCACGCCGCAGGGCAGGTAGACGAACAGGGGATGGCGCGCGTCGACCGCCACGCCGGCCTGGGCGAGCTGCTCCTGCAGTTCCGCGCCGGCCGTGCTGTAGCCGGCGAACAGCGAGGCGGAGTTCTCGTCGTCGATGAAGTGGCGGTGCGGCTGGCCGGCGGCATGCCGACGCCCGGCCGCCACGGCATCGGCGTAGTCGCCCGCATGTTCGACCACGGTGACGCCGCGTGCCCGCAGCCGCGCCTTCTTCCAGGCCTTGGCATCGGCGGACATGTGCACCACGGCGCGGAAGCCGAGGGCGGCGGCCATCACCCCGATGGCCATGCCGAGGTTGCCGGTGGAGCCGACGGCGATCTCGTGCTCGCCGAACAGCGCCCGCAGGGCCGGCGTCGCCAGCGCGCTCGCGTCTTCGTGCACCGGCGTGCCGGCGCCGGCGGCGATGCGCTCGGCCAGCTCGAACACTTCGTGGAAGCCGCCGCGCGCCTTGATCGAGCCGGCCACGGGCAGCGCGTGGTCGCACTTGATCCAGACCTGCCCCTGCTCGATGCCCAGGGCCTCCTGCAGGCGCGGTGCCTGGCGCAGCGCGGAGCGGATGCGGCCGCCCTGCGCCGCCAGTTCCGGAAACAGGCTGGCGACCAGCGGACGGAAGCGCTCGAAGCGCGCGGCGGCGGCGCCGGTGAGGTCCGGGTCCACCCCGGCCGCCGCTTCCGCCTGCGCCGACCGCACGGGCGACGTCCACAGCTGGGGCTGCGCACGCCGCAGCAGGGCCAGGGCGCCGGCGGCGTCCCGGGGTGGGGAAGAAGGAGCTGGCATCGAAGTCTCAGTGAAGGCTTGCGCTGATTCTGGGTGGCCACTTCACTGCAGACAAACGGTTTATAGTGATCCTTCCATTAGTTTCAGTGAACATTCATGCTGACCGCATCGATGCTCGCCTGGCTGCGCTGCTTCGAGGCGGCGGGCCGCCACCGCAGCATTTCCCGCGCCGCCGCCGAGCTGTGCATCTCGCAGGGCGCGGTGAGCCAGCAGGTCAAGCAGCTGGAGCGCGCGCTGGACCGCACCCTGCTCGTGCGCGGCGGCCGGGCGATGGACCTGAGCCCGGACGGCCTGCGGCTGCAGCAGGCCGTCCACGAGGCGTTCCACGGCGTCGAGTCCGCCCTCGCGCAGCTGCGCCGCCCGGACGGGCGGCCGGTGGCCCTGAGCTGCTCGCCCTCGTTCGCGATGAAATGGCTGACGCCGCGGCTGAGCGACTTCTTCCGCCTGCACCCGGGTGTCCACCTCGCGGTGCGCGGCGAGTTCCACGCCATCGACCAGCCCCGCATGGCGCGCGACGAACTGGACGCCGCGCTGCGCTTCGACCTGGGCGCCTACGACGGCCTGTACGCCCGCAAGCTGCTCGACGAATGGCTGGTGCCGGTGGCCAGCCCCGCCTTCCTGGCGGCGCACCCGCAGCTGCGCTCACCCGCCGACCTGCGGCCCGAGTGGCTGCTGCACGACGCCAGCCCTTGGGACGGCGCGGGCGAGTTCACGGAATGGAACGGCTGGCTGGCCGCCACGGGGGTCACCCTGGACCGCCTGGACAGCGGCCCGCGGTTCAACCTGTCGCTGCTGTCCCTGGAGGCCGCCGCGGCCGGCCAGGGCGTGGCGCTCGGCCGCACGGCGCTGGTGCTGGACGACCTGCGCAGCGGCCGCCTGGTGGAACTGTTCGGGCGGCCGGTGCAGTCCGAGGCGTCGTACTTCTTCGTCGCGGCGCAGGAGCCGTCGGGCCCGGTCGTGCGGGTCGAGGCCTGGCTGCGGGCCAGGGCCGAGGATTTCGTGCGCGAGCGGCAGGCGCGCTGGGGCGCGGCTGCCGCCGTCCCCGCCGATGGAGCGGCCCGGCGTGCCCCGGCGGCCTCGTCCAGGGCCGTGCGGCGCAGCGCGTCGCGGCCCTGAGCGCCGCTACCGCGCTTCAGCCGCCGTGCTCGCGCCGCAGCTGCTGCGCGGCGGCCACCATGGCCGCCAGCTTGCCCTGGGCCACCTCGCGCGGCAGGTACTTCATGCCGCAGTCGGGCGCCAGGATCACCTGCTCGGGCGCGATGTGGCGCAGCGCCTTGCGGATGCGGCCGGCCACCACCTCGGGCGTCTCGACGTTCATGTCCGACAGGTCGAGGCAGCCCACCATCACCTGCTTGCCCGCCAGCTGCTCCAGCACGCTGGTGTCCAGGTTGGACTGCGCCGTCTCGATCGAGATCTGCTTGCAGCGGCAGCCGGCCAGCTCGGGCAGGAACGAGTAGCCGCTCGGTCGCACGTGGATCACGGCGGCGTAGCCGAAGCAGATGTGCACGGCGGTCGTGCCCTGCACGCCCTCCAGCGCGCGATTGAGCGCCGCCAGGCCGTACTGGCGGGCCTTCTCGGGCCGCGCCTGCATGTAGGGTTCGTCGATCTGCACCACGTCGGCGCCGGCAGCGAACAGGTCCTTGATCTCGGCGTTGACCGCGTCGGCGTAGTCCATCGCCGCCTCTTCCTCGGTCTTGTAGAAGTCGTTCTGCGCCTGCTGCAGCATGGTGAACGGGCCGGGCACCGTGATCTTGGTGCGGCGCGTCGTGTGGCGCTTGAGGAACTTCAGGTCCTCCACCTCGACCGCATGGCGGCGGCGGATCTTCCCGACGATGCGCGGCACCGGGTTCGGATGGCCGGAGCGGTCCAGGCCGGTGCCGGGGTTGTCGAGGTCGACACCGTCCAGCGCGGTGGCGAAGCGGTTCGAGTAGCTCTCGCGCCGGATCTCGCCGTCCGACACGATGTCCAGCCCGGCCTCTTCCTGGGCGCGGATCGCCAGCAGTGTGGCGTCGTCCTGGGCCTGCGCCAGCCAGGGCTCCTGCAGCCGCCACAGCTCCTTGGCGCGCACGCGCGGCGGGAAGCGGCCGGCCAGCTTGGCGCGGTCGATCAGCCAGTCGGGCTGCGGGAAGCTGCCGACGATGGTGGTGGGAAACAGCATGGGCGGGGTCCTTCCGGGCGGATGCGGGACACCCAATGTATCGACCCCGGCGGCGCCGGCCGCCGGTGGAATCCCGGATGCCCCGGCAGGCCGGTGCGGGGCGCCGCCCCGCGCCCGCTCACTCCGGCTTGAAGTTGATCGACTGCAGCACGCCGCCCACGCGGTCGTAGTCGGTCTTCAGGACCTTGGCCATCTCCTCGGTCGTGCGCGGCGAGCCGGCCTCGAAGCCGGTGTCCAGCATGCGCGTGCGCACGCCGGCGTCCGACAGCACCTTGAGCGTGGCCTCGCGCACCCGCTGCTGCGCCGCCGCCGGCGCGTCGGGCGTGGACCACAGGCCCATCCAGCCCAGCGCGTCGAGCTGCGGGTAGCCCGCCTCGCGGAAGGTCGGCACGTCCGGCAGCTGCGGCGCGCGCTGCGGCGAGCTCACCGCATAGGCCTTGATCTTGCCGCCCTTGAGCAGCGGCAGCGAGGTCGCCAGGCCGTCGAACATCAGCGGCACGTGGTTGCCCATCACGTCGGCCAGGGCCGGCGTCGACCCCTTGTAGCCCACGTGCACCAGCTGGATGCCGGCGGCCTGGTTCAGCTGCAGGCCGAGCACGTGCGACAACGTGCCCGGGCTGTAGGAGGCGTAGTTCAGCTTGCCGGGGTTGGCCTTGGCATAGGCGACCAGCTCCTTCAGGTCCTTGCCCGGAGCCGACGGGTGGCCCACCAGCACCAGGCCGCCGCGCGCCAGTTCGGCCAGCGGGCGGACTTCCTTGAACATGTCCCAGCGCAGCTTGACGATGTGCGGGATCTCGCTGACCAGCGAGTTCACGCCCACCAGCAGCGTGTGGCCGTCGCGCTGGGCCTGCAGCAGCTCGCCGACCGCGATGGCGCCGGCGGCACCGGGGCGGTTGTCGACGATGACGGGCTGGCCCAGCTCCTTGGACAGGGGCTCGGACACCAGCCGTGCCACCAGGTCGGCGCTGCCGCCGGCGGGGCCGGCGACCACCAGCCGCACGGGACGCGTGGGCCAGGTCTGCGCGAACGCGAGAGGGGCGGCGACGGCGCCGCTGGCGGCCACCAGCAGCTGGCGGCGCGAGATCGGGAAAGCGCTCATGACAATCTCCTTCGTGGTTGTTTTCTTCACGCCAGCCAGCGCAGCAGCGCCAGGGCCAGCACGGCGAGGAACAGGGTCTCGCCGACCATCAGCACCACCGGCTTGAGCCCGACGGTGGCGAGCTCCTTCAGGTGGGTCTTCATCCCGATGCCGGCGATCGCCGCCACCAGGAACCAGCGCGACACGTCGTTGCCGGCGGACTGCACGACCTTCGGCACCCAGCCCGTGCTGTTGAGCATCACGAGCAGGGCGAAGGCCACGGCGAACCAGGGCAGCAGGGGCGGACGCTCGCCGCCCTGGTCCTGCCCGCTGCGCCGCGTCAGCAGCGAGGCGAACAGGATCACCGGCAGCAGCATCGCCACGCGCATCAGCTTGACCAGCGTCGCCACGTCACCGGCTTCGGTCGAGATGCTGTAGCCGGCCCCGACGACCTGCGCCACGTCGTGGATGGTGGCGCCCAGGAACTGGCCGGCCAGGGCGGGGTCGTAGCCCAGCGCCTGGGTCAGCATCGGGTACAGCACCATGGCGACGGTCGACAGCGCCGACACCACGATGACGGTGAACAGCGTCGCCTTGTCCTTCTGCGGATGCGAAGGCAGCGCCGCCGACAGGGCGAGCGCGGCGGAGGCGCCGCAGATCGCCGTGGCGCCGCCGGAGAGCAGGCCGAACAGCGTGTTGAAGCCCAGCAGGCGCGCGGCCAGCATGGACACGACGATGGTCAGCACCACGCAGGCGATCACCAGCACCACCGGGCCCCAGCCCAGCGCCACCACCTGGGCGATGGTGATGCGCAGGCCGAGCAGCGCGATGCCGATGCGCAGCACCTGGCGGGCGCAGAACTCGATGCCGGGACGGCAGGGGCCGTCGCCGGACAGGAAGTTCATCGCCATGCCCAGCAGCAGGGCGAACAGCATCACGGGCGCGCCGTAATGCTCCGACAGGAAGGCGGAGGCGGCGCCCACGACGCCGCAGGCCAGCAGGCCGGGCGCCAGGACGCGCAGGCGGTCCGGGGCCGAGGAGACGCGGGCGACGAGCTGCATCTCAGGCCGTCGGCAGGGTGTGCTCGCGGAACTGGTCGCGCAGCTTGTTCTTCTGCATCTTGCCGGTCGCGCCCAGCGGGATCGACTCGACGAAGACCACGTCGTCCGGCGTCCACCACTTGGCGATCTTGCCGTCGAAGAACTGCAGCATCTCGTGCCGCGTGAGCTCGCTGCCGGGCTTCTTCACGACCACCAGCAGCGGACGCTCGTCCCACTTCGGGTGGTGGGCGGCGATGCAGGCGGCCATGGCCACGGCCGGGTGGGCCATCGCGATGTTCTCCAGGTCGATCGAGCCGATCCACTCGCCGCCGGACTTGATCACGTCCTTGCTGCGGTCGGTGATCTGCATGAAGCCGTCGCCGTCGATGGTGGCCACGTCGCCGGTGGGGAACCAGCCGTTGACCAGCGGGTCGCCGCCCTCGCCCTTGAAGTACGAGCGGATCACCCAGGGACCGCGCACCAGCAGCTCGCCGGAGGCCTTGCCGTCGTGCGGCAGGTCGCGGCCCTCGTCGTCGACGATCTTCATGTCGACGCCGTACACGGCGCGGCCCTGCTTGGCCTGCAGCACCAGGCGCTCCTCGACCGGCAGCTCCAGCTGGTGCTTCTTGAGCACGCAGGCCGTGCCCAGCGGGCTCAGCTCGGTCATGCCCCAGGCGTGCAGCACCTGCACGTCGTAGCGCTCCTGGAAGGCGCGCATCATGGCCGGCGGGCAGGCCGAGCCGCCGATGATGGTGCGGCGCATGGTGCGGAACTTCAGGTTGTTGGCCTCGACGTGGGCCAGCAGGCCCTGCCAGACGGTCGGCACGCCGGCCGACACCGTCACGCCCTCGGCCTCGAACAGGTCGTGCAGGCTCTTGCCGTCCAGGAACGGGCCCGGGAACACCAGCTTGGCGCCGACCATGCAGGCCGCGTACGGCAGGCCCCAGGCGTTGACGTGGAACATCGGCACCACCGGCAGGATGACGTCGCGTGCCGACCAGCACAGCGCGTCGGGCAGCGCGCTGGCGAGCGTGTGCAGGACCGTGGAGCGGTGGCTGTAGAGCGCGCCCTTGGGGTTGCCCGTGGTGCCGGAGGTGTAGCACAGCGAGCTGGCCGTGTTCTCGTCGAACTCGGGCCAGTCGAAGCGGTCGGCGCCCGACTCCACCAGGTCCTCGTAGCACAGCAGGCCCGGGATGGTGGTGCTGGCCGGCATCCGGCTGCGGTCGGTCATCAGCACGAAGGTCTTGATGGTCGAGACCCGGCCGGCGACGGCTTCCACCAGCGGCAGGAAGCTCAGGTCGAAGAACAGCACCTGGTCCTCGGCGTGGTCGGCGATCCACACCACCTGGTCGGGGTGCAGGCGCGGATTCAGCGTGTGCAGCACGGCGCCCGAGCCGGAGACGGCGTAGTACAGCTCCATGTGGCGGTAGCCGTTCCAGGCCAGCGTGGCCACGCGGTTGCCGAAGCGCACGCCCAGGCTGGCCAGGGCGTTGGCCATGCGGCGCGAGCGCTGCGCCAGTTCGCGGTAGGTGCAGCGGTGGATGTCGCCTTCGACGCGGCGCGACACCACTTCCTGGTCGCCGTGGTGGCGTTCGGCGTGGGTCAGGAGGGACGAGATCAGCAGCGGCTGCTGCATCATGGAAGCGTTCATGGTGGACTCCGGGAGATCAGGGGCGGGCGGCACGGGCCGCGTCGGCTTCATAGGTGCGGCCGGCACGCAGGAACGCGGCCGCGGCGAGGATGGAGAACAGCGGCATGGCCGCGAGCGCCAGGGGCAGGCCCCAGACGTCCGATAGCGCGCCGGCGATCAGCGGTCCGACCGCCAGACCGAACAGGTTCTGGAACAGCGCCAGCACGGACGAGCCGGTGGCGCGCACGCCGGGGTGGATGACGTCGATGACCACGGCCGAGACCGGGCCGACCGAGCAGGTCATGACGAAGCCGCCGGCGGCGATCAGGCCGAACTGCATCGACGGCGTCAGCGCCCAGCCGACCAGCGGCAGCCCGAAGGCCAGCGCCAGCACCGCCAGCGACAGCAGGCACAGCGCGGCCAGCGCCACCAGCTTGTTGCGCGGACGGCGCAGGCCGGCGCGGTCGACCAGGGCGCCCCAGGCGATCGAGCCGATCGCACCGCACAGCACCACGAGGGCGGCGCGCACGCCGGCCTGGTCGGGTGCGACGCCGTGCACGCGGTTCAGGAAGCTGGGCAGCCAGGACCAGACGGACGACACCACCACCAGCTGGGCCGCGGCACCCAGGCACACGAACAGGAGCGTGGGCGAGCGGCCGAGGGCGCCGGCGACGTGGCGCAGCACGCCGCCCGGGCTGGAGGTGGCGCGGTCCAGGGAGGCCGTGAGGGCCACGGTGCGGTAGTCGCGCACCTTGATGTAGGCCAGCGCCAGCACCAGCCCCGGGATGCCGACCACGCCGAAGGCGGCCTGCCAGCCCCAGCGGGCGGCGATCAGGCCGCCGAGCATGACGCCCAGGACCGAACCGAACGAGGCTGCGGCGAAAAAGCCGGCCAGCAGCGCGCCGCGCATGCGGGCGGGGAAGTGGCTGGAGATCAGCGCCGCCCCGACCGAGCCGTAGCCGGCCTCGCCCAGCCCGACGGCGGCGCGCGCCGCCAGCAGCTGGCCGTAGCCGCGCGTGAACATGCACGAGATCGTCGCCACGCTCCACACCGTGGCCATGGTGACGATGCTGCGCACGCGGCTGCCGCGGTCGGCGATCAGCGCGATCGGCAGCGCGCCGACCGCGACGGTGATCGAGACCACCGAGACCAGCGCGCCCAGCTGGGTGTCGGTCAGGCCCCAGGCCTGCTTCAGGTGCGGGAACAGCGAGACGATCACCTGGCGGTCGATGTAGTCGACCACCATCAGGCCCATCGTCATCGCGTAGGCGAACCAGGCCGCTCCCCGGGTGAACAGGTAGCTGTCCGCGGCCACCGGGCGGGCCGTGTCGGCAGTCAGGTCGACGCTCATGGCAGCAGCACCGTGGCGCCGGTGGTGCGGCGCGATTCGATGGCGCGGTGCGCCTCGGCGGCGTCGGCCAGCGGATAGGTGCGGCTGGGCTCGCTGCGGATCTTGCCCGCGGCGACCAGGTCGAACAGTTCCTTGGCCATCGCCAGCATGTGCGGGCGCGGGGTCGCGTAGTGCACCATGGCCGGCCGCGTGACGTACAGCGATCCCTTGACGGCCAGCTGCATGGTGTCGATCACCACCGGGCCGGAGCTGGTGCCGTTGCTCACCAGCGTGCCGCGCGGCTGCAGGCTGTCGAGCGAGGCGGCCAGCGTGTCCTTGCCGACCGAGTCGTAGACCACCGGCACGCCCTTGCCGTCGGTGAGTTCGCGCACCCGCTTGGCGATGTCCTCGCGCGTGGTGACGATCACCTCGGCGCAGCCGTTGGCCCGCGCGACTGCGGCCTTCTCGTCGCTGCTGACGGTGCCGATCATGCGCACGCCCAGCGCCCTGGCCCACTGGCAGGCGATCAGGCCGACGCCGCCGGCGGCGGCGTGGTACAGGATGGTCTCGCCGCCCTTGAGCGGGAAGACCTGGCGGAACAGGTACTGCGCCGTCATGCCCTTCATCATCAGCGTCGAGGCGGTGGCGTCGCTGACCGCGTCGGGCAGCGGGATCAGCACGGCAGCCGGCATCACGCGCACATCGGCATACGCGCCCTGCGGACCGAGCAGGTAGCCCACGCGGTCGCCCGGCTTCACTTCGGTGACGCCGGGTCCGACCGCCTCGACCACGCCGACGGCGTCCGAGCCCAGGCCGCTGGGCAGCGGCAGCGGGTACTGGCCGGTGCGGAAGTAGATGTCGATGAAGTTGACCGCGATGTGGCTGTGGCGCACGCGGGCCTGCCCGGGGCCGGGCTCGCCGACCTCGGCGTCCTCGAGGCGCAGGACTTCGGGCCCACCGATCTGGTGGATGCGGATGGCTTTTGCCATGGTGTCTGTCTCCTTGTGCGGCAGCGTCAGGCGCGCATCGGGGCCGCTGCCGCGAGCTGCTCGATGTAGTCGTGGGCCGGCGGCCAGGGGCCGAAACCGGACGATGGGTTCAGGTGGCCGACCTCGCCGAGGTCGACCAGCTCGCTGCCCCAGTCCTGCGCCAGCGCGCTGGCGCAGGCGTACGAGGCGAGCGGGTCGTTGCGGCTGGCGCCGACGATGCTGCGGAACGGCAGCCGCGTGCGCGGCACCGGCAGCCAGCCGTTGGCGGCCAGCTCCTCGATGGCGGGATAGCCCTCGGGCATCGGGCGCTCGAAGTCCGGCGGCGCGGCCAGCAGGGCGCCGGCCACGGCACGGCGCGTGCGCTGCGCCCAGTGCACGACCATCAGGCAGCCGGCGCTGTGCGCCACGATCACCAGCGGCCCGCGGATGCTGTTGGCGGCCTGCTCGATCGCCTCGACGCGCGCGCGGCAGTCCAGGTTGGCGCGCCCCATGGGCGCGATGGTGACCGCCCGCGGCAGGTCGGCCGCGAGCAGCGTCTGCCAGTGCTGCTCGACATGGTCGCGCAGGCCTGGCACCAGGAGCACCGTGGGTTGGATGGTTGTGTTCATTGCAGGACGTTCCCGTTCCGGTCCGCCAGCGCCATGACCGGCGCGCTGGCGCCGGCCATGGCGAGGAAGGTGTTAGGACGGGTGGTCGGTTCGGCGCGCGTCGTCAGGCGGCCTTGCGCAGGAAGCCCTGCTGGCGGCCCTTGGCGTTGGGCGCGAAGCCGTTGGCGGCCAGGGTCTCTTCGACGGTGTCGTAGAAGACGCCGATCTTGCAGATCTGGCGCGCTTCCTTGCCGGTCGCGACCTCGCGGCCGAACTCGCGCGAGATGCGCACCAGCTGCTCGATCTGCTTGACGGTGGACATCTTCTCGGTGCGCGACTGGTTCCAGAGGTTGTCCTCGATGCCGCAGCGCACGTGCAGGCCCATGGCCAGGCCCATCATGTTGATCGGCAGCACGTTGCGCATGCTGCTCTCCACCGTCAGCATGGTGCCGTCGGGGATGGCACGCAGGAAGTTCGCCAGGCTGTAGACCGTCGGCTGGTCCATGCCGCCGCCGATGGCGACCCAGTTGCACACCAGCGGGCCCTTGTAGATGCCGCGGCGGATCAGGCGCTCGACGGTCTCGAAGCTGTTGATGTTGTAGAACTGGAAGGCGCTCTGGATCTTCGCCTTGTTGAGGCGGCGGATGTGCTCCTCGAAGAAGCTCGGCGTCGAGGGCACGACCATGTTCGAGTAGGCGCGGAAGCCATCGGGCTCGGCCAGCGAGGTGCCGGCGATGTCCTCGACGTCCATCTGCTCGACGACGTTCATCTGCGAGGTGTTCACCGTGACCGTCACCTGGTCCGGCTGCGGCTCCAGCTCGGCCAGCATGTGGCGCGTGTCGTCCGACAGCCACTTGGCGGCGGCGCCGTCGGACTCGGGTGCGAAGGAGATCGACCCGCCGACCTGGATGATCATGTCGGGGACCGCCTTGCGCACGCCGGCGATCAGCTCGTTGAACTTGGACAGGCGCTTGGAGCCCTTGCCGTCCAGCTCGCGCACGTGCAGGTGCAGCACGGTGGCGCCGGCGTTGTAGCAGTCCACCGCCTTCTGGATCTGGGCCTCCATCGACACCGGGATGTCCTCCGGGAAGTCGGAAGGAATCCATTCGGGGCCGTAGGGCGCGGCGGTGATGACCAGCTTGTCCTGGTTCTCGGGGAAGAGCGAGCCGTCGAGGAAGTTCATGGCGTGTCCTTGCGATGTGTGACGAGATAGAAGCGGATCAGAAGGTGGCGTCGCCGATGATTCCGGCGCGTTCCATCTTGCGGTGGCAGGGCGGGTAGTCCATGACGGCGTAGTGCTGCGTGGACCGGTTGTCCCACATGGCCATGGAGTTGGGCTTCCAGCGGAAGCGCACCTGGTACTCGGGGATGAAGGCCTGGCTCACCAGGTAGCGCAGCAGGTCGCTGCCGCCGTGCGAGTAGTCCTGGCCGACGCGCACGTTGGCGGTGGTGTGGAAGTTGGTGAAGTGCGTGGTGAACGCATTCACGAACAGGATCTTCTCGCCGGTCTCGGGGTGCGTGCGCACCACCGGGTGCTCGGCATCCGGGAACTGGGCGTGCAGCGCCAGGCGCTTGTCGGCCGGCATGGCGGCGCCGAAGCTGGCCTCGATGCTGTGGCGGGCGCGCAGGCCCTCGATCTGCTGCTTCACGGTCTCGGGCAGCTTCTCGTAGGCCAGCACCATGTTGGCCCACATCGTGTCGCCGCCCACCGGCGGGCACTCGACGCAGCGCAGCACGCAGCCGAACGGCGGCTTGTCGCGCCATGTGGCATCGGTGTGCCAGGCGTTCTCGTAGCGGTCGTTGGGCTGGTCGGGCGACTTGTAGATGCGCACCAGGCCGGGGTTCTCCGGATCGCTGCCGGCCACCGGGTGGTCCTCCAGCTCGCCGAAGTGGCGGGCGAAGGCGACATGCTCGGCGCGGGTGATGTCCTGGTCGCGGAAGAACAGGACCTTGTGCTTGAGCAGGAGGGCCCGGATCTCGGCCACCAGCGCCGGGTCGCGCGAGGCGACGCCCAGGTTGATGTTGCTGAGCTCGGCGCCGATGGCGCAGGTCAGCGGTTCGACGCGGATGGAGCGCGACAGTGTGCCCGTGGGAAGCACCGCAGGAGCGGCGGGGCGGGTGGTCTCGGACGTGGTGAGCATGGCATCTCCTTGGATGCATGAAGACTAAGGACCGGGAGGTCCCGGGCGCCCCCCATCGCAGAGGGGGGCAGCCCCCTCAGACGGTGGGGGCGTCGGCCAGCAGACCCAGGATGCGGGCCCGCGAGACCACCTGTTTTCGCGTGCCCGCGTCGAGCTTGGCGAACAGGTTCTTCATGTGCCACTTGATGGTCTCTTCGCCCACCTGCATGGCCAGCCCGATCTCCTTGTTGGACAGGCTGCGTGCCAGCAACTCCAGCACCTCACGCTCCTTGGGCGTCAGTGCCATGCTGGGCAGGGCGCGTGGCTGCGCCCGGGTTGCCGGTGCGACCGGCGCGGTCTCTGAGGTGGCGGCGACCGGCCGCGCCGCCACGGCGGCGGCCGAATCGCTCAGCCACTTGGCCAGCCCCGGATGGGCATCGGCGAACACGCGCTGCAGCCCGCTGGCCCGGGCCAGCCCCAGCGTCTCCTGCAGCAGCGGCTGGGCCTTCTCGCCGCAGCGGTCCAGCGCCCAGGCGCGCAGCGCCAGGGCCTCGATGCGGACCCGGCCCTGGCGCGTCTTGAGCGCCACGGCTTCCACCTCGGCCAGGCATTGGACGGCCGCGCGCCAGTCCTGCGCCGCGATGGCGGCGTAGCCGCGCGCCAGCAGGCGCAGCGGCTGGACACTGCGCTGCCACAGCTGGCCGGTGGGCATGTCGGGCTGCGCCAGCAGCTCGTCCATCTGCCGGCACAGGTCGCGGCAGGTCTCGGTGCGGAAGCGCCGCGCATGCAGCCGCACCTGGTCGGCCAGGCTGGCCACGCGCAGGCGCGGCAGCTTGCGGGCAATGCCCACCGCGTCCATGGCGCCCAGCAGGTCGAGCGCGCGGCTCTCGCTGTCGGCCGCGATGGCGATGCGCGCCATGGTGCGGTAGCCCAGCAGCGCACTCTCGGGCAGGGAACTGCGCTCCAGCACGTCGAGCCGGTTGGCCAGCAGCGCCGCCGCTTCCTCCGGCTGGTCGCGTTCCCAGACGGCGGCCGCGAGCAGCGAGGCGAACATGGAGGCGAAGCTGCTGCGCCGCCCCAGGTCGGCTTCCGCCGCCGCCAGGCTCGGCCGCAGGAGCTGCTCGGCCAGCAGCACCTGGCCTTCCCAGAGATAGGTCAGGCCGATGATGAAGTCGCCCCAACGCGACAGGTAGGCGGGCCGGTCCCCGGGGGCCAGCGGTGCCTGCTGCTGGCGCAGCCGGGCCAGCGCCGGTTCGCCATCCAGCAGGGCCCGGAAGGCGGTGCGGTTGGCGTGCACCTGCAGCAGCAGCGGATCGTGCAACGGCGGTGCCGCGGCCCAGGGATCGTGCAGCTCGGCGAAGCGATCCGGGTCGTCGGCGAACACGGCAGCGCCGCCCAGGATCAGCGCGCACTCGCAGCGCAGCGAATCGTCCACGCTCGGCTGGGCGAGGATGCGCGTGACCAGCCGCTGCGCCTCGTCGTGGCGCTCGCTGAGGGCGAGCGACCAGGCGGCGGCCAGCAGCAGCCGCGGCCGCCGATCCAGCTCCTGGGCCGGCAATCGGTCCAGCCACTCCAGCACGGCGCCCTGGCGGCCGCGCGTCATGAGCATCTCGTACAGGCTGCGCTCGGCCAGCGCATAGGCCTTCTGCTGCTGGCCGGCGGCCAGTGCATGGCCGGCCGCCGCGTCCAGCAGGCCGTGCTCGGCCATCCAGTCGGCTGCGCGCGCGTGCAGGGCCTGCTGTTCGTCCTCGGGCAAGGCGGCCAGCCGCTCGCGCAGGGCCTCGCAGGCCAGCGCATGCAGCCGCAGCCACTCGGAGTGCTCGGCGGCGACGAACACCGGGGTATCGCGCACCAAGCGCTGCAGCCGCTGCGCCGCGTCGCTGCCGGGCAGCAGCGCGGCGCACAGGGCGGGATGCAGGGGCTCGGCCACCGAGATGCGGGTGAGGAAGTCCAGGTCGGCCGGCGCCAGGTTGCCCAGCAGGAAGTCGAGCAGCTGGGTGCGCAACGCCGCGCCCTGCAGCGCCAGCCGCGGCAGCTCGCGCGCACCGGTGCTGGCACTGACCGAGAGCGCCAGCTGCACGCCCAGCGGCCAGCCGTCGGCCAGTTCGTGCAACCGGGCGACGGCGTCGCGGTCGATCGCCTCGCCGAAGCGGTTGCGCGCCAGATGGATGGCCTCGTCGAGCGAAAAGCGCAGCTGCGCCGTCCCGACCTGGAGACAGTCGCCATAGGCCACCAGGTCGTCGAGGCCGAGGTGGCAGTCGGTGCGGGCCGCGACGATGCAGCGCAGGTTGGGCGGCGCGTTGCGCAGCAGGTAGGCCAGCGCCTCGCGCGAGGCAGCCGACAGCCGGTCGGCCTCGTCGACGATCAGCACCAGCTGGAGCGCGCTCTGCGCCACCTCGGCCAGCCAGCCGGTCACACCCTCCAGCCCCATCGCGCCGTCGCCCTGCAGCAGCGCGTGGCCGAAGGTGGGGCGGCCGGCGCCGACCCGCACCGCCAGGGCCAGCGCCTGGACCAGGCGCGCCGGTTCGTCCTGCGGCTGCGCCAGCAGCCAGGCGACGGCCGCGCCCTGCGCCAGGTGGTCGCGCCGCCACTGCGCCAGCAGCAGCGTCTTGCCGAAGCCGGCCGCCGCCTGCACCAGCACGACGGCGTGCGCGGGCGGCACCGTCGCGCCCGCCACCGCCTCGCGCACGAGGGCGTCGCGCGGGACACGCGGCGGCGTGACCTTCAGCAGCAGGTCGCTGGTGACGGCGGGATGGACGGTGGACACGGCGGGACGGCGAGACTGGCGTGCATGGTACGCCGGGCTGGACCATCGGCCCATCCGCACGTCGCCTGCCCAGCGCGGCCGTGGCCACGGTGGCGCTGCCGCCGGTCGGGCCACCCTCCCCTGTTCGGACTAGTCAGTCCTCGACGGCCCGGCTGGCTGCCTCAGCATGAACGCCATGGACGCCAGCACCGTCATCCTCATCGGGCACCAGCGCCGCCTGCTCCTGCCTGCGCTGCAGGCCGCGCGCGCCGGCGGGATCCGGCGGCGCATCGTGGTCGGCGACCGGGCCACGCGCCGCCTGCGCTGGTCGACCTCGTGCAGCCGGCACGTGCTGGTCGACCTGCAGGACCAGCGCGCCGTGACCGACCGGCTGCTCGAGCTGGCGTGCGAGTTCCCCCAGGCCGTGCTGGTCCCGTGCGACTGCCAGGCCACCAGCCTGCTGCACCGCGTGCGCTCGCGGGTGCCGCTGCCGACCATCCCGCATGCCGACCCGGAGCTGATCGAGCTGCTGGACGACAAGAGCCGCTTCCAGCGCTTCTGCGAAGAGCAGGATCTGGCCGTGCCCGAGGCGCTGGCGTTCGCGGGCAAGGAGCAGTTGGTGTTCGACGCCCTGGCCGACGCGCTCGGCGTGCCCTTCGTCGTCAAGCCCGTGCGCGGCTCGGGATCGCTGGGCGTGGTGGTGGTGCGCCATGCCGAGGAGTTGCAGCGCGGGGTGCTGGACGACGGCGGCTATCCGGCCGGCGCCGTCGTCGTGCAGCGCTACGTGCCGGGCTGCGACGTCGACGTCGACCTGTTCGCGGTCGATGGCCGGCTGCGCGCGGCCACCGTGCACCGGGTGCGCGGCCACCAGATGCAGTTCGGCCGCCATGCCGCCCTGGAGGCGCTGGCCGGCCGGCTGTGCGCGGCGACGCACTACAGCGGCCCGATGAACATCGATGCGCGCATCGAGCAGGGCACGGGGCGCATCTTCCTGATCGAATCGAACCCGCGCTACTGGGCCTCGCTGCTGGCACCCGCGGCCTGCGGCCTGAACTTCCTGCGCGAAGGGCTGGAGGCCGCGCGCCCCGGCCCGCCGGCGCCGACACGCTTTCTCGGCACCGGCAGCACCAGCACCCGGCATCCGCTGCTGCGGCCGGCCGAGTGGCGCGCACTGCTCGCCGACCGCGGCGAGCGCGGACGGCTGCTGCGCAGCAGCGTGCTCGACCCCTATGCACTGGTGCTGTTCGGCGCCACCCTGCCGGCGCTCGCACGGCGCGTGCTGCGGCGGCTGGCGGCGCCGCTGCGGCGCAGTGCAGGCCGTGTCGGCTCCGAGCAGGCGCGGGAGGCCATCTCCTAATCGTCCCCGATGTCGTGGCGTTGCATCGGCAGCGCCGTCTGGTTCCTTCAAGAACGCAGGCAGCGGAGCGGACAGCGGCCTGTCATGCAATGGCCATGTGCCGCGTCCACCCTGTCAATTCGGTCAGGGTGCGATCAGGCCGGCGGTGTTACAAACCGCGCCCATGGTTTTGCGTTTCAAGCCGTGTGATTGCGCCACCCCGGAATTCGTCCGCGAACGTCGCCCCGCGTGGATGCGGCTGCTGTTGCCGCGACTGCGTCACTGGAGTTGCCGACACTGCGAGCGGCGCTTCGTCGCCAGCAAGGACGTCGTCGTGACCCAGGGCGAGCCGGCGGCGCCCACTCCCCGCTGATCCCCGCGCGTCGCTGAATCCGGCGCGTCAATCCACGCGCTGAACACGCGCGCTGAACACCGTCCGCGCAGGGGGGATTTTCTTGCGCGCGCGCCAGCGCGCCAGTCGTGCGCGACGCCCGTGTTCGCGCCTTTACCGCTGCGTTGTGGCCCATGCGGCGGCGTCCTACAGACACTCGCGACCACTCCGCTAGGCTGTCCTCACGCTCGACGCAGAGACCAAGCGCACGGGGGCAGCAGGAGCCGCCCGCCGTCCTCCGCAACCGGTCGAACCTGCGTGGTGCGTCCACGATAAGCAAGCAATACGCAAGAGAGGCGACTCAGTGCCCCATTCGACTTACCGCATCGAAAGCAGCCACCCGATCGCGAGCCGCTGGCTGCCCGGCTCCGGTTCCCAGCAGTACTTCGTCCGCGACCGCGCGCTGGCGGTCGCCGTGGCAGCCAAGAGCACCACGCGGCCGGACGGCCAGGAAATCCGCGTCGTCCACGTTGCCACCGGCGAGGTGGTGTTCCGCAAGCAGAGCGGGCAGCGCCCGGAGTTCGGCGACGAGGCCTGAAGCGCCGGGCCGGCCCGCACGCTGCGGCGCGCGTCAGCGCCGCAGCGTGCGGCTCAGGAGGATCACCGGCAGCAACCCCACCAGCACCAAGGCGAGCGACGGCAGGGCCGCCTCGCCCAGGCGTTCGTCGCGCGCGAAGTTGTACGCGACGACCGCCAGCGTGTCGGTGTTGAAGGGGCGCAGCAGCAGCGTCGCCGGCAGCTCCTTCATGACGTCGACAAACACCAGAAGGCCGGCGGCGGCCACCGAGCGCCGCAGCAGCGGCCAGTGCACGCCGGACAGCAGCCGCAGGCGGCCGGCGCCCAGCATGCGCGCCGAGTCGTCCAGGCTGGCCGGGATGCGCGCGTAGCCGCTCTGCACCGCCTGCAGCGCCACCGCCATGAAGCGCACCAGGTAGGCCCACACGACCCCGAGCACGGTCCCGGTGACCCAGAACACGGTGGTCGATTGCGGCGCCGCCTGCTGCACCCAGCCGACCGGCAGCAGCAGGCCGACGACGATCACCGCGCCCGGCACCGCGTAGCCCAGCCCCGCCAGCCGCACCACCACCCGCGTCAGCAGGTCGGCGCCGCGCCGCAGGGCCGCCGCCAGCAGCAGCGCGATCACCACCCCGAGCACGGCGCTGATCGCGCCCAGGCGCACGCTGTGGAGGGTCCAGTCGAGGAAGCGGCGCCAGGGCAGGACGGCCCAGTCGGCCAGCAGCGGCCGCAGCATGAACAGCACCGGCAACACGAATCCGAGCAGGATCGGCAGCGCGCACACCGCGACGGCCGCGGCGGCCCGGCCTCCCGCGAGCACGATGAGCTGGGCCTCGGCCGAACCGGCCGGCCCCTGCCGGGCGACCGAGAACCGCAGCCGCTGCTGGGCCCGGTGCTCCAGCAGCAGCAGCCCGGTCACCACGGCCAGCAGCAGCGTCGCCAGCTGCGCCGCCGCGATGCGGTCGTCCATCGCCAGCCAGGCCTTGTAGATGCCGGCGCTGAAGGTCTGGATGCCGAAGTAGCTGGCCACGCCGAAGTCGGCCAGCGTCTCCATCAGCGCCAGCGCCACGCCAGCCGCCACCGCCGGCCGCGCCAGCGGGATGGCCACGCGCAGCAGGCGCTCGCGCAGCGGCGCGCCGAGCAGCCGCGCGGCCTCCATCAGGTGCACGGCGCGGTCGCCCAGCGCGGCCCGCGCCAGCAGGTAGACGTAGGGATAGAGGGTGGCGACGAACACCACGGCGGCGCCGCCGGCGTTGCGCACCTCGGGGAACATGCGGCCCTCGGCGCCGAGCGCGGCGCGCAGCCACGACTGCAGCGGTCCGCTGAACTGCAGGAAGTCGGTGTAGGCGTAGGCGACGACGTAGGCCGGCACCGCCAGCGGCAGCAGCAGCGCCCACTCGAAGAGGCGGCGGCCCGGGAAGTCGAACAGCGTCACGGCGGCCGCGCAGGCCGTGCCCACCAGCGCCACCCCGGCCGCCACCGCCAGGCACAGGCCCAGGCTGGTGAGGGCATAGGCCGGCAGCACCGTCGCGGCCATCTCGCGCAGGATCCCGGCGCTGCGGGCGTCCCATTGCAGCCAGGAAGCCAGCACGGCCGCCACCGGCAGCACGATGACCACGGCGAGGGCCAGCAGCAGGGCGTCCTGGAGCCGGCGCATCACGGGGTGCAAGGGGAAGTGGCCAAGCGTGGAACCGAGGTCGGGCCGCCAGTGGCCCGGAAAGACCGCGCCGGATCGGGCATCCAACGCAAATGAGAATTGTACGCATCTAGAATGGGTGCATGCATGTGGACGTCGATGCCCTGGGGGTCAGGTACCGCGGACAGCCGCGGGCGGCGGTGGACGGCGTCTCGTTCGGCCTGCCGGCCGGCGCGATCGGCGTGCTGATCGGGCCTTCGGGCTGCGGCAAGACCACGCTGCTGCGCGCGATCGCCGGCCTCGAGCGGGCCAGCGCGGGCCAGGTCCGCCTGTCCGGCGAGGTGGTCGAGAGCGCCGACATCCACCTGGCGCCGGAGTCGCGCCGCATCGGCATGGTGTTCCAGGACTACGCCCTGTTCCCGCACCTGGACGTGGGCCGCAACGTCGCCTTCGGGCTGGGCAAGCTGGCGCGCCACGAGCGGGCGGACCGCGTGGCCGAGGTGCTGGCGCTGGTCGGCCTGCCGGGAACGGAGGCGCGGATGCCGCACGAACTGTCGGGTGGCCAGCAGCAACGCATCGCCCTGGCGCGCGCGCTGGCGCCGCGGCCGCGGCTGCTGCTGCTGGACGAGCCGTTCTCCAGCCTGGACGTCGACCTGCGCGAGCGCCTCGCCCACGAGGTGCGCGGCATCCTCAAGGCGGCCCAGGCGACGGCGCTGTTCGTCACCCACGACCAGCTCGAGGCGTTCGCGATCGGCGACACCATCGGCGTCATGCACCAGGGCCGGCTGCACCAGTGGGACGACGCGTACACGCTCTACCACCGGCCGGCCACGCGCTTCGTCGCCGATTTCATCGGCCACGGCGTGTTCACGCCCGCCCAGCTGCGCGAGCAGGACGGCCAGGTGGTGGTGGACACGCCGCTGGGCGCGCTGGCCGACGTTTCCAACTGCCCGCTGCCCGCGGCCTTCGAGGGCGGCCACTGCGAGGTGCTGCTGCGCGCCGACGACATCGTCCACGACGACGCCGCGCCGGTGAAGGCGCAGATCGTGCGCAAGGCCTTCCGCGGCTCGGAGTTCCTCTACACGCTGCGGCTGGCCACCGGCGAGACGGTGCTGGCCCACGTGCCCAGCCACCACGACCACAAGGTCGGCGAGTGGATCGGCATCCGGCCGGAGGTGGACCACGTGGTCACCTTCGCGCGCGGCGCCGGCGCGTCGGCGCCGCCGATGGCGCCCTACTGACGCAGTTCCTGCACCGCCCGGCGCAGGTCGGCCGCCCACGTGCGCCGGTCGCGGCCGGCCGCGTGCTGGGTGCTGCCGTAGCGGACGACGGCCGTGAAGGACGGGCCGCCCAGGGTGCGCCAGAGCGATCCCACCAGCGTGTCGTCGCCGATGTAGGCCGGCGTCAGGCTGCGCTGGCCGCTGCGGTCGTCGATGAACTGCAGGCCGACCGGCTGCACCGGCGCGCCGACCGCGACCGCCGCCTGGATCAGGTTGGCGTGGAACGGCAGCAGGTCGATGCCGTCGCTGGTGGTGCCCTCCGGGAACACCGCCACGATGTCGCCCGACTGCAGGCTGGCGGCCATCTGGTGCACCACCCGCATCGCGTCGCGCCGCGAGGCGCGCTCGATGTACAGGGTGCCGCCACCGGTGGCCAGGGTGCCGATCAGCGGCCAGTGGCGCACTTCCGACTTGGACACGAAGCGGCAATGCCGGGCCGCGTGCATCACCAGGATGTCGAGCCAGGAGATGTGGTTGGCCACCAGCAGCAGCGGCCCGTGCAGCGGCGGCTGGCCGTGCACCTGCAGCCCGATGCCCAGCACCTGCAGCATGCGGCGCGCCCAGGCCTGCACCCGCTCGCTGCGGGCCTGCGGGTCCAGGCGCGGGAACACCGCGACGATGGTGAACCAGCCGGCCAGCGCGTGCAGCAGGGCCCGCAGCAGCCGCCAGATGGCCCGCAACGGCCGCATCCGCTCAGGCGGGGCCGGGACCGTCGTCCCAGACGACCTGGCCGCCGACGACCGTCCAGCGCACCCGGCCGGGCAGCTCGTAGCCGGAGAACGGCGTGTGCTGGCCCTGGCTGCGCAGCGCGCCGGGCTCGACCGTCCAGTAGGCCTGGGGGTCGAACACGCACAGGTCGGCCACCCCGCCCTCGGCCAGCTGGCCGCAGCTGGCCTGCAGGGTGCCGAGCGCGGAGCCGAGCACGCGCGCCGGCTCGCTGGTGACCACGGCGAGCGCGCGCGGCAGGCCGCAGCCGCTCTCCTGGCCCCACTTGAGCGCCAGCGACAGCAGCAGCTCCAGCCCGCTGGCGCCGGGTTCGGCCTCGGCGAACGGCAGCGTCTTGGCGTCCTCGTCGACCGGGGTGTGGTCGGACACCAGGGCATCGACCGTGCCGTCGGCCAGGCCCTCGCGCAGCGCATCGCGGTCGCGCTGCTGGCGCAGCGGCGGCACCAGCCGCATGCGGCTGTCGAAGTAGCCGATGTCGGTGTCGGTCAGGTGCAGCGAGTTGATGCTGACGTCGCAGCTGACCGGCAGCCCCTGGTCCTTGGCGCGCCGCACCAGTTCGATGCCGGCCGCGCTGCTCAGGCGGCACAGGTGCACGCGCGCGCCGGTGGAGCCGGCCAGCTCCAGGATGGTGTGCAGCGCGATGGTCTCGGCGATCACCGGCACGCCGGCCAGGCCCAGCCGGGTGGCGAGCGGGCCGCTGGCCGCCACGCCCTTGCCCAGGTGCAGTTCCTGCGGCCGCAGCCAGACCGTGTAGCCGTAGGTGGCGGCGTACTGCATGGCGCGCATCAGCACCTGCGTGTTGGCCAGGCTCACCTCGGCCTGCGAGAAGCCGATGCAGCCGGCCTCGGTGAGTTCGGCCATCTCGGTCAGCACCTCGCCGGCGAGGCCGCGCGTGAGGGCGCCGAGCGGGAACACGCGGGCCTGGTGCAGCTTCTCGGCGCGCATCTTCAGCATCTCGACCAGGCCGGGCTCGTCGAGCACCGGGTCGGTGTCGGGCGGGCACACCAGGCTGGTGACGCCGCCGGCGATGGCCGCGCGCATCTCGGACTCCAGCATGCCCTCGTGCTCGTGGCCCGGCTCGCGCAGGCGCGCCGCCAGGTCGACCAGGCCGGGCGCGACCACGCAGCCGGCGGCGTCGAGCGTGCGCGCCGGGTTGAAGCCGGCCGGCGTGCCGCCGATCGACACGATGCGGCCGGCGGCCAGCGCGACGTCGGCGATGGCGTCGCGGCCCGATGCCGGATCGATGACGCGGCCGTTCTTGATCAGGATCTTCATGCCCTATGCCTCGTTGCCGGCGACGATGCTCATCACCGCCATGCGCACCGCGATGCCGAAGGTGACCTGCGGCAGGATGACGCTCTGCTTGCCGTCGACCACGGCGGAATCGATCTCCACGCCGCGGTTGATGGGACCGGGGTGCATCACGATGGCGTCCGGCTTGGCCAGCTGCAGCTTGTCCGGCGTCAGCCCGAAACTCTTGAAGAACTCCTGCGAGGACGGCAGCAGCGCACCGCTCATGCGCTCGTTCTGCAGCCGCAGCATGATGACCACGTCGCAGCCGCGGATGCCCTCCTCCAGCGTGTGGCACACCCGCACGCCCATCTGCGCCAGGTCGGCCGGCACCAGGGTCTTGGGGCCGACCACGCGCACCTCGGCGCAGCCGAGCGTGGTGAGGGCGTGGATGTCCGAGCGCGCCACCCGCGAATGCAGCACGTCGCCGACGATCGCCACTGTGAGGTTGGCGAAGTCCTTCTTGTAGTGGCGGATCGTGTACATGTCGAGCAGCCCCTGCGTGGGGTGCGCATGGCGGCCGTCGCCGGCGTTGATCACGTGCACGTGCGGCGCGACGTGCTGGGCGATCAGGTAGGGCGCGCCCGACTCGCTGTGGCGCACGACGAACAGGTCGGCGGCCATCGCCGACAGGTTGGCGATGGTGTCCAGCAGCGACTCGCCCTTGCTGGCCGAGGAGCGCGCGATGTCGAGGTTGATGACGTCGGCCGACAGGCGCGTGGCCGCGATCTCGAAGGTGGTGCGGGTGCGGGTGCTGTTCTCGAAGAACAGGTTGAACACGCTCTTGCCGCGCAGCAGAGGGACCTTCTTGACCTCGCGGTCGCTCACGCCGACGAAGCGGCTGGCGGTGTCGAGGATGTGGGTGACGATGTCGCGCGGCAGGCCTTCCACCGACAACAGGTGGATCAGCTCGCCGTTCTTGTTCAACTGGGGATTGCGCCTGGAGAGCATGGGTCAGTTCACCTGGAAGCTGAAGCGGCCGTCGTCATCGCGCGCGAGCTGCAGCGACTGCGTGTCGGGCAGGGCGACCCGGGCGGCGGCGAACTCGGCCTGCACCGGCAGTTCGCGCCCGCCCCGGTCGACCAGCACCGCCAGCTTGACGCTGGCCGGGCGGCCGAAGTCGAACAGCTCGTTGAGCACGGCGCGGATGGTGCGGCCGGTGTAGAGCACGTCGTCGAGCAGCACGATGTGGGCGCCGTCGACGTCGAACGGCAGCACCGTCTGCGCGCTCGAGGCGGCCAGGCCGCGCTGCGCGAAGTCGTCGCGGTGCATGGCCGAGGAGATGACGCCGGCGTCGCCGTCCAGGCCCAGGTCCTTCTGCAGGCGCTGGGCGAGCCAGGCGCCACCCGAGGTGATGCCCACCAGCCGGCCGTCGCTGCCGCGCAAGGCCGGCACGCCGCGCAGCAGCTCGCGGTACAGCGCCTCGGCGTCCAGCCGCAAGTCGCTCATTCAAGACTCCTCAAGAACTGTTCCAGGATGATGCAGGCGGCAGCCGCGTCGGCGTCGCGCGCCCCCTCGGCCAGCGCCTCGGTGGTGCTGTAACGCTCGTCGACCTCGTACACCGGCAGCTTGACGCGCGCGCCGAGCTGGCGGCCGAAGCGGCGTGCCCGGGCGGTATTGTCATGGCTGGCGCCGTCGGGATGGAACGGCACGCCCACCACCAGCGCGTCGGGCTGCCACTGGCGCACGCGTTCCTCGGCGGCCTGCAGCCGCGCCTCGCTGGCCTCGGCACGGATGGTGGGCTGCGGCGTCGCGCTGCGCAGCAACCGGTTGCCGCTGGCGACCCCGGTGCGCTTGGCCCCGAAATCGAAAGCGAGAAAGCTGGTGTGGTGGCGGGGAATGTCGGAGCGCTCGCCGCTCATGCGTGACCGGCGTCGGGCGACAGCATCCAGGCCTGCAGGCCCAGCAGGGCCAGCGCCTTGTCGTAGCGCTGTTCGACCGGCGTGTCGAAGATGACGGCCGGGTCGGCGCCGACGGTGAGCCAGCTGTTCTCGGCCAGCTCCGATTCGAGTTGGCCCTCGCCCCAGGCGGAGTAACCCAGCGACACCAGCACCTTGCGCGGGCCGGCGCCGGTGGAGAGGGCCTCCAGGACGTCCTTGGAGGTGGTCATCTCCAGGCCGCCGGGGATGGTCATGGTGGAGGCATACACCGATTCGTCGGCACCCGCCTCGGCGCCGGAGGCGACCACCGCCTCGTGCAGCACGAAGCCGCGTTCGGTCTGGACCGGGCCGCCGTGGAACACCGGCGTGCCCGCGAGGTCATCGCGTTCCAGGGGCAGGTCGACCTTCTCGAACAGGCTCTTGAGCTTGATGTCGCTCGGCTTGTTGATCACCAGGCCGAGGGCGCCGCGGGCGCTGTGCTCGCACAGGTAGATGACGCTGCGGGCGAAGGATTCGTCTTCCAGGCCCGGCATCGCGATCAGGAAGTGATGCGTCAGGTTGATGGGTGAGGCATCGGCGGGCATGATCGAATTTTACCGGAGCGCATGGAAAAGCCCTATCCAGTGGGCCTGGTGTGGTTACGCCGGGACCTGCGTGCCCAGGACCATGCGGCCCTGTCCCACGCGTTGCGCAGCTGCCACCAGGTGCACTGCGCCTTCGTCTTCGACACCGACATCCTGGCCGGCCTGCCGCGGCAGGACCGGCGTGTCGAGTTCATCCGCGGCTGCCTGGTCGAGCTGGACAAGACCTTGCGGTCGCTGGCCGGCCAGCCGGCCGCCGGCCTCGTCACCGTGCACGGCACAGCCACCCGGGAGATCCCGCGGCTGGCCAGCGCGCTCGGGGCCCAGGCCGTGTTCTTCAACCGCGACTACGAGCCGGCGGCGATCGCGCGCGATGCCCAGGTACGCGCGGCGCTGGTCGATGCCGGCATCGCCTGCCACGACAGCAAGGACCAGGTGGTCTTCGACCGCCAGGAACTGCTGACCCAGGCCGGACGGCCCTACTCGGTGTTCACGCCGTACAAGAACGCCTGGCTGGCCAAGGTCGATGCGGACGACCTGCGCGGCCATCCGGTGGAGCAGCACGCCGGTGCCCTGGCGGCGCGACCGGCGGCCTGGGCGCGCGCCGTGCCCACGCTGGCCGAGCTGGGATTTGAGCCGACCGACCTGGCGTCGCTGGCCGTCCCGGTCGGGGCGCAGGGCGCGGCCCGGCAGCTGCAGGCGTTCGATCGGCGCATCGACCGCTACCAGGCCACGCGCGACTACCCGGCCCTGGACGGGACCAGCGGGCTGAGCGTCCAGCTGCGCTTCGGGACCCTGTCGGTGCGGGCCCTGGCGCGGCTGGCCCATGCGCGGGCGGCCACGGGCGACGCAGGCGCGGCCACCTGGTTGTCCGAGCTGATCTGGCGCGACTTCTTCGTCCAGGTCCTGGCCAACTTCCCGCACGTGGTGGCCGCCGACGGCACAGGCCGCAGCTTCCGGCCCGCCTACGACGCCATCGCCTGGGAACGGGGCCGGCCCGCGCAGGCCCTGTTTGCCGCCTGGTGCGAGGGCCGCACCGGCTACCCGCTGGTGGACGCTGCGATGCAGCAGCTGAACCAGACCGGCTGGATGCACAACCGGCTGCGCATGGTGACTGCCAGCTTCCTGAGCAAGGACCTGGGCGTGGACTGGCGCTGGGGTGAACGCTACTTCGCGCGCCAGCTGCTCGACTACGACCTGGCGGCCAACAACGGCGGCTGGCAATGGGCCAGCTCGTCCGGTTGCGACGCCCAGCCCTGGTTCCGCATCTTCCACCCGGTGACGCAGAGCCGCCGGTTCGACCCCGACGGCGCCTTCATCCGGCGCTGGTTGCCGGCCCTGCGCCAGCTGCCGGCGGCGGCACTGCACCAGCCGTGGACGGCCACGCCGGCGGACCTGGAGACCGCCGGCGTCGTGCTCGGACGCGACTACCCGCGGCCCGTCGTCGACCACGACGCGGCCCGTGCGCGCACGCTGCAGCGCTATGCGGTGGTGAAGCAGGCCGGCCCGGCGCTCGCCTGAGCGCCGGCCAGGGGCGGGATCAGGCGGGCGCCTTGGCCGGCACGCTGTAGTGCCTGACGAGGCTCAGCAGTTCCTCTTCGGCGTACGGCTTGCCCAGGTAGTGGTTGACGCCCAGTTCGCGCGCGTGCTCGCGGTGCTTCTCGGCGATGCGCGAGGTGATCATGACGATCGGCAACGCGGCCCAGCGGGCGTCGGCGCGGATGTTGCGCGCCAGGTCGAAGCCGTCCATGCGCGGCATCTCGATGTCGGACAGCACCACCGCCGGACGTTCCTCGGCCAGCCGCTCCAGCGCCTGCAGGCCGTCGGCCGCCAGCGCGACGCGGTAGCCCTCGCGCTGCAGCAGCCGCTGTGTGACCCGGCGCACGGTGATGGAGTCGTCGACCACCAGCACCAGCGGGATCTGCGGGGCCACCGCCGGCGCCTCCGCGGCCGGCACGCCGGCGCTGCTGGCCAGCTGCTCGGGCTGGGCCCGGTCGGCGCTGAGCAGGCGGGCCTGCTCGCCGTACACGGCGGCCAGCGCCACCGGGTTGTAGATCAGGACCACCGCGCCCGAGGCCAGCACCGTCATGCCGGCCAGGCCGGGCAGGCGGGCCAGCTGCGGGCCGAGGTTCTTGACCACCACTTCCTGGTTGCCCAGCACTTCGTCGACGTGCAGGGCGACGCGCTGGGCGGCGCTGCGGAACACGATGACGGGCAGCGTCTTGCCCTGCGGTTCGGTGCTGCGCGGCGACGACTGCAGCAGCGCGCCCGACCAGAAGAACGGCAGCTGCTCGCCGTCGAACCCGTAGCTGCCGCTGTTGTAGGCGATCTCGACCTCGCGCGCCGGGGCCCGGCGCACGGTCTCGACCAGGTTGGCCGGCACGCCCAGGGCCAGCGTGCCGCTGCGAATCATCACGACCTGGGTCACCGCGGTGGTGAGCGGCAGCACCAGCTTGAAGCTGGTGCCGCGACCGGCCTGGGTGCTGGTCTCGATGCGGCCGCCGAGTGCGTTGATCTCCGAGCGCACCACGTCCATGCCAATGCCCCGGCCGGCCAGTTCGGTGACCTGCGCCGCGGTCGAGAAGCCCGGCATGAAGATCAGGTTGGCGGCGTCGGCGTCGGTCAGCGGCTGGTCGGCCGTGATCAGGCCCTGCTGCAGCGCCTTGTCGCGGATGCGCGCCAGGTTCAGGCCGGCGCCGTCGTCGCGGAATTCCACGGCGACGTCGTTGCCCTCCTGCTGGACGTGGATCAGGATGGTGCCGGTGGGGTCCTTGCCGGCGGCGGCGCGGACCGCCGGTTCCTCGATGCCGTGCGCCACGCAGTTGCGCAGCAGGTGCTCGAAGGCGCCGGTCATGCGGTCGAGCACGCCCCGGTCCATTTCGATGCTGCCGCCGGTGATGTCGAGCTTCACCTGGCGGGCGCTCTCCTTGGAGGCCAGCCGCACCACGCGGTAGAGGCGATCGGAGATGCTTTCGAACTCGACCATCCGCGTGCGCAGCAGGTCGCGCTGCAGCTCGCGTGTCTGGCGCGCCTGCGCGATCAGGTCGTCCTCGGTGGCTTCCACCGTGCGCTGCAGGTTGCGCTGCACGGTGGCGACGTCGTTGACCGACTCGGCCATCATGCGGGTCAGTTCCTGCACCCGGGTGAAGCGGTCGAACTCGAGCGGATCGAAGCCGGCCGCCGCTTCCTTGGCCTGGGCCAGGCGCGACTGCATCTGCGACTCGGCCTGCAGCTCGATGTCGCGCAGCTGGCTGCGCAGACGGTCGAGGTTGCCAGTCAGGTCGTTCAGCGAGCCGCGCAGGTTGCGCAGCTCGTTCTCCAGCCGCGAGCGGGTGATCATGACCTCGCCGGCCTGGTTCATCAGCCGGTCGAGCAGTTGCGAGCGCACCCGCACCGCCTGGTTGGAAGCCGCGCGCGGCACCACCAGCTGGCTGGCCACCGGCACCGGGAGTGCGCTGCGCGGCACGGCCGGGGCGGGCGTGGAGGGCTCGGGTGCCGGTCCGGCCAGCGGCGCCGCGCTGGTGGGCGCTGCCTCCAGCGGGGCGGCAAGCGTGGGATTGGCGCCAGCGGCTTCGGTGCCGGCGCGCAGGCGGTCGAAGTTGGCCTGCAGGGTGTCGAAGCGCTGCAGCAGCGGATCGAGCGCAGCGCCGTGGCTCTCGGGCGGCAGCCCCTCGACCGCCGACTCCATGCGGTGGGCCAGCTCGCCCATGCGCAGCGCACCGGCCAGCCGGGCGCTGCCCTTGAGCGTGTGCAGGGCGCGCAGCACGCCGTCGCGCGCCTGGGCATCGCCCTTGGACGCCCACAGGCGCAGCGCGCCGCCCAGCAGCGGCATGAGTTCGGCCGCTTCTTCCTCAAAGATCGAGAACAGGTCGGGGTCGAGCGCATCGACGGCGTCGATGTCCTCCTCGCCCTCGGCGACCTCGCCGGCGGCGGTGACGGCCTGCGCGGCCGACGGTACCGGCAGGGAATCGAAGGCGACGAATTGGGTGGCGGCAGCGCCGCGCACCGGCGCGGCCAGCTCGGTCGCGGCCAGGTCGCCGGGACCGGAATCGCGCAGTTCGGGGCGCTTGGGCAGCACCAGCTGGTCGGCTGCGTGCAGCGCCCGCACCACGGCCTGGTCGGCGTCCTTCAGGAAGCCGGCAGCGAACTGGTGCAGCAGGCGCCGGATTTCCTCCGCCGCGTTCACGAAGGCCTGGCCGTGCTGAGGCGTGCCGTAGGCCAGGGTCTGGGCGTGCTGCAGCGAGCTCTCGAGCGTGCGGGCAACCTCGGACAGCGCCTGGAAGCCGACCGTCGCCGAACTGCCCGCCAGCGCATGGGCCAGGCCCACCACCGAATCGGGGACCGGGCGGCCCAGCTCCATGGCCCACTCACCGATCTCGGTGGCCAGGCGTCGCGACCATTCGTCGGCCTCGTTCAGGTAGACGTTGTAGAGCGGGATGCCGATGCGCAGGCCGCCGATGACCTTGGTCTGGTCGTCGACCGGCGGCGCGGCCGCGGCGTGCTCCTCGATCGCCGGGATGGACTCGATGGCCGCGGGGAGCTGGATGGCTGCGGGGGCCTCGATGGTCACGTCGGCCGGCGTGGCCGGCTGTGGCTGCGCCGGTTGCGCGATGGCATCGAGGCTGTCGAAATCGATGCCGCTGATCACGGGCGGGGCCGCCGCCAGGTCGGCCACCACCGGCGGCTCGGCGACGAAGTCGAGGTCGACGACGAAGTCCTGCGCAGCCGGCAGCTCGGCGACCGGCATTTCCACCGGCACCACGGGCTCGCCCCGGATGACATGGGTGGCATGGAAGTCCAGCCCTTCGTCGGCCGCCGCATCGGCCGACGCATCGGGCACGGCCGGGACATCGGGCACGGCAAGGGCGGACACAGTCGGCGAGGCAGCCGGGGCCGGGCTCGTGAACAGGCTCAGGTCGAAGTCCTCGAGCGGGACTTCGGAGACCTCCGGCGCCTCGATCACCTCGTCGATGGGCATGAAGTCGAGCTGGGTCGCCGGAGCGTCCAGCGGCGCCACCGCGGAGTCGATGGCGGGGACCGTCACCTCGGGCAGGTCGAGGGAGAACGCCGGCAGCTCGGCCGCCGGCTCGGCCTGCGACAGGGCCGGCGGCTCGCTCGGCAGTGCGGGCGCCACCGGCGCGGCGGCGAAGGCGGGAATGTCGGCTGCGAAGTCCGGCAGCGACAGCGCGGGGACCGGTGCGACTTCCGGTGCCCCCGCGGCTGCACTCGGCAGCTCGGGCTGCGGCGCGGCGGCTGCGTCGGGCAGGCCGATCGGCAGCAGCCGGTCGTCGTTGCGCAGCGCATCGGCCGCGACGCGGAACATGCCCGCCTTCCAGGCGGCGTTGTTGCGCGCGGCGATGTCGTCGACCCAGCGCCCGAAGGCGCGCAGGGCCTCGGTGGCCAGGGTGCACAGCTTGTCGCTGGCCGGTCTCTGGTCGGCCAGCCAGGTATTGAGCACCTGCTCCATCGACCAGCCGGCTTCGCCGAACTCGTTCAGGCCGACCATGCGCGAACTGCCCTTGAGCGTGTGGAACGCCCGCCGCAAGGTGGTGAGCTCCGCCACGTCGGCGGGATTGGAAGCCAGCGTCTCGAGCGCGGCCAGGCCGTTGCCGACCACCTCGCGCGCTTCCTCGAGGAAGATCTCCAGCAGCTCGGCGTCGGGTGGTTCCTCGATGACCACGGGCGCGGAAACCGGCAGCGCCGCCGCGGGCTGCGATGGGGGCACGACCGCGCTCGGGGCCACCTGCACGGGTGCGGCCGGTTGCGCCGCGGCCATCACGCCCGGGGCCGGGGCCGGGGCGACGGCAGGAATGGCATGCGTGGCGGCTGGCGCGCCGGCGTCGGAGCCCCTGGCCTCGCCGAGCGCGCCCGCGGCATCGGCCGCCGACGCCACCGGGGTCATGCGGCCCATCAGCGGACGCAACTCGCCTCGGGCGTCGTCGTAGACGAACAGCTTCTTGGCCAGCGTCGGCTGGTAGTTGAGCATGTCGATCAGGAAACCGAGCGCGCCCAGGTTGTTGCCCAGCTTCTCGGACGAGGCGGCGGTGCCGGCCTGCCCGTCCTGCGGCTCGGCCAGCAGGATGGCCTCGACGGTCTCGCGCATGCGCACCACGGCCTGGGCGGCCTGGTCGAGGCCGAGCACCGACAGCACGCCGCGCATCTGCAGCAGGTGGGTGGGCGCGTTCTGCAGCGGCGCCTTCTCGCTGGGGTTGCGGAAGAAGGCGTCGAGCACCTTCTCGAGCTCGCCCAGCGTGCCGCGCAGCTCGCTGACCACGCTGCCCATGGTCTGGCGGTCGCTGACGCGACGGTACAGCTCCTCCATCCACGACTCGAGCGCCTGCGCCTGCCCGCCGTGGCGCACCTGGTCCAGGCGCTCGGCGAGGCGCGCGGTGCGCACGGCCAGCTGCGAGTCGCTGGGGTCCAGGTCCTGGAAGGCGGCTTCCAGGTACAGCACGGCGGTGGCCACTTCCATCGCGACCTCGGTGCGCGGGGGCTGGCCGGCACGCACCACACCGTCGACGGTGGCGCTCAGCGCCTGCGCCAGCGGCGCACTGGCGGGGTGCAGCTTGGTGAGCGACTCGCTGATCAGGTGGAACTGCTCGGCGACCGGGCGCAGCTTGGTGCCGTCGCCGCCGGACAGTGCGGACCAGGTGTCCTTGGCGGCCGCGATGCGCTTACGCGCCTGCGTGAGCAGCACCGGATCGAAGCGGCCGAACTGCGGGGTCTGGTAGTCGACCGGCTTGTAGCGCCCCAGCCCGTAGGCCGCGCGCACGCTGGCCAGCGACGGTGCGTCGACCGGCTTGGCCGGCACCGCCTGCGAACAGAAGAAGAGCAGGTCCTGGGCCAGGCGATCGGACACGCCCTGCTCGCCCTTGGCCAGCGTGGCGTACTGCAGCAGCACGCGCGAGGCAGCCCGCTTGACGTAGACGTCGACCGGCAGCAGGTTGCCCGCCACCGCCTCGAAGTAGCCGGCGCACAGCTTCCAGAAGATGCGCGGCTGGCGCGCAGCCTGGCCAGCGGCCAGGCCCAGGCTGCAGTCGACGACGTCGCGCGCCGCGGCGGCATCGGCCGACTTGACGATGCGCAGCACGGCCTGGTCCATGCGGGAGCGCACGGCCGGGTCGTAGATCAGGGTCTGGGGAACGGCCGGGGTCTCGGGCTCGACCCAGCGCCAGTCGTACGGCCACAGGTCGGCCGGGTGGATGCGGTCGCTGCCGGCCAGCTCCTGCACGTCGCGGTACTGCGGGAACAGCGCGACCGAGGAGGTGGGCTTGCCGAGCAGCAGGCCCTCGAGGTATTCGGTCAGCGCGAAGCCGGCCTTCTCGACCTTGGCGGCGGCCGCCTCGCTGCACAGCTCGGGACGCTCGACGAACTTCTGCGCCGCCGCTTCCATCGAGCGCAGCACATGCGCCGGGGCGGCCAGGCCCACCATCTCGAGGGCGCCGACGGCCTGGTGCAGTTGCTGGCGCGCAATGCGCAGCTGGCCGGCATCGACCGAGGCCATGTCGGAGCCGCGCGCCAGCCCCGCATCCCGCACGAACCGGCGCAGGGCGGCGGTTGCGGAATCGAGCGACTTGCGCAGTTCGTCCAGCACCCAGGCCAGCGGCCCGAGGTCGTTGGTCGCCAGGTCGAGATCGGTGTCGTTGGCTTGCATGGGCTGTGGCTGGCGTTGGGCCGCTCGCCGCTCAGGCGATCTTGAAGCGCGAGACCGACTGGCGCAGTTCTTCGGCCATGCGCGAGAGTTCGCGCACCTGCTGGGCGGTGGAGCGCGTGCCCTCGCCGGTCTGTTCGGTCACGGCGAAGATGTGCTGGATGTTGCCGGCCACCACGTTGGCCGATTCGGCTTCCTTGGCGGCGGTCGACGAGATCTGCTCGATCAGCTCGGCGAGGCGGCGCGACACCTGGTCGATCTCGGTCAGCGCGGTGCCGGCGTTGTCGGACAGCTTGGCGCCCTCGACCACGCCCTGGGTGGAGCGCTCCATGGCGGCCACGGCGTCCTGGGTGTCGGTCTGAATGGCCTTCACCAGCGCCGAGATCTGGCGCGTGGCGTCGGCCGAGCGCTCGGCCAGCCGCTGCACTTCCTCGGCCACGACCGAGAAGCCGCGGCCCGCTTCACCGGCCGACGCGGCCTGGATGGCGGCGTTCAGGGCCAGCACGTTGGTCTGTTCCGTGATGTCCGAGATCAGTTCGGTGATTTCGCCGATCTCCTGCGAGGACTCGCCCAGCCGCTTGATGCGCTTGGAAGTGTCCTGGATCTGGTCGCGGATGGAGTTCATGCCGCCGATGGCGTTCTGCACCGCCGCCAGGCCCGACTCGGCAGCCTGCAGCGACTGGCGCGCCACCTGGGCCGATTCCTGCGCCTGGCCGGACACGGCGTTGATTCGCGACGCCATGTCGAGCACCGACTGGCCGGTCTCGCGGATCTCGCGCAGCTGCTCGGTGGAGGCGGCCAGCAGCTCGGTGGACGTGCTTTCCACCTGGGCCGTCGTCTGCGCCACCTTGGTGGCCGTGTTCTGCACGTTGCCCACCAGCTGGCGCAGTTCCTCCACCGTGTAGTTCACCGAGTCGGCGATGGCGCCGGTGATGTCCTCGGTCACGGTGGCTTCCTGCGTCAGGTCGCCTTCGGCCACCGTCTGCAGTTCGTTCATGAGGCGAAGAATGGCGGCCTGGTTGGCGTCGTTGACGCGCTTGGCTTCCTGCTCCTGGCGCTCGGCTTCCAGCCGCTGCTGCTCGGCGACTTCCTGGCGCTTGCGGCTGTCCTGCAGCTGCACGTAGGCCAGGCCGATCGAACAGGCGATGGCGAAGACGGCGGCCAGGGCCAGGGTGATGAAGGACAGGGCGCTCAGGCCGGTCTCGGACGACAGCTTGCCCTGCAGCTCCTCGAGCGAGCGGCGCATCGGTTCGCTGTCGGCAATGATGGATGCCTGCGCCTCGCGGGCGGACACCAGGCCCTGCAGGTTGCCCAGGATGGCGCCGGCCTGGCTGCGGGTCTCTTCGTAAGCCTTCAGCAGGGCCGTCAGGCGCTCGCGCGTCTGCGGGTCCTTGGAGCCGGCCAGCCGCAGCTCGGGGCTGCCCTCGAGCAGGCCCTGGGCGATTTCCTTGAACGAGTTCAGGTCCTTGCCGAGCAGGAACACGGCCTCGGGGCTCACGCCTTCGACGGTCAGGAATTCGTTCGCCGACTTGCCGATCCGCTGGGTCAGCATCACGAGCTGGCCGGAGGCGGAAATCTCGGCCGGCGAGGCGTTCTGCTGCAGTTTCAGCGACGACACGGTCTCGGCGATCTCGAGCAGGTCGGACGACTGGCGGTTGATGGTGCGCAGCGCGGCGCCCACCTGGGTCAGGATCTTCTGCTGCTGCATCACGGTGGCGGCGTTCTTCTCCGCGCGCTGCATGAGCGGCAGGATCTTCTCGACGTCGCCCTGGAACTCCACCACGACCGGGTCGAGGCGCATCGACTCGTCGCCGTCCTTCAGGCCGCGCACCGAACGGGCCAGCACCTGCGAGCTGTCGCGCACGTCGGGGAAGGCCTGCGGGCTGCCGACCAGCGCCTGCGACACCGACTTGGCCAGGCGCTGCGACTGCATCAGCGAGTCGCCGGTGTTCTTCACCTGCTGGGCGACCTTGTCGGCCTGCCGCACGGCCACCACGGCCACCGTGCCGAGGCCGGCCAGCGAGAAGGCCAGCAGACCGAACAAGATGCGCTGGTGGCTGGCGATGGTGCGACGCCCGAGCAGCGGCACCGAGACCAGCTCGCCCGGCGTGACGCCCTCGACGGCCTCGACCGGATCGATGCTGTCCTCGCCCTCCAGCGGCGCGCGGCCGGTGGTGCCGGGCTCCATGGGCGCCATGCCCATGGGGTCGACGGAGCCGTCGGCCAGGCTCAGCTGCCCGGTCGTTTCGGCATCGGAGGACTTGCGCGGGAACAGTTTCTTCAGGTGGTCGACGACGGACATGGGTGCAGTGCCTTCCGGGAACGCTTCAAGCGCTGATGCTCAGGAATTGGGGTTGTTGCGACAGCGCCTGCAGGTTGATCTCCTGCCAGAAGGCGCCGCTGGCGTCGGTGTAGCCGCTGCCGAACCAAGCGGGTGCATCGGCCGACGGCGCCTCCCCGGACACGAAGGCGTCGGGGTTGCGCAGGCCGGCGAGACGATCGATGAGGAGCGCGCAGTTGACCTCGAGGCCGGCGTTCAGCGCCACCAGGCGCGCCTCGGCGCGGCCGATCTCGGTGCGCGGCGCGGGCGCGCGGCCGCTGGCGTAGCTGCCCAGGTCGACGATGCCGTACAGGCCGCCGCGCAGGTTCGCGACGCCCAGGAACCACGGCTGCGTGTAGGGGACCTGCTGGGGCGGGGCGAACGGGAAGATCTCGCCGGACTGGGCGAGCGGAAACAGGTAACGGGAGCCGGCGGCCTCGACGGCCAGCCAGGAAGACTGCACCCCCTCGGCCCGCGCGGCCTGCATCCGGGTTGCCAGCCGGCTCTGGAGTTCGCGCAGGGCTTCGCGATTGGCCATGGTCGTGCCGGCGACCGGGTCAGCCCAGGGCCTTGATCTTCGCCATCAGTTCGTCGGCGTCGACCGGCTTGGTGATGTAGTCGCGCGCGCCCTGGCGCATGCCCCACACGCGGTCGGTTTCCTGGTTCTTGCTCGTGCACATGATGATGGGCACGTCGGCATACAGCGGATCGCGGGTGATGGCGCGCGTGAGCTGGAACCCGTTCTGGCCGGGCATGACCACGTCCATCAGGATCAGGTGCGGCTTGTCCTCCGCGAGGCGGCGGAACGCATCCTCGGCGTTCTCGGCGGTCTTGACGGTGAAGCCGCTCTTTTGCAGCAGGTCCGTCATGAACATCAGCTCGGTCTTGGAATCGTCCACGACGAGCACTTTCTGGATCGGCATTCTCACTCCTGATTTGAAGGCGCCGCGTTGGCCGCGCCGGCGGCGCCGAACTGCTGCACCGTCTGCAACAGCTGGTCCTTGGTGAAAGGCTTGGTAAGGTAGTCCTGCGAGCCGACCATGCGGCCGCGCGCCTTGTCGAACACGCCGTCCTTGGACGACAGCATGACCACGGGGGTGGCGGCGAACCTGGCGTTGCGCTTGATGATGGCGCAGGTCTGGTAACCGTCCAGGCGCGGCATCAGGATGTCGCAGAAGATCAGATTGGGCTGGTAGTCGTTGATCTTGGCCAGCGCGTCGAAGCCATCCTCGGCCAGCATGACCTCGTGGCCGCCCTGCTTCAGGAAGATTTCCGCACTCCGCCGGATCGTGTTGCTGTCGTCGATCACCAGCACCTTGAACCCGTTCGTGCTCACTTGACGCTGCTCCTCATTTGTAACTACCCGGGGCTTGCATCGTCGTCCGGAAGACCCGAAACGAAGTGGCCCTTCTCCCTCAGATCTGCACCATCTCGAAGTCCTCCTTGCGGGCTCCGCATTCAGGGCAGGTCCAGTTCATTGGCACCTGGTCCCACGGCGTGCCGGGGGCGATGCCATGGTCGGGGGCACCGGCGGCTTCGTCGTAGATCCAGCCGCAGATCAGACACATCCAGGTTTTCGCTTCAGTCACAGCTTAAAGGGCCTTCGAATAGAATGCAACGATTGTATCGAGGGCACTTGCGGCGGTTTTGCACAGTGCCGATGCCTGGATGATTCAGGCCAATGACCAACCCTTCCCCCATCACCACCGCTGACGTCACGCAGGACAGCGCCGACGACAGTCCCGCGTGCGTGATGGTGTTCAACGCCAGCGACCCGAGCGGTGCCGGCGGGCTCGCGGCGGACGTCACTGCCATCGCCTCGGTGGGTGCGCACGCACTGCCGGTGGTCACCGGCGCGTACGCCCGCGACACGGCCGAGATCCTCGACCACTTCCCGTTCGACGAGGAGGCCGTCGCCGAGCAGTCCCGCACCATCCTCGAGGACACGCCGGTGCAGGTGTTCAAGGTGGGCTTCCTCGGCAGCCCCGAGGCGGTGAGCGTCGTCGCCGGCATCGCCGCCGACTACGCCGACGTCCCCGTCATCGCCTACATGCCCAACCTGGCCTGGTGGGACGAATCGCAGATCGACCTGTACCTCGATGCCTTCCGCGAACTGATGCTGCCGCAGACCACGGTGCTGGTGGGCAACCACAGCACGCTGTGGCGCTGGCTGCTGCCCGACTGGAGCAGCGACCGCAGCCCCACCGCGCGCGACATCGCCAAGGCGGCCTCCGAAGTGGGGGTCGCGTACACGCTCGTGACGGGCATCCCGTTGCCGGACCAATTCATCGACAACGTGCTTGCCACGCCACAGTCGGTGCTGGGCAGCGAGAAGTTCGAGCGCTTCGAAGCGGTGTTCTCCGGCGCCGGCGACACCCTGTCGGCGGCCCTGGCGGCGCTGGTGGCCAGCGGCAGCGACCTGGCCGCGGCCGCCACCGAGGCCCTGGCCTACCTGGACCGGTGCCTGGACGCCGGCTTCCGGCCCGGCATGGGCAACGTGGTGCCCGACCGCCTGTTCTGGGCCCAGCCCGAGGGCGAACCGGGCGACCTCACCGACGAAGAAGCCCAGGCCCTGCAAGTCCTGGACATGCCCGCGCATGACACCAAGCACTGACCGCAACCAGCAACTGTTCGACCGCGCGCGCCGCATCATCCCCGGCGGCGTCAATTCGCCGGTGCGCGCCTTCCGCGCCGTCGGCGGCACGCCACGCTTCGTGCAGCGCGCCGAGGGCGCCTATTTCTGGGACGCCGACGGCCGCCGCCACATCGACTACATCGGCTCCTGGGGCCCGATGATCCTGGGCCACGGCCACCCGGCCGTCGTCGAGGCGGTGCAGCGGGCCGTGCGCGAAGGCTTCTCGTTCGGCGCGCCCACCGAACGCGAGATCGAACTGGCCGAAGCCATCGCCGCCGTCCTGCCCGGGCTGGAGATGGTGCGGCTGGTCAGCTCCGGCACCGAGGCGGCGATGAGCGTCATCCGGCTGGCGCGCGGCGCCACCGGCCGCAGCAAGCTGGTGAAGTTCGAGGGCTGCTACCACGGCCACGCCGACGCCCTGCTGGTCAAGGCCGGCTCCGGCCTGGCCACGTTCGGCAACCCCACCAGTGCCGGCGTGCCGCCGGAAGTCGTGCAGCACACCCTGGTGCTGGAATACAACAACCTGCCGCAGCTCGAGGAAGCCTTCGCGCTGCACGGCCCCGACATCGCCTGCCTGATGATCGAGGCCATCGCCGGCAACATGAACTTCGTGCGCGCCGACACCGCGTTCATCCGGCGCTGCCGCGAGCTGTGCACGCAGCACGGGGCGCTGCTCGCGTTCGACGAGGTGATGACCGGGTTCCGGGTCGGCCTCGGTGGCGCGCAGGCGCACTACGCGGCGCAGATCCCGGGCTTCCGCCCCGACCTCACCGTCCTGGGCAAGGTCATCGGCGGCGGCATGCCGCTGGCGGCCTTCGGCGGCCCGCGCGCCATCATGGAGCAGCTGGCTCCCCTGGGGCCGGTCTACCAGGCCGGCACGCTGTCCGGCAACCCGGTCGCCACCGCCTGCGGACTGGCCACGTTGCGCGAGGTCACCAAGCCCGGGTTCTACGAAGCCCTGGCCGCCAGGACCCGCTCGCTCGTCGACGGCCTGGCCGGTGCGGCGAAGGCGGAGGGCATCCCCTTCTGCGCCGACAGCGAGGGCGGCATGTTCGGCTTCTTCCTGCTGCCGCAACTGCCGCGCAACTACGGGCAGGTGATGCAGACCGAGGGCGCACGCTTCAATGCCCTCTTCCACGGCCTCCTGGACCGCGGCGTCTACATCGCGCCGGCGCTGTACGAAGCCGGCTTCGTCTCGGCCGCGCACAGCGAGCAGGACATCGCCGACACCGTGGCCGCGGCCCGCGAGGTGTTCGCCACCCTGGCCTGACCGCCTTCGCGCACCCGGACAAAAGGGCGCCGCGGCGCCCTTTGTCGTTATGCGCGCTCCGTTCAGTGGCGGAAGTGGCGCACGCCGGTGAACACCATCGCGATGCCGCGTTCGTCGGCCGCGCCGATCACCTCGGCGTCGCGCATGCTGCCGCCGGGCTGCGCGACGCAGGTCGCGCCGGCGTCGATCACCACGTCCAGCCCGTCGCGGAACGGGAAGAAGGCGTCGCTCGCCACCACCGTGCCGGCCATCGACAGCCCGGCGTTGCCGGCCTTGATGCTGGCGATGCGGGCCGAGTCGATGCGGCTCATCTGGCCGGCGCCGACCCCGATCGTCATGCCGTCCCTGCAGAACACGATGGCATTGGACTTGACGTACTTGGCGACCTTCCAGGCGAACAGCAGGTCCTGCAGCTGCGCCGGCGTCGGCGCCTTCTTCGTCACGACCTTCAGTTCGGCCAGCGTCATCTCGCGGTTGTCGGCGGTCTGCATCAGCAGCCCCGAGCCCACCCGCTTGACGTCCATCAGGTTGCGGCCGTTGTCCCAGTCGCTGCGGCCGCCCGGCGGCAGCGCGATCTGCAGCAGGCGCACGTTGGCCTTGGCCTGGAACACCGCCAGCGCCTCGGGCGAGAAGCCGGGCGCCATCAGCACCTCGACGAACTGCTTGGACACCGCCTGCGCCGCGGCGCCGTCCAGCGGCCGGTTGAAGGCGATGATGCCGCCGAAGGCGGAGGTGGGGTCGGTCTTGAACGCCTTCTCGTAGGCCTCCAGCGGCTGCGCGCCGAGCGCCACGCCGCAGGGATTGGCGTGCTTGACGATGACGCAGGCCGGCGCGTCGAAGCTCTTGACGCATTCCCAGGCCGCATCGGCGTCGGCGATGTTGTTGTACGAGAGCTCCTTGCCCTGCAGCTGCACGGCGGTGACCAGCGAGCCGGGCGCCGGGTACAGGTCGCGGTAGAACGCCGCCTGCTGGTGCGGGTTCTCGCCGTAGCGCAGCTCCTGCAGCTTGACGAAGCGGCCGTTGGCCTGGCCGGGGAAGGGCGAGCGGGTCGCCGTCCCCGGCTCCGCGCCGGGCGCGCCCTGCAGGCTGGACAGGTAGTCGCTGATGGCGGCGTCGTAGTTGCTGATGCGGTTGAACGCCGCCACCGCGAGGCCGAAGCGGGTCGCATCCGACAGCTGGCCGGACGAGCGCAGCTCGGCCAGCACGGCCTCGTACTGCGCGGCGTCGGTCAGCACGCCCACGTCCTTCCAGTTCTTGGCCGCGCTGCGGACCATGGCCGGGCCGCCGATGTCGATGTTCTCGATCGCGTCCTCGAGCGTGCAGCCGGCCTTGGCGACCGTGGCTTCGAACGGGTACAGGTTGACCACCAGCAGGTCGATGGTGTCGATGCCGTGGGCCTGCAGCGCCGCCCGGTGCTCGGGCAGGTCACGCCGCGCGAGCAGGCCGCCGTGCACCTTGGGATGCAGGGTCTTGACGCGGCCGTCGAGCATTTCGGGAAAGCCGGTGACCTCGGCCACCTCGGTCACCGGCAGGCCGGCGTCGGCCAGCAGCCTGGCGGTGCCGCCGGTGGAGATCAGGCGGATGCCCAGCGCGTGCAGGCCGCGGGCGAACTCGAGGAGTCCGGTCTTGTCCGAGACGGAAAGGAGTGCGTTCATGGGGAGGTTCGACATTGGCGTTGAGCGGCGGGCGGCGATGGGTGGCGGTTCAGGTCACGCCCCCACCGCAGGCTCAACCTTTCAGGAGTTTGTGCTCGACGAGCTTCTTGCGCAGGGTGTTGCGGTTCAGGCCCAGCCATTCGGCGGCGCGCGACTGGTTCTGGTCGGCCCTGGCCATGACCACCTCTAGCAGCGGCTTCTCGACCACCTTGACCAGCATCTCGTACATGCCGTCCGGCTCGGTCCCGCGCAGGTCCCGGAAATACCCTTCCAGGCTGTTGCGTACGCACTCCTCGATCTGCTTCTTGCTCATGCGTCTTGTTCTTCGGTCGCTTCTTGGTCGTGTGGTGCGGTCACCGGCAGGCGGTCGCCATGCAGGGCGGCCAGGCGGTCGAAGAACTCGCCCACCGCGCGCCATTGCACGGCGGGGTCCTCGAGCGCGTTCATGCGGTTGCGGAAGTCCTCGCCGCCGGGCAGGCCGCGCACGTACCAGCCGATGTGCTTGCGCGCGCTGCGCACGCCGGTGAATTCGCCGTACAGGGCGTAGTGGTCCTCGAGGTGCGCCAGCAGCAGGCGGCGGACTTCGGCCACCAGCGGCGGCGCCAGGTCCTCGCCGGTGGCCAGGTGGTGGGCGACCTCGCGGAAGATCCAGGGCCGCCCCTGTGCCGCCCGGCCGATCATGACGGCGTCGCAGCCGGTGGCGGCCAGTACCGCGCGCGCCTTGCGCGGCGAATCGATGTCGCCGTTGGCGACCACCGGGATGCGCACCGCGTCCTTGACGGCGGCCACCGTGTCGTACTCGGCGCAGCCCTTGTAGCCCTGCTCGCGCGTGCGGCCGTGCACGGTCAGCATGCGCACGCCCGCGGCCTCGAACGCCCGCGCCAGCCGCACGGCATTGCGGTTGTGGGCGTCCCAGCCGGTGCGCATCTTGAGCGTGACCGGCACGCCGCGCGGCTCGCAGGCGGCGACCACGGCCTGCGCGATGGCGAGCGCCAGCGGCTCGTCCTGCATCAGCGCGGAGCCGGCCCACTTGTTGCACACCTTCTTGGCCGGGCAGCCCATGTTGATGTCGATGATCTGGGCGCCGCGGTCGATGTTGTAGGCGGCGGCCTCGGCCATCATGGCCGCGTCGGTGCCGGCGATCTGCACCGCCACCGGCCCCGGTTCACCCTCGTGGTTGGCGCGGCGCGAGGTCTTCAGCGAGTTCCACAGGTCGCGCCGCGACGTCACCATCTCACTGACCGCGTAGCCGGCCCCCAGCTGGCGGCACAACTGGCGGAACGGCCGGTCGGTGACGCCTGCCATCGGCGCGGCGAACAGGTTGTTCGCCAGGACGTACGGGCCGATGTGCATGGGGGAAGGCGGGCGTCGCTGCTGAAAAATGAGGCACGATTGTATGCGCGCCGCCTGACGCGGCCGCCGGGCGGTGACTGCGTACGCACCTACAGGTTTTCGGCACTTGACTGCCGTAACATGCGCGCGCATGCAAGAGTGGCTCGACTCCATGCTGGCGTTGCTGGCACTTCCCCGCTTCGGGCTGTCGACGCTCTTCATCGTCTCGTTCATTTCGGCCACGCTGCTGCCGATGGGATCGGAGCCGGCCCTGTTCGGCCTGATCAAGCTCAACCCCGACCTGTTCTGGCCCGCCGTGCTGGTGGCGACGGTGGGCAACACGCTGGGCGGCATGCTCGACTGGTGGCTCGGCTACGGCGCCCACCAGGTGGTGGACAAGTGGGGCCATTCGCGTTCGCACCTGAAGGCGATCGAGTGGCTGGAGCGGCTGGGCCCCAAGGCCTGCCTGCTGGCCTGGCTGCCGGTGGTGGGCGACCCGCTGTGCGCGGTGGCCGGCTGGCTGCGCATGCCGTTCTGGCCCTGCACCGCCTACATGCTGGTGGGCAAGTTCGCCCGCTACATCACCATGACCGGCGCGCTGATGTGGGTCTTCCCCGGCGGGCTGCCGGGACTGGGCGGCTGAAGGCGGCCACCCTTGCGGTGGCCGCGCTGCGCCGCCGCGTCAGACGTTGAACAGGAAGTTCATCACGTCGCCATCCTTGACGACGTACTCCTTGCCCTCGCTGCGCATGCGGCCGGCGTCCTTGGCGCCCTGCTCGCCCTTGTACTGCACGTAGTCCTCGAAGCCGATGGTCTGGGCCCGGATGAAGCCGCGCTCGAAGTCGGTGTGGATGACACCGGCGGCCTGCGGCGCGGTGGCGCCGATGCGCACGGTCCAGGCGCGCACTTCCTTCTCGCCGGCCGTGAAGTAGGTCTGCAGCCCCAGCAGCTTGAAGGCGGCGCGGATCAGGCGGTTGAGCCCCGGCTCCTCCTGGCCGATCTCGGCGAGGAACATCTGCTTGTCCTCGTCGCTCATGTCGGCCATCTCGGCTTCCATCTTGGCGCAGATGGCCACCACCGGCGCCTTCTGCGCATCGGCGTAGGCCTGCAGCCGGTCGAGCAGCGGGTTGTCGGTGAACCCGCCCTCGTCGACGTTGGCCACGAACATGGCCGGCTTGGCCGTGATCAGGAACAGCGGCTTGAGCAGCGCCTGCTCCTCGTCCGAGAACGACAGCGTGCGCACCGGCCTGCCCTCGTTCAGCGTGGCCTGCACCTTGGTCAGGACCGCGACCAGCTTGGCCGCCTCCTTGTCGTTGCCGGACTTGGCGGCCTTGGTGTAGCGCGCCAGGCTCTTGTCCACCGTGCCCAGGTCGGCCAGGCACAGCTCGGTCTGGATCACCTCGATGTCGGACACCGGGTCGACCTTGCCCGACACGTGGATGACGTTCGGGTCCTCGAAACAGCGCACCACGTTGACGATGGCGTCGGTCTCGCGGATGTGGGCCAGGAACTGGTTGCCCAGCCCCTCGCCCTTGCTCGCGCCGGCCACCAGCCCGGCAATGTCGACGAACTCGACGATGGCCGGTACGATGCGCTCCGGCTTGACGATGCCGGCCAGCTGGGCGAGCCGCGGGTCAGGCAGTTCGACGATGCCGACGTTCGGCTCGATGGTGCAGAAGGGATAGTTCTCGGCGGCGATTCCCGCCTTGGTGAGGGCATTGAACAGGGTCGACTTGCCCACGTTGGGCAGGCCCACGATGCCGCACTTCAAGCTCATGGCAGTTCCAGACAGACAAGCGCCGCAGTGTATGCCAAGCCCCCGCGCCGCCCTGGCGCTGCGGTCGCTCCTCGTCCTGCTCGCCGCCTGGCTCTGCACCGCCGCGCTGGCCGCCGCGCCGGCGCGCGATGCCCCCGTCCTGCTCAGTGACGGCCTCGGCCTGCTGCGGGCCGACGCCCTGGCGCAGGCCTGGCTCGACCCCACCGGCATGGCCCTGGTCGACGAAGTGGCGCAGGGCCCCGACCGCTTCGCCCCGACGGTGGCCGACGCGATCTACCCGCTCGGCCCCGGTTCCGCGCTGTGGTTGCGCCTGCGCCTGCAGCGGGCCGAGGGCGAACGGCTGCACTGGCTGGTGGTCGTGCCCAACCCGCTGGTCGACCAGGCCACCGCCTGGCAGCGCGACGAGCGCGGCCGCTGGAAGGGCCTGAGCGCCGGCGACACCCTCGCCGTCGAGCGCTGGCCCGAGGCCGGCCGCTACCCGGCGTTCCGGCTCGAGCTGCCGGCCGGCCAGGCGCGCGAGGTCTATCTCCAGCTGCGCAGCGCCATCCCCACCGCCGTGCCGCTGCGGCTGGCCAGCGACAGCGCCCACACCCACCAGCTGCAACTCGAATACCTCGGGCTGGGCGCCGCCTACGGCGCGCTGCTGCTGCTGATCGCCGCCTGCCTGGCCCAGAGCTGGGCCTTCAGCGACAAGGTGTACGGCTGGTACGCGCTCTACGCGGCCCTGAGCACGCTCAGCCTGATGGCGTACACCGGCGTCGCCGCCCACCTCCTGTGGCCCTGGTCCGGCCTGCTGGCCGACGCCGCGCCGGGTTGCCTCTCCATGCTGGCCGCCGGCGCCGCCATCCTGTTCGTGCGCCGGCTCACCGGCATCGCGGCGCGCCATGCCCGCCTGGACCGCAGCGCGTTCCTGCTGGGCTGGGGCGGCACGCCGCTGGCCATCGCCTACCTGCTGCTCGACCGCCGCGCGGCGCTGGACCTGCTGGCGCTCTACCTGCTGGCGGCCACCACCCTGAACATGCTGGTCGCCGGGCTGGCCTGGCGGCGGCGCGACCGGGTCGGCCTGTGGGTGCTGCTGGCCAACCTGCCGCTCACGCTGGCGGTCGGCACCGCGATCCTGCGCCTGTTCGGCATCCTGCCGGTGGCGTTCGCCACCCAGTACGCGGTGGTCCTCGCCATCGTCGCCGAGGTGCCGCTGCTGCTGGTCGCGCTGTCGCTGCGTTCGCGCGACCGGCGCGGCGCCGAGATCCGCGAGCAGGCGCTGTCCAGCCACGATGCGCTCACCGGCCTGCTGGCGCCGCACATCTTCCGCGACCGCCTGCAGCAGGTCACGCAACGCTACAAGCGCCACCAGGAAGATGCCGCGGTGGTGTTCATCGACCTCGTCAACTACGGTCGCATCAAGGCCGTGCACGGCTCGGCCGTGGCCGAGCAGAGCCTGCTGCGCAGCGTCATCAAGCTGCGCCGCGTGCTGCGGGACGTCGACACGGTCGGCCGCGTCGGCGAGGCGCGCTTCGGGCTCATCCTGGAAGGCGTGACCTCGCGCACCAGCGTCACCGACCGGGCGGCCCGCCTCATCGCGGCCGGCCTCATGCCGCTGCAGGGCCTCAAGCCCGACGTCACGCTGCAGTTCCACGTCGCCGCCGTGCTGCTGCGCGAACGCATGGCCGAGCCGCAGGAGATCGAGGCGGCGCTCGATGCCCTGATGGGGTCGATGTCGCCGCGCACGCGGCGCCCGATCCGCTTCCTCAAGCCCGAGGACACCCAGCGGATGCCGCTGGAGACCGACAGCGAACTGCCCGGCGATCCGTTGCCGGCCGCCCGCTAGCGGCCGGGGCTCAGTCGAAGGCCCAGTTGCCGCGCACGGCCTGGCCGACCCGCAGCAGCACATCCTCGCCCTCGGCGACGATGGCATTCATCCCGAAGCTCACCGCGCCGCCCAGGCGCTGGTCGGCCCGGTAGCCCTGCAGCGTGTCCAGCACCTCGGGGCTGCTGTGCGCCGTGGCCGGGTCGATGTTGGGAATGGGGCAGCGCGGGCAGGGCTTGACCAGCCGCAGCGCCACCGGCGCATCGGCCTGGACCTGCAGGGTCTCCACCCGGTCCTCGTCGTGGGCCTCGATGCCGGCCAGCACCACGTTGGGCCGGAAGCGTTCCATGGTCACGGCCGCATGGCCGGCAGCCAGCAGGCGCTCGTTCAGGCCGGCCAGCGAGGCTTCGCTGGTCACCAGCACCGGGTAGCCGTCGCTGAACTGGTTGGGCGCCTCGGTGCCGCCGGTCCAGCGCGGATCGGACAGGCGCCGGTGCTCGGGATCGAACCGCACCAGCCGCAGCCGGGTGCCCAGGAAATCGCTGAACCACTGGGCCGCGATGTCGCCCATGTCGTAGGCGGCGACCTCGTCGTCCCAGACCCGCACCTTCACCGCCGCCTCGACCGCATCGATCGACAGGTGCAGGGCCAGCATGCCGGGGGCGCGCAGGATGACCTCGTGGAGCTTGAGCTGCGGACGCACCAGCGCCAGGCGCGGCAGTTCCCGCTGTGTCACGCCGGTCCCATCGGCGTCGACCACCATCCAGGCACGGTCGAGGTCCAGCCCCGCCTCCGTGAGCACCGCCTCGCGCAGCTCGACGCCGGCGCAGGACTTGACGGGATAGACGAACAGGCGCGCGATGCGCGCTTCGAGAGTGGAGGGATCGGCAGGCATGGCAGGGGTCGAACGCAACCGCGCGATTGTGCCCGCGCCCGCCCGGCCGGGGCCGGCGCCTAGAATCCCGGCCATGGCGGCTGCTCTGGATGTCTGTCTCCGCGGCGCGGGCATCGTGGGCCGCACGCTGGCCCTGTTGCTGGCCGGCCAGCGACTGCGCGTCGGCCTGGTCGATGCCCCCCCGTCCCCCTCGCACTCCGACGTGCGGGCCTACGCGCTCAATGCGGCCTCGCGCCAGTTGCTCCAGGGCCTGCGCGCCTGGCCCGACGAGGCCCATGCGACGCCGGTGCTGGGCATGGAGGTGCATGGCGACGACGGCGGCGAGGTCCGCTTCGCCGCCGGCCCGGCGCCGGCCCTGGCCTGGATCGTCGACGTGCCGGCGCTCGAGCAGCGGCTCGGCGAGGCGCTGCGCTACCAGCCGCTGGTGACCCCGCTGGCGCAGCCGGAGCCGGCCGCGCTCACGGTCATCTGCGAAGGACGGGACAGCGCGACCCGGGCCGCCTTCGGCATCGAACACGACGTCCAGCCCTATGGCCAGGTGGCCGTGGCGGCGCGCTTGGCCTGTGAGAAACCGCATGGCCATGTGGCGCGCCAGTGGTTCGCCGGCGGCGAGGTGCTCGCCCTGCTGCCGATGGGCGGGGCCGCGCCGCCGTCCGGCGGGAATGAGGTTGCCCTGGTGTGGTCGGTCCGGCAGGATCGCCGCGAACCCCTGCTGCAATGCGACCCGGCCGACTTCGAGGCCCAGGTGCAGGCCGCCAGCCACCAGGCGCTGGGCAAGCTCACCCTCACGAGCGTGCGCGCCGCCTGGCCGCTGCAGGTGGCCACGGCGCGCCGCTGGTGCGGCCCCGGCTGGGTGCTGGCCGGCGACGCGGCGCACAGCGTGCACCCGCTGGCGGGCCAGGGCCTGAACCTCGGCCTGGCCGATGCCCGGGTGCTGGCCCAGGTGCTGCAGGACCGCGACTACTGGCGCGGCCTGGGCGACCTGAAGCTGCTGCGCCGCTACGAGCGGGCGCGCCGGGCCGACGTGCTGGCCATGGGCGCCACGACCGACGGGCTGCAGCAGCTGTTCGCGCAGGACCACACGGCCTGGGTGGCGCTGCGCAACTGGGGCATGAGGGCTTTCGACCGCAGCGGTCCCCTGAAGGACTGGGTGGTCCGGCAGGCCGCGGGACGGCTGTGATGGACAAGACAGGAATGACGATGACACGCACCAAGACCGCGTGGCTGGCCGCGCTGCTGCTGGCCAGCCTGGGGGCTGCCGCCCAGGAAGCCACGATCCGCAAGAACCTCGCCGAGCGCGTGCCGCAGATGGGCAAGGTCGATGAGGTGACCAAGTCGCCCATGCCCGGCATCTACGAAGTGCGCGTGGGCACCGACCTGTACTACACCGACGCCGAGGGCAACTACGTGGTGCACGGCCAGATGGTCGACACCAAGCAGCGCCGCAACCTCACCCAGGAACGGATCGAGAAGCTGACCGCGATCGACTTCGAGACGCTGCCCTTCAAGGACGCCTTCACCATCGTGCGCGGCAACGGCAAGCGCAAGGTGGCGCTGTTCGAGGACCCGAACTGCGGCTACTGCAAGCGCTTCGAGCGCGACCTGCAGAAGGTCGACAACGTCACCATCCACGTCTTCCTGTACCCCATCCTGGGCGACGATTCGGTCGTCAAGTCGCGCAACATCTGGTGCACGCGCGACGCCGGCAAGACCTGGACCGACTGGATGGTGCGCGACAAGGCGACGCCCGCGGCGCCCGCGACTGGCTGCGACGCCTCCGCGCTGGACCGCAACCGCGAGCTCGGCCGCCGGTTCCAGATCACGGGCACGCCGACCCTGGTCTTCACCGACGGCCGGCGCGTGCCGGGCGCCATCGGCGCCAGCGACGTCGAGAAGCTGCTCGCCGAAGCCAAGTGAGTCCGCGCCCGCCCGCAGGACCGCCCTGGCGGCTGCACTACCGGGTGGAGGCCGCCGACCTCCACGCCCACCTGTTCCACGTCACGCTCACCATCGAGCAGCCGGCCGCCGAGCAGCGTCTGTCGCTGCCGGTCTGGATTCCCGGCAGCTACCTGGTGCGCGAGTTCGCCAAGAACCTGCAGCGTCTGGTGGCGCGCCAGGACGGCCGCACGGTGCCCCTGCAGCAGCTGGACAAGTGCACCTGGCAGGTCGGCTGCATGGCCAGCAGCCCGCTGGTGCTGACCTACGAGGTGTACGCCTTCGACAATTCGGTGCGCACGGCCTGGCTCGACGCCAACCGCGGCTTCTTCAACGGCACCAGCCTGTGCCTGCGGGTGCACGGCCAGGAGGCCGATCCGCACGCACTGGAACTGGTGTCGCCGCGCCCCGGCTGGGAGGCGGCCACCGGGCTGTCGCCCTGGCGCGCCGGCAAGCGCGGCTTCGGCATCTACCTGGCACAGGACTACGACGAACTGGTCGACTGCCCGGTGGAGATGGGCACCTTCTGGAGCACGGAATTCAGGGCCGGCGGCGTGCCGCACCGGCTGGTGGTGACCGGCGCCACCGAGTCGCTGGACGCCGACCGGCTGGCCGCCGACGTGCAGAAGGTCTGCGAGACCGAGATCCGCTTCTGGCACGACCGCAAGCGTCCGCCGCACAAGACCTACCTGTTCCTGCTGAACGTGGTCGACGACGGCTACGGCGGGCTGGAGCACCGCAACTCCACCGCCCTGATCGCCGCCCGGCGCGACCTGCCGCGGCTGGGCGAGGCGCGGGCGGCCGACGGCTACGTCACGCTGCTGGGCCTTGTGAGCCACGAGTACTTCCACACCTGGAACGTCAAGCAGCTGCGGCCGGTCGAACTGGCCCACTACGACTACGCGCACGAGAACTACACGCCGCTGCTGTGGTTCTTCGAGGGCTTCACCAGCTACTACGACGACCTCCTGCTGCGCCGCGCCGGGCTGATCGACGAGGCCACCTACGTGCGCCTGCTGAACAAGACCATCAACCAGGTGCTGCAGACGCCGGGGCGCGAGGTGCAGTCGCTCGCCCAGGCGAGCTGGGATGCCTGGATCAAGTACTACCGCCAGGACGAGAACACGCCCAACGCGACGGTGAGCTACTACGCCAAGGGCTCGCTGGTCGCGCTGTGCCTGGACCTGACGCTGCGGGCCGAGGGCCACACCACGCTCGACGAGGTGATGCGGGCGCTGTGGGTGCGCTGCAAGGCCGGGCCGATGGCCGAGGCCGACCTGCTGGCCGTGCTGCGCGAGCTGGGCGGCCGCAGCTTCGCGCGCGAACTGGCGGCCTGGGTGCATGGCACGCGCGAACTGCCGCTGGCCGACCTGCTGCAGAAGCAGGGCGTGTTCGCGCTCGAGGAGCCGGCGCAGCTGCAGCAGCGCCTGGGCGTGCGCACCGAGGAGAGTGGCGGCACCGTCCGGCTCAAGACCGTGCTGCGCGGCGGCGCGGCCGAGAGCGCCGGCCTGGCGGCCAACGACGAATGGCTGGGCGTGGAGGTGGCGGGCACGGCCTGGCGCATGGCCAAGCTGGACGACCTGCTGCTGTATGCCGGCACGCACCGGCGCGTGATCGCGCTGGTGGCGCGGGATCGCCGCATCCTGCGGCTCGAGCTGCACCTGCCGGCGGCGGTCACCACCTGGCGGCTGGTGCTACGCGACGCAGCGCAGGCACAGCCATGGCTGGCCCTCCAGGCCTGACCCGCGGCAGCGGCCTGCGGCTGGCCGCCCTGCTGGCGGCCGTCCTCGTCATGCACGGCATCGCGCTGCAATGGGTGTCGCGCCTGCACGCCCAGTCGTCCGCACTCAAGCCGATGGCACCGCCGCTCTACACCCGGCTGGTGGTGCCACAGGCCCCGCCGCCGCCGGCGGCAGCCCCGGCCGCCGCCGAACCGGCGCCCAGCCGGCCGACGGCGCGGGTGCGGCCGGCGCGCCCCCAGCCCAAGCCGCGTCCCCCGACCGAGCCGGTCCCGGCCACCGCCCCGGCAGCGCCGGAGCAGCCTGCGGTGCCCCCGGACACCATGGCCCAGGCGGAGCCGGAGCCGCCGGCCGCGGCCGCTTCGGCACCCGCCACAGCCGCCTCGGCTGCCGCGCCGGCGGAACCGGCCGTGGTGGCGGCGTCGGCGCCGCAAGCCGGCGCCAGCGCCCCCGGCGCCGGGGTCGCGTCCACCTGGCCGCCCGACACCCGCCTGCGCTACCGGCTGGGCGGGCGCTTCCGCAGCGGGGAACTGCATGGCGACGCCCGCGTGCTGTGGCAACGGGACGACACGCGCTACCAGGTCCGGGTCGAGGTCGACGTCGGCTTCCTGGCCAGCCTGGTCATGACCAGCCAGGGCGAGGTGGGCCCGACCCTGCAGCCGCAGGCCTACGAGGAGCAGCGCAACGGGCGGCCGCGCGGGCTGCGCATCGGCGAGCGCGAGATCCTGCTGGCCAACGGCAACGTGATCGCCAAGCCGCCGGACGTGCAGGACACGGCCAGCCAGTTCGTCGAGCTGGCGCACCGCTTCGCCACCGGGCGCGACCGGCTGGAAGTGGGCAACGCGGTCACCTTCTCCATGGCGCGCCCCGGTGCGGTCGACCTCTGGACCTACGACATCGTCGAGCGCGAGGTGCTCGCCACCAAGCTGGGGCCGATCGAGGCCTTCCACCTGAAGCCGCGGCCGATCGCCAACCCGCGCGGCAACATCACGGCCGAGATGTGGTTCGCGCCCGCGCTGCAGTACCTGCCGGTGCGCATCCGCGTCAACATGGGCGACGAGGCCCAGGTCGACCTGCTGGTCGAGGCCATCGACCAGAAGTGAGGGCCGCTCTCAGGGCTTGCGCTGGTCGACCACGCGCTTGGCCTTGCCCAGGCTGCGCTCGATGCCGCCCGACGGTCGCAGCTCGATGCGCGCCGAGGTGCCGACATAGGTCTTGATCTCGTGCGCCAGCCGCTCGGCGGCGGCCTGCGCCGCGCCGTCCTCGTGCGACAGCCCCGGCCGCGCCTCCACCGCCACCGTCAGGCAGTCCAGCGGCCCCTCGCGCGTGAGGATGCACTGGTAGTGCGGCGCCAGCTCCGCGCGCTTGCAGATCAGCTCCTCGATCTGGGTCGGGAACACGTTGACGCCGCGCACGATCATCATGTCGTCGCTGCGGCCGGTGATCTTCTCCATCCGCCGCATGGTGCGTGCCGTGCCCGGCAGCAGCCGGGTGAGGTCGCGGGTGCGGTAGCGGATGATGGGCAGTGCCTCCTTGGTCAGGCTGGTGAACACCAGCTCGCCGATCTCCCCGTCGGCCACCGGAACGCCGGTCTGCGGGTCGATCACCTCGGGGTAGAAATGGTCCTCCCAGATGGTCGGGCCGTCCTTGGTCTCGACGCACTCGCTGGCCACGCCCGGCCCCATCACCTCCGACAGGCCGTAGATGTCGACCGCGTCCAGGCCCAGGCGCTGCTCGATCGCCCGCCGCATGTCGTTGGTCCAGGGCTCGGCGCCGAAGATGCCCAGGCGCAGGCTGCAGGCACGCGGATCCAGCCCCTGGCGCTCGATCTCGTCGGCGATGGCCAGCATGTAGCTGGGCGTGACCATGATGATGTCGGGCCGGAAATCGGTGATCAGCTGCACCTGGCGCTCGGTCTGGCCGCCGCCGAACGGCACCACCGTGAGGCCCAGACGCTCGGCCCCGTAGTGCGCGCCCAGCCCGCCGGTGAACAGGCCGTAGCCGTAGCTCACGTGCACCATCTCGCCCGGACGTGCGCCGGCGGCGCGGATGCTGCGCGCCACCACGTGGGCCCAGGTCTCGATGTCGTTGCGGCTGTAGCCCACCACCGTGGGCTTGCCGGTGGTGCCGCTGGAGGCGTGGATGCGCACGCAGCGCTCGCGCGGCACCGCGAACAACCCGAACGGGTAGCTGTCGCGCAGGTCGGCCTTGCTGGTGAACGGGAACTTCGCCAGGTCGGCCAGCTCGCGGCAGTGCGACGGGTGCACGCCGGCGGCGTCGAACTTGGCCCGGTACACCGGCGAATTGGCGTAGGCATGCGCGAGCGTGGCCTGCAGGCGCTTGAGCTGCAGGCCGCGCAGCTCGTCGATGCTGGCCTTCTCGATCGCCTCGAGGGGAAAGTGGTTCATGCTGCCTCCGGAAGCACGGCGCCCTGGATCTGCGCGCTCTTGCCGCGGAACACCGCCACGACCTCGCCGCGCTGGTTGGTCACCGTCATGTCGTACACCCCGTGCCGCCCCTGCAGGACGCGCTCGACGCCCTCGCAGGTGAGCACGTCGCCGAGCCGGCCCGGCTTGAGGAACTCGATGCTGCAGCCGGCCGCCACGGTAGCCTGGTTGCGGCTGTTGCAGGCGAACGCGAAGGTCGAATCGGCCAGCGTGAAGATGAAGCCGCCGTGGCAGATGCGGTGGCCGTTCAGGTGCATCTCGCGCACCGGCATGCGCAGCACGGCGCGCCCGGCCGTGCAGCTCAGCAGCTCCATGCCCATGGTGTCCTTCGACGCGACGTCGTTGGCGAACATCGCCTGCCCGACGCGGGCGGCCAGCGCGTCCCCGCTTTCCATCACTCGCCCTTGAAGACCGGTGGCCGCTTCTGCAGGAAGGCGGTCACGCCTTCGATGTAGTCGTGCGTGCGCCCCAGCGCTGACTGGGTCTCGCGCTCGAGCTCGAGCTGGGTCTCCAGCTCGTTCGAGGCCGCGGCGCGGATCATCCTGCGGGTCGCCACCAGCGCCTGGGTCGGCAGCGTCGCCAGCCGCTGCGCCAGGGCCACGGCGGCCTCGACGCAGTCCTGGCCCTCGGGCGCGACGTCCCAGATCATTCCCCACTCCTTGGCCTCGGCCGCCGACAGCTTGTCGCCCAGCATCGCGCAGCCCATGGCCCGGGCGGCACCGAGCTTCTTGACCAGGAACCAAGTGCCACCCGCATCCGGGATGAGGCCGATCCGGGAGAACGCCTGGATGAAGCTGGCGCCGGGCGCCGCGATGGCGAGGTCGCAGGTCATCGCCAGCGAGGCGCCGGCACCGGCGGCGACGCCGTTGACCGCGGCCACCGTCGGCACGCGCAGCGCCATCAGGCGGCGCACCGTCGGATTGAAGGCCTGCTCGATGATGGGCCCGGGATTGGCGCGTTCGACCAGGTCCGGGCCGGGCGCGAAATCGAACTCGGCCAGGTCGGCGCCGGCGCAGAAGCCCCGGCCGGCGCCGGTGAGCACGGCGGCGCGGATGGCCTGGTCGGCCTCGAGGCGGTCGAGCGCCGCCCACAGGTCCTGGTGCATCGCCCGGGTGAAGCTGTTGAGTGCCTTGGGGCGGTTCAGCGTGAGCAGCGCGACGGCGCCGCGGGTCTCGTACAGGACGGACGGTTCGCTCATGGGGTCTCCTTGCGGGCGAATCTAGCAGTGGCCGACCGCTGGGCCGGTCAATGGTTTCCCTTGGGTATAGTCGATCGTCGCCGGAGGAGACCCATGTCGTACGAGACCCTGCAAGTGCGCACCGAAGCCGGCCAGGTCGGCGTGATCACGCTGCACCGCCCCAAGCAACTCAATGCGCTGAATGACCAGCTGATGGACGAGCTGGGCGCGGCGCTGCTGGCGTTCGAAGCCGACGACGCCATCGGCTGCATCGTGCTCACCGGCAGCGAGAAGGCGTTCGCCGCCGGCGCCGACATCTCCGCCATGTCCAAATTCGAGTTCGCCGATGTCTACCAAGGCGACTTCATCACCCGCAACTGGGAAACGCTGCGCCGCATCCGCAAGCCGGTGATCGCGGCCGTGAGCGGCTTCGCGCTGGGCGGCGGTTGCGAGCTGGCGATGCTGTGCGACTTCATCATCGCGGCCGAGAACGCGAAGTTCGGCCAGCCCGAGATCAAGATCGGCATCATCCCCGGCGCCGGTGGCACCCAGCGCCTGCCGCGCGCCATCGGCAAGTCCAAGGCCATGGACATGGTGCTCACCGCCCGCCTGGTGGACGCCGCCGAAGCCGAGCGGGCCGGCCTGGTGAGCCGGGTGGTGCCGCTCGACAAGCTGATGGACGAGGCGCTGGCCGCCGCCATCACCATCTGCGGCATGCCGCGGCTGGCGGCGATGGCGGCCAAGGAAGCGGTCAACCGGGCCTTCGAGGCCACGCTGGCCGACGGCGTGATGTTCGAGCGCCGCCTCTTCCATTCGATGTTCGCGACCGCCGACCAGAAGGAAGGCATGGACGCCTTCCTGGCCAAGCGCGAGCCGGTCTTCCGCCACCGCTGACGGCGCGGTCCGGTCGGGTCGGCTGGGCGAAAAGGGGGGATGAGCCGGGGGTGCGCGGCCTTCGCTATAATCTCGGGCTCTCGGCGCTTTAGCTCAGTCGGTTAGAGCGATGGAATCATAATCCACAGGTCCGCGGTTCGAATCCGTGAAGCGCCACCAGAACAAGACGACCCGCACCGGCAGCAGCTGGTGCGGGTTTTCCGCTTCTGGGGCCGCTGATGCGCACACGCCGTAGCGCCATCGAAGACCCCCATTCCCGAGTCATGAATCGGGGTGCGAAGGCGACGGGACCGACTATCGTTCCGGCGGGCTCCCGCCGCTCCTGCCCTTCCCCTGCCGAGCCTTCCTGAAAGATCGCGCCCTCCGGCGCGACCAACGGCGTCGGACAGGCATTCCGGCCCGCCCGAGTGCCCGGCGCCAACGCCGGCCCATCCCTCGTCAACCGTGGAAGGACCGCACATGAAACCGCTCAGCTCGCTCCTCGCCATCGCCGCCCTGCTGACCGCGGGCGCCGCCTTGGCCGCTTCGCATGCCGGCGCACCGATGGGCAAGGATGCCTCCGCCAAGGACGCCACGAGCAAGGACGCCAGCTCGAAGGACAGCGCCGACAAGGACGGCGCGCAGAAGAAGGACGCCATGGGCAAGGAAGCGCAGGCCAAGGACGCCAAGAAGGACCCGATGGCCAAGGACAAGGCGGCCAAGGACGAGGCCAAGAAGTAACGCCGATCGCGCTTGCCCGGCCCTACCCTGGCTGGCCGGGCTGCCCCTGCCCCCGCGAAGGAGCCGGGGCCTAGAATCCCGGGGTTCCTCAGCCTCTGGATCTACACCATGACCCGCTGGACCATCGGCGCCGCCCTGCTGGCGGCCGCCTCCCTGTCCTTTGCCCAGGCGCCGGCGGCGGTCGGCCGCCAGGCCCCAGCCGACGTCCGCCCTGCCGTGCTGGTCGTCACCGCCCCGCCCGAGATCACGCTGGACGGCAAGCCCGACCGGCTCTCGCCCGGCGCCCGCATCCGCGACACGCGCAACCTGCTGGTGCTGTCCGGCAACGTGGTCGGCCAGTCGTTGCCGGTGGTGTACCGGCGCGAGGCGGCCGGCCTGGTGCACGAGGTCTGGGTGCTCAACGAGCAGGAGTACGCCCGGGTGGCCCTGGCCGCCGAGGGCGGCGGTAGCGAGAACGCACGCCGTCTCAACGACGTGCTCAACGCCATCTTCGGCGCCCGGCCGTGACTGCCATGAAGAAAGTCTTCATCAAGACCTTCGGCTGCCAGATGAACGAGTACGACTCGGACAAGATGGCCGACGTCATGCGGGCCGCCGAAGGCTACGAGACCACCCAGGACCCCGAGCAGGCCGACCTGATCCTGTTCAACACCTGCTCGGTGCGCGAGAAGGCACAGGAGAAGGTGTTCTCCGACCTCGGCCGGGTGAAGCACCTCAAGAGCAAGGGCGTGCGCATCGCCGTCGGCGGCTGCGTGGCCAGCCAGGAAGGCGCCGCCATCATCGAGCGGGCACCCTACGTCGACGTGGTGTTCGGCCCGCAGACGCTGCACCGGCTGCCCGACCTGCTGGCCGAACGCGAACGCCAGGACCGGCCGCAGGTGGACATCCGCTTTCCCGAGATCGAGAAGTTCGACCACCTGCCGCCGGCCCGGGTGGACGGCGCGACCGCGTTCGTCTCCATCATGGAAGGCTGCAGCAAGTACTGCAGCTACTGCGTCGTGCCCTACACGCGCGGCGAGGAAGTGTCGCGCCCGCTCGACGACGTGCTGGCCGAAGTGGCCGAGCTGGCCGACCAGGGGGTGCGCGAGGTCACCCTGCTGGGGCAGAACGTCAACGCCTGGCGCGGCCGCATGGGCGACACCGCCGAGATGGCCGACTTCGCCCTGCTGCTCGAATACGTGGCCGAGATCCCCGGCATCGAGCGGATCCGCTACACCACCAGCCACCCGAACGAGTTCACCCAGCGCCTGGTCGAGGCCTATGGCAAGGTCGACAAGCTGGTCAGCCACCTGCACCTGCCGGTGCAGCACGGCAGCGACCGCATCCTGATGGCGATGAAGCGCGGCTACACGGCCATGGAGTACCGCAGCACCATCCGCAAGCTGCGCGCCGTCCGGCCCGGCATCTCGCTGTCGAGCGACTTCATCGTCGGCTTCCCGGGCGAGACCGACGAGGACTTCGGCAGGCTGATGAAGCTGGTGGAGGACACCGGCTTCGACGCCAGCTTCAGCTTCATCTTCAGCCCGCGCCCCGGCACCCCGGCGGCCGCCCTGCACGACGACACGCCGCACGCGGTCAAGCTGGCGCGCCTGCAACGCCTGCAGGCCGTGCTGGAAGACAACGTGCAGCGCATCAGCGCCAGCCGGGTGGGCACGGTGCAGCGCATCCTGGTCGAGGGACCGTCGCGCAAGGACAAGACCGAGCTGATGGGGCGCACCGAGTGCAACCGCATCGTCAACTTCGCCGGCCCCGCCAGGCTGGTCGGACAGATGGTCGAGGTGACCATCACCGAGGCGCTGCCGCACTCGCTGCGCGCCACCGTGGCCATCCGCGAACCCGCCTGAGCCTTGGCCGCCCCGCGCCTGAGCCTGCTGTCCTTCCGGGCGCTGCTGCTGCTGGCCTTCATCCTGGTGGGCGGCCTCCTCGGCGGCACGGCGCTGCGCTCGGTGGTGGTCCTGGAGCGCCTGATCGCCGAACGCGCGGCGGCCGCCGATGCGGCCCTGCAGCTCACCGCCAATGCCCAGCTGCTGACCGAGCGCACGCTCGACATGGAGCGCGCCGCGCGCCAGTCCCTCATCCTGGGCGACCGCGTGCTGCGGCGCCGTTACGAGGATGAATCGGGCAATGCCCGCACCGCGCTGCTGCGGCTGACCGAGCAGGGCCTGCCGCCGGGCCCGGCCGAGGCCTGGGTGCGCCAGCTCGAGGCCATCGCCGAGCTGATGGGCGATCCGTCCGAGCGCTCGCTCGAGCGCGAGCGCTCCGTGGCGCTGCGCTTTCGCGAGTTCGACACCATCAACAGCGGCGTCGCGCGCGAGGTGCAGCGCATCATCCAGACCCGCAACACCGACCTGGCGCACCGGCTGGAACAGAGCCGCTCGCGGGTGATGGAACGGGTGATCGCGGCCATCGCCCTGGCCTCGCTGCTGGCCGCCGCGCTGGGCATCTGGCTGGCCCGCCCCTTCACCCGCATGGAGCGCGCGATCCGCGGGCTGGGGGAGAACCGGCTGGACGAGCCGATCGAGATCGAAGGACCGGCCGACATGCGGCGCCTGGGCCGCGAGCTGGACTGGCTGCGGTTGCGCCTGACCGAGCTGGACGCCGACAAGGCCCGTTTCCTGCGTCACGTGTCGCACGAGCTCAAGACCCCTCTGGCCGCGCTGCGCGAGGGCGTGTCGCTGCTCGAGGAAGGCGTGCCCGGCCAGCTCAACCCGAGCCAGCACGAGGTCACCCGCATCCTGCAGCACAACGCCACGGTGCTGCAGGACCGCATCGAGGCGCTGCTGCGCTTCAACGCCGCCGCCTTCGATGCCCGCCAGCTGCGGCGCGCGCGCGTCGACCTGCTGGCGCTGCTGCAGGAGCAGGCCGAGGCCCAGCGGCTGCAGGCGCAGGCGCGCCGCATCGAGGTGGCGGTCACGGGCGAGCCGCTGCTGGCCGAGGTCGATGCCGACAAGCTCGGCACCGTGGTGGCCAACCTGCTGTCAAACGCGATCCGCTTCTCCCCGCCGGGGGGTACCATCCATCTCACCCTGCTGAACTTGCCTGGCTGCATCGGCATCGATGTCACCGACGATGGGCCGGGCGTGGCGACGGTGGACCGGGACCGCATCTTCGAGCCCTTCTTCCGCGGGGAGCGGCAACCCGAAGGCGTGCCGCCCGGCACCGGCGTCGGCCTGTCCATCGTCAAGGAATACGTGGCCGCGCACGGCGGCCGCATCGACCTCGTGGCCCAGGACGAGCGCAGCCACGGCGCCCATTTCCGCATCGAACTGCCCCATGCCGCCTGAGACCCAGCGCACATTCGCCATCCTGCTGGCCGCCGGCGTTGCCCTCGCGGTCGCGGCCTGCGCCAGCCCGCCGCCGCCCGCCCCGCCGCCACCGGTGATGCCGGTCGAGGCGCCGCCGCCGCCCCCGCCGCCACCGCCGCCGCCGGCGCCGCCGCAAGCGGAGACGCCCTCGCCCGCCGTGCTGGCACTGGTGCACGCCGATCGCATCCGCGGCCTCAACCCTGCCGAACTGCAGCAGGAAGTCGCGCGCCTGTCCGCACCCGCCGACGCCAGCGACGCCGCGGCGCCGCTGGCGCAGATGCAGCTGGCCATCGCGTTGATCCAGACCCGGGCGCCGGCCGACGCGGCCCGCGCCGGCCAGCTGCTGCAGCGCGTGCTGGGTCAGGGGACCCCGGCGGCCAGTCCCTTGCATCCGCTGGCGCGCCAGCTGCAAGCGCAGCTGGCCGAACAGAAGCGGCTGGAAGACCAGATCGAGCGCCAGGCGCAGCAGCTGCGCGACGCCCAGCGCCGCGTCGAGCAGCTCAACGACCGGCTCGATGCGCTGCGCGCCATCGAGCGCAGCCGGCCGCGGCCGCAGTGAGGCCACGATGAGCGAAGGCGCCCGGATCCTGGTGGTCGACGACGACGCCGACATGCTGCGGCTGCTGTCGATGCGGTTGCAGGCGGCCGGCTACTCGGTCACCGCCGTCGCCTCGGCCGAGGCGGCACTGGCGCAGCTGGCGGTGGGACGTCCCCAGCTCGTGCTCAGCGACGTCCGCCTGCCCGGCCGCGACGGCCTCGGCCTGTTCGAGGACATCCGGCACCAGCACCCGTCGCTGCCGGTGATCCTGCTCACCGCCCACGGCACCATCCCCGATGCGGTCGACGCCACCGCCCGCGGCGTGTTCGGCTACCTCACCAAGCCGTACGACCCGCGCGAGCTGCTGGAGAAGATCGCCCAGGCCGTCGCCCTCGGGTCCGACGCCGAGCAGCAGGTCGCCCACGACGAGACCTGGCGCGCCGAGATCATCAGCCGCTCGTCCCGGATGGCCGAGCTGCTCGCGGAGGCCCGCATGGTGGCGCGCTCCGATGCCTCGGTGCTGCTGCGCGGCGACAGCGGCAGCGGCAAGGAGCTGCTGGCGCGGGCGATCCACAAGGCCAGTCCGCGCGCGCGCAAGCCGTTCGTGGCGGTGAACTGCGGCGCCATCCCCGAAGCGCTGCTGGAGTCCGAACTGTTCGGCCATGTGAAGGGCGCCTTCACCGATGCGGTGGCCAACCACAAGGGCCTGTTCCTCGCCGCCGACGGCGGGACCCTGCTGCTCGATGAAATCGGCGACATGCCGCCGGCGCTGCAGGTCAAGCTGCTGCGCGTGCTGCAGGAGCGCACCGTGCGGCCGCTCGGCTCCAGCCAGTCGCTGCCGGTCGACGTGCGCATCGTCTCGGCCACCCACCGCGACCTGGACGCCGCGATGGCGTCGGGCCAGTTCCGCCAGGACCTGTACTACCGGCTCAACGTGGTGACGATCACGCTGCCCTCGCTGGGCGAGCGGCGCGAGGACATCCCGCTGCTGGCCAACCACTTCCTGCATCGCCTGGCCGCCAAGTACGGCCGCCGACTGTCCGGCTTCGCGCCCGAGGCACTGAGGGCGCTGGCCGCTGCGCCATGGCCGGGCAACGTGCGCCAGCTGTACAACGTGGTCGAACAGGTTTGCGCGATCTCGACCACGGCGCTGGTGCCGCTGGCGCTGGTGCAGCGCGCGCTGCGGGTCTCCACCGTCGAGGTGCAGACCTATGCCGACGCCAAGCGCCGCTTCGAGCGCGAGTACCTCGTCGGCCTGCTCAAGCTCACCGACGGCAACGTGAGCGACGCGGCCCGCCTGGCCGGCCGCAACCGCACCGAGTTCTACCGGCTGCTGCAGAAGAACGAGCTCACGCCCGGCCTGTTCAAGGGCGATGGCGCGGCCCCGTCGCCGGATGGCGACAGCGCCGAACGCTCGCCGGTCAAGGGCAAAGAGACCTAGCGCCCCCACGCTGTCGCCGGTCGGCGACAGAAACCGCGGTTTTTCGCCCCGGCCGCGCCCCCGACGCCGCGCGATCGCGCCGGCGCACGCGCAAGTCCTTGTCACGCTTGGCTTTTCTGACCTGGCCTAGGGTTTGCACTAGATCCGCATGCTGCTTTGCCGTCGGGCCCGTCCTCTTGTCCTGTTCCTTGCCGCCTTCTGGTGCCTGTTCACCGCACCCGCCTACGCCGCCTGGGGCTTCGACCAAGTGGCCGCCCTGGCCCGCGCACGCGCCGCGGTGCCCTATGTCGCGCCCGACGTCTCGCTGCCGCCGGCCCTGTCGGCGCTCGACTACGACGGCCTGCGCGACATCCGCTTCCGGCCGGCGCGCGCACTCTGGCGCGACGGCGGCGCCGCGTTCGAGGCCATGTTCTTCCACCGCGGCCGCTTCGCTCCCGAGCCGGTGCGCATCCACGAGGTGGGCGCCGACGGCAACGTGCGGCCGGTCCCGTGGCGCGCCCCGGACTACGACTACGGCAAGAACCGGCTGCCGACCCAGGCCTGGCCCGACCTCGGGCACGCCGGCTTCCGCGTCCACTACCCGCTGAACGGGTCGGCCTACAAGGACGAGCTCGTCGTCTTCCTGGGCGCCAGCTACTTCCGCGCGCTCGGCGCCGGCCAGCAGTACGGCCTGTCGGCGCGCGCCCTCGCGGTCGACACGGTGGGCGGCAGCGGACCGGAGGAATTCCCGCGCTTCACCGACTTCTGGCTCGAGCGGCCGGCGGCAGACGGCAAGCAGCTCATCGTGCATGCCTTGCTCGACAGCCCGCGGCTGGCCGGCGCCTGGACGTTCGTCATCACGCCGGGCCAGACCACCCGCATGGAGGTGCGCGCCCGCGTGTTCCTGCGCGCGACCGGGAAGACGATCACCACCCTGGGCGTGGCCCCGCTCACCAGCATGTTCCTGGCGGGCGAGAACCAGCCGCGGCCCGGTGACTTCCGCCCCGAGGTGCACGACTCCGACGGCCTGATGGTGGCCAGCAGCAGCGGCGAGTGGCTGTGGCGGCCGCTGCAGAACCCCAGCCGCGTCCTGACGACCAGCTTCGCCCTGCCCGGCCTGCGCGGTTTCGGCCTCATGCAGCGCGACCGCGCCTTCACCAGCTACGAGGACACCGAGGCCCACTACGAGCGGCGGCCCAGTGCCTGGGTGCGCCCGCTGGGCGACTGGGGCCCGGGCCGGGTCGAGCTGGTCCAGCTGTCCACGCCCGACGAGTCGCACGACAACGTGGTCGCCTACTGGGTGCCCGAGCGCCTGCCGGCCGCCGGCGAGCCCTTCGACTACGCCTACGAGCTGTCCTGGCAGGGCGACGAGCAGCAGCGCCCGCCGGCCTCCTGGGTCGTGCAGAGCCGGCGCGGCCTGGGCTTCGTGCGGCCCCAGGACGTGGCTGCGACGGCCGGGCTGGTGCAGTACGTCCTCGATTTCAACGGCCCGGCGCTGGCTGCGCTGGCGCCGGACGCCCCGGTGCAGCCGGTCGTGACGGCCGATGCCAACGGCCACCTCGAACAGCAACTGGCGTGGTTCAACCCCGGCACGCGCGGCTGGCGCGTCGTGCTGCGCGTGCGCCCGGTCGACCCGGCGGCGCCGGTGGAACTGCGCGCCTTTCTTCAACACGGCAACGACATCGTGAGCGAAACATGGACCCACATCGTGCTTCCCGACCCCTCCCATTGAGGCAGGCCAGCGAGGCCGATGGCGGCGGCGGCCCCTCCCCGGCCGCGCGTGCGCGTGCGCGCCGTCCGGCGCTGCGCGAGCAGCGGCATCCGAACGCGGTGACGGCCCCGCCGCTCCAGCGCGGCTCGATGCCCACCCGCCCCTGGACCGGCTTCTGGGCCGGCCTGGCCAGCGGTCTGCTGCTCGCGGCCAGCGGCCTGCTCGGCCGCCGTGAAGCCACCGCGGCCGCGCCCCGGCAGCCCTGGGAACGGGCGGCGGCGCGCCGGCGCGCGGCCTTCCTGGCCATCGCCGGCGCCAGCAGTGTCGTGGCCACCGTGCTGTACGCCGGCGCACGTCCGGACGACACCGCCCCGGCGCTGGCCGCCGTGCAGGTGGCGCTGTTCGCCATCCTGTCGGCCTGGGTCGTCACCGGCTTCGTCACCGCGCTGATGGGCTTCTGGGTCACCCTGCGCGGCGACCGCCATGGCCTGTCCGTCCGCGCGGTGCAGGACCACGTGCTGGCGGCCGACGCCCGCACCGCCATCGTGATGCCGATCTGCGAGGAGCACGTGCCGACCGTCTTCGCCGGCCTGCGCGCGACCTGCGAATCGCTCATGGCCACCGGCCAGGCGGCGCGGTTCGACGTCTTCGTGCTGTCGGACAGCAGCACCCCCGCCCAGGTGGCGGCCGAACGGGCCGCCTGGGAAGACCTGCGCGCCGCGCTGGCCGAGCAGAGCGGCGCACCGGTCGAGGTCTACCTGCGGCACCGCCAGCGCCGCACCCACCGCAAGGCCGGCAACGTGGCCGACTTCTGCCGCCGCTGGGGCCGCGACTACCGCTACATGGTGGTGCTCGACGCCGACAGCGTGATGAGCGGCGACTGCCTGGTGACGCTGGCCAAGCTGATGGAGGCGCACCCGCGCGCCGGCATCCTCCAGACCGCCACCCAGCCGATCGGCCATGCCACCCTGCACGCCCGCGCCCAGCAGTTCGCGGCGCGCCTCACCGGCCGGCTGTTCACCCTCGGGCTGCAGTACTGGCAGCTGGGCGAATCGCACTACTGGGGCCACAACGCCATCCTGCGGCTGGAGCCGTTCATGCAGCACTGCGGGCTGGCGCCGCTGCCCGGGCGCGGCGGGCTGTCCGGCGGCATTCTGTCGCACGACTTCGTCGAGGCCGCGCTGATGCGGCGCGCCGGCTACCAGGTGTGGCTGGTGCCCGACCTGGAAGGCAGCTACGAGCAGCAGCCGCCGGACCTGCTGTCCGAACTCCAGCGCGACCGCCGCTGGTGCCAGGGCAACCTGATGAACGCGCGGCTGGTCGCCGAGCCCGGGCTGCACCGGGTGCACCGCGCCATGCTGGCGATCGGCGCCATGTCGTACCTGGCGGCGCCGCTGTGGCTGGCCTTCCTGGTCTCGGGCGCCGCGCTGTGGCTGTCCGGCGGCCTGCTCGACGGCGGCATGGCCGCCAGCCGGATCGAACTGGTCGGCCTGTGGCTGTGGGCGCTGTGCATGCTGTTCCTGCCACGCGTGCTGGGCCTGATCGCGGTGCTGCTGCGCGGCGAGCAGGCAGCCTTCGGTGGCACCGCGCGCCTGCTGGTCAGCGCCGCGTTCGAGACCGCCCTGGCCCTGCTGCAGGCGCCGGTGCGCATGGCCGCGCACGCGCTGTTCGTGGTGGTGGCCCTGACCGGCATCCGCCTGCACTGGACCTCGCCGCCACGCGAGGCCACTGCCCTGGCCTGGGGTGCGGCGGCGCAGCGGCTGCTGCCACTGTCGGCCGTCGTGGCGGCCGCAGCCGCCGCGCTGGCCACCACGGCGCCGCATGCGCTGGCCGCGGTGCTGCCGGTGGCCGTGCCGCTGCTGCTGTCGGTGCCGATGGCGGTGTTCACCAGCGATGCCAGGCTGGGAGCCACGCTGCGTGCGCGCGGCCTGCTGCTGATCCCGGAAGAGGCCGGGTCGCCAGCGGTGCTGCGCCGCGCCGGCCTGCATGCCGGGCGGGCGGCGCGGCTGCTGCGCGCCGCCTGAAGGGGCTTACTCGATGCGCGCGCCGGAGGCCTTGACCAGCACCCCGGCCTGCTCGTAGTCGGCCTTGAGCAGCTGCTGGAAGGCGTCGACCTGCATGGCGCCGCTCTCCACGCCCAGGCGCGCCAGCCGCTCCTGCACCGCCGGCTCGCCCAGCACCTTGTTGATGGCCGCGTTCAGCCGGTCGACCTCGGCCCGCGGCATGGTGGACGGCGCCAGCACGCCGATCCAGGACTCGAACTTGTAGCCCGGCACGCCGGCTTCGGCGGCGGTCGGCAGCTCGGGCAGGAACTTCGAGCGCTGGGTGCCGGTGTAGGCCAGCAGCTTGATGCGCGGGTCCTGCTTGAAGGCGGTGATGCCGATCAGCGCCGAGGTGACGCCCTGCACGCGGCCGGCCAGCACCTCGTTGACGGCGTCGCCGGTGGACTTCATGGGCACGTGCTGCATCTCGACCCCGGCCTTGGCCAGGAAGTAGGCCATGCCCAGGTGGGTGGCGCTGCCGTTGCCGGCCGACGCGTAATTCAACTGCCCCGACTTGCTCTTGAGCAGCTTGACGTAGTCCGCCAGGGAGTTGACGCCCAAGTTGCCGGGCGCGGCGATCACGTAGCCCGAGTTGCCGATGTAGGCCACGCCGGTGAAGTTCTTGATCGGGTCGTAGTCCAGCTTGCTGTACAGGTGGCCGGCCAGCGTGTGGCTGGCGGCCGCCAGCACCAGCGTGTTGTTGTCGGTGGCCCTGGCCACCTGCGCGGTGCCCACGGTGCCGCCGGCGCCGGGGCGGTTCTCGACCACCACCGACGCCCCGAGCGCCTGCCCGAGTTCGGCATTGAAGGTGCGGGCCACGGTGTCCTGCACGGCACCGGGGCCGAACGGCACCACGATGCGGATCACGCGCTGGGCGAAGGCGGGGGAAGTTGCGGCGGCGGCAAGGACGAGCGCGATGGCGGCGCGGCGGGAATGGCGGAAGGGCATGGACGGGGCTCCTCTGTTGTCAAGCTTGGGCGAGCCAGCGGTGTGCGAGTCGCACGAAGTAGCTGGCGCCGATGGGAATGATCTCGTCGTTGAAGTCGAACGAGGTGTTGTGGATGATGCAAGGTCCGGGCCCATGGTCGGGCAGCCGATGGCCGCCGTCGCCGTTGCCCAGGAACGCGTAGCACCCGGGCCTGACCTTCAGCATGTGGGCAAAGTCCTCGGCGCCCATCACGGCCGGGTAGTTGGCGTCCACGCGGTCGGCCCCCACCACCTCGCGCATCACCTCGGCGGCGAACGCCGCTTCCGGGGCGTGGTTCACGACCGGCGGCGAGGCGCGGCGGAAGAACACCTCGGCGCGGCAGTCGTGGGCCTGCGCGATGCCGTCGGCCAGCCGGCGCAGGCCGGCCTCGATCTTGTCGGTGGCGTCTTCCGAGAAGGTGCGCACCGTGCCGCCCACCCAGGCCTCGTCCGGGATCACGTTGGGCGCGCCCGAGCCCTGGAGTTGGGTGACGGCCAGCAGCGCGCGCTCGGTCGAGGCGATCACCTTGGGGACCAGCGTCTGCAGCTGCTGGCCCAGGTCGATGACGGCGGCCACCGGGTCGATGCCGGTGTGCGGCAGCGAGGCGTGGGTGCCGCGGCCGTGCAGCGTCACCTTCCAGGTGTTGCTGGAGGCCATCAGCGCGGCCGGGCTGGTGGCGAAACTGCCCACGCTGTCGAGCGCGAAGTTGTGGAGCGCGAACACGGCCTCGCAGGGGAAGCGCTCGAACAGGCCGTCCTGGATCATCTTCAGGGCGCCGGCCTTGCCCATCTCCTCGGCCGGCTGGAAGATGAAATTCACCGTGCCGCTGAAGTCGCGTGAGCGCGACAGGTGCCAGGCCGCCGCCAGCAGCATGGTGGTGTGGCCGTCATGGCCGCAGGCATGCATGCGGCCATCGTGGCGCGACCGGTGGGGGAACTTGTTCTCCTCCTGCAGGGGCAGCGCGTCGAGGTCGGCGCGCAGGCCGATGCTGCGGCGGCCCTCGCCGCAGCGCAGCACCCCCACCACCCCGGTGCCGGCGACGCCGGTGTGCACCTCGAGACCCCACTCGCGCAGCAGGTCGGCCACGATGCTGGAGGTGCGGTGCTCCTCGAAGCCGAGTTCCGGGTGGGCATGGATGTCGCGCCGCAGCGCGACGAAGCGGGACATGTCCGCAAACGAGTCGACGATGTTCATGGCGCCGCAGGATAAGGCAGAACGCCGGCCCGGAGTCACGCCCCCCGAGGGCTCGCCTTTCCGTCACGGCCCTGGTGCGACACGCCCTGCTCCTTCTCCCCCTCCGGGGCGAGGGCCGGGGTGAGGGGGTTGCTGAAGCGGGCTGCCTTTCTGAGCCTGCGGCTCAGAACGGCAGTTTCGGAACGCCGCCCTTGCCGCCCAGCCCGCCCATGCGCTTCATCATCTTCATGAGGCCGCCGCCCTTCATCTTCTTCATCATGCCCTGCATCTGCTCGAACTCGTTGAGCAGGCGGTTGACCTCCTGGACCTGCACGCCGGCGCCGGCGGCGATGCGGCGCTTGCGGGTGGCCTTGATCAGGTCGGGCTTGCGCCGCTCCAGCGGGGTCATGCTGCAGATGATCCCTTCCTTGCGGCGGATGTCACGCTCGGCCTTGTCCATGTCGACCTGGCCGGCCTTGGCCTGGATCTGGGACGGCATCTTGTCCATCAGCTGCGACAGCCCGCCCATCTGCTTCATCTGGCGGATCTGGGCCAGGAAATCGTCGAGGTCGAAGCCCTCGCCGCTCTTGACCTTGGCCGCCAGCTTCTGCGCCGCCTGCATGTCGACGCCGGCCGTGACCTGCTCGACCAGGGCGACGATGTCGCCCATGCCCAGGATGCGGCCGGCGTGGCGCTCGGCGTCGAACACCTCCAGGCCATCGATCTTCTCGGACACGCCGGCGAACTTGATCGGCGCCCCGGTGATCTGGCGCACCGACAGCGCCGCGCCGCCGCGCGAGTCGCCGTCCATCTTGGTCAGCACGATGCCGGTGAGCGGCAGCGCGTCCTTGAAGGCCTTGGCGGTGTTCACCGCATCCTGGCCCTGCATGGCGTCGACCACGAACAGCGTCTCGACCGGCCGCAGCGCGGCGTGCAGCTCGCGGATCTCGCGCATCAGCGCCTCGTCGATGGCCAGCCGGCCGGCGGTGTCGACCAGCAGCACGTCGAAGTACTGCTTGCGCGCGAAGTCCAGCGCCGCCGCCGCGATGTCCAGCGGCTTCTGGTCGGGCGAGCTGGGGAACCACTCGGCGCCGGCCTGCCGGGTGACGGTCTTGAGCTGCTCGATGGCGGCCGGGCGGTAGACGTCGCCCGACACGGTCAGCACCTTCTTCTTGCGCTTCTCGATCAGGTGCTTTGCCAGCTTGGCGGTGGTGGTGGTCTTGCCGGCGCCCTGCAGGCCGGCCATCAGGATGACGGCCGGCGGCTGGGCCGCCAGGTTGATGTCGGACACGCCCTCGCCCATGGTGGCGACCAGCTCGCGGTTGACGATGCCCACCAGCGCCTGGCCGGGGTTGAGCGAGCCCACCACCTCCTGGCCGAGCGCCTTCTCCTTGACCCGGGCCACGAAGTCGCGCACCACGGGCAGCGCGACGTCGGCCTCGAGCAGGGCCATGCGGACCTCGCGCAGCATGTCCTGCACGTTGGATTCCGTGATGCGGGCCTGGCCGCGCATGTCCTTGACGAGGCGGGACAGTTTGTCGGAAAGGGCGGACGCCATGGGGTGTGCGGAAGGTGTGGGGAGGGTGCGCCGGCAGGGGGCCGACAGGGGCGCCGGGAGCGGAGCCGCGGGGACGCAGCGACTACACTGCGGCCCATGATTCTAGCCAGTGCGTCCGGTCCCGACATCGTGATGTCGGTCACGGCGGCCGGCGCCTATCTTGCGCCGGCCGCCGTCGGCCAGCGGCTGAGCCTGCGGGCGCGCCGCTATGCCGCCATGGTGGCCTGGCTGCTGCACGCGGCGGTGCTCGGATGGATGCTGTTCGGCGCCACCCCACGGTTCGGATTCGCGCCGGCGCTGTCGGTCACCGCCTGGCTGGTGCTGACCGTCTACGCGGTCGAACAGGAGCTCTATCCGCAGCTGCAGCTGATCTGGGCGCTGGCCGTGGTCGGTGCCGCCTCGGTGCTGCTCGCCCTGGTGTTCCCGGGCACGCCGCTGCACCCCGCCGCCTCGCCGCTGCTGCCGGTGCACTGGGCGCTGGGCATCGCCTCCTACGGGCTGTTCGCGGCCGCGGTGCTGCATGCCTGGCTGCTGCGCCGCAGCGAGCTGGCGATCCGCACCGCCAGTGCCAGCCCGTCCGGGCTGCCGCTGCTGACGCTGGAGCGGCTGACGTTCCGCTTCGTCGCCGCCGGCTTCGTGCTGCTGTCGGCCACCCTGCTGGCCGGCACCCTGTTCAGCGAGTACTTCTACGGGCGCGCCTGGCGCTGGGAGCACAAGACGGTGTTCTCGGTGCTGGCCTGGATCGCCTTCGCCCTGCTGCTGCTCGGGCGGGCCCGCTTCGGCTGGCGCGGTCGCACCGCGGTGCGGGTGCTCTACATCGGCTCGCTGCTGTTGCTGCTGGCCTACGTGGGCTCGCGCTTCGTGCTCGAAGTCGTGCTGGGGCGCACGGGATGAAGTACCTGCTGATCGCCGCCCTGGTGCTGGTCGTCTGGTTCCTCTGGCGCACGCCGCGCGTGCGCGCGCCCAAGGCGGCGGCGCCGACGCCGCCGCCACCCGGCCGGGCCCCCGCGCTGCCGCAGGAGATGGTGCGCTGCCCGGTCTGTGCGCTGCACCTGCCGCGCGGCGACGCGTTCGCCGGCAGCAGCGGCCGTCTCTACTGCAGCCACGAGCACCGCGCCGCGGGCGGCAATTGATGGTGGCGGCGCAGCCACCGGTCCGGCCGGCCTGGCACGCCGCCGAACCGGACTCCGCCTTCGTCCGGCTCTGGCTGGGGTTCGCCACCGCGCGCGTGTGCATCGGCGTCGCCCTGCTCCTGCTGCTGGTGATCGTGAAGACGCTCGGCAGCCAGCCCGGCGTGTCCGGCTGGCTGCTCGGCATGTGCGCCACCTACCTGCTGGCCGCGCTGGCGGTGCGGCTGCTGGTGCGGCCGCCGCGCCCCGGCCATGCGTTCGACCCGCAGTGGGTCTCCAGCATCGGGGTCGACCTGCTCGTCTTCGCGGCGCTGCAGCTGCTGCAGGTGGGCGGGATCTACTACGCGCCGCTGTTCGCCGTGCCGGTGCTGATGGCGGCCGTGCTGGGCTCGACCGTGCTGGCCCTGGGCACCGCCGCCGGTGCCGCGCTGCTGCTGCTGGCGGAGGCCTGGGTGCTCACGCTGCAGGTGCCCGGCGACCTGACGCAGCGCTTCCTGCAGGCCGGCCTCACCGGCATCGGCTTCTTCGCCCTCGCCTTCCTGGCGCATCAGCTGGCGCTGCGGCTGGCCCGGGAAGAGGAGGCCGGGCGCGCCAGCCGCCGGGCGGCCACGATGCAGGTGCAGGTGAACCAGCTGGTGATCGACACGCTGACCGATGGCGTGCTGGTGGTCGACCCCGACGGCCGGGTGCATGCCGCCAACCCGGCCGCGCGCGACCTGCTCTTCGCCCCGCCGGCAGCGCCGCTGCAGCTGGACGCCGAGCCGGCCTGGGAGCCGCTGGTCGAGATGGCGCGCCGCACCTTCGCCGGCGGCGAGGCCCAGATGGCCGACATCGCCATCCAGCGCCCCGGCGAGGCTGCGCGGCAGATGTATGCGCGCACCTGCCTGACGGCTCCCCAGGAGCCGGGCGGCGACAGCCTGTGCGTGGTGTTCCTGCACGACCTGCGCGAGATGGAGGCGCGGCTGCGCACCGAGAAGCTGGCCGCGATGGGGCGCATGTCGACCGCCGTGGCGCACGAGATCCGCAACCCGCTGGCCGCCATCTCGCAGGCCAACGAACTGCTGGCCGAGGACCTGGAGCAGCCGGCGCACCGGCAGCTGAGCGCCATGGTGAAGCAGAACGCCCAGCGCCTGCAGCAGATCGTCGAGGAGATCCTGGACGTCGCCCGGGTCCAGCACCAGGCCGTCAACCTGTCGACCCCGACCCTGGCCCTGGACGCCGACGTGCGCGGCCACTGCGACGACTGGATCGGCCAGCACCGCAGCGCTGGACGGGTGCAGCTGGCGCTGGCCGCGCCCGGCTCGGCGGTCTGGTTCGAGCCGGACCACCTGCGCCGGGTGCTGGTCAACCTGCTGGACAACGCGCTGCGCTACGCCTCGCAACGCGAGGACGCAATCCAGGTCGCCACCGAGGGCGGCGAGGCGCCCACGCTGGTGGTCTGGAGCGACGGCCCGGGGCTCGATCCGGCCGTCGAGTGGCACCTGTTCGAGCCGTTCTTCTCGTCCGAGAGCCGCTCCAGCGGTCTGGGCCTCTACATCTGCCGCCAGCTGTGCGAACGGCACGGGGCCAGCATCGGTTACCGGCGCGGCCCCGCGCCCGCCGGCGACCGGCGCAACGGCAACGCGTTTTTCGTGGCTTTCCGCACGGCCCCGCCGGCGACCGCCACTGTCGCGTTTGCGAGAATGGCGGCGTGAGCGCCCCACCCGCCGCTACCCCTGCCCAGGTCCTCGTCGTCGACGACGAGCCGGACCTGCGCACGCTCTACGAGCTGACGCTGCTGCGCGAGGGCTACCAGGTCGATTCGGCGGCCACGCTGGCCGACGCCTGGCAGCACCTGCAGGAGCGGCGCTTCGATGCCGTGATCACCGACATGCGCCTGCCCGACGGCCAGGGCCTGGAGCTGCTGCAGCGCATGCTGGTGCAGCAGCGCAGCGAGCGCTGCATCGTCATGACCGCCTACGGCTCGGCCGAGAACGCCGTCGAGGCGCTCAAGGCCGGTGCCTTCGACTACCTCACCAAGCCGGTCGACCTCAAGCAGTTCCGCAGCGTGGTCGCCTCGGCCATCCACGACCGCCAGCCGCCGGCGCGCGCCCGGGCCGCCGCGGCCGGACCGAAGGCGCCGGACCGTTCACCGGCCGGCGGCCAGGCCGCGCTCGACCGCCTGGTGGGCAACTCGGCGCCGATGCAGCAGGTCAAGGACCGGATCGCGCGGGTGGCCCGCAGCATGGCGCCGGTGCTGGTGCGCGGCGAGTCGGGCACCGGCAAGGAACTGGCGGCGCGCGCGCTGCATGCCTGCAGCCACCGTGCCGACGGCCCGTTCGTCGCGGTCAACTGCGGCGCCATCCCGGAATCGCTGCTCGAGGCCGAGTTCTTCGGCGCCCGCAAGGGCTCCTACACCGGAGCCAACGCCGACCGCGAGGGCTACTTCCAGGCCGCCCAGGGCGGCACGCTGTTCCTCGACGAGATCGGCGACCTGCCGCTGGCGATGCAGTCCAAGCTGCTGCGCGCCATCCAGGAGCGGCAGGTGCGGGCGCTGGGCTCCACCCAGGAGGACGCGGTCGACGTGCGCGTCGTCAGCGCCACCCACCGCGACCTGGCGGCCGACGTCGCCGGCGGCCGGTTCCGCCAGGACCTGTACTACCGCCTCAACGTGATCGAGATCGTGGTGCCGCCGCTGCGCGAGCGCCGCGACGACCTGCCGGCCCTGTGCGAGGCGCTGCTGGGCCGCATCGCCCAGGAAGCGGGCATGCCGGCGCCGGCTCTGTCGCCCGCGGTCATCGACCAGCTGGCCGCCCATCCGCTGGCCGGCAACGTGCGTGAACTGGAGAACCTGCTGCACCGCGCGGTGGCGCTGTCCGACGGCCAGGTGCTGCAGGTCGACGCCATCGCCGCCGCGGCCCCGCCCGCCCCGGTGCGGCCGCCGGCCGAGGTCGCCCAGGCGCCGGACGCTGCCCCGCCGGGGCTGCCCTCGGACCTGCAGGGCTACCTGGACCAGCGCGAGCGCGAGATCCTCGTGCGTGCGCTGCACGAGACCGGGTTCAACCGCACCGCCGCCGCCCAGCGGCTCGGGCTGAGCCTGCGGCAGATCCGCTACCGCATCGCCCGCCTCGCCATCGCCGTGCCGGGCGGGGACGATCCCAATGACGGCCCCCTCAGCGCCTGACGACGCACTCTGGTCGGGCGGCTGGTACCGCTTCGCGCGTCGCCTGGACTCGCCCAACTTCGGCCCGCGCCCGGCCGGCGCGCAGGTCGACCTGGTCGTGGTGCATTCGATCAGCCTGCCGCCAGGACAGTACGGCGGCGACGAAGTCCAGGCGCTGTTCACCAACACGCTCGACTGGGACGCCCATCCCTACTTCCGGCAGATCGAGGGCCTGCAGGTCTCGGCCCACTTCTATGTGCGCCGCGGCGGCGAGCTGTGGCAGTTCGTCAGCTGCGACGAGCGGGCCTGGCATGCGGGCGCGTCGCACTGGCGCGGGCGCGGCAACTGCAACGACGACTCGGTCGGCATCGAACTCGAGGGGCTGGAGGGCGAGCCGTTCGAGCCGGCGCAATACGAGGCGCTGGCGGCGGTCTGCGCGGCCCTCGCGCAGCGCTATCCGGTGCGCCACGTGGCCGGCCACGAACACATCGCGCCCGGCCGCAAGCAGGACCCCGGCAGCGGCTTCGACTGGGCCCTGCTGCGCCGCCACCTCGGTTGGGACGCGACCGCGTTTCCGTAACCGGGTGCAACGCGTTGCGCCAGCGCGACCACTACATCTAGCGTATTGCCTCGACATGAGGCACTAGCTATAGTGGATTTTCCAGGGAAGAGGTGTCAACGCCATGGATCCACGAGCCGACGAAACACCGTTGCCGCAAGGCCCATACAGCCGCTGTGGATGGCTTGCACACAAGCTCAACCGTCGCTGCCGCTGAGCCATGGCCGATCAGGCACGGTTGGTGCTGTCCGGCGTGCCCGCCGGTGCCCAAACTACCCACTTGCTGTCCACAGCTTGTGCACCTTCCACCCACTGGTTAAACACTACCTATAGTGCTTGCAAGCACCCGGGGCACTATCTATAGTGCTTCAGCACCCTGAACGGGTACACTCCGCCACCCCGAAAGAGATACACAGCCCGAGGATCTCCATGCAATCTTCCACGAGCATCGCCAGCACCACGACTTCCGCCCTTTCGCCCTCGGGCGCGGCCGGTGGCACCGTCTCCAGCGCGGCCCCCGCCGCCCTGGCCCACTACCAGATCATCCGGCGCAACGGCGCCGTCGTCCCCTTCGAGCCGAACAAGATCGCCGTCGCCATGATGAAGGCGTTCCTGGCCGTGCACGGCACCCAGGGCGCGGCCTCCGCCAGCGTGCGCGAGACCGTCGACGGCCTGACGCAGGCCGTCATCCGCGCGCTGGTGCGCTCGCGCCCGGGCGGCGGCACCTTCCACATCGAGGACGTGCAGGACCAGGTCGAACTGGGCCTGATGCGTGGCGGCCACCACGACATCGCGCGCGCCTACGTGCTGTACCGCGACCGCCGCGCCCAGGAGCGCGCCAAGCAGAGCCAGCCGGCCGCCCCCGAGGCACCGGTGCTGCACGTCACCGACGGCGGCCGCCGCGTCGAACTCGACCTGGGCCACCTGCAGTCGCTGATCGAGCACGCCTGCCGCAACCTGTCGGCCGACGTCAAGGCCGATCCCATCGTCGCCGAGACGATGCGCAACCTGTACGACGGCGTGCCGATCGACGAGGTCTACAAGGCGTCCATCCTGGCGGCCCGCACGCTGATCGAGAAGGACCCCGACTACACCTACGCCACCGCGCGCCTGCTGCTGCACACCATCTTCAAGGAGGTGCTGGGCCGCGACATCACGCCGGCCGAGATGGCCGGCAGCTACGCCGACTACTTCCCCGGCTTCGTCAAGAAGGGGGTCGAGGCCGAGCTGCTCAACCCCGAGCTGCTGCAGTACGACCTGAAGCGCCTGGGCGCCGCCCTGAAGGCCGACCGCGACATGCAGTTCGACTACCTGGGCCTGCAGACGCTGTACGACCGCTACTTCCTGCACGTGCGCAAGACCCGCATCGAGCTGCCGCAGGCCTTCTTCATGCGCGTGGCGATGGGCCTGGCGCTCAACGAGATCGACCGCGAGGCGCGCGCCATCGAGTTCTACGAGGTGCTGTCGAGCTTCGACTTCATGTCGTCGACCCCGACCCTGTTCAACAGCGGCACCCTGCGCTCGCAGCTGTCGTCCTGCTACCTCACGACCGTGCCCGACGACCTGGACGGCATCTACGAGTCGATCAAGGAAAACGCCCTGCTGTCCAAGTTCGCCGGCGGCCTGGGCAACGACTGGACCCGCGTGCGCGCCCTGGGCTCGCACATCAAGGGCACCAACGGCGAGTCGCAGGGCGTCGTGCCGTTCCTGAAGGTCGTGAACGACACCGCCGTGGCGGTCAACCAGGGCGGCAAGCGCAAGGGCGCCGTCTGCACCTACCTGGAGAGCTGGCACCTCGACATCGAGGAGTTCCTGGAGCTGCGCAAGAACACCGGCGACGACCGCCGGCGCACCCATGACATGAACACGGCCAACTGGATCCCCGACCTGTTCATGCGCCGCGTCATGGAAAAGGGCGAGTGGACGCTGTTCTCGCCCTCCTCCGTGCCCGACCTGCACGACAAGTTCGGCGAGGAGTTCGAGCGCGCCTACGTCGCCTACGAGGACAAGGCCCGGCGCGGCGAGATCAAGCCCAGCAAGACGGTGCCGGCCTCCGACATGTGGCGCAAGATGCTCTCGATGCTGTTCGAGACCGGCCATCCCTGGATCACGTTCAAGGATGCCTGCAACGTGCGCTCGCCCCAGCAGCACGCCGGCGTCGTGCACTCGTCCAACCTGTGCACCGAGATCACGCTCAACACCAGCGACACCGAGACCGCCGTCTGCAACCTGGGTTCGGTCAACCTGCTGCAGCACCTGAAGGACGGGCAGATCGACCAGGACAAGCTGCAGCACACGATCCGGGTGGCGATGCGCATGCTCGACAACGTGATCGACATCAACTACTACGCGGTCAAGAAGGCGCGCGACTCCAACCTGCGCCACCGCCCGGTGGGCCTGGGCGTCATGGGCTTCCAGGATGCGCTGTACGAGCTGCGCATTCCCTATGCCTCGGAACAGGCGGTGCAGTTCGCCGACCGCTCGATGGAGGCGGTCTGCTACCACGCCTACTGGGCCTCGACCGAGCTGGCCCGCGAACGCGGCCGCTACTCCAGCTTCAAGGGCTCGCTGTGGGACCAGGGCCTGCTGCCGCCCGACACGCTTGACCTGCTGGCCAAGGCCCGCGGCGGCTATGTCGAGGTCGACCGCTCGGCCACCCTCGACTGGGACGCACTGCGCCGCAAGATCGCGCAGGACGGCATGCGCAACTCCAACTGCGTGGCCATCGCCCCCACCGCCACCATCTCCAACATCATCGGCGTCGACGCTTCCATCGAGCCGTGCTTCGGCAACCTGTCGGTCAAGTCCAACCTGTCCGGCGAGTTCACCGTCATCAACCACTACCTGGTGCGCGACCTCAAGCGGCTGGGCCTGTGGGACGACGTGATGGTGATGGACCTCAAGCACTTCGACGGCTCGCTGCGCCCCATCGACCGCGTGCCCCAGGAGGTCAAGGCCCTGTACGCCACCGCCTTCGAGGTCGAGCCGGTGTGGCTGGTCGAGGCGGCGGCGCGGCGCCAGAAGTGGATCGACCAGGCCCAGTCGCTGAACATCTACATGGCCGGCGCGTCGGGCAAGAAGCTGGACGACACCTACAAGCTGGCGTGGCTGCGCGGCCTGAAGACGACCTACTACCTGCGCACCATCAGCGCGACGCACGCCGAGAAGTCGACCGTGCAATCGGGTCGCCTGAACGCGGTGGCCTCGGGTGCGGGCGGTGCACTGAACGCCGGTGCGGCAGGCGCTCCGTCGGCGCTCGAAGCAGCGGCCGCTGCAGCGCAGGCACAGATGAATGCGACGCCCGCGACCGACATCAAGTTCTGCGCGATCGACGACCCCACGTGCGAGGCGTGCCAGTAACGACGAAGAGAGATGTGTCGGCGTTCTCCGACAGGACGCCGATGCAAACGAGCAACACAATCGCGCCGTGATGTGAACAGACACTTTGCAACACACATCAGGGCTCCGATAATTCGAGCACTGGAAAACACATGCTGACCTGGGACGACGAAGTCAAGCCCACATCGCCAAATTCTGTGAGTAGCGGTTCGCACGTGAACCGCGAGGCGAGCCTGTCGCCGCTGCCGACCGCAGCACTCCACACCCAATCCGTTTCGCCCGCCGTTGCCCAGCCCGCACTGCGCGTCCTCGACGACGGCGCCACCGTGCCGGCGCAGCCGGCTCCGGTCGCTGCCGCCAGCGCCGCGGCCAGCAGCCAGCGCCGCGTCAACGCGGCCGACAAGCGCATCATCAACGGCCAGACCGACGTCAACCAGCTGGTCCCGTTCAAGTACAAGTGGGCCTGGGAGAAGTACCTGGCCACCTGCGCCAACCACTGGATGCCGCAGGAAGTGAACATGACGCGCGACATCGCGTTGTGGAAGGACCCCAACGGCCTGACCGAGGACGAGCGCCGCGTCATCAAGCGCAACCTCGGCTTCTTCGTCACCGCCGACTCGCTGGCCGCCAACAACATCGTGCTGGGCACCTACCGGCACATCACCGCCCCCGAATGCCGCCAGTTCCTGCTGCGCCAGGCGTTCGAGGAGGCGATCCACACCCACGCCTACCAGTACATCGTGGAGTCGCTGGGCCTGGACGAGAGCGAGATCTTCAACGCGTACCACGAGGTGCCGTCGATCCGCGACAAGGACAACTTCCTGATCCCCTTCATCGAGGCGATCATGGATCCCAACTTCCACACCGGCACGCCGGAAGCCGACCAGACGCTGCTCAAGAGCCTGATCGTCTTCGCCTGTCTGATGGAAGGGCTCTTCTTCTATGTCGGCTTCACCCAGATCCTGGCGCTGGGCCGGCAGAACAAGATGACCGGTGCTGCCGAGCAGTACCAGTACATCCTGCGGGACGAGTCGATGCACTGCAACTTCGGCATCGACCTGATCAACCAGCTGAAGCTGGAGAACCCGCACCTGTGGACGGCCGAGTTCAAGGCCGAGATCCGCGGCCTGTTCCAGAAGGCCGTCGAACTTGAATACCGCTATGCCGAGGACACCATGCCGCGTGGCGTGCTGGGCCTCAACGCCTCCATGTTCAAGGGCTACCTGCGCTACATCGCCAACCGGCGTGCCACGCAGATCGGCCTCGAAGCGCTGTTCCCCAACGAGGAGAACCCGTTTCCCTGGATGAGCGAGATGATTGACCTGAAGAAAGAGCGCAACTTCTTCGAAACCCGCGTGATCGAGTACCAGTCGGGTGGCGCGCTTTCCTGGGATTGAAGGCAACTGCAAGGTAGTTCGGGTTTGTAGATTCGCCCGCATGGACGACCGGCCGCCAAGAGCCGGCGCCGCGCGGGTCACGGTGTTCATGGCGCTGGGCCGAGGCCCAACACCATGGATCGCTTGGTGCCACCAACAAGGTGCCGAGTGCTTCTTTCGTTGATGTTGATGTCAACTTGAACAGGAGAATGGAAATGGCAACTGCAAAGAAAGCCGCCGCGAAGAAGGCTCCGGCGAAGAAATCGGCCGCCAAGAAGGCGCCGGCGAAGAAGGCCACCGCCAAGAAGGCCCCGGCCAAGAAGGCGGCAGCGAAGAAGGCTCCGGCCAAGAAGGTCGCCGCGAAGAAGGTTGCGGCCAAGAAGGCGCCGGCGAAGAAGGCTGCTGCGAAGAAGGCGCCGGCGAAGAAGGCCGCTGCGAAGAAGGCCCCCGCCAAGAAGGCCGCTGCGAAGAAGGCGCCGGCGAAGAAGGCCGCTGCGAAAAAGGGCGCTGCGAAAAAGGCTGCCAAGAAGGCGCCTGCGAAAAAAGCTGCGAAAGCGCCTGCGAAAAAGGCGGCGAAGAAGGCCCCCGCGAAAAAGGCGGCGAAAGCGCCTGCTGCCAAGCCGGCTGCAAAGCCGGCTGCCGCGCCTGCCGCTGCACCGGCACCGGCCGCGCAGACGACGCTGAACCCCCAGGCCGCCTGGCCGTTCCCCACGGCTTCCAAGCCCTGAGGACGTCCCCCGGGAGGCGCCGCGCGCTTCCCGGGTGCAGCCCGTTACCGAGCCAGGCTTGCGCCTGGCTTTTTTGTTGGCGCCGACACCCGCGGTTGCCACGGCCGCCCGCGCCTGCCGCCTTGCCGCAGACTGTGGCCATGAGCCCCCTCAACCCGCAGCAGCACGACCTGTTCGGCACCGCTGCCGTGCTGCCGGACGGCCTGCGCTACGAGACGGCATTCCTCGACGCCGGCGAGGAAGCCGCCCTGCTCGGGCACATCGCCGCGCTGCCGCTCGCGCCCATGCGCTACCGCGGCTACACGGCGCTGCGGCGGACGGTGAGCTATGGCGGCAGCTACGACTTCTCGGCCGGGCGGCTGGAACCGGCCGAACCCATCGCACCCTGGCTGATGCCGCTGCGGGACAAGGCCGCCGCCTGGCTGGGCGTCACACCCAGCGCCTTCACGCAGGCCCTGGTGGCCGAGTACCGACCGGGGACGCCGCTGGGCTGGCACCGCGACGTGCCGGATTTCGAGGACGTGGTCGGCATCTCGCTGGGCGCGCAAGCGGTGCTGCGCTTCCGTCCCTATCCGCCGCGCGAGCCCAAGCGGGCCGATGTGATCAGGCTGGTGCTGGAGCCACGCTCGATCTACCTGCTGCGCGGCCCGGCGCGCTGGGCCTGGCAGCACAGCGTGGCACCCACCAGGGCGCTGCGCCACTCGATCACGTTCCTCACCGCGCGTGCGGCACCGCTCACTTCTTGACCGACAGCAGTTCGATCTCGAACTGCAGCGTGGCGTTGGGCGGGATCACGCCACCGGCGCCGCGCTCGCCGTAGGCGATGGCAGGCGGGCAGGTCAGCCTGGCCTTGCCGCCCGGCTTCATCTTCTGCACGCCCTCGGTCCAGCACGGGATCACGCGGTTGAGCGGGAACTCGGTGGGTTCGCCGCGCTTGTAGGAGCTGTCGAACTCGCGCCCGTCCGGGAAGGTGCCGCGGTAGTGCACGCGCACGACGTCGGTGGCGGCGGGCGAGGCGCCGCTGCCTTCCTTGAGCGACTGGTAGACCAGGCCGCTCGACGTGGTGACGGGGCTCTGGGCATGGGCGGCCGGCAGCACGGCGGCCAGGACGAGGCAGGCGGAGGCGATGACGCGCACCGGTGGGACTCCTTCGGATGGAGCGGCGATGATAGGCGCCCGCCGTCGCACGCCGAACGCCGGCGGCGCCCGCTCAGCGCTCGCCGACCACCAGTGCCAGGCGCCGCCGCAGGTGCTCGGCCTGCTCGCTGGCCCCGGCCTGCTCGGCCAGCCGCAGTTGCGCCTGCAGCCAGGCGGCCAGCGGGCGGCGCCAGCCCTGCTGCGAGGCGGTGTCGGCCGCGACCTGCAGCACCTGCGGACTGGCGCGGCCGGTCCTCACCAGCACGCCGGCCGCCACCAGCCGGGCCAGCGGGTCCTGCACCTTCGCCAATGCCGCCACGTCGGCGCTGCCGCCAGCCATCGGCCGGTGCTGGGCCGGCAGCCGGTCGGCCGCGACCGGCTCGCCCTGCAGGTACGAAGCGTAGGCGCGCTCTGCCTCGCCGGCGTCGGCGCGCAGCGGCTCGAAGCCGGCGCAGGACCCGAACACCAGCGCGGCCACGCCGAGGGCGCAGCGGGTGAGCTCGGCCCGCGCCACCAGCGACGCCTGGCCGGTGGCCGCCAGTTGCCGGCGTGCCCGCGTGAACTCGGCGTCGGCGGCACGCAGGTCGCCGGCCAGCCAGGCCGCCTGGTAGCGCTCGAGCGAGCTGTGCGCCTCCAGCTGCCAGTCGGGCGCCCGCGGCTGACCGCCACAGGCCACCAGCTGCAGCGCCAGCACCAGCGTCGCTGGCCACCTCATGGCAGCTTGATCTCCGTGTCGCGCGCCAGCGGCCACTTGCGGTTGATCTCGTTGACCAGGCCGTCGATCTTGCGCAGGTTGGCCTCCACCTCGCCACGCAGGGCGCCCAGGTCCTGGGTGACGGCGCGTACGTTGGCGCCCACGCCCTGGGCTTCCACCAGCACCGCATCGACCTTCTTCAGGCTGGCGCGGGTGTCGGCCAGCAGGCCGTCGAGCTGCCCGACCGTCGCCCGCACCTCGCGCACCACGCCATCGGGGCCGAACACCTGGGTGTCGGTCTTGGCGGCCAGGGTGTCGACCCGCGCCAGCAGCGCATTGGTGCGCTCCAGCGTCGCCACCAGCTTGCGCGCATCCGCCTCGTTGCCGAACAGCACGCCCAGCGCACCCTGCGGGCCCTTGAGCTTGTCGGTCACGGCCTGCACGTTGGCCATGCTGTTGCGCAGCGCCGCATCCTGTGCCGTGATCGCCGTCAGGTTCTCCAGCACCTCGCGCGCGGAGGCGATGACGCGCGGCAGTTCGGCCGTGGCATCGCCGCGCAACACCGGCCGCTCGGCCCCGTCGGCCAGCTGCGGATCGGACAGCACGCCGGTGAACGCCTTGATCGTGGTGCCGCCGACCAGCCCGCGCACCAGCGTGAAGACACTGCTGGTGCGCAGCCAGTGGGCGTCCTTGCTCGCCACGTCCAGGATGATGCGGACGTTGCCGGCCTCGGCCAGTTCGACCCGCCGCACGCGGCCGATCGGGAAGCCCGAGAAGGTCATGTCCATCCCGATCGCGACGCCCTCGGAATCGTCCGTGGTCAGCACCAGGGTCTGGGTGGACTCGAACACGCCACGTGCATAGAGCAGGTAGCCGACCGAAGCGGCGACCAGCAGCACCGTGAACAGCAGCAGCAGCCGGGCCTTGGCCGCCAGGTGCGGCACCGCATCGGCGGCGGCCGGCTCCGAGTCGCGCAGGGGGTGGTCGGCCATCGTCAGTAGTAGTTGCCCATGAGCGAGGCCGCCTCCAGCAGCAGCAGCACCGCGAACATCCGCACCAGCCCCTGCAGGGCCGCGCCCTCGCGCGAGCCCGGCGCGGCGGTGGTGCGGGCGCCCGCCGACACCGGGATGATGGAGACGGCCAGGCTGAAGAAGATCGTCTTGGCGGTGAAGATCAGCGCCACCGAGGGGTTGAAGACGTGGCCGAACATCCGGGTGTAGGCCGGCAGTCCGGCCACCGTGGCGCCGTAGACCGCGAAGTAGGCGAGCACGGTGGCGACCACGCAGCTCAGCGCCGCCAGCGTGACGGTGGAGAAGGCGCCGGCGAGCATCCGCGGCAGGACCTCGTGCACCAGCGGGTCCCGGCCCTGGCGGCGCAGCTCCTCGAAGCGGCCGCTGCGGCGCAACTCGGCCAGCGCGGCGCCGTTCGGGATGGTGCAGCGCAGCGCGACGAACAGGGCGGCGGTCAGCGGAATCAGCTCCAGCACCAGCACCCGCACCACCATCTCGAGCGCGTACTGCGACAGGCCGTAGCTGCGCGCGGTGACCACCACGATGCGCGTCAGCACCACGGTGAGCAGGGCACTGAGCAGGGTGAAACCGGCCAGGATGGGCGCGGTGTCCAACCAGGCGTGGCGCGCCAGCGCATGGCGCATCGCGAGGCTGCGGTAATTGGAGGGCGACAGGGCCAGCACCACCAGCGAGGCACCGAACAGCACCGTCTGCCTGGCGTGGATCGCCCAGCGCAACAAGGCGAGGCTCGCCACGTCGAGCGACCGCTGCCCGAGGGGTGCCGAAGTCATCCGCCGATGATAGCGGCGGGACTGCCGCAGCACGACGGCGTGCGCGTACCACGAGGTCCGTTCCCGGTCACGGCCCGGGGTCACGCCGAAGCACTTCACAATCGTCCCGGCGCCTGCCAGCTGCTGCCACGCCGATCCACGTGGCGGGTCCGCATGCATCGCGCCGGCGCGCACGCGCCTCCGTCGACCCGATCCGCACCTGCCCCCGACGCTCCACGACCACCGCCCCGAAAGGATGTCCGCCATGTCACACCCGCACGCGTTCGACCTGTTCGTCATCGGCGGCGGCAGCGGCGGCGTGCGCGCCGCGCGCATGGCGGCCCAGCGCGGGGCGCGGGTCGCGCTGGCCGAGGCCGCGGCCCTGGGCGGCACCTGCGTGAACGTCGGCTGCATCCCCAAGAAGCTCTACAGCTATGCGGCCCACTACGCCCACGACCTGCGCGATGCCGCCGGCTACGGCTGGCAGGTCGGGCCATCGCATTTCGACTGGCACCGGCTGCGCGCCAATCGGGCGGCCGAGATCGCCCGCCTGAACCGCATCTACGAGAAGCTGCTGGCCGATGCCGGCGTGCGCATCCTGCGCGGCTGGGCGAGCCTGGTCGACGGCCACACCGTCCGGTTGCAGACCACCCACGGCAGCGAGGTGTTCAGCGCGCGCCACATCCTCATCGCCACCGGCGGCACGCCCACGGTACCCGCGGTCACCCAGGCGGAACTGGGCGTCAGCTCCGACGCCATGTTCGACCTGGAGCCGTTCCCGCGCCGCCTCGCCGTGGTCGGCGGCGGCTACATCGCCTGCGAATTCGCTTCGATCTTCCGCGGCCTGGGCGCCCAGGTGCACCAGCTGTACCGCGGCGAGCAGATCCTGCGCGGCTTCGACGACGAGGTGCGCGCCTTCGTCGCCGGCCAGCTGGCTGCCAACGGGATCGACCTGCGCTTGCACACCGACGTCGCGTCGCTGCAGCGGACCGCCGGCGGCATTCGGCTGCAACTGCAGGACGGCAGCCGGCTCGAGGCGGACACGGTCCTGTTCGCCACCGGCCGCGTGCCCAACGTGAGCGGCTTGGGACTGGAGGCAGCCGGCGTGCGGCAGGGGCGCGACGGCGCGATCGAGGTCGATGTCCACCACCGCACCTCGGTGCCGTCGATCCATGCCGTGGGCGACGTGACGGCACGGGTGCAACTGACGCCGGTGGCGCTGGCCGAGGCCATGGCGGTGGTCGACCGCCTGTTCGGCGACGGCCGGCGGCAGATGGACTACGACCTCATCCCGACGGCGGTGTTCACCCAGCCGGCGATCGGCACCGTGGGCCTGGGCGAGCAGCAGGCCCGCGAACGCTACGGCAACATCCGGGTCTTCCGCAGCGACTTCAAGGCCCTGCGCCACACCCTGACCGACAGCCGCGAGCGCTGCCTGGTCAAGCTGGTGGTCGACGCCGCCAGCGACCGCGTCGTGGGCCTGCACATGGTCGGCCCCGACGCCGGCGAAGTCGTGCAGGGCTTCGCCGTGGCGATGCGCGCCGGTGCCACCAAGGCGGTGTTCGACGCCACCATCGGCATCCACCCGACCGTTGCCGAAGAGTTCGTCACGCTGCGCGAGGCGGCCCGCTAGCACCGTGCGGGCAAAAAAAAGCCGGCTGCGCGGGCAGCCGGCCGGGGGCGGGGAGCGACGGCGTCAGTTGTACGACCGTCCGTAGGCCCGGGTGAGCGGCGAGGCCTTGCCCTCTTCCTCGGGCGGCAGATAGATGGTGGTGCGGTCGATCTTCGAGTCGTAGGCCGCCAGTTCGGCGCTGGCGCTGCGGATGACCGCACGGTCCAGGGGATGGCACTGGCGCTGGCTCAGCTTGGAAAGCTGTTCGGACTTGTCGATGGATTCGCGCACGGACGCCGGATCCATCATGAGGGCAAACGGATTGGCCAAAGCTGCTGTCGTCATGGTTTCTCCAGGTCAGGATTTGAAGTTCTCGATGGGTGGGACTGTCGCCGTTGGGCCAACTTTGTAACGTCAGGTGAGTTCGTTACACCTTGTAGGACGCTTCCGTACCGCCTGAAGGCCGATGCCTCCGCCGTGTACGGCCGTCACCCACGCGCTGCAAAATGGGTCCCATGTCCTTCCTGCCGCCCTTCATCGCCCCCTCGCGCCACCTCGAACCGGAGAGCGCCCTGGCGCAGGTCCGGATGATCTACGGGCAGCAGATCCAGCACCTGCGCGACGCCATGCAGCGCTTCGTGGCCGGCGAAACGCTGCCGGGCCATGTGCGCGCCTGTTACCCATTCGTACGCATCCACACCGAAACAGCGGTCCCGCAGGACGTCCTGGAGAACCTGGGGCTGTCGTACGGTTTCGTGGCCGGGGCCGGCCGCTTCGAGACCACGCTCACCCGCCCCGACCTCTACGGCAACTACTACCTGGAGCAGTTCCGGCTGCTGCGCCAGCACCACGGCGTCGAGCTCGAGGTCGGCACCAGCACCCAGCCGATTCCGGTGCACTTCTCGTTCGCCGAGAACGACCACATCGAGGGCACGCTCAGCCCGGCGCGGCGCGCCCTGCTGCGCGACCTGTTCGATCTGCCCGACCTGGGCGCGATGGACGACGGCATCGCCAACGGCACCTGGCAGCCGCGGGCAGGCGAGCCGCAGCCGCTGTCGCTGTTCACGGCGGCCCGCGTCGACTACTCGCTGCACCGCCTGCGCCACTACTCGGGCACCGCACCCGACTGGTTCCAGAATTTCGTGCTGTTCACCAACTACCAGTTCTACATCGATGAGTTCGTGCGGCTCGGGCACGAGGAGATGGCGCGCGCCGACAGCGACTACACCGCCTTCGTCGAGCCCGGCAACGTGGTCACGCGGCGCGCCGGGCTGCACGGCGGGGCACCGGGCACGCCGCCGGCGGGCAACGACGGCAGCGCCCCGGCGCGGCTGCCGCAGATGCCGGCCTACCACCTGATGCGTCCCGACCATGGCGGCATCACCATGGTCAACATCGGCGTCGGCCCGGCCAACGCCAAGACCATCACCGACCACATTGCCGTGCTGCGGCCGCACGCCTGGCTGATGCTGGGCCACTGCGCGGGCCTGCGCAGCAGCCAGCAACTGGGCGACTACGTGCTGGCCCATGCCTACGTGCGCGAGGACCACGTGCTGGACGAGGAACTGCCGATCTGGGTGCCCATCCCGGCGCTGGCCGAGATCCAGCTCGCGCTGGAGAACGCGGTCGGCGACGTCACCCGCACCTCCGGCGCCGACCTCAAGCGCATCATGCGCACCGGCACCGTGGCCAGCACGGACAACCGCAACTGGGAGCTGCTGCCGGGCAACGAGCCGCAGCGCCGTTTCAGCCAGAGCCGGGCGGTGGCGCTGGACATGGAGAGCGCCACCATCGCCGCCAACGGCTTCCGCTTCCGCGTGCCCTACGGCACCCTGCTGTGCGTGAGCGACAAGCCGCTGCACGGCGAGATCAAGCTGCCGGGCATGGCCAACCAGTTCTACCGCGAGCGGGTCGACCAGCACCTGCGCATCGGCATGCGCGCCATCGAGATCCTGCGTGCCGGCGGCAGCCCCCGTCTGCACAGCCGCAAGCTGCGTAGCTTCGACGAAGTGGCCTTCCAGTGAGGGCTCAGCGTCTGGCCACCGCCCCCATCGCCTCGCCCAGCCGCACCGGACGCGAGGGGGCCCAGTCGGGCACGAAGGTGACGACGTCCTTGGGGAACAGCATCACGATGGTGGACCCGAGCAGGAAGCGGCCCATCTCGTCGCCCTTGCGCAGCGCCGGGCCGCCGCTGCCGTAGTCCCAGGCGCGCACGTCGCGGGTGCGCGGCGGGTTCACCACCCCATGCCACACGGTCGCCACGCTGCCGACGATGGTGGCGCCCACCAGCACATTGACGAACGGCCCGAAGGCGGTGTCGAACACGCACACCACCCGCTCGTTGCGCGCGAACAGCCCCGGCACGTGGCGCGCCGTCAGCGGGTTGACCGAGAACAGGTCGCCCGGCACGTAGACCATGCGCACCAGCCGGGCGTCACACGGCATGTGGATGCGGTGGTAGTCCTTGGGCGCCAGGTAGAGGGTGGCGAAATGCCCGTGGTCGAACCGGGCGGCCAGGGCGGCATCGCCCCCCAGCAAGGCGGTCGTCGAGTAGCTGTGCCCCTTGGCCTGGAAGATCTGGTCGTGCTCGATCGGGCCGTACTGGCTGATGGCGGCATCGACCGGACACACCAGGTCGGCGGCGGCGAGCGGCCGCGCGCCGGGCTTGAGCGCGCGGGTGAAGAAGTCGTTGAAGCTGGCGTAGCTCTCCAGCCGCGGATCGGCGGCCTCGGCCATGTCGACCTTGTACTTGGCCACGAAGCGGCGGATGAGCGCCTGGGTGATCGCGCCTCCCTCCATCCCGGCCAGCTTGCCCGCGAGGACCGTGAGCAGCTTCTTCGGCAGCAGGTACTGCTGCTGGATGGGGAGGGGTGGGAACAAGCGGTGGGCTCCAGGTGGGAGCGAAAATTCTAAGCGCGCCCCCCGCCGGGCGGGGGTAGGCCACAATCGTCGGCCCATGACCGAGCCGCTGTTCGACGCCCGCCAGCTGCGCAAGCGCTACGGCACCACCACGGTGGTCGACGACCTGTCGTTCACCATCGCGCCCGGCGAGTGCCTGGGCGTGATCGGCCCCAACGGCGCCGGCAAGACCACCACCATCCGCATGTGCCTGGGCCTCACGGTGCCCGACGAGGGCAGCATCCGCGCCCTGGGGCTGGAGATGCCGCGCGACGCGCTGGCCATCAAGGCGCAGCTCGGGGTGGTGAGCCAGTTCGACTCGCTCGACCCCGACTTCAGCTGCGCCGAGAACCTGCTGGTGTACGGCCGCTACTTCGGCATGAAGGACGCCCAGGTGCGCGCCCGCATCCCCGAGCTGCTGGAGTTCGCCTCCCTCGCCCACAAGGCCGACGCCCGCCCGGCGCAGCTGTCCGGCGGCATGCGGCGCCGGCTGTCGCTGGCGCGCGCGCTGGTGAACGACCCGCGCCTGCTGCTGCTGGACGAACCCACCACCGGCCTCGATCCGCAGGCGCGCCACCTGATGTGGGAACGGCTGCAGTTGCTGCTGCAGCAGGGCAAGTCGATCCTGCTCACGACGCACTTCATGGATGAGGCCGAGCGCCTGTGCTCGCGCCTGCTGGTGCTGGACCACGGGCGCAAGATCGCCGAAGGCACGCCGCGCGATCTGATCGCCCGCCACCTCGAGCCCGACGTGGTCGAGGCCTACGGCAACGGCGCGCTGGCGTTGGCCGACTCGCCCGCCAAGTCGCACGCCGCCCGGGTCGAAGTCAGCGGCGAGACGGTGTTCTTCTACACCCAGGACGCGGCGCCGCTGCTGGACCTGCTGGGCCGGCACCCGGGCCTGCGCACCCTGCACCGGCCGGCCAACCTGGAGGACCTGTTCCTCAAGCTGACCGGCCGCCAGATCCGGGAGGACGGCTGATGCGCCCCGCCTTCTGGACCCCGCCCGACCTGTCGCCGCGCTGGTGGCCGGTGTTCCTGCGCAACCTGCTGGTGTGGCGCAAGCTGGCCGTGCCCAGCCTGCTGGGCAACATCGCCGAGCCGCTGATGTGGCTGGTGGCGTTCGGCTACGGCATGGGCGCGCTGGTCGGCCAGGTGCAGGTGGACGGCCAGGCCGTGCCCTACATCCTGTTCCTGGCCAGCGGCTCGATCTGCATGAGCGCGATGAACGCGGCCTCGTTCGAGGCCCTGTATTCGGCGTTCTCGCGCATGCACGTGCAGAAGACCTGGGACGGCATCATGAACGCGCCGGTGACGCTGGACAACGTGGTGCTGGCCGAACTGCTGTGGGCGGCCTTCAAGTCCATCTTCACCGTCTCGGCCATCCTGGTCGTTATGGCGGTGCTGGGCATCACGCAGTCGCCCAAGGTGCTGCTCGCCTGGCCGATCCTGCTCGGGGCCGGGATCACCTTCTCGGCCATCGCGCTGATTTTCAACGCGCTCGCCAAGGGCTACGATTTCTTCACCTACTACTTCACGCTGTTCCTGACGCCGATGATGTTCCTCTCGGGGGTGTTCTTCCCGCGCGACCAGCTGCCGGCGCCGATCCGCGTGGCCAGCGACTGGCTGCCGCTCACCAGCGCGGTGGAACTGGTGCGGCCGCTGTTCCTCGACCAGTGGCCGGCACACCCCTGGCGTAGCGTCCTGGTGCTGCTGGCGTACACGGTGGCCGGCTTCTGGATCGCGCTGGCGCTCACGCGGCGCCGCTTCAGCGCCTGAGTCCATGGCCGGCGTCACGCTCCCGGGCAACCTGCTGGCCATGATCGCCCGCGGGGTGTCCGCCAACGTCGCCTCGCGCGATGCCGCCCTGCGCCCGAGCCTGATGCGCGCGGTCGGCAGCGCCGTCAGCCCCGACGGGGCCACCGTCACCGTGTACCTGGCGCGCAGCCAGTCGCGCCAGCTGGTGCAGGACATCGCCAGCACCGGCCACCTCGCGGTGGTGTTCTCCGAGCCGGCGACGCACTGCACCGTGCAGCTCAAGGCGCGCCGCGCCAGCCTGCGCGATGCGACCGAGGCCGACCGCCCGCTGCTGGCGCGCTATCTGGCCTCGATGGAGCACGAGATCGGCCGCGTGGGCCATCCGCCGGCGATCGCCCGGGCGATGCTGGCGTACCGGCTCGAGGACCTGGTGGCGGTGTCCTTCCAGGCCGAGCAGGCGTTCGAGCAGACCCCCGGTCCGCTGGCCGGCCGCACCATCGGGGGCAGCGCGTGAGCGGGCCGGCGCTGGCCGACATCCGGGCCTGCCTGGAAGGCGTGATCCCGGCCGTCCTGGCCACCTGCGACGCCGGCGGCGTGCCCAACGTGGCCTACATCTCGCAGGTCTTCCACGTCGACGACCGCCATGTCGCGCTGTCGTTCCAGTTCTTCAACAAGACGCGCCAGAACATCCTGGCCAACCCGCGCGCCACGGTGCTGCTGATCGACCCGCGCACCGCGGGCTACTTCCGGCTGCACATCCGCTACCTGCGCACCGAGTCGGCCGGACCGCTGTTCGAGCGCATGGCGGCCCAGCTGGCCGGCATCGCCTCGCACACCGGCATGGAGAAGGTGTTCCGCCTGCTCGGCTCGGACGTCTACGAGGTCGAGGCGATCGAGAACGTGCCCGGCGAGCCGCTGCCGCCGCCGCCGGCGCGGGCCGGTCAGCTGGCGGCGCTACGGCTGGCCAGCGAGCGGCTGGCGCGCAGCACCACGCTGGGCGACGCGCTGAACGCCGTGCTGGCGACGCTGAACGACGCGCTCGGGATGCGCCATGCCCTCATCCTGATGCACGACGAACCCGGCCAGCGGCTGTACACCGTGGCCAGCAGCGGCTACCCGACCTCGGGCGTCGGCTCCGAGATCCGCGTCGGCCAGGGCGTCATCGGCGTCGCGGCGCGCGAGCGCACGCCGGTGCGCATCATGCACATGACGAACGCGGCGCTCTACAGCCAGGCCATGCGCAGCAGCTTCGAACGTGACCAGCCCGACCTCGAGCCGGTGACCGACATTCCCTACCCCGGGCTGGCCCAGCCGCACAGCCAGATGGCCGTGCCCATCCTGTCCGCCGGGCGGCTGCTGGGCGTGGTGTTCGTGGAAAGCCCGCAGGACCTGCAGTTCGGCTACGAGGACGAGGATGCCCTGGTCGCCATCGCCGGCCACCTGGGCGCCACCATCGACCTGCTGCAATCCTGCGCCGAGGCGGAGCCCGAGCCCGGCACAGCTGTCGCGCCCGCCGGCTCGCGCGGCGCGACGCTGCAGATGCGCCGCTTCAGGGCGAACGACAGCGTGTTCCTCGACGACCAGTACCTGATCAAGGGGGTCGCCGGCGCCATCCTCTGGAAGCTCGCCAGCGACCACGTGCAGCAGGGGCGCACCGAGTTCAGCAACCGCGAGCTGCGGCTCGATCCGTCCCTGGGCCTGCCCGACGTCACCGACAACCTCGAGGCACGCCTGCTGTTGCTGCAGCGGCGGCTGCAGGAGCACGGGCCGCACCTGCGCATCGAGAAGACCGGCCGCGGCCGCTTCCGGCTGGCGGTGGCCCGGCCGCTGGCCCTGGCGGAAGCCTAGACCCCCGCCAGCCCGGGCACCGGCGGCAAGCCCAGGCCGCGCGCCAGCTGTGCCCAGTCCTTCGTGGCCAGGTGGGGCCGCACCCCCTCCAGCATGGCGTGGAAGGCCGGTTGCGGCATCTTGCTGCCGGCCTCGCGCAACATGCCCAGTCGCTCGGCCGGGTTCAGGTAGGGCAGCATCCAGCGCGCCACCACCGCCATCTCGGCCGGCGGGATGGTCGCCAGCAGCGCGTCGTGGATCTGCGCCAGCTCGGCGTCGGTGTAGCGGGCCCAGAGCACGGCGTTGTGGGCGGTCTCCTCGACGTGCATGTGGCGCAGGTTGTCCGCCACGAAGACGGCCAGCTCGCGGTACAGGGCCTGGCACAGCGCGGGACGCAGCGCGTCCGAGGCCTCCCGCAGGGCGAGCGCGGCGGCGCGCAGCTGCGCCGTGTGCCGCTCGTGGTCCCCGTGGTCGTGGGCGATCGCGCTGCTGGCGCCGGGGGCGCGCGCCTCGATGGCGGTGTGCAGGAACTCGTTCTCGTGCCGCAGGTGGGACACGCACAGGTCCATCAGGTCGACGACCTGCCGGGTGGCCGCGGCCAGGGCCGGCGCGTCCTCGACGTCGACGCGGCCGAGCGCGAGCAGCGTGTCGGCCATGAAGGCGCGCAGGGCCTTGTGGATCCCGCCGTAGAGGTCGAGGCGCGGCTGCACGGCTGCGAGTTGCTGGAGTTCCTGGAGGTCGATGTTCATGGGGTTCCTTGCGGGGTTCGGGAGCCGGAAATCGAAGCGCTCCGGCGATCGCGAAGCGGATTGTGGAAACCGCCGCCAGGCACCGTTCTGAAGATTTGCTTAAGTGATTCCTAAACAAACCTTAAGTCGTGCCGCCACCGGCGATTCCGTGCACTGCGTCACGGGCGCGCCTCCACGGCCGGGCTGCGGGCGCCAAGCCAATTCAATTGCTCGCAATTTAATTGGGTACTACAATCCTGGCCATGCACAAGAAGGCGATTCCCGCGGAACAGGCGCTGCACCTGGACAACCAGCTGTGCTTCGCCCTGTACTCGGCGTCGCTGGCGATGACCAAGCTCTACAAGCCACTGCTCGACGAGCTGGGCGTCACCTACCCGCAGTACCTCGCGCTGCTGGCCCTGTGGCAGGACGACGGCCTGTCCGTCTCCCAGCTGGGTGAGCGGCTGCGGCTCGATTCGGGCACCCTCACCCCGCTGCTCAAGCGGCTGGAAGCGGCGGGCCTGGTCGTGCGCCTGCGCGCGGTCGACGACGAACGGCGCGTGCAGGTGTCGCTCACTGCCGCCGGCCGGCGCCTGCGGGCCCGCGCCGGAAAGATCCCCGGCTGCGTGCTGGAAGCCTCGGGCTGCAGCGTGGCCGAGGTCGTGCAGCTCACGCGCGAGCTGCAGGCGCTGCGCGAGCGCCTGGGCCGCTGATCCGTCCCATTCCGTTAACGTTCCCGTTCCTGTCCACCCCAAGAAAGGCAATCCATGAACAAGCTCGACAAAGTCCTGTACACCGCCCGCGCCCACACCACCGGCGGCCGCGACGGCGAGTCGCGCAGCGACGACGGCCGACTCGAGGTCAAGCTCAGCTCGCCCGGCACGGCCGCCACCGGCACCAACCCCGAGCAGCTGTTCGCGAGCGGCTATTCGGCCTGCTTCATCGGCGCCATGAAGGCGGTGGCCGGCAAGCAGAAGATCCAGCTGCCCGCCGACCTGGCGGTCGACTCCGAAGTCGACCTCGGCCCGGTCGGCCAGGTCTACGGCATCGCCGTGCGGATGAACATCGCGCTGCCCGGCATGGACCGCGCCGCCGCGCAGAAGCTGATCGACGACGCCCACCAGGTCTGCCCCTATTCCAACGCGACGCGCGGCAACATCGACGTCCAGCTCAAGCTGGTCTGAGCGTCCCCATCGTCGCGCCAGCGGCCCGCCCGTGTTGAACGGGCGGGCCGTTTCGTTTAGCGTCGCCCGATGACCACCACCCTGCTCGTGCGCCAGGACGACCTGCGCAGCACCCGCCTGCGCGCCGGCGACGATCCGCCGCTGGCGGCCGGGCAGGTGCGGGTGGGCCTGGACCGGCTCGCGCTCACCGCCAACAACATCACCTACGCGGCCTTCGGCGCGGCGATGGACTACTGGCGCTTCTTTCCCGCCGGGGAGGACGGCTGGGGCATCGTGCCGACGTGGGGCTTCGGCACGGTCGTGCAGTCCCTGCACCCCGGCGTGGCGGTCGGCGAGCGGCTGTACGGCTACTGGCCCCTGGCCGGCAGCGCGGTGCTGCAGCCGGACCGGCTGGCGCCGCAGGGCTGGCGCGACGCCGCCCCGCACCGCGCCGCCCTGCACGCCGTCTACAACCAGTACCTGCGCTGCACCGCCGATCCCTTCTACACGCCCGCGAGCGAGGAGTTGCAGGCGCTGCTGCGTCCGCTCTACACCACCTCCTGGCTGATCGACGACTTCCTGGCCGACAACGGCTGGTTCGGCGCGCAGCGCGTGCTGCTGTCCAGCGCGTCGAGCAAGACCGCCTACGGCACCGCCCACCTGCTGGCGCAGCGGACCGGCATCGAGGTGGTGGGCCTCACCTCGCCCGCGCATGTCGCGTTCTGCACCTCGCTGGGGTGCTACGGGCGCGTGCTGCCCTACACCGCGCTGGCCGAACTGCCGGCCGGCGAGCCCTGCGTGTACGTCGACTTCGCCGGCAACGCCGCGCTGCGCCGGGCGGTGCACGAACACTTCGGCGACGCCCTGCGCTACAGCTGTTCGGTCGGTGACACCCATGTGACCGAGCTGGGCGGCGCCGGCGGGCTGGCCGGACCGCGGCCGGTGCTGTTCTTCGCCCCGGCCCAGGCAAAGAAGCGCCAGGCCGACTGGGGCGGCGCCGTGCTGCAGGAGCGGCTGCTGGCGTCCTGGCAGGCCTTCCTGGCCACCCTGTCGACGGCCACGCCGCCCTGGCTGATGCCGCAGACCGTGCGTGGGGCGGCGGCGGCCCAGGGCGCGTTCGAGCGCCTGCGCGACGGCGCGATCGAGCCCCGCACCGGCCTGCTGGTCGACCTGCGCTGACCGCGCCGGCGCGCCGACAATGCGCCATGCCCGGCTCCCATCCCTACGACACCCTCACGCCCGACGTCGTCCTCGACGCGCTAGCCACGCTTGACCTGCAGGGCGACGGCCGCCTGCTCGGCCTGAGCAGCTACGAGAACCGCGTCTACCAGGTCTGGCTCGACGGGCCGGTCGACGGCCACGACCAGGTGGTGGTGAAGTTCTACCGGCCGGGCCGCTGGAGCGATGCCGCCATCGACGAGGAACACGCGTTCGCGGCCGAACTGGAGGCCGCCGAGGTGCCCGCGGTGGCGCCGCTGCGCATCGAAGGCGCGATGCTGCACCACCACGGCGGCTTCGCCTTCAGCGTCAGCCCGCGCCGCGGCGGCCGCCGGCCCGAACTCGACGACGAGGAGGTGCTGGAATGGATCGGGCGCTTCCTGGCCCGCATCCACACCGTCGGGGCCGCGCGGCCCTTCCGTGAGCGGCCGCGCCTGGGCCTGCAGGAGTTCGGCACCGACGCGCGCGACTGGCTGCTGGGGCACCACCAGGTGCCGCTCGATGTCGAGGCCGCGTGGCGCACCGCCTGCGACGCCGCGCTGGCCGCCGTCGAGCAGGCGTTGGGCGCCGCGGATCCAGCGCTGCGCGTGCTGCGCCTGCACGGCGACTGCCATCCCGGCAACATCCTGTGGACACCCGACCAGGGGCCGCACTTCGTCGACCTCGACGACGCCCGCAGCGGCCCCGCCGTGCAGGACCTGTGGATGCTGCTGTCGGGCGAGCGGGCGCAGCGCCAGCACCAGCTCGGCGCACTGCTGGACGGCTACGAACAGGTGCGCGACTTCGACCGTGCCGAGCTGGCGCTGATCGAGCCGCTGCGCACCTTGCGCCTGATCCACTACAGCGCGTGGCTGGCCCGGCGCTGGGACGATCCGGCGTTCCCGGCGGCGTTTCCCTGGTTCGGCAGCAGCGACTACTGGAAGGGCCAGGTGCAGGTGCTGGAGGACCAGATCGAGGCCATGGCCGAGCCGCCCCTGGTCGCCTGACGCGATCGATCGGGCGTCTGCGGCCGTGCCGCGTTCAGGGTGTCTGTGGCGCCGCGGCCGGACCCAGGTGCTTGGGCGCGTTCGGGTCGTACAGCACCGCGCCGGTGCCCACGCCGACACCGGCGCGCGCGGGACTGTTGCCGATCGGCACGCTGGCGCCGACGCCGGTGGCGCCATAGACCTGGCCGCTCTGGTTGACGCCCACGCCGACTCCGACCGGGCCGACGCCCGTGCCGACGCCGACCGACAGCCCGCCGGTTCCGCCACCGATCCCGATCGAGACCGGGCCGACCGGGATGCTGACGCCGGCGCCCACACCCGTGTTGGCACAGCCGGCCAATGTGGCCACCAGTGCGGCGGCGGCCAGCCGGGCAAGGGGAGAGAAGACGCTGGTTGCCATCAGCCCATTCTGGGGGGCAGCGCTACGCCCGGGTGTGAAGGGATGCTTCAGCGCAGCGGGTTGCGCAGTTCGCCGATGCCGTCGATGGTGATGCGCACCACGTCGCCCGACTTCAGGTACTTGGGCGGCTTGAAGCCGATGCCCACGCCGGCCGGCGTGCCGGTGGCGATGAGGTCGCCGGGGTAGAGCGTGATGCCGGCCGACACGCACTCGATCAAGGTCGGGATGTCGAAGATGAAGTCCTTGGTCGAGGCATCCTGGCGCACCTCGTCGTTGACCCACAGCTTGACCCGGGTGTCGGTGCCGTCGCACTCGTCCGCGCTCACCAGCCACGGCCCCATGGGGCAGAAGGTGTCGAACGACTTGCCCAGCAGCCACTGCGAGTGGCGGCCCTGCCAGTCGCGCGCCGTGACGTCGTTGACGATGGTGTAGCCCCAGACGTGCTTGAGCGCGTCTTCCTTGCGGATGCCCTTGCCGCCCTTGCCGATCACGACCGTGAGCTCGGCCTCGTAGTCGATCGCGGTGGACACCTCGGCCGGGATGAGGATGGGCTCGTCGGGACCGATCACCGACTCGGGCACCTTGCTGAACAGGATGGGCGCGCTCGGGATGTCGCCGCCCGACTTGGCGCTGCTGTCGAAGCCGCTGCCGGCGAACTCCTTGGCGTGCGCGTGATAGTTCTTGCCGACGCAGAAGATGTTGCGGCGCGGGCGCGGGATCGGCGCGACGAGCTTGACCGCATCGAGCGCCACGGGAGCGCCGGTGGCGGGCAGCGGCTGGCCGGCGGCGAGTCGCTCGACGATGGGAAGCGCGCCGAGCTGTGCTTCGGCTGCCGACACCTGCAGCGGCAGCACGGTCAGCAGGTCGGACGAGACGATGCCAACAGCGGGTCGGCCCTGGTCGAGGTAGGCAGCAATCTTCATCGGGAAAACTCTCTCCGGGAGGGGGCGGGCACTGTAGCATGCTAACGCTCAACAAGGAGAACACAAGCACATGCAGAGACGTACCGTCCTGGCCGCCACGCTGATGGCGGCTGCCGGCATTGCCGCCGCGCAATCCCCCTTCCCCAGCAAGCCGATCACCATGGTGGTGCCGTTCCCGGCCGGCGGCCTGGCCGACATCGTCGGCCGTCCTGTCGCCGAGGCGATGTCGCGCGACCTGGGCCAGCCGGTCATCATCGAGAACAAGGGCGGTGCCGGCGGCGGCATCGGCATGGGCCAGGTCGCCAAGGCGCAGCCGGACGGCTACACCATCGTGATGGCGCTGTCCTCGTACAGCGTGCTGCCCGAGGCCGATGCCATCATCGGCCGGCCGCAGATGTACAGCTACCAGTCGCTGCGCCCGCTCGCGCGCTTCACCGCCGACCCCACCGTGCTGGCCGTGCGCGCCGACGCGCCCTGGAAGACGGTGAAGGACTTCGTCGAGGACGCCAGGAAGCGCCCCGGCGCCATCAACTACGGCTCCTCGGGCAACTACGGCACCATGCACGTGCCAATGGAAATCCTGGCCCAGACCGCCGGCGTCAAGATGACCCACGTGCCGTTCACCGGCGCCGCCCCGGCGGTCGTGGCCCTGCTCGGTGGGCAGATCGACGCGGTGTCGTCGGGCCCCGCCACGGTGGTCCAGCATGTCAAGGCCGGCAAGCTGCGCGTGCTGGGACACTGGGGCAACGGCCGGCTGGAGTCGCTGCCCGATGTGCCCTCGCTGAAGGACGCCGGCTACAACGCCGAGTACGCCCAGTGGTCCGGCCTGTTCATCCCGGCCGGCGTGCCCGAGCCGGTCGCCCAGCGCCTGCGGGCGGCGGCCAAGGCCGCCGGCAACGACCCGAAGGTGCGCGACGTCATCGGCCATGCCGGCAGCCCGGTGATGTTCCAGGACACGCCCGACTTCGAGAAGTACGTGCAGGCCGACGTGCGCCGCATGGGCGAGGTGGTGCGCAAGATCGGCAAGGTGGAGTGACAACCAAGGAGCGTGCAATGGTCCCGGTGCTGCAACGATTCGTGGCCGCCGTCTTTGCGACGTCGGTGCTGGCCGCCGCCCCCGCGCTGGCCCAGAACTGGCCGGCGCGGCCCATCAAGCTGGTGGTGCCCTACGCCACTGGCGGCCCGGCCGACGTCTACGGACGCTTCATCGCGCAGCGCCTGGGCGACCAGCTCGGCCAGCCCATCGTGGTCGACAACCGGCCCGGCGCCGGCGCGGTGATCGGCACCGACGCGGTCGCCAAGTCGGCGCCGGACGGCTACACGCTGCTGCTGATGTCGAACACGCACACCGTCAACGAGACGCTGCTGCCCAACAAGCCGTACAACCTGACGCGCGACTTCGTCGGCGTGGCACCGATCAACTACTCGGACCTGGTGCTGGCGGCCCACCCCTCCGTGCCGGCCTCCAACGTCCAGCAACTGGTGAAGCTGGCCAAGGAGCAGCCGGGCAAGCTCAACTACGCCTCCTCGGGCAACGGCACGCCGTATCACATGGCCGGCGAGCTGTTCAAGAGCATGTCGGGCACGTCCATCGTGCACGTGCCGTACAAGGGCAGCTCCGGCGCCCGCACCGACCTGCTGGGCGGCCAGGTGCAGCTGATGTTCGATGCCGTGACCACCATGACCGAGCAGATCAAGGCCGGCAAGGTCAAGGCCATCGCCACCACCGGCAAGAAGCGCTCGGCCGTGCTGCCGGACGTGCCGACGGTCGACGAGTCCGGCGTCGCCGGCTACGAGGCGACCATCTGGCTGGGCGTGCTGGCGCCCAAGGGAACGCCCGCCGCCATCGTCAACCGGCTGAACGAGGCCATCGGCAAGATCGCCAGCCAGCCGGACGTGCAGGCGTCCTGGGGCCAGCAGGGCGCGACGGCCATGGTCATGAGCCCGGCGGCGTTCGACAAGTACATGCAGGACGACATCGCCAAGTGGGCCAAGGTCATCCAGTCCGCCAACATCAAGGCCGACTGATGGCGACTGTGCAGGTTCTCAGCGGCGGCGCCGCGCACGGCCTGGTGCGGGCGCTGCAGCAACCGCTCGCCGCGCGCGGGCTGGCCATCGAGGGCAGCTTCGGCGCCGTCGGCACCATGCGCGACCAGCTGCTGGCGGGCGCGGCCTGCGACCTCCTCATCCTGAGCGACGCCCTGATCACCGACCTCGAGCGCCAGGGCCTGGTGCAGGCGGGCTCGGCGCGGCCGCTCGGGCGCGTGCGCACCGGCGTGGCGGTCCAGGCCGGTGCCGTCCACCCGGCGGTGACCACCGGCCCGGACCTGGCGGCGGTGTTCGCCGGCGCCACGGCGCTGTACGTGCCGCACACGGTGCAGTCCACCGCCGGCCAGCACGTGCTCAAGGTGTTGCGTGCGCTGGGCCTGGAACAGCAGCTGGCCGGCCGCCTGCGCGAGTTCCCGAACGGCGCGACCGCCATGCGCGAGCTGGCCACCGGCCGGGAACCGGGCGCGATCGGCTGCACCCAGATGACCGAGATCCTGGACACGCCCGGCGTCGAATGGGTCGGCGGGCTGCCCCGGGCGTTCGAGCTGGCCACCGTCTACACGGCGGCCGTCTGCACCCGGGCGGTCGACCCGCAGGCGTCGGCCGCCTGCATCGAGCTGCTGGCGGCGGCCGACACCGAACCGGCCCGGCGGGCGGCCGGGTTCGATCCACTCTAGGCCAGCAGTGCGTTCACGCGCTTGACGTAGGCCGCCGGGTCGTCCGGCAGGCCGCCCTCGGCCAGCAGCGCCTGGTCGAACAGGATCTGCGCCAGGTCATGGAAGTGGACCGAACCGTCCAGCTTCCTGACCAGCGCGTGCTCCGGGTTCACCTCCAGCACCGGCTTGACGTCGGGCACCTTCTGGCCGGCCTGCTTGAGCATGCGGGCCAGCTGCATGCTCATGCCGCTGTCCTGCACCACCAGGCAGGCCGGCGAGTCGACCAGGCGGCTGGTGACGCGCACGTCCTCCGCCTTGTCCTTGAGCGCCTCCTTCAGCCTGGCCAGCACCGGCTTGAACGACTCGGCCGCTTCCTCGGCCTTCTTCTTCTCCGCCTCGTCCTGCAGCTTGCCCAGGTCGACCGCGCCCTTGGCCACCGACTGCAGCGGCGTGCCGTCGAATTCCTGCAGGTAGTTCAGCGCCCACTCGTCGACCCGGTCGGTCATGAGGAGCACCTCGATGCCCTTCTTGCGGAACACCTCCAGCTGCGGGCTGTTCCTGGCCGCGGCCAGGGTGTCGGCGGTGATGTAGTAGATGGCGTCCTGGCCGTCCTTCATGCGCGCCTTGTAGTCGGCCAGCGCGACGCTGGGCGTGTCGGACTGGGTGGAGGCGAAGCGCAGCAGCTTGGCCAGCCGGTCGCGGTTGCCGAAGTCCTCGCCCAGCCCTTCCTTGAGCACGGCACCGAACTCGGCCCAGAAGCCGGCGTACTTGGCCTTGTCCTCGGCCGAGGCGTCCTCGTCGCTCTCCAGCTTGGCCAGATCCTCCAGCATGGACAGCACGCGCTTGGTGCTGCCTTCGCGGATGGCGCGCACGTCGCGGCTTTCCTGCAGCAGCTCGCGGCTGACGTTCAGCGGCAGGTCGGCCGAGTCGATGACGCCCTTGACGAAGCGCAGGTACACCGGCATCAGCGCCTCGGCGTCGTCCATGATGAACACGCGCTTGACGTACAGCTTCACGCCGGCGACCTTGTCGCGGTTCCACAGGTCCATCGGCGCCTTGGCCGGGATGTAGAGCAGCTGGGTGTACTCGGTCGCGCCCTCGACGCGGTTGTGCGCCCAGGCCAGCGGCGGCTCGTGGTCGTGGGAGATCTGCTTGTAGAAGTCCTGGTACTGCTCGGGCGTGATGTCCTTCTTGGCCCGCGTCCACAGCGCGCTGGCCTGGTTGACGGTCTCCCACTCGTCGGTGAGGACCATCGAGCCGCCCGACGTGGCCCCGGCGGGGCCGCCTGCGACTTCCTCGCCCTCCTTCCACTCCTCCTTGCGCATCAGGATGGGCAGGGAAATGTGGTCGGAGTACTTGGCGATGACCGACTTGAGCTTCCAGGTCGACAGGTAGTCCTCGGCGTCCTCGCGCAGGTGCAGCGTGACGCTGGTGCCGCGCTGGGGCCGGGTGATGGTCTCGACCTCGAAGTCGCCGGCGCCGCCGCTGGTCCAGCGCACGCCCTCGTCGGCCGGCAGGCCGGCCCGGCGCGACTCGACCGCGATGCGGTCGGCCACGATGAAGCCGGAATAGAAGCCGACGCCGAACTGCCCGATGAGCTGGGCGTCGGCCTTCTGGTCGCCCGACAGCTTGCTCATGAACTCGCGGGTGCCGCTCTTGGCGATGGTGCCCAGGTTGTCGATGGCTTCCTGCTGAGACAGGCCGATGCCGTTGTCGGCGATGGTCAGCGTGCGGGCGGCCTTGTCGAACGACACCCGCACCTCGAGGGTGGGCACGTCTTCGTACAGGGCGTTGTTGTGCAGGGCTTCGAAGCGCAGCTTGTCGCAGGCGTCCGAGGCATTGCTGATCAACTCGCGCAGGAAGATTTCCTTGTTCGAGTACAGCGAGTGGGTGACCAGGTGCAGCAGCTGGGCGACTTCGGCCTGGAAGGAAAGGGTTTGCTTGGTCTGGGACATGGGAATGAAGGGTGACTTGCGCGAGCCAATGCTGGGGACGGGTCCGCGCTTTTCAAGCGGCCGCGACGCGCACGACCGCCCACGCGCCACAGCGGCGCACGCGCAACAGTTTCGCGCAGCGAGCGTGGAGAACTCGACGCACATGAAATCTGCAGTCGTTGCACACGCGTGACTTCTGGTTACATTGCGGGCACCTGCCTGCGATGCTGTACCGACCGCACCCCCACCCCACCGACGACGCGCCGGGCGCGGACCTGCCGGCCGACCTGCCCGACACCGTGACGGTCACGGCGGTGCCGCCCCCGACCAAGGGCCGACGCAAGGCCCCGGTCAGCCTGCGGCTGGAAGCCTTCGCACCGCAGGCCGGCACGGCGCCGGTCCTCTGCATCAGCACTGCCGCGCCCCAGGCGCCGGCCCTGACGTTCACGGCCACCCGGCCCGGCGCCCTGCGCCGCTAGCCGGCTAGCTGGGCACCCGGCGCCAGCGCCCCCGCTTTTTTTCGCAACGCCCCGCGCAGTGCCCGGGCATCCGACGCGCGGCGCCCGCCGAGCGACGGATGGCCCGCGCCACCGCGCATCCGCCGCGCAGCGCCGATCGTCGGTGCCGAGCCACACGCTCTGGTCGTTTTTGTAACTAAATGCACCAAATGTGAGCGCGACAATGGAGTCGACTCACGTAAACCATTGATTTTCGTGAAGTTTGTCGTTGCAGAACGTTACGAGGCTCGTTACAGTCGGCTCAGCCTTAAGTGTTTTGCTTAGGCCATTCAGCCGAATCCCTCTCCGACATGGTCCCGTTTCCCGCTCTCGCCCGCTCTGTAGCCATGGCCCTCATCGTCCTGATGGGCTCCACGGCCGCGCTCGGCCAGAGCACGGCGACCAAGAACCTGACCTTGAGCGCGACGCTGTCCTCCCAATGCCGGGTGGCCGCGGCCAGCAGCGGGGCGATCAATGTGGCCTTCGGTACGTACGCGGCGTTCAGCCCGTCGGCCGTCACCGCATCGGCAGTGACCATCAACTTCGAGTGCACCCGCAACTTAGGTGCCACGCCGAGTTTCGGCTGGGACGCCCTTGGGGGCGCCACCTCGGGCGAAGGGGTCCTGGCCGGCCTGCGCTACGCGCTCACCGCGACCAACGGCACCCGTACCAACGGCGCAGCCCCTGTCCTCGGTACCGCCGGCGACATCGGCACACCCGACACCTATCCGGTGACCGTCAACGCTTCCATGCCGGCCGGCCAGGCCGGGACGGGGCCTTCGGGCGCCGCCTCCGCCACCCGTACCCTGACGGTGACCTTCTGAGGCCCGGCGTCACCGTCAATCCTTTCCTCGGCCTTTCACTCCCCCTCAAACTCCAGGAGCCACCATGAAACGCTTGCATCTCCTCACCGCCGCTGCCGCCACGCTGGTCCTGGCTTCCGGCAACGCCAGTGCCCAGACAGTGGCGTCAGCCACCAAGAATGTCGACGTCAAGGTCAACTTCACCGCCAAGTGCCAGCTGGCCACCGGACCGACTGGCGCGGTGACCATCGATTTCGGCCCGGTCCAGGCTTTCGCGACCGCGGACGTGCCCGCCGGGCCAGTGGCGCTAGCCTTTGAATGCACGCGCGGCGGTGGGGTGACACCAACCTTCAAGTGGGACACGGCTGCGAACAGTGTGGACGGCGGCGGGACCACGGCCGCCAAGACCAATGGCAGCATTGCCGGCCTACGCTACGAGCTGAGAGCGACTCCCGGCACAGACGCGCCAGGCGCCGATCCGGTGCTGACTGCAGGCGCGACCGCCACCAACGGCACGCCTCGGGTGATCAATGTCAGTATCGATGGCACCCTGTTCGCAGGGGCCGGCTCGGGGGCCAGCGGCGCCCAAACCGACTCGACGCGCGTCCTCACCGTCTCCTACTGAGTTTCAAGCTGGCGGCCCACGTTACCGAACACCCGGGAATGCGACCCTGGGTGGTTGCCCGGTCACGGGCGCTCGGTCGATCACGAAGACGCCGGAACGGACAGGACACGGTGCAGGCAGAACGCAGATATCTGCTCGCAGGGCCGGACGCCGCCAGGGCCTGGCTGGGCGCGGCGTTGCTGGCGCTGTCGGCCGGGGCCCAGGCCGTCGAGGCGTCCGTGGCGGTGACGGTGCGCGTCAAAATCGTGTCGTCCACCGGCGCCTGCGGTGCCGTGGCCGAGGGCGGCGGCATCGGCGTGCAATGCGTCGCGCCGCCGCGGGCGGCCCAGGCGGTGCTACCCACCATGCTCACCAGCCCGGCGCTGGGCGCGGGATCAGCCCCGGCCCTGTACGGCGGCGCGTTGTTGTCCGGACGCGTCGCCGGCACGCAGTCGTCCGATTTGTCTTCCGGCGCCGTGCAGATCACGAGTTGGCGATCGGTTTCTTCCGATAATGGCTCTTATGTTGAGCTGACCATCGCCTGGTGACCATGAACGTTCGAAGGTTGAATCCGGGCCGCGGCCTGTCTTGCATCGTCCTGGGCTGCGCGCTCGTCGCCGGGCTGCTCCCGGCGGCCCATGCCGGCTCCTTCTCGGTGTCGCCGGTGCGCATCTTCATGCAGCCGCGCGAGCGGGCAACGGCGGTCACGGTGGCCAACGAGGGCACGACCGACCTGGTGATGCAGGCCGACGTCTTCGAGTGGACGCAGGGCGAGGACGGAGCCGACAAGCTCACGCCCACGGAAGACATAATCCTCGCGCCGCCCATCCTCAAGATCGCCCCCGGCAGCCGGCAGGTGGTGCGGCTGGCCAACCTGCGGCCGCCGCCGACCGATGCCCAGAAGACCTACCGGCTCATCGTCCGCGAGGTCCCGGAAGCCCAGGCCCAGGCGAGCGGCATCAACGTGCAGGTCGCCCTGGCGTTCTCGTTGCCCGTCTTCATCACCCCGCCGAACGCGAAGCCCACCCTGGTGTGCCAGAGCCGGCGGAGCAACCCCACCACACCCGTCGTCACCTGCGAGAACACGGGACAGGCCTACGTGCAACCCGTCAACCTGTCGCTCGCTCCGGCTTCCGGGGAAACGCTGAACCAGGACATCCGGGGCGGCTACATCCTGCCGCAGGTGCGCCGGTCGTTCGACCTGCCGGCAGCGGCCACGCCGTTGCGCACTGGCCCCGCCAAGCTCACCGTGACACTCGACGACGGATCGAAGCAAACCTTCGATGTCCAGCTCACGGAGTAGGCTGGGCGCGATCAGGTGGCTTCGGTTCATGCGGGCCCTGGCAGTGACGTGCGGCATGCTGGGCCTCACGCACGCGGGCGCGCAGCCCGCCGCCACCGAAACGCCCGAGCGGGTCCTCCCGCTTGAGGTCGTCGTCAACGGCACGGCGGGTGGCATCTGGCCCATCCTCGAACGCGGCGGCGTGCTGTATGCGCCGGTGGAGGCGTTCCAGAACTGGCGCCTGCAGGCCCAGATGGACGTCGGCATCGTCACCTACCGCGGTCTTCCCTACCTGCCCCTGACGGCGGTCGCCGGCCTCGAGGGGCAGGTCGATGCGCAGCAGCAGTTCCTGAATCTCAAGGTCGCGCCGAGTGCCTTCGCGGCCACCAAGCTCGCCCGCGAGCTGGGCCCCGTCGGGGCCCACCGCAGCAAGCCCGTGGGGGCGCTGTTCGGCAACTACGACCTCAACCTGGCGTATTCCTCGCGCACGCAGAAAAGCGACCTCGGCGCGGTCGGCGAGGTGGGCTGGTCGGGTGGCCTGGGCGTGTTCAGCCAGACATTCCTGGGCCAGCGGCTGCTGGCCGCCGAGGACCGCAAGTTCACCCGGCTGCAGACCAGCTTCCGGCGTGATTTCCCGGCCTCGGGCCACACGCTGACCATCGGCGACGCCGTGTCCCGCAGCAGCCTGCTGGGCCGTTCCGCCTATTTCGGCGGCATCCAGTTCGGCAGCAATTTCGACCTCGCGCCTGGCCTGAACCGCCAGCCCATTCCCCTGGTAGCCGGCGAGACGGCGACGCCGTCGGTAGTGCAGCTCTACGTCAACGACGTCCTGCGCCAAACCAGCAACGTGCCGGCCGGTCCGTTCACGCTCGACAACCTGCCCACGCTGGTCGGCAATGGCCAGGTGACGGTGAAGGTGCGCGACATCCTGGGCCGCGAGACGCTGATCACCCAGCCCTTCCTCATCACGGCCGACCTGCTCGCCCCGGGCCTGAACGACTGGAGCGTGGAAGCGGGCGGGCTGCGGCGCGAACTCGGCATCACCAATGCCACCTACGGCCCCGGCTTCGTCTCGGGCCTGTGGCGCCGCGGCCTGTCGACCGAGTTCACCGGCGAGGGCCGCCTGGAAGCGACGCAGGACCGCCAGGCGCTGGGCGTGGCGGGCGTCCACACGCTGGGCGCGAGCTGGCTGCTGCGGGCCGGCGCAATGGCCAGCCGCGACCAGATGCTGGGGCCGGGCACGCGCTGGCTGGTGGGCGCCGACCGGCCCAGCTTCGGCTCCAACCTCAGCTTCACGCTGGAAGGCAAGTCGCGCGAGTTCCGTGGCCTGGGCGAGGACCGCGTCATCTCCGTCATCCAGCTGCAACTGGCCAGCCAGGCCAGCGTCAGCACCCTCTGGGGCACGTTCGGCTTCGGCCTAGCGATCCAGAAGCCGTACAGCGACCGCACCGTCACCACCGCATCGCTCAACTACAGCGCCGTCCTGCGCAACAACTGGCTGCTCAACACCTACTACTCGCGGGCCACCGGCATCACCAACGGCTACACGCTGGGGGCGACGCTCACCGTGCCGCTGGAGCGCAACACCGTGGTCGCCACCTCCATGCAGTCCTATAAGGGGGGCGTGGACTTCTACTCGGCCGCGACCCACTCGCCCGATGTCGCCGGCGGTCTCGCCTGGCGCGCCCTGGTGGCGCAACAGCAGCAGGAGCCGCGGGCCGAAGCCGGTGTCTACTACGCCGGCCAGAAGGGCCAGGTCGCCGCTGACGTCAGCACCACACCGGGACAGACCAACCTGCGGCTGGGTGCCAGTGGAGGATTGCTGTTCACCGGTGGGCGCGGCTATGCGCTGCAGCGCTTCGACAACGCGGCCGCCCTGGTCGAGGTCCCCGGCTACGCAAACATCGGGGTCGGCGTCGGCGCCCAGGCCGGCACCCGCACTGACGCCGGCGGCTATGCGCTCATCCCACGCTTGCGACCCTATGCCAATAACCCGATCCGGCTCGATCCCAATGACCTGCCCATCACGGCCGAGATCGATTCCATCGAGGTGGACGCGGTGCCCGGCTGGCGATCGGTGGCGCAGGTGCAGTTCTCGGTGCGCGGCGGCCGTGGCGCGTTGCTGCGCATCAACTTCGACGACGGCGAGCCGGCCCCGCCCGGTGCCATCGTCCAGATCGGCGGCGAAGACCGGCAGTTCTACGTCGCCCGCCGCGGCGAGGCCTACGTGACCGGGCTGCAGGACGCCAACCAGCTGCAGCTGACCTGGAAGGGCGCGCGCTGCCCGCTGCGGGTGGTCCTGCCGCCGGGCACGGCGGACGAGGTCACCCGGGTCGGTCCGTTGACCTGTACCGGAGTTGCCCGATGAGTCGATTGCTGCGCCTGGCCGCCTCCCTCTTCCTGCTCGGTCTAGCACCGGCCGGCTGGGCCGCCGTCGCCTGCTCGATCACCGCGTCGCCCTCGCCATTCACCGGCGTCTACAGCAGCGCCGCCAACCTGGACGTTCCGGGCGCGTTCTCGCTCAATTGCACGCGCGACCCGACCGTCGACGGCCGCCGCGCCGACATCTGGATCGGCGTCAACCAGCCGGCCACGGGCAACTCGCTGCCGCGCGACATCGGCGGCGGCAGCAACCTGTCCTACATCATCTATCGGCGCGCGTTCGGCACCGGGGTCTGGATGAACACCGGCTCACAGAAGCCCAACCAGAGCGGCAATGCAGGACTGGTCGACACCATCGACTTCGGCAACGGTACGGGCTCGACCTTCTCGGGCAGCTACGACATCTTCGTGCGGGTGCCGGCCGGGCAGACCACCGTGTCGGCCGGGATTTACGTCAACACGGCGGTCGGCGTGACCGTGAAGCTGAACGACGAAAACGGCGGGCTGCTGACTACGTCGACGCTCGGCTTCCGCTTCAGCATCCCCAAGGACTGCCGCTTCAGCAGCGACCCGACCCCGGTGGCGGTCAACTACCCGGCGTTCTCGCCCACGGCCATCACCGGGGTGTCGAACTTCGCACTCACCTGCACCCAGGGCACCACCTACACGATCGCGCTGGACCGCAACCGCAGCGTCATCACCACGGTGCAGCTGGCCTACGACCTGTCGCTCAGTGCCGCCACCGGCACCGGCAACGCCGTCTCGCAGCCCTACACGGTCAACATCAGCGTGGACCCGGGTCAGGCCGGCAGTTGTTCGGGCAGCACCTGCAACGGCACCGACACTCGAACAATCACTATCACTTACTGAGAGCTAGAACCGCTCCCCCTCCCCCAGATACCGCCACTGCCCCACTGGCAGCTGCCCCAGCAGCACGCGGCCGATGCGGATGCGCTTGAGACCGACCACGCGCAGCCCGACCGCCTCGCACATGCGCCGGATCTGGCGCTTCTTGCCTTCGGTCAGCACGAAGCGCAGCTGTTCCGGGTTCTGCCAGTCGACCCGGGCCGGCTTGAGCGGCTTGCCGTCCAGCGACAGGCCATGCCGCAGCCGTGCCAGCTGCGCCGGGGGAAAGGCCGCCTGCACCTCGCGCGTGACCGCGCCGAACTCCACGCGCACCAGGTATTCCTTCTCCATGCCGGAGTCCTCGCCGATCAGCTGGCGGGCGACGCGGCCGTCCTGCGTCAGCACCAGCAGGCCGGTGGAATCGATGTCGAGCCGGCCGGCCGGCGCCAGGCCACGCAGCTGCTGCGGGGCGAAGCGCTGGCGCGACGGGTCGCCGCCCCAGTGGCTGCGCCCCTGCACCAGGGTCACGGCGGGCTGGTAGCCATCCTCGGCCTGGCCGCTCACGTAGCCCACCGGCTTGTGCAGCAGGATGGTCACCTGTTGCTGCTGCTGGCCGGTGGCCCGCCGGTCGACCTCGATGCGGGCCTGCGGGCCGACCTGCAGCCCCATCGGTGCCACGGCGCCATCGACCCGCACCCAGCCGCGCGCGATCCAGTCGTCGGCTTCCCGGCGCGAGCACAGGCCGAGCTCGGCCATGCGTTTGTTGAGGCGGGTGGTGGCGGCGGGGACGGCGGGATCAGTCATGGGCGGCCGATGATCCCAGAACCGCCAGCGGCTTCCCGCTGGAGCGCAGCGCCTCCAGGTCGAGGATGCGCAGCCCGCCGTACTCGACCCGGATCGCGCCCTCGGCCTCCAGCGTCGCCAGCGCCTCGTTCACGCGCTGCCGCGACAGGCCGACCAGGTAGCCCAGCTCCTGCTGCGTGATGCGCAGCACCTGGCCCACGCCCGGGTACAGCACCGGGTTGAACAGCGCGGCCAGGCTGCGCGCCACCCGCACGTCGGGATTGGCCAGGCGGTCGATCTCGCGCGCCGCGATGAACTGCGCCAGTCGCTCGTTGAGCTGGTTCATCACGAAGCGGTTGAAGCCGATCGAATGGTCGAGCAGCCAGTGGAAGGTGTCGACCGGCAGGCCGGCGACCACGCTGTTGCGCAACGGCTGGATGTTGTAGCGGTAGGCCTCGCGCTTGAGCGCCGTGCCTTCGCCGAACCAGCCACCGGGCGGCACGCCGGTGAAGGTCATCGTCTGGCCCTGGGCGCTGTCGGTGTGCATCTTGAGCAGGCCCTCGATCACCCCGAACCAGTAGGTCACCGGCCGGCCGATGCGGCAAACGAACTCGCCCGGGTGCGCGTCGCCCACGCTGAGATGGGCAATGGCGCGCTCGCGCTCGGGCGGCTGCAGCAGGCGCAGCCAGGGAATGCCGTCGAGCTCGGCGGCGGTGGGCGGGCGCCGGCGCTGGTGCAGCGGGAGCGCGGGCGCAGCGGTCGGCATGCGGGTTAGTCCGTTCAGGGGAATCCCGGAAATTGTCGTCGCAAAGACATCACGACGTCAAAGTGCGCCCTACGATCCCGCACCGATCACGGCCGTCCAGCCGACGAGGATTCCATGGAGACGACGTTCCCGAAACTGCTCCTGCAGCACGCCGCGCAGCGCCCGGCGGCCGCGGCGATGCGCGAGAAGGAATACGGCATCTGGCAGACGCTGACCTGGTCGGCGCTCGCGCAGCTGGCGCGCGATCTCGCCTGCGGCCTGCACCAGGCCGGCGTGCAGCGCGGCGAACACGTGGTCGTCATCGGCGCCAACCGTCCGCGCCTGTATGCCACCCTGCTGGCGACGCAGGCGCTCGGCGCCGTGCCGGTGCCCCTGTACCAGGACGCCGCCAGCGCCGAGTGCGTGTTCCCGATCAACAACGCCGAGGTGCGCTTCGCGGTGGTCGAGGACCAGGAGCAGGTCGACAAGCTGCTCGAGGTGCGCGCCCAGTGCCCGCGCCTGCAGGCGATCTGGTACGACGATCCGCGCGGGCTGCGCAACTACGACGAGCCGGGCCTGGGCTCGCTGGACAGCCTGGCCGCGGCCGGCCGCGAGCTCGGGCAACGCGACCCCGGCCTGTTCCAGCGCGAGGTCGACCAGGCCTCGCCCGACGACGTCGCGGCGATGTTCTTCACCTCCGGCACCACCGGCAACCCCAAGGGCGTGATGCACTCGCACCGCACCCTCCTGGACCGGGCACGCGCCGGCGCCGACTTCGACCACCTCACCGAGCGCGAGGAGGTGCTGGCCTACCTGCCGCCGGCCTGGGTGGGCCAGAACATCTTCAGCTACGCACAGTGGCTGGCCTGCGGCTACATCGTCAACTGCCCCGAGTCGGCCGGCACCGTGGCGATCGACCTGAAGGAGATCGGCCCGACCTACTACTTCGCGCCGCCGCGGGTCTTCGAGGGCCTGCTCACCACCGTGATGATCCGGATGGAGGACGCCGGCGCCGTCAAGCGCTGGCTGTTCCACCGCTGCATGGCGCTGGCGCGGCGGGTCGGCCCGGCCCTGATGGACCGGCAACCGGTCGGCCTGTTCGATCGGCTGGCCTACCGCCTGGGCGACCTGCTGGTGTACGGGCCGCTGCGCAACAACCTGGGCTTCTCGCGCGTGCGCGTGGCCTACACGGCCGGCGAGGCGATCGGCCCCGACCTGTTCACCTTCTACCGCTCGATCGGCATCAACCTCAAGCAGCTGTACGGCTCCACCGAGACGGCGGTGTTCGTCTGCCTGCAGCCCGACGACCAGGCCCGCGCCGACACGGTGGGCGTGCCGATCCAGGGCGTGGAGATCAAGGTGGCCGACAACGGCGAGATCCTGGTTCGCTCGCCCGGACTGCTCAAGGGCTACTACAAGAATGCGCAGGCCACCGCCGAGGTGCTGACCAACGACGGCTGGTACCACACCAGCGACGCCGGCTTCATCGACGCGCAGGGCCACCTGAAGATCATCGACCGCGTGAAGGATGTCGGCCGGCTGGCCGGCGGCCCCAACGACGGCGCGATGTTCGCGCCCAAGTACGTCGAGAACAAGCTCAAGTTCTTCCCGCACATCAAGGAAGTGGTGGCGCTGGGCGACCGGCGCGACCAGGTCTGCGTGATGGTCAACATCGACTTCGACGCCGTCGGCAACTGGGCCGAGCGGCGCAACCTGCCCTATGCCGGCTACACCGACCTGGCGCAGAAGCCCGAGGTGTACGACCTGATCAAGGAGTGCGTGGAGAAGGTCAACGCCGACCTCGCGGCCGACGCCCGGCTGGCCGGCTCGCAGGTCAGCCGCTTCCTGGTGCTGCACAAGGAGCTGGACGCCGACGACGGCGAGCTCACCCGCACCAACAAGGTCCGGCGCGGCTACATCGGCGAGAAATACCAGGTGCTGGTGGAGGCGCTGTACGGCGGCCGGTCCGAGCAGTACATCGAGACCCAGGTGAAGTTCGAGGATGGCCGCACCGGCATGGTGAGCGCCACCCTCCGGATCGTCGACGCGAAGACCTTCGCGCCGGTGAAGGTGGCGGCATGAGCCGCCCGGCCGCCCGGTGGGCGGATGCCCCAGCGCGCTGCGCGGAGGTCCTGCGATGAACATGATGTCCGACGCTGCGCTGCTGGCGCAGCAACAGGTCGCCGAGCCCCGGCGCAGGTTCGGCGACGTCATCCTCGACGTGAAGAACATCTCCCTGGCCTTCGGCGGCGTCAAGGCGCTGACCGACATCTCGTTCGACGTCCGCGAGCACGAGATCCGCGCCATCATCGGCCCCAACGGCGCCGGCAAGAGCTCGATGCTCAACTGCATCAACGGCGTCTACCAGCCGCAGCAGGGCACCATCGATTTCCGCGGCCGGAGCTTTCGCCACATGCGCAGCCGCCAGGTGGCCGAGATGGGCATCGCCCGCACCTTCCAGAACCTGGCCCTGTTCAAGGGCATGAGCGTGCTGGACAACATCATGACCGGCCGCAACCTGCGCATCCGCAGCAACCTGTTCCTGCAGGCGCTGCGCATCGGGCCGGCCGAGAAGGAGGAGATCCGGCACCGCGAGGCGGTCGAGCGGATCATCGACTTCCTGGAGATCCAGGCCTATCGCAAGACGCCGGTCGGCCAGCTGCCCTACGGGCTGCAGAAGCGCGTCGACCTGGGGCGCGCGCTGGCGATGGAGCCGCAGGTGCTGCTGCTGGACGAGCCCATGGCCGGCATGAACATCGAGGAGAAGCAGGACATGTGCCGCTTCGTGCTGGACGTCAACGACGAGTTCGGCACCACCGTGGTCCTGATCGAGCACGACATGGGCGTGGTGATGGACATCAGCGACCGCGTGGTGGTGCTGGACTACGGCAAGAAGATCGGCGACGGCACGCCGGACGTGGTGCGCGCCAACCCGGACGTCATCAAGGCCTACCTCGGCACGCACTAGGACGACACATGGGCTTTTTCCTCGAGACCCTGCTGGGCGGCCTGATGGCCGGCATGCTGTATTCGCTGGTCGCGCTCGGCTTCGTGCTGATCTTCAAGGCATCCGGCGTGTTCAATTTCGCCCAGGGCGCCATGGTGCTGTTCGGCGCGCTGGCGATGGCGCGCTTTGCCGAGTGGCTGCCCGGCTGGACCGGCGTGGACAGCCGGCTGCTGGCCAACCTGCTGGCCTTCGTGCTGGCCGGCGCCGTGATGTTCGTGGTCGCCTGGCTGGTCGAGTGGCTGGTGCTGCGCCACCTGGTCAACCAGGAGGGCGCCACGCTGCTGATGGCCACCCTGGGCATCGCCTACTTCCTCGAAGGCCTGGGCCAGACGCTGTTCGGCAACAGCATCTACAAGATCGACATCGGCATGCCCAAGGACCCGGTCATGGCCTTCGAGTCGGTGTTCCAGGGCGGCCTCCTGATCAACAAGGAAGACCTGATCGCCGCCCTCATCGCGGCGGCGCTGGTGGCCGCGCTGAGCGTGTTCTTCCAGAAGACCGGCACCGGCCGCGCGCTGCGCGCCGTGGCCGACGACCACCAGGCGGCGCAGTCGATCGGCATCCCGCTGCAGCGCATCTGGTTCATCGTCTGGTGCGTGGCCGGCGTGGTGGCGCTGGTGGCCGGGATGATCTGGGGCAGCAAGCTGGGCGTGCAGTTCTCGCTCACCACCGTGGCCCTACGCGCCCTGCCGGTGGTGATCCTGGGCGGCCTGACCTCGGTGCCCGGCGCCATCATCGGCGGGCTGATCATCGGCGTCGGCGAGAAGCTGTCCGAGGTCTACCTCGGCCCGCTGGTGGGCGGCGGCATCGAGATCTGGTTCGCCTACGTGCTCGCCCTGGGCTTCCTCCTCGTGCGGCCGCAGGGGCTCTTTGGAGAGAAGATCATCGACCGCGTCTGAGCGTGTCGCAGTAGACCGAACACCGACTGGATCACACATGCTCTACCGCGAAAACGGCCAGTTCAAGACCAGCTACCGCTCCGACCTGCAGATCTTCCCGATCCTGCAGGACCGCTTCGCCATCGCGCTGCTGCTGGCGGCCGCGTACCTGGTGGTGCCGCTGCTGGCCAGCGACTACCTGTTCCGCGCCATCCTGATCCCGTTCCTGATCATGGCGCTGGCGGCCCTGGGGGTGAACATCCTGGTGGGCTACTGCGGCCAGATCTCGCTGGGCTCGGGCGCCTTCATGGCCGCCGGTGCCTACGGCGCCTACAACTTCTTCGCCCGCATCCCCGACATGCCGCTGGTGCCCGCCATCCTGCTGGGCGGGCTATGCGCCACCGCGTTCGGCATCCTGTTCGGGCTGCCGAGCCTGCGGGTCAAGGGCCTGTACCTGGCGGTCGCCACCCTGGCGGCGCAGTTCTTCGCCGACTGGGCCTTCCTGCGCGTGAAGTGGCTGGTGAACGACTCGCCCTCGGGCTCGGTCGGGGTCTCGGCGCTGTCGGTGCTGGGCCTGCCGATCGACAGCGCCCTCAGCAAGTACTGGTTCTGCCTGGTGATGCTCACCGTGATCGCGCTGCTGGCCAAGAACCTGGTGCGCGGCGCCATCGGCCGCGAGTGGATGGCCATCCGCGACATGGACGTCGCCGCCGCCGTCATCGGCATCCGGCCGATGTACGCCAAGCTGAGCGCGTTCGCCGTCAGCTCGTTCATCGTCGGCGTGGCCGGCGCGCTGTGGGCCTTCGTCTACCTGGGCACCTGGGAGCCGGCCGCGTTCTCGGTCGACCTGTCGTTCCGGCTGCTGTTCATGGTGATCATCGGCGGGCTCGGCTCCATCATGGGCGGCTTCTTCGGCGCCGCCTTCATCGTGGTGCTGCCCATCGCGCTGAACCAGTTCCTGCCGACGCTGGCCGGCGCCGTCGGCCTGAACATCTCCACCGCCGGCCTGTCGCACGCCGAGCTGATGATCTTCGGCGCGCTGATCATCTGGTTCCTCATCGTCGAGCCCCACGGCCTGGCCCGGCTGTGGTCCACCGGCAAGCAGAAGCTGCGGCTGTGGCCGTTCCCGCACTGAGCGGGCTTGCTCGCAAGTCCCGATGCGTCCGCGCCCCGGCTGGCATCCACTGGCAGTTCCAATTTCCCCGCTTCACCCTCAGAAGGAGACACCCATGAAGCTTCGTTCCCTCCTCACGACCGGCCTGGTGGCTGCCGCGGCCCTGTCGGCTGCGTCGGCCTTCGCGCAGGCCAAGGAGCAGTTCTTCCCGCTGCTGTCGTACCGCACCGGGCCGTACGCGCCGAACGGAACGCCATGGGCGAACGGCAAGCAGGACTACCTGAAGATGATCAACGCCCGCGACGGCGGCATCAACGGCGTCAAGCTCACCTGGGAAGAATGCGAGACCGGCTATGCCACCGACCGCGGCGTCGAGTGCTACGAAAGGCTCAAGGGCCGCCCGGGCGTGACGCTGTTCGACCCGCAGGCCACCGGCATCACCTTCGCCCTCACCGACAAGGTGGCCGCCGACAAGATCCCGCTGCTGACGCTGGGCTACGGCCTGTCGGTGGCGCAGGACGGCCAGGCCTTCCCCTGGAATTTCCCGCTCATGGGCAGCTACTGGACCGCCGCCGACGTGCTGGTGCAGCACCTGGTCAAGAAGGACGGCAACCTCAAGGGCAAGAAGATCGCGCTGGTCTACCACGACTCGCCGTTCGGCAAGGAGCCGATCCCGCTGCTGCAGGAGCGCGCCCGCATGAACGGCTTCGAGCTGCTGCTGATCCCGGTCACCGCGCCCGGCGTCGAGCAGAAGGCTGCCTGGCTGCAGGTGCGCCAGCAGCGGCCCGACTACGTGATGCTGTGGGGCTGGGGCGTGATGAACTCCACCGCACTGAAGGAGGCCCAGGCCACCGGCTACCCGCGCGACAAGATGTACGGCGTCTGGTGGGCCGGTGCCGAGCCGGACGTCAAGGACGTCGGCGAGGGCGCCAAGGGCTACCACGCGCTGAACCTCAACTCCTCCGGCACCCAGCCGAAGGTGATCCAGGACATCCTCAAGACCGTGCACGAGAAGGGCCAGGGCACCGGGCCGAAGGATGAAGTGGGCTCGGTGCTGTACACGCGTGGCGTGATCATCCAGGCGCTGTCGGTGGAGGCCGTGCGGCGGGCGCAGGAACGCTTCGGCAAGGGCAAGGTCATGACGCCCGAGCAGGTGCGCTGGGGCCTGGAGAACCTCAACCTCGACCAGAAGCGGCTCGACCAGCTGGGCCTCACGGGCGTGATCCGTCCGCTGTCCACCAGCTGCTCCGACCACATGGGCTCGACCTGGGTGCGCGTGCAGACCTGGGACGGCGCCAAGTGGAACATCACCAGCGACTGGTACCAGGCCGACGAGTCCATCATCAAGCCGATGGTCAAGGCCGGGGCCGAGAAGTACCTGTCGGACAAGAAGCTTTCGCGACGCGCCGTCGCCGACTGCCAGTCCTGACGGACTGGCGTCAGCAAGCCGCGACGCGCCCGCGTCTCGACTGCTGACGGCACCCTCCCCCACCCCCTCCCGCCAGGCGGGAGGGGCAGCGGCCCGATGGGCCGCCAAACGAAAGGCCGGTGCCTTTCGTTTGGTCGAGATACACACCATGGAACAACACACATCCACGGATCCGAAGGCCGTCAACGCCGCCGGCGAACCGGCATCGAGGACGGCCGCGACGCCGTCCATCGTGCTGAACGTCAACGGCATCGAGGTCATCTACAACCACGTGATCCTGGTGCTCAAGGGCGTGTCGCTGCAGGTGCCCGAGGGCGGCATCGTGGCGCTGCTGGGCGGCAACGGCGCCGGCAAGACCACCACGCTGCGGGCGGTGTCCAACCTGCTGCGCGGTGAACGCGGCGAGGTGACCAAGGGCTCGATCGAGCTGCGCGGCGAGCGCATCGAGAACCTGTCGCCAGCCGAGCTGGTGCGGCGCGGCGTGGTGCAGGTGATGGAGGGCCGGCACTGCTTCGCCCACCTGACCATCGAGGAGAACCTGCTCACCGGCGCCTACACGCGCTCCAGCAAGGCCGAGGTGCAGGCCGGGCTGGAGAAGGTCTATGCCTACTTCCCGCGCCTGAAGACGCGGCGCACCTCGCAGGCCGCCTACACCTCCGGCGGCGAGCAGCAGATGTGCGCCATCGGCCGCGCACTGATGGCCAATCCCAGCATGGTGCTGCTCGACGAGCCGTCCATGGGCCTGGCGCCGCAGATCGTGCAGGAGGTGTTCGAGATCGTGAAGGACCTCAACGCCAAGGAAGGCGTCACCTTCCTGCTGGCCGAGCAGAACACCAACATGGCGCTGCAGTACGCCAGCTACGGCTACATCCTGGAGAGCGGCCGCATCGTCATGGACGGCCCGGCCGCCGAGCTGGCCAGCAACGAGGACGTCAAGGAGTTCTACCTCGGCATGGGCGGCGCGCAGCGCAAGAACTTTCGCGACGTCAAGAGCTACAAGCGCCGCAAGCGCTGGCTGGCATGAACGCGCGCGCCCTCCCGCCGGTCGCCGGCGGCTTCTTCGACGCCCTGGAAACGCGCCCGCCGGCCGAGCGCGAGGCGGCGCAGTCGCAGGCGCTGGCGCGCCAGGTCGCGCATGCGCAGCGGGCGGCGCCGGCCTATGCCACGCTGCTGGCCGGCGTGGACGCCGGCACCGTCACCTCGCGCCAGGCGCTGGCGCGCCTGCCCGTCACGCGCAAGCACGAACTGCTGGAGCGGCAGCGGGCCGCGCGCGCCAGCGACCCGTTCGGCGGCTTCGCGGCCGCCGTGCGCGGGCCGGCGCTGCCGCGCGTGTTCGCCTCGCCCGGCCCGATCTACGAACCCGAGGGGGCCACGCGCGACTACTGGCGCACGGCCCGGGCGCTGTTCGCCGCCGGCCTGCGGTCCGGCGACCTGGTGCACAACGCCTTCAGCTACCACATGACGCCCGGCGCCTTCATCATGGAAGCGGGTGCGCATGCCCTGGGCTGCAGCGTGTTCCCGGCGGGCATCGGCCAGACCGAGCAGCAGCTGCAGGCCATCGCCGACCTGCGGCCGGCCGGCTACGTCGGCACGCCGAGCTTCCTGCGCATCCTGCTCGAGAAGGCGCAGGAGAGCGGCAGCGACGTGTCCAGCCTGCGGCGCGCGCTCACCGGCGGCGAGGCCCTGCCGCCCAGCCTGCGCGACTGGTTCGCCGGCTGCGGCGTCGACGTCTACCAGAGCTACGCGACGGCCGACGTCGGCCTGATCGCCTACGAGACCAGCGCGCGCCAGGGACTGGTGCTCGACGAGGGAGTCATCGTCGAGATCGTGCGGCCGGGCACCGGCGACCCGGTGCCCGAGGGCGAGGTCGGCGAGGTGGTGGTCACCACGCTGCAGCCCGAGTACCCCCTGCTGCGCTTCGGCACCGGCGACCTGTCGGCCCTGTTGCCGGGCCCCTGCCCCAGCGGCCGCACCAACACCCGCATCAAGGGCTGGATGGGGCGGGCCGACCAGACCACCAAGGTCCGCGGCATGTTCGTGCACCCGGGCCAGGTGGCCGAGGTCATGCGCCGCTTCCCCGAGGCCGGCAAGGCCCGGCTGGTGGTCAGCGGCGAGATGGCCGACGATGTCATGACGCTGCGGGTCGAGGCGGCTGCACGCCCGGCGGGGCTGGCCGAGCGCATCGGCGAGGGGGTGCGCGAGGTCACCAAGCTGCGCGCATCCGTCGAGCTGGTCGAGCCGGGCAGCCTGCCCAACGACGGCAAGGTCATCGAGGACGCCCGCAGCTACCGGTGAGCAGGGGCAACTTTCGCGCTACGTAATTTCCGCGATGCGGCGTTCGCGCGGGCGGCCCTAGGATCGATCCCATTTCCATAGGAGTCCTCCATGAACAACAAGCTCAAGATCGTGGCCGCGGCCGCCCTGTCGGTGGCCGCGCTCGGCGCCCAGGCCCAGGCGGCCTTCCCCGGTGGCAAGCCCATCACGATCATGGTGCCGTTCGCGGCCGGCGGCCCCACCGACCGCGTGGCCCGGGACTTGGCCGAGGCCCTGCGCAAGCCGCTCGGCGGCGCCACGGTGCTGGTGGACAACGCCGCCGGCGCCGGCGGCTCGATCGGCGCCAACAAGGTCGCCAAGGCACCCGCCGACGGCTACATGCTGCTGGTGCACCACATCGGCATGGCCACCATGCCCACGCTCGTGCGCAACATCCCGTTCAAGGTCGAGAGCGACTTCGAGTACCTGGGCATGATCAACGACGTGCCCATGACGCTGATCGGCAAGCCCGCGCTGACGGCCACCAGCTACAAGGAACTCACGAGCTGGATCGGCCAGAACAAGGGCAAGATCAACCTGGGCAACGCCGGCGTGGGCTCGGCCTCGCACCTGTGCGGCCTGCTGTTCCAGAACGCCATCAAGACCGACATGACGCCGGTGCCGTACAAGGGCACCGCGCCGGCCATGACCGACCTGATCGGCGGGCAGATCGACCTGATGTGCGACCAGACCACCAACACCACCTCGCAGATCGAGGGCAAGAAGGTCAAGGCCTTCGCGGTCACCACCTCCAAGCGCCTCGCCACGCCGGCGCTGAAGGACCTGCCCACGCTGCAGGAGTCCGGCCTGAAGGACTTCGAAGTGACGATCTGGCACGGCCTGTACGCGCCCAAGGGCACGCCGGCCGACATCCAGAAGAAGCTCAACGACGCACTGAAGGTGGCCCTGAAGGACCCCGAGTTCATCAAGAAGCAGGAAGGCCTGGGCGCCGTGGTCGTCACCGACAAGCGCACCGATCCGGCCGAGCACAAGAAGTTCGTCGCCGCCGAGATCGCCAAGTGGAGCCCGATCATCAAGGCCGCCGGCGTCTACGCCGACTGATGGCCGCTTGCCATCGCGCCGGGGCCGCCTTCGGGCGGCCTTTTGCTTGCCCGACCCGAACCCAGGAGACCCGATGACCACCTCCCCCCACCTGCCCCGCCGCGCCGTGCTGGCCCTGGCCGCCGGCGCCGCCCTCGGCGCGCCCGCCCTGGCCCAGTCGGGCTACCCGAACAAACCGGTGCGCCTGGTCGTGCCGTTCGCCCCCGGCGGCACCACCGACATCCTGGCCCGCGCCACGGCGCAGGAACTGAGCAAGGCCCTGGGCCAGCAGTTCGTGGTCGACAACCGCGCCGGCGCCGGCGGCAACATCGGCGCCGACATCGTGTCCAAGGCCGCGCCGGACGGCTACACGCTGCTGATGGGAACGGTGGGCACGCAGAGCATCAACAAGTGGCTGTATGCCCGCATGCCGTTCGACCCGCAGAAGGATTTCACGCCCATCACCATGGTGGCCGCGGTGCCCAACGTGATGGTGGTGCCGGCCCAGAAGGCGGCCGCGAACAACATCCACACGGTGGCCGACTTCATCAAGTACGCCAAGGCCAACCCCGGCAAGCTGAACATGGCCTCGAGCGGCAACGGCACCTCGATCCACCTGGCCGGCGAGCTGTTCAAGGCCATGACCGGGACCTACATGACCCACTTTCCGTTCACCGGCTCGGGCCCCGCGCTCCTGAGCCTGGTGAGCGGCGACATGGACGTGATGTTCGACAACCTGCCCTCGTCGATGCAACTGATCAAGTCGGGCCGGATCAAGGCGCTGGCCGTCACCAGTTCGCAGCCGTCGGCCGCACTGCCCGGCGTGCCGACCGTGGAACAGGCCGGCAACCTCAAGGGCTACGAGGCCAGCTCCTGGTTCGGCCTGCTCGGCCCGGCCGGCCTGTCGCCCGACATCGCCAACCGCATCCACCAGGAGGTGGCCAAGGCGCTCGCCACGCCCGAGATGAAGGAGAAGCTGCTGGCGCAGGGCGCGATCCCGAGCGGCAGCAGCCCGCAGCAGTTCGCGGCCCACATCGACGCCGAGCTGAAGAAGTGGCAGCCGGTGGTGAAGAACTCGGGCGCCAAGGTCGACTGAACGGGTCGCCTCAGCGGCGCGACAGGGCGCGGATCAGCTCCGCCACCAGCGCCAGCCGCCGCGGGATGCGGTCGACCAGCACGTACTCCTCGTCGGCCGAGTGGTAGTTGCCGCCCGGCAGGCCCAGGCCTTCGATCACCGGCTTGCCCGACTGCCCGGCCCAGGCCGCGTCGGTGCCGCCGTAGCTGCGCGCCAGCAGCCCGAGCTGGCCGCCCAGCGCGTGGTCGATCTGCTGCGCCACCTCGGCCAGCCGCCGCCCCTCCTCGCTGGCGTTGTAGGCCGGGCGCGCCAGCCCGTCCTGCAGCGTGACCGTCGACGACGGGTGCCGCTTCTGCTCGACGCGCTGGCGCATGGCCTGTACCAGCTGCTGGTAGGCCTCGGCATGCGGCACCCGCACGTCGGCGGACACGCGGGTGTCCACCGGCCCCGGGCGCTCGGCCAGGCCGGGGGCCGCAATCCCCTCCACCCGCGCGCCGGCCAGCGCGGCCTGGCGGCCGGCGACCAGCAAGGCATCCAGCACCGGCTGCGCGGGCGCGCCACGCGGCAGCGCCACCTCGATGACGACCTGGCCGCGCTCGGGAATGATGTTGGACACCTGGCCGCCGGTGGCGCTGCGCGCGTGCACCCGCACCCCGGGGTGGCGCGCCGCCTCCTCCAGCACCCGGCGCACCAGCGTGGCCGCCTCCACCACCGCGTTGATGCCGGCGTCCGGGGCGCCGCCGGCGTGCGAGGGCCGGCCCCGCACCTGGAACGTGAGCGTGGCCAGCTGCCAGTCGGCGGCCGGCAGGCGCTGCAGCACGGGCGCCTCCTCGGCTCGCAACACGGTCCAGTTCAAGCGCGTCTCGGGCACGCTGCGGAAGGCGTCGCGGCTGCGCAGGACGAGGTCGGCCACCTCTTCCACCGCCTGCCCGTCGCCGGCGCCGACGGCGCTGCCCGAGCGCACCCGCGCCGACAGGAAACCGACGCCCGAGGTGGCCAGGACGATGCGCTCCGGCAGGCCGGTGGGCTCGCCGCTCAGCACCACGTCGTGCGCCAGCGCCTGGGACCGGATCAGGTCGCGCGAGCCGCGCGAGCCGCGCTCCTCGTCGCTGTTGAACAGCAGGGTGACGCGCCCGTAGTCGCGGAAGCCGCGTGCCTGCAGCAGCTTCATCGCGTGCAGGAAGACCGCGATGCCGCCCTTGTCGTCGGCAATGCCCGCCGCGATGGCGCGCCGGCCCTCGACGCGCAGCGGCCGCGCGGCCGCCGTGCCGGCCGGATAGACGGTGTCCATGTGGGCGATGAGCAGCAGCCGGCGCTGGCCGTTGCCCTGGAAGGTGACGAGCAGGTTGGGGCCGGTCACGCCGGCCGCCGGCGCGACCCGCGCGACCTCGGCGCCCAGGCCGCGCGCCAGCCGCTCGATGGTGTCGGCGACGGCCGCGAGGCCGGCCGCCTGGCCGGTGCCGGAATCGACCGCCGTGAGCTGGCGCAGCGTGTCCAGCAGGGCCGGGACTTCCTTCTCGGCCAGCGGTGCCAGCCCGGGGTCGAGCGCGACCGGCTGGCCGGCGGCGCCGGCGCACGCCAGCGACAGGGTGAGGGGCGCGAGCGCGCGCGCCAGCAGGCGGATCGTGGGCATGGCACTCCTTGGCGCCCGGAGCGTGCCATGCGGCGCCTGCGCCGCGGCTCGGGACTAGCCCGCGGTGGGCCTCACACGCCCCAGACGATCTCCTTGCCGGCGGCCTGGCAGCGGCGCAACATGTCGAGGAAGGGCACGGCGCGCTGGCGCAGCGAGACGTCGTGGAACGTGGGCGGGACCTGGCCGTTGGCCTTGGCCTCGTCGATCGCCGCCTGCTGGTCGGCTTCCTCCTGCACGATCGCCTGCTCCAGCGCGGCCACCGCCGCCGGCATCTGGTCCGGCTCGATGATGCCCTGCGGCCCAGGATCCTTGCCGATGATCTCCAGCACCCGGCGGCCGTTGGGCTCCAGCATGATCAGGTCGCCGGCCGCCTTGCTTTTGAACTTGTAGAGCATCAGGAGTAGATGTACGAGCGGTTGAACGGGTACATCGATTGTGCGCCCTTCAGGCTGCCCGTTTCCGGCCTGCCGTCCGGCCGCGTGGCCAGGATCTGGTGCAGGCCGATCCAGCCCTGCTCGAAGCACATCGCGCTGCCCGAAAGGTACAGCCGGTAGGCGCGCAGCACCTTGCCGGCGTCGCCGGCCCGGCCCGTGGTCTCGAGCACGCGCTGCGCCTCGTCGAGTTGCGACTCGAGCGCGTCCGACCAGGCCCACAGGGTGCGTGCGTAGTGCGGGCGCAGGTTCTCGGTGTCGACCATCTCCAGCCCGGCCAGCGCGGCCTCGCGCAGCACCTGGCTGACGTGCAGCAGCTCGCCGCCGGGGAAGATGTACTTGTCGATGAAGTCGCCCATGCCGGCCCCGAGCTGGCTGGTGCCGACGCCGCCGGCGGTGATGCCGTGGTTCATGACCAGCCCGCCCGGCTTGAGCAGGCGCACGATCTTGCCGAAGTAGACCGGCATGTTGACCAGCCCGACATGCTCGAACATGCCCACCGAGGCGATCTTGTCGTAGCCCTGCGCCTCGTCGAGGTCGCGGTAGTCGCGCAGTTCCACGCGCACCCGCGCCTGCAGCCGGCGCTCCTCGATCAGGCGCTGCACGTGCGCATGCTGGTTGCGCGACAGCGTGATGCCGGTGGCGTCGACCCCGTAGTGCTCGGCCGCCCACAGCAACAGGCCGCCCCAGCCGGCCCCGATGTCGAGGAAGCGCTCGCCGGGCCGCAGCATCAGCTTGCGGCAGATGTGGTCGAGTTTGGCTTCCTGCGCCTGCGCCAGCGACATGCCGGTGTCGCGGTAATAGGCGCAGGAGTAGACCCGGCGCGGGTCCAGCCACAAGGCGTAAAAATCGTCCGAGACGTCGTAGTGGAACTGGATCTGCTGCGCGTCGCGTTGCGGCGAGTGGGACGTGATCGAGCGGGCCCGCCGGATCACCTGCGTCCACCAGCCGGTGTCGCTGCCCACCGGGCTGCCGGGCAGCAGGGCGCTGGCCGCCGCCATCAGGTCGCGCATGCGGCCTTCGACGGCGATGCGGCCCTCGACGATGTCCTCCGCCATGTGCCCGATCTGGCCGGCCGCCATGACGGCCAGGGCCGACCAGTCGCGGAACGTCAGCACCACGCTCGGGTGCCCCTTGCCCGCGTGCCGGCCGCTGGGCAATGTCACGGCCACAGGCACCGGCAGCTGCTCGAGCTGCCCCTCGATCCGTCTGACCAATGTGTCCATGCACAAATTCTTGCGAAGTCGCCGAGAGCCCGTCAACAGCCGAGTTTGTAGGACGAGGCCGCGTTCCGCGGTTGACACTGATTTGTTGAGGCTTAAACTATTTAGGTCTTGAACTCCCGGGCCCCGCCATGGACATGGAAGCGCGCGCGCACAGCGAGCACCCCGACGCGCTGCGGTTGTGGCTGCGGCTGCTGACCTGCACGCAGCTGGTGGAAAAGCAGGTGCGCAGCCAGCTGCGCGCACGCTTCGCCACCACGCTGCCGCGGTTCGACCTGATGGCCCAGCTGGAGCGTGCGCCGGATGGGCTGAAGATGAACGAGCTGTCGCGCCGCATGATGGTCACCGGCGGCAACGTCACCGGCATCACCGATCAGCTGGCGACCGAGGGCCTGGTCGACCGCATCGACGTCGAGGGCGATCGCCGCGCCTACCGGGTGCGCCTGACCCCGCGTGGTCGCAAGCTCTTCCACGACATGGCGCGCGAGCACGAGGCCTGGATCGTCGAGGCCTTCGCCGGCCTGTCCGACAAGGACATCGCCGTCCTGCACCGGCTGCTGGGCAAGGTGAAGGCCCACGCGCTCGGCCAGCAGCAGCCCGCCTGAGGGGGACCGCGCCATGTCTGCCCAGACCGACCGCTACGTCCACGACCGGCTGCCGCCGCCCGCACAGCGCCCGCAGCTGCGCTACGACCGGCCGGAACTGCGTCTGCCGGACCGCCTGAACCTGGTCGAGGAGTTGTTGGACCGCGCCGCCGACAAGGGCTGGGCCGGGCGTGCGCTGCTGCGCTCGACCCGCCTCACGCTCAGCTACGACGAGGTGCGCGAGCACGTCGACCGCATCGCCCGGGTGCTGGTCGAGGACCTGGGCCTGGTGCCCGGCAACCGGGTGCTGCTGCGCGGCGGCAATTCGATCGGGCTGGCGCTGGCCTGGCTGGCCGTCGTCAAGGCCGGCATGGTGGCCGTGGCCACCATGCCGCTGCTGCGTGCGCGCGAACTGGGCGACATCCTCGACAAGGCGCAGCCGGCCGTCGCCCTGTGCGACGGCCGGCTGCTCGACGAGTTGCGCGCTGCCTGCGAGGGCCGGGCCGGGGTGCGCGCCATCGTGCCCTTCAACACGGACGAGCCCGGTTCGCTCGCCGTGCTGGCGGCGGGCAAGGCGGGTGGCTTTCCGCCCTGCCCCACCGCCGCCGACGACATCGCGCTGCTGGCCTTCACCTCCGGCACCACCGGCAAGCCCAAGGCCGCGGTGCACACCCACCGCGACGTGCTGGCGGCCTGCGAAGCCTGGCCGCGCCACGTGCTGCAGGCCACGCCGGACGACATCGTCGTCGGCTCGCCCCCGCTGGCATTCACCTTCGGCCTGGGCGGCCTGCTTGTGTTCCCGATGTGGGCCGGGGCCTCGGTCCATTTCGGCGACGGGCCGTTCACGCCCGAGGCGCTGGTGCGCACCATCGGCGAGGTCGGCGCCACCATCTGCTACACCGCCCCGACCTTCTACCGCCAGATGGCGCCGTTCGCGCGCGAGCTGGGCGTGGGTCGCCTGCGCGTGTGCGTCAGCGCCGGCGAAGGCCTGCCCGATGCCACCCGCCAGCTATGGAAGCAGGCCAGCGGCATCGAGATGCTCGACGGCATCGGCGCCACCGAGATGTTCCACATCTTCATCTCGTCCGGCCCGCACGAGGTGCGGCGCGGCGCCATCGGCAAGGTGGTGCCCGGCTACCAGGCCCGGGTGGTGGACGACGACGGCCAGGAGGTGCCGCGCGGCACGGTCGGCAAGCTGGCCGTCATCGGCCCGACCGGCTGCCGCTACCTGGACGACCCGCGCCAGGCCCAGTACGTGCAGGGCGGCTGGAACCATCCCGGCGACGCCTTCATGCAGGATGCCGACGGCTACTTCTTCTACCAGGCCCGGGCCGACGACATGATCATCACGGCCGGCTACAACGTCGGCGGCCCCGAGGTCGAGGACGCCCTGCTGCGGCACCCGGCCGTGGCCGAATGCGGCGTCATCGGCAAGCCGGACGACGAGCGCGGCATGATCGTCAAGGCCTTCTGCGTGCTCAAGCCCGGCCACGAACCGGGTCCGGCCATGACCAAGGCGCTGCAGGAGCACGTCAAGGCCACCATCGCGCCCTACAAGTACCCGCGCGAGATCGAGTTCCTGGGCGCCTTGCCGCGCACCGAGACCGGCAAGCTGCAACGCTTCCGCCTGCGCGAGCTGGAGCGCGCGCGCGCCTAGCCGGCAGGGCGGCCGGCCCACGCCGCCGCCTGCGCAACATGCTTACACTCCCCCGAGGCCGGGGGACGGCGGCGGCCGGCACGGTGCGCCGCGGCGGGACGGCCACCCCGACCCAGACCTCATCCAGCAATGCCTGCGTATTCGTTCGAAGCACTCGACAGCCAGGGCCACACGCGCAAGGGCGTGCTCGAGGCCGACTCGGTCAAGTCCGCGCGCGGCCAGCTGCGCGCCCAGTCGCTCATCCCGCTGGCGGTGCAGACCGTGGCCGGCAGCCCCGGATCGGCCGACGGCGGCCCGCGGCGCTGGGGCCGGCGCGTCTTCAACGCCACCCAGCTGACCGTCTGGACGCGGCAGCTGGCCGGTCTGGTCAGCTCCGGCCTGCAACTCGAGCGCGCCCTGACGGCGCTGGCCGACGAGGCCGATGCCGTGCCCGAGCGCAACCTGGTGGCGGCGCTGCGGGCCGAGGTCAACGCGGGCTCGACCTTCGCGTCGGCGCTGGCGCACTTCCCGCGCGAGTTCTCCGAGATCTACATCGCGGTGGTCGGCGCCGGCGAGCAGAGCGGCGACCTCGGGCTGGTGCTGGAACGGCTGGCCGACGACCTGGAGAACCGCCAGGCACTCAAGGCCCGGCTGACCGGCGCGGCGCTGTACCCGGCCATCGTCACCGTGGTGGCGCTGGCCATCGTGGTGTTCCTGGTGACCTACGTGGTGCCGCAGGTCGCCAACGTATTCGCCGGCACCAAGCGCGCCCTGCCCTTCCTCACCGTGGCGATGCTGGGTGTCAGTGCCTTCGTGCGACAGTGGGGCTGGATCGTTGCCGTGCTGCTGGCCGGCGGCGCCATCGCGCTGCGCTTCCTGCTGCGCAACGCCGGTTTCCGCGAGCGCTTCGATGCCGGCTTCCTCGGCGTGCCGGTGCTGGGGCGGCTGGCGCGCGGCTACAACAGCGCCCAGTTCGGCAACACCCTGGCCATGCTCACCGGCGCCGGCGTCCCCATCCTGCGCGCCCTGCAGGCCGCCGCCGAAACGCTGAACAACCGCGCCATGCGGGCCGACGCGCTCGACGCCCTGGTGCTGGTGCGCGAGGGCGCGCCGCTGGCGTCGGCGCTGGCGCAGAAGAAGCGCTTCCCGGGCCTGCTGTCGATGTTCGCCCGGCTGGGCGAGCAGACCGGCCAGCTGCCGGTGATGCTGCAGCGGGCCGCCAACCAGCTGGGCAACGAGGTGCAGCGCCGCGCCATCGCGCTGGCCACCATCCTGGAGCCGCTGCTGATCGTGGCCATGGGCATGGTCGTGATGCTGATCGTGCTGGCGGTGCTGCTGCCCATCATCCAGCTCAACCAGTGGGTGCGCTGATGGGGGTGTTCGGCGGCGACAAGCTGGTGGTGGCGATCTCCTCGCGGGCGCTGTTCAACCTGGAAGAGGAGAACCGCCTGTTCGAGAGCGGCGATCCCCGGGCCTACATGGCGCTGCAGCTGCAGCGGCTGGAGGAGCCGGCGCGTCCCGGCATCGCCTTCTCGCTGATCAAGAAGCTGCTGGCCTTCAACGACACCACCTCGCAGCGGGTCGAGGTGGTCATCCTGTCGCGCAACGACCCGGTCTCGGGCATGCGCATCTTCCGCTCCGGCGAGGCCAACCAGATCAAGCTGCAGCGCGGCGTGTTCACCCAGGGCCGCTCGCCGTTCCGCTACCTCAAGCCGCTGCAGGCGCACCTGTTCCTCTCGGCCAACGCCGACGACGTGCGCGATGCGCTGGCGGCGGGCTTCCCGGCGGCGCGCGTGCTCACCGAGTCGGTACTGGCCGGCAGCAACTACCCGAACGAGGTGCGCATCGCCTTCGACGGCGACGCCGTGCTGTTCTCCGACGAGGCCGAGCAGGTGTTCCAGCGCGACGGGCTGGACGCCTTCCAGGAGCACGAGCTGAGCAAGGCCGCGCAGCCGCTGCCGGGCGGGCCGTTCAAGCCGCTGCTGGCGGCCCTGCACCGGCTGCAGGCGGCCAGTACGCCGGCCATGCAGATCCGCACCGCGCTGGTCACGGCGCGCAGCGCGCCGGCGCACGAGCGCGCCATCCGCACGCTGATGGAATGGGACATCAAGGTCGACGAGGCCATGTTCCTGGGCGGCCTGCCCAAGGGCGAGTTCCTGCGCGAGTTCGAGCCCGACTTCTTCTTCGACGACCAGACCCGGCACGTCGACCAGGCCTCGCTGCACGTGCCGGCCGGCCACGTGGCCGGCGGCATCACCAACGCTTAAGCCCCGCTTCAGGGTCGCGCGGCTAGGATGCCCGGGCATCCCCGGGACCCACCATGACCCTGACCGAACGCTTCGCGGCCGCCGCCGCCACCACGCGCCGCATCTGGGCGCTGACCACGCCCTACTTCGGCTCCGACGAGAAATGGCGTGCGCGCGGGCTGCTGGCGGCCATCGTCGTGCTCAACCTGGCCTCGGTGTACCTGCTGGTGCTGCTCAACGACTGGAACCGCACCTTCTACGACGCCCTGCAGGACAAGAACCAGGCCGTGTTCTGGCACCAGCTGGGCCGCTTCACCTACCTGGCCTTCGCGCTGATCGTGGTCGCGGTGTACCGCTTCTGGCTCACCCAGCTGCTGGAGATGCGCTGGCGCGCCTGGATGACGCGCTACTACCTGGGGCGCTGGCTGCACGGCCACGCGTTCTACCGGATGGAGCTGGCCCGCTTCAACGCCGCCGCCGGCAGCCCCGACAACCCCGACCAGCGGATCCAGGAAGACCTGAACCTGTTCACCTCCTCCTCGGTCTCGCTGAGCATGGGCCTGCTCAATGCGGTCGTGACGCTGGTCAGCTTCGTCGGCATCCTGTGGACGCTCAGCGGAACGTTCAGCTTCACGGTCGGCGGCACGGCCTATGCGATCCCGGGCTTCATGGTCTGGGCCGCCATCGCCTACTGCCTGGTGGGCAGCCTGCTGACGCACTGGATCGGCCGGGTGCAGATCCCGCTGAACTTCCGCCAGCAGCGGCTGGAGGCCGACTTCCGCCACCACATGGTGCGGGTGCGCGAATACAGCGAGGCCATCGCGCTGGACCGCGGCCAGGCCGTGGAGCGCCAGCAGCTGGACCTGCGCTTCTCGCACGTGCTGCGCAACTGGCTGCAGCTGCTGAAGGCGCAGAAGAACCTGACCTGGTTCACCAGCTTCTTCGGCCAGGCGGCGGTGGTGTTCCCGTTCCTGGTGGCGGCGCCGCGCTTCTTCAGCGGCGCCATCCAGCTCGGCGAGCTGATGCAGATCGCGTCGGCATTCGGCCAGGTGCAGGACTCGCTGGCCTGGCTGGTCGACAACTACAGCTCGCTGGCCGCCTGGCGGGCCACGGCCGACCGCCTGACGAGCTTCGAGCACAGCGTGACGGCGCAGGAAGCCCAGCCTGCCGGCGCGCAGATCGCCGTCGGCGAGGAACTGGCCACCGACGGCCTCGACCTGGCCCTGCCCGGCGGCGCGGCGCTGCTGGGCGGGCTGGCGCTGCGGGCCCGCCCCGGCGACCACGTGCTGGTGAAGGGCCCCTCGGGCAGCGGCAAGTCGACCCTGTTCCGCGCCATCGCCGGCATCTGGCCGTTCGCCCACGGCCGGGTCACCGTGCCGGCCGACACCATGGCGATCCCGCAGCAGCCCTACTTCCCGGACGGGCGGCTGCGCGATGCGCTTGCCTACCCGGAGGCGGCGGCGCACTACGGCGACGACGCCCTGCGCCAGGCGCTGGACGACGCCCTGCTGCCGGACCTGAAGGAGCGCCTGGACGACCAGGACGCCTGGAGCCAGAAGCTTTCGGGCGGCGAGCGCCAGCGGCTGGCGCTGGCGCGCGTGTTCCTGAAGGACCCGCGCTGGGTGCTGGCCGACGAGGCGACGGGCGCGCTGGACGCCGAGGCCGAGCAGGTGCTGTACCGGCGCCTGATCGAGCGCCTCGACCGCCGCGGCGGCGGGCTGGTGTCGATCGCGCACCGCCCGTCGCTGGAGCCCCTGCACGGACGCCGCTGGGAACTGGTGCGCAACGGCGCGCCGGGCCCGGCCTGGGCCCTGCGCGAGGCCTGATCAGCTCGGCGCGCGCGCCTGCAGCCGGCCGCGCGCCTCGCGCCGGGCGATCCACACGGTCGAGGCGCAGATCACCGCGCCGCCGGCCAGCGTGAACTGGCTGGGCAGGTCACCGAACACCAGGAAGCCCAGGGCGGTGGCCCACACCAGGTCGAGGAACTTGACCGACTGGGTGGCCGAGATGTCGGCGACGCTGAACGAGCGCGTCAGGCAGTAGTGGCCCGCGCTCCCGAGCAGGCCGCACAGCAGGAACAGCAGCCCGTGCGTGACGCCGAGCGGATGCCAGTGGGCGAGCGCCAGCGGCAGGCTGCAGGCGGCGACGCTGATCGCCTGCCAGACCACGATCACCTCGGCCCGCTCGTAGCGCGTCAGTCCCTTGGTGATCAGGAACGAGGCGGCGAACACCGGTGCGGACGCCAGCATGAAGAGCGTGTAGCGGCCGCCGGCCCCGGTGAGCTGCGGGCCGACCACGATCAGCACGCCGGCGAAGCCGATCGCCGCGGCCAGCCAGCGCTCCCAGCGCATCGGTTCCTTGAACACGAGCACGGCACCGATCATGACGAAGATCGGGGTGGTGAAGCCGATGGCGGTGGTGTCGGCCAGCGTGATGAACGGGATGGCGCTGAACCACAGCCACAGCGCGAGCGTGTGCACGAAGCCGCGCGTGAACTGGCCTCCGACGTTCTTCGGCCAGTAGGTGGCCACGCCGCTGCGCACCACCAGCGGCAGCATGACGACCAAACCGGCGAGGTAGCGCAGGAACTGCGTCTGGTAGGGATCGAGCTCCAGCGCCAGGCCACGCATGATGGTGTTGAGCACCACGAACAGCAGCCCCGACAGCACCGACCACAACAGGCCGCGCACCGCCGGCGGCAGGCGGTCCGCCCGGCGCCGGGCCAGCGTGGCGCGCCGCACCCAGGGGTGGCGCGACCGGGCGCCGTCACCCGGCATGCACTGTCTCCATGGCGGGAACTATAGGCCGCTGGGATGGCCCATCCTCGCCGCGCCGGCTGGGCGGCGTGGAATATTCACCGGTGCCGAACAACGAAAGTCGTGCCCCGGCGCGCACCTGCAGACCTTCGTTGGACAGCAGGGCCGATCAGGAACCGGGCGGGCCTGGATCGTCGTAGCGCCGGCCCTGCGCCAGCAGCTCCGGGGTCCCGATCAGCGCATTGAGCTGATCAAAGTCGAGCATCTCGCCGCGCAGCGGCGCGGTGCTGCCATGGTGGCGCAGGCTTCCGTAGTAGCGCTGCAGCAGGTGCGCCACCGCGCGCGCCGTTCCCCCCGGGTAGATGACGATGCGGAAGCCGCGCGCGCCCAGTTCGGCGGCCGACTGCACCGGCGTCTTGCCGCCTTCGACCATGTTGGCCAGCAGCGGCACCCGGGCCGCAAAGCGCGCGCAGGCGGCGTCCATCTGCGCCGGCGTGCGCACGGCCTCGATGAACAGGGCGTCGGCGCCGGCCTCCAGGTAGCGCTCGGCGCGCTCCAGCGCGGCCTCGAAGCCTTCCACCGCCACCGCGTCGGTGCGCGCCAGCACCAGCGTGTCGGCGCTGCGCCGGGCGTCGAGCGCGGCGTGCAGCTTGCCCACCATCTCGCCGGCCGGCACCACACCCTTGCCGTCGAGGTGGCCGCAGCGCTTGGGGAAGGTCTGGTCCTCCAGCTGCACCATGGCGGCACCGGCGCGCTCGAACTCGCGCACCGTGCGCTGCACGTTCAGGGCGTTGCCGAAGCCGGTGTCGGCGTCGACGATCACCGGCAACGGCACCCGCTCGGTGATGCGTGCCAGCGTGTCGGCCACCTCGGTCTGCGTGGTGAGCCCGATGTCGGAGCGGCCGAGCCGGGTGTAGGCGATCGAGGCGCCCGACAGGTACAGCGCCTCGAAGCCGGCCTGCTGCGCCACCAGCGCGGTGAGCGCGTCGTACACGCCGGGCGCGAGCAGGACCTCGGCCCGGGCCAAGCGTTGCCGCAGCGTCATGCGCAACCTCCCGTCGTGATGGCGGTACGGGCGGCGATCCAGCCACCTGCCACCGCGCTGAGCAGTCCGTTGCCGGACAGGTAGCCCCAGACCGCATCGCCCGAGACGCCGCGGGCGGTGCCGCCGGCGGCCAGCAGGTTGGGGAAAGGCCGCCCCTGCTGGTCGAGCACGCGGCACTGCGCGTCGATGTCCAGCCCGCCCTGGGTGTGGAACAGCGCGCCGGTCACCTTCACCGCATGGAACGGCGGCGTGAAGCGGTCGAGCGCCGGGTCGAGCGCCTCGACCGGGCAGCCGATCAGCGCGGCCAGCGCGGCCCGGTCGGGCGCGCTGCGCACGGCGCCGGCCGCTTCGGCCTGCTGGAAGTCCGGAAAGCCGCGTGCCAGCGCCAGCAGGTGGTCGTCGAACACGTTCCAGGCGATGCCGTCCGGCTGCCGCAGCACCTCCACGGCGGCCTCGGAATAGCCGTGCGTCTCGTCGTGGAAGCGCCGCCCCAGCCGGTTGAGCTGCACGCCGCCTTCGGCCATCACGGCCCACGTCATCAGGATGCCGTGCGGCACCACCCAGGAGCCGTGGCCCTGGTAGCCGCCCAGGTCGGCCAGCCGCGCGCCCAGGGCCTGGCCCCAGCGGATGGCGCTGCCGTCGTTGCCGGCATGGCCGGCGAAGGTGGCGTCGCGCATCGCCGGCAACAGCTGCGCGACCATCGCGGCATGGCCACCGAAGCCGTTGCACGCCAGCAGCAGTTGTTGGCAGCGCAGTTGCTCGAGCGTGCCGTCCGGCCGCCGGTAGCCGACCCCCTGGATCCGCCGCTGGTCGTCCACGTACAGCTCGCGCACGGTGGCATCGCCCACCAGCCAGGCGCCGGCGCCGGTGGCGGCCCGTTCCAGTTGCGCCATCAGCGCGGCGCCGGTCCTCTCGCGCACCGCATGCATGCGGCGCACGCCATGGCCCGGGTACAGGAAGCCGTCCAGCAGCTCGAAGGCGATGCCGTGCCGCTGCTCCAGGTGGTCCAGCGCCGGCGCGATGGCCTCGGTGTAGGCGCGCACCAAATGCGGCGCTGCGTGGCCCTTGGCCTTGGCCTGGATGTCGCGGGCGAAGCGCTCCGGGCTGTCCTCGATGCCGCAGGCCCGCTGGGCGCGCGTGCCGGCGGCCGGGATGAAGCCGGACGACAGCGCCGTCGAGCCGGCCGGCCGGGCGTCGCGTTCGAGCAGCACGCAGTCGATGCCGGCGTCGCGCAGCACCGTCGCCGCCACCAGCCCGCAGGCACCGGCGCCGACGATGGCGACCGGCAGCGCCGGCGCCTCGGCGGCCAGCCGCTGCGCCGGCAGCACCGCGGGCTGGTGATCGTTCATGCCGTCGGCCGGTGCAGGTAGCGGCCCTGCGGCTTGCCGAGCACCTGCCCGTTCTCGCTGATCAGGCGGCCGCGCAGGAAGGTGGCGTCCACGTGGGCCGACAGCTCCAGCCCCTCGAAGGGCGTGTAGCCCTGGGTCGAGGGCGAATCGCCGGCCCGGATGGTCCAGGTGTGCGAAGGGTCGACCAGGGCGATGTCGGCGTCGAAGCCCTCGGCGATGTCGCCCTTGCGGTTCAGGCCGAAACGCTGGGCCGGGTTCCAGCTCAGCACGCGGGCCATGTGGTTGTAGTCCATGCCGCGCCGCGTGCCCTCGCTCACCAGGGCCGGCAGCAGGTACTCGGTGCCGCCGAAGCCGCTCTTGGCCATCCAGATGTTGCCGAAGTAGCGCTTGGGGATCTTGGTCTCGTGGCGGCAGCAGGCGTGGTCGGACACCACCCAGTCGAGCTCGCCGGCGAGCAGCGCCTGCCACAGGAACTCCACGTCCTCGCGCGGGCGGATCGGCGGGTTCACCTTGGCCAGTTCCGCCGCCTTGGAGGTCACGTCCAGCATCAGGTGGCCGATGGTCACCTCGCGCTTGAAGTCGATGTGCGGGAACACGTCGGCCATCATCAGCGCCGCCTGCACCGCCTTGCGCGACGACAGGTGCAGCAGGTTGATGTTGGGCAGCGCGGTCTCGTGGGCCAGGTAGCTGGCGATGAACACCGCCAGCCCCTCCGAATGCTGCGGGCGCGCCGCGCTGTAGGCCGCCAGGCCGCGCAGCGACTTGTCCTTCTCGACCAGCCGGGTGTAGGCCGTCATGATCTCGGCCGTCTCGCAGTGCAGCGACAGCGAGATCTGCTGCGCGCGCTCGGGCATGGCCTCGCGCGCCCGCTGGATGCCGCGCATGATGAACTCGAAGTGCGCCAGGTCGTAGCGCTCGTCGTCGCCGATCATCAGGAACTCGCGCTGCGCGTCCGACGCGCCGTGCAGCCCGTGCGAGCCGTAGAACATGAAGATCTTGAAGCTGGCCACGCCGTGCTTGTCGACCAGCATCGGGATCTCGTCGATGTGCTTGCGGTCCATCGGCGCCAGGTGGAAGCCGTAGTCGACGTGGAAGCGCCCCTTGGCGATCTTGAGCACCTCGGGGAAGAACTTCGCGTACGGCCCGCCCTTGTTCAGGTAGTACTGGCCGGTGCGGAAATAGTTCAGGCTGGAGGTCACGCCGCCGACGGCCGCCGCCTTGCTCTCGCTGATGGCATCTTCTTCCAGCGGCGAGTAGATGCCGCTGTGCATGTGGGCGTCGACCACGCCCGGGAAGGCCAGCTTGCCGCCGCCGTCGTAGACCGATTTGGCCAGCTGCGCGTCGATGCCGGGCGCCACCCTGGCCACGCTGTCGCCCTGGATGGCGATGTCGCTCGCGTGGACCGTGTTGCCGTTCGGGCGCACCACGCGGACGTTCTTGATCAGCAGGTCGTACACAGGGGAAGGCATGCAGGCTCCAGGGTCAGGGGTTGGGGGCGAGGCGCTGCTGCAGCAGCCGGAACAGGCCGCCGGCGCGCACCATGGCGAGCAGGAAATCGGGCACCGGGTCGCACGCGAGCAGCCGGCCGTCCGGCGCGACCACGGCGGGGCCCGCCGGATCGATGGCGACGGTGTCGCCCTCGTGCAGGGCCTGGGCCTCGCTGCAGGTCAGCAGCAGCAGCCCCAGGTTGAATGCGTTGCGGAAGAACAGGCCGCCGTAGGACGGCGCGATGACGGCGGCCAGGCCCAGGTGGACCAGCGCGCCGGCGGCCTGCTCGCGCGAGGAGCCGATGCCGAAGTTCGGCCCCGCCACCAGCACGTCGCCGGGCCGCACCGCCCGTGCGAAGTCCGGCCGCAGCGCTTCCAGGCAGTGCGGCGCGATGCCCTCGATGCCCAGCTTCATGTAGGCGCCCGGCGCGAGCGCGTCGGTGTCGACGTCGGCGCCGACCTGCCAGACCCGGTGCGGGCCGGTCACGCCGCCGCCTCCGGCGCGCGCAGCAGGTCGCGCGGATCGCAGATGCGGCCGGCGACGGCGGAGGCCGCCACCGTGGCCGGCGAGGCCAGGTAGACGTCGGTGGCGGTCGACCCCATGCGGCCGCGGAAGTTGCGCGCCGTGCTGGAGATGACGGTGCGCGCGTCGGCCAGCGTGTCGCCGTAGCCGGCACAGGCGCCGCAGGCGGTGGCGCCGACCTGGGCGCCGGCGTCGCGCAGGACCTGCATCAGGCCCTCGCGCTCGGCACGATCCTGGTCCAGCCGGCTGGCGGGCGCGACAATGAGCCGGGTTCCCGCGGCGACCCGGCGCCCGCGCAGCACGGTCGCGGCCATGCGCAGGTCGTCGAGCTTGGCCCCGGTGCAGGCGCCGATGTAGGCGACGTCGACGGCGCGGTCGGTGAAGCGGCCGACGTCGCCGGCGTTGGCCGGGCTGTGCGGCGCCGCGACCTGCGGCGCCAGCGCGGCGGCATCGAAGTCCATGCGCTCGACCGCGGCGCCGGGGTCGGTCTGCCAGTGCGACAGCTCGCCGACCTCGACCCCGGCATCGCGCAGGTACGCGCGCGTGACCTCGTCGGGCGCGACCAGGCCGGCCTGCGCACCGAGTTCGGCCGCCATGTTCGACAGCGTCATGCGCTCCTGCATGGCCAGCGCACGCACCGCCTCGCCGGCGTATTCGACCGCCTGGTACTGGCCGCCGTTCATGCCCAGGCGGCCGATCATGTGCAGCATCATGTCCTTGGCGCCCACGCCCGGCGCCAGCCGGCCCGACCAGTGCATCAGCCGCGTGCGCGGCACCTGCAGCCAGATCTCGCCGGTGACCACCACGCCCAGCATCTCGGTGCTGCCGATGCCGAACATGTAGGCGCCGAATGCGCCGCCGGTGGGCGAGTGCGAATCGCCGCCGACGCAGAACATGCCGGGGCGCACGTGGCCGTGCTGGGCCACCACCACGTGGCAGATGCCCTGGCTGTCGTAGACGTGCGGCAGCGCCTGCTCGCGCGCCCAGTCGCGCGCGATGCGCACGATGCGGCGCGACTCGTCGTCGCGCTCGGGCACGTAGTGGTCCATCACCAGCACCACCTTGTCCGGGTCCCACAGCCGCGCCCCCAGTTGCTCCAGCATCGGCTGCAGGCGGCGCGGCCCCGAGGAGTCGTGGAACATCGCCAGGTCGACCCGGCAGGTGACGATCTCGCCGGGCGTGACGGCCGCGCGCCCGCAGGCGCGCGCGATCAGCTTGCTGGCCAGGGTGGCAGCCATGGTCAGTCGATCTTGGCGCCGGACGCCTGGACGGCGCGCGCCCAGCGCGCGATCTCGGCCTGCAGGAAACGCCGGAACTCCTCCGGCTTGCTGGCCACGATGGTCGATCCGCCCTCGGCCATGCGCTGGCGCACGTCCGGCTGGGTCAGCGCCCAGACGAGGTCGTCCGAGAGGCGGGCGAGCACGGCCGGCGGCACGCCCTTGGGCGCGAAGAAGCCGGCCCAGGGCGCGGCGGCATAGCCCGGGAAGCCCTGTTCGGCGACGGTGGGAAGCTCGGGCGCGGCCGGCGTGCGTTCGGCGGTGGTCACCGCGAGGATACGGATCTTGCCGGCCCTGGCCAGGGGCAGCGCCGCCGGCAGCCCCGTGATGCCGGCATCGATCTGGCGGCCCGCCAGGTCGCCGAGCATCGACGCCCCGCCGCGGTAGGGGATGTGGGTGATGAAGACGTCGGCATCGGTCTTGATCAACTCGACGCCCAGGTGCGAGGCGGTGCCGTTGCCGTCGGAGCCGTAGCTCAGCTGGCCGGGCTTGCTGCGCGCCAGCGCCAGCAGCTCGCGCAGGTTCTGCGCCGGCACGCCCGGGTGCACCGCGATCGCATTCGGGAACAGGGTGGCCAGGGTGAGCGGCTCGAAGTCGCGCAGCGGGTGGTAGGGCAGCGCCGGGAACAGCGAGACGTTGATGCCGTGCGAACCGGTGACGCCCAGCACCAGGGTGTGGCCGTCCGGCGCCGCCTTGGCGACCAGCGCCGAGCCGACGTTGCCGCCGGCGCCGGGCTTGTTGTCGACGATGACCGGCTGCCCCCAGCGCGTGGCCAGCTTCTCCGCCACGAGGCGCGCCACCAGGTCGGTGGGTCCCCCGGGCCCGAACGGCACGACGATCGTGACGGCCCGGGTCGGAAAGGTGGCCTGCGCCCGCGCTGCCGGCAGGCCCAGGCCGGCCGCCGCGGCGCCGAGGATCATGCTGCGTCTGTCCATGGTCAGGCTCCTGGGCGCGGCAGGCAGGCCGCCGCGCGTGATGGGTCGGTGCGGACACGATCGGCCCACTGGGCCATCGCGGCATCGGCGCCGGTGAACTGGCTGAACTTCGCCAGCACCTGGGACTCGTCCGGCTGCAGGCCGGCGTCGCCGGTGACGGCGCCCTGCTCGACGGTCCAGGAGCGATCGCCCAGGCGCACGAACAGGCGGGCGCCGCGCGCGGGCGGCGGGAAAGCTTGCGCATCCACCTCGACGACGATGCGTTGCTCGAGGCGGCGCACGCGTTCGTCGGCGAACCGGTCGCCGCGGAACTCGGCCGGCGAGAGCGCGCCATGGATCCACGCCGCGGCGAGTCCCCAGGTCAGGCTGAACTGGGCCGCGATGGCCGTGGCCGGCGCCCGGTTCGGGCAGTACTGCAGTGCCTCCGGATACACGGTCAGGCGCATCTCGTCCGGGACGACGCCGGCCGGCAGGGCGGCGCGCAAGCGCAGTGACGCCTGCGCGCCGTAGTGCACGTGGCGCACGGCCGCGAACGGTTTCCAGTAGCTTTGCAGGACCAGCCAGTCGCCGGGCCCGGGCAGCACGGCGCCCTGCCCGCCATCCAGGGCCAGCGCCAGCACGTCGTCGAGGCAGCCCGCCGGCATCGTCCAGTCGGACAGGGCGGCCTGTGCCGCTTGCAGCCCTAGCCACGCGCTGTGCCCCAGGTAGAGGTTGCGGATCGTCGCGCCCTGGCGGATGGGGCGATACAGGCTGAACGGCAGCTGCGCCGCGCAGGCCTCGATCGCACGCCGGGCGCAGGCCCAGTCGCCCCCGCGCAGGAAGACGACGGCGGCGGCGGCGCCGAACGCACTCCACACGCCGTCGACGTGCATGCCGGGCTTGATCCGCAGCCGCGCACCGAGCCGGGCGCCGATCTCGTAGCCGACCGCCGTGGCGCGCCACAGCTGGTCCCACGTCGCGTCGTGCACCGCCAGCTGGGCCCACAGCGCGGCGACGACCGGAACGCCCGGCCGCCCGTGCGCGAGCGCGACGCCCTCGCAGGCCTCGTCCCAGCAGGCGCCGACGGCGAAAGCGGTGGCGGCCGCGGAGGCGGACAGCGGCGTCGCCAAGCCGGGCAAGGGCACGCGCCCGGCGTCGCCCTCGGCCTGCAGCGCCAGCCAGCGCGTGAGTTCCGCTGCGCGCAGGCCGGCGAAGGCGCAGGCCGCCGTGTCCAGCCACAGGCGCCGCGTGCGCGCGACGACGGCGGGCGGCAGCTCGCGCGCCGCCGGCCACAGCCACTCGCCCACGGCATCGAGCGCGGGGGTGACGACGAGGGCTTCGGGGGCCGGCTGCATCTCAGTCCGGCTTGGCGCCGGAGTACTTCACCACCCGCGCCCAGCGCGGGATCTCGGCATGCACGAAGGCCGCGAACTCCTGCGGCGCATTGCCGACCGGCGTGGCGCCTTCGGCCTCGATGCGCCGCCGGACCTCCGGCGTCGCGATCGCCTGGCGCGCCGCGTCGCTCAGCCGCCTGGCGAGCTCCGGCGCCATCCGCGCCGGGCCGAACAGGCCGAACCAGGCGCTGGACTCGTAGCCCGGCAGCACCTCGCCGATGGCGGGCACCTCGGGAAACGACGGCAGCCGCTGCGCGCTGGTGACGCCCAGCGCCTTGAGCTTGCCGGCGCGCACGTGCGCCTGCACGTTGCCGACGTTGGCGAACATCATCTCGACCTGGCCGGCCAGCACGTCCTGCACCGCCGGCGCCGTGCCGCGGTAGGGGATGTTCACGATGTAGACGCCGGCCATCATCTTGAAGGCATCGCCGGCCAGGTGGATCGACGAACCGACCGCGCCGATGGCGAAGTTCAGGCGCCCGGGGCGCGCCCGGGCCAGCGCCAGCAGCCCGCGCAGGTCGTTGGCCGGCAGCGCCGGGTGAGCCACCAGCATGGCGGTGGTGCTGGACACCTGGGTCAGCGGGGTGAAGTCGCGCTCGGGGTCGAACGGCAGCGACGGGTACAACGAGGCGTTGATCGCGTGGCTGGTGAAACTCATGAGCAGCGTCGTGCCGTCGGGTGCCGCGCGCGCGACGGCCTCGGCGGCAATGTTGCCGCCGGCGCCGGGGCGGTTCTCGACCACCACCGTGCGGCCCAGGGCCTTGCCCATCTCCTGCGCCAGCGCCCGCGCCATGGTGTCGGTGGTGCCGCCGGCCGGCGCACCGACCAGGATGCGCACCGGCGGCGTGGCCTGGGCCCGCCCCGCCAGGGGCATGGCCGCCAGGGCAGCGAGCAGGAGGCGGCGCGGGATGCGGTGCATGTGCAAAGGGTGCATGGGCAGGGGGTGCATGGTCACAGTCCCAGGTAGGCCTTGCGCAGGCGGTCGCTGGCCAGCAGCTCGGACGGCGTTCCCGAGAATTCCACCAGGCCGTTTTCCATCACGTAGGCGCGCTGCGCGATCTCGAGCGACTGGCCGACGTTCTGCTCGACCAGCAGGATCGCCAGCCCCTCGCCGTGCAGCCGGCCGATCAGGCCGAACAGCTCCTCGACCAGCAGCGGCGACAGGCCGAGCGACGGCTCGTCCAGGATCAGCAGGCGTGGCTCGGCCATCAGGCCGCGGCCGATCGCCAGCATCTGCTGCTCGCCGCCGCTGAGGGTGCCGGCCAGCTGCCGCGTGCGCTCGCGCAGCCGCGGGAAGATGCCGAAGACCCGCTCGAGGTTGGGTCCGCGCCGCTCGCGCGCCCGGGTGAAGCTGCCCAGCTCCAGGTTTTCCAGCACCGACAGGTTGGGGAAGATGCGCCGCCCTTCGGGCACCTGGATCAGGCCGGCCTGAACGATGGCCCGGTAGTGCGTGCCGGCGATGGCATGGCCATCGAACAGGATGCGGCCGCGGCGCGCCGGCACGATGCCGCTGACGGTGTTGTTGAAGGTCGACTTGCCGGCGCCGTTGCTGCCCAGCAGCGCCACGATCTCGCCCGGCTGCACCTGCAGGTCGATCCCGCGCAGCACCTCCACGTGGCCGTAGCCGCTGTGCAGGCCCTCGACGGCGAGCAGGGCCGTCATGGCGGCGTCCCCGCCTGCGCCAGCCGGCGCGCCGTGCCGTGGCCCAGGTAGGCCTCGATGACGGCCGGGTCGCGCGTCACCCGGGCCGGCGGACCCTCGGCGATCAGCTGGCCCTGGGCCAGCACCCAGACATGCGCGGCCAGGTTCATCACGGCCTGCATCACGTGCTCGATCATGAGCACCGTCACGCCCTCGTCGGCGATGCCGCGCACCACCGGCAGCATGTCGGCCACTTCCTGCGGGTTGAGCCCGGCCAGCACCTCGTCGAGCAGCAGCAGCCGCGGCCGGGTGGCGAGCGCGCGGGCCAGCTCCAGCCGCTTGCGGCCGGCCACGGTGAGGTCGCCGGCCGGCCTGTCGAGCAGGCTGCCCAGGCCCACCCGCCTGGCGACCGCTTCGGCCCGTGCCAGCGCCTCGGCCCGCCGGGCCGTGTGCAGGTGGGCACCGACGGCGATGTTTTCCCGCACCGTCTGGGCGGCGAAGGGCTGCACGATCTGGAAGGTGCGCGCCATGCCGCGCCGCGCATTGGCCTGCGGCGGCTGGCCGGTGATGTCGGTGCCGTCGAAGTGCACGCGGCCGGCGTCCGGTCGCAGGAAGCCGGACATCAGCGCGAACAGCGTCGTCTTGCCGGCGCCGTTGGGGCCGATGAGCGCTGACAGCCGGCCGGCCGGCAGCGCCAGGCTCACCGCCTGGACGGCGCGCAGGCCGCCGAAGGTCTTGCTGACACCCTCCAGCCGCAGCAGCTCAGTCATGCGGGCCTCCGCGCCGGGCCCACAGCCCGCGCACCGAGCGGCCGGTGCCGACCACGCCGCGCGGCGCGAACATCACGATCAGCACCAGCACGCTGCCGTAGATCACCATGTTCAGCCCGGGCAGGTTGCCGAACAGGTTGCGCGTGGCCTCGGCCAGCAGGTGCAGCGTGAGCGCGCCCAGCACCGGCCCCCACAGGGTGCCCATGCCGCCGACGATGGCCGCCACCAGCGCCTCGACCGAGGTGTGCGGGCCGAACGCGATGCCCGGGTCGATGTACTGGAACACCTGCACGTAGAACGCCCCGGCCGCCCCCATCAGCGCGGCCGACAGGGCGATGGCGCCGAGCTTGGCGCGGAACGGGTCGACGCCGATGGCGCGTGCCGCATCCTCGTTGTCGCGCACGGCCTGCAGGCAGGCGCCGAAGCGCGAGTGGCGCAGCCAGGCCGTCAGCAGCAGGGCGATGACCACCAGCGCCAGCGCCAGCCAGACGAAACCGGCGCGCGAGGCGAACTGCATGTTGGCGGGCGCGGCGCGCAGCGGCAGCATGAGGCCGACCCCGGCGCCGGTGAACGGGACCGACAGCGCCGTGACGCGGAACACCTCGGCGAACGCCAGCGTGACCAGCGCGAAATACGAGCCGCGCAGGCCGTAGCGGAACGACAGGGCGCCCACGAACAGGCCGACGCCCGCCGCCAGCGCGACCGCCAGCGCCAGCGCCGGCCAGGGATTGAGCCCCCACTGCAGCTGCGCAATCACCTGGGCGTAGGCGCCGGTGCCGAAGAACAGCGCATGGCCGAACGAGAACTGGCCGCCGTAGCCGCCCAGCAGGTTCCAGGCCTGCGCCATCAGGGCGGCGTACAGCACCGTCATGGCGAGATTCAGCAGCACGCCGGAACCGCTGGCCAGCGGCAGCACGGCGACGGCGAGCGCGAAGGCGGCGATGGCCAGCAGGTCGCGGTTCATGCGCGCGCCCCGAACAGGCCCTGCGGGCGCAGCAGCAGCACCGCGATGAAGATCAGGAAGATGCCGATCTGGCCCAGCGACTCGCCCAGCCACAGCCCGCCGAGCGACTCCACCACGCCGATCAGCAGCCCGCCCAGCAGCGCGCCGGCGAAGCTGCCCATGCCGCCCAGCACGACGATGGTGAAGGCCACCAGCACGAAGCCGTTGCCCACCAGCGGGTTGACGTAGTAGGCCGGCAGCAGGAAGCAGGCGGCCGCGCCCAGGCAGGCCAGCCCGATGCCGAAGCTCATCGCGTACACGTGTTCGACGTTGATGCCCATCAGGCGGGCGCCGTGCTTCTCGCGCGCCACGGCGCGGATCGCGCGGCCCAGGTCGGTGCGGCGCACGATCCACAGCAGCACGGCCGAGGCGACCAGCGCGCCGGCGCAGGCGGCCAGCTTGGGCACGGCGATCATGGCCGGCCCGATCGGCACCGTGGCCAGGGTGTAGGCGGTCTCGATGGTGCGGGTGTCGGAGCGGAACGCCAGCAGGGCCAGGTTCTCCAGCACGATCGACAGGCCCAGCGTGACCAGCAGGATGTTCTCGTCCTTGCCGTGGCTGGCGCGGTTGATCACCACCCGCTGCAGCCCGTAGCCGAGGGCGAACATCGCCGGCACCATGACCGGCAGCGCCAGGTAGGGATCGAGGCCGAACTGCGCGCGCAGGAAGTACACGCCGTACAGCGCCACCATCAGCGCCGCGCCGTGGGCGAAGTTGATGATGTGCAGCACCCCGTAGATGAGCGTGAGGCCGAGCGCCACCAGCGCGTACACCGCGCCGGTGGTCAGGCCGTTCAGCACGGCGGGAAAGAGGATCGAGAGGTCGAACATCGCCTGATCCCGTCATCCCCGCGCAGGCGGGAAGACGGGATTCGCATGCTCAGGCCTTCAGCGGGAACACCGGGTCGATCTCGCGGTAGTCGCGCGGGATGATCACCTTGATGTCGCCCTTGGCCACCTGGGTCATGAGCGGCTGCGCGCCCTGGTTCTGGCCGTTGACGAACCTGGTGGGACCGTACGGCATGATGTGGTCGCTGTAGGTGCTGCTCTCCAGCGCGGCGGTGATGGCCGCGCGGTCGACCGACTTGGCGCGCTCGATGGCATCGGCCAGCAGGCGCATCGACGTGTACGTCATGAACAGCTCGTAGCTGAAGAACAGGCCCTTGGCCTCGGCGCGCTTCTTCAGGTCGGCGCTGCGCTTGTCCTTGGGGTTGAACCAGTGGTTGCAGTCGATGATGCCGTTGGCCGCGTCCGGGAACTCCTTGACGAACTTGTAGCTGGAGGCCGCGCCGCCCAGCACCGAGTAGATCGCCTTGGGCATGACCTTCTGCTGCTGCATGGTGCGCACCAGCAGTGCGTACTCGTTGTAGTAGTTGGCCGGGATCACGATGTCCGGGTTGACGGCCTTCATGCGCAGCACGATGTTGTTGAAGTCGCGCGTCGGGTTCGCGTGCTTGATGACCTCCTTCACCTCGTAGCCGTAGCCGGGCAGCTCGCGCGTGAGCAGCTGCGCCGTGCCGCTGCCGAACAGCGACTCCTCGTGGATGACCATCACGGTCTTGGCCGGCTTGCCTGCCGCCGTGTTCAGCACGTGCAGGTTGGCCACCGCGATCTCGGCGCACTTCTTGTAGCCGGGGCCGAAGCGGAAGGTGTTCTTCAGGCCGCGCTCGACGATCTGGTCGGCCACGCCCACGTCCACCACGTGCGGCAGGCCGTACTTGGCGGCAGCCTGGGTGGTGGCCAGGCAGATCGCCGAGGCGAAGGCGCCCACCACGGCGCTGACGCCGGCCTCGTTCATCTTCTCGATCTCGGCCGTGCCGGCCTGCGGCGTCGACTGCGCATCGCCCAGCAGCGCCTCGATCTTCGCGCCGCCCAGCGCCTTGATGCCGCCGGCCTTGTTGATGTCCTCGATCGCCATCAGTGCGCCTTCGCGGCATTGCTGGCCGGAGTAGGCCAGTGCGCCGGTCACCGGGTGCAGCACGCCGATGCGCACCGGCTTGGGCTGGGCGCCGGCCACCAGCGGGAAGGCCAGCGCCGAGGCGGCGGCCGCGGAGTGGGAGAGGAAATCGCGACGGTTGCTGCTCATGGTCTTCTCCTGGAAAGGTCCTGGGTCAGTGGAATTGCGCGGCCAGCTCCCGGCTGACCCACACCTTGGCATCGATGCCGCCCACGCGCGACAGCTGCATCTCGTACTCGTAGCGGTCGGGGCGGTACAGGCCGTGCAGCCACTGCACCGGCCGCTCACGGTCGTCGTAGATCAGGCGGCGCACCGCCAGCAGGGCGCTGCCGACCGGCACGTCGAGGTCGGCGGCGACCTGGGCGTCGGCCAGGGTGGCGGAGATGGTCTGTTCGGCGCGGCCGACGGCGACGCCGGCCCGTTCGAGCAGCAGCAGGATGGGCTTGCGCGCCAGGTCCTTGCGGGTGAACGCCGGCGCGACCGCCAGCGGCACCCAGGTGGTGATGCGCGACAGCGGCCCTTCGCGGGTGCTGCGCACGCGCACGGCGCGTTGCACCCGGCCGCCCGCCTCGATGCGCAGCGCCTCGGCCACCGGTGCCGGCGCCGGCAGCGTGACCGCCTCCAGCACGCGCACCGAGGTGCGCAGGCCCATGCTGACCAGGTTCTCGAGCAGGCCGGTGAGCTGGGTGCGGGCCGGCGCCTCGGCGGCCGGCCGCTCGGACGGCGCCACGCCGGTCGGCCGCGTGGAACGCCCCGGGTGGCGCGAGATCAGGCCCTCGGCCGCCAGCTGCCCGAGCGCGCGCCGCACCGTGACGCGCGCCACCCCGTACTGCTTGACCAGCGCCATCTCGCCGGGCAGGCCGTCGGCGAACTCGCCGTCCTGCAGCTGCTGGCGCAGCAACAGGTAGACGCGGTGGTACTTGGGAAGCGGCAGGCCGGCCTTCACGCGGCGCATGATGTGGCGCGCCCATTGTCCTGTCAATGGGACATTTGAGCGGACAACCGTGGTGGCGAGCCGTCCCGCGCCGCCCACGGATGGGCGGACACGCGGCCGGCAGGTCCGGCCAACGGGTCGGTCCGCCCGACGCGGCGCAGCGTGCGCCGCAGGATCAGTTCACGCGGACGCGGAACTTGACGACGAAGGAGCTGGCGGCGGCCATGCGGCCCTTGGGATTGACGCGGATGTTGGTCACATTGGCGTCGTAGCCACCGGTCGAGACCGGCGTGTAGGTCCAGGTCGCGCCGTTGTTGTTGGAGTACTGGATGTCGGCCGCGGCCACGGTCAGGTTGCTCGTCGTCGCCCCGTCGGTGAAGGTGATCGGCGAGCTGGCCGGGACGCCCCCCAGGCTGGCGACCGAGAACGCGGTGTTGGCTGGGATCGCATCGGTCACGAACACGGTGTTGTTGTCGACCCGCCCCTGGCCGGTGTTGCTCATCGACAGGGTGTACTCGACCACCGCGCCGGGAATGGCCAGCGGGTTGGTGGTGCCGCGAACCGGGTCGCTGACCACGGTGACCAGCTTCTGGTTGACCAGGGTCGGGTAGACGATGGTGTCGCTGTCGACGGCGGTGTTGGCGACGCCGCCGACCGTGACGGAGGCGGTGTTGACCAGGTTGCCGGTCGGGTTGCCGCTGAGCGTGGCGTTGACGGTGAAGGTCAGGCTGGAGGCATTCGGCATCGACGGCAGCGTGATGCCGGCGCCCTGCAGCGCGGCCACCGTGAGGTTGGCCGCCGTCGGGCAGCTGGCGCCGCCGGCGGCGGCGCAGGACAGGCCGGTCACGGCCAGGTTGGCGACCGCGGGGTCCTTGAAGACGGAACCGGTGATCGTCACGCCGGTGGTGTTCTGCACGCTGATCGTGTAGGTCGTGGTGTCGCTCGGGCTGATGCTGCTGGTGCCGTTGGTCTTGGTGATCGCCGGCAGGGTCACCACCGCCACCTCGTTCTGGATGCCCGAGGGGGCGCTGCACTTGGACGAGGTGTTGGGCATCACGCTCGACGTTCCGACGCAGATGCCGTCGACGGGCAAGTCGCCGGGCCCGCCCTTGGCGCTGGTGGGACTTTGCTGGTTGTCCCAGGTCACCACGAAGGGGATGTTCAACAGGTTGCCGCCGGTGGCCGCCTTGCAGGTCACCTGCACCGGCGAGATGGTGAAGGTGCCGGTGCCGGTGCCGGTGCTGTAACCGAAGTAGTTAGCGTAGGCGGTCGTCGGCACGCTGGACTTGCCTCCGTCGCCGCAGGTGTCGGCCGGCTTGTTGGTCTCCAGGTTGGGGAACGGGCTGGGCACGCCGTTGGACATGGTGCCCAGCGGCAGCGTCGCCACCTTGCACGAGGCCGAGCCGGTGTTGCCGGCCCCGCTGCGGGTCGACATGAACTGCGGGCTGGCGCCGTCCTGCGACAGGAAGATGCCGACGTCGTAGCGGTCCGAAGAGCCGAACTGCATCGTGACGTCCAGGCTCAGCGCGATGGTGGTCCCGCCGGTGCAGCCGGCCGGCGGGTTGGAGCCGGGGGTGATCACGATCTTGGTGATCTGCACGTCGTTGGCCGTGCAGTTGAGGTTGGTGCCGGAACGGTCGCCCGGACACATGTCGGCCGCATACGGCGGTGAGAACAGCGACGCCGCCAGCGCGGCACCGGCGCCCAGAACCAGCAACGCCAGCAACAGCCAGCGGTGCAGCAATCGGTTCCCCATCACGTCTTCCCTGCCCTTTCCATCATTTCAGCGGCAACTGGCCCTTCGCCCGGTCGTTCAGGTCGAAGGTGTCCTGGTCGAATTTGACCCGCATGTTCACGTAGACGCCGCGCGCCCGGTACTCGGCGCCGGCGAAATCCTTGTCGTCGAAACCCAGGCTGTTGTACCCGACGCTCACCCAGGTGTTGGTCGCCATCCGGTAGCCCACCGACAGGCCCAGGTGCTGCGAGACGCTGTGCGTCGACCAGGCGTGCAGCATGCCGGCGTGCACGCCGATGTCCCACTTCTCGGTCACGTCGTAGCGCGCTTCCGCCCCGATCAGGTCGGTGTAGCCGGACGCCGTCTGGTCCTGCAGCGTCTCGCGCACGAACTTGGCGCCGTACTGCAGCGCGACCTGGGTGCGCCGGTTCGGCTTCCAGTTGGCGTTCAGGTTGTTCACCAGCTTGCGCACCAGCAGGCGGGTGGCCAGGCTGGGGCTGGACTCCTGCGTGTATTCCAGCCGGTCGAGCCAGATCCAGTCGCTGTTGTCCGGCCGCCAGGCGTAGCTCACGCGCGCGGTGGCCTTGCTTCCGTCGTTGGCGCCGCCGCGCACGGTGCTGAGCGCCAGCCCGGCCGCGACCGCCTCGCCGCGGTCCAGGCGGCGTTGCACGCCCAGCAGCAGGTTGAGCTTGCTTTCGGTGTCGCTGCCGCGCCATTCGATGCGGGAGTTGCCGCTCCAGCGGTCATCACGGTAAGCCAGGCCGACGCTGACCGCCGTGCCGTCGCTCACCAGGTTGTAGCCGCTGGACGACGCGGTGGCCGACGGCTGGGTGGAATTGCTGCCCGAGGCGAGCGGCTGGTTCACGCCCAGTGGGTTGACCACGCCGCCGCGCAGCGTGCGGGTCTGGTCGAGCGCCGCATCGGCGGTCCAGCGCTCGTCGAGCTTGACCTTCTGCACCAGGCCCAGGCTGGCGTACAGCCGGCCGGCGTCCATGACCGTTTCGTTGCCCACGCCGCCCAGCAGTTCGGCGCCGCGCCACAGCTCGGTGCGCAGGCCCACGCGGCTCGTGTTGGCGCTCAGCTCGCGGCCGCGCGCGAACTCCTGCACCGCGGTCAGGGTGGTGCCGGGGGCCACGCGGTAGTCGGCGCCCAGGGCCAGCCGGTTCGGGTAGTTCACCGTGCCGCTGCTGCCGGCGTCGATGTCGGTGCTGGCACGCAGCACCAGCTTGCGCTCCAGCGCCTCGTAGGAGGCGCCGGCCGTGAGCTGGCGGGTCTCGCCCTCGACGCCCTTGGCGTCGGTCTCGGCGGCGGTGCGCGCGCCGGCCGACACGCGCAGCTGCTCGTCGACCTGCCATTGCGCCCGCCCTTCGACCAACTGGCGGCTGGCCCCGGTGGCGAGGTCTTCCTGGCGCAGCACCTGGCCCTGCAGTTCCAGCCGGTCGGTCAGGCGCAGCCGCGCCTGCGCGCCGGCGTCGCGCTGGCCCTGCGCCACCACCGCCTGCTGGCCGAGGCCGAACCCCGGCTCCTGCTGGCGCGCGTGGGCCCGCAGCGCCGTGATGCCGTTGTCGTGCACCACCTCGGCCAGGTAGGCATTGCCGCTCTGCGCGCCGGTGGCGGACTGGGCGGTGCTGGTGGCCAGCTCCAGCTTCATGCGGGTGGCGTCGTCGATCCGCACCGTGGCGTCGGCAGCGGTCAGGTTGCCTTCGCGGCCGACCGTGCCCTCGTGGATGCGGGTGATGCCGACCTCGGTGCGGCCGGTCACCTGCAGCGCGGCACGGCCGCCGTAGGTCCAGCCGGCCTCGCCGTCGACGGTCTCGTACTCGGCCACCAGGAATACCGGGTTGAAGTCGGTGTCGCGCGTGGCCAGCGGCGAGCGCAGCAGGATGGTGCCGGCGTCGACGTCGATCTGGTAGTCGAGGTAGGGGGTCAGGTCGCGGCTGGACAGCACGCGGGTGGGCTGGAAGCGGTCGCGCACCTCGATGCGCAGCTTCTCGGAATTGAGCAGCAGGCCGCGGGCGCGCAGGCGGTACAGGCCGGAGGTACCGTCGCCCTGGATCTCGTCCTTCAGGTAGGCCTGCGTAGTGCGGCTGGCGAAGGCGTTGTAGCCGACGCGCTCGCCCTTGAACTCGGACTTCAGGCCGTTGAGGGTGCGGCTGTAGCGGCCCAGTTCGGTGACCGTGAGGCCGGTGTCGAAATCGCCGAACAGGGCATAGAACTGCTTCTTCTCGATCTTCAGGTACAGCTTGCGCAGGCTGGCGCCGTCGGCATGGGCCTGGGTGGCGTCGCCGTACAGCGTGTAGTAGCGGTTGGGGTCGATCACCTGGCGCAGCGCGTTGCGGCTGGAGGGGCCCTGCTCCTTGGCACTGTCGTAGGCAGCCGTCAGCAGGTACTCGCCCTTGACCATGCCCTTGGCGTAGAAGGCCAGGCGGTCGCGGTCGAACAGCTGGGCGTCGGCGCCGGCGTCCTGCAGCGCCTCCATGTTGCCGGCCAGCCGCTTGTGGCCGGCCGTGCCTTCGGCGAAGCCCACCAGCACCCAGTCACGCGCGTCCGACTCCAGCCAGGCGCGCACCTCGCTCGTGCGGTTGTCGCCGAAATCGAACCTGAGCACCACCTCGCCCGACTGGCTGGTGGGCTGCAGCGCGATCAGGGCGACGCCGTCGTCGCCGATCTCGTAGCGCGGTCTGCCGCCGAGCGAACCCGACAAAGGGTCGCCCTGGATCGCGTCGGCCTGCTGCTTGGTGAGGTAGGGGGCGTTCAGCTGCAGCTCGCCGGTGGCGCCACGGCGCACCGGCTGGCCTTCGATGTCCAGCAGGCGCACGGCGATCACCGGCACCGAGCGGCCGTCGGCCACCAGCTTGGAGCGCTGCGGCTCCAGGTTCGCCTTGGCCGGGTTGACGCCGTAGTGGATGATGCGGCTCTCGCGGAACACCGGCTCGTGCTTGTCGTCGTACACGGTCAGCTCCAGCAGGTTGCTGCCGTTGCGCAGGTCGACGCCGCGCCAGTTGGCCAGCGCCACCTCGCCGTTCGGGCTGAGCAGCGCGCCCTCGAAGCGCAGCGGATCGACCGGCTTGCCGTTCACGCGCAGCTCCACGCCCTGGCCGCGGCCATGCTTGACGGCCACCTTGACCGCCGGCAGCGCCGGCACGAAGCCGGCCCTGGGATGCAGCCACTCGATGCCGGCCGGTGCGGCCGCCAGCCACTTGTCGTCGTACGGCAGCTGCTCGACCAGCTGCGGGCCGGCCGGCGCCGCGGCCGGCCGCGCGTCAGCCGCCGGCTGGGGCACGGGGGCGCTGCGCACGGCCGTCGGCGGCAGGCCGGGCAGCTCGGCGCACTGCTGCGCGGCGGCGGCGCCGGGTTCCAGGTGCAGCAGCGGCAGGCCGACGGCCGTGCCACCAGGCGGCTGCACGCGGGCCGACAGGCTCACCGGCCCGACGGGCGCCTGCGCCAGTTCCACGCTCAGGCGGTGCTCCCAGCGGCCGGGCTGCGCCGGCAGGCGCAGGGCGAGGAACTCGGGCTCGACCTGCACGCCCGGCGCCGGCTGGCCATCCAGCAGCACGGAGCCGGGCACCGGCTGCGTGCCGGCCGGCCACATCAGGGTGGCGCTGACCGCGTCGTTGGCCACCGGCGCGGCCAGGCGCAGCTCCAGCCGCTGGCCGTCGCGGCGCAGTTGCTGCTCCATGCAGCTGGGCACGGCCACCAGCCGGAAGTCGGCGCGCCACAGGGTGCCGCCGCGCAGGTTGACGAACTGCGAGAAGTCGCGCCCGCCGCTTCGGCTGTCCGGGTCGCAGCGGCGCAGCTGCCAGCCGGACGGCAGCGTGGCGGTGTCCAGCTGCACGACATGGGTGCCGGGACGCAGGTTGTCGATGTGCCACTGGCCCTCGGCATCGGTCACCACATAGGTGCCGTCCTGCAGCAGCACCCGCACGCCCGGCAGGCCGCGCAGCTGGGTCGGATCGCGCTCGCTGGCCTCGCACGAGGCGGCCAGCGTCACGCGCCCGACCAGGAAGGCGCGGCTGCGATTGAGCTCGTCGACCACGCTCACGACCGCCTTGGCGGTGTTGGAGGTCAGGGGCGCGACCGCCTGGGCGACGTTCTCGGCCGGTCCCACCTGCGCGCTCGGACCGATCGCCGCCACGTAGCGCAGCGTCACCGGGCTGCCGCTGGCGACGGTGCCGACGGCGAACACCAACGAACGGCCGTCGGCGCCGATCTGCGGGTCGGCCAGCGGCGCGTCGTTCAGGCGCGCCGAGCCGGCGCGATAACGGAAGCCCGGCGGCAGGCGGTCGGCCACCCGCACGCCGGCCAGCGGCGCCGCGCTGGTGGTGGACAGGGCGAGCGAGTACGGGACGAAATCGCCCACCGACCCGATGGCCTTGCCGGCCGTCTTGAGGATGTCGAGCTGGCCGACGGCGGGCGGATCGAGCGGGATGTCGGCCTCGAACGGGGGGCCGGGCAGCACGGTGAAGGAGGCGCCGCGCGACACATCGCCGAGAACGAACGGCGCGCCGGGCAGCGCCTGCAGCGTGGCGTCGACCACTTTGGACGGGTAGGTGTAGCCGGCGGCCGGCTCGACCTGGAAGCGGTAGCTGCCCGGCGCGACGACGCGCGGGAACTGGTAGCGGCCGGGCGCCAGCGCATAGACGGTGCCGCCGGAGTCGGTGACGGTGCTGCCAGTCAGCACGCTGGACGGATAGGTGCTGACGCCGTCGTTGCCGCGCACCTGGGCCGGCAGTCCGGTCGCGACGTCGATCAGGGTAACGCGCACGCCGTTGACCGGCTGGCCGGTGGCCGAGTCGAACACCAGGCCGAGCGGGTCGACCAGCGCCACCGACGTCACCACCGCGCTGCTGCCCGACTGGATGTAGGTGGCCGTCAGGCGCTGGTTCGCCGCCGCCTGCAGCGAGCAGTTGCCGGCCTGCACGGCGCCGGCGACCAGCGGGATGTAGCCGAGGAAGACGCCGGTCGACGGCCCGGTTTCGGTCAGCGTCAGCGTCTCGCGCTCGCCGCCGGCGCTGGTGACCGTGACGGAGACCGTGTCGGCGACGGCGCCGTCGGCGTTGGCCGAGGCGTCGGTGACCTCGATGAAGGCCACGTCGCGGCCGTTGTAGGCGCTGGCGCTGGCGAGCAGCTGGCTGCTGGGGATGGCCAGCGCGCCGGCGCCGGGCTGGGTGGGCGGCGCCAGCGTTGCCGGCGTCCCCGATGCCGGCGTACAGGCCGTGGGCTGCACCATCTGCCAGCTGGCCGCGCCCGCAGGCAGGGCGGCCAGCGCCGGCATCAGGCCGAGGAAGCGGATCGCGGCCGGCAGCGCCACCGAGGGCGTGGCCGTGGCCGTGACCACCGAGGTCGCGCCGGTCGACGTGACGGCGGTGCCGCCGACGGTGTAGACGACGCTCGCGGTGTTGGTGATGGTCGTGTTGGGGGGCGTGGCCGCACGCACGGCGGGCACGAGGACGGTGAACAGGAACAGGACGAGCAGGAACAACCAGGCCTGGGTGTGCGCGCGGGCGGCGCGCACACCCAGGCCCGCTGGGCCGGAGGCCAGCGGGCGCGGATGACGTGGGATGCACGTCATCGCGTGGTCACTTGATGAACACGTTGTAGATCAGCTGCAGCTTGTCGCCAGGCTTCAGCTCCCCCGCGGCGTAGCCGGGCTCGACTGGCAGGACGGAATTCCAGTTCACATTGATGTCCGGCGCGGTGTAGTTGCCGCTCGCTGTCAGGTACTGCGTGCCGGTCATGCCGCCAAATGACGCGCGCGCCGCGCCGGACCAGATCACCTTGAAACTCTTGCCGGTCGATGTGGCCGCCCCGGGGTTGACCGCTGCGCCCACTGCCGCGCAGGCCGGCGAGCCGGCCACGTTGGCACCAGTGATGAAGTCCGAATCGAAGGTGACATTGGCCGTTGCCAGCGTGTCCTTTAGGTTGGTCAGCGTGGCCGACCGAGAGGTGTTGGTATCGACTCTCTCAATCAGAACGGTGTACTGGATGTACGAACCCGGGATGCTCTTCGGCGCATAGGGCGGTGTTCCACTTTTGTCGCCGCCGACCGGATCGCAGATCGTCTCGGCCGTCTTGGTCACCCTGATCGCGGCCGTCGACACCTTGAAAGCACTGCGGGCGCTGTGCTTCGCGTCGCGCGGACCGTCTTCGCTGGTGCCGGAGCCGTCGGCGAATACGATGTCGACGACCGTCGGGCTATTGGTCGTCGATTCGATCAACGCCACGAGCGGCTTCCCCACTTCCCGCGCAGTGGCGACCAGCGTCACTGCGCCAATCTCGTCGTTGACCTGGCCCGGCGGAATGCTGCAGGCCACTTTCAGCGTCACCGACGTGCCCGCCGTCAGCCCGGCAATGCTGGTGATCTCCGTCGTTGGGGCAGCGTTGTCGTAGATCTTGCAGTTGGTCGGGTCGAAGGCGTCGGCGACCGTGGTGGCACTGGTGCCGTTGAACATGTAGCCCACCGGACCCGACAGGTTGCTGGTGGTGCTGAGCGCGAAGTCCTGCGTCTCGTTGCCTTCATTGGTCAGCACGAACGTCAGCGTCGAGGTGCTGCCGGGGATCGCGCTCACGCCAGGAGTCGTGTCGGTGGTGGTCACGTTCAGGTTGATCTTGTTGTCGACCTTGAAGGAGGTGAAGGTGCAGGTCTTGGTGCTGTTGCCGGAGGGCGAGGAGCAGATCTGGTCTTGCCCAATGCCGCCAACCGAGTAGTCCAGCTTGGCAGCGTTGTCGATCGGGGTGCCAGCGGGCGTGAGGGTGGATGCGGCCTGGGCCGTTCCGGCCAGGGCGCCCAGCGCCAGGAGCGCTGTCGCTCCCAGGCGGGCCAGTGAAGTTCGCACTGTCATGTCAGTTTCCTTGTGGGTTGTTCGAGGTGGAAGGAGAAATCGGAGACGAGAGGGCCTGCGGCCATCGCAGGTCGGGGCCGCGGCGGACCGCAGCTCCAGAAGCGCGCAGGGCCGGCGCGCGGCCAGCCCCCTTGCATGGGATGGAAGTGGCGATGAGGGTGGTCGGCGCGGGCCGTCATGGCGCCCGCGGTCAGTTGACGGTGACGCGGAAACTCACGACGCCCTGCTTGCCGGGGGCAAGCTCGCCGCGATAGACCCAGCGCACGTGGGTGAACTCGGACAGGCCGGCGGGACGCTCCTTGCCGTCGGCGCCGCGCACCTTGACCTTGTCGGCCGCCGCCCAGGTCTTGCCGCCGTCGGCGGAGAAGCTGATGTCGGTGTTCTCGCCGGTCGCACTGCCGCCCACCAGGGTGGTGTTGACCGGGACCGGGTTGACGACGGAGATGTTGCCGGCCGGCTTGCTGCCGGTGTTGCGGAAGGTCGAGGTGTAGATCACCTCGGCGCCCGGCGCGGCCTTCGCGGCCGGCTCGCGCCGCTTCTCGGTCTTGCCGTCGGCGGTCTTGACCTCCTTCTCGATCTCGGCGACGTTGCGCAGCTCGATGCTGCCGGGCTGGTTGCCTTGCGCGTGCGCCGGCGCGAGCCAGGCGGCGGCGAAGGCCAGGAGGACGGTTTGGAAGAGACGACGCTGCATGTCAGGGACTCCTTGTGAAATTCAGTTGACGGTGGCTTTGAACTCGATCGCGCGGCTGGCTGGCGCGGTGAGGGTGGGAAAGGTGGTCTGGACGGTGCCGGCGGCGTAGCCGCTGTCGTCGCCGTCGGCGGCGTCGGTGCGCGCGGCGCCGTCCACGGTGATGCTTCCGGGCACGTAGGTCAGGGTGGCCGGCAGCGGGTCGGCGACGGTGACGCCGGTGACGGTGCCGGCGCCGCTGGCGGTGAGCACCAGCCGGTAGGTGAGGACCGCGCCGCTGGTGACGTTGGCGCCGCCGGCCGGGTCGCGCACGGCCGCCACGCTCTTGGCGATGCCCACCGCGACCGACGAGACCAGGTAGGTGCCGGTGGCCGCGGCCTGGCCGCCGCCACGGCCGACGACGATGGGCACGTCGGCCACGCTGCCCACCTGGGTGCCGGGGGCGGCGCCGGCGCCGACGGCGGTGGAGATGGCGCTCAGCGTCGCCCTGCCGGCCGCCCCGGTGGGCTGGCCGGCGGGGATGGCGCTGGCCAGGAACACCACGCGGCTGGCGTCCGCCGCCAGGGTGATGTCGTTGCCGCCGGTGACGTACATCGTGTCGGCGGCGGCGCCGGACGACTGGAACCCGGCCTGGCCGCCGCTCTCCAGCCAGATCGCGGCCGGCGCCGCATCGGCCGGGTCGAACTGGTCGCCGGCGACGGCGTTGTTGCGGACCAGTCGGAAGGTGTCGGCGGCGTTGCCGGTGTTGGTGACGACGAAGGCCAGCGGGCGCAGCGTGTCGGGCGAAGCCGAGGGCACGGCCGTGCTGTCCTGCCAGGTCACGGTGACGGCAAGGACCCGCGCGACGATCACCGGCAGGGAACTGGCCGATGCCACGCTGGGCGTGCCGCCGATCGAGTAGTTGAGGACGGCGGTGTTGCGGATGGCCGAGCCGGCCGGGGTGCCGGCGGCCCATGCGGCGGACATGCCCGCCAGCAGGCCCACGACCAGCACCACCCACCGGACAATCACGCCCCGGCCCGCGTCCCTTCGACAACCCCTCACCGCTCGAGTCCCGCTTTGACGTTCCCCGTCGACGAGGAGCCCGGAACGACCGCTTGGCCGGGGCGCTTGTCTTTATGTAACGACGGGATTACAAGTTGTTACTGAGGTTAGCATAGGGTTCCGACTTAAGGATGAGTTAGCCCACGCCCTAGGTGGGGCATGACGGTTTGCCGCGCTGGCTGTTGTATTTGCGCGCCGAAAAGCAGCGCTGCGAGGCGCTTGCCCCGCGTGAGACGGCTGGATTCAGGCCGCCGGGTCGGCAAAAGGTGCAGGCCGAACGCTGTCCTTGGTCACCGCGACGGGGGCCGTTGGGTCGCGGGAGCAGTCGGCCGAGGAAGGGCCCCTCCCCTGAAACTTTGTAACAGGCGTCCGGCTTCCCTGGACGCAGCCGGCTCCGGTCTTGCAGAGGATGGGCGGTCGATCGCGTCAGCGGCTTCAGGGGTGCGCCGGCGCCGATGCTGGCTGCCAGACCGGAGCAGCCGACGGAGCCAATGGGCGCCCGCCGCGCAGCAAGCCCCGCAGGCAGGCCCCGTCCGACAGCCCCGGGGGCTTGCAACCGACACGGAAAGCCCTATCATTAGCACTCGCAGGAGATGAGTGCTAGCAGACCAGCCGGCGCCCTCCCGTCCAATTAGGAAGCGCTAACTTTTGTTGGCGCTTTTTGATGTCCAACCCCCAAGGAGATGCAATGAAACTTCGCCCTCTGCACGATCGCGTGATCGTCAAGCGCCTGGAACAAGAGACCAAGACCGCCTCCGGCATCGTCATCCCCGACAACGCCGCCGAGAAGCCCGACCAGGGTGAGGTGCTGGCCGTCGGCCCGGGCCGCAAGAGCGACAAGGGTGAACTGATCGCCTTGAACATCAAGGTGGGCGATCGCGTGCTGTTCGGCAAGTACAGCGGCCAGACCGTCAAGGTCGACGGCGACGAGCTGCTCGTCATGAAGGAAGACGATCTGTTCGCGGTCGTCGAGCGCTGAGCCCCAGCCTCCTGTCATCCCCTTCCATTCACTGAATTTCCGGAGTCATCCACATGGCAGCTAAAGACGTCATTTTCGGCGGCGACGCCCGCGCCCGCATGGTCGAAGGCGTGAACATCCTGGCCAACGCCGTCAAGGTCACCCTGGGCCCGAAGGGCCGCAACGTCGTGCTCGAGCGCTCGTTCGGCGCCCCCACCGTCACCAAGGACGGTGTCTCGGTCGCCAAGGAGATCGAGCTCAAGGACAAGCTCCAGAACATGGGCGCCCAGATGGTCAAGGAAGTCGCTTCCAAGACCAGCGACAACGCCGGTGACGGCACCACCACCGCCACCGTGCTGGCCCAGGCCATCGTGCGCGAAGGCATGAAGTACGTGGCCGCCGGCATGAACCCGATGGACCTCAAGCGCGGCATCGACAAGGCCGTGGTGCAGCTCACCGACCAGCTGAAGAAGGCCTCCAAGCCGACCACGACCTCCAAGGAGATCGCCCAGGTCGGTTCGATCTCGGCCAACAGCGACGAGTCGATCGGCAAGATCATCGCCGACGCGATGGACAAGGTCGGCAAGGAAGGCGTCATCACCGTCGAAGACGGCAAGAGCCTGAACAACGAGCTGGACGTCGTCGAAGGCATGCAGTTCGACCGCGGCTACCTCTCGCCCTACTTCATCAACAACCCGGAAAAGCAGTCGGCTCTCCTCGAGAACCCGTTCGTGCTGCTGTTCGACAAGAAGATCAGCAACATCCGTGACCTGCTGCCCACGCTGGAGCAGGTGGCCAAGGCCGGCCGTCCGCTGCTGATCATCGCGGAAGAAGTCGAAGGCGAGGCGCTGGCGACCCTGGTGGTCAACACCATCCGCGGCATCCTGAAGGTCGTGGCCGTCAAGGCGCCGGGCTTCGGCGACCGCCGCAAGGCCATGCTGGAAGACATCGCCATCCTGACGGGCGGCAAGGTCATCGCCGAGGAAGTGGGCCTGACGCTCGAGAAGGCGACGCTGGCCGACCTGGGCCAGGCCAAGCGCATCGAAGTGGGCAAGGAAAACACCACCATCATCGACGGCGCCGGCGCCGCTGGTGACATCGAAGCGCGCGTCAAGCAGATCCGCGTCCAGATCGAGGAAGCCACCAGCGACTACGACCGCGAGAAGCTGCAAGAGCGCGTGGCCAAGCTGGCCGGCGGCGTGGCCGTCATCAAGGTCGGTGCCGCCACCGAAGTCGAGATGAAGGAAAAGAAGGCCCGCGTCGAAGACGCCCTGCACGCCACCCGCGCTGCGGTGGAAGAAGGCATCGTGGCCGGTGGTGGCGTCGCGCTGCTGCGCGCCAAGCAGGCCGCCGGCGAGATCAAGGGCGACAACGCCGACCAGGACGCCGGCATCAAGCTGGTGCTCAAGGCCATCGAAGCGCCCCTGCGCGAGATCGTCTTCAACGCCGGTGGCGAGGCTTCCGTGGTGGTCAACTCCGTGCTGAACGGCAAGGGCAACTACGGCTTCAACGCCGCCAACGACACCTACGGCGACATGATCGAGATGGGCATCCTGGATCCCACCAAGGTCACCCGCACCGCGCTGCAGAACGCCGCGTCCGTCGCGTCGCTGATGCTGACGACCGAGGCGATGGTTGCCGAGGCCCCCAAAGATGAAGCCCCGGCGATGCCCGGCGGCGGCATGGGTGGCATGGGTGGCATGGGCGGCATGGACATGTAAGTCCGACGCTCCGCGGGCGCGACGCGCCTGCGGACGTTGCTGCGATGCAGACGAAAAAGCCGGGCACTGCCCGGCTTTTTTCTTGGCTGCGCCCGGGGGTCAGAGGCCCGGCGGGATCTCGAGCGGGTCGTTGCGCGGCAGCTCGGGACCGGTGCCGTACTCGTTGGCCGGACCGGTGGGTTGCACGAGCCAGTAGATCATCAGCGCCCAGCCGATCAGCGGGATGAACCAGACCAGCTGGAACCAGCCGCTCTTGCCGATGTCGTGCAGGCGGCGGGTGCCCACCGCGAGCGACGGCAACAGCACCGCCACCCCGACGAGCGCGTTGAGCACGTCGCTGAACATCGCCGCGACCACGGACACCAGGAAATAGAACAGCGCGAACCACCAGTACTCCGGCCGGCTCGCGCGCCCGTTGAACGCCGCGTACTTGCGCAGGCAGGTCTTGATCGACTCAACGAAATCCATGCAGTCCCTCCTCCGGGCACCAGCGCCCGGTCCGGATCATAGGACCGCCGCTCAGCCCCGCAAGCGCGCGACCAGCGCGGCCGTCGACGCATCCAGCCCGGCCACGTCGCCCGATGCCAGGCGCGGTGCGATGTCCCTGGCCAGCACCTTGCCGAGCTCCACGCCCCACTGGTCGAAGCTGTTGATGCCCCACAGCGCGCCGGCGAAGAAGACGCGGTGCTCGTAAAGCGCGATCAGCGCCCCCAGGCTGGCCGGATCGAGCCGCTCCAGCAGCAGCATGGTGCTCGGCCGGTTGCCGGGAAAGTGCTTGTGGCCGCCGGGGTCGGCCTTGCCGAGCATCAGCGCCTGGGCCTGGGCCAGCACGTTGGCCAGCAGCTGCGGCTGGTGGCCGGGCAGGTCATGGGCCGCCTCGCGCGCCGCGATGAACTCCACCGGCACCACGTCCGTGCCCTGGTGCAGCATCTGGAAGTAGGCGTGCTGGCCGTTGGTGCCGGGCTCGCCCCACACCACCGGCGCGGTGGCGAACGGCAGCACCCGGCCCTGGCGGTCGACCCGCTTGCCGTTGCTCTCCATCTCGAGCTGCTGCAGGTAGGCAGGCAAGCGCCGCAGGGCGCTGTGGTACGGCGCCACGCTGCGACTGGTGAAGCCATGGAAGTTGCGGTACCAGACATCCAGCAGGGCCAGCCGCAGCGGCAGGTTGCCCTCCAGCGGCGCGGCTCGCACGTGCTCGTCCATGGCGTGCGCGCCGGCCAGCAGCGCGCGGAAGCCGGCGCCGCCGATCGCGATGGCGACCGGCAGGCCGATGGCCGACCAGAGCGAATAGCGGCCGCCCACCCAGTCCCAGAAGCCGAAGGTGCGCTCGATGCCGAACTCGGCGGCGGCCTGCACGTTGGTGGTGAGGGCGGCGAAATGCCGCGCAACGTCGCTGCCGCCAGCCTGCGTGAACCACTGCCGCGCCGAGCGGGCATTGGTCATGGTCTCGATGGTGGTGAAGGTCTTGGAGGCGACCAGGAACAGCGTGCTCTCCGGCCGCAGTCCGCGCAGCACCGCGGCCAGTTCATGGCCGTCGACGTTGGAGACGAAGTGGAAGCGCTTGCCCGGCGTGACCAGGGTGTCGAGCGCCAGCACGGCCATCTGCGGCCCCAGGTCGGAGCCGCCGATGCCGATGTTGACCACGTCGGTGATCGCGGCGTCGGCGCGCACCTGGTCGGCGAACGCCAGCATCGCCCGCTGCGTGCCGTGCACTTGGGCGAGGTCGCCGGCCAGCGCCGGGTCGACGCGGGCGCCCTCGGGTGTGCGCAGCAGCCAGTGCATGACGGCGCGCTCCTCGGTCGCGTTGATCCGCTCGCCGCGGAACAGGGCATCGCGCTGCGCTTCCAGCGCGCACTCGCGCGCCAGTTGCAGCAGCAGCTGCTGCGCCTGTGCGTCGACCAGGTTCTTCGACAGGTCGGCGAACACGTGCGGCGCCTGCAGGCTGAAGGCTGCGACCCGCCCGGCGTCCAGCGCCTGGCGCAGGTCGAACTGCCGGCCGGCGCCCTGGTGGTGGCGTTGCAGCGCCGCCCAGGCGCCGGTCTCGTCGCAACGCGGGAACGCGGCTGCCATGCTCAGGCCGCCTTCATCAGCTTCTCGAGCTTGACGGCGTCGGCGGCAAAGGACCGGATGCCCTCGGCCAGCTTCTCGGTCGCCATCGCGTCTTCGTTCAGGGCGTAGCGGAAGCCCGCCTCGTCGAAGTTCACCGGCGGCAGGTCGAGCGCCCGGGCCTGCTGCGGGTCGAGCGCGCGCGCCAGTGGCGCCTCGGCCGTGGCCAGCTGCGCGAGCAGCTCGGGGCTGATGGTCAGCAGGTCGCAGCCGGCCAGCGCCTGGATCTGCCCGGTGTTGCGGAAGCTCGCCCCCATCACCTCGGTGGCGATGCCGAAGTGCTTGTAGTGCAGGTAGATCTGCCGCACCGACTGCACGCCGGGATCGTTCGGGCCGGCGCTCGCGGCCTCGTCCCAGGCGCTGCCGGCGGACTTCTTGTACCAGTCGTAGATGCGGCCGACGAAGGGCGAGATCAGCCGCACCTTGGCCTGGCCGCAGGCCACCGCCTGGCAAAACGAGAACAGCAGCGTCAGGTTGGTGTGGATGCCGCGCCGCTCCAGCCGCGCCGCCGCCTGGATGCCTTCCCAGGTGGACGCGACCTTGACCAGCACGCGCTCGACCGGCACGCCCTCGGCCTGGTAGAGCTCGATGATGCGCTCGGCGCGCGCCACCGTCGCCTCGGTGTCAAAGCTCAGTCGCGCATCGACCTCGGTGGACACCCGGCCCGGGATGATGGACAGGATCTCGCGGCCGAACTGCACCAGCAGCCGGTCCATGGCCTCGTCGAGCGGCCGGCTGCCGAAGCGGCTCATCGTGTCGCGCAGCAAGGGGGCGTACTCGGGCTTCTGCACCGCCTTGAGGATGAGCGAGGGGTTGGTGGTGGCATCCTGGGGCCGGTACTGCGCCAGTTGCCGGAAGTCACCCGTGTCCGCGACCACGGTGGTGAACTGCTTGAGGGCCTCGAGTTGGTTCATGGTGAGGGTCATTATGGGAGGAACACGGCGGCCGCGGCCGTCCAGCCGGAACCACGCTACATTGGGGTTTCCTTCTTCATCCCTCACCCATGAGCTTCGACCTCGTCCTCTTCGGCGGCACGGGCGACCTGGCGTGGCGCAAGCTGATGCCGGCGCTGTTCCAGGCGTTCCGCCACGGCACGCTGCCGGCCGACGGCCGCATCATCGGCGTGGCCCGCGATGACCTCAGCAACGAGCAGTACCGGGCCCTGATCCAGCAGCGCTTCGCGCAGGTCGACCTGGCCAAGCGGCCGAGCGACGAGGAATTCGGCCGCTTTGCCGAGCTGCTGCAGTTCCAGCGACTGGACCTGTCCAAGCCGCAGGACTATGGCCGCCTGAAGGACCGGCTGCAGCAGCGCAACGCCGACACGGTGGTGATGTACGTCGCGACCGCGCCCACGCTGTTCACGACGGTGTGCGAACAGCTGGCCGTCGCCGGCCTGAACACGCCCGCCACCCGCATCGTGCTGGAGAAGCCGCTCGGCCACGACGTCGCGTCCAACCGCCAGATCAACGAGACGGTGCTGCGCGGCTTCAGCGAGCAGCAGGTGTTCCGCATCGACCACTACCTGGGCAAGCCGTCGGTGCAGAACCTGTTCGCGCTGCGCTTCGGAAACTCGCTGTTCGAGCCCCTCTGGCGGCGCGAGCACATCTCCAACATCCAGGTCACGATCGCCGAGGACCTGGGCGTCGAAAAGCGCGGGGCCTTCTACGAAAGCACCGGCGCGCTGCGCGACATGGTGCAGAACCACGCCCTGCAGCTGGTGTGCGCGCTGGCCATGGAGCCGCCCATCAGCGCCGACGCCGACGCCCTGCGCGACGAGAAGCTCAAGGTGCTGCGCTCGCTGCGCCCGTGGACGACCGAGGCGATCGGGCAGTTCGCCGTGCGCGGCCAGTACGGGCCCGGCACGGTGGGCGGCGAACCGGTGCCCGGCTACCGCAGCGAGCCCGGCGTGGGCGCGGAGAGCACCACCGAGACCTTCGTCGCGCTGCGCGCGGTGATCGCCAACTGGCGCTGGGCCGGCGTGCCGTTCTACATCCGCACCGGCAAGCGGCTGGCGGCGCGCGACGCCCACATCGTGGTCAATTTCCGGCCGGCGCCGCACGCCATCTTCCGCACCCCGCTGGGCGAGGCCAACCGGCTGGTCATCACCCTGCAGCCGCGCGACGGCCTGCAGCTGCACCTGCTGGCGCAGGGCCAGGAGAACCGCCGCCAGGGCCAGTCGCTCACGCCGGTGCACCTGGACCTGGACTTCGACAAGCGCTTCGGCTCCGAGCGGGTCGGCGCCTACGAACGGCTGCTGCTCGACGTCATCGACGGCCGGCTCAACCTGTTCGTGCGCAGCGACGAGCAGGAGGCGGCCTGGCGCTGGGTCGAGCCGCTGCTGGACGCCTGGCAGGGCAACGACAACGGCCTGCGGCCCTACACGGCCGGCAGCTGGGGCCCCAGCGCCGCCTCGGCCATGATCGCGCGCGACGGCTTCTGCTGGAGCGAGGAATGCTAGGCCGCGGCCGGCCCGCGCCGCCGCGCTAGATCCGGCCCTCTTGCACCGCGTGGCAGGCCACGCGGATGCCACCGATCGACAGCAGCGCCGGCCGCTCGGCGCGGCAGCGCTCGTTGGCATGCGGGCAGCGCGGGTTGAAGGCGCAACCGGGCGGCGGGTTGAGCGGATTGGGCACCTCGCCCTGCACCGGCGTGCGGGCCCGGCCGGTGTCGTGCATCTTCGGGATCGCGTCCAGCAGCATGCGCGTGTACGGATGGCGCGGGTTGCCGAACAGCTGGTGCTTGCCCGCCACCTCGACCAGCCGCCCCAGGTACATGACGCCGACCCGGTCGCTGACGTGGCGCACCACCGCCAGGTTGTGCGAGATGAACAGGTACGTGAGGCCGTGCCGGCGCTGCAGGTCCTTCATGATGTTCAGGACCTGGGCCTGCACGCTGACGTCGAGCGCCGAGGTGGGCTCGTCGCAGACCAGGAAGTCCGGCTGCGTGGCCAGCGCGCGCGCGATGGAGATGCGCTGGCGCTGGCCGCCGGAGAACTGGTGCGGGTACTTGACCATGTCCAGCGGCGACAGCCCGACGCTCTGCAGCAGCTGGCCGACCCGCTCGTCCAGCTCGCCCTGCCCGGCCAGCAGGCCGTGCTCGCGCAGCGGCTCGGCCACGATGTCACGGACCTTCCAGCGCGGGTTGAGGCTGGCGTAGGGGTCCTGGAAGATCATCTGGATGCGCCGCCGCAAGTGCCGCCCCTGGCCGGTGCGGAAGGCCGCGTGCGCGTCCTGGCCGTCGAAGGTGAAGCCGCCGCGGGTGGGCTCGTACAGCCCGACCAGCAGCCGCGCCACCGTGCTCTTGCCGCAGCCGGACTCGCCCACCAGGGCCAGGGTCTGGCCGCGCTCGATCTCGAAGCTGACGCCGTCGACGGCGTGCAGCAGCTGGCGCGGCTTGCGTTCCAGCACCCGGTTGAGCCAGGGGGCGGAGACGTCGAAGGTCTTGGCCAGGTCGTGCGCCTGCACCAGCGCCGAGGAGGCCGCGGACGCGGCCGGCGGCGTGCTGCCGGTGGCCGGCGCCGGCGCGGGCTGCACGAGCGCCGTGCTCATGCAGCCACCCCCGCGTGGGCATCGTGCAGCCAGCAGGCGGCGCGCGTCGCGCCGGCCGCCAGCAGCTCGGGCCGCTCGCGCGTGCAGCGCTCGAAGGCGCGCGGGCAGCGCGGGTTGTAGGGACAGCCGGGCGGGATGGCGTTGAGCCGCGGCATGGCGCCATCGATCTGGTTCAGGCGCTCGCGCTCGCTGTCCATGTCGGGGATGGAGGCCATCAGCCCCATGGTGTAGGGATGGGCCGGCTGGTGGATGACCTCGTGCACCGGCCCGATCTCGGCGATGCGGCCGGCGTACATGACGGCGACGCGGTCGCAGGTCTCGGCGATGACACCCATGTCGTGCGTGATGAGCATCACCGCCGCCCCCCGGTCGCGGCAGATGCGCTTGAGCAGCTGGATGATCTGCGCCTGGATGGAGACGTCGAGCGCGGTGGTGGGCTCGTCGGCGACGATGAGTTTCGGCTCGGCCGCCAGCGCCAGGGCGATCACCACCCGCTGGCGCATGCCGCCGGAGAACTGGTGCGGGAAGTGGTCGATGCGCTCGGCCGCGGCCGGGATGCCGGTGTCGTCGAGCAGCCCGATGGCGCGCCGCCGCGCCTCGGCGCCGTCGACCGGCAGGTGGGCCTGGATGGTCTCGACCAGCTGGCGGCCGATGGTGTACAGCGGGTTCAGCGAGGTCAGCGGGTCCTGGAAGATGGCGCCGATCTTGCGGCCGCGGATGTGCCGCATCTGCTCGTGGCGCAGGTTGTCGATGCGCTGGCCGTCCAGCAGGATGCGGCCCGAGGCCACCCGCCCGGGCGGCTCGAGCAGGCCGATGATGGAGGCGCCGGTCAGGCTCTTGCCGGCCCCGGACTCGCCCACCACGCCCAGGATCTCGCCCGGTGCGATGGAAAACGAGATGTCGTCCAGCGCGCGCAGCGTGCCGCGGCGGCCGGGAAATTCGACGACGAGGTTCTGGACGTCCAGCAGCGACATCAGCGCAGCCTCGGGTTGAGCGCGTCGCGCAGCCAGTCACCCAGCAGGTTCACCGACAGCGCGATCAGGATGAGCATGAGGCCGGGGAAGATGGTGATCCACCACTCGCCGGAGAACAGGTAGTCGTTGCCGACGCGGATCAGCGTGCCCAGCGACGGCGAGGTGGGCGGCACCCCCACCCCCAGGAACGACAGCGTGGCCTCGGTGATGATGGCCGTGGCCACGTGGATGGTGGCCAGCACCAGCACCGGGCCGGTGACGTTGGGCAGCACGTGGCGCAGCATGATGTGGATCGGCGCCACGCCGGTGACGCGGGCGGCCTGCACGTATTCTTTGTTGCGCTCGACCATGGTGGAGCCGCGCACCGTCCGTGCGTACTGCACCCAGCCGGTCAGCGTGATGGCGATGATCAGCACGCCGAACGCCACGGAGGTGTGGGCGTTCGGGAACAGGGCGCGGCCGACGCCGGCGATCAGCAGCGCGACCAGGATGGCGGGAAAGCTGAGCATCACGTCGCACAGCCGCATCAGGACGCTGTCGATCCAGCCGCCCTTGAAGCCGGCCAGCAGCCCGAGCGCGACGCCGATGACGGTGGACAGCAGCACCGAGGCCAGGCCCACGATCAGCGAGATGCGGGCCCCGAACATCAGCACCGACAGGATGTCGCGGCCCTGGTCGTCGGTGCCCAGCAGGTACTTGGTGCTGCCCTCCGGGGCCCAGGCCGGCGGCAGGCGGGCGTCGGACAGCACCAGCGTGGTGAGGTCGAACGGGTTGTGCGGCGCCACGAAATCGGCGAAAACGGCGCAGAAGGCGCAGACGAAGGCGATCGCCGCCGCCACCATCGCCATGGGCGAGGTGCGGAAGCTGTAGCCGATGTCGCTGTCGAACCAGCGGGCGAGGGTCTGTCGCATGGGGGTGGGGCGCCACGCCGCGGTCCCTGCTCGGGGCCGCAGCGTGTCGCGTCAGCCGGTCACTTCTTGATGGAGATCCACTTGAAGGGCATGTAGTTGTCGGCCCGCTGGGTGAGGGTCACCTTGCGCGACGTGCCCCAGGCCAGCGCCTGCTGGTGCAGCGGCAGGTGGCCGATGTCGGCCGTGTGCAGCTCGAAGGCCTCCTTGATCATGGCCGAGCGCTTGGGCTGGTTGACCTCGGACTGGATGGTGCGGATCAGCTGGTCGACCTTGGGATTGCAGTAGGCGCCCAGGTTGAACTGGCCGGCGCCCTTGTCGTCCGGGCAGGCCATCAGCGCATTCAGGGCGTCATGCGCGTCGTAGGTGCTGGGCGTCCAGCCGAGCAGGTAGAAGCTGGTGTCGCGGCGCAGGATCTTGGGGAAGTAGGTGCCCTTGGTCTCGGCGGCCAGGTTGATCTTGACGCCGATGCGCGCCAGGTTGGCGGCGACGGTCTGGCAGATCCGCGCGTCGTTGACGTAGCGGTCGTTCGGGCAGTTCATCGTGACCTCGAAGCCGCTCGGGTAGCCGGCCTCGGCCAGCAGCTTCTTGGCGCCGTCGGCGTCGAAGGGCAGGCGCTTGTTCAGCTCGGGTACGAAACCGTTGACGCCCGGGCCGACCATGAGGGCGGTGGGCTTGGCGGCGCCGCGCATCACCGTCTTCTGGATGCCGTCGACGTCGATGGCCTGGTAGAAGGCCTGGCGCACGCGCTTGTCCTTGAACGGGTTCTTGCCCTTGACGCTGGAATACAGCAGTTCGTCGCGCTTCTGGTCCATGCCCAGGAAGATGGTGCGCAGCTCGGGGCCCTGCAGCACCTGCGCCGCCGGCGAGGCGTTGATGCGCTCGATGTCCTGCACCGGCACCGGCTCCATCACGTCGATCTCGCCGGACAGCAGCGCGGCCACGCGGGTGGCGTCGTTGCCGATCGGCGTGTAGATCACCTCCTGGGCATTGCCGTCGATGGTGCCCCAGTAGTTGCCGTTGCGCACGAAGGTCGTGCGCACGTTGGGCTGGCGCTCGCGCAGGCGGAACGGGCCGGTGCCGTTGGCGCGGAACGAGGCGGCGTTCTCGATGCCCTTGCGGCGGTCGACCGGGCGCGTGGCCTGGTTGGTCTCGCACCACTTCTTGCTCAGGATGTAGGTGGTGGTGAGCTGGTTGGGCAGGATGGGGAACGGCGCCTTGGTCTCGATGTCGACCGTGAGGTCGTTGACCTTGCGAACTTCCTTGATGTCGTTGACGTTGCTCTTGAGGTCGGAGCCTTCGCCGGCGACGCGCTGGAACGAGAAGATGACGTCGTCGGCCGTGAACGGCGTGCCGTCGTGGAACTGGACGCCCTTGCGCAGCTCGAAGCGCCACACGGTGGGCGAGGTCTGCTTCCAGGACGTGGCCAGCGCCGGCGCCAGGCTCAGGTCCTTGGCACGGCCGACCAGCGGCTCGTAGACGTTGCCGGTGACCGACAGCTGGAGCGACTCGTTGAGCGAGTGCGGGTCCATCGACAATGCGTCGCCCTGGTTGGCGACGCGCACGGTCTGCGCCGAGGCGCCCGTGGCCAGCGCCAGCAGCAGCGCGGTGGACAGCAGGGAGGTCTTCATCTTCATTGTCAGCTCCTTCGGAACGGGTGAGCGGCGGGATCAGGCCGGATGCATCGGCAGGGATTGTTCGACCAGCCCGGCATGCAGTGCCGAGCCCAGGGGCAGGATGTCGTCGTTGAAGTCGTAGCGCGCGTTGTGCAGCATGCAGCTGCCCTCGCCGCCCTGCCCGATGCGCAGGTAGGCGCCCGGCTTGACCTGCAGCATGAACGAGAAGTCCTCGGCGCCCATGCTGGGCTCGAGGTCGCGCACCACGTGGTCGGCGCCGACCAGCGATTCGGCCACGTGGGCGGCGAACAGGGCCTCGCGCGCGCTGTTGGTGGTGGCCGGGTACACGCGCTCGTACTTGACCGAGGCGGTGGCGCCGAACCCCAGCGCGATCGCGCTGCACAGCTCGGTGAGGCGGCGCTCGACCAGCTCCTGCACCTCGGAGGTGAAGGTGCGCACCGTGCCCACCAGCAGGGCCTTGCCGGGGATGACGCTCATCGCGTGCACGTCGCCGGCCTGCAAGGCGCACAGGCTGATGACCGCGCCGTCGACGGGGCGGACGTTGCGCGAGACGATGCTCTGCACGCCGGTGATGATGTGGCCGGCGACCAGCACCGGGTCGACCGCCAGGTAGGCGTGGGCGCCGTGGCCGCCCTTGCCGGTGATCTCGATCGTGATCTTGTCGGCGGCCGCCATCATCGGGCCGGGGTTCAGGCCGATGGTGCCGGGCCGCAGCCCGGGCCAGTTGTGCATGCCGTACACCGCCTCGACCGGGAAGCGGTCGAACAGGCCGTCCTCGATCATGGCGCGCGCGCCGGCGAAGCCTTCCTCGCCGGGCTGGAAGATCACGACAGCGGTGCCGTCGAAGTTGCGCGTCTCGGCCAGGTAGCGCGCCGCCCCCACCAGCATGGCGGTGTGGCCGTCGTGGCCGCAGCCGTGCATCATGCCGGCGCGGGTGGAGCGCCAGGCGAACTCGTTGCTCTCGGCCATGGTCAGCGCGTCCATGTCGGCGCGCAGGCCGACCATGCGGCCGCTGCCGTTGCGGCGGCCGTGGATGACGCCCACCAGCCCGGTCTTGCCGATGCCGGTGTGGACCTCGTCGACGCCGCAGACCTTCAGCGCCTCGCGCACCCGCGCCGCCGTGTACACCTCCTCGAATCCCAGCTCGGGGTGGGCATGCAGGTCGCGGCGGAACGCCGTGAGTTCGGGGTGGAACTGCGCGATGCGCGCGAATGCCCGGCCGTTGGCCCGGAAGCGCAGGTTGGGAACGGTGCCGAGCATCAGTGCCCCCGGCCGCCGCCCACGCGCAGGCGCGGATCGACGGCGAAATACAGCAGGTCGACCACCAGGTTGATGACGACGAAGATCAGCGCGATCAGGCACAGGTACGCCGCCATGACAGGGATGTCGGCGAAGGTGACGGCCTGGATGAACAGCAGCCCCATGCCGGGCCACTGGAACACCGTCTCGGTGATGATGGCGAAGGCGATCAGGCCGCCCAGCTGCAGGCCGGTGATGGTCATGACCGGCACCAGCGTGTTCTTCAGCGCGTGGCCGAAGTGGATGGCGCGGTCGGACAGGCCGCGGGCGCGCGCGAACTTCACGTAGTCGGTGCGCAGCACCTCCAGCATCTCGGCCCGCACCAGCCGCATGATGAGGGTGAGCTGGAAGATCGCCAGCGTGATGGCCGGCAGCGTGATGTGGTGCCAGCCCTTGGCCTTGAGCAGGCCCGTGGTCCACCAGCCCAGCTGCACGGTCTCGCCGCGGCCGAAGCTGGGGAACCAGCCCAGGTGCACGGCGAACACCAGGATCAGCAGGATGCCGATCAGGAAGGTGGGCAGCGACACCCCGAGCAGCGACAGCGTCATGAACACCTGGCTCATGACCGTGCCGCGCCGCAGCGCCGCGTACACCCCCATCGGGATGCCGATCGCCAGCGCGAGGAAGGCGGCCACGAACGCGAGCTCCAGGGTGGCCGGGAAGCGTTCGGCGATGAGGCGCGACACCTTGGCGCCCTGGCGCAGGCTGAGGCCGAACTCGCCCTGCACCGCGTTGACCAGGAAGTGCCAGAACTGCACGAAGAACGGCTGGTCGAGGCCGAGGTCGGAGCGCAGCTGGCGGATGTCCTCCGGCTTGGCATCCTGGCCGAGCAGGAACACCACCGGATCCCCGACGTACTGGAACAGCAGGAACGCGATGAAGGCCACGGCGACCATGACGACCACGGCCTGCAGCAGGCGGCGAAGAATGAAGGCGAACATCGGACCGGCGGAATGCGGGTGGCGATGCTAGCAGAGCAAGCAACGGGCCAGCCCCGGTAGAAACGCGCGTCTGCGTCCCCGGCGCGACCGCGCGAAGGGACGCTCGCGACCGGGTTTCGTGACGTCAGTTCACCTTGATGAGGCGCCAGTCGAGCCGGTTGTCGGCGCGATGTGTGGCATCGATGGTCTTCTTCATCGCCCAGGGAATGATCTGGTTGTGCAGCGGGATGTGCGACACCGTGTCGTTGCTCAGCTGCAGGCCTTCGGTGAGCAGGCGGTTGCGCACCGGCAGGTCGGTCTCGACCTTGATGCGGTCGACGACGTAGTCCATCCGCTGGTTGCTGTACCGGCCGACGTTGTAGTTGCCGTCGCCGCCCTGGCCCACCGTGCGCGTGAGCGACTGCAGGCTGTACAGCGAATCGAAGGTCGGCACGCCCCAGCCGAGCATGTAGATGCTGGCCTCGTAGCGCTGGATCATCGGGAAATAGGTCACCAGCGGCAGGGTGCGCAGCTTGGCGCGCACGCCGATGCGCGACCACATGGCCGTGACCGCCTGGCAGATCTCCTCGTCGTTGATGTAGCGGTTGTTCGGGCAGGCGAAGTCGACCTCGAAGCCCTGCGGGTAACCGGCCTCGGCCAGCAGCTTCTTGGCGCCGTCGGGGTCGTAGGGCAGGCGCTTGTGCACGGCCTCGGTCCAGCCGGCCACCTGCGGCGCGACGATGGTGCCGGTGGGCTGCGACAGGCCGCGCATGGTGACGCGGTGCAGGCTGTCGCTGTCGATGGACTGGTACAGCGCCTTGCGCACCCGCAGGTCCTTCAACGGGTTCTTGCCCTTGACGCTGGAGCCCGGCAGCTCGTCGCGCGACTGGTCCATGCCGAAGAAGATGGTGCGGTTCTCGACGCCGTCGATCACCTTGAGCGCCTGGCTGGAGCGCAGGCGCGCCAGGTCCTGCGGGCTCGGGTCGAGGATGAAATCGACCTCCCCGGACAGCAGCGCCGCCACCCGGGTGGCCTCCGACTTGATCGGCGTGTACACGATCTCGGTGACGTTGCTGTCGGTGCGGCCCCAGTAGTTCGGGTTCTTCACCAGCACCAGGCGCTGGTCGGGCTGCCACTCCTTGACGGTGAACTGGCCGGTGCCCAAGGCATTGCGGTGGGCGAAGGTCTCATCCTTGGTGCGGATGTCCTTGGGGTCGACCGAGCGGTTCTTCTCCGCCCAGGCCTTGCTCATGATGCGCAGCTCGGTCAGCTGGTTCAGCAGCACCGGGTTGGGCCCCTTCATCAGGAAGTCGACCGTGTCGTCGCTGACCTTCACCACCCGGTCGATGCCCTGCGTATAGACCTGGTAGTTGGAGGACTTGGACATCGCACGCGTGATGGAGAACACCACGTCGTCCGCCGTCAGGGGCGAGCCGTCGCTGAACTTCACGCCCGGGCGCAGCGTGAACCGGACCTGGGTCGGCGTGATCTCGCGCCAGCTGGTGGCCAGTTGCGGCTCCGGCTTGAAGGTCTGGCTGTTGTAGTAGACCAGCGAGTCGTAGATGGCGGCGTGGACTCCGTTGCCGAGCGCGTTGTTCTGCGAGTGGATGTCGAGCGTCGGGATGTCGCTCGCGCTGGACCAGCGGAACGTCTTGGCGTGCAGCGCCGGAGCGCCGGCCAGCGCCGCGATCGCGGCGGCGCACACGAGTGCGGATTTCATCCCCATGATCACCTCGTCTTGTCGTGGAAGGGCGGCGGCCCCCAGGCCGCCGGGAACGACTCTGCGGTGCGGGATGGTCGGCGTCAAACCGGGATTTCCCCGGTCCGGCGTCGCGATCAGGGCGTGGCGGCCAGGGCACCGAACCGCACCGGCCCGTACCAGGCCTTGGCGAGCGAGCGGGTGTTGTCGCTGTCGGTCATGATGGCCACGCCGATCAGCGCGCCGGGCGGTTCGCCGAACGCGCGCTCGTAGTCGGCCCGGATGTCCCGCTCGTACTCGAGCCAGCGGTTCAGCTTGTTCGGTCCCGACTCCAGCACCAGCTTGCGGATGCGCTCGGTGCGCGGGCTGCGGATGACGGTCCCCGGCGCGCGCTGGTTGCACCACACGTACATCAGCGTCGCATAGGGCATCTCCTCGCCGGTGAGCGTGCGCATCAGCTCGGACAGCATGGCGTCCTTGGCCGACAGGCGCGAGCGGTCACCGTCGAAGGCGAGCATCACCCGCACCGGGGAATCGTCGGCATCGCGCGTGGCCAGGTCGGCCTCGGCGATGAGCTCGGGGACCTTCCAGGAAAAGCGCAGGCTGCCCAGTTCGGCCGGCTCGATCCGCACCTTGTGGCGCACGGTGCTGGCCGCCGCATCGGCCGTCGCGGCCAGGGTGTCGCGGCCGTCCTGGCGCACGGACTCGAATTGCACGTCTCGCTTGCCGGGGAAACTCTGGTGCAACCAGCCTTCGGTCCCGGTGCCCGCCGGCAGCCGCGAGGCTTGCGCCCAGGCACTGGCGCCGATCGGTGCCGGCTCGGCGGGCGTGGTCATGCATCCGGACAGCGGCCCGCACAGGGCCACGAGCAGGGACAGGGTGAGGGAAGGGGACAGGCAGGCAGGCAGGCGCATCGGTCTTCGGCGTTCATCACAACGACGCCGTTCAATGAAAAAAAGCCGCCCGAAGGCGGCTTTTGGATTCTTCCTGTCGGAAGCCCGGTGACCCGGGCTCCAGATTAGAAGACGTGACGCAGGCCCAGGTACACCAGGCTCTGGTCGGCGCCGGCGCCGATGGCGGCAGCACCCGAGTTGCCCAGGCTGTTGTTCGTGTACAGCTGGTACACGGCGGCCGACTCGTTGTCCAGCTTGGTGTAGCTCACGCCCAGCGAGGTGCGCTTGGACAGGGGGTAGTTGTAGCCCAGCGAGAACATCTTGGCGCCGGTGTTGGCAGCGGTGCCGCCAACGCCCAGCTTGACGTCGCCAGCGCGGGCGTACATACCGATCAGCTGGCCGGTGCCCAGCGGCACGGTGACCGGCAGGATCCAGACGCTACGCTGGGCGGTGCCGACGCCGGCCACCGAGGGGGAGGCGGCAGCGGTCAGGTCACGCAGCTCGGAACGGTCGTAGGTCAGGCCGACCTTGGCCACGCCGAAGTCCCAGCCAGCGCCCAGGGTGTAGGCGCGCTGCGAAGCGGCGGTGCCGGTGGCGGCGTTGTCGCCGGTCGTGGCAACCGTGCCGCCGGTGGCGGTGTGACGGTAGTACGAGAAGCGAACAGCCAGGGGGCCCTGGTCGTAGTTCAGGCCCAGCTGGGCGGCGCTACCACGCGAGGTGGTGGCCGTCACGGCGCGCTCGGAACCGTAGGGGTTGAAGCTGTACGACACTTGGCCGGTGAAGCCAGCCAGGTTCGGCGTGACGTAGCGCAGGGTGTTCTGCGAACGCGAGGTCACGGCGATCGAACGGCCCGTGCCGCCCGAACCGTTCACGAAGCCTTGCAGGCCGCAGCTGGATGCTTGCAGAGCGATGGCGGTGCCGTTGCCGGCGATGTCATCGTTCACGCTCGTGCAGTAGTGGGTGTCCATCTGACCAGCTTGGAACGCACCCCAGCCGCCACGCAGGCCGACGAAGGTGTTGCCGCTGTTCACGCGGGTGGCGCCGGCGGTGCCGTCGTCCATGCGGAAGCGGGTGTCGAGCTGGAAGAAGGCAGCCAGGCCGCCACCCAGGTCTTCCGTGCCGCTGATCAGCATGCGCGAAGAACCGTCGATCAGGGCGGTGTTGCTACCGGTGCCCGTGCCGGAGAACGAAGTGCGGCCAACGCCTTCCTTCAGGATACCGCCGAGGGTGACGGACGACTGAGCAGAGGCAGCGCCGGCGGCAGCCAGCACGGCCAGAGCGATCAGGGACTTTTTCATGCAAGTTTCTCCAAGGTTAAACATAGGGCTCCGGTTCGAAGGGCTCACGAATGCAGGCACTCACATGCTCCCGCCGGATCCCCGGGCCAACCTCCTTTTGGAAGGTTGGCGCTATTGCACCAGAGGGCCATTCGTGACGCAAAGTATTTAGCCGCTGCCAAGCCGTTTCGTTGCACGGGGGCAACAAGGTCCCTCAGGCACAGTGGAAACTGCGCAACAGGGGCCCGCCGGGGCTGCCGCGGCGCGGCCCGCGCCCGGTCGAGCGCCGGCGTCCTAAACTCGGTCCATGGACAGATTGCTGGGAGCCGCCGATGCCGCGCTGCGGACCTTGTTTGCCAAGCCGCGGGCGCTGCGCGACTGCCCGGTCGTGCCGGCCGAACCGTCGAACCTGACGGCCGACGAGCGACGCCACGCCGGGGCCCTGATGCGGGTCAACCACGTGGGCGAGATCTGCGCCCAGGCCCTCTACGCGTCCCAGGCGGTGGCCACCCGCGACCCGCTGCTGCGCGAGCAGTTCGAGCAGGCCGCGCGCGAGGAAACCGATCACCTGGCGTGGACCCAGGCCCGACTCGACGAGCTGGACGCCCGGCCCTCGCTGCTCAACCCGCTGTGGTACGCGGGCGCCTTCACGCTGGGCCTGCTGGCGGGGCGGCTGGGCGATCGGGTCAGCCTCGGCTTCGTGGTGGAGACCGAGCGGCAGGTCGAAAGCCACCTCGACAGCCACCTGCGCCGGCTGCCCGCCGGTGACCACGCCTCCCGTGCCATCGTGGCGCAGATGAAGGCGGACGAGGCCGCACATGCGCAGCAGGCCCTCGACCGGGGCGCCCTGGAATTGCCGGCGCCGGTCAGGGGCCTGATGCGCGCCGCGGCCCGCGTCATGACCACCACCGCGCACTACATCTAGAGGAGCCGCCTTGGCGGCCGGCCACTAGGCCTCGCGCACCTCGAAACTGGTGGTGATCTCGGCCGTCTTGGCCAGCATGATGGTCGCCGAGCAGTACTTGTCGTGGCTCATCTGCACGGCGCGCTCCACCGCCACGGCCGGGATGCCCCGGCCGGTCACGGTGAAGTGCAGGTGGATCTTGGTGAACACCTTGGGATCGACCGGGGCCCGCTCGGACGTGAGCTTGACCGTGCAGCCGGTGACGGCGTGCCGGCCGCGCTTGAGGATCAGGACGACGTCGTAGGCGGTGCAGCCGCCGGTGCCGGCCAGGACGGTCTCCATCGGGCGCGGCGCGAGGTTGCGGCCGCCGTTCTCGGGACGCGCCTCGTCCGGCGCCCCATCCATGGTGAGCACATGCCCACTTCCCGTTTCAGCCACGAACCCCATGGGGGACTGCGTGCCCGCCGCCCCGGTCCAACTCACTGTGCATTCCATGTCTAGCCCCGCCCGTGAGGCCGAGCCCGAGCTCAGCCGTGAAGTTTTCGACGCACCTGCCGTCCGGCTTGCTGCGACGCAGCAAATCTGACGCTATACTCGTTTCGCAGCATAACGAACCCGTTGTGCACCGTTTGTCTCCTCCACCTTCTCCTTTGGTGGACTTAGCCCCCGGACCGCAAGGTCCAGGGGCTTTTTTCTGCGCCCGGACGGGCTCGCGGGGCGGCCGAAAACCCGCCACTTATCATCCCGTGCGATGACCAAGCACCTGAAGCCGGCCGATTACCTGAAGAAGATCCTGACGGCGCGGGTCTACGACGTGGCCGTGGAATCGGCGCTGGAACCGGCCAAGGCCCTCAGCCGGCGCCTTCACAACAAGGTGCTGCTCAAGCGGGAAGACCAGCAGCCGGTGTTCAGTTTCAAGCTGCGCGGCGCGTACAACAAGATGGCGCAGCTGGAGCCGCAGGCGCTCAAGCAGGGCGTGATCTGCGCCTCGGCCGGCAACCATGCCCAGGGCGTCGCGATGGCGGCGCACCGGCTGGGCACCCGCGCGCTGGTGGTGATGCCGGTCACCACCCCGAACCTGAAGGTCGACGCCGTCAAGGCGCTCGGCGGCGAGGTGGTCCTGCACGGCGACAGCTACTCCGATGCCTACGGGCACGCCGTCGCGCTGTGCGAGCAGCAGGGCCTGACCTTCATCCACCCGTTCGACGACCCCGACGTCATCGCCGGCCAGGGCACGATCGCGATGGAGATCCTGCGCCAGCACCAGGGGCCGCTGGATGCGGTGTTCGTCGCCATCGGCGGCGGCGGCCTGGTCTCGGGCGTGGCCAACTACATCAAGGCCGTGCGTCCCGAGATCAAGGTGATCGGCGTCCAGATGAACGACTCCGACGCCATGCAGCAGTCGGTGGCGGCGCACAAGCGCGTCACGCTGGCCGACGTCGGCCTGTTCTCGGACGGCACCGCCGTCAAGCTGGTGGGCGAGGAGACGTTCCGTATCGCCCGCGAGCTGGTCGACGAGTACGTGGTGGTGGACACCGATGCCGTGTGCGCCGCCATCAAGGACGTGTTCGTCGACACGCGCAGCATCGTCGAGCCCGCCGGTGCCATGGCGGTGGCCGCCATCAAGCAGTACGTCGCCAGCAACAAGACGCGCGGGCAGACCTATGCCGCCATCCTGTGCGGCGCCAACATGAACTTCGACCGCCTGCGCTTCGTCGCCGAACGGGCCGAGGTCGGCGAGGAGCGCGAGGCCCTGCTGGCGGTCACCATCCCCGAGGAGCGCGGCAGCTTCAAGCGCTTCTGCGAACTGATCGGCACCCTGCCCGGCGGCGTGCGCAACGTCACCGAATTCAACTACCGCATCAGCGACGCAGCGCAGGCCCACGTGTTCGTCGGCCTGACCACCAGCGGCAAGGGCGAGTCGGCCCGCATCGCCGCCAACTTCACCCGGCACGGCTTCGAGGCGCTGGACCTCACGCACGACGAACTGGCCAAGGAGCACCTGCGCCACATGGTCGGCGGCCATTCCGGCCTGGCGCGCGACGAGCGCCTGCTGCGGTTCGTGTTCCCGGAGCGTCCCGGCGCGCTGATGAAGTTCCTCTCGCACATGCGGCCGAGCTGGAACATCTCGCTCTTCCACTACCGCAACCAGGGCGCCGACTACGGCCGCATCCTGGTCGGCATCCAGGTGCCGGCCAGCGACGGCGCCGCCTTCCAGTCGTTCCTCGACACGCTGGGCTATCCCTACGTCGAGGAAACCGCCAACCCGGCCTACCGCCTGTTCCTGCGCAGCTGATGGGCTGGACCGCACGGACGACCGGGTTCCTGCGGCACTACCTGTTGGCGGTGCAGTTCTTCACCCGCCTGCCGGTGACCGGCGGCCTGGCGCGCTGGGTGGGCTTCAGCCCCGCCATGCTGCGCGCCAGCGCGGCGCATTTCCCCGGCGTCGGCTGGCTGGTCGGGGTGGCGGCCTGCCTGGCCTTCGCGGTCACCGCGCTGGCCCTGCCCGTCTCGCCCTACACCCCGCTGGCGGCAGCCGTGGCCTCGACCGCCTGCACCGTGTGGCTCACCGGCGCGTTCCACGAGGACGGACTGGCCGATCTGGCCGATGGCCTGGGCGGCAGTGCCGAGCGGGAGCGGGCGCTGGCCATCATGAAGGACTCGCGCATCGGCGCCTACGGCGCCATCGCCCTCCTGCTGGCGCTGCTGCTGAAGGTCGCGCTGCTGGCCGTGCTGGCCTCGGTGGCTCCGCTGGCGGTGCTCGCCGCCCTGCTCGCCGCGCATGCCGTGTCGCGCTTCTGGCCCCTGGTCCTGATCCGCACCATGGCCTATGTCGGCGACGCCGACGGCTCCAAGAGCAAGCCGCTGGCCGAGCGCATCACGACGGCGGCGGTGTGGACCGGCGCTGCCTGGAGCAGCGTGCCCCTGGTGCTGGCCGGCCTGGCCCTGGGCGCGCCGTTTGCGCTCGCCGGCCTCGCGGCCAGCGCACTCGCCGCGGCGTGGATGCGGCGCCTGCTGGCGCGCCGACTGGCCGGCTTCACCGGTGATGCGCTCGGCGCCACCCAGCAACTGGGTGAGCTCGCGTTCTATGGCGGCGCCGCCGTCGCGCTGGCATGGGCGTGACGCTCTGGCTGGTGCGCCACGCCGTCACCCTGGCGGCACCCGGCCTGTGCTACGGACGACTGGACCTGCCGGCCGCCGGGCCAGCCACGCGCGCCGCGGCCCAGGCGCTGGCGCGCGCACTGCCGCCTGCAACCCCGCTGCGCCGCTCGCCGGCGCAGCGCTGCCGCCAGCTGGCCGAGGCGCTCGCCGAGCTGCGCCCCGACCTGCCCGCGGCGATCGTCGACGAGCGGCTGCACGAGATGGACTTCGGCGCCTGGGAAGGCCGTCCCTGGGAGGCCATCGGCGCGCCGGCCCTGGCGGCCTGGACCGCGGATTTCGCCTGCCATGCACCGGGTGGCGGCGAGACGGTGCAGGCCCTGCTCGCCCGCGTCGGCCGGGCCCTGGCCGATGCCCGGGCCGCGCGGCAGCCCGGCGCCTGGATCACGCACGCCGGTGTGATCCGTGCCTGCCGGCTGATTGCCCGCGGTGTCGACCGTGTCGAATTGGCGGCCGACTGGCCGCGCGAACCGGTGCCGTTCGGCAGCTGGGAAACGATCGACCTGGCCTGAACGGCCGGGTGCTCACTGCGCTTGCGGTGCCTTCGGCAGTTCGAGCGTGACGACGGCCGGGCCGTCGCTGCTGGCAGCCAGCACCGCCCGCCGCGGTTCGACCGACTTGAGTACCAGGCCTTCGTCGATCGCGCTGCCGACCCGGTACGGCTTGGCGGGCCGGCCGTCGACGGCGATCAGGGCGGCGCCCTGGTGGGAGCGTGCGGCCACCACCCCGATGAGGTTGAACCGGCTCGACACGGCAGGTGCAGCCGGCGCGGGACCGGCGGTGGTGGGGCCGGGGGCGACCTGGCCCAGCAGGCGGCCGACCGCCGCCGGGTCGACCGGCGCGGGGCCGCGAACTCCGGCGACCGGACCGGCTCCAACGGCGGGCGAAGAGCCGAGCTTCAGGCCCCAGTAGGCGATGCTGGCCGCGGCCAATGCCCAGAGCAGGAACGTCACGCCCCGCAAGGTCCAGCTTCCGGCCCTATTGCTCACCATGCGCCGATTATCATTGATGCAATGTCCACGACGACCCTCCTGAACCCGCTGCGCCGTGCGCCGCGGCGCCTGGCCCAGGCCGGCTTCACCCTGATCGAACTGATGGTGGTGCTGGTCATCATCGGCGTGCTGGCGGCCCTCATCGTGCCCAATGTGCTGGACCGTGCCGACGATGCGCGCGTCACCGCGGCCAAGACGGACGTCAACAACCTCATGCAGGCGCTCAAGCTCTACCGCCTGGACAACCAGCGCTACCCGACGGCCGAACAGGGGCTGCAGGCGCTGGTGGCACGCCCCACGGCGGCACCGGCTCCGATGAACTGGAAGCAGTACCTCGAGCGCCTCCCGAACGACCCCTGGGGCCGTCCCTACCAGTACCTCAACCCGGGCGTGAGAGGCGAGATCGATGTCATGTCGTACGGCGCCGACGGCCAGCCGGGCGGCGAAGGCAAGAATGCCGACGTCGGCTCCTGGCAGTAGTCCGATCGGCTCTCCCCTCGCACGCCGGCGCCACGCCGGCTTCACGCTGATCGAACTGCTGGTGGTGGTCGCGATCATCGCGTTCGCCAGTGCCGGCGTCGCCTTCGCGCTGCGCGACAGCGCCTCCACCCAGCTCGAGCGCGAAGCGCAACGGCTCTCGGCCCTGTTCGAATCGGCGCGCGCGCAATCGCGCAGCAGCGGCATTCCGGTGGTCTGGCATCCGGTGCAGGGCGGGTTCCGGTTCGAGGGGTTGCCGCGCGGCGCGCTGCCCGAGCGCTGGCTGAGCGACGCGACCGTGGTGGCGGGCGACGCCCGCGTGGTGCTCGGCCCCGAGCCCATCATCGCCCGCCAGGAGCTGGTGCTGGGGTCCACCGCCGTGCCGCAACGCACGCTGCGCATCGCCACCGACGGCCTGCGCCCGTTCACGGTCGGCAACGAGGTGGCGCCATGACGACCAGGGCCTGTCCGCGCCGGCGCCGCGCCCGCCTGGTCGGCTTCACGCTGATCGAAGTCCTGGTGGCGCTGGCCATCGTCGCCATCGCGCTCACCGCCGGCCTGCAGGCCACGACCTCGCTCACCAACAACGCCCTGCGGCAATCGAGCGTGCTGCTTGCGCAGTTGTGCGCGGAGAACGCCCTCACGAAGATCCGGCTGGCACGCCAGATGCCCGGTGTCGGCGAGAACCGCAGCGGCTGCCGCCAGGGCAACGTCGACTTCGAGGTGGCCGTCACGGTGGCGGCGACGCCGAACCCGAACTTCCTGCGCGTCGACGCCCAGGTCTTCGAGGCCGCGGCGCCGGTGCTGCGGCTGTCCACGGTCTTGGGGAGGTACTGAGGTGGCACGCAGGGCCCGGGGCTTCACGCTGGTCGAACTGCTGGTGGCGCTGTTCGCGCTCGCCCTCATGGCCGTGCTCAGCTGGCGCGGGCTGGACGGCATGGCGCGGGCCCAGGAACAGACCCGGGTGCGGGCCGACGAGGTGCAGGTCCTGCAGACCGGCCTGGCGCAATGGGGCGCCGACCTGGACGCCCTGGTCGAGTTGCCGCCGTCCAACGCGATCGACTGGAACGGCCGCGTGCTGCGCCTGACGCGCAGCGCGCCGGGCACGCCCACCGACGGCGTGGTGGTGGTCGGCTGGAGCCGGCGGATCGACCGCGGCGTCGCCCGCTGGATGCGCTGGCAGTCGCCGCCGGTGACCACCCGTGGCCAGCTCGACGAAGCCTGGCGGCGCGCCGATGCCTGGGCGCAGAACAACGCCGCCATCCCTGGCGCCAGCGAAGTGGCGGTCACCGGCCTGCAGGACTGGCAGGTGTTCTATTACCGCAGCGACGCCTGGACCAACCCGCTGTCGAGTGACCAGACCCAGTCGTCGACCACCACTCCGGCACCGGGGGCCGGCGCCACCACGCCGCCGGCGGGCACGCGGACGGCCACCGTCCCGGATGGCGTGCGCATCGTGCTGCTGCTGCCGCCCGGCCAGGCGATCACCGGCGAGCTGACGCGCGACTGGGTGCGGCCCACCGTCGGCGGGGGCAAGTCGTCATGACCCGGCCCCGGCAGACCGGTGCCGCCCTGCTGGCGGCCATGCTGACGGTCACTCTGGTGGCCACGCTGGCATCGGCGGCACTATGGCAGCAATGGCGCGGCGTCGAGGTGGAGGCGTCCGAGCGCATGCGGCTGCAGGCCGCCTGGGTGCTCACCGGGGCCCAGGACTGGGGCCGGCTCATCCTGCGCGAGGATGCGCGCAACGGGGGAGCAGACCACCTGAACGAGCCCTGGGCGGTGCCGCTGCAGGAGGCCCGCCTGTCGACCTTCCTGGCGGCCGACCGCGGGGCCGCCGATGCGACCGGCGACAACGACAACGTCTTCCTGTCGGGCCAGATCATCGACATGCAGGGCCGCCTGAACCTCAACAACCTGGTGGAAGCCGGCAAGATCTCCGAGGTGGGCCTGCGCAGCTTCCAGCGCCTGTTCGAGCTGCTGGGCCTGCCGCAGGCCGAACTCAACCGCCTGGCCGAGAACCTGCGCTTCGCCTCCGATATCAATATCGACAACCAGTCGGCGGCGCAGGCGCCCCTGATGCCGCAACGGGTTGAACAGCTGGCCTGGCTGGGGCTGTCGCCGGCCACCATCGCGGCGCTGACACCGCACGTGGCCCCCTTCGTCGCCCTGCTGCCCCGCTACCAGGTGAACATCAACACGGCCAGCGCCGAGGTGATCTATGCCGCCATCAACGGCATCACCCTGGCCGACGCCCAGGAGCTGGTGGCCCGCCGGGCCGTTTCGCCCTACACCAACCTGTCGGACGCCAGCCGGCTGATGCCCCAGTACGCAGCCGCCTTCACGGAGGGGACGGTCGGGGTGAACTCGCGCTACTTCGAGGTGCGCGGCCGCCTGCGGCTGGACCGGCTGATCGTCGAGGAGAGGTCGCTGGTGCGGCGCGACGGCCTCGAGGTCCGCACCCTCGCGCGCGAACGGGCGGCGGTCGATCCCGCGCTCGTGATGCAGGCCGGCACCAGTCGGTAAAAAGGCCGCGTCTGGCTCGGCTGCAGAGTTGGCCGGCTCCCTACAATGGCCCTTCCCATGAGTTCGATCTACGTCCTGCTTCCCCCCACGCCCGTCACGGCGCAGGCCGAGTTCGAGTATCTGGTCTCGTCGGACGGCCAGACGGTGTCGGTCCATGCACAGGCCGTGCCGGCCCTGCTGCCTCTGCCGGCCGGTGCCGGCAGCGAGGTGGTGGCGATCGCACCGGCCGCGGCGTTGTCCTGGCACCAGGTCACGCTGCCGCGCGGCGCCGGTCCGCGGTCGCCGCGGCTGCGCGCCGTCCTCGAGGGCCTGCTGGAGGAGCGCCTGCTGGACGACCCCGACCAGCTGCACTTCGCCGTCCAGCCCCAGGCGGCCGCCGAGGCCCCCGCCTGGGTCGTCGCGTGCGATCGCGCCTGGCTGCGCAGCGCCTTGCAGGTGCTCGAGATGGCGGGGCGCCCGGCGGCGCGCGTCGTGCCCGAGTTCGCGCCCGAAGGCGAACCGGCCCTGTACGCACTGGACGACCCCGACCTGCCGCAGCTGGCCTATGCCGGCGCCGACGGCGTGCTGCTGCTGCCGCTGGCCAGCAGTTCCCTGGCGTTGTTGCCGCCTGATTTGCCGGCGGCCACCCCCGTGGTGGCCGAACCGGCGGTCGCCTCGCTGGCCGAGCAGGTACTGCAACGCCCGCCCCAGCTGCAGCCCACCGCGGCCCGTCTGCTGGCCGCGGCCCGCACCCGCTGGGACCTGGCCCAGTTCGAATTCGCCAGTTCCGGGCGCGCCCGGACCATGAAGAAGCTCTCGACCGGCTGGGCCGACCTGCTGCGGGCGCCGCAGTGGCGGCCCGCGCGCTGGGCGGCGGCGGTGCTGGTCGCCGCCCAGCTGCTGGGCCTCAACGCCTGGGCCTGGAAGGAGCGCTCGGCGCTCGCCGCCAAGCGCGAAGCCGCCCGCACGGTCCTCACCGACACCTTCCCCCAGGTGCGGGCGGTCGTCGATGCGCCGGTGCAGATGGACCGCGAGGTCGCCGCGCTGCGCCAGGTGACCGGCGGCATGTCGTCGCGCGACCTGGAGGCGCAGCTGGGCGCGCTGGCGGCGGCGGCGCCGCCGGGCCGCGCCGCCACGGCGCTGGAATTCAACGGGTCCGAGCTGCGCGTGCGCGGCCTGGCCGCCTCCGAAGCCGAGGCCCGGCCGGTGCTCCAGGCCCTGCGCAGCCAGGGCTACGCCGGCACGCTGCAAGGTGACACGCTGGTCGTGCGCGCCGAGGGGCAGCCATGAAGCTCCCGCCCAAATGGACGGCCGCCTGGCAGACCCTGGCGCCGCGCGAGAAGATCCTGGCCGGCGCCGCGGCGGCGCTGGTGGTGCTGGCCCTGCTGTGGTGGCTGGCCGTGGGGCCGGCCCTGGCGGTGGTGCGCACGGCCGAGAGCCAGCACCAGGCGCTCGATGCACAGCTGGGCCGCATGCAGGGGTTGCAGCAGCAGGCCAAGGCCCTGCAGGCCCAGCCCAAGCAAGGCTACGACGAATCGCTCAAGCAGCTGGAGGCGGCGGTGCGCCAGCGCCTGGGCACCAGCGCCCGCATGACGGTCAGCGGCGAGCGCGTCACCATCACGCTCACCGCCGCGCCGGCCGATGCGCTGGCCACCTGGCTGACGCAAGCTCGCATCAACGCCCGCGCCCTGCCGAGTGAAGCTCGCCTGAGCCGCGGCGCCTCGGGCGGCTGGGACGGCACCGTCGTCGTCACCCTGCCGAGTCGGTGAGGCGGGAGCAACCGGTGCGCCGCACGCCGTCTCCCCTGTCCCGCATCCCGCCCGGGCCGTGGGCCTGGGCCGTGGCCGGTGCGGCCCTCGGCTTCGCGCTGACGCTGGTCTTGTCCATGCCGGCCCGCTGGCTGGCCGACAGCCTCAGCGAGGCGACGGCCGGCCGGGTGCGCCTGCACGACCCCCGCGGCACGGTGTGGAACGGCTCGGCGCAACTGGTGCTGGCTGGCGGGGCCGGCAGCAACGACGCCGCCGTCCTGCCTTCCCGGCTGACGTGGACCCTGCGGCCCGCCGTCACGGGCGTGCGCGCGACGCTGCGCTCGGATTGCTGCATCACCACCCCGATCGCCGTGCTCGCCCGTCCCGGCTGGCGCGGCGCCGCGGTGCGCGTGGGCGATGGCGTGTCGCAGTGGCCGGCCGCCCTGCTCAGCGGCCTGGGCACGCCCTGGAACACGCTCGAGCTGGACGGCAACCTGGTGCTGCGCACGAAGGACCTGGCGCTGCGCTGGACCGAGGGCCGGTTCACCGTCGCCGGCAGCGCCGAGCTGACGGCCGAGCGCCTCGGCTCGCGGCTGTCGACGCTGCGTCCCATGGGCACCTACCGCCTCACGCTGTCGGGCGGCGCCGTGCCATCCCTGCAGCTGGCCACGGTCGAGGGCGCGCTGCAGCTGTCCGGCAGCGGCCAATGGGTCGGCGACCGGCTGCGCTTCACCGGCGAGGCCACCGCCGCGCCGGAGCGTGGCGCGGCGCTTGCCAACCTCCTGAACATCATCGGCCGACCTGCCGGCACCCGCTCCATCATCTCCATAGGCTGATCGTCATGACTCTCCGTCGCTCTCTCGTGACCCTCGCCGCCGGCCTGCTGGTCGCCGGCGCCAGTGGCACCCACGCGCAGCGGGCCAGCGAGCCGGTGACGCTGAACTTCGCCAACGCCGAGATCGAGGCCGTGGCCCGCACCATGGCCGCCATCACCGGCCGCAACATCGTGGTCGACCCGCGCGTGAAGGGCACCATCTCGCTGTCCACCGAACGCCCGGTGCCGCCGCAGCAGGCCTTCAACCAGTTCGTCTCGACGCTGCGCCTGTCGGGCTTCACCGTGGTCGATGCGGCCGGCCTGCTGAAGGTGGTGCCGGAGGCCGACGCCAAGCTGCAGGGCGGCACGGTGTCGGTCGGCTCGCCGCCGGGCGGCGCGCAGATCGTGACGCAGATCTTCCGGCTCAACTACGAGACGGCCAACAACCTGGTGCCCATCCTGCGGCCGCTGATCAGCCCGAACAACACGATCAACGTCAATCCCGGCAACAACTCGCTGGTGATCACCGACTACGCCGACAACCTGCAGCGCATGGGCCGCATCATCGCGGCGCTGGACGTCTCCAATGCCACCGAGGTCGAGGTGCTGCCGCTGAAGAACGCCCTCGCGTCCGACCTGGCGCCAATGGTGCAACGCCTGGTCGAGGCCAGCGGCTCGCCGGCCGCGGCGGCGCAGGGCCAGGCCGACACCTCGTTCCGCACCACGGTGCTGGCCGAGCCGCGCACCAACACGCTGATCGTGCGCGCCTCCAACGCAGCCCGCATGAACCTGGTGCGCACCCTGGTCGACCGCCTCGACCAGCCGCGCGACGTGAACCCCGCCGGCAACATCTACGTCGTCTACCTGAAGAACGCCGAGGCCACCCGGCTGGCCACCACGCTGCGTGCGGCGATGGCCGCCATGGGCACCGGCACCGGCGCCCTCTCGGTGCAGGGCGGCACCATCCCGACGGCGGCGGCGGTGCAGCCGCAGCAGATCGGCGGCACGCTCGGCAGCACCCTGAGCGGCCCGGCCACCACCGCCGCCCAGCCCACGGCCCAGCCGTCCACCGGCGGCCAGATCCAGGCCGACCCCGCCACCAACTCGCTGATCATCACGGCGCCGGAGCCGCAGTACCGCCAGCTGCGCGCGGTCATCGACCGGCTGGACGCGCGCCGGGCCCAGGTCTTCGTCGAGAGCCTGATCGCCGAGGTCAACGCCGACAAGGCCGCCGAGTTCGGCGTGCAGTGGCAGAACATCTTCGGCGACAGCAGCAGCAGCCGGATCGGCGTGCTGGGCACCAACTTCAGCGTCGGCGGCACCAACATCATCAGCCTGCAGCGCGGCGCCGCCGACGGCACCGTGGCGCCGTCCACCGGCATCAACCTCGGCATCGTCAAGAACATCAACGGCACCTTCTACCTGGGTGCGCTGGCGCGCTTCCTGGAATCCAACGCCGACGGCAACATCCTCTCCACCCCCAACCTGCTGACGCTGGACAACGAGGAAGCGCGCATCGTCATCGGCCAGAACGTGCCGTTCATCACCGGCCAGTTCACCAACACCGGCGCCGCCGCCGGCTCGGTCAACCCGTTCCAGACCATCGAGCGCAAGGACGTCGGCCTGACGCTGCGGGTGCGGCCGCAGATCAGCGAGAACGGCACGGTGCGCATGCAGATCTTCCAGGAGGTCTCGAGCGTGCTGGCCACCTCCGTCAACTCGCCCACCGGCCTCATCACCAACAAGCGTTCGATCGAATCCAACGTGCTGGTCGAGGACGGCGCCGTGGTGGTGCTGGGCGGCCTGCTGCAGGACGAATACGCGGGCAGCGTGGAGAAGGTGCCCGGCCTGGGCGACGTGCCGGTGTTCGGGAACCTGTTCAAGAGCGAGGCGCGCAGCCGCAAGAAGACCAACCTGATGGTGTTCATGCGTCCGGTGGTGGTGCGCGATGCCGCCCAGACCGACGAGCTGTCGCTCGACCGCTACGACCTCATGCGCCTGAAGCAGGACAGCGTGCAGCCGCGCTCCAGCGTGGTGGTGCCGATCAACGAGGGGCCGATGCTGCCGGTGCCGGGAACCCGCACCACCCCGGGCGGGTCCATGCCGATGTCGCCCACCGCTCCGGTGCCGCCAGCCGCGCCCGCCCCCGCGGTGCCTGCGCCGGCCGCACCGGTGGCACCGGCCGCGCCACCGGCCCCCGCCCAGACCGCGCCCGTGCGCTGATTGCCCACCTGATGCCCACCCGCTACCCCCTGCCCTACAGCTTCGCCCGCAGCCACCAGTTGCTGGTGGAGGACGACGGCAGCACGCCCACCCTGTGGCACGCCGGCTCGCCGGCGCCGGGCGCGTGGAGCGAGGTCATGCGCAAGTTCCAGGTGCGGGCGCTGCAGCAGCTCGACCCGGCCGCCCTGGCCCAGCGCATCAGCGCCGCCTATGCGCAGGGCGAATCGAGCGCGGCCACGGTGGTCAGCGAGGTGCAGAACGCGGCCGACCTGTCGCGCATGATGCAGGAGCTGCCGGCGGTCGAGGATCTGCTGGAGACCAGCGACGACGCGCCCATCATCCGGATGCTCAACGCGCTGCTCACCCAGGCGGCACGCGACGGCGCCAGCGACATCCACATCGAGCCCTACGAGCGCCACTCCTCGGTGCGGTTCCGGGTCGACGGCACGCTGCGCGAAGTGGTGCAGCCCAATCGCGCGCTGCATGCGGCCCTGATCTCGCGGCTGAAGATCATGGCCGACCTCGACATCGCGGAGAAGCGCCTGCCGCAGGACGGCCGCATCTCGCTGCGCATCGGCACCCGCGCGGTCGACGTGCGCGTGTCCACCCTGCCCAGCGCGCACGGCGAGCGGGCGGTCCTGCGCCTGCTGGACAAGAGCGAGAGCAAGCTCAGCCTCGAGTCGGTGGGCATGACCGGCGACACCCTGCGCCGCTTCCTCGGCCTGATCTCGCAGCCGCACGGCATCATCCTCGTGACCGGGCCCACCGGCTCGGGAAAGACCACCACGCTGTACGCCGCGCTGTCGCGCCTGGACGCGAGCAGCAGCAACATCATGACGGTCGAGGATCCGATCGAGTACGAGTTGCCCGGCGTCGGCCAGACCCAGGTCAACTCGCGCATCGAGCTCGACTTCGCCAAGGCCCTGCGCGCCATCCTGCGCCAGGACCCCGACATCATCATGATCGGCGAGATCCGCGACTACGAGACCGCCCAGATCGCGATCCAGGCCTCGCTCACCGGCCACCTGGTGCTGGCCACGCTGCACACCAACGACGCCGCCAGCGCGGTCACCCGCCTGACCGACATGGGGGTCGAGCCCTTCCTGCTCAGCTCCTCCCTGCTGGGCGTGCTGGCCCAGCGGCTGGTGCGCAAGCTCTGTCCCGTGTGCCACGGCAGCGGCTGCGCCGCCTGCGGCACCACCGGCTACCAGGGCCGCACGGGGGTGTTCGAGCTGATGACCGCCAGCGACGCGATCCGCGCTCAGATCCACGGCCGGTCGTCCGAGGCCGAGATCCGCGAGGCCGCCCTGGCCGCCGGCATGACCCTGATGCGCGACGACGGCGAGCGGCTGGTGCGCGAGGGCATCACCTCGCGCGAGGAACTGCTGCGCGTCACGCGCGACTAGCGCCGCCCACCCGTTCCGGCACACCCGGCTTGCCGGGCAGTTCCACCGGCACCTGGTCGCGCCCGCCCTCCGAGGGCGGCATCCTGGGCTTCTCGTCCCCCGGCTGCGGGTCGGGGTTGTTCACCGGCGGCACGGACTCCGGCGCCGGGACGTCGTGCAGGCGCTGCATCTCACCTCCGCTCGCCCTGGTCGGTGATGCCCGGGCCGCTGTCGACCACGGGATCCTCGTCCTCGTCCTCGATGTCGGCCGCCATGATCTGCGGCCGCTCGGGCAGGCCGGGGCGTTGCGAGATGTCCGGCTTGGGGGCCTCCACGCGGCGGCCGCCCGGCACGGCCTGCGGAATGACTTGCGCTTCGGACCGGCGCTCCATGTCGAGCGGGTCGGGGGTGGTGTCGGTGGGCATGACAGATCCTCCTGCTGCATCGGATGGGCTCATGCTGCGCCGCGGCCGCGCCGCCGGCACTCGGCCGGCGCCGAACCTGGCTGTCGGTGCAGGACGACAAGCCCGGCGGTGTCAGCAGCCCAGCCGGTCGGCCAGCGCCAGCAGGCTGGCGCAATGCAGGTCATTGCCGGGCCGGGGCGCCACCTCCTTGGGGTGGCCGGCGCCAAACTCGAGCGGTCGCTCGATGTAGGCCGTGCGCAGGCCGCAGGCGCGGGCGCCGGCCAGGTCGTCGTGGTGGGCCGCGACCAGCATCACCTGGGCAGGCGCCAGATCAAACACGTTCGCCACGCCGAGGTAGGTGGCCGGGTCGGGCTTGTAGGCGCGGAAGACCTCGGCCGACAGCACGCAATCCCAGGGCAGGCCGGCGCGCTTGGCCATGTTGGTCAGCAGGCCGAGGTTGCCGTTGGACAGCGTGCACAGCGTGTAGCGGGCCTTCAGCCGCGTGAGCCCCGCCACGCTGTCGGGCCACGGATCGAGGCGGTGCCACACGCGGTTGAGATGGCGGCGCGCCGCTTCGTCGAGGTGGGCCAGGCCGAACGGCGGCAGGATCTGGTCGAGGATGAGGCGGTGCAGCTCGTCGATGCGCGTCCAGCCCAGCTCGCCGCTGCGCACCCGCGCCATGGCCGGCTGGTAACCGGCCCGCCAGGCGCGCGCGAACGCATCGCCGTCCACCTCGGGGTACAGCTCCTGCAGTTCGCGCACGATGCTGCCGTGCCAGTCGACCACGGTGCCGAAGATGTCGAAGGCCAGCACCTGCACGCCAGCCAGATCCGCAGGAGCGGCCATGGTCAGTCCACCTTCACGTTGGCGGCCTTGATCACCCGGCCCCACTTCGGGACCTCGGCCTCGACCAGTGCACGGAACTGCTCGGGCGTGCTGCCGCCGACGATGAAGCCCTGGCCGCCGAAGAACTCCTTGATGTCGGGCGCCTCCATCGCCTTGACCACCTCGGCGTTCAGGCGGGCCAGCACCTCGCGCGGCAGGCCGGCCGGCGCGAACACGCCCTGCCACGAGGTGGCCTCGAAGCGCTCCAGGCCGGGCACGCCGCTCTCGGCAAGGGTCGGCACCTCCGGCAGCAACGGATGCCGCCGCGTCGAGGTCACGGCGATCGGCGTCACCTTGCCGGCCCTGATCTGCGGCAGCAGCACCAGGAAGTCGCCGAACATCGACTGCAACGTGCCGCCGAGCAGGTCGTTCATGGCCGGCGCGCTGCCCTTGTAGGGCACGTGGGTCAGGCCGGCGCCGGTGGCCAGGTCGAACATCTCGCCGGTCAGGTGCATCGAGGTGCCGTTGCCCGGCGTGCCGTAGGTCATGGGCGGCCTCGCGGCCTTGGCCGCCGCCACGTAGTCGCGCACCGTCCGGATCGGGCTGCCGCTGCCGACCGCCAGCACCAGCGGCGCCGAGACGACCAGGCTCACCGGCGTGAAGTCGCGCAGGGTGTCGTACGGCATCCGGGGATACAGGCTGGCGGCGATGGCATTGCTGCCGGTCACGCCCATCAGCAGCGTGTGGCCGTCGGCGGGCGCCTTGGCCACGGCATCGGCGCCAGTGGTGCCGCCGGCACCGGGCCGGTTCTCCACCACCACCGGCTGGCCCAGCGCCACGGCCAGCTTCTCGCCCAGGCGGCGCGCCAGCAGGTCCGTGCTGCCGCCGGGCGGGAACGGCACCACGATGCGGATCGGGCGGGACGGAAAGGCCTGCGCCAGCGCCACGCCGGGCAGCAGCGCGGCGGCCAGCAGGCCGGCCAGACGGCGACGGGACAGCGAGAGGGTCATGCGGTGGGCCTTCGAGGAAGTCGGTTGGGCTGGGGGAGGTAGGAAGCGTGCTCAGAAGCGGTCGGGCGCGAAGGGCCGCAGGTCCACCTGCGGCGTCCGTCCCGCCACGAGATGGGCGACCTCGCGGCCGGTGCTGGCGCCGGCGCACATGCCGACATGGCCGTGGCCGAACGCGAGCCAGGCGTTGGCCAGGCGCGGCGCGCGGCCGATCACCGGCAGGCTGTCGGGCAGGCAGGGCCGGTGGCCCATCCAGCGCGTGTAGCGCGAGCTGTCGAGGTGGGGAAACATCTCGCGGCCCTTGGCCAGCAGCACGTCGGCGCGGCGCTCGTTGGGGGGCGGCCGCAGGCCCGCGAACTCGACGCTGCCGGCCAGGCGCAGCCCCATCGCCATCGGGTTGACCATCAGGTTGTACTCGGGCGCCATCACGGTGTGGCGCAGGCCCAGGTTGCTGCTCTGCACCGTGACGTGGTAGCCGCGCTGGGTCTCCAGCGGGATGCGCAGGCCCAGCGCCTGCGCCAGCGGGCGCGACCAGGCGCCGGCGGCCACCACCACGCCGTCGCACTCGATCCGCTGGCCCGAGGCGAGCCGGACGCCGCGCACGCGGTCGCCGTGCTGCTCGAAGCCCGCCGCCGCCTCCTGGACCAGCCGCGCGCCATCGGCGATGCACTGGCGGTGCAGCGCCTTCACCAGCGCCTCGGGATCGAGCGTCGAGCCGTTGTCGGGCGCCAGGATGCCGAAGCGGAACCGGCCCCGCAGGTCCGGCTCGAGCTGCGCGAGCTCCTGCTCGCCGACGTCGCGCAGGTCCACGCCCAGCCGCCGCCGCAGGTCCATGCCCCATTGCCAGCGGCGCGCGCTGGCGCTGGAGCCGTACACGTACAGGCAGCCGCTGCGGCGCACCAGCGCGGTGGCGCCGGCACGTTCGAGCAGCGGCGCATAGCTGTCGAAGATCGGCGCCAGCAGCCCGCGCAGGGCGCCGGCGATGCGCACGACCTCGGCGCGGCTGGAATGGCGCAGGAAGCGCAGCAGCCACGGCAGCACGGTCGGCAGGTAGGACGGCCGGATCGCCAACGGACCATCGGGGTCGCGCAGCCAGCCCGGCACCTGCTTCCACATGCCCGGCATGCCGACCGGCAGGCAGGCGCTGGGCGACAGGGAGCCGGCGTTGCCGAACGAACAGGCCTCGCCCGGCGGCACCGGCGAGACGAAGGTGACCTGGTGACCGTCGCGCTGCAGCCAGGCCCCGGTGCAGGTGCCCACGATGCCGGTGCCGAGCACGACCAGATGCATGCGGGACAGTGTAGCGAGGGGCGCCGGGACGGCGCCGCCGGCGCGCCCTGGGCAATGAAGGCACGCGGCAGCGGGCGGACCCGGTGTCACGGTGACACTGCACAATCGCCCGCCATGCTTGGTCGCCGCTTCCTCCTGCCCCTCCTGCTCGCGTTCGGCGCCGTTGCCCTGCCACCGGCCCGGGCCGCACGGCCCATGATCACCGACGACGCCCGGCTGGTGGATGCCAAGTCCTGCCAGGTGGAGAGCTGGGTGCGCAGCAACCGCGACAACAGCACCGAGTTCTGGGCCCTGCCCTCGTGCAACTTCACCGGCAACCTCGAGCTCACGCTGGGCGGCGCCCGGACCCGCGAGGCGGGCCGGACGCAGACCACCGACGTGCAGGCGCAGGCCAAGACGCTGCTGCGGCGCCTGGAGACCAACGGCTGGGGAATCGGCCTGGCCGCCGGCACCATCGGCCACCCGGATGGCCGCAGCCGCGACTTCTATGGCTACGTGCCGGCCAGCTTCTCCTACCGCGACGACCGCATCGTGCTGCACACCAATGTCGGCGCGCTGCGCGTCGGCGAGGAGCGCCGCACGCACCTGACCTGGGGCCTGGCCACCGAAGCCCAGCTGGCCAGCAACACCTGGCTGATCGCCGAGATGTTCCGCCAAGGCGAGGGCGCGCCCTTCCACCAGCTCGGACTGCGCCACTGGATCGTGCCGAACCGGCTGCAGGTCGATGCGACCTACGGCAACCGCAATGGCAGCGCGGGCGAGGAACGCTGGGTCTCGATCGGGCTGCGGGTGCTCACGCCGGCCTTCCTGCCCTGAGGGCGCGCCGGCCCGCGGCCACGCCGGCTGCCGGGGTGGAATCGGCACTGCCGAGTACATGTCCTGCACGGAGCGGTCATGGTTGCATTCGCCGGCCCAGAGCCTAGAGTAGGCGCCCCGACAGCACCGCCAAGGAGCCGATCGTGCGCACCTTCCTGACCACCCTCCTCGCGCTGCTGCTCTGCGCCTGCGCGGCCTTGCCGCACCAGGAGCCGCTGCAGGTCACCGTGGCCGGCATCGAATCGCTCCCCGGCGAAGGCTTGGAACTGCGCATGGAGGTCAAGCTGCGGGTGCAGAACCCCAACGAAACGCCGGTCGACTACGACGGCGTCTACGTCAAGCTCGACGTGCTGAACAAGACCTTCGCCACCGGCGTCAGCGACGTGCGCGGCACCGTGCCGCGCTATGGCGAGGCGGTCATCAGCGTGCCGGTGACGGTGTCGGCCCTGCGGGTGGCCATGGGTGCACTGGGCTTCGTGACCGGCCCGCGCATCGAGAAGGTGAACTACACGCTGCAAGGCAAGCTGGACAGCCCGGGCATCGGTTCGAACAGCTTCACCATGAACGGCGAGATGGCCATCCCCGTGATGACGGGAGGATCGGCCCTGCAGTGAGCACCGGGTTCAGGGCGCCCTGGACACCGGATCCAGGAACGGCGTGTCGACGTCGCTGACGTAGAAGATCACCACCTCGAGCGGCTCCGTCGCGCTGCGGTTGAAGCCGGTCATCCTGACGTGCGCCGGTTCCACGTAGGCCGTGCCGGCATCCACGCGCACCGTCGGCCGGCCTTCCAGTTCGAGCGTGAACTGGCCGCTGAGCACGTAGACGGTGACCGGCGCGCGGTGGCTGTGGAACACCGTGCGGTCGCCAGGCTGGAACTTCGCCTTGAGCACGCGCACCTGCTGCCGTTCGCCGCGCGGCATCTGCTCCACGGTCTGGGCCAACACCAGGTCGGGGCGGGCCATGCCCGGCTGCTGAGCGGTTGCCGTGAGCCAGCAGCCCAGCAGGAACAGCGATGCGCTGGCGCGCAGGACGACGGGGTGCATGGCGAACTCCTGGAGGGGACCTGGGCCCAGTCTAGGGACGCAAGCCCGCCGGCAACAGCCGCGCGTTTGCATAATGGGGCCGCACTTCTGCGGGGGCCCGCATGTTCGACTGGGACGACCTGAAGCCGCTGCTGGCGGTGGCCCGGCACGGCAGCACGACGGCCGCCGCGCGCGCCCTGGGCGTCGACCAGTCGACCGTGCAGCGCCGGCTGGTGGAACTGGAGCGGCGCATCGGCCAGCCGCTGGTGCAGCGCAGCCCGAGCGGCTACCGCCTCACCGCCTATGGCGCCGAACTGCTCCCCCTGGCAGAAGCCGTCGAGCAGCAGGTGGCCCGCCTGGAAGACAAGATCCGCCGCTCCGCGCGCGAAGTCAACGGCCTGCTGCGGCTCACCTGCCCCGAGCCGCTGGTGCCGCGCATCACGCGCTCGCCGCTGCTGGACCACTTGCATGCGCGCCATCCCGGGCTGCGGCTGGAGTTCATCACCACCGACCACTATGTCGACCTGACACGCGGCGAAGCCGACGTGGCGCTGCGTTCCGGCGACACCGTCGACAACCAGCTCGTCGGCCGCAAGGTGGGGCAGTCCCTGTGGGCGGTCTACGCCGGGCGCGGCTATCTCGGCCCGCGGGCGGCGCCGGCCTCGCTCGCGGCGGCGGCCGGGCTCGACTGGGTGGCGCTGGACGCGACCATGCCGAAGCATCGCTCCACCCAGTGGATGCGGCAGGCGGCCCCGGACGCCCGGATCGCGGCCACCAGCGGCAGCGTCCTGGGCCTGGTGCATGCCGCCAAGGCCGGCGTCGGCCTGGCCGCCCTGCCCACCGCGCTCGGCGATGCCGAGCCGGACCTGGTGCGCCTGTTCGGGCCGGTGCCCGAGCTCACGCGCATCTGGCGCCTCCTGACCACCCGGGCGCTGCGCCGCACGCCGCGGGTCGCGTCGTTCTTCGACTTCATGGTGCAGGAGACGGCGACCTTGCGGCCGATCCTGACCGGCTAGCGGTCACGCCCGCCACACCCGGTAGTTCGACAGCTGCAGGTTGCCGATGCCCTCGACCGGCTCGACGCCCAGCTCGATGCTGACCAGGACCTCGGTGCCGGTCACCCATGGCGCGCCGCTGGGATCCGTGCGCGTCGACAGGTGCTGCAGGAACAGGCCGAGGTTCAGCGTGCCGGCGCGCAGCGGCGCATCGGGCTCGAACACCACGAGGTCCCAGCCGCGGTTCAGCAGGTTGCGCACGAAGTACAGGTGCCAGAGGCGGCCGTCGATCACCGCATCGTGCGAGTACCAGGAGCGGTCGCGGCTGCCGTGGGCGCCGTAGCCGCCCCAGTAGTCGAGCGGGATCATGATCTCGTGGGTGATCGGCGCGGCGTCGAAGTCGCTCGCCTGGACCGGGCTATCCTGCAGCCAGAGGTCGAACGTGAGCTGGCCGCGGCCGCTCGGCGCCACCAGGTGGGCGTAGTCGAACGAGGCGAACATGTCCGGCCAGGCACCCGGCGCTCCCGCCGGCGGCGTGACCGGCAGGAACGAGCCCGGCGTGGTGCCCGAGGGCCGGGCCGTCGACACCGTGTTGTCCGGCAGCACCACGTTAAAGCCGCCCGGTCGCGGCCCGTCGCTGGCGAGCCCCGGCTTGCTGCCGAAGATGGCGGACGGATAGGCCTTGACCTCGGTGATGCCGATCGGCCACTTCCACCCCGAGCGCCAGGCAACCTCGCCGTTGGGACCGAGCGTGGCCGAGCGGGCGTAGTCGGACTCGAACTCGGTCCCGCCCGGGCCGGTGTAGGTCCCGCGCCGCAGGCCCACGGCATTCCACGCGTCGTCGCCGATCCAGTAGGCCGGCGCGCTGCCGACCTGCAGCAGGTCCGGCAGGCTGGTGCCCTGCACGCCGCGCAGCGCGGCGCCACCAGTGGGGCGGCCCGCGCCGGCCCCGCCCGCACCGCCGCCACCGCCGCTGCTGCCGCCGCCACAGCCGGCCAGCGCGCCGGCGCCCAGCACGGAAAGGACGGATCGCCTGGTCATGTGCATGAGGTCTCCCCGCCGCGGCAGGGGCCGGCCGTGCCGGCCCCAGGTCGCTGCCTCGCGCGCCGCGGCCCCGTCCGCGCCTGCCATCCGCACCGGATCGGCCCGCCGTCACGCCAACGCGAGCATGGCCACTGCAGCCGGACGGGAGAAGTGGACCTTTGTCCAATGGGTGGGCCGGCGCAGCTGGGCCGGCGCAGCTGGGCCGGCGCAGCCGGGCCGAAGTCGTCCTCCACCACGGTGCCACAGGGCGGCGCAGGTGGACCGGCTGGCGGGTGACTGAGGGCGCGCCCCGCCCGCGGCTCAGGGGAAGGCCGGGATGTCCGGTTCGGTGCCCTCGAGGTGTGCCTCCGGGTGCAGCGCCCGCAGGCGGGCCTCGATGGCCTCGACGTTCCACATGGGCACGTCCACCATCAGCAGGATCTGCCCCTCCTCGATCTGCGGCGTGAAGCGCGCCAGCCGCTTGCTCGGCGTGGAGATGCCGAGCATGGTCGACGCCCAGGTGCCGAACAGGGCACCGGCGACGGCCAGCGCCGGGGCCAGCATCCACTGCGGCTGGTCGCCGACGATCGGATAGAACACCGCGACCAGCCCGCCGACCAAGGCGCCCGTCGCGGCGCCGAGGATCAGTCCCACCTCGGCCGACCGGACGATGTCGGACGTCTGCAGCACGTTCGCGGCGTGCAGGCCCCGCATGTCGCTGCCCTCGCGGCCGACGAAATGCATGCGGTTGTAGGGAATGCGCGCCAGCAGGAGGTCGTCCATCGTGCGCCGGGCGCTCTCGACATCGGGCAGGAGCCAGTAGATTCGACTGTGCATGTCATCTCCTTCGGGGTGATCCCCTCAACCGTTCAATGCGTCGCTGCGGGCTGCTCCGCCACGGGGGCAAAGAACGTGCCCCGGGTCAGGAACGTGTAGTCGGCCTCGAGCGCGCCGATCCCCAGCAGCGTGATCAACAGGAGCGGCGGCACCAGGATGGCGTAGACCAGGGCCAGCCGCTCCCACAGCATGTGCATGAAGACCGACACGATCAGGCCGGCCTTCAGCAGCATGAACAGGATGATCAGCGTCCATCGCAGCAGGCCCTGGAAGTGGAAGTAGTCGACCAGGTAGGACGCCAGGCTGAGCAGGAACAACAGGCCCCAGATCTTGAAGTAGATGCCCAGCGGGTGCTGCTGCCCGTGCGCCTGCGGCGCCGGCGGCTCGCCGGTGGGTGGCGCGTGGGTCAGGTCGGCGTCGGCCATGAGCAGCTCCTCGGGTTACCAGAGATAGAAGAACGCGAAGATGAAGACCCACACCAGGTCCACGAAGTGCCAGTACAGGCCCAGGATCTCGACGATTTCGTAGTTGCCCCGCCGGCCGGTCAGGAACCCGGGCCGCTGCCGGTCGAGATCGCCGCGCAGCACCTTCACCGCCACGATCACCAGGAAGATCACGCCGATGCTGACGTGGGTGCCGTGGAAGCCGGTGATCATGAAGAACGAGGAGCCGAACTGGGCCGCGCCCCACGGATTGCCCCAGGGGCGAACACCCTCGTGGATCAGCTTGGACCACTCGAACGCCTGCATGCCGACGAAGGTGGCGCCCAGGGCGGCCGTGGCCAGCAGCAGGCCGGCGGTGACTCGGCGGTCGCGCCGGTAGCCGTAGTTCACCGCCAGGGCCATGGTCCCGCTGCTGCTGATCAGCACGAAGGTCATGATCGCGATCAGCAGCAGCGGCACATCCCGCCCGAACATGGTCAGCGAGAACACCTCGCTCGGATTGGGCCAGGGCACGGTGGTCGAGATGCGGACCGCCATGTACGAGATCAGGAAGCTGCCGAAGATGAAGGTGTCGCTGAGCAGGAAGATCCACATCATCGGCTTGCCCCACGGCACGTCCTTGAACACCCGCTGGTCCGAGGACACGTCCGCGACCGCGCTGCGCCAGCCGCCGGGAGGCATCAGGTCGGTCACGCCGTTGGCTTCGTGCATCTTCATGATCAGAGAGGCTCCGATGTGCAGATCGCCAGCCCGAGTTCGTTGGACACGAGCAGCGCATACAGCACCACCCAGACGACCAGGAGGTAGTGCCAGTAGGTCGCGCACAACCCGACGAGCAGCCGGAGGGCAGCCGGGTCCGCGCCACGCCAAGCCCTCATCGCCGCACGGCCCCAGGCCACCAGGCCGCCGAGCACGTGCAGGCCGTGCGCCGCCGTGAGCAGGTAGAAGAAGGCGGCTGCGGCACTGCTGGTGAGGAAGAACCCGGCGTCGTTCAGCTGCTTCCAGACCACCAGCTGCCCCAGCAAAAAGCCCAGTGTCAGCAGGCCGCTGACCAGCAGGCGCCGCTGCACGTCGCCGAGGTCGGCGCGCCGTGCGGCATGGACCGTCCATTCCATGGCCAGGCTCGCGCCGACCAGCAGCGCGGTGTTCAGGACGAGAAGCCGCGGCCGCGGCAGCGGGCTCCAGTCCGCCAGCGCGCCCAGGCGCATCGCATAGGCGCTGGCAAACAGCGCGAACAGCGAGGTCGCGACGGCGAGGAAGACCCACAGTGCCGTGCGGATCGCCGACGGCGGCACCGCGTCGCCGGCAGCCTCGGGCACCAGGGCCTGCGCCTGCCACGGCTGCACGTGGATGGTCTGCCGGAACAGCCACCCCACGATGACGGCCATCAGCAGCGACAGGGACACCAGGCCGATGGTCATGTCACTCGCCTCCTGCCGGCTGCGCGCGCCCGGCCCAGGCTTCGGCCGCGACCTGCGCGGGCGGGACGTTCTGCGGGATGTAGTCGGTCTGCAGGCCCGGGACGCCGTAGTCGTAGGCCCAGCGATAGACGACCGGCAGCTCCTTGCCGAAATTCCCGTGCTTGGGCGGCGTCTGCGGCGTCTGCCACTCCAGCGTGGTGGCCTCCCAGGGGTTGCCGCCGGCCGGCCGGCCGCGGAAGTAGCTGGCGATGAGGTTGTAGAGGAACACCATCTGCGCCGCGCCGACCACGAAGGCGGCGATGGAGATCCCCGCGTTCAGGGCATGGGCCGAGTCGGGAATGAAGTTGGTGCCGGTGATGGCGTAGTAGCGGCGCGGAACACCCAGAAAGCCCAGGTAGTGCATCGGGTAGAAGATCGTGTACGTGCCGATGAACGTGACCCAGAAGTGCAGCTTGCCCAGCGTGTCGTCCAGCATGCGGCCGGTGACCTTGGGGTACCAGTGGTAGATGGCGCCGAACACCACCAGGATGGGTGCGATCCCCATCACCATGTGGAAGTGGGCGACAACGAACATCGTGTCCGACAGCGGCAGGTCCACCACCACGTTGCCCAGGAACAGGCCGGTCAGGCCGCCGTTGACGAAGGTGAAGATGAACGCGATGGCGAACAGCATCGGCACCGTCAGCCGGATGTTGCCGCGCCACAGCGTCAGGACCCAGTTGTAGACCTTGATGGCGGTGGGGACCGCGATGACCAGCGTGGTGGTGGCGAAGAAGAAGCCGAAGTACGGGTTCATGCCACTGACGTACATGTGGTGCGCCCACACGACGAAGCTCAGGCCGCCGATGATCAGGATGGCCCAGACCATCATGCGGTAGCCGAAGATGTTCTTGCGCGCATGGGTGCTGATCAGGTCCGAGACGATGCCAAAGGCGGGCAGCGCCACGATGTAGACCTCGGGGTGGCCGAAGAACCAGAACAGGTGCTGGAACAGCAGCGGATTGCCGCCCGAATAGCTCAGCTGCTGTCCCTTGGACACCAGGGCCGGCATGAAGAAGCTGGTGCCCAGCGCCTGGTCCAGCAGCATCATGATGGCGCTGACGAACAGGGCCGGGAACGCCAGCAGCGCCAGGATGGTGGCCATGAAGATGCCCCACACGGTGAGCGGCAGGCGCATCAGCGTCATGCCGCGCGTGCGCGCCTGCAGCACGGTCACCACGTAGTTCAGGCCGCCCATGGTGAAGCCGATGACGAAGATGCCCAGCGACACCAGCATGAGGATGATCCCCCAGCGAGCGCCCGGCGTGCCGTCCAGGATCGCCTGCGGCGGGTACAGGGTCCAGCCGGCGCCCGTGGGCCCGCCCGGCACGAACAGGCTGGCGACCAGCAGCAGCACCGCGAGCAGGTAGAGCCAGTAGCTGACCATGTTCACGTACGGGAACACCATGTCGCGGGCCCCGACCATCAGCGGGATCAGGTAGTTGCCGAAGCCGCCGAGGAACAGGGCCGTCAGCAGGTAGATCACCATGATCATCCCGTGCATGCTCACCAGCTGCAGGTAGACGCCGGGATCGATGAAGGCGAAGCGGCCCGGGAACCCGAGCTGCAGCCGCATCAGCCACGAGAACACCAGCGCCACCAGCCCGATCGCCATCGCCGTCACCGCGTACTGGATCGCGATCACCTTGGCGTCCTGGCTCCAGATGTACTTGCCGATGAACGTCTTCGGGTGGTGCAGCTCGACCTCGGCGACCTCCGCCGGCGGCGCGAAGTCCGATTCGTCGTGTGCAATGTGCGTGGCCATGGAGCCCCCGGTCACCGTGTGTTGATGTAGGCCAGCACGTCGCCGGCCGCTGCATCGTCGGCCAGCATCCCGGCGACCAGCGCCATCTGCGCGCCGTACACGTCCTGCGGATGCGCGCCGCGAACCCCCTCGCGGAAGTTCTTCAGCTGCCGGGCCATGTACCAGTCGCTCATCCCCTGCAACCGGGGTGCCTGGGTCGCCGCCACGCCCTGGCCCTCGGCACCGTGGCAGGCCGCGCAGGTGGCGTAGCGCCGGCGGCCGGTGTCCACGTCGCCCTTGATCGTCGCGGCCACCCGCGCGTCGGGCAGGGTCCCGATGTAGGCCACGACGTCGGCGATGGCGGTGTCGTCCGCGAGCGTGGCCGCCATCGGCGCCATCATCTTGCCGAACACGTCCTTGTCGTGCGTGCCGCGGGCGCCCAGCTTGAACTGCCTGAGTTGCCGCTCCAGGTACCAAGCGCCCTGGCCACCCAGCTTGGGCGCATTCATGGCCAGGTTGCCCTCGCCGCCGGCGCCATGGCAGGCGGCGCAGGTCGCGTACAGGGCCTTGCCGGCCACGGCATTGCCCGGTGCCCGGCTGGCCGCCTGGGCGAAGGTGGGCAGGCGCTCGAGCCAGGCCTGGTAGGCGCCGGGCTCGTCGACCACGATCCGGCCGCGCATCGAGAAGTGGCCGACGCCGCACAGCTCCTCGCAGAGCAGGTCGAACGATCCGGTGCGCGTGGGCGTGAACCAGGAGTACGTCACCAGGCCCGGCACCATGTCCATCTTGACGCGCAGCTGGGCCACGGCGAAGTCGTGCAGCACGTCCTTGGAGCGCAGCAACAGCTTGACCGGCTTGCCCACCGGCAGGCGCAGCTCGGGGGTCTGCGCCAGCACGTCGTCCTGCCCGTGGGGATCGGCCGGGTTGATTCCGAACGGGTTGGCGTCGCTCACGAAACGGGGATGGACCGTTCCCAGCTTGCCGTCCTTGCCGGGCAGGCGGTAGCTCCAGTTCCACTGCTGGGCCACGACCTCCACCACCATGGCTTCGTGCGGCACCTCGATGACCTGGGCCCAGACCAGCAGGCCCGGGGCCAGCATGGCGGCCACGCCGACGGTGGTCACGACCATCAGCCATCCCTCGAGCCGCTTGTTCTCGGGCTGGTAGCTGGCACGCCCGCCCGGGCGGTGGCGGTAGCGGATCAGCGCCCAGGCCATGAACCCGGCGACGGCGACGAACACGATCCCGGTCACCCAGAAGGTGATGGAGATCGTGGTGTCGATGGCATGCCAGTTGGAAGCGATTGGCGTGAAGTACCAGGGACTCAGGAAGTGGAAGAGGACCGAGCCGAGTGCCAGGAGGATCAGGACAATCGCGATGCCCATGGCTACTCCCCGGCCGTTCTCTTGAGCCTGGTGTAGAGGTACGCCGCCGCGACGCCGAAGACAGCGTGCGCCGCCAGGGTGTCAATGCCACGCAGGGCCGTCAGCCAGGGAAAGAGTGCGACCAGGAGATGGAAATTGATCAGGTAGAGCGCGAAGCCCATCAACGCGCCGGCCAGCATCGCCCGGCCCGGCGTGGAATCGAGCTTGGCCTGCACCAGCAGTGCCGCCATCACCATGCCGAAGACGGTGCCCAGGAGGTAGTGGATACCCAGCGAGGTGGCGACCACGCCCAGTCGGAACTCGTAGCTGGACGGCTGATCGGCGCCGGTCAGGATCGGCGCGATCATGTGCGAGGTTCGCCATGGGCCGTCCGGGTTGAAGAGGGCCGACCAGACCAGGTCCAGCACCATCAGCACCGCGCCCGCCGCGAATCCGGACACCGCCGCCGCCGGCCAGTCCATCGCGCGCCACTTCCAAGTACCCGACCCCATGAGCGTTTCCATGGTGAGCTCCTGTCGTGCGCGGCGCAGTCCCGCCCTGCCAGTCCATGCGGTCCGGATGGCCGCTCGCTCGGCACGTGGCCGAGGAGCGCCGACCTGTCGACGCATGCCGCCTCACATCTTGCCGAGGCTTTGCCGCAAATGACTTTTTTCTACACCCGAGCGCCCAGCATTACAAGCAAGGCACGCGTTTCTTGTTCGTCCGAAGCTGATGCGCGGGTATGCATTCGCAACAGCAGAGCTTGTACCGTTCCAAGGTCCTGAGGCTGCTGTCGCCCGGTTTCCGACCGTGAAGCCAAGAAAAAAGCCCCTGATCGTTTCCGATCAGGGGCTGCGACTGGAGCGGGAGAAGAGTCTCGAACTCTCGACCTCAACCTTGGCAAGGTTGCGCTCTACCAACTGAGCTACTCCCGCGGATGCCGAAGAAAAAGCCCCTGATCTTGCGATCAAGGGCTTCGCCTTGGAATCTGGTGGCCTGGGGCGGAATCGAACCACCGACACGCGGATTTTCAATCTGCCGCGAATCGCCTTGTGCTTCAAGCACTTAGCTCGGTTGTCCACCTACAAAAACCGGGTCGAATGATACCACTGCTAAGAGGGCGCTTCCTCTGCTTTGTAGAAGTCGGAGAGTTGTCCACGGCGGCGGGCGGCGCTTGCGACGAACCGACCGACGCGGTGGGCAACTCGGCGGAGGGGTCGCCATGTTCCCTCGACTGCTATGCTGGCGGGATGGCAAAGACGAAGCCGAAGCGCCCGCCCGTACGACTGCTGGAGCCTCCCGAAGTCGAGCGCGCGATGGAGCGCTTCCGGGATGCGGTGCAACGATTCGACGGTTCATTTGACGAGTTGGAGTCGGCCATTGGCATGTATGTCCTCGGCCACTACGTAGGCTGGCGCGTGTTGGTGCTGATGCACAGCAAGGCGACGATTCGCAAGTACGAACAGATTCTCGGCATCGTGGTGCGCGAGGAGTTCCCCGAAACAGGCCCGGAATCTGATCGTTCAATTGCGTACACCGCCGCTCAGGCGCTTTCCAACTTCTGGAAGATCGTCTCTGGAGAAGCCAAGCTCGACGTACCCAGGGACGAGCGCAAGCACTTCACGTCGTAGCTCCGCAACAAGGGACAATCAAGTTCCCTTGACAGGCATCTCACGTTCCCTCCATAGTCGGAGGGAACATGAAACGCCCTTCATCTTCCTTTGGCAACCTGGCTGCGTGCGGGCATCAGCCGGAGGGGGCCCCGCTGTGCGGGGTGACTCCGGCTGATGTTCCGCGCGCGGGGCTTGTCTCATCTAAAACAAGTGGGACACCACCAATAGAAGTCAGCTTCGACGTCGGCGAGGTGCAGCGTCGACGGCTGGGTCGATTGAAGCGCACAGTTTGGGCGTGCTCCAACTGGCACCTGCTCACCGTACCGAAGGGCCACAGGGAACGCGTGTGGTTCGTCACCCTCACATATCGACGCGTTGGGGACTGGCTTCCAAGGCACGGTGCCAGCGGCAAGCTGTGATCTTCAAGTACGTCTGGGTGGCGGAGCTGCAGAAGCGCGGCGCGATCCCCATTACCACCTTGCGATCTGGCTCCCTGTCCGCCTCCAGCTGCCGAAGTTCGACGGGCGCGGCTGGTGGCCGCACGGCATGACTCAAACGGTCATCGGGCGTGCTCCGGTGGGCTACCTCATGAAATACCTGTCGAAAACCGGTCCGTTGCAGGCCTTTCCGAAAGGAGCGCGAATCCATGGCTATGGGGGACTCACAACGCAGGCCCGGTCGGTCTGCACCTGGCTCAATTGGCCCCAATGGTGTAAGCAGCGATTTGGAGTTGGCCAACTCTGCTCGGTCGCCGGTCGTCGTGTGGTGCGGGAGACAGGTGAAGTTCTCGAGCCCATGTACACGCGAGTTGTCGTCCCTGCCGGCATGCGCCTGTACCCCAATGGCCCTCTACCTGATCGATGGGCGGACGGGCCTTATTCGCTCCTTGAAATCGGCAATTGTGTTCAGTGACCTGCCATGGGTTACGCCGGAACCACCCCCTTCCTCCTGACGCCTGAAGAGGTGCAGGACATCACAGGCTTCAAGCTAAGCCGTCTTCAAGTTGACTGGCTCAGTCGCCGGGGCTGGCGGTTTGAGGTCAATGCTATCGGCCGCCCCGTGGTGGCCCGCAAGTACGCCGAGAAGATGCTCGGCTGCGCTGATGAGGAGGCAGTAGTCCTGCGCCCCAATTTCGGCGCTCTGAGGGCCGCCTGATGGGCCGCCGGCGGCAATCCAATCACGACGACCCTCCGCGCTTCCACAAGAAGGGTAATACGTACTACCACGTGAGCGGCTCCGGGCCGCGTGTTTGGCGCAAGCTCTCTGCAGATCGCGCCGAGGCGCTACGACTGTGGGCCCAGCTGGAGGGCGTGAAAGAGGACGACTCCAGCCGCCTGTTCTCGGTTATTGCCAAGCGGTACGTTCGCGAGGTCTACCCAACCAAGGCCGTTCGCACGCGAAAGGACAACGACAAGGAACTGGCGCAGTTGCTGCGCGTGTTCGGCCACATGCCAATTGATGCCGTGCTGCCCATGCACATCCGCCAATACATGGACATTCGCGGTGAGGCCGCCAAGGTCCGGGCCAATCGGGAGAAGGCACTGTTCTCGCACATCTTCAACAAGGCCCGTGAATGGGGCTACACGGCGGCGCAGAACCCTTGCCAAGGCGTCAAGGGCTTCCGCGAGACAGGGCGCGACCGCTACGTGACCGATGCCGAGTTCGCCCAGGTCAAAGCGCTGGCTCACCACACGGTGGCGGATGCGATGGACCTCGCGCTGCTCACCGGCCAACGTCCCGCTGACGTACTTAAGCTGAAGCGCACTGACATTCGCGATGGAGCCCTTTGGGTGGTCCAAAACAAGACCGGCGCTCGCATTGGCATCGAGGTAACCGGCGAGTTGGCCGCCACGTTGGAGCGCATCAACCTGCGACCCCGCCGCGCAATCAGCGCGTACCTAATTCAGGACGAGGTCGGCCAGCCACTCACCCAAGGCTCCTTGCGCTCACGGTTCGACAAGGCAAGGCAAGCCGCGGGCGTCAGCTTCCAGTTCCGCGATCTGAGGGCCAAGGCTGCGACTGATACCGGTGACCTGGCGCACTCACAAAAGCTGCTCGCGCATCGAAACCGGGACATGACAGAGCACTACGTTCGCGCCCGGCTTGGCGAGCGCGTTAAGCCGCTTCGCTAGCCAAGTACAAGGTCCGCCGCCAATAGCAGACACTCAGCAAATCGGCGACTACCTCGTTCCTAGGTTACCAATCCGCCCCATCAGCTCTCTTGCAACAGCTTCGGCACCCCGCCAGTTCAGGTGGTCATCGTCAAGGTACAAGGGTTTGCCATCTGCATCAAAGGGCGAACATCGCACCGAATCGCAGAACCGGGGCAGCGGATCGAATTCGATAACTGCTGGGCGCGTGGCAAGCACCCGGCTGACGACGTCCCGGTAGCTCTTTTGCCGGAATTCGACCTCGGCGCGGCTGATGTCGCAAGGCTTGGGAGTGAACTGCCTAAAGCCCGTCAAACAACTACGCGGCTGGAATCCGAACTCTGGCACCTGGTGCACGAACACGACGCGCTTGCCGGCCCGCTCCAGTTCATCCAACGTGCGGTTCAGTCCCCGCTCGAAGGCCTGCGCGGACGTCCCTTCCTCATCGGCATAACTATGCCGCCAGCGATTCTCGATCCAGGTGCGCTCGGCGTTGCCGAATCCCGTGCCCTCCGTCCACAGGGCATGGCGGCCGACCAGCATGACCCATCGAACGTCGGCACGCGCCAGTGCTTCCTGCAGAGCCGGCGTGACGATGTCCCGGCAATGCTGGGACGCACCTGTCCCTGGCCAATACGCTTCCACGTCGAGGAGAGGGCCGCATCCCCCCTGCCCGATGGTCGTCAGATTGAACGGAAGTTCATCCGCTTCGGCCATCCGGCGAAAACCAACCGCCAGGGCGTCCATGTGGCTGTCGCCCACCATGAACAGCGTCGCCGCGTGCCGATTGGGGGAGTCGTAGCACCCCGAGCGCGCGTAGGGGTGGGCGGCGCGGCAATATATATCGTCGACGACACGGGGCGTCTTCAGGTCGCCCAACGCGTCGTGCAGTGCCTGCTTACGGAACTCAAAGCCGTCGTAGCGTGCGGTGAGCCAGCCCACCGTGCAGACTATGGCCATCGCTGGTAGCAGCACGAGGGCGGCGGCGCGGGGCCGGTGGTGCCGCCTCAGAGGTAACTCGACAAACTGGTAAGTGCCGGCGGCCAGCAGCACGGCAACGCCTACCGCTGCCGCGCGAATCCACGCGGAGGGCTCGCGCCCTTCTGCGATGTGCAGGAGCGACAGCAACGGCCAATGCCACAGGTAGAGCGAATAACTGGCAAGGCCCAGCGCGACCAACCAGGCGTGCGACAGGATGCGGCGATTGACCCAAGCTCGGGAGCCGGCATAGATCATTAGGCTGGTACCAACCACCGGCAGCAGGCCGCCCGGCGCCGGCACAGCGGAAACCTTGTTTAGCGAGATGACGCCGGCGGCGACGAGAGCCAAGCCAACCGTGGCTGCGACGTTTGCACGAGCCTTCGCGAACGTCGGGAGTCGAACACCGATCGCGCGCGCCCAGCTTGGCGCCGGCTGCCCGGCCACCATGGCCAGCAAGGCACCGCATAGCAACTGCCAGCCCCTGGCTTGCGTCGAAAAATAGCGCGCGCTGCCCTCCTGGTCGGCCACGAGAGCCACCGCGAAGGAGCAGGCGCCCAGCACCGCAATGGCCACAACCAGCGCCATCCGGCGGCGTGCCGCGAACCAGAGGAGCAGCGGCCACACCAAGTAGAACTGCTCCTCGACTGCCAGGCTCCACAGGTGCAGCAAAGGCTTCATCTCGATTGCCGAATCGAAGTAGCCGGCTTCCTTCATGGCAGTGAAGTTCGCGACGAACGCCGCACCACCCTGCACGTATCGCCCGAGATGCGAATATTCATCTGGCAATAGCACGAACCAGCCACTCGCCCAGCACGCCACCAGCACCAGCAGGAGCGGAGGGAAAATGCGCCGGACCCGGCGAGCATAGAAATCCGTGAGACTGAATCGATCCAGCGCGAGCTCGCCGAGGACGATGCCAGTGATCAGGTATCCCGAGATGACGAAGAAGACATCGACGCCGGTGAAGCCACCGGGCAGCCACTGCGGAAACGCGTGGTAAACAACGACGGCTAGGACAGCCAGCGCCCGCAGCCCGTCGATGTCGGGCCGATACCCGTGAGGGCCCGGTGCTTTCTTGTTTTGCAAATGACGCGAGAAGTCTACGGCTGCGATTAGAGCCAAGCGTTGCCGGCGAACTCCGCTAGATGCTCATTCCAGGCCGCCCGGAAAGATGGCCATGCCTGGAGAAATACCGGCATCACCTGGTCGTGCTCAATCTGCAGAGTCGCAAGTCCGCTCCTGGCCGGAAGCAGGCATTCGCAAGGAATTGTAGAAAACCAGACCGAATTGTAGAAACGCCCCAGAACCCGAATCGGGCGCTGGGGCGCATGAAGACTGGTGGCCTGGGGCGGAATCGAACCACCGACACGCGGATTTTCAATCCGCTGCTCTACCAACTGAGCTACCGGGCCGTGAGCCCGCAAGTATACCCTAGCCGGGTGTGCGCTTGCCGCGCGAAAGGTCCACACCGAGCTGCTTGAGCTTGCGGTACAGGTGGGTGCGCTCCAGGCCGGTCTTCTCGGCCACGCGGGTCATCGAGCCGCCTTCCTTGGCGAGGTGGAACTCGAAGTAGCTCTTCTCGAATTCGTCGCGCGCATCGCGCAGCGGCTTGTCCAGCTCGAAGGTCTGGCGCGCCTGCGGTCCCATCTCCACCGGCGCCGGCAGGGTCTGGCCGCCGGTCATGGCGGCTTCGACGGTGAGTTCGGTCATCACCGGCACGCTGGGCATCAGGTAGCCGGGAAGGGGCTTGCGCTGGCCGACCAGGGCGGCCGGCGGGGTGGGAGCCGACTCGCGCTGCAGGCCGGCCTCCACGGCCTTGAGCAGCTTCTGCAGCGTGATCGGCTTCTCGAGGAACGACTGCGCGCCGATCTTGGTGGCCTCGACGGCAGTCTCGATGGTGGCATGGCCGCTCATCATGATGACCGGCATGGTCAGCAGGCCGGCGCTCGACCACTCCTTGAGCAGCGTCACGCCGTCGGTGTCGGGCATCCAGATGTCCAGCAGCACGAGGTCGGGTCGCGCTTTCGCGCGGGCGGTGCGGGCCTGGGCGGCGTTCTGCGCCAGCTCGACGTTGTGGCCTTCGTCGTTGAGGATTTCCGAGAGCAGGTCCCGGATGCCCAGTTCGTCGTCGACCACGAGGATGTTTGCCATGGATGGATGTGTGCTCCGCTGCCTGCCGGAAAGTGTTGTCAAGCCGCAACTGCGAATGATAGCGAGACTTGTGCCCCGGCAACCACCCCGTCGTCGAGCCGGTTTTTGACGTCGATGCGGGCGCCGTGCTCGTCCGCGATCTTCTTGACCACCGCCAGGCCGAGCCCGGTGCCCTTGTCCTTGGTGGTGACGTAGGGTTCGAACGCCCGCTTGAGGATGTGCTCCGGGAAACCGCTGCCGGTGTCCTGCACCACCAGCCGGACGCGCCGGCTGGTCTCGCTCCACTGGGTGCGGATGACGACCTCGCGCCGGGCCGCGCCCTCGGTGGCGTCCTGCGCGTTCTGCACCAGGTTGTGGACCACCTGGCGCAGCTGCTGGGCGTCGCCCAGGATGGTCGGGCAGTGCGGGTCGAGGTCGGCCCGTACCGGCACGTGCGAGCCGTGCGCCGTCTCGCCGTCGCGCGCATAGAGGTTCAGCACGTCGGTCACCAGCGCGTTCAGGTCGATCGGCTTGAGTTCCGCGGCCGGCAGCCGGGCGTAGTCGCGGAACTCGTTGACCAGCCGCTTCATCGCGTCGACCTGGTCGACGATGGTCTGCACCGACTTGCGCAGCACCGCCTGGTCGGGCTCGGCCAGGCGGTTGCCCAGCTTGTGGGCCAGGCGCTCGGCCGAGAGCTGGATCGGGGTGAGCGGGTTCTTGATCTCGTGCGCCAGCCGCCGTGCGACCTCGCCCCAGGCCTGCACCCGCTGCGCCGACACCACCTCGGAGATGTCGTCGAACACCAGCAGCCGCGCGATCTGCCCCGGCACCACCGACGGCATCTCGGCGCCGCGGGCCACCAGCGTGAGCGCGTTGTTCGGTGCCGGCAGCCCGGGCAGGCTCGCGTTCAGCTCGAACGATTGCTGCCAGTGGTCCAGGCCGTGCTGCAGGCGCTCGGTCATGTAGTCGTCGAACTGCGACTGCACCGCGGCACCGAACGCCTCCACCCCTTCCACCGAGGCCAGCGGCTGCCCCTCGTGGGCCGCCAGCGGCACGCGCAGGATGCGGGTGGCGCCCGGGTTGGACGACTGGATGCGGCCCTGTTCGTCGAGCACGATCACGCCAGCCGTGAGGTTGTCCAGGATGGCCTGCAGGTTGGCGCGGGCCGCGTTCACCTGGCCCATGCTCTGCTCCACCGCCCCCCGCGCATCGGCGAGCTGCTGCGTCATCTCGGCGAACGAACGCGTCAGCCCGCCCAGTTCGTCCTTGCCCTGCAGCACCGGCTTGGGCGACAGGTCGCCGGCCGCGACCTCGCGCACGCCGGCGGCCAGCAGCAGCAGCGGGCGCGCCAACTGGTTGCCCAGCAGCACGGCCAGGAAAATGGCGCCGAACACCGACAGGAACAGGCTCAGGGTCAGGGTGCCGATGTACATGCGGCGCAGCCCCTGGCGCGCCAGCGCGCGCTCCTGGTACTCGCGGTAGGCCTCCTGCACGGCGATGGCGTTGGCCACCAGGGTCGGCGACAGGCTCTGGGTGACCTGCAGCACGCGCGGCTCGGCCAGCAGGCCCAGGCCCGGCCCCGGCACCACCGCCAGCGCCTTGATGCGGCCCTGGCTCACGGCCGCCAGGGTGGGCTCGTCCAGGCCCTCGACCACGGCGAGCTGGCGCTGGGCCCGCACGGCGCGGATCTGCTGCGGGCTGGGCCGCTCGGGATTGAGCAGGAACCGCGACTGGCCGGCGCTGGCCAGCAGCTGGCCGTTGGCGCCCCACAGGATGACGTCATTGGCCGAGAGCTGCTCGCGCATGCGGTCCAGCGCCAGCCCGGCCGAGGTGTCCTGCGTCTCGGCCAGCTGGTTGGCCGCCGCCCGCGTCTTGTTGGCCAGGTCGTTGGCCAGCGTGTCGAGGGTCGAGCGGCCCAGGCTCAGGCCGGCATCCAGCGCGCCCTCGACCTTGACGTCGAACCAGCTCTCGATCGAGCGCGAGACAAACTGGTAGGACACCACGTAGATCAGCAGCCCGGGGACGAAGCCCACGAGGGCGAAGATGGCGGCGAGCTTGACCAGCAGGCGGCTGCCGAACTTGCCGCGCCGCAGCCGCGACACCAGCCGCACCACCACCCAGCCGATCACCAGCGCCAGCAGGCCGGCGATGACCATGTTGAGGGCGAACAGGCGCCCGTAGTTGCGCTCGTACAGCTCGCGGTTGCCGGTGGCCTGCGTCAGCAGGAACATCAGCACGATGCCGATGCCCACCATCACCGCCGCGCCGACCGCCAGGGCCCAGCGCACGGCGCGCGAACTGCCGAAGGTGGGCTTCGGCGCCAGCGCGGAGGGGGCCTGCGTGCTCACCGCCCGTTCTCGACCGCGATGCGCTGCGTGCGCGCGGCGCCCACGTTCCAGTCGGCCTGACCGACCACGCCGATCTGGAACGGCCGCGGCAGCTGCGACACGTCGAGGCGGAAACGGAAGTCCAGGCTGTAGCGCGCGTCGGGCTCCAGGTCGGACAGTTCCGCGATCTTCCAGCGGGCGAAGGACTGCACCGCGCGCAGGGCCTCCTCCCGGGTGTCGAAGCTCTGCCCCAGGGCCAGGCCCGAGTTGCCGATCGCCGTGGGCGAGACCTGCAGCCGCCAGCGCCGGGTCAGGGGCTGGTAGGACAGGCGCATGTGGCGCTGCGAGAAGGCCACCTGCTTGTCGTACCAGTACCAGCGGTCGCGCAGCAGCGTGGCCTCGGCCACGAAGAACATCGGGATGCCCTTCTGCAGCGCGTCCTCGACCGCCGGCGGCAGCTCGAACGCCACGCTGGCGTTGAGCAGCACGCCGTCCTCGCTGCGCTCCAGCCGCATCTGCGTGACCTCGGCGTCGGCGTGCACCGGGCCGGCCACGGCCAGCAGCACCAGCAGCGCGGCCAGCAGCCGCAGGGCGGCCTCAAGCGGGCGCCGGGCGGCCGCCAGCCGCATCGCGGGCCAGCAACGCATAGAAAAAACCGTCGTGATCACTCCCGGGATTGTCCCGGACGCCCCCCACGTTGGCGCCATCCTGGGGCAGCAAATGACCGGGGGCGGGTTGCAAAACGGCCTCTGTGTTGTGCGCAACAAACGATCGGATCCGACGTTCGCCTTCCTCGCGAAACACCGAGCAGGTGCAGTACAGCAGGCGGCCGCCGGGCGCCACCAGCGGCCACAGCGCCTGCAGCAGGCGTTCCTGCTGGGCGGCCAGCTGCGGCAGGTCGGTCGGGCGGCGCAGCCAGCGCACGTCCGGATGGCGGCGCACGATGCCCGAGGCGGTGCACGGCGCGTCCAGCAGCACGGCATCGAACGGCTGGCCGTCCCACCAGGACGGCACGGCCGCGGCATCGGCCACCACCAGCCGGGCCTGCAGCCCGAGCCGCTCCAGCGTCTGCTCGATGCGCTGGCCGCGCTGCGGGTCGACCTCGATGGCGACCACGTCGGCGTCGGCCCGCTCGAGCAGGTGGGCGGTCTTGCCGCCCGGCGCGGCACAGGCATCGAGCACGCGCAGCCGGCGCCCGGGCGGCGCCACCAGGCCGTCGAGCAGCAGCGGCGCGGCCAGCTGGGCGGCGGCATCCTGCACCGACAGCAGGCCCTGGTCGAAGCCCGGGATGGCGTGCACGTCGCGCGGGCGGTCCAGGACCATCCCGTCCTCGCCCACCGGCTGCGCGCCGATGCCGTTGTCGGCCAGCCGACGCAGCATGTCGTCGCGGGTGGCACGGCGGCGGTTGACGCGCAGCGTCATCGGCGCCGCCCGATTGCTGGCCGCCAGGATCGCTTCCCAGTCGTGCGGATGGTCCTGCCGCAGGCGCTCGATCCACCAGCGCGGATGGTTCCAGCGCGCCACCGGGTCGTCGTCGGTGGCCGCCACCAGGGCGTCGCGCTCGCGCAGGAAGCGCCGCAGGCAGGCATTGAGGAAGGCGGCCTGGGCGGCGGTGGCGGGCGCGCGCTTGGCCGCCTCGACCGCCTGGTCGACCAGCGTGAACGGGGTGTAGGGCGCCTCGTCGACGCGCCAGCACAGCGCCAGCGCGGTGCACAGCAGGGCGTCCGCGGCCGGCGGCGGCGCGCGCCGGGCCAGCTGGCGCCGCAGCGCTTCGGCCCGCCCGAGCTGGCGCAGCGCCTGGTAGGCGAGCGCCTGGGCCGCGGCACGCAGCTCCGGCGCGGCGCGCGCGATGGCCGGGGTGGCGGACTCGCCGCCGCGCACCGCCGCCAGAACGGAAGCGGCAGCCTGAAGCTGCCGCCAGAGGGGAAGTGCGGTGACCAACGCGGCGTTCAGGTGCCCGGCTGCTTGGTCACGCGCAGGTAGGGCTTGACGGCCTTCCATCCCTGCGGGAACAGCTTCTTGGCGTCGTCGTCGGAGACCGAGCCGGCGATGATGACGTCCTCGCCCTGCTTCCAGTTGGCCGGCGTCGCCACCTTGTACTTGGCCGTCAGCTGCATGGAGTCGAGCACGCGCAGGATCTCGTCGAAGTTGCGCCCGGTGGTCATCGGGTAGGTGAGCATCAGCTTGATCTTCTTGTCGGGGCCGACGATGAAGACCGAGCGCACCGTCTGGTTGGTCGCCGCCGTGCGGCCGTCGGTGGTGGTGTCCTCGGCCGGCAGCATGTTGTACAGCTTGGAGACCGTGAGGTCGCCGTCGGCGACGATGGGGTAGTTGACCTTGGCGCCCTGCGTCTCCTCGATGTCGCCCAGCCAGCGGCTGTGGCTGTCGACCGGGTCGACCGACAGGCCGATGAGCTTGGCGCCGCGCTTGGTGAACTCGGGCTCGATGCGCGCCATGTAGCCCAGCTCGGTGGTGCAGACCGGCGTGAAGTCCTTGGGATGCGAGAACAGGATCGCCCAGCTGTCGCCGATCCACTGGTGGAAGTCGATCTTGCCTTGCGTCGTGTCGGCGCTGAAATTCGGGGCGGTGTCGTTGATGCGCAGCACGTCAATCTCCTGGGGATGATTCGACAAGGGGCAACGATCATGCGCCGCCACGCCAGAGCCTGTCAAACGGCGGGGCCTTTGGGTGGCGGCAGCGGCGCGATGCCCAGGCCGGGCCGGAAGCCGAACAGCCAGGCGAGCAGCAGCGCCGGAAACTGGCGGATGGCGGCGTTGTAGTGCGCCACGGCGCGGCTGAAGCGGTCGGCGGCGGCGATGCATTGCAGCGTGACGTGGGTGCGCGCCGCGATCAGCGCGTCGGGCAGCCGGGGCCCGGCGAGGTCGTGCGCGTCGTCGCGCTCGGCCCGCTCCCACGCGTCGGCAAACACCGCCTGCGCGGCGTCCAGCGCGGCGATGCGCCCGGGCTCCAGGGGCTTCTGGCGGGCGGCCGCGAGGCTGGCCGCCAGCTGCGCCGCCGACGCCTGCAGGCCGCCCCAGAACGACGGCCCTTCCCCCATGAACAGGGACGCCGGCGGCTCCTGGCCGGCCGGCAGCAGCTCATCGACCAGCTGCACCTGGCGGGTGAGCTCGGCATCCAGCACGGCGAAGGCGGCGTTGGCCTCGCCGCGCAGGCGCACCAGCCGGTTGTAGGCGCCGACGGTCCAGAACAGCAGGACGGCGGCGGCGATCCAGGGGGCAAGCGAGGACGTCATGGCATGTGAAAACGCCCCGCCCCCGGGGAACCGGGAGCGGGGCGCCTAGTTTAGTGAAGCGCGGCGGTTACTCGCCGGCAGCACCTTCCGTGGTCTCGGGCACCGTGGCGTCGGCCGTGACGCCGGCCAGTTCGGCCGCCTCGGACTCGGCGATGGCGCGGCGCTCGGCCTCGTCCATCTGGTCCTTGGCCTTGCGTGCCTGGTGGTAGGCCATGCCGGTGCCCGCGGGGATCAGGCGGCCGACGATGACGTTCTCCTTCAGCCCGCGCAGCTCGTCGCGCTTGCCCATGATGGCCGCCTCGGTCAGCACCCGCGTGGTTTCCTGGAAGGAGGCCGCGGAGATGAACGAGTCGGTCGACAGCGAGGCCTTGGTGATGCCCAGCAGCAGGTTGCTGTAGGTCGCCGGGATCTTGTCGTCGGACCGCAGCGCGTCGTTGGTGTCCAGCATCTCGGAGCGCTCGACCTGCTCGCCGCCGATGTAGCCCGACTCGCCCGCGTTCTCGACCACGACGCGACGCAGCATCTGGCGAACGATCACCTCGATGTGCTTGTCGTTGATCTTCACGCCCTGGAGGCGGTAGACGTCCTGGACCTCGTCGACGATATAGCGGGCCAGCTCCTCCATTCCCAGCAGGCGCAGGATGTCCTGCGGGTCGGCCGGGCCGTCGACCACCGTCTCGCCCTTGTTCACCACCTGGCCCTCGTGCACCAGGATGTTCTTTTCCTTCGGCACGAGTTCTTCCCAGACCTTGCCGTCCGGATCGGTGATCTGCAGGCGGATCTTGCCCTTGGTCTCCTTGCCGAACGACACGGTGCCGGTGACCTCGGCCAGCACGCCCTTGTCCTTGGGCGAGCGGGCTTCGAACAGCTCGGCCACGCGCGGCAGGCCGCCCGTGATGTCGCGGGTCTTCTGGCCTTCGATCGGGATGCGCGCCAGCACCTCGCCCGGGGCGACGTCCTGGCCATCGCGCACCTGGATCAGCGCGCCGACCTGGAAGCCGATGGTCACCGAGTGGTCGGTGCCGGGGATCTTGATCTCGCCGCCGCTGGCGTCGATCAGCTTGACCTGCGGGCGCACCACCTTGGCCGAGCCGCGGCGCTTCGGGTCGATCACCACCAGCGTCGACAGGCCGGTGACCTCGTCGACCTGCTTGGCGACCGTCAGGCCCTCTTCCACGTTCTCGAACCTCACCTTGCCGGCGAATTCCGTGATGATGGGTCGGGTCAGCGGGTCCCAGTTGGCCAGGATGGCGCCGGCCTTGACCGACTGGTCGGCCTTGACCGCCAGCGTGGCGCCGTACGGCAGCTTGTGGCGCTCGCGCTCGCGGCCGTGCTCGTCATGGATGACGATCTCGCCGGAACGTGCGATGACGACCAGTTCGCCCTTGCCGTTGGTCACGTAGCGCATCGTGCTGTTGAAGCCGATCACGCCGTTGGACTTGGCTTCCACGCTCGACGCGATGGCAGCGCGCGAGGCGGCGCCACCGATGTGGAACGTGCGCATGGTCAGCTGCGTGCCGGGCTCGCCGATCGACTGGGCGGCGATCACGCCGACCGCCTCGCCGACGTTGACCAGGCCACCGCGGCCCAGGTCGCGGCCGTAGCACTTGGCGCACAGGCCGAAGCGGGTGGCGCAGGTGAGCGCGGTGCGCACCTTGACCTCGTCGACGCCGGCGCCTTCGAGCTCCTCGATCGTGTCCTCGTCCAGCATGTTGCCGGCCGGCACGATGACGTCGCGCGACTCGGGGTGCAGCACGTCCTCGGCCGCGGTGCGACCCAGGATGCGGTCGCGCAGCGATTCGATGACCTCGCCGCCCTCGACGATGGCGCGCATCAGCGAGCCGTCGGAGGTGCCGCAGTCGACCTCGGTGACGACCAGGTCCTGGGTCACGTCGACCAGGCGGCGCGTCAGGTAGCCCGAGTTCGCGGTCTTCAGCGCCGTGTCCGCCAGGCCCTTGCGGGCGCCGTGGGTGGAGATGAAGTACTGCAGCACGTTCAGGCCTTCGCGGAAGTTGGCCGTGATCGGGGTCTCGATGATCGAGCCGTCCGGCTTGGCCATCAGGCCGCGCATGCCCGCCAGCTGGCGGATCTGGGCGGCCGAGCCGCGGGCACCGGAGTCGGCCATCATGTAGATGGAGTTGAACGACTCCTGGTCCACTTCCTTGCCGTGGCGGTCGGTGGTCTTTTCCTTGGCCAGCTGGGCCATCATGACCTTGGACACCTCGTCACCCGACTTGCCCCAGATGTCCACCACCTTGTTGTAGCGCTCGCCGGCGGTGACCAGGCCCGAGACGTACTGCTGCTCGATCTCCTTCACCTCCTTCTCGGCGCGGGCGATGATGTCGGCCTTCTGCGGCGGCACCAGCATGTCGTCGATGGCGATCGAGATGCCGGCCTTGGTGGCCAGGCGGAAGCCGTTCTGCAGCAGCTTGTCGGCGAAGACCACGGTCTCCTTCAGGCCGCACTTGCGGAAGCTGGCGTTGATCAGGCGCGAGATTTCCTTCTTCTTCAGCGCCTTGTTCAGGTTCGAGAACGGCAGCCCCTTGGGCAGGATCTCGGACAGCAGCGCACGGCCGACGGTGGTGTCGACCAGGCTGGTGGACGGCACGAACTCGCCGCTGGCCTTGTCCTTGTTCCACTCGGTCAGGCGCACCGCGACCTTGGCGGTCAGCTCGACCTGGTTGGCGTCCAGCGCGCGCTGCACCTCGCCCACGTCGGCGAAGATCATGCCCTCGCCCCTGGCGTTGGTGCGCTCGCGGGTGGTGTAGTACAGGCCCAGCACCACGTCCTGCGACGGCACGATGGACGGCTCGCCGTTGGCCGGGAACAGCACGTTGTTGGAGGCCAGCATCAGCGTGCGGGCTTCCATCTGCGCTTCCACCGACAGCGGGACGTGCACGGCCATCTGGTCGCCGTCGAAGTCGGCGTTGAAGGCCGCGCACACCAGCGGGTGCAGCTGGATCGCCTTGCCCTCGATGAGGATCGGCTCGAAGGCCTGGATGCCCAGGCGGTGCAGCGTCGGGGCCCGGTTCAGCATGACCGGGTGCTCCTTGATCACCTCTTCCAGGATGTCCCAGACCACCGGCGTGCCGGACTCGACTTCCTTCTTGGCCGCCTTGATGGTGGTGGCGATGCCCATCGCCTCCAGGCGCGAGAAGATGAAGGGCTTGAACAGCTCCAGCGCCATCAGCTTGGGCAGGCCGCACTGGTGCAGCTTGAGGGTCGGGCCCACGGTGATGACCGAGCGGCCCGAGTAGTCGACGCGCTTGCCCAGCAGGTTCTGGCGGAAGCGGCCGCTCTTGCCCTTGATCATGTCAGCCAGCGACTTCAGCGCGCGCTTGTTGGCGCCGGTCATGGCCTTGCCGCGGCGGCCGTTGTCCAGCAGGCTGTCGACGGCCTCCTGCAGCATCCGCTTCTCGTTGCGAGCGATGATTTCCGGAGCCTTGAGCTCCAGCAGGCGGCGCAGGCGCGAGTTGCGGTTGATGACGCGGCGGTACAGGTCGTTCAGGTCGGAGGTCGCGAAGCGGCCGCCGTCCAGCGGCACCAGCGGACGCAGGTCCGGCGGCAGCACGGGCAGCACGTCCATGACCATCCAGTTGGGCTTGATGCCCGACTTCTTGAACGCCTCCAGGACCTTCAGGCGCTTGGCGTTCTTCTTGACCTTGACTTCCGAGCCGGTCAGGTCGCCGCGCAGCTTCTCGATCTCGATGTCGATGTCGATGCCTTCGAGCAGGTCCTTGATGCCCTCGGCGCCCATCTTGGCGATGTACTCGTCACCGTATTCCTTGCGCTTGGCGTCGTAGTCGTCCTCGGACATGATGCTGAATTTCTTCAGCGGGGTCATGCCGGGGTCGGTGACCACGTAGGCCTCGAAGTACAGCACGCGCTCGATGTCGCGCAGCGTCATGTCGAGCACCAGGCCCAGGCGCGACGGCAGCGACTTCAGGAACCAGATGTGCGCGCAGGGCGCGGCCAGGTCGATGTGGCCCATGCGCTCGCGGCGCACCTTGGTCTGGGTCACTTCCACGCCGCACTTCTCGCAGATCACGCCGCGGTGCTTCAGGCGCTTGTACTTGCCGCACAGGCACTCGTAGTCCTTGATCGGGCCGAAGATCTTGGCGCAGAACAGGCCGTCGCGCTCGGGCTTGAACGTGCGGTAGTTGATGGTTTCCGGCTTCTTCACCTCACCGAACGACCACGAACGGATCTTCTCCGGCGAGGCGATGCCGATGCGGATGGCATCGAAATGCTCGTCCGGGGTGAATTGCTTGAACAGGTCGAGTAGCGATTTCATTGACTCAATCCCTTCCTAATTAAGACCGCTCGAGTTCCATGTCGAGACCCAGCGAGCGGATCTCCTTGACAAGGACGTTGAACGATTCCGGCATGCCGGCCTCGATGGCGTGCTCGCCCTTGACGATGGACTCGTACACCTTGGTGCGGCCCTGGACGTCGTCGGACTTGACGGTGAGCATTTCCTGCAGCGTGTAGGAGGCGCCGTAGGCTTCCAGCGCCCACACTTCCATCTCGCCGAAGCGCTGGCCGCCGAACTGCGCCTTGCCGCCCAGCGGCTGCTGGGTGACCAGGCTGTACGGGCCGGTGGAGCGGGCGTGCATCTTGTCGTCCACCAGGTGGTGGAGCTTGAGCACGTGCATGTAGCCCACGGTGACCGGGCGCTCGAACTGGTCGCCGGTGCGGCCGTCGTACAGGTGCGCCTGGGTGCGGGTGGCGGTCAGGCCCTTGACCCGCATCACGTCCTCGGGGAACGCCAGCTGCAGCATGTTGCGGATTTCCTGCTCCGAGGCGCCGTCGAACACCGGGGTGGCGAACGGCACGCCCTTGGCGAGCTCGCCGGCCATCTCCAGCACCTCGCCGTCGGACAGCTTGGACAGGTCTTCGCGGTGGCCGGACTTGTTGTACAGCTCCTCGAGGAACTTGCGCAGCTCGGCCTGCTTGGCCTCGGCCTGCAGCAGGTTGCCGATGCGCTGGCCGATGCCCTTGGCGGCCCAGCCCAGGTGCACTTCCAGCACCTGGCCCACGTTCATGCGCGAGGGCACGCCCAGCGGGTTGAGCACGATGTCGCACGGCGTGCCGTCGGCCATGTAGGGCATGTCCTCGACCGGGACGATCTTGGAGACCACGCCCTTGTTGCCGTGGCGGCCGGCCATCTTGTCGCCGGGCTGCAGGCGGCGCTTGACGGCCAGGTAGACCTTGACCATCTTCAGCACGCCGGCCGGCAGCTCGTCGCCCTGGGTCAGCTTCTTGCGCTTTTCCTCGAACGCGAGGTCGAAGTTGTGGCGCTGCTGCTCGATCGAGTTCTTGATCGACTCGAGCTGCGAGGCCACATCGTCCTCGGCCGGGCGGACGTCGAACCAGTGGTACTTCTCGATCGAGGCCAGGTAGGCCTTGTCGATCTTGGTGCCCTTGGCCAGCTTCTGCGGGCCGCCGTTGGCGATGCGGCCGTTCAGCAGCTTCTCGATGCGGTCGAAGGCGTCGGCCTCGACGATGCGCAGCTGGTCGTTCAGGTCCAGGCGGAAGCGCTTGAGCTCGTCGTCGATGATCTGCTGGGCGCGCTTGTCGCGCTGGATGCCCTCGCGGGTGAACACCTGCACGTCGATGACGGTGCCCTGCGAGCCCTGGTCGACGCGCAGCGAGGTGTCCTTCACGTCGGAGGCCTTCTCGCCGAAGATCGCGCGCAGCAGCTTCTCCTCCGGCGTCAGCGTGGTCTCGCCCTTGGGCGTGACCTTGCCCACCAGCGTGTCGCCCGGCATGACCTCGGCGCCCACGTAGATGATGCCGCTCTCGTCCAGGCGGTTGAGCTGCTGCTCCGACAGGTTCGGAATGTCGCGGGTGATTTCCTCGGCGCCCAGCTTGGTGTCGCGCGCCATCACCACCAGTTCCTCGATGTGGATCGAGGTGTAGCGGTCGTCGGCCACCACGCGCTCGCTGATCAGGATCGAGTCCTCGAAGTTGTAGCCGTTCCAGGGCATGAACGCGACCAGCATGTTCTGGCCCAGCGCCAGCTCGCCCAGGTCGGTCGAGGCGCCGTCGGCCACCACGTCGCCCTTGGCGATGATGTCGCCGCGCTTGACGATGGGACGCTGGTGGATGTTCGTGTTCTGGTTGGAACGCTGGTACTTGATCAGGTTGTAGATGTCCACCCCGACCTCGCCGGCCTGCGCCTCGGCGTCGTTCACCCGCACTACGATGCGGGTGGCGTCGACGTAGTCGACCACGCCGCCGCGGCTGGCCGTGACGACGGTGCCGGAGTCGACCGCGGAGACGCGCTCGATCCCGGTGCCAACGAAGGCCTTCTCGGGGCGCAGCACCGGCACCGCCTGGCGCTGCATGTTGGCGCCCATCAGCGCGCGGTTGGCGTCGTCGTGCTCCAGGAACGGCACCAGCGAGGCGGCCACCGAGACGATCTGCGCCGGCGACACGTCCATGTACTGGATGCGATCGGCCGAGACCAGGATGGATTCGCCGCGTTCGCGCGCCGACACCAGGTCGCCGGTCAGGCGCCCTTCGGCGTCCAGCGTGGCGTTGGCCTGGGCGATGACGTACTTGCCTTCCTCGATGGCCGACAGGTAGTCGATCTCGTCGGTGACCTTGGCGTCGTGCACGCGGCGGTACGGCGTCTCGATGAAGCCGTACTCGTTCAGGCGGGCGTACAGGGCCAGCGAGTTGATCAGGCCGATGTTCGGGCCTTCCGGCGTCTCGATCGGGCAGACCCGGCCGTAATGGGTGACGTGCACGTCGCGCACCTCGAAGCCGGCGCGCTCGCGGGTCAGGCCGCCCGGGCCCAGGGCCGAGACGCGGCGCTTGTGCGTGATCTCGGACAGCGGGTTGGTCTGGTCCATGAACTGCGACAGCTGCGACGCACCGAAGAACTCCTTCAGGGCCGCGGAGATCGGCTTGGAGTTGATCAGGTCGTGCGGCATCAGCGGCTCTTGCTCGGCCTGGCCGAGGCGCTCCTTGACGGCCTTCTCGATGCGCGCCAGGCCGGTGCGGTACTGGTTCTCGGCCAGCTCGCCGACGCAGCGCACGCGGCGGTTGCCCAGGTGGTCGATGTCGTCGACTTCACCGCGGCCGTTGCGCAGGTCGACCAGGATCTTGACGACGGCGAGGATGTCCTCGTTGGTCAGCACCATCGGGCCGGTGCTCTCGTCGCGGCCGACCTTGGCGTTGAACTTCATCCGGCCCACGCGCGACAGGTCGTAGGTGTCCGGGTTGTAGAACAGGCGCTGGAACAGGGCCTGCACCGCGTCCTCGGTCGGCGGCTCGCCGGGGCGCATCATGCGGTAGATGGCGACGCGGGCGGCGAACTCGTCGACCGTCTCGTCGATGCGCAGCGTCTGGCTGATGTACGGGCCCTGGTCGAGCTCGTTGGTGTAGATGACCTGCAGGTCCTGCACGCCGGCGGTGCGCAGCTTCTTGAGCAGCGCCTCGGTCAGTTCGTCGTTGGCCTTGGCGATGATCTCGCCGGTATCCTGGTCGACGATGTTGCGGGCCACCACGCGGCCGATGAGGAAGTCTTCCGGCACGCTGATGTGCGTGGTGCCGGTGGTCTCGAGGTCACGGGTGTGGCGGGCGGTGACGCGCTTGTCCTTGGCGACCACGACCTTGCCGGACTTGTCGGTGATGTCGAAGCGGGCCACTTCTCCGCGCAGGCGCTCGGGCACGAATTCCATCTGCGCGCCGCTGTCCATCAGGCGGAAGTTGTCGTTGACGAAGAAGTTCGCCAGGATCGACTCGGGCGTCAGGCCGATGGCCTTGAGCAGGATGGTGACCGGCATCTTGCGGCGACGGTCGACGCGGAAGTACAGCACGTCCTTGGGATCGAACTCGAAGTCGAGCCAGGAGCCGCGGTACGGGATGATGCGGGCGCTGAACAGCAACTTGCCCGAGCTGTGCGTCTTGCCCTTGTCGTGCTCGAAGAACACGCCCGGCGAGCGGTGCAGCTGCGACACGATCACGCGCTCGGTGCCGTTGATGATGAAGGAGCCCTTGTCGGTCATCAGGGGCACCTCGCCCATGTAGACCTCCTGCTCCTTGACTTCCTTGACCACCTTGCTCTGCGGCGTGGACGACTCGCGGTCGTAGATGATCAGCTGCACCTTGGCGCGCACGGCCGAGGCGAAGGTCAGGCCGCGGGTCTGGCACTCGCGCACGTCGAAGGCGGGCTTGGCCAGGTTGTATTCGATGAACTTCATCTCGACAAACCCGTTGTGCGAGACGATGGGGAAGGCGGCGTCGAAGGCAGCCTGGAGGCCCTCGACGGTGCGCTTGCCCGGGGCGGCGTCAGCCTGCAGGAAGGCGGTGTAGGCGTCCTTCTGCATCTGCAGCAGGTACGGCACCTCGAGGACGCTGTCGCGTTTGCCGAAACTCTTGCGGATGCGCTTGCGTTCGGTATAGGAATAGGCCATGAGATCTCCGGGCTATGAGCTCTTGCGCAACTGACGCGCCGCACCCCGGGCGCGAGGGGCGGCGTTGCTTGGCGGGTTGGCCACTACCAACCATGGCGGACGGCCGTGCATTGCACACGGCCCGAACCAAGGTCTCTTCTGCAGTCGGGTCAGAAGACACTCGAAAACACTGGGGGGAACCGCGTATTGTCCCAGTGCTTTCGGGTGCTTTCAGGGCACGCCGCTAGAAGCACCAAAGGCTGGAGGCCCTTTCGGGCACTCCAGCCTCCGTGCGAAGGAAGGCTTACTTGAGCTCGACCTTGGCGCCGGCGTCTTCCAGCTTCTTCTTGGCCGCCTCGGCGTCGGCCTTGGCGATGGCCTCCTTGACGGCCTTGGGAGCGCCGTCGACCAGGTCCTTGGCTTCCTTCAGGCCCAGGCCGGTGATCTCGCGCACGGCCTTGATGACCGACACCTTGTTGGCGCCGGCTTCCAGCAGCATCACGGTGAACTCGGTCTTCTCTTCTGCGGCCGGGGCGGCGGCGCCACCGGCACCACCGGCGGCCGGGGCGGCCATGGCGGCGGCGGACACGCCGAACTTCTCTTCGATCGCCTTGACCAGCTCGTTGAGTTCCATGACCGACATGCTGTCCAGCGCGGTCAGGAATGCGTCTTTGTCGAATGCCATTTTTGATTTCCTAAGGTTGGGTTGACAGGCCGGCGCTCAAGCGGCGGCTGCTTCGGTCGTTGCTTCGCCTTTTTTGGCCGCCAGCGCACCCAGCACCACGGCGGTGCGGGAGATCGGCGACATCAACAGCCCGCACAGCTGGGCCAGCAGCACTTCCCGGGTCGGGATGCTGGCCAGCTGCTTCACGCCGTTGACGTCCAGGGCCTTGCCGCCGTAGGCGCCGCCGCGGATGACCAGCTTGTCGTTGGTCTTCGCGAAATCGGCCACCACCTTGGCGGCGGCCACAGCGTCCACGGAGAAGCCGTAGATCAGCGGACCGGTCATCTGGTCGCCGACCACTTCGAAGGCGCTGCCGGCCACAGCACGGCGGGCCAGGGTGTTCTTCAGAACACTCAGGCTGACGCCCTTGCTGCGCGCGTCGTTGCGCAGTTTCGTCATGTCGGCGACCGTGATGCCGCGGTATTCCGCCATCACCAGCGTTTGAGCTTTAGCGGCGAGCCCGGTCACTTCTTCGATGACCGCTTGCTTCTCACTGCGATTCAGACTCAAGGTCTACTCCTTCCAATGTGCCGTCGGGTCTGCACCCTGCGGCACGCCTAGTTGCAGCGACCAACCTCGAGGAAACCTGGGTTCCATCTCGGCGGGATCGCCATCTGCGCTGGCGCCGGCCTTGCGGCCGCAATTAAGCGCATCGCTGCGCGCCAGCGGTCTCGGATGGCCTGGCGGCCCGGTTCGCACCGGCCCGCCAGCCCACCACACCGGCCCACCCTTGCGGGGCGGGCCGGAATCTCTCTCAGCCCTGCGCGACGAGCGACTGCAGGTCGACCCGGACGCCCACGCCCATGGTCGAGGACACGGCCACCTTGCGCAGGTAGACGCCCTTGCTCGAGGCCGGCTTGGCCTTGTTCAGCGCGTCGATCAGCGCCGCTAGGTTGCCCTGCAGCTTGTCGGCGTCGAACGAGCGGCGGCCGATCGTGCCGTGGATGATGCCGGCCTTGTCGACGCGGAACTGCACCTGGCCGGCCTTGGCGTTCTTCACCGCCGTGGCGACGTCCGGGGTCACGGTGCCGACCTTGGGGTTGGGCATCAGGCCGCGCGGGCCCAGGATCTGGCCCAGCGTGCCGACCACGCGCATCGCGTCGGGGGCGGCGATCACCACGTCGAACGGCATGTCGCCGGCCTTGACTCGAGCGGCCAGGTCGTCCATGCCGACCACGTCGGCGCCGGCAGCCTTGGCTTCGTCGGCCTTGGCGCCCTGGGCGAACACGGCCACGCGCTTGGTCTTGCCGGTGCCGTTGGGCATGACGACGGCGCCACGCACCACCTGGTCGGACTTCTTGGCGTCGATGCCCAGCTGCACGGCCACGTCGATGGACTCATCGAACTTGGCGGTGGCGGCGTCCTTGACGATGGTCAGCGCCTCGGACAGGGCGTACAGCTTGTTGCTGTCGACCTTGCCCTGCAGGGCTTTCTGCTTCTTGGTCAGCTTGGCCATTTACACACCCTCCACGGTCACGCCCATCGACCGGGCGGAGCCGGCCAGGGTCTTGACGGCCGCATCGATGCTGGCCGCGTTCATGTCCTTCAGCTTGGTCTTGGCGATCTCCTCGAGCTGGGCCCGGGTGATCTTGCCGACCTTGTCGGTGTGCGGCTTGGCCGAGCCCTTGTCGAGCTTGATGGCCTTCTTGATCAAGGTGGTCGCCGGCGGCGTCTTGATGATGAAGGTGAAGCTCTTGTCGGCGTAGGCGGTGATCACCACCGGCAGTGGCAGGCCCGGCTCGACACCCTGGGTCTGGGCGTTGAACGCCTTGCAGAATTCCATGATGTTGAGGCCGCGCTGGCCCAGGGCCGGGCCGATGGGGGGCGACGGATTGGCCTTGCCAGCCGGCACTTGCAGCTTGACAAAACCGACGATTTTCTTCGCCATGGTTCAGTACTCCTTGCGGGTGATGACGCTTCGGTCGATGGCGACCTCGGCTCCCCGGGGTTGACGGCTCGGACTTGCACTTGGCCTGTCGCCGAGCCTGGAGGGCGGCAGGCTGCAGGAGGCGGCGCCGCAGCGGCCCGCCCCCGTGGTTCCGGTCAGGTCTTCTCGACCTGCGAGAACTCGAGCTCGACCGGCGTGGCGCGGCCGAAGATGGTGACCGACACGCGGACCTTGCTCTTCTCGTAGTTGACTTCTTCGACCGTGCCGTTGAAGTCGGTAAACGGGCCGTCCTTGACGCGCACGTACTCGCCCACCACGAACTCGACCTTGTGGCGCGGCTTCTCGACGCCCTCTTCCATCTGGCCCAGGATCTTGGCGACCTCGTCCTCGGAGATCGGGGCCGGGCGGTTCTTGGCGCCGCCGACGAAGCCGGTGACCTTGTTGGTGTGCTTGACCAGGTGCCAGGTGTCATCGTTCATGATCATCTGCACCAGCACGTAGCCCGGGTAGAAGCGGCGCTCGGAGGTGCGCTTCTGGCCGTTCTTGATCTCGACCACTTCCTCGGTGGGCACCAGGATCTCGCCGAACATGTCCTGCATGCCGGCGCGGGTGATGCGCTCGCGGATGTTGCGCTCGACGGCCTTTTCCATGCCCGAGTACGCGTGCACCACGTACCAGCGCAGGTCGGGGTTGACCGGCTTGGCGGGCGCCTGGTCGGCGGCGCCGCCCTGGGAGGTTTCGGTGTCGCTCATTTAATGCTTCCAGCCCAGGATCAGGTCGTAGAAGACCCATTCCAGTGTCTTGTCGGTCAGGAACAGGAACAGGGCCATGATGACCACGAAGCCGAAGACGTAGGCGGTCATCTGGATGGCCTCCTTGCGGCTCGGCCAGACGACCTTCTTGACTTCCTTCCAGGCGTCGCGGCCGAAGCCGGCGAATTCCTTGCCCGGCTCGGACGACATGAACACCACGAACGCCGCGGCCAGACCCACCAGCAGCGCGCCCCACTGGGCGATGGCGCCCTGGCGGCCGAGCAGGTAGAAGCCCACGAGGGCGGCGATCACCAGTGCGATCGCGCCACCGAGCTTGGCCTTGTCGGCGCCGGTGCTGACGGTCTCAACTTGCGAAGTGGCCATGACTGCCGTGTTCCTGCTTCCAAAAATGAACCGCCTTTACAGACGGTGAAGCCCGTCGCGCGGACGGGCTTGGTTCGGTCGGGCGCCACCTCAGGTGGCAGGGGCAGTAGGAATCGAACCTACAACCTTCGGTTTTGGAGACCGACGCTCTGCCAATTGAGCTATACCCCTAGACCTTTACTCCATGATCTTGGCGACAACGCCGGAGCCGACGGTCTTGCCGCCTTCGCGGATGGCGAAGCGCAGGC